>NC_010175.1:2629270-5258541 GCF_000018865.1 Chloroflexus aurantiacus J-10-fl
TGACCTCATACCCGGTGATGAACTATCCGCGTTTATCAGCCCAATCCGCGTCTATCCGTGTCCCGTGTGTGATGACCACGGAGACTCGCGGATGCGGCGGACTCCCATGGATGACCTCATACCCGGTGATGAACTATCCGCGTTTATCAGCCCAATCCGCGTCTATCCGTGTCCCGTGTGTGATGACCACGGAGACTCGCGGATGCGGCGGACTCCCATGGATGACCTCATACCCGGTGATGAACTATCCGCGTTTATCAGCCCAATCCGCGTCTATCCGTGTCCTGTATATGATGACCACGGATACTTGCGGATGCAGCAGATACACACGGATGACCTCATACCCGGTGGTATGCTGTAATGCACAGTATTGTTCAAGAATAGAAGCCAGGCTTCTGACTACAGTCTGATTCGAGCCAGCCACATCGTTCACCAGGAACAGCTATGCGGATAAGTATCACCTCACCGGCCAGCCTGCTTGCCCGCTGTTCTACCGGTCAACTCTGGTTGATCGGTATGTTGATAGCAGCGCTGGTGGCAGGCTTTGTTCCAGCCGCCAGGGTGATACTGGCAACCGGCTTCTGGTTGATGGTACCTGGGTATCTGCTCGAACGTCGGATGCCTGGAGAACGTCCACATTGGCTTCTGCGTATCGCTATCTGGAATGGCCTGGGTTTGAGCCTTGTGCCGCTGCTCTATCTGTGGGTGACGGCGGTCGGGTTGGCGATACCGGTAGGGCTGCTGATAAGTGTGGCGATCCTGCTGGCCGTTGTTGCGCTGTACGATGCCTGGCGTGATCTGGCCCCGGTTCAGGTGCGATCATCGGTAACAGGCTGGTTGTTGCTGAGTGTACTGGCAATCAGTGCCTGGCTGCGGGCGGTACAGATTGCCGATCTGGCATTTCCGGCCTGGGTCGACTCGGTACATCATGCCCTGATGGTGCGGGTTGCCGCCGAGACCGGACGGGTACCCTGGACACTGACCCCATATCTACCGGTCACCGACATGCCATATCACTGGGGCTACCACGTGCTGATCGCGGCAGCATGGCATCTTGGCAGGAGTGACTTGCCGGCAATGATCTTATGGAGCGGGCAACTACTCAACTGGATACAAGGGTTTTCCGCTGCCGCACTGGCTTTCCTGATCTGGCGGCGACCGCTGGCAGCAGTGATCGCTGCCGCAATCGTGGGCTGTATTTCGTGGATGCCGGCATACTACGTCTCGTGGGGGCGGTATACACAGTTAAGTGGGTTATTACAGATTGTTGCGCTGGCAATAGGCTGGCAGCAATGCTTGGATGCCAATACGCGCCGTGAACGTTTGGGCTGGCTTTTCCTGAACACGCTGATCATCACCGGGTTGAGTCTGGTGCATATGCGCATGTTTGTGTTTGGTGGTGCGCTCATTGCTGTGCAAAGCACTGTCTGGGCATTACACCAGACACGCCCGGCAATCGTTAGCCGGCTGGTCGAGGCGATGGGAGCCGGCCTGGTAGCACTGATACTTGCCGGGCCATGGTGGTTCGTACTGGTGCGGCAGATCTTGCTACCGGCAGCAACCGGTGCGCGTAGCCTGACGAGTGGCGGTTCGTATGTGCAACTGAGCGACAGTCTGATGTGGATCGGACCGAACGAGTGGCTGGTCACGCTAGCGTTATTTGCTGGCGTGGTAGGCGTGTTTTACCGGCAACGGGCTGCTGCGGTGATGGTGCTTTGGGTAGGCGTGCTGGTTGTGCTGTCAAACCCCTGGTTGATCAGCTATCTGGCACCGCCTATCGGTCTGGTGTTGATCTTGTACGCCGTGGTGCAGCGCACGTGGCTTATCGGTGGCGTAGGGTTGCTGTTGCTGGCAATAAACCCCTTGACGGTACGCCTGCCCTTTCTCTGGCTACTGCCGGTTGACATTACAGCGATCAGCCTGTTTTTACCACTCAGCAATCTCATCGGTGGTAGCGTTGCCCTGATCTGGCCGCAGCGTCGTTGGACGCAGATGGCTGCTATCGCGCTGCTACTGGGGTGTACGCTGTGGGGGGCGTATCAACAGCGCACAATTGTGAACCCGGTGACCATTCTGGCAACTTCAGCCGACCGGGTCGCCCTAACGTGGATCGCCGAACAGACACCTCCCACAGCCCGATTTTTGATCAATGCTGCGCCCTGGTTGCCCGGTGTGGCGCGGGGAACGGATGGGGGGTGGTGGATTTTACCCCTGACCGGACGCTGGACAAGTACGCCGCCGGTACTCTTCATCTATGGTGAAGCGGAGGATGTCCAGGCTACACAACAACGCAGTCAGCGCATCATTGACCTCGGTAACGGGCAAGAGGTTGATATAGCGAGTCTGATAGCTGCCGAGCGGATTGATTATATCTACACCTCACCAAAGGGGCCATTGCGTCCTGAACTGTTTGCCGGACAGCCGGGTTATGAAGCGGTTTTTGCCCACGAGGGTATTGTTATTTATCGGGTAATCCGATGATCAGATGCCGGGTGAGGGTAGGCGAGCAATCCGGCAAGGAATATACTTCCGCGTGATTGTCGCCTCTCTCCTGTCATGCAAGACACGGTGTTGCGGCTGGAGTAGAGCGAATTGAGTCTGTCTTCGCGATGGGATAATACCAAACCTGAAACATACAATCTATGGTACGCGAACCAAGGCGTACCCTTTCGCCATCCCCTCCTTCGCCACATCCCTCATATGGCAGGGTGAACCGACACATGCACCCGTTCGTAGGCTATGCCTTACCCACATGTCACGCTGCGTTAGGCCAGGCTGCAAGCGCTCCCCGTGGCGCGGGTGGCGTGGCGCAGGCTTCCAGCCTGCGTGGAGGTATCCTCTCCACCGCCGTCAGGTGCTGGCCGTGGCCGCTGATGCGCAGGCACAAACCTGGTGCAACAACATGTCTACGCGCAGTTAGCGCATTCGTGCCTGACCGACTCGATGATCGAAACAAGCACATCCAGCACCCCTGTGACCAGGATGGGTAACGGTGTACCACGCGCTGGATCGTGAGCACGGCAGGCGCGGCAGCATGGCTGCCGCACTCCAAACCTTGCGCCACGCGCATGACGAGCGGGTACGGCAATCCATTCAGCACGTGATAGCACGGCTGGAGCAGCGCACTGCCATCGGGCCAGTCGCCCACAACAGTACCCATGACGGTCATACCCACTGATACACCCGTGGTTGACACCAGTTATGGGTAATGCATAGGTTCGTAGGGGCGGGTTCCGAACCCGCCCCTACGAACCCATCCGTCTATTTTCTCCCTTCTCCACCCTATTTCCTCTCTTCTCCCCTATTTCCTCTCTTCTCCACCCTATTTCCTCCCTTCTATCACCCTATTTCCTCCCTCCTCCACCCTATTTCCTCTCTTCTCCACCCTATTTCCTCCTTCCTCCACCCTATTTTCTCCTTCCTCCTGACAATTCAACGGAACGCTGCGCTCCACCATTCAGGCTCCAAAAACATGAATATTAGATAGACCACCAGCCCAATCAGCCAGAGCGTATCGAAGCGTTGCCAGCGACGGGGCAGAGGGCGGGCAAGAAAACTGGTCAGACCAAAGATCAGCCATCCTATAAGACCGCTGCCGGCCAGATAAGGTTGGTGTAGTGGTACAGTTCGCTCGATAGCGCCGTGGGTAATCTGGAGCAGCATATCCAGGTTATTTGCAATCGGCCCATCGAGCGGGAAGGCTGGTGCCAACGGTGCGACCAGGGCAGTCAATGGGTTGAAGGCAGCGATCACCCGTGCCGAAGCAGGAGGGACAGCGTTAGTGGCAATCAGCAGGATTGGCACGATCAACCAGGCCAGAATTGTACCGTATGTCGCAAACAAACCTGCCGGTGGTGTTCGGGCCAGAGTGAGCCAACAGATACATATCGTACAAAGCAGGAGATTCGTCATCACGATCACGATCAGCACCCAGATCATCTCGGCCAGACTCAGACTCCCGAAGAGAGGCAAGATGCTGAGGAAAGGCACGGCAATAATGATGATGATCAACATCATTCCCCACAACGCCAGTATACGAGCCAGCAGTTGCACCGGTGATATGGGTGTCGGTTGCGCAAATATTGGATACAGGCGTAATGCAAGTGATGGGGTGATCGCGAGCAACCAACCCTGTAAAACCAGACAGAAACTGGTAGCGAGGAGACGACCGACTTGCGCGTTGCGTAGGGGTAACTCGATGTTGACGCCGATATTCGCGAGCTGGATAGAACTGAGCATTGCTAACCACATCACGAATACGGTACCCATCACGCATATGCTCACCCGTCGGCTTTGAACGAGCTGCTGCCATGCACCCTGGAATGCTGCTATCACGGCACAACTCCCTGCACCCCACCGGTGACAATAATGCACGTTGGTTGATCGAAAGAATTGCTGAAACGTAAGCGCAATTCACCATTGCGCAGGTAGGCAGCCGCCGACGCGATAGTAAAACGAGTCGGATCGGTAGCCGTTACCGGACTCCAGTTCGCAGTCTGCCAGTTATAAGCCTGAATGACAAGTTGGCGATCTGCAAGAGGGTCAACCGTTTTCACGTGTACCTGGATCGTCTCTGCCTGTAATTGAGCCAGATCGGCGGGTAGACGAAGATGCACATCACCGGCAGCATTGCTTATCAGGATGCCATTATCATTCGAACAACTGGTAGTTTGTGTGCTTTTCGGATCAATGCGCAGCCAGCCCACGGGCAAAATCAACTGTCCCTGACCGACAATGTGGGGGCGCATTACCAACAAGGTTTCACTCCAACCATCTGGTATGGTTGATGTAGTCGGATCACGATCAAGCCACGCGATAAGAAAAGGGCCTGGATCAAACCGTTCCGACACCGGTCTGACCGCTGCATCAATGAATGTTGTTCGCAGAGAGACAAGCTGTTCAATGTTGCGATTCGGTAGCAACCCGTTTTCGCGTAAATCATTGACAATAAGCTGACCTGGGGAAGCGTTTACCGGTGCTTCGGCGAAAACGGCCGGCCAACGGGCTACTGAACGGGCACCAGGCCGCAGAGTACCGAAGAAGATTAATTGGTCTCCATACATAATGTAGGTGTCGCGCAGCGTCACTGAACTGTCGTTTTGCAGATCCACCCGTAAGCGCTCTTGATCAATGACCAGCGTTGCCTGCACTGGCAGCGCCGGAAGCACCATGGACGCCAGCAGGCTTTGCCGCTCCCACGGTGCCAGTTGCACCGCAATCTGCGTTGTCTCCTGAAACAGGGGATTATTCAGTACCATTGCATCCCCGTTGGGGTCAGCGCCGATACTCAGTGGTCGCAGAAAAGCCGGACTTGTGAATGATACCGTCTCAGTCCGTGGCATTGCCGATAGCATCACCAGCGCACTATTGGCAATCGCCTGTCGATTGTCAATTTGTTCGATCAGGGTCAGGCGTAACGATGTATAGGCCGGCGCAGCGTTGGCATTGGCCCACCAGAGACTACTCCCACTGCTAATGACCGCTACTAAAAACAGGATTGTCACCGGCAGAACGCGGTGACGCCACCACCATATGCCGATCAGGAATGGGATGACCACCAGAGCGTAGATGGTGAGGGCCAGGAAACTCTGACCGAAAACCGGGATGTCGATAGCCGGCAGAATGCTTAATGCCGGACGCAACGCCTCAATCTGGCGGCTGGTAAGCTGAGCGCTACTACCAATAGTTGTTTGGGCCAGCAGTACCGGTTGGGCTAAGGCCGACCAGAACAGGTCACGTCCGGCCCAGGTGTTCAGGCTATCTGGCGAAAATGCGAGTTGGGTGACCCGTCCATGACCGACCGGATACTCGATCCAGGGTGGTGCTGTCGGGTTGCCAATCGCATAAGCGCCATTAACCGGTTGTAGTTTGAGACCGATCAAAGGGTTGGGAAATGCCACTTCGGCAAGATCGGCCAGTGGTTGCCGATCAAGGGCGGCTACTCCGGCAATCTGTGCCGCCTGCAATGTCGAAGGTAGATTGGTTTGCAGCGTAATGGCATCCGGGCCACCACCGACAATAAGGTGACCACCATTGTGTACCCATGCCAGCAATGCCGACTGTTGTGAGGGTGACAACGGTTCACTCAATTCAAAAAGAGCCAATACACTGAGATTACTCAGACCGAGTGCATGATCGGGAAGATCGGCTACTTGCAGGCTACCGGTAGCAAAAAGGTCGCCACTGACCGGCGATTCTCCCAGCACAGCCCGCATCCGATCAGTTGGACGTAAGAGAAGCGGTAGCTCCTGCTGGGCCAGGATCACGTTATTGGCAGACACCGTAATGGTGACGGCGCGAGCCGGTTGACGGATCCAGACGTAGAGCCAAATCGTCTCCTGTCCACCGGTTGGAATGCGGATAACACGAGCGTATTGCGCCGGATCGTCTGCCGGACTACCGGTGATCGTTGCCGTGATCGTGGCACCGGCGTTGCGCAGGGTTGCTCGTACCGGTAACCATTCACCAACGACGTACTGACCGGCGAATGGCGTAAACACTTCAAGTGAAACACCTGATTGGGCATAGGTTGGCGATGGCCAGACCCACTGAATTATGTGCAAACTCAGTGTGGCATACAAGACGAGGATAGCAAGTCGCAATCGGCCAATCATCATAGAAGCTGTTTACAACGCAGGGATGACTATCGATATATTATACGGGAACCTCTCGGTTGCTGTCACAGATCATTCGTATCATGAACGAAAGCAGGCAAAAAAATAATGATTTATGGGTAGAAGCTCTTTTGCACATGTATCGCACAATCACGCGCCGGATAGAAACCGTTCCTGTTCGGTAATGCCCATGTGGTATTGTCTGGAGCGCGGAGGCCATGTCTCCGCACCTCCCGTGCTCAATGCCAGGCATGTGTCGTAGCTCAATCTACTCACAGGTACCACGTGCGTTCACGTCGCGATCACCTGGCTTTTCAATGATCACAGCTTGA
The DNA here is from genome assembly GCF_000018865.1 of Chloroflexus aurantiacus J-10-fl. Lineage (NCBI taxonomy): Bacteria > Bacillati > Chloroflexota > Chloroflexia > Chloroflexales > Chloroflexaceae > Chloroflexus > Chloroflexus aurantiacus. Next base: position 2,636,217 of record NC_010175.1, read on the forward strand.
ACATTGTTACTTACCTCTTCCGTGGGCATGACTGTGACATGACGCTTTCGGGCATGTGTTATGATCAACGTGAAGCAGTTACGTTCTGGTATGTCGCCATATGACGAATGAATCTCAGATCAGTGAGCGCGAGCGCGAGATCCTCCGTCTCGTTGCCACGGGTGCCACAAATCAGCAGATTGCAATTGCGTTGAACATTAGTGTCAACACGGTCAAAGTTCATCTGCGCAATATCTTCGCGAAGATCGGTGTGGAGTCGCGCACCGAGGCGACCGTCTATGCCATTCGCAACGGGATTGTGACCGTTGGCGAGACCAATCAGACTGCTATTGATGAAGCGGAGGTTGCAAAAGCAACCGCACCAAGTGATGAGTTAACGGCGATAACTGCTTCTGCCGTATCTGATGCGGCAGTGTCGATTGTTGAGTCGACTGAACCGCTTGCTCTCAATACCGAACCGCCAACTACGCCAGAACCGGCAGACATTGCACCTTCAACCCCGGTTAAGGAGCCTGTCACTATCACCGCATCCTCGCCTGCACCACCTGCAACAAAGACGACTTTGGCACAATTGCTCCCGTGGCTGATCGGTGGGATTGTCGTTATCGTTATTGCGGTAGCAACCCTGGTCATCAATGCACGAGCCGGCACGATGCCGGTGACCGCTGCGCCAACCTCGTCGCCGATCATCGATGCTCAGCAGCGCTGGTTTCTGCGTCAGCCATTGAACGAACCTCGCGATCACTTCGCGCTGACCGGCTACGATCTTGAACGCAGATTGTACGTCATTGGTGGACAGCGCAACGGCGTTGTCAGTGCTGCCGTTGATCGCTACGATCCTGAGATTGACCGTTGGGTGCGACTGACCGATAAGCCTACCGCTGTGAGTTATGCGCGAGCCGTTACGCTACGTGGCCTGATTTACGTGCCGGGAGGCGAAGATAGTAATGGTACTGTCCTTGATCGGCTCGAGATCTACGATCCCCGTGAACAACGCTGGTACTCCGGGCCTCCTCTGCCGGCTCCGCGCAGTCGCTACGCACTCACGGCCTGGGAAGGCCAGCTCTACCTGATTGGTGGCTGGGATGGTACCACAGTACGGAGCGATGTCTTCGTCTACGATCCGGTACGTGAGCGTTGGGAGACGGCACCTCCACTACCGCAACCTCGACGTGATGCGGGGGTTGCGGTTGCCGCTGGCCGCCTCTTTGTTATTGGTGGCGAGGGTGAACAGGGGCCGCTGCGCGATAGCCATCGTCTCGAACCGGGGAATGACCCGAATCGCCGCTGGGTGGCAATAGCTCCACTACCACAGGCGATTGCCCGTCCCGCAGTGGTTGGACTGTCCAGTACGTTGCTGATCTTCGATAGCGAACGGCGTGAGGGGTTGACTTACGACATTGTGGCCGATGCCTGGAGCAGTACTCCGCTGCCGGCAGAAGCGAATATCTCTACCGATGCTGTCCTCCTCGATTCCAACATCTACTTCGTTGGCGATAGTCGTACACAGGGTATGTTAAGCGAATATCGTGCGCTGTACGTCATCTTTATTCCGGGGCAGTAGTGACCTGTTCCAGTATTCGCTACACCGATCCCCCTTGTCCCAACGATAATAATGGAGAGTCAGGAATAGAATCTGTTCTGACTACGAGGTGCGTGACACCCAATCATAGATCGTTGCCCAACGCTTGGACAGCAGCTCCCAATCGTACCGCTTCGCCTGCACCTGAGCTGCGGCGGCCATTGCTGTCAGGCGTGCCGGGTCGGCTAGCAGTTCTGTAATGCCTGTGGCCAGTGCTGTGGCGTCACCAGGCGGTACCACGATCCCGGCTGTACCGTACCCCAGGATTTCGGCGCGATCCCCAACATCGCCGGTCACCACCGGCACACCCAAAGCCAGACTTTCCGCGATCTTGAGTGGCCAGCGAGCACGCGCTACCGCATCATCGTAAACTGGATCAACACTGAGATCGGCTAATGCCAGTAAAGCGCGTACCGTCTGATGCGAAACATGACCGGTCAAAAGAACCTGGTTGCGCCAGGATTGTTGTGATACATAGCGTTGGATAACCGGCAAATCCTCACCGCCACCGATCAGCAACAAGCGTGCCGTTGGGTAGTGGATGATAATCTGAGCAAAGGCCTGCAACAGGAGATCAACTGGATGGTTGTGGAGAGCCAGGGTTCCTGCATAGGCAATCACCGGCCCTGCGGGTAATCTCAACGCCTGCCTGAGAGCTGTGCGGATTGGTTGTGGTGGCGGGAGAAAATCACGGGCCACACCGTTGGGCACAATGACGCAGGGGCGTTGCAGCCGGGCCATTCGATCTGCCAGATAGCGGGTATTGACGGTAATGCCAGCGGCCAGACGCGGCAACAGCCATTGCCAGAAGGCAAAGACGGCCCGTTGCCAGCGTGCAGTAAAGCGGTTGGCCGTTACCTCGTCATCGTCGCAATCGACAAGAAATGGCTGTCGCCGCCAGAGACGCACTGCAAGCAGCGCCGCCAGGCCGTTGATCGGTTGTGGTTTTCCCAGATGATACCACTCTGCCGGCGAGCACAGCACCCCCCACATCATGCCAAGTGTTGAGGAGAGCAGCACAAAAAGTAGTTCAAGAGGAGTAAATCGTACCGGTGTGCTACCGACCTTGCGTGCGTGCATCTGTCCGACATACCAGACCTCAACACCATCGATTACAAACCGGCGTTGGGCACAACTGGCGAGATCAGGATGGAGGGCCAGGATGCGCACCTGGAACCCTTGCTGAACCAGACCGCGCGCAATGTTGAGATAACGCCTCCCGGAAGGCCGTTCAATGCCCATTGGCAAGAGAAAAACGATCCGCCGTTTGGCAGGCAATTTCCCCTGTTGCTGACGGGTATGTGCGAATATATTCATGTATTCTGCAAGAAACATCTATCTTCGGTTCAGTTCGTGTGCCAGATCGGTAATGATTGACACCAATCGTGGCCAGGACTCGGCCCGTTCGGTAGCTGAAGCCTGTACATTAGCCGTGAGGCACGGTGCCAGATCATCCTGGAAATAGCGCACAATGGCCTGGGCGAGGGCATGCGCATCCTGTGGCGGCACAATCAGGCCGGTAACTCCATCTTGCACAACTTCTGGTAGTCCACCAACATTGGTTGTAATCACCGGTTTACCAAAACCAAACGCGAGCTGGACAACCGCACTCTGGGTGGCCGAGACGTAAGGTAAAACAACAACATCGGCCGTACTGAAGATTGCCGGCAGTTCTTCGTTTGATACATAGCGATCAACGAATGTTATTGCCTCAGTCACCCCAAACTCGGCTGCGTAGCGCTGATAGTATGCCGGCGATCCCCAGATTTCACCCACGACGAGCAAATGAACGTCAAGCTGTTGCCGAACCTGAGCCAGAGCTTGAATCAGATATTCCAACCCTTTGTAGGGGCGAACAAATCCAAAAAAGAGCAATATCCGACGCTGGTCAGGTACCTGCCACTGGTGGCGCAGTGCGGCATTGACAGCAGAGGCTGCATTAGTCAAGATCGGCTCATACGTGGGCAGAAATGCCTTCACAATCCGGGCATGAGGGAGCAAGGCCCGCGCCCGGTAGCGATCTGGTTCACTGTGTACGATGAGGGCATCAGCCCGGCGCAGTACTGTCATCGCCAGCCGCCGATCAATCACTCCGCCGCCGTCATGTGGTAATACGTTGTGACAGATCATGGCAATCTTCGTTGCCGGTGGCCGTTTAAGCAGACTCGAAATAACGGTCAGGCTGGGTGTCCAGTACGGAACCCACCACTGTAATAAAAGGAGATCGGGTTGATCGGCTCGCACCCGGCGCACCAGACGCCACCAGGTAAAGGGATTTATCGGATCAAGCAAGTACTCGCACTCAACCCGTAGCGGTGCAGTGCTTGGATCGCGATCACTACGGCCTGGAAAGAGCCAGGTCGGGTATTGGCGGGTAAAGGAGTAGAAAAATGTGGTATGCCCGGCCGCTCGAAGGTGGTGAACCAACATGGTGCTGTAATGGGCAATACCACCGCGAAAAGGATATGTTGGTCCCACAACTGCAATACGCACTAGCGAATCCTCCAAATGCTTACTCCGTCCTGGCGGTAGATAACCTCATAATAGGGAGATTGATCGATCTGTCCCGGATCAAGGTATTCGTTCGCCGGATTGGCGGCTGGTCCATTGTAGAGAAACGTGAACCCGTTCGCACGGAGTGCAGTTGCAGCTTCCGCGCTACCAATTGGGTGTTGTTGGATCGACTGGTTCAGTTGGGCGATATTCCGTAGGGTATCGGGCGGATCGACGGCTTCAAACCCTACCGCCATTGGTAACAGATTGGTGCGACGACCGGTGAGAAAACTCAACCACCAACCGCCATCATTTCCGGCATAGACATACCCACCGTAAGCCGGGAAACCGTTCACATAAATTGCCGCATCCTCCGGCAGGTTAGTTTTAATCCACTGTGCTGCCGCCAGATCAGCCGGTGTCGCCAGTTGGTATGCCGGATCAAGGATGGTTGCCTGCATGTGTGTGCCCCAACCGAGGATTGCCAGACCTGTGATAAGCTGCGCAGTTATGATCGTACCAACGTTGTGCCGCCAGTTCACCGGCAATACCAGTGCCAGACTACGCATCAAGAAAAACCAACCGGCACCGGCAGCCGGAGCGATTGCCAGGTATGCGCCGATTAAGACGGTGAATGCCGTAATCATCCCCTGCCCGTTCAGTCCAAGCAGTTGTGGGTTGGCTACCAGCCATGCCAGGACGGCCCATACCACCAGGACGACCCCACTACTCTGCCGACGCCAGAGCAGACTCGCCAGTCCCAGTGCAGCGAATGGAAAGAGGCCGGCATGAAATGCAGCGCCAATCGTCTCAAGTGCGATAGGGTTACTGGTTTCAGCACTTGTATTGAGTAGCGCGGAAGCCAGGCGCGTGATTTGGCCTTGCTGCACGCGCCATAGCCAGGGAGAGGCCAGCAACACCGCTCCCAGCGCACCAATTGCACCCACAGCACCCAGACGGAGCAATATCTGCCATCGCAGCGGGGTTCGCAACCCAACGCCGACAATGGTATAGGCGATAACGAAGCAGATTGCCAGTACCGCCACGCGATAATGACTCAGGGCCAACCCGGCACTTGTTAGCCAGGCCAGGAACAATGGATGGCGCAGGTCGCGCCACGAACGATGTGGCTGCAATGCCCGGTCAATCAACGTCATCCAGGCGATGGCCGCTGCTGGCAAGACCGTCTGCCCGGCCAGTTGGGTATAGCGTCCCCAATTGACATAATATGCCGGATAAAAACTGAGGAAGCCAACGACCAGTGCAGCCCATACACCGGTCAGTCGTGAATGGGTGAGACGGGCCGTCAATAGATACAGCAATGGCACGGCCAGACCATTCATCACCTGTCCCACCAGAATAACCCCCTGAGCGGCTGAGATACCGGTGAGCCAGTGCCACCATGCGGCCATGGCGTGAAAGGCATAGTGGTAAGTGAAGGTTATCGCCGGTGCGTATGGCTGCCACGAGTGAAACAGACCACCGTGGTCAATTAACAACTGGGTGATGACAGTGTGATGGTATGAGTCGCCGAATAATCCCACCGGAACCGTGCGGACGACAAAGAGGCGCACTGCCAGAGCAGCGATAGTGAGCGACACCACGATCCATCCGATCAGGTGTCTGTGCGAATACGTTGCTAATCGGTAGGGTTGCAGTGGCCAGAACGCTACAACAGCCAGCACAGCCAGCAGAATCCAGGCTGCTCCACCATGCCAGCGCCAGCCGATCAGTTCACTGAACAGCAGCAGGATTGGCATGACAACACAACTGAGGCTAGTAGCAAGGGCTAACCGTTCAAACCAGAGTAGTGGTATGGGGTACAGCCAGCGTAATGTGGCCAGTCCAGGAATTGTAAAGAGCAACAAACCACCCACTATGGTTAACGGTACCTGGAGCAATGACCAGGTCATCCACCAGAGCAATCCTGGCGCTGCCATGCTGATAACCGCCGCCAACCAGATGATTGGTAACCAGATTTCCAGGCGGGAAAAGGTGTATGTGCGAGTGGTAATCACAGGTAAACTCTATACCCATAGTGCAATGCTGCCAAAAGGCGTGCTTATTGTAGCACGCCTTATTGCATAGTTTGCAGCAGCTATATTGCCATCTATCGGTGAGGGGAGCGGTGACGCACACTCTAAGCTGACAGTGATCAATGCTTGCTGGACGGAAGCTGTATTTCCACGTGCCACGCAGCGCTGCTCACTGTAGCACCGAACGGGTAAGCAAGTTGCCTGTCAGCCCACGCTGTATCGCGGAATGCTTGAAAGGCTCTGCATTCAGGATATTAAACTACGTGTTAAATTGCTGCCAGAAGATTTGCTCGTACTCCCGGGCCGCTTTCTCAACCGCTTCTTTCGACATTAGATGCATGCGAACCAGAAGCTGACCCAGGCTATAGCGCTTTCCTTGCTGATCCAGGCGAATCTGTTCGGTGAGCACTGCTTCCAGTTGGGCAGCAGTGATATATCCCTTTTCAACCAGATATTCGCCTAACACCTGGGGTGCTGTGCGTGCCCGACTCCGCTCTTGCTGCTGAATGATCAAGGCTTTGGCGAGTTTGGCAGGTGTGATCATGCCACGCCGTAAAAGTAGTTGCCCGATCCGTCGATCCGATACCAGCAGACTACCACGACGTTGCTCGGCCAGCACTTCATTTAGTTCCGCTTCGGTAATGGCTCCTATCGAGATGAGAATGTCGCCGATTAACCGTGGCTTCGGTGGTTCGTGGAAATAGGGCGTCTTTACGTCGGAAAGTAATCGCATCGTGCGGATTTCGTTCAGCCGTTGCTGGGCAAACATGTCAGCAGGATCAACAGCCAGTCGTGCTTCCAGATACGCAATCTGTAGCTCCTCATCATCAGGCGCCAGAATTGATGCCCGTTCCAGACAATCTTTGCGCTGGCGTGCATCTTGTACCAGCTTGCTCAAGGCTACCCAGGCATCACGACACTGGTGACCTTCAAGCAAGTGTTTACGAATACTTGCCATATCCTGGCTGTGTAATGCGATGAACGGGCACGGAACCTGACACTGTTTCATTTGGTAGACCCTGTCGTATACCCTTTGCATAGGTGCTGCGACGCAAATCTTGATTTGCTTAACTGCTGTGTGTGACTTTATATTATACACGCTCAAGTCATGATTGCATAGGAGTACTTAAGTACTTATGGACACCGTTCACACTCTTCTTACCGGTTTAGGGAATATTGGTCGCACCTTCCTTGAGATGTTAATCGCCGATCCTGAGCGTTTACCGCGTCGCTATGGCTTCCGTCTCAAGATTGTCGGCGTTGCCGACTCTACGGGTGTCGCCCTTGATCCATCTGGGCTTGATCTGGCAGCGATTGTTGATCTCAAACGACGGCGGCTTGGAGTACGAGAGTTGCCGGCCTTTCGGTCCGATCTCAATCCGGTTACCCTGGCGCAGACAGCCGAATATGATCTCGTGTTAGAAGCAACGCCAACCAATCTTCGTGATGGTCAGCCAGGACTTGACATCGTTCGCTCAGCGCTTCAACGCGGCAAAGCTGCGGTTCTGGCCAGTAAAGGCCCGCTGGTGTTGGCATTTCAAGAGCTGGCGAGACTTAGCGATTGGGCTGATGATCTTTCACCCCATAGCCAGCGTCCACCGTTGCGCTTTTCTGGTGCGGTTGGCGGCGCTTTGCCGACGATTAATTTTGGCCGACGTGATCTGGCTGGTGCCCAGATCGAACGCGCAGAACTGGTGGTGAATGGCACAACCCAGGTCATTCTCGAACAGATGGCTGCCGGTGCCGATTTCGCCACTGCCCTGGCCGAGGCACAGCGGCAGGGCATCGTCGAACCCGATCCCTCACTTGATGTTGATGGCTGGGATGCCGCGAATAAACTGGTCATCTTCGCCAATGCGGTGCTCAATCAGCCGGCAACACTGGCCGATGTACAGGTGCGCGGTATCCGTGAAGTGAGCGCCGACGATCTGGCAGCGGCCTGGCGTGCCGGTGGACGCATCTCGCTGGTTGCCACTGCCGTGCGTCAAACGGATGGAACGTATACTCTCTCGGTCGCGCCAACGGTGTTGACAGCCGACCATCCATTGTCCCGACTGGCGCATGGCGAGATGGGTTTTGTCATCTACAGCGATAGTGCCGGTCGTTCAACGGTCAGCAGTCTCGAAGATGGCCCTCTCGGTACCTGTCAGGCTATGCTACGTGATGTGATTGATATTCGTCATCGTCTGAAGCGTCATTAAGGAATCAGACCGAGCCGTCGCCCGCGTGCTACCGCTTGCGTGCGCGAGGCGACGCCCAGTTTACTAAAGATGTTGTTAACATGCGATTTTACCGTACTGATGGCAATAATCAGGTGACCGGCAATCTCCTGGTTGCTGCGCCCTTCGGCCATCAACCGTAGTACCTCGATCTCACGCTGGCTGAGCGGTTCGGGCAGCGCATCAGATGAAGGCGTGCTCAGTACAGCAATCGGCGAAGGTTCATAATCGTCAAGGAGCGAGAGCAGGTATTCCCCAAACGGTGGCAGTCGTTGCCGGCTCAAAAGCTGGTTGAGGATGCGGCGTAGCGGTTCACCTGCCTGTTGAAAAGGGGTAACAATCCGTTCGCTGGTCGCCAGATCGAGTGCGCTCAGGATAGCCTCTGTGGCATCGTCACCGGCTGCTGCCAGGGCCAATCCGCGCAGCAATGCCGCATCGAGTGGTGAGAGACGTTGCCAGAGTTCTGTGCCTGATGGTGTACTTAATTCCATTGCCAGATCGTGAAGTGCCTGACAGTCGCCAGTGTCCTGGTAGTGAGCCAGCCGCCATTCATAGTGAGCACGAGTTATGTGTTCACGAGCATAAAATGCTGCTGTTGGCAGATATTGAAACTCACTTGGCGTGGCCACAATGTTGGTGATGAGTTGGCCGGCTGCTTCCAAATCACCCTGCTCGATCATAATTTGAGACTCTAAACCATCCAGTACAGCACGTACCCAGCCCACTCGCCGCTGGCGCGCCATAAAGCGGGCCTGCCGGATGATCCGTAGCGCACCGGGGAGATCATTGCGGGCACGGGCTACCCGTGCCATGACGATCAGCAGACAGAGATAACTGGTGGTATGTCCTGACTTGATCGCACTTTCCGCTTCGGCCAGGGCCGGTAAGGCACCGGCAAATTCGTGGCGGATCGTATGCAGGTCGGCCAGGGCCAGGAAGGGTAAGCCAATACCAGGAACGGTTCGATTACGCTGGTGATGCATCATTTGATCGATGGTATCCCGGCAGGCATTAATCGCGTTCGTGTATGCGCCACGCAGCATGAGCGTATAGGCGTAATCGATCGTTGCCATTGCTGAAATGTACGGCAGGCCAACGTGAAAGCCGTTGACCATGGCTTCGCTGAACGACTGCTCTGCCCGTACCAGATCGCGTTGGGCAATACAGGCGTAACCCAGGTCTTTGGCGATTCGCATCCGTAGTGATTGGTAATCGCTCTGCAACCAGTTCAGCGCCTGTTTTCCTTCTGCTATCACCTGATCGGTATCACCCTGTAAGGCCGCCAGACGTACCCGTACCGCACTCAATTCACCGCGTAAATTCGCAATTGGTCCAATAGGCGTTGCTGCACCACTGGCGACGCCGGCCAGGGCGCGTTCGGCAACCGCAATCCAATGGGCAGCCTCATCAACCTGATAATCTGCCGTCGCCAGCCAGGCTCGTAAGAGAGCCAGTCGTGGATGACGCTCAAAAGCCTCTACAGGAAGAGATGGTAACCATCGCCGGAGCGTTACCTCGCCGACCTGTGAAATGACCGCTAAACCAATTGGTTCCAGCATAGCAACAACATCGTCAAATGCCTGTGCCTGCAACGCATGGTTGACTGCTTGCGTCAGCATGCCATGCGCTGCGTACCACGCCCCGGCCCGACGATGCAGGATCGCCACCTGGTCTGGTGAGTGACTTGCCATCAGTCGATCCCGTAAAACCTCGGCGAACAGATGATGATACCGGTACCAGACCCGCTCGCTACCGAGCGGAAAGAGAAAGAGATTGTTACGCTCAAGTTCGGTCAGGATTTGTTGACTTGATTGAACCGGTGTTCGTACCTCTGTTTCATCATGGACACCGATAACTGCATCGCATAGCGCTCCACACAACTGATCGAGGATGGATGTCTGAAGGAGAAATTGTTGTAACTGGTGTGATAAATGGTTAAATACATCTTCAATTAAATAATCTGCAACGTAGCGATTACCACTGATTAATTCATCAATCAATTCACCACGGTTAACCCGATCACGGATCGCCAGTGCAATCAGTCGTAAGCCGGCCGGCCAGCCCTCAGTACTTTCCAGTAATGCCACGATCTGATCGCGACTCAAGGGTAGTTCCATCGTTTCAAGCAGAAAGGCTGCCGTCTCTTCAGGGTTAAAGGCCAAATCGAAACTACGCAACTCGGTGAGATGACCACGGGCGCGCCAGCGCGCCAGAGGCAGTGGTGGATCGCGGCGGCTGGCAATCAGTAAACGGCAACGGGGTGGCAGGTGATCGATGAGAAAGGTAATCGCGTTATGAATGAGCGGATCGTTGATCAGATGGTAGTCATCGAGCACAATGACCGTTGGCCCGGCTGTCTCGGCCAGATCGTTCAGTAGTTCAGCACACCATTGTGTCGTATCAATTTCAGAGTCTTCACTTAACAGTGCCTGCAACTGTGCACGTCGCTCATGTGGCAAATTACTCAACGCCTCCAGCAAGTAGGCCAGTAAACGGCGAATATCATTGTCGGTCTCATCAAGACTCAACCAGGCAATGTGTGACCATTCTTTGCGGGCCTCAACAATCCATTCAGCCAGCAACGATGTTTTACCGTAGCCGGCCGGTGCCGCAATCAATACCAATCGACTGTGCAGGGCAAGCCGTAACTGTTCGTACAAGCGGGGACGTGGAAGCAACGAAGGCCGCACTTCCGGCGGCTGCAATTTGGTGCGCACAAGTGGCATCATATGCCGTCTCCGTGCAATGATGGAAAGTTGGTAGCTGGTTTGGAACACCGTTGCACTATCTAGTCTACCACGGCTGATGCCCGAATGGTAGGTCGGTGTTATGCAAGATGGCTTGCGCTTATCTGCGTAATCTGCATACGCTCTACGCAACGGCTACATAACGCTATACCGGGAGTGTGTTGCTGAAAGCTTCCCGCTATACGCGAAGATACACACATCACGTTGTGGATGTCCATTCCAGGGGAGTGCCGTCTGCATATACGAGATGACTTCCGCCGGCAGCCCCCTTTTCCTGATGGTGTCCTACCACGCCCAATGACAAATAAGCCTGACCGACTCTAGGGGTTTTCCCCTAATGTGCGACTAGGGGTGATCCCCCACCGTTTTTCAGGGTGAGACGACTGGGCAATCCGGTGCCGTTATGTTTCAATAGCGGTATCTGGATAGTGAATTGCTACACACACAGGGAGGTGTACCGGCAGCAAACGATTTCTGCGTGTTGTGATCAGTGTTGTTCGCAATGAGTTGGGATGTTTGTATTCAAGGAGGACTTTCATGTCGAAGAAGACGTTCGGGTTGTTGCTGTCTCTGTTGACAGCCATTGCATTCCTTTTGTCTGCATGTGGCAGTGGTGGCAGCACCGGTGGCAACACTGGTGGGAGTACGGGTGGTAGCACCGGTGGGAGCACCGGCAATACGCAGCAGCTTGCGGTTGGGATTGTCCTTCCTACTAAAGATGAACCCCGCTGGATCCAGGATGAGACACGCTTCCGCGAAGCATTGCAGCAGGCCGGTTATCAGGTTGAGATTCTCTTCAGCCAGGGTTCGTCGGCTAAGGAGAAGGAGAACGTTGAGGCATTGATCGCCAAGGGCATTAAGGTCCTGATCATCTGCCCTCACGATGGTACGGCGGCAGCGGCGGCGGCTGAAGCTGCGCGGGCGGCTGGCGTGAAGGTGATCTCCTACGACCGCCTGATCCGCGAGACTGATGCGGTTGATTACTACGTCACCTTCGATAGCATTGCTGTGGGCGCACAACAGGCGCAGTATCTGGTTGATCACGCCAGCGGTACCGGTAATCCGCTCTACCTGTATGCCGGTGCAGCCTCAGACAACAATGCCTTCCTCTTCTTCGAGGGTGCCTGGAAAGTCTTGCAACCCAAGATTGCCGACGGCACATTCGTGATCAAGAATTCGAGCGAGGCGGTTGCCCTCCAGAACAAGCTCGACCTCACCCGCGACGAGATGGCGAAGATCATCGGTCAGGTGACCACCAACTGGGATTTCAACACCGCCAAGAATCTGGCCGAGGCAAACCTGACTGCGGCGACCGCTGCTGACAAGGGCAAAGTCTACATCCTGGCCCCGAACGACGGTACCGCCCGTGCAATCGCCGATGCCTTCGCTGCTGATAAGGATGTCACCGAGTACTTTGTCACCGGTCAGGATGCTGAGAAGGCTTCTGTGCAATACATCATCGATGGCCGCCAGTCGATGACCGTGTTCAAGGACGTGCGCACGCTGGTGCAAGACGCTATCAAGGCAGCGGTTGCACTCCTTCAGGATCAGCAGCCCGAAGCCCGTGGCACTTACAACAACGGCAAGAAGGACGTCCCCGCCATTCAATCGCCGGTAGTGACGGTCACGCGCGACAACGTGCGCGCAGCCCTGATTGACTCCGGCTACTACAGCGCCAGCGACTTCACCAATCTGCCCTAAAAGAATCTCTCTTCATAAAGACCGGGGTTGCCTGTTGCAATCCCGGTCTGTTAAATGATGCCAAAATTGCGGTAAACTTATGAAACACACTCCGGTAAAAAGAATACGCAAGGCGGTGTAGCATGCAAACCCCGATCCTGGAGATGCGTCAGATTACCAAAGAGTTCCCCGGTGTGCGCGCACTTGATAACGTCACTTTCAGCGTGAAACGGGGTGAAATCCATTGTCTGGTAGGCGAAAATGGGGCCGGCAAATCGATATTGATGAAGGTCTTGAGCGGTGTCTATCCGTATGGCTCGTACAGTGGCGAAATTCTGATTGATGGTCAGCCACAGCGCTTTTTCAGCATTGCTGACAGTGAGCGGGTTGGGATCGGTATCATTTACCAGGAACTGGCCCTGGTACCAGAAATGACCGTCTACGAAAATATCTTTCTCGGCCACGAAGTTAGTCGTAATGGGATTATCGACTGGAACGAGACGATCCGCCGGGCCGATGAGATGTTGCGCAAGGTGCGGCTCACCGTGAATCCGGCTGCCAAAATCCGGGATTTGGGTGTCGGTAAGCAGCAACTGGTCGAAATTGCGAAGGCGCTAAGCCGTGAAGTAAGAATTTTGATCCTTGATGAGCCGACGGCTGCGCTGAATGAAGATGATAGTGAGAACCTGTTAAACCTGTTACGCGAATTGCGCGATCAGGGTGTGACCTGCATTCTGATTTCACACAAGCTGAAAGAGGTGTTATCAGTTGCCGATACGGTGACCGTTCTCCGTGATGGGAAGACGGTCTGTACCCTCGATGCTCACAAGGGCGAAGTGAACGAACAGGCGCTGATCCGCAATATGGTTGGGCGTGAAATTACGAATATCTACCCGCCACGCAATCATCAGCCCGGTGACGAGGTGGTACTTGAGCTACGCAACTGGACAGTCTATTCCGCAGAAGCGGGCCGCTATCTGTTGCGCGATGTTAATTTGCAGGTACGGCGCGGCGAAATTGTCGGCCTGGCCGGTTTGATGGGTGCCGGTCGCACCGAGCTGGCGCTCAGTCTGTTCGGCAATGCACCGGGTTATCGCGTGAGTGGCGAATTGTGGCTCAAAGGTCGTAAACGTGAGTTCAGACATCCGCGTGAGGCGATTGCCGCCGGTATGGCTTACGTCTCGGAAGACCGCAAAGCAAAAGGCTTGATCCTCATCCAGGACGTGCGCCAGAACATCACGCTGGCGAACCTGCGTGCGCTGGCGAACAAGGGCGTTATTGATCGAAACGCTGAGATTCAGGTTGCTGAAGAATACCGTAAATCGTTGAATATCAAAACTCCTACCATCGAGCAACAGGTTGTCAATCTGAGTGGTGGTAATCAGCAAAAGGTGTGTCTCGGTAAATGGCTCTTCGTTCGTCCTGATGTCTTGATTCTCGATGAACCGACTCGTGGTATCGATGTGGGGGCCAAGTATGAAATCTATCAACTTATGAATCGGTTGGTCGAAGATGGCATGAGCATCATCATGATTTCATCGGAATTGCCCGAAGTCCTCGGTATGAGTGACCGGGTCTATGTCGTTTCCGGTGGTCGGATTAAGGGCGATCTACCAATTGCCGTGGCAACCCAGGAAAAGATTATGGCCCTGGCAGTCGATTATTAACGGTATATCCTCAACGAGGAGTGATGATAGGTGTTACATCGAGGTAAGGAGTTGGCATGGCTACCAGAACCCAAGTGAAACAGGCAACGTTTCTGGCTAATTTACAATACGTGCTGGGGCAGAATATCCGTCAATATGGTATGTTCATCGCCCTGTTCGTCATCATGATCATCTTTTCGATCACGACGAACGGTATCTTTATTTCGTCGCGTAATCTGAGCAACCTGATCAACCAGACCGGTTATATTGCGGTGCTGGCGGTCGGGATGACGCTGGTGATCGTCATTCGCCATATCGATCTGTCGGTCGGTTTTCTGGCCGGTTTTCTCGGTGCCGTCGCCGCAATTGCCCTGCGTTTTTGGGAATTACCCACCATCGTGGTCGTGCCCATGGTACTGGTGATGGGTGCTCTCGCCGGTTTGTTGACCGCTCTTCCGGTAGCTGAATTGAAGATTCCGTCCTTCGTTGCTTCGCTGGCCGGCTGGCTGATCTACCGTGGCGCCTTGCAATTGGTGACTGCCGGTACCGGTACGATTATCATCGAAGACGAGACATTTAATGCGATTGGTAACGGTTTTATTCCTGATGTACCTTTCAGCCTGATACCCGGTTATCACACGCTGACCTTATTGCTGGGTGTAGTGGCAATTGTGGCTTACGTTTTGAGTGAGATCCGCACCCGGAACAAAAAGCTGGCGTATAACTTCGAGGTGTTGCCCCTCGATATGTTTGTGCTCAAGCTGGTCTTCATCTCGACGCTGATCGGCTTACTGGCCTGGATCATGGCCGGCTACAATGGCCTGTCGTGGACGATGGTCATTGTGCTGCTGGTGGTAGCAATTTATCACTTTGTGACGACGCAGACGGTGCTGGGACGGCATATCTATGCGGTTGGTGGTAACCCTGAAGCAGCTGAGTTGAGCGGGATCAGTGTCAAGCGCATTACCTATATTGTGTTTGCTTCAATGGGTATGCTCGCAGCCCTATCGGGGGTGCTGTTTGCCTCGCGATTGCGCTCGGCGACCACAACTGCCGGTACGCTCTTTGAGCTGGATGCGATTGCAGCCGCATATATCGGTGGTGTCTCGGCTGCCGGTGGGGTTGGGAATGTGATTGGCTCGATCATCGGTGCTCTAGTGTACGTCTCGTTGACCAGCGGTATGAACCTGATGGGTATTGATATTGCGTATCAATACATCGTGCGTGGTCTGGTACTGGTGGCAGCGGTGATCTTCGACGTTACCACACGCCGGCGCGGTCGTTCAGCGTGACGGTTGGCGATTGTTTCATCACTGGATGATGGTTCGGCGGTGCCGGACCTTGTGGTGCGCCAGCGAGGATGGGGCGGGTTCACAACCCGCCCCATCCTTTGTGTAAGGGTATCTGCTGCGCGACCTTCCGCATTTGTGATCAGTGCAACGCGGTACAGTCCTCAACTTTTTCAGCTACACTGGCTATAAGCAGGATGTCGGTTTTCCTGGCTCGCGGTGTTTGCATAGCGTACCCGGTGCCGATGATACAACATTGCTCCGAGTTACCCCTGTTTGCCTCACAATCCTTTTTCGGGGATAATATCCTTTATCTCAATGAACAACTACTGGCAATGAAGCGGAGATAATTCCTGGGTTGGGATTGTAGTGAGGCATTGGCAATGGGAACAACGCGCGTTGTAGTGGCCGATGATCACGCGGTGGTGCGCGCCGGATTGCGGAGCGCGCTGGCCAGTCTACCGGAGTTTGAGGTGGTTGGCGAGGCGGCTGATGGGCCGCAATTACTGGCCGTGCTGGCGCAACACCAGCCCGATCTGCTGGTCGTTGATGTCGCTATGCCTGATTTTGAGCCAATTGCCACGATTCGCCAGATTCACGCTACCTATCCGGCAATGAAGATTCTGGTTGTCAGTGCCTATGACGATCAGTCCTATGTGGTCGGTCTGCTGGCGGCTGGTGTGAATGGCTATCACCTCAAGGATCAGCCCCTCAGCGATCTGCAACTGGCGGTGCAACGCATTATGGCCGGCGGGAACTGGATTTCCAGCCCTCTCCTGAGCCGGATTATTCAGGCAGCACCTCAGATCACCCGCTCACCGCATATCACGCTGACCCGGCGCCAACGCGAACTCTTGCGCCTGATTGCCCAGGGTTACGACAACCGGCGGATGGCGCAAGAAATGGATCTGAGTGTCAAGACCATCGAGAACCATCTGACAGCACTCTACCGTGCTATTCACGTGAGTAGCCGGCTTGAGGCGTATCAATTCGCTATTCATCACCCTGAACTACTGGCTGAAACCGGTTACGAAGCGGCCCAGAACCGTGAGGCCGCAGGTAGCGGTGCCGCACCGTTGACCGTGCTGGTCGTTGACGATAACGAACGGTATCGTGCGCAATTGAAGCGGATGATCGGCAAAGCCTGTGGCGAAGCGCAGCTTTATGAGGCTGAAGATTGTCATCAGGCAGTGCGATTGCTTCAGCAGATCACGCCCGATCTGGTGTTTGTTGATGTTATTTTGAATGACGGTGACGGGATTCAATGTCTGCGCCGCATCAAAACGACTCAGGCCGATGTGCGCGTGATCTTGATCAGTGCCTACCCTGATCGCGAGTTTCGCCGTCTGGGTCTAGAGGCAGGCGCTCTGGCGTTTCTCGACAAAAAAGACCTCGACGCCGCTACGGTGCGCCAGGTAGTTGAGGATGCGCTGCGCCGTAAGCGGAAAGTTCTCTAAACCACCCCAATCCCTTCGGTTGTCGGGAAGGGTGCTGGATTGGGGATTTCAACCTGTAACTCTAATCCTCCCCATGCCGAGGGGCCGATCCGCAGGGTGCCGCGTAAGAGGGAAACTCGTTCGCTGATACTGATTAGGCCAAAGTGTTTTTGCTCTGAAAGGCTGCGCAGATCGGGTGGGGTAGCCATCCCTTTGCCATTGTCGGCTAAGCGAACCATAATCCCCGCTGCTGATGTCCGGCGCACTTCAAGCACGACCTGCGTCGCACGGGCATGCTTGCGCACATTGTTAAGCCCCTCTTGCACGATCCGAAAGACGGTGAGTTCGATGGTCTCTGACCAGCGTTCTAACGGTTCAGCGATTTTCAGCTCGACACGAATACCGGTTTGCTCACTCCACTGGCTTACCAGGGAGCGGAGGGCAGCCGCCAGACCATGGCTATCCAGGGTAGGAGGACGCAGATCGCTGCACATCTGGCGCAGCATGGCGACAACTTCCCGGATGCCCCGCCGGATATGCTGCAATTCTTCCAGGATGCTTTCCTGGTCAATCTCCTCTTCGACGTGCTCAAGCTGATAATTGAAGCTGAGCAGGTCTTGGATGACCTGGTCGTGCAGTTCACGGGCCAGGGCTTTCCGTTCGGCTTCACGTTCGTCAATCAGGCGATGATTTGCCTCTTGCAAAGCCCGATTGAGCTGATCCAGGGCGATCATTTGGGTTTGTAATTGCCGTACCAGTTCCCGATTCAGCGAGTCTTGTTCGTCCAGGTTGTGTTGCAATTGTTGCTGGCGCTGACGCAGTGTCTCGGCCTGTTGCTGAGCCTGATAGTAGTTTTCAAAGGCCCAAATCAGCGGTGTGACTCGTTCCTGGCGTACCGAACCGACCATCAGCTCGACAATATCGCGCGGTGTCGTATCACCGGTCGTTCGCAGTGCGGCCTGACGCCCCTGATACAAGACCAGGATGCGGTTGGTGATGCTGAAAATGAGATTAAGGTCGTCACTGCTGAAGATAATGCCGACGCCGGTTGCCGCCAGTTCGCGCAGATATTGCAAGACGGCTTGCTGGCGCATAAAGCTCAGTGCCGAGAAGGCTTCATCAAGGATCAACAGCCGGACAGGCCGCACGAAAGCCCGGATGAGTGCGATCAGTTGCCGCTCCTCTTCGGTCAGGTCAGCCGTTTGCTGATGGGCCAGTCCTGGCGGTAAACCAAACCGGTCAAGCCACTGATAAGCGATGGTCGCCATCGTGGCCTGATCGAGCCGACGGTTGCCTCGCTCGCGCCCAAGGAAGATGTTGTTTAGCACCGGCATGATCTCGACTAATGGCGGGGTTTGTGGGACGAACTCAATCCCCAGGCGCCGCGCAGATTGGGCTTTCCAGGCCAGTGGTATACCATCGATCTGAACTTCGCCGGTGGTTGGCGGGTAGATGCCGGCCAGGACTTGTAAAAGAACCGACTTACCGGCGCTGCGTAAGCCGACCACGCCCAAAATCTCACCCGGGCGTAAATCAAACGTGATCCCGCTCAAGATCGGTTTGGCGGCGAAGACCACATGTAATTCGCGCACGCTCAGCAGCGGCAACATAACTCGACTCCGGTACCTGTGCTCTCTACCAGTGCGTGGCTGTCTGGCAGAGAACGAGCGTTGGATTGCGCCATCAATTCATCCGCTGATACCAAATACGTCAGGGTATGATCGAATCTGTTCCTCTAAATCGCGATCATACCGGATGACGATGACCCGATAACCGTGTGCGCGTAGATCGCGTCGAATCTGACTATCAAGCGTCTGTTGGGTTGGTTCGTCATGGACGCTGCCATCGCAAAAGACGCAGATGTTGGGGTCGTAAAAGAAATCGGCAACGCAATTCAGTTCAGCGATCCGTTCTTGCGCATTGTCAGGCAGCCGGGCATTGTGCGCCTTGAGCATTTTTAGGAAGCGGCGCTCCAGGTCGGATTGCGGATCGATGCGCGATAGTAAGAACTCCAGATGTTCATCATACGAACGCCGGTTGCTTTCGCGCCGCAGTTCGGCCTGACTCAAGGCCACCAGGAGATCACGAATCGTATGCCGGTTGATCTGTAAAATCTCGTGTTGGTTCGAGAAACTGAGCAGGCAGTCGTAGCACGCCGCCGTGCATTCCGGTTTCGTATCCTGACCGTCTACCGTAAAGTGGCACAGCTCCAGGGCAGCACGAATCATGCGCGGAAAAGCGGCTGTTTCTTCGATCAGCCGTCGTAGCACGCCAACGCCACCTTCACTCTTCTCGATGAACAGGAGTGATTGCCATTGGTCACGGCCAACGACTTCGATCCCGATTTCATCCGCATCGAGTTGGAATGTCTCGACCAGGCCAAAGCGTAACGCATGCTTCAGGCTAATCCAATCGGTCGCGGTGATACCTGTCTGCTGACCGATAAACCGCATCATCAGGATGTTTTGCGTTTCCTGGGCGCTGATAAAGACCCGCTCGCCCGGTGGTTTCGCACGTGGCGGCCCATTATCGTCCAGCAGGTCTTGTTCGCTGACGATGTCGCCGGTGTCGAGATTGACGAGGAAGCCAGACTCTTTGCCGGCTAACCAGCCCCGATTGATGGTGAGGATGGTTGCTGCCGGGGCATATGTCAGCTCAAACAGGTGATCGGTGGCGTTGACAATATGCGCCTTCATCTGATGGGCATTGTTGGGCGCAAAACGGAAGGTGGTCAGAATATCAAAGCCGCGCCGCCGCCGTTCTTCCTCTTCAGACGTGATACGCTCACGGCGCCGGGTTGTCACATTCGGCATATCGAGCAGGGTCGCCAGGTAGCTGTTCTCACCATCGAACAGCGTTTCGCACACCGGACAGCGATCATCACCGGGATCGGTAAATGTTCCGCACGTGTAGCAGAGTTTGCGTGCTGAGCGGCGATTGTGCAGGCCATCAGCCGCAGTGCGAAAACTGACCACTTCCCATTTGGCGCCTTCGTGGTAGATGTAGTTGTGCGGCGCGAATTCGCGTAGTCCGAGCACCCGTGGGCGCGGGATGAACTCACCATCACCACGTTTGATCCACGCACGCACCGGCAGCGCCGGGAAGTTGTAGCCGGGCAGGAAGCCTTCGGTAGCCAGGTAGCGGTAGGGGTAGAAATCGCTCTCCTCGCTGGCAACATTGTCTTGCAGGAGCAGGTTGCGCTGGCGCAGTGCTTCATCCAGGAGCCGTTTGCCTTGATCCTGCACTTTTTTATCGCGGCTATACAAGAGATTGTTCGCTTCAGTTGATTGCCGCATGGCGATGCGGTACAATTCGCGCCAGCGATCAAACGCTCGATCAAATCGCTCTGGTGCTTCGTTGAGGGCATCTTCCAGCCAGCGTTCACTGTACCACGGTGCGATCCGTCTGAGATCATCGCTCAACAGCGCCGACTCAATCTGTTCGCGCACGTCACGCAGGCGTGCCGGTGATAGCCGAATCTGGTGGAGCGTGTTTGGGGTGAGGGGCAGGTCTTGCTTATCGAGATCAATTATATCGCCAATCGAATGCCCCAGCGGTAGGCGGACTGCGGCCAGCCAGATCGCGTGCAGATGGGCACGTACCAACGCCTCACTCGTCAGATCAATGCGCGGTGCCTGGACACTACCGGCTACCATCTCGTGGCGGCGGCGAAAGAAGTACTGGTCGTGGGGACGGTTGGCACGACAGTAGGTGATAATCAACCCCGGCTGGCCCTGGCGTCCGGCCCGTCCACTACGCTGAGCGTAGTTGGCCGGGGTTGGTGGCACATTGCGCAGATGTACCAGTTCCAGGTCGGCGATGTCAATGCCCAGTTCCATCGTTGGTGAACAGACCAGGAAGGGGAGAGGCCGATTGATGCCTGGATCGTTTCGTTCCGCTTCTGTCCAGCGAAAGCGCTTCTCACGACGCTCGCGTTCACCCGGTGCCACCACCTGCGCTGTATGCTCGCGAGCTTCCAACGAGGCCAGTGATTGCGCCTTTTGCAGGTAGAACTGACGGAAGAAGCGATTGGATCGATCCTTTTGCACACCGTTCTGATCTGAGGATGGGTGATCTGCCGACATTAGTTGTAGACCATCACCCTTGCACCAGCGTAGACAGGCTGCGTTGAGCTGAAAGCGCTGGTGATCGGCGATTGGCTCCAGGCGGACGACCAGTCCATACCCTGCCAGCTCATCAAGGAGTGCTTTCATCAACGTGATGTATTCATCTGGTTGCAGATTGAGCTTCTTGCGAATGTCCCGTCCAAGGCGGCTACGGGGGCCGAGCGAGATGCCATTAACCGGCTTGCTGGACTGTCCGCGTACTACGGCACAGGTTGCAGGCTGGAGACCGCTCGCATCGTCAGCATCAAATCCCCAAAATTCATTCAAGTGATTCGTTATCCGTCTGGTCAGCTCACCCTGGTTCTCTTCTTGCAACCAGCGCGCACTGATTGCCCGCCGCTGCCGCATAGCATCAAGCACCATGTTCACAATTGTCGTTCGTTGATCCACCGGGACGCGCTGCAACACACCCTGCCAGATTGCGTTGTCAGTGCAAAATTCATCGAGTCCGGTGTAAGCAATCTTGAGCAGCTTGAGTTGCTCAAGATTGGGTTGAACGATGCTGCGCCAGCCGCGTTGCAGGTCTTCGTACAGCCAGTATTCCACCAGATCGGTGAAGGTCTTCCATACCTCCTTTGCCATTGGCGCATTACTACGCAGCTCACTATTCCTGGCAATGTCGGAGAGCTGTAGAGTGGTATATTTGACAACCTCTTCCGCAACGTTACTGTCTCTCAGTTCACCATGGGTTTGTAACGCTTCCACCAGTGCTGCCCGGATTACAGCAATATGGATGAGGTCGTTAAAGTGACCGGCCTGCAACGCGGCGTCCTGACGGTTGTCAACAAACGAGAGCAAGCGGTCGCTGGCAGCTCCGGTACGTTGCGCGTGCTGCAACAGCGAAATGGCGAGGATTGAAGTCGCACTTGATACATTCTCGCTGGAGAGGGTGCTGAGTTTGGTATACTCTGTCGCCCGTCCGTCATACCATTCACCACAATTCAGGCAAATGGTAAAGGGCCGCTCTTGAAACCACATGGGCTGGCTGTTGGGAAGTGGATACTCGCTACAATTACCGTCAGGCTGCACCCACATCTTTCTCGGTACCCGCGATTTCCATTTCTTGTCCAACAGGCCCCTGGCATTAAACCACTCGTCAGGTAGTTTTTCCTCGCTCCAGTCATCAGATTCGTGAGCCAGCATTAAATATCCCTGACGGGCGCTGCGGTCGTCCTCATACATCCGTAAGTCAAGGAGTGGGACTGCCTGCCGTTTCTCTTTCAACACAATATCGTAATACTCCTGACCACAATGACGGCAGAAGACAAGAGGGAACATGAGCTTGTCCTGTTGATTGCGCAGCACGCCTTCGAGCTGAATCTGGCGGGTCTGGCGATCTTCCAGGCTGGCATACACCCGGTGACTTTGGGCGATAAACTGGTGTAACTTAAAGGCAAACGCCCGGCGACCGTCAGAGCGCTGAATGGCACTACCCTCTTCCAGCATGCGCTGGATCGCCTTGCGGCTCTCTTCGGGAGTGCAGCCGGTCATTACAGCCAGTTCACTGGCCGCATCGCTCAAGGTACGCGGCGGGCGACGTACCAGCCGGCCATCGGTATCGGTCTGGATGCCCAGGGCGTATTCGAGCCAGCGGGCAAGTGGATGGCGGCGCAACGCTTCCCAGCGCAGCAGATTGTCGCCTGCCGGGAGGGGTTCGGTCAAGGCGGTGCGTAACTCGGCTTCCGTCGGTTGACCACCAATCGTCAGTGGCTCAAGGGTCTCTTCAATCACCTGATCGGCGCTGATCGGATGGGCAAAGAAACGAGAAGCGAATTCGGCCACCACTCGCCGTCGCTCTTCGGCAGATGCCTCTGAGCCGGCTACCATCGTTGCCGATGTCCCGATATGGCGAATGTCGGGAGCGGCGCAGCGCTGTTTGAGGCGACGGATCAGCATTGCAACATCGGCGCCCTGGCGGCCACGGTAGGTGTGCAGTTCGTCGAAAACCAGGAAGCGCAACCCCTTCATCGTCTCGCCGATCAGCTTCTGGTCGTCAGGGCGCACCAGCATCAACTCTGCCATGACATAGTTGGTCAGCAGAATGTGGGGTGGGTTACGGCGGAGTTCTTGTCGCAGTTCTTCGCTGGTTTCACCGGTATAACGGGCAAAGCGGATCGGGAATTCACGTCCGTACTGCACGCGATACTGATCGGCAAGACGGCGCAGAGCTTGCTCTTGCGAGTTGACCAGTGCGTTCATCGGATAGATGATCAGTGCCTGCACGCCGCTGCCAGGTTTGGTCTGGCGCAGCAGATCATCAATAATGGGCAGAAAGTAGCAGGTGCTTTTGCCGGAACCGGTGCCGCTAGTCACCACAAAACTCTCGCCGCGAGCAGCGCGTTCAACCGCCTCGTACTGGTGTTGATAGAGACGAAACGGTGCATTCGAGGCTGTACGAAAGAAGTGAGCAGTTTCCGGTCTGATCATCCCGGCCCGCGCCAGATCATCGACGGTTTGCGCCATCTTGTAAGTTGGGCTGAGCTGAACAAGCGGCTCTGGCCAGAGTTCCTGCCGGGCAAGTTTCTCCTCAACCGAAGCCCGAATCCGATCATCAGCAATGCGGATAAACGACTCGACAAATGTCCGATAGTCGTCAATGACTGCTGCGTGGAGAGCGAAGATCGATGGATGATGCATGACTTCCTCCGCTAGCCAGAGCGCGGTATGTGCAAGACGAGGTGTTCAAGCGCCAGTTGCGGGTTGACGTTTTCCAGCAATTGCCGGCTCACCGTCATGATCTGTTGGAGAAAAGCAAACGCCGTTGCGGGCGTTACCCGACCGGCCAGGGCTGCTAATTCAGGCCGACGATCAATGTTGGTGATAGCCTCATCACAGCCGGCAGCAACATACATCACGTCACGCCACCAGCTCTGCCACAATTCGAGCCACATCAAGACGGTTGCCTGATCGCCGGCCCGATATTCTTTGGCCCGTTCTTCAGCCCATTGCAGTCCGCTCGTGATCGGGGCTGACGATAGCGCGATTAACGCATCCAGGCACTCACGACGGGCAGTCTGTGCCGACGGATCGTTGAACAAATTGATGGCCCAGCCAATTCGTCCGTTACTCCAGGCGGCCAGTATCTCAGCCTGGTCTTTGGAGGCACCCTGATCACGAAGTGCGCTCGCTACCTGCTCCCGTGGCAACGGTCGTAATCGCAGCACCCGACAGCGCGAGACGATGGTCGGCAGCAACTCATTGCTATGCGCCACCAGCAGCAGCGTAGCGTAATCTGGTGGTTCTTCCAGCGTCTTCAGCATCGCATTTGCCGCCTCTTCGCTGAGGCGGTCGGCGTCGTGGAGGATCAGCACGCGGCGCGGTGCCTCGTATGGGCGCAAGGCCAGATCGCGTTGCCACTCGCGGATCGTGGCAATTTTCAGCTCTTTCTGACGAGCGGCATCTTCGGCTTTGGCGGCTGCGGCCTGGGTTTCCATCCCGGCAATGCGGACATCGGGATGGCTGCCGTGATCGATACGGCGACAGGAACGGCATTGCAAACAGGGATCACCGGTCTGCCGTTCGCACAGCAACGCCTGCGCCATGCGCAATGCCAGCAGCGATTTACCGAGTCCTTGTGGCCCGGCAAAGAGGTAGGCGTGGGCTACCTGTTGGCTGCGGATGTTACTGCGGAGCTGTTCAATGGCCCATTCGTGACCGTACACATGCCACATATCAGGTAATCATCGTTTGCAGGCGGCTGGCAACAGATCGCACGGCAAGCGGATGCCGTGATCCATCCATACCATTGTATCCGCTCACGGCATTTTGCGGAAGGCCAGCACCGCATTCACCCCGCCAAACCCGAACGAATTCGAGATTGCGACCTGAATGGCTGCCTGACGGGCAACATTCGGCACATAATCGAGATCGCATTCGGGATCGGGATGTTCGAGGTTGATGGTGGGTGGAATCTGACCGTGGTGCAGTGCCAGGATGGTGGCTGCTGCCTCAACTGCGCCGGCAGCACCGGTGAGATGCCCGATCATCGATTTGATCGAACTGATCGGCACACTGTATGCATATTCACCGAACACCTGCTTAATCGCTCTGGTTTCCGCAATGTCACCTGCCGGTGTACTGGTGGCGTGGGCATTGATGTAATCAACCTGTTGCGGTGCCAGTCGGGCTTGTTGCAATGCCCGCCGGATTGCCAGCGCCGCCCCTTCACCATCTGGATCGGGAGCAGTAACGTGATAGGCATCGGCAGAGACGCCATACCCGATCAACTCAGCCAGGATTGGCGCGCCACGTCGCTGGGCACTGCTCAGACGTTCAAGCACCAGCACGGCTGCCCCTTCGCCGGGAACAAAGCCATCGCGCAGCGCATCAAACGGACGCGATGCCCGTGTCGGCTCGTGGTTACTGCGCGTACTCAAAGCGCGCATGACACAGAATGCACCCAGGCTGAGGGCAGTAATGGGAGCTTCGGCGCCACCGGCCAGCATCACTTCGGCATCGCCGCGCCGAATGATCTCTGCCGCCTCACCGATTGCCTGCGCGCCGGCAGCACATGCGGTACAGATCGCAGTTGTGTAGCCGCGTAAACCGAAGTGAATGGCGACCTGGCTGGATGGCATATTCGGCAGGGCTGCCGGAATGAAGAAAGGACTAATTTTCATGCCACCACGCTGGATCAGTGTGGTGACTGCCTGTTCTACATCGGGCATCGAGGTAGTCCCGCTGGCGATCAGAACACCGATCTCATCGCGTGCCATACGTTCGAGAGGCAGGCGAGCGTGGTCAAGGGCCATCCGGGCAGCGGCTACGGCCATCTGACTGGCGCGGGACATCCGGCGCGCCTCTTTCGCATCCATGAACTCCTGTGGATGAAAATCGTTTACCTGGCCTGCCAGTTGACAGGGATAATCACTCGGATCGAAAAAGGTGATGCGACCAATCGCACTGCGCCCGGCAACGAGACCAGCCCAAAATGGCTCAACACCAACCCCAAACGGCGAGATAACGCCCAGACCGGTCACCACAATGCGCTGGTCAGGGGGGAGATGATCGGTTACAACCGGCTGTGGTTCGACAACGGGTTCTTCAGCCAATACCTCGGCCAACAGTGCTTCGATCTGCGCTTCAATAGCTTCGTCGGGCACATGCTCTCGCACGAGACCGAGCAGTTCGGCCCGCAACGCTGCGCGCCGATCCAGTGCTCGTGGGGTCATTGCTTCCTCCCTCAATTCAACTATTCAAGGCTTGAATTATACCACGTAGCTGTTGTGTCTGTGGTATCATACTCGCTGGTATGCGCTCCCTCGTCACTATGGAGTTACTATGATGTCGGTTCTGTCCGGTCTGATACGTCCTGAGATTGCCGATTTGGAAGCATATACCCCGATTGTACCGCTAGAAGTGCTGGCTGATCGCCTTGGCCTGCCGGTGGCGCAGATTGTCAAGCTCGATGCGAATGAAAACCCCTACGGCCCAGCACCGGCAGCGCTGGCCGCACTTCAGGCGACTGCGACCTACCATATATATCCCGACCCAGAGCAGACGGCGCTGCGGAAGGCGCTGGCCGATTACACCGGTCGGTCAGCGGAGGAAATCCTCTGCGGAGCCGGTGCCGATGAATTGATCGACCTGGTTTTACGCCTGATTATCAGTCCCGGCGATGCGATCATCGATTGTCCACCTACCTTCGGCATGTACCGGTTTGATGCCGGTATCTGTGGTGGGCGGGTGATCAGTATCCCGCGCCGTGCCGATTTCAGTCTTGATCTACCGGCCATTGCCCGGGCAGCAGCGCAGGGTGCCAAAGCCATCTTCCTCACCTCGCCTAACAACCCAACCGGCAACCCACTGCCACGCAGCGAACTACTCCAGATTCTTGAATTGCCACTGCTGGTGGTTGTTGATGAGGCGTACATTGAGTTTGCTGAGCCAGAACACGCACCGGTCGGTGCGAGTGATCTGCTCGACCGGTATCCAAATCTGGCCATTCTCCGCACATTCAGCAAATGGGCCGGTCTGGCCGGGCTGCGCGTAGGCTATGGCCTGTTCCCGCGTTGGCTGAGTGAGCAACTCTGGAAGATCAAGCAACCGTACAATGTCTCGGTTGCTGCTCAGGCCGCCGCTGTGGCATCACTCGCCGTCGCCGACGAATTGCGGGCGCGGGTGCAGGCTATCGTCGCCGAACGTGAGCGTCTGTTTCAGCATCTCAATACGTTCCCGTTTCTAACCCCTTTTCCAAGTGTGGCGAATTTCATCCTCTGTCGGGTCGAAGGGCGTGATGCCCGCGAACTCAAACTGGCGCTCGAACGACGCGGTGTGTTAGTGCGCCATTATCAGACGCCGCTGCTTAATGGCTATATTCGGATCAGCGTCGGTACTCCTGCCCAGACAGATGCGCTGATCGCGATGCTTGCTGAGGTGACCCGATGAGCATATCACTTGCCCACACGCTTGACTTTGCCCGCCAGATCGCTTACGAGGCCGGCCAGATCACGCTGCGCTATTTTCAGCGTGGTATCACTGTTGAACACAAAGCCGATGAGTCGCCGGTGACGATTGCTGATCGGGAGGCCGAGCGTCATCTGCGCGCCGCTATTCAGGCGGCCTACCCTGATCACGCCGTCCTTGGTGAAGAAGATGGTCTGACCGGGAGTGAACACGCTACCTACCGCTGGGTGCTTGATCCGATTGACGGTACGAAAAGTTTTGTGCGGGGCGTGCCACTCTACGGAGTGCTGATTGGATTGTTGCGGGAAGGTGAACCTGTGCTTGGTGTCATCCATATCCCGGCGCTGGCCGAAACTGTGGCAGCCGCGCAGGGTTTGGGTTGTTACTGGAACAATCAACCCTGTCGGGTGTCGTCTGTCTCCAGCCTACGCGAGAGTCTGGTCGTCGGGACGGTGGCTCACGGCTACGAACGCTACAACCGATCAGAAGCTTTTCAGCGTATTCTGAAGCGTGCCGGCCTGTTCCGCACCTGGGGCGATTGCTACGGCTACGTTCTGGTAGCCACCGGTCGCGCCGAAGTTGCGCTCGATCCGGCAATGAACGTCTGGGATGCCGCAGCCCTGCTGCCGATTTTGAGCGAAGCTGGTGGTGCCTACACCGACTGGCAGGGTGTGCCGACCATTTACCACAACGAAGGCATTGGCAGCAATCGCCATGTCTTACCCGAACTGTTAAGCCTCATTGCTGGCGAGGAGTCGTCATGAACGCCGATAACTATCAAGAACTGGCAATGCGCACGCTGGCTGCCGGTCTGACACCGCGTGAGCGTCTGACCAATGCGGCGCTTGGCCTGAGTGGCGAGGCCGGCGAGTTTGCCGACACCGTGAAAAAACATCTGTTTCATGGTCATCCACTCAATCGTGAAGAATTATTGAAAGAGTTGGGTGATATTCTCTGGTATGCGGCTCTGGCCTGCGATGCACTTGATGTGCGCTTGAGTACCGTCATGGCGGCCAACATCGAGAAACTGCGACGGCGTTACCCGGAGGGATTTAGCAGTGAGCGAAGTCAGCAGCGTAGTGAATAGAATCCGGCGGGCGACCATTGAGCGGGTGACCGGTGAGACAAACATTACCCTTACCCTCACCATCGATGGTAGTGGACAGGCTGATGTGCAGACCGGTATCGGTTTTCTTGACCATATGCTGACGTTGTGGGCACGCCATGGCTTGTTCGACCTTCAGGTGCGGGCGCAGGGCGATCTCCACATTGATGAGCATCACACTGCCGAAGACGTGTGTATTTGCCTGGGTCGGGCCATTGATCAGGCGCTCGGTGAGCGGGCCGGCATTGTACGTACCGCACACAGCTTTGTGCCGATGGACGAAGCACTGGCGCTGGTTGCTGTCGATCTTGGTGGCCGACCGTACTGTGTGGTACAGGCTGATTTTGTTACAATGCGCGTAGGACAGCTCGGTACCGATCTGGTGGCCCATTTGTTTGAGAGTGTTGCCTTCAACGGTCGTTTCAATCTCCACGCACAGGTGATGTACGGGCGCAACGACCATCACAAGATCGAGGCTCTGTTCAAAGCGTTCGGGCGGGCACTCGATGCCGCTACCCGCATTGATGCGCGTTTAGGGGGAACCATACCGAGCACGAAGGGTGTCCTATGATCGGGTTTGTCGCTGCTGCCATCCTCAGCTTTGTACCGGCATTCATCTACGCTGCAATTGCCTACTGGCTCGACCGGTTTGAGAAAGAGCCACGCCGGTTATTGTTTGGGGCATTCATCTGGGGTGCATTTGTCGCAACTCTTGGCGCCATCGTCTGGACAGGGCTGGCGCAGGTCTCGCTGGCCATCTTCATTGGGGAAGCCTCTGCTGAAGTTGCCGGCACAACCCTGCTGGCGCCGCTGGTAGAGGAGAGTCTGAAGGGGATTGCCGTTGTCATTATCATGCTCGCCTTCCCCGAAGAGTTCGACTCGCGGCTCGATGGGATGCTGTACGCCGCCATCACCGCATTAGGCTTTGCCGCCACTGAAAACCTGCTCTACCTCTACTTCATGGGCTATCAGGAGAGTGGGGTTGGCGGTTTAATCTCCCTCTTCATCTTGCGCGTCATTCTCGGCGGATGGGGCCACGCTGTGTATACTGCCTGGATCGGCCTGGGGCTGGCGATGTCGCGGCTGCACCCGAACCGCTTTATTCGTTTCATTTCCCCCTTTGCCGGTTGGCTGCTGGCTGTCTGCCTGCACGCTCTCCACAACACCATGGCCGTATTCCTGGCCGGTGAGTTTGGCCTCACCGGACTCGGCCTGACGTTACTGGTCGACTGGTCGTTCTGGATCGTTGTCCTCGGCCTGGTGATCTGGGAGATTCGGCGCGAGCAGCATCACATCGCTACCTACCTGGCAGAAGAGGTGATGGCCGGCATTATTGCACCGGGTCATTACAATGCTGCGAAATCATTCAGTGGTCAGCTCCGCAACCGGCTACGCAACGCCACCGCTAGTCGTTTCTACGAAGCCTGCGCAGAACTGGCGCATAAAAAGCATCACCTGGCAACCGGTGTTGGTGATGAGCGCAACACGATTGCCCGCATCAACCAGCTTCGCCGCGAACTGGCCCAACTGGCCCCGAAAGTGCCGGCAGTCTAGAACCTATTTCAAAATTCGGTCAATACACCACAAAATGATAGCAACGAGACAAAACGCACGGTAGATATGCAGATGACGGTCATAGCGCACCACCAACCGACGATACGTGTCCATCCACGCGAAGCACTGCTCGACCTTCCAGCGGTGCTGATAGCTTGGGCCGGTACGCAGCGGACGCCCGCGCTTTGGCCGCTGACGGTTGCGCCGCTCACGAGCTGGCATGGTGGGTGTGATCCCGCGCCGACGCAGGTCGCTGCGCAACGCGGCACAGTCGTAGGCTTTATCCGCCACCACTTCTTGTGGTCGCGTGCTGGGCCGGCCGCGGTTGCGTGGTACCCGAATGGTCCGCACCGTCGCTTCAGCCAGGGTGCGTTCGTGTGGTTGTGCGCTATCCACGTGCAGGCCGATGGGCACGCCAGTGCCATCGACCACGACCATCACCGTCGCGCCGTTACCAACCGTCGTTGTGCCTCCACCAGTGCCCCTTGTTTTGCCGGAACGACGCTGCCGTCCAGCAACGCGTGTGCCCAGTCCAGCGTGCCGTCGGCAGCGAGGCGGCTCAGGAGGGTGCGCCAGATGCGCTCCCACGTCCCGTCCTGCGACCACGCGTGCCATCGTCGCCAGCAGGTGCTGGGGGACCCGTACTCCGTTGGCAGGTCTGCCCAGGCACAGCCGGTGTGGAGCACATACAGCATACCATTCAGTGTCCGGCGGTCGTCGTTGCGTGGACGACCCCGCGCACGTGGTTTCTTGGGGATAAGCGGTTCGATCACCGCCCATTGGTCGTCGGTGAGATCATGTCTGCTCATACCACTATTGTAGCATAAGAAGACATTTTTGAAATAGGTTCTAGCAGTATGTCATCCGCCTAGATGACTGGCAATCCGCTGTCGTGTCCGGCGGTACGAACGATGGCACAAATCGAGCAACAGGCGCTGTTCAGCTTGCACCCGGCGCCGCTCTTCTTCGCACTGTTCGGCGTGCTGAATAGCAGCCTGCAATTCGGATGCCATAGCCTGAATGTCGGCCTGTGCCTGTTCACAGAAAGAAGGAACAGGCTGCATCAAACTCAGCACAACGGCCAGACGGCGCAAAGTATTCAGCAGATCGGTCGCAGTCAATGCACCGGCTGCCGAGTCTGGTTCAAAGAGTTGTAAATATCGCGTATCAGCGCCAACAACATCGATCACCTGTTGCCGCACGTGCGCATAGAGCCGCTGGGCACGCACCTCGCACTCCCAGCGAGTTGCCAGTGCAGCACGCCATGCAGCAAGGGCTTCCGCACTCCGTTCCTGTTGTTCGGCAAGAATAGCGCGTAACTGGGTGTGGCGTACCAGCTCCTCTTCGGCGAATGGTAAACGATTGCGAAGCTGCTCAAGCAGCGTAATGATCTGGTTGAGCGGATCGAGAGGAGGGGTTTGGGCGATGACGGCTGTCACGGCAGACCTCACAGCTTTCAGGATGATGTCACTACAAATCATCGTACCGAAAGTGATCAGCGTCGTCTATAGTACAACAGGTTGATTTTCGGTTAGGACTACCTGTGAAGCAGTGGAGGACGGAAGCATTACCGGACCCTGTGTAGCACAGTTATACGGCACTATCCGCCAATCGTGCGCCCTCCACCGAACGTTCAGCGACAACCGTCATTACCACAGCGACTCTGCTGCCGGTGGTATAATTGCGCCTGTGAACGTATCATCCACCGCGACGGAAAGGATATGCTATGACCGGCGAACGCGCCGCAGAACTGATTCAAGCCGATCACCAATATCTGTTGCAGAGCTATGTACGCGCCGATTTCGTCATTGAACGTGGCGAAGGGGTGTATCTTTACGATAGTGAAGGTCGGCGGTATCTCGATTTTGTCGCCGGCATTGCGGTGAATGCGCTTGGCTATGGTGATCGTGACGTTCTGAAAGCGATCAATGATCAGGCTGAACGCCTCATCCACGTTTCCAATCTCTACCACACGCAACCGGCAATTGAACTGGCAAAGCTCCTGGTGCAGAGCAGCCCGGCGTTTGCCAAGGCGTTTTTCTGCAACAGTGGAGCTGAAGCGATTGAGGGGGCGATTAAGTTCTCACGTCGCTACGCTCGTGCCCATGTTGGCGAAGGCAAGACAACGATTGTTGCCTTCGACGGCAGTTTTCACGGGCGTACTATGGGAGCAGTTGCCATTACCGCCCGTGAAAAATACCGGGAGCCGTTTATGCCGGTGATGCCCGGTGTGCGCTTTGCTCGCTACAACGACCTGGACTCACTGGCAGCCGTGATGGGCGATGATGTCTGTGCCGTGGTGGTTGAGCCGGTGCAGGGCGAGGGTGGCCTGCGTGCCGCTGAACCGGCCTTTATGCAGGGAGTGCGCGAACTGTGCCAGCGCTATGGCGCATTGCTGGTCTTTGATGAAATTCAGTGCGGGGTTGGGCGTACCGGCACGCTCTGGGCACACGAGCAGCTCGGTGTTCAGCCAGACATGATGACGGTAGCCAAACCGTTAGCCGGTGGGCTGCCGATTGGTGCGGTGCTTATGGGCCAACACGTTGCCGATACCATTCATCCAGGCGACCATGGCACAACCTTTGGCGGTAATCCGCTGGCAACTGCAGTTGGCACCGTCGTGTTCCGCAAAATTAGCGATCCGGCTTTCCTGGCCCATGTCCAGCAGGTAAGTAATTATCTCGATGAAGCGTTGCAGGATTTCGCTAATGAACACGCCGATCAGGTGATCGAATTGCGCGGACGTGGCCTGATGCGTGGTGTGCGCATTGCCGGTTCTGCGAGTGCTGTACGTGAAGCGGCTCATCGCCATGGTCTGTTAGTCGCTACGGCTGGTGAAGATGTCATTCGCCTGCTCCCGCCCCTGATCATCGAGCCGCAGCACGTTGATGAGGCATTGTCTGGTCTGCGAG
This sequence comes from Chloroflexus aurantiacus J-10-fl, assembly GCF_000018865.1. Classification (NCBI taxonomy): domain Bacteria; kingdom Bacillati; phylum Chloroflexota; class Chloroflexia; order Chloroflexales; family Chloroflexaceae; genus Chloroflexus; species Chloroflexus aurantiacus. The sequence continues at coordinate 2,669,448 of NC_010175.1, forward strand.
CGGCACTGCGCGCTTGATCAGAATGATCAGCGATCACGTTACCAGAGAATGTCGGGCGGAGTCGAAGAGGAAACGAGCCGGTGATCAGAATCTGACTCGTAGCAGAATCAATCTTTCAGGAGAGAGGCGATGCCTGTAGTTGCATTAATTGGCGCTCAATGGGGCGATGAGGGTAAAGGCCATCTGGTCGATCTGCTGGCTGCGCGGGCGCGGCTGGTCATTCGCTACGGTGGCGGCAATAATGCCGGACATACGGTTGTCAACCATCTTGGTACCTTTAAACTGCATCTGGTGCCTTCTGGCATCTTCGATCCGGGCATCGTCAATGTCATCGGCCCTGGCGTGGTGGTGAATCCGGAAGTACTCATCAAAGAGATTGAGGAGCTTGAAGCACGGGGTGTTTCCACGGCTAAATTGTTTGTCAGTGATCGCGCGCATGTGATCATGCCGTATCACATTCAGCTCGATCAGTTGCAAGAGGAAGCACGCGGTGAAGGGCGGATTGGTACCACCGGTCGTGGTATTGGCCCGGCGTATGCCGACAAGATGAGCCGCTCCGGCATCCGAATGGGTGACTTGTTGCACGAAGAGACGCTGCTAAACCGGTTGCGCACAGTACTGGAAGAGAAGAATCGACTGCTGACCAAACTCTACAATGCCCGTCCGCTCTCACTGCACGATACCTATTTGACCTATCTGGAGTATGGGCGACGGCTTGCCAATCATATCACCGATGTTCATCCGATCATCCACCGGGCATTAGAGAAGGATCTGCCAGTACTACTAGAAGGTGCGCAGGGTGCGTTGCTCGATATTGATCACGGCACATATCCATTCGTGACTTCCTCACCTCCAGGTGCTGCCGGTGCATGTCAGGGTAGTGGTATTGGTCCGACGCATATCAATTCGGTGATCGGGGTGGTAAAAGCCTACACAACCCGCGTCGGCGAAGGGCCGTTCCCTACTGAAGTTGATGGGTCGGTGGCTGATGTGCTGCGTCAGATCGGTACACCCTGGGCAGAAGTTGGCACCACAACCGGTCGGCTACGACGGGTAGGCTGGTTTGATGCGGTGATGGCGCGCTATGCAGTGCAGGTAAACGGCGTCGATACCCTGGCAATCACGAAACTTGATGTGCTCGATGGCCTGGAGACACTCAAGATTTGTACAGGCTATAAACTGCACGACGCCCTGTTGGAATATCCCCCTACCACGACAGCGCTGTTTGATCAGATCGAACCGGTTTATGAAGAACTGCCGGGGTGGAGTGAACCAACGCGGCATGTTCGTCGCTTTGCCGATTTACCCGAAGCTGCTCAGGCGTATGTGGCGCGCATTTGCCAGTTGGTTGGTGCCCGCCTGGGCATTATTTCGGTTGGCCCAGGTCGCGACCAGACGATTATGGTGGCTGATGTGTTTTGAGGGGTGTCGTCGGGGTAAAAGGTTGTTGTGTACAGCTCGTGTCAAATCTGGTAGCAGAGAAAGCCGAATACACTATCCCCACTCTAGCGGGGTGTCTGAACGATGCCCCGCTGCGCCTGAGACTGGTATCCCCTTGGGATCGCGAGCCTCCGGCTCGCTCACACCCTGACACAGTACTACCGCACGCTGCACCAGTGACTCCCGCCCCCGCTGGATGGGTTAGGGTGGGGAGATGTCTTGGATTACCTCTGAGAGCAGTAGTCGCGTGATACCCTATCCGATTATGCAGCGCACCTGAGCACGGAAGTGCTGAACCGACGCTCTTGCACTGTGCCGATCCACCAGCGAGCCGCTGGTGGCGCCTTAGCACGGGGGGGAACACCTGAACAATGTGCATCGTTGCACAAGCGTTAGTATGATCCGGCGTTCTTGTCGGCAGCTTATCAATCTCAACCTGTAAAGTGCGCTGCCGCTTCCCAACCCGCGGGTGTTCCAATATCGAGTGCTCTACCGTCGGCAAAGGTAACGCCTTCAACACGCAAGCCACGGGCAATAGCGGCCTGGAAGACGGCACCAATGTGTAATTCCGGGCACGTCTGTCTCTGGGTACGCGCAGTGCGGTCAGCAGCTACGACCTCACCTAAGAGGGTGGTTACTGTCGGCTCCCAGATAGCCGCCATCCACGTCCACTGTAAATCGGTTTGCGCAGGCTTGATCTCGATGGCTGTAACCCGACAACTGTCAGCCGCCAGTGCAACCATGTCTGCTGATTGAGGGTGTGTGCATGGAAAGAGACCGAGGGTGAGGTCCGGTTGAGCTGTGCTGTGGTGACTCAGGAGGGTCGCATAGACATCGTCTGGTGCCAGAATGACGTCAGGTAAACCGAGGACAACGGTACGATCTTGAATGAAAGGGAGAGCGGTAGCCAGGGTGTAGGCTGCACCGTGCGGTTCGTGAACGGTCAGATAGGCGAGGCGCGGCCCAAAGGCACTCCCATCACCCAGATAGGCAGGAATGTCCCATTTGCCAGGTCTGACCACAATCAGCGCCTGGCCAATACCAGCCCGTTGCCACTGCGCGAGGAGATAGGTAATGACCGGTCGTGGACGAAGGCCGTCTGGGGTTTGGAAGGAACCAACCGGCAAGAGTTCTTTGCTGCACGGTAACGGCCCCAGACGGGTTGCCATCCCACCAGCCGGAATCAAGCCGATCACAGGTGTGTTCATCACATCAACCGGTAACTACCGAGTGCGACGTAGATCAGCACTCCCAGACACAAATAGGCACCATAGGGCAGATATTCCGGTGTCTGACGTCCGAAGCGGCGAGCGATCAGGATACCAGCCGCCACCAGACCGGCCATGAAGACACCGTAGATCAGGGCCGGGCCGAGGTGACGTAATCCAAGGGCGGCACCGATGAAGATAGCCAGATAGACGTCCCCTAGACCGAAAGGTGCCGATTTAGCCGGGAACAAGATCAGTGCCAGCAGGTACAGAAAGAAAAACCCAACCCCACCAATCAGTCCACCAAGCAACAATTCGCGCCAGCCGGCACCAACCAGCGAACCCCAGATGAAAGCGATAATTGCTCCACCTAGAATGACAAATGTATAGATCCAGCGGTAAAGCCAGTCAACCACGCCGGTCACGATCAAGACCGCTCCAACGAAGGCCAGATAGGCAAAGAGTGGCCCAAAACCGTAGAGTTCGTAGAGGCGCCACAACCAGAGCGCACTGCCAATCTCCACTAATGGATAGATGACCGGCAGGGGACGACCATCGGCAGCGCGACCACGCTGGAGTAGCCAGCCGATCACCGGTAATAACTGCCACCAGCGTAAAGGTTGACCGGTGCGGATACAACGCGGCCAGCCGATGAGCCGTCGCTCTCGTGGCAGGCGAATGATCATCACATTCAGCAGACTGCCCAGCACCAGACCGATTACCACAACGATGAGATCCATCATGGCCCGTGCTCCACCCCAAAAGCGGCTTGCCACATAATTTCACGTGGCGCCGGACGGCCTGTCCAACGCTCAAAAGCCAGTGCGCCCTGCTCAACCAGCATCCCACGCCCATCGCGCACCCGTGCGCCGCGAGCGACTGCGGCGCGTAAGAGAGCTGTTTCTCGATAGACCATATCGTAGACCAGACAATGTGCCCCTACCGGTGGGTCAGCGATAGGCGTTTCGTCATCGTGCCATCCCAGGGCGGTGGCATTGATCAAAAGCGTGCAATGTGCAATCACATCTGTTACTGCCGGATCGCTCAGGGACAAGGCACGAATACGCAGAGCCGGCTGATTGGCGGCTGCGGCTGCGGCCAGATCAATAGCACGCATCAGGCTCCGATTAACAATCGTGATTCCGTTCACTCCGGCATCAGCCAGTGCGAAAGTGGCAGCACGCGCTGCCCCTGATGCACCCAGGATGACAACCTCTTGTTCGACCGGTGTCCAACCGGCAGCCGCCAGATCGGCCAGTAAACCGGGAGCATCCGTGTTCACACCCAACAACCTGCCATCAGGCTGACGCACAATCGTATTCACCGCCCCAATCCGCGCTGCTGCCGGTTCGATCTCGTCGAGTAAGGGGATGACCGCCTGTTTGTGTGGCAACGTCACGTTCGCACCCAGGAAGTGAGGCTGACGTAGCGCGGCGAGACGATCAGGTAATTCAGCAGCAGTAGTCTGTACTGCCCGATAGCGAGCTGCAATCCCTAATGCTGCCAGTGCCGCATTGTGCATCGCCGGTGAACGTGAGTGTGCTACCGGGTCGCCGATCAATAAAATCTCTGCTGTAGTGGTTGATCCTACTGACACGCCAGCCACTCCGCTTCATAGACACGAAATTCTTCGATAGTAGTAGCGAACTTATGCGAACCATCGCGCTCACAACTGGCGACGAAGAAGAGATACGGTGATGTCTCATCGGGCTGGGCAGCCGCCGTCAGTGCAGCCAGGCCAGGAGCCGCAATTGGCCCTGGGGGCAGGCCGGGCGTAACTCGCGTATTGTACGGACTTTGCACCGCCAGCTCGTCAACCGTCAGTTCGCGCTGCCACCAGGTTCCTTCAATGGGATCGTATCCCAAGGCATACTGTACAGTTGCATCAGCACCGAGCAGGCCACCGCCAAAAAGTGGGGCATACTGGGGCTTGAGCCGATTCCAGAATACTGCACTGATTTGAGGCATTTCACTCAACAAGGCAGCTTCACGCTGGATGATTGAAGCCATCGTTACGATTTGATGGACAGTAACGCCGGGAACCCGTACCGAGCGTTCGATGGTACTGTACTGCTCGACAAACCGGTCGAGTAGTTTGCGCACAATCGTTTCAGCATCTGCCGATGGCGCAAAACGGTAGGTGTCTGGGAAGAGGTACCCTTCGAGGGTCGCACCCGCCGGCAGACTATTAAGCAAGAAGTAATCGGCACGGAAGCGCTCGCCATCACGGGCAACCGCCAGAAATTCATCTTCGCTGACCAGGCCTGCCGCTGCGATGATGGCCGCTATTTCCTCGAGCCGCAATCCTTCCGGAATCGTGATTTGAATGTCATTCACCACCTGACCACTCTGCAACACCTTCAAAATATCGCTCATGGTCATCGTCGGGCTGAGAATGTAGCGTCCGGCCTGAATCTGCTGATCAAGATTACGCCAGCGTACCAGCAAACGAAACAGCGCCGGTTGACGGATCAGACCGGCTTCACCCAGCCGGGTGGCAATATCGTCAGCAGTTTCACCGGGTTCAACAATGAACTCAACCGGTTCGCCGGTAGTCGCCGGGGTTGCGCGCAATTCACCGAGAAAGATGTATCCTCCACACGAGACTACCAGAGCCAGCAATGAAAGACCTAACAGAAGTGCGCGGACATGCCGCATTGACCAATCCTCCCTAGCATTGGCAGTGGCTGCCAGTGCAGCATATGTATGTGATCTGCAAGCGTGTAATTGTAGACCATGTACAGTCTACAATCTCCATGGCAATTATAGCAGACCGCTTGTGCTTCAGAATGTTCTTCTGCCAGCAACTCATCTCATGCAACAGAGAGATGCGGTGTCGTGCTGAACGTATCGCATCTAACAAGGCTCTTCCTGTCTTGAAGTAACCGTCGTCGTGATCCACACGGTTCACCCAGCCCTGTCCTTTGCCGCTGTGGTCGTGCCCGTGCATATGCAGCGACCTGTCTTTGCGCTGATAGTGGTGTGAGGTGAGGTGGTGCAGAGATAGGGTTGCTCTACTCCATACGACGCGGCCCATGCACTGCCTGGTAGAAAAAAACTGCCTGCTGTGTGAATCCCGGTTACGTTCACGCTCTCCTCGTAGATAGTGTATGATAGACGTTCGAGAAATATACTCCTCTGCACAGCAGCATTGCAGGTCGGAGAAGGCCATGAGTGAAGCGTCCCTCCCATCGTTTTGGCAACGGTTACAGGCCGGTTGGTGGTATCTGTACGGTTTGAGCCTGTGTCAGATTGGCTTACGAACCGTTGATCGCGATGTGTACCGACAGGCAGTTCGTGCTTTTGATCGATCACTGGCTGCGTGGCCAGACCTGGCGATTGCCCTCTACCGACGGGGTCTGATCCGGGGACGCGAGTTAGGCGAGTATCACGCCGCGATCCGTGATCTGGATGCAGCAACCTGCATACGTCCCGACTGGCCTGATCCCTACCTGCAACGTGGTCTGTTTCATCGATTCAATCATCATAGTCGGGCCGCTATTGCCGAATTGACCGAGTACGTGCGGCTGGCCCCACCCGGATTTTGGCGCACCGAGGCTGAACGGATTCTGGCCCAAATTCAGGCTGAACTGGAATAGGTTGCAGGAGCGAATGATATGTATCACGCATGGTTTGCTGCCCAGGATGACCCAAACGAACGTTATCCTCTGACCGAGGTCGTGTACTACAGCCGGTCGGGAGGCTTACTCGAAGTACAGCATGATATGGCAGCGTTGGCCCAACGCAGCCCGGAAGAATGGAAGCGCCTGTTTGATGAGCGCTGGATGCGGACAGCCTGGCCCTATGGTAGTGGGGTGTGGGGGAAGAAAGAGTGGGTCTGCCCGATTGTATCTGACGACAACGTGGTCAGTATGTTTGAGGGTGGAACCAACCTGTTTTGGGCCGAGCGTTTCGGGCGTGAAATCGGGCTGGAAGACCTCTGGATCAAGATGTGTGGCAATTCTCACACCGGTTCGTTCAAAGATCTCGGTATGACAGTGCTGGTTAGTGTGGTCAAGCAGATGATCAGCGAGGGCAAGCCGATCCGGGCAATCGCCTGCGCCTCAACCGGCGATACGTCTGCGGCACTGGCGGCCTACGGAGCAGCAGCCGGCATTCCTACCATTGTCTTCCTGCCGAAAGGGAAGGTAAGTATCGCTCAACTGGTACAACCGGTGGCCCACGGTGCGCTGGTACTGGCGCTTGATACCGATTTTGATGGCTGTATGCGGATCGTGCGCGAGATTACTGCCAATCCCGACAACGGTATCTACCTTGCCAATTCGCTCAATTCACTGCGGGTCGAAGGGCAGAAGACGGTTGGGATCGAGATTGTACAGCAATTTGACTGGGAAGTGCCAGACTGGATCATCATTCCGGGTGGCAATCTAGGCAACACCTTTGCTCTGGGCAAGGGTTTGTTGATGATGCACGAACTGGGCCTGATTGATCGACTGCCACGGATCGTCACGGCGCAGGCCGCCAATGCCAACCCACTCTACCGCTCGTACCTAACCGGTTTTCGCGAGTATGAGCCGATTAAGGCTCAGCCTACTGCCGCCAGTGCAATTCAGATTGGCGATCCGGTAAGCATCAATCGCGCAATCAGCATTCTCAAACGCTTCAACGGCATCGTCGAACAGGCGACCGAACAGGAGCTGGCCGATGCTGCGGCTCGCGCTGATCGAACTGGCGCTTACGCCTGTCCACATACTGGGGTCGCGCTGGCAGCCCTGATCAAACTGGTGGAACGGGGTGAGATCAAGCGAAGTGATCGGGTTGTTGTCATCTCAACTGCTCACGGCCTCAAGTTCAGCCGCTTCAAAGTAGAGTATCATGAAGGTACGCTCCGCGATGTTGTCGGGCAGTACACCAATCCCCCAATAGAATTACCGCCTGACGTGGACGCGGTGCGCCGGGCAATTGCCCAGCGGTTTGGAGATTGAGGCTCGAACTAAAGAATGTCGGACAATCACCGACGATGAGAGCAACAGCAGTGTGATACAGGTGCAACTGTCATCTGCCTTGCTCTTCATCGGTGCGGTGAGGTAAGATGATAATAATACCGTCTGGCCGGATTGCTTATCGATACGGGAAACGTTGCACGGGCTTCAGCCTATGCGCCCGCGAGGCAAGAGCAGCGGCCAATGTTGGTGACGCTTCCATACGGTGGGTCTGACCTCTGCCTGTGTGTCCAAATACATCCTGGAGTATGATGGGGAGGCTGTGTGAAAATTGATCAACGGCAACTGGCATTTGTGCTGATGGGCGGAATGGCCGGCTATACACTGATTCGTGGTCTTGTCAATCTCATCGTCGGCGATCCGCTGCTGACGATTATCCTGACCCTCATCGTCTCGGCGATTTTTAGTGTAGCAACCTGGCTCTACTGGCGCGGTTGGGAAGGCGCACGTGCCTTTGCCACCACCGGTGTGGCGCTGGTGGTGGCGTTTGGGTTACCGCTTGATGAACAAACGATAGTGCTCTTCACTCCCCTGGCCTTTGCTGTCGCGATTACCAATACGCAGTGGGTAGCCGGTATCGGTCTGGCAATGATTGGCATCTTGTTGGGGCGTGATGTCTTGAATGATGGCCTATTCAATAGTGTCTATGCCGATATTGGTGTACTGGCAAGCTATCTGGTACAGGTTGCTGCGTTTGCCGCTGCCCGATTTGCGCTTGACGGAGCACGGGTTGAGGCTGAACAAAATGCGGCCCGGGCCGAGGCTGCCAGACGTGAGATAGAAGAACGCGCACGCGCAATTGAACAGCAGCGTGTGGAATTGCAAGAGCAAAACCAACGTCAGCAAGAGCTGCTCGAACTGGTGAGCCAGCTTGAAACGCCGGCGGTGCGAATCGCCGATGGTGTGCTGCTGGCGCCTCTGGTTGGTGGTATCGATAGTCGTCGGGCCGGTAAGATTACCAGCCGTCTGCTGGAACTGGTCTATGAACGACGGGTTAACCTGGTGATTATCGATGTCGCTGGCGTGCCGGTCATCGATACAGCGGTTGCCAATGCGTTGACGCAGACGGTGCGCGCCCTGCGATTGCTTGGTTGTCGAGTCACCCTCACCGGTATTTCATCACAGGTGGCGCTTACCCTCACCCATATCGGGATTGAGCTGAGTGAACTTGAGGTGGCTGCTTCACCACAAGAGGCATTGCAACGCTGGATGGAGACGCAGACATCGGTTATTCGTAACCGACGCAACGGTGGCGATGAATTGTTGAATTGATGCAGGTGAACAGCGATAGCCCATTATGCTCTCGCTGCCTCACCATGGTTAAACAACGTCTGGCAGATGCTAACGTATGTAGAGCAATAAAGGCATGTCGCGTTTTACGTTACAGATTAAGTGATCCGCCACCTAACAACGCGACCTGATTATGCAAAAACTGTAGCACTCTGAAACCCGTGCTACATCAGTATCTTTTTGCAGATGCGACTCTTTGTGGCATCTGCATCATCGTGATGAACGAGTAATATCGTTAAGACGCACTGGAGAGAACCTCAAACCAACTCGTACCGCCGGTTGTGTCACAGATGGGAAATATTGAAGCAGGGCTTCCGTACTCCAGGTAAAGCTGCGTATACACGCCCGTCAGCGTGAGGGTATTGTTCTGAGGGCGATGTTCGTGAATGTAAACGTTGTGCTACTCGATCCCTGTTTTGAAACTGAATGCGAAGTACGCTTGATATATGCCACCTTTTACCACTAAAACCCTCCGTAAAGCAATCGTTGATCGCGTTCTGGCCGGTCAACCTGTGACGCCGCTGTGCCCACATGCTCGTGAATGTGGTGGCTGTGCCTTTCAGGATCGCACTTATGCGGATCAGGTCGCGGCAAAAACGACGATCCTGCGCATGCTGTACGCAGAAGGTGGGATTGACGCCTCGGCTTTAGAAGTCGTTGCCTCACCTGACCCGTTTGCCTACCGTACCCGGATGGATTACGTTGCCACCAAGGGGCGCTTCGGGCTGCGTGCTCGCGGTAAATTCAACTACATCATCGAATTGACGACGTGTCATCTAATCCCACCAACTGCCTTCGCTGCTGCCCAGGCAGTCTGGCGGCATGCGCTTGACCTGGGACTACCCGATTACGATGTGCGCACCCATACCGGTTTTTTGCGCTACGTTGTGGTACGGCGTAGTCCTGATGATGAGTTGTTGCTCGCTGCCGTCACGGCTGGAGGCGGTGAGGAGGCTGTAATGGCAGATCTGGCTGCTACCGCCCTGGCTCAACCGGGAGTGGTCGGCTTTCACTGGCTGGTCAACGACTCGCTCACCGATGTCTCGTTTGGCGAAGTATGCCGGTACTGGGGAGCTGATCGGTTGGCAATGCGGGTTGGGCACTTTACCTGCTTTATCGGGCCAAATACCTTCTTTCAGAACAATATTCATCTGACCGAACGGCTGATCAATGACGCAGTTGCCGCAGCCGCACCTGATGCTACGATGCGGGTCGCCGATCTCTACGGTGGCGTTGGTGTTATTGGTCTACATCTGGCACAATCAGCCGCGCGAGTCGATTGTGTCGAGTCAGTAGCTGAGAGTGTGCAGCTTGCCCACCAGAATGCGCTGATGAATAAGGTGTCGAATATACATCCGATCTGTGCGGATACGCTGACCTACTTGCGGGAACAACCAACCGGCAGCCTGCCAGTTGTGGTGGTTGATCCTCCACGTACCGGGTTAGGACTGCCGGTTTGCCAGGAATTAATCAGAATCGCCCCGCAGCGGATTGTCTATGTCTCGTGTAATCCATTGACGCAGGTCAGCGATCTCCAACACTTGCAGTCGGCGTACCGGATTGTCGGTTTACGCGGCTACGATATGTTTCCGCACACACCACACGTTGAAGTCATGGCAGTGCTGGAACGTCGCGTAAACGACTAGCCGCAACCGTCGGCATCAGAAAATCGCTACGGCGTTACCGTTAATGTTCCCTTCATACCGGCCAGATAGTGCCCGGGGAAGGTACAAATGTAAAGGTATGTACCCGGGGCTGGAGTACGGAATGTGACGCTGCCACTCTCGCCAGCATTGAGCATCGCCGTCCAGGCCAGTGCATTTGGGGTGTCAGGTGGTGGCACGAAGAGAGCATCGGCGTTATTTTGAGCGGCAGTATTGACAGCGGCGGCTACATCATCGCCACCATTTACCAGCACCCAGTTGTGTTGGACACCCAGGTTATTCTGATTGACGAAATCGAGGCGCACGACCGTATTTGCCGGTAAGGAGAGTGATGTTTGGGCAAACGCCAGGGCATCTGGAGCAGCACGTACCTCAACTGTTTGGGCAGGCGTTTCATTGACCACATTCGAACCACCCGGTGCATTGGCTGCCTGCGTGGCCGGAGCGGTGGTTGGTTGAGCCGCCGGGGGCTGCGTTGGGGCAGGTGCAGCCGTAGGGCGTGGGGTAGCAGTTGGTCGCGGTGTCGCAGCCACAAAGCCGCCAGCCGTTGCGTTGGATGCAATCATGACAATCAACATAATCAAACCAGCACCGAATGCCAGACCCATCATCACAATCAATGGTGGCCCACCGGCGCTTCCTCCCGAAAACGTCGAACCTCCATTACTGCTGCTGCGCGAACGGAAATTGCTTCTGCCAGAACCTCGCCAGCTCATCTGCGACCTCCTCTGTCAGGTTCATATCGTGACATCCGGCACATAGTCTAGTGTAGCATAAAACTCAATCTTCAATGTATAGTAGTTTTGCAATGCTGAAAAAAGGTATGTATGAAAAGCCAAACGACCACATCACTGCTCGCCAATGTTGCTCCACTGCTCTTCGTGTTGCTCTGGAGTACCGGTTTTATTGGGGCACGCTATGGCCTGCCCCATATCGAGCCATTCACGTTTCTTAGCATTCGTTTCGTGCTGGTACTGATCTTGCTGGGTGCGCTGACGATCATGTTTCGCCAGCCATGGTTGCGCCAGCCAGTTGCGTATGGGCACAGTGCGATTGTCGGGGTCTTGCTCCACAGTGGCTATCTGGGTGGGGTCTTTTTTGCTATTGATGGTGGTATGCCGGCGGGATTGACCGCCTTAATTGTCAGTCTGCAACCTGTCCTGACAGCACTGTTCAGTCAGTGGACGTTGGGTGAACAGATTACTGCCCGGCAGTGGCTGGGACTCGCGTTAGGACTGGTGGGTGTAACGGCAGTTGTTGGTGATAAGTTGCTGTTTACCGACACACCGGTTGTGACACCGATAACATTAGCCGGTGCAATCGTTGCGTTACTCTCGACCACGGCCGGTACCCTTTATCAGAAACGCTTTGGTGTGGGTCTGCCGCTGTTAAGCGGTACCTGGGCACAGTATCTGGGAGCACTGGCATTGACAGCACCACTGGCACTGCTCTTTGAAACGCATGAGATTGAATGGCGACCAGAGCTGATTGGCTCATTGTTGTGGCTCACCCTTGTTCTATCGATAGGTGCTATTCTGCTTTTAATGGTCTTGATCCGGGCACGTTCAGCAGCCCGTGTGTCGAGCCTCTTCTACCTGGTGCCGCCGGCAACGGCGGTGGAGGCGTGGTTGTTGTTCGGTGAACGGTTAGGGTTGCTGGCAATTATAGGTTTGGTGGTGGCCTCAATTGGGGTTGCCCTGGTTGTTGTGACCCCACCATCCAAAGCTAAGTCAGGTCGTCATCGCGTATAATTGACACTATCAGGCTCGCTCTGCAACACATACAACCGGTGTTTTCGTTATTTGGTGACATGGTGGCAGGATTGTGCCCCGTATCTGAAAATACGTGATATACATGAACTATATGGATGCGACTTGTGATAGTTGGCGATGCTGGTTCGGTTGCTGTGAAAGCCTACACATAACAGAGCGAACCAAAAGTAAGATCAGACTGATCTAATACAATGCTCCAGGTATCACCGACCCGCTCAACATCACAAGTCGTTGATCAAAACCCGGTGAAATTGTTCTTCCCGGTACTGAATCGGTTTGCAATCTAATAATGATTGGCTACCCCAATCGTTGTATTTTGAGACGGAACAATTATCTTCAGCATTTCGTAACTAAAATGGTACTGATCATCGGTTGATACGGATAGCAGAACACGTTCAATCGATATAGATAACAAAAGGTCATCAGTGTCGCCTATTGTCGGACGCGACCGGTACTATTGGCGACTGAGGGAGCAATATACCGTATGAGTCGAAACACTAATGAAGCCCACTCCCTCTTTGTCGAGTTGCAGCAACAATATCTTCATCAACTGGAAGACAAGATTGCGCACATCACCACTCTCTGGGAGCGATGGCAGGATGGTACGCTGCAACGCGATGATCTGGTTGCTTTGCAGCGTATCGCCCATAATCTGGCGGGTTCAGGAGCTACGTTTGGCTTGCAGGCGGTAAGTGATGCCGCCCGTGCCCTTGATGCCGCCTTACAAACCCGGTTATCTACTAATCAGGAGCTAACAGCGCTGTCTGATCTTGTGCCACTGGTGATGGGTTTGCTGGATGCGCTGCGTGAACGCAAGTTGCAATCTCAGGTATCCGTTCAATCAACCCAGGTGGCAAGTGATGCAATTCTGATCTATGTTGCCGGCTGTAATGCTGAAGAGACTGCTGAGTTGACACGCCAGATCGCATATTTTGGTTATGTTACCGAGAGTTTTCTGGGCAGTGCCGATTTGTTAGCCGCGGTTGAACGCCAGTTGCCAAACCTTGTTGTGCTCGATGTCGATTTGCAGGATGGTGTTCAGAGTGGCATTGCTACGGCAGCTATCTTGCATGATCGGTATGGGGACACGATTCCGATCATCTTTACTGCCACTTCCGCAGATTTCCATCTGCGGCTGGCTGCTGTTCGAGCCGGCGGATGCGGGTATTTTACCCGTCCTCTTGATGTGGGTCTGCTGATCGATCAGATCGATCAGTTGACCCAGCGCACGAGCAGCGAGCCGTATATGGTTCTCATTGTTGACGACTCGCCATTGATGGCCGAGGTGTACGCATTGGCGCTTCGTGCGGTTGGGATGCGGGTTGTGTCCACAACCAATCCTATGGAAGTGCCAGACCTGCTCGCCGAGCAGCAACCCGACCTGATCTTGCTCGATGTGTATATGCCCGACTGCAATGGACAGGAACTGGCAGCCGTTATTCGTCAGCAACCGGAATATCATAGCGTACCGATTGTCTTTCTTTCCGGGGAGACTGATCGTTCAGTGCAGTTGGCGGCACTGGCCCGTGGTGGTGATGATTTTCTCACCAAGCCGATCAATCTGGAGCATCTGATCGCCGCGGTTAGTTCGCGGATTCGGCGGGCGCGGACAATGCGGAGCCTGATGGTACGAGATGGTCTGACCGGGCTGTTCAATCATAGCGTTACCCAAGACCTCCTGATGCGCGAGGTGGCACGGGCGCGGCGCAATGCACAGCCGCTCGCAGTTGCCTTGCTTGATATCGATCACTTTAAGCAGGTCAATGACCGCTACGGCCACCAGGTGGGTGATCGGGTATTAAAGAGTCTGGCCCGCCTCTTGCGCCAGCGATTACGGGCAACCGATGTTATCGGGCGCTACGGTGGTGAAGAGTTTCTCATTGTGATGCCGGATACTCGTGCCGGTAGTGCAGCGATGGTGATTGACAGTCTGCGTGAACGGTTTGCGCATATCGAGCATCAGCGTGAAGGTGAGCCGTTGCGCGTTACCTTTTCGGCTGGCGTCGCCGAGTGGCATATGGGGTTGGATGCCGGTGCGCTGATTGAGAAGGCCGATGCAGCTCTCTATCAGGCCAAACACAACGGACGTAATCAGGTGGTTGTGGCCGATGTGTCTCTGACTCAGCCGCCACAACGACACGCACTACCGATCACACCGTCTCGTCTGAATCAGGCACCGCTTGTGCTGGTGGTAGATGACGACCCCAATATTTGCCGACTCTTGCAAATCTGGTTAATGGATGCTGGCTATCGGGTGGAAGTCGCTCAGAGTGGGATGGAGGCGCTGCAGCGCATTGCCCAGGGTGGGGTGGATATTGCGCTAATTGATATTCTCATGCCCGAAATGAGTGGAATTGATGTTCTCGATCAGGTGCGGCGTAATGGGGCTGAACCGGCGGTAATTATGACGACTGCCTTCGGTTCCGAGCAGATTGCTGTCAATGCTATCCGACACGGGGCTGATGATTATCTGCGAAAGCCAATTGATCGGCAAGAGCTGCTGGTTGTGCTTGAGCGGACAATGACCAATCTCAGATTACGACGTGAGAATCTGGCGTTGCAGCGGCGGCTCGATCAGAAGCGGCGTGAGCTGGAAGCAGAGATTAAACACGCTGCTCAGATTCAGGCCGATATGTTGCCGCAGCAGATGCCGCGCTTACCAGGGTATAGCATTGCCGCGCGCTGTATTCCGGCGCGTGATGTCGGTGGTGATTTCTACGACTGGCATTTTCCGGCTCCCCATTTGTTGAACCTGACCTTCGGTGATGTGATGGGGAAGGGAATGTCGGCAGCGTTGTTGATGACCACCACGCGCGCTGTTATCCGCTCGGTTGCTCGTGATACGACGCCGGAAGTCAATATGCGCTATGCCGTCAAAGCCCTACACGCCGATCTGGATCGCACCAGTAGTTTTGTGACCCTTTGTCACTTGCAGTTGAATCTATTGACCCATACCCTGGCCTTCGTTGATGCCGGTCATGGCCTGGGTTTCATTCGTCGTCACGGTGGACAATGTGATCGCCTCGAACCTCGTGGAGCACCGCTCGGCATCTTTTCGCACGAACCGTATCGCCAGGGCGAGACGATGCTTCATCCCGGCGATGCGCTGGTGTTGTTCAGTGATGGCCTGCTCGACCCGTGGCCGGCGTTAGCTCGCGATCCACTTCAGATTAACGATCTGCTCAATGATGGTATGTCGGCGACTGCAATCGTAGATCGCTTGCTGGCAGTGCCGGCATTGCTTGGTCCGCTCACCGATGATCTGACAGTAGTCGTACTGGCACGAGATGTGGTTGCAGAGGCGTAACCTATGGTTGTGAAGCAACTGCTGCGATGGACGTTGAGGCTTTTTCTGTCTCTTCAGGTGCTTGCGTTCCCGGCGCCGCTGGCGGCACAGGGGGCAATCCACCGGTTTGCCGATCTGGGTTACGGTGATCGCACCGCTTTCGGTATTGATACAGTGCTGGACTACTACTTTCCCATTCCGACCGGCTTACGTCCGCGCAGTAATGGTGTCTTGACTCTGCGCTTCACCCATTCACCTCTCTTGCGGGCTGATCGCTCTACCATCACCGTCGTGTTTAATGGACGTGCGTTGGGTAGTGCCCGTTTAACTCCTGACAATGCCGAAGAGGGGGTGCTGTCAGTTGTTCTGCCAATCGCGGGATTTGACGGGCCTGGTCTGTTTATTCAGGTTCGTCTGCACATGCGACTGACCGATGATATTTGCGAAGAAGTGCAAAACCCGGCTCTCTGGACGGTCGTGCAGGGCGATTCAACCCTTCGGCTCGATCTCCAGCCTGTTGAAGCCGGAACCCTGGCCGATGTCGCTGCACTCTTTGCGCCATTACCACTCAGCGCGCCGGAGGTGCGGGCGCCGCCGACAATTGTCTTGCACCCGACAACTGAACCATCTACGCTGGCGGCTGCCGGGCAGGTCGCTTTCGCCATTGGCCGCTGGGCTGCGTTAGCGCAGCAAGCTCCGGTGTTGACCGTGAGCGATACTGTTCCCGAACAGCTTCCAACCATCGTGGTGGCATTAGCTTCATTGCCCGAAGGAAACTGGGGTTCTGTGCGGTGGAATGGCAGAGCGTATGAAGTTGACGGTCAGGAAGTGCCGCCCGATCATGGGTTGTTGATGGTGGAACCGGCATCACCACCACGATTGCTGGTAGCTGGAGCGACGCCGACGGCATTGCGTTTTGCTGCTCAGGCACTGAGCACTTCGTTGCCGGCAGCAGCGGTGCTGGCCGTAACCCAACCACCACCACAGCTTCCTGCGGCAGCCTGGCGTGATGGGGCCGCCAGTTTTGCTCAGCTCGGCGTAGATCGTCGGCAGGTGGTGGGCGCTGGTGAACATCAGATCGACTTCGCCTTCGAGCGGCCATCCGGCTGGGATGTCCGGGTAGGTGGTACGCTCGATCTGCAAATTGCCACTGCGTCCGGCTTGAGAGCGCAAACTTCCTGGGTGAGCGCTGCCGTCAATGGGATTACCCTGGGATCGCAGCGTTTGCAAGTTGAAACGAATGTCCCAGTGCAATATCGGTTTACCTTACCGGCCGATCTACTCAACAGCGATCTGGAAGGCACGCCGATCCGTCGGCTTGACCTTCAGATCCGTCTCTACCTCGATCTTCCAAACAGCGGTTGTGAGGAAGTAGACCCGTCGGCTGCATGGGCTGTGATCGAGCCGACATCAGCCTGGCGTCTGCCCAACGATCCGGCAGCCGTTGATGATCTTGGGCGTTTTCCAGCAGCGCTGCTGGCCGATACAAATGCCCGGTTGGTGTTACCTCCCCAACCGACCATCTATGAAGTTCAAGCTGGATTAGAGCTGGCCGCTGCGATGGGGCGCTGGGTGACGCTCAAGGATGTGCCACCACCCATCTTACTGACGGCGAATGACATTGGTGATAATCGTAACGGGCCACTGGTTATTTTGGGTAGTCGGGAACGACATCCACTGGCAGCAATGATCAATACGCCGTCAAATACGCCGTTTGTGTACCAGCCTGGTCGGAGTGTGCAGGCAACCCTGAGCATTGTGCCGTCACCGTGGCAGTCAGGTGCGCACGTGCTATTCATCGATGCGGCTGATAGTGATGGTCTGCGGCTCGGAGTACGGGCGTTGCGCGAGTGGGCATTGTTGCGGGTGCTTCGTGGTAGTCAGGCCCAGATCACTGCCGATCCCGACCCGACGGTGGTGTCACTAACGAATCCGCTTCAGACACCGCCGCAAACGTTGACACCACGCATCGAAGTGACCCTGCTCGAACGTTTTCCTGCCTGGCAGGTAGTTGGATCGATCTTGTTGATTGCTCTGGTAGCAACGGCAGTGCTGGTGATCCGTATCCGCTGGTTGCGGCGAAAATAAGAGGCAGACGATGAATCCGTCCTTCACCCTTACAGCCTTAGAGCGGGTGGTTGGTTGGGGCACTGATGAATGGGCGGCGTTTCGGCGTGGTTTGATCAAAATCCTCGTTGTGACCAACCTGGTATTGGGTGCATATTACCTGCTCTGGCGCGGCACGGCTTCGCTCAACTGGGATGCATGGCTCTTTTCCCTGGCGCTGTTCGGGGCCGAACTGTACAGCTACATCAGTAGTTTTTTGTTCGGTCTGACCGTGTTTCGGCTGCGGGAACGGGGCGAGCCACCACCTGCACCTCCAGGTTTGCGGGTTGATGTCTACATCACCTGTTACAATGAGCCGGTTGAACTGGTACGGAAGACGGTGCGTGCGGCGCTGGCCATACATTACCCTCATCAGACGTATCTCCTGGATGATGGCAATAGTCCGGCGATGCGTGCAATGGCTGCTGAGGAGGGGTGTGGTTACATCACCCGTTCAGCCGCATGGATAGGGTTTGACCGGCACGCCAAGGCCGGTAACCTGATCAATGCGCTGGAACATACTACCGGTGATTATATTCTAATTTTGGACGCCGATCAGGTGCCTCTGCCGCAGATTCTGGATCGTACCCTGGGGTATTTTAGCGATCCGAAGGTGGCGTTAGTCCAGACACCCCAGTATTTCATCAATGTGCCGCCCGGCGATCCCTTCGGTAGCCAGGCGCCGCTCTTCTATGGGCCAATTCAACAAGGCAAAGATGGCTGGAATGCAGCCTTTTTCTGTGGCTCAAATGCAGTGCTGCGGCGTGAAGCACTGGCGCGTACCGGTATCCGCTTCTTCGTGCGCGATGTAGAGCGGCGTATCCGGCGGGCATTACGAGAGGCAGATACGGTTATCCGGCGGGCTGAGCGGCAACTGGCGCCATCCGAACGAACACAGATCGCACCTGCCCTTCAGGCCCTACGGCGGGCAGTAAAGCTTGCCCGTCAGGAGCTTGATCGCGGTGATACTTTTCAAGAGGTCACCGAACGATTTCAGCGCCGGGCCGAAGATGCGGCGCGGATGGTGGTTGCGGCAAATTTGCGGCAAATTATGGCCGATCTGGCCGAGATTCAGGCAGTGGAAGCCGCCGAGATTATGCAGTCGCTGCACGATGAAGCAGTACTGGCCGAGCTGGCCAGGCGGGATCGCTCTCCCCTGGCGGCAATCGAGACAGTCCGGCAACTTATTCCACTCTTGGTAAATGAGGCCATGGATTATCTGCCCATCTCTACTATTTCAGTCACCGAAGATATGTCAACCTCGATGCGTCTGCATGCTTGCGGCTGGCGTTCGGTCTACCACGACGAGATTCTGGCGCACGGTCTGGCACCGGAAGATTTACGGAGTGCGTTGCAACAGCGTTTACGCTGGGCGCAGGGAACGATCCAGGTCTTTTTACGCGAGAATCCTCTCTTCTTGCCAGGGCTGAGCATCGGGCAACGGCTGGCCTATCTCGATACCATGTGGAGCTACTTTTCCGGTTTGCCAACGATCATATACCTGATCGCTCCTGTGCTCTTCCTGATCTTTGGGTTGTTACCGGTCAATGCGCTCTCGGCAGAATTTTTCTGGCGCCTGACCCCATATTTGCTGGTCAATCAGTTGCTCTTTGCTGTGATCAGTTGGGGCCGACCGACCTGGCGCGGTCAGCAGTACAGTCTGGCCCTGTTCCCCATCTGGATCAAGGCGGTGGTCACAGCCGCAGCGAATGTCTGGTTTGGTAAGAAACTGGGCTTTATCGTGACGCCGAAGACCAGGCAGGCGGGGCGTTATTTTGGGTTAGTACGCTGGCAACTGTTGATGATGGTCTTGCTGGCAGTTTCAATTGGAGTAGGTTTACTCCAACTGGCGCTGGGATGGCGTACCGATGGAATGCCGGTACTTGTCAATGTCTTCTGGGCCGTGTACGATCTGGTTATGCTCAGCGTGGTCATCGACGCCGCATTGTACCAACCTGCAGAGGAGTCATCGTCAGAGTATGCTTAACGACGTTATCAGAGAGGTCACCATGGAGATTACCGTCAATCCGGTGGGTGAACAGGCAGCAGTTGTGCAGTTGCGCGGGCGACTCGATCTGTTGGTGGCAAATGATGTGAAACAACGCCTGGTCAAAGCGGTCAATGAAGGTTTTCGATTACTTGTGATTGATATGAGTGAGGTGAGCTTTGTCGATAGCTCAGGGCTAGGGGCACTCATCGGTGGTCTAAAAGCTGCGCGACTGGCCGGGGGTGATTTGCGCCTGGCTCAGCCGGGCGCACAGGCCCTGGCCATGCTCGAATTGACAACCCTCAATCGGGTGTTACGCCCGTTTCCTAATGTTACAGAGGCGTTACAGGCCAGTTTGTAATGGTCAGGCGGACACAGCATGTGGTACCAGGTGCGGTCATTGCGAAGAGACAGGTTATGCATTGGATCGAACACGATTACGAATTGAGTGCGAAGCTCCCGGAAGGGATTGAACAATTGCATACCGCACTGGCTACGTTCTGGGCCGCTACCCACCTCAGCGCAGAGACACGCATGCGGTTTGGTACAGCCCTGGCTGAAGTGATTGCCAATATTTTGCAGTACGCTGTTGTGCCTGGTGATCCACCGATCAAATTACGACTACGCTGCACACCAACCATTCTTGAGGCGCAGATTGTCGATCAGGGTCTTTCCTGGACGATGCCAGACACTACGATTGCTATGCCCGAACATTGGGAAGAGCGCGGGCGTGGACTGGCAATTGCCCAGGCCATTCTCGATAAGCTGCAATACCGACGCTTTCGTAACGTGAACTGCTGGCGATTAGTGCTACTGCATAAAACAGCCTGACCGCGTTCGGCGGGTTAAAACCCTGCCTCACGACGTGGAAGGGACTCCGGAGTTGGCAGGTTGTCAGGCAGATCTTCAGCCCGCCTGACAACCTCGCACCCCAATCGCCACCCTTCAACTACGGTGTCGGTGTGGTTGTTGGGCGGGGTGTAGCGATCAACGATGGGATCAGCAGTGTCTGGCCGGGTTGCAGAAAATTGGGATCGGTCAGATTATTGGCCGCCACCAGTTCGTCAACCGTGACGCCAAAGCGCTCGGCAATCGCACTGAGGGTGTCACCCGCCTGCACCACATACAGCGCGGCAATTGTCGGGGTCGGGCGTGGCGCGCTGGCATAGGCCGTCGCCGTGGCATCAATGTCAAGGGTTGGTGCAGGCGTAATATCGAGAATGACCGGCATTGTTGGAATGTTGCGTGGTGGTGGTTCGGGCAGGCAGGCGGCAAGCCCTATACTGCTCCCCACCACGAGCAACCATAGCAGGCCAATCCATACGCGGCGTAGCACATCTCCCCCCTCGATAGTTACAACCTGGCGGTCGTTTCGCTCTTCAACCCTGGTTTCTTCTCAGTGTTTGCAACCCAAATGTGGGCGAATAGATTCGTCGCCAGTTCCCCAAGACAAACGCAATGAATCCTACCGCTTCAAGCGAACGGGCCAGCGTGCTCGGCCAGGGCCATTGGCTAAACGGCGCAGCCATCGCAACGATCAGGCCGAGATTGATCAATACCAAAGCGGCCCAGCTCCAGCGTTCGTTCCCGCGCGGCGCATCCCCTGCCAGCCTGGGCAAAATCCAGAACGCAACCCCCAACGCCAGTTGACTCATCCATCCCACAAACATCGTCTCGATGTGTAGCGGGAGCAAGACCCAGACCAACGGCGCAAAAGGGATACCTTTGTTAGTAAGTATCAGTGCGCCGGCGGTAAGCCCCAGCAACAAATATATCAGCGAAGCACGGATGAAATAGCGACTCAGGCGTGGCATCTATTTACCCCTCACCCGTGGCCAGATGTTAATGATGAAACCAACCCCTGCCAGCCATTGCAAGAGGGCGGAAAGCACCAGCATCCAACCCCCAACGATGGACGGCGCCAGTCCCTGCAACGGCTCGAAGATCAGGCGTAGCAACAGCCCAAGATTGAGGCAGGCAAAGATTGTCCATCCCAGCCATTCCGGGCCGCGTGGTTGTTCTTTCGTATACACCGGAAACATCCAGAGTGCGACCCCAAAAATCAACTGGGTCAGCCAGCCAAACGTTAGCAGGTGAAGGTACACCGGCGACAGGCCAGGTATACTGAAACCGGGTATTTGTTGCCAGATGCCAATCAGCAGCCCCACCACCAGGGTGATCAGGGATGCTTTGACAAAGCTACGTGTTAAAACCGGCATATATCTCTCATAACGTTTGAGAGAGTACCTTTGATTACAACGAGTTATTGTAGCAGCCGCCAGAATCGGTGTCAATCACTTTCCCAACAACGCTTCAACACCTGCCAACACCTGTTCCGGCGTGATTGCAGCCATACATTCTGGCGGGTTGGTGGCACGTGGGCAGGTGGCAAACACCCCACACGGACTACACGGCAGACCGGCACTCAGCACACGATGGCGGGCAGGATCGCCCCACGGCCCAAAGCGCAACGGATCGCTGGGGCCGAAGAGGTGGATGGTTGGCACCCCCTGACTGACGGCGATATGCAGTGGTCCACTGTCAACCCCAATTACCAGCCTGGCGTGAGCAAACAGCGCCGCCAGCCGGTCAATCGTCAGATCGTTGCTTGACATAAGTAGTTCAGCAGGACTGCTAGCCGCAATCGCGGTCAGTTCTGCGGTTTCCGCCGGGCTGCCTGTCAGGAGAATGCGTCGTCCTGGTTGACATAATTCTTGTATCAATCTGCTCCAGTGCTCGCGTAGCCAGTGTTTAGTCGGCCCACCCGTACCGGGGTGAATAATGATCAGGTGTTCATCTGGTTTGAGATGCTGTTGTGTCCAGGCGATAGCCCACGTTCGGGCAGCGTCGGTTGGGGTATAGCGCAACGCTGTGGCAGTGGGCAGAGTGTTGGTAAGCGCTGCGACTATATCAAGTGCCTGTTGGGTGACGTGTTGGCGAGGCTGGTATGGTAATGCGACACTCAGCAGTGATGTGCACAACGGATGAGCAAAGCCGATACGCTGTGGAATCCCAGCTAGCAGGGCCAGTGCTGCGCCCCACCAGTGATCATCGCGCAAGATGAGTGCAGCGTCATAAGCCTGTTGACGTAGCCGACGTGCCGTCTGACAGAGCAGGATATACGGCTCCCACGGTAGTGGTTTTGGTGCGTCACGATTAAAGCCCGGAAAAGGAAGTGTCTCCAGGGTATCGATCTCACGCATCTGTGCCCACATCGAAGCTGCCCATGGCCCGACCAACGCCGTTATGTGTGCAGTCGGTAATGCAGCTCGCAGCGCGGTGAGTGCCGGTGTTGCCAGCAGCAGATCACCGAGATGATCGGGTTTGATAACAAGAACCCGTTGGGGTGGGTGCACCGGTGAACGCCGAACCAATGGCCGGGCAGTGATTGCCAGCAGATGTAGCAGTGTTGCGCGCATGGTGGGATGGATGACCAGAGGGGAGTGAGACAACACCCCCTCTGGCCAGGTTTAGAACAAGAGTGCGTTGACCTCACGGGCGAGTTGCCGTAGGCGTTCGGCATTGGCCTGCTGAGCGCGTTTTTCTTCCACCTCGGCCCGCTCATTGAGCCGGCGTGCCAGTTCGGGAGTGATCTTCGTCATGTTCTTGCGCAGCAAGCGCGTCGCTTCTGCCGTCGTCTCTTGCATCAGGAGTTCGTTAATAAAGCGATCTTCCGGGGTCAGCCGTGAGTTGATAATTTCTTTGATCGTGGTTGTCAATCGTTCAAGCTGTTCGAGCAACGCTTGATCACCGGCGTACCGTGCCGCCGCAATGTTTGCCGACAAGACGACCAGCAAATCATCAGTCACTTCATCAGCCCGCGCTTTCAATGCGGCAACCGGATCGGGGGCTGCCAGCACAGCATTAATCAGGGCTGTTCCGCGTTCAAACAGCTCTTGCGATGCCCGATCAATCTCCTCGATCAACTCCAGGATGCGCGCCCGGCGTTCGGTCAGACGCTGTGCCGTCTCAGTATCACCGGCGGCAGTAGCGGCCTCGATCTGCTCGGTCCACATCTGGAAAAAGCTGTAATCGATGAGCAACCGCAGTTCGCTGACCAGATCAGGTAATTCCTCATCGCTGGCGGCACGCAACCGCTCGATAGCCTCTTTCAGCTCGGCAATCGCTGCCTGCTCGGTGAGGCGTT
Organism: Chloroflexus aurantiacus J-10-fl; assembly: GCF_000018865.1. Classification (NCBI taxonomy): domain Bacteria; kingdom Bacillati; phylum Chloroflexota; class Chloroflexia; order Chloroflexales; family Chloroflexaceae; genus Chloroflexus; species Chloroflexus aurantiacus. The sequence goes on from NC_010175.1 coordinate 2,693,312, forward strand.
CGAGTTGAACAAGGAGCTTTTCCCGGACTTTTACGAGCATAGCCCGCATTTGCGCCTGAGTCTCGTTGGTAGCGCCGATGAATGCTTCAAGGGTCGTAAGGAATTCCGGGGTCAATTCTTCGTGATACCGCTGTACCGCAGCCGCGAATTGCTCATCATCCTCAACCAGATTGACAAGCTCGGTAAGGATTTCGACGTAGCGGTTCTGTCGGCGTAGATCTTCCGCTGAAACACCATCCGCTTCGTAGATAGCCTCGATGAGCGATTGCAGGCTGAGAAAACGACGTGGTGCCAGCAGATACGCACGTGGCGTGTCGGGCGGCAACGAGCGGAGGAAAAATGCGGATGCATCACCGATAAAGCGATCAATCTCTTGCGGCTGGCTGTTGAGTTCTTGCGGAACGTACACCAGAAAAAGCTGTTTGCCGGCGTCGTGATACACGAGTGGTGCGCTGAGGACGCTCGCCACACCACAGCGGGGACAGGCCGCGACGTTGAGTTGGCCGGTCAGCAGCGCTCCCTTAAGCTCTGGTTGATCACCACCATCAACTAATGTGAAAATAAACGAACGAAAACGTGTCCCGCAGGCAGGACAGGCAAGTTGAACCGGTTGCGGAGGTGCCGAAGGCATCGATTTTCTCCAGTGTCTAATCACTTCACTGATCGCTGATTATACCACTCGTCGCCCGACAACAGCGTAGAGTGGATCACTGAGCCAGTGATGAGGGGATCGATCAAGACAGCGGATATTCGTGAAGCCGCCGGCCAGTTCAAAGTAGCAACGCACCAGTTCCAGATGCTGGCGGTCGTTGGTCGCCAGCCAGATACGTACCGCTTTACTGGGAAAGCAACGGTTGGAGAAGGTAACGATGAAGGGGCCACCCGGTTTGAGAATGCGGGCAACATCGGCAAAGACTTCGACAGGTCGCGTCATATATTGCACAGAGACGGTGCAAATCACCCCATCGAAGGTGGCATCGGGGAATGGTAACTGTGGCTGCGCATTGAGGTCGTGAATAACATACTCGTGGAGTTGTGGGTTGAGCCGCATCTCCTCTTCGTTGAGGCCAAGCCCAACCACCCGATTCAGCGGAATATCAGTCGGTAAGTGACTGACATAGCTGCTCATCAGATCGAGCAGACAACCACCCTGCGGGAGTTCCTCGCGAATCAAATTGGTGACAGCCCGGCATGCAGCTTCGTCGATGTGGGCTGTCAGGCGGGGGTAAAGATAGAAGAGGCGATCATCGCTCTCATCATAACGCTCAAAATACTCAGGTGGAAGACCGCTCTGCCGCACTATTGCCCCCATCTCGTATATAGACACCGGTAGTCGATGTTGTCCTGAAAACTTGTATGCTTGCAGCGAGGAACCGCATATCTGGAGTGAGTGCAAAGAGACTTCTTCAACGTTCAACCAGTATGTCTGCTCGCGCTGTTCATGTGATTTGACGTAAACGCTATAACATCAAAGTGATCGCACTATGTTATAGTATAGGTCGGTTTTCGATCCGAGCGCAAGGGTGAGCTTTCAGCGAGGTGCGTCATGCGGGCGATCCAGATTCATCAGACCGGTGGGCCAGAGCAGTTGCAGATGGTTGATATTCCCCTTCCCGAACCTGCACCAGGACAGGTGCGGATTAAGGTGGCCGCGGCGGGGGTTAATTTTATCGATATCTACCATCGTACCGGTCTCTATCCACAACCGTTGCCGTTTACTCTGGGGTTAGAAGTGGCCGGTACGATTGATGCCGTTGGCGAAGGGGTGAGTGAATGGGCAGTCGGTGACCGGGTTGGGTGTACGACCGCCAGCGGCGGCTACGCCGAATATGCCCTGGCCGCAGCCGATAAGCTGGTACGGGTGCCCGATAATGTCGATTTGGAGACAGCAGCGGCAGTGCTCCTGCAGGGCATGACAGCCCACTATCTGACGTTCAGCACCTTTCCGCTGAAAGCAGGGGATACCTGTCTGGTGCATGCTGCGGCGGGTGGCGTAGGTCTGTTGTTGATCCAGATTGCCCGGCGTTTGGGAGCACGGGTGATTGGCACCGTTTCGACTGATGAAAAAGCCGAACTGGCCCGCGCAGCCGGTGCCGATGAAGTGGTGATCTATACCCGCGAGTCGTTTGTCGAGCGGGTGCGGGCGTTTACCAACGGTCGTGGGGTCGATGTGGTCTACGACTCGGTCGGTGCCAGTACGCTGGAAGGCAGTCTCGATAGCCTGCGTCCACGGGGGATGTTCGTTACCTTTGGCAATGCCAGTGGCCCCTTGCCGCCGATCTCACCATTGTTGCTGAGTAGCAAGGGTTCGCTGTTTATGACGCGGCCCACCCTCTTCCACTACATTGCCACGCCTGAAGAGTTGCGCTGGCGCGCCAGTGATCTGTTTACCTGGATCGGTGCCGGCGAGTTGCAGGTTCGCATTCACCGGCGGTATCCGCTGAGTGAAGCGGCTGAGGCGCAGATTGCCCTGGCCAGTCGGGCCACTACTGGCAAGTTGTTACTGATCCCGTAATTGGCCTGTTGCCATACAGTCGGGATTTCTTCCTGGTATCTACGTCGCGGAGATGCGCAGCACAGCGCTCCGCGACGTTTTTTCATAAGTAGAGAGGAGACAGATCCATGCGTCTGGTCATGAAGTTTGGTGGTACTTCGGTTGGTAGTGCCGATGCAATCCGGCGTGTAACCGAGATTGTTGGTACGTATGCCCGCGATCACGAGGTGGTCGTGGTGGTGTCGGCAATGAATGCCCCTGATCTGCGCACGACCGATACTCTGATTGCAGCGGCGAAAGCGGCAGCGGCGGGAAATGGTGATGCGACTGCGCAAATCGCCCCTCGTCTGCTCGATCTGCATATGCGCACAGCAGCAGAGGTGGCATCGCCAGCGGAGTGTGCGGCGCTCGAACCGCAGATCCGTTCCATGCTCGACTACATGAGTAACCTTTCACGCAGTATTGCCGTGTTAGGGGAATTGACTCCGCGGGCATTAGACCTGTTTAGCGGTCTTGGCGAACGGCTCAATGCGCGCCTGATCGCTGCTGCGCTGCGCAGCGCCGGGATTGATGCCGAGGCGATTGATGCGACTGAACTTATCGTGACCGATGATCGGTACGGGAATGCCTCGCCTATCGAACCGGATACGCGCGAGCGGAGCCGGGCCAGGCTCTTGCCAATGCTGGCCGACCGCAAGGTGCCGGTCGTCACCGGTTTCATCGGCGCGACCCGTGCGGGTGTGCCGACGACATTGGGTCGTGGCGGTTCGGATTACACCTGTGCCATTTTGGGGGCCGATCTCGATGCCGATGAGGTCTGGTTCTGGAAAGAAGTTGACGGCGTCCTTTCGGCCAACCCGAAGGTAGTGCCGGAAGCCCGAACCTTACCCCGCCTCTCGTATGCCGAGATGGGTGAGATGGCCTATTATGGTGCCAACGTCCTCCATCCGAAGACCGTACAGCCGCTGGTGCATCGGCGTATTCCCATTCGCATCCGCAATACCTTCAATCCGAGCCATCCGGGAACATTAATCGATGCGGAAGGTGACGGCGAAAGTGTGCGGGCAATCACTGCCATTAGGGGTCTCAGTCTGATCACGGTAGGTGGGCCGGGTATGCTGGGTCTCACCGGTGTGGCAGCCCGTATCTTCGGCGCAGTTGCCCGCGTTGGCGCCAACATTCTGCTTATCTCGCAGGCCAGCAGCGAGCAGAGCGTCTGTTTTGCCGTACCAGGTGATGAGTCAGAGCGGGTGGTAGAAGAACTCCGTCGCGAACTGGCGCGCGAATTTGCGGCCCACGATGTCGATCACATCGGCACCATCGCCCCGGTCGTGATTGTCGCAGTGGTCGGATCAGGGATGCGGGGCACGCCGGGCATTGCCGGACGGGTGTTTGGTGCGTTGGGTGCAGCGCGGGTTAACGTGATCGCGATTGCACAGGGTAGCACCGAGAATAACATCTCGCTGGTGGTCGCCGAGGCCGACGCCGATGCTGCTGTGCGGGCAGTGCATGCGGCTTTTGTAGGGTAAGCGATCTGTTCGATGAAACAGCATGGCGCGGGTATAGTGCCCGCGCCGGTCTTCATGTTCTTCGCGCCTTGACTGCCAAACGTTTAATAGCAGATATAGAACTTATTGCAAAAAAGCTGTACTGTAGTGCTGCCCGCCCGTCGCATAGGTTCATGAACGCTCGCTAAACGTCAACGACAACATATCCTGCTCTCAGGCTGCCGGTATGGCAGTGAGGAGGGTTGACGACCATCTCCAGTGCCATCACGCACTGGATTGGTTGCCTTGCTCGCTTGTCAGGCGCGTGTTGCGCGGTGTGGAGTGCGGCAGCCATGCTGCCATAGTAGCCGTGCTCACGATCCGGCGTGTGTCATGATGTTGACCCTGCTGGTCATGGGGATGCTGAGAGTACTCGTCACGATTACGGTATCTGTCAGTAGTTAATAGGATAACTTCTGGATAGTCCTCTCCCACGCACCGCAATCCTCGTATCGCCGATGTGGAGTACGAAAGCATGGCTTCCGTACTCTAACAATACTCCAAAGGTTCAGTAGAACGACAGTATGTCAGCAAACCGGTTTCTAATACACCTGCCTTTCAGGATTGTACCGGTAACAAAATTCAGGTTCCCAGCAAAAATTCGCTGGTCAACAATTCGAGTGGGATGTTTTGCTCTTGAGGCAGATAAATGCAGCTTTGAATATCCATCTGCACCATATACCTGCATATCAGTGGCCCCATCTCTTTCCAGTCTAACCCACCCAACCCGCATCCCAAGGCAGGGATAGCTATAGATTGAATTCCCTCATCCCTGTAATGAGATACCAGCCACTGTAAGCCCTTTTCTATCCCTTCCCGGTCAGATCGCTCTTTCCAATGCCGTTTGGTTGGGAAAAGTAAAAACCACTTACTGGCATTCGGATGAGGTAAGCTCAATGGCTCATCTGCCAAATCTTCATCCAACGATCCTTCACGTTTGTAAAGGTATGGCTTACCCATCTGCAACGTGCCATTTTTACATACATCCTGATAGATGACATACACATCGGGAAACTGGTATTTGGCGCGTGAAGCCAGACCTTTCCCCATAACTCCTACTGTATTGACACTGATCGTGAGCGTTTGCATCTTGGAAAAGAACATATCGCCATCAACCCAGGATAGTTTTTCGGTCAATCTGCCCTGGCGGTTGGGTTGGAAAAACAGGTGTGGTTCTGTAACTACTTCTACTGGACAAGGAATCTCGGCAATAATACTACGCACTGTATCTGCAACGCTGGGGTGCGCTACAAAGATCGAGTGGATTGCCTCTGGCACAATCACATGTGGTATAAGGCATTCGGCCATTATTTTGCGCTTCGTACCGTCTTCGGGTTTCCACCAGTCACTGTGTATAATTGGCCAGAATTCACCAGTAATGACTTTCCGACCCGTTGCGACATCCACGATTTCGGTCTGTGAGTGTGCAGCATTACCAAGCGCAATAAATGCACCTTTTGTATCTAAGACTTGTGGTTTGACCCCTAGTATGACTATTTCTCTTGTACTCTTTTCGCTTAACACCTTGTAAAGCATAGGATTGCGCGGTTGGAAATAGAGATTGGCATAATCCCATAAACTTCTCTGATCCGGAGTTAAGCGTTCTTTTCGATTGTGAACGATGTTCTCATTATAAATCGGCGTAAACGAGACGTTCTGGGATTCAACCTGCCGGTGTGAGAGAATGCCGTATTGCAAAATAGATGCAAGGTTGTCAATGTGAGTAATATGATATAGTCTTTTTATATGCTTTCTTGACTCGTCGTCTCCCCAAAAACGATGGGAATACGTATTAGAGTGCGTACTAAACATCTCATCGCACCAGATTTGATATACGTCTGTACTCTTGCATAATGGGTAAATTCGTAGAAGCGCTTAAAGATTTGCATTCTCAAGCGCTTCTATTCAGGCTTCCCCCTGTGCTATTTGTCTTGTCCACCACCTGCCTGTGTTCGGTGATGGACAGAATACTTTAGCTAACATAACTGCTATCACGTCAGGCAGACCTTGATTCAGATCTCCGGTCTCCCCTCTCCCGTGCAGCTTGGAAGGGAGACCGGGGTGAGGTTGTTCAAGGCGTGCTCAAGACAGCCTTTTTCTGTACGCTCTCATGGTCTTTAACGCTTGCATCTACCTGCGCGAGAGGGCCAGATGTGCTTCGTGCAAGAGTCGTTCGGTGGTGTCCCAACCCACACAGCCATCGGTGAGCGAGACGCCGTAGCGGAGCATACTCCGGTCGGCAACCAGCGGTTGCTTGCCCTCAAAGAGATTGCTCTCCAGCATCATGCCGATGATCGGCAATGGTTCCTCTACCATATACCCAAGCACCGTTTGCCAGACGGCCTCCTGCCGGCGAAAATCACTGCCGGAGTTGGCATGACTACAGTCAATCATCACTGCGGGCTGTCGTTCGGCTTCACGCATCAGGCGGGTGGTCTGGACGATATACTCCAGGTGATAGTTCGGCCCATGCCGCCCACCGCGCAAGATGACAAAGCTATCGGGGTTGCCGGTTGTGCGCACGACGGCACTGCGCCCGTCTTCATCGATGCCCAGAAAGCTGTGCGGTACTGCGGCGGAAACGCAGGCATTGACGGCAACCTGAATCCCGCCGTCGGTGCCATTTTTGAACCCGACCGGCATCGAGACACCGCTGGCTAGCGCCCGATGAGTCTGCGCTTCACTCGTGCGGGCACCGATAGTTGCCAGGCTGATCTGATCGTCGAGGTACTGTGGGCTGATCGGATCGAGCATCTCGGTCGCAACCGGTACCCCTAGCTCATTGATCGCCAGCAGCAATTGTCGGGCAATGCGGAGACCGGCAGCCATATCAAAGGAACCATCGAGGTGTGGGTCGTTAATCAGGCCGCGCCAGCCTACTGTCGTTCGTGGTTTTTCGAGGTAGGCCCGCATTACGATAACCAACTGATCGCCCAATGGCTTTTGCAATGCCTGCAAACGGCGGGCATATTCAAGGGCTGCTTCGGGATCGTGGATCGAGCACGGGCCAACGACCATGATGCGGCGCTGGTCTTCACCGCGTAAAATGCGTCGAATAGCAGCACGGGTTTCAGCGACCGTATGCGCTGCCGCCGGTGTGATCGGTAATTCGTTTTTCAACGCTCGCGGTGGTTGGAGAGGGGTTAATTCGCGAACGTGCAGGTTAGCTAAAGGTGTCTGGTTCATACCGTTGCCAGTTCTCAATGTGTTCTCGTTACAGGTAGTATAACGCGAGTCAAGGGTTGGCTTGCCTCATTCGGCTGCTGTCCGGCTGACCGGCAGGTCAGGGCGTTGTACCGGCCATGATCCGCTCGTAAGCAGCACGGAGAGCAGCGACCTCCTCGTTACTCAAGGGCAGCAACGGAAGCCGCAGCGCCGTTTCCGGCAAGTCACTTGTCCAGGTTAATGCCGCTTTGAGCGCTGGTGGTGTGTTGATCGGGTTCACCAGATCGCGTACAGCGCTTAGGCGAGCCTGGGCTGCCGCTACATCACCACCCTGATGGAACGCATCGAACACTGCACGGGCCAGTTTCGGAAACGCACTGGAGAGCGCCGTAATAGCGCCGGCAGCGCCACCGGCCAGAGCACGGGCAATCAGGCGATCACTACCGGTGAAGATGCGTAATTGCGGGTAGCTGTCAATGAGCATCTTAGAGTGTTCCCAATCGCCACTACTGTCTTTCAAACCGTAAAACTGGGTGCCGTGGCTCGCCAGCAAGCCATCGATGATAGTCCTCGTGATCGGCACCCCGGTCACCTGCGGAATATGGTACAGCATCACGCGCGCATCGGCCGGTAACGCATCGCACAGTGCCCGGAAGTAGGCCAGAATGCCGGTTTCGTCCGGTTGCTTGATGTAGAACGGCGGCATGACCAGAATCGCATCAACACCCAGATCAATCGCTGCCCGGCTCAGCGCAATCGTATCGGTAAGCGCAGCACAGCCGGTACCGGCAATCACGCTCAACTCCCCCCGGTGCGCCATTATGATCTCAAGGGTGCGGATTCGCTCGGCCACACTCATCGACGGCCCCTCACCGGTGGTGCCCAGCGCCAGCACACCGTGGAGTCCGCCATCAGCCAGAAAGCGCAGGTATCCCGGCAACCACTCGTAATCCACCGGGCCAACATCACTGGTGAAGGGGGTAAGCATTGCGCTGATAATCCCACGAGGCTCTGCCATATGAATGTCTCCTTCCTGTTCTCATGTCCTCCGTTGACTCTACCATAAGTTGCCGTTTCCGCGACATGGTGTAGAATCAAGCAGCAGCAAGCGTGATCAGGTTTGACCATAGAAAAGGCGGTTTATGAAAGGTCTTGTGCTCAGTGGCGGTAAAGGAACTCGACTGCGACCGATTACCTACACCAGTGCAAAACAGCTTGTGCCGGTTGCCAACAAGCCGGTCTTGTTTCGGGTAATCGAAGCGATCCGCGACGCCGGAATTACCGACATCGGGATTGTTATTGGCGATACCGGTGATGAGATTCGCTCAGCGGTGGGCAATGGTCGGCGCTGGGGCGTGAAAATTTCGTACATCCCGCAAGAAGCACCCCTGGGACTGGCCCATGCCGTGAAAATCAGTCGTGACTTTCTCGGTGATGACCGGTTTGTGATGTTTTTGGGCGATAACTGCATTCAGGGTGGGATCAGTCCGTTAATCGAGCAATTTGGGCGGAGCGATTACAATGCCCAGATTGTGTTGAAAAAGGTCAGCGATCCGCGCTCGTTTGGTGTCGCCGAACTCGATGATGAGGGTCGGGTCGTGCGTCTGGTTGAGAAGCCGCGTGAGCCGAAGTCGGATCTGGCGCTGGTCGGTATCTACATGTTCGATCACCATATTTTTGAAGCGGTTGAGGCAATCAGACCATCAGCACGCGGTGAACTTGAGATTACCGACGCTATCCAGTGGCTGGTAAGCAACGGCTACAACGTGTATCCCTACGTTCACGAGGGCTGGTGGATCGACACCGGGAAGAAGGATGATATGCTGGAAGCCAATCGCCTGGTGCTCGAAGAGCTGGAACCTTCAGTGCAAGGGTATGTTGACCGCGACTCGCAGTTGATCGGCAAGGTGATCATCGAGCCAGGTGCAGAAATCATCAATAGCACGATCCGTGGCCCGGCAATTATTGGTGAGCATACCCGGATCGTGAACGCCTATGTCGGCCCGTTCACCTCAATCTATCACCACTGCCACATTGAGGAATGTGAGATCGAGCATAGCATTGTGCTTGAATACTGCACGATCCGTGGTCTGCCACACCGCCTGGAAGATAGCCTGATCGGGCGGAATGTCGAGATCGGGCGTAGTCCATTGCGGCCAAAGGCGTATCGGTTTATGCTCGGGGATAACAGTTCGGTCGGCGTATTGTGAGATCGGTTCTACGCCGTCTCATCGGCGGCGATCTCCAGCCAGATCGCGTAGACGGTATTTTTCGCCACATTCAGATCTTGCGCAGTCTGCCGAACTGCGGCGCTGGCACTCAATCCCTGAGCACGCAGGCGCCGCAGGTGGGCGGCAATGGTTGCCGGTTCAGCCGCTGGAGCTGCTGCACGTAGCCGGTGTCGTTCGCGTTTGCGGCTCTCCGTCTGCGCGGCACCGGCGATCACGATAGTGAACTCTCCACGTGGTGGCTGATGCGTAAAGTGTTCGATCAGCTCACCCGCCGTCCCGCGCATAATCATCTCGAATCGCTTGGTGAGATCGTTGGCAATGGCGATCTGACGGGCACCAAGAACATCGCCAATATCGGCGAGTGCCTCTAATAGCCGGTGTGGGGTCTCGAAGCAGATGATCGTCAGCGTCAGATCGGCAATGTCGCTCAGTAACTCACGGCGCTCGCGTTGCTGGCGGGGGAGAAAGCCGATAAAGGCGAACCGGTCAGTTGCCATGCCCGACGCAATCAATGCGGCCAATGGTGCGCTGGGGCCGGGCACCGGTACGATGGTGTGGCCGGCGGCCAGACAGGCCTGCACCAGCTCCTGACCGGGATCGGCAATGGCCGGCGTACCCGCATCAGAGACGAGCGCAACATCACCGGTTTGCAGCGCAGCCAGCAGATCAGCCTGACGGGCCAGTTTGTTGTGCTCGTGGTACGAGATACAGGGAGTGGTGATCTGGTAGTGATCGAGCAAGATACGGGTATGGCGCGTATCTTCAGCAGCAATCAGACGTACCTCGCGCAGGATGCGTAATGCGCGGAGCGTGATGTCTTCGAGATTGCCGATTGGTGTGGCAACAAGGTAGAGTGTTCCCATACATCAAATCTGCGTGCGCTGGTTGCTGCCTATCTGTTGACGCCAGTAATCAAGCACTTCAGCCACGATCTGCTCGATCCCGATTTCGGGTTGCCAGCCGGTAGCTGCGCGCAGTTTGCGGTTGTCTCCCTGGAGGATCGGCTCATCGACCGGGCGCAGGCGGGCCGGATCGACCTGTACGGTCACCGGTACGCGCCCCATTGCAATCACCATATCCACAATATCACCGATGCGTACCGCCTGCCCCGAACAGAGGTTATACACCTCACCCGGCGTACCGTGTTCCAGCAGTAGCCAGAGTGCCCGGGCAACATCGCGGGTATGGGTGAAATCACGTTTGGGTGACAGATTGCCGACATACATAACCGGTTCCTGCTGCCCGGCCTCGATTAACGCCATCTGGCGACAGAAGGTTTGGATCGAGCAACGATCTCCCTGGCGGGGGCCGACATGGTTAAACGAACGAGTCACCACCACGTGCAACCCGTAACTGGCGTGGTATTGCAGGCCACTCAATTCAGCAGCAACTTTGCTCACCCCGTATGGACTGGCCGGTCGTAAGGGATGGTCCTCGCTGATCGGCACCTCATCAGGGCGAACCGGCCCATATTCGGCACTGGTACCGGCAATATGAATACGCGCCTTCGGCACGTGCCGGCGCGCTGCTTCAAGCAGGTTGATGGTGCCTTCCACATTAGCCCGCATCGTCAGAATCGGCGCGTCCCAGGAAGCACTGGGGTAGCTCTGCGCTGCGAGGTGAAAGATGCGATCTGGGCGTGCGGTGGCAATGGCCCGATCTATCGCAAACGCATCTTCAATATCGCCCTCATGAATGGTGATCCGTCCGATCAAATGTTCAATTGGACGCGGATCACTACGCCAGCGCTTGAAGGCGTGAATGTCCACGCCAGGTATTGTCAACAGATAATCGGCCAGAAAACTGCCGACCGGCCCGGTAATACCGGTAATAAAGACCCGCATAACACCTCCTCGTTACAGCCGTCGCCTATCATACCACGTTTGGTCGGCAGGCAGGCGCAGGAGACGATCTGAACAGGTTGTGCGGGTTGTGGGGGCGAAGGCGACTTCCCGATTCACAGTACCCACATCGTGATGCTACATTGCTGGTGTCATAGAAGTCACGATGCGCTATCTACCATCGCCCCGACGATCCATCTCAGCGCTGCTATCCCTTGGGAGCACGAGCCTCCGGCTTGGCGGGCTTTCCATTACCCATAACGCTATCGGTACCATCCGCGTGTATCATCAGGGAGGATCACAGCCTGCGCTTCTCCGGGCATTACCGCTCGGCACCAGCCCTGTCGTGACTCCAAACCTATCCGGTTCATACGTCCATCGCGGCAGGGATCACCAACGGCAGCCGGATGAATACCGTGGTGGCGGACGGGGATGGCTTGCTGGGTGGGACAGGACTGGGTGTGTCCCAGACGGGCGCTCATCCCTGCCCTTGGCGTTGCTGCCCTCTGAGTGGACATCATCAGGTGCTAGCCGATGACCATTGTCATCCTGTGGAAAGCGGCAACATCTCGCACCGGCAGTGGTAGGGGCGCACGGCCGTGCGCCCCTACCGGGAACGGCCAGAACATCCCTGTTGGCTCGTGACACGACCGATGCATCACTAGCTACCTGCGACATGTGGGTAATGCATAGCTGGCGGGGCGGGTTGGGGTGGAGACAAATAAGAGTAGTACCCTGGGTTCCTTATCCTCTGTGCTGTATTTGTCCCCACAGAGACACGGAGGTCGCAGAGGGTAGTAGAGGAATAAATTAATGCAACAACTTGGGTTAAAAAAGCGCATTCCTCATTCCATCCCGTGACCTACCGCACACCGCCACCTTGCCAATCTCTGCTATACTAAAGAAGAGTTGTTTGAGCAACCATTCTCGTGAATAATGTCACGATTGCAGATAACAGCAGGTTGAAATGAAAGGTAAAGCGGAATGAAGGCGCGTGAGATCATGACCAAAAATGTGGTGTGCGTCACTGATGATGCTGCCGTAGAGGATGCCGCCCGCTTGATGACACGCAATCGGATCAGTGGTCTACCGGTTGTTAACCCCCAGGGTATGCTGGTAGGCCTCGTCACCGAGCACGACCTGATCGCCAAAGAGGGGCGTACTGTTAAAGAAATTATGACCCGAAGTGTAATCAGTGTCAGCCCCGACACCGAAGTTGAGCAGATTCAGCATCTGCTTACCAACCAGCGTATTCGGCGGGTACCGGTCGTTGAAAACGGCAAAGTTGTAGGCATTGTCAGCCGTTCCGATCTCGTGCGCCAGATTGCAATGCGTTGGGTCTGCGGCGTATGTGGCGAGATTGTCCGTGCGCTTGAAGCACCCAAACACTGCCCGCGTTGTGGAGCCGATACGCATGCCTTTACCCACGAGGTGGTTCCGCCAGGGATGTAATGTCGTTGAGCGTGTACTGGTTTCTGGTGAACCCGATTGTGAGAAGATGCCCGGCATCAATTATCACTCTTCATCGTTGTGTACGCGCGGTGAGTGATACATAATAGCAACAGGTATGCCATTTCATATCGTCGATCTCGCTGCCAGACGGTGTAAAGATGTCCGGGCTTGAGACTATCTGTTGGCATACACCTCACAAAAGATGTATCACGCCAACTGACCTGTGTTATTACGCTGTAAGCACTTCTACAACCAAAACGATGCATGTGCATCACAGCTACACAGGGGCTATCTGCTTACCTAAGCTGATGGCAATGCAAATTCGTGCATAGTACGTTTTGCAAGTGTCCCATCAGTCATGTACCAATCTGGCATTGCAACCTGACTGTCCAGCATTAACTACCATTGGGCGCAATCCCAGACCTGCGGGTCGGGTGAAATATAGAGCGCAATTCACGCTCGTGGGAGCGTGGTACAGGGATCAGACGGCGGACCAAAACGGCTAAAACAACCCAAACCCTCAGCAAGCCGGAGCGGAACGCCCAGCATACGAGAGGAGTTCTCACTATGGCCGAAGTAGCCGAGACGGCTCAGCCCCTACTTGAACGCGCCACCGCCGACGAACTTAAGCATTATTACTATCAAATGCTATTGTTGCGTCGGTTTGAAGAGCGCGCCGGCGAGATGTATGTAAAAGCTAAAATTGGCGGATACTGCCACCTCAATCTCGGTGAAGAGGCAACCATCGTTGGTCTGATGGCTGCCCTGACTCCAGACGACTACATCTTCACTAATTATCGCGAGCACGGTTACATTATTGCGCGCGGTGTTCCCCCTGGCCCGGTGATGGCCGAATTGTTCGGTAAGGAAACGGGTGTCTCTGGTGGTCGTGGCGGTTCGATGCATCTGTTCGACCGCAAGACCAATTTTATGGGTGGCTATGCCATCGTTGGTGGTCAGGTACCGCTGGCAGTCGGTGCAGCCTATGCACTGCGTTACCAGAACAAGCCCGGTGTGGTTGTTGCCCAGATGGGTGACGGTACGACGAACATCGGGGCATTTTACGAGTCGCTGAACCTGGCGAAACTCTGGAAGTGTCCGGTGCTCTTCTTCATCGTTAATAACGGCTACGGTATGGGCACCTCGGTCGAGGCCGGTTCATCAGAGCCGGATTTGTGGAAGAAAGGTGCTTCCTTCCGCATCCACGGCGAGCGCGTTGATGGTACCGATGTCCTGGCTGTGCGCGATGTCGTTCGCCGCTTGCGGGCACGCGCCGAAGCCGAAGGCGAGCCGGCGATTATCGATGCCGTGAGCTTCCGCTTCCGTGGCCATTCGGTGATCGACTCGGATCGCTACCGTGACCCGGAGGCTGTGCGGCGGGGACGCGAGTTGTACGACCCGATTCGGAAGTTTGCTACCCTCCTGCTTGACCATGGGGTCGTTGACGATGCCTGGTTGAAGGGCATCGCCGAACAAGTTGAGCGTGAAGTGCAAGAGGCCATCGATTTCGCGAACAATAGCCCTGATCCGAAATTCGAGGACCTCTACAAATATATGTACGCCACACCGGTACCCAACACACCAACCGCCGAAGATGCCATTCGGGCAGTGAAGATCAATCGCGGCGAGTTTGATGTGTAACGATGTGAGAGTACGTAACGCATGTATCTGATCAATAAGTTCCGCGATAGCCGGCCATACATCCGGCAATTGTTGAATGCAAAGAGGTTTCTATGCCTGTGATTACCTATCGCCAGGCTCTGAACGATACGCTTGGTGAGGAATTAGCTCGCGATCCGAACGTCTTTCTGATGGGCGAAGAGATCGGCGTCTTTCAGGGTTCGTATCGGGTTACCGAGGGTTTATTGGCCGAGTTTGGCCCGAAGCGGGTAGTTGATACCCCCATCGCTGAAGAAGGTTTTGTCGGCGTGGCGATTGGCGCCGCGATGCTGGGGCTGCGTCCCGTCGTCGAGATTATGACCATTAACTTTATTCTGGTCGCTATCGACCAGGTCGTTAACCACGCCTCAAAGATTCACTATATGTTTGGTGGTCAGGTGAGTGTGCCGCTCGTGATTCGCACTCCTTCCGGCGGTACCGGTCAGTTGGCTGCGACGCACTCACAGTCCTTCGAGAACTGGTTTGCCTACTGCCCTGGTCTGAAAGTTGTGGCACCGGCAACTCCCTACGATGCTAAAGGCTTGCTGCGTGCCGCCATTCGTGATGATGACCCGGTCATCTTTATCGAGTCGCTGGCCCTCTACGACACGAAGGGCGAAGTCCCCGAAGACGATGACTATGTCGTGCCGATTGGGGTTGCGGAAGTCAAGCGTCAGGGGACTGATGTCACCGTGGTTTCCTATTCGCGTATGACGGCGGTAGCTCTCCAGGTGGCCCAGCGCATGGAACAAGAGGGGATTAGCGTCGAGGTCGTCGATTTGCGCTCGCTCCGGCCACTCGACCGCCCCACAATCATTGAGTCGGTGAAGAAGACCAATCGTGCGGTCGTTATCGCTGAAGACTGGTATTCATACGGGGTGACGGCTGAAATCGCGGCGACGATCCAGGAAGAGGCGTTCGATTATCTCGATGCGCCAGTCTATCGGGTGGCCGGTCTCGAAGTGCCGCTGCCATACGCCAAGGAATTATCGGCTGCTTCAAAGCCGAATGCTAACAGCCTGATTTACGCTATTCGACAGGTAATGCGCGGCACCAGGCGCATGCGATAACTGTTCTGTAATGAATTACAGGAGGCTCCATGGGTGAAGTAACCATGCCTCGTCTCTCCGACACAATGTCGGAAGGTACTGTGGGCCGCTGGTTGAAGAAGGTCGGCGATCAGATCGCGGTGGGCGATATTATCGCCGAAATCGAGACCGATAAGGCCACAATGGAACTGGAAGCGTTTGAAGCCGGGGTTTTGCAGCAGATTTTGATCCCGGAAGGGCAGACGGTACCGATTGGTCAGCCGATTGCCATCATTGGTGATAGTGCGGCCCCGGTTGCGGCTGCGCCTGCACCAACCCCTGCACCGGCAGCCGCACCAGCTCCTGAGCCGGCAGCCGCACCGACCCCTGCCCCAGCCCCCGCACTGGTGACGACCGCAGCGGCTCCCGGCGGTGGTGATGAAAATGGTCGGATCAAGGCCTCTCCGGTCGCTCGTCGGTTGGCTGAAGAGTTGGGCATCGATCTCCGCCAGGTTGTTGGTACCGGCCCCGGCGGGCGGATTATCAAGGAAAACGTGGAAGAGTTTGCTGCCCGGCGTGGTACCGCCGCTCCAGCCGCTGCTCCGGCACCGGCTCCCGCTCCAGCCGCTGTCCCGGCACCGGCTCCCGCTCCAGCCGCTGCCTCGGCACCGGCTCCCACACCGGCACCGGCACCTGCCCCAACCCGTGCGCCGGCACCGACTCCGGCTCCGGCACTGGCCGGCGCTGAGCCACTGAGCCGGATGCGCAAAGCGATTGCCCGGGCCATGACCGACAGTAAACCGGGTGTGCCGCATATCTACCTCACTATCGAGGTGGATGC
This sequence comes from Chloroflexus aurantiacus J-10-fl, assembly GCF_000018865.1. NCBI lineage: Bacteria > Bacillati > Chloroflexota > Chloroflexia > Chloroflexales > Chloroflexaceae > Chloroflexus > Chloroflexus aurantiacus. The sequence continues at coordinate 2,709,570 of NC_010175.1, forward strand.
TGATGCGCTGATGGCGCTGCGCGAACAGATCACTGCCGGTGGTACCCGCGTCTCTGTCAACGATCTTGTGGTGAAGGCGGCGGCAAAGGCGCTGGCAAAGGTGCCGGCGGTGAATGTCAGCTTCAGCCAGACCGCTGACGGCCAGCCGGGTATCGTGCGCCACAACCAGATCAATATCGGCGTTGCAGTTGCACTCGACGATGGTCTGGTAGCGCCGGTTGTGCGCGATGCCGATAAGAAGAGCATTAGCGTGATTAGCGCCGAAATCCGCGATATGGCGCTGCGTGCTCGCGAAGGGAAGATCAAGCAAAACGAACTCGAAGGGGCAACATTCCAGGTTACCAACCTCGGTATGTTCGGCATCGTTGAGTTCGGGTCGATCATCTCGGTGCCCCAGGCTGCCTCGCTGGCCGTTGGTGCCGTGCGGAAGGTACCGGTCGTGCGTGACGACCAGATCGTGATCGGACAGGTGATGAATCTCACCTTAAGCGCCGATCACCGGGTGATCGATGGTGCCGTGGGTGCGCAGTACCTGCAAGAGCTGCGCAAGCTGCTGGAAGCACCGATGAATATCATCGTGTAACGGTCCGTGACTGCCGGAACAAGCTCTGTGCCTCTGTGGTGTCGTATGTGTTAACCACAGAGACACAGAGCGGGCTATTCTCTGTGCGCTCGGTGCCTCTGTGGTGCCACTGTTTTAACCACAGAGACACAAAGGACACAGAGGTGGCTATTCTCTGTGCCTCTGTGGTGCAATAACCCACCAGCGTGCTGATACAAAGAGGGATCGTATGAGCCTGGAATTACCATCAGGGCCACTCGTCGAAACCGACTGGCTGGCTGCCCATCTTGGGCATCCCAAACTCCGCATCGTTGACATGCGCGGTACCGTTTTGCCACCCTCTGCCCCTAAACCGCACTACTTTGCCCGCCACGACGACTACGCCGCCGGGCATATTCCCGGCGCTGTCTACATTGATTGGACACGTGATATTGTTGATCTTGACGATCCAACCCCTGTGCAGGTAGCACCACCCGCCAAAATCGCTGAAGAATTGGGAAAGCGCGGTATCGGTGACGATTGTGTAGTGGTTGCCTACGACGACTGGTATTCGATGTTTGCCGGGCGTCTGATGTGGGTACTACGGTATTACGGGTTTGAGCAGGTGCGCGTGCTGAATGGTGGCATGGTCAAATGGGTTGCCGAGGGCCGACCGTTGACGACGGAAGTGCCAGACTATCCGCCGGCGATCTTTACCCCTCGCCCCCAGCCACACCTGCGTAAGACCGCCGACCAGGTGCTGCAAGCCCTGGGTAGCGATCTGCTCTTGATTGATGCCCGTCATGAACGGGAGTATCAAGGCTTCGAGTCGCGTGCCGCTCGCGGCGGCCACATCCCCGGTGCACGCAATGTCTTTTATCAGAGCCTGGTCAGCGGGCCGCATCAAACCTATCTCTCACCCGATCAACTCCGCGAACGTTTTCTTGCCGCCGGAATTGATCCTGACGCCACGACTGATCGTGAGGTCGTCGCCTACTGCAACGGCGGTGTTTCGGCGACACCCACAGCCATCGCCTTTGAACTGGTGAGTGGTCGCCGGGTCGCGATCTACGATGGTTCGTGGAATGAGTGGGGTAACGATCCAACCAAACCGCTTGAACGAGCGGAAGCGTCGTCGGGCGAGTAGTACCACATCAGTCGCAGCACGCTATCCAACTATCACCCTGGTACCGCATTTGAACGATGAACTGCTTCCCTCGTATGACAATGTGAAACAGCATATGCCCGTCCAGGTTGGTGCGGATTCGGTTGGGGGGCTGGCGAGGCGGGTTTAGAACCCGCCCCTACGATCCGTCCTTCATTTCTCAGCACAAGACGTGATCCACGTCGATATCTGGCGGGGCGGGTTTAGAACCTGCCCCTACGACCCGTCCTCCGTGTTCCACGGCAATATCTAGCGGGGCGGGTTTAGAACCCGTCCCTACGATCTGTCCTCCTTTTTCTAAGAACCAGACGTGATCCAGGCAATATCTAGCGGGGCGGGTTTAGAACCTGCCCCTACGACCCGTCCTCCGTGTTCCACGGCAATATCTAGCGGGGCGGGTTTAGAACCCGTCCCTACGATCCGTCCTTCTTTTCTCAGCACAAGACGTGATCCAGGCAATATCTGGCGGGGCGGGTTTAGAACCCGCTCCTACGATCCGTCCTTCATTTCTCAGCACAAGACGTGATCCACGGCAATATCTAGCGGGGCGGGTTTAGAACCCGCCCCTACGACCCGTCCTCTGTGTTCCACGGCAATATCTAGCGGGGCGGGTTTAGAACCCGCCCCTACTATACCCTGGCACTGCATCTGATGCGGATGCGCGGATTCAACACTCTCACCCTATGGCGACCACCATGCAGGCTGGCGACGGTGCGGCGGCAGCGGTTCAGTATGGGAATGGATAGCCAAACCGGCATCACCCCATCACCAAACTTACACCCGCTCCAGCACGCTCAAAATCAGATTGGGAAAGATACCCAACACCAGTACGCCGATCACCGCAATCGTCAGTGCGGCCCCAATCCCGCGTGGCATAGACACCGGAGCCTCATCACGTGCCGGCTCGATAAACATTGCTTTCAGCAGCCGGAGGTAGTAGTAGAGGCTTACAATTGTCATCACGACCGCAATCACGACCAGCCAGGTCGCACCGCTCTGCCAGCCGGCCATGAAGATGTAAAACTTGGCGAAAAAGCCGCCTAACGGCGGAATCCCGGCCAGCGAGAGAATACAGACGGTGAAGAGGAGAGCCAGCGGCAAGTTGCGGCGCGAGAGGCCGCGCAGATGATCGAGATCATCGCCACCGGTCTGCTGCCCAATCAATGCCAGCGCACCGAACGCTCCCAGGTTGGTCAGGCTGTAGATGATCAGGTAGTACAGCAGTGCAATCAGTCCCTGTTCACGGTCAAACGGTTGCGCAGCGGCCCAGGCCAGCAAGCCTAATAGCACAAACCCGGCGTGCGCGATGCTCGAATAGGCCAGCAGGCGCTTGACATTCGTCTGCGGGAGGGCGGCCAGGTTTCCGATCACAACCGTTAGCAGGGCCAGCACCGCCAGCACGGCTGTCCATCCCCCGGCTTCTTCGTTTAGGGTTGGTGCGCCTGCCATCGCCGGGAATGTCTCTGTGAGTAACCGGAAGAGCAGGATGAAACCGGCGGCCTTCGAGGCGGTTGAAATGAAAGCGGTGATGGGTGTCGGTGATCCTTCATATACATCAGGCGACCAGCCGTGGAACGGAACTACGGCCAGCTTGTAGCCCATGCCGGCCACGATGAAGAGCATCGCCAGGGTGAGCAGACCGCCGCTCGATCCGGTGAATGCACCGATCCGATCAAAGCGGGTGAGGTCGTTGAAGTTGGTCGCTCCGCCTACCGCATTGAGCGCAGCGCCGAAGGCCAGACTCATGCCGTACAGCAGGATTGCCGACGAGATTGCACCGAAGAGAAAGTATTTCAGCCCCGCTTCTGCCGAACGTGGATCGTTGCGGAAGTAACCGGCCAACAGGTAGAGCGGGATTGAGGTGAGTTCAATCGCCAGATACGCCAGTAACAGCTCATTGGCACCGACCATCAGACACATACCAAGGGTGGCAAAGATGATCAGCGCGTAAAACTCTCCCGGATGGGCGTTTGGCCGAATGTCGAGGCAGAGCAAACTGGTGACCAGGGCGGCACCGATGATCAGCAAACGGGCAATCATTGTGAGATGATCGGTGGCGAAGACGCCGATGATCGGATCACCACCCGGCCCACCACTTTGCAGGTTGCGAATGATGTTGGTAAAGAAGTTGACCGGAGCTGTTTCAGGCAACTGATACAGGTAACCGCTTTGCAGCAGCGCCACTACCAGTACCATCCCCAACCCAATCGCAGTCAGCGAGGCCGATGATTTTACACGCTCAAGTTGTGCCTCCGGCGTGCGGCCCCATCGCTCCAGAATATCCGATCCCAGTACCAGCAGCGCCAGCACCAGTAGCAAAATTTCAGGTAACAGGCGCGGGATGTCGGTCAGTTGAAACATACGACCCTCTTTGTCTCTCCCAATCAGCGCATCGCCACCATAACTTCACCGAGACGCGCTACTAAAGGTCGCACGCCGGTATCAATCAACTCTGTCATCCACGCCGGATACAGGCCCAACCCTACCAGCACCAGTGCCAGGATCAGTGCCCCGCTGTACTCTTGCCAGGTGAGTTTGGGGAGATGCAAGAATTCGGGGTTCTTGACTTCGTCGTAGAACACGGCCCAGACTGCCCGCAGAATATAGGCACCGGTGATCGGGATGCTCAACGCCGCAATCACTGCGACCAGCGGGTAGCGTTCCCAGACACCGATGAAGATGTTGAACTCGGCCCAGAAGCCGGCCAGTCCCGGCATGCCCATTGACGAGAGACCACCCAGAATAAACATCGCAGCCGCAAAGGGCATCACCCGGCCCAGGCCACCTAATTCAGGCAACTGCCGGGTATGGGTTCGGTCGTAGATCATGCGCCCGACCACGGCAAAGAAGAGCGCCGTCATAATGCCATGCGCAAACATTTGTAAGACTGCGCCCATCACTGCTATTTGCGTTCCGGCAGCCAACCCCATTACCACCAGACCCATGTGGCTTACCGATGAATAGCCGATGATGAACTTCGCGTCGCGCTGAACCATCGCAATACTGGCACCGTACACCACGTTGAGGATGGTCAGGATCACGACGATTGGCAGCCAATCGCGCGCACCAATCGGCATCAACCACATAGCTGCCCGCAGACATCCGTAGGCTCCCAGTTTCATCAGTACGCCGGCGTGCAACATGCTGACTGCCGTCGGTGCTGCCACGTGTCCAGTTGGACTCCAGGTGTGAAAGGGGAACATGCCGGCCAGTACTCCGAAGCCAACGAAGAGCGCGGGGAAGAGCAGGCGTTGCAGATCGCCGGCAATGAAGCCTTGTTCGGCCAGCACCAGCATATTGAAGGTGCGCAGGCCACTGCCGAAATAGAGACCGATCATGCCGATAATCACCAGCGCACTGCCCGCCATCAGGAACAGGGTCAGCTTCATTGCTCCGTACTCTTTGCGCGTGCTCCCCCAGATGCCGATCAGCAGGTACATCGGCAGCACTGCCAGCTCGTAGAACACGAAGAAGAGGAAGAGGTCGAGCGCACTAAACACCCCATAGACGCCGGTTGTCAGCAGTAACAACCAGACCCAATATTCTTTGATGCGCTCTTCAATATTCCAGCTCATCAGGGCACCGGTAAAGATCACGATACCGTTGAGGAGCAGCATCGGCAGATTGATGCCGTCCGCCCCTAACAGGTAACTGATCCCAAGCTGCGGTATCCAGTCGAGATACTCGACAAACTGAAAACCGCCGCGCACCGGATCGTAAGCCAGGAAGACCAGGAGCGACAGGATAAGCGAGATGAGCGCAAACCCTGTCCCGACCCAACGCATCAGATCGGGGTAACGATCAGGAATAAACGCAATAATGATGGCCGGCACCAGCATACTGAGCCAGATCAGGCTCAACCAGGGTATGTCGGCGGAAAGCGTTATCAACCCCATGGGTCACCTTTGTGCAATTCATCCGCAGATGACAATCTTCGCGTCTAACTCAGGGCACGAACAAAAATAGCGACCAGTTGTCCGGCAGCGGCATTGCCCAGGCCAATCAGCGGGCCGGGATAGACACCAATCAGCAACGACAGCACCAGAATCGGCACGATGGCCCAGAATTCTTGTGGGCGTAGATCGGGAATAGAACGCGGTGTGCCGGTTGCCGGCCCCAGAAAAATGCGCTGGAACATGAGCAACAGCGCCAGCGCAGTTACCACCAGTCCGATCACGGCCAGCGCCGTAAAGAAGGGTAAGGTTGCCCACGCCCCACGGAAGATGAAGAATTCACCCACAAAGCCGGCCAGTCCAGGCAAACCCAGATTCGCGAAGAGTGCAATGCCCATCACGCCGGCAAACGTTGGCGCACTGGCGCGCAGTCCACCTAAACCACTGAGTTCCCAACGCCCGGTGCGCTCATACAACACCCCGGCCAGGTAGAAGAGCGCCCCTGTGCTGAGGCCATGAGCAACCATTTGCACCAGGGCACCGTTAATTGCACTGGCCCGCGCATCGATCCCGGCTTCGCCTGCCGCCGCCGCACCGGCAATTGCCAGCATTACATAGCCCATGTGGTTGATCGAGGTATACCCAATCAGGCGCTTGATGTCACCATTGACCTGACCAAGGGCGCCAAATGCACCGGCAACGACGCCGACGACGGCCAGCGCAGCCAGCACCGGGGCAAAGTATTGGGCGGCGTCGGGCGTAAAGGGCAGCAGGAGGCGGAGCATGCCATACGCCCCCATCTTGCTCATCACTGCCGAGAGCAGGATACTCGCCGCAGTTGGCCCTTCGGCGTAGGCGTCGGGGAGCCAGGTATGGAATGGCCAGACCGCCAGTTTGATCGCGAACGCTATGAAAATCGCCCACATTGCAATACTGCTGTAGAGCAGGGGATAGCGACCGAGGGCATTGGTTACACCGATCTGCTCAAGATAGGCAAAGAGAATATCGCGCAAGGTGCCTTCGACACCGGCTACCGGCAATCCCTGCCCCAGCCGTCCCAGGGCAATCAGATCGAACGTAGGCATGCCGACCTGGCGCATCGCCAGATAGATCACCTGGAAGAGCAGGAGCATGCCCAACGAGCCGGCCATCGTGTAAACAAAAAACTTGAAAGCGGCATAGCGGCGTTGTTCGCGCCCCCAGCCCTGGATCAGGAAGAAGGCCGGCACGAGGCTGAATTCCCAGAAGATGAAGAAGAAGAAGAAATCGAGCGCGACAAAATAACCGAGCATCGCCGCTTCGAGTAAGAGCAGCAACGCTAGGTGCGCATGCAACCGTTCACGTACACCCCAACTGGCAATCACGGCCAACGGCGTCATAACTGCCGTCAGGATCACGAGCGGCAGGCTCAGCCCATCCACGCCGAGAAAGTAATCAACCCGGATCGCCTGAATCCAGGGGACACGCTCAACCAATTGCACTGCACCCTGCCCGCTCGCCACGGCCAGCGGATCGAAACGTGCCCAGACCATGCCGGCCAGCAACAACGGCACACCCGTCCAGGCCAGCACCCCAGCTTTCACCGTCTGCTCATTGAACTTGAGCAGCCACGCCAACCCGATGAGCGCAATACCGGCCAATGGCGCCAGCACCAACAGGGTGAGCCACGGAATACCATCAGCAGCAGGAATAAGATACTCTGGCAGATTCATACGCTACCGCCCAACTACATACAGCCAGAACATCGCCAGTGCGAGCAAGCCACCAAAGACGTAGATCAGATAATCCTGTGCCTTGCCGGTTTGTAAACGGCGCGCCTGTCGGCCACTGCCCTGGGTGCCACTTGCCAAACCGTCTGGCCCATCGTTCAACAGCGTGTCATCGATGATGAAGTTTACTTTGCCCAAACCGAAGGTAAAGCGACCCATACCGTCAATCAGGCGATCAATGAGCTGGCGGTCGATCAACGACCAGGCCACGGCCAGGCTACGGGTCAGTCTGCCGAAGGTTGCAGCATACAATTCGTCGATGCGGTATTTGGCATGGAGAACTGCAAATAACGCTGGGAAGCGGGCTGCCAGCGGATCGGTGTCATCGGCAGAGGTGAAGGCGTGCCGATAGCTCAACCAGCCGGCGGCGATCCCGGCTATGGCAATCAGCAGTGAGAGACCGGCCACCAGCGGATCGAGCTTCGCTGCCTCTTGCCCCCACACATCGGCCAGCCAGTGACCGAAGGGGAGATCGAAGGGCAGATTGAGTGCGCCGGCGGTCAGGGCAAAACTTGCCAGTATCACCAGCGGCGCGATCATCCGTGGGTCTTCATGCCAGTGCTCACCGTGGTCGTGGGCATGCTGATGGTCGTCGTGGTGATGATCGTGGTCAGAGGCCGATGCCGGTGCATCGGGATTAACGAACACCACCGGCTGCGCACCACGGTACTCCCCGAAAAAGACCAGCCACCACTGGCGGGTCATATACACCGCAGTCAGAAATGCAGCCGCGCTGAGCGTCAGGTACACTGCCAGATTGTGCTTGAACGCATCGAGCAGAATCTCATCCTTGCTCCAAAAGCCGGCGAACGGCACGATCCCCGCCAGGGCCAGATAACCGGCTGTATACGTCCAGAACGTCCACGGCAGGCGCGTGCGCAGGCCACCCATATTGCGAATGTCCTGGGCAGTCTGCTGAGCAGCATACTCGTCGTGATGGTGAATCTGCCGGATCGCAGGCTGTTGTTCCATGGCGTGAATGATCGAACCTGAACCGAGGAAGAGCAGCGCTTTAAAGAAGGCGTGGGTGATTAGATGGAACATCGCCGCCACCCATCCTCCTACGCCGAGTGCGGCCACCATAAAGCCGAGTTGCGAGAGCGTGCTGTAGGCCAGAATGCGCTTGATGTCGAACTGGGCAATAGCGATGGTGGCGGCAAACAGAGCAGTAAAGGCACCAATAAAGGCCACCACGCCCAGCGCTGTCGGATCGGCAGTAAAGATGGGGAAGGTTCGTGCCACCAGGAACACACCTGCCGCTACCATCGTTGCAGCGTGAATGAGTGCGGATACCGGGGTCGGGCCTTCCATTGCGTCAGGCAACCAGACGTGGAGCGGGAATTGGGCCGATTTCCCTACCGTACCGCCAAACAGGAGCAGTGCAATTCCGGCAGCGTGACTTAAGCCCAGGGCACCGGTTTCGCTTGCCAATCGTTCCAGCAGTGGCGGAAAGAAGATACCGCCTTCATCGTTGCCAAACCCAATCCCACCTGCCTGGGCATAGAGGTAGACAATACCCAGCAGCAGCAGCACATCCCCGATGCGGGTAGTGATAAAAGCCTTCACCGCTGCCCGCGCTGCACTGGGTCGCTCGTAGAGAAAGCCGATCAACAGGTATGAACAGAGACCCATGATCTCCCAGGCCATGAAGAAGAGCAGCAGATTATCGGCCATGCTCATCAGCAACATCGCCGCCGTAAAGAGAGCGATAAAGCTGAAGAAGCGGCTCTGCCGCGGGTGAGACGCCATGTAGCCTATCGAAAAGAGATGAATGCAGGTCGAGGCAATCGTGACCATCGCCAGCATTGCGGCAGCAGCGCCATCGATGTAGATACCCATCTGTAATGCGGTATCACCGGTTGGCGCCCACACGAACCGCTGCACGACATTCGGTTCGGGAAAGGTGAAGGCACCGTGTTCGCCGTGATGGCCGGCAAGTTGCACCAGTTGTCCGTCGTGCAGCGCCCATCCGCCGGCAACTGCGGCCAGAAGACCCAGGGCCAGAACCGTTGACCCCATCATCAGCCCGGTTGCCAGCCACGCACTTGCCAGCGCAGCCCGACGCAGCGGGGTCAGCGTAATGAGCGCGCTGGCCAGTAACGGCAGCAATGGAATCAGCCACGCATATTGCAGAAAAAACGCCATAGTACGATTCCCGTCGTCTCAACTCGTACCACGAGTGTACGAGCCTGCCACCCAACTGCAATTCTGTTCTGAATGTTCTGTGCGTATCAGTACCGGTTTGCTACTTCCTGAGAAGCTGTGCTACCGGTGTCACTTATCCGCGCAGTTGATCCACTTCATCGGCGTTAACCGTCACATAATGGCGATAGACAGCAATCACCATCGCCAGGCCGACCGCTGCCTCGGCAGCCGCGACTGCAATGATGAAGATGGCAAAGGTCTGACCGGTGATATAGCGCGGCTCGAAGTAGCGCCAGAATGCGACCAGATTGATGTTGACAGCGTTTAACATCAATTCAACACCCATCAAAACACCGATCAGATTGCGGCGCGAGAGTGCCCCGAACAGGCCAATACAAAAGAGCGCAGCGGCTAACGTCAGGACTGCCGGTAATGGAACTGCATTTAGCATGATTACCTCTCACTGGTCGGTTGGATTGTCTGCACGACCGTCTCTTCTTCAACCGGCTCTGCCGATGGTGGTGATGCTTGCTCACGCAAACGCTTCAATTCCAGCTCTTCGGCCAGGGTCAGCACCTTACGCCGCCGTGCCCGTTCTTCATAGGCAATGACAATCGCCCCGATCAGGGCCACGGTCAACAGGACACCAACCACCTGGAACTGGAGTAAAAACTCATTCACAAAACCGCGCCCCAGCTCAGCCGGGCCGGCAATCGGTTCCGGGGTACCGATTGGTGGTGCCGGCGGCACATTCCACTGCTGGTTGATCAGGGTGGGTGCCATCACGGTGGCAAAGAGCAGGACTGCAATCGCCAGCACAACCGGCCAGCGTGTTGTAAGCTGGCGAATCCCTTCACCGGTAATCTGGCGGGTGAGCATAATCGCAAACAGGATCAGCACCGATACGGCGCCGACGTAGATCAAGACCTGTACCACGGCCAGAAATTCGGCTTCGAGCAGCATGTAGAGCGCGCCAACGCCAAAAAAACAGGCAATTAACCACAGCGCGGCGTGGATCACATTCCGCACCGAGACGACCATCGCTGCCGAAACCAGAATAAAGAGGGCTATCACCCCGAATACAATTTGGACAACGATTTCCATCACGCTTTCCTACTCCAGCACTTCGCTGTTTTCATTGCCGGATTCGCTGTTTTCACAGCGTGGCACTCAATTCCTCTAGCTCTGCCCGTCGTCGTTCGGCCTGCGATGCGGCGTAGACCTGTGTCAGCCAGAGGTAGGCCCCCAGATTAATGGCAAGGGTTATCACAAAGGCCGCCAGCCAGCGCAGCACCGGTGACCAGCCCATTGTCAGCAGCATCCCCTCTGCCGGCCCCCAGCGTGTGAAGGCAACCCACAACGCGGCGCTGAACAGATTGACCAGTGTTAATGGAATGAGAAACTTCCAACCAAAATCCATCAATTGATCGATCCGCAAGCGGGGCAAGGCGCCACGGAGCCAGACCATCACGAAGAAGAAGATGTAGGTCTTGAGCAGGAAGTAGAAGACGCCCAGCATGCCGGCCAGTACATTGAATAAGCCATTACCATTAGGATTGGTTGGTGTAATTGCCTGCGCGTAGAGCCAGTTCACCCCCGGCCCCTGCCAGCCACCCAGAAAGATGATGGCCGTGATAGCACAGAGCAGGAAGTTCAATACGTATTGAGCCAGGTAGAACAGACCGAATTTCATACCGCTGTACTCGGTCATGTAGCCGGCCACGATCTCTGAGTCGGCTTCAGGAATGTCGAACGGAGTGCGCTCACCTTCGGCCAGGGCAGCGATGAAGAAGGCGACAAACGCAACAAAACCGACCGGGGTGAAGATGAACCAGCCCAGACCAAGGTCAGGAATGCCGGGCAGATCACGATTGCTGATCAGCAGGCCAGACTGATAATTGATGATGTCGTTGATCGAGAGTGAGCCGACAATGATCACGATGGCGATCAGCGAGAGGACTGCCGGAATTTCGTAAGAGACCATCTGGGCCACTGCCCGCATCGCTCCCAGCAACGAAAACTTGTTGTTGCTGGCCCAACCGGCCATCATCAATCCAACCGCACTGATTGACGAGACAGCGAAGAAGAAGAGGAGACCGGTCGGCAAATCAACCGGTGTCATACCCGGCCCCCAGGGCACAACCGCAAACATCAAGACTGTCGGCGCAACGACAACACACGGGGCAAGAAAATGAACGATCCGGTCAGCTGCCGCCGGTACGATGTCTTCTTTGGTGAACATCTTGACGCCATCAGCTATCGGCTGCCAGATGCCCTCTGGGCCAACCCGGTTGGGGCCGATCCGATCTTGCATGCGGGCAATTACCCGCCGCTCGTAGTAGGTGAAGAAGAGCATCTGTAACGGGGCAACAATCAGCACAATCGTCACAATAATGATGTAGCCGATCAGGTTGATCAACCAATCGGGCCATCCCCAGCCAAAGGTACCGTTAATGAGTCCCTGCAAGATGTCGTACATGAAGGTTCTCCGTCGGGTTATGCTTCCTCTCCCGAACCGTCACGTGCCTGTTCCTCGGCCTGTTTTCGCTTCGCTGCGTTGGCGGCCCGGATGGCTGCTAACCGCGCCGCTTTCTCGTCGGCAGGGGTAGTCGGAGCCGCCGGCGCATCGCCGGTTGGAGCGGGAGCGGCGCCTTCGGCGGCCTTCTTCGCCGCGTTGGCCGCCCGGATGGCCGCCAGTTTCGCCGCTTTGTCGTCGGCGGGAGCAGGCGCTGTCGGTGATGCACCTTCAGCAGGGGACGTGCCATCACCGGTCTGGGCAGCCTTTGCCGCCCGGATGGCCGCCAGTTTCGCCGCCTTCTCTTCAGGGGACAGTTTGCGAGCCTCGGCGGGAGCTGCCGGTGTAGCAGCTTCAGGTGGTGAAGCAGGTGCCTGCGCAGCCAGTTCCGCTCGCCGGGCAGCAATCCGTTCGGTCAGATGGGGGGCAATCCCGATCACGTCTGGCCGCCGGCGAATATTGCCCTGCAACTTCTTCAATGCACTCTCGCGAACTTCAGCCCACATTGTGGGAGCGATCTTCTCGTAGTAACTGATGGGTCGGTTCAGTTGCGCTTTATGCACGGTCAGACTGCTGTGGTCGTCGGTCGATAACTCGAACTCGTGATCCATCTTGATCGCATCGAACGGACAGACTTCGGCGCAGAAACCACAGCTCATGCAGGCATCGTACTCGATGATAAACTCGGCCACAGCCGGTACTGGCTTACCGGTAGCCGGGTCTTTCGCCTGCGTCATATGAATTACTTGTGGCGGGCAAATGCGTTCGCACTGAAAGCACGAGGTACAGAGTTCGTGACCGGTTTCGTCGTCGTAGAGGAGGATGGGCATGTTGCGGTAGGTTTCGGGGATGCGCGGTCGCTCTTCGGGATACTGGATGGTAAAGGTACCGTGAATCTGCCGATAGCTTCGGTTCAGGCGGAACGACTCCTTCCAGTGCTTCCAGATCACAGCCATCCCCCGCAGCAAACCACTGCCCCGTCGGACACGGGTGTCATCGCGCTGCACCTCAATCACACGCCCACGTGGAATCTCTATCTCGAATGGTGGTGCTGTCATCGATCCACCTCTCCCATCACGATGTCGATGCTGCCGAGAATGACCACAATATCGGCCACCTTGTACCCACGACACATATCGGCCAGGGGCGTCAGGTTGATAAACGACGGTGCTCGCACTTTGTAACGGTACGGTTTTCCACTCCCGTCGCTGACCAGGTAGAAGCCCAATTCGCCTTTTGGCGACTCAATGCGGGCATACGCATCACCGACCGGTGGCCGGACATTCTGGCGGGCCTTGGGGTTGATGTGCCCGCCCTTCGCATCTGGCAACTGCTCAAGCACCTGTTCAATGATCCGTTTACTCTGGCGCATCTCTTCAATGCGTACCAGAAAACGGTCATAAACATCACCTACTTTACCGACGGGAATATCGAAATCGAAGCGGTCGTAAACACTGTACGGTTCGGCTTTGCGTACATCGTAGGGAATGCCCGAACCGCGCAACACCGGGCCGGTCACGCCATACGAGAGCGCGACTTCACGGGGCAGGATACCGATGCCGATTGCCCGTTGTAACAGAATCTCATTATCGCGTAATAACCGCTCTAGCTCATCAATATAGGCCGGCAGTGCGATCAACAACTCGCGCAAATTGGGAATGAATTCAGGGGGCAGATCGCGCACCACACCGCCGAAGCGAAAATAGTTGCACATCAAACGGGCACCGCTTGCCATCTCGAACAGATCGAGAATCTTCTCTCGCTCGCGCATCCCGAATGCCAGCGGCGTCTGCCAGGCCCCCATATCGTTGATCATGAAACCAACCGCACTCGCGTGATTGAGGATACGGGTTAGCTCGACCATCAGCACCCGGATGTACTCTGCCCGTTCAGGCACCTCAATCCCGGCCAATCGCTCGACCGCCATCGCATAGGCGTGATTGTTGGCCATCGAATTAAAATAGTCGAGCCGGTCGGTATAGGGCATATTTTGCAGATACGAATTCGCTTCGGCAATCTGCTCGTGATTGCGGTGCAGATACCCGAACACCGGCTTAAGATCAACCACCGTCTCACCATCAACCGTCACCAGCATGCGGAAGACACCGTGAGTTGATGGATGTTGTGGCCCAATATTGACTTGCAGCTCTTGCGTTTGGAGCATATCGACACCAGTTCTCTATGGGTATCGCTTCTTGCAAGCGAAGATATGAACAATAGTATTGACAATCAAGCCTGACTATTCGTCGCTACCCAGATATTTGTCTCCCTGTCGAGGAAAATCTTTGCGCATGGGAAAACCTTCAAACTCGTCCCACATATAGATGCGCCGCAGGTATGGATGGCCGACAAATTCGATGCCAAACAGATCGAACGCCTCACGCTCATGAAAGTTAGCTGCCGGCCAGTGTGGCGTGAGTGATGGCACGGAAGGCGCATCCCGTGGTACCCGTACCCGTAACACAATACCCGGACCGCCTGCCGGATGGTAGAACCGATAGACTAATTCAAAACAGCCGGCGTGAAGGTAATCGACCACGGCAATATCGGACAGAAAGGCATAACCGAGCGTATCGCGCACAAAAAGGGCTGCCGCAACGAGATGATCGGGGTGAATAAACGGATCGGGTGGATGAAACAGACCGGGTTGGGGGCCGTGAGCAGGTGGTGGCGTGATCGCCAGGGGTTCCACCTCGATCAGGGCATCCGGCAGCGCCGTGGCCAGTCGTGTCCGCAGATCGGTTGGTGTCAGTTCAGGCATCGTTCACCACACTCCGTTTCAAGTCGTCGGCTGCGATCTCAGGAGCGATCCCACGCGCCTTGAGCGCATTCTCAAGCTCTACTTCGGGATCCATGATTGGGAACTGGCGTACCACTTCAGGATGCTCGATCTGCCCCGAACGGTGCTCGCCATGGCTCGGCGATGTATATGGGCTGAGCAACGGCAACCCACCAACCGGATCGACCAGCTTGCCGTCGATTTCCAATCCCTTCGCCCCAAAAGTTGGTACCGGAAAGTCGCCCGTCTGCGGCTTATCGCCACTCCCGTACCAGCGCACTCGCCCAAGCTTCTGCCGGTCAATCTGCTCTTGCAACGTCATCAGAGCGTGCAGGAGTGCTTCAGGGCGTGGGGGGCAGCCGGGTACATACACATCAACTGGAATCAACAGGTCGATACCACGCAGAACATTGTACCCATCACGGAAGGGGCCACCGGATGTTGCGCAGGCCCCCATCGAGATCACATACCGCGGCTCGGCCATCTGATTATAGAGCCGCACCACCTGGGGGGCCATCTTCTTCGTCACCGTGCCGGCGACGATCATCAGATCGGCCTGCCGCGGCGACGCCCGAAACAGCTCGGCGCCAAACCGGGCAACGTCATAGCGACTCAACCCGAACGCCATCATCTCAATTGCACAACACGCCAGCCCAAACGCCATAGGCCAGATCGACGAACGACGACCCCAGTTATAAAACCGGTTCACCGTCGTCAACAAGATACCCTGGCGTTCGAGTTCGAGCTGGGTTGGATCAATCTCAGCCATGGTTACACCCACTCTAGGGCGCCTTTACGCCACTCGTAGAGCAAACCGGCAAACAGCATCAGGAGGAAGATGGTCGCTGCAATCAGGCCGTAAAGACCTACTGCATTAAATGCTACTGCCCACGGATACAAAAATATCACTTCGATATCGAAAATCACAAAGGCCAGTGCGTAGAGGTAGTATTGCACCTTGAATTGCACGTGAACATCACCTATCGCTTCCAGACCACACTCATACGTACTGGTCTTGAGCGGTGTGGGCCGCTTGGGACGCAGAAAGAAGGCTAAAACCAACGGGATCAACGGAAAGCTGATTGCAGCAACAAGGAAGATGCCTATCAACGCATAATTGGCCAGCATTGCCTATCCTCCGTGATGCAGTAACGTGTGAAGGTAATGAGAAGTATATCACAAATACGTCGCAATGCTCACAAGATTGACAGTCCCCGGCGTGAACAATTGACAATCAAGCACGAAGATTTACGCACTCGTTATTGAATGTCAGTGCAGATCAGGCCAGGATGTGCGCTGGCTGTGGCAGAGCAATTTGTCGGTAAATCTATACCAGATCTGCATTAAACTTATAACAAAAGGCTATGAACTTATTGTCGATGTGAGGAATGGTCTGGGAGCTGATAGATCAACCCATGGGCCTGCGCCAGATCGGGCAGCCTGCAACCCTCTCAGGCCGCTCCCTGTTCCAGACGTAGCTCGACCCGGCCAACACGAATCGCATCACCGGGATGCACCTCTGTCAATCCGGTCACTTCAAAGCCGTTGAGAAAGGTTCCATTCGTGCTATTGAGGTCTTCGAGCAACCAGACCCCACCCCGCCGTTCCAGCCGGGCATGTTCGCTGGAGAGGAATGAGTCGTTGAGGACAATATCGCAATGCGGGCTACGGCCAATCACCGTCACCGGATTCAATGGAAAGACCTTACCGACAGCGACTCCGCTCTGTCCAGAGCTGGTGACAACCAGTTGTCCATAGGGGCTGGCGAGCGGTGGGGCAGCCGATGTTTGGGCGAGATCGCGCCGGATTACCTGAACCACTTGCCAGAGAAAAAAGTAGAGGAGAAACACAACTGCCACGCGCAGTAAAAGCAGGATAATTCCAATCGAGATGCTGGCAATATCGAAAAACATGGATCAGCCCTCACGAAACGTCAGTTCCAGCCCACCCAGCGAAACCACGTCACCATCACGGAGTGCCCGTTCACTGATCCGTTCACCATTCACAAAGGTACCATTCGTACTCCCCAGGTCGGTCAGCCAGAAGCGACGCTGGCGATAACGCAGTTGGGCGTGTTTTCGTGAGACTCGCGTGTCTTCCAGAATAATATCGTTATCCAGGCCACGTCCGATAGTAACCGTTGTGGTAGCAATGGGCAGCGCCTGTGGTGCATTGCCGATCTGCAAGAGAAAAAAAGCACCTGATGACCGTCCGGGGGCGCGGTCGCTTTGCATAATCATCGTCATCGTCGGCTGATCGGATTGATTGTCGCGCATCTCGGCCTCGACCTGGATCGAACGCCGGGGGACGGCCGGATCTTCCGTGATCACCACCCGCGGATGATCGAGCATCGTGAAATTGCGTTCGGCGGCCAGCTCACTCAGGTAGGTTGCCAGTTCCTGCTCGATCTGCTGGCGTACCGGTTGAAAGATCGCGAAGTCTTGCGGATTCAAAAAGGCCCGGTAGCTGCTCGGCACAATCACGCGCTTGACACTAATTGTCTGGTTGCTCTCCATCGCCTTCTCTAACCGACGCGCAATCTCGACCGGTTGAATCGTACTACGAAAGATACGCGCTACCGATCCTTCGACCATCTGCTCCATAAACTGTTCAAATCGGCGTAGGGCAGACATGGCATTTCCCCCATGGCAATTGGATCAACGGCCGCTGCCGGCAAACATCTACACATACTATACCGTCATTATCGGCGAAGCGTAGATGGGTGGCAAGTTGAATGGCAGAGACACATGGTTCCGACACCAGCTTGAAACCGCTATAGCCAGGCAGGGGTACAGGCCTGCCTGTCATTACAAGAGCGATCTACAGCTCGTGACTATCTGGTCTCACGGACAACCGAACCGCTCCGCGACCTTTGCAAGACAAAACGTAACAACGTGCTTCAGGTATGTTGTGCCGGTGTTCGCACCGGCTCACCGAGGTACCGGGGTTCAAGCGTAGCCAGATCATCGTAATCACGCGCAAGATGGCGCTGCCAGGCCAGTTCGGCAAGATACGCCGGGCGCCGCAAGCGGGCTGCCGGTGCCGGCAACACAGCCCGCTCACCCAAACCGCGTTGCAGGGCAGCTATCGTCGCTGCATCGAGATCACCACAAAAGAGCGCACGCCCACTCACGTCGGCACAGAGTTCAGCGAGCGTGAGATTACGATCAGGCGCCAGGCGCTCAAGGCGATCCTGCGCCACAAAAGGAGCCGTCGCATAACGATCACGCCCCAGCCGTATCAGTGGATAGACCGGCAATGGGGTCGGCGCGTACTGGTACGCCAACGCCTCAAGGGTTGCAATCCCAATCAATGGCAGATCGCCGGCCAGTGCCATCCCCTTCGCCAGACTCAACCCTACCCGCAGACCACTCCAGCTCCCCGGTCCCAATCCGACCGCCAGCACGGTCACGTCGGCTGGTGTTGCACCGATGTAGCGCAGGAGCGCATCGATTTGTGGCAAGAGTTGCGCAGTATGGTTACGTCCCGACTCCCAGACGCTTTCGGCTAATGGGCCGTGCGCATCATAGAGAGCAAGACCGGTCAGTGCGGTAGCGGTGTCGATAGCGAGCAACATTAGCCGAACGTCTCCTCCTTAAACCTAAGCAGTAGTTCACGGTAACGCATCCCACGGGGCGTCAGCCGTATCTGCCGCTTGGTCTCGCTCACATGGCTGAGCACAATGTGTAAATGTTCTGCCGGCATTGCCGTCGCTGCCCGTTCAGGCCATTCGATCAGGCAAATGCCTTCGCTCAACCAGAGTTCATCAAGACCAATCGTAATCAATTCGGTCACATCACGCACCCGGTAGAGATCGACGTGATAGATCGGTAGCCGTCCATGGGCAGCATCGGCCCGATATTCATTGATCAAGACAAAGGTTGGGCTGGTCACCAGGCCGTCGTAGCCGAGGCCACGAGCTATACCTTTAATGAGATGGGTTTTGCCGGCACCGAGTTGACCTGAAAGCAACACCAAATCACCGGCGCGCAGCAGGTGACCAAGGCGCGCGCCGATACGTTCAGTCTGGGTCGGACTATGACTGATAAAATCGAGATCATGCGGCGTTTGGGCCGCCGACAACAGTTGATCGGTCATAGCCCTATTGTACCATAGCCGGGCATGGAAAAATTGCGGGTATGCTGTTCCCTGTCCCTGCATTCTCGCTCGCCCTTAAAGAGAGCGAGATGCGTACCGGGTATTACTTGAGATCAACGACCGGACTCAGGCCAGCCGGTGCAAAGCCACTTGCCGGTGGGATGTCTGTTGCGAGCGTAATCGTTGCTTGACGCAACTCCTGCGCAGTCCGTCGGGCTTCGTTACTAAACCCACCATCCACTGCAATCAACAAGCCGCGATCCAAACGGCGCAAAAACAGCATTTCGGCAAAGTCCTGCACATCGGCGGCAGTAATCAGAGCACGACGTTGGATGAGAACAGCGAACGGTTGCCCCGACGGCTCAGCAAGCACCAGTAAACAACGAGTGGCACGTAACTGCTCTGCGGCAATGACGTGGTAACCAAGCCGACGGGCGTGGGCGGCAGCATCACGAACTGTTACCTTCATACTCCAATCCTCCTCCATTGAGGACCTGGCCTCGCGTGCGAGCGACGGGGCAATACACTGATGGGGGAGATATTCTTCGTATAGTATACCATAAATTTTGTTTTACGTAGAACCGATTGCATTACCCGCCCCGATTCGCCGGCATTTGACAACAGGTGCTCTTTGGCACATAATCTCTTTTGAAACAATGTTTCATTAAGGAGGATCAAACGATGCGTTTCATACAACAGATAACCGTTTTGCTCGCAGGTATGCTGCTGATGGCAGCATGTGGGCAAGCACCGGCGAGTCAGCCCACCGCAGTACCGGCGACGGACAACACCTCAGCGCAACCAATGCTGGTTATGGCCAGTACCAGTATCGTGGCCGATGTTGTGCGTCAGGTCGGTGGTGATCGGGTTCAGGTCGAGACGATTGTGCCGATTGGGGCCGACACCCACGGCTTTGAGCCGACACCTCAAGACCTGGCACGAGTGAGTGAAGCCAGGGTCATCTTCACGGTTGGTGCCGGCTATGAAGAGTTTATTGATCGTCTGATCGCGAGTTCAGGGACGCAAGCTGAAGTCGTCGATCTGTCGGCGAACCTTGCCCTGCGTGCATTGACGGAAGCGGAAGCTACCGGTCATGCCCACGAGGAAGAGCACACCGACGAACACGGAACAGAGGCAGCCGGTGCTGCCGGTGATACCCACGCCGACGATCACAGCAACACGCAGGCTGACGCCCACGGTGATGAGCATGGTGATGAACATGCCGACGAGCACGGGGCAGGGTCGGTTGACCCCCATACCTGGACGGATCCGGCTAACGTGAAAATCTGGACTGATCTGATCTATACCACGCTGAGCCGTCTCGATCCAGATCACGCTGAAGCATACGCTACCCGGGCAACCGATTACAAGCGTCAGCTCGATGATCTTGATCGCTGGATTGCCGATCAATTTGCCTCTATCCCGGCAGAACGGCGCTTACTCGTCTCTGACCACATTATCTTTGGCTATATGGCCGATAAGTACGGGTTACGCCAGTTGGGGGCAATTATTCCTGGGGTAAGTTCGAGTGCCGCCCCCTCGGCTCAGGAATTGGCAGCGTTGCAAGACCTGATTGCCGACTATGGCGTGACGGCCATCTTTGTTGGTAATGTTGCGAATCAGCAGATCGCCGAGCAGATCGCTCGCGATACCGGCGTGCGCATTATCACCGTGTTAACCGAGTCGCTGACCGATGCGAACGGGCCAGGCGCGACGTACCTCGACTACATGCGCTTTAATGTCCAGGCAATTGTTGATGGGTTGCGTAGTTAATCTACGTTCTCGCGTACAATAGAGCAGCATCAGTGATGCTGTCACCATCACTGATGCTGCACCGGTTTTTATGCCTGAAGGAAGGCGATTATGACAGCTTCATCAGTCATCGCACCGACAGTTGCCGATCCGGTAACGACGGTTCCCGCGTTAGATATTCGTCATCTCACCGTCCATTACCGGCAGAACGAGGCGCTACACGATGTCTCGGTGACTATCAATGTGGGTGAGCAAGTGGCAATTGTCGGGCCAAACGGTGCCGGTAAAAGTACCCTACTGAAAGCTATCGCCGGCCTTCAACCGATTACCAGCGGCGAGATTCGCTATTTCGGCCAAGAGCGGGTCGCGCCGAATGAGATTGCCTACGTGCCTCAGCGGTTGCAGATCGACTGGCGCTTTCCGGTTTCGGTCAGTGATGTGGTTTTAATGGGCCGGGTCGGTCGCATTGGTCTCTTCCGTCGTCCTTCTCAGCATGACCGGCAGCTTGCCCAACGAGCGTTAGAACGGGTTGGGCTGGCAGCGTTTGCCAATCGCCAGATCGGTCAGTTGTCAGGCGGTCAGCAACAGCGGGTGTTTCTGGCGCGAGCGTTGGCGCAAGAAGCACGCCTGTTATTAATGGATGAACCACTGGTTGGGCTGGATATTCCCTCGCAAGACGAGATCTTTCGCACCCTGGCTACGCTACGCCAGGAAGGCGTCACCGTCTTGACGGCGCTGCACGATCTGCAGCAGGCAGCGCGCTATTTTGATCGGGTGATGCTCCTCAATCGTAGCCTGATTGCGTGCGCACCGGCTCGCGCAGCCTTCACTGCTGCCCATCTGGTCGCTACCTATGGCGGGCATCTTCATCTCTTGCAGAGTGGTGATGGGCTGCTTACTGTCGCTGATAGTTGTTGTAATCCTGATCCGGATGGCGGTCTATGATCGATTTTTTTACTGCCCCCCTGGCCTACTCATTTATGCAACGCGGCTTGCTGGCGGCGCTGCTGGTCGGGGTTATCTGTGCGGTGGTTGGCGTCTATGTCGTGCTGCGCGGCATGGCCTTCTTGGGTGATGCGCTGGCGCATACGATGTTGCCCGGCATTGCAGTCGGCTATCTCCTAAACGGTGCTGATCGTGGTGCACTCTTCTGGTGGGCACTGGGCACAGCACTGGTCAGTTCATTCTCAATTGGGGCAATTAGTCGCGCCGCCCGCATCCGTGAGGATACCGCCATTGGTATCGTCTTCGCCGCGATGTTTGCCCTGGGAGTGGCCTTGATCTCAACGGTACGCAATTCGGCTGTTGATCTATCACATTTTCTCTTCGGCAATATTCTCGGCGTTAGCGAGTATGATCTCTGGCGCATTGCCGTGTTGGGCCTGATCGTCATCGCGCTCATCATCCTCTTCTACAAGGAGTTGATGGTCGTTACGTTTGATCCGGTGCTGGCTACCACCCTGCGCTTGCCGGTTCGCTTCTTCGATCTGCTGTTGCTGGCGTTGCTGGCCGTGTCGATTGTGGTGGCGATTCAGACGGTTGGGGTGGCCTTAACCCTGGCGATTTTGGTCACACCGCCGGCAACGGCTGCCTTCTTGACCCATCGCATGCACACGATGATGCTGGTGGCAGCATTGCTGGCAATCGTCGCCGGGGTAGTCGGTCTTTACGCTTCCTATTACTTCAGCATTGCTTCCGGCGCGGCTATTGTACTTACCAGCACGGCCATCTTTGTACTGGTTTGGGCCGGTTCCCGCCTGTCTCACCGGACAGCCTGATCCTGTAGTACAATTGTTGCAGTACAGGCATGAATGCCTGCCATAGTTCGCTCTGCCGGGGTGCCGGCGGAGGTGAGGCAACAATGACGGGTCGGCTATTACTGGTTTTCAGTGTCTTGGTGATGCTGTTTACCACACCGGTTGTCCAGGCGCAGCCGCCGGCAGGTGCGCGATTGGCGCTCAACCGCTGTGGCGCAGGTGATACCGTGCAGTACACACTGGCGGTTGCCGGTGCAGTTATCCCCGATGCGCTGATTCCTGGCGGGATTGAGACACCCAGTTACACTGAGGCTTTTGCCGCACTGCGTCCATTCCTGACGGCTGCCGATTTGGCTATGGCGACGCTGGCCGGGCCACTGGCCGGCGAGGCATTACCTGCTCTGGCTCCTGCGTTAGCCGAGAGTAATCTGCTCTTGTTGGGGACTGCTCAGCCGCGCTTGCTCACTCTTGGCCCGACTGGTGTTGATGCTACCCTGCAAAATCTAAGCCGCTACGGCATTTTTCAACACGGTGCGGTGGCAGATGGCGAGACCCATCCCCCCTTTCTCAAGGTGACGGTACCCCATCCGGCTTCACCGCTGACCCTTGGCTTTCTCAGTGCCACCTGGGGTTTGGAAGGAAATGCCGATCCTCGCAATCAAATTCATCTACTTGCCAATACTGCCGGTATTTTGCCCAATATCAGTGCTGCAATTGAGCAGGCCCGGCAGGAGACCGATCTGGTTGTTGTGATGGCAGCCTGGGGTCAACCCACCGACCCTGATCCGCCCCAGGCCCGGATCAATGCTGCCCGTAATCTGATTGCTGCCGGTGCCGATCTGGTGATTGGGAGTATCCCCGGCGAGACCGCAACGGTCGATTGGGTGCGCGCTGCGGATCGCGAAGGGCTGGTCATATTTTCTGCCGGTGATCTGATCGGTACCGCTACCACTCCGGCTGCCCTCATGTACATCGGTGTGACCCGCGATGAAGACGGGGCAGCCCGTGTCAGTGGTCTCCGTTATCTGCCGATCACGCCTGGTAACGGTGCCCAGGGGCCGACGCCGTTACCAACAGTCCCGCGTGAGTTTGCCCTGCTGATGGGTGATCCCGGTCAATTGCACGCTGTGCCATCCGTACCGCCAACCGGCAAGATCGAAGTTTGTCCGGCACTGGTGTTACCGGAAGCACCGCAAACCCCGATTACCGGCGACTTTGCCCGCTTTTATCAGACCTTCGGTGGGGAACAGACACGTTCTCTCATCGAGGGGATTGCGTTGCTCGGTCTACCATTAGGGCCGGTTACCCGCGAGCTGGCCGGTGATTGTCGTCAAGAGGTTGCCGTGTTGTACACTGAACGTCAGCGATTGGAGTTGCATCCGGGTAATGACTGGCCCAATCGGGTGCTTGGCTCGCATGTCGGGGTCGTCGCCTTTCGGCTTGGTTATCCGGATCAGCCGGTAACACCGCGTACCGATCTGAGTGATCCGTCCGCTTTCGCTGATCCACTGTTCCGCAGTTTCTATGAACGGTATGGTGGGATTAGTGTGTTTGGCTACCCGATCAGTGGCGCACTAACCGAACGTGACCCCAATACCGGACGTGATTTGATCGTGCAGTACTTTGAACGGGCTAGGTTTGAGCTTGATCCCATGGTGCCGTTACCCGCCGATCCACTCTGGCAGGTGCGTTTGGGGCTATTGGGGCGTGAAGTGGGTTCACAGGTATCTGCGCTACTGTGCCCGACGGCTCCTGCGTCGGCGAGTGCTGCTGCACTGGCAACCGCTACACCGGTCACATCACCGGCCACGGTGGTCGGCGCAGTGCAGAGCAGCGGTGATGGATTTCCGTTGCTTCTCGGCGCGATAATTGTCGTATCATTGATACTGGTTGGACTGATTTTGTCGGCAATATACGATCTATACCTTTTCAGCCAGCGCTACGTACAACCGGCGGCTCGTTCTACCCGGAGTGGTTATCGCATGGACACCGGTGCCCGTTCATCAGCACGTGATGCCTGGCAGGAGTCGCTGCGCGGTTTTTCACGTCGCGACAGTCAACCGGCACCCCAAACTGAGACTACCAAACGTTCCTGGCTGGGCAAGATGTTCAAAGGTCGTGACTCCGAACAGTCCTCGACCCAGCGCCAGACTCCGGGATGGCGCCAGCCAACCCGCACCGCCTCGCGCAACACTCAGCCACCCCAGGACTTGCCAGAACCATCGGCGGCTACCGGCCAGGCTGCTGACGACCGACCGCAAACACTACGGGTTGCGCTAACTCCGAATGCTTCCCGTATGCCTGCTGCCTCGCCCCCATCGGCCATTGATCCGCTCAACGGCGACGAACTGGCTGAATGGTTCGATACCGCCGATGAGGCGTCGGTCACCGATCATCGCCAGGGCCGTCTGGATGGCTATATCGGCGATCAACCGGTCGAGTGGAACGATTTGCCACCCGCCGAACGCGAGCGCTGGCTGGCGGAGCTTGGCCCACTGACCGATGATAGCGCTGCCGATGTCCCGCCCGCTGAATGGTCACGCTGGCAAGATGAACTGACCGGCACAACCTCGCCAATGACGGCTGACCTGCCAGCACCAACCACGCCGGACACACCATTTGAAGAAACAACACAGCAGTTCAAGTCAGATGCCGACTCTGGGACTACCCTGGGGCATCGTCCCGACGACGATGATTTACTGCGGAAACTGCTTGGCATATAATAGTGTCAGCCGGGCACAAAGCCGTCTCCAGACGGTTGATTCGCAAACAGTTGAATGATATACTGCTCGCATCAACGAACGTATATACCTGTCTGCGGAATTGCAGGTTATTACTCAACATAGAGGAGAAGAGCGTATGCCCCAGACGCGACTGGTGATCGCCGACGATGAGTCAATCATCCGCATGAACCTCAAAGAGACTCTCGTCAGTCTTGGCTATCTGGTGGTTGGCGAAGCCGGTGACGGTGTGAGTGTGATCAATCTCGCCCGCGAGCTGCGCCCCGATCTGGTCTTGATGGATATCAAAATGCCGAAACTGGACGGCATTCAAGCTGCTCGCATCTTGACCGAAGAGAAGATTGCGCCGGTGCTGCTGCTCACGGCCTACTCTGACCGCGATCTGGTCGAGCGGGCCAAAGAAGCCGGTGTCGTGAACTATATTGTCAAGCCCTTCCGCGAAGCCGAACTGCTACCGGCGATTGAGATTGCCATTGCCCGCTACCAGGAGTTTCTGGAGATGGATCGCCAGGTTGCCGATCTGAAAGAGACACTTGAGACGCGCAAACTGGTCGAGCGGGCCAAGGGCATCTTAATGGACACCCAGGGCTTGAAAGAGGCCGAGGCCTTCCGCAAGATTCAGCAGCTCTCGATGAACACCCGCAAGTCGATGAAGGAGATTGCCCAGGCCATCCTTCTCGCCCACGAGATTTAAGGTGCCTCTGCGCAACAGGCACTCCCGTCTTGATTATGAGGTGCGGACGACGCAAAGTGGCTATCAATTGCTACAACGGCTAAGCCGCTTTGCGTCATACCGGTTACCGGTGGCGGCTATCTCGGTACGCTGGCAGATAACCCCTCCACGTTTGGGCTGCAATGTCATCTTCTGAGCCGACATCATCGCCACTTGTCCAACTACGAGCGAATGCGAACAACCAGAGCCGCTGCAATGTCATCTTCTGAGCCGACATCATCGCCACTGCCATCACCCTCGTCCCGCTGGCGACACTACGTCCGCCTGCTGGTACCGCATCTGCTGACCATCCTGATCAGCCTTGGCCTCTTCACCCTGCTGCAAACCTGGCTCCAGCCTGCACCAATCCCGGCTGAACCGCAGATTGCCACGGTCACGCCACTGCCGACCATCCCCCCCACACCAATCCCTACCCCCCAACCGACCTTGCCACCGGTGCCGGTAGACGAGGGACTGATCCGGCTCTCCATCCTCGATCTTCAGGCCGAAAACGCCCGCTTACGAACTGCCACCCACCTGCTGCGCGCTGCCATCACCCTCGACGAAGCGGTCAACGCCCTGCAGCGCAACGACATGGCCGAAGCTGATCGAGCGTTGATGACCGCCCGACGGGCACTGGATCGGGCCTACAACCTCAGCACCGAGCAGCAAAAAGGCCCTATCGATGTCATTCGCCTCCAGATCAGCCAGATTCGCGATGATCTCGGCGTGCGGCCAGAGGGCGCCGACCGACGGTTGTGGCAGGTACGTCGGCTGATTTTGACACTGGTGGATGAATAACATACGTCCCGCGTCCATCCATGTTCCGCTCCAGGCCGTATAATACCAGTAGTACGTCTCTGCACAAGGCGAGGATGTCATCCGTTGAATTCAGTTGTCGGCTAACCGTGGTGGTTTTGCTGACGGCAACTCTCTCGATAACCACATTCGGCAAAGGACTGCTATGTATCGCGATCCCTCAATTCGCTCTTCCGAGATAACTCCAGAGTCGCTCTACCTGAGCCGACGGGCCTTGTTAGGTGGCATCGGCGCACTGGGTGCCGGCCTCGTGCTGAGCGCCTGTGGTCTGAATGTTCCCTCAGATCGTCCGGGGCAGGCAGTAGCACCCGACGATACCACCCCCCGCGACGAGCTTGGCGATCCGGCCAACAGCTTCGAGCAGATCACCAACTACAACAACTTCTACGAATTCACGACCGACAAAGAAGCGGTTGCGCACCGGGCCGCCGGTTTCGTGACCCACCCCTGGACAGTAGAAGTGACAGGGATGGTACACAAGCCACGGATCTTTGCTATCGAAGATATCCTCTCGATGTTCGACCAGGAAGAGCGCATTTATCGTCTACGCTGCGTCGAAGGGTGGTCAATGGTCATCCCCTGGCAGGGTTTCCCGCTCCACAAACTGCTGACCATCGTCGAACCAACTGCACAGGCCCAGTTCGTTCGCTTCGAGACCCTCTACGACCCTGATCAGATGCCAGGGCAGCGTGACCGCTACTTCCCATGGCCCTACGTTGAAGGACTACGCCTCGATGAGGCAATGCACGACTTAACGATCCTGAGCACCGGCCTCTACGGTCGTACCCTCTTGCCGCAAAATGGCGCCCCACTGCGCCTGGTAGTTCCATGGAAATACGGCTTCAAAAGCATCAAATCCATCGTCAAAATTGAACTAACCGATACCATGCCGGTATCGTTGTGGATGGCAGTCGCACCGCATGAATACGGCTTCTACGCCAACGTCAATCCCGACGTTCCCCATCCACGCTGGTCGCAGGCCACCGAACGGCGCATCGGCGAGCTTGGCCGGCGCAAAACGTTGCTCTTCAACGGCTATGCCGAACAGGTCGCTGCCCTGTACGCCGGGATGGATCTGGCCCGTAATTACTAGAACTTATTTCATAAAAGCTGTGCTGTCGTGCTCCCAGCCTATCGCACATGCGCATGAACACCTGCTAATCGCCAACAACAGCATATCCTGCTTCCAGTCTGCCGATGTGACAGGAGGAGAGCTACCGCCCATCGCCAGTGCCATCACGCGCCGAATAGGTTGCCTTGCCCGCTCGTCATGCCCGTGTCGCGAAGTTTGGAATGCGGCAGCCATACTGCCGCGCCAGCCGCGCTCACGATCCGGTGCGTGGCACGCTGTTGACCCGGCTGGTCACGGCTCTTGCTCCCGGCAACCGGTATGGCAGCGAAGAGGCTACCGCCCATCGCCAGTGCCATCACGCGCCGAATAGGTTGCCTTGCCCGCTCGTCATGCCCGTGTCGCGAAGTTTGGAATGCGGCAGCCATACTGCCGCGCCAGCCGCGCTCACGATCCGGTGCGTGGCACGCTGTTGACCCGGCTGGTCACGGGGATGCTGTTATTCCGTACATCTATCTACAGATCAATCACGTGGCAGATTGAATCCTTCCCGCTCCGCAGGCATGGGTTGCTTTGGAGGGCGGCGGCCTGGTTTCCGCCATCGCCGTGATCAATACCAGAGGTGTATTGTACCGCTCACCCTGCTGATGATAGCTACAACATACGATAATCATCTGGCCTCTCAAGAATTGGTGAGCTATTGTCGCCATCACCATGATCTGGCAGTTGTCAGCCAGCTCCTCTTCATCATCATATGGTCAGATTGAAGGAACTGCGATATATTGAAATAGGCATCCAACCACGAACATTCACAGGTATCGAAACCTACAAGCCTATGTCTGGCAAACTAGCAGCACCACACATATCGCCTTTACTCCGCATCATTCCCCATATAATCGGCCTGCTCCCACTCGTGCTACTCATCGGTGATGGGCTGGCTGATCGCCTAACCGTCAATCCGATTCAATACCTGACCCAACGTACCGGCTGGTTCGCCCTGATACTCCTGTTGGCGACCCTGGCATGTACCCCGCTAAACCGTTGGTTTGGCTGGAAGCAGGTCATGCGCTGGCGTCGTCCGCTCGGCCTCTACAGTTTTGGCTATGCCGGCCTGCACCTTGCCATCTTTGTGGCCCTGGATTACGGCTTCGATCTCAGCCTGATCCTGCAAACAATCAGCGAGAAGCGCTACATCATTGCCGGTTTACTGGCCTTTGCCCTCCTCTTGCCCCTTGCCATCACCTCGACCAGTGGCTGGCAACGGCGACTAAAACACTGGTGGCGCCGCCTGCACCGCCTGGTCTATCTGGCCGCAATCCTGGCCGTGATACACTACCTGTGGCTGAGCAAAGACCCCCGTCCGGCGTTAATCGCCGGCGGTCTGTTAGGAATTTTGCTGCTGAGCCGCCTTATTGGCAGACAAAGCTGGCAGCGTATGGTACAATGGAGCCATGAGCGAATTAAAAGACAAATTAGTTCTCGTCGTTGATGACGAGCCGCGCATGATCACATTCATGCGCATGAATCTTGAACTGGAAGGCATGCGGGTGACAACCGCCACCAATGGCCGCGAAGCGGTCGAAAAGGTGCGCGAAGAGATGCCCGACATCGTCTTGCTCGACATCATGATGCCGGTGATGGACGGTTTTGAGGCGCTCCGGCGTATCCGCAGCTTCTCCCAGGTACCGGTGATCATTCTTACCGCCAAAGATGAAGAAGAAGATCGGGTGCGTGGTCTGGAACTTGGGGCGGATGATTATGTTGGCAAGCCCTTCAGCCAGCGCGAACTGGTAAGCCGTATTCGGGCAGTCCTGCGCCGCCATTACACCCAACCTCCCATCCCTCAAACCCTGGTGAAGGTTGATGATCGGTTAAGTATCGACTTTGCCCGCCGCGAAGTGTTGGTCGATGGCAAGCGCGTCAATTTGCGACCAACCGAATACCGCCTGCTTTACCATCTGGTTCAGAATGCCGGTTACGTGCTAACCCACGAGATGCTGCTGAGCAAGGTGTGGGGGCCAGAATACCGCGACGAAAGTCACTATCTGCGTTTGTACATCACCTATCTGCGCCAGAAGATCGAAGAAGATCCATCCAACCCAAAATATATTCTGACCGAACGCGGCGTTGGCTATCGCTTTGTCGATTTTCCCGGGGCGCGCCGCATCAATGCTACCGATGTACCGGTGTGACGTAGTCCCTGTCTTATCCATCCACGACCGGCTACAGCGCGTTAGTTTCTCTCCCTCAATATTCTGCTACGAGAGCAAGATTGACTTCCGCCCCCCTCCTTACCTATCCCCAGCGGGGGGAATTGTGGAGAGGCGCCCCCGCTGGGCGGAGGCATTCCCCCGCACTCAGCGGGGCTATGCATTACCCATAACGCGAATACTGCATTGCCCGCGTGCCGGAGCGGGTCGGGGGAGTGATGAAGAACGTGCTCCCCAGCCGGGAGCTGGGAGCGCGCGCCGGAGGCGCGCATGGTGCCGGTACCAGTGCTGGAGGGAGGAGCCAGGCGCAAGCTCCCGCCCCTGGCGGCATGCACAAACGGCCAGGACAGATGATCGAACCCAACGTCTACCTTATCAGGCCGCCCTCGATCAAACGTCTGCCCTCCCCTCTCCCACCCCCAGCGGCTATGCCTTACCCACAACTGGTGTCAACCACGTGCGTATCAGCAGGTATGATCGCCATGGATGCTGTTGTGGGCGACTGGCCCGATGGCAGTGTGCCGCTCCAGCCGTGCTATCACGTGCTGGATGGATTGCCGTACCCGCTCGTCAGGCGCGTGTCGCGCAGTTTGGCGTGCGGCAGCCATGCTGCCGCGCCAGCCGCGCTCACGATCCGGCGCGGATTGCAGCGGACACCCGTGCCGGTACGTTCCCCTGATGATGGGGATGGCTGAGCACAGGCCGGCAGCCTGCCCCTCCGCGTGCTGGTGCCGGTAGTGTGGAGGGGCGGGTTCGGTAGGGGCGGGTTGAGAACCCGCCCCTACGGACGGTGCCTGTGCCGTTCACCTGACCTTCCACGGGATGCGGTGGACGGGAATGTCGTGCATCGCGGTTGTTCAGAGGTAATCGCAGCCGCTACGCTCCCCGCTCCCGCGCAGCGCTATGCCTTACCCATACCCAGGTTGTCAACCGCTTCGCCCATCAGTCGAACCTGTCTCATTGTACGCGATCCTGGGCACTATCGCGTCACCCTGCTGTCGCGTGGGTCGTACGTCACGAACGGAAAGCGGATGATAGCAGCGGAGGTAGCCGTTGGATCAGACCATGGGGAAGACGTCCAGCCTGCGCACTAGCGGCCATGGCCAGCCCCTGCCGGCGGTGGCGAGGATGCCTCCACGCGGGCCACGGGGAGCGCGTGCAGACCGGCCTAACGCAGCGTGACATGTGGGTAATGCATAGGGGAGCGCGAGCCTCCAGCTCGCTCACCACCCGGTCTGCGTAGATGACTCCCGCCCCCAGCGGGGGCGGGCTGGGGTGGAGGTGAACCCTACCCCACACCTCTCACTGTAGGCGCCTATGCATTACCCACAACTGGTGTCAACCACGTGTGTATCAGCGGGTATCGCCATGGGTGCTGTTGTGGGCGACTGGTCCGGTGACAGGGCGCAGCTCCAGCCGTGGTATCACGTGCTGAATGGGTTGCCTTACACGCGCATCATGGGCGTGTCGCGCAGTTTGGAGTGCGGCAGCCATGCTGCCGCGCCAGCCGCGCTCACGATCCGGCGCGTGGCATACCGTTACCCATCCTGGTCACGAGGGTGCTAAATGTGCTCGGGCCGATCATCGAGTCGGTCAGGCATGCGTGCGATCCCTGTGCGTAAACGGTTACGTTGCGAGAGATTCGTGCCTGTACACCAACGGCCACGGCCAGCACCTGACGGCGGTGGCGAGGATGCTTGCACGCAGGCTGGAAGCCTGCACCACGGGGAGCCGCCACGGGGAGTGCGTGCAGCCCGGCCTAACGCAGCGTGACATGTGTGTAATGCATAGCCCAGTAGAGGCGGGCTGGGGTGGGGGTGTTTCGCCTCACCCATCTGAAAACAGCAAAAGTATCACCCTGGCCCTGACCTTGAGCGATACACACTGTGCGCAAACGATGGTCTACCCTGGAAGCGCGAGCCTCCGGCTCGCTCATCACCCTGCACGATCCGCAGTGCTTTCACCAGCGGAATGTTCCCCCTGGGAGCGCGAGCCTCCAGTTCGCTCACCACCCGGTCTGCGCCGATGACTCCCGCCCCCAGCGGGGGCGGGCTGGGGTGGGGGTGATACAAAGACAGAAACCAGGTAAGAGGAAAGCGGCGTATCACTCCCACTGGGAGCGCGAGCCTCCGGCTCGCTCATCACCCTGCCTGTACAATATCATTTATCTGACAGATTGGCTATTGGTTGGCAGCACGACTTCCACACGTCAAGACGCAGTGAGGGTACTGTCTGCCGAAGACGGATGTGGATGCATATCAGGCTCACTTCGCCATTCCACAGGCCGCCAGCAACCGTTCAGGTTGACCGCGGTAATCGTCCCAGCGCAGATCACCGCGCACGATACCCCCCAACACCTGCCAGAGACCGGCATTGACCGGCGTCTGTAACCCGTGGGCGGTGGCGGCTGCGGCCACCGCGCCGTACAAGAACTCCCCTTCGGAACGGCTACGTCCCGCGCGCAGATCACGGAGCAGCGACGGATCTTTACCGCCCCGGCCACCGGCTACCCGCTGGCGCAAAATCGGATCGAGGATGATCGGTGGTAGCCAGCGAATGCCGAAGGCCAGCAGTGCCGCCGGATAGCGGGGTAAATTGACCGGTCGTATCCCCATGCGTTGCATCACGGCCAGCGCCTCACGCACGGCGGTCCGTTCCAGTGCCACCAGCCGGCGGTCGGCGTAGACCTGCGCAACCGACCAATCGAGAATCGCAGCAGTCGCATTTCCTAGCATATTCAACAGCGCTTTCGACCATTTCATAGCGCGGTAGTCGTGATAACGCTGGACAGTAAAGCCTGCATTGCTCAGCGCCGTTTCGGCCAGTGTGAGATTACTTGTTCCGCCTACCGGCGCTAACCCAATTCCACCCGCTTTCGTCACAGTGATCGTCGTGGGGCCGGTAGCGTCAACCGAGGTTGTAATTGCGCCGGCAATAATCCGATCCGCGCCAAAAGCCTGGGCCAGCGCTTCTTCGTTGCCCAGCCCATTTTGCAGCGTCAGGATGGATCCAGGATTGAGGTCGCGTAAGGTGGCAATCGCCCCGTTCGTATCGTAGCCTTTGACACACAAGATTGCCAGCGCCGGTTGTTGAAACGCTGCTGGTAAATCGGCTACTGCACCGGCAACCGTCAAACCGGTTAGTGAACATGCCCCGATACCACTCACCTGTAACGGTGTGGCTTGCAACGCCGCTGCGCCGTTTGGGCGGGTCAAAAGCGCGACCGGCTGCCCGTTGCTGGCCTGGGCCAGCCGTGAAAGGAGCAACAACCCGATTGCCCCCCCACCGACAATGACGATGGTCATTGATTCCTCCTCTATACACACTCGCCTTCAGTATAGCGGAAAATCTGGTTGCTACGACATTGAGCAGGAGGGTATTGTGACGTGTCTTCGTGGTGCAACTTGTGGTAGCATGGTAGTGCAGGATCCGCGATAGATCAGGAAACAAAAGGTATGGCAACACCACCACAAGTTGGCGAGATGGCTCCCGACTTTACCCTTCCGAACGAAGCCGGCGAACCGGTCTCACTCAGCCAGTTTCGCGGCAAGCGGGTTATTCTCTACTTCTACCCCAAAGACGATACTCCCGGTTGTACATCACAAGCCTGCGGTTTCCGCGACTCATACCCGGTCATTGAAGAAAAGAACGCCGTCGTGATCGGGATCAGTCCTGATGGCACCAAATCCCACGCCAAATTCAAAACGAAACACAACTTGCCTTTCATCCTGTTAGCCGATGAGCAGCACAGTGTTGCCGAGGCGTATGGGGTGTGGGGCGAGAAGTCGATGATGGGCAAGAAATATATGGGCATCATTCGCTCCCACTTCGTCATCGATGAAGAGGGTCGCATTGTGCAGGCTGAAATTAAAGTGAGTCCCGCCGATAGTGTCAAACGCGCTCTTGCAGCGCTGGGCTTATAGTCGCCGCGTGCCATGGCGAGAGCGATTTACGCAGCTGTATAATCCATTCTCTTATCAGGGAGCGTCACATTGAGTGCGGAAGCGTTGTTTCCGTACTCAATACACGCGACACGTGATACCTGGGATAAAGCAGAGAAACCGTTGTGTAGCGCTGAAATTAAAGTGAGTCCCGCCGATAGTGTCAAACGCGCTCTTGCAGCGCTGGGCTTATAGTCGCCGCGTGCCATGGCGAGAGCGATTTACGCCGCTGTATGACCCACTCCCTGATTAGGGAGCGTCACATTGAGTGCGGAAGCGTTGTTTCCGCACTCAATACACGCGACACGTGATACCTGGGATAAAGCAGAGAAACCGTTGTGTAGCGTGGTTAGTGCGGCGATCCGGTCTGCGTCTTTAGACAGCGATCATTGATCAACCGACCCGGCTATCTCGATACCGTAGCGTTCTTCATCACCGCCCCGCAATCGCTTCCACAGTGTCAGGCGGGTACATCGTCTGCATGACCAGACTTGTCTAATACCAAATCCGCTCTGTCGAGTCTGATCTGGGCACGTTCCCTCTTATCTGCACCTACATCATGTTGCGCAACAATACATCTTGTGGGGAACGGGCAGTCGCTATCGTTTTCATATCAATACCCAGTGCCGTAATCGTTTGCGCCATCGCCGGTGAAATACCGGTGATCACTGCCTCACACCCGATCAGCCGGAGCGCCTGCACCGTCTGCATCAGACTCTGAGCAGCCATGGTGTCAAAGGCCGGCACACCCGCCACATCAATCACGATCAGCTTCACGCGGCGTTCGCTAACCACACTGAGTAACCGTTTTAACAGCGTATCAGCTCGCTGATGATCGATCTGACCAACAATCGGTGCCAGCAACACCTGATCGGCAATCTCGACCGTTGGGGTTTCCAGCGATTGCACCACGTTCCGTAACATATGTTCCGTGCGCTGTAATTGGGCTGTTTGTTGCTCTAACTCCTGAGCATGTACTTCGACCTGTTGAGCGTGCAGCCTGGCCCGGACTGCTTCAGCAGTCGCCTGCTGGGCAAGACCTTCCAACCGTTGTAGGAGATAGCGAAATGGGATGAGGGTCAGCATGTTGGTGGCCAGATACAGTCCAATCGAACCGGCCCAGTCTTCGATGGTATCTTGAACGGCCAGTGTCTCTGGGGTTACAAAAGACGCATTGCCCGTCACATAGATGGCTGCTGTGATCATCATGACGATCAGCGAAAGAATGAGCGCGACGATACTTCCCAACCGATCAAAATAGATCAATGCCAGCACATTAATACCGAGCCAGAGAATGCGTCCACTCCCCACCAGTCCAAACGTTACCAGCAGAAAGGTCGCAATCGCTCCCAGTACAATCAGGAGCAGCAGAGCGCGTATCTTTGCCTGTAAGCGTCGTACCAAAGAAATGACGACAATGGACAGATAAGTAAGGAAGTATATTCCAATATACGGTAACGCTCGTTCACCTGCCGCACTGTAATCTGCCCACGAACCAACGATGAGCGCAATACCCCCCAGAACGACTAGTGCCCATAACAGGTTACTGAGAATCTGCTCTCGCCATTGCTGAACTATTGTATGAGCATTGTTGGGAGTTTGTACGTTCGTCATGACATATCTCCAGGCATCGTAAACAGGCAAAACTGTAATCTGCAATCAGTCTGCGTGTAGATGCGTACATGGCGGATCAACAAAAAACATTTGTGCAATTGTAACACCGCTATCAGTGTACTGACAAATATGGTAAAAAATCGATCTACCGCTCTGTTCAATCTGGCGCGATGCCTATCAGGACGCCGTTGCATAACTGGAGTGCCAGTCGGCCATCTTGTTCAACGACAGGCATTGCTAAATGTTTATGAGGCTGGTATTCAACCGCATCGGTAATCTGTACACGTTGACCATCAGCCACAATGAAGGTAAACGGTATGCCCCATTCAGCAATTGCCCGCACAAAGGCGTAGGCCCGTTGTACCGACCATTCCGCAGTCAACACAAAGTCCTGTGTCCGGGGTGAAGGAAAGTAACTGCCACCCGCTGCCTGGGGTGACGGTCGCCACTCTGCACTGGTGATCTGGCTGAGTGCGGTCGGTAACATTGTGGCGGCGCATTGTCCGGCGAGTGTTTCCAGCGTATGTAGACGCTCGCCGGGCGGTAGATCAAACCATTCCTGGCAGACAATCGGGCCGTGATCAAAGTCCGCATCCATCAGGTGCAGGGTCATTGCCGTGCGCGTCCAGCCCAATCGCAACGCCCAGAAGAGTGGTTCCGGGCCACGGAGTTCTGGTAATGGCGATGGGTGCAGGTTGAGCCAGCCGTAGCGTGGTATCTCAAGCAATGCTGCCGGGATGCGCCAGGGCCAGCAGGCAACAATCGCGAGGTCTACCTTCTGCCGACGCAACTGCTCACCGATCTCGGCAATAGCATCTCGCCGAACGGCATAGCGCGGAATCCCGGCTGCATCGGCAATGGTAGCCGCTGTTGCCGGTGCGAGTAGCGTAGGGTTGCGTGCAGGTGCAGCCGCCGGTAACTGGGTCAACGCCGGCATACCCGCCGGTGCCGGATGCACCAGCCCGATCACCTCAACCGGCAACCTCAGCAGACCCTGCAAGACTGGTAGTGCCATCGGGCCTGGAATGGCAAAGAGAACGATGCGCATGGTTATACTTTGCTTTCGGGTATAATACTCATGGTATTACCGTTTGTACACACGAAAGAAAGAGCTATGGCGCGAATGGTGCATTGTGTCAAATTCGGTCGCGAACTTCCCGGTCTGGATCGGCCACCCTTCCCTGGCCCGCTTGGGCAGCGCATCTACGAACAGGTGTCGGCCCAGGCCTGGCGACTGTGGCCACAACAGGCAACGCTGATTATCAATCATTATGGCCTGAGTTTAGGCGATCCGAATGCGCAGCAAATCCTGATGAAAGCCATGGAAGAGTTCTTTTTCGGCGAAAATGCTCCTATGCCTGAAGGGTGGACACCACCAACCGCTGCTCCGGCGAAGGGAGGGCCGCGTCGCAAATAGGACTGATGTGGGAGTTATTAGCGTGTGTGCCACTCCCGCTCTGCCCTACAGGCTAACGGTAGACGGCACCAGCTCGATTGCCGGAACGATGGTGAAGCGCAGGCAGGCATGTGCGGCGCGCAGTGCTGACTCGACGGTCGCCGGATCAGAACCACGAGCAAAGATGAAGCCGAGATAGCTGTCACCCTCTGGTAGGGGTGTCAGCGGGTAATTGAGCGGTGCCGTAATTTCGACTGCCTCAATACCGGGAATTGCACATGCCTCAGCCACTCCATCAACGGCGCGTAGGATACCGGCTTGTGGGATCGGTATCATCATCACCCCACCCGCCTGTCCCTCGCGACTGAGGGTGTCCACAGGTAGACCGGCAGCCTGGCGCAAAATCAATTCCTCTAAAGAGGCATCAGTGCCGAAACGTAATGTTCGCGAGCATAAACCGCCGATGCTGCGGTTAGCTAACTCGATCATCCACGGCCCGCACTCGTTGATCCGCAGCTCGGCATGCAACGGCCCACGCTCTAACCCCACAGCCCTGGCCGCTGCTGCGGTTACTGCACAAATTGCCGCTTGCGTTGCTTCCGGTAGGCGTGATGGTGTGACGTAGATCGTCTCTTCAAAAAACGGCCCATCGAGCGGGTCAGGCTTGTCGAAAAGCGCCAGTACCTGTACCTGGCCGTGATCGATCAATCCCTCCAGCGCAACCTCAAATCCCGGCACAAAGTCTTCAATCAAGAACTCATGCACCCCTGCCCCTTCAATCCGGTCGAGCAAGGCGGCGAGGCGGCGGATTGCCGCGAGGCACTGGGCCGGGTTATCGGCCCGGATAACGCCGCGACTGCCGTTGAGGCGCAGGGGCTTGACAACACAGGGAAACGTGACCGACTGCACCAGCGTCGGTAGATCGTCGGCGGTGGTGCAGAGGCGAAACGCCGGTGACGGTACTCCGGCACGGGCGAAGAGCTGACGCATCAGATGTTTGTCACGAGCAGCAGCGGCGGCTTCTGGCCGATTGAAGGGCAGCCCAATATCGGCACAGGCCAGCGCCGCCAGTTCAACCCCACTGTCGTCAACCGGTAGGATAGCGCTCAACGGTTGGTTAGCGTGCAAATTGCGGATGGCCTGCAATGCTGCTGCCTGATCACTAAAATCAATCAATAAGCGCCCCGGCAATGGCCGACTCAAGGCGGGTGGGGTGTCTTCAGCAACCGTTATCTGGACACCGATCCGCCCGGCTGCATCCAGAAAGGCTGGCAGCCGGTACGATGATGGTGTGGTGAGCAACAACAGATGTGGACGCATACCGATCTCGGTCATAGCTGTCGCATTCCCGTACACAGGCTACAAATATTTTGCCATCAACTGGCTGTCTGTCGGTTCAGCACAACAGTACCACGGTTCGCTCAGCCTTGGCACCGGTGCAGCATCTGGCACGGTCGCCGGGCGCGGGCCAGGGCCAATAATCCGATCACACAGGTCGAGCAGTCGCAGATAGAAGCTGCTGCGCGACTCGCCACACTGCTCGCTGCACTGGGCAAGCGCCATCACCTCGCGTTGTAACGTGTCCATCGCCGGGTCGGGATGCCGCCAGGGGTACACCAGCGCCTCCGGATCGAACGGCTCAACCAGCGCCTGTACATCGGGCAGCTCAAGCAACCGCGATCCTTCAGGTATGAGCAGCCGTAAGCCGTACTGAACCGGAGCAACACTCTCGATCAGGCCCAATTCAGCGATACCAAGCAAAAAGTCGCGATACACCTGGCGTGTTGTCCACGGTGTAAAGGCCACGAATGTTGCATTCAGGGCAATATCGTGTTCCCGTAGAAGCTGAACCGCACGCACCACATCGGCCCGGCTGTGACGTTTGGCAAAGCGGGTCAGGATGGTGTCATCGAGCGCTTCAACGGCGCTCACGACCATGATACAGCCGGTTGCGCGTAGTTCCGGCAACAGATGAGCATACCGAATGATGTGCTCGATCTTGATCGTGACATCGTAGGTCAGGTCGGGAAACTCGGCGTGCATAGCGCGCACAATCGGTAAGACGTGGCCGGGGCCATTCAGAAAATCCGGGTCGCCAAAGGTGATATGGCGCGCTCCGGCAGCGACCTGTGCCCGGATGTCGGCCAGCACGGTTGAGCGCGGTACCACGCGAAAATGCCCGTTGTAAACCGGGACAACCGGGCAGTGACGGCAGAGGTGTTTGCAGCCACGAGTTGTTTCGGTATACCCGGCCAGATGGGTCTTGCCACCGCTGATCAACGTTGCATAGCGGTCGAGAGGCGGTAAGCCGTTCCGGTCAGGCGGGATGAGATCGAGCCGATTGAGGAGAATGGTGTCGGCAACTGACGGGCGTTTGCCGGCGGCTATGTGCTGCCAGATCGCCGTGAGCTGTTCCTCAACTTCGCCACCCAGGCAACAATCGGCCCCAGCCTGATGCAGGATTGCGGCATTGAGCGGAGCGTACAGTCCGTAGCAGACAATATATGCGTTTGGTGCTGCTGCCCGCAGGTGTGGCAACATATCCAACGCCAGCCGGGTGGCCGTGTGCATCGGTACCGAGATTCCGATTAGTGCGGCATTGGCGGCCATTTCTGCCGTCAACGGTGTGACACTGGTGTCAACACAAACCACATCTGCCCCTGCCCGGCGTAGCCACGCGGCGGGTGATGCCAGGCTGAGCGGTTGGTGGCCAAGTTCATAGGTTGAGATAAGTAAGACGTTCATGATGATATTGTACTCCAAACTGAGATGTTGACGAACAGCGGGCCATCAGGATGTTACATCAAATCTGGTGTAATATCAGACACACGAGAACGTATTTCATAAAAGCTGTGCTGTCGT
The DNA here is from genome assembly GCF_000018865.1 of Chloroflexus aurantiacus J-10-fl. Taxonomy (NCBI): domain Bacteria; kingdom Bacillati; phylum Chloroflexota; class Chloroflexia; order Chloroflexales; family Chloroflexaceae; genus Chloroflexus; species Chloroflexus aurantiacus. The sequence continues at coordinate 2,749,348 of NC_010175.1, forward strand.
ACTTCCAGACGGTCGCACAGGCGCATGAACGCTTGCCCATCGTCAACGCCGGTATATCCTGCTCCCAGGCTGCCGGTATTGCAGCAGGGAGGGCTAATGAGCTTCTTCGGCGCCATCACGCGCTGGATTGGTTGCCTTGCCCGCTCATCATGTGCGTGTCGCGACGTTTGGAAATCATCGCTCCAGGCAACCCATTCGCCGTAATACGCTTATCAGGCACGTGTCGCGACGTTTGGAGTGCGGCAGCCATGCTGCCGCGTCAGCCGTGCTCACGATCCGAAGCGTGTCACGCCGTTGACCATGCTGGTCACGAGGATGCTGTATGTGCTCGCCACAATCATTGAGTCGATCTGTAATGAATCTAGTCAATGTTTTTTGCAATAGATGCTATCCAAATCATCACTCTTTCCGTCCCATAGCAGTGGCACCGGCGATTGACGAGTGCGGGCCACCTGCTCTCTCCACGGGGAGCGGTATCGACGCCGTGGCGCGAATACCGAATCGTATCCGCGACAATGGTTCACAGTATCCATCAAGATATGATGAACCCAGGTTGCCACCTGTGTTGTGATCAGGCCACAGAGGCTGACTTCCAGGATGAACAGCACGACGTTGTGCGCAACATTGTGCGGCGTACCTGGATTGAACGATGTGGGACGCATCCGGTTCCCATCGACGCGCTCTGTCACGACTCATGGTAGCAATCCGGCTTATACCCATCCTCTGTGGTGGCAAAGGTAGCAACCTGGGTTATGATTATGAGTAGGAGAGGGCCGGGGTTGAGGGCTTCCAGATGCTCGTGCACCTGCAACGTTCCCTCAGCAGTTCGTCGGCAGCACGTCAGCACGGAAAACGACACATCGGATCACTGCTGCTGTTGCTGCTGAGCAGCCAGTTCGGCCTGGACACTGGCGGTCGTGATCTGCGGCAGAACTTCGGCTTCATCAATATGTACCGCGGCGGGGAGCACCTTCACTCCTACTTCCAGTTGACTGCTGGCCTGCCCGCGATAGATACCGCGAGTGGGTGGTACATCGGCATAGTCGCGACCAACGGCCACGCGAATATGCCGCTCCGCAGCAATGAGATCGTTTGTCGGATCAAATCCAATCCAACCCAATTCCGGCAAGAAGGCTTCTACCCAGGCGTGGGTGGCGTCTTCTTCCGAACGATCATGATCTTCGGTGCGATGAAACAGGTAGCCACTGACATAACGACAGGGAATGCCGACCCGCCGTACCAGGGCAATCATAATATGCGCAAAGTCCTGGCACACACCACGCCGCGCCAGCAATGCTTCATCGATTGGCGAGTCGACGCGGGTTGTCTGCGGCGCGTAGGCGAAGGTTTGGGCCATCTGATGGGTTAGCTCGCGCAACAGACTCAGAGGATCGGTGCGCCGCTCTACCCCAAGTTCACGGGCCAGATCAAGCAAGGCGGGAGTCATTTGAATAAAATGACTGGGCATTAAGAAATCCCACCACTCCCCTCGCTCGGCCAGTAGATCGAGCATCTGCCAGGTAGTGTTATCGAGTTTATCAGGTAATGGCGGGATAGGGAACATCTGGACGACCGCTTCGGCAATCACTAACAACTGACGGTGTGCTGCGGCAACGTCAAAATGGTAGACCTCATTGCCAAGCCAGTCGCGGTAGTGGTTGATACGGGCAAAAGGAGCGGTGGTTAAATGAAACTCTACGAGTCGCTGGTACCCTTCATCGCGCGGGCACATGCGGACTTCAGTCTGACTTTCGGTCACCGGCGCGCTGTAGCGAAAGCGCGTCTTATGCAGGATCGAGTAGTACATATACCGACGCTCGCAAAGCGCTTATATCCAGGCCCTACTGCGGTAGTGCCTGATCAATCGGATAGCTGATGTAGGCCTGGTAAATCGCATCATGGATTGCGCTACATTGTTGCCGAATCTGGCTGAGAAAGAGCAGCAGGTTATCGGCGATAATTTCGTCAACCTGACCATAATCGAGTTGGGCACGGAGACGCCCGGCCAATCGTTCGGCTCGTGCCGCGTGACGGGTACCGGCAAGCTGACCGATTTGTTCCAGGCTCATCTGTACCTGATCGGCGGCAAATCTGATCGAACGCGGACTTTCGGCATTGAGCAAGAGAAATTCGGCGACACGCGCCGGCTGCACATCGGCAGTATACACCTTGCAATAGGCTTCAAACGCCGTACAACACTTCAGCAGTGCAACCCAATCAATTGCATCAATGGTGCTCTCATTGCCGCTTAAATAGGGCCGGAAGAAGACTTCGAGCAGCAGCGTTGTTGCCCAAATCCGTTCGAGATAACGCCCCACCTGAATAAAACGCCAGCCCTCACCGTGGTTCATGGTAGCATCGGTAATGCCCTGAATTAAGTGCAGCCGCTCTTTGATCATCTGATAGAATTCGACCGGTTCGTCTTGCCAGATTTGCTCGATACTGATCGCCTGTACATTCAGGTAGAGCTGATTGATATGCTCCCACATCTCTGAACTGATCTGTTCGCGTACCTGGCGCGCATTTTCGCGTGCCCGTGCCATACAGGCTCTGATCGAGGCCGGATTCGTCGCATCAGTAGTTAAGAGACGAGTAATGCTTTGCAGATCGTTCAGACTATCGCCTGGCAGTTCAACATGCAAGGCGGCTAACAGACGCTGCCATCGTGGTACGAGGGCTTGCGGTGTCTGATCGAGAATCTGGGTCAGTCCAACCCCAATCAGGCGAGCGGTATGCTCGGTTCGTTCGAGGTAGCGACTCATCCAGAAAAGGTTATCGGCAACGCGCGAGAGCATACATTTCCTGCATCCGTATCATTGCTTTCCTGTCCTGCATTCCGCTGACCGGCCCTGATCCCTCGTCAGTACAGCACCCAGGTGTCTTTGCTACCGCCGCCCTGCGACGAATTGACCACCAGCGAGCCGCGTCGCAATGCCACCCGAGTCAATCCTCCCGGTACAATTGTCGTTCGCTCACCATCAAACAGCACAAATGGCCGTAAATCAACGTGGCGTGGTTCGATAACGCCATCAATAAAGCACGGCGCCTGCGAGAGCTGCAATGTCGGTTGCGCGATATAATTTCGTGGCTGTGCACGAATGCGCTCGGCAAACTGGGCCTGCTCTTCACGGGTGCTGTGCGGCCCGATCAGCATATCATAACCGCCCGACTCGCCCACTGCCTTAACCACAAGATCACCAAGGTGTTCAAGCACATACGCGCACTCATCAGGTCGGTCGCACAGATAGGTTGTTACGTTCGGTAAGATTGGCTCTTCGCCAAGGTAATAGCGAATAATGTCCGGCACATACGCATAAATAGCTTTATCATCGGCAACGCCAGTCCCAATCGCATTAGCCAGGACCACAGTCCCTGCCCGGTAAGCGTTGAACAACCCAGGGACACCAAGAACAGAGTCAGGCCGGAAGATCATTGGATCGAGAAAATCATCATCGATTCGGCGGTAGATTACATCGACCCGTTGCAGTCCTTTGGTTGTGCGCATGTAGACGATGTTGTTATGCACCAGCAGATCACGCCCTTCCACCAGCTCAATCCCCATCTGTCGAGCCAGAAAGGTGTGTTCAAAATATGCCGAATTAAACACGCCGGGCGTCAAGAGCACGATAGTCGGTTCGGGGCGATGAGCCGGTGCCAGTGCGCGCAAAGTGGCGAGCAGTGCCTGGCCGTAGTGGTCAATCGGGCGAACGCCATACGCACCGAACAGACGGGGTAGCGCTCGCTTCATCACCGCGCGATTCGTGAGCATGTAGCTTACCCCACTGGGTACGCGCAGATTGTCTTCCAAAACGACAAATTGACCATCAGGCAAACGCACCAGGTCAGTCCCGACAATCGCAGTATAGACGCCGCGGGGAACCGTCAGACCACGCATTTCGCGCCGATAGTGGCGGCAACTGTAGACCAGATGGCGGGGAATGATCCCATCGCGCAAAATGTTTTCGTTGTGATATACGTCGTGTAAGAAGAGATTTAACGCCACAATCCGCTGATGCAGACCGCGTTCGATGTGTTGCCACTCGTCGGCGGCGATGATCCGTGGCAACAGATCGTAGGGAAAGACCCGTTCAACCCCTGCATCATTACCATACACGGTAAAGGTGATACCCTGATTGAGGAAGGTCAGGTCGGCGTACCGCTGCCGTTGTTGCAATTCAGCGGGACTAATGCTGCACAACAGACGTGCCAGCTCACTGTAGGCCGGGCGTATATCCCCCTCGGCGGTGAACATCTCGTCGTAGGCCTGGGAGAGGGTGTAGCGTTCAAATAGTGATGTACCGGTAACAGACTTTTGTTGCTCAGGCATATGCGTCGCATCCACCTGCGGTATTCATCATGCACCGCGTTCTTATGAATGATCACCTGTGCCCGGCCAGCCGTGGGCGACGCTGCCCGCTCGTCTTCTCTTGCCAGCAAACGTGTTGCGCACAATGGTAATACTTATGTCGATCTTCGTCAAATGGGGAGATCAGGGTGAGAGGATTTTGTGCTCTGGTCAGGAAAACAGCCTGCCAACAGCAAGAATAGTCACATCTGCAACAAAAGCGCAGTGCAAGAGATTGCACTGCGCTTCCGAACTGTAAACTATGTACTGATCAGTCACCCATCACTTCGTGCAGAGCCGGGGTGCGCTGGCGCTTACGCAAATCCTCTGGCTTCACACGGTGCACGTTCCACACCAGCCCAACCTTCTCTAGTGCCCGAATGATATAGGCCGAGATGTCAACCTGCCACCATTGCAGACCGTGGAAGGCCGAGCGGGGGAAGGCGTGATGATTGTTGTGCCAGCCTTCACCGAAGGCGAGCAGCCCAACGATGAAGTTGTTGCGGCTGGCATCGCGTGTGTTGTAGTCGCGGCGACCGAAGGTATGACAAATCGAATTGACGCTCCAGGTAATGTGGTGGGTCAGGAAGATACGTACCAGACCACCCCAGATTAAACCGCTCCAACCGGCGATCAGGGTTGGAATAATAATGCCGAGGGCTGCCCACACGTACCACGTCTTGGTTACCCAGACCACTGTCGGATCCTTGGTGAGCCATTTGCCATACATTTCGATATTGTTCTTGTGGGTGAAGAGCCAGCCGACATGCGAATGCCAGAGACCCTCAAGCGGGCTATGCGGATCATCTTCGTCGTCAGAGTGGGCATGGTGTTGAATATGGGTGGAAGCCCACGATGTGGGATCACCTTCCAGGGCCATACATCCCATAATCAAAAAGAGGGCCTTGAGTGGGCGGCTGGTTTCAAAACTCTTGTGGGTGAGCATGCGGTGGAAGCCGATGGTAATGCCCAGACCAGAAATCACGTACAGCACCAGCATCAACGTCACGTCGAGCCAGTCCACATATTGCTGCCAGAGCATGACCATCGCATAAATAGTGCCCAGAAACGGTAAAACGACAATCAGCAGAACCACAAACTTTTCAAGTGGCGACTTCTCCAACTTTGGTTCGGTTGCCGGAACGGTGCGTGCCATATGATGATCTCCTCGAACGCTGACAAAATATGTTCTTCCTATCACAAGAATAGGGTGATACGGTCGCAGCGAGAAGTAGCGGGTGGCTAATCTTTAGTCATCGGCTGCGATAATCAGGGATGACTACAGTCACGCCTGAGCCAATACGGCACCGATTCGGGGATGATATGTTCGGTCGTAAGCCCGATTTGCAATCTTTGCGAACCTGTGGTATACTCCCAGCGTGTTGAGCGGGTTGGCCCCATCGTCTAGCGGCCCAGGACGCCACCCTCTCAAGGTGGAGATCGCGGGTTCGAATCCCGCTGGGGTCACCAGGGCCCGTCGTCTAGCGGTTAGGATGCCACCCTGTCAAGGTGGAGGTCGCGGGTTCGAATCCCGTCGGGCCCGCCAACAAGGCGGAAGCAGAGACAGCCGGTATACACCGGCTGTCTTTGTTTATTCAACGTCTGCTGTATAACTCAATAGGGCTACTGAACAGTCTGGGTTTACCCTCATGTCATGGAGTCAATCATACCACCCAATCTTCAGAGCGCCATAGTCATCCTGGTGCAGGTGCTACGGCCTGCTATATGTAGAGAGGGATGGAACGCCGCTCGTATCATCTGTTCGTGTGCGGTAGCGACGCACTGCCAGGCGGCCAATTACCCCCCATCACGTATATCCTATGCATTACCCATAACTCGCATACTGCATTGCCCGCGTGCCGGAGCGGGTCGGGAGAGTGATGACATGACGGGCGTGCTCCCCAGCCGGGAGCTGGGAGCGCGCGCCTCCGGCGCGCATGGTGCCGGCACCAGTGCTGAAGGAGGAGCCAGGCGCAAGCTCCCGCCCCTGGCGGCATTCACGGACGGCCAGGACAGATGATCGAACACAACGTCTACCCTATCAGGAAGCCCTGGATCACACGTCTGCCCTCCCATCTCCCACCCCCGCTATGCATTCCCCATACCTGGTGTCAACCACATGCGTATCAGCGGGTATGATCGCTATGGGTGCTGTTGTGGGCGATTGGCCCGGTGATGGTGCGCAGCTCCAGCCGTGCTATCACGTGCCGGATGGGTTGCCTTACGCACGCATCATGTGCGTGTCGCGCGGTATGGAGTGCGGCAGCCATGCTGCCGCAGCAGCCGTGCTCACGATCCGGCGCGTGCCCCACCGTTCCCCATCCTGGTCACGGCGGTACTGGATGTGCTCGTGACAATCATCGAGTCAGTCAGGCATACATGCGATACCTGGGCGTAGCGGTGTTGTTGCACTTGGTTCGTGCCTGCGCACCAGCGGCCACGGCCAGCACCTGACAGCGGTGGCGATGATGCCAGCACGCGGGCTGGAAGCCCGCGCCACGGAGAGTGCTTGCAGCCTGGCCTAACGCAGCGTGACATGTGGGTAATGCATAGTCCACGTATATCAGAGGGTGTCAGTCGTACCGCCCACCATGCAGCGCGAACACACTGTCCTGGTGGAGGCGGTACTTCTTGCCGCTGATCGGCCACGTCAGGTGGCTATCTGGTCTGTCACAGCATTGCTGCGGAATGAGCAATCTATCCGTCACTCATTCGGCTTCTGATCGCTCAGCGCTCGTTGAAGACGGCAATCGCTGCCAGTAACTGGGCATCCTCAATGCTCGCCAGTTCGTTCGCACTCAGGCTACGAATACTGGAAGGCGACAGGATAGGTGCTTCCAGAGGTTGAGGAACGACGCGATCAGGCGTAATTCCAACCCCACGAATCTGTCGTCCGGCCGGTGTACGCCACTCCTGGGTGCCGAGCAGGAGTTGGGCACCATCTTTGAGCCGGAAAGGTGTCAACACCGTACCGGTGCCTACCGTTGTCTCACCCACCAGGATTGCCCGACCGGCATCTTGCAATGCCCCGGCCAGAATCTCGGCGGCACTGGCCGAGCCACCATTGATCAAGACGACCATTGGCATATCCTGGGCAATCCCGGCAGTGCGCGTGGCATTGATTCGCTGACTGCCATCACGACCCCGTTCGATTAACACCGGTGTTTCGGCTGGCAAGAATTCACCGGCAATGGTGAGTAAGGCGCTCAGCAGCCCGCCGGGATTATTGCGGAGATCGAGAATGATCCGCTCGGCGCCGGCGGCTTGCGCTTCAGTGAGTGCGTTACGCAAGCCGCGTGCTGCCTGCTCGTCAAACGACGTTATCTGGATCAAAGCAATCCGGTCGGGAAGGAGCGCCCAGCTCACGCTCGGCACCGTAATTCTGGCCCGCGTAATCGTAAACCGCAGCGTGTCAACATCACGACGACTCACCTCTAGCGTGACCGCTGTGCCTGCCGGGCCACGCACCCGTGCTACCAGTTCATCAATCGACCAGCCTGCAACCGAGGCTCCATCAACAGCCAGAATCCGGTCTCCCGGTTGTAAACCGGCAGCGGCTGCGGGTGACCCCTCAATCAGGGCCAGCACCAGCAATGACCCATCACGTTCACCCACGTAAATGCCGATCCCTTCAAATGCGCCACTCAGCGATTCCTGCCACAGTGCGGCTTCGGCAGCCGTCAAAAAGCGCGTATGCCCCTCATCGCCGAGTGTCGCTACCATTCCGTCAATTGCGCCTTCCAGCATCCGTTCCGGATCGGCAGCCGTCGGATCAACGTACCGTTCACGCGCCAGTTGCCAGACCTCCCAAAAGACGGCAAAGTCGGCGCAGATGGCATCGGTTTCGGGACAGGTGGCCGTCTGCTGGCTTTGTGATGAACTCAACCATATCCCGACCCAGATGCCGCTGCTCGTACCACCGATAAGCGTTATAAACAGCAACGGTATTGTCAGCCAGAGTGGTAGACGGGCTTGAAGGAGTCGAATCACGCTATTCATGATGGTTACTTACGCCTCGTATTGCAATCGTTGAACTGTCTTGTCATCCAGGCGTCGAATCAGGGCCAGGAGTAACTGTACCGTCTGCTCTACATCACGCCGATGCACAATGGCCGAAGCGGAGTGGATGTAGCGTACCGGCGGCCCAAGCACGACTGTGGGCACACCACTGCCGAAGAGATGCATCCGGCCACCATCAGTGCCACCGCCGGGCATCAGATCAAATTGCAGCGGAATCCCCTCCTCAGCAGCAACATCAATCACGAGATGGCGCAAGGCCGAGTGAGCAATGAGTGAGCCATCGATCAAGAGCATCGCCGGCCCCTGACCGAGTCGACTCATAGCGTCGTCAGCGCCGACGCCAGGGGTGTCACCGGCAATGGCTGTATCAATCGCAAGGCCAATGTCAGGTTTGACAATATAGGTCGTTGTTGCGGCACCGCGCAGCCCTACCTCTTCCTGGACATTGCCGATCCCGAAGACAATGTTGGGATGGTGTTCGGTGGCTAAGCGACGTAATGTCTCAACCACAATTGCACAACCAACGCGATTATCTAACGCCTTAGCCATCAGCAGATCGGGATTGCGCAGTGGGGTAAGTGGGCCAAATGGCACAACAGCATCTCCTGGTCGTACCCCCCAGGCAATAGCTTCCTCGCGCGACGTAGCGCCAATGTCAATGTACATCGTCTTCTTGTCAACAAGACGACTCCGTTCATCGTTGCCGAGGATATGAGGTGGTTTAGCGCCGATCATGCCGGGAATGGCTCCCTGGCGGGTAATCACATCCACCCGCATCCCTAAGAGCACGTGATCCCACCAGCCCCCAAGTGGTTGAAATTTGAGAAATCCATCATCGGTGATCCGGGTCACCAGCAACCCAATTTCATCGAGATGAGCAGCCAGCGCGATACGTGGGCCATCGCTGACTCCTGTCCGACGTGCAATAATACCTCCCAGGTGGTCGAATTCAATCTCGCCGACCGGCTCCAGATACCGGCGCATGACTGCGCGAACCGGACTCTCATAGCCGGAAGCGCCGGGAGCCTCGGTCAGATCTTTCAAGAGTTGCAGCATTGCATCCACAGATTTTTCCTCTCTCACCTATCAGGAATCGACCAGATGCCGGCGAACCCATTGTTCGGCAGTTGTACGATCTGTTATCAGGCCATCGAGTGTAGCTGCGCGCAGCCGGCGCAGAAGTTGCCCAATTTGCGGGCCGGTTGGTACCCCTAAATGGCGCAGATCATCGCCGTTGAGTGGGGGGCGCAATGGTCGCCATTCGTGTAAATAGCGTGATACCACTTGCTGAATTGAAGTTTCTGTCGCGTAGTGTAGCACAGCAATCGCAGCTATGCTATAGGGTTGTAGTAACGTATCGATAGCACTCGGACTGGTAGCGGCGGCAATGGTAGCGATGTGCGGGCGTAGTGCGATCAGGTCCTGGATCAGGTTCCTTGCCGGCGCAGGAAGATGGTAGCGATGTAGAACCTGTGTCAGTGCATCATCGCTCAGGTCGTAGAGCACGAGACCGGCGATTACCAATCCGTCCGGTGCCAGTCTGGATATCTCGCTGGTGTCCTGGCGATAGCGGCTTAGCCGCTCGGCCAGAGCCGGCGTCCAGTGCAGGCCGGGGATGACGTGAGGGGTGAGTCCCCATTGATCGGCCAGTGCAATCACAGCAGCCGGATCGGGTTCCTCCAGTGTCAGACAGAGTTCAGTCTGTATCCGTTCAGGTGAGAGCAAGGCCAGGTAACCTGCTTCCAGTGCGTCGGCGATCTGAGCGGCTGTTGCAGCATCGGGCGTCAGTTGCAGGCGTGCGGCTAATCGTACCCCGCGCAAGAGGCGAGTTGGATCATCGCGCAGGCTCTGATCGTGCAAGAGACGCAGGCGGCGGGCTGTCAGATCGGCAACTCCACCCAGGGGGTCAATGAGCGGCGCCGATAAGAGCTGATCGCCATCGGCAATAATCTGGACGGCCATGGCGTTGATACTGAAATCTCGTCGGTAAAGGTCTTTCGTTAGGGGTGCCGGCTGCACTTCGGGTAGTATTGCGGGTTTGGGGTAACGTTCGGTGCGCGTCTGTGCCAGATCGATCACCCAGTGCCCGACAGTGATCGTCGCCGTCCCAAACGCCGGGTGGCGCGCCGTGATGGTACCGTCCCAGGCATCCGCTAAAGGAACAATAAGTTGATTGATGTCTCCCTCAACAGCCAGATCAATGTCACGGCCAATCGGCAGCTCAAGCCAGAGATCGCGTACAACACCGCCAACCAGCCACAATGTCGCGCCAACATCTGCGGCCAGGGCGGCAGCACGAGCCAGCAGATGTTGTAATTTGGGATCGAGTCGCGTTATCAGATCTTTCATGTGCGCTTGACAGAGCAGGCATTCAATGATACGATATTGACCGTCGGGCGATTAGCTCAGTTGGTTAGAGCGCCACGTTGACATCGTGGAGGTCAGTGGTTCGAATCCACTATCGCCCACCACATTCATTGTAACACGCCCCATGCATAAGCAGCGTTACTACCCAATTACTCTCCTTGTAGCGATACTGGTTGCGGCCAGCTCTATCCTTTTCCTCGATTATCGCCTCTACGCTCAACCAGAGGCTCTGTCGTGTCCACGGCAGCAAACCGTTGTCCTTAGTGGTAGTAATGCGCCGCCATTGCAGGGCCTGATTGTCCTGTTTGCCGGGCAAGTCGTTGGTGGTGGGTTTAGCGATCCTGCCGGTAACTGGCGTATCCCCCTGCGGGTTAACGAACCTCCCGGTATCTATCCGGTAGAGGTAAGGCTGCGGAGTAACCAGCAACTTCTGGCCAGTATGCTCTGTTACGTCGATGTCCCACTTCCCGCAACCGCAACCTCTCTCCCAACTGCAACCCCTCTCCCAACTGCAACCGCTATCGCACGCCCAACCACCGCTTTGCCGGCTATACCGACGGCTACGGCATCCGTGCCATCACCAACCAGGCCAACTGCTACACCAACCACGCCGTTGATCGGCACACCGACGGCGACTGGTCAGGCAAATGGCACGCCAACAGCAACTGCCACAGCTTCGCCGAGGACACCAACTCCCACATCGGTGAGGACTCCGACAACAACCACCACCCCCGAACCGGCCGGTCTGGCAGTCACGATTGAGGTTTTTCCGTATGATCCAGATACATCCTCGCTGAACGATGAATATGTGAATCTGTATTCGCTAGAAGAGAACGATATCAGTATTGCTGGCTGGCGGATTGTCAATATCTCGCGGCCTGAACGGCCGACTTTTGTCTTTCCCCCCTTTATTCTCTCACCAGAAGTTGATCTTTACGTCTTCACCGGTCCTGGAACCAATAATCTAAGTGTTGGTAATTTCTATTGGGGACGTGACGAGGCGGTTTGGCGCACCGGTGATATTGCACAATTGCTTGATGCGCAGGGGCGTCTGGTCAGTGCGTATCAGGTTCCCTGATGGTAATCGCTTATGTACGAACATGGTGTGACAGTGAGCCTTGTCACACATCCGTGATGCTGGCAGGCATGCACGACAAAGCGATTGACCTCTACCTGCGTTAAAGAAAGCGATCTGGCCGTGATCCGGGATGGTCAGGTGCGCATTGTTTGTGTTATATCAAATCTGGTATCGTCCAGTGCATAGCACACGATCTAAGGCGTACCCTTTGCCCCCGCGCTCGCCGCATCCCTCGTATGGCAATGTGAATGGGCGAGGGCGGGTTTTGAATCCGCCCCTACGGATACGTGAACCGGTTGTTACAGCTTTTCGACGAGCGCTGCCATCATTACCAGTACAAAATTGTACGTCCCATGCACCAGAGCCGCGGTCGTTGTATTTGTGTACTTTCGTATCAGACCACAGATCATGCCGATGGCAAACACTACGAGCAGACCATCCCAGTGGTACTGAAAAGCGTGCAGGCTGACGAAGAAGAGATTGGAGAGCAAGATGCCCAGGCGTGGTTGCAAGACACCACGTATTGCCAGCTCTTCGCCCAACCCGGCAGTCACCCCAATGACAACAGCACCTATCGGACTGATGGCGTATGACATGAGTTCGAGGAAGGCATCTTCGTCAGTCGTCGGCCAGCCAAGACTCTGCCAGATCCACTCTTGCAGCGGACTAAGCAGAAACAACATTGCGATGGCCAACCCAATCCCAAGACCGATCCCATTCCAGAACTGCTGACTTGTCGGCATGACCAGACCTAGCCGTGACAGAGTAGCGGACAGGTTGCGCCGAATGCCGAAGCCAACGGCGAGAAGTGCTGCCGGAATTGTCCAGATCAGTCCGTAGATCTGATTACGCAATTCGGCGTCAGGATTGGTATTATTAAGTTCCTCGCCGCTGAGAGAGCGCACCAAGTTCAAAAGTGGTGGTTCACCGGTGAGCAGGAGAGGGACAAATAACATCAGGGTAATGGAGACAATCGCGGCCAGGGCGATAGCATGCACGAATGATGCTGGTTCAATCGGAATGAATCGTGCCAATCTCCGCCGCACTGGCGGTAGCAGGGTAAGAAACCCGATCCCAATCGCCCCAAAAATACCCAGTATGAGCATCAGGATACTCAACAGGGCAGATTGGGTCAGCGCTGGTGGATTCGCCGGATCAATATCGCCAAGAGGTATACCAATGATGTTCACAGCACCAAAACCGAACGTCAGCAGAGCAGTTATAGCGATAACGATCATCAACCATAAGCCGGTTGCGATCCATGCCCAGTTGAACGATGTACCGGCAAAGTAGGCCAGAATTGCCAGGATAGCGAATGGAAGCACATTAAAACTTGCCGCAGTAAAGCTCTCGAACTCGCCACCGATACTGATTCCGATGCTCACTAAGAAGATATAGATTCCCACACCAGCGAGCCAGGCCCTTGGCCGGTAGGGTGTTGGTGGTTGTTCGGTTGAGAGAACGATTGGTTCTGACATGGCTGTAATTCCTCCACCAGCGTAACGTGATACTTCTGAAAAGCATTATTACATGGTTCGTATACGAACAGTGTGACCGATCCGTTTCGTTTGCGCAAGACCACAACGAGGGAATATAGCTCCACCATTTGAGGGAGGTGGGTTTGGAAGAGAATGGGCTTCCTTTACCGGTCGGCGAGCCGGTGGGAAAGCGCGGATCGGCAAGTGGCAGAACCAGTGGATTGCAACCCTGCCCTTACGTCGCGAAAGCCCTTGTGATATCAAATCTGGTAGAGTAGAAATTATGCCACACCGACCAGGGATTACCCTGATCCTGCATCAGAACGATGTACCGCTGGACGCCAGCGCCGGTATGACAGGCATCGTAGGGGCACGGCATGTCGTGCCCCTCCTGCTACGCTGACGACAACCCACCGACGAGTCGGTGGCACACCTCAACGATGCGTATTGTTGCGCAAGATTTGGTATGAGGTTGTCCTGGTGACGGAGTGTGGTTGCTGAACGTGCTTCTGTCTGGTCCCAAAAGGCCTTGCACGCTATTAGAAAGGTTTCCAGCCCGCCAGGTCTGGCAGGCTGGAAACAGGCTTCACAGCACGAAATCCTCTGCGGAGTCGGTATGTGCTAAGCGGGTGTTTGAGACCAGAACTCAGTCCGCTGCATAGTGCAGTAGTTGCTGACACAGATCACTCAATCGCGCCTCCGCCAGACTCGGAAGCACGATGTGCGCGCGCCCTACCCGTTCCTGAGGCCCAATTCCCACCACGTAAAATCCACCCGCCAGCGCTGCTTCTACGCCGGCTTCAGCATCCTCTACAACCACACACGCAGATGGCGGCAGGTTGAGGAGTGCGGCGGCGTGAAGGAAGAGATCAGGCGCCGGTTTCTGGCGGGTGACACTATAGCCATCGGCAACGGCATCGAACAATTCGGCGATGCCCAGCCGCTCTATCACCTCACGCGCATTTTTGCTCGCCGAGCCGAGTGCTGTCTTCAACCCGGCAGCCCGAATCTCTTGCAACAGTTCGCGTGCGCCCGGTAACACATCGCGTGGTGATAGTTCGCGAATAAACTCAAGATAGTAGCCGTTCTTGCGATCCATAAGTTCGCTGAGTACCGCTTCTGGGTAGGTGCGCCCCTTGAGCAGAAGGAGCAGCGACTCGCGGCGGGGGATGCCACGCAGCGCTTCGTTCTCCTCGCGCGTGAACGGAATGCCAAGTTCGTCGGCCAGCCGCTTCCAGGCCCGATAATGGTATTCAGCGGTATCGGTGAGTACACCATCGAGATCGAAGATGAACCCTTGAATTGTCATAAAGCTATTCCTTTAGTTCACATTTGTGAAACAACTATTAACAAACAGGAGTGCAATGGTGGGGATTGCACTCCTGCTGTTGGTTACGCAGTGGTGTAACGTCCGTCGGGGTAGCAGGTGACGGTATAGGTTTTGCCCCGCAGCGTAAAGCGGAAGGTCAGACGCTGCCAGTGTTGGGGAAGTCGCGGTTGAATGTCCCAGCTCCCGTCTGGATGCACGCGCAAGCCGCCAAAGCCAAAGACCACCGCTTGCCAGACACCACCCGCCGACGCGGCGTGGATACCGTCGCCGGCGTTGCCACGGACATCGCGTAGATCGGCGCGTGCGGCCCGAATGAAGTGTTCGTAGGCTTCGGCAACATCACCCATCTGGCAGGCGACAATGGCCTGGATCGGTGGGCCAAGCGATGAGCCGTAGGTGTGATCGGTGCGCGGTGTGTAGTAGTTGTAGTTGACCCGAATCTGGCTGTCGCTGTAGTGTTCGCGCAGCAAGTATTGCAACATCAACACATCCGGTTGCTTAATGGCCTGATATTCATTGGCACCCTCAATGCCGAAGATTTCATGCATTGATTTGGTGCGTGGTTCGTAGTCGGCCAGATTGACATCCTTGAGCTTGAAGAAGCCGTCGAATTGTTCAATCAAGCCGTCGGGTGAAACGTTTACACACATCTTCTCGGCTACCGTTTGCCAGTGCTGTAAACGTTCAGGCGTAAGATCGAGGCGCTGGCGTAGCTCGGCAGCCTTCTGCGGTGCGTGTTGGTCAAGCCAGGCCAATGTCTCCAGCGCAGCGCGCAGGTTCCATTGCGCCAGCAGGTTCGTATAGGCGTTGTTGTTGACGTGATCGTGATATTCGTCCGGGCCGATCACATCGGTGTAGCCATAGCAGCCGCGGTCGTTCAGCCATTCAGCACGAGCAGCGCAGAATTTGGCCGTGTCGAGAACGATTTCGGCACCGCGCTCGATGTACCACGCATCGTCTCCGGTGGCCTGCCAGTATTGTTGAACCGCGTAGGCAACGTCTGAAGAGATGTGAATCGCCAGATCGCCAGTCCATACGCGGGCCAGTTTCTTTTTGTCGTGAAAATCCGGCACCCAGGTTGGTGTTACCTCTTCGCCGCTGTCGGCACTCTCCCAGGCGTACCAGGCACCCTCGTAGCCGGCAGCGCGGGCTTTAGCGCGGGCAGCCGGTAGCGTCAGATAACGATAGTCCAGCAAATTACGGGCAATGTCTGGTGCAGTGTAGATGAAGAGCGGGAGCATGAAGATTTCGGTATCCCAGAAGGCATGACCGCGATAGCCAAACCCAGAGAGGGTTTTGGCGCCGATATTGACCCGTGGGTCGTGACGTGGCGCTGCAATCAGGAGCTGGAATATGCTGAAACGCACGGCCAGATCGGCCTCTTCATCGCCCTCGATTTCCACATTGCAGCGCTCCCATTCTTTGGCCCAGACCTGCTGCTGTGCCGCCAGCGCCTCATCCCAGCCAGTTGCGGCCTGAAGGTGTCGATGCGCCAGCTCCAGGGGGTTGGCATCGTCGCGCGACGTGGCAACACCGACAAACTTCGTCACTACGATGGGGACACCGGCCTGCGCCTGATAGACCTGTTGCAGGGTTGGCACATTCTCCACATCCCAGAAGGTGGTGGTTGCAGTGTCAGAACCACTTACGCGCATGGTCAGCGCCAGCTCAATCCCGCTCTTGCGGGTGCGCGTGCGTAAGAAGACGGTGCCATCGGCGAGCTGACCCTGGGCAATTGGTCGCCAGTGCAGCAACCCTTCGTTGTCGGTTTGACCGTTGATTGCGCTCCGCAGCTCAACCTGCCCGTCAAATTCAGGAATGATCTCGCAGCGCAATGCCAGCAGGTGCTGGTCGGCCAGTGAGGCAAAGCGGGTAAAGATGATGGTGGCCGCGCGACCCTGGGGCGATTGCCAGCGCACTTCACGGCGCAGCACCCCCGTCCGTAAGTCAAGTTCACGCCGATAGGCCAGAACGGTACCGCTAGCCAGCGAGAACTTCTCACCGTCAAGCACAATCTGGGTAGCCAGCCAGTCGGGTGCATTGGCGAGTTCAGTAACGACTATCGGCGCATCATCAAAGACCCCGTGGATGAAAGTGGCGCGACGGTCGTTAGGATAGCCCTCTTCAAAGGCACCGCGGGTCGAAAGATAGCCGTTCCCGATGGTAAAGATGGTCTCTTTGTGATGTTGTTTGGTTGGCTCGAATGATGGTTCAGCAAGTATCCACATACCCGTTCTCGTGTGATATAAACTGCGAAAAGAAGGCGGGCAGCTCCGCGAAACAAGCGCATCCCGGCGCTGCCCGTTGGTACGACGTGACAAAACGACGATTGCGGACGATTAACCCTCCTTTGAACCGGTGGCAGCGATACTGCGCACAAAATATTGTTGGAAGACGAAGAAGATGATCAGGATCGGCAGTGTGTTGAAAATTGAGCCGGCCAGAATGACCGAGTAGAGCGTGTAATATTCGCCGCGGAACCACTGCAAGCCAATCGGCAGAGTGAATTGCTCTGGCGAGCGCAAGACCAGCAGCGGCCACATGAAGTTATTCCACGCTCCCTGAAATGTCAATAGGGCGAGCGTAATCAACTGAGTCTGGCTGATAGGCAATACGATGCGGAAGAATGTTCCCCAGCGCCCCGAACCGTCCATCATCGCGGCTTCTTCCAGCTCTTTGGGGAACGATTTGTAGAACTGAGTCATCATAAAGACGCCGAATGCATCGGCAACGCCGGGTAGGATCACACCCCACGGATTATCGATCAGACCGAAGCCAGTGGGAATACGGAGATCGCCCAGCTCCAGACCACCACGGATCAGGCCCGGCCCAATGATCAGGAATGATGGAATGAGGGTGACCACGCCGGGCATCATCATCGAAATCAAGAGCAGATTGAACCAGAAGTTCTTGAGCGGGAATTCAATGCGGGCAAAGGCGTAACCGGCCATCGCGCAAAAGAGCACACGGAAAGCGGTGACGATGACCGAGATAAAAACACTATTCCATACCCAACGCGGGAAAAGTTCAAAGGTGCCGAGAATGGTCTGATAGTTTTCCAGCGTAAACGGTATCGGCAACCAGATGGGTGGCGTGTAGGCATTAGCGACCGGCTTGAAAGAGAAGACCAGCGTGAAGTAGAGCGGTGCAATAGAGAGCGCAGCCCAAAAGGCCAGCATCGCGAAGAAGAGATATTTGCGCAGCCGGTCAAAGAAGACAGTCTGCTCGTAGGCCTGGGGTTGGGAACGGGTGGTTACTGCCATCGCTCTCACCTTTCTAACGTTCAGCACCGCTGCCGCTACCCTCGATCACCCGGCGCTGCAAGAGGGTGACGGCCAGGATAATCAGGGTCAAAATCACTGCCAGCGCCGAGGCTTGCCCCATCTGGATGCGCGTGTCGCGGAATGCCCACTTGTAGATCAGGTAGGTAATGGTGGTGGTGCTATCCAGTGGCCCACCGGCGGTCATAACATAAATCTGGTCGAAGACCTGGAAGCAGCCGATAACCCCAACGGTCACCACGAAGAAGATCACCGGACGCAACATCGGGATAGTAATGTAGAAAAACTTCTGCAACCCATTGGCACCATCAATCTCGGCTGCCTCGTAGACTGCCAGCGGAATATCCTGTAGACCGGCCAGGAAGATCAGCATTAAGGTACCGCTGGTGGTAAAGATATTCATGCCCATAATCACGTAAAACGCGGTACGCGGATCGTCAAGCCAGTTGACCGTCAGGCCGGTAATCTGGTTAAAGATACCCTGTGGCGCGAAAATCCAGATGAAGATGAGTGAAATCACGACCGACGAAGTGACCGATGGCAGGTAAAAAATAGTTCGGAAAAAGCGTTGAAAGCGCAGGTTTTGATCCATCGCGAAGGCCAGTACCAGACTGAGAAAGGTCTGGATTGGCACTACAATCAGCACATATTTGAAGGTGTTGGGTAGTGCTTTGGTCAAAAAGAGTTCGTTTTCCAGCACCCGCTGATAACCCTCTATTCCCCACCAGCGCGGCGGTCGGAGCAGATTGTATTCGGTGAACGAGAGGTAGACCGCGTAGCCAAGCGAGATGAGACTGAAGATGACGAAAATGATCAACCAGGGCGAAATGAAGAGGTATCCGTTTAGGGCTTCCACAATTTTGCGGCGGTCAATTCTCGAACGCATTGTAATCCTCCCGTGCTCAGGTGGGGTGCAGCGACCGGAAAAACCGGCCGCTGCACATCTTAATTACCGCAATGCTTCTCGGATCGCATCCGCCGCCTGTTTCATTGCATCTGGAACGGGCTGATTTTCCTTGAAGATGCGCTCCAGCGCCTTCGACATCTGGTCATTCACATCTGAACCAGCCGCACCCCAGAAGAAGGGTCGTGCACCGAAGAACGAACCGTTGAAGATAGCAGCCGAGTTGGGATTGTTCTTCAGGTAGTCGCTATTCTGCAACGATTGCCGTGACGGCAGCGCAAACCCGCTTTCGAGCACCGTCTTCTGGCTGGCCTCGCTGGTCAGGAAGTTCACCACCTTCCAGGCTGCATCGGGGTTCTTGGTGTTGGCCGAGACACCCCAGGCGACGGTGAAGATCAGATTGCCTTCACCACCAGGGCCGGCGGGTGGCATGACCACGCCATACTTGGTGTTGGGGAACTGATCGCGCAGGTACGGGATCAGCCAGCCACCTTCGTAGACCATGGCGCACTGACCCTTGCCAAAGAGTGTGCCCTGCCAGCCTTCACCCAGATCCGAGGGCAGCGCACCAATGTTCTGCGTGCGGAACGAGGTGTAGAATTCGGCTGCCTTCACCGCTGGCTCGCTGTCGAGCATGGTGTCGCTGTAGTCACTGTTCATGACCATGCCACCGTTCTGGAAGACGAAGACCGGGAACCGACCTGGATCGGGTGGCGTGCAGAAGCCATAAATTGGACGGTTCGGATCACTCAAATCGGTGAGTGCTGCCGCTGCCTCACGCAGATCGTCCCATGTCCAGTCATCGGTCGGATAGGCAAGACCGGCTTTGTCGAAGAGGTCCTTGTTGTAGAACATACCAAGGGTGTTGAAGTCCTTCGGAATGCCGTAGGTCTTACCCTCGTAGGTGAACGCATCGATCAGTGAAGGGATGAAATCGTCGCGTGAGACGCCACTGCTTGCCATCAAGTCATCGAGTGGTAAGAGGGCATCATTTGCAGCCAGTTCCAGCCACCAGAAGATATCGACGTAGAAGATGTCTGGTTCGGTGCCGGACGCAATCGAGGTCAGCAATACCTGCTTGTAATCGCCGGTGATTGGCTCGTACTTCACAAGGATATCTGGATTTTCAACCGAGAAGCGATAGAGTAGCGACTCAAGCTGGGCAGTTTCAGCCGGGCTGGAAGCCCACCCCGACACTCGCACCTCGATCTTTTCTGCCGGGACAACGACCGTTTCGCGCACTGTCACCGTCTCACGCACTGTCACCGTCTCGCGGACGGTTTGCGGCTCCGGTGTTGGTTGCTGGGTAGTGGTCTGACCACAGGCACTCAACCCCAATGCCAGCACGGTCAGAATGATGAGGAATTTGATCAGACGATGCATACCTACTCCTTTCACCAATGAATAGAGAATTCAGCACTGATTAGATTGTGAAAAATGATGCGATTTCAGACCATTTTTTACCCTCCTCGCGTAGCACAATAACCCACTACCCGATCATCGCCAGCCGATGATCAGGAACGAACATTATCGATTGTTGTCAGGCAGAAGCGCGGATGATCAGGGATGGTGATAGTAAGATGTGATGTTGCTCGATTGGGCGTCCTTCTACTAGTGATACCAGCAGCTCAACGCATTTATGACCGGCCTCGGCAATCGGTTGGCGCACACTGGTGAGCGGAGGAAACAGGTATTGCACCATAGGTGCATCGTCAAAACCGATAATCGCCAGGTCGGTGCCAATCTCCAGACCGCATTCACGGGCTGCGGCCATTGCCCCAATTGCCATCGTGTCGTTAAGCGCCATAATTGCCGTCGGTCGTCGTTCGGGTGGCAACTCTAGCAGATGCAGGGTCATTGCCCGTCCAACCTCGAACGTTCCTTCCCCCCGTAACAGATAGCCTGGTTCGATATCAATCTCTGCGGCGCGCATAGCGTCAAGGTATCCCTGCAACCGGTCATTACCGACCCGTGATTCTTCCGGCCAGGCCAGGATAGCAATGCGCCGATGACCACGCCCGATCAGATACTCGATAGCCTGTCGCGTCCCGGCAGCGCCGTCAATATCTACCCAGGCAAAATCCCACTCCGGGTTAGAGCGACCGAAGGCGACGAAGGGAAATTTTTGTTTCAGTAAATATTGAATCCGCGGATCGTGATAATTCACACTCGAAAGAACAAATCCGTCTACATTGCCGCTTCGGATCAAATCGCGGTACGAGTCAATCTGCGATTTACCTTCGGAAAATGGAAATGGCAAAACGTAATAGCCAACCGCACTCGCTTCACGCACCATACTGCTCAGAAACTGGTCAAGAATGTGGTTGACCTGACCGGGTTCGGTTTGCGTCCACGAATACCCAATCATAAAGCTACGCCCGGCGCGCATGTTGCGCGCAATGCGGTTTGGCCGATAGCCTAATTCCTGAACTGCCGCCTGAATCCGCTCCATCGTTTCGGGCGCGACCTGCATATCGCCGTTCAGCACCTTAGACACAGTTTGATAACTGACACCGGCGCGCGCCGCTACATCTTTGAGCGTGACTTTCGAGGCTGTCATAGGCATCACAAGTTTCCTAGGCGAACGTTCGCTTTTATCATACACCCCACCTGGTGACTTGTCAAGAGGAAAAAGCGAACGTTCGCCTGGGAATTATCTGGCGAACCAGGGTGTGACGATGGTTTGCATCCCGCCGTGTGATTGTTCCCGGTGGATGAGTGCGCCGTGTGGTTTCGCTTCAGCGCATGGTCATAGCACGCTATCCACCGATCACGCCGATACCGCTCTTGAACGTGGGTACGCAGTATCAGTGTTGCTGTTGCACACGCCGTGGGACACACACCAGCGTGGGTCCTGGTTCCAGGCCGGGTTGCTTGATGCGCACGTCGTGGAATGCGGAAGTCACGCTGCCTTGCCGGCCATGCTCACGTGCAGGCGCGTGGTGGAGCGGTGCTCCTGCTGGCGATGACCATGCTCTACCGACGCCCGGCCAGAGGTCTATGCATTACCCACAACTGGAGTCAACCACGTGCGTATCAGCGGGGATCATCGCCATAGGTGCTGTTGTGGGCAACTGGCTCGGTGTGCGCAGCTCTAGCCGTGCTATCACGTGCTGGATGGGTTGCCTTACATGCACATCATGTGCGTGTCGCAGGGTTTGGAGTGCGGCAGCCATGCTGCCGCGCCAGCCGTGCTCACGATCCGGCGCGTGGTCCGCCGTTCCCCATCCTCGTCACGGCAAAGCCGGATGTGATCGTTTCGATCATCGAGTCGGTCAGGCATACATGCGATACCTGCGCGTAGAAGTTTAGTTGTACCAGATTCGTGCATGCGCACCAGCGATCACTGCCAGCACCTGACGGCGGTGGCGAGGATGCATCCACGCAGGCTGGAAGCCTGCGCCATGGGGAGCCGCCACTGGGAGCGCTTGCAGCCCGGCCTAACGCAGCGTGACATGTGGGTAATGCATAGGCCAGAGGTTGGGGGTGAGGGCATCCTGGTGTCGTCACCTGGCTCTATCTCCCCATGTGGCTGCTGGAATCCATACTTCCTTACGACGCCTGTCCCCGACGATATGCGGTATACTAAGGCTTGACATAGCAATACAAGGAGCACACGTATGCGCTACGCGCTCGAACGATTTATTAGCGATATTCAAGCGGCTATTGTCGCCACCGGCAAAGTACCGGCTGATCTGATTGAAATTACGACACCAAAACCAAACATTCCCGCTGATCGCACATTTGTGACCTTCAAAGCGGCAAAGGCACTCGGCGTCGATCCGGTGCGTCTGGCTGCCGATCTGGCAACGGCTATTGTTCCGCCACCCGATTCGCTGATTGGCGAGGTGACGGCTACCGGTGCTTTTCTGAATTTTACGCTCCACCCACAGCGATTGGCCGCAGCCGTGATGGCAGAGATTGAGACATACGGCGATGCCTACGGCTCTGTGGCCGATGGTGCTAACCGGACGGTGGTTATCGACTATTCATCACCCAACATCGCCAAGCGCATGCACGTCGGTCATATCCGCTCAACGATTATCGGGCAGGCGTTAGTGCATATTTTCCGCGCCCTCGGTTATCGCGTGATCGGTGATAATCACCTGGGTGATTGGGGGACGCAGTTTGGTATTATCCTGGCCGCCATGCAGCGCTATGGTCGCCCGCAGAACGAAGGTGAAGCGGCGATGGCCGAACTGGAGGCGCTGTACGCTCGCTACAACGCCGAGATGAAAGATAATCCGCCCCTTGAAGACGAAGCCCGGCGCTGGTCGCTGGCTCTGGAGCAGGGCGATCCAACTGCCCGTGAGCTGTGGCAGTGGTGCGTTGATCTGACGATGCGGGCAGCCCAGCGCAACTATGACCGGCTGGGTGTCCGTTTCGATTACGCCTATGGCGAGAGTTTCTACGAAGCGATGCTGCCTGGGGTGATCGAAGAAGCGCTTCAATCGGGCGCAGCGTTTCGTGATGTTGATGGGGCGGTTGTCGCCGAACTTGATAAGCTGCCCCGGTTTATTGTGCAGCGGAGCGATGGTGGTACTGTCTACATCACCCGTGATATTGCGACGATTAAATTTCGTTTGCAAGAGTTCAATCCCTCTCACATCATTTATGTGGTCGACGCCCGCCAGGAACTGCATTTTCGACAGCTCTTCGCGATTGTGCGGGCAATGGGTTATGCCCTCGATGTTGAATTGATCCATGTCCCATTTGGCGTTATTACCACTCCCGACGGTCAGCCCCTTTCCACCAAGAAAGGGAATATGGTCTACCTCGAATCACTGCTCGACGATGCTGTGGCCCGTGCCCGGGCACTAGTGGATGCAAAAAGCCCAACCCTGTCACCGGAAGAACGGGCACAGATCGCTGAGGCAGTGGGTATTGGGGCAGTGATTTACAACGACCTCTACCAGGACCCTCGCCGCAACATTACGCTCGATTGGGATCGCATGCTATCGATTGAAGGGAATAGTGCCGCGTATCTCCAGTATTCACACGCACGCTGCCGCTCGATTCTGCGCCGTGCCGCCGAAGAGGGTATGCTGAGCACTGAGGTCGATCCAGGGCTGCTCACCCATCCGAGCGAGCAACGTCTGGTTCGCCATCTGGCGCGCCTGCCTGAAGCGGTACGCGAAGCTGGTGCGCGCTACGCTCCCTTCGTGATTGCCGACTGGTGCTACACCACCGCTCGCGAGTTCGGTATCTTCTTCGAGCAGTGCCCGGTGTTGCGGGCTGAAACTCCAGCCTTGCGGGCAGCGCGTCTGCAATTGGTGTCGGCAACCGCCAATGCACTACGGAATGGACTGGCGTTACTGGGTATTCAGGCACCTGAACGGATGTAGGCAGGTTCTACGCTGGCGATCAGGTGTACGGGCAGGTGTTTGGAGAGTGCTCTTTGCTACGACATATCCAACCCTCGGGCAGAGCTTGAGGTGCGTATGACAGCAACTAATTTCAGCACAGAAAATCGAACCTACCGCCAGCTCTTGGGGAACGGGCTTACCTACCGTATACCGCCGTTCCAGCGCGACTATTCCTGGGGTGAGGAAGAGTGGGAAGATCTGTGGCTCGATATTCAGAGCACCCTCCCTGCCGATGGTGAACCTGCCCACTACATGGGCTATCTGGTACTCCAGACAGTTGACAATCGGGTGTTTGAGGTTATCGATGGTCAGCAGCGCCTCACCACCTTGAGTCTGATCGTTCTGGCGGCAATGCGCTTGCTCAAGCGTCTCATCAGCAGCGGTGTTGAGGCCGAGGCCAATCAGATTCGTCTGACGCAGTTACGGGCCAGTTATATCGGTTACCTCAATCCGGTAACACTTATGACGCAGAACAAGCTCTCACTCAACCGGCAGAACGATCCGTATTATCGAGATTATCTGGTTACGCTGACCGATCCGCTTCCGCAGCGTGGGTTTCCGGCTTCCACGTTGACGATGCGGAAAGCTTTTGAATGGTTTGAACGTCGTCTCAATGAATATACCAGAACCGATAGCGATCAAGGCCGTGCTTTGGCGCAGTTTATTGAGACGATGAGTGATAAGCTCTTCTTCACTGTCATCACGGTAGCCGATGAACTCAATGCGTACCGTGTTTTTGAGACCCTCAATGCCCGTGGTGTTCGTTTATCGGCGACCGATCTGCTCAAAAATTATCTCTTTTCCGTCCTGGCTCGCGGTCAACAGGCGACAGGTGAATTAGAAGAGTTGGAGCGCCGTTGGGAAAGACTGGTTGGTCGGTTAGGTAGTGAGAGCTTTCCAGATTTTCTTCGGATGCATTGGAACAGTCGGTATAGCTTTGCGCGCCAGTCTGAGCTGTTCAAGACGATCCGCAGCCGCATCCAGAGTCGTGAAGCGGTATTTACGCTGTTGCGCGAGATGGACGAGGATGTCGATACCTACCTTGCTCTCACCCAACCCGAGGGTTCAGATTGGCCTTCCGATTGGAAGATCTCGGCTCGCGAGCTTCGTCTTTTTTCGGTACGCCAGCCCTATCCGATGCTGATGGCGGCCAGACGCCGGTTTGCTGAACAGGATTTTGCCAGGTTGCTGCGAGCAACGGTCGTTATCTCGTTTCGTTACAATGTCATTGGTTCACGGCATCCAGGTGAACAGGAGCGACTATATCACGAAGTGGCGAAAAAGATTCACGAGGGAACGATAACGAATGTTCACCTTGCGTTGCAAGCCTTATATCCTATCTATCGTAGTGATGCTGCATTCCGGGCAGATTTTGCCGAGAAATCGATTAAAACCACCCAGAGTCGTAATGCGCGGATCGTGCGATATATCCTGAGCAAGCTCGAGCGGCAGGTTGGTGGGATCGAGTTTGATCAAGACTCCCCTGCGTATACCATTGAACATATTTTGCCGCAGTCACCCGATGCGGGATGGGATGCTTTTAGTGACCGCGATATAGACTCCTTCATCTATCGTTTGGGCAATATGACGATGCTTGAGAGTAGTCGCAATAAAGACGCCGCTAATAAACCATTTGCGCAGAAGCGAGCTATTTACAAGGATAGTCAGTTTCACCTCACGAAAAAACTGGCCGACGAAGAAGAGTGGACGCCAGAGCGCCTGGCTGCACGACAGCATGAGATGGCCAGGCTTGCCTCAGCAATCTGGCGCATCGATCTGTAGATGTTGTTTCACAAATCCATCCTTCTACAGCATCTCTCCCCTGCGCGTCTGGTTGTGCAAAATCCGGGTTGCCGCCTCTGCTCCTCACGCATCATCATGCCCATAACGAGCCAGTTTATCGGTCGTTACGAAGTGTGTACAGCTTCCGCGTAATTGCAAGGGTTCTGGCATGTCGTGGTATTGACAATCCGGCCGATTGACTGTTGGTCAATACTTGCGATATGCTCAACAAAGAGATAACTTCTGTTCTGAACTGAGATGGTTTGCGAGACGCCAATATGCTCGCACTGCTATCATGGAAAGGCTAAAGATGTTCTCCTTCAATACCATCCGCGCCGTTCTGTTCGATATGGACGGTGTGCTGTACCGGGGGCAGACGCCGTTGCCGGGAGTTTCCGATCTGTTCCAGTTTCTCACCGAACAGCAGATTGCCTTTGCCTGTGCCACCAACAATGCCTCAATGACACCGCAGCAATACGAGGCGAAGCTGGCAGCAATGGGGATTACGCTGCCGGCGGATCGGGTGATTACCTCGGCGCAGGCGACGGCTCGGTATCTGCGCGACCAGTACCCCGCCGGTACCCGCGTCTTTGTGGTTGGGATGCAAGGGCTACGTGAAGCGCTCTTCGCTGATGGCTACTTTGTCGAAGACGATCAATCCCCCGATCTGGTCGTGCAAGGGGCCGATTTTACGCTGACGTATGACCGCCTCAAGCGGGCAACGCTGCATATCCGGCGTGGTGCACGCTTCATTTCCACCAACCCCGACCGCACCTTTCCCAGCGAAGAGGGTCTCATTCCCGGCGCCGGTGCGGTTGCCGCAGCACTCAGTGCGGCAACCGATGTTACACCGCTCGTGATCGGCAAGCCGTCGCCAACCATGTTTCTCATTGGTGCCACCTTGCTTGGCGCAACGCCGGCGCAGACGCTGGTCGTGGGTGATCGGCTCGATACCGATATTGCCGGTGCAATCGCCGCAAACATGCCTTCTGTTTTGGTCTTGACCGGCGTCAGTACGCTGGCTGAAGCGACAACCGGCCCCATCCGCCCCGACCTGATTGTCGCCGATCTGCCCGAACTGCTCGAGCGCTGGCAGGCGAGTTTGCGCACATCTTGATATCAAGTCTGGTCGGCTCATGTTCAAACTCAGTGCAATGTAGTATATTCGCATGAGACCCGTCGTATCACAGGTGAGCCATGGCATTTCCGCTGAGTGACCTGTTCGATGAGGAACACAGTGAACAGTGGGTGATGGACTATTTCCATCCCAACGGTTTAACATGCCCAGGTTGTGGGCGTGGCGCCGACGCGGCACGTCGCTTTCGGCGCACCAGCCGGAGTAGAGTGACGGTCTATCGCTGTCGTTAGTGTCTCCGGGTGTACAACGTCTACACAGGAACGATCGTTCAAGGGAAGCAGCTTCGTCCGGCGCAGGTGATTCTGCTCGTGCGGGGGTATGCAAAGGAGAACTGTCGACGGTGCTGGCAATGGAAGTGGGGAGCAGCCGCACTACCGTCCACACCCTCCGGCGGGCGATGCAGCACAACGTCCACCAGCGGCAACCGGATAACCGGATACCCCACTGGACGATCAGTATACCGAAACCGACGAGCTGTTTCAGCATGCGGGGGAAAAACGAACGGTCTCATGTTTAAAAGTGGTGCAGCCGGTCAATCATTGGGGTTTACTGCGGCGCAAGAACACGTATGAATGTACCCTACTGCACCGAGTTTGGACATAAGTCAAACTGCTTACTCGTGACCTGGTTATTGCTGGACGGGCGATGGATATTCGCGTCTTTGACCATCTGATCATCGGTGATGGACGCTATTTCAGTTTTCCTGATAAGGAATGGATCGAGAAATATCAGCGACAGACCATTTTCTGAGGTTGTTCATGGATCCACAGCGTTTTCGTCAGAGTACTGCCGGGCAAGTCATCCGCGTTGGGGAGGGAGAGACAGCTTATTGGGCTTTTGTACCCCACCCCTTGCCTCCGCACCTGTTGGCAGACTGGGAGGTAACTGCTGTCCTTTCTGAGGCCGACCGTGCCATCAGTGAACTGGCCGGTCTTGGACGCAGCATTCCCAATCCCCATCTGCTCATTGGGCCGTTTGTGCGGCGTGAGGCAGTGCTTTCATCCCGCATTGAGGGGACACAGGCCGACCTGGCAGATTTGTACGCCTATGAGGCAGGACAATTGCCTTTGCCCGGCATGGAAGCACCGCCGGAGGCGGACATACGCGAGGTGCTCAACTATGTGAACGCTCTGGAATACGGTTTGAAGCGCCTGGAGACCCTGCCCGTCAGCCTGCGCCTAATGCGTGAATTGCACGAACGCCTTTTGGCCGGCGTGCGTGGCGAACGCGCCACACCGGGCGAATTTCGCCGCACCCAGAACTGGATCGGGTCGCCAGGATGTACGCTGAACGAAGCAACGTTTGTACCGCCGCCGGTGCCTCAAATGTACGAGTGCCTGGACGCGCTGGAAAAGTACCTGCACAGCCAGGATGTTTATCCGCCGTTGGTGCGCCTTGCCTTTGTCCATTATCAATTTGAAGCCATCCACCCCTTCGTGGATGGCAACGGACGCATTGGACGTCTCCTCATCTCGCTCTTGCTCGTCCAGTGGCAGTTGCTGCCGCTGCCGTTGCTGTACCTGAGCGCCTACCTGTATCGTTATCGGCAGGACTATTACGACTTGCTGTTGGGAGTGAGCGAGCGAGGCGACTGGCGTACCTGGCTGCTCTTTTTCCTTCGTGGTGTCGCCGGGCAGGCTCGGGACGCCGTTCAACGCACCCGCGAGTTGCAAGACTTACGAGAGGACTGGCATCGGCGGCTATCCCAGGCAAGAACCTCTGCGCTAACCTTGCGGCTGGTGGATGCACTTTTTGTCAGTCCAATTCTTACCATCCCGCAAGTCCAGCGGCTGTTGCAGGTAGGCTCATACCACAGTGCCAGAAAGACCGTGGAAAAATTGGTGAGCGCAGGGATTTTGCAGCAGGAGGGCGAGGTGACCTATGGGAAAGTGTATATTGCTGCTGAAATTCTACGCATCGTTCACAATCCGGCATGAGGCATTGGAGATGATTTGCACTGCATGGCCCAAAAGTGCAAATCTATGAAGGACAATTGCACTAAAGTTCAAGTCTATGCAGGAGTACTTAACCACAAGGATTATTGTGGATATAGCCGCTGGAGCGTGGTTCGGGCATCTGCGGTCGTGAAGCGCCAATTCACCGTCGCTCTGGCAGCATTCCGCACCTGTACCCAGGCTTCCACTTCTCGTCGTACACGCTCTCTGTCCGGTAACCGCCGATCCAGGCATTGGCGCACCAGAATGGAGAACTCAAGCTCTACCATCTTCAGCCAACTGCCGTGCTTTGGCGTGTAATGAAACTCCAGCGTTCGGGCAACCCGTCGGGCTTTCTCGGGTGGAAAGGTCCGGTACAAAGCTGACAGTGTATGGGTGTGTAGATTATCCAGCACCACCCAGATGACGTCGGTTTCTAGGAAGATGTCATTGACCAGCGATGTCATCTGGTAGGCAAATGCTGCACTGGTTCGGCGCTTGGTCACTGTGGCGTTCCGCCATCCTGTTCAAGGCTGGAACACCAGAACCAGGGTGCAAGTCCCGTTTCGTTCATAGTCATAATCCACTCGTCGGGGCAGCCCTGGTTCCATCGGCAGTGGCTCCCGCACATTGCTCCGCACCTGCACCGGCCGTTCATCCAACCACACGACCGGACACTTCGGGTCATCGGGCGCCGTATACGAGTCTAGCACATCTTCCATCCGCCACACGACATCTGCGGTCACCTGCGCACTGCACCAGTGCTTGTTCTGCCAGGGTTTAGGGTTTAATGTCGTTTTGTCTACCACCCGCCGAACCGTTTCGTTAGAGATAGAATCCACCACCCCAATTCCACCAGTTTGTCTGCTAGCAACTGCATTGTCCAGTGCGCTCGCCCTTCTGGCGAGTCACTACAGGCCAGCGCTACCAGACATACTTCCTGTTTTCCGTCCAATATGGGATGTCCTCCTGGACGAGGGCGCTCGGTCAAAGCAGTCGCCATCCCCGCTTCGGCGAACCGCCGGCGGATGTTCCGAATGGTTTGTGGAAACGTTCAGGGCATCGGTGATGACGTCGTCTGATTTCCCTTCCACCGAGAGCAACAGAATGCGGGCTAGGGTGAGCATTCGGGCTCTTGCTTCTCCTTTTCTGAGCAGGTCGTGCAACTATGTACGTTGTTCCTCGGTCAACTGAGCCAGGTGTTTCTTTGGCCTGGGTATGGTCTCCTTCTCTCCTGGGATTTGCAGAGAGGAGGAGACCCCAGAAATCACTGTGGTAAAGTACTAGCCGCCTCACTGCGCTGGAACCGGTTTCAGATCGAATCCTACCGGGAACTCCACTCGTTCTTCGTATAGGCACAGCACCGCGCAGGGTGCGGAGTCCATACTTCCGCACTCCCATGCCCGGTACCGGACGTATGTCGCCCCTGCGCATGTACTGTGATCGCTCGATACCGATTTGACACGAAACGACAAAAGCGTGAATATCATGCATGTCGTTTTGGCTTTACATAGAAGCGCCTGGTAGAAGCGTATGATTCAGCCGGCTATTGTGATCTACGACCGTACCCATGTCCTGGATCTGATCCGTACTCAGTCGCCAGAAACGATCCGTGGCCGTCTGCGGGCCGGCGATTTTGATACGGTGCTCGATCCCGATGGCCGTGCCCTGCTCGACGAATTATTGACCGCATGGATCCAACGTGCTCTTGGCCCACTCACCCTGCGCGATGCCATGCTCATCGATCCGTATCGCGCTCGCCAGGTGTATGGCTTGTTGTGCGCGTTGCATGTGCGGCAACGAGTTGCGATTCCGCTCGACCTTGCCGTGCATCTGCCGGCGGCGCCCGCCGATCTCGCGACTCTCCCGCCTCCACTTGCTACACGGCCTGATCTTGCCGCTCTGGCATCGCAAGCGGCCCAGGAAGGACTGACCCTGGCCTGGCAGGTGCAACCCTACGATTTTGCATCACCCGGTAATCTGCTCGAACTCGTTCCGCCTCCACCTCAGCCGTACCGCGACGAACTCGTCTTCGAGCAACCGACCGGCCTTCGTCGCCGGTTGGCAATCGCCCTCGCCTCGCTTGGAGTGGCATTGTTGATCGTGCCGTTGCTGTTCGGTCACATTCCCGACCATCCGGCGGGCTGGCCACTGGCATTGTTGACGCTGGCGCTGCTGGTTGGGATCAAAGCCGGTATCGCCGGCTATTTGGGCGCCCTGTGTATCTGGCTGGTTGCCAATCTGCCCGCCTTTCGCCACGGTACGTCGCCGGTTAATCTCTGGCCGGCGATCCCGCTGATGGTCGTTGGAATCTGGCTGCTTCGCCGTGATCGCCGTGTGCGCGCAATGTGGCGCTTTGTGCGTCGCCAGTTTCGGCGGCGATCCGACGCAACTGGAACAGATTGACTTCGGGTGGACAACCGAGGCGGAGCGGCAGGCCGCTGATCCCACGACTGACAAACAGGTGCATCGAACCAACCTGAAAATGTCCCATGTCGTAGCGCCATCCGTGGCGTGGCAGGCAGAGCGGCCCTAAACCAGGCAATCGCACGTGGCCGCCGTGGGTATGGCCGGAGAGCTGGAGATGAAAGCCGGCTGTGGCGGCTTCATCGGCAATATCGGGACAGTGAGCGAGCAGGATGCGGAAGTCGTGGGCTGGGGCGCCACCTACTGCCAATTCCAGATCGGGACTGCCATCCCAGTGGTCATCAACCCCGGCCAGCAACAGACGAGCGCCCTGACGCTCGATCAGGCGATGGCGGTTGATCAGCAACTGAATGCCGTGTTCGCGTAACATGGTCGCAATATGCGGCATCCCTTCCCAATAATCGTGATTGCCAGGTACGGCGTAAACCCCAAGCGGGGCATGCAATCGACGCAGCACATCAGGCAACCGACTGATCGCGGCGCGCGTTTGCACCAGATCGCCGGTCAATACAATGATTTCGGGCTGTGTCGCCAGCAGTTGATCAATCGCCTGATGCGCGTTTGTGAAACTGTAGCGATGACCAAGATGCAGATCACTCAACTGCCCGATAGTCAAACCATCCAACCCAGATGGCAGGTGCTCAAAAGACAGGTCTTTCACCGTCAGCCGGATCCGCCGGGGTTCGATGGTAAGGGCATAGCCTGCACTCATTGCACCTGCGCCCGCCAGCGCGAGCGTGATCGGTAATCCACCGTAGAAACCGGCTACACCCGCCAGGACGCTCCCGGCCAGCCCTGCCCCAATCCAGCGCGGTGAATAACGCAGGCGTGGTTGCCGATCTCGCTGCTTGCGAATTGATGGTAGCGTGGTTGTCATAGCACATCCTTGAGTCGACGACGAATCTGTCGTACAAAGAGGACGCAGGACAGGCATCTCTTGCATTGGCAGCCCATCCTGCGTACTCTCTCCCCCTCGCCATTGACAATATACCATTAAGATGAATAATACCTGAACAGAGTAACCAACCTGTTATCCGGTCACTCATCTCTCTCATCATTGTCAGCATGCGCCGCGGTATAATCGCTCTCACCGATAGATGGCGTCACTGCGGCGACGCGACGATTTCTTTACTACTACCATCACCGGTATGATATGATTGAGATACCTGTCAAAATCATGGTAAAGATACACAACATGCCGACCTTCAACGATGATGAGGTAACATCCGGGCGCTATGGATCTTAGTCATACTGCCATCCGCGATCACACGGCCTTTCTCGAACGGCTGCGATTGGTACCCGACCAGCCCGGCGTCTATCTCTGGAAAGACGCCAATGGCCGTCTGCTCTACGTGGGCAAGAGTAAACGGCTGCGCGACCGCATGCGTTCGTATTTCGGTTCACCGCGCAGCCTGAGCGGCAAAACCCGGCGGCTGGTTAGCCATATTGCCGATTTTGACATTATCGTCACTCAAAGTGAATTAGAGGCGTTGCTGCTCGAGATGAACCTGATTAAACAGCATCGCCCTCCGTATAATATTTTGCTCAAAGACGATAAGACCTATCCCTACATCAAGGTAACGGTCAACGAAGATTGGCCGCGTGTCTTCGCTACCCGTCAGGTGCTCAACGATGGCGCACGCTATTTTGGCCCCTACGCCAGTCCCGGTTCCGTCTATCAGGCGCTCGATGTTCTCAATCGGCTCTTTGCCTTTCGCCCGCCCTACGAGTGTAAAGACGACAAATTCAACCGTCACCGTAAACTGGGCAAGCCCTGCCTCTACTACCAGATGCGGCGCTGTCTAGGCCCATGTGTGCCCGGTCTGGTGACAAAAGAAGCCTATCGGCAGGCGATTGACGCCGTCTGTCGCTTCCTCGAAGGCAAGAGCGATCAAATCGTGCGCGAGTTACGTGCCCAGATGGAGCAGGCCGCTGAACAGCTTGAGTTCGAGCGTGCCGCATACCTGCGTGATCGCATTCAGGCTATCGAGAAGATTTCCGAACGCCAGCAGGTTTTACGCACGGTTGACACTGATCAAGATGTGATCGCGTTTGCCCGCGAAGAGGGCAGTGCGGTGGTGCAGGTGCTCTTCATCCGGGGCGGTAAACTTATCAATGCCGAACCGTTTACCCTCCAGGGCACCGAAGGCGAGAGTGATGAAGCGTTGCTGACCTCATTTCTCACTCAGTTTTACCAGGATGCCCCCAACATTCCACCCAACCTGTTACTGGCCGATCATGTTGAGGAGCCAATGATAATCGCGTCGTGGCTCCAACAGAAAAGCGGCCATCGGGTCGAAATTACGGTGCCCCGCCGGGGTGAGAAGCGACAACTGGTTGAGCTGGCTGCCAACAACGCACGTCAGAAGCTGCGCGAAATTCGCGAACAGTGGCTCAATTCCGAGCAACGTGCTGTTGCTGCGCTCAGCGAGTTGCGCGATCTGCTTGAGCTGCCCGCCCTGCCCCACCGCATTGAGTGCTACGATGTGTCGAATATTCAGGGACAACACTCAGTTGCCAGTATGGTGGTGTTCGAGCGCGGATCACCCCGTCCGGCCCATTACCGTCGCTTCAAGATCAAGACGGTGAGTGGCGCCAATGACGTTGCTTCGTTGCACGAAGTGATCAGCCGTCGTTTCCGGCGGGCGGCTGAGGCACTTGGCGAGACCCAAACCGTCACCGGGATGGTTGCCGATGACGACAATAAGACCTCTGAGACGGGCAATACCGATCAACAGGCCCTGGAGAGTTGGGCTGAGTTGCCCGATCTGCTGTTGGTTGACGGTGGGCAGGCGCAGGTTGCCGCTGCGTCGGCGGCCCTCCGCGACCTGGGATTTACCCAGATTCCGGTGGTTGGGGTTGCCAAAGGCCCTGATCGCAATCGTTTCGATCTGATTCGGCTCGATTGCGAGCCGCTAGTGCTGGCCCGTGATAGCAAAGCCCTGGCCCTGATCCAGCGGATTGATGAAGAGGCTCATCGTTTTGCCATAACCTATCACCGCAAGCTACGTAGCAAAGCGACCCTTCGTTCATCCCTGGAAGATATTCCCGGTATCGGCCCCAAACGGAAGCGTGCCCTGCTGAAGGCTTTTGGCTCTCTTGACGCCATTCGTCAGGCCAGTATCGATGAGCTTGCTGCCGTGCCGGGCATGACGCGCAAGGCTGCCGAAGAGCTGAAGAGTTTGCTGTAGTTGTCGGAGAAGAGCAATGTCAATTATCCATTCGCATATCCAACCCAACAGCCCCGATTTTCAGGCCAACTTTGCCTATCATCAGTCACTGGCTGCCGATCTCCGCGAACGCCTGGCCCAGATTCGCCAGGGTGGCGGTGCTGAACAGCGTCGTCGGCACGAAGAACGCGGCAAGCTCTTTGTGCGTGACCGGATTGATACATTGATCGATCCTGATAGTTCCTTTCTTGAGATCGGTGCGCTGGCTGCCTACAACGTCTACGATGAAGAGGTGCCTGCCGCCGGCATCGTTTGCGGGATTGGCCGCGTAGCCGGGCGCCCGGTGATGATTATCGCCAATGATGCCACTGTGAAGGGCGGCACCTATTTCCCACTGACGGTGAAAAAGCACCTCCGGGCCCAGGAGATTGCCCGCGAAAACCGCCTGCCCTGCATCTATCTGGTTGATAGTGGCGGAGCCTATCTCCCGCTGCAAAGCGAGGTCTTCCCCGACCGCGACCATTTCGGTCGCATCTTTTACAACCAGGCCCAGATGTCAGCCGAAGGCATTCCCCAAATTGCCTGTGTGATGGGCAGTTGTACCGCCGGTGGGGCTTACGTCCCGGCCATGAGTGATGAAGTCGTGATTGTGAAGGGCAATGGCACCATCTTTCTCGGTGGGCCACCGCTGGTCAAGGCAGCTACCGGCGAAGAGGTAACTGCTGAAGAACTGGGTGGGGCCGATGTTCATACCCGTATCTCTGGGGTGGCCGACTATTTTGCCAACGATGATCGCGAGGCGTTGGCGATTGTCCGCGACATCGTTGCCCATTTGGGGCCGCGCCAGCGAGCAAATTGGGAATTGCGTGATCCGGAGCCGCCGCGTTACGATCCACGGGAAATCTATGGCATCCTACCGCGCGATTTTCGCCAGAGCTACGATGTGCGCGAAGTAATTGCCCGGATTGTGGATGGCAGCCGCTTGCACGAATTCAAGACGCGCTACGGCACCACGCTGGTTTGCGGCTTTGCCCATATCGAGGGCTTCCCGGTTGGGATTCTCGCCAACAACGGCATTCTCTTCAGCGAAAGTGCTCTCAAGGGTGCTCATTTTATCGAGCTGTGTTGTGCGCGCAATATTCCACTTGTCTTCCTGCAAAACATCACCGGCTTTATGGTCGGCAAGCAGTATGAGAATGGCGGTATCGCGAAAGATGGCGCTAAATTGGTGACGGCTGTCAGTTGTGCGAATGTGCCAAAGTTTACCGTGATTATCGGCGGTAGCTTTGGTGCCGGTAATTATGGTATGTGCGGGCGCGCTTATCAGCCCCGCCAGCTCTGGATGTGGCCGAACGCGCGCATTAGCGTGATGGGTGGAACGCAGGCTGCGAATGTCCTCCTCACTATCCGACGTGACAATCTGCGTGCTCGTGGTCAGGACATGACCCCTGAAGAGCAAGAACGCTTCATGGCGCCGATTCTGGCTAAATATGAGCAGGAGGGGCATCCGTATTATGCCAGTGCCCGGCTCTGGGATGACGGAGTGATTGACCCGGTAGAGACGCGGCGCGTGCTGGCGTTGGGACTGGCGGCTGCCGCCGAAGCGCCGGTGCAACCGACCCGTTTCGGCGTCTTTCGCATGTAGGTCTGCCATGACACCTTTACGCATCGTGACCGGAATTGCCGTGATCTGGCTGATATTTGATCCGCAGCCGGTCGTTGGCTTTGTGGCCTACACCCTGATAGGTCTCCAGGTCATAGGCTGGTTCTGGCCACGCATTGCCCGTAACCAGATCACCTGGCAACGGTGTGCACCTCTGGCGCTGGCACCCGATGAGGTAGCCGAGGTCGAGATTCACGTGACCTACCGTGGCTGGTTGCCGTTACCATACCTGGTGGTGCGGGAGGACATTCCGGTTATGCTAGGTAATGTCCCCCGCCGGGAATGGGTGCTGAGCCTCTGGCCCGGCCAGAGGCATACCCTGCGCTACCCGATTCAATGCCGTCAGCGTGGTCTCTACTGGTTGGGGCCACTCAGCCTGCGGATTGGCTCGGTGTTTGAGCAGAATGAGATTCAGCTTACTGAACAGCAACCAACACCAATCACTGTCACCCCGGCAGTCGTTTCGTTGCGCTTGCTTCATCTGATCGCAGCTCTCCCTTACAGTCAGGAGCGCTATCACCTGAGTCTGTTCGAGGACGCTACTCAGAAAACTGGCGTTCGTACCTATCAGGTGGGCGATCCGCCGCGACGGATCGACTGGAAAACAAGCGCACGTCTCGGTGATCTTCAGGTACGTGAATTGACCCCTACCATTGCCCGTGAAACCCTGATCGTGCTGGCTTTTGCCGAGGCTGAGTATCCGGGGCGGTTTGCCTACGACAATCGTGAACGGGCAGTTGTTGCCACAGCTTCCCTGGCTTCCACGCTTATCCAGCGGCGTCAGGCAGTTGGCTTGTGCAGCAACGGCTACGATCCGTTACACCGCAAAGCTGGCATCACGTTGTTGCCTGCGACCGGCATTGAACATCTGCGCGAACTATTGGTTCGCCTCGGTCGGCTCGAACCGGCGACAGACGTGCCACTGATCGAAGAGGTAATAACGGGCGAGCCTATCCTACGTCCCGGCGCAACCCTGGTTCTGATCACCGGTGCCCTGAGCACCCAAATCCTGACGACTCTGGTGACTATCCGTCAACGTGCAATGAAAGTGGTATTGGTCCTGACCGATCCGTTTCTGAGCGATCTTCTCCAGGCCCAACAGTATGGTATCGTCACGTTGCAAATAGATCGTACAGGTGCGATTATTCCTTGTGCGTGAAAAGTAATAAACGCTGTCGTTTATGCCGGTGCAGTACATAATGAGGAGACATTGCTATGCTGCGCATTGCTGAAGAAGTTACCACTGCGCTCGAAGAAGGGCGGGCAGTGGTTGCGCTGGAGAGCACATTAATTAGCCACGGCCTTCCCTACCCCCACAACCTGGCCGTAGCGGAGGGTCTGGAAGCCGAAGTGCGTGCTGCGGGTGCGGTACCGGCGACTATCGGTCTGATCGAAGGAGTGCCGGTCATTGGTCTGAATGGCAATGAGCTGGAACGGCTGGCGGTTGGTGGTGATCGGGTGCGCAAGTTGAGTCGGCGTGATATTGGTGCGGCAATTGTCGATCACGCCGATGGCGCCACAACAGTGGCGGCAACGATGGCGCTCGCGGCTGCGGCTGGGATTGAGGTCTTCGCTACCGGTGGGATTGGCGGCGTTCATCGTGGCGCAACCCATAGCTGGGATGTGAGTGCCGATCTGACCGAATTGGGTCGTACACCTGTGCTGGTTGTGTGTGCTGGTGCGAAGGCAATCCTCGACCTGCCGGCGACGCTCGAATACCTGGAGACTCAGGGCGTACCGGTGGTTGGCTACCAGACGGTAGAATTCCCGGCCTTTTACACACCCCATAGCGGCCTGACAGTAGCGGCTGTGGCGGCTGATGCGCTGGCAGCCGCCCGAATGTGGCGTATTCAGCGCCGTTACCACACATTTGCTGCTCCTGGCGGTATGCTGCTCTGCGTCCCCCCACCAGAACGCCATGCCCTGGAACGAGAGGCTGTCGAAGCCGCGATTGGTCGGGCATTGGCTCGTGCTGAGGCAGAAGGTGTGCGTGGGCCGGCAGTCACGCCGTTTCTCCTGGCAGCAATGGCCGAAGAGACCAGCGGCGAGAGTATCGAGACTAACATCGCTTTGCTGCGAAACAATACCCGTGTAGCCGCTGAAGTTGCGGTTCGGATCAGTGAATTGGGTTGAAACCTGGGTGAACAAACCGTGTGCAAAGTACTTGACAAATTGCGTTATTGCTTTTATACTAACTATCGCTGTTATCAGATGTAACAGCTTGCACCGTCACATCCTCGACGGTTGAAACCTCACACGTTACCCCGTTTCGTTACGTGCTGGGCGCCTCTGTAGGCATTCTCCGCGTGAGCGGAGGGATTTTTGTTGTGTCTTGTCATAGCTGCATAGTTAGGCAGGAGTGCCCGCCAATGCTCAAGCGTCGATTGTCAACCTGGGAAAAAGAAGAAGTATCACTGCACACGCACGAGCGTGATGAACGTTTCGGGCACGAAGAAGAGATTCTCTCTCCCGATCTGAGCGATATCGAGCAGGTAGAGCCAACCCTTGACGCTGTTCAGCATTACCTGCAAGAGATTGGCCGCGTCTCTCTTCTGACCGCTGCTGAAGAGATCGAGTTGGCCGAGCGTATTGAACGCGGTAATGAGGCTGAAGCCCAGCTTGCTACAGCGACCGACCTGACGCCGCGAGAACGCTACGAACTCCTTCAGGCAGTTCAGCAGGGTGAAGAGGCACGCCGCCATCTCATCCAGGCCAATTTGCGCCTGGTCGTGAGCATTGCCAAGAAGTATGTCGGGCGCGGTCTTGCGCTGCTTGACCTGATCCAGGAAGGTAATATCGGTCTGATGCGTGCGGTGGAGAAGTTCGATTACCATAAGGGTAATCGCTTCAGCACATACGCAACCTGGTGGATTCGCCAGGCGGTGACGCGGGCGATTGCCGAACAGGGGCGGACAATCCGGTTGCCGGTGCATATGAGCGAGTCGGTTGGGCAGGTGAAGCGAATCGCCGAACGTCTGGCGCAATCGCTCGAACGTCAGCCGACGGCGGAAGAGATTGCAATGGCGCTTGGCCAGCCGGTTGAGCGTATTCAGCGCATTCTCGAAGCGGCGCGTCGTCCGGTTTCGCTGGAAACACCGGTCGGCGATGAAGGTGAGCACACACTTGGCGATTTTCTGACCGATGAAGAACTGCCGACACCGGGAGAAATGGCGGCTCAAAAGCTGCTGCGCCGCGATCTGTGTGCTGCCCTTGACCGCCTCAATGATCGGGAACGCCGGATCATCGATTTGCGCTACGGTCTGGTTGATGGCCGGCGTCGGACGCTCGAAGAGGTAGGGCGTGTGCTCGGTATGACGCGCGAACGGGCACGGCAGATTGAAGCCGAGGCTCTGCGGCGCTTGCGTAGTCCTGAAGTCGGGCAGCATCTCCGCGATTATCTGGAGTAGTTGCACAAGACTCTGTTCGCCAACCTGTCTGGCCGTAGCCACACAACGATACCTGACG
This sequence comes from Chloroflexus aurantiacus J-10-fl, assembly GCF_000018865.1. NCBI lineage: Bacteria > Bacillati > Chloroflexota > Chloroflexia > Chloroflexales > Chloroflexaceae > Chloroflexus > Chloroflexus aurantiacus. The sequence continues at coordinate 2,789,096 of NC_010175.1, forward strand.
TGCGTTTGGGATGGGATTTCCCCGGTATTGCCCAAACGCACGTTTTACTATCGCTGACACCGTCCGTGCCCGCCAGACGGCCCGTATCGTGGTGAGAGGATCACCCTGCCACTGAGCCTGATCACAGCAGTGTAGGACTGGTCTTGCCGCAGCGCACGCGGCAGAATCACGTTTTAGAGAGGATACGGTTGCCAGATAGGGTTGTCCGTGGCGTGTAGTAGTGATGCACGGTATCACTGCTTATCACCGGATATTCGGTGAACTATGATCCGTGGTTGTCACCTGCCGGATACCGATGAGCGAGTTCTGTAGGGGCGGGTTCTTAACCTGCCCCTACGCGAGCGTTGATATAACCTGGTCGTATTACCTCATCGTGGTGATGATTTCTGGTGTTCACAACTTGACGAAATTCCTCTTCAGTGATAGACTTGGGAGCTGTGCCGGGGTAGCTCAGCGGTAGAGCAAACGGCTCATAATCGTTAGGTCGCGGGTTCGAATCCCGCCTCCGGCACCAGTCGCCGGTGAGCAACGCTCACCGGCGTTTCCGTTCATCGTGCAATACCACCATGCTTGATCTATTGCGCCAGTTTTTACGTGCTGAGGGCGTCGAGCAGGCTTCTGCTCGCCTGCTGGTTGCTGTCTCTGGCGGCAGCGACTCACTTGCCCTGCTGCACATGCTCTGCACATTGCACCGTGCTGGTGGCCCGACCCCAATTGTAGCGCATCTCGATCACGGCCTGCGAGGTGCTGAATCTGCGGCAGATGCCGACTTCGTCGCTGCTACTGCGACGGCCTGGGGGGTACGGGCAATTGTCGGACGTGCCCACTTGCCACCAGGAACAACACCTGCCGAGGCGCGAACTGCACGCTACACCTTTCTTGCCACAACCGCCCTCGCCGAACACGTCGATGCTGTGCTCGTTGCTCATCAGGCTGATGATCAGGCGGAAACGGTCTTGATGCACTTACTCCGTGGCGCCGGGCCGGCTGGCTTGCGCGGTATGCGGGCGCGGGTTGAGTGGTCGGAATGGGCAGCAGCCCTGATTGAGAGCGGACAGGCTCCGCCCCACGGCCCACCATTGTTGCGACCACTGCTAACGGTCAGTCGGTCTGAACTGGCGGCGTACTGCGCTGCTCATCAGTTAACCCCACGCGACGATCCAACAAACCGCAATCTCCATTACGTGCGGGCACGTATCAGGCATGTGCTCTTGCCTCAGCTTGCAAGCGAGAATCCTCAGATCACTGCTGCCCTTACTCGTACTGCCCGTATCTGTGCTGAAGATTACGATTTTATTCAGACCATGCTGGCAGATCAGTGGCCGAACCTCATCGTTGAGCAGCAGTCTGACAAAGTGGTATTTGAGCGTGCTGCCCTGATGAGTATCCATCCAGCCCTACGCCGCTATGCGTTGCGGCGTGCGATTGCTGAACTCGGTGCAGAGGAACCGGGGTTAGCCCATCTCGATGCCGCACTGCATCTCATCGGAGGGCAGTCTGGTCGCTCGACGCAGATCGCTCCCCAGGTTACACTGGTGTGCGATCAGCAGACAGTGACATTGCACTTGCCATCGGCATTACCGCCACCTGCCCCGCAGTTGACAACACCTGTGACATTACCGGATCGGGGGATCGTGCCACTGGCGAATGACTGGCAGTGTATCGTGCAGGATCATCCCCCGGCGCATCCTGACCGCTGGTGGTTAGGACTGGCTCAGCGTCCGTCTGCTCCTTTGCAGTTACGACCACGGCGCCCCGGTGATCGGATGCGGCCTGCCGGTGCGCCGGGGCGGCGACGCTTACAAGATGTGTTCGTTGATTTGCGCGTGCCACGTATGCTGCGGGCTGCCTGGCCGATTCTCACCACTGTCGATGATCAGATTCTCTGGGTCGTTGGCTTGCGAGTTGCTGCCGGCGTCGCTGCATCTGAGCCGAATCAGGCTACAATGTGGATTGGGATCGTTCACTCTGCCACAACAAGACAGGAGTAAGCATGCGTCAGGACATTGATTACATCTTGATTGGGGAAGATCAGATCAAACAGCGGGTTGCGGAGCTGGCTGCTGAGATCAGTGCCGATTATCGCGACCTCGGTGATCTGCTGCTGGTCGGCGTTCTGAAGGGCTGCGCCATGTTTATGGTTGATCTGGCGCGGGCAATTGATCTGCCACTTGCGATTGATTTCATCGCGGTTGCCAGTTATGGCGCCAGTACCGAGTCGTCGGGTGTGGTGCGTTTGATCAAAGACCTCGACACCGACATTTCGCAGCGCCACGTATTGATTGTCGAAGACATTATTGATAGCGGCCTGACCCTGGCGTACCTGCGGTCGCAATTGCTGCGGCGCAATCCGGCCAGTCTGCGCATCTGCACGTTGCTCAACAAACCTGAACGACGTACAGCAGATGTGCCGGTTGACTACATTGGTTTTGACATCCCGAATGCCTTTGTGGTTGGGTACGGCCTGGATTATGCAGAGCGCTATCGCAATCTCCCCTTCATTGGCGTGTTGCGCCCTGAGGTCTACCAGTCAGCGTAGTTGTGATCCAGATCACATTCTGAGTGTAATCTGTTCCCTTGCCGTCGGTGATCGGCTGATGCTATAATTCCAACAAGCGGCGTACAGGATGGCTGATTGCCGTCTCGCTCGCATATTCCTCATAAGTGGGGTTCATTCCTCAGTATTGTCTGGTCTACCAGGAAATGGCGAGGCAACCCCTCTAGAAAGATGAAGTATGAATGATAATCGTTGGTTGAAGAATAGTTTTGTCTATCTCATCATTCTGGTTGCAGCGCTAGCGCTGTTCTTCCAATATTTCGGTCAGGGTGCCAGCCAGACTGAGGAGAAAGGCATTGCCGATGTCATCGCCGATGCTCAGGTTGGCCTGGTAAGTGAAATTCAGGCGCAGGCTGGCGACGAACAGATTATTGTCACCTACAAGGATGGTAAGAAATATCGCTCACGGGTCGAAACTTCGGATAGCGTGATGCAGTTGCTGGCCGACTACAACGTACCGCTGTACGACGAGAACGGTCGGCGGACGATCAACGTAACCGTGCAACCGGCACCGGCCTGGGGCGGTTTACTCAGTATCTTTACCATTCTGCTGCCAACCCTGTTGCTCATCGGCTTTTTCGTCTTCTTCATGCGTCAGGCGCAGGGGAGCAACAATCAGGCGATGTCGTTTGGCAAGAGCCGGGCACGGATGTTTGCCGGCGATAAGCCCACAATTACCTTCGCCGATGTGGCCGGTCAGGAAGAGGCAAAGCAGGACCTGGCCGAAATTGTTGAGTTCCTCAAGTTTCCTGACAAGTTTGCCGCGCTCGGGGCACGCATTCCGCGTGGTGTGCTGATGGTTGGCCCGCCCGGTACCGGTAAGACGTTGCTCTCGCGGGCAGTCGCTGGTGAGGCAGGTGTTCCCTTCTTCAGCATCTCTGGCTCTGAGTTCGTAGAGATGTTTGTTGGCGTAGGTGCCTCACGTGTGCGCGACCTGTTTGATCAGGCCAAGCGTAATGCACCCTGTATCGTCTTCATCGATGAGATCGATGCCGTCGGTCGGCAGCGCGGTGCCGGTTTGGGTGGCTCACACGACGAGCGTGAGCAGACGCTCAACCAGATTCTGGTCGAGATGGATGGCTTCGACACCAACACGAATGTGATCGTGATCGCCGCGACGAACCGGCCCGATGTGCTCGACCCGGCTCTCGTGCGACCAGGCCGCTTTGACCGTCAGGTGGTGCTTGATGCGCCCGATGTGCGGGGTCGGATCGAGATTCTGAAAGTTCACGTCAAGGGCAAACCTCTGGCTGAGGATGTCAATCTTGAGGTAATCGCTCGTCAGACACCCGGTTTCTCAGGCGCCGATCTGATGAACGTTGTGAACGAAGCAGCGATTCTGGCTGCACGTCGCTCGAAGCGCAAGATCAGCATGGCAGAGTTCCAGGATGCGGTCGAGCGGGTCGCTATCGGTGGCCCTGAGCGGCGTTCGCGCGTGATGACCGACCGCCAGAAGCTGGTGGTGGCCTACCACGAGGCCGGTCACGCGATTGTCGGTGCTGCGTTGCCGAAGGCCGATAAGGTGCAGAAGGTGACGATCATTCCACGTGGACAGGCTGGTGGGTATACCCTCTTCCTGCCTGATGAGGATAGTCTGAGCCTGCGCACCGTTTCCCAGTTCAAGGCACGACTGGCCGTCTCGTTAGGTGGCCGGGTAGCTGAAGAGATTGTCTTCGGCAACGACGAGGTGACAACCGGCGCTTCTGGTGATTTGATGCAAGTCACCCGTATTGCCCGGGCAATGGTCACGCGCTACGGTATGAGCCAGCGCCTTGGCCCGATGGTCTTCGGCGAGAAGGAAGAGCTGATCTTCCTCGGTCGCGAGATCAGCGAGCAGCGCAACTACGGTGATGAGGTGGCGCGCCAGATTGACGAAGAGGTGCATGCAATCGTCACCGAAGCCTACGAAACGGCGCAGCAAATCCTGCTTCAGAACCGGGCTGTGCTTGACGATATGGCGAATGCGTTGCTCGAATACGAGACACTTGATGGCGAACAGCTCGAGGAGATGATCCGTCGGGTAAAGCCGCTGGCGCTCGATCTGAGCAAGAGCAGCACGCCTAATGGGCGAGCTGAAGAGCGCTCCACACAGCCTGATGCGTCACAGCACGGCTTTGGCGGTACCAACCCACTTCCGGCGTAATTTCGCTGTCTAGTTGTAATCGGGCATCCCTACTGGCAACCCCGCCGGTAGGGATGCTTTGTATTATCGGCAGCCATCTGACATCAAATCTGGTTTAGTGGAGCGCGAGCTTCTGCCCCGCTCGCTACCGGATACAGCCTATGTTGCGCTTCCGGCAGAGTATCTCACCCCCAAACCGGCGCACAAAAGAGAGCACCATCCTTTACCGGTGTTTCTCGCCCCCGCTGGGCTATGCATTACCCACAACTGGTGTCAATCACGGGTGTATCAGCGGGTATGATCGCCATGGGTGCTGTTTTGGGCGACTGCCCGGTGGCAGCGCACAGCGCCAGCCGTGCTATCACGTGCTGGATGGGTTTCCTTACGCGCACATCATGTGCGTGGCGCAGGGTTTGGAGTGCGGCAGCCATGCTGCCGCGCCAGCCGTACACTCGATCCGGCGCGTGGTACGCCGTTCCCCCTCCTGGTCACGGGGATGCTGGATGTATTCGTGACGATCATCGAGTCGGTCAGGCATGAATGTGCTACCTGCGCGTAGACGTCTTGTTGCAATAGGTGCCTGCCTGCGTACCAGCAGCCACGACCAGCATCTGACGATGGTGGCGGGGATGCCGGCACACGGGCTGGAAGCCCGCGCCACGGGGAGCGCTTGCAGTCTGGCCTACCGCAGCAGAATGCCGTGGATCGCCTAACCATACGATGTGCGTGAGGTATGGCACGCGGATCACAGCAGCCGTGCGGGGCAGGATTTGCTTGGCTCGCCTAACCATACGGTGTGCGTGAGGTATGGCACCGGATCTATCACGATGGGATATGAGGCGTCATATTGGCTTCTGTGTAACATGTGGGGAATGCATAGCTCGCTGGGGGCGGGTTAGAGTGGGGGCGTGTCGCGGTGTACTGCTGGAAGCAAGTATCACACGCCTGCCCCCCATCAAGCTGGCGCTGCACCTGAACGACTACACGTGAACCGGTTAGTTTGCCTGCGACGCACCACTATTGGCTCACAGATAGCACGCCCGTCCGTGCGCCAGCACGGCCCTGTCCTGAATGATGCACAGTGTCAGTTGAGGTTTGAAATTACCTGACACGATACGGATGGGCGGTTCCGTAGGGGCGGGTTTGGAACCCGCCCCTACGGACGATGCAGATGCCCATTCTCATCGACATACGAGGCATGCGGTGAACGAGGGGTAGTGGAAGGATACATTTTGAGTCGGCGGATCGCAGCGCGTCCCTCTGCCGGTACGCGACTCTGATGAAGAGGCTTTGCAATGATGATTGATGGTCTTGGCAATGATGCAAAGGATCAAGATTTGCTATCATAACCCAAGTTTCCACCTATGTTGTGAGTAGTTCCCGTAGGCTGAGTGCCAGGTTGAACAGCACGACGTTACACGCAACACCGTATGGTATGTTCGCATGAACGGTGTGAGGAGCAGCCAGTTCCTATGGACATACTACGTCACGTTTCACGGTAGCAACCCAAATTCTACCCATCCTCTGTGTCCTCTGTGTCTCTGTGGTGATAAAGGTAGCAACTTGGGTTATCATATACTTATCCCACGTCACTGTCACCCGTATTCCGCCTATTCTTCAGCCGGACGTATCCGCTGCAGGGCCAGACTTAAACAAATCACCGTGACGATAATCATAAGCGCTATATAGACCAGCCAGGGTGAGGGTACTGTGAGATTGCCGACAGACGAAGGAACTGTCCAGAGCCATGGATCGCCGCCTTCCTCAAGGATGGTAGCCGTTATCCCCAGGGCAATAAACGGATGCAGGCAAATGAATGGCCCCATGGTGTAGACGTAGAGCGGCGAAGGATCGGCATCAAACGCGCCGATCAACAGTGAAATCACGAAGAAGAGAAATGGTACCAGCAACAGAATGGCGATCACCGTTCCCTGCGCCATTACCGTTGCACCAAGCGTCGAGCGCATCACCGTTGACCAGAAAAGGCCAATTGCTGCATAGCAGATGGCCGTGATCAACAAACTGATCACCCCGATCAGGATTTCTTGTGCAGTAATGCCGCCAAAAAGAAGGGATAGACCGGCAATTGGGAGAGAAGCCGTGATGAGCAACAATGCAAACGCAATTGCTGACAAGAGCTTACCGGTGATGATCTGAAGTGGTGACAACAACGAGGCAAGCAGTAAATCGTAAGTCTGGCGTTCTTTTTCACCGACAATTGCCCCTGCTGTCAGTGAAGGTGACAGAAAGCAAACCTGTACCAGCGCCGCAGTCATCACAGTGAAAAAGATGCTTTTACCGATGGTACGGGCCGTGTTAGGGTCATTTGGGCTGGCCGAGCTGATAAATACCGCATAAATTAGCAGCGTAATAGCGCCAATGATAGTCAGGTAGCCGCTCAGAATAAGCCAGGCATTGCGTCCACGAATCCGACCGAAGAGTTCACGGGTCAATACCGGGTTAACAATGATGCTATGCATACGTATACCTTTGCCGCTGGACGAGTCTGGATGCGTGTTATCGCGCCTCTGCTGTTGAGAGGGTGCAGATTCAAGCGAGACGTGTTACCTGTCACCATTATAGAGCATGAGACCTATTGTGAGACCTGGATGTAGAGGCGTCTGGCAGATGATTATGGTGCGGAAGCATGCCTTCCGCACCCGACCCATGCAACACGTATATCACTGCACGTGAAAGGCATTCAATCCAGGGTGTGGTTTCTCCGTGGATGTACGCAACAGCTTCTCGGCTTGAAGCAGGCAGATGTGCCGTTGGTGCGTCGGACTGTCACCGTCAACAGCACCCATCACGACTCACAGTTGATTCGATCCAGTAGTGACGTCACGGCATATATGGCCCGCAGCGTCGGGGTTGGCGTACCGGTCAATTCGGCCAGCTCAACCACTGCTCCCAGCAGGGCATCAATTTCGGTTGGTCGCTTCGCTTCAATATCTTGCAACATCGAGGTCTTGTGAGCGCCGATCTCCTCGGCCATGCGGATGCGGCGTTCAATCGAGACCGGAAACCGAATACCTAGCTGTTCGGCGACCTGTTGTGCCTCGGCCATCATTGTTGCCGCCAGGTTGTACGTGCCCTGATCGGCGATAATGCGGTCAATAGTAGCGCGGGTCAATGCGCTGATCGGGTTAAACGAGAGATTTCCCCACAACTTTAGCCAGATTTCATTGCGAATATCGGTCTTGACCGGCGCTCGTAAACCGACCGACTCCAGCAATTTGCTCAGGCGTACCACACGCTCGCTCCGGCTGCCATCGGGTTCACCGAGTGTAAAACGGTTTCCTTCAATATGTCGGATGACGCCAGGACGTTCGATGGCGGCGGCGGGATAGACGACGCAGCCGATAACCCGTTCAATCTCGGTATGGGCAGCAATCACACCACCGGGATCAACTGCCTCGATCCGCCGACCTTCGTATGGGCCACCGTGCCGGAAAAAATACCACCAGGGAATGCCGTTTTGAGCGTAGACAACGGCTGTGTCGGGGCCGTAGAGCGCTCGCATGGGTGCAGCCAGCGTCGGCAAGGACTGTGCTTTGACTGCTACGATCACAACATCGTGTGGACCGGCAACCGTCATATCAGAGGTCGCCAGTGCCGGTCGCACCACCTCGCGCCGACCATCACGGTATTCGACGGTCAACCCGTGTTCGATAATGGCTGCCAGATGGCTCCCGCGAGCGATCATTGTTACTTCGGCTCCGGCCTGGATCAGCTTTGCCCCCAACCAGCCACCAATCGCTCCGGCGCCAACAATACAGATGCGCATATGATCCGCTACTCCTTGTACGTGTTCCTACAGTTTGCGAAGATAGACTCGCTCTAGTTCGTGGCGAGGTCCTTTGACCAGAATCAGATCGGCGCTCCAGCGCGTCGGTTCTATGTTTTGTTTTAAATTGACATAATTAATTTCGCGCCAGATACGTCGTGCGGTAGCGATAGCTTCCTCTTCGTTCAGCTCAGCGTAGCGGCGAAAGTATGACGACGGATCGCGAAAGGCCGTTTCACGCAGCCGTAAAAATCGTTCAATGTACCACTGTTCAAGATCGCGTTCATCGGCATCGACATAAATCGCGAAGTCAAAGAAGTCTGATACATAGAGTTGTGGTTCGCGTCGAGTATTGGAACCACGCTGTAACACATTCAACCCTTCAACAATCAGAACATCTGGATGATCAACAACCTGCGTTTGATCGGGCACGATATCGTAGATAAGGTGTGAATAGACTGGCGCACTCACCGGGCCATACCCCGATTTAATATCGGCCATAAACTGCAAGAGGCGTCGCCGATCATAGCTTTCAGGAAACCCTTTACGGTGCATAATCCCCCGTTCCTGGAGGATTCGGTTTGGGTAAAGAAAGCCGTCGGTTGTAATCAGATCGACTTTGAGGCGTCCAGGCCCACGCGCCAGGAGCGCTTGCAGGATGCGCGCTGTGCTGCTCTTCCCTACCGCGACACTACCGGCAATGCCGATCACATACGGTACTCGTGCTGTCCCTGAGCCGAGAAATGCACTGGTGGCCTGGTACAATCGACAGGCATTGTCGTAGTAGATTTGTAGCAGGCGCACCAGTGGCAGGTAGATGTCGGCAACGTCTTCCATTGAGACGGTGTCATTCAGACTGACCAGCGTGTCTAACTCGTCTGCACTGAGTGGTAAGGGAGTACCGTTACGAAGTGCTGCCCATTCTGAGCGCGAAAAACTCATGTATGGTGAAAGGCGGCGTTCAAATTCTGACTTCAGGATCATGCCGGTTCCTGTCTTTCTCCCGTTGCTTACAATCCCAGTGTTTTCGCCATCGTGATCCGTTGTAGTTTTCCGGTGGCACCGCGTGGTAGTGCGCTCAGAATATGGATTGCACGAGGCACTTTGAAATCGGCCAGCAGGCGGGCACAGTGCTCGCGTAATTCACGCTCGTCAGCACTCATGCCTTCGCGTAATACAACGGCGGCATGCACCTCTTCACCCAGCGTTGGATGTGGCACGGCAAAGGCCAGGGCTTCGGCGACTGCCGGATGACGGAGCAGTACGTCATCAATCTCCAGGGGCGAAATCTTTTCGCCCCCGCGGTTGATTAACTCTTTGATACGACCGGTCAGACAGAGATAGCCATCTTCGTCGAGATACCCCTGGTCACCGGTCCGAAACCATCCATTCACAAATGCTGTGGCATTGGCTTCAGGATTATTTTCGTACCCATCAACGACATTCGGCCCGCGCACTACGACCTCGCCCTTCACACCTGCCGGCAACAACTGGCCGTGTTCGTCCATGATACCCACTTCTACCCCGAATCCAATCCCCACCGAGCCGGGTTTTCGCCGACCGGGTGGTAACGGATTCGAGGTCATCTGATGTGAAGCCTCCGTCATGCCGTAGCTTTCAATCACCGGCGCCGCGAAGACCTCTTCCATTTGCTCCATCACAACCGGAGGTAGAGGTGCACTTGAGGAGCGGATGAAGCGGAATGGGTTAGCTTTGATTATAGCAGTGTTGCGCCCGGCTCGGGCCAGGAGGACCTGGTGCATCGTCGGGACGGCCGAGTACCAGGTTGGACGCTCTTGTTCGACCCAGCTCCAGAATTTGAGACCATCAAAACCTGGTGGACAGATAACAGCTCCACCGGCGGCTAACTGGCTTAGCAACGAGGCAACAATGCCGTGAATGTGGAAGAGCGGCATCACGCAGAGCGAACGATCCGCCGCGCTCAATTGATAGGTAGTGATGATGTTGCTGGTCGAGGCGGCCAGATTACGATGGCGAATAGGTACCCGCTTAGGCCGGCTGGTGGTGCCACTGGTGTGCAAGATCATGGCGATGTCGTCGGGTGTGGCCAGGCCATCGCGGCGTGGTGATCCGGCGGTACCAGATGTCGAGAAGGTAAGCTGATGGTTGCTGTCGAAGGCGGCTTCGATCAGCAGCATGTCTGAACGCAATGCAGCCCGGGCTTCGTCGCCCTCGCCAGGGGCAACAATTAATGCGCGGGCCTGGGTGTCTTCATAGTAGAAGGCAAATTCGTCCCGCCGATATTTGGGATTAAGTGGTGCAGCCGTCGCCGCAGTAGCCGCAGCCAGAAAGGTGATCGCCATCGCCGGGCCGTTGCCGAGCGCAATCGCAATCCGGTCGCCGCGTCCCAGTCCATGGTTCTGGAGCCACTCGGCCAGACGGTACACCTGGGCACGCAGATCGGCAAAGTTCCAGGTCGGGCCACCCGGTGCAATCAGCGCAGGATCGGTATCGCTTCCAGTTGTCAGGAGATCATACACGGTACGGTACATCGTCTTCATCCCCCATCGTTTATTGTTTCGTATGCCGTCGGTAATGATCACCATCCAATTGCCAGCCCATCACAACGAGGTTCAGTACCTGCTACATAGCTGCCACTGGCCAGACGCCAGATAATCTGTCCCCGGCCAAAGCCGCCCAATTCACTTTCGACCACCACCTGGTGGCCGCGAGCGGCCAGCCCTTCAATGACGTGGCGTGGTGTTTCCAGCTCAAGCCGCAGCGTGCCATCGCGCTCCCAGCGCCAGCGCGGTGCATCCAGTGCGGCCTGGGGGTGCATTCCGTAATCAAGGGTGTTAACGATAACCTGCACATGCCCTTGTGGTTGCATATGTGCTCCCATTACACCGAAGGGGCCGATGGGAACGCCATCTTTGCTCAGGAAACCGGGAATAATCGTGTGAAATGGTCGTTTACCGGGAGCGACCTGATTCGGATGGCCGGGTGTTAATACGAAGCCACAACCACGGTTGTGCAGGGCGATACCGTAATCAGGGATCACCACCCCTGAACCAAATCCCATATACGTTGATTGGATCATACTCACCATCATCCCGTCACGGTCAACCGCAGCGAAGTAGACTGTACCACCGCGTGGCAGGGCGGACGGGCCATAGGTTTGGGCCTGTTCACCGATCAGGCGCGCACGTTCGGCCAGCCGCTGCCGATTCAACATCTCATTGATGGGCACAGCTACACTGGCCGGGTCGGCAACATAGGCGAAGGCATCGGCAAAGGCCAGTTTCATCGCTTCGATTTGGCGGTGGAACGATGCTGCCGATTCGCGGGCATAGCCGTTAAGCTCGATGTGATCGAGAATCCCAAGTGCCATCAGCGCCGCAATCCCCTGACCGTTCGGCGGAATCTCGTGGACGGTATAGCCACGGTACTGCATACTGATTGGTGTTACCCATTCCGAACGGTGGCGGGCCAGATCATCTGCCCGTAACAGACCGCCGGTAGCGCGCGCAAAGCGGTCAATCGCTTCGGCAATTTCACCCTGATAGAAGACATCAGCGCCATGACGGGCGATCAGGCGCAGGGTACGGGCGTGACCAGGGCTGACGAAACGCTCACCCGGTCGCGGTGCCCGTCCATCAATACTAAACGTGGGCAAGAAACCGGCAAACTCAGGCCCGTGACGGTTGTGCGCGGCTGCAACCCCTCGTGCCCAGAAGTAAGCGACCATCGGTGGTGTTGGCGCGCCTTCAGCGGCATAACTGATGGCTGGGGCCAGGACCTGCGCGAGCGGCAAACGCCCAAACCGGTCGTGCATATCTCCCCACATGCGCACAACGCCCGGCACGGTTACCGGCAACCAGCCATAAACTGGCATATCGGTATGCCCGGCAGCGCTCAGTGCGTCAAGACTCAACCTGGCCGGTGCTGCTCCCGAACCATTGATGCCGTACAGATGATCGCCAGCCCAAATCAGGGCGAAACCATCACCCCCCAGCCCATTTGAGGTTGGTTCCAGCACGGTTAGCGCCGCGGCAGTGGCAATAGCTGCATCAACCGCATTCCCACCAGCCTGCAATATGTGCATACCGGCTTGAGATGCCAGGGGGTGACTGCTGGCAACCACTCCGCGCTCGGCAATCACCGGTACTCGCCGTCCGGGATAAGGAAAATGGTGCAGGTTGAGATCCATGGCAAGGCTCCTTCGCGCTCGACAGACAGATTGTGAAAAGATATTTGATTATACAATGAACTGTGTTCCGGCTTGACAGAAGAACTTATTTCATCCAAAGCTGTGCTGTCTGCCTCCAGCCTGTTGACCAGGCGTGTGAACGCTTGTCAATCGCCAACGCCGGCATATCCTGCTCTCAGTCTGCCGGTACGAAAGTGAGGAGGGCTGCCGACAATCTCCGCTGCCATCACGTGCTGGATGAATTGCCTTGCCCGCTCGTCATGCGCATGTCGCGACGTTTGGCGTGCGGCAGCCGTGCTCACGATCAGGCGCGTGTCACGCCATTGACCCTGCTGGTCACGGGGATGCTGTGTGCGATCATCACGATCATAGACCGATTTCCTCTGTGTCCTCTGCGTCTCTGTGGTGAAACCGGCACAGCGAGAAGTGACGCCCACCCCTCCAATAATGCGCGTTCGATACGGATCAAACATCAGGCGAACCACCGCATACTCAGGCACTTCGCGTCGGTGAACATCAATCCAGGGCATCCCGCACCCTCAGCACGACATAAATTTGGCAAAATTCAACGAACTGTGTTATAATACCGACGCTTATATCAGGAACGCCGGGCTGCGCCGGCCCGTGCGCGATTACACGAGGAGGAACCGCTCGTGGCGCTTGAAAAAGAAGAAAAATCGCAGATCATCAACGGCTATCAGATCCACGAAACTGATACCGGTTCGCCCGAAGTACAGGTAGCGCTACTGACCGAGCGCATCAACCAGTTGATTGAACATCTTCGCGTTCATACTCACGATCACCACTCGCGTCGTGGTTTGCTGAAGCTTGTCGGGCGACGGCGGCGGCTGCTCAACTATCTGCAATCGAAAGATCGCGAACGCTATCGCAACGTCATTAATCGCCTCGGTCTGCGTCGCTAGTATGATAGAGGCAACCGTCAGTGTAAGATAAGGGTATGCAGGGCGCCAGCGGCATCCGCCGCCCGGCGCTCTTTGCTTGTTGGTTGTCAGGCGCGGTGGTTCGGGATTGGTGCGTGCGCGTGTGACTCTCCATGCGTATACACCAGTGCCGAACTCCGCGCACCGGTCGCAACCGGCGACCGGATACCGTTGATTGGGTGCAAGGGCACCCTGGTCTGGTAAGGAGTAATAGGAGTTTATGACAGAACGGAATATCTATTCGGTAAGTGCGGAGATTGCCGGCCGAACGCTCACCCTGGAAGCCGGGCGTTTTGCCGAACAGGCTGATGGTGCTGTTGTAGCCCGGTATGGCGATACGATGCTGTTGGCCACCGTCGTTTGCGCCAAAGAAGCTCGTGAAGGAACCGATTTCTTCCCGCTGACCGTTGATTACGAAGAGAAGATGTACGCGGTCGGCAAAATTCCGGGTAATTTCTTCAAGCGCGAAGGTCGGCCCACCACCACGGCGATTCTCATCTCCCGCTTGACCGACCGCCCCCTGCGGCCACTTTTCCCCAAAGGTTTTTACAACGAGGTTCAGGTCATTATCACGACGTTCTCGATTGATATGGAGAACGATCCGGGGCCGTTGGCAATAATTGCCGCTTCCGCAGCGCTGTGTATCAGCGATATTCCCTTCGCCGGCCCGGTTGGTGCGGTGCAGATGGGGCATCTGAACGGTCAGTTGGTGGTCAATCCCAAGATGAATGAGATTGCCGATAGCCGGCTCGATCTGGTGGTGGCCGGTACCAAAGATGCAGTGCTGATGGTTGAAGCCGGCGCTTACGAGTTGACCGAAGACGAGATGCTTCAGGCCGTGATTGATGGCCATGCGGTCTGCAAGCAGATCTGTGATCTACAAGAGCAACTGGTTCAGCTTTGTGGCAAACCGAAGCGTCCCTTCACGCCGCCGGTGGTTGACACCTCGCTCGAAGAGGCCATCAGTGCGTGGATGGGTGACCGGCTGCGCAAAGCGGTACGCAGTCCAATCAAGCAAGAACGTGAAGCTCAAACGGAAGCGCTGAAGGCTGAAGTGATTGCCCACTTTACTGCTGATGAACCGGAAGAAGAGATCGCGAACCGCACCAAAGAGGTCACAAAGGCGTTTGAGAAGCTTCTGAAAGATGAAGTGCGTAACGCTATTCTCGATGAAGGTATCCGGGTCGATGGCCGGGCGCTCGATGAAATTCGTCCGATCAGTATCGAAGTCGGGGTGATCCCTCGTGTGCATGGCTCGGCGGTCTTTACCCGCGGTCAGACCCAGGTGTTGACGATTACCACCCTCGGTTCGCCCGGCGACGAGCAGAAAGTGGACGATCTCGGTATCGAGACTTCCAAACGCTACATTCATCACTACAATTTCCCACCTTTTAGCACGGGCGAAGTGCGGCGGATTGGGACACCACGACGGCGTGATATTGGTCACGGTGCATTGGCCGAACGCTCGCTGTACGCCGTGTTGCCTGATGAGAAGGATTTTCCCTACACGATCCGGCTGGTATCTGAGGTGCTCTCCTCGAATGGCTCGTCATCAATGGCGTCGGTCTGTGGTTCATCGCTGAGCCTGATGGATGCCGGTGTACCGATCAAGGCGCCGGTTGCCGGTGTGGCCATGGGTCTGATTACCGGCGAAGATGGCCGCTGGCGCGTGTTGACCGATATTCAGGGCCTGGAAGATGCCCTCGGCGATATGGACTTCAAAGTGGCCGGTACGGCAAAAGGTGTTACCGGTTTGCAGATGGATATCAAGACAACCGGTATCACCTATGAGATTATGCGCGAGGCGTTTGCACAGGCCCGTGCCGGTCGCCTGTTCATTCTTGATAAGATGAACGAGGTGATCAGTGCACCACGGCCAGAGCTGTCAATCTATGCACCG
Organism: Chloroflexus aurantiacus J-10-fl; assembly: GCF_000018865.1. Lineage (NCBI taxonomy): Bacteria > Bacillati > Chloroflexota > Chloroflexia > Chloroflexales > Chloroflexaceae > Chloroflexus > Chloroflexus aurantiacus. The sequence goes on from NC_010175.1 coordinate 2,804,574, forward strand.
CGCATTATGACGATCCAGATTCCGGTTGATAAGATTGGCGCCCTGATTGGCCCCGGCGGTAAGACGATCCGCAATATCTGTGAGACGACCGGTGCGCAGATTGATATTGAAGACGATGGCCGTGTCTTTATCACAACCCCTGATGGTGCCGCAGCCAGGCAGGCGATCAGCATGATCGAGGGGTTGACCCGCGAAGCCAAGGTTGGTGACATTTTCCTCGGTAAAGTGGTCAGCATTAAGCCTTTTGGGGCGTTTGTGAATATCTTGCCCGGTAAAGACGGCATGGTTCACGTCTCGGAGCTTGATGAAAAGCGGGTCGAGAACGTTGAGGATGTGGTCTCGCTCGGCGATGAAATCAATGTGATGGTGATCGATATTGATCGCACCACAGGGAAGATTAGTCTTAGCCGACGGGCAGTGCTGACCGGCGAAACGCCCGAAGAGCGCAAAGCTGCTGGTGCCGCACCACGCCCGCGTCCACGCGAAGAACAGCGTGGTGGTCGCGATGAGCCGCGAAGCCTGCGTGACGAGCTGCGTGGACCGCGCCGTGAAGGTGACCGGCCACGCCCGCGCCGCCGGGATGATTAGATGGAGAGGAGGGTGTGATGCCACAAAGCTCCGTGTGAAATCGCGGTAATTGCTTTGTGGCTCACATTGCGGTTAGAGTGGCTGTGAGCAGTTTGCAAATTCTGCTTTTGATTTGTAATGACAACTCAAACTACTCTTCTTACCCATTGTGAGCTCGGGGGTTCTGGCCCTCGTCTCATCCATATCGCGCCTGCCAATGGCTTTCCACCAGAAGCCTACGTCCCTCTCGCCGCCGGGCTTGCGTCCTTTGGGCGCATTCTGGGATACCGGCCACGTCCGCTGCGTGTCGATGGGGATGCGCAGCCGGGAGGGACATGGCGCGATTTGGCTGCTGATTTGATTGCCGATCTTCAGGCGGTGACCGGCGAACCGGTGGTTGGTATCGGCCATTCACTTGGTGGTATTCTGACATTGTACGCCGCAGTAGAACGGCCTGAACTCTTCCAGCGGATTGTGTTGATCGATCCGGTGCTCTTTCGCCGACGCTTGCAGATACTGATCTGGTTGTTACGTCAGAGTGGTCAGGGATACCGCTTTCCCCTGGCTCAGGGTGCTTTACGCCGGCGCGATCACTTTGCCAGCGTTGATGAGGCCCGACAGCGCTGGCAGGGTCGTGGGGTGTTCGCCGATTTTACCCCTGACGCACTCGAAGGATATCTGCAGGGTGGGTTACGTCCGCATGGCCGGGGCTACACACTGGCCTGGCCAAAACGTTGGGAAGCTCATATTTTTGCGTCTTCCCCACTTGATGCCTGGCGTGATTTACGACGTTTGCGCATCCCACTCATGATTGTGCGGGGGACACGATCTGACCTGATTACCGATTCGGTCTGGCAACGGTTGCAGCGAATGCTGCCGCACGCTACTTTCGCCGAGGTAGAAGCCGGACATATGCTCCCAATGGAGCGCCCTGAAGAGGTGGCCGGGCTGATTGCCCGCTGGTTAGCGCAGCCAATCCCTCACCGCTGAATCGGCGCTGATGCGTGACATCCTGGTGCCACTGTCTGTCGCTTTGACCCGCCGGCGAGACACCTTCCTCTGACGTTGGAAGAAAAACCCGATTCTGGCGTACCCTTTGCGCGGTGTAGACGGTTATATATATGTACGGTCTACACTGACTCAAATGCTGCCGGCAGTGTTATATCAGTGGTATTGGCTATGGTCACTCAGCAACATCCCTCTACCTCAAACCTGCCATCTGAAGCCACCGTCATTTTGCGCGATGTTTTTGGTTTCAGTACGTTCCGCCCTCATCAAGAGCAGATTATCGGCCGTGTATTGCGTGGCGAATCGACCCTGGCCGTCTTACCGACCGGTGCCGGCAAGTCGTTGACCTATCAGTTACCGGCCCAGCTTTTACCACAGGCCACAGTGGTGATTAGCCCTTTGATCGCGTTAATGAAGGATCAGGTAGACCGGTTACCACCTGCCGTCCAGGAACGGGCAACCATCATCAACTCCACCCTTACCGCAGGAGAGGTGCGCGACCGCTTACGGGCAATTGCTGCCGGTAAGTACAAACTGGTTTATGTCGCTCCCGAACGCCTGCGACAACGCTCATTCCTTTTTGCGCTTCGTCACTGTGGCGTGTCCCGTCTTGTGATCGACGAGGCGCACTGTATCAGCTTATGGGGACAAAATTTTCGCCCTGATTATTTGTTCATCAACCGGGCGATGAACGAACTCGGCCAACCGCCAGTTCTGGCTGTGACAGCTACGGCTGCCTCTGATACGATCCATACGCTGCAAACGATGATCGGCCCGCTGACGGTCGTTCAGGCACCTGTCTTTCGCCCTAACCTGTTTTTTCAGGTGATCCAGGTGCGACCAGGGATGTCAAAGGCACGTAGTCTGATTGAACTCTGCCGGAAGATCAATGGCTCAATCATCGTGTATGCCCGTGCGCGCCAGACTTGTGAAGACCTGGCGCTGGAGCTGCGTTCTGCCGGTGTTGCTGCCGATCACTATCACGCTCTGCATCCTGATCGAGCAGGTGTGCAAGAGCGGTTCATGAACGGAAAGACGCGGGTTCTGGTTGCGACAGTCGCGTTTGGGATGGGGGTTGACAAAGCCGATATTCGTGCTGTCATCCACTACAATCTTCCCGCCTCACTCGAAGCCTACTACCAGGAGGCGGGCCGGGCCGGGCGTGATGGCTTGCCGGCGCGCTGTATTCTCTTTTTCAGCGAGAATGATGCTCGTGTATTGCGGACCTGGTTGCAATCAACGACAATTACCCGCGAGAATCTGCGTGAGTTGTACCGTCAAGTCAGGCGTACAATCACCTATCCCGCAGGTGTGATTGATCTTGATGCGTTACAATCCCAGTTTGGTCCCGCTGGTGAAGTGCTGACGCGAGTCGGGATCAGTGTCTTGGAACAGGTAGGTCTGCTCAAACGTCATTTCGACCTGCCGCTGGCAGCGGTGGTCGAACGAACCGGGACGGTAGCTGCCACAGACTGGTTACACCATCTTCCACGGGAAGCGATTGAAATCGATCTCATGCTCCTTGCCCATCAGCACAACATTCCGGTAGCTCACATTGAAGCAGTGTTGTTAGAAGCGCAAGCCGCTGGCCTGCTACGTTACCGACCGGGACTACGCCTGCCGCTCATTGAACTCTTGTCACCGCCAGCCGACGCAGGCGAGCGTGTCGAGGGCTGGCTGGAAAGGTTCCGGCAATATCAGGAGCAGCGGATTGAGTCCATGGTCGATTACGCTCGCAGTCAGCGTTGCCGACACCAGATACTGGCAGCGTATTTTGGTCAACAACTTGCCGCCTGTCGTATCGGTTGCGACGTCTGCTCCTCATCACGGGCACTTAAAGTTGGCAGGCGCGAGTGGCATTAAGTGATGTCAGTCCCAGAGCGTGGAACCGCCGAATCGGCGTTGCCGATCCCACAGAGTTGGAACACGGTTCGGCGAGGATACCGTTGCCCGTGGTGCGTGGTGGGGAGTGCGGCAGCCACGCTGCTGCGCCAGTCGTGATCACGATCAAGGGCGGGGTGCAGCGGTTTCCCCATCGGTCACGGGGACGATGTGCGTGCAGAGCACGTCTGTCAGGTCTGGCTGACTGCGTGTGAGGAGGTGCGGATCGTGGCGCAGGCTTCCAGCCTGTCGACCGTGGTACAGGTGATGGACGGGTGCGTGCCAGATCAAACCCTCGGCGAGCGGCAAACGCTATCACCGGACTGATGCACCGCAATGAGTGGCATCAGGAGTGACGCACAGTATCAATCAAGATTTGGTAGAGTGGGTGTGGCGTTACTATATGCTTCCGGTACGGAGGTCGGTGGATGCAGCGGCGTGGCTGCCGCATTCCAAAGCTACGCTAACCGGCTTCGGTCAAATACCAGCGGCCATCAACCCGAACTACCGGCAACCCGCCTGTTTCGCGTCCGATCAAGCGCAGCAGGGCACCGTTGCGTTCAAGAATGACGTTATCTTCCGCATCGCGCCAGCGCACTGTAATCACGCCATTGACTACTTCAACCAGGGCTGTCAGATCATCGGCCTGAAGCACGCGGGTACGGTCGTAAGTAATCACAACCTCTGCACGACTGCCACGGGCAGGTTGCGTATTACTATTTACAAACCCGTTGAGCATCTCCTGCATCAGCAGGCGTTGATCGGCGCGTTCGCTGGGGGCAAAATAACTTGCCAGGCGGCTCGCCCACACCTGGCGGGCGGTTGGCTCACGAAGCATTGGATCGGCCAGGGCGGTATTAAAATCCTCAAGAAAGCTCTCGACCACCGCTTCAGGAGTAACACCCCCTAAACCGATGTCTTCTTCCAGATCGGCTGCACCACAGCCACTAAGCAGGAGCAGCAAACAACACCAGAGGATAACGTGTTTCATGGGCGGGCTTCTTCACGAAAGCTGCGTGGCGGTGTTGGGAGTTCGGCACGCACAATATCACCGGCACTGGCAATGTAGAGTATCGGACGGGCACTGCTCATATCGATACTCAGGGCAGTCAGTTGACTCAAGCGCAGGTTACTGTCGGCGCGTACCCGTAGCTGCTGGATCAGCTCACCGGTGCGCTTATCAAGCTGTAAGATGCGCTCCTGCGCCGGTTCGAGCAGAAAGATGTAACCGGCATCAGGTGGGCCAGTAATCACAAACCGTGACACCTCGGCGATAGGGGGCGAGACATTGCTGGGGGTAAGCTGGCCTACCAGTTGCCCGAAACTAAAGATCAGCACTGTGCCATTCTTTTGCAGCAAGTAGATGCTGCCATCAACCGCCATATCAATTGCCGAAAGGACAGCAGCATCGCGGGTCACGCCGGGGTTGAGCCAGAATTCAGGTGTATCGCCGTAGCGACCAGACGAAAACTTTAACACTTCACCAGGCTGGGCACCCCAGATATACAGATTACCGGCATACTCCTCGACATCGAGCCGTTCAGGATCGATCCAGATTTCGGAACTTCCCAGTTTCGAGTAGTTCCAGGTGTCATTCTGGCGGAAGTAATAACCGAACCCGTTTGGAGCCTGATCAATCGCTACCACCTGGTCGATACGCCAGAGTGCTGCGCGTAAAGAGCCAACAATCGCCGCTCCGACAGTCTGACCAGGTTCGAGATATGGCTCTGGCGTACCGCCGTCGCGGGGAATCCGGTAGAGGCGAGCAGCCTCGGGATCGCTATCCAGTGCGTATAGATAGCGCAGTGCTGTCAGGTTTGCCGGATCGGTGACACTACTCATTGCTGGCGGTACGACAATGGTAGTAAAGATGCCATTCGGCAACGGATGACTTGCCAGCAAGGTTGGTTCAAGAAAAGAAACCCGGTCAACTGCCGCCAGTAATCGCTCGTACTCGCGTTCGAGTTCACTGAAGCGTAGCCACAACCCCGGATTGGTGGTCGTAATTTCCGGGCTGGCACGGGCCACATCAATCGCCTGTTGCGCAATGAGTAACGCCTCACGAGCCGTTGTCTCATCGGGTGCCGTGCGCACTGCGGCGACTCGTTCTTCAGCCGCGACCAGATATTCGGTCGCCAGTTGCAGGTTATTCTGCTGCGAGAGGTTAATGCCGTATACAATCGCAACACCGACAATCAGCACAGTGACCAGCAATAACGGCCAGGGAATCGGTGGCGCGGTACGGCGATAGGTCAGACCACGCCCTCGCGGCACATAACTACTGATTGTCAATGCTTTGCGTCGCAATTGTCGCTCACGTCGCCATTCGCGCACCATGTCACTCAGGGCCAGCCACGGCCATGCCAGTCGTTCACTCCACGTCATAGTGTCTGGTGGCCGTATGGGATGCCGAAGGCCATACGGTTGACCATTGGCGAAGGTGTCCCCCAGATCAATCGGGATCGATTGTGGTGGGTCCTCGCCTAAAACACTCGACGGGGGTAACGGTGCAGTCTGCCGTACAACACGTTCCGCCAGTGGTTCGCCAAGATCGATAGGGGCTGGACGTGGCGGTGGATTCGGCGTAAAAGCCGGTTGTGGTGGTAGGGTAAAGAGTGGATCGGCTTTCGGTTCGGTTGCAACTGCGATCTGTCTCTTATCCGGTTGCGCCTGATGTGCAGAAGGCGTCGGCGATGGTGTGGGCCGGGGGGCCGGTTCGTGAACAGTGAACGCCAGTAGTTCGGCTGATGGCAAGTCGGCGATGCGAGCGTGAGCCGTATTGATGATTGCAGACGCATCTGCCTGGGCCAGGAGTGCTGCCATTGTTGGTGGATCGAAGTGACCTATCAGGGTGCTGCTACTCAACAACACAGCATCACCTGGCTGTACGACGGCGCGAAAGAACTCTGGCTCAACAAACAGACTGGCTCCCAGAGCGTTGGTGAGCGCAATCTGTGCTGCATTCACCTGAGCCGGATCCCAGGACGGATGGGTTGGGATAGCACGGAGTTTTCCGCTGCAACGCAAGAAGACCTGAGCCGGTTGCACCTGGGCGATGAAGAGATCGTTGCCGAGCAGGGCAATCGCAGTAACGCCGACAGTCATACGACGGGTCGGCGAATGTCGCATGTTATCCTGATACAACGCTTTGTTGGCGTTGACGATTGCTATGCGCAATGCCGATGCCGCGCTGGTAGCTTCGCTCTCGTAGAAGGTGTGGCGAATGCTTCGGGTGACAATTCGGCAGGCGTGTTCAGCACGCTCAACCGGGCCTATCGGTTCACATAACACAAAAAGCTGACCGCGCGTAACCGCCACTTGCTGGTGAGGAGCAGGTGTTACGACGAGCGCTCGTGTACTGTTTGTGATAATTGCTCCGGCCACCGCAACACGGTGGTCTGCATGAATCTCAAGTGATTGCATACTATAGCGATTATACCAGAAGTGGTTGGGGCCTGACTCAGCACCAGACCTCACAAGCACCACAAGCGACGCACGCAAGGTTCGGTTCCAGATAACATTGACGCCAGCGCTGCTCACCCGTACAATGCTAACAGCAAGAATACTGATCGTAGCAAGTCACAACGAAACGAGTACCGGCTATGTTTGAAAGTCTTTCTGATCGCTTACAGGCCGTTTTTCAAAAACTAGGCAGTAAGGGTCGTCTCACCGAAGATGATGTCCGTGAGGCGATGAAGCAGGTGCGCCTGGCCCTGCTCGAAGCCGACGTTAACTTTCGGGTCGTCAAAGAGTTTGTGGCTAAAGTGACCGAGCAGGCTATTGGCGAAGAGGTCACCAAAAGCCTGACCCCACATCAACAGGTGATCAAGATCGTTCATCAAGAATTGATCAACCTGTTGGGTACAGAAAACGTTCCCCTGCAAGAGGCACGCCCTGGCCCGACAGTGATCATGCTGGTAGGTTTGCAGGGTACCGGTAAAACGACATTAGCTGCCAAACTGGCGCTCCATTTGCGCAAGAAGGGTAAGCGGGTCTTGCTAGTTGCGGCTGACGTCTATCGTCCGGCGGCAATTACGCAATTACAGGCATTGGGTCGGCAGCTCAATATTCCGGTGTACAGCGAAGGCACACAGGCCAGCCCGCCGGATATTGCCGAGCATGCACTTGAACATGCCCGTAAGGAACTGTTTAATGTGGTCATTATTGACACTGCCGGTCGGCTTCAGATCGACGAGCCGCTCATGCAAGAGCTGGAGCAGATTGAGAATCGGGTGCATCCTATCGAGCGGTTGCTGGTCGTTGATGCCATGACCGGTCAGGAAGCGGTGCGTGTGGCCGAGACGTTCAATCAGCGTGTCAAGCTAACCGGCGTGGTGATGACCAAGATGGACGGCGATGCACGGGGTGGTGCAGCGCTGTCGGTTCGTGCTGTGACCGGTGTGCCGATCAAATTTCTCTCGACCGGCGAGAAGGTTGATGGTAATACACTCGAAGTCTTCCACCCTGATCGACTGGCGTCGCGCATTCTTGGCATGGGTGATGTGTTATCACTGATTGAACGCGCCGAACAGCTCTACGACGCCGAGCAGGCGAAGAAGATGCAGAAGCGTCTTAGCAAGGGTGAATTCGACTTCGAGGACTTTCTCAATTCACTCCACCAGATGCGGAAATTGGGGCCGTTGCAGCAAATTATTGCAATGATTCCCGGTCTCAATCAGTTAGCCCGGAATGAAGAGTTGCTTGATGAGCGCCATGTCAAGCGAGTTGAAGCCATTATCTACTCGATGACTCCTGAAGAGCGACGACGACCGGAAATCATCAAGGGGAGTCGGCGCGAGCGTATTGCCCGTGGCAGTGGCACCTCGGTGCAAGAGGTCAGTCAATTGGTCAAGCAGTTTCAACAGATGCAGCGCATGATGAAACAACTGGCCAGTAAAGGCGGTAAGGGTCGTGGTGGTATCGATCCAAACGAACTGCTGCGTCGCCTGCGCTGACACAGGGTATTGATAGGTGATCCGTAAATGACGGTTTGCGTTAATGGCCGTGTTGCTGAGACACTTGCAACGCGAAGATAATTTTGTGCTATACTATAGAACTAGTGCGTTATTGTTGGTCTGAGTGTGAGGAACGATACAACCTATGGTTAAAATTCGTCTGCGCCGCACCGGCAAGACTAAACAGCCGAGCTATCGCATTGTAGTTGCTGATTCGCGCTCGCCGCGCGATGGTAAGTTTATCGAAACTATTGGCTATTATCTGCCAACCCGTCAGCCGAAGGTTTTGGAGATCAAAGCCGACCGTGCCCGGTACTGGCTTGGTGTTGGTGCCCAACCGACTGAAGTTGTGGTGAAGCTACTGAAGCGGGTCAATGTACTCGACGAGCAGGGTAAGGTCATTGCCGAAGCCTAGTCCTACAGTGGAGGGAGCTTCAATGAAGGCGCTCCTCGAATATATCGCTCGTAATCTGGTTGATACGCCTGAAGCGGTTCGCATCAAGGAACGTAGTGGGCGTTTCACGATCACGTATCATTTGTCGGTTGCACCATCCGAAACCGGCAAAGTCATTGGGCGCAATGGACGGGTGGCAAAGGCAATTCGCGATCTGATGGGTGTTGCAGCAGCCCGTCAAAAGAAGCGAGTACACGTCGATATCGAGTAAGTCGGTAGACATCGGCAACCGGTCGGCCATCCGCGCCGATCGGTTGCTTTGTTGTGGGTTGTTATGGACGATCTGCTCTATATTGGTGCTCTTGGTGCGCCTTTTGGTGTGCGTGGTCAGATCAGGCTACATTCTATCTCCAGTCATCCTGAGCATCTGATTCGCCATCTGCGCACCGTCTTTATCGGGCCGAAACGTGTCCCTCACCAGGTTTCGCGCCTCTACATGCACAAACCGGGGCTGCTCATTATTCAATTGCAAACGATCACGGATCGGGATGCAGCGGCTGATTTGCGCGGTGAAGAAGTCTACATTGCTGCGGCTGATGCCGCCCCACTTGCCGCAGATGAGTTCTTCTATCACGATGTGATCGGTATGCAGGCAGTTACTGACAGTGGCGAAGATATTGGTGAGGTGCGCGATATTCTCGAAACCGGTGCCGGTGAGATCGTGGTGATTACTCGTCGCGGACGCCCTGATGCGCTGGTACCGATGGTCCGTGATTTTATTGTGGCAATTGATGTCGGTGAACGGCGCCTGGTGATCCGCCCAATTGCCGGTTTACTCGATTGAACCTTACTGGGCAATCGGTAGAATAACTCTAAAGGTTGTCCCCTGCTCAGGCTGTGAACGCACCCATAACTCGCCACCGTGAAAATCCACGATACTGTAGCAGAGCGACAAACCTATTCCCAGCCCGTCAAATCGCGTCGAGTAAAACGGTTCAAAAATCTTGGGTACCTCTTCCTGGGCAATGCCCACCCCGGTATCACTAATCTCTAACACGACCGCCTGCTCAGAAGGAAACTGGCGCGAACCACCGCCGGCACGCCAGAAGGATGCCCGGTCTGGTTCACCGTCTGGTGGACGCAGATAGGTGCGGATGCGGAGCGTGCCTCCCTCTGGCATGGCCTCGATTGCATTTTGGACTAGTGTCTGACACACCTGTTTCAGATGGCTGATGACGGCTGTGACCCACGGCAGCGTTGAGGTCAGTTCACCAATATAACGAATGTTGCGAGCGATCAGGGTTTGGCGATACGTTGCAATCACGTCGATTACGACTTGATTGAGATCAACCGGGCGACGGCCATCGAGATTCGGGCGTGAGATGTCGAGAATGCGTTGCACGCGCTGAATTAACCCATCAAGTTCAGCGGCAGCCTTGGTCAAATAGAGATCGCGTCGTTCGGGTGATAAATCAGAGTGCTGTAAGAGGTGGACTGTGCTTGAAAGCGCTTGCAGTGGATTATTAATCTCGTGCGCCATCGCGGTAGCCAGACGACCAATCGCCGCAAGTTTTTCAGCCTGAGCAAGTTCGCGCGCCAGACGCTGTCGCTCGCTAATATCGCGGGCAATGACCAGAAAGAGGCGCTGATCGCCATCGGGCACCACACTGACGCTCACTGCCACCGCAGTCTCATGTCCATCGGCGGTACAGAGTGTCGTTTCGATTTCGCTGTGCTCAGCGCGACCGTTGACCGCAGTGCTTAACAGGGCAGGCAAGGTTGGCAACAATCGGCAAGGATTGAGCCGCAGTATTTCCTCACCCGGGTACCCCGACAGGCGGGTCAACGCTAAATTGGCATCGAGAACGTTCATCCCGGTTGCATCGAGCAGTAAGACTGCATCGTTGGCATGACGGAGGAGCGCGCGATAGCGCTCTTCTGAACGCAAGACCTCACTGTACAACCGGGCATTCTCTATCGCCACGGCTGCCTGCCCGGCGAGTAGTTGTAATAGTTCCTGATCAGCAGCCGTAAAGGCCGCATCGAGCGTCGCTTTTGCTGCGTTAAGCACACCAAGCACACGTTCGCCGGCCATGATAGGAACCGACAACGCGGTAGTCAGTTCAGGGGACAGGAGATGAGGCTTGAGTTCTTTGTACCAGGGTGATGAGACAAGGTGCTGATCGATCAGAAGTGGCTGGCGATGACGAACTACCCATCCAGAGATACTCCTGTCTACCGGTATCAGGGCACCAATGCCGACTGTGTCAGGCAGGCCAGTGCAGGCCACGATGCGGAGAGCCTGCTCATCCGGCTCCAATAGCATGAGTGAAGCGCGTTCAGCATGTACCTCAACCCGTACCGTTTCGATAATCAAAGCGTACAGGCGTGACTGATCAAGCTCGGCCAACAGATGCTGACTGATTTGCAACAGCGGGCGCAACGCAGCCAGGCGGTCGCTGGCCCGGATGGCCTGCCGTTTGGCAACCAGCTCGCGGGCCATATCGGCCAATTCCTGGGCGCGGAACGGTTTGATCAACAGACCACGGGCACCGAGGCGCATGGCGTAGGAAATCTGCTCGATAGAAGCAGCACCACTGACGATCAAAATGGGCACACTGATGTCACGTGATCGGATCAATTCGAGCAGTTGGAGGCCATTCATCCCTGGCATGATTAGATCAACCATAACCAGATCAAACACCGTTTGTTCCAGTGCCTCCAACGCGGTCGTGACATCAGCCGCCGTTGTTACAACAAACCCGGCCCGTGCCAGCGTTTGCCGACACAGGTCGCGTAACTGCGGATCGTCATCGACAACCAATACGTGGCCAGCCCAACTGCTCATACGGTTATCCCGCAATCTCCAGTGATTACGAGGAGCTATAGCGACGGGCCAGTTCAGCCCACACCGCCTCTGCTGTCATACCTTGCTGTTCCAGCAACACCAGGCTATGGTAGATGAGATCGGCCAATTCGTAGGCGATCTCTGCCGGGTTCCCATTTTTGGCGGCAATAATCACTTCGGCTGCTTCCTCGCCGATCTTCTTGCCGATCCGATCAACACCGCCGTGGAGTAGCTTAGCGGTGTAGGACTCGCCTGGCGTAGAATCGCGGCGGGCCTGGATACGATCCGCCAGACGCGCCAGAATGGCGACTGGCGGTACTGGTCCAGAAACTTCCGTTTCATCAAGATCGCGGAAGAAACAACCTGGCCGGCCCGTATGACAGGTTGGGCCGGCCGGTTCTGCCAGGACTAACAAGGCATCACCATCACAATCCTGTCGAATCTCGACGAGACGTAAGGTGTTGCCACTGGTTTCACCTTTACGCCACAGGCGCTGGCGCGAGCGGCTATAAAACGTGACAAAGCCGCTGGTGAGGGTAGCCGTTAGCGCCTCTTTATTCATATATCCCAGCATCAATACTTCGCCGCTGCGGGCATGTTGTACGATAGCTGGTAGTAGTTCTGTATCACTTATGGACACCATGCGTCCGGTGTACCTCCTTATATTCTGTAAGGCAGCTATGTAACGGTTGTCAGTGTATCTAATGGCGGAAATGGCGGCGTCCGGTAAAGACCATCGCCGCGCCAGCGGCATCAGCCGCAGCGATCACCTCTTCGTCGCGTACCGAGCCACCGGGCTGAATAATGGCGGTGGCACCGGCAGCAATTGCCGCTTCAACACCATCAGCAAAGGGAAAGAGCGCATCGCTTGCCACGACACTGCCTCGCAGATCGATCCCGGCCTGTTGGGCTTTCCAGACAGCCAGGCGCGAGCTATCTACCCGGCTCATCTGTCCGGCACCGATGCCAAGAGTGCGGTCATGAGCTGCATACACAATCGCATTTGACTTCACGTGTTTTACTACGCGCCAGGCGAAGCGGAGCGCAGCAGCTTCGGCATCGGTTGGGGCACGTTTGGTGACGACACGCCACTCTTCAGCAACCAGAGGAGCATGATCAGGTTCTTGCACCAACACACCGCCGGGAACGCTCCGCAGTTGCCAGCGATCAGCACCGGTAATCGGGCGCACGCTTTGGAGCAGCCGCCGATTCTTCTTGCGTCGGAGCAAGGCCAGGGCATCGGGGGCAAAATCAGGTGCGATAATGATTTCCGAGAAGATTTCATCTACCGCTTCGGCAAACGCGATATCGACTGGTCGGTTGACCGCAATAATGCCACCGAACGGAGCTTCGCGGTCGGTGGCAAATGCTGCTTCCCAGGCCCTATGGAGATCGGCAGCGATAGCTACACCACACGGATTGGTGTGTTTAATGATGGCAACCGCAGCCGCTTCAGTCGCAGGAAACTCTTCAATCAACTCCTGCGCGGCGGCAGTATCAAGAATATTGTTATAACTTAGCTCTTTGCCGTGCAACTGATGGAAGAAGGCACCAAAATCACCGTACAGGGCAGCGGCCTGGTGAGGATTTTCGCCGTAGCGCAGAGGCTGATATTTTCGCCAGGCCAACGGCAGCACATCGGGCAGTGGCTCGGTGCGGAGATATGCGGCAATGGTCGCATCGTACTCAGCGGTATGGGCAAACGCCTTTGCGGCCAGGCGCTGTCGTTCGCTCAATGGCACATCGCCAGCGCGTAAGCCATCGAGCACGCCGGCATAGTCGGCCGGATCGACCAGTACCAGCACTGCCGGGAAATTCTTGGCCGCCGCCCGTAGCAATGCAACACCGCCGATGTCAATCTGCTCTTGCGCTTCAGCCATTGTCACGTCGGGGCGGGCAATGGTAGCGGCGAAGGGGTAGAGGTTTACTACGACTAGATCAATTGGTTGTAGATTATGGGCAGCCAGTTCGGCCATATGAGCCGGCACATCACGGCGCGCCAGCAAGCCGGCGTGAATTGCAGGATGGAGCGTTTTCACCCGGCCATCAAGAATTTCGGGAAAACCGGTGACGTCACTGACAGGTAGAGCCGGGATACCTGCTTCACGTAATACACGTTGGGTCTGACCGGTTGAGATAATCTCAATGCCAAGATTGTGGAGAGCCTGAGCAAATTCGACAATCCCCGTTTTATCGTAGACGCTCATCAATGCGCGCACAACACGCTCCTCACCAATCACAGAGACAACCCAAAGCGAAACCCTGCCCGCAGCGACGGGCAGGGTCGCGTAGCCCCATTGTACCACAGATCAAACGAGCAACTCACGGGCCCGTTCGCGCAACTGGGCCGCGGCCTGACTGGCCCGGTCGGCTCCGATCAGACGGCGGGCTTCAGCTTCAAAGGCATCAGCGGCTGCCAGCATTTCGGCGGCAGAGGCGCGTGAAGGATCATTGACACCGGCGATGCGATAGGCTTCCTGCAGTAACACATTTGCGCCGGCACCGAGATACCCGGCAGCGATCTGCTCAAATTCTGGAGCGAGCGATTCGCCAGCGGCAGCTTCGCGGCGTTCGATCAGACCACTCTGCATCAGTTTAGCAATAATCTCACAGGTACGGGCTTCACCGAGACCGCTGCGTTGGGCAATCTGACCAACGGTATGTTTGCCGTTGATCATCGTCAGGACGCGCCACTCTTCAGCGTTGAGGCTGATCTCAACGTTACCCGAAGCCGGATTGGGCACCAGGCGTGGTACCATTGCCAGGGTAGGGGTTGTCGCTTGCTGTTGCGACCACGTCTCCTGGCGATGGATGCCCTCCATAATAATCGACTCATTACTGGCAGTAATTGTCGTCTGGGGCGATGTCACACCCTCGTGAAAGCGAAACGGCCCGCTTGTGACCGTGAAAAATGTGTACACCGCTTCCAGTGGCTCCAGACCGGGCAGTTTCGCATCAACAATTTTTCCATCGCGAAAGAAGATCCATCCGGTCAGCTTCTGGGTTCCTCGCCGGCCATCAATCTCAACACCGCCGGTCTTCTTACTCAGTTGCAACAACTGGATGAGGTCAGTGAGCGAAAACTCGCTCAAATCGCCTGCCAGCGCCATAGCTGTCCCTCACCTTGTCTCGCGTGTGTAATATTGCCCCTGGCAACATCACAGCTTGCTAATCACGACCCGACTAATCGCTCGCAACGTCTCGAAGACCCCCACACCTTTGGTTGCGATAGCCTCGATCCGCGGCCAATTCATCTTAGTCACACCCAGGAAGTGATCCATCATTGCCACCGGAGCCAGGACATCAGGTGGCAGATCTCGCTTGTTATATTGCAACACAATCGGGAAATCGGCGAAGCGTTTATTCTGTCGGGTAATATTTTGGGCCAACTCACGCAGACTATTGATATTTTCCTGCATCTTATTCTTATGTGAGTCGGCAACGAAGACCACACCATCAGCCCCGTTAAGAACGGCGACCCGGGTGCGTTCGTACAGTACCTGGCCGGGCACGGTATAGAGATGAAAACGGGTCTGGAAACCGCGCACCTTACCTAGATCAAGGGGCAGAAAGTCAAAGAAAAGGGTGCGTTCGGTTTCAGTGGCAATCGAGAGCAGATCGCCCTTGACCTCTTTGGGTACCTGACTGTGGATGTACTGCAAATTGGTCGTTTTGCCGCACATCCCAGGGCCGTAGTAAACGATCTTACAATGTATTTCACGTGCAGCGACATTGATCAGAGCCATAGATTCTCTCGCGAAGTCGGTCGGCACCAGGCACCGACGCGACCAATCAGCAGGGTAGAAGCGCGGTTAATCGCGGAACAGCAGATCAATGGTATCTTCCATCGATGTACGGAAAGCCGAACCGAGCACTTCATCACGGGCCTTGTGTTGCTGACGTACCCGTTCGAGCACGGCAGCCAGTTCATCGGTTGCCTTCTTGGTAAGAACCTTTACCAGTCCAATGTGGGTGCCCTTGTTGAAGATGATACACAAAATCCACTGCTCTTCGATCAGGGCGATAAAGATATTTTCGCGCACACCTTGCTGGAAGGATGCCCGAAAATCACGTTCGCGCAAAAGTTTGGCCACTTCCCGCGAGGAAGCAAAGACGCCGGCAATTAGCGCGCCAAGGGCAGTAATGTCTTGCCGGTCGCCATCACCTTTCGAGGAGATGACCTGACCACTTTTGTCGAGGAGCAGTGCATAGTCGCTGCCGGTGTCTTCCACCAGGCGGGAGAGACACTCTTCAATATGAGCGATCTCTTCCGAGGGCACGATGATACTTGTCAACTGAGGATCCATCGCAGCCTACCTTCACGTCTGAGAGTGGCGGGTGTCGATGCGTTACTTTCCAAAATTATAACATACCACTGCTAAATTGCGCTGAGCGCATCGATCATCTCGTCACGATGTTTGGCAGCGAGAAACCGCAGCAAACCGAGATCGTCACGGGAATTGGTGAGCAGCAAGAGCATGGCATCGCTGCTGATCGGTTCGATGATGACCAGGCCGTCTTCGTATTCGAGGACTGCCTGTACCGTACCACCTTTGGCGACTTCACGCCCCAGTGCATCAGCCATCGCCAGACCGTTTGAAGCAACAGCACCAATGGCGTCGATATCGACACCGGGTCGGGCAATGCTCTCGATCAACAGACCGTCGGTTGCCACCACGGCGGCGGCTTCGACACTCTCGACCATGCGAAACCGGGTTAGAAGATCTTTCAGCTCACTGCTCATGCTGCCTCGCTCTGGCGCAGGAATTCATCCGCGCACTGGTATCTATTATACACGGTCGTTGAACCAATCCGTTTCCATTTATGCTCCAATATCACCACTCAGGTTATTCCGATCTCGATCTTTCGGTGGTCGTCCGGTACGAATGTTGCGCAACGAATGGATGGTTGCCGCCAGTGCCCGATCAGCCCAACCATAGATGGTTGGGCGGCTCTTTTGTAATTCGTCGGCAATTTGGGTGACGTTGGCCCGGTAGTCGGGATCAAAGGTGGCGAGATTGATCCTGGCTGCCGCAACGATCTGCTGAATCTCTTCAGGGGTCAGTCTGTGTTCACGAATCAGCTTCTGGGCACGTTTGCTGCTCAGATTTACCTTCATGCCGATCTCCTCGCCACAAACTGGCGGACATTTGCCTGCCCGGTAGCGGTCTGTTTCTACTTTTGATCACTGTATCCGTTGCCAGAAACAGGCTTTTCTGTATCCTTGCCGCCTGTTACCATCCACTGCGCTGCCGATACCTGTCTGGTGAGGGATTTCGTCGTAATGGTGTTGGTTCACAGTGTAATCTTTTATCATCATACCACGTGTTATTGATATTGTCGAGTCGTTGTGTAAATAGTAACCGCCTGTTTCTGAGAAGCTGCTGTGACGTATCTGGTCGTCGGTCGCATGGGATGAAGATCAATCGTTAGCCATGGACTCTGACAGGGTCTTTATCGGAGTAGAATGTTTGACAATGGTATTGTAGATCGGTTTAGTATGGTGTAAATGTTTACACATGTGAGTATAATCATCAACGTTCTTTTGCCGGTTCTGTGGTACAATGAGCCAAATGACCGATCTTCGCCTCCGCCAGCGTGAATATTTGCTCCAGATCAGCCGGGCGCTCACTGCGCAGCTTGACTTGGGTAGTGTGCTGAATCTGGTGATTACCTATGCGGTTGAGCTGCTAGCCGGCACGCTGGGTTTTATTGCGTTGTTTGACGAAGAGGATGGTGTCCTGCGCATTCGCGCTTCGGCGCAGTTGCCTCGTGAACTCTGGCCGGCCTTCGCACCGTTGCTACGCATCCCGATTGCCGATCTCGGTCGTTATGGCCCGCAGGTGCTGCGTGATGTTTCACTTGATGCCGGCATTCCCCTCCGCCAGATGATTGCATTGCCGTTGACGGTGCGTGATACGCCGCTCGGAGTGATTTATGTCTTTCGCGCAGCGCTCAATGTAGCCTTTTCTGCCGACGACCGTCAGATTCTGCAGGATTTTGCCGATCAGGCGGCCATTGCCGTTGGTAATGCCCGTCTGTTTCAGAGTGTGTTGCGCGAGAAACAACATTTGAATGCTCTGATCGAGCAGTCGGCTGATGGGGTGATGATTATTGATGGGCGCTGGCGCATTACGACGTTTAACCATACGATGGAACAACTGACCGGTTGGTCGCGCGAAGAGGCGATTGGTCGGCCCTGTGCTGAAGTGTTGGGTATTCGTAATGCACACGGAGTCAATATCTGCCTGAACGAGTGTCCGTTGCAGCGCCGGCCCGACCTCGCCAATCCGGTAGTTGAAGGCTGGATTACCACGCGCGATGGCCGCGATCTGTTTATTCAGAACCGCTATGCACCACAACGCGGTAGCCATGGTCAGCTTCTAAGTGCGATTGCCAATGTTCGCGATATTACGGCGCAAAAGATGGAGGAGGAGCGCCAGAATACCTTTATTTCGGTTATTTCCCACGAGTTACGTACACCGGTGAGTATCATCAAGGGGTTTGCCGAGACGATGCTGCGCCCCGATGGGCAATTTACGGTTGAGCAATATCGTGAAGCGTTGCAGGTGATCAGTGAAGAGGCCGACCGTCTGGCCCGTCAGATTCAGGATTTGCTCGATGTGTCACGTATCGCTGCCGGTGGTCTGCGGCTGGAACGGAGTGATGTGGCGCTCCATCTGCTGGTCTCAGATGTTGTGCGCCGTTTTGCGGCACAGGTTGGCGAACGGATTGAATTTGAAATCCGGGTGCCTGATGATCTGCCCCCGGTCTACGCCGATTATGAACGGATGCGGCAGGTGTTGACCAATCTGATCGAGAATGCTGTGAAGTATAGTCCGAACGGGGGGGTTATTCGTATCGGCGCCCGTGCCGAGGGCGATATGGCCATCGTCTATGTGTCTGATCAGGGTATCGGTATTCCCCCTGAAGAGCAAGACCTGATCTTCGAGCGCTTTTATCGGGTCGATACACGCCTGCGCCGCGATCAACCCGGTAGTGGGCTGGGGCTGTTTATTACCCGTGCGATTGTTGAGGCGCATGGCGGTCGGATTTGGGTTGAAAGTCAGGTTGGTCGTGGGTCGCGATTCTTCTTTACCATCCCCCTCAGTCGACGGCAATTGCCCGGCGAATAGCGATCCGTTCGGGTATCGGTTTGCGATTGTGCGTTGGGTTCATCACGTAAAGCTGGAACAGATGGACGTATGTTGAATTGACGATAACACCGGTGGTTATCGGCTGCCGATGGTTCCTGGATCGTCATGTTGCGCCGGGTGTATGCGTATGGTGCCCTCACTCCTGATCTTGTTGATACTGGCTCTGATTTTTCGTCAGGCGGCGCTGGCCTTGCTGGCGGCGACGGTGCTGGTGAGTATTGGTGTAGCTCGTCTCTGGCAGCGGTGGGCTTTGCAGCGCGTGGAATATCAGCGCACATTGAGCCATCTGCGGGCGTTTCCTGGGGATGAGGTGATCCTCACGATTACGGTGACCAACCGTAAACTTTTACCGCTGGCTCAGCTTCACATCTTCGATGCTATCCCCAGTGGTGTGACGGTCATTGATGCACCGGTGATCTTCAGTGGGAGTCGGCAGAGTAGCCTGATTCGACGCAGCACCGGCCTGCGCTGGTACGAGCGGGTGATCTGGCGTTATCGGCTGCGCTGTGACCGACGGGGAACGTTTCGGTTTGGGCCGGCGCAGGCTCAGAGTGGCGATCCCTTTGGTCTTTTTCGTAGCGATGCGACGTTTGCCGCCGATGTCTCTCTATTGGTGTACCCCCGGCTCTTCAGTCTGGCCGATCTTGGCCTGCCTGCACGTGATCCGCTGGGTTTGATGCGGGCATCGGCCCTGCTCCGCGATCCCCTACGGGTGGTTGGTGTGCGTGATTACACGCCGTCAGACCCGCTGAAAGATGTGCATTGGGCGGCGACTGCGCGTACCGGGACGCTACAAACTCGTGTGTACGAGCCGACTACATCCCATGTTCTGGCCCTGGTGCTCGATCTCGATACATTTGAGTTCTACTTTCAGGGTATCGATCCCGATCTGGTTGAGCATCTGATCAGTGTCACGGCAACGCTGGCTCAACACAGTATCGGTGCCGGTCATGCGGTTGGGCTGTACGTCAATGGCGCACCGGTGGAAGATGAGCATCTGGTGCGGTTGCCGCCGGGGCGTAGTCCTCATCAGCTTGCCCAGATGATGGAGACCCTGGCGCGTCTGACGGCTTACTCAGTCTTACCCGGTGCCCGTCTGCTACGGCTGATTACGCCGGAATTGCATCCCGGCGCCACCATCGTGTTAATCGGTGCAGTTGCCTCCGATCCGATACGCGCAGCATTGTTACGCCTTCGCGAACTCGGTTTCCGGGTGGTCTGGCTCTTCTGCGGTGATCGGCCACCACCGGCGATACCCGGTGTTCAGACCCATTGGACACCACGGCGAATCGAAGAAACAGAAGCGATTTCCGTATCATATACCCCAGGGGGGTAATCTGGATTACAGACAAGCACGCTTCGCCCGTGTTATACTCCTTCTTGCTGGCGGCGATGAAAGCGTCGCACAGTGAGATTATTGTGTGAATAATGCTGTTGCAAGGAGACGGTTGATATGCATCACAAAGTCGTTATTATTGGCTCTGGCCCGGCTGGCCTGACGGCGGCGCTCTATGCTGCGCGGGCGAATCTTGAACCGCTGGTCATTCGTGGCCTGCAACCGGGTGGTTTGATTGCCACGACCAGTGAAGTTGAGAATTACCCTGGTTTTGTTGATGGGATTGGTGGTTTCGAGCTGGCCGAGGCGATGGAGAAACAGGCGGCCCGTTTCGGTGCCCAATTCCTCGACTCGCTGGTGACGAAAGTAGAGGTTGCCCAGCGCCCCTTTACCATTCATACCGATAGCGGGCAGACGGTTACTGCCGATGCGATTATCGTCAGCACCGGCGCCTCGCCACGGAAGCTCGGTGTACCGGGTGAAGAAGAGCTGGCCAATCGCGGCGTCAGCTATTGTGCCACCTGCGATGGCTTTTTCTTCCGGGGCAAGAAGGTCGTCGTTGTTGGTGGCGGAAACAGTGCGCTTGATGAGGGTTTGTTCCTGACCCGGTATGTCGATGAATTAGTGATTGTTCATCGCCGCGACACGCTGCGCGCCGATCCAATTTTACAGGAACGGGCATTTAGTAATCCAAAAGTGCGTTTTATCTGGAATTCAGTGGTAGTTTCGATTAATGGCAAAGATAAAGTTGAGTCGGTGACATTGCGCAATCTACAAACCGGTGAGGTGAGTGAATTACCGACCGATGGGGTATTTCCGTATATCGGCCACGTGCCTAATACGGACTTGTTCCGCGGCATCCTTGAGCTTGACGAGGGTGGGTATATCGTGACCGATGGTCGTACCCGTACCAACATTCCCGGCATCTTTGCTGCGGGTGATGTGACCGATCACATCTATCGACAGGCCGTTACGGCTGCCGGCGATGGCTGCCGGGCTGCGATGGAGGCGACCTGGTATCTGGCCGAGCAAGAGCATGCCCGCTCGAAAGCAACGGTGTCGGTCGCCTGACATGGTTGCGAATTTTATCTCTTCACAGAGGGTAAGGGTGTCGCTATAATAAGGCTACGACAACACCAAAGGAGGTGCCTATGACAGCGACACCCAATAATGACGGGCTGGTTGATGCTGGCGCACGGGAAGGTTACGAGCACCTCGAGCAAGCCTACATTCTGGAATATCTGCGCAGTCAAGGGTTGACACTCGAGCAGGTGCGTGCGATGCCCGCCGATCAGGCCAAAGCGATTATGCGAGCGGCATCGCTTTATGCTTCAACGCAGATGAGTGTGGTTGAAGCGCGAGCGCATCTGGTTGAAGAATTGCATGGCGGGCCACGCGCATTGTAAGATTTGACTGCTGGCTCGCACAGGGGGGAAGGCGGATTTGGTTATTGGCAGCCTTCCCTCGGTCTTTATGTTGCCCTTAATTCCCCAGTACCGCTTCTACGACGGCAACAGTGTCGCGCAGATCGGGCAGGAGTACGTCTGGGTTGTATTCGGCCAGTTCTGCCATGCTGAACGGGCCGGTGGCGACTGCCACTGTCCGCGCACCGAATGCCCGGCCACAGGCAATGTCGCGCGGCGTGTCGCCGATAATCACCACGTCCGCCGGTGTAAATGCATAGCGATACCGCTCACGTGCCCGCCCTGCGGCAATCGGCGGGAGAGCCAGACGGTCGAAGTGATCGTCGCCATAAGCACCCGCTTCGACTTCAAGCCAGCGAAGAAGGCCAGTACACTCTAGCTTGATCCGGGCTGCCGCAGCGACGTTGCCGGTCAGTGGCGCCTGATAGGCGTGGGTCGAAAGAGCATGCAACGCTTCAACCACACCGGCAAACACGGTGGAGCGTGCAATCAACGCTTCCCGTTGGGCGGTGAGTTCGGCGGTGTACAGGGCAATAAACTCTTGCAAACGTGATTGAATGGTGGCCTCGTCCACCGAAGGGAGACTCTCGCGGACAATTTGCCAGTCGGTTTTACCGGCGTATGAGGTGCGTTCGATCCGCACATGTGGGCCAACCAGTTGCCGCAATGCGGTACGCATGGCATTCGCGGCAATACCATCCGTCGAAAGCAGGGTTCCGTCGATATCCCACAGCAATAACCGTCTCATTGTCACTCTCATCGGTGATCGTGGATTCAGCGGGATGGATTATCTCCGATTAATTCGGTGATCGTTTGCAATAACTCATCTAAGTCGGTTGGTTTGGTCAGGAAGCGATCAAAACCTGCCGCCATGGCCGCACGTCGATCACCCTCGCCGAGACCACTCAGGGCAATAGCCGGGCATTGCCTCAGTGTTGGATGCGCACGCAACTGTTGCAGCAGCTCAAACCCGTCACAATCCGGCAGACGCAGGTCTATCATAAAAAGGGCCGGCAGCGAGACCGGAGCCGCCAGTGCGGCAGCACCGGTAGCGGCAACCGTTACCTCGAAGCCGTGCCCACGCAGAAAGATAGCGAATAACTGCTGCATCAGCGGATTATCTTCGACGAGCACGATCTGCATGATTCTCTCCCGTTGTGGTGCAATGAGGGAATGCCGGCACTATCGAACCCTCATTGCACCACCCACGTTGCTTTATGGATAGACTCCGCGCGTCGTGTTAGCATCGGCCACTCGCTGTACCGCCAGGAGATATGCAGCGAGACGGAGCGGAATCTGGCGTTGGGTAGCCATTGCGTACACCTGATCAAATGCACCGACAATAATGCGTTCCAGTTTCTCGTTGATGTCTTGTTCGTCCCAGAAGAACTCTTGCAGGCCCTGCACCCACTCGAAATAGGAGACAATCACTCCACCGGCGTTAGCCAGGATGTCGGGTACGATGATGATCCCCCGCTCACCGAGAATGGCATCGGCGTCGGGGGTTGTCGGCCCGTTTGCCCCTTCCACAATGAGTTTGGCGCGAATACGTTCGGCATTGTTACCGGTAATCTGGTTTTCGAGCGCTGCCGGGATCAGAACATCACACTCCAATTCGAGCAATTCGCTCCCGCTGATACGTTCTACCCCTGGCGCCTGGTACCCCTCAAGCAAATGGAACGACTGGCGGTCGGTGTATGCCCGCATGGCTGGAATGTCAAGCCCGTGGGCACAGTAGTAACCGCCAGAGGCATCAGCAACCCCAATAATCTTACAGCCGAGTTGATGCAGCAGATACGCCGCTGTGCTACCGACGTTGCCAAACCCCTGCACAACGATGCGCAATCCTTCGAGCGACCAGTCGAGTTTACGCGCCATTTCGCGAACCATCAGCATCACACCGCGCCCGGTTGCCTCTACCCGGCCTAACGAGCCGCCAACATTGACCGGCTTGCCGGTGATGACAGCAGGTACGGTGTAGCCGCGATGCATCGAAATCGTGTCCATAATCCAGGCCATCACCTGGGCATTGGTACCAACATCGGGCGCAGGAATATCTTTTTCTGGGCCGAGCAGAATGCTGATTTCAGTGGCAAAACGCCGGGTCAGCCGTTCCAGTTCGCCGATTGACAGTTGCTTGGGATCGACGATCACCCCACCCTTCGCACCACCGTAGGGAATATTGACCAGCGCACACTTCCAGGTCATCCACATTGCCAGTGCTCGCACTTCATCGATATCAACACTGGGATGGTAGCGGATACCGCCCTTTACCGGGCCACGACTCAGATTGTGTTGTACCCGATAACCGGTGAAGACCTGAGTGGTACCATCGTCCATCTGCACCGGGAAGTTGACCGTCAGCTCCCGCTGGGGCACGCGCAGAATAGCGCGAATATCATCGGGCAGATTCAGCATCTCGGCGGCCTGATCGAACTGTCGTTGCGCGACGTGGAACGGATTAATCTGGTGAGACGTCATTGTCTTTTCCTCTTCATTGATGCAATTCGTTGTAACCTGTGCTTCATATTATTTATGCCTCTATCGCCCTTGAAGACGATAAGGGTTACTACCGGCTCACACGTGTCGCGGCCATTCGCGAGCCTGATATACAAGCCATGCGAAGGCTTACCGCTCACCATTGGCAAGCGTTCCTGATTATACCAGATATGATGTTTCTGATGAAAGCCGGTCTGATCCAGGGTGTCTATCAAGTTCGCCGATAGATGCCCGGTAGCAACCTGTACGCACCGGTATTACGAGAGTTCTTTACGCATATACAGCCATCCACTCTGCCCGAAGAATAGTCGTCCGAAAAGTGAATGGCGAACATGCATTGCCTGAAAGCCAAGCCGCTCGTACAATGTGCGAGCGGCTTGATTCGTTTCGCGGACGTACAGACCGAGGTAGGTCAGTGAGCGTGCGCGTGCCTCGTCTTCGGCGTATTGCAGCAATGTGCGGGCCACGCCGCGCCGTCGCCAGGCGGGTGTTACGGCGACATCAGCGATAAACCCTTCGCCATAGCCGATCTGGTGGTCGAGCAGTGACAGGGCGAAGATTGAGCGGAGTGCTCCCCACCATCCCAGTATCTCGAAGAATGCCGACTCGGCGAAGCCACCGCTACCGGCGACCATGTCGCGGGTGCGCAGGCTGATCGTGCCAATAATCTGACCGGCATACTCAGCCACGAACATCCCACGCAGGGCGGCTGGCCCTTGCCGGCGCCAACCGGCAGCCAGAGCACGCGCACCGCGTTCGCTCCCCTGGGGGCCGAATGCTGCGCCAAAGGTGTCGGCAAATGCTTCTCGATGCAAGGCAACAATTGCATCAATATCGCTCAGGCGTGCCGGACGAATCGTAATATCACTGGCCGAAGTGCCAGTTTGTGGCGGTATCGTGGCGTACATGCGCACACAGGATCAAGATGCTTTTAAGCCGGCAAGCTGAAGTTCCAGCCGCTGTGCAATATCGCGATACATGTCTCCACGTCGCTCAGCGGCGGCCAGTTTACGCTGCAAAAGTACGATATATCCCACTGCTGCGCCGAGGGCAGCTATTAAGAGCCAACGCATATATCCTCCTTTACCTTTCGTTGCATATTCTAGCGCAGACATGAGAGGGCTTCAAGCCAGAATGCAGAGAGCCGATGGATTGACTCTGCGATGCACGGGTTGCGTTGTGTCGAGTGCGAAAGCCTGGCTTCTGCCACCGGGCAGGCTCCAGTGCAGATCAGTGCATACCACACGTATCCGCACTGGAGTCTGACCACGTATAGTGCCCATGCGATTTTCGTTGTGTTCTGGTCATCGGTACATCGGACGGTCAGGCGCTATTGTTGCTCGACATAAGCGGCTTATTCTGTACCGGCTAACGCATGGACGAGTAGATTCCTCTCTTGCCATCCGTGCGCTGGTTTTGCCGCATACGTGGCACAGGCTGAAGTCGGTACTACGCTGTAGTGATCACCATCTAATCTAATCGGTAACCGGGCGATGGCGCTGTCGCCAGGCGTGATAGATGGCGATGCTGCCGGCAATAGCCGCATTGAGTGATCCAACCTGGCCGACAATCGGCAAGCGGACTAAAAAGTCGCACCGTTCCCGTACCAGGCGGGCGATACCGGTGCCTTCCGCGCCGATGACCAGGGCCAGCGGGAGATCGAGGTCAACGGCATCAATATCCTGGGCCTGTTCATCTTGTTCGAGACCGACCACCCAAATGCCGGCGTGCTGCAACTCTTCGATGGTCTGATTGAGGTTTGTCACCATAGCGACGCGCAGGTGCTCTACGGCGCCACTGCTGGCGTTAACGACTGCCGGTGTGATCTCGGCGGCACGCCGACCGGGGATGACCACGCCGTGGCATCCTACCGCTTCGGCGGTGCGGAGCAGGGTACCGATATTCTGCGGGTCTTGCAGATGGTCGAGCAACAAGAGTAACGCTGCCTCGCGGCGTTCGGCAGCGGCATTGAGACAGGTGTCGAGTTCAACGTAAGGGTACGGCTCAGCCTCTAGCATGACTCCTTGATGATTGGCATCACGCAGACGGCGGTCGAGGGTCTGGCGTTCGATGCGTTCAACCGGCACCCCGGCCTGCTGGGCCAGATTGATAATTTCAGCGATAATACCGCTTTCCTGCACACTTTGCGAGACATACAAACGGTGGAATACGCGACGGCGGGCGCGAAGAGACTCGCGTACCGCGTTGCGCCCGTATAGCAACTCGGTTGCCATAATCAACTCTCTCAAGCTATGTGCCGGTGTTTACCACACCGGCAAGGGTCTACAGACCAAAGGCATCTTTGATGCGCCCGAAAAATCCTTCATCGTGATGATCATCACCGGGGGAGGTGAAGGTTTGGGCTAATTCCTGGAACAGACGCCGTTGTTGCTCGGTCAATTTGGTTGGGATGTCTACCCGGATCACCACAATCTGATCGCCGCGCCCTTGCTGGCGGAGGTAGGGTACACCTTTGCCGCGCAGGCGAAAGGTCTGCCCGTGTTGCGTTCCAGGTGGAAGGCGTAACCGCTCGCTGCCTTCGAGGGTCGGCACACTAACCTCCCCACCGAGTGCCGCCTGGGCGACATTCACGGTCAGATTGAGGATAATGTCGTTGCCGTCACGTTCAAAGATGGGGTGAGGCTGAATATCAAGGGCGACATACAGGTTACCGGGTGGCCCACCGCGGGGGCCGGCCTCACCCTCACCGCTGATCCGAATTTGTTGTGAGCCATCGACGCCAGCCGGTACCCGCACCGTAATCTTGCGGGTCTGGCGCACCCGGCCTTCACCGCGGCACTCACGGCAGGGAATGGGAATGACATAACCGGTACCGCCACAGGTGTCACAGGTTGTGACGGTGACCATATTGAAGATGGGGGCACGCTGGCGAATCTCACCGGTACCGCCACAGCGGGGACAGCGGGTTGGTTCTGTGCCCGGTTCAGCACCAGAGCCTTGACACGCCGGGCAGGTTTCGAGCCGGCGAAACTCGATCTCCTTTTCGGTACCGAAGACAGCCTCTTCAAAGGTGAGCCGCAGCGTGTAGCGCAGATCGGCACCACGCAATGGCCCGCGTGTGCTGCGCCCCACGCCGGCACCCCCGAAGAAGGCATCGAAGATCGAGCTAAAGGGATCAACTCCGCCAAACGGATCGGCGCCGACACCACCAAAACCGGGTGGATTGTGACCGAAGCGATCATACATTGCCCGCTTCTGTTCGTCGGAGAGCACTTCGTAGGCTTCGTTGATCTCCTTGAATTTTGCCTCAGCGTCCGGCGATTTATTGACATCGGGGTGATACTGACGGGCCAGACGGCGAAACGCCTTCTTGATTTCGTCGGGCGTTGCACTGCGGCTCACCCCGAGTACTTCATAGTAATCGCGTTTGGCACCCGCTGTCATAGACATTCCTCGCTGTGTATGCTGCCTTCAGGCTGCACGTGTATCTCAACTTGCCGACGACTCTACTCTTCAACCTTGTATTCACCTTCAACTGTGCCGGCAGCATTATTCGACGTTGTCGTGGTTGTGATCTGTTGCAGCGCAACGGCCAGTTCTGCGATCCGATTGCGGATCATCTGCTCGTTATCATCGGCGACCACACTGCGCAGGGCCATCATCTTCTCTTCAACCGTGCTCCGCAAGGCCGGGTCGAGGGTGTCACCGGCTTCGCGTAACGACTTTTCGGCAGTGTACAGAATGCTATCGGCCTGGTTTCGTGCTGCAATCAGCTCACGACGTCGGCGATCCTCTTCTGCGTGCAGTTCGGCATCGCGCACCATCTGCTCGATCTCTTCTTTCGAGAGACCGGAAGAGGCGGTAATCGTTATTCGCTGTTCCTTACCGGTTGCCTTATCACGCGCACTAACGCTCACAATCCCGTTGGCGTCAATATCGAACGTGACTTCAATTTGTGGCACACCGCGAGGAGCCGGCGGGATACCCGACAACTCAAAGCGACCGAGGCTCTTGTTATAGCGCGCTTCAGCCCGTTCACCCTGCAAGACATGAATTTCTACACTGGTCTGGTTATCGCTGGCGGTTGAAAAGACCTGGCTCTTGCGGGTTGGAATGGTCGTGTTCCGCTCGATAAGGGGCGTCATGACGCCGCCATAAGTCTCAATACCGAGCGTTAGCGGGGTTACATCGAGCAGCAGAATATCTTTGACTTCACCACCCAGTACACCAGCCTGGATAGCGGCACCAATGGCGACTACCTCATCTGGGTTCACACTGCGGTTCGGTTCTTTGCCAAAGAAATTGCGGACGGCGGCCTGAATTGCCGGCATCCGGGTCTGACCACCAACCAGAATGATCTCATCGATCTGGCTGGGTTGCAAACCGGCGTCACGCAACGCCTGGCGAACCGGCCCCATGCTGCGCTCGATCAGATCGGCGCAGAGCTGTTCGAGGCGCGAGCGGGTCAGCGTAGCGCTCAGATGTTTCGGGCCACTGGAATCTGCCGTGATGAATGGCAGACTGATCTCGGTCTGCATCAACGAGCTAAGCTCCATCTTGGCCTTTTCAGCCGCTTCTTTCAGGCGCTGAAGCGCTACCCGGTCGCTGCGCAAATCGATTCCGTGTTCTTTCTGAAACTCATCGGCCAGCCAATCAATAATCCGCTGGTCAAAATCGTCCCCACCGAGGTGGGTATCGCCACTGGTAGCCTTTACCTCAATCACACCTTCGCTCAGCTCAAGAATACTGACGTCGAAAGTGCCGCCACCCATATCGTAGACGACCACCAGCTCATCCTGGCCCTTCTTATCCAGGCCATAGGCAAGCGCACTGGCCGTTGGCTCGTTCACAATACGCAGCACCTCGAGGCCGGCAATCTTGCCGGCATCTTTCGTAGCCTGGCGCTGGCTATCGTTAAAGTAGGCCGGGACAGTAATCACCGCCTGAGTTACCGGCTCGCCGAGGTATGCCTCGGCATCGGCCTTGAGCTTCTGCAAAACCATCGCCGAAATCTCTGGTGGGGCATACTCACGACCGGCCATCAAAACGCGGACATCGCCGTTGGGAGCCGCAGTGAGTTGATACGGCACCAGCTCTTTATCGCGTTGCACCGAAGGCTCGTTAAACTTACGGCCAATAAACCGTTTTACCGAGAAGATCGTATTCTCAGGATTGGTGACGGCCTGTCGGCGGGCAACCTGACCGACAACTCGCTCGCCAGATTTTGTAATTGCAACAACGGAGGGGGTCAGGCGCGAACCTTCAGCGTTGGGGATGACAACGACATCACCCCCTTCAACCACTGCAACCACCGAATTCGTTGTCCCCAGATCAATCCCAATCACTTTTGGCATTGGTAACTACCCTTTACCTTAAACAGGCTTTTGGCGACTTTATCCGCGACCTACCTTGACCATACTCGGACGGATCACGCGGTCGTGCAGCAGATAACCACGCTGCAATTCGGCGATGACCTTACCTTCCTGACCCTCAGCATCTTCATAGATCACCGCTTCGTGGAGGTTGGGGTTAAACTCTTGCCCCAATGCCTCAATCGGCTTAACTCCCTCACTTTCGAGGATGGTACGCAATTTCTGGGCAATGAGTTGCGTGCCCTGCCACCACGGTGTTTCGGCAATGTCGGGTGGAATATTGGCAATAGCGCGCTCGAAATCATCGAGCACCGGCAGCAGCTTCAAGATCAGGGCTGCGCCAGCATTTCGCACCAGCTCGGTGCGTTCAGTTTCGGTGCGGCGCTTGAAATTGCGGTAATCGGCGACCGCTCGCATCCACTGATCCTTGTACTCGGCAGCCTGGGCTTCGGCCTGCGCCAGGCGGTTTTGCAGATCGGCAATGACGGCTGCCGGATCAGCGGCTTCAGACGTAGCAGCCTCTACCGTCGTGTCAGGAGTTTCGGCTACAGCCTTGTCTGCTGACTGAGGTGCAGCAGCTTCGGTGGTTGTCTCAGGTTTCACTTCCTCAGTGTCTGGCATAGGTTCCTCTCATTATCTACTATACACCGCCTATAGTTCAGCGGCAGGTTCTATATCAGAAGGACGGGTATTAACGTGGTACAGATCGGCCAGCAGATTAGTCATCAGCGACGCAATATAACGCACGGTTGAGATTGAGCGTGGGTAAGCCATCCGGGTCGGCCCAATCACACCGAGCACACCTACCAATGCGCCTTCCACGCCGTAGCGGGCCAGAATAACACTATAATCACGCATGGTATCTTCGCTGTGTTCGCCACCGATAATCACCTGAACGCCACCAGAGGCGAGGGCCTGGGGGATCAGTGGACTCAGGCCACGACCACTCTTCAAAATCTCCAGCGTGCGGCGCAGGCGTTCAATGGCTCGCTCGGCATCATCACGGCCACTGGCAGGCAAAAATTCCGGCTGGCTCAGCATTTCCAGGATGCCATCGGAATAAATCTGTTCCTGCGCCTGCTCTTCAAACACACTCATTGCCCGCACTACCAGATCGACAAGCGTGCGTTCAAACTCGCTCAGTGGCACCCCATTAAAGGTTGCGATAGCGGCCAGCTCTTCGGCCCGGCTGAGCGTAGCATCGGCCAGCAAATCACTCACCAGCCCGGCAGCGCGACGCAGGTCTTCGGGAGTCCGTCCCGGCTCGATAGGCAGCGTCTGTTGCTTCACAATCCCGCCGTGAAAGACAATCACCGCCAGCGCCATCGTCTCGTGGATGGCGATCAGCTCCAGGCTCTTAAAGCGGAGCTGCTCGGCGCGGGGCGCAGTAGCCACCGAGGCATTGTGCGCCGTGCGGGCCAGCACTGCACAGGCCAGTTGCACCCACTGATCGAGTTCCCCACGCACCTGATAAAACTGGTGGCGGATCATGCGCTGCTCGGCGGGGGAGAGAGTGGTGCGCTCCATTAAATTCTCGACAAAAAAGCGATAGCCGGCATCGGTCGGAATCCGCCCGCCCGACGTATGCGGATGGGTGAGAAAGCCCAACTCTTCGAGCGCAGCCATATCATTACGCACAGTCGCCGAGGAGACGGGAAGGCGATATTTACGCACCAGCGTCTCGGAGGCAACTGGCGTTGCCGTATCAACAAACTCTTGAATGACCAGCTTGAGTATCATCTGCCGGCGTTCGGTCAGAGGTCCGCTCATCGCTGTATCCTGCCTCGCTGGTCGCTGGTTAGCACTCGTGAGGTGAGAGTGCTAAGTCTTCTAACGTAAAAGGTTGGCGTGCATCTGATGCACGCCGTTAGAGAGTATAGCACAAGTTTCGCCACTTGTCACGGGGGGGTGGAGCATAAGATGAACCGGTGCGGGATGATTGCCAGGTTTTCCTAAGGATGTACTGCGCAGGCGACCAATAGAGGTTGTCACCATGCCGGTGGTGCTGTGGTAGCAAGGACCCATTGCCATACCCTGCCTGCCTACCTGATCGTGAGCGGCAGGTAGATAGCGAAGCGTACCGTGAACGAGAAATGCTGCCCGTTGTCAGCATCCATAAACGTTGTACAGTCGCTATCAGCACAGGCGCGCACCTGCCAGTAGTAGGTCGTATCAGGACTGACGTTGGTTATGGTCACACTGGTACGATTACCGACGTTGATTGTGGGTGTGCAGTCAGGAGTAGTGGCAAGACAGTAACGGTAGTGGTGAACAGTGTTGTCGATAGATTGCCACTGCAAGGTGATGCTGGACGGTGGATGGATGGCGTTATGGTCAGGACTGGTTTTGGTAAAGGTGTATGTCAACTTGCTAATAAAGGTGTCTTCACTGCCTCGGAGGGTTGTGGCGTATGCGCCAGTAGTCATTGGGAAGTCAGTAGATTGTGTAGATCCGACTACATATATGGTGTCCCGGTGATCGATGGCAATAGCGGTGGCTTCGTCCCATTGACTCCCGCCGAGGAAGGTACTGAAACGCAGGGTCGCCAGATCGCTGCTGAAATTGCTGACGAAAGCGTTGAAAAAACCACTGAGTGATGGATCGCTCGCATTTGGTGTGGTGGGAAAATTTGCCGAAGCGGTACTTCCTGCTACGACAAGGGTGCCCTGTCGTGTCCAAGCGATGTCCCCGGGTAGATCCCTATGACTGCCTCCAAAGAAGGTGCTGGCGAGTAGAGTAGACAGGTCGTTGCTTAATTTGCTCACAAAACCGTCTTCATACCCGTTGAATGAGCTGTTATACACTCCTGATGTAGCTGGGAAGTCATTAGACCAGGTTACCCCCACTACGTAGACATTTCTCTGAGAATCAGTAGTGACTGCTACTGCATAGTCTATATAGAGACCTCCGAGAAATGTACTCGCAATGAGATGAGCAAGCGTACCGTCTAACTTGCTGACAAAGGCATCATCATAAAAATCATTAGAGCCATTGAATGATGGATCATACGCTCCAGAAGTAGTTGGGAAGTCACTAGAGTTGGTTGCGCCTACGACATATACGTCACCATTACCATCCAATGTGAGATCAGCAATAATGTCGCCAGCACTGCCACCAAGGAACGTGCTGGCCTGTAGAATGGAGAGGTTACTGTTTAGCTTACTCACAAAGGCATTGTAGGAATGATTGAACGAGGGGTTATAGGCATCTGGAGTAGTTGGAAAGTCAGCCGAGGATGTTGCCCCTGCTACATAAATGTTGCCCTGGATATCAAAGGCGAAGGCGGTAATACTTTCCCACCCTCTACCGCCGAGAAACGTGCTGAACATGAGAGAGGAGAGGTCACTATTGAGTTTGCTTATGAAAGCATCGGCGTAACCATCAATTGACGTATCATACGTTCCAGGTGTGGTTGGGAAGTCGGACGACCCGGTCCAACCTGCTACATAGACATTGCCATGGGGATCAAGGGCAAGGGTGTTAATCTGATCGTCATTATAACCACCGAGGACGGTGCTGGCGAATAATGTGGTGAGGTCATCGCTCAGCTTGCTCACAAAGGCGTCTTTAACATCGGGTTCAGGACCTTCATGGTATGAAGTGTCAAATGTTCCCGATGTGGTCGGAAAATTGATAGACGTTGTGCTGCCTGCGACGTAAATGGAATTCTGGTTGCTAATAACTATCGAATTGGCTCTATCGTTACCGTTAGATTCGCGAGAACCGCCGAGGAAGGTGCTGGCGAGCAGCGTGGTCAGATCACCATTTAGCCGGCTTACAAAGGCATCCGTCATACCACCATGGTACGATCTCGCAAATGCTCCACTACTAGTTGGAAAGTCGAGCGAACTCGTTGTGCCAACCACGTAGACGTTGTTCCTGGTATCGAGGGTGAGGGCTTTTATTTCATCTGTATCATTTCCTCCGAGGAATGTACTGGCAAGAATAGTGGTTAAGTCATTACTCAGCTTACTCACAAAGCCATCATAATGACTGCCATTATACGACCGGTCATACGCTTCTGGTGTAGTTGGGAAATCGGTAGAAGCGGTCTCTCCAGCCACGTAGACGTTGCCCTGGGTGTCGATAGCAATTCCATGAATACTGCTATATCTGTCGTTGAAAAAAGTGCTCGCGAGTAGCGAGGCGAGATCGCTACTTAATTTGATAACAAAAGAGCCATTGCGATTATCCGAAGAGGGATCGGATACTCCTGGCGAGATGGGAATGTCGGCAAAACTACCTTTCACTGCGACGTAGACGTTCCCCCGATCATCGATGGCGATGGTGGTCGCCTGATCGTTATCATCTCCACCTAAAAAGTACTCTCAATGAGTGTTGATAGATCATTGCTGAGTTTACTTACAAAAGCATCTATATACCTGCCATCAAAGGATTTATCATAGGCATTTGCGGTAGTGGGAAAGTCAGGAGAGCATGTCTGACCAACCACGAAGATAGTACCATCGGTAGTAAGAGCGATTGCACCAATTTGATCATCACGACTTCCACTGAGAAACGTGCTGGCGAGTAGCGTCGTGAAATCACTGCTTATTTTGCTCACGAAGCCATCGGAGGTAGCATCCCAAAAGGTATCATACGCACCCGGTGTAGTCGGAAAGTCGGCGGAAAAGGTATATCCGACCGCATAGACGTTACCTTGTGTGTCAACGGCAATAGACTTAATATTTTCATTATTATTCCCTCCGAGAAAAGAGCTGCCAAGTAATGTAGTTAGATCGTTGCTTAGTTTGCTGATAAAACCGCTACTATTTTCATTGTACGATGGAGCAAATGCTCCAGGCGTGATCGGGAAATCGGCTGAGTCGGTAATACCTGCCAGATAGACATTGCCCTGCGCATCGAGTGTGAGAGTTTGGGCGTTATCATATCTGGAGCCGCCAAAGACAGTGCTGGCGTTGAGTGTGGAGAGGTCGCTGCTTAGTTTGCTGATGAAGGCATCACCGTTATCGTAGTACGATGTACCAAACACCCCAGGTGTAGTTGGAAAGTCGAACGAGCCAGTATGCCCTGCCACATAGACCGAACCTTGTCTGTCCAGAGCAACCGTGTTACCTTCATCGCGAGCATTGCCGTACGAACCACCCAAAAACGTACTTGCTCCCAGCATCATTGCAACGCTGGTTTGCGTAGACGCTGGCGGGTTGTGTTCATCGCTACCCAACGACGTGCTAACCGGTGCTTTCACGACTCCTTCGGCTACGATAACCGGTGCAATGGTCAGGTGATGGGCTACTCCAGTGCGAGTTACCGCCTCCAGCAGTGGTAACAGGAGATACCGGTTGCCGGCCTGCACAGTCAGTTCGCCCGTGGTAACACCAATCACGTCACCGCCACTTACCTGCATCTCAATACGAGTAAGCATAGCAGGATCATCGGTGATAGCGCGGATGCGTAACCGTTGTTCAGTCACGGTCAGCTCGAGCATCAATTCCGGCGCCAGTCTCAAACGCACTGCTTCCCATACCGGTACGCCTGTCTGCCAGCGACTGGGGTCGTTGCCGGTCAGGAATGAAACTTTGGTTGCCAGCGGCCCGTGCAGGTTGACCTGGGGTGCGGTGTGGCTCCCCTCAACGTTGAACGACAGAGTGAGTGGTGGAGCACCGTTGACGGACAGCTGTAGCTGGCCGTCATTTCTCATTACCAGACGGGCGTTACGGCCAGGCAGTATTGCCACAACGTTAGGGTCAAACTGGCCGCGATTTTCGATGAAGAAGTTACTATCAGCGCGAGCGTAAGGAAGCGGCGGTGCCGGTGATGGGGCAAGCGAGGGAAGTGTGGCAGTGAGCGATTGGATCAGAGTGAAAAGTAAGGCCAGTATCAGGTTGAGGGTCAGGATCGCTGGTAGTGGCCGGTGACAGTGGGGAAAGGGTGTCGTTAAGCGTGGGAAAGAAGTGCTGGTCATCGTGCACCTCTCAGGTGAAGTAGTTCGCCGATCAAGAGGGCATTACAGTGCGTGGTTCAGGGGCGGAGGAATGTGTGGTGATGACGACAATGCCCGTCTGGTGTTGTGATTGTGGTGTGGTTGGTCACCAGATTAGAACAATCGTAGTCATACCAATTGTTCGTTGTCAAGCGGCGCCTGACAATGGACAGGTTAATATTTCTGCACTGTGGGCTATTGTGATCTGATGTGGCGTGGTGAGGTGCGATTATGTTGGGGAAGACTCTCAACTCTGTTTCGATCTGGTCGAATTGGTGAGAGATTTGGTAGCCAGGTAGCGTTATCTTCCTCCAGCCACAATATCTGGCTCATCGATGGTGATGCAAGCGAGTCCTGGTTAGGCAAAAAGAGCACTGGAGAAGTCCTCATTCTTGTTCATTTCGGCTTTCCCAGGGCCGATTGATGTTTGTTGTTAGTATGATTTGCGAGGCACAGCCGCACATCTACACCATATCCATTCGTGCTCGGCGGATGGCATGCTAGTGGTGTGACATATCTCTCGTAGTTCGTGTATGTGATATTCTTTTGCGTGCTACGGAATGCTGCTCGTGTCCTGCTGTTGTGTGCGGATGTCATTCAGCGGAGTCTGTGCTCGTGGATAGCCAGGGTGGTCTTCTTTCATTGTGTGATCTGGTCGTCTCTTCCCGCTCTCTATGTCTCAGGTCACCCTTTCTCTGATCGCCTTGCTAAGATATTGAACCAACAACTACGCCCCCCACTCCCGTTCCAGGGCGCTCGCGTTATCGCCTAAAAGATGACGGGTTGCCGGGGCATAATTGCCCGGCATGGTGCGGAGTGCGACAGCCAGCGTTGCCAGGTCGGAGGGATAGGTAATCCGAAACCAGAGTGGAAGACGCGCAACGTGCAGACCACGTCGTTGCAAACCGTCCAACCAGGGGCGAAGATCTTCTAAGGTTACGGGAATCCTGCCTATCGCTGTTGATTGACGTACTCCCAGCGCATACCAGCCTCCACGATCACACAGGCCGATCACCAGGTCTGCCCCGTTATCCAGCAATGTATACGCATCGCGGATCCGGCTTTCGGGAAGGTGAGGAGTGTCGCCGCTCACGATCAACAACGGCCCCTCAATTGCTTCAGCGGCGATCTGAATGGTCGCGGTAACACGGGCAGGAACGCCGGTTACCCGCAGAACCAGTGCCTGAAGATCGGTGACGAAGGCGTTAGACCACCAACTGGCTTCAATGCCAAAGGTCTCCCGCAGAGCAGATGATCGGTCGAGGATCAGGGTTGTGCGCTGCATGCGCTTCTCCAGTAGTACCTGTATGCGAAACCACGCCTATTATAGACGGTCGTAGTCTTTCGTGGAACAGAAAAGTTGAGCTGAAGTTAAAAAATAGATGAAATTTTTGTGCCGAATGGTTACAGAATGAAGTAATCATCACTGCTGGTTGCCTGAGTTTTATCGGTAGTCTTCCCTTGATATGTCTATACTGGTACAAGGCAGGCGAAACGATTCCTGCATACAGGCAAGGAGGCAATGATGGGATCGCGACGGATTACACTCGATGGCAATGAAGCGGTTGCGAATGTTGCCTATCAACTGAGTGAAGTTATAGCAATTTATCCGATAACTCCTTCGACCCCGATGGGTGAACAGGCCGATGCCTTTGCCGCCACCGGTAAACCTAATCTGTGGGGTGTGGTGCCCACTGTTTACGAGATGCAATCAGAGGGTGGGGCTGCCGGTGCACTGCACGGTGCGATGCAGACCGGTGCGTTGACTACGACGTTTACGGCATCGCAGGGCTTGTTGTTGATGATCCCGAACCTGTTCAAGATGGCGGCTGAGATGACCCCCGGTGTCTTCCATGTGGCTGCCCGGGCCATCGCGACGCAGGGGTTGTCAATCTTTGGTGATCATTCCGACGTGATGGCAGCACGGGCGACCGGCGTGGGTATGCTGGCCTCGGCTTCGGTGCAAGAGGCACACGATCTGGCCCTGATTGCCCACGCCAGTTCGCTGGCCGGGAAGTTGCCGGTGATCCACTTCTTCGACGGATTTCGCACCTCGCACGAGGTGAATACAATCATTGCGCTTGAGGATGACGAAATCCGGGCAATGATTAAAGATGAGTGGGTTCATGATCAGCGTGCGCATGCGCTGTCGCCAGAACATCCGGTCATTCGCGGTACCGCGCAGAATCCCGATGTGGCGTTTCAAGCCCGCGAGCGTATCCAGCCAATCCTTGACGCCTTCCCCGCCGTCGTGCAAGCGCAGATGGATCGCTTCGCCAGTATCACCGGTCGGCAGTATCACCTCTTCGACTATTTCGGTGCGCCTGATGCCGAGCGGGTGATTGTCGTGATGGGTTCGGGTGGTGAGACAGCTCGTGAGACTGCCTTTTATCTTAATCAACAGGGGGAGAAGGTTGGGGTGGTACAGGTTCGGCTCTTCCGTCCGTTTGCAGAGGCCGCATTCCGCGCCGTACTGCCGCCAACGGTGAGAGCGATTGCCGTGCTTGACCGCACTAAAGAACCGGGAGCTGCCGGTGAGCCGCTCTTCCTCGATGTCGTTGCCGCTCTGCGCGGGCAGCCGATCACGATCATCGGTGGCCGCTATGGTCTGTCGTCGAAGGAGTTCACGCCAGGGATGGCGGCAGCAGTGTTTGCCGAGTTGAACAAGCCCCAACCGAAAGCGCACTTTACCGTCGGTATCATCGACGATGTGAGCAACAGTAGCCTTGAATATGATCCAGACCTCTGCATCGATCCGCCGGGCACCGTCCGTTGTGTGTTCTGGGGGCTGGGTTCTGATGGTACCGTCGGCGCAAACAAGAATAGTATCAAGATCATCGGTGATAGTAGCGAAGGTGATGCCGAACGTTACGCGCAGGGCTATTTCGTCTACGACTCGAAGAAATCGGGGTCGGTAACCATTTCACACCTGCGCTTCGGCCCATCCCCATTGGCAACACCCTACCTGATCGGCAAGGGTCAGGCGCAATTCGTCGCCTGCCATCAGTTTAGCTTCCTCGAACGGTTTGATGTGTTGCAGTATGCAGCGCCTGGGGGAGTGTTCTTGCTGAATAGCCCCTACGGCCCGGATCAGGTCTGGCATCAGTTACCGTCGGTAGTGCAACGCAAGATTCGCGATCTGAAGCTACGTTTCTATGTGATTGATGCCACCGCTGTCGCCAATGAAGTCGGCATGCGTGGACGCATCAATACCGTGATGCAGACCTGTTTCTTCGCCATTAGCGGTGTGCTGCCGCGCGATGAGGCGATTGCTGCAATCAAACAGGCTATCAAGAAGACATACGGTCGGCGCGGCGATACAGTGGTACGGCAGAACTGGGCAGCCGTGGATCGCACCCTTGATCGTCTCTACGAAGTGCCCATTCCACCGCCGACTGAAGATAACGGTCTGGCGATGCGGCCTCCGGTACCGGCCAACGCCCCCGCATTTGTACGGGATGTCCTGGGCGCGATGATTGCCGGTCGCGGTGATGAGTTGCCGGTAAGCGCAATTCCAATCGACGGTTCGTTCCCCACCGGGACAACCAAATGGGAGAAGCGTAATATCGCGCTCGAAATACCGGTCTGGGATCCGAATATCTGTATCCAATGCAACAAATGCGTCTTCGTCTGCCCGCACGCGACGATTCGGGCGAAGGTGTACCCTGAAGAGGCACTCGCCGGCGCTCCTGAAGGCTTCCTGAGCGCACCGGCCCGCTTCAAAGAGTTTCCCGGTCAGCGTTACACTTTGCAGGTCGCACCCGAAGATTGTACCGGTTGTGGCCTCTGCGTTGAAGCCTGTCCGGTGAAAGACAAGCGGGCTGTCGGTCGCAAGGCAATCAATCTCCAACCACAAGCCCCCATTCGCGCACGCGAGGCGACGTACTGGGACTTCTTCCTCTCGCTACCTGACGTTGACCGCACGCAGATCCCGATGGGCAGCGTGAAGCACACGCAGTTGTTTGTGCCGCTGATGGAGTTTTCCGGCGCATGCGCCGGCTGTGGCGAGACCCCCTATCTCAAGTTGTTGAGCCAGCTCTTCGGTGATCGGGCGATTATTGCGAACGCGACCGGCTGCTCGTCGATCTACGGTGGGAACTTGCCGACCACCCCCTGGACGACCAACGCCGAGGGGCGGGGGCCGGCCTGGTGTAACTCGCTCTTTGAGGATAACGGTGAGTTTGGGCTGGGGATGCGGTTGAGCATCGATCAGCAACTCGCGCACGCGCAGATGCTGCTTCAGCGGTTACGGCCATTGCTCGGTGCTGAGTTTGTCGAGGACTTGCTCAATGCCGATCAGCGCACAGAAGCCGGTATTCGTGAACAGCGTGAACGGGTAGCCATCCTCAAGCAGCGTCTAACTGAGCTGTTGCAG
This sequence comes from Chloroflexus aurantiacus J-10-fl, assembly GCF_000018865.1. NCBI lineage: Bacteria > Bacillati > Chloroflexota > Chloroflexia > Chloroflexales > Chloroflexaceae > Chloroflexus > Chloroflexus aurantiacus. The sequence goes on from NC_010175.1 coordinate 2,844,295, forward strand.
GATAATCCGCCAGAAGCACCACAGATGCGTGATCTGCTGGCGCTGGCCGATGTGCTGATCCGACGCAGTATCTGGATTGTGGGTGGTGATGGCTGGGCCTACGACATCGGCTTTGGTGGTCTCGACCACGTCTTCGCTTCGGGGCGCGATGTGAACATTCTGGTGTTGGATACGGAAGTCTATTCCAACACCGGTGGACAGGCCAGCAAGTCAACGCCAACCGGTGCAGTTGCCAAGTTCGCCGCCAGTGGCAAGGGTGGCGTAAAGAAAGATCTGGCTCAGATTGCGATGACCTACGGTGATGTCTACGTAGCCCGCGTCGCGTTTGGGGCCGATGATGTCCAGACCCTGCGCGCCTTCCAGGAGGCTGAAGCTTATCCCGGTGTGTCGCTCATTATTGCCTACAGCCACTGTATTGCGCACGGTTACGATCTACGCCGTGGGCTGGAACAACAGCGCCTGGCAGTCGAGTCGGGCATCTGGCCGCTCTACCGTTACAATCCGGCTATTCACGAAGGCTCACCGCTGACGATTGACTCGAAGGCACCAACTATCGATCCTGAAGTCTACCTGCGTGGCGAAGGACGCTTCCAGATGCTACAACAGGCTAATCCGGCGCGCTACGAACAGTTGCTCGCCAGTTTGCGGCGGCAGGTAGCGCTGAAATGGGCCCATTTACAGTGGATGGCAAATGAGCTGCTGGCTGAAACCAAGGAGGGGCTGCGATGATTGATCTGAGTACGACCTATCTGGGGATGCCACTGCGCACACCGCTGGTCGCTGCGGCATCTCCGATTAGCCGGAACGTTGAGCTGGCCCGCCAGCTTGAAGAGGCCGGCCTGGGCGCAATCGTGATGTATTCGCTCTTCGAGGAACAGATCATTCAAAACAGCCTCGAACTTGATCGGATGCTCAGCTACGGCGCCGAGAGTTTCGCCGAAGCGCTCAGCTATCTGCCCGAACACGGTGTGTACAGCGTTGGCCCGGAACGCTATCTCGAACAGGTGGCGGCATTGAAACGCGCATTGAGTATTCCGGTGATCGGCAGCCTCAACGGCGTGTCGGCAGGTGGCTGGGTGCGTTATGCCCGTCTGATCCAGGAAGCGGGAGCAGATGCACTCGAATTAAATATCTATTTCATACCGGTGGATACCAACATCACCAGCAGTGAACTCGAAGATACGTATGTGGAACTGGTGCGTGCCGTGCGGGCCGAGATCACCATTCCCCTGGCGGTCAAGATTGGCCCCTATTTCACCGCCTTGCCCAATTTCGCCTGGCGATTGATGGAAGCCGGTGCGAATGCACTGGTGCTGTTTAACCGCTTTTACCAGCCCGATTTCGACCTCGAACAACTGACAGTGCGCCCGAACCTGCAACTGAGCACATCAGCCGAATTACGTCTGCCACTACGCTGGATTGCCCTGCTCTACGGGCGGATTCCAGTGGAGTTCGCGATTAGCAGTGGTGTGCATAGCGCCATTGATGCTCTGAAGGGCTTGATGGCAGGTGCCAGCGTAGCCATGATGGCTTCAGCCCTACTGCGTGGGCGGGCACCCGATGTCTTGCGCAGTGTTCTGCACGATATGGAATTATGGCTCACCGAACACGAGTATGAGTCGATTTCACAACTCCGTGGGAGTATGAGCCAGCGGGCAGTGGCCGAGCCGGCAGCGTTTGAGCGGGCAAACTACATTCGGGTACTGGAAGATTACCGGCCACCGTATGCGTTGGGGAGCCATACCGATCTGACCGGTCGGATGCTCTATCCATTTATCGACGAGACATAGTCTTTAACGCGCGCATTGCTGTCTTCCTTGCCACCGACGGTCTGGACACCCAGACCGTCGGTGTGTTGATGAGCAATGATCTTGAACGGATAAGATACTCTACCATCATCACCCCACCTCTTGACAACCACCCGTCGTATGTCTATACTTCATTCCATCAAGCGATTGATTAAATACATCCACGCAATGAAGCGTCTCACAACAGCGCACGAATGAGTCGGTGAATCGCTCAATCACCATCACCCTGGCTCAGGTTATCACCACAGATTGCAGCGTGTTCACAGCGGCCTAGCAGTTTAGGAGCGATGCAATGATGCATGAAAGTCAGACTGAAGCCGGTGGGAGTGCTGAGCGTATTCTCGCTGCCGCCGCGGCACTCTTCGCCAGTTATGGCTATCACGGCATGTCGATGCGTGCGCTGGCCGCAGCCGTAGGTTTGAATATCGCAACCATTCACTACCACGTCGGTAGCAAGCTCGATCTCTACCGGAGCGTTTTTCGACGGTTAGCCGAACGCGAACAGGCAGTGATTACCGCCCATATTGGTGACATTCCACCAGCGCTCATCTCTGATCCGGTAGCGCTCCAACAGCGGCTCAATGATCTGATTGACGCGCTGGTTGATCTTACGCTGACCCATCCCGAAATGCCGCGCCTCTGGCTGCGGCGCTGGCTCGAACAGGATGATTCGCCGGGTGCGCTGGAAGCTGAGGTCTCGGCACCGCTTTATACGCTGGTGCTTGATCTCTTGCAGCGTGCGCAGGCTGCCGGCTCTATTGCGCCAACGCCTGATCTGCGCCTCATCCTCCATAGCTTTACCTGGATACTCTACGGCTACTTTGCCGGTGGGCCACTCGATCCGACCGGTCTGCGACTTGATCCTGCCGACCCGGAGCGGGTGGCCGCCTTCAAGCAATTTTTGCACCTTTACACGGCCAGGTTGCTGGGCTTTCCCGATCCATCAGAACCCGGCAATAGCACATAAGGGCGGTGATCCAGGAAGGAGCGAGGTATGAGTCGGCTGCTGCGCTACATCACGTATTCGATGGGCAATTTTGCCAACACAATTGCCTACCAGGTCTTCGGTAATCGGATTCAGTTCTACTATGTGGATGTGTTAGGGCTAAGTGCCGCTACTGCCGGTATTATCTGGACAATCTACGGTTTGTGGAATGCGATTAATGACCCCTTGATGGGGCAGTTATCCGACCGCACGCGCACACCAATGGGACGGCGTGTGCCGTATGTCGTCTTTGGCGCAGTGCCGCTCGGCCTCTCATTCTTTTTTCTCTGGACACCGCCGGGGCAGTCACCCTGGTTGTTAGCCGCCTATTTTCTCATCATTCTGTTCATCTTCGATACCCTCTACAGCCTGACCATTATCGCCTACAATTCGCTCTTTCCTGAAGTAGCCCCTAATTTACGCGAACGGATCAATCTGTCGGCAACCCGTGAGGTGTTGGCGACCATTGCCCTTCTGCTGTCGTTTATTCTGGCGCCGATTCTGGCCGAGACGGTGGGCTACATCTGGATGGGGGCAATCATGGGAACGCTGGTAGGGGTGGGCTACCTGATCGCAATGATTGGGGTGCGTGAAGCTCCGGTGCAGCATGACGGTCAGCAGGTACATCTGCTCACCGCGTTGCGGATTACGCTCGCCAGTCGACCGTTTCGCTGGTTTATTGGCGCGAACATCGCCAAAGAGTATGTCTGGCTGGCACTGGCTGCTATGCTCCCATTCTGGCGCAAATATGCGCTGGGTATTCAGGGGCCTATCGAAGTGGCCGGTATCCGGCTGAGCGCTGGCGATGCAGAAGCGATTCTGCTGGGAGTGCCGATTTTGCTCACCATTCCGATGCTGCTGGCCTGGCGACCACTGGTCACCCGGATCGGGCCGCGGCGCGCCTGGATGATTACCAGTCTCTGCTTTATTCCCGGTTTTGTGATGATGATGCTGGCAACCGATTTTGTCTCCGGCCTGATGGGCACACTGCTGGTGGTGCCAGGGCTTGCCGGTTCGATGTTGATGCCGTTTCCGCTGATCTCCGAGGTGATCGATGACGACGCGGCTCGCCATGGTGTACGCCGGGAAGGTATCTTCTTCGGGATGAATGGTGGGATTACCAAACTGGCCTTCTCGGCGCAAGGGGTGCTCTTTGCGAGTGTGCTGTCGCTGGCCGGCTATGTCGCCGGGAGTGATCTGCAAACTCCTGGCGCCATTTGGGGCATTCGTTTTCTGATCGGTGGCACGACAATTATCGCCGCCTTGATCATCGTCTTTTGTATGTGGAAGTATCCGTTGGAGCGAGCGCCGAAAGCGGCATTGGCGCCGGAAAGGGTTGTGTCGTGAGTTTTCCTGCTACAGGAATGGCTCCAGCCGAAATTCTGAGCGCACTACAGCGCTTTAAAATGGCCGATCTCGATTGGCAACACGGTCGGGTGTGGGCGTATGTCTATCAACCAGATGCAGCGGCAACCGATCTCATGCAACAGGCGTATCTCCATTATCTGACCGAGAATTGCCTTGATCCCACCACCTTTCCCAGCACCGCTCACCTCGAACAGGAAGTGGTGCGGATGGTTGCCGATCTGCTCGGTGGTGATGAAGAGACGTGCGGGAATGTGACATCAGGTGGGACTGAGAGTATTCTGCTCGCGGTCAAGACGGCTCGTGACTGGGCACGCCACCAGCGGCCAGGGATTGATCAACCCGAAATGGTGCTCTCGCGTACTGCCCATGCCGCTTTTCACAAAGCGGCGCACTATCTGGGCGTCAAGCCGGTCGTGGTTGATTTTGACCCGCTAACCTTCGCGGCTGATGTGGCGGCGATGCGGGCCGCGATTAACGAGCGTACCATTATGCTGGTGGCGTCAGCGCCTTCGTATGCCCAGGGTGCGCTCGATCCGGTGGCCGACATCGCAGCACTTGCCCAGGAATACGGCCTGCTTTGCCACGTTGATGCCTGTGTTGGTGGGATGTATCTGCCGTTTCTACGTCAGTTGGGTCGTGAGATTCCGCCCTTCGATCTGAGTGTGCCGGGGGTGACATCGCTTTCGGTTGATTTGCACAAGTATGGCTACGCCGCCAAAGGGGCATCGGTCATTCTCTACCGCCATCGTGCGTTGCGCCGCTATCAGTTGTTTGCTTCGACCGATACCACAGCCTATACGGTCATCAACCCAACGGTGCTCAGTTCTCGTTCGGCGGGGCCGCTGGCGGCGGCCTGGGCACTTTTGCGTTACCTCGGTGCCGTCGGCTATCGTCAGATCGTGGCGGTTGTCCAGGACGCCACCGACCGTCTGATTGCCGGGATTGCGGCAATTCCCGATCTTCAGGTGCTGGGTCAACCGGTGATGAGTATGGTGGCTGTGGCCTCACCAACCATCAACGTCTTTCAACTGGCCGATGCGATGCGTCGGCGTGGATGGTATGTTCAGCCGCAATTGTCAGCTCCACACTCGCCACGTAACATCCATTTCTCGGTTTCGTATGGGGTAGCTGGCTACGTTGATGCACTGCTCGCCGATCTTGCAGCCTGCGTTGCCGAGGTGCGCCACTGGCCGCCGGTTGACCGCAATCTGGTTGAGATGGCCGTTCGTTCGCTGACCGTTGATCATTCTCCGTCCGCTGTACAACAGCTCTGGCAGGCCATCGGGTTGGCTGAAGGCCGGTTACCGACCGATATGGCTCTGATTAACGAAGTGCTCGATGCGCTGCCCGATGCGATTGCCAATGAACTAGTGATTGATGTCTTCAATGCGCTGTTTTAGCGGTAGTTCCTGTCACCCGCTGCCTGGATGTTGGTTGCCACTGATGGTTTGCTGGCCTTGCTTGTGATGCGGCATAGCTGCAGGAAGGGGTAGTATGACGGCGACAATCTCTCGACGAGTCTGGTTGATCACCGGTGCCGGAGGTGGTTTTGGGCGCAGCCTCGTGCGACAGCTTCTCGAACGTGGCGAGTATGTCGCTGCTGCCGACCGTAGCCTCGAACTGCTCGCCGCGCTACCTTCCTCAGAAGACGGATGTCTGTTTCCGGTTGCTATCGATCTTACCGATCCGATGACCATCCAGGCTGGTGTGGCAGCGGTGATCGACCGGTTTGGACGGATCGATGTGCTGGTGAATAACGCCGGTCTGGGTCACGGTGGCCCGCTCGAAGAGGTGTCATTGACCGACATCCGGCGCCTGTTCGATGTCAATATCATCGGGATGATGCTGATCACGCAGGCTGTCTTGCCGGTGATGCGGGCGGCTGGGGGTGGGCGGATTATCAATCTTTCATCGGATAGCGGGGTCATCGGCTTCCCGTTTCAAGGTCTCTACACTGCAACCAAGCATGCAGTGGAAGGTTTTTCCGACAGTCTGTATCAAGAGGTGGCTCCGTTCGGCATCCACGTCTCGGTCGTTCAACCCTGTGGGATGTTCAAGACGGCGATGCCGGCGAATGCGATTGCCCAGGCCCGTTCAGCGCTGAAACCTGATAGTCCCTACGCTGATCGTGTCTTACGAATGGCGTCTGCCCTATCCGCTGCCTGGGAGACAGCGCGTGATCCCGCTGAAGTTGCCCAGGCCATTCTCGACGTTGCCGATGCCGATCCGCCACCGATTCGTCGGCGAGTTGGCGCTCCTGAGCGTACCGGCTTGCTGGGTCTGCGTCAGCAGATGAGTCACGATGATCTGGTACGGTTTATCTACCGGCTGACAGCCGAACCAACGCCACCACCGTTGCCGAAAGTGCGCGGTGATGGTGGCTGGCTGGTGGTACGCACATTGCGGGAAGCGGGTATCACCCATGCCTTCACCATTGTTGGTGGTCACAACTATCAGATCGTCAATGCCTGTCGTGAAGAGGGCTTGTGTGTCATCGATGCCCGCAACGAAATGCATGCCGCCCATATGGCCGATGCGTTTGCCCGACTGGCGCGTCGTCCTGCCTTGCTCACCGTTGATGCTGCGCCGGGGTTGGTGAATGCGGTGGCCGGGATCGAGGTAGCTTATGAAGCGCAGGTGCCGATGATTGTCGTTTCGGCGCAGGGTTCACTGGCCGGACGGGATATTGGAGTCATGCAGGCGATTGACCAGCTCCGGCTCGTGCGCCCGATCACAAAATGGCAACGCACCTGCTTCGAGACCAGGCGCCTACCCGAATACACGGCTGCTGCCATCAGACATGCAACTACCGGTCGGCCTGGGCCGACCTTTCTGGACTTTCCACTTGAGGTGATGCAGGCGACCATTGATGTTGAGACCGTCCCTCAACCGCGTCACTATCGGGTGACGAGCGGCCCGCTGGCCGATCCCGACTTGCTCCGGCAGGTGATCGAGATGCTACGCAAGGCACGTCGGCCCCTGATTATTGCCGGCAGCGGGGTCTGGTGGGCGCACGGCGAAGCCGAACTCGTTCGCTTTGTCCAGACAACCGGCATTCCGGTGTTGACGCGCAACCTGGCACGCGGCATCATCCCTGACGATCATCCGCTGGCAGCCGGCTTTTACCCGTCTCCCGCCGCCCTGGCCGACGCCTTTCTGGTTATCGGCACCCGGCTCGATTGGACAATCGGTTATGGACGACCGCCGCTCTTCTCGCCTGATGCACCGGTAGCCCAGATTGATCTCCATCCCGAAAGTATCGGCAAGACACGACCGATTGAGATCGGAATTGTCGCCGATGCGGCGCAGGCACTGCGGCAATTGAACGCAATGGTGTCGGCAACCGGGCCGTGGACAATGGATGCAGAATGGCCGGCGCTGGCGCACGGTAGTATCGCTGCAATGCGCCAGCAAACGGCTGCTGCGGCCCAATTATCAACCCGCGATCAACGACCAATCCATTCGATTGAACTGATGCAGGCGCTGGCCGAATGCCTTCCCCGCGAAGCGATCAAGGTTGTCGATGGCGGTTACAGTGCAGCCTTCGCCATCCAATACCTCGACGCTTACGTCCCCAGCGGCGTGCTGTGGGTTGGCAGTACCGGACATCTCGGCGTCGGCTTAGGCTTTGCTATCGGGGCCAAACGGGCCAGACCCGATGCACCGGTGGTGGCAATTATGGGTGATGGTGCCTTTGGTCTCTGTGGGATGGAGTTTGATACCGCGGTACGCCACCAGTTGCCGATTGTGGTAGTCGTCGCCAACGATGCCGGTTGGGGTGAAACGCGCGACGGTCAGCGACGACGGTGGGGAGACGCAGCCATCGTCGGCACAGCGCTCAATCCAACCCGCTACGATGAACTGGCCCGTGCTCTCGGCGGGCACGGCGAATATGTCACGCGCCTCGACGAACTGGCGCCGGCTATACGGCGCGCTTTTGCAGCGGGAAAACCGGCATTGATCAACGTCATCACCGATCCCGAACAACGCAGCAGTGCCGTCAGCGGTCTGCCGTGGATTGTAGAGTAGAATAACCGGTAAGCGATTCTGCTTTCAAGCCAGGTATTCATCAAGGAGGATGCGATGACCCCGGTGGCCGCTGCATTAAGTTATCTTACGGAACATCGTGATCAACATCTGTCTGCACTGTACGAATTGCTCAGCATCCCCAGTGTAAGCATGGATCCGGCCCACCGGGCCGATATGGTGCGAGCCGCTGAATGGCTGGCAACCTGCCTGCGGCACATTGGGATGCACCACACCGAAATTGTCGCCGACCACGGGCTGCCACTGGTCTACAGCGAATGGCTTGGTGCCGAACAGGCGCCAACGCTGCTCATCTACGGCCATTACGATGTACAGCCTGCCGACCCGGTAGCTGAATGGCATACACCACCCTTTACACCCTCGCTGGTCGGTGAGAACCTCTATGCTCGCGGCGCATCCGATGACAAGGGCCAGGTGATGGCCGTGATCTTTGCCCTGGCTTCCTGGCTCCAGACCAGCGGTCGTTTGCCGGTTAACGTTAAATTGATCATCGAGGGCGAAGAAGAAGTTTCGAGTACGCTGCTTCATCGTTTCGTGGCCGATCAGGCAGAACGGCTGCGTTGTGATGCGGTGTTGCTGGTGGATTCGATGATGCTCAGCCCACAACAACCACTCATCCTCTACGGCACAAGGGGCAATTGTTATCTGGAAGTGACTGTGCGTGGCCCAAAGACCGATCTCCACTCCGGTACCTTTGGCGGTGTGGTGGATAATCCGTTCAACGTGCTGGTGCGCCTGCTTGCCGCACTGCAAGATGGTGATACACGCCGGGTTCGGGTACCGGGGTTTTACGAGAAAGTGTGCATCGTTGATGACGAAGAGCGAGCGTTTATCAATCGCCTACCGGTGAGTGATGCGGTATTGCAGGCGCTGACCGGTGTGCCGGCGCTGGCCGGAGAAGAGGGCTTTACACCGCTTGAGCGGGCGAGTATCAGGCCAACCTTTGATATCCACGGCATCAGTGGCGGTTTCACGGGGCCGGGCAAAAAGACGGTGATCCCGGCTCAGGCCAGGGCCAAACTCTCGATGCGTCTGGTACCACATCAAGACCCGGTTGAAATTGGTGAACTGGTGCGGAACTTCTTACAGCAGCAGGCACCATCAACCGTGCAGGTATCGGTAGAGGTATTGAGTGCATCGTGGCCGGTGCTGGTTGATTATCGTCATCCGACGGTGCAGGTGGCTTCAACAGCCTTCGCAAAGGCATTTGGGCGACCGGCGGCCTTCTCAATTGGCGGAGGCACGCTGCCAATTGCGGCAACCTTCCAGAAACACCTGCAAGCGCCGCTCGTCATTACCGGCTTTGGCCTGCCTGACGACAACCTGCACGCGCCGAATGAAAAGATATTTCTGCCCTGCCTGTTTGGCGGCAGTGCAATGATCATTCACTATCTGGCCGAACTGGCAGATGCGTATGTCTTAAGATAACCAGGTTGCAACCTTTATCACCACAGAGACACAGAGGAGATGGGGATAACCCAGGTTGATACTGTGAGGCGTGACAGGGTGCTTGAACGTCTATTATCACGCTGGGCTATCGTGCGCCTGTCGCCCAGGCGCATGACCGCGTGCCAGGCACTAACGACCACCTCCCCGGCTGCTGGTTCAGTGGCAGTGCGCCGCTCCAGCCGTTCCGGCACGTGCTGGATGGGTTGTCTTACCCGCTCGTCATACCCGTGCCGCACCGTTGGAGTGCAGCAGCCGTGCTCACGATCCGGCGCGTGGCACACCGTTACTCATCCTGGTCACGGGGATGCTGGATATGCTTGTGTCGATCATCGAGTCGGTCAGGCATGAATGCGCCACCTGCGCGTAGACGTTCGTGCCTGTGCACCAGCGGCCACGGCCAGCACCTGACGGCGGTGGCGAGGATGCCTGCACGCGGGCTGGAAGCCCAGCCACGTATCCATGACGATGTGATATGGGGCGTCATATCGGTTACTGGGTAACAAGTGGGTAACGCATAGACCGCCGTAACGGGGCGGGATGTGGGTACGGACAGGTTGGGTGTGGGTGGGAACCCGCCCCTACCGTCGGAATGGGGCGGGATGGGTACGGACAGGTTGGAGGCGGGTTGGGAACCCGCCCCGCCTAATCTGCGGCGACCATGCGCTCTTTTTCGACCACCGTCAATCCCAACTGTTCTCGTATCGGCGTTCGTGGGCGGAGATAATTGCGAACCTCACTGGCAATAATCTCGGCAGTCATCCGCAACTGGGCCAGCCAGGGCGCGGGGGCCATCTGTTTGTGCATATAGCTGTCGAAGGTTAAGCGTTGCACATCGTAATTACGGCACATTTCAGTAAATACCTCCATCTGCCGCTCGTTACCGTAGCCCCACATCTGCAAAAAGCGCAAGAAGCGGTACATTGTGCCGTACTGTTTCCACCAGCGCCGTTCGTAGTGGCGCAGGTTTGCCGCACTGGGAGCATCGAGATACTCGGCCAGTGTTTGGGCTGCCATCTGGCCACTCTTCATTGCCCAATAGATACCTTCGCCAGAGGTATGTACGACCAACCCGGCGGCATCCCCGATCAGCATCGCACGGTCAAACGCCATATGTGGTCGAGGTTCCATCGGCAGTGCGTGCGCCTCGCGCAGGATCGTCTGTCCACCAGCCAGGGCATCACCAAGCCGCCGCTTGAGGTTCGTCAACAACTGTTTTGCTGCGGTACTATGGCGAGGTCCGGCACCGATACCTACGGCGATATGGTCACGCTTGGGAAAGGCCCAGGCGTACAGATCGGGACTGACTTCATAGCCGAGGTACAGGTCAGCCGTCTCCTCCCAGCGCGCCATCTTGTCTGGGGAGAGCTTAATGCGCTCTTGAATGGCCACTGCGCGGGGGAGATGGGGTAAGCCGAGAAACTTCGCCGTTGGCGAATAGGCACCATCGGCGCCGATGACCACATCGGCCCAGACCGAACCTTCATGGCCGGATGGCGTGCGGTAGGTGGCGACAACCCCACGCCGGTCAACCCGCAAACCGGTCAACTGGGCGTGGATCAGATCGGCACCACGCTCTTGGGCACGCTGACGCAAAAAGCTATCAAAGACCTCGCGCCGCACCATGGCGACGTAATCATCGTCACTGGGGATCGTGCCGGCTACCGGTACGCGCGTCTCCTGGCCCGACGGCGACACGATCAGACACTGCTTTACCTTGCGATCAATCAGGCTGGTCGGGAGATCGAATTCACGAAAGGCGGCTGGCGGTACTGCGCCACCACACGGCTTAGCCTTACTCAACTCCTTTTCTAGCATGATGGTCTCGATACCGAACGACCGCAGCGTGATGGCTGCGGTCGCTCCGCCTACCGATGCGCCAACTATCAGAACCCGTGGTGCCATTCCAACTCACCTCTAGGGGCACAAGCCCGTCAAGCTGCCAGACCAATCGCCGCCGCCAACATGCCCCAGACATAGAGCATAATCGCGGTCGCGTTGAAAAAGACCTCATTGTTTTCAGGGTCACGGATAAAGCGGGCGTTAGGAATGCTCTGCGCTGCCAGTAAGATCGCGACAACCGTTGCCGCAACCGGATGGCCCCAATGGAACAGCAACCCGATCACCGCAATCTGGGCCACACCCATGGTTGTCACGACCATCCGTGCAGCCATCACCTTGCCGTACTGTACCGGTATCGAACGGATACCCATAATGGTATCGCCACGGATGCTCTTAAAATCATTGACGGTCATAATACCGTGAGCACCGAGCGAATAGAGGAGTGCAATCGTCACACTCTCACCGGTCAGCGGGGCAAACGCGGCGTGGCCGGCCATCCAGGCCAGACCTTCATAAGAGATAGCCACCAGTGCGTTACCGATCCAGCCATTACGCTTGCCCCGGATCGGTCGCAAACTGTAGGCGAGAGCGAACACCAGGCCCAGCGCGACAAAAAAAGCAACCTGTCGACCCAGGAAAAGGGCAATACTCGCTCCGATCCAGGTGAGGACAGCGGTCAAAATATAGACGTGCCGTAATGAGACCTGCCCCGAAGGAATGAGGCGATGCGGCTCATTGATAGCATCGACTTCACGGTCGGCGTAATCGTTGACGACTTGTGACAGGCCACACAGGATGGGACCGGCCATAAACATACCAAGGAGCAGACGGCCAATCGACTCATTCCAGCCCAGGGCACCGCTGGCAATAGCGCCACACATAAAGGCCCAGGTTGGTGCGAACCAGGTGACCGGTTTCATCAACTGGATTGAACGCACCAACCATGCATAGCGCGATTGGGGCTGTTTGTGTAGGGGTAGCGACGGAGGAGAAGATAGCCTGGTTTGATCGCTCATGTCGCTCATGGGAAATGCTCTCTAGCGCATTGATGGCGCGGGGGCGCATTCACGCCCCCTTCAACACGATCGTTTACCGTCCGCGAATTTGAGGTGGTAAGACCACAATCCCTGCATCACCAGATGGAATATTGGCCTGATTGATTGACGCCAGTGGGATATTATTCCCCTGGTGGCAGGTGTAACAGCCGGGCACATTGTAAATCTGACCATCACCCAGACGCTGGTACGAATAGCGGCTGGCTGCACCACTACCGGTAGGAATTTCCGGTTTAGCAATCGCGCCGTAGCGCGGCCAGTTCTCGGCCAGCCAGGTTGTCAGCAGTAACATACGTTGTGCCTTCAACTTATTGTAGGCGTACAGCGGATTAAGGACATTATCGCCAGCCGGATTCAGCTCATAGGCCACAAAGTTACGCGAGTTGTGACAGAACGTACAGCCAACCCCAAGCGACCAGGCTTGATAATTCATCACGTTCTGGTTAATGGTCACCTGATCCTGCGTGCGACCGCCATCATAGGTCAGGGCAAGTGAACCACGCCCACTTTCGGGATCATTGGGATCGAATGGCTTCCAGACCTGATAATTGTAAATATAGAAGAGGATGGCATCTTTGAGCAGCACCGGCTCGCGAATCGCTTCGGGCTTCTGCGCCGGGTCAAGGATCGCCATTCCATTGGCATCGAGCGGATCAACCGTTACCTTAATCGGTGGCACCGAATTGATAAATTGAGCACCGAATCCCTCAAGATTATTAGGTGCATTGTTATGACAGGTTGCGCACTGGACATAATTCCCCTGCCAGTTGGGGAGGTTGACAATGAACTCTGCATTTACGTCACGCACCAGACGCAACATGTTCCGGGCGGCAATCTTCTGCGGATATTCATCACTGGCAAAGTTGTTGATGTTGTGACAATATTGACAACCAACGCCAAGGGCACCCGAAACATACTGCTGCATGTACGTCCAGATTTGGGCTGAACTCATCCCAATCAGCACCTGGACATTTACCGTATTTGGATACTGTTGGATCCAGGCCTGACCAGCCTGTACTCCTTCGTTCCATGCCTGCGTACCCATCCAGTTCTGGCGGCCATCGGTGGGAGTGACCGGAGGTGAGCTGGTGATAACTTTAATCCCGTCACTTGGACTCCAGCGTGCACCGGCTGTTTGTGCGGCCTCCCGTTGCGCACGGCCTAACGTCAAATCGTATACCCACCAGAAGGTGGCCGTCGTAATGACCGCGACAACGATTCCCACCGCCACCGAAACAACGATCGCCAATTGCCGATCACTTGGTCGTGACGATTGCATGGGCCTCTCCTGATCCAGATCGGCGAACCGATATTATCGGCGCCGATGCAAGCGCGAGATTGCGGCGGAAGGGCGACGCCGCCCCTGACTATGTATCGGTACTAAGTATACACGAATTGTTTTTTGAGGTCAATTTTTTTATTTATGTGCAAAAACGCCGAATCTCCGTCGCCTGCGAACAACAACCGCCAGCAGAAACGCTGCTGGCGGTTGCCGTCTCACGCGAGCCGTGGCCGGCCCGCCATCGGTCAAATCCCGAACAGCGCACGCGCTGCACTTAACAGCAGAGCACCGCCTTCGGCATTCGACAGCCAGTTGTACTCTGGGCTGCTCAGAACGATGAAGTGGATAAGCAGCGCCACCACAAAACCGAGAATAGTAAAAATGACGATATTCGTCCGCACCGGGCTGCGAGGCTGCATGAATAGTCCCTCCTCACTCTACATCATCTAGGGAAGCCACGGTTTCCAGAGATAGACCAGCAGGTGGGCAATGGCTGCAATGACACCAAAGCCGTAGAACGACTTCACCACGATGTCGTGCAGCAGCCAGTCCTGGTTGTTAAACAGCGGACGCCATTTTGGTGGAACCAGATCATCGTCGTCGCGCATGGGCGAACCTCCACTCTTCTGCTACCGGCGAGATTGTGACCGACACCCGGCTGGTCTCCTGCGAAACTGCCGCTATCGTAAGCGCCCTTCAGCGGTATTCGTTGAAGACCATGCAACGGCGGTGTGTTGCTTAAATTATATAGAAATCAAAGAAAAATGTCAATCCGTTGCTTTTAAGAAAAAAGACAATCCCAGGTTGCGATTCTTCTGGCATTCCGTGCTCAGTAAGCAGGTTGTTTCAAATGCCTGTAACTGCTTTGGGTTGGGTGCGTGCAGATGTTGTTGGTCGATGATTCGGTTGATTCGTAGCGTACCTGCGTGATGTTACGGCTGGGTAGCCCTGACTCCCAGCGATGCGTTATTGGGTTGCTAGAAGTTATCTCAATACTGACCGACTCCATAGATCGTGACGAGCACACACCGTATCCCCGTGACCAGCAGGGTAAACGGCGTAACACGCGCATGATCGTGAGCATGGCTGATGCGGCAGCCACGCTGCCGCACTCCAAACTCCGCGACACACGCCTGACGAACGGGCAAGGCCACCCATCCAACCAGGATGGCATTGGCTAGAGATGATCGTCAGCCCTTCGCCTGTGCGATGGTCGGGTAGCACGACCACACAGATTTTTACGAAATAAGTTCTAGTTGAGTATGGATGCGTTGCGTCACGGCAGTCTTCTGATTGCATAGGTGCAGGTGCTGAATTTTTTGTGCCCTACCATCTTCATCATTCATGGTTTCCTGAAAAGAACTTCCATCCTGCGACTGACGCCAATCTCTCACCAGACCGGTTATACTGCTATGACGATATTTGTCTTGTCAGGAGTTGCTATGCACCACCTGCGTCTGTTATTTCCGTATCTGCATCGTTACCGTCGTCGTTTGCTGCTGGGCTTGCTGGCAGCAGCCCTTGGCGCATCCGTCAGCGCTCTCGCTCCGCTGGTCTTGCGCCTGGCAGTTGATCGGGTTGCCAACGGCACTATCGTTCCGCTGGAATTGATCTGGTTTGGTGGCGCATTGATTGGTCTGGCTATCATTGATGGTGGCCTGAAATTTGCCCAGCGCATGTTGATTGCGGTGACGTCGTATCGAATTGAGAACGATCTGCGTGCCGATCTGTTTGATCGTCTGTTGTCGTTTGAACAGATGTTTTATCAGCAACACTACACCGGCGATCTGATGGCACGTCTGACGAACGATTTGAGTGCGGTTCGTCAGTTTCTTGGCCCTGGGCTTAACGGTGCCGCTACTGCGATTCTGACCTTTCTGGCTGCCGCTGTGTTGATGTTTCTGGTTCAGCCGGTGCTGGCGTTGATTGTGGTCTTGTTGTTGCCGTTGGCAACGATTGTGTTTGTCGCTATCGGTGGCCGGATGCGCCAGATTTTCCATCGGGTGCAGGATCAGTTTGGTGTGCTGTCGACTCGTGCCCAGGAGAATTTTGCCGGTATTCGCACAGTGAAAGCCTTTGCTCAGGAAGAGGCTGAGATTGCGGTGTTTACCGCTGATAACGAGCGGTATCGTGATCTGAATCTACGCTATGTGCTGCTGTCGGGCGCGTTGTGGCCGGCAATGACACTGTGCCTCGGTCTGATTTCGGCGTTGATCTTGCTGGTTGGTGGGCAGATGGTAGCTGCCGGGACGCTGACCATCGGTGAGCTGGTGCAGTTCAATGCGTATCTGGCGCTGTTGGCCTTCCCGATGATCATTCTGGGCTGGATGGTTAATCTGTTTCAACAGGCAACCGCTTCGCTCGAACGGTTAAGTGACATTCTGCGCCGTCAACCGCTGATTACCTCGCCGGCAACGCCACGTCTGCCTGCCGGCGAGGGCGAAATTGAGTTTCGTGGTGTGGGTGTGCGGGCCGGCCATTCCGATCAGCAATGGCTGCTGCGCGATCTGTCGTTCCGGGTGCCGGCAGGTACGGTGCTGGCTATTGTTGGGGCGACCGGTGCCGGGAAGACGACGTTGATCAATCTCCTTGGTCGCGTGCGCGATCCTGATGTCGGGCAGGTGTTGGTTGATGGGATTGATATCCGTGATCTCGATCTGGCTGCACTCCGACGAATGATTGGCTATGTGCCGCAGGAGAGTTTTCTCTTCAGTATTCCGTTGCGCGAGAATATTGGGTTCGGCGTCGAAACGGTTGATCCTGATCGCCTCAATTACGTGGTTGAGGTCTCTCGTCTGGTCAATGATCTGGATCAGCTACCCGGTGGTATGGAGACGATGGTTGGTGAACGAGGAGTTACGCTGTCTGGTGGTCAGAAACAACGGGTTGCGATTGCCCGGGCCTTAATGCGCGATCCGCGGATTCTGGTCCTCGATGATGCGTTGAGTAGCGTTGATACTCACACGGCGGCCCAGATTCTGGCCGGCCTCCGCACCGAGATGACCGGTCGAACGACTATCATCATTGCCCAGCGGATTGCCACCGTGCGTGATGCCGACCAGATCATTGTGCTGGACGAAGGTCAGATTGTTGAACGTGGTTCGCATCAAGAACTGCTTGCCCGTAACGGACGTTATGCAGCTATGTATCGCCGCGAGTTGATCGCCGCGGAGCTGGAACGTGATGATTAGCAGGTTCGGAATGTGTCAGCAGAACCTTACGGGATTGGGTGAAGGCATTGCCTTCATAATCATAATCATCAGACTCACCGGGGTATATCTGAATAGGCGCTAAGCAGGTCTGGCGTGTTTTCAGTCATAAGGAGTTCAGAGTGGCACATCAGTTTGATGATGACACAATTCTCGGTAAAGCCTACGATGGCCGTTTGGTGCGGCGTCTGGCAACCTATGTCATTCCCTATTGGGGGCGGCTTAGTGTTGCAATTGTGCTGTTGATCGGAGCGATCCTCTCTGATCTGGTGCCGCCGTTGTTGATCCAACAGGCCATCGATGGTCCGATTAGTGCCGGTGTCATTGACGGTGTCTGGCCCTACTTTGTCGCCTTTCTTGGTGCGCTGCTGGCCAATTTTCTATTCCGCTATAGCCATTCCTACTTCATCAACAGCGTCGGTCAGCAGGTGATGAAGGATTTGCGAGTTGCGATCTTTCGTCACATTCAGTACATGAGCCTCTCGTTCTTCAATCGCAACCCGGTGGGGCGGTTGATCACGCGCATTACCAATGATGTTGATGCGCTCAACGAGTTCCTGACTCAGGGTGTGGTGATGATTGTGGCCGATCTACTGACCCTGATCGGGATTATTGTGGTGATGTTTGTGCTGAACTGGCGTCTGGCCTTGATCAGTCTGGCGACGTTGCCCGTCTTGATGCTGATTGTTTCCATCTACCAGCGCTTTATGCGTGCGGCATATCGCCTGGTACGGCAGCGCCTGGCCCGGATCAATGCCTTCCTCAGCGAGCAGATCAGCGGTGTCCTGGTGACCCAGCTCTTCAACGGGGAAGCACGTAGTCGGGCAGCGTTTGCACGTTTGAGTGATGACTACATGCAGGCCAACATCCGTTCAGTACTGATCTTCGCGATCTTTATCCCATCGGTCAACCTGCTGGCCGCCATCGGTACGGCAGCACTGCTGTGGGGCGGTGGCAACGGCGTACTGGCCGGTTGGGCATCGCTGGGTATGCTGGTAGCGTTTATTCAATATCTCGAACGCGCCTTTCAACCCATCCGTAATCTGGCTGAACGGTATACCGTTTTGCAGTCGGCGATGGCATCGGCAGAGCGGATTTTTGCGGTGCTCGATACACAGGCTGAGGTCCGCGACCCGGTGCAACCCCGTACCCTGCCGACGCCGGTGCGGGGCGAGATCGAGTTGCGCAATGTCGTGTTTGGCTACAATCCGCAGGAACCCGTGTTACGCGGGATCAGTCTGCATATTCCTGCCGGACAATCGGTTGCTATCGTTGGCGCGACCGGTGCCGGCAAGAGTTCGCTGGTCGGGCTGCTAGCCCGGTTCTACGATGTGCAGCAGGGCAGTATCACGCTCGATGGGATCGACATTCGCGATCTGCCGCAGGCTGAATTACGACGGCACGTTGCAGCCGTGCCGCAGGACCCGGTCTGTTTCAGTGGGACTATCGCCAGTAATATTCGCCTGCACAATAACGCGATCAGTGACGATCAGGTGCGGGCCGCTGCGGAACTGGTCGGTGCCCACCGGTTTATCGAACGGCTGCCGGGTGGCTACAACCACGAAGTGCGCGAACGGGGAGCGAATCTCTCTATCGGCCAACGCCAGTTACTGGCCTTTGCCAGAGCCATTGCCTTTAACCCCGAAGTATTGCTGATTCTCGATGAAGCAACCAGCAGTGTTGATACCGAGACCGAAGCTCTTATCCAGGAGGCACTGGCGCGATTGATGCGAGGGCGCACGAGCATCATCATTGCCCATCGTCTGAGCACCATTCGCCACGTTGATCGGATTATCGTGTTGCACAAGGGGCGAGTGGTTGAGGACGGAACCCATGATGAGCTGCTGGCGCGGCACGGCTATTACTACCGCCTGTATCAGTTGCAGTTTGCCGGCATGAGTGAGTAGGTGGATGTTCACCACCGAGGCACAGAGGACACAAAGACTCGTAAAAACCCTCTGTGCTCTCTGGGTTTCTGTGGTGATAGTCGACACAGCCTGGTATGTATTCACCACCGAGGCACAGAGGACACAGAGACTCTTACAAAACCCTCTGTGCCCTCTGTGTCTTTGTGGTGATCAATCACCCACCGGCTACCTGTCGGCGCGGAATAGCTATCGTAAACGCACTTCCCTCGCCAGGGGCGCTCCGCAGCGCAATCTGACCACCGTGCGCTTCGACGATATGGCGTACAATCGCCAGCCCAAGTCCACTGCCGGGATGACCACGAGCCAGCGAATGATCAACCTGGTAAAAGGGGAGGAAGATTTTTTCTTGCTCGCCGGCAGGAATGCCGATCCCGGTATCTTCGACCCGAATGATCAGGCGGGTTGGTTCATCACGGACAATGAACCGCACTCGCCCACCGGGTTCGGTGTATTGGAAGGCGTTGTCGAGGAGATTGCGTACCAGATGTTCAAATGCCGAGCGGTCAACCTCAATAGGTTGCATTTCTGAAAGGAGGACCTCGAACTGCAACTGCGCCTGGGCTGCCCGTTCGCGAGCGGCGGCGATAAGTGGGCGCAGAATATCGAGCGGCTGTAATTGCACGAAATTGAGTGATCGGCTGCGTACCTCTTGAAAGTAGAGCAGGTTGTTGAGCTGGCGGGCCAGCACTTCGCTGCTACGCCGCATGACGCGAACCGCTTCTTCCTGCTGTGGTGTGAGCGGACCCAGCATGCCGCGGTCGAAGAGTTCGAGATAACCAAGGAGCGACGTGAGGGGAGTGCGGAGTTCGTGCGAGAGGGTAGCCAGGAACTGATCCTTCATCCGGTCGAGGTCTTGCAATTGGGCGTTGGCCAGTGTCAGTTCACGTACCCGTGCCTCAAGCCGCTCGACCAGCTTCTGGTTGTACGAGCGTAACAGCTCCGTCTCCATGACTTCCGGCAAGCGTTCGCGACGCCCCTCAATGAATTCGGCGATCTGCGCCGGCAGCGCACGGGCGTCAATCGGCTTACTCAGATACCCATCGCAGCCGGCAACTAAGGCACGTTCGCGTGATCCGGGTGAGGCATCTGCGGTCAGGGCGATAATCGGCACATTGTGCATGTGGGCCAGCGAACGCAGGCGGGTTGTCGTCTCGTAGCCATCGAGACCAGGGATGCCGAGATCGACCAGCACTAGCGCCGGATGGGTCGTGCGGGCAAGCGCGAGACCACCAGGGCCGTCTTCGGCGATGACGACCTGATAGCCACGAGCGCTGAGTACTCGCTGAACCAGACGCTGATTGTCTGGGTTGTCTTCAATGTACAGAATTTGTGGCAACTGGTTCATGGCGTCGTTGTGTCAATGTTTACCGGCGCTGCCAGCAATGCCGGTTGCGCAACCGGTATCGTGAAGGTAAATGTTGAACCAATCCCTGGTGTACTATCAACCCAAATTCTTCCCCCCTGGGCCAGCACTAATTTGCGCGTGATCGCCAATCCTAAACCGGTACCGCTGAGCCGTGACCGGCGACCGTGAATCTGAACAAATTCGTTGAAGATTTCGTGTTGTCGTTCCAGCGGTATTCCGATGCCGGTGTCTGACACGCTGACCGCAACATACCGCCCGACTTTCCCGTCTTCATTTACTTCATCATGCACTCGTGCGCTTACTGTAATAGTACCACGTTCTGTAAACTTGATTGCATTCGAGAGGAGATTAAACAGAATTTGCCGCAGTCGATCACCATCAGCGGCGATGTCGGGTAAGGTGACCGGGACTGCATTGCGCAACGTCACCGGTCGGTTTCTCAGCAGCGTCTGGACGGTATCACAGACCTCGCTCGTAATATTATAGAGATTGACATTGCTAATTTCCAGATTGAGATGACCGGCTTCGATGCGAGCCAGGTCAAGCAATTCATTGATGAGATGAAGCAGGAAGCGTCCGTTCCGATTGATACTCTGGATGTCTTCGCGCTGCGTCGGAGTTAACGGCTGATCGGTATCATCGAGTAACACGGTAGAAAAGCCAATGATGGCGTTCAACGGTGTGCGAAGCTCATGGCTGATACTGGCCAGAAAATCGCTCTTGCGCCGGTCGGCCAGTTGTGCCCGTTCCAACGCCACCCGCAGCTCTTCGGTTCGTCGCGCTACCTGTTGTTCAAGGTCGTTGTAGAGCTGGACATTCTCAATCGTCAGACCAACCATGCTGGCAAAGGTCAGCAGTTGGGCGGCATCGCGGGCCTGCACCGGACGCTGACTCAGTTTGTAATCTGCCGAAATAATCCCGATCACCACATCGTTACGACCAAAGATAGGCGCCTGGACATACGAACGACTGGCTGAGGCGGCTTGTTTGATCTTGTCAACCCGCGGATGTTCCCAGGGATTATCAACAATGATAGCTTTCCGGCTCCGCACGACATCTGCTTCGACACTGCCACCGTCTACCCGCAGTGGATGCGCGTTGGCAACCGCGAGAAACTGCTGTGCCTGATCTTCATTGCCGGGGCCAAATGAAGCACTTACAGCCCGCAAGACATCACCGTCAACCAGATACAGTACCGCCCGATCAAAGCCAAATCGCTCACACACCACTTTTGGAATAGTCTCTAGCAAGACCGGCCAGGAGAGAATACTTTTTAATTCATTGGAGACGGCATTAAGGGTGGCGAGTTGACGGGCATTTTCTTCCAGCTCGACGATTTTGCTCTGAAGTGTATCGGTCATGCGGTTGAAGGCGTCAACCAGTTGCCCGATCTCGTCAATTCCGGCTACGGGCAGGCGTCGCGAGAGATCGCCACCCGCTACCGCCTGCACCCCCTCGCGGAGAACGCTGATCCGACTGGTGAACGAGAACGACAGTAAGAGTCCGAGAAAGCCGATGGAGATAATGATCATCAACAAGACTACGACAAGCTGATTCCATAATCGGCTCTGGCTCTCGCTGAGGCGCTGACCGGTGGCGATTGCCGGTGCATCAATCTCGTTGGCGGGTATCACCAGCGCCACACTCCAGCCGGCAGTTGTGATGGGGGCATAAGCCACGTAGCTGGCCTGCCCATCTTCCTGAATGAGTTGCACGCCTGATTGCCGTGCCACCATCTGCTCGGCGACAGCCCGGAGGTCGGTGTTGGTTGAATTGAGCAGGTTTTCGGTCTGGTATGGCTGATCCCAGCGTCCATTCGCTTGCATGTTTGGCCGTACCACAACATCGCCATTCGCATTAATGAGCAGGGCATACCCGCTCGAACCAACATCAACCGTCAACAGGTCTTGTTGAATCGTTTCGAGCAGGAGATCGAAGGCAACGACGCCGATGAATTGACCCTGTTGGTCATATAGCGGGCTGGCGCACGTTGTAGCCAGTAAGCCGGTGTTGGCATCGACATACGGTTCCGTCCACACCGTTGTGCCGGCGTCACGGGCTTTGACGTACCACGGTCGTACCCGTGGATCGAACGATTCGAGGGTTAACAACTGATCAATAACGGCTTCATTGTCAAAGGCAATAATGCCTCCCGTTTCCAGCGCGATATAGCCAATGTTGACCAGCGGGTTACTAGCCACGATTTCTCGCAAGAGAGGGATAACGCGGCGCACATACCCGATTTCGGCAGCGTAGGTTCGCAGTAAGTCTTCGCTGGGTCGGGGCGCTATCCAGACCCGCTCGTTGCTGAATTCGACTACCGGTGCGTTGTAGCGTTGCAGGGCGTAACCGGCAACGGTTTCCACTTGTTGCTGGACACCGATAAGCGATGCATCGTAAAACTGGGCCTTGTCGGCGGCACGTTGGCGCAGGCTGGCGGTCGCCTGCTGGCGGAGGGCGTTTGTGCCCTCAACGACAGCCGTTTCACGGGCAATATTCAAACTGCTCAGTCCGAGCCATCCAACGATAATCAGTGGTGGTAAGGCCAGACCGAGCAGCAGGAGCAGGATTTTGAGCTGTATGCTTGAGCGAATGGCGTTCATCATGAATGCACACAACTATGTTGGTAGCCGTGACACGGCTGTTGGTTATGAAATCGTTATGTATGGTAACAGAAAGTGGTGTAGATCGCAATTATCACGAGATGACGGATGCCTTACAGTAAGTGAGACAGGACTTGGTGAGACGGTTCACCTGTCTGTGGAATGATACACCCGTTGGCGCGGGCTAAAAACCTATGCTATGTGGATATCAGAAGCGCAAGGTCTTTGTGCTGGCACAGCTTGAAGTCCTGGGCTGCGTAGAACTTATTTCAGAAAGCATTTACTAGAAGCTATCTCATTCATTACTGACCGACTCAATGATCGTGACTATCACACAGCATTCCCGTGACCAGTATGGTCAACAGCGTGCCATACGCCGGATCGTGAGCACGGCTGCTTGCGGCAGCCATGCTGCCGCACTCCAAACGCCGCGACACACGCATGGCGAACGGGCAAGGCAACCAATTCAGTGAGTTGATGGCACGAGCGGAGCTACGCTCTGCCAACGGGCCAGGAGCGGTAGACTGTCTTTGGTGATTGGCAAGCGTGTATGCGCCTGTGCAATGGTTGGGTAGCACAACAGCACGGCTTTTTATGAAATAAGTTCTCATGCGAACTCTCCTGGAAAGCCTGTCACAGATGGGAGAGGAGAGATGACTTCCTGGTCTGTCATCATTTCGTCACCCAGACCTCTCGCCTTTTACGACGCAGTATCGTTAGCATGATTGACGGAGAAGCTATCTTATCGCCGAGGTGTGCGATGACTTCCTGGTTTCGTCTTGTGATATGTATCGGCATCCTCTGGGCGCTGATGTTACCATGGTCGGCAAGATCGGCAGGGTTGGAACGAACTGTTGATGGACGGCCTGATGAACAACTTTTTGTAGCCGATCAAACAGTTGCGCCGGGTGATACACTGCCATTGTTGCCGGCTGCCGACGGGTTCCTCACCCCACCGACGCCAGCCCCTCGTCCATTTACCCACATGCTGCTGCGCTGGTCAGCAGCCCCCGACCTCAATCCGCGACTGGCTTTGCGGGTCAGTGCCGATGGTGTGGTCTGGAGCGACTGGTACGAGGTGCAGGAAGATGATGAGCTGTGGCAACCTGCGGATGGCCCCGATCTGCACTGGAGCGAGATGGTCTACGTCGGTGCCGACCGGCACTGGTATCAGGTGCGAGTTGATGCACCTTCGGCGCCATCCACATTCCGTTCGCTCCTCGTGAGTACGGTGGATAGTCGTTTTGGCCCCGCAGCACCAACCGCGACGATGTCCAGCCAGCCGGCAGCAGTCGCCCGTCCGCCGGTTGTCAGTCGGACAGCGTGGGGCAATCCTCACGGCCAAACCAGCCCGCTGGCGCCACCGGCCTACTATCCGGTACGCCATCTGGTGATTCATCACACTGCCGACTCCAACACCCTGGCCGAAGGTCAGACCTGGGCTGACCGGGTGCGTGCAATCTGGTCATTCCATACCTACACACGGGGCTGGGGTGATATTGGTTACAACTACCTGATTGATCCGAATGGTGTCATCTACGAGGGTCGGGCCGGTGGCGATGATGTCGTTGGTTTTCACGATACGGCCAACTATGGTTCAATGGGTGTTTCGCTGATCGGTACGTATAGCAGCGCGGCACCAACGGCTGCGGCTGTTGACTCACTGGTGGCTCTGTTAGCCTGGAAGGCTGACCAGAAGCGGATCGATCCGTTTGGGCGCAGTTTCTACTATGGGTGTTCAATCTCCCGCTTCTGCTCGCCGTTCAATCCCGGTGCGGTGATTGATCATATCAGTGGTCATCGCCAGGTGACACCGGGCCATACCACCTGTCCAGGTGATGCGCTCTTCAATCTGTTGCCGCAGATTCGGCAGCGGGTTCAGGCACGGCTGGCAGGTGAAAGTCAGCCCGACAATGGCGATCTGATCGTTGAAGAACACGAGAGTGGGTTCACCCGCAGCAACGCGAACTGGTATCAGATGGCGTGCGGATACGGTGGTACAACACTGTATACCTTCGCAACTGATAAACAGTCTGAGAGCACAAACTACGCAACCTGGCGCCCCAACTTACCGGCTTCTGGTGTCTACCGGGTTTTAGTCCACGTGCCTGCCGGTTGTACTGCGCTGAATGTAAGTCAACAGGCGCGGTACCGCATTACGACGGCCGGTGGCGTAGTGGAACGGGTAGTCAATCAGGCTGCTCAAACCGGCTGGATCGATCTTGGTACCTACAATTTTGCTGCCAGTACCGCCAGTCTTTATCTCTCAGACCTCACCGGTGAACCGCTCAGCGGCCAGCGAGCAGTGCTGTTTGATGCTGTGCAATGGCAGCCGATTGATACCTCTCGCCAGCGCATGGAACTGGTTGCCGTTGAATATGGCGCGACGACGATTGCCGCCGGTGAGGTGTTGCCGGTGCGCTTTACCGTCCGTAATGTCGGTTCTGACCCGATCTACGGTCAAGACCCCCAGGGTGGGAGCGTGTTCGACCTGAGTAGCGATCAGTTTGAACGTGAGGGCTACGTCTACGATGAAGGCGAATGTTTTCTCGGTGCGGCAAACCAGGACTATCCCACCTTTCCGAAAGAGGCAGGTCGTTTCCGTGTGATGTTAGGCCCGCAAGATCGCACGGTGACCTGTGCCGGTGAGACGGGTGGCTATCCGTGGCGGTGGGGGATCAGTGGCCGTCTCGATCCCGGTGAGACGCAAACCATTGTCGGCTACGTGCGGTTTCGCACGCCGGGCGTGGTGACATTACGGGCCGGCGCGATCCACGAGTATGTCAGCTATGTCGCTCTGGCGCAAGCCGAACAACAGATTACGATCACGCCGGAACGTCAATCTCCGCAGGTTACCCGCTATACCGGGTTGTTCCAACCGCTGGCGATGGTTTATGAGTTAGCCAATACGCCTGAACGCCTGCTGGCCCGCACCCAGAACCCGCTCTCGATTCGCCGTGGTGCCCTGTTGGGGAGTTTTGTCTGGTATGGCGACCTGCGCGAGTGGGGAGACGGAGGGCCGGTGCCTGAGCGCAATAATCACTTCCTGATTGAACAGACTCGCACCTTCGTGGCGCCGGTAAGCGGAGAGTACACCTTCGAGCTGAGTAGTGACGATGGGGCCTGGCTGTGGGTGAACGAGCGATTGGTCGTGGCGAATACCGGTCTGCATCCACTCCGAACGCTGAGCGGTACGATCACGCTGACGGCCGGTCTCCACACCCTGTCCGTCAAGTATTTTGAACTCGACGGGAGTGCAGCGGTTGGCTATCGGGTGAAGGAGCCGGGGGCAAGCGATTTTCAACTGGTGCGGGATGGTCTGAGCAGTGGTGAGATACTTGGGTCGTTGTTCCGGCGTCTCGACGGTTTGCGGTTGAGTGCCTCGGACCTGGGTGGTGGGAGCACACTGCTGCGCTATTCCTGGGATGGCGAGACATGGGTAACAACCACCGAACCGTTTATCGAGATAGGGGCATTGGCTGATGGCGACTACCATCTGCGGTATCAGGCGTTCGACAGCAATCGCAATGAGTCTGAGGTCGTCAGTCTCCAGTTTCGGGTTGATAGCAATGTGACGGTGTATCAGGTGATGCTCCCACTGGTGACACGGGAATGAGTCGGGTGGCGATGCGGAGACGCCTTTATACCAGGATGCCAGGTTGTCCGGGCGTCTCACCGGCTTGATGGGCATCAATGAGGAAGACTGAATAAGGTCTGCAACCGCGTACCCGCGAATGTCGGTACAGGTATCTGTGGCCGCTGGCGTCATAGCCAGCGGCCACATTGTTGCAATCGGCAGCAGGTTGTTGTTGCTTTCGTAGTCGAAGAGGTTGTTGAGCCGGCGAGCAGGATCAGGCGGTGCTCCAGTCTGGTGTATGGTATGGATGCCGTTTGGCATATGTTATCCTTCCTCCAGGGCTTGTTGTAATGCCTTTATCAGCAACGGCAAGTCTTAGACAACCGTGTTCCAGAGGATGTCCAGATTGATGTCAAAGCAGGCATGCACTAGAGCCTGTTATGGACTTTTCGGTTCTGCTCGTATATCATGACGCTATGACACGAAAAGCGTATCCCAGTGATGTTTCCGATGAGGAGTGGGCGTTTGTCGCGCCCTATTTGACGCTGATGGACGAAGCAGCACCGCAGCGGAAATACCCCCTGCGCGACGTCTCCAATGCGCTGCGTTACCTTCTGCGTACCGGTGCGCCGTGGCGGATGCTGCCCACTGACGTGCCGCCGTGGCCCGTGGTGTATCAGCAGACCCAGCGCTGGCTGAAGGCGGGCGTGGTTGCGCAGATGGTGCATGACGTGCGGATGCTGCTGCGTGACATCACTGACCGCACGCCCCAGCCTCGCGCTGTCATTGTGGACAGCCGGACGCTCCAGTCGACACCGGAACGCGGGGGACGTGCCGGGTACGATGGACACAAGCGGCGGAACGGCGCGACGGTGCATCTGGCGGTGGCTACCCTGGGGCACCTGCTGGCGGTTGTGGTCACGCCAGCCAACGAGCAAGACCGGGCGCAGGTGGCGGCGCTGGCGCAGCGCATGCAGGAGATACCTGGCGACACGGTGGAGGTGGCCGTCGTTGACCAGGGCTACACCGGTGAGCAACCGGCAGCCGATGCCGCCGCCCACGGCAGTCGCCTGGCGGTGGTCACGCTGCCGACCGCCAAGCGAGGCGTTGTCTTGCTGCCGCGGCGCTGGGTGGTCGAGCGCAGGTTTGCCTGGATGACGCGCTTCCGTCGCTTGGTACGTGACGACGAACGTGTGGCGGAGACGCTGGCCGGCTTGCATGTCGTCGCCTTCGCCATCTTGTTGGCCCATCGGTTTGTCGCTCTCATGGTTCAACGTTCATAACAGGCTCTAGCCGGTGCCGCATGCCCATGATGTCTTCCCATGGGATATCCGGCATCTGCTCCCGCGTGGCTGCGGACACTTGATAAGCAGCTTCACCGATAATTTCGATCTCTTTCACCAGAGCCAGGGTCAGTTTGCGGTCACGTTCCAGGGCTTCACGCGTCATTTCCTGGACAAACGCCATAGCCTCTTACGCGGCGTCTGGCATGTGCTGCAAACGGATGCGATCACTCTTGGGCATATTGCACCTCTGCTTCCTTGAGCACGGTGTCGCGAAAATATCGGCTTAAATCTTCGGGCGTGCGAAGGTCAACCTTCCGCCCATTAAAAAGGGCGGACAGTTCACGCTCCATCCGGGCTAACCTGATCAAGCCGGGGACGTG
Organism: Chloroflexus aurantiacus J-10-fl; assembly: GCF_000018865.1. Taxonomy (NCBI): domain Bacteria; kingdom Bacillati; phylum Chloroflexota; class Chloroflexia; order Chloroflexales; family Chloroflexaceae; genus Chloroflexus; species Chloroflexus aurantiacus. Next base: position 2,872,477 of record NC_010175.1, read on the forward strand.
TCCCGGCGCGAATTCCACCAGGAGGTCTATATCGCTCTCCGGGCCAGGGTCGCCGTGTAGCGCAGACCCAAAAAGCGCCAGGCGACGGATATGGTGCCGCCGGCAAAAGTCGGCAAGAGCTTCACGTGGTATGGTGATGCTTCCGCTCATCCGACGCCTCCGCTTACATTACCGCCGAACAACCGCGCCTTGAAAAGACATCCAGCGATTGCGCACCGCGGATGACCGAGTCGCTGTTACTATGTTCCAGCACCCTGGCAACCACGTGCTGATGCAGCGAACTGCGCTGGAACTCCTCCCAGGAGAGACCGGCAACGAACTGGCAGGTCTTCCTGGCGGCGATCAGCATGTCAAGCAGGTAGGCTTCATCCCGCCACATACACGCGCTCCAGATGGGTCAGGATATGTTTCCGGCGGATGTAGTTTTTGCTCGCCTCGACTGCACGCCGCTCAACCAGGTCAACCTTGCGGCCAAAGATGCGTTCCAGCTCATCGATCATCGCCAGCCAGTGCTGGAAAGACCATTGTGTACCCGGTGCAAACGTGACCATCACATCAATGTCGCTATCAGGACCAAAATCCTCGCGCAACGCAGACCCGAACACGGCAAACTCGGCAATCTGCCAGCGACGGCAAAAGTCGCCAATAGCTTCCTTGTATTGGTCAATCGGGAACGGCACAGCTACCCCTTCTTACCACCAAACAACCGCGCCTTGAACATGCCATCCAGCGATTGCGCACCACGGATGGCCGAGTCGCCGTTGACGAAGATGTCATCCGCGCCTGCGGTCAGGTTGTGTTTGACAACGAAGGCAGCCTTTTGTTCTCGCACGTTGTCATGACCGGAATGTTCCCTTTCGGCACACACAATCTGCCCGGTACAGGAATTTTTGGCTTGCTGCGGCGAGTAAACGCTTTACATTGTAGCACACTGAAAGGCGTTCAGTAGCGGTATTGCTCACCGTATTACCCCGCCAGCACCGCTTCAACCACCGCAAGCGGCACGTCGGCGCGCACGACGACCTGACCGATAGCGGTTGGCAAGACCCAGCGCACATTTCCGGCCTGTACCTTTTTGTCACGACCGATGAGGGTCAGGATCGCACTGCGGTCAAGGTCTGCCGGCAGCGCGGTTGATAGGCCGTAGGCGGCGAGGAGGTTACGCTGTCGTTCGACCAGGGCCGGCGGGCAGATGCCCAGGGCGACGGCAATGCGCGCAGCGGCATCCATGCCGATGGCGACGCATTCGCCGTGCAGGAGGCGATACCCAAGCAGTTGCTCGATGGCGTGACCAATGGTATGTCCGTAATTGAGGGTGATGCGTTCGCCGCGTTCAAATTCATCACGTGATACAACGTCGACTTTGACCGCAACAGCGCGGGCGATGATGTTGGTCAGTTCACCGGTGAGGGCCGGATCGGTCGCATCCCAGGTAGCCGGATTGTCGGCGTGCCAGCGTTGGGTTGCGGCGAGTGTTTCCAGGGCGTCAAACAATTCGGCATCGCGAATGACACCGTGTTTGATCACTTCGGCCCAGCCGGCGCGTAGCTCGCGAGCCGGTAGTGTCGCCAGCAGGTTGGTGTCGGCCAACACCAGCCGTGGTTGATGAAAGGCTCCGATCAGGTTTTTGCCCAGCGGGTGGTTGATGCCGGTTTTACCACCTACCGCAGCATCAACCATCGCCAGGAGCGTGCTCGGTATCTGGACGAGGGCCACACCGCGCAAGATGGTCGCTGCCGCAAACCCTGCCAGGTCACCGACCACGCCACCACCGAGGGCCAGGACGACATCACGGCGTTCGATTCCGTGTTCGATCATCCAGTCGTACAGTCGGTTCAGTTCGCCGAACGATTTGCTCTGTTCACCTGATGGCACAGTGGTCGTGTGAACGCGATACCCGGCTGCTGTCAGGTGGGCTGCGGTCTGATCGGCAATGGCGGTCAGGTGTTCATCGGCAACAATCCAGGCTGTCCCGCGCAGGGCGCATTCAGCCAGGTAGTCGGCGAGGTTGGACAGGATACCTGCCCCGACGATGACCGGGTAGGAAGTTGTGCTGGTCGTAACTGTGAGCGTGGTTGTGATCATTGTTCGCTGTCAGGGTTTGCGACGCCGATTGATGATCGTCATCAGCGCCGCAATCAGTAAAAGGGCGATACCAAGATATGTCAGTGGACCGGGCCACGGTTCGACGGTTTGGAGCAGAAACCATTCCACGAGTTGTATCCTCTACACAATGAGCGGACCGGTCAGGAGTGCGGGCAAGGTGCTACCGGCAGGATATACCGTGTCGCCAGCCGGTACGAGCAACAGACCATTGGCACCACGTAGCGAGAGCAGGCGCGAGCTGCTCTGGCTACCGGTTGTGACTGCGGTGAAGCGTCCTTCCTGATAGCGCACGATAATGCGCTGATACTCAGGGCGATCAGGTGATGGGCGGACCGGTTCGGCCAGGGTGACCTCGATCTGGGGGCGGAACGGTGAGGCATCACCTTGCAATGCCCGCAGCGCCGGGCGAACGAAGACCTCGAACGATACCAGTGAAGAGACCGGATAGCCCGGTAAGCCGAAGACCAGCTTGCCGCCGATGGTGGCGAAGGTGGTTGGTTTCCCCGGCTTGAAGGCAATCCGACCAAAATGGACGGTGCCGAGTTCGGCCAGTAACGGTTTGATCAGATCGCGCGTCCCCATACTGACCCCGCCACTGGTGATCAGGACATCGGCCTGATCCAGACCGTGCAGGATCGCCTGACGTTGTACATCCCGATCATCGCGGGCGATACCGAGTGAGATCGGGATGCCGCCGGCCTCGCGGACTGCGGCCATCAACGCATACCGGTTGCTATCGCGCACGGCACCGGCAGGACGGGGACTGCCCGGCTCGACCACTTCATCACCGGTTGCCAGAATGGCGACCCGGGGCTGGCGATACACGGGAATCCGGGTGATGCCGAGGGTCGCTAAGATACCAATCTCGGCGGCGCCAATGGTAGTACCGGCGGTCAAGACGGTCTGACCGCGTCTGACGTCCTGGCCGACAACGTGGACGTAATCGCCGGGTTGTAGCTCGCGCTGGATGTAGAGCATTCCATCGCGTTCTGTGGTCAGTTCGACCGGGATCATTGCATCGGCACCGGGTGGTAGTGGGGCACCGGTCATAATGCGAGTGGCTTCACCGGGCGCAAGCATAACTGCTGCGGCACCGCCTGCGGTCAATTCACCCACCACGCGCCGAGGGGTAAGACCATCGGCGGCGCGGAGGGCATAGCCGTCCATCGCCGACTTGGGCACGTCAGGAATATCTTCCGGTGACGTGATGTCACCGGCCAATACTCGACCGAGCGCGGAAAACGCTTCAATCTCCTCACTCGCCAGCGGACGAGCCTGCGCCATGATCGTCGCTGTGGCTTCGGCGATGCTGACCATTGGATACGGCGATTCGCGGAGCATCTCAGCCATCGATCACTCTCCTTTTTCGAGGTGTCCATTGTTGATTGCCCGCCAGACCTTTTCGGGCCGCAACGGAATATCTATGTGCCGTACACCAAACGGTTGAAGCGCATCAATCACCGCATTGGTGATGGCCGGTGTCGAGCCGATGGTAGCTGCTTCGCCGATCCCTTTCACACCGAGAGGATTAAGGGGGGTCGGTGTTTCCGTCTTGTCAACGGTGAAGGGCGGGAAGAGATCGGCCCGTGGTACAGCGTAATCCATTAGCGTCCCGCTCAGCAACTGACCATTGGCATCGTACACCACCTCTTCAAGGAGGGCTTGGGCGATACCCTGGGCCAGACCGCCGTGTACCTGGCCGGTGACAATGAGCGGGCTGATCCGCGGCCCACAATCATCAACCGAATAGTAGTCCCGGATACGGACATGGCCGGTCTCGCTATCAACTTCAACGACAGCGACGTGCGCGCCGAAGGGGTAGATCAGGTCAGCGGGGCGGAAATAGTCAACCGCTTCCAGACCCGGATCAATCTCCGGTGGCAGTTTATTACTGTAGGCGCGGCGGGCAATCTCGGTCAGCGTCAGCCCACGGTCGGGGACACCCCGGACAACATACCGGCCTTCGTGGAACTCGATGTCGGCCACATTCGCTTCGAGCATTGCAGCCGCAATCTGGCGAGCCTTCTCGCGCACTTTGGTTGCAGCACGTACCAGCGCAGCGCCACCCACGGCGAGCGAGCGTGATCCCATCGTGCCGATACCCATCGGCGTCAGGGCAGTGTCGCTGTGTTTGACGACAATGCGGTTGAAATCGGCGCCGATCTGATCGGCGACAATCTGGGCAAAGGTCGTGGCTGTCCCCTGACCGTGCGGTGAAATACCGGTGGTGACGGTAACGGTACCACTCGGCTCTACCTTGATCTGGGCACTCTCATAAGGGCCGAAGCCACACATTTCGACATAACAGGCGATTCCGATACCGAGCAACATCCGATCACCGGCAGCCCGGCGGGCGGCCTGCTCGGCGCGTAATTGCTCGTAATTGGCCAGGCTGAGCGCCTTGGTCAGCGCCCGATCATACTCACCGCTGTCGTAGGTCAGGCCGGTCGGGGTTTTGTACGGAAATGCATCCGGGGGGATAAAATTGCGCCGGCGCACCTCTGCCGGGTCCAGATTCAGCTCGGCAGCGACCAGATCCATCAGACGCTCGATGTAGTAAGCGGCTTCCGGGCGGCCTGCGCCGCGGTAGGCGGCAACCGGTGTGGTGTTGGTATACACGCATACCGCTTCCAGATCAACGGCGGGAATCTTGTAGACCCCGACAGCCATGGCGGTGGTCAGGTCGGGCAAACCGGGAGCAAGCGGGTAGGCACCGAGATCGGCGACGATGCGCATCCGCAATGCGGTGATTTCCCCCTCAGCCGTGACGGCAGCTTCAATGTCGCACACCTGACCGCGACCGTGGGTAGTGGCCTGAACGTGCTCAAGTCGATGTTCAACCCAGCGTAGGGGTGCGTGAAGCTGGCGGGCTAACGCGGCCAGCAATGCCTCTTCGGGATAGATGCCGATCTTGACCCCAAAGCCACCACCGACATCGGGGGCGATAACACGCACCCGATTCTCATCAAGCCCGATAACCCTGGCGACATCGCCACGTACCTGATGTGGGGTCTGCGTACTCGTCCAGAGGGTTACCCCGTCGTTCGTTGGATCGGGGGCGGCCACGACAGCACGGCCTTCCATCGGAAAACCGAGCAGACGCTGATTGACCATTCGTTGGCGAACAACCCGATGGGCAGAGGCGAATGCAGCCTCGACATCACCCTTCTGGCGGCGGCGGCGATGGTCAATGTTATCGGGCAGGTCTTCAAAGATCACCGGTGCTGCCGGATCGATGGCGGCTAGCGGATCAACCACTGCCGGGAGAGGTTCCCATTCAATCGCCAGAGCCAGTGCCGCATCAAGTGCTGCTTCCGGAGAATGCGCAACCACAGCGGCAACTGCTTCGCCAACGTGACGAACTCGCTCAACGGCCAGCACATAGCGAGTGCGACCGGTATAGCGCTGGGGGCCACTGCCACCTTCGCCAGAACTGGCTAACGGCAGTGGCTGACAGAGATCGAGGAGATCGGTACCGGTATAGACCGCAACGACTCCCGGCAAGGTAAGAGCCGTTGCCTTATCAATGCTGACAATGCGGGCGTGGGCATACGGACTACGGGCAATTGCTACATAAAGCATACCCGGCAAGCGCAAATCGCTCACATATGTGCCCTGCCCCTGCACGAGACGCGGGTCTTCACGGCGCTTGACTTCAGCACCGATCAGGGCTGCATAGGCCATCGTTCGACCTGCCTTTCTTTTTTGTTAACAACGAAACCTTCTTAGATACTACAGGCATGATACCAGAATTTGCGGCCTTATCCGGCGAATTGAAGAGGCTCGATTGGAAGCGTATGATTGAAGAAATTGTAATTGCATGATGGCCGTAAACCGACTATGCTACATAGGGGGGAGAATTTCTAACCAAATGTAAACGAAGAACGCGCTGCCACAATACCTCTTCGCTCCTGCTCTGGCAATATTGCGCAGATGAATGTTACGGATGATGTGAGCACTATGGCAATTCTTGAACCCTCCAGCACGTCGGCAGTCAACCCCTCTACAGCACATTCATCAGCAGAAGATGTGCAGGCACCAACGATTATCGAGCCGCGCAAGGGATGGTGGCATTTCAACTGGCGTGACCTTTGGGCTTACCGCGAACTACTCTTTTTTCTGGTCTGGCGTGATGTTAAGGTACGTTACAAGCAGACACTGCTGGGCGCCAGTTGGGCCATCATTCAACCAACGTTACAGCTCGTCGTCTTCACGATCATCTTTGGGCGGTTGGCCGGTGTCAATACGAACGGTATTCCTTACCCGCTCTTCAATCTGGCCGGCCTGCTACCATGGCAGTTCTTTGCCAACACGGTTGGGCAGGCGGCCAATAGTCTGGTAGGCAGTGCCAGTATCGTACGCAAAGTCTACTTCCCCCGGCTGGCAATTCCTACCGCCAGTGTTCTGGCCGGTGTGGTTGATTTTGGTTTGTCATTTCTCATCCTGCTGGCATTGATGGTGTGGTACCGGTGGCCGCCAACCCCGGCAATGTTCCTCTTGCCGCTCTTTCTGTTGCTGGCAATGTTTACTGCCATGGGCGTGGGATTCTGGCTCTCGGCGATCAACGCCCGCTACCGTGATGTGCGGCACGCTACTCCGTTTCTCATCCAACTCTGGCTGTTTGCCACGCCGGTCGTGTATCCGAGCAATCTGGTGGAAGGGTACTGGCAATTTCTCTACGCGCTCAACCCAATGGTGAGCGTTGTCGAAGGTTTTCGCTGGGCATTGCTGGGAACGCAACCTCCCGGTCTCTTGATGCTGATCTCGGTCATGATGGCAGTAACAATATTCAGTTCCGGTTTGTTCTACTTTCAGGCGGTGGAACGTAAGTTTGCCGATATTATCTAGCCTATGCACTACGCAATTCGGGCCCGTGATTTAGCAAAACAGTATCGGATCGGTGCGATCAGGCAGCGTGATATGGGATACGTCACGCTACGCGATGCCATTGCCGAGCGTCTGCGTGGTCGCACGCAGAAAGCGACGACGACCGAGCTGTGGGCACTCAACGGTGTTTCGTTTGATGTTCAGCAAGGGGAAGTGGTTGGGATCATCGGGCGTAATGGTGCCGGGAAGAGCACCCTGCTGAAAGTGCTCTCGCGCATTACCGAACCAACCCGGGGCAGAGCCGAATTGTACGGTCGGGTGGCTTCTTTGCTCGAAGTTGGCACCGGTTTTCATCCCGAATTGACCGGGCGCGAGAATATTTATCTCAACGGTGCCATTTTGGGCATGCGCAAACGCGAAATTGATCGCAATTTTGACGCAATTGTCCAGTTTGCCGAGGTAGAGAAGTTTATCGATACGCCGGTGAAGTTTTATTCATCGGGCATGTATGTGCGGCTGGCCTTCGCAGTTGCCGCGCATCTCGAGCCGGAAATTCTGATTGTCGATGAGGTACTGGCCGTCGGCGATGCGCGCTTTCAGAAAAAGTGTCTCAACAAGATGCAAGATGTAGGTCAGCAGGGGCGTACCGTCCTGTTTGTCTCGCACAGCATGCAATCCATCCTGCGCATGTGTCAGCGGGCCATTCTGCTCAATCAGGGGCAGGTGGTGGCCGATGGACCGGCACAGCAGGTGGTTGGTGTCTATCTGGGGAAGGGCACACATTCGATTGCGGAACGGGTCTGGCCGGATCGGGCGAGTGCGCCGGGCAAGGAAATTGCCCACCTGCGGGCAGTGCGTGTTCGCGATGTTGATGGCGATGTCTCGGACACGATTGATATTCGGACACCGGTAACGCTTGAGATGGAGTTTGTGGTAACAACCGGTGGCTATGTATTGATGCCGCACTTTCGTCTCTACAACGAAGATAATATCGCCGTGTTTACCACCCTCGATCTTGACCCCGAATGGCGGCGGCGGCCACGACTGCCGGGTCGCTATGTCTCCAGGGTGACCATTCCCGGCAATTTTCTGGCTGAGGGGTCACTGTACGTCGAAGCAGCGCTGACCACTCTCGATCCGCCGATTGGTCAATTCGCCGAACGTGATGCGGTTGCTTTTCAGGTGATTGATAGTCTGGAAGGTGACTCAGCACGTGGTGATTGGGCCGGCAATCTTTCCGGGGTGGTGCGACCACTCTTACCGTGGACGACGATCTATGAGCCGTCAGCCTGAACCTATGGGTCACCACTATGCTTTGCGTCGCTATGGTGTCGCGTTGCTCTTACCAACCATCCTGCTCGTCGGGATGGTGACTTTGTACCCCTTTGCTTTCACCAGACCATGGCCGGCCAATCCAATCTTCGAGCTGATGACCGGCCTGAGCCATGCGTTTGATATGGCGCAAAATATTGTTCTGTTTATTCCGTTAGGCATGGCGTTACGCTGGTTTCTGGCCGGTTGTAGCGTGCCTCTACCTGGGCAGCGCGCTGGTGTCATCCTGTTGAGTGCGTCTGTCGCGCTCGGGATTGAGGTTGCCCAACTGACCATTCCCGGTCGCACCGCTGCGCTACTGGATGTGGTTGCGAACACGTCGGGCGCAGCTTTGGGAGCGTGGTGGCTGGCGCAGCCAATGCTTCCCCTGGTCGAGCGACTCGGCTTCTGGATACATCAGGGTGTACGGATGACGCCGGCGTGGGTCGTGTTTGTTGGATTGGCGATCTGGCTGGCCGGCAGCACGTGGATGGTCACGCGCTGGCAACGAGCAACACTGCCAACGACGTGGTCGGATCGCTACACGCTTCAAATCGGCGCTGCCGATGACGGGCGGCGCTTTTGGCCAGGTTATGTGGGCTTTACCGCCCTCTACAATCGGGCCTTTACCGCAGATGATGCGCAAGCGGTACAGACCCCGGGCGATGCAATCGCGAGGCAACCGTTATTCGCCTACGATTTCAGCGAGCTGCCCCCGGCTGGGAATGGGCCATTTGCGCGTCCGCTGGTGGCTCAGGGTCGGCCCACCCTCACCGAATCCGGGGTAGGTGTGGGGTATCAGCGCTGGCTGATGAGCAGTGAGCCATTGCGTGGCGTGGCAGCGGAGATTGCCCGGACACGAGCATTTACGCTGGTCGCTCAGGTGGCTGCCCGCGAACCAGATCGCACCACAGAGGGCCTGATTGTCAATTTTGGCCGTGGCATTGATGGACACAACATCAGTTTGATTCAGGCAGGTGCCGACCTGTTGGTACGGATGCGGCTGCCGCTGACCCGTGTAGCCGATGACCGGCCACCGTTGCGCTTTGCCGATGTCTTCCCTGACGGGCAACCACGGCTGTTAGCGTTGAGTTATGACGGTGCCGTTGCCCGGCTCTTTGTTGATGGTCAGGCACACCCGCAATGGTACACCTTTGGCCCGGGCGAAGCGCTGATCAATCGCTGGCTCCCGGTTCAAACGCATCAGATCGGGGGCTGGACGATTGCGCTGGCCGGAGCGATCTGTCTTCCGCTGGCACTGGCTGGCTTGCCCTGGCGCGGTGGGCGCTGGCCACCGATCACCATCGCGGTAGTAGGGCCACTGCTCATCAGTAGTGCGCCCTGGCTGGTTATTGCCCAGTCGTTGAGTGGGGGGATGCTGGTGGCCAGCAGTGCGACGGTGCTTGTTGGATGCACCCTGGCGTATTGGTTAACCAGGTCATATTCAGCGGATGATAATCTATGAAAAAGCTACTATACTGCTTGCTTTTGCTCATTCTGATCATCGTTACGACGAACGATATTATGCTGGCGCAATCACCATCATTCGATTGGCGAAGTGATTGGGCCGTAGCTGAAGGTTTTACCATCGTCGAAGATACGACCGGCTATCATTTTCCCAGTGCGATTGCCTTTGTTCCTCAACCAGGCCCTGATCCGAAAGATCCGCTCTATTTTGTAACCGAGTTGCGAGGTACGATTAAAGTCGTCACTAATGATCGCACTATTCTGACTTTTGCCGAAAGCGTGTTTCGGTTTAATCCGACAGAAGAGCTTCCGTCCGGGCGTGGTCAGGGTGGTATGGGCGGCATCTGCCTTGATCCAGAGTACGGGTATATTTTTGTGACGTTCCTCTACACCGATGCGAGTGGCCGTTTGCGGAATAATATTGTACGCTACCAGACTACACCCGGTACGTTTGGTGTAACCCCGGCCAGCTCGGTTGCCTTTACCGAAGTTTTTGCCGGTTACGAGTCAGGTCTGGCTCATCATATCGGCCCCTGCCAGGTTGTTGGTGATCAGTTGTTTGTCGGGATTGGCGAGGCCTGGCAGCCGCATCTGGCCCGTGATCCGGATCAGATGGTTGGCAAAATCTATCGGATGAGTCTGGACGGTCAACCGCTACCCGATAATCCGTTCTACATTGACAATGACATCAAAAAAGCACAAAATTATGTGTGGGCAACCGGCTTTCGTAACCCATACGCGATGCGTATCGTTGATGGCCGCGTCTTTGTGGCCGATAACGGCGTCGGTACGGATCGATTTATAGAAGTAGAGCGAGGGGAAGATTACGGTTGGAATGGTCAAGAGAGTAGCATTCATCTCCGGGCAGCGTATGTCTGGGTGCCGAGTCTTGGTCCAACCACCTTACAATATCTCTCACCGGACAGCTCACTCTTGGGGACGGCCTACGCAGGAAAGTTCTTTCTCGGTATGGCCGGTTCGGTGCGGCGGGGAAAGATGCCCGGTATCGTGCGCATTGATTACAATATGGAACAGCGTCGGGTATCGTCGGTTCCAGAATACTTTCTCCGCTTTCGTGGGAAGCAAGAGCAAATGGTGGTAGCCGTTGCCTTCGGGCCGGACGGCCTCTATTTTGCACCACTCTACGAGAATCAGGCAGGGCAGACCTCGATCTACAAAATTGTGCCCGATGCGACGAACAGCTATCCCTACCGCCCGATGCAGGTAGAAGATCCGCGCCAGATCCTCCGCGAGCGCGGTTGTCTTGGTTGTCATCAGATCAATGGTGATGGTGGATTTGGTGGTGCAGCCGGTCCACCGCTGAGTCGCGAGTTACTGATTGCAAACATTCAGGCCCGGCTCAACAATGCACAATACCGCCAGTTACTTGCCGATCTCGACAAACTGGAAGAAGAACCCTGGGTTTCGACTCGTCCGGCGCGAGCGGCGGTGCTGAACGCCGAGGGTGAAGCTGCCATCCGGCAATGGATTATTAATCAAATCGTGGAGCCACGCTGGGATAATCGCGGTTCGCAGATGCCCAATCTCGGCGTTAGTCCGGCAGAGGCTGCCATCATTGCCGATTATCTCCTGGCGAAACCGGCAGACCGGGGGTGGCTGACTCAAGTGATGACCCTGCTCCGCTCACGATTGGCCTGGGCGTCATTCGGGATTGGTATTGTGGTTGGAGTCATTGGGCTGATGGCAGTGAACTGGGTTTGGGGTCGCCGTAAAAAACCTCGCCTATAATATCAAATCGTACATTCCAGAGATATTATGGAGACGACACCATCATGTTCCACGAATTGATGAATCGCATCCACGGCCGCACTGCAAAAGTCGGTGTGATTGGATTAGGGTATGTCGGGTTACCGCTCGCCGAGCGTGCCGGGCGAGTTGGGTTTTCCGTGCTTGGTTTTGATGTCAGTCCAATGCGTGTCGCGCAGGTCAATCGCGGCGAGAGCTACATTGGCGACGTATCCAGTGATGCGTTAGCGACTCTGCGCGAAGCGGGTCGGATTGAGGCAACAACCGATGTTCGTCGGATGGCCGAATGTGATATTTTGGTCATCTGCGTTCCCACCCCGCTCAACGCAACGCGCGAACCGGATATGCGCTTTGTCGAAGCGGCGAGTGAAAATGTCGCCGCCAGCATTCGACCCGGTCAACTGGTGATTCTGGAAAGTACTACCTACCCTGGTACCACCCGTGAACTGATCATGCCCCGGATCGAGCGCTCCGGCTTGAAGGTTGGCGAACAGATTTTTCTGGCGTTCTCACCCGAACGCATCGATCCCGGTCAGACGAGTAGCAAGGGTTACAGCGTTGAGAATACGCCGAAGGTGGTGGGGGGTGTGACACCACACTGCACTGAACTGGCCGGTGCCTTCTACGGCTATATCACCAGTCGGGTGGTGCCGGTTAGCTCGCCGGATGTTGCCGAGCTAACGAAGCTGTTCGAGAACATCTTTCGCGCCGTCAATATTGCGTTGGTCAACGAACTGGCGTTGCTCTGCGACCGAATGGGCATTGATGTCTGGGAAGTGATCGATGCCGCTGCGACCAAGCCCTACGGCTTTATGAAGTTTACCCCTGGGCCAGGGCTGGGTGGTCACTGTATCCCTATCGATCCGTTCTACCTGACGTGGAAGGCGCGGGCGTATGATCTGACGACCCGGTTTATTGAGCTGGCCGGTGAAATCAACAGTCAAATGCCACGGCACGTTCACGATCTGGTTGTACGGGCGCTTAATCGTGCCCGTAAGCCACTGAACGGGAGTACTATCCTGTTGCTTGGGATTGCCTACAAACCGGATGTCGATGATTATCGCGAATCACCGGCATTTAAGGTCTACGATCTGCTGACTGCCGACGGCGCAACGGTGATTCCCTGCGATCCGCACATTACCCAATTTGAGCTGCACGATGGTCGGTGTATGCAAACAGTGCCATTAACTGACGAGTTGCTCCGTCAGTGTGATTGCGCGGTCATTATCACCAATCATCGTGCGTTTGACTACGAGCGGATCGTGACATTGGCTCCGGCAATCGTGGATACACGCAACGCAACCCGCAACATTCAGGGTGAGTTACGAACAAAGATTACAGTATTGTAGTCTGAACGCCGGTATGCCAATCATCATTGATTCACCCGGTGTTGGCATAACGGTAGTACGGAACGATGGGGAGTGACGAGGAGGGATACCGTGCAGCGTGAGGTGCGTCTCAGTATCATCATTCCGTGCTACAACGCGGCAACAACACTGGGTGAACAATTGACGGCGCTCGCAAGCCAGCGATGGGATCGACCATGGGAAGTGATCGTCGCTGATAACGGTTCACGCGACGAATCACGACGGGTAGCGGCAGATTTTCTGGTACGTATGCCGAATCTGCGTATTATCGATGCCGGTGCCCGGCGTGGCGGAGCGTTTGCCCGCAATGAGGGTGTACGCCATGCGCGTGGCACGGCCCTGGCCTTCGTCGATGCCGATGATGTGGTGGCTCCGGGCTGGGTAGCAGCAATTGGCCAGGCACTCGATACCTTTCCCTTTGTTGCTTCCCGTTTCGATATTGAACATCTCAATCATCATTCGTGGCTAAGCCGAACACGACGCAACCCACAGGCCGATGGCTTGCAGCGGGTGAGCTATCCACCGTATCTGCCCCACGCCGGTGGTTCGGGGCTGGCAATTGAACGAACCCTGCACGATCAGGTCGGTGGTTTTGATGAGACCCTGTCGCGTCTGATGGACACTGACTACTGTTTTCGAGTGCAGTTACAGTGTCAGGTTCCGCTGACATTCGTGCCGGATGCCCTCGTCTATGTGCGTTATCGCGATACGCTGGTCGGGATGCTACGTCAAACCAGGGAACGGGCGATTGCCAATGTAGCCCTGGCCCGTCGCTACAGCCATCTGACTGATACACCGCGCCGATCACTTTCACCCTGGCTCTCGTATGCGCGGCGCTGGTTGCGTCAGGTAGGGCGGGTTGTCCAGATTCGACAACGTGAACATCTCGCCGAATGGTTGCGAATGAATGCCTGGTTGATCGGTTTGTTGCAGGGCAGTCTGCAATACCGGTGCCCGCCGCTGGCGATTTAGGTGTGAGAATCGTTTCGCTCCTCCCTGGTCAGTGCTTGAAAGGTTACTGTGATTCCTCAATCTTTTGTCACATACAGGTCTGGCCGGCATGTCAGACGCTGGTTCGCTCCAATCGGTCGGCGTCTCTTCGGTACGCTGGTGCGGGTAGAGACGACTGAACCGCTGGTCGCGTTAACCTTCGACGATGGGCCACATCCTGTCTTTACGCCGCAGATTCTCGATCTGTGTGAACAGTATCAGCTTCGGGCAACCTTTTTTCTGCTCGGCCAACATGCTGTCGATCAGCGTGATCTGGTGACACGAATGGTAGCCGCCGGTCATGCGATTGGGAACCATACCTTCAGTCACATTCGTATGCCACAAACCCGGCGCTGGCAACGCTGGCGTGAATTGTGGCAGACGCAGCAGGTACTCGCACCATACCGGCTGCGTTTATTTCGTCCTCCCTATGGCGGGCAATCTTACGGTTCACGCTTCGATGCCCTCCTGTTTGGGTATGAAGTTGTTGGCTGGACATTTCATATTGAAGACTGGATTGCACAACCGGCCTCGCAACTGGCTGCACGGCTGGTAGATCAGGTGCGACCAGGGAGTATTATCTTGCTCCATGACCGCCTGGCAAATCCACGTGATCCCCAGGCAGCCGACCGTACCAGTCTGGTGTCGGCACTGGCAATGGCCTTACCCGAGTTGCAACGTACCTATCGTTTTGTCACAGTACCTGAGTTGATCCGTGCCGGAACACCGGTGCGGGTGCCCTGGTTTCGTCCGGCGTTGTAATGATTGTGAGGCGCGACCATTGTGGACGCGCCGATTGGTGTTGTCACGTTAAGGAATCTTATGCCCAATGACAATCTTCTCATTTCACCGTATGGTGGTCGTCTGATTGATCTGTGCGTGTCGGCTGAAGAGCGCGATGACGTACTTGCCGAAGCCTCACGTCTGCCTTCGATTCAAATTTCCATGCGCAGTATGTGCGATCTGGAACTGCTGGCTACCGGTGGCTTTTCACCGCTGACCGGTTTTATGGGGCGGGCAGATTACGAGCGTGTCTTGGAAGAGATGCGGCTGGCGGATGGTACCCTCTGGCCAATTCCGGTGACACTGCCGGTTGAAAAGAGCCATTTCGGTAGCGACCGCATCGTCCTGCGCGATGTTCATAACAATCCCCTGGCCATTATGGAGATAAGTGACATCTACCGGTGGGATGCCGAACGTGAAGCACTGGCCGTCCTGGGTACGACCGATCCACACCATCCGCTGGTGGCCGAAATGGCGCGTTGGGGCAAGTTTTATGCTGCCGGTCGCCTGCGCGTTATCAATTTGCCCCGCTACTACGACTTTACCGATCTCCGTCGTACCCCGGCTGAAGTGCGGCGTCTGTTACAGGCAATGGGGCGGCCAAATGTGGTTGCCTTCCAGACGCGCAACCCGATGCATCGCATCCACGAAGAGCTGACCAAGCGGGCCGCAGCGCAAGTAGATGGCAGCCTGCTGATCCATCCGGTTGTTGGCATGACCAAACCCGGTGATATCGATCACTTTACCCGTGTTCGTAGTTACCGGTTGCTGGTCGAAAAATACTACGATCCTGGTCGTACTCTACTCAGTCTGTTGCCGTTGGCGATGCGCATGGCCGGCCCGCGTGAAGCGGTCTGGCACGCCATCATCCGCCGCAATTACGGTGCAAATCATTTCATCGTTGGCCGTGACCATGCCGGCCCTGGGAACGACAGTACAGGTAAGCCGTTTTATGGGCCGTATGCGGCGCAAGAGCTACTGGCTCATTATGCGCACGAAATAGGTGTGACGATGATCCCGTTCACCGAACTGGTGTATCTCAAACGGGAAGGGCGCTATGTCACAATCGACGAGGTGCCGCCAGGGGCCGAAATTTCCTCTATTTCAGGTACACAGGTGCGAGATGAGTATCTGGCGAAAGGGCGGCTCCTGCCTGAGTGGTTTACGCGCCCGGAAACTGCCGAGATTCTCCGCCAGATGTATCCACCTCGCCATCGGCAAGGGTTTTGTGTCTGGTTTACCGGTCTGAGTGGGGCCGGAAAATCGACCATTGCCGCCATCTTGAATGTGCTCTTGCTGGAACGGGGCCGTACACCAACAGTCCTGGATGGTGACGTTGTGCGTACCCACTTGTCGAAAGGGTTGGGTTTCTCGCGGGAAGATCGTGATACCAACATTCTGCGGATCGGCTTTGTTGCCAGTGCCGTGGTGAAAGCCGGTGGTGCGGTCATCTGTGCGGCGGTCAGCCCTTATCGGGCGGCGCGCAATGAGTGTCGGACAATGATCGGCAGCGATCAGTTCATCGAGGTGTTTGTTGACACCCCGCTCGAAGTGTGTGAGCAGCGTGATGTCAAGGGGCTATACGCAAAAGCCCGGCGTGGTGAGCTACGTGGCTTTACCGGCATTGATGATCCGTATGAACCGCCGGTCAACCCTGAGTTGACCCTGACCACCACGGATGTGACCCCGGAAGAGAATGCGCGCAAGATCATTCGCTATCTGGAAGAGAAGGGTTTCCTGGAGGGATAAATGAAAGATGTCTTCGCACACGCCCGGCGCACACTACGGCAATGGTTGAAAGGCCCAAACGCCGATTTAGGTTTTAAACCGCAACCCGATTTTTACTATCTGGCCTCGTTCCCCAAGTCGGGGAATACCTGGGTGCGGTTTTTGCTGGCCAACCTGCTGGCCGGCCAGGAATTGGGACTCCAGGGCTTTGGGCGCTACGTTCCAGACAGCCATATCAAAGGCGATCTGGTCTACATGGCCGATCCAACAACCCCTTTTAACCAGATGCGCCCGCGGTTTGTGAAGACCCATCTGCACTACCGACCGGTATTTCGGCGGGCCATCTACATCGTGCGCGATGGTCGTGATGCGATGACATCGTACTATCACTGGCGCAACCGGCGGTCGGATAAGCCGGTAAGTCTGCACGAGATCATCGTGGGTGACATCTACTGGGGACGCTGGTCGGATCACGTGTTGGGGTGGCTGAACAGCGGCGCTGAGTTGCTGGTGGTGAAGTACGAAGATCTCTACGCTGATACGCCCTCACAGGTGCGCCGTATCCTCAATTTCTGCCATATTCAGGCCACCGACGACCAGATCGCGGCAGCGGTTGCCGCCTCGTCGTTCGAGCGCATGCGCGCCAAGGAACAGGCTGCCAATGGCGCTGCAACGCCATTCTTCGTGCGCAAAGGTGGATCTGGCGACTGGCGCAATTTGTTTTCGCCCGCCGATGAGGAACTGTTCTGGCAATACCATCGCGCGGGCATGCTGGCTGCCGGTTACGGAGATCGAGCGGCCTGATCATAGCGGGAGAAGCCGTTATGCGACAACGACTGGTACGGCTCTGGACTGACTGGTGGATGCGGCAGGCCGGCCCTGGGCGCTGGGGGAAAGTGGCGACATGGCTGGCAGCGTGGCCGCACGCGCCATACAAAGCACGGGTCGCGCTCGCTCATCACTATCCACAGGGCTATGTTTCGCCATCGGCCCAATTGAGTGGTCGTCGTATCCGCCGAGGGCGGCATGTCTTTATCGGCGACGGCGTTGTGATCTATCAGCGTCAGGATGGCGGCCAGATTGATCTGGGTGATTACGTAGAACTCCACCGCGATACGATCATCGAATGTGGTCGTGGTGGTAGTCTGCGAATCGGCGAACGAACCGGTATTCAGCCCCGCTGTCAACTATCGGCGTATATTGAACAGATTGTCATCGGGCGTGGCTGCCAGATTGCACCACAATGTGCATTCTACCCCTACGACCACGGTACAGCACCCGGTCAGCCGATAGGGAGCCAGCCCCTGACTAGCAAGGGGCCTATCGTGCTGGAAGATGATGTCTGGTTGGGTTACGGGGTTGTGGTGCTGTCGGGGGTCACGATTGGTAGCGGGACGGTGGTGGGAGCCGGGAGTGTTGTAACCCGCAGTCTGCCGGCAGGGGTGATTGCCGCCGGTATTCCGGCGCGTATTGTACGTGAGCGAACTGAGCAGGATGTGGAACGTACGAGGTGAACAATGGCAGCGACGGTAACGGTGGCAATCCCGGTTTACAAGCGACTAACTTACGTCGCCCAGGCCATCCGATCAGTAGCTGATCAGGACTATCCGGCTATTGAGTTGATTGTTTCCGATAATGGCTGTAATGGCGACGCTGTGCTGAATCTGGTGCGTGAGTATTATCCACGCCCCTTTGTGTTTCGTCAGAACCCAACGTCGGTGCCGATTGTGCCGCACTTTAATCAGTTGCTGGCCGCCGCCAGTGGTGATTATTTTGTCCTGCTGAGCGATGATGATGAACTGGCACCGGGCTATCTGACCGCTATGGTGGCAGCTCTGGAGTCTCATACTGGGGCAGCCGCTGCCATTTCCCGGGTTGAAGTACTCGATGAACAGAACCGGGTCGTGGCTTCGACCGCCGACCGACCATTGCCGCCGCGAGTGATGCGTGGCCCTGATTGGATCCGTCGCTGGGGCCATAACCAGCACAAATTCGTCTGCTTTACCACCAATCTGGCGCGTACCGCCGATCTGCGGGCAGTTGGTGGGTACCCCGATTTCGATGGTGGTAATGGGGTAGATAACGCTCTTCTGGTTGTCCTCAGCATTGATCGTAGCATTGTCTACTGCGATGAAGCGGTGTTTCGCCATCGCATCTACGACACCAGTTTTGGCAAATCGGTGGGTGTGTCCAGTCTGGCGCGGGCATCACGGCAGTTTCTGGCATTTCTGCACCAGCATCCGGTGTTGCGTGCATACGCACGACAACATCCGCACGAATGGGCTGTCTGCCGTGATGCCATTACGCGCGTGATCTGGACAACGTACTACGGACGATGGCGACAGCTCTACCGTGGTCGGGAACGGTACATTGACTGGCTGAAAGCCGGTTTTGCTTTACCGTTTATTCCGGCATACTACCGGCGAGCACTGCCTGAAATGCTCTACTCATTACCGGCAGTGGGGACGCTGGCTCGCCGACGTTTACCGGCACGGTGACGGATATGCACGTGGTTCATCTCAGCACCAACGATATAAGCGGCGGTGCGGCCAGAGCAGCCTATCGTCTGCATCGAGCCTTACTTGCGGCGGGCTGTCGGTCGCAGATGCTGGTGGCAAACCGACGTAGTGATGATCCAACCGTACAGACTCTGCCTGCTACCGTGAGTATCGTCAAGCGCTGGCAACGGCGCTGGCGGGGCTGGCGCATCCGGCAGGCGATGAAGCCATACCTCCAGACCCGACCGTCCGGGCTGGAGCCATTTAGTGATGATCGCAGTCGCTACGGCTCAGAGCTGGTGCAGGCGTTGCCGCGGTGTGACGTCATCAATTTGCATTGGGTGGCCGGTTTGGTTGACTATACCAGCTTCTTTCGTGTCGTGCCCCAGCGGGTGCCGGTTGTATGGCGGCTATCCGATCAGCAGCCGTTCACCGGTGGCTGTCACTATAACGAGGGGTGTGAGCGCTATACTGCGGCCTGTGGTGCCTGTCCGCAGCTCGGATCGCATAACGACCATGATCTCTCGCATCAAATCTGGCGACGCAAACGCGCCGCATTGGCCGCAGTGCCTGCCGGACGTCTGCATATCGTCGCTCTCAACCGCTGGATTGCGGCTGAAGTACAGCGTAGTTCGCTGTTCGGGCACTTACCGGTGCACATCATTCCCAACGGCCTCGACACAACCGTTTTCGCCCCCTTCGATCAAGCGTATGCCCGGGCGACCCTGGGCTTGCCTCAACAGGCGAAGATCGTCCTCTTCGTGGCAGTTTCGGTGGCAAACCGACGTAAGGGCTTTGCCGAGCTAACGGCGGCGCTGGCTGGTATGAGTGACGAACCAGAGTTGCTGTTAGTTTCGATTGGGCGGAATCCGCCGCCGATAGCTGCACCGATAGCGCATCGTTCGTTGGGCGTGATCGATGAAGATACCAGACTGGCCCTGGTGTACAGTGCGGCTGATCTTTTTGTCATTCCTTCGTTGCAAGACAACATGCCGAGTACGGTGCTGGAAGCGTTGGCGTGTGGTACGCCGGTGGTCGGTTTTGATACCGGTGGCATCGGCGAGCTTGTGCGTCCCGGGCAAACCGGCTGGCTGGCGCCGGTTGGTGATGTGGTAGCGTTGCGAGCAGCAATGCAGCGCCTGTTAGCCAACACCGATGAGCGACAGATGATGAGTCGGCAGTGTCGGGCGATTGCTCTGTCCGAATACCGACAGGAATTGCAGGCGCAGCGCTATCTTGAACTCTATCACCAGATTACTACGTCGGCTCATACCGATCCTGGGGTACGCCTGCGGCGATGAACGTTTTGTTATAACGCACTTCTGTAGATGACATCTCACTGTCACGTTTTCCGGCTACAACTACAGTGCGATGTGGTAGAGCGTCTATATAATGGTTGTCAAACGGTCTGTTTCCCCGATCACACATTGCTCCACGCCACAGACCAGATGATCGTGAGAGATTTCGTTGTATCTGGCACGTGCAAGAGACCTCTTGTACGCACCGTGTGGAGGGTCACTTGGAACTCAAAAACTACCTGCTCTTTATCTGGCGCTGGGCATGGTTGATCATCCTGTTTGCGCTCGTTGGTGGAGGCGTAGGTTATGCCTACTCGCAGACCCAGCCCCGCCTTTACGAAGCCTCAACAATGCTCATGGTGAACCAGGATCAGGGTATCTTTGCCCGCCCTTCACCAACCCTGGAAGATCTCCGGGCACGTGAACGGTATGCACTGACGGTACGTGAATTGTTGCTGGTACGGCCGGTGCTGGAGCGGGCGGCTGGAATGGTTGAAGGAGTGACGCCTGCGCAACTGGCGGCACGTACCAGCACAACTGAAGTTGGGAAGACCGAGCTATTTCTGCTTTCGGTACGTGATACCAGCCGGCAACGTGCTGTTGAACTGGCCGATGCGATTGTTGCCTCGTTCCAGGCTCTGGAGCGTGATCTGCTCGATAATCCCTACGCACAGGCATCAACCCTGATCGTCGTCGATCCGGCGTATGCGAAACGCAATCCGGTCAGCCCGGATTATACCCGCAACATCGTCCTCAGTGCCTTCATTGCAGTACTGATTGCAATTGTGATTGGTTTTCTCTACGACTACTTCAATACCCGGATCAGCGATGAGGGCGATTTGAGCCGGCGCGGTGGTGGGCGGCCACTGGTTACCGTTGGTAGACTCAAAGGATCAACGCCGGCAGCCCAATTGGTGACGCTTAGGGAACCGGCATCGCTCGATGCCGAAGCGTATCGTATGTTCCGGCTGCATCTCGACGCGCTGGCTGCCGACGTTCGTCCGCAGATGATTGCCGTTATCAGTGCAGTAGCCGGTGAGGGGCGGAGTCTGACAGCGGCTAACCTGGCGGTAGCGCTGGCACAAACCGGACGGCGCGTGATCCTGGTTGATGCGAATCTCCGCAATCCAATTCAGCACACATTGTTTGAGTTACCGAATCAGGGTGGTCTCTCGAACCTGCTTAGCAGCACTGCTCAGGCTATTGAGCCATTTCTCCGGGTTACCGCACAGGCAAACCTCTACGTGCTGACAGCGGGTAATGTGTTGGGATTGCCGGCTCAATTGCTAGGTGGGGTGCATCTGGAGAAGGTGCTGGGCGCATTGCGTCAGTGTGCTGATGTCATCATCATCGATACTGCCCCGCTCTTAACCTTTGCCGATACCACCCTGTTATTGCGTGCAGTGGATACGACCCTGGCCGTCGTGCGATCCGACCAAACGACTGAGGGTGATCTGCGGCAAATGCTGGAGCTGTTGCAACAGACCGGTATTGCCTGTCTGGGGATCGTGTTGAATGGTGTTCGTAAACGCCGCAGCCGATTCGCTCTTCCAGTTGCACGTCGCACCGAATCGACGCCTGCGATGGTGGTGGCTAACCGCAGTGAGACCGTTGGCGATGCAGGAGATTGACCTATGCGACGTTTCTGGTTGATGTTGATCACCATGCTGGCGTTGCTGCTAAGTGCATGTACTCAGCAGACGATGCCTGATACCGAAGCGGTAGCTGTGGCGACGCCGCAGGCGACTGAATCATCGCCGGTACCTGCCTCAACTGCTGCTCCGACCATTGTCAATGGCACCCTGATCGCTAATGGACGTGTTCAGCCAATGACCGTGCTTGATCTCAGTTTTGTCAATGGCGGATCGGTCGTCGAGGTGCTGGTTAAACCCGGGGATCGGGTGCGGGCCGGTGATGTTATGGCAAGCCTGGATATTCGGGCACTCGATCTGACACTGGCTGAAGCGCGGGTAGCACTGGCAGAGGCACAGGCGAATTATGAGCAGTTGCGTAGTGGAGCTACTCCCGAGCAAATTGCCCAGGCTGAAGCCGAAATTGAACGTGCCCGTGCCCGGTTGGCCGATGGGCGGACAAATGTCACCCAAAGCGATATTGCTGCTGTCCAGGCTGAATTGCGGGAGGCGCGCGCAGTGCTCGAGCGCTTGCAGAAGGGAATTACGCCAGAGGATCGTGCCCGTCTGGAAGCGGCAGTAGCCGAAGCCAAAGCTCGCTTGCAAACTCGCATCAATACGCTGGCAGGTGAAAAGACCCAGCTCGAGTCGCAGATCGAACGATTGGCGAACGAGTTGCGTAATGCGCAGGATGACTATTCGCGCACCGCGTGGGCCAATCAGCAGATTGTGGCGAATGGTGGTCAATTGACCCAGGCGCAAATCGATAATGAAACCCGGTTGTTGCGAGCCGTCGAAAATGCCGAGCGGCGTCTGCAAGAAGCGCGGGTAGCTTTAGAGACGGTGCGTCAGAACGAGTTTAGCGAGATTGCGGCTTATCGGGCAGAGGTGGAACAGGCCGAGGCTTTATTGGCCGATGCGTCACGCCCGGCCACACCTGATCAGATTGCGGCTGCCGAGAAGCGAATCTTGCAGGCCGAGGCGCGATTGGCGCAACTGACTATCAATCATCCCAATGAAGTTGCCGTTTACGAAGCAGAACTGCGCAAGGCTGAAGCTGATTTTGCCCGTCTGGTAGCTGAACCAACCAGCGCCCAGATCGCGATTGCGCAGGCACGGATCGAGCGCGCTGAAATTGAGGTGCGGCGGGCTGAATTGAACCGTGAACGGTACCAGATTCGAGCACCGATTGATGCGACGGTGGTCACAGTAACGGTGCAACCTGGTCAGACGGTTGAAGCCAATCAGCGGGTTATCACCCTGGCAACGCTGGATCAGTGGCAAATTGTGGTGCCTAACTTGAGTGAAATTCATGTCAGCCTGATCCAGGAAAACGATCCGGTCACGATCAGTTTCATCGCTCTCCCTGATCTACGTCTGAGCGGAAGGGTCAGCTACATCGAACCGATTGGTCAGGAGACCGGTATCGGTACGACGTATACCGTGCGCATTATTCCCGATAGCTGGGATCAGCGGCTGCGCTGGAATATGAATGCGCAAGTCGTCTTTTCGGCAGGTCAGTAACCATCCTGGAGGAGGAAGCAAATGACGAGTGCGAAGACGCCTCATGCCTTGATTACCGGTGGCGCAGGGTATATTGGTTCTTTACTAACCGGCGTGCTCTTGAATCAGGGCTGGTCGGTAACCGTGGTAGACGACCTTCTCTTCGGGGGCGCGTCTCTGTTAGGCTACTGGCATCATCCGCGCTTCCGTTTTGCAAAAGGCGATATTTGCGATCCGGCGACCCTGCGTGCCACCGGTGATGGTATTGCCGTCGGTGATTTGCCACCTGCATCGTTCGATGCGGTCATTCATTTGGCAGCAATTGTCGGTTTTCCAGCCTGTCAGATGGTAGGGCCGCAGGTCGCCTGGCGCTATAACTTTGAAGGAACCAAACGGGTTTTCGCCGCCGCTGAGGCTGGACGGGTTGGGCGTTTCGTCTTTGCTTCCACCTACAGCAATTACGGTCTCTCTCCTGATGGCAAGCCGGTCACCGAAGAGTCGCCGCTGAACCCGCAATCACTCTACGCCGAGACGAAGATTGCGGCCGAGCAGTTCCTGCGCGAAAACACGGCCGGGGCAGCGACTATGCCGATTCTCTTCCGTTTCGCCACGCTGTTTGGGGTGTCGCCCCGCACACGTTTTGATCTCATCATTAACCAGTTCGTCCTCGAAGCGATCACACGCCGCAAACTGATCATCTATCAGCGCGGCTATGCGCGTTCGTTCGTGCACGTGCGCGATGTATGTGATGCAATCTTGCTGGGTCTGGAAGCTCCGGAGGCGGTTGTCAATCGCGAGATTTTTAATGTGGGGAGTGATGAGGGGAATTACACCAAGGATGAAATTGTGGCCCTGGTGCAACGACACGTCGAGGGAACTGTGGTCGAGTACAAAGACTTGACCTTCGGTGGTGATATGCGCGATATTCGCGTTTCGTTTGCCAAAATCCGGGAACGCCTCGGTTTCCGACCGCGGATTAGCGTCGAACAGGGCATTCGCGAGGTGGCCAGTGTCTTGACGAACGGTGTGATCAAAGACGCACTTGATAGCCAGTACCGCAACGCTCAGTTCATCGTCCAGTAAGCCCTGCTCTGTGAGGTTTCTATGCATCTCAACAATCATCACTGGCCTGATAGCTATGAGTTCTGGCAGGACAAATCTGTTGTAGTGACGGGTGGTGCCGGCTTTCTCGGTTCGTATGTAGTCGAAAAGCTACATGAGCGTGGTGCGCGGCGGATCGTTGTTCCACGTTCGCACCAGTACGATCTGCGCCAGCTTGAGGCTATTCGCCAGCTTCTAGCCGATGCGCAACCCGATATTGTCATCCATATGGCGGCCCGGGTTGGCGGTATCGGTGCCAATCGCGATCATCCGGCAGAGTTCTTCTACGATAACCTGATGATGGGCGTACAGCTTTTGCACGAGAGCTGGCGGTTTGGCGTACAGAAGTTCGTGACGATTGGTACGGTTTGTGCATATCCCAAATATACGCCGGTGCCGTTTAAGGAAGACGACCTCTGGAACGGCTACCCGGAAGAGACGAACGCGCCATACGGTCTGGCGAAAAAGATGCTGCTCGTGCAGGGTGAGGCGTACCGCCAGCAGTACGGTTTCAATTCGATCTTTCTATTGCCGGTCAATCTCTACGGCCCACGCGATAATTTCGATTTAGAAACGTCGCACGTGATTCCTGCCCTGATCCGCAAATGTATTGAAGCCACCGAACGCGGTGACGATGAGATTGTGGTTTGGGGTGACGGTTCACCAACCCGCGAGTTCATTTATGCCGCTGATGCTGCTGAAGGTATCTTGCTGGCGAGTGAGCGTTACAACGATCCGGCACCGGTGAACATTGGCAGTAGTTACGAAATTAGCATTCGCGATCTGGTCACCTTGATCGCCGATCTGACCGGCTTTCGCGGGCGGATTGTCTGGGATACGACGAAGCCCAATGGTCAACCGCGTCGTAAGCTCGATGTGAGCCGGGCGTGGGAGCGGTTTGGCTTCCGGGCCGAAACGACGTTTGCCGATGGTCTGCGGGCAACGATTGCATGGTATCGCAGCCAGCGTGAGTCGCTTATGGCAATGCGAGCAGTTGGTGAGGCACACTGATATGACAATGGTACATGGTTCGGCACCAGCAATTACCGATCTACCACCACCACCGGCTAACCGGTCGGGCTGGCCGTGGACGGTCGCAACGCCACCGGCTCCCCAGCGGCCAGGTGGGTGGCCGCGTATCACGATTGTAACACCGTCGTATCAGCAGGCTGCCTACCTGGAAGAGGCCATTCGCTCGGTATTGTTGCAAGGTTATCCGAACCTTGAATACATTGTGATGGATGGCGGCAGCCGCGATGGTAGTGTTGAGATCATTCGCCGCTACGCACCATGGCTAAGCTACTGGCAATCCAAACCGGATGGTGGTCAATCAGCAGCATTGGCCGACGGTTTTGCGCGGGCAACCGGTGAGATCCTGGCCTGGATCAATTCTGATGATCGGTTGCAGCCTGGTGCGCTGCAACGAGTCGGTCGCTTCTTTGCCGAACGGCCCTGGCTGGCCTTCGCCAGCGGTGATGTGAATTTCATCGATGCTGAAGGGCGGGTAACAGCCCGGATTTTCGCGTTACCGCCTAATCCGACCCTGACTGCACTCCTGGGTGTGCATCGCTGGCCGCAGCAAGGGTGCTTTTGGCGGCGCAGTGTGTATGAACAGGTAGGTGGGGTTGATCGCCAGTTACGTTTCTGCATGGATCGCGATCTTTTCATTCGCCTCAGCGCAGCCGGTCCCAGCCGCCGTTTGCCCGGTCCGCCGCTCGGTGACTTTCGCCTGCACGAAGAAGCGAAAACCGCCACTCTGCATGCGGTCTGGCAGCGCGAGCATGCCCTGCTCCAGCGGCGTTATGGTCAACCGGTTAGTATATACCGCTATGCCGGCCTGCGCATGCTCTGGTGGCTCTGGCAAAAACACGCCAGTTTGCGGAATCGGCTGTATCGCGCCTACGGTGTAGAGTGCTAGCAAGGCGATGCGATGATTGTTCCTGGCCCAATCATTCTGAACCCGATAGAACTGGCGTTGCTCGGATTAGTGTGCCTCTATGCTGTCTGGCGTGGGCGGCCAGAGATTCCGCTGGCGATGTATTTGTCGGTGGCACTCTGGACTCGCACGGTCTTCGTGGGGCCGAGCGCAGCTACATGGCCGTTGCTGATGACGATTGTACTGGCACTCATCCGGTATCTCCACGTCGTGCGACCGTGGTCGTTGTTGCCACAGCGACTCGATGCAACCACCCGCCAACTGGTGCCGGCTACCGATTCGTGGATCATACCGTGGATGGGATTGTGGTGGAGCTGGGCGCTTTGTGTACTCTTTCTGTTTGATTATACGAATAAGATGACAATTGCGCGTCCGGTATTGCTGTTCATTGTCTTTGGCTCGCTCGTTGCCTTGATGGTGATCCGTGACGCTGGTGCAGCAAGACGGTTTGCACTTGCCTACCTGTTGGCCAGTGCCTATGGGTTGTATGCGGCGCTGCGCTTCATCGATGTTCCGCTCAGTTATCTGTTAAGTGATCCTGGTCTTTCATCGTTGCCGTATCGGAATCTTGGTATTCGTGAATACAACTTCTTCTCCCACCACTTAAGTATTGCGTTTCTGTTGGGACTTGGCCTTTTCCTCCAGGCCCGGCATTTATGGTCGATGATAGCCGTGCTTGCTCTGGCGCTCTTCTGTGGTTACGGAGTATTTCTTACCGGCGCCCGGCAATCACTCAGCGGGGCGGGATTAGCTGCCAGTTTGATCTTCGCCTGGGCATTGTCGCGTTCGGGCAAGAAGCCCTGGCGCGTACCGCTGGCGATTGCTGCAATCGTAGTGATTGTCGTCTTTCTCTATCAGGTTGCTCCCCACCTGGTGGTACGGGAAGGTGAGAGTGGTCTTGGCGAGTCGTTCAATGTCTTTGAAGATCGCGGTGGTTTGTGGTTGATTGGCTGGAACTATTTTCTCGCTTCACCGGTGTGGGGGTGGGGGTTTGAACAGAAACTCTGGTCACACAATATCTTTATCGGTACCCTGGCCGACCAGGGGCTGGTTGGGATGGTGTTCCTGATTGGTTATCTCGTTTGGGCATTGCGTCGGTTGCCGGCGGTCTGGGCACAGACCCCCAACGATGATCGGTCCATTTGGCGGGTTGTCTTCTTTAGTTTGTTTCTCTTCGCGGTGGTACACGGCCAGGCATCGGGAAATACGATGTCAACCGCTCATTTGCACTGGCCGCTTTGGGCAGTGTGGGCACTCAGTATCGGTGTAGCGACGGCTCCTGCTCATCAACCATTGCCGGCACTATGCGAGTACGTCAGCATGCAGTTACAGCAGGGGTACAGCAATGAATGACCCGCGGATCACGTTCGGCATGATTGTGCTCAATGGCGAGCCATTTCTACGCTACAATTTGCGTGCCATTTACCCCTATGCGCATCAGATCATTGTGGCAGAAGGTGCCAGTCCACGGGCAGCCCACTCGGCCACCCCTGATGGTCATTCACTTGACGGTACGTTACAAACGTTGTACCGCTTCAAAGCGGAAGAAGACCCTGACGACAAATTGATCATCGTCACTGCCGAGATGTGTGGCCATCCAAATGGCTTCTGGCCGGGCGAGAAGGACGAACAGAGTCGTGCGTATGCTGAACGGGCAACCGGTGATTGGTTATGGCAGATTGATGTTGATGAGTTTTACCATCCCGCCGATATTGCCCGGGTAGCAGCGTATCTCCAGCAGCATCCCGAAACCAGTTGTCTCTGTTTTCGAGCCTATCATTTCTGGGGTGGCTTTGATTACCTGGCCGATGGTGGTTTTTTCTGGCATCGACAATACCAGGGCGAGCCGTGGGGCCGTTATCGGCGAGTCTTCCGCTGGCGGCCAGGGTACCGCTACGACAGCCATCGCCCGCCGACGATTGTGGATGAACGTGGGCGGAATGTGACCCGGCGTCGGATTGTACATGCTGATGCGTTTGGGGTGTGGATGTATCACTACTACATGGTGTTTCCGCACCAGTATACCCGTAAAGGGGCGTATTACCAGAATCAACCGTGGGAACGCGAGCGTGGTCGTTTGCAGAAAAATCTCGATCTGCTCAGCGAAGTAAATCTGACAAACGGCCTGCGGATTATGGATCAGTACGGTACTCGCAACTGGTTGTGTCGTTTTGCTGGCCGCCATCCACAGCCTATCGAAGCGTTACGGGCTGATATAGCAGCCGGGAGGGTGGTCGTTGAACAACGGCGTACCGACGATATTGAGCGTCTGCTCGCCGATCCGCGCTACGCGCAGATGGTACAGGTAGCCCAGAAACAGGAACGGCTGCGGGCCTGGCGAGATTATCTGACATACCTGCTCTGGTGGCGACCACGAGCCTCTCTGATTCAATTGGTACGTGAACAGACACCACCAGCATTGGTGAGACGATTACCACCAGCGTTGCAAGCCAAATTTATTCCAGAACATCGCCGGCGCTATCAAGCACAATGGGCACGCTATCAGCGTTCAATCGGTTCAGGAGACGCAACGTGAAGCAACCACTGTTCAGCATTATTACGATTACCTTGAATTGCGCAGCAGATGCCGAGCAGACGGCACGTAGCGTGCTGGCACAAGATTTTGCCGACGTTGAATACCTGGTGAAAGATGGCTGTTCAACCGACGGTACAGTCGAGCGTCTCCAGGCTCTCGGTGTGCGGGTGATCGTTTCTCCTGATACCGGTATTTATGATGCCATGAATCAGGGGGTTGCCCACGCCCGAGGAACGTATGTCTGTTTTCTCAACGCTGGTGATCGGTTTGCTGGGCCAGACGTGCTCTCGGCAGTGGCGGAGGAGATTGCCCGCAGTGGCGAACCCGATTTTCTCTACGGTGATGTGCGCTCGTTTGTCCAGCATCCGCATCTGGGAACCGGGCATGCCGGTGCCGGTCGGTTGATTACCTACCCTGATCGGCTCAATCGCTTCTGGCTATACCGCAAAATGATCTGTCAGCAGGTCTGGTTTGTCCGTCGTGAAATCTATGTTACTCAACCCTTTGCCACCGATTACCGGATTCTGGCCGATTACGCCTATCTGCTCAACATGATCCTGCGGCGGCGCGTGCGTTATCGACACGTCGCGAAAGAGGTTGCCATCTTCGACGGTGGTGGGGTTAGCAGTCGACGTTCAGCACTGCGTGATGCCGAACGGCAACGGGCATTACAGACGGTGTACGCACCATGGGAATTGCGTCTATACGAGACCATCTTTGGGGGAATGCGATGGCTCAACCGCACTCTTATCTACCCGATGATACCGCTGCTGCCAGAACGGTGGCGCGCCCGGTTGAGCGGCCTTTGATCGCCCGCCATCGGGTTGTGCATATCTCGACCGTCCATCCACCGTTCGATCAACGCATCTTCTACCGTGAATGTGCGAGCCTGGCATCAGCCGGTTACGAGACTCATCTCCTGGTACCGTTGCCGGTCACCGAACTGGAGCGCAAGGCGGTTCATTTGCACAGTGTAGGCGCACCTGCCGAACAACGGTTAGAGCTGGCTTTGAAACGTCGCTGGCAACGGATACGGCGGGCGGCTGCCCTGGCGCGTCAGCTCAGGGCCGATCTCTACCACCTGCACGATCCCGAATTGATCCCGCTTGGGCTGTGGTTAAAAGCAACGACTGGCGCTCGTGTCGTGTTCGATTGTCACGAAAATAACACGGCATATATCCGTCAGAAGCATCATGTCAATCCTCTGCTGCGCAAGGGATTAGAACTTGGCATAGCTACGCTTGAGCGCCTGGCTGCACGGACCTTCGATGCGATTATTACGGCTGATCGCGGTGTGGCCGATCTTTACCTGCGGCAATTTCGCGCCAGGCGGGTAGTGACAGTGCATAATTTTCCGCAGCTCGATCTCTTCCTTCAACAGCCACCCCCGGCTGAAGATGCACCGTTCGATCTGGTTTACCACGGGACAATCCCGCGCTATCATCTCGAAGTGACGTTCGCAGTTGCCGAAGCATTGCGGCGGCGAAGTCGTTGTGTGCGCTGGCTCTTTTTCGGGCGGTGCCCGGAGATCGGGTGGGCGCGGGAAGAGTTGGCCCGTCGTGGCTTGCAAGACGATTTCGTGATCGATCCCGATCCGGTGCCACACGATCAGGTGGCACCTCGCGTGCGGCAGGGCCGGATAGGCTTTATTCCCCTTCCGGATCTACCGAAGTTCCAACACAACATTCCGACCAAGCTGTTTGAGTTCATGGCCCTCGGTATGCCGGTAGTTCTTAGCGATCTGCCACCGAGTCGTCCTTTCGTTGGTGATGGTCGTTGTGCAATAATGGTGCCACCCGACGATAGCGAAGCCTACGCCAACGCCATCCTGCGCTTACTCGATGACCCGACATTACGACAGGCCATGGGAGCTGAGGGTCGGCGACGGGTAATTCATGAATACAACTGGCAACGTGAAGCACAATATTTGCTGGCATTATACGCAGAGCTGTTATGAGCAACTATCGCAATCCCCATCAGTTGATCATCACTGCCGATGATTATGGCATGTGCCCTGAAGTGAATCGAGCTATTGAAGAATGCCTCGCTGCCGGGGCATTGCGGGCAACTTGTGTTATGACCAATATGCCGGCATATACCGATGCTGATCGCCTATCGAAGGATTTTCCTTCTGCTTCGATTGGAATCCACTGGACATTGACAGCAGGTACGCCGGTAGCACCGTTGTCTGAAGTGCCTGATCTGGTTGCCCCCAATGGACAATTCTGGCCGGCGGCAGAGTTTCGGCAGCGCTGGTTGTCGCGTCGCATATCACCGACTCAGGTTGTCATTGAATTGCAGGCCCAGCACGCTCGATTTGTTGAACTGATCGGACAGCCTGCATTTTGGAATACTCACCAGAATGTGCATGTGTTGCCCCGCCTCTTCCCGCTGGTGGTTGATCTGGCCCACCGACTCGGTATTCCGGCTATGCGCTCACACCGGCGGATTACAGCGCCTCGTCATAGTTCGACGTTGCGGTACTATCTTACCCATCCAATCTACTGGTTAAAGGGGCAAATCATTGCGCGTTGGGCCGCTGCGGCGGAGAAGCGAGGTTTACGGATGCCGGCCGGTGTGGTGAGCACACCGGGCTTTGGGCCGGGAAAGGTTGCTATCGATCAGATTATAGCGCGCATACCCTGGCCTCGTCGTCTCCCCGCCGAACTGGTTATCCACCCGGCAACGCGGGTTATTCCCGGACTCTTCGGGGGTCTAACCGAATCGCGCCTGCGCGAATTTGAAGTCTTTCGCGATCCGACATTAGTAGAGCGATTGGCAGCAATGGGCGTACAGCCGGTTGGTTTCGAGGTGCTGTGATGAGATTGGTACCGCTTCCCTCTCAGCAACAACTCTACGATCATTCACCCCGCTGGTTGCAACGGATTCTGGTGAATGCGGAAGCAGTGCGTCGCGAATGGTTTCGCCGTCACGGTGATTACCGGCGTCTGGTTGCTGAACATAATCCGGCCTGGTACTTTCGCCCTCGCTCGGATCAAGAGGAATGGCAGCTTCATCGCCTAAACCACTTGCTGGCAGAGGTTCGTCGGCGCGTGCCGTTCTACCGCGATACCTTACCAGATCGCCCGTTGACCAGCCTTGCTGATCTGACCAGTTTACCAATGCTCAGCAAGGAGCAGGTTCGGCGCAATCCTCTCGCGTTGGTCGCCCCCGATCTCAATCGCCGTACTCTTTGGCCGCGCAAAACCAGTGGATCGAC
This sequence comes from Chloroflexus aurantiacus J-10-fl, assembly GCF_000018865.1. Classification (NCBI taxonomy): domain Bacteria; kingdom Bacillati; phylum Chloroflexota; class Chloroflexia; order Chloroflexales; family Chloroflexaceae; genus Chloroflexus; species Chloroflexus aurantiacus. Next base: position 2,904,546 of record NC_010175.1, read on the forward strand.
CGGAACGCCGCTGACCTTCTACCTTGACCGCGAGGCAACTCGTTACAATCAGGCCGTAGCCGATGCTGTGCTGGAATCGTTAGATTGTCAGTTTGGTCAACCACGGGCCCGTTTCTCTGGTGCTTACGTGACCCCTTACACCCGTACACAACCACCATTTTGGGTCTGGATTGATCTCTACCGTCAATTACAATGCTCGGCCTACCATCTTGCTCCGGCATATTATCCACACTATCTGCAAGCGCTGCGAGACCATGCAGTTGTGTATGGCACCGGCTATCCAACGTCGTGGCACCTGCTGGCAACGTACATCCTGGAGAGCGGTGATCGGCCACCGGCGCTACGGGCAATCATCACCGATAGCGAAGGTATCTCGCTCGAACAGCAAGCCGTCGTCGAGCAGGCGTTTGGTTGTCCGGTCGTTCAGACCTACGGTACCGGTGAGGTTGGACAGATCGCATGGCAATGCGAGCATCATCGTTATCACGTCCTGAGTCGGGCGGCTATCGCCGAGGTCGTTGATGAGCAGGGAAACCCGGTCGCTCCTGGTGAAACCGGGCAGATTGTCGTCACCTCATTTGCCAGTTCAGGCACACCGTTTATTCGCTATCAAACCGGCGATCTGGCAACTCTCGCTGCCGATGACTGTCCTTGTGGTCGGCATAGTCCCTCGTGGCTGGCGATTGAAGGGCGGATTGATGATCGTATCAAGACGCCTGATGGGCGTTGGATTGGACGACTGAGCCATGTGACTAAGCCGGGGGTGGGCATCAAAGAGAGTCAGATTGCTCAGGTTGCCCATGATCGCATTGTGATCCGCGTGGTACCGGCATCTGATTTTGTCCCGGCTTCGATGGAAGCTGTTATCGAAGCGGCACGCCGCTATTTGGGGCCGACGATGCACATCGACTGGGAACTGGTTGAACGCCTGCCACGAACCCGTGCCGGTAAATTGCGGCACGTCGTGCGCGAGATCGAGGTGTAGTACGATGCATATCCTCTATCTCCATCAATACTTCACAACCCGCACCGGGGTAGGCGGTACACGTTCCTATGAGTTTGCGCGTTTCTTCATTCAGCAAGGCCATCGGGTGACCATGGTTACTGCTGCCAACCGCCAGGAGCCATGGTCTGGCGGGTTGTGGCGACGGCGCGTGGTTGATGGGATCAACGTGGTTGAGGTACGGGCCGGTTATGCCGACTATAGCCGGGGCACGGCAATTAGCTACGGCCAACGCATTATCGCCTTTCTGCTCTTTGCTCTGGCCAGCCTGATCGCAGTGGTACGGGTGGAACGGCCTGATGTGGTGTTTGCTACCAGCACTCCCTTGACGATTGGGATTCCCGGTATGCTGGCCAGCCGCTGGCATCGCGTGCCACTGGTCTTTGAAGTACGCGATCTATGGCCAGAGGCACCAATCCAGATGGGTGTACTTCGGCATCCCCTCCTCATTCTGGCTGCACGCTGGCTTGAACGAGCCATTTATCGGCGGTCACAACATATCATCGCCCTCTCACCTGGTATGCGGCAAGGGGTGATCGATGCTGGGGTAGCTCCGGAAAAGATTAGTGTTATTCCGAACGCTGCCGATCTTGATCTCTTTCATCCCCAGCGTGGTGGCCGCCACTGGCGGCAGCAGCTTGGCAATCCACCGTTCCTGGTGCTCTACTTCGGCACGATGGGTGAAGCTAACGACTTAAGCCAGGTGATAGAAGCGGCACGGGTTTTGCAACACCAGGGACGTAACGATATTCTGATCGTACTGGCCGGTCAGGGACGTCAGCGCTCGTGGTTGGAAGAACAGAGTCGCCATTACGGTCTGCGTAATGTGCGCTTCCTTGATCCACTCTCCAAAGCGGAGGTAGCTGATCTGGTAGCGGCGGCTGATGTCTGTCTGACTATCTTCAAAGCTATTTCGGTACTGGCAACCTGTTCACCCAACAAACTGTTCGACTCACTGGCAGCAGGGAAACCGGTCATTGTCAATACACCGGGGTGGCTGCAACACCTCGTCACCGAACATCAATGCGGTCGCTATGCACGTGCCGGTGATCCCGCCGATCTGGCGGCGCAGATAGTGTATATGTGCGACCATCCAGAGTTTACCCGCCAGGCCGGGCGGAATGCCCGTCTGCTGGCCGAACAGCGCTTTGATCGTCGCCGGTTGGCGTCCGAGGTGTTGGCCGTGTTAGGGGCAGCAGTCTATCAAGAGCTACGCGTTTAGCGCCTGTTGCACGGCAACTTCGAGGGTGCTGGCGCGAAATGGCTTCTCAATTACTGCCAGATTGCTCATGTCGGTGCCTTGCAATGCTGCAAAACCACTCATGTACAGTACTTTGAGGGATGGGCTAATCTGTTGGGCTGCTGCGGCCAGCATAAGCCCATCCATTTCAGGCATGACCACATCGGTCAGAAGCAAATCAATCGCTTCATCCTGCAGAATTGTCAGTGCTGCTTTGCTGGCAGTGGCTGTAAAGACGGTGTAGCCCAGATTGTGGAGCGTAGTTGCAGTGATCTGAAGTAGATCAGCGTCGTCGTCAACCACCAGAATCCGCGCCTCACGCCGTGCTGCGAGCGGCACGGGCGACACAACTTCCGGCACGATACCTTGCGTACACGGCAGATATAACCGGATCGTTGTGCCCAGGCCAGAGGTCGAATAAATCTGTGCCGTCCCCCCTGATTGACGGGCGAAGCCGTAGACCATTGCCAGGCCAAGCCCGGTGCCGCGTCCGCGCTCTTTGGTCGTAAAGAAGGGTTCAAACGCCCGTTCGGCAACTTCCGGGGTCATACCCATTCCGGTATCGGTGACATCGATAGCGATGTAGCAACCGGGCGCCAGAATCGCCAGCAACATGGTGTCTTCTGACGTCACATGTTGCTCTCTGATTTTGATAGTCAACGAGCCACCTTGCGGCATTGCATCGCGGCTGTTGATGACGAGGTTGAGGATCGCGGCTTCGAGGCCGGCCCGGTCGGCACGAGCCGGGCTGGTGGCTTGCTCGATCAACTGAACCTTGATCGCCGATCCCACGGTGACTTGAATCAACGGCAAAAACTCGCGGATGACCTGCAATACATCAATGCTGGTGGGGGCAAGCGGCTGGCGACGGGCAACTGCCAGCAGACTTTTGGTTAATTCGGCCCCACGCAGCGCTGCTTGCAGCGCAGAGTCAATGGCCTGGCGGGTTGCTTCATCCCCTTGCCAGTCGCTCAGCGACAGATCAAGATTACCGATGATGATGCCGAGCAGATTATTAAAATCGTGGGCCAGGCCACCGGTCAGCAGGCCGAGAGCTTCCAGTTTCTGGGTCTCGCGGATTCGTTCATCAAGCTGTCTGCGTTCGGTAACGTCACTCAATGCCCCAACCATGCGAGTGACCGTTCCCTCATTGTCGCGCAATGCCTCGCCGCGTGCCAGTACCCAGCGATACTTGCCGTCACGGTAACGCATACGAAATTCCATGTGGAACGGTTCGTATCCGGCAAAGTGGCGGTCGAGGGCTTTGGTCACCTCTGGCCAGTCATCGGGATGAATGCGCTCGAAAAAGGTCGTAATCGCGTTCGGTAATTCATCTTCGCCGAAGCCAAAGAGCGCTTTCCACTGCGGCGAGAGGTAGGTAACGCCGTTAATGATGTCCCAGTCCCATACCCCATCCTGTACGGCCCGTTCGGCCAGGGTATAGCGTTCTTCACTGAGCCGAAGGCGTTCGGCGATCATGTGCTGCTCGATCACCGGCCCGGCCAGATGCCCGACGAATTGGAGGAGAATCTGATCATCGCGCTGTGGCAGTGTGTTGCGGGCCGACCAGACGGTAAATGCGCCGATGATGGTTCCACCTGCCCCGGAAATCGGTTCCGCCCAAAGGGTTGTGAAACCGTGGTGTTGAGCAGAGGCAGCGTAATATGTCCATTGCGGGTCGAGCCGCAAATCTGGTATCCAGAGCCGTTGCCTGGCAAGAATTGCTTGCCAGCGCGATTGTGATGGTTGTCGCAGCCCCTCTTCAAGCAGATCGTTCAACCCTGATGGCAGGTTTGAGGCAATGACGTGCGTTTGTCGACGACTCGTCGTATCAAAGAGGACGAGGGCACAGCGCGTATCGGGCTGCTCCTCCTCAAAAGCCTTTAGCAGAATGTTCATAAGGTTCTCCAAACTTTCACCTCCTAGCAGGCTGGTGAAGAGCTGAACCCGTAAACGTTCCTGAAATTCCAATCGCTTCAGGGCACTGATGTCGGTATGTGTACCGAGCATGCGTAATGGATGACCCTGAGCATCACGTTCGACAATAGCGCCAACCGAGAGAATCCATTTCCAACCGCCCTGTTGCATCCGCGAGCGAAATTCCACCCGATACTCAGGGATGCGTCCGGCAAGATAGTCGAGATACGTCTGGTACACCATCGCCGCGTCGGCAGGGTGCAGCCGTTCGCGCCAACGCTGGTTTGTTTCGGTGAATGTGGCTGGATCGTACCCCAACATCGTGGCATATTCGTCGCTGACAATAGTTAACCCACTGCGCACATCAATATCGTACAGCCCCTGATTGGCAGCGCGTAAAGCCAGTTCCAGCCGATAGGCGTTCACCCGTAGCGTTTGCAGACTCTGGTATTCGTCGGTAACATCGGTAAAAAAGATAAAGATCAGTCGCTGACCATTGCCATATACACCTCCTGGGGCAATGTTGCAGTAAAAGATGGAACCGTCGCGTCGCTGACAGATCACGTTCAGAATGGGAGACTCATCGCCTGCGACCATCCGGTGAAATGTATCAATGGCAGTTGCCCGTTCTTCATCCGGGTGCATCTCTTCCAGGCGTAGCGAGCGCATTTCTGCCGCCGAATACCCAAAGAGCTGATTCATAGCCGGATTTGTCCAGCGAATAAGCCGGTTGCTCGTTTCTACTTCGATCACACCATGCGGTGCGTGCTCGATAATCATGCGCAGCCGGCGGGTTTCCCGGTCAAGGGCTTGTTGTTGTCGTATCTCTCGTTGCACGATGAATGGCAGGCGCTGAAGACGGTTTTCAAATAACACGTCAACAATAGCCGGTTGATTGGCAAAATGGGCGAATAGCAGATCATCATCTACGCAGAGGATGATGATCGCAAGGCCAACCGGCATATTGACGTAATCTTCTGCGCGACACAAAACGATGGCTGAATGATGTTGGTTGATTACATCAAGCAGCTCCGGCAGTGTTGTCGCGAACGAGTAACTGATAAAGGGAAAGGGTGCAAGAGTTTGGGCAATCGGCTCACGCAGATCGTCAATTGCGAAGAGGATGAGGTGGGTGCGAGCGTCAGCCATAACGGTATCCTTAATATGTAACCGAGGCGACGGATCGCACCGGGTATCTACTATTATATCACTTCAGTCATCGTGATTGCTTCCACCCGTGGGGGGATTGTCTGTCCAGGGATCGCCCCAACCACTGTCACGGGCATGGCGCCAGAGAGTTTTTTGACTGCGGGTGATGGTCATCGCTTGCAGTCCCCGCTCTGTACAAACCTGGAGTTCAATCCGTCCGCTGTGAATGATCGGATGACGGATGATTCGCCCGCCAACCGGCTTGCCCTCATGGCGAGATGCGATCAGGTACGCAAATTTCTCATCTTCAAACGGTGCTTCGGCGGCTTTTAACCGGCGCAGAAACGCCGGGCGGGCAATGCGTTGCGCAAAATGGCACCAGTCGTTTCCCTCAGCCAATGGACAGGCTGCGGTATGCGGACATGGCGCCAGCAGGTGAGCATTCCGTTTGATCAGCTCACTGCGTGCGTGCAAGATGGTCGTGTGGCCGGTCGGTGTTCCCGGTTCAACCAATACCAATGCGCCACCAGCAGCTTTCCATAGTCGGCTCAGCACAAGGGTACGGGCTGTTGGTTCGATTTCGCCATAGACATATCCGGCGACCACCAGATCACTTTCAGCCAGGCGATCCAGGGTCAGCACATCCTGCTGTTGCCATACGATAGCGGGGAGATCGGCATTGGCTGTTAGTTGTTTACCAATCCGGGCCATCGCCGGTTGCCGTTCGATTGCTACCACCTGTTGCAGTGAAGGCCATTGTTCGGTCGCGGCCCAGATCGCAGCACCGCTGCCGGCACCAATGTCAAGCATCCGTTTGGGTGTAAAATCGGGCTGTGCTTCAGCTAATCGGCGGAAAACAGCACGCAGGGCAGCATAGGTGGCTGGCATGCGCCAGGCCGCGTAGGCGACTGCCTCAATCGTTGTGGCAATGACCGGCGCATCGGTGCCCGTCTCGCGGTACCGGGCCGATAGTTGTAGCGCAGTCCGTTCAAGTGCCGAAGCCGGCTGCGCGGCGATCATTCGCTCTAGTGCATTCTGCAGAGTTGTCGGTAGTTGCATAATCTTCCAATGTTATCGGTCAAGCCAACCCTTCCAGAAGCGAAATATTTGTCACCAGGCCTGGATTCAACTCGTCTCACCTCTATCCCAAACCGATGACAAAGGTGCAGTATATGTAACCCTGCGCAACGGGCGGCAGTGATACGTCCGCACACTCTGCACAGCACGTGCTGCATTATACCAACGATGAAAGGTAGTCATTGACAAGCGATCCGTTCATCCGCGACCAGAGGCCGGAGCGCAGATGGCAGTGCGATGGACTGAGGCTGGTTGGCGGGTAGAACTTTGCGCATACTCTGGAACTTATTTCATACAAGCTGTGCGGTTGTGCTCAGACTGTCACCCAGGCGCATGAACGATTGCCAATCGCAACGACAGTCTGTCCCGCTCCCAGGCCGCCGCTATGAGAGCGAGGCGGGCTGCTGACCATCGCCAGCGCCATCACGCACTGTCTGGATAGATTGCCTTACCTGCTCGTCATGCGCGTGTCGCAACGTTTGGAGTGCGGCAGCCATGCTGCCGCAGCAGCCGTGCTTACGACTCGGCACGTGTCACGCCGGTGACCCTGCTGGTCACGAGGATGCTGTATGCTCGTCACGATACATAGAGAATGAATGAGATAACTTCCAGGAGACGTTTTTATTAACTCAAGTTGCTACCTATGCTGTGAGCAGGTTATGGAGGCTGACTGTCAGGATGAACAGCACGACGTTACCCACAACACTGTATAGCGTAACTGAATGAACAACGTGGGTAGCAGCCTGTTCCCGTAGACGTGCAACATCACGCCTCACGGTAGCAACCCAGGTTATACCCATCCTCTGTGTCCTCTGTGTCTCTGTGGTGATAAAGGTAGCAACTTGGATTAGAACACGTAAACGTATACAGGAAACAGGTTTTAGAGATGCCCTACATACCCTCACCCTCGATGGGCCTTCCTGATGAGTGGGCCTTCCTGATGAGGTAGAAGTTGCGTTGATCAAAAAATGCTCCTGACCTGAAGGGCATGTCAGCAGGAAAGAATCAGGCTGGACTTCCCACGAACTATTGGCGATCTCTGGTGTCAGACCGCATTTATGGTATACTACATACATAACCAGTCACTTCTGAAAGTATTTCCTATTAAAACCCCACAGGGTGCGGCCCGGCTGGCCGCAGGAGTGCGGAATGAACCGTGCTGAACTAATCGCAGAGCTTGAGCGTATCCTCGGCCCACGCGGTGTTGTGGCTAACCCTGATGCGTTGCTTACCTACGACGCCGATGGCTGTGTGATGGATACGCACGAGCCGCACGTAGTGACCTTGCCAACCAGTGCCGAGCAGGTGGCGGCGATTGTCCGGCTGGCTGCGCGTGCTGGTATGCCGATTGTTCCCCGTGGCGCCGGTACCGGTCTGGCCGGTGGTGCTACACCAATGCAGGGTGGCATCGTTATCTCCACCGCTCGCATGGACAAGATTTTGCAGGTTGATACTGCCAATGGGCGCGTGCTCTGCCAGCCCGGTGTGATTAACTGGGAGCTGTCACAGTATCTGAAGCCGTTTGGCTATCAATTTGCTCCCGATCCCTCTTCTCAGAAAGCCTGTACGATTGGTGGGAATATTGCCAATAATTCGGGCGGCCCACACTGCCTGAAATACGGGATTACCGCTAGCCACGTGCTGGCCGTGCAGGTTGTGTTGCCCGATGGTTCGATTGTCTGGACGGGTGATGGCAGTGCGCATACCCCCGGTTACGATCTGACCGGTGTGATCACCGGTTCGGAAGGTACTATCGGTTTTGTCACTGCTGCCTGGTTGAGGCTCACCCGCCTGCCCGAAGCGGTGCGGGTTGTGCTCGCTCTGTTCCCTGACATTGCCGGTGCCTCGAATACCGTTTCGCAGGTGATTGCCAGTGGTTTATTACCGGCAGCGCTTGAAATCATGGATCGCCTGGCGATTAAAGCAGTGAATGATATGTACCGGCTGGGTCTGCCCGAAGCAGCCGGTGCTGCTCTGCTGATTGAGGTGGATGGTGTCGAAGACGGCCTTGATGAGCTGTTGAACGATGTGACAGCGATTTGCTGGCGCAACGGGGCCATCGATGTACGCCCGGCCCGTACTCTGGCTGAGCAGAATCAGGTTTGGGCTGCGCGCAAAAATGCCTTTGGCGCGATGGGACGCCTCGCCCCAACCTACTATTTGGTTGATACGGTTGTGCCGCGCACGAAGTTGCCCCAAACCATGGACGAAGTGGGTCGCATTTCGCGTGAATTCCGGCTGCCGATTGCCAATGTCTTCCATGCCGGCGATGGCAATCTCCATCCCATTATTCTCTTTGATCGCCGTGACCGCTCACAGAATCAGCGTGCGCTAGAGGCAGCGACCAGTGTGATGCAGGTGAGTATTGATTTTGGCGGGGTGATCAGCGGCGAGCATGGGATTGGGGTCGAAAAGCAGGATTATATGACGCTGCTCTTCTCGACCGATGATCTGGCTGCGATGGCCGGTCTGCATCAGAGTTTCGATCCGCACGATTTGTTTAATCCCGGCAAGGTGTTTCCCAAAGGCCGTGGTTGTGGTGAACTGGCAGCGTTGCGACGTTCGGGTGTGGCCTGGAGTGCTTTGAAATCGAGTTAACGCAGATGAATGACGGATCATTGCTTGCTGATCTGACAGCGCTGGTTGGTGAACAATACGTAGTTGATCATCCCACTGGGTACGCAATCTACGGTCAATCGCCATTACTAACGGTTGCCCCCGGCTCGCTTGAGGAATTAGCCCAGACAGTCGCTCGCCTGGCAGCGGAGCGGGTGGCAATTGTGCCGTGGGGTGGTGGTACGCAGCAGATGTGGGGCCGTCCGCCTGCCCGTCCTTTTGCGGTTGTAATCACCAATCGTTTGAGCCGTATTCTGGACTACACGCCCGACGATCTGACCATTTCGGTCGAAGCCGGGATGACGCTGGGTGCGCTCAGCACTGCGCTGGCAGCCAATGGTCAGATGTTGCCTATCGATGCGCCACTGCCTGAACGAGCGACGATTGGTGGGTTGCTGGCTACAGCAATGGATGGCCCACGTCGGCTGGGGTACGGTTCGGCGCGCGATCTGTTGATCGGGATTCGGGTTGTTGAGGCGACCGGCCGTATCTCGAAAGCCGGCGGGATGGTGGTCAAGAATGTCAGTGGCTTCGATATGATGAAGCTCTACCTCGGCAGCTTTGGGACGCTGGCAATTATCGCTTCCGCGAACTTCAAGCTGATCCCCCAACCGCGAGCGTCTGCCAGTATTCTATGCCGTGCCACAAGCCCCGAACCATTGTGGAAAGTGGTCAATGCCATCGCTGCCAGTCAACTGACGCCGGTGGCGGTTGAATATCTTGAGGGAGTTGAACTGACCGGTGCGACGTTCGCGCTGGCCGTGCGCAGCGAGGGTTTACCGGCAGCAGTTGAACGCCACCTGCGCGATGTAACCTCGTTCGCAACCCAGGCTGGGGTTCGGGCTGAAGTGCTACGCGATGAGGCGCATAGCAGTCTCTGGACGGCGATCAACGATCTGCCGCAGACGGCAACGGTTGCGGCAGATGAGCTGGTTGTCCGCGTTACCTGTTTACCCGCTACGATGCCGGGGGTTCTGGCTACGGTGCGCATGGCGGCACAGCGCCTGAATGTGCCGCTACAGGGATCAGTCAGGGCTTTGAATGGGGTTGCCTATCTACGGGTACGCGGTGCTGTCGATCAGTTGCGCGAGTGGCATGCTGCCATCCTTCAAGCTGCCCCGCAGACAACAATCATGGCAGCGCCGGCAGCCCTCGTGGTTGAGGCGCCGGTGTTCGGCGCACAGCTCCCGAATCTTGATCTGATGCAGCGGATCAAGCAGGAATTCGATCCCGAACATCTCTTGAATCCCGGTCGTTTTGTGGTCTGATGGCCCTGCAGGCAAAGGAGCAGTATACCGTGACCCCGGTTGTCGTGCCGGATAAACTTGTTGCCGAGTTGCGAGCTATCCTTGGCGCTGATGCGGTAGTGACTGCGCCAGAGGCATTGCTGACCTACGACTCCGACGGCAGCATGATTGTCTCCCATCCGCCACAGCTTGTGGTGCTACCGAAAGATGCTGGCCAGGTCGCAACTGCTGTGCGTCTGGCCGTCCGCGAAGGGTTGGCCGTGGTAGCACGTGGTGCCGGTACGGGTATTGCAGGTGGGGCTGTGCCTCTCTGTGGTGGCCTGCTGATCAGTACCGCTCGCATGACCGACATCACGACCGTTGATGTTCGTTCGCGGCTGGCCGTCGTTCAACCCGGTGTGGTAAACGCCGACTTGAATGCCCATCTTGCCCCCCTTGGCTATCAGTTTGCCCCCGATCCCTCATCGCAGCGTGCCAGTACGATTGGCGGCAATATCGCCACCAACGCCGGTGGCCCACATTGTCTGAAGTATGGGGTAACCAGCAATCACGTACTCGCCGTTGAGGTGGTTGATCATACCGGTCAGCGTTACTGGACGGGTGATGGGGTGATCGATCCGGTCGGGTATGACTTGACCGGTCTGCTTGTCGGAAGTGAAGGAACGCTGGGGGTTGTCACGGCGGCGATTGTGCGGCTAACGCCACTCCCTGAAGCGGTGCGCGTCGTGCTGGCTCTCTTCCCAACAGTTGTTGCTGCGGCGGCAGCAGTGAGCGCCGTGATTGCCTCTGGTTCATTACCCACTTCGCTCGAAGTCATGGATCACAATGCAATTCGGGCAGTGAACAGTGCGTATAGCCTGGGGTTACCTGAAACGACCGGTACAACCGCCCTGATTATTGAGGTCGATGGCGTTCAAGATGGCCTCGATGACCAACTGGATCAGATTATTGCCATCTGTCGCGATCACGGCGCTTTCGACCTCCGTCCGGCTCGTGATCCGGCGACGCAGGCCAGGGTCTGGATGGCGCGCAAATCGGTGGCCGGGGCAATTGGTCGACTGGCGCCAGCCTACTATCTGGTTGATACCGTCGTACCGCGTACCAGATTACCGCTGATGATGGAGCACGTTGAACGTTTACGGGCCGAATACGGTATGGAAGTATGCAACGTCTTCCACGCCGGCGATGGTAATTTGCACCCACTGGTGCTGTACGATCCTCGTGATCCTGATCAGCGTCAGCGCGCACACGCAATTGCTGCCGGAGTCCTCGAGTTGAGTATTGAGCACGGTGGTGTGGTCAGCGGTGAGCATGGGATCGGCCTGGAAAAGTGTGAATACCTGCCCCGTTTCTTCTCGCCGGCTGAATTGCAATTGCACGCCACGATTCATCAGGTCTTTAACCCGACCGGTTGCTTCAACCCGGCTAAAATCTTTCCATCCGATACGCCACCGGCTGATCTGGCCGCGGCTCGGGCGATGCGGCTGCAACAGCGCGACCCGGCGAGTGTGACGTCAGCGCCTGCCCCTGGGTCATGCGTGGCACCAGCAACACCAGATGCTGCTGCCGAATTGCTGCGGGTCTGCCATCACGCCGGCCTTCCCGTTGTGCCAACCGGTGGTTGCACCGCACGATCACCCACCGCCGTGACCGTCTCGACGCAGCACTGGCGTGGTGCGCTCGTCTACGAACCGGACGACCTGACCATCAAAGTTGCTGCCGGTACCACGCTGGCCGAATTGCAGAGCTTACTTGCGCCACATCGTCAGATGATTCCCCTCGATGTGGCCGATGCCCAGCGGAGCTTAGGCAGTCTGGTCGCCACCGCTGTTGATGGGCCACGACGCCTGGGCTATGGCTCGTTCCGTGATTGGGTGTTGGCCCTCGATGTGATTGAACCGGACGGCATACCGGTACGTCTCGGCGCGCAGGTGGTCAAGAACGTGACCGGCTATGATCTGGTGAAGCTCTACGTTGGCAGTGCCGGGACGCTTGGTCTCATCACAGCAGTAGCGCTGAAGGTCTTTCCGCAGCCACCGGCGAGCGCAACCCTGCTTGCCCATCTGTCCACGCCAACCGCTGCCTGGACATTGATCGACCATCTGGCGGCCAGTCGTCTCTTGCCGACAGCCGTTGAATATCTGGCCGATACGCAGGCTATTGTGGTTGCAATGCGTGCCGAGGGTCATCCGGCAGCAGTTGAACGTCACATGCGCGAAGCCACCGCGCTGGCTCACCGGCACGATGTGTCTGTGACTGTACTACGAGATGTTGAGGAGACAACGTTCTGGCAACAGACAGTCGCTCGCTATGCGCCAATCGCCAACGGTGTCTTGCTACGAGTGGGGGTCTGGCCGGCCCAATGTGCAACTGCGATCCAGACTATCGAGCAGTGTGCAGCCCGACATCAGGTGGCGATTGAGATAACAGCGCATGCGTTGTCCGGCATCATCTACATCCAAACGATTGGCGATTTCACCGCAATCGCTGCCTTTCACGCCGACCTGGTCGCTGCCTTTCCACACACGCGCATACTGGCGGCGCCACCGATGTTCGTTCCTCAGGCTTCTGTATGGGGGCAGCCACCAGTAGCCCTCAGCCGCATGCAGGCGCTCAAGGTAGCGATTGATCCGCACAACCACATGAATCCAGCGGCATTCTGGTTTAGCGATACTCGTGTATAAGCCAAGAGGAGAATCACCTGTGACTGTTACCCAATCTTCGCCATCATCGGTGCAGCCGACAGTTCCACTCATCGGCTTTAGCGCCAAAGATAAACCCAGTTCCGACATCATTAATACCTGCGTCCACTGCGGTTTGTGTCTATCGTCGTGTCCTACGTACCGCGAAACCGGGCTGGAAATGGCTTCGCCACGTGGTCGTATTTACCTGATGAAAGCTGTTGATGAAGGGCGCATCAGCCTCGCCAGTGAAGTGTTTCAAGAGCAGATGAGCCTCTGTCTGAATTGCCGGGCGTGCGAGGCAGTCTGCCCGTCGGGGGTGCAGTACGGCGCGATTCTCGAGGCCAGCCGGGCGCAGATCGAGCAGGCGCGAGCCGGCAAAGCCGGGCCGCCGGCCACACCCGGTGCACCTGAACCGAAATTGCCGCCGCGGCCACTCTGGCAGCGTGCCTTGCGCGGTGCCGTCTTCGGGTTACTGTTCAAGCGCATGGAGCTGTTTCGCCTCTTCTCAACCACGATGCGTCTCTACCAGCGCAGTGGCATTCAATGGTTGGCCCGCAAGAGTGGTCTCCTCAAGCTACTTGGTCTGGCCGATACCGAAGCAATGCTGCCCCCGATCAGTTCGCATTACAGCGTACCGAAGGGTCAGATTTTTCCCGCCGAGGGCGAACGTCGCTACAGCGTGGCCCTGCTTACCGGCTGCATTATGAGCACCGCCTTTGCCCACGTGCACGAAGCGACGATTCGAGTATTGCGCAAGAATGGTTGTGAAGTCATTCTGCCACCCGATCAGGGATGCTGCGGTGCGTTGCATACGCACGGTGGTGATCTCGATGGTGGACGCGAGCTGGCCCGGCGCAATATTGCCGCGTTTGAAGGGCTGGGCGTCGATGCGATTATCGTCAACGCTGCCGGTTGTGGTAGCACCCTCAAAGAATATGGGCATCTCTTGCACGACGATCCAGCATGGCGTGAACGTGCTGAACGGTTTAGCGCCAAAGTAAAGGACGTTCACGAATTTCTCGCCGGTATCGACTTCAATCGCAGCGCCTTGGGTCGACTCAACCTCACCGTCACCTACCAGGAGCCGTGCCACCTGGTGCATGCCCAACGAATCAGTGCGCAGCCACGAGTGTTGCTCACGGCAATCCCCGGTTTGACCTTGAAAGAGATGCCGGAGTCGTCATTGTGTTGTGGCAGTGCCGGTATCTACAATGTCACCCAGCCCGAAATGGCAATGAGCCTGGGTGCGCGCAAAATCGACAACGCGCTCACGACCGGTGCCGAGATTATTGCCACCGCCAATCCCGGTTGTGCTCTCCAACTGGCCGGTGAACTGCGCCGTCGGGGTAAAGATGTTCAGGTGCGATATATTATCGAATTGCTTGATGAGTCGTATCGAGTCTTTGCAGCCTCGGCCTGACAACAGCTATCAGTGATTTCTCACAACCCTGTGCAGTCATTGCAATGATAGATGACCTGCACAGGGCTTGTTCATGTTGCGCATTTTCCGCAAAGTATGCTACTATAATTGCACTAACAGGCACAAAGATCGCGCCGCAGCCGGCTACGATGCCGGCATTTCATTGGCTACGACTATCGTCAGTTCTGTAGCAACTATCTGGGTTAGAAAGCATTGAGATTTCCACTATTCCTGGTAGATACCAAACCTGGATGCAAAAGGTATGAAGCCTACAGCATTGACAGCGTAGCTTTCTGTTATAATCGAAAACGGTTGAATGTGCCTGAATTCACAAGTTTGAGGGCGGAATTGGACCCGCTACGTATCTAGTCTGGCCACGCAAATGAGTGAGATGAACCTTCACCCTGCCGCGCCCGAGATCGAGGCCGTTCGCGCCCAACTACAGCAGGCGCGTGGCAAACAGTTCTGGCGTTCACTCGATCAACTGGTCGATACGCCGGCATTTCGAGAGCTGGTTGCTCGTGAATTTCCGCAAGGAGCGAGTGAACTGGCTGATCCGGTTTCTCGTCGGACATTCCTCAAGTTGATGGGAGCGTCGCTGGCGCTTGCCGGACTCTCTGGCTGTACCTTTGCGATCAAACAGCCGCAAGAGCAGGTTGCGCCCTTTGCTCGTGCACCGCGTGATCAAATTCCCGGCATTCCAAATTACTACGCGACCGCTGTGATGCTCGACGGGTTTGCCCTTGGTGTGACGGTCAAGAGCCACGAGGGGCGTCCAACCAAGATCGAAGGCAACCCAATGCATCCGGCCAGCCTTGGTGCAACCGATGCGTTTGCGCAGGCCGAGTTGCTGGCATTGTACGATCCTGACCGGCCTGAGACGGTGCGCCGTAGTGGTCTGCTCAGTACCTGGGAGACGTTCGTTGGTGCGATTACCGAGACCTTGCAGGTGCAGCGTGCGTTGCAGGGACAGGGTCTGCGGCTATTGACCCCGACGGTCACTTCGCCGACGCTCCGCGCCCAGATCAACGAGCTGCTGACCAATTTCCCGGCGGCGCGCTGGATTCAGTACGATCCGATTGGCCGCAGCAATACCTATGCCGGTACCAGGCTGGCGTTTGGGTCGCCGTATGAGCCGCGCTACAACTTTGCCGAGGCCGATGTGGTGCTGGCGCTAGACGCCGATTTTGTCAGCGAAGGTCCTGGTCGTGTGCGCTACGCTCGCGATCTGATGCAACGACGGCGGGTGCGTAAAGAGACCGCTGCGATGAGTCGGTTGTACGTCGCTGAACCGGTCTTCTCGCCAACCGGTGCGATTGCCGATCACCGCCTGGCAGTATCTGCCGGTATGGTTGGTCAACTGGCAGCCGCTATCGCGACGCAGTTGGGTGTAACCGCAGTGGTGCCGGCGACCGGTTTGAACGAAGCTCAGCAGCAGTGGGTTGCTGCTGTGGTGGACGATCTGCGCCGGGCCGGCAATCGGGCGGTGGTGGTGGTTGGTGAAGCGCAGCCACCAGTTGTGCACGCGATTGCCCACGCCATCAATCTTCAGCTCGGTGCCGTTGGGACGACGGTGGAGTACACCGAGCCGGTAGCCCAGCCGGGTGATCCGCAGGACCTGGTAACTCTGGTCAACGATCTGCGCGCCGGGAGCGTCGAGTTGCTGGTGATTATTGATAGCAACCCTGCCTTCACCGCGCCGGCAGACCTGGGTTTTGCTGAGGCAATGCGCCAGGCTAAACAGGTCGTGGTACTGAATCCCTACGAAGATGAGACAGCAGTGCTGGCGACCTGGTTTATTCCGCTGACCCATCCCCTCGAGTCGTGGTCGGATGCCCGTGCCTACGATGGGACAGCGAGCATCGTTCAGCCGCTGATCCGGCCATTGTACAGTTCGCGCTCGGCACACGAGCTGCTGGCAGTGTTGAATGGTAATATCGGTGCGACCGATTACGATATTGTGCGGTCTTACTGGCAGCAACAGACCGGCCTTGAAGATGCGGCTTTCGACGATTTCTTCAAGCGTGCTTTGAGCACAGGTGTGATCGAAGGCTCTCGCTTTGCCCCTGTGCAGGTTGCGCTGGTGAATGGTCTGCGTCTGGAAGCACCGGCACCTTCAGCAGGGCTTGAGCTGATCTTCCGCCCCGATCCGGCAATTTGGGATGGTCGCTTCGCCAACAATGGCTGGCTGCAAGAGTTGCCACGTCCAATGACGAAGCTGACCTGGGATAATGCAGCGCTCGTCAGTCCACGAACTGCGATTCGTTTGCTCAATCTACCCTTCGATCCGGCCAGTCTGGCTGCGCCGGGGCGGGCGCGTGAGCAGGCGCTGGAACGCCTGGCCGGTGAAAATGGTCGCATGATCGATGTGACAACACCGGTTGGTACGCTGCGACTCCCGATCTGGATTGTGCCGGGCCATGCCGATGACACGATCACGGTAACCCTTGGGTATGGCCGTGAGCATGGTGGTCAGGTGGCTGCCGGTGCCGGCTTCAATACCTATCGTCTACGGGCCAGCGCAACCCCGTGGTTGATCAGTGGTGTAAGCATAACAGCGACCAATGAACGCTACCTGCTGGTCAGCACCCAGGATCACTGGACGCTCGAAGGGCGCGATGTGGTACGTGCCGGTGAATTTGCCCGCTTTAAGGAAGACCCGAAATATATTGCCAAAGAGGTCTACACCGAAAAGTACGGTTCACCTGAGCAGAAGCCACAGTATCAGTCATTGATGCCTGGGTCTCTCCCTGGCTACGACTACAGCGTTGGTAATCAGTGGGGCATGGTCATCGACCTGTCGGCGTGTATCGGCTGCAATGCCTGCGTGATTGCCTGTCAGGCCGAAAACAACATCCCGATTGTCGGTAAGGACCAGGTCTCGCGCGGTCGTGAAATGCACTGGATCAGGATTGATCGCTACTACGCTGGCGAAGACCTCGACAATCCAGAAGCCTACTTGATGCCGATGACCTGTGCGCACTGCGAGCAGGCTCCCTGTGAGCTGGTCTGCCCAGTTGCAGCGACAGTGCACGATGCCGAGGGCATCAACAACATGGTCTACAACCGCTGTGTCGGTACGAAGTACTGCTCGAACAACTGCCCCTTCAAGGTGCGTCGGTTCAACTTCTTGCAGTACAGCGATCTGACCAGTGAAAGCCTGAAGCTGATGCGCAATCCCGACGTGACTGTCCGTAATCGGGGTGTGATGGAGAAGTGCAGTTACTGTGTGCAGCGGATCAGTGCAGCGCGCATCAGGGCGAAGGTCGAAGGTAATCGGCCAATCCGTGATGGCGAGGTTGTCACCGCCTGCCAGCAGGTCTGCCCAACCCAGGCGATTGTTTTCGGTAACATCAACGATCCGAATAGTCAGGTGGCTCAGATCAAGCAGCAGCCACACAACTATACCGTCTTCGATGAGCTGAATCTCAAGCCACGCACGAGCTATCTGGCACGGGTACGTAATCCCAGCGAAGCACTCGATGGTGGGAGTCATGCAGGGTAGCAGCACGCTGGCCAGTGTATCTGGCCAGCACTAGAAGCGAGCATTGGCGTATGGTGTACTCTGTTCGTAAATCAATCCTGACCCGGCTGGTACGGCTGGCGTGGCTGCCACTCTGCTTTTTGTTGGTGGCGTGTCACGTTGATATGTATGACCAGCCCAAGTACAAGCCAAACGATGTCAGTACCTTCTTTCCTGACGGCCGGGCGATGCAGCCGCCGCCGGCCAATACAGTACCGCTCAACAGTTATAATCCTGATTCGCCCCTGATGACCGGACGGATCGAAGGGCAACTGGCCGATCAGTTGCCACCAGAGATCAGACTTGATGCTGCCCTGCTTGCGCATGGTCAATCACGCTACAATGCCTTCTGCGCTCCGTGCCATGGTCTGGTCGGTGATGGTCAAGGGGTGATTGCCTATCGTGGACCAATGACAGTGCCGAGTCTGCATCAAGATCGATTGCGTACTGTGCAGATAGGCTATTTCTTCGACGTGATCACCAACGGCGTCGGCAGAATGTACAGCTATGCTTCACGTATTCCACCCGAAGATCGTTGGGCTATTGCAGCTTACGTGCGTGCGCTGCAATTAAGCCAGAATGCCGATGTTGCCCTGTTGACTGAGGCTGAGCTAGAGCAAGTAAGAGCCGGCCGCTAGGCTAGAGAGCGAGAGACGTGACGTATGTCTGCTCAAATCTTTCCGCGTAATGCAAATGCGATCTTTTTGGCCAGTCTCTTCGGCCTGGTGCTGTTGGTGATCGGAATCATCGCGGCGATGGTCGGCTTCTACCTCTCTCCATGGTATACTGATGTAGGAGTTGCCAAAGCCCAGCCGGTTCCCTTCAGCCACAAACACCACGTTAGCGAACTGAAGATCGATTGTCGCTACTGTCACGCAACCGTCGAAAAGGCTGCCACGGCTGGTTTTCCAGCAACCGAAACCTGTATGTCGTGCCACTCGCAGGTCTGGACAACCAGTCCCTTGCTGCAGGTGGTGCGAGACAGTTATCAGACCGGCGAGCCAGTTGTTTGGAACCGCATCTACGACCTGCCCGATTTTGTCTACTTCAACCACTCGGTACACGTTGCCAAGGGTATTGGTTGTAGCTCGTGCCACGGCCGAATCGATCAACAACAGTTGGCCGCCAAAGCCCAACCGCTGTATATGGGCTGGTGTCTTGGGTGTCACCGGGCACCGGAAGACTACATTCGCCCCCGCGAAGAGGTCTTCAATATGGAGTGGGATGTGAATGCGCTGTCACTGGCCGAACGGCAACAACTGGTGATCGAGTATCAGATTCCTACCGATGGCCGTCTCACCAACTGTTTCGTGTGCCATCGCTAGAGGAGATTGTCCTATGAGTCACGCTCATGCCCATAGTGAAGGTCCTTCCGCCGAGAGTCTGGCGCTCAATCATGAAGTGAGTGATGCTCGTTCACAGCCGATAATTTGGGGCGTGGTGATAGTTGGCGTCGTATTATTGCTGGCTTTTGGCTTGATGGCAGGGCTTTTGGTGATCACTGCCGGTTCGGTAACCGATGCCAGCAATATACTCTCAAATAGTGAGATGTCGCAGATGCAGATACCACCAGCGCCGCGCCTCGAACAAAATCCGCGCGTTGATGGTGATCGGATTATCACCGAGGCTACCGAGCGCCTGGAGAGTTATGGCTGGGTGAATGAACGGACCGGTCGTGCGCATATTCCTATCGAGCGAGCGATGGAATTAATCCTTGAACACGGCCTGGATGCCGTAAAGTAGCCGGTATCAATCACTAGATCGTGAGATGTTGTCATGAAGTGCCGGACGTTCATCACGCTGATTGGCTGGTTCGCCATCTTGTTGCTGGCACCCGCAGTGGTGTCAGCGCAAGGTGGCCGCCCAAATCCGGCTGATAATGTCGCTTTCGAGCAGCGCATGGGCGAACAGGTGCCGCTCGATGCCGTCTTTATCGATGAGCAAGGGGAGCAGGTTCGCCTGGAGCAGTTCTTCACTTCCGGCCAGCCGGTTGTGCTGGTGATGAGTTACTACGAGTGCCCCATGCTCTGTTCGTTTGTGCGCGAAGGGGTGCTGGCGGCACTGCAACAGGTGACGCTTACCGCTGGACGTGATTTTCAGGTGATCAATATCAGTATTGATCCACTTGAGACGCCAATGATGGCGGCCAATGTGAAAACGTTGACTTTGCAACGCTATGCCCGGCCCGATGCCGAACAGGGATGGCATTTTCTGACCGGTAGTGAGGAGCAGATCCGGCGTGTTGCTGATGCCATTGGTTTCAGGTATGTCTATGACGAAACCATCGATCAGTACGCGCACGCGGCCGGATTCGTTGTGCTGACCCCAGAAGGTAAAACGGCTCGTTACTTCTTTGGGATTGAGTTTAATGCCTCTGATGTGCGGCTTGGGATTGTTGAGGCATCGTCTGGTAAGGTCGGTAGTGCGATTGATCAGATTTTGCTACTGTGCTACCAGTACAATCCGGTTACCGGTAGTTATACTCCGGCGATTATGACGATCCTACGGATTGCCGGTGTCCTGACGGTGATCGGGATTATTACGCTGATTGTGACGTTGAGTCGTTCAACACCCGGCGGTAATTTGCCGCCACCACGTGAATCGGTGCCGGCTTAGTGGTAGTTGCGACTGGGGCGGCAATGCCCCCGGACAGGACGAAGGTATGCGCGATTTTCCGTTATTTCCCGATCAGGCATCAACCTTTGCAACCCAGGTTGATCAGCTCTACTTTTTTCTGGTGGCCCTGAGCCTCATTTTTGCCGGGGTGTTACCGTTTGTTATTCTCTATCTGATCGTTCGTTATCACCGTAGTCAGAAGGTTGATCGGAGTAATCCGGTTGACTCCAACCTTAAACTAGAGCTGACCTGGACGATAATCCCGTTAATACTGGTCATGCTGGTCTTCTTCTGGGGTGCGTTTTTGTACGTACAGATGCGAACTCCACCGGCGCGCACTCTGGATGTCTATGTGATCGGCAAGCAATGGATGTGGCACGTGCAGCATCCAAACGGTAAGCGCGAGAATAATGAGCTGCACGTTCCAATTGGCCAGCCCGTGAAGCTGATAATGACATCGCAAGATGTGATTCATAGCTTCTACATTCCGGCGTTCCGCGTGAAGCAAGATGTGTTGCCGGGCCGCTACACAATCATGTGGTTCGAGGCGACCAAACCCGGTGAGTATCATCTGTTCTGCGCCGAGTACTGTGGTACTGAACATTCGCTGATGATTGGTCGGGTTGTCGCCATGCCGTTGGCCGATTACGAGCGCTGGCTGGCAACTCCTGGGCCGGTAGTGTTACCTGATGGTTCGATTGATACGGGCCAGCCGACGATAACTGCAAATCTCGGCGATCCAATGGCTGCGGCGGGTAGTCAACTCTTCACAAGCCTGGGTTGTGCCGGCTGCCACGCAATGGCCGGTGGTGGCGTTGGACCGAGCATGCAGGGTTTGTACGGAGCAACAGAGAAAATGGCTGATGGCTCGACAGTCACGGCTGATGAGAACTATCTGCGTGAGTCGATCCTCAATCCGAATGCGAAGATTGTGGCCGGCTATCCTGCGGTTATGCCATCGTATCAGGGGCAGATCAGCGAGGATCAGCTTAACCAATTGATTGCGTATATTAAGTCACTCGCCGACACGGGGAATTAGTCTATGAGCACGCTTTCTCTTCCACAGACGAGCTATATTCACGATCATTCGCGAACGTTTATTGATTGGCTCAAGTCGTGGTTGCTGACGGTTGATCACAAGCGGATCGCAATACTCTACCTGTTGGCGATTAACTTCTTCTTCCTGCTCGGTGGCCTGGCTGCTACTGTGGTACGGATTGAGTTGATCACCCCGCAGGGCGATCTGATGTCGTCGGATGTCTACAACCGGGCTTTCACGCTGCACGGCGTGATCATGGTCTTCTTCTTCCTGATCCCGTCGATTCCGGCGGTGCTGGGTAATTTCCTGGTGCCGTTGATGATCGGTGCCCGTGACCTGGCATTCCCACGGTTGAATCTGTTGAGCTGGTATCTCTACATGATCGGTGGTATCTTCGCCCTGATCGCAGCCGTCTTCGGCGGTGTTGATACCGGCTGGACGTTCTACACTCCCTTCAGCTCAACCTATTCCAACTCGAACGTGGTGATGACGATTACCGGTGCGTTTATTATGGGGTTTTCCTCCATCTTGACCGGTCTTAATTTCATCGTCACCATCCACAAGATGCGGGCACCTGGTTTGACCTGGTTCCGTTTGCCACTCTTCATCTGGGCGAACTATGCAACCAGTATCATTCAGATTCTGGCAACACCGGTATTGGGTATCGCGCTGCTGCTGGTGATCGTCGAGCGGGTTTGGGGTGTCGGTATCTACGATCCGGCGCTGGGTGGTGATCCACTCCTCTTCCAGCACCTCTTCTGGTTCTACTCGCATCCGGCAGTCTACATCATGATTTTGCCGGCAATGGGTGTGGTCAGCGAGTTGATCAGCACCTTCTCGCGCAAGCGAATCTTCGGCTACGAGTTCATTGCCTTTTCGAGTATTGCCATCGCTATCCTGGGCTTTCTGGTCTGGGGGCACCACATGTTCGTGAGCAGCCAGTCGGTGTACGCGGGGCTGATCTTCTCGTTTATCACTATGCTGGTTGCAATCCCGTCAGCGATTAAGGTCTTTAACTGGACGGCAACGCTCTACAAGGGTTCAATCAGCTATCGCACGCCGATGCTGTACGCGCTCGGTTTTATCGGTCTGTTCGTGATCGGTGGTCTGACCGGTATCTTCCTCGGTGTGGTAGCGGTTGACCTGCACGTGACCGATACCTACTTCGTGGTCGCTCACTTCCACTACGTGATGGTGGGTGGTACGATTATGGCCTATCTGGGTGGCATTCACTTCTGGTGGCCGAAGATGACTGGTCGCATGTACAACGAGACCTGGGGCAGCATTGCGGCACTGATCATCTTCGTTGGCTTTAATATGACCTTCTTCCCCCAGTTTATTCTCGGCTACCTGGGTATGCCACGGCGCTATCACGTCTATCCGCCGGAGTTCCAGATTTTGCACGTGATGAGCACGGCTGGTGCCAGCATTCTGGCGATTGGCTTCATCGTGCCTCTTATCTATCTGGGTATCTCGCTGTGGAAGGGGCGGATTGCCGGTGACAACCCGTGGGGAGCGACCGGTCTGGAATGGAAGACTTCATCACCACCACCAACCCACAATTTCGATAAGACGCCGATTGTGACCGAAGAGGCGTATGCGTATCCGCCGGAAGCTGCCGAGCGTGATGCGGCGTCCTGGCGACCGGGTTCACCACTATAAGGCTGGTGGTACTGATAGCAGAACACCAGGTACAAGATTGTCGGTAGTGGCGTTGATAGGTAAAGGCAGAGGAGAGAGCGTTGGCAACGATCACTCACGAAGAGGCACACGCCCATACGCACGGCCCGGAACTGCAACATCAGTTCGAGACGCCGGAACAGCAGAAAGAGGCTGCAACGCTAGGCATGTGGGCCTTCCTGGTCACCGAAATTATGCTCTTCGGTGGTATCTTCATGGCCTACATTGTCTACCGATGGGCTTTTCCCGAAGCATGGGAAGAGTCGGCGGCACTGCTGAATACACCGCTGGCCACGGTAAATACCGTCGTGCTGCTGGTCAGCTCATTAACTGTAGCGCTGGCAGTCAATGCTGCCGAAGAGGGTAACAAGCGTCGGTTGTTGACCATGCTGGTCTTGACGATGCTGCTTGGAGTGACCTTCCTGGTCATTAAGGGTTACGAGTATAGTGAAAAGTTTGCCCACTGTGCCGGTGCGAAAGACCCGATCAGTTGGATTACCGGCACCGATTTGCACGAGAGCCATGAGTGTCTGGTGCCAGGACGTAGTTTCTTATTTCCTGCAGAGCACGGCACGGCGGGTGCTACGCATGGGGCGAGTGCCGGTCATGGAGCTTCCACCGGTCTGATGCAATCCGGTCATCAACTATTCTTCTTTCTCTATTTCTGTGCGACCGGCCTGCATGCCATCCACATGCTCATCGGTCTGGGAGTGATGGGGACGATCACGGTGATGGCACTCCGGGATCGGTTCTCACCAACCTACTTTACGCCGGTTGAGATTGGTGGTCTCTACTGGCACCTGATTGACATTATCTGGGTATTCCTCTTCCCACTCTTCTATCTGGTTTAGGAGGGCGCGATGGCCGAGCGACACGAACATCAACATGCTCACCACCACGGCGCCGGGCATGCCCATATCTCGCGGGGGACCTATTATCGGGTCTTCGGAGCGCTGATGGTGCTTATGGTGCTGACCGTCGCTGCCTGGTGGGTGGAGAAGAACCTGATCCATATTCCGGGCTGGCTGGCGGTGACGATTGCAATGAGCATTGCAATCGCGAAAACGGTTTTGATTGTGCTCTACTTTATGCATGTGAAGGTCAGCAGCCGAATCTCTCAGGTCTACGCTGCCGGTGCATTTGTCTGGCTGATCATTCTATTTGTAATTACCATGGGCGATTACGTTGCCCGTGGCTGGCCACCGCAGGGTGGACCGTTACCGTAACTCTTCCTGGTGTGGTGGGTGAGGGCCGGTCAGAAAATGACCGGCCCTTTTGTTATTGGTGACTGTCGATGTAAGGTGTGTTAAATTTGATATCCCAGGTTGCTACCTTTGTCACCACAGAGACACAGAGGGCACAGAGGATGTGGATAACTCGGGTTACTTCCGTAAGGCGTGACGTAGCACGTTCTTGGGAACTGGTTGCTCCCTCCATCGTTATGCGGTACGCCAGACGGTGTTGAGAGCAACGTCGTGCTGTTCGTCCTGAAAGTCAGCCTCCGTGGTATGCTCACAACATACGTGGCAACTTGAGTTCAATCTGATACGGGAACATGCAATGTCCAGCGAAGTGGGTTCGTTAGGGGCGGGTTCAGAACCCGCCCCTATCACCACACAAACGGCAAGGATGATATCGAAGATACAATCCACTACGTGGTACGCGATCCAGGGCATACCTTTCGACACCCCCTCGTTCGCCGCATCTCTTGTGATGACCACCGCCGGGTGCGGATGGTGCCATTGCTGAGGCATAGCCACGTTCTTCTACTCACCTCGCATCCATCCGGGTTGTGCCGGTAATTCCCACGGATCGTCGCAGCGGAATGGATAGTCACGGTTCGTGGCATATCCGGTGATAGGCAGTGCTACCCATGGTCGTTCAACATGTGCGATGAACGCACATTACTCGTCGATGCACAACATGTCTGCCCGTGGGATTTACAAATACTGCGGCACATCTGGGGTACTCATCTGGCGGCGCAATGAGAACGACCACATCATCCGTAGCCAGGCATCCCTAAATCGCATGCGCGACGACATCGTCAATCATCCATACGTGATGGCAATATGATCAGCAACATGCAACGTTCATTGAAGTAGGGGCGGGTTCTGAACCCGCCCCTACCATCATCCACAAACGGCAAGGGTTATATCGAAGATACAATCCAATACGTGGCACGCGATCCAGGGTATACCCTTTCGACCCCACGCGACACGTGAATCCTTGCCGGTGAAAGCTAACCAATCCAGCACGTGATTGCGCTGTGGATGTGCGGAATGGTTTCGGGCATCGCTAGCGAAAGATAGCTTGTAAGTCGGCAAGTGTGGTGTGGGCCAGGCTGGGCAATGTCAGGTCGGCAGGCGGTAGCGGAACCTGCCCGGAGATCGCGCCGGGGATGGCGACGACCGGGCAGCCGGCTGCCCGGGCAGCCCGGATGCCGTTGGGGGAGTCTTCGAGTACCAGGCAGGTTGCTGGCGGCAGACCCAGGCGGCGAGCTGCTTCCAGGAAGAGATCGGGTGCCGGTTTTGTTGCTGCTACATCATCAGCCGTGACGACTGTTGCGAAGAAGGGGCGTATGCCTAGACGTTCAAGCCAGCCTTCAACCCAGCGCCGGCTACTGCTACTGGCAACTGCACAGGGTAAGCCCTTTGAGTGTGCTTCGGCTAGCAACTCAGCAACACCGGGCAGAAGCGTTTGTGGCGCGCTTAGTTCATCCTTGCGGGCCTGTCGGCGAGCGAGGATCGTATCGCGTGCCGCAATGACTTGTTCGGCCAATTGGGGATCGCGTTGCCGGAGTAACGCGACGAGATGGGCATGAGCATCAAATCCGGCGTTTGCGCCAAGGGTGATCGCCCAATCGTGGACGCTTAGGGTAACACCATATTCGGCATAGATCTCTTGCCAGCTTTGTAAGGCGGGTGTCTCGGTATCGACCATCAGGCCGTCGAAGTCGAAGATGAGGGCATGGATCGGCATTCAGGTCTCCTTTGCATCAGCGATCCGTTGCTGCCAATGTATAGATTCCACACTCATTGTACTTGAGTTGATGTGCGTGCTGTTTCATGCAAGCTCGTGTCGGCGCATGTTGTATCAACTCTTGCCTATGCATCGTACAGGTTGTCGGCACTGCGCTGAGGCATTGGCAGGCGTGCCACTGGTGAGATGCTGATGGTTCGTTGACGGTGCGCGAACTGGTGCATGTGTAGTTCGCCTGCGTGGTGGGTGATGAGCAGGTGACGGTGGTGCTGCGTCTGGCAGTGTGCCGGGACATCCCCCCCACCCCCGCTGGGCTATGCATTACCCACATGTCACGTTGCGTTAGGTCGGGCTGCAAGCGCTCTCCGTGGCGCGGGCTTCCAGCCAGCGTGCCGGCATCCTCGCCACCGCCGTCAGGTGCTGGCCGTGGCCGCTGGTGCGCAGGCACGAACCAAGTGCAACAACACCGTTACGCCCAGGTATCGCATGTATGCCCGACTGACTCTATGATTGTCACGAGCACATCCAGTACCGCCATGACCAGGATGGGTAACGGTGTGCCACACGCCGGATCGTGAGCACGGCTGGCGCGGCAGCATGGCTGCCGCACTCCAAACCGTGCGACACGTGCATGCCGAGCGGGTACGGCAATCCATCCAGCACGTGCTGGCACGGCTGGAGCTGCGCACTATCACCGGACCAGTCGCCCACAACAGCATCCATAGCGATCATCACCGCTGATTCGCACGTGGTTGACACCAGGTATGGGTAATGCGTAGCCGGGTGGGATAGGGGAGGGCAGACGTGTGATCCAGGGCTTCCTAATAGGGTAGACGTTGTATTCGTTCATCTATCCTGGCCGTCCGTGAATGCCGCCAGGGGCGGGAGCTTGCGCCTGGCTCCTCCTTCGAGCACTGGTACCGGCACCATGCGCGCTGGAGGCGCGTGCGCTCAGTCGGGATGCCAGGCGGTGAGCGCGCCGGAGGCGCACGCTTGCAGGGCATCGCCCCCACCCTAGCCCGCCCCCGCTGGGGGCGGGAACTGCCGGTGCCGGATGGTGACCGCTGGCGTGAGTGGGTTCAGGGGGGTGATACACCGTTGGTGGCGGGCACGGCGCGGGCTGGCGAGTGCGCTGGAGGCGCGTGCGCTCAGTCGGGATGCCAAGCGGTGAGCGCGCCGGAGGCGCACGCTTGCAGGGCATCGCTCCCCAATCTACCCCGCCCCCGCTGGGGGCGGGAACTGCCGGTGCCGGATGGTGACCGCTGGCGTGAGTGGGTTCAGGGGGGTGATACACCGTTGGTGGCGGGCACGGCGCGGGCTGGCGAGCGCGCTGGAGGCGCGTGCGCTCAGTCGGGATGCCAAGCGATGAGCGCGCCGGAGGCGCACGCTTGCAGGGCATCGCTCCCCAATCTACCCCGCCCCCGCTGGGGGCGGGAACTGCCGGTGCCGGATGGTGACCGCTGGCGTGAGTGGGTTCAGGGGGGTGATACACCGTTGGTGGCGGGCACGGCGCGGGCTGGCGAGCGCGCTGGAGGCGCGTGCGCTCAGTCGGGATGCCACGCGATGAGCGCGCCGGAGGCGCACGCTTGCAGGGCATCGCCCCCACCCCAGCCCGCCCCCGCTGGGGGCGGGTGTAGACGGTTCAGGGAGGGTCAGTAGTGTGTAGGGTACACGAGGTAAGCGCGCCGGAGGCGCGCGCTCCCAGTTGCGATGAGCGCGCCGGAGGCGCACGCTTGCAGGGCATCGCCCCTACCCTAGCCCGCCCTTGCTGGGGGCGGGAACCAGCGGTGCCGGATGTGGCTCCCGCTGGTGTAAGCTGGTGCCGGTGAGGAGCGCGCCGGAGGCGCGCGCTCCCAGTCGGGATGTCAGGCGATGAGCGCGCCGGAGGCGCACGCTCGCAGGGCATCGCCCCTACCCTAGCCCGCCCTCGCTGGGGGCGGGAACCAGCGGTGCCGGATGTGGCTCCCGCTGGTGTAAGCTGGTGCCGGTGAGGAGCGCGCCGGAGGCGCGCGCTCCCAGTCGGGATGTCAGGCGATGAGCGCGCCGGAGGCGCACGCTCGCAGGGCATCGCTCCCCACTCTACCCCGCCCTCGCTGGGGGCGGGAACCCGCGGTGCCGGATGGTGACCACTGGCGTGAGTGGGTTCAGGGGGGTGATACACCGTTGGTGGCGGGCACGGCGCGGGCTGGCGAGCGCGCTGGAGGCGCGTGCGCTCAGTCGGGATGCCAGGCGGTGAGCGCGCCGGAGGCGCACGCTCGCAGGGCGTACAGACTCGCCCCCACCCTGGCCCGCCCCCGCTGGGGGCGGGAACTGCCAGTGCCGGATGGTGACCGCTGGCGCGAGTGGGTTCAGGGGGGTGATACACCGTTGGTGGCGGGCACGGCGCGGGCTGGCGAGCGCGCTGGAGGCGCGTGCGCTCAGTCGGGATGCCAGGCGGTGAGCGCGCCGGAGGCGCACGCTTGCAGGGCATCGCCCCCACCCCAGCCCGCCCCCGCTGGGGGCGGGTGTAGACGGTTCAGGGAGGGTCAGTAGTGTGTAGGGTACACGAGGTAAGCGCGCCGGAGGCGCGCGCTCCCAGTTGCGATGAGCGCGCCGGAGGCGCACGCTCGCAGGGCGTACAGACTCGCCCCCACCCTGGCCCGCCCCCGCTGGGGGCGGGAACTGCCAGTGCCGGATGGTGACCGCTGGCACAGGCTGGTGCCGGTGAGGAGCGTGCCGGAGGCGCGCGCTCGCAGGGCGTGCAGACTTGCCCCCACCCTGGCCCGCCCCCGCTGGGGGCGGGAACTGCCGGTGCCAGATGGTGACCGCTGGCGTGAGTGGGTTCAGGGGGGTGATACGCCGTTGATGGCGGGCACTGCGGGTTGTTGCCGGTGAGGAGTGCGCCGGAGGCGCGCGCTCCCAGTCGGGATGCCAAGCGGTTAGCGCGCCGGAGGCGCACGCTCGCAGGGCGTACAGACTCGCCCCCACCCTAGCCCGCCCCCGCTGGGGGCGGGAACTGCCGGTGCCGGATGGTGATCGCTGGCGCGAGTGGGTTCAGGGGTGCGATACGCCGTTGATGGCGGGTACGGCGTGCTGGTGCCGGTTTTGCGTGCAGGCAGATTATCACGGATGATCAAACCAGACGGATGTGTCCGGCACATATGTCGGCTCCGTGATCAGACAGGAAACTGCTACGATTTGCGCCGGATCGTGAGCGCGGCTGGCGCGGCAGCATGGCTGCCGCACTCCAAACGTCGCAACACGCGCATGATGAGCGGACAAGACAACCAATCCAGCGAGTGATGGCACTGGAGATGGTCGGCAGATTTCCTCGCTGCCAGGCAGACAGACTGGGAGTAGGATACTGGCTTTGGTGGTTGGTCAGCGTGCAGAAGCTTGCGCGGTAGTCTCGGAGCACGGCAGCACAGCTTTTATGAAATAAGTTCATATGCGTTGATTGCAGGCTGTGGCCTGCGCTGCCCCCTATGATGGTGGCCCGGTATATTGAGCCGATGGACTGATGGCAGCAGCAGGTGCGCAGCATACAATACAGACCGGGATGGTTTTATCACCGGGGTAGCCCGTGAGGTGGTTGTTACCACAGAGCATCGTTTCACCACCTGGAATTCTGCTACGGTGCGTTCAAGGAGAGGTTATGGCGATCAATGTTGATCAGGATGTCCGATTACGACCATTTGATGGGTCGGTAGCGGATTATGCTCTGTTGGTTGCAATTGGTAATGCGGTATTTCCCGACAATCTCGAAACGGTTGAACAGGTTCAACACTGGGATGCCAGGCGGCCAGCTCACTGTATTCAGGAGCGGTGGTTTGCTGAGGTGCACGGGGAGGTGGTAGGGGTCGCCGAGTATTTTCAGCCACAATGGATGTATCACCCACGCAAGTTCTTTGTCAGTATTGCCGTTCTTCCGACGTGGCAGGGCCAGGGTATTGGTCGTTATTGCTACGACGTATTGATGGGTGATTTGCAGAGTCGCCATCATCCGTTACAGGTGCGGGCGAATTGCCGTGAGGATCAGGAACGTGGGATGCAGTTTCTCGCCCGACGTGGTTTTCGGGAAGAGATGCGGACCTGGGAGTCGCGACTTGATCTGCACACCTTTGATCCGGCACCGTTTCGCGCTGCCATTGATCGTGTCGTGGCCCAGGGTTTCACGATCTGCAATTTGCGAGAATTGCTGACACGATTACCGGATGCTCGCCAGCGCCTGTACCGCGCCGCGATGGAGATGCGGGCAGATGTGCCGCAGCCGGAACCGTTTACGCCGCCCGATTTCGCTTCGTGGGAACAGTCTCTGTTCAACGACCCAACGCTCTACCCGGAAGGATATTTTCTGGCGCTGGACGGGGAAGAGATTGCTGCGCTCAGTCAACTCTGGAAATCGGCTGAGCCTGATGTGTTGATGACCGGTCTGACGGCGACACGACGAGCGTATCGTAAGCGTGGTCTGGCAATGGCGCTTAAGGTACACGCGCTTACCTTCGCGCAGGCCGCAGGCTATCGCGAAGTGCGTACCTATAATGCAACGACCAATCGGTCGATGTTGCAGATTAATGATGTGCTGGGGTTTGTTAAACAACCGGCCTGGGTTGAATTTGTGAAGGACCTGGATAGTGTATGATCCATATACGACCTTTCCAACATCAGGATGCAGATTATCGCGTGATGGCCGATGTCTATAATGCGCTGGCGCCGGATGCACCGCTATCGGCGATAGAATGGCGTATTCGTGATGAAATTCACAATCCGAATTTGCCACTCTGCCGATGGATTGGCGAACTTGATGGTAGGGCCGGTGGGTATGCCGAATATTATCAGCCGACATGGTGTGCCGATCCTACCCATTTGGAGATGCAGATCGTTGTGCATCCGGCCGTTCAGGGGCGAGGTTTGGGCCGGGCACTCTGGCAGCATCTGCAGATGGCCTGGCAGCCGCTGCGACCGCACCATATCTGGCTTAAGGTGCGTGAGGACTGGCAGGCCGGGTTGATGTTTGCCGGTCGGCGGCAGTTCCACGAGAGTCGGCGGGTTTGGGTTTCCCGGCTTGATCTGGCAACCTTTGATCCGCAACCTTTCAGCGGTTCGATTGAGCGGGTGACGGCGCAGCAGATTGAGCTAATCAGCTTTGCGGCGCTGGCAACAGCCGATCAGGGGTTTTGGCAGCAGTTGTACGAGTTTGAACGACAAACAACCGGTGATGTACCGTCGCCATTTCCGGTCACGATGCCGACCTACGATCAGTGGATCAAGCTCTATCAGCCTGACCACGGCGCGCTGTGGGAGGGCAGCTTTGCTGCGGTACACGAGGGGCAGATCGTGGGGATCAGTACGTTAGAAACTATTGATGATAGTACTGATGTCGAGGTTGGGTTTACGGCGGTGCGGCGCGATTACCGTGGCCGGGGTATTGCGCTGGCGCTGAAGCTCTGTACAATTGCGTATGCCGGGGCGCAGGGGCTGAGTGGGATTCGTACCGATAACGACAGTACGAATCTGGCGATGTGGCATATCAATGAACGGTTAGGTTTTCGGCGTGGGCCGGTGTGGATTGTTCTCCACCGGTGTGAGCAGAATGAGGAGGTGACGTGAACGGGTTGCCGTTAGTTGAATTGAGTGGCGATGCCTACACTCAGGGTTGGCAGCATGGCCGTGCGTTGCGCGAGGCGATTGCTGCCAACCTTCGCATCTATATGACGCGCTTCGAGCGTGAGTTGCGGATACCACCGGATGAGGTCTGGCGGCGGGCGCTGCGTTATGCGGCTGTGATCGCTGAACAAAATCAGGATTATGCAGCCGGTATGCGCGGCATTGCCGAGGGGGCAGGGGTTGATCTGGCAGCGATTGCGGCTTTGAATGTGCGTTATGAGCTGTTTTATCAGTTCTTTCGCGAGTATGAGCGGGGTACCGGTAAGCCTGATGGTTGTACCGCTTTTGCGTTGTTGCCGTCAGAGACAGATAACGGTCATTTGCTGGTGGGCGAAAACTGGGACTGGATTCAGGGGGTGCGGGGGGCGATTCTGCGCACGATTGCACCGGATGGGCTGCGCACGCTGGCTTTCACTGAGGCCGGTATTTTTGGGGGGAAGATTGGCTTGAATGCTGCCGGTCTGGCCCTGCTCATCAATGGCTTGAGCAGTACGGGTGATGATTGGGCCAGTCTGCGCCGACCATTTCATGTGCGTTGTTACGAGATATTGCAGGCACGCTCACTGACTGAAGCGCAGGCGGTGATTACGAGCGAAGAGCGGGCCGGTTCAGCCAATTTTCTGCTGGCACAGGTACCTGATCGGGTGGTCAATATTGAAGCAGCACCGGCGGCGCTGGCGATCAGTGGCTGTACTAACGGTTGTCTGGTTCACGCCAACCATTTTACCGATCCGGCAGCACTCGGTATTGTGGAGCGGCAGATTGAGCGTTATCCTCATTCGTATTGGCGGCAAGAACGATTACGCTCGCTGCTGGCCTCTCGTCCACAATCGCTGGCACAGGTGCAGGCGGCCTTGCGTGATCACGAGCAGTTCCCCTATTCGGTCTGTTTTCATATTGATCCTGCCGATCCACCTGATGAGTATTATGAAACGGTCGCCTCGGTGATTATGGATGTGACTGCCGGTGTGTTGTATGCGACCGACGGGCCACCGTGTGAGCATGCCTATGTGCGATATGAATTGGAGGTGGCGAGGTGAAGAGGACTGTGCTCTTCGTCTGCACCGGAAACTACTATCGTAGTCGCTATGCTGAGCTGCTCTTCAATGCCATGCAGGTTAAAGGCTGGCAGGCTACGTCACGCGGTCTGGCACTCTCGTCACGCAATCGCGGGTCGATCTGGCCACCGGTGCTTGAGCGGCTACAACAGTGCGGATTTACGACGCCGGATGAGCTGCCTTTGCCACGAACGCTGTGCGAGGCCGATCTGGCGCAGGCAACGCTGGTGATTGCACTGAACGAACCTGAACATCGGCCTTTGATGCAGCAGCGTTTTCCGGCATGGGCTGATCGAATTGCCTACTGGCAGGTACCTGATACCGACGTGTTGGAGCCTGAGCCGGCTTTTCAACGGATTGAGGCAGGGATCGCAGCATTGCAGAAGGAGTTGAGCGGGAGTTGAATAATGGAGATAGGGGTTATTTCTGATACTCACGGTTTTCTGGCACCATCAGCTTTACAGGTGTTGTCCGGGGTTCAGTTGATTGTACACGCCGGCGATATTGGGAATGAAGCGGTGCTGGGGCAGCTTGAGACAGTGGCGCCGGTGATTGCTATTCACGGTAATACTGATAGTGGAACGGAACTGGCCCGGACGTATCCGGCGAGTCGCTGGATCGAGCGTGAGGGTGTGTTGATCTATCTGACCCATATCGGTGGCAAGCCGAACCATCTTGTGCAATCGTTACCAAAGACTGCTGATGGGCGATCTCCACATGTCTACATTTTTGGTCATAGCCATCGGCCATTGTGCGAAGTACACAATTCCGTTCTGTTTCTGAATCCGGGGACAGCCGGTGCGCCACGGGGTGCGGGTCTGTCGGTCGCCCGGCTGACGGTGCATGATGGTACGGCGCAGGCGGTGCTCATTCCGTTGACGGATAGTCCGCGGGCAATACGTTGATGAGCAGGTACTGCGTGGATCACTGAACAGCCAGAGGTCAGGATAGTGACCGGTGCGACACGTGGCGGGTGTTGAGCGGCGTGGAGGTGGGAGAGGGCTGCCGCACGCCAAACCATGCGCCACGGGTAACGCAACCGGGAAACGGTATCCACGCCGGGGGGTGATCCCGCGATGTGGGCAGGGAGAAAGGCTGTTCCTCTTCACCAGGGTGACGTACCGGGACGGGTCAGCGATGTGACCGACGCCTGTCGGTGTGTACGGTGGATGCGGCAGCCATGCTGCCTCACTCCAAACCATGCGCCACGGGTAACGCAACCGAGAAACGGTATCCACGCCGGGGGGTGATCCCGCGATGTGGGCAGCAGAAACGTTTTTTCTCGTGTTCGCGATCTGATCACCACCAGCATGATAAGTGTAATCACAAGCAATGACTTCTCCTACATCGGATTTGACATGATGATCATAAATGGCTCATGTGTCGTTTCCGTACCTGGCAGAGTGACCGGTGCGACACGTGGCGGGTGTTGAGCGGTGTGGAGGTGGGAGCAGGGCTGCCGCACGCCAAACAACAGACAGGTGGATCACTGCGTGGGGGAAGGTCGCCCATTCGGGTGCGACACAGATGGACGAAAGAGCTTCCAAACCACGAGAAGAGAGGTTGTATGGGTGGTGAGAATAGACAATCTCTGCTCGGAAAACGGTTGGTAACCGGTTTGCGTCAACCCAATGGCTGGCGAATCGGTAGCCTTTTGGTCGGGATGATAGTGGCAATCGGTTTGTTGCCGCTGGTTGCGGCAACCCTTGACCTGGAACGACGCCTCTTTTTTGCCGTCCACGGAATTTGCGCCCAGAGTCACAACCTTCAAGTGGGTGGTGTGCAGTTTCCGCTCTGTGCCCGTGACAGTGGCATCTATCTCGGCCTCATGGTAACCCTGGGTGTGATTGCCTGCCGTGGGCGCTGGCGGGCCGGACGGCTGCCGCCACTGCCGGTTAGTCTGACACTGCTGGGGTTGATTGTGATCATGGGTGTTGATGGCCTGAATTCAACTGTGGCTGAACTGGGGTGGGGTGCTGTCTATCCGCCGCGCAATGATCTGCGTTTGATTACCGGGTTGGGGTTTGGTGTAGCGATGGCGGTTGGTTTGTTGTTGGTGGCGAATCAAACGCTGCTTGCCCCCGACCTTATCGATACCACGCAGGCGCCGATTGGCAGTTGGGCTGATATGGGGTGGGTGGTTGGCGCATTGGCGCTGGTCGTGCTGGCGATAGCTTCCGACCAGGCTCTACTGGCCTGGCCGCTGGTTCTGATCAGCGTGGTTGGGGTGACGGGAGTCATGACGTTTGCGATTGGGTTGCCGGTGAGTGCCTTCGCCGGTTTGAGTGGTCGGGTTCGTCATCCACGGCAATTGTTGCTACCAGGAATTGCCGGCTTTCTGGTTACGCTGCTGCTGCTGGCCGTGCTGGCACGCTGGAAGGTAGAGCTGGAAGTCCAGGGTGCCTTGCCGCCGCCACTTGTTCCGTAGCGGAGTTGGTCGTCGGTGCGGGCTGATGTGGCGGTACGCGGTAGGGATACAGCGTGTCATACCCCTCTGCGCTTGCGCAGTGTTCCGGCATCGTAACGGTACTGAAATACCACCGGTGAGTTGCTGGTAGGGTGGCGCTGGGGCAAAAAGACCGGTTCAGTTCTGCTCGCTTGAGGGTAGTGTCATGTGATCATCGGCTGTTGGGTCGTGTTTTTGCTGCGCCCAGCGAGGTGATATGCGATCTGTTTCCACTTCATCCCGCTCTTGCCTGGGGTGGGTGTGCGCGGTGCAGTGGCAGTCGGTAGCGCGTGCTGTGTCATGTTAAGGGCGCGCCGGAGGCGCGCGGTTCCAGGGGGAAGCTGGCAGGCGCGCCGGAGGCGCGCGCTCCCAGGGGATGGTGCTTGCTCAGAGTTATTCTTACCGTTTTAAAACTTGACATAATAAATACAGGAGCCGACTACCAATCATCGATTCGCCCAGGTCACTCTCCCAACTGGCACGGGCGTGCTATTGGGTAGACGCTGCCTTGTGCGGTAAGGTTAAAAAGACGACAGAGAAGCGGGTTTTTCACCCGCTCCTCATGATGCAACCAGGTGATGATAGTACAGCAGGTCAGCGGTATGTGATCAGCGCAGCGTGGTGGTGTGGGCGTTGCATGTAGAGGTCATTGCATTAACGACCATTCTTTTTCGCTTCCAGTTCCAGACTGGTCAACGCTGCGCGGAGGTTGGTCAGGGCGGCCTGGGCCTGGGGGGAGAGGTCGGCTTGATCGGTGAAGGCCGTCAGCACTTGATGGGCAGCGATTGCCAGGCAGTCGAGATGCCCCAACAGACAGCCGGCCCGTTGGGCATCGATACGGCTGTTGCCGGATGCCGCATGCCAGTAATCGGCGGAAGGAAGGTAATGGGTTTCGCCGAGAACTTCGAGGGCGAGCGTGCAGCGATCAAGTGCGCGGATTGCCAGCACCTGCTGATTGTTGAGCGTAATCTGACCGGGCGCAATCCGGGTTAACGTGATGTCTTGTTCGGCGCGGCTGACTCCATCTTCGCTCAGGTGTAAGGCACGGATTGGCATCGTTTCAACTCCTTCCCTGATAAGGGCTATGACGGGCAATCACACTCCGGGGTAATTCAAGCGGACACAAGACCAGCAGCACCTGGGCTGGCGTATGGCCGGGGTTATGCCAGCGGTGGGGGAGAGCGGCCTCGAACAGCAGGCTATCACCCGGATTGATGATGAACATCTGATCGGCAACGGTGTACTGAATCTGCCCATTTAAACCAAAGACAAATTCCTGTCCGGTATGGACAATTGCTTCAGGGCCACTACCGGCGCCGGGTTCGAGCGTGACCAGCAGCGGTTCGAGGGTGCGGTTGATCATGCCTGGGGCGAGATCGGCCATGGCACCGTGCGGGAAGAGGCTGGCGATGGCCTGACCTGCCGGGGTGAAGACGATACGTTGCTGTGGCACATCGGGCGTAAAGAAGGTACTAACCGGAACCTGTAGAGCCACTGCAAGACGTTGCAAGGTGCTGACACTCGGTGACGTGCGACCATTTTCAATCAGACTGAGGGTATTGACGGCAAGCCCGCTCGCCTCGGCGAGGGCGCGGATTGATAAGCGCCGTTGTTCACGCAGGGTCCGAATGCGTGTACCAACGTCTACATTGCCAATTTCACCAACGAGATGCGGACTACTCACTGGATCAACCATAGGTGGCACCGGCTATCTTTCTAACTCGGCAGCTTGATCTGTTCATTATTATAAGACATTTTTCTGATTTTCACACAACAAAATGGTTGTCTTTCAGTAACTCAACCAACGGCGATAGTGGTGTTTTTGATCCACAGGTGGCAGCGATGTCTGAGACCAACCAAACCGTGAGGTGCTGGTGACCCGCAGTGAGCGTGTGTTGTTCGCCAGGAAAGACAGTAGCGACAAGGCCGGTCAGATCAGGGTGGGATTGTGCTGTCTAACGTTGTTGGGTCAGCATTGAAAACATGCCCGGTGCCGGTGACATCTGGCAGTAGCGCTCTCTGGCGTAGCCTGGTTTGGTGGCGCATGCGGGATGCGGGCAATACGCCGGTGGGTGTGACAGACAGCCTGTGATCAGGCATTGTGCAACATGTACAAATCCCCCTGCATACCACGATGCAGGGGGGAAGCAATCAACAAAGACCTGGAGGGTGCTAATCGGCTGCCGGGGTGCGCTGGCGTTGCCGCTCGTACTTTTCGCGAGCGCGGCGGGCCAGGGCGAGGGCGCGGCGCTCACCGTGCTTGGCAATCGAGTAAGAGGTGCGGCGAATACGATTGCCATCACGCCAGGTCGCTTCGTAAACCTCACGCCCATCTTTGATCGTGCGCCGTACACCGACAATACCGGTGCTGGTGCGGGCAACACCGATGACCTGACGCTCGGTCCGCGGCTTGCCTAGCTCGCGTTCGGTTGCGTTTCGCCACTCGATAGCTGCGGCGAGTGCGGCCAGTCTGTCACCGTACACCGAGTCGGAGAAGAACTTGCTGCGGCGCTGCTTATTCCAGGTGACGCGCACAAAATAGCCGAACGTGCGCTTGGCCGGGTGGTCAATGCGCGTAATCCCCTTGTGCTTTGTGGTCTTGGGGCGGAGACGGGCAGGCAACTTCTTCGTGTCAGCAACAACCGGTGTGGTCGGCGCCGATAGCAACTGACGAGCCTGCTCTGGATCGAGATCGGGCAGCGGCTCATAGCGCAGGACGGACATCGGATCATCGTCAGGAT
Organism: Chloroflexus aurantiacus J-10-fl; assembly: GCF_000018865.1. NCBI lineage: Bacteria > Bacillati > Chloroflexota > Chloroflexia > Chloroflexales > Chloroflexaceae > Chloroflexus > Chloroflexus aurantiacus. The sequence continues at coordinate 2,942,627 of NC_010175.1, forward strand.
GTGATTGAGGATGCCCATTAGTGGTTGTCGGCTCGGAAGCCGGCAGATTCACCGGTCGCACAGCGTGTCGACGAGGCATTGCTGATTGCTCCTTTTGAAACCTCAGATAGCCTGTACCATAGTGATTATATCGAAGGTTGAAACCTCTGCTTTCTATATTACCATATTTTGCCCGCCAACTGCACAGAAATCCTGGGCAAAAAAGTACAAATTTGGCTGGATGGAGCGTCTAATTTACCGCGATATAATTTGTGATTTGTTGCACAAATTTTGAAAAAGCGATGGATTTTGTCACAATTACGCTAAGGAAAAGTTTCCTTTTCGACAGTTGGCGGGGGAAGGAGTTGGGGGGACTATGGAATAGGGATGGATGGGATATACGAACGTATGCGGAAGATAGGGTTTGGGTAGGTGCTGAATGAACTTACTCCCGGCCCCGCTTCCGTAGTGCGCTATGGATTACCCATAACTATACGCATGGTGTCAACCATGTGCTATCGTGAGCAACACGCCAGGGAACAGTCGTACCGTGAGCGGTGCTCATCAGGGACGGAACGCAGTGTGATTGCAGCGGGAGACGTCGTGCCGAATCGTGGAGCAGGGTGCTTGAGTTGATGTCATCACGCTGTGCTGTGGTGCGCCTGTTGCCTACGCGACCCTGATGATGGGGAATGGCTGAACGCAGGCCGACAGCCTACCCTACAGCGTGCTGGTGCCGGTGGTGTGGAGGGGTGGGTTCCGTAGGGGCAGGTTCCGTAGGGGCGGGTTCCGTAGGGGCTGGTTCCGTAGGGGCGGGTTCCGTAGGGGCTGGTTCCGTAGGGGCTGGTTCCGTAGGGGCGGGTTCCGTAGGGGCGGGTTCCGTAGGGGCGGGTTCCGTAGGGGCAGGTTCCGTAGGGGCGGGTTCCGTAGGGGCGGGTTCCGTAGGGGCGGGTTCCGTAGGGACGGGTTCCGTAGGGGCGGGTTCCGTAGGGGCGGGTTCTAAACCCGCCCCTACGGATGGCACCTGTACCGTTCATCTTACCATCCAAGGGATGAGGTAGTGGGTTGCGACCACGCCCGACGATCTTGAAGCCACGGCGGGATTGCCGCTTATCAGCATGGTTTTTTGTCCGTTTAAGGGGGTTTTTTACTCAGGCATGTATATCATGTGTAGTGTATGCTCTTGATTGTCTGATGATAAGGATTTGTAACATGCTCCCAACCATCCTCCGTCTCATCACTATTCTCGTTCCAGGGTATGCAGCGATCTGCGGAGTAATCTATACGTTTCAAGAACGTCTGATCTTTTTTCCTGATCGTGACCCGCCTGGTACGCATTATGAGTTTGGTATTCCGGTTGAAGAGGTCTTGATTCCGGTTGAGGGGGCGCAGCTCCACGCTTTGTGGTTTCGTCGGTCTCAGGCCAAAGGGGTGATCCTCTATTTTCACGGGAATGCCGGGAGTTTGCGCACCTGGGGAGAGGTGGCGCCGGAGCTGGTTCAGTATGGTTACGAGATGGTGATGGTTGATTATCGCGGGTATGGTCAGAGCACGGGCACGATTCAGAGTGAGGCGGAGTTGCACGCCGATGCTGCCGCTGTCTATGAATGGGTGCGGCAACGCTATCCTGAAGAGCAGATTGTGCTCTATGGCAGATCGCTGGGGAGCGGGCTGGCCACGCGATTGGCGGCTGTGTATCAACCGGCGCTACTGATCCTTGAGAGTCCCTTCTACAGTGTTGAAGCGATTGCCCGTCGGCAGTTTCCGTGGGTGCCACCCTTTTTGCTGAAGTATCCTCTGCGTTCTCATGAGTGGATCGGTCAGGTGCGTTGTCCGGTGGTGATTATTCACGGCACGAATGATTCGGTGGTGCCTTTCGCCGATGGCGAACGATTGGCGCGCGAAGTAAGAGCGCCGCTGGCCTTTTATCCGATTGTTGGTGGTGATCATAACAATTTGATGACATTTTCTATGTACCATCATGCAATTCAGGTGGCGTTGAAGGAATTACCATGAGTTTTCTTTGATTAATTTAGAGATAATTTTTAGATATTTCGGATAAATGAGGAGGTTGTTTGTTGGTTTGTGAATAAAAATACAATGGGAATACATGTAAGTTAAAGAAAAGTTGATAAATTCCCGGAATATCGGTCTTGACAAGATGGTTATAATGTAAGCGCGATATGAATACCGGGAAATATATATATCCAATCATAACTTCTTTTCAACTTTAATCGCCTTCATTCCTCTCGCTTCCTTCTCTTTTCCCGGTCTTGTCTCAGTCGAGGAAGATGTTTGTTTGTGCTGGCCCGTTGGGCGCGCCACTGCTGCTGTTGATCTGGAATGGTAGGTTGCGTATCAGGGTCTCGCTTGCTACCGCTGGCTTGTCGTGATAGGGACGTTGGATCATTCATCATTGACAGGCCAGATGCTTGTGGGGCGTGGTTGCCGTGTTCGGCAGGGTGAGCGGTGCAATACGCGCCTGGTATTGAGTACGGTGGATGCGGAAGCGTGGCTTCCGCACTCCAAACTACGCGACACGTGGATCGGTGCGTGTGGAAGGTAGACAATCCAGCGTGTGATTGCGGTGCAGGAAGGTCGGATCATTCATCATTGACAGGTCAGATGCTTGTGGGGCGTGGTTGCCGTGTTCGGCAGGGTGAGCGGTGCAATATGCGCCTGGTATTGAGGATGTGGAAGCCACGATTCCGCACTCCTGCGGTGACTGACCATGGCGAACCGATGACTGCATTGTCGGCCATGAAACGGATCACGGGGGCAATATACGCCTGATGGATCGCCGTGTGTGATCGGAGTCAGGAGCGGTAGTACTGTTGCAAGCCGCGGAGTTGCGCTGATGAGATGGGGTGGGCTGGTGAGTCTGGGTGGCGGAGAGGTCGGTCTGTTCAAGGAGCAATTGTATGCCGGTTACGCTGTCTTATCCGGGTGTGTACATTGAAGAGGTGCCGAGTGGCGTGCGCACTATCACCGGTGTGGCGACATCGATTACCGCCTTTGTTGGGCGGGCGCGGCGCGGCCCGGTGAATGATCCGGTACGGATTCAGAATTTTGGTGATTATGAGCGCCTCTTTGGTGGTTTGTGGGAAGCCAGTACGATGAGCTATGCGGTGCAACACTTTTTTCTCAATGGGGGTACCGATGCGCTCATCGTGCGCCTGACCAACGGTGCGCAGCGGGCACAGTTCAGCCTCGCATCGGTCAGTGGGCCTGATAACCTGGTGTTGGAGGCGAGCAGTGAGGGTGCCTGGGGTAATGATTTGCGGATTGCGATTGATCACGATACCCGTCCTTTGAGCAGCGCCGAGGCTGATAAGGTCTTTAATCTGACCGTGGTTGAGGTTGTGCCGGGGAGCAATCCGTTGCAGGCGGCGCGGCGGGAAACGTTCCGTAATGTCTCGATTGATCCGACGGCGCCGAGCTATGTGGGAACAGTGCTGGCTCAGGAGTCGCTGCTGTTACGGGTGCCCGATCCGTATCCCGGTACGTTCCCGACGGTGCGTCCGGCGGTTGCTGGCACAGCAGGTGATCTCAGTACCTTCACCGCGCCAACGACGAACGGTTCTGATGGCAATCCACTGACCAGTGCGCAATACGAGGGTAGTTTTGATGATAAGACCGGTGTGTATGCTCTGCGAAAGGCCGATCTCTTCAATTTGCTCTGTATCCCGCCGTTTACCCGTGATACGGATGTGAGTGAGGCGGTCTGGACGAGGGCTCTGCAATTTTGCCGCTCGGAGCGGGCATTTCTGATCATCGATGCGCCATCTGGCTGGAAGAGTATTGCAGCGGCGGTAAGTGGGATTGGTACGTTCAGTGCGGCAGTGGCGCGGGATGATCACGCGGCGATCTATTTTCCGCGGGTGCGGATACCCGATCCGTTGCGCGAGAATCGCCTGGAGGAATTTGCTCCCTGTGGTGCGGTTGCCGGTGTTTTTGCCCGTACTGACGCGCAGCGTGGGGTGTGGAAGGCACCGGCTGGTCAGGACGCGACCCTGTTCGGTGTGCGGGCGTTAGCCGTCAATCTTACCGATGGCGAGCAAGGGCAGCTCAATCCGTTGGGAGTGAATTGTCTGCGTTCATTTCCGGTCAGTGGCAATGTGGTTTGGGGGGCACGCACGTACCGGGGTGCCGATCAGTTGGCGTCGGAATGGAAGTATATTCCGGTGCGTCGGCTGGCGTTGTTTATCGAAGAGACGCTCTACCGCAGTCTGCAATGGGTGGTCTTCGAGCCGAATGATGAACCGTTGTGGTCACAAATTCGCTTGAACGTCGGTGCCTTTATGCAAACGCTCTTTCGCCAGGGTGCGTTTCAAGGTCGCTCCCCGCGTGAAGCGTATCTGGTGAAGTGTGACCGTGAGACAACGACCCAAACCGACATCAATATGGGTGTGGTCAATATCGTGGTTGGGTTTGCGCCACTCAAACCGGCTGAATTTGTCATTATCAAGATTCAGCAGTTGGCCGGTCAGATTGCAGTCTGATCGAAACTCTCTGCGGCTTGTCACTTCGGAGCGGGGTCGGGGGTGAGCGGTTGGATTTGCAGCGATAAGGGGACACTCTATGGCTCAGTTTAGCGTGAATGCGCAGCGCTTTGATCCCTACAAGAATTTTAAGTTCCGCATCAAGTGGGATGGTCGGTATGTGGCCGGTGTGAGTAAGGTTTCTGCCTTGAAGCGTACTACCGAGGTGGTTGAGCATCGCGAAGGCGGTGATGCCAGCAACGTGCGCAAGTCGCCGGGACGCACCAAGTACGAGCCGATTACGCTTGAGCGCGGTGTCACCCACGACACCGAATTTGAGAAGTGGGCGAATAAGGTGTGGAATTACGGTTCCGGCCTGGGAGCAGAGGTTTCGCTGAAGGATTTTCGCAAAGACATCATCATCGAGGTCTACAACGAAGCCGGTCAGCTCGCGATTGCGTACAAAGTCTACCGTTGTTGGGTGTCGGAGTATCAGGCGCTGCCCGAACTCGATGCGAATGCCAACGCCGTCGCTATTCAGAGCATCAAACTGGAAAACGAGGGTTGGGAGCGCGATTACGACATCGGCGAACCGGACGAACCGACCTTTACTGAGCCGCAGTAGCAATGATGACGGTTTCGGCTTCAACTGTACTGCATATCTGGGAGACGGGTATGGCGCAGCCGCCGGTTGTGCGGGCGCTGTCGCTGTTGACGCCGTTTTTCCAGGATCAGCCGCTGGCCGGGCTACCTGTTGGTGCTCGCGATGCGCTGTTGTTGCTGGTGCGAGAGTGGCTCTTTGGCACCCAGATGCCCTGTGTGGTGCGGTGTCAGCAATGCGCGGCACGGCTTGAGTTTACGCTGGCGACAACCGATCTGCGCGCGCTGTCCCCCACCACAACCGTGCATCAGGTCGATCACGCAGGGGAGACGATCACCTTTCGGTTGCCGACGAGTGATGATCTGCTGGCCTTCCCGGCGGGTGCGGCAACGCCACGGCTGATCATCGAACGCTGTCTGCTTGAGGCACCGGCAGCGTTGTCGGGTGATGCCCTGACCGCCGTAGCTACGGCGATGGCGGAGGCCGATCCGTTGCTCGATTTCCGCATTGCGCTGACCTGTCCGGAGTGCGGTCATGCGTGGTCGGCGCCGTTTGATGTGACGGCGTTCGTCTGGCAAGAGATTGATGCCTGGGCACGCCGATTATTGCACGATGTGCATACGCTGGCCCGTGCTTACGGTTGGGGCGAACGCGACATTCTGGCTCTTAGTCCCTGGCGACGGGCTTTTTATCTGCGGTTGGTGAGCGATGAACGATCCATTGGCTAATCTGTTGGCCCGCAGCTTTGGCAGTGAACTGAGGGATAGTGTTCAGCCACGTCTGCCATCGCGATTCGAGGTGCCTGTAGCGTCAGATCACGCCTATGAGGCTGTATTACCCGCTCAGCCGACAGGGATGCCGGACTCAGCGTTGCCGCTTATGCCGCCGGTGGTGCCGGCAATCCCCCCACCCATCACGTCGTCCGCTCCAGGGGCGACTGCACCGGCTACTTCGCCAGTGCATCGTGGTGAGACATTATCGCCGCCGAATCATCTGCTGGCATTGCCGACGATTGACGGTGTACCGGCGGTGTGGGGACAATCGCCAACCGGTGTCACACCGCAGATGAATGTGCCACCACAGGGGCAGCGGGAATCGGCCCCACGAACCGATCCGGCGATAACGGACAATCATCCTCTGCATCCTGCACGAGCGGCCTGGCTACCGGCTGACGTAGCTGGAGCGCCGACTCATCACGTCGCGCCGGATGAACCAGTCTCAGCAGTCGGGCGGGCGGCCACACTGCAACCGCAAGCAGAGGCGCGACCTGAGCGATTGGAATCGGTGATGCCGCTTATTCCGGCTGCGTCGGCGGAAACCGGGCCATCGCCGGCACCGCGTTCTCCGCGCATCTCGATCACCATCGGGCGGATTGAGGTACGGGCAGCGCCACCGGTGACAATCCCGCCGGCGCAACCACGGTCGCGGCAGACGCGACCGGCGCTCACGCTTGATGAGTATCTCCGGCGACGTGATGGAGGAAAGCGATGAGTAACGCGCTGGCAATCGCTGCGGTAACCGCCGTGTTGCGTGATCTGTTGCAAGATGGTCTGATCGACCACGACATCACCGGTACGCTGGGTGATGTCACGGTGAGCGTACTGTCGCCGGCGCAGGCATTGGCCTCGTTCACGCCGGGGAGTGGCCAGCTCAATCTCTTTCTCTACCGGACAACGCTCAACGCCGGCTGGCGGAATTATGGTCTTCCTTCCCGATCTGCCGGTGGCGATCTGGTGAGCGATCCGCCATTAGCGCTCGATCTGCACTATCTGCTCACCGCGTATACTGATCAGGATTACCTGGCCGAGCTGTTGCTTGGCTATGCGATGCAACTCCTGCACGAAACACCTGTCCTGGCCCGTGATGCCATTCGGACTGCGCTGGCCCCACCGGCACCGGTCAGTGGGGTGGGCTTACCGGGGACGACGCGGGCCAGCCTGGTGGCTGCCGATCTGGCCGACCAGATTGAACAGGTCAAAATCACGCCGCAACCGTTGACGCTTGAAGAGATTTCGCAGATTTGGTCGAGTCTGCAATCACCGTACCGGCCCAGTGTGGCCTATCAGGCATCGGTGGTTTTGATCGAGAGTCGGCGACCAACCCGTCAGGCATTGCCGGTGCGGCAGCGCAACTTCTACGTGTTGCCATTCCGGCAACCACGGATTACGCAGATCGGTTCACAGCGCAACAGTGCTGAACCGATTAGCGTGCAGCAGCCGATCCTTCCTGGTTACCGACTGGTGGTACGTGGCCAGCAATTGCGCGGCGATGACGTTGTCTTGCGGATTGGCGAGACTGAAGTGGTGCCCGACCAGATGACCGACACGCAGCTTATCGCACCGTTGCCGTCCACGCTTCGTGCCGGTATCCAGGCAGTGCAGGTTGTGCATCGGTTACAGATTGGGACGCCCCCCACCCCGCACCGCGGCGTTGAGTCGAATGTGGCAGCGTTTGTCTTACACCCCATCGTTACGGCCACAGCCGGCCCACGGGATGGTGATGGGAATGTCACTTTTACCATCACCCTGACGCCGCCGGTAGGCAAACAACAACGAGTCGTACTGTTGCTTGACGAAACGCCACCGCCGGTCAACCGATCACCGTTGTCGTTTGCGTTTGCGTTACCGGCACGACCGGCGGCCTTGCCGCCTAATGATACCGATGACGTTTTGACCTTTACGACGGCCAGTGTGCCGGCGGGAACCTATCTGGTACGGGTGCAGGTTGATGGGGCTGAAAGCCAGCTTGAGATGAGTGGTGGCGTCTTTAGTGGGCCAACGGTGACAGTGCCATGACGACCGAAACAACAGTTGATTGGTTGACAGCGAATCACCGGTACCTGGTGGCGGCGCTGGCGGTGCTTCGTTGTCGTGTAACCGGCGCCAGCGCTGATCAGTCTCTCGCCCATGCCTTGCAGGCATTAGAGGCAGCGCGGGCTGACATGCCGGCATTATCGGCGCTGGACCGACTTCAGATCATCTTCGGCCTATCTGACTTTGAGACTGGCTTGATCTTGCTTTGCGCCGGTGTCGAACTTGATAGCAAGCTGGCGGCAGCCTGTGCCGCATGGCAAGGCGATCCACACCGCTTTCGGCCAACGGTTGGGATGGCGTTATCGCTGTTGCCGGGTGCGCATTGGAGTGCGTTCACGCCGACGGCACCGTTGCGATATTGGCGATTGATCGAGATGGCTGAGGGTGAACCACTGGTGACGACTCCGCTCCGCATTGATGAGCGGGTATTGTTCTATCTGTTGGGAGTAGCAACCCTGGATCGCCGCCTGCAACCATTGCTGCGTCTGCTGCGACCATCCACCCCGCTGCCGCAGGCGCATGCCGATCTGGTCAAGCGGATTGTCGCGCTGTGGGAACGCGAAGCTGAACCTTCGCCGGTGCAGATGTGTGGTGCTGATCCGGCGCAACGGCAGGCAATTGCGGTTGCGGTTGGCGAGCACGTGGGGCGCGTCGTGTATCTGCTGCGGGCCGAGGATGTACCACCGGACATGATCGAACAGGAGACGCTGGCCCGGATTTGGGAGCGGGAAGCGGCGCTGAGCGGTGGGTTGCTCTTGATCAGTGTGGGGGATACCGAACCGACACGGGCGCTGGCGCACTGGCTGGAACGGGTACAGGGGATGGTCATCCTGTCCAGCGCCGATCCGTTGCCGATGAGTGAACGATTGGTTGTGCGCTTTGAGGTGCCGCAGCCGGATCGGCGCGAGCAGCAGGCGCTCTGGCAACAGATACTGAACGAGCACGGACGGAGTCTGAACGGTCATCTGGATCGGTTGTTACAGCAGTTTACGCTCGGCGCAAACGCGATTCGGGCCGTCACTATGACGACCACAGGTGATGGTGAAGCCGATTGGTGGGATGCCTGTCGGCTTCAGGTGCGCACCCGGCTTGATGGTCTGGCGCAGCGAATCGAGACCAGGGTCGGTTGGGACGATCTGGTGCTGCCGGAAGAACATCTGATGACACTCCGCCAAATGGTGGCGCAGGTGCGGCAACGGGTGCGCGTGTACGAAGAGTGGGGCTTTGGTTTGCGCGACAGGCGGGGGCTTGGTATCAGCGCCCTCTTCGCCGGGCCGAGCGGTACCGGTAAGACGCTGGCGGCTGAGGTACTGGCTAACGAATTGCGTCTCGATCTCTATCGCATCGATCTGAGTGCGGTGGTCAGCAAGTATATCGGCGAAACCGAGAAGAATCTGCGGCGCATTTTCGATGCTGCGGAGGGTGGCAGCGCGATCCTCCTCTTCGACGAGGCCGATGCCCTTTTCGGGCGGCGCAGCGAGGTCAAAGATAGCCACGACCGCTACGCCAATCTGGAAGTGAGCTATCTCTTGCAGCGGATGGAGGCGTACCAGGGGTTAGCCATTCTCACCACCAATATGAAGCAGGCGATTGATACCGCTTTTCTGCGGCGAATTCGCTTTATCGTCAATTTTCCGTTCCCCGATACAGCTCAGCGCCAGCGTATCTGGCAGCGCGTCTTTCCTCCACACACACCCCTCGCCGGGCTGGATTGGGGCAAGCTGGCCCAGTTGAATCTTGCCGGGGGAAATATTCGCAGCATCGCGCTCAACGCTGCGTTTCTGGCTGCCGAGGCCGGTGAACCGGTGCAGATGGCGCATATTTTGAGCGCTGCGCGTAGTGAATACGCCAGACTCGAAAAGCCGCTGACGGAAACGGAATTGCGGGGGTTTTCGACCATTGATCGCACCCGTTCAGTTCAGGGTCGTCGGTAGCCGGCTTGTCCGGGAGAGGAGCGCCTGATGGCTGTTGAGATTGATCTGCACATCGAGGAAGTGCTCTTCGTTGGTTGTCCTGGGATTGACCGGGAACGAGTCCGGGCCGCGCTGGTCGATGAATTGACCCGACTGTTGCTGGAGGCTGAGGGGGTGGCGTCAACGTGGCGCTATCGCGAGATTGATCTGGTTGATGGTGGTACCCTGCGCCTGACGGGGATGACGCCGGAGGCTATCGGTCGGCAGATGGCGCTGACCATATTGCGGAGTGTGCAATGATCAGGGTGGTTGTGCGGCAATCTGCCCAGACCGGTGAAGTGGCCCGGCGGAAACCGGTGGTGGTCACCCCTGCCCGGCCCAGGTCCCGGCGCGTCAACGCGACCGACAAGGATGGTGCTGAAGCGGCACGGCCACTCTCCGCTCACGAAACCGTTGGGCTGACGGAGCTGTTGGCGCAGGCGATGACCTTCCCGCCGGTGCCATTACCGCATCGTGCTGATCTGGAGGTGCACTTCGCCCAACCCCTCGCGCAGATTCCGGTCTATGCCAATCCGGTTGCCGCGCAGGCTCTGGCGCTGGCGCACGCTGAAGCGCTTACCTATCAGGGAGCGATCTTTCTCGCCGATCCCCATCCGTCACTTGCCCTGATCACCCACGAAGTTGTACACGCGCTTCAGATGCAATCGGCGGCTGCGCCCATGCCCAACCAGCAGGTGGTGGCGGCGAACGATCCGGCTGAGCACGAGGCGGCAACGCTGGCCGATCAGGTCGAACGCACGGCAACCACAGCGCTGGTACCACCCCATCTGGCAGTTACCACCACGCTCCCCGCTACTGCCCTGGCATTACGGCGAACCACTCCACCATCACCGACTGCTGAGCCGGCGACAATGGCATTTCAGCGCACCGTTGACCGCATGCCGCAACCATCACCATCGAGCCAGACAGCGGAGAGCCAGGCATCTGCCCCCCAGGCTGAAACGTTACCGGTGCCGGCGCTTGAGCCGGATCAGCCGCCACTGGAATTGCCACCAGCACCGACACCGGGGATCAGTGAGGCCGAGGTAGCGGCCCAGCAGGCGGCCATGGCAGAAGCCAGTGCCACTCTGAGCGCAGCCTCCGATCCAGAGGCATTGATGGCGGCGTTTGCCGACGCGCCACCAACCCTCAAAGCCCAATCTGCGGCAACCCTGGGCACCGACACGGATCGGCTGGCGAAGGCAGAAGTCGCTCAATTCAATGCTGACGTGCCGGACATCCACGCCACCCTCACCTCAGCAGTCGAAGAGCCACCACCATTGACGGTGGTATCACCGGACACCCGCCCCCCTGAACTGACCGTTGAAGGAACGTTACCGCGTGGCGAAGTGCCATTAACGCCCGATCCCGGTCGTTATACTGCCAACGACCGCCTCACTGCCGATGTCTCGCGTCTGATGAGCGGTACAGCCGAAGATCGGGCGACCCAGATTGCTGAACAGTTGCGCTCGGTGCAGGTTCAGGACGACACAGTTGTTACCTCACCTGGGGTACCACCACAGATACCACTGACCGACGGCGCCGATCCAGAGCAGATCGACAATCACCTGCACGAAGGTGTCAGCCAATCGCGCCAGCTTCGTGATGAGGCTGCGCAGGCTGTGATCAATGGCCCCGGACCTGAACAGGCGCAACCGGTGGCCCTCGATGAAGCCTACGCTGTGGGTGAGCTGATACAACCGACTATTGCCGCACCGACCATGCCGGAAGGACCGCAGGCATACCTTGAGCTGGGTCTACCCCCCGACGTACAGGTAGCCTTTGATCAGCAGCAGCATGCGGCAATGGCGGCGAATATGGCCGCTGCCCACCAACAGGTAGTCGACGCCGGTGCCGAGCGCGATCAACAACAAGCCGCAGCGATCAGCGAGGCGCAAACCCAGGCTCAGGAGCAATCGGCCCAGGCCGATGCCCGCCAACGGGACGGGGTGATGGAGGCGCGCAACCAGATCCAGAACGCTCGTCAGGAGACCCTGGCCGCGCAACAGGCGGCAGTGGCCGACATCGAGCAACAGGCAACGGTTGAGCGTACCGCTCAGCGTCGCCAGGTTGACGAGCGAGTTCGGGCTGATGAAGAGCAGATCACGCAGCAGTACGCTACGGCGGAACGTGATGCCCAGGCTGAAGTAGCAGACGGTGAGCGACAGGCCGCAGCCGAACGGGATCGTGCTACCCGTGAAGCCGAAGAACAGAGCTGGTGGGATCGGGCAGTCAATGCGATACGTGATGCCTTCGCGGCATTGACCAGGGCAATCGGCGCGATCTTCGATGCGGTGCGGCGGGCAGTGAATGCCATTCTGGATGCAGCAAAAGCATTTGCAATGAGGCTGATCGACGCTGCCGTATCGTTTATTAATGGCTTGATTGCCGCATTTGGGGCATTCCTGAAGGGGTTGATCGATACCCTGATCGGCAGTATCTTCCCCGAACTGGCAGCCCGACTCAATGCTGCCATCGACGGCGCAGTTGCCTTTGCGCAGAACGTTGTCAACACGGCAGCAGCGACCCTCAAAGCCGGAATTGCCGCGATTGTCGAAGGCTTACGCGCCGGTTTGAACGCGATCATCAACGCCTATCAGGCCGCACTCACCGCTGCGCTCAGCGTTGTCCAGGCCGTGCTTACCGGTGATTGGGCGGCGCTGGCACGCATGGCACTGGAAGCGGTGCTGAAGGTGGCCGGGGTTGATCCAGAGACGTTCTACCAGTTTATCGGTCGCGCTCAGGAGACCTTCCAGATGATTCTGGACAATCCCGGTGGTTTTGTCAGCAATCTGGTCGACGCATTTCTGAACGGCGTGCGGCAATTTGCCGACAATTTCTTGAGCCACCTGCAAGCCGGCATTATCGGCTGGCTAACCGGTGCGCTCGGTGGGGCCGGAATTACGTTGCCCGAACGGTTTGACCTCATGGGAGTCCTGAGCCTGATCCAGCAAATCCTGGGTTTAACCTGGGAACGGCTACGCGAGCGGGCAGTGCGTTTGATCGGCCCCCAGGCCGTTGCCGTGATTGAATTTGTTGCCGGTTACCTGCAAACGTTGATCGAAGGCGGATGGGATGCGCTCTGGCAGCGGATACGCGACGATCTGGCCGGTCTGCGCGATATGGTGTTCGATAGCATCAAAAACTTCTTGCTCGAACGGATTGTTATGGCGGCGATTACCCGACTGGCGACGATGTTTAATCCGGTGGGAGCGATTGTCAATCTGATCATCGCCGCCTACAACCTCTTCACCTTCTTGCGTGACCAGTTAGCGCGCATTATCGAAGTCGTGCAGACGGTGGTCAACGCCATTGGCGATATTGCCCGTGGCGTCATTCAGCCGGCAGCGCAGCGGGTGGAAGAGGTTCTGGCCCGGTTGTTACCGCTGGCAATCGATCTGCTGGCGCGTCTGCTCGGTTTGGGTAATGTCGGCAGGCGAGTTCGCGAGATCATTGAACAGGTGCGGGCTGTCGTTGATCGCGCCCTCGACCGCTTGATCGAGCGGGTACGGGGTATGTTCCGGGGTGGGGGGGATGCTGCGTCAACTGCGGCTCGTCCCTCTGGTGAGCTGGCAATTCCCTTTACCGCTGATGGTCAGCATCATCTCTATGTGCGTATCATCAACGGGCGGGCCGTGATGACAATTGCCAGTCAAGAGCAAGATTTTGATCAATTTGCTGCCGGGCTTGAGCAACGCATCCAGGCACTACCCGAAGGTCCTGACAAAAATCGCCTGCTTCAACAACTTACCCATGCCCGGCAACTATCAACCACAGTTGAGACACGGCAAACACAGGCAGCAACCCGTGCCGCTCAGGAGCGCGGCGGCAATATTCAGAGTCAACTTGATCAGCTTATTGCAGCGCTGTCAGCAGTTATGGTGCGGGCAAGCAATGTGCCGTCTGATTTCACACCTGGTGTCATCCAATACAACCCACAAGGGGATCGCGCCAGACGTGCTCACGGTTGGCTGGGCAAGAAACAACCACGCGATGCTGAAGATCAGGCACGTGTATCAAGACCGGTCAACGACGCGATCCGACATCTGGCAGATCAAGGAGTCTCGATTAACACCACGTTTGATGCCGGTCACCTGATTGCCAGTCGCTACGGTGGAGATGGCCGCTGGCACAATTTAGTACCGATGGAAGCGAGAATGAATAGGAGCTGGTTTAGCGCGTTTGAGGCGAGAGTACAAACACACGTCGATGCCGGCGAAGCCGTTTATGCGGATGTTGAAGCACAATATGGTGGCGATCCTTTTGCTCGCTTGCTCGGCGAGACGGAAAGAACACAATTGACGGCTGCGCAACAGCTTGCTGCTGCCACGGCTTTTGAGCGCATTCCACAAGCGATTGTCGTGTCTGTTGGTCGCCGTTCTGGTAATGGTCCTGATCAACCTCTCTTTAACTTAACCTTTGATCCGCGTCTGCGTCTTTCACTCACAATTGGACAGTCTCGTGAAGGATTGGTTGGTCAGGAGACAGTTCCTCGCGCACGAGATGTTTTTCAGCGACGTGATGAAGAATGAAGTAAGGGATTATTATGCGCTCGGCTATTCGTCAATTGCAATCCCAATCTCAGTATGTGGCCCACTCTGGTGTGAGGCAGCATACCCATCCCCTCGACCCGGCCACCAGCACCCGCTTCGCGCCGCGCTTCGGGTATGACCTTAGCACCGTTCGTATTCATCACGACTGCTCGGCTGCGGTTACTGCCCGGAGTCTCGGTGCCGCAGCGTACACCATCGGGCGCGATGTCTTTTTTGCTCCCGGTCAATACGCTCCGCATACACCTGCCGGACAACGCTTGCTGGCCCACGAGTTGACGCATGTCGTACAGCAGGCTGAAGGGACGCACGGACAGAGTCTGCACGCGCTTGAGGCGGAGGCTGAACAGCATGCTAACACCGCAACAACGCCAGCACCAATCCATCGCCTGCGTCCGCTGCCGGAGCCGGCTCAGCCACTGCTTCAGTGCTACCGTGTGCCCGGTTCGTTACGCTGCCACGATGTGGTTGACTGGCTGAACGCCAACTCGCCCTACGCGCCGGAATGGGCCGAAACCCGTTGCACCTACGATTTCAACGGTGGTGTGCAGACCCGCAGTGAGACCTTACGTGACGGACGAGTGCGGGTGACTGCACGGGGAACGCCTTCGGCTACGGTTGGTGTTGACTGTCCGATTGACCGACCTGAATGGGAACCTACGGATCGGCCCAACCGTGATGCCGAGGTTGCCGCCTGGCAGGCGATGCGGGCAACCCTCGACGCTCATGAAGCCGAACATCGCCGGATCGGCCAGCGCTGGCGGGCTATTCTGGAAGGACGCTTTCGGGCTGTCAGTTTCACGGTTACCGGTAGCGACGCTGCGGATGCGATGCAGCAGGCCCAGGATCGGTTGACCGCTCTGCAACAACAGTGGCAGGCTGACGCCCAGGCGGCCCAGGATGCGATTGATCCATTCCGTGGGGCAGTATTGCGCTGCCCCTGAAGCAAGGATGCCCTATGACCACGTTTCCTCGTTCACCACGTCTGCTGAAAGGTGCTCTGGTCAGTTTCGATCTGCCCAATCCGCAGCCGGCTGTCATCATCTTTCAGTACAACCCCGACACGCTGTCGCGTACCCTTGAAGCTCAAACCGGCAGTGAGGGCAGTGATGCGCTGCGGATTAAGGGCGCACCGGTTGAAACGATCAAGCTGGATGTTGAACTCGACGCGACCGACCAGCTCGAACAGGGTGGAGCGGCACTTGGTTTACACCCACAACTGGCGGCCCTGGAAGTGCTCATCTATCCAAAAAGCAGTCTAGTAGTTGCAAACACGACCCTGCTCAATACCGGCACGATTGAAATTCTGCCACCACAGGCGCCCTTCACGCTCTTCATCTGGGGGCCGAAGCGCGTGCTGCCGGTTCGCCTGACCGAGTTTAGCATTAGTGAAGAGGCGCATGATCCGCAGCTCAACCCCATTCGGGCAAAAGTCTCGCTCGGTTTGCGGGTGCTGAGTTACAACGACCTGCCACTGACGAATCCCGGTTACCATCTCTTTCTCGCTCATCAGATTGTCAAAGAGACGATGGCAGCGACGGCGCGGAGTAGCTCGCTTGATGCGACCGGTGCCGGATCACTGTCGTTGTAAGGAGGAATGCCTTGTTTAATCCCAACAGCCGCTACTATCGGATCGCAACCGCAATCTACACCGATACCGATGGCCGGGAAATTGTCTATCTGCGTCGTCGCTTCTTACCGCAGGGTGCTGCTATGCCCCTCCTGGCCGAGATTGAAGTAACCGGTGCCGACCGTCTCGATCTGATCGCTACCAACGCCTTCGGTGACCCCGAACAGTTCTGGCGAATCTGTGATGCCAACGATGCTATGAATCCCTTTGATCTGACGGCTGAGATCGGGCGGCTATTGCGGGTCGCAGTGCCGACCTTTGAAGGGTGATCGCAATGAGTTTACGTAGTACCCGGCTGACAATGCTGATCGGCCCGACGATTCCGGTGCCTGCGCCACCGCCACTGCTGGCAGCCATAACCAGCGTTGAAGTGACCCATCGCGACGAAGGCCGGTCGGGGTTTCAGGTCGTCTTTCAGATCGGACGGGAAGCGGGTGATGTGCTCGATTATGCACTGCTCGCCGGCCCGGTGCTCCGCACCGGCAACCGCCTGGTGCTGATCGTCTGGTTCGGTGCATTGCCCCAGGTGCTGATGGACGGTCTCATCACCAATCAACAGCTCCAACCCGGCGATCAGCCCGGTTCAGCAACGCTCACCATCACCGGCGAAGATGTGAGCGTGGCGATGGATCGGGAAGAAAAGTCGGTTGAGCATCCGGCCCAACCTGAAGCGGTGATTGCCCTCAAGATTATCGCTGGTTATGCCCAGTACGGCTTGATCCCGGTGGTCATTCCGCCGCCAACGATTGATGCACCGTTGCCGACCGAACGGATTCCGGTGCAACAGGCAACCGATCTGGCCTACCTGCGTCAGATGGCCGAACGGTTTGCCTACGTCTTTTACGTGATGCCCGGCCCGGCACCGCTGACCAACACCGCCTACTGGGGACCGCCGGTACGGATCGGCGTTCCCCAACGGGCACTAACGGTCAATATGGGTTCGGCAACGAATGTCACCTCGATCAATTTTCAACACGACCCGCTAACTGCAACAACGCTTACCGGCCAGGTGCA
Source organism: Chloroflexus aurantiacus J-10-fl (assembly GCF_000018865.1). Classification (NCBI taxonomy): domain Bacteria; kingdom Bacillati; phylum Chloroflexota; class Chloroflexia; order Chloroflexales; family Chloroflexaceae; genus Chloroflexus; species Chloroflexus aurantiacus. The sequence goes on from NC_010175.1 coordinate 2,959,647, forward strand.
GGATCGGTCAACCGGTCAGCGCATCCCGGTGCGCTCGTTCGCCAGCCTGCGTCCACCCCTTGCCAGCATGCCGGCACTCGCCTCGTTTGCCCGCAGCACCATCTTTCGCGGCGCCGGTCTGGGTGTGGCACAGGCCATGGCCCAGGCGCAGGCTGCTACCGATGCGTCGAGCGATGTGTTGACGGTCGAAGGTGACCTTGATACCGGACGGTACGGCAGTTTGTTGCAGGCGCGCGGGCTGGTAGGTCTGCGCGGTGCCGGCTTTAGTTACGATGGCCTCTACTACGTCAAACAGGTCAAACACCAGATCAGTCGTGAAGGGTATAAGCAGAGCTTTACGTTGACCCGCGAAGGTCTTGGTTCGACGGTACCGGTGGTGCTGCCATGAATCAGTTTTTCGGCAAATACCGTGGCAAAGTTGAAAACAATATCGATCCGCTGCAACAGGGGCGGGTGCAGGTGAGTGTCCCAGCAGTGCTTGGCGATGGTCGCCTGAGCTGGGCAATGCCGTGTGTGCCCTTTGCCGGCAATAGTGTCGGTCTGTTCCTCGTCCCGCCGACCGGTGCCAATGTGTGGGTGGAATTCGAGGGGGGCGATCCCGATTACCCGATCTGGAGCGGCTGTTTTTGGGCGCCAGGTGAAGTGCCGGCCTCACCTGCGCTGGCCGAGATGAAGGTCTGGAAGACGGCCACGGCCACCATCACCATCAACGATGTGCCGGGAGCAGGCGGGATCACGATTGAAACAACAACCGGGGCCAGGATTGCAATCTCGGCCACCGGGATCGAGATCGTAAATGGGCAGGGGGCCTCGATCAAGCTAACCGGGCCACAGATTTCGCTCAATGATGGAGCATTGGAGGTGACATAATGCCGGGATTTCTTCTCCACGTCGGGGCGACGGTGCTCTGTGCTCATGGTGGTCAGGCGCAGGCCACTGCTCCCAACCCCAGGGTACGGGTGGGCGGGCAGCCGATTGTTACCATCAGCGCACCGCATACCGTCGCTGGATGCCCTTTTTCAACGGCCAGCGGTCCAATGCCATGCGTCACTGCCCAATGGACAACTGGCGCGAGTCGGGTACGGGCCGGTGGTGTACCGGTCCTGTTGCAAGACAGTCAGGCCACGTGCGTCCCTAATGGCACACCGGTCAATATTGTGATGACGCAGATGCGGGTGAGGGGGAACTGATGCAGATCGCCTTTCCGTACACGATTGACGGCAGCGGGCGTACTGCCCAGGCCGGTGATGATGACCATATTCGCCATTTGATTGAACAACTCCTCTTCACCGCTCCCGGCGAACGAGTCAATCGACCGGGCTTTGGTGCCGGTTTGCACCGCTTGATCTTCGCACCGAACAGCACCGAACTGGCGACGGCACTGGAGTTTATGGTACAGGGAGCGTTGCAAGAGTATCTGGGTGAATTGATCCGGGTCGAGACGGTGGCCATAGCGGCTGAAGACGAGCGATTGCGGGTGACGGTGCAGTATGTCGTGCAACGCACCCAGCAGCGCCGTGTGGTTGAGATTGCGAGTTAAGTATGGGCATACAGTTTCGCTGTGCGAATGTGCGCCGGGCACAAGTGCTGGGCACGAGCGCGATACCGCTGAACGGAATTGATTTTCTGGAAGTGCTCGATCAGGACGCGCCGCCTGGCGTGCCACGCCAGCGCACCCTGCTCGTGCAGATGATCAAGCCGGCACCCTGGGGATTGAGTGCGCTGAATGTGCGGATTGACGGCGGCGTGCGCGTTACCGGGATCAGGGTGGTGTGGGTTCTCCGCGCCGCTGATGCGAGTCCAGCCGATGTCGCTGCCGGCCTGATCACCCCTGCCGAACGATCTTTCTACAACGGGCTGCCGGCTGCCGACCGCACGCTGGTGGTACGGGTGAATCAGGCCGGTGACTTTTCCCCCTATACCTTCCGTCTGGTTCGTTCACCGACCGATCCCGCACCTCCCACCGGCTTCGATCCGGTACTGAGTATGGTCGAGTTTTCGTTCAAGGTCGATTGCCCGGCGGAGTTCGATTGCGCTCCTGATCAACCGTGCCCGCCCCAGCCCGCAACGAATCCGCCCATCGACTATCTGGCTCGCGATTATGCCAGCCTGCGCCAGATGCTGTTTGATCGTCTGGCCGTTGTCGCACCCGACTGGCGTGAACGCAACCCTGCCGATCTTGGTGTGGCGATTGTCGAGGGATTGGCCTACATCGGCGATTACCTCAGCTACTACCAGGATGCAGTGGCAACTGAAGCCTACCTCGATACGGCCCGACGACGGGTTTCGCTCCGTCGCCATGCCCGACTGCTTGATTATGTGCCACACGATGGCGCCAATGCCCGTACCTGGGTGCAGGTGCAGGTCACAGCGCCATTGACCTTGCCGGCGAACACACCGCTGCTGACCAGAGTTGGTGGTGCTCCGGTGCGCATCTTGCCCGACTCGCCCGAACTTGCTCTCGCCCGTCAACAACGACCATTGGTCTTCGAGACAATGCATGAGGCACGGCTCTTTCCTGCGCACAACCAGATGACGGTGTACACCTGGGGGGATGAAGGTTGTTGTTTACCGGTTGGCAGCACCCAGGCAACGCTGCGTGGCGATCTGAGTGCAACCCTGCGCCCTGGCGATGTGCTGGTCTTCATCGAGCGGCGCCATCCGCAGACCGGCTATCGCGCCGATGCCGACCCCCAGCGCCGCCATGCTGTTCGCCTGACCCGCGTCATCGCTGCCAGTGATCCACTCGGCGGCCAGTTTGCCGATCCGCCGACCGCCGATCCGGTTGCGGTCACCGACATTGAATGGCTGGCAGCCGATGCGCTGCCGTTTGTTCTCGATCTGCGTGATGTGGCGGTACCCGCCGATGATCGTGATGAGAGCGGCGAAGCTTACCAGCCGGCCAGTGTCGTGTTGGGCAATATCGTTCTCGCCGATCACGGTGAAACTCTGCCCGCCGAGCAGTTACCGGCGGTGCGTGACCCATTACGCTACCGTCCCGTATTAAGCCGTACCGGCATTACCTTCACCGCTCCCTTCGATCCGGCCGAACACACAATCCCGGCAACCCGTCTGGTGAGCGATACCCAACCGCCCGCGACATTGCCGGCCATCACCCTCACCAGCCCTGCCGGTCTCTGGCGACCGGTACCCGATCTGCTCGGCAGCAATCGCTTCCAGACCGAATTCGTCGCCGAATTAGAGCAGGATGGACGTTTGTACCTGCGCTTTGGTGATGATCGCAATGGACGAGCGCCGGCATCGGCTGAACCGCTTGTTGCGCACTACCGCGTCGGTTGTGGCACCATCGGCAATATTGGTGCTGACGCGCTGGCCCATATCGTAACCGCTGAAAGCGGGATTCAGCAGGTGCGCAATCCGCTGCCTGCTCGCGGTGGGAGCGAACCAGAGTCCAGCGCGGCGATTCGCCAGTACGCACCGCAAGCCTTTCGTCGCCAGGAGCGGGCCGTCACCCCTGCTGACTACGCAGTAATGGCCGAACGCCACCCCGACGTGCAGCGGGCGGTTGCTACCCGGCGCTGGACGGGAAGCTGGTATACGATCTTTATCACCGTTGATCGGCGTGGTGGCTTGCCGGTAGATGCCGGTTTTGAAACCGACCTGCGCATATTTCTCGAACGCTACCGCATGGCCGGACAGGATATCGAGATTGATGGCCCGATCTATGTCGCCCTCGATCTGGCCTTCATCGTCTGTGTCGAACCCGGCTACTTCGCAGCGAATGTCAAAGCCGCCCTGCTTGAGCGCTTCAGTCCGCGTACCTTTTTCCATCCCGATAACTTCACCTTCGGTCAACCGCTCTATCTGAGCCAGATCGTGGCCGCAGTGATGGCTATTCCGGGTGTGCGCTGGATCGACACCGCCGGCGGCTCTGGCAAACCGACCCGCTTTCAGCGCTGGGGACAGGCTTCCCGTGGCGAACTGGCCAAAGGCCAGATCGATGTCGGTCGCCGCGAGATTATCCGTTGCGATACCGATCCAAACCGACCTGAGCACGGGCGCATCGAGTTCATCATGGAGGGTGGCCAATGAGCAGTGATCAGCTCGCATCCAACGCACCGTGCGGTTGTGACGAACGGCTCGTGTTACCGTCACCGCATACCAATCCGCCTGCGCAGCCTGCCCTCCACTATCGGTTGGGCACCCTCCAATCCTTTCTCCGTCGCATGATCGCCCGCCTCGCCCAACAACCGGTTGCCGACGGACGCCGTCCGCTCGCAATGTTGACCACCCGCGATCCTGCCGATCCCTCGCTGGCGCTGCTCGATGCAGCCGCCACGCTGGCCGATGTCCTCACCTTCTACCAGGAGCGGATCGCCAACGAGGGCTTTCTCCGCACGGCCACCGAACGCCAGTCGGTCTTGTATCTGGCCCGCGCCATCGGGTATGAACTCAAACCCGGCGTCGCTGCCTCGACCTATCTCGCCTTCACCCTCGACGACTCGCCTGCGGCACCGGCCCAGACCCTCATCCCTGCCGGAACACAGGTGCAGAGCATTCCGGTGAAGCAGGGCGAGCTACCTCAGACCTTCGAGACGACCGGCGACTTTGTTGCCCGGAAAGCCTGGAATCTGCTGCGTCCGCGACCTACTCAACCGCAGCAGCTCGATAAAGGTTCACGAACCCTCTATCTGGCCGGCATTGATACGCGCCTGCAACCGGGTGACTATCTGCTCCTGGTAGGTAGCGAACGCGAGCGCGATCCCGGCAACGAGCGTTGGGACCTCCGGCGTGTGCTGTCGGTAACCCCCTACCCCGACCCCAACGGCGGCTACACCGTAGTAACCTGGGAACCCGGCCTGGGTTCGGATCGACCGCCCATGCGCCCGGCTGCGCAACCGCAGGTCTTTGCCCTGCGCCGTACTGCCCACCTCTTCGGCTTTAACGCGCCTGACTGGCGCCTGATGCCGGCGGATGTCAAAGCCCAATACGCCGGCTCGGCCAGCTCGCTGCCTACCGAATGGCCGGGGTTTGCCATCGACAGTAACAACCCTCAGCTCGAACTCGATGCCGCATACCCCAAAATCGTACCGGGAAGCTGGATCACCCTGCTCACTCCCGGCTACGCTGAACTCTACCGCGTGACCCGCAATGAATCGGTTGGAGTCGCCAATTTTGCCCTCTCCGGTCAGGTCACGCGCCTGACCGTTGATACGACCGAAAACCTCAACCGCTTCACTCGGCGCTCCACCCTGGTACTGGCCGAAAGCGAGTTGCTGGCCGTCGCCGCCGAGCCAATCGTAACCCCGGTGACCGGCAAGTACCTCGACGTGGCCGGTGTCGTTAGCGATCTCCAACCCGGCCAACCGCTCATCGTCAGCGGCAAGCGCAGCCTCACCGACGAACATCCCACCGTTGCCGTAGTATTCGTCGCAGCAGTCCATCCCGCTGCCGACTTCACCACCATCGTGTTACAGGATAAAGGGCTGGATACGATCAGCCTGATCCGCTCAACCACCGTCATCTACGCCAACGTGGTCGCTGCCACCCACGGCGAAACCACCGCGGCGCCAATCGGCAGCGGCGACGGCAGCCGCTCTCATCAGCAATTCCGGCTCAAGAAGTCCCCCTTGACCTATGTGTCGGCAACGACTCCTACCGGTACGGCTTCCACCCTGACGGTGCGCGTCAATGGCGTACTGTGGACGGAAGTACCTTCACTCTACCTTGCCGATCCTGATGAACAATCCTATGTCGTGCGCATCGACGACAACGGCACCGCAACCGTCCTATTCGGCGACGGTGTGCACGGCGCACGCTTGCCTACCGGCCAGGAAAACATTGTCGCCACCTATCGGTTTGGGATCGGCCTGGCCGGTGAAGTAGATGCAGGCGCACTCACCCTGCTCAAGACCCGCCCGCCCGGTGTGCGGAGCGTCACCAATCCCCTTGCGGCGACCGGTGCTGAAGACCCGGAGACCCTTGACGGTGCGCGCCAGAATGCCCCGCAAACCGTCCTGACCCTCGACCGCATCGTCTCGCTGCAAGATGTTACCGATTTCGCCAATGCCTTCGCCGGGATCGGCAAAGCGCAGGCCGCTGCGTTTCGTCACGGTGAACAGATGATTATCCACCTGACGGTGGCGACCGCCGGCGGCGATTCACCGGCAGCGACCGATCCACTCTTGACCAACCTGCGTCTCGCTATCGATGCCGTGCGTGATCCGGCAATGCTGATGGAACTGGCCGGTTTCAGCTCTCTCACCTTCCGACTTACGGCCACTGTCCGCTACGACCGGCGCTATCGCGCCGATGATGTCCGGCTGGCAATTGAAACTGCGCTCACCACCACCTTCTCCTTCGCCGCACGCGAGTTCGCTCAGCCGGTGACCGCCGCTGAAGTCATCGCGTGCATACAGTCAATGACGGGCGTTATCGCCGTTGACCTCGACGAACTGGCGTATGCCGGCGGGCGCACCGGTTCCCATCCGTCACTCCTCGTTGCCCGACCTGCCCGTCAGATCGGCGCCACCATTGCGCCTGCCGAACTGCTCGTGCTCGATCCAAACGGGATCAACCTGACACTGATCGAGGCAGCTCTGCCGTAGTTGGGAAAGGCTTGCTATGTCCATCCATCCGCGTGATCGCTTATACGAGCTGTTGCCGGCTGTCTACCGCATTCGTGATGCCGCACAGGGTGAACCGTTGCGTGCGCTGTTGACCATCATCGGCGACGAACTGGCCCGGATCGAAACCGACATCGGCGATCTCTACGACGATTGGTTCATCGAAACCTGCGCCGCCTGGGTCATCCCCTACATCGGCGACCTCCTCGGTGTGCGCTCACTCCGTGAATTGACCGCCGTCACCGATGTCAGCCTGCGTGCCTATGTCGCCAATACCCTACGCTACCGCCGCCGCAAAGGGACAGCACCCGTCCTCGAACAACTCGCCCGTGATGTCACCGGCTGGCCGTGTCGGGTCGTCGAATACTTCACCCACCTGGCAACCACCCAGCATCTCAACCATATCCGGCTGGATAGCCCGGCGACGGCTTCCTTGCGCGACGCCAACCGGCTTGAATTGACCGGTGGCCCGCTCGAAACCCTCAACCGTACCGCCGAAGTCCGCCGGATCGAAAACGGTCGCGGTCGCTACAACATCCCCAACCTCGGCCTCTTCGTATGGCGCATCCAACCCTACGCCATCCAGGGTGTCACACCGCGACCGGTCACCGACCCGCCTGATGGTCGTTACTGGTTCAGCCCCCTCGGCAACGACATTCCCCTCTTCAACCGGCCCCGTACCGAAATCGAAATCACCCACCTCGCCGAAGAACCCGATCTACCGGTGCCCCTGCGTCGCCGCGCCCTCCACGACGACCTCGCCGCGCTCCGCCAGGGCAGCATCAGCGACAGTGCCTACCTGCCTGCCGCCCGGTCCGCTTTTCAAATACTGGTACCCGACGGCACCGGCAGCCTCGTACCCGTTCCACCATCCCAAATCCTCATCTGCGACCTCAGCGACTGGCGTCGGCCATCTGCTCCGTTTCAAGTCGCCGTCGACCCGCAACGCGGTCGGCTCACCTTCCCCGGCGGCACCGTACCGACCGACCTGGTGGTCAACTACACCTACGGCTTCGTTGCCGACATCGGCGGCGGCCCCTATACCCGTCGCACCACCCTCATCAATCCAACTCCCGGCGATTTTGCCGCCACCGTCGCCCAACGGATCAGCGCCGACGCCACTACCCTCACCGCAGCGCTCGCCGTCTGGAGTTCCTCATCGGCATCGCTTGGCGTCATCACCATCCTCGACAGCGCCACCTATCGCGAAGACCTCACCATCGCCACGACGCCCGGTCGCACCCTCGTCATACAGGCCGCCGACGGCCAGCGCCCGCTCATCCACCTCACCAACCCGCTCCGCATCATCGGCAACGGCAACAAAGCCACCCTCAGACTCAACGGCTGCTGGATCGCAGGCGGGATCGACATCGCCGCCGGCGCCCTCGAACGCCTGGAACTACTCCATTGCACCCTCGTCCCCGGCTGGCACCTCGATAGCACCGGCGCCCCCCAATTCCCCACCCGACCCACCATTCAGGCTGCCGCTCCCAACCCCGATCTGCGCATCGAACTCACTCGCAGCATCAGCGGTGCGGTATATCTGGCAGAAGACTCTGACGGACTGCTTGCCCACGATACAATCCTCGACGCCTTCGCGCCGGCCAGCCCAGCCTGCGCTGCCGGTGCCAATGGGGAGAAGATCGGCCCGCCGGCCAGCTTTATTCGCTGCACGGTACACGGTGAAGTGCGGGTGCGCCAGATCGACCTCATTTCCGAAAGCATCATGCTGGGTCGCGTCGTCGCCGCCCGCCGCCAGATCGGTTGCAGCCGGTTCAGCTTCCTGGCGGCGGGATCGCGCGCCCCCCGCCGCTTTCGCTGCCAGCCCGACCTGGCCCTCGCCGCTGCTGCGGCTGATCGTGGCATCCCCGTCTCGGCCCTATCCGCAGCTCAGCGGCAGACGATCACCCTCTCAGTCACACCATCATTCACCAGCACACGCTTCGGTCATCCGGCCTACATGCAACTCGCTCGCTCCTGCCCCGATGCCATTACCGGCGGGGCTGAAGATGGCAACGAAATGGGAGCGTTCTACCTCATCCAGCAAGCCTTCCGTCTCGCAAATCTCCACCAGGCGTTGCACGAATACCTGCGCGTCGGTCTCGCTGCCGGTGTCTGGTTAGCAACATAGCAGATACGGTGTAACGGCACTGTCTTCTCTTTTCGATAAGGAGTCTCCTATGCGCGGTGATTTTACCCGTTGGACGTTCAACCGCACCAAACACTACAGTGGTGTACTCAATCAGCAGGGGCGGGTCGCGCTCGATGCCGATTGGAATGAACAGATTGCCATCGATCTTGATGATGACCGCACCGTCCGGCGCGATCTAATCGGCCTGTGCGGCGGCCCCCAGGGGCAGGCCGGCTTTGACATCGTGATAACAGGCGGCACCCTCACCGTGACCGCCGGTCGTTACTACGTTGCCGGCATCCGGGTTGAAAACGATCAGACCGTTCCGATCACCGCACAACCCGACTTACCGGTAGCCGACCTGGCCGAACTGGCCGGTCTGCCCGCCGGTACCGCGCTCCCTGCCGGCACCTACCTTGCCTACCTCGATGTCTGGGAGCGACACATCACCGCGCTTGAAGACCCTGCGTTGCGCGAAGTGGCTCTGGGTGGCCCCGATACCACCACCCGCCTGCGCGTCATGGCGCAGGTCAAACTCCTGCGCCTTGGTGACCTGGGAGCGTCACTTTCGTGTGCATCCACCACTCCCGCCTGGGACGCCTTGCTGGCCGGCAGTACCGGTCAGCTCGAAGCCCGTGCCGAACCCGATCCAACGGTGACCGACCCCTGCATCGTGCCGGCCACAGCCGGTTATCGCGGTTTAGAAAACCAGCTCTACCGGGTTGAAGTTCATCGCATTGTCTCTACGACCCGCGTTGCCCTCAAATGGTCGCGCGAAAATGGTTCTGTCGTGGTTGGCTGGAGCGGGCAGGATACACTCAATCCCAACCGCCTAACCGTGAGCAGTACCGGGCGCGATGAAGTGTTAGGGCTGGCACCCAACCAATGGGTCGAACTCACCGACGACGACCGCGAGCGGCGGGGGGAGTCGGGGCTACTGGTGAAAATCGTCCAAATCGAAGGTCAGGTCATTACCATCGATCCTGCCGGTCAGACCGTTGCCTACAGTGCGTTCACGCGCAATCCCAAAGTGCGGCGCTGGGACATGCCCGACGGCGAAGTGATCGTGACCATCAACGCTGCCGCCTGGACCGATCTCGAACAAGGCGTACAGATTCGGCTCAAAGCGGGCACCTTCCGCCCCGGTGATTACTGGCTCATTCCGGCGCGGGTTGCCACCGGCGACATCGAATGGCCGCGTGACACCGCTCAACAGCCGATCCCCCAACGACCGCACGGCGTCCACCACGCCTATTGCCGACTGGCACTACTCGAATTCAGCGGCACAACCTGGACAAAGCGCGGTGATTGCCGGCGGCTCTTCCCACCGCTCACTGAATCGATCCACTTCTACGGTGCAGGCGGTGACGGTCAATCCGCTCTACCGGGCGAACTACTCCCGCAACCGTTACAGGTTGCCGTCACCAACGGACAGCAACCGGTAAACAATGCGAGAGTACGCTTTCAACTCGTACCACCAACCGCAGCCGGCCAACTCACAGCCGGGAGCGTGACCGGCACCAGCATTGACGTTACCACCGGTGAAAACGGCATCTACTCGTGCCGGTGGCGACTCGGCCCGACCGCCCAGAGTCAACGGGTCGAAGCATTTCTGGTCGAGATCGACGGCAAGCCGTTCGTTGATAATACCGGCGAACCGATACTCCCCCGCATCTTCTTCAATGCCGGCCTCGAACGGCAGAGCCGGGGCGGGTGTTGCGTCACCATCGGCATTGACGGCGACTTTCCCGACCTCAACACCGCCTTCAAAGAACTGCTGGCCCGTGGCGAACGCCGCCTCACCTTTTGCCTGCGTCCTGGCGTACACGAAGTTGGCGGCTTCCGCCTCGATCCCTCGCTCGAAGACCGTCCCTTACAGCTTGAGATCAAAGGTTGCAGCTTCGCCACCGATCTGCGCCTGACCGCACCGCTAGAATTTATCGGGATTGACTCCATCGTCCTCCACAACCTTGCCATCACTGTCACCTTCACCCCCGAACCGGGAACGGCTGCGCTCTCGTTTACCCGCTGCCCCCACCTGATCATCACCGACAACCAGTTCAGCGGCATAACCGTGACTGCGAGCGGACAAGATAATAGACCCGGTAGTAGCGCACTACTGAGCATTGTCGATAGCGATACGGTTCGCCTGAGTGGCAACAGCTTCGTCGCAGCGATGCCTGAGCGAACCTTCCCGCCACTCCGCGATCTATTTGCGAAAGCGGAACTGGCGCCACTCGCCGATCTCTTCGCTGATGAAAATCGACTTATGCTCCCAGAGTGGCGTGAACCGGTCCGCAACATTGCCGAAGAGCTGGCCCGCCTCGATCCCGAACAGCGCCAGCAACACGCCCGTAACATAGCGGCCCAAGTCTCCGAACGAATGAACTCCCTGTCGGCTAGCGAAATAGTGCAGTTCACGAAACTGACCACGGCGTTACAGGCGCCCCGGGCAGATACAGCCACACTCTTCGGCATCCTGCTCGATCTGCACCTATCGGCGGTAAAATCCCGCCCCGGCACCGCGCTCATGCTCCACCAGCGTCGGCTATTCAGCGGCGAAAATCTCGGCCTCATCGCCGACCTCCTCGACGAAGACGACATGATCCTGTTGGAACACAACCGCATTGCCGGAATCATCAGCCTCTACGGCATGCCGGCGCCACGCGAACAGATCGCCGAACTCGCCGGACGGCTACGCGCGTTTGATCGCCAGCCCAACGAACCGGGTGGATCACGCCTGCAAATCAACAGCTCCTTCATGGGCACAATCCACCTGCGTAGCAACCATCTGGTTGCCCTCACCATTGGTGCTGCCCTGCTTAACACATTGCAGCCATTGACCGATCAAAGCAACCCCGTGCTACCCGAAGACATCTGTGCTCGCCTCTTACTCGATAGCAATATCATCGAAGGAGTATTCAACATCACCCTCAGCCGCAACCTGATCATGCAAGCCAACACCTTCACTGCCATGGCCGCCCCGCGCACTCGCACACCCCCAACCACTGCCGCCGGTTCAGCTATCGCCCCCCTCGGCTGGTGTCTCGCCGATGCGGCCACCTACATTGGCAATCAAGGTCCTGGACAGGCAACCCTCTTTGACATCGCTCGCCTCAGCGAACGGGTCGCCAATCTCCAGATACAAATCGTATAAGGGCTATGCTTGCGTGGGGCATAAACATTTCCGGCGCACTCCTCACCCGACACACTAGCTAGGAGCGCACTCACCCCGTGTACCCTACACACTACTGATCCCCCCTGAACCGGCCACCCCCGCCCCCAGCGGGGGCGGGCTGGGGTGGGGGCGTGTCGGCATCCCCCTTGGGAGCGCGTACCTCCGGCGCACTCATCATCCGGCACACTGACTGGGAGCGCGCGCCTCCGGCGCGCTCCCCCCGTGTACCCTACACACTACTGACCCTCCCTGAACCGTCTACACCCGCCCCCAGCGGGGGCGGGCCGGGGTGGGGGCGTGTCGGCATCCCCCTGTGAGCGCACGCCTCCGGCGCGCTCCCCCCGTGTACCTTACACACTACTGACCCTCCCTGAACCGTCTACACCCGCCCCCAGCGGGGGCGGGCTGGAGTGGGGGCGTGTCGGCATCCCCCTTGGGAGCGCGTACCTCCGGCGCGCTCATCATCCGGCACACTGACTGGGAGCGCGCGCCTCCGGCGCGCTCCTCACCTGCACCAGCCTGCGCCAGCGGAAACCATCCGGCACCGCTAGTTCCCGCCCCCAGCGGGGGCGGGCTGGGGTGGGGGCGTGTCGGTATCCCCCCCGGGATCGCACGCCTCCAGTGCTCTCACCGCAACTGGGAGCGCGCGCCTCCGGCGCGTCGAACAACAGACCACCTGATCACAGTTTCGTTCAATATCATCACTTTCGGGCAAGAGCGCTCCGGAGTTCACGCTGGAAAGCTCGATAGCGATGGAACTGCTCGCAGATGTGCGCCACCAACTCATCAGCCGCCCTATCGTCTCCGCGCAAACGCAAAAGCTCGGCACAGGCCACGGTCAGATTGGCAGCCTCATCGTAGATGTCACGATACTGATTGCTGACGATAGCTTCGATCCGCTTACGAGCTGTGTCCAGGCACCAGGCCAGATATTTCTCTGCGTCTGCGGCTTCCAGATGCAAAAAGCCGCTTGCACGTCCCCATGCCAGGTAGTCGGCATAGATGTGATCCGTCCGTTGGGTAAGCTCGTGCTGTATGTGCTGATCATACATCCCATCGTCAACAATAATCTCCTGCAGGGTCCTCCGCCAGAAATGCTCCAGGTTAGGCGGCAGGTCTTTGCGCTCCCGACCCGAAAGCAGCACCAACAGCCAGGCGAGCACCAGGGTCTGGGCGTTGACAGCATTGCCCTCTTCCAGAACCGGCTTCCTGGCGACGGCCTGGTGGGCTGCGGCCAGATCGCCGGCCAGCAGCCGGGCGTGGGCCAACAGGGCATCGGAAGAAAAGGAGGGTTGCTTCAGGTAGACCAGCGTCGGGAGCGGCGGATCGCCAGGTGGCAATGTTGCCTTACGGCTGCGCGGCTCTTGCATATTCTGGACTGCGCGCTGCATCCAGAGCGGGCGCTGCTCCATAGATGGCACAGCTTCCCACAGATCGAGCAGCCGGGACAGTTCAGGCATGGCGACGAAGGCTTGCCAGCGACCTTCAAGCAGACTCTCCCGGTCACCCAGGACCGAGGCTGCCGCGCACAGATGATCGGCAATCACAGCGCGAATGGGAAGGTCATCCGGCAGGCTCTGCAGGGCCAGCCGCGCCTCGGTCAGAACCTGCGCGTATTGACCTTCCTCCTCCAGTGCGGTGAACCAATCCAGATAGATGTACGGACGTTGATGCCCCTTGCTGCGCACCAGCCGCTCCAGCCCAGCCTTGCCTTCGACCAGCCGCACAACCTCGCACAGCCAGATATCGGCCAACGAGTCGTTCTGCCTCCGCAGAAAAGCGCTCCATTTCCGTAAAAAAGCATCCTGCTCCGGCAGCGGATCCGGCGCGGTCTGGATAAAATCCTTCAGCCGCGGCGCATCACCGTACAACTGTTGATACGAAAAGGCCAAGCGACGCATTTCTTCATACAAGACCCGATGACGCCGGTCCAGCGGTTCGGTCTGATATACAGCCCGCAGATAGCGGGCGATGGCATCCTTCTGATCCAGGTCAGTCAGGTCGTAGAGAGAGATGCGGTAGCCGTAATCGTCTACCTGATCCAGCAGGCGAAACAGGCGACGGTAAGCCTGGCGGGCCAGAGCGAACTCACCGTGGTCAAAGGCCAGCGCCGTGCGCTCAAAGAGACTCGTCAACGGCTCAATGAACTCCCGGTAGGGGCCTACGTCATCCTCCTCATACTCATACTGCCAGCCGAAGCGATCCATCCACTCATCGACCGACTTCATGGCTTTCTCAAGCCTGGCCTCCAGATCGTCTATCGCATCCAGCAGCCCCTCCCAGGCAGTTTGGGGCACAACAGTAGCAGTCCTACTGTCGCGGAGCTGTTTCAGGAAGGCTCTGCGCTCCGCGGGCGGTACCTGACGAGCCACCTTGCGCAGAATATCCCGCAGCTCCTCAGCCGAACATGCAGCCAACTGACGCTCCACACTTTCCAGAAAGGTCTTGAGCGGCATGTTGCCGACCATAGCATCTCCCCAAATCGCCGGAACCCCCAACCCCGCTCTACGGCTCGAACTCACCCACAGCATCAGCGATGTGGTATATCTGACGGAGGACTCTGACAGACTGCTTACCCACGATACAATCCTCAACGCCTTCGCGCCGGCCAGACCAGCCTGCACTGCCACTGCCAATCGGGAGAAGATCGACCCGCCGGCCAGCTTTACTCGCCGCACAGTACACGGCGAAGTACAGGTGTACCGGATCACCCTCGTATCATACCGGATCGCATGATCGCTGACTACTGCCAGATCGATTGTGGCTGTTTCCACTCGTAGCAGCCAGTGCCCATCGCGCACTACGTCATTCACACCTTAAGGGCGCAACGCGAATTATGCCCACCCTCTGTGTCTTCCGTACCACTGTGGTGATAGAAGAGATACATCCGCGTTCATCCGCCTAATCCGCGTCCATCCGTGTTCCACAGCGCCCAACAATCCGCACCACTGTGGTGATAGAAGGGATACATCCGCGTTCATCCGCCAAACCCGCGCCCATCCGCGTTCCCCCCCTCCCCCCCGTAGCGCGCAACGATCCGCTCGATCAGCCGCGTTGTCGCGTGCCCCTCGCTAAACGGCAGAATCTGCACCTCACCTCCCAGCGCCTGCACGACCCGCGCTTCGGGTAGGCGGGCGGCGTCAAATGTGGTTCCCTGCCCGTAATCGCCCCCCTTCACGTACAGATCGGGCGCTAACGCGGCTACCACTGCCTCCGCCGTGCGCTCATTGAAGATGGTCACTGCATCAACGCAGCGCAGCGCGGCTACAATCGTTGCCCGCTCCGCCTCCGGGACGATAGGGCGCAGCGATCCCTTCAATTGACGGGTGGACTCGTCGCTGTTAATCGCAACGATCAGTCGATCACCAAGCGCACGCGCTGCTGTCAGATACCGGACGTGCCCGACGTGGAGCAGATCAAAGACACCGTTCGTGAACACTACTTTCAAACCACTGGCCCGCCAGGTGGCACGCAATGCAATCAGTTCAGGTAGCGGGTAGATGTTCATCGTCGTTCCCGAAACGGCGACGTAAGCGGTAAACCCAGCCAGCACAAGACCATCACAACCAGCACCGCACCTCCCAGCAGACCAATCTGCTCGCCCGTCAGGGGTGCGCCGATGAGGAGGGCAGTCGCCAGAAATCCACCCATCGGCGTGATCGTCTGGAGTGGCACCAGCCGACCGGCGTGCCGCCAGTCACCGTAGCGCAGCCGCTCGCCGATACTGCGCCCGATCACCGTTCCAACCGTGCCGATCAGTGCCCACAGAAATGCGGCAATGAAGATGCTCCACGCTCGTGAAGCCCACCAGAACGCGCTCCCGCCGATCAACCCGATCACCACACAGACCGCCGACGATACCCATAGTGGCGCTGGAAAGAACTTTGCCATCGTTGCCACCCTGCTGCCGGTGAGGCATCGGCAACGACGCCTCACCGGTTCGTACCTGTACCCGCAATGTTTACACGACCCACCGCGAATCAAGCGCCTGCGCACGGGCAGCAATCGCTGCTCGCCGCTCCTCAAACCCACGCCGGCCCAACAGCGCATACGTGTTGATCTTCCCGGCCTCAACCCCCGGTTGATCGAATGCGTTGATGTCGTACAGCTCACCGGCAATCGCCGTCTGCATCTCCATCAGCATAAAGAACTGACCGAGCGTAAAGGCATTGATCTCCGGGAAGATATGCGTGATGTTTGGTTGACCGGCTTCACTCAACGCAATCGCAGTGGCCTGTTGTTCGGCCTGGATCAGCTCGGCCATCGTATGCCCACCCAGATAGCTCACGCCTTCCAGATCGGCGTATGCCGTTGGAATGGGGGCCGTCTCGGCGTACTGTTCAACGGCGATGAAATTGATCAGCTTGTCATACGGCCCTTCCATATAGAGTTGAACCTGCGAATGCTGATCGGTTGCGCCCAAAGCCTTGACCGGTGTCTGCCCGACCCGCGCCGGCTTGCCCTGGCGATCTACCGCCTTGCCCAGACTCTCGGCCCACAATTGGGCAAACCAGTCGGCGACATCACGGAGCCGGTTCGCATACGGCATCATCACCACAATCGGCTTGCCTTTGCGGAAGCAGAGGTAGTTGATGAGTGCGCCAAGGGCTGCCGGGTTCCGCAACGGATCGGGGTTGGCGGCCAGTTCGCGACCGTAAGCGGCACCGGCCAGTAGCTCACGAATATTCACCCCCGTCATCGCCGCCGACAACAACCCGACCGAGGTCAATACCGAGAAGCGGCCACCGACCTTTGGCGGGAGATCGAACATCGTCCAGCCCTCACGCTGCCCAATCTGGCGCAGAAAACCACTGTTGGGATCGGTCGTCAACACGATATGGTCACCGAGCCGGTCTTCGCCGACTGCCTCGACCAGCGCCTGGCGAAAGTAAAGAAATGAAGCCATCGTCTCGGCGGTAGTGCCGCTCTTGCTAATGACGTTGAACATCGTCCGCCGGAGATCGAGCATCCGTAGCGCACCTGCATTCAATTCCGGGTCCGAATTATCGAGTACCAGCAGCCGCGGCCAGCCACGTTGCTCGCGTGGTAGCAGGTTATAAAACGGCCCATTGATTGCCGTCTGCACTGCGATGTTCCCCAACGCCGAACCACCAATGCCCAGCACGACAAAGGTATCAATCCGATCACGATGGGCAGCGGCAAACTGCTCAAACGGCGTCACGTCCTGATCCGGCAACAACGGCCAGCCGAGATCGGCCCGTCGTTCCTGGACGGCAGCAATCGCTGCGGCGGCGCGTGGAGCTTCTGCTTCAAGTTCAGCCGGGGTCAAACCATGCGTTCCAAACACATTATTCACATCGAGCCGAATGCGTTGCTTCTCCCGCCACGCGGCATCCTCATAGCGCATACTCAACTCCTTCACTAATTGGTGTGTACGCAACTTCCGCAAACGCAGAAGTGAAGCAGTGCCGTCACTTGCATGTGATCACAATGAGCTTATCAGTGCTGATTGTCATTGCGCACACAGTATAACACTCATCTGCGTGGTGCTATAGACGGGCTTCGGCTCGGCAACGTGCTGTGTGAGGCACTAACAATCACTCCCTTGCGTTTCCGTTCAGATAGCGATAAGATGCACTCAACAAATGCACAGTCCCGGTCATCCCCAAACGACAGCATTTCATCACCTGAAGGAGTCGCTATGCATGCCGTCCAGAGCGCAGACATCAAAAGTTTTGCCATCGGCTTGATGAATCTCCGCCCCTTTGCCGGTCAGCAATTAATGGCAGTGCGGGTTGATGCGCCAAAGGGGGCCACGGCACCAGCCCACAGTCATCCCCACGAACAGATGACCCTCGTCATCAGTGGTCGTCTACGGTTTCGCGTAGGTGATGAATGGCGTGAACTCGGTCCGCTCGAGATTGTCCACATTCCCGGTGGGGTCGAACACGAAGCGATTATGGAAGAAGATTCCGTCTTCTTCGATCTCTTCCATCCAATACGAGCCGATTTTCTGCAGCGACAGGCTGAAGCCGGATCATGATGACGAGTTGGACATCCGCTCGTTGCTGGCCCGGCGAGCTGCGGCATATTCCTCTGCTGTAATTACCTGACCGCCAACAATATCCTGACTCAACAGGCGGCGTTGGCGGTCGAAGCGCAACTCCGCCGTCATCAGTCGAAAACAGCGGTCGTCCATCATCTCTTTACGTATCCAGTAACCACTAATCTCCTCGCGGTCGTCGTACTCTGCCGACAGATCGTTGTAGAGATTAATCCGCACCTGTACCACTGCGCCGCATCGCTGACAGCGCACATGGAGCAGCATAAACGGTGCCTCCTCGCTCCGCCCTCCAAAGAGTCTGCGCAACCATTGCATGGGTTCACTCCCTGGCAATCTGTTCACCGGTGATACTCTTCATCATAACGTACTCTGAAGTCAACGGCAAACCGATAGGGAACGATTGCCCATTTGCACAAAACGACAGATTGTGCTAGAATGCTACACGCTGAGCGATGGCTCAACGCCGTCGATATGCGCCGGCGTAGCTCAATTGGCAGAGCAGCGGTTTTGTAAACCGCCGGTTCAGGGTTCAAGTCCCTGCGTCGGCTCCATCGTTAACAAACGGGTCGGTACCGAAGTGGCCAAACGGGGCGGTCTGTAAAATCGCTGGCTTACGCCTTCGCAGGTTCGAATCCTGCCCGGCCCACCACAAGTGAATAGAGTAGCGCGTTCTGCTTCTCTATTCCTGTTCGCCTACGTAGCTCAGTCGGTAGAGCACGTCTTTGGTAAAGACGAGGTCACGGGTTCAAGTCCCGTCGTAGGCTCCAGCCGACAGTGATGGCGAGAGAAGCGCGAATCTCGCCTGGCTGCTCGTGCCATAGTTGTTGGCACGAGCGGCATATTTTCGCGCCTTTGTCTTAAGGAGCAAGAAATCCATGGCCAAACAGAAATTCGAGCGGACAAAACCGCACATCAACGTCGGCACCATCGGTCACGTAGACCACGGTAAGACGACCCTGACCGCTGCGATTACCAAGGTGCTGTCGCTCAAGGGTGCAGCTCAGTTTATGGCGTATGACCAGATCGACAACGCCCCCGAAGAGCGCGCCCGTGGCATTACGATTGCTATTCGTCACGTCGAGTATCAGACCGACAAGCGCCACTATGCGCACGTCGACTGCCCCGGTCACGCCGACTACATCAAGAATATGATTACCGGCGCGGCCCAGATGGACGGCGCCATTCTGGTGGTGAGCGCTCCCGATGGCCCGATGCCGCAGACCCGTGAGCACATTCTGCTCGCCCGCCAGGTGCAGGTGCCGGCCATCGTGGTCTTCCTGAACAAGGTCGATATGATGGACGACCCGGAGCTGCTGGAGCTGGTCGAGCTGGAGCTGCGCGAGCTGCTCAGCAAGTACGGCTTCCCGGGTGATGAGATTCCGATTGTGCGCGGCAGCGCCCGCAACGCGCTGGAAAGCCCGAGCAAGGACATCAACGCCCCAGAGTACAAATGTATTCTGGAGCTGATGAATGCGGTGGACGAGTACATTCCGACGCCGCAGCGGGCAGTGGATCAGCCGTTCCTGATGCCGATTGAGGACGTGTTCGGGATCAAGGGGCGCGGTACGGTGGTGACGGGCCGGATCGAGCGCGGGAAGGTGAAGGTCGGTGACACGGTTGAGATCGTGGGCATGACCAACGACGCGCCGCGGCGAACGGTGGTGACCGGCGTGGAGATGTTCCAGAAGACGCTGGACGAAGGGATTGCTGGTGACAACGTCGGCTGTCTGCTGCGTGGCATTGAGCGCACCGATGTGGAGCGCGGGCAGGTGTTGTGCGCACCGGGCAGCATCAAGCCGCACAAGAAGTTCGAGGCGCAGGTCTACGTGTTGAAGAAGGAAGAGGGTGGCCGCCACACGCCATTCTTCTCGGGGTACCGCCCGCAGTTCTACATTCGCACGACCGACGTGACGGGGGCGATTGGCCTGCCGGCGGGGATGGAGATGGTGATGCCGGGCGATAACGTGGTGATGACGATTGAGCTGATCGTCCCGGTGGCTATCGAAGAGGGCTTGCGCTTCGCAATCCGCGAAGGTGGCCGCACCGTCGGTGCTGGTGTTGTAACCAAGATCCTCGATTAACGTCTGAGGCCGGATTCGCTAAGCTGTCGGCGGCTTTCATGCCGTCGGCAGCTTCAAAGTGAAGGGTATAAAATGGCCGTGGCCAAAGATACTGAGCGTGACGTTCAAGAAAACATCCTCGTGCGCACATTTCGCGAAACGCGCAGCGAGTTACGGCAAGTCGTTTGGCCAAGCCGCGAAGAGACGATCCGTCTTACAATGCTCGTGATTGCGGTGTCGATTGTGATTGGCTTGCTGCTCTTCATCGGTGATACGATCTTCACCTTCCTCTACACGAGCCTTGTCAGCCTCGTCCAGTAAGCTGTTCGCGAACGGGGATTGCCATGTCTGAGGAAAAGGAAAAAGAAAAAGAGGCCGATGACCGGCGCTGGTATGTGATCCATACCTATTCGGGCTATGAAAACAAGGTAAAGAAAAACCTGGAACATCGCATTGCATCCATGGAGATGCAAGACCAGATTTTCCGGGTTATTGTGCCTACCGAAGAGGAAATTGAGATCAAGAATGGGCAGCGCCGCACGGTAAATAAGAAGATCTATCCCGGCTATGTCCTGGTACAGATGCGCCTTACCGATGATTCCTGGTATGTGGTGCGCAATACCCCTGGCGTAACCAGCTTCGTTGGGCATGGCAATAAGCCTACTCCCCTTGATGATGAAGAGGTCAAGGCTATTTTGCGCCAGATGGAAGGCGAAACACCGAAGGTGCGTGTGAGCTACCAGAAGGGCCAGGCTGTCAAGATTATCGATGGCCCCTTCACCGACTTCGAGGGCATTGTCGATGCCATTGATCACGAGCGGGGTCGAGTGCGTGTTCTGGTCTCTTTCTTTGGCCGCGAAGCGCCGGTTGAGCTTGATTTCTTGCAAGTAACACGATTGGTAGAATAGGATATCCGTCACCTCGCTGGTTGTGCGAGGGAGGGAAAGTCGTTTATGCGCTTTCCCGTTATGCAAGGAGTTGTGTCGTGGCTAAGAAACTCGTCGCAGTCGTTAAACTGCAATTGCCGGCTGGCAAAGCTACACCAGCGCCACCCGTTGGTCCGGCGCTCGGTCAGTACGGCATTAACATCATGGCCTTCGTGAAGGAGTATAACGAGAAATCGGCATCTCAGGCCGGTAGTATTGTGCCGGTTGAGATTTCGGTTTACAGTGATCGCTCCTTCGTTGCCCGTCTGCTGACCCCACCTGCGGCCGATTTGCTGCGGAAGGCAGCCGGTATTCAGAAGGGTGCCAGTACGCCGAAACGCACGACTGTTGGTACAATTACTCGTGCCCAGTTGCGCCAGATTGCTCAGCAAAAGCTGCCTGATATGAATGCCAATGACATTGAGGCTGCTGAGCGGATTATTGCCGGTACGGCACGCAGTATGGGTATCAAGATCGTTGAATAGTGATTGTTAGTTGGTGGGAGGATTCGTCGATCCGCCATCACCACCTGGAGTAGTTGCTATGCCAAAGCACGGAAAAAAGTATCTCGCCGCTCTGGCGAAGGTTGACCGGACTCGCCTCTATTCACCGACCGAAGCGCTGGCGTTGGTGAAAGAGACCTCGTACACAAAGTTTGACGGTACAGTCGAGGCGCACTTGCGGCTGGGTATCGATCCGCGTCACGCCGATCAGAATATTCGCACGACTGTTGCCCTGCCCCACGGCACCGGCAAGACGGTTCGTGTGCTGGTCTTCGCCCAGGGTGAAGCGGTGCAAGCTGCGCTCGATGCTGGTGCTGATTACGCCGGTAGCGATGACCTGATTGCCCGTATCGACCGCGAGAACTTCTTCGATTTCGATGTAGCCATTGCAACGCCCGATATGATGGGTAAGGTCGGTCGGATTGGTCGCAAACTCGGTCCGCGTGGCTTGATGCCCAACCCGAAGAGCGGTACTATCGTTCCGGCCGCCGATCTGGCACGCACGATTCGTGAAGTGAAGGGCGGTCGCGTTGAGATCCGCAACGATAAGACCGGTATCCTGCACGTGGCTATCGGCAAAGTGAGCTTCACCCCACAGCAGTTGAGCGAGAATTTCGTTGCGCTGATGGACGCGGTGAAAGCAGCCAAGCCGAGTGGTGCAAAGGGTACATATATCCGTAGTGTAACCCTGACCAGTACGATGGGTCCGGGCGTGCCGGTTGATCCGGTGGCTGCCCAGAATCTGAAAGCCTGATAGATTTGCATCGTTAGCTGCCTGAGACAGTCGGTGAGCATTGCTCCTAATGGCCTGTGGGCCGCCGACCGAGGTGGCGTCTGAGATGAGATAGTCGTGAGTTGCTGACTCACTCTGTCGATAGTGCGCAGCTATGGCTGCGCTGTGCTCGGTCGCCTGTCTCAGAGACGGGCGACCGTTTTTGATCTGCTTTGAGAGGAGGTGAAATGGATGCCAACGCCGCGTAAAATTGAAACGGTCAGCACGCTGACCGAAAAGCTAAACCGCGCTCAGTTGGTTGTCGTGGCCGACTATCGCGGTGACGGCAAGGGTATGAGCGTGGCCGATATGAC
Source organism: Chloroflexus aurantiacus J-10-fl (assembly GCF_000018865.1). NCBI lineage: Bacteria > Bacillati > Chloroflexota > Chloroflexia > Chloroflexales > Chloroflexaceae > Chloroflexus > Chloroflexus aurantiacus. The sequence continues at coordinate 2,982,143 of NC_010175.1, forward strand.
CGAGTTGCGCCGCAAGTTGCGCGAGCATGGCGGTGAGGTTGTGGTGGCGAAGAATACGCTCCTCAAGATTGCTGCTCACAATACCGGCCACGAGGCACTCGATCCGTTGCTGGCCGGCCCAACCGCTGTGACTCTCGGCTACGATGATGTCTCGAAAGTGGCAAAAGCCCTGCTCGATTACCTCAAGTCGGGGAATAAGAGCTTCACCGTTCGCGGGGCTTTGCTGGGTAACACCTTGCTGCCGGCAGATGCACTTGAGCAGGTGACCAAGCTCCCGTCACGCGAGCAGGCACTCGCCCAGGTCGTGGGTGGTATCGCTGCTCCGGTCTCTGGGGTTGTCGGTGTGCTTAACGCCGCGATTTCCAACGTGCTCTACGTTTTGCAGGCACGGATTGATCAGCTTCAGCCGCAGGGAGAAACGGCGTAATCGTCGCCTGCGGATTGTATATGTGATGTCTGAATAGTTATCTCTATCACGATAAGGAGTGTACCTACCATGTCGAAGATCGATTCAATCATCGAGATGATTGAGGGCCTGAATGTCCTCGAGCTGGTTGAGCTGAAGAAGAAGATGGAAGAGAAGTGGGGCGTTACCGCTGCTGCCCCCGTGATGGCGATGGGTGCGGCGATGCCGGTCGCTGCGGCCGGTGATGGTGCTGCCGCTGCTGCTCCGGTTGAGGAGAAGACTGAGTTTGATGTCATCCTCAAGGAGGCCGGTCCGAACAAGATTCAGGTCATTAAGGTCGTGCGCGAGCTGACCAGCCTCGGTCTGAAGGAGGCGAAGGACCTGGTTGAGGGTGCTCCCAAGCCGGTTCGCGAGGGTGTGAGCAAGGAAGAGGCTGAGGCAGCCAAGGCGAAGCTGACCGAGGCCGGTGCAGTGGTCGAGATCAAGTAATTCTGCTCGACTCTTCCATGCGCAAGCTGCACAAGGTGTCATAGGCATTTCGATACCGGTAGGGGTGGGTTGCCAACCCGCCCCACCATCTTGCGCACAAAATGGGGTGTGGTGAGGTTGTTACCTTGCCACACCCCTTTGCTATTGATTGGAATGCTGAACGTTTGATACTTCCCAGGAGTTACGCAGTTGAGAGCTGGGTAGAGCGTGGATGGGCCAGGTAGGCTCGTATCGCTTCACGGACAATGGCGGCTTTAGCCGCACACCACAACGTGCCTGTCCGCAGGCGGTGCCATGCCAGGCGGCGGAAGGCCCACAGCGCCAGACCGATAGGATTCCGCTGGGCACGGGCAGCGCGGTGCTGGGCACGTTCACTGCCACAGTCCTGCGTGCTACCGCGATGGTATGCTTCGATGCGCCACCGGTACCGGGCAAACTCCGCCCACTGGTCGGCACGCACCGCCAGGTCGCTCGTGGCCCAGTCGTCACGGCCACCGGCTGGGGTGGCCAGCGCGACCACCGTGCTGACGCCATCGCCCGTCAGCTGCACGACCGCGCCTTCAGCTGGAATCGGGACGTCCCGGATCGGTCGCTTGCCCGACCCAGCGGGATCACCCAGGCGAGTGGCGTTCAGGTGCGTCAGCCACGGCCAGGGCCGTGAGCGCACCAGGTTCAGGTGCTCCAGGCTGGCATACCAGCTAGCGACGGCGAGGAGGCGGGGGTGAAACCCGCGTGCTGCTGCTGCCTGCACCATCGCCCGGACGTGGTCGGTCGTGGTCACCCCGTCGTGGGCGTTGTCGTCGCTACGGACGTCGCAGGGCAGGTGAGCGTTCCCATCGGTCCACAGCATCCTGATCAGATTGATGCCCACCACCACCCGCTGCTGGTTGCCCAACCACTGGCGCGTGACCAGCTCGATGGCCCGGCTCTACGGCTTATCCACCGTCGTGTCATCGATACTGAGGAAGCCCGTGGTCACCGACAGACAGGGGCGTACCGCTTCCCACACGGCAGTGCCATCCGCACGACACCGGTGCCGCAGACGCGTGGAGGCAGCATGCGCCGGACCATTCGTCGTGGCACCCGGATGGCAGCGTGCTGCTTCGGTGGTGCTGACCACGCGCTGCGCTGCGACCAGAACGTGGATATAGTCCAGTTCGTCACATGTCGGTGGGTTCATCAGCGCACCCCTCCATCATCAGCCAGGAACACGGGAGACGGAGCGACGAGTACAACAAGCGTGAACACGGTTTATCGCCTCACGTATACTTCATCGGGAAGGAACTGCGTAACTCCTGTCTATGTCTTGAGGCAGGGTTTCAACTTGCCGATTTGTATCAACCCGCCGCCATATTAGCTCGCCAGCTTGCAACTGCTCCCGCTGCCGTCAGACAGGTTGACGCCCTCCCTGACGAGGTGACAGCCCTGCTGGGACCATGAATCTGTCCATACCGGAACCTACATGTTTTGCAAGACGCCAGCTTTCAGCTCAGGTAAGCGAAAGATGGCATACCATCTCCTGGTATGGTACAATGATGATGTACATCCAAAAAGATTTATCACAACAGATGGGTATTCGCTGAACACTTCATAAACATCAGCTCACGTTCATGAAGTGTAAATCAGGGATCACGTTCCTCTGCCTGTAGTGATAATTTGCGCAACGTGTATGTATCTTCAAAATGTTTTACTTTCCATTTTGATACGTCTACCTGTATCGTTGAAATCACGGTCAAGATAGTCTGAAATGGTTGCAATATACTCCACAGGAGTGAATGCTATGAATAGATTTCTGGAAGTGATGCTGGAAGGCGAGGCGGTTCGCGGGGGTCGCATCCCTGTGTCGTACCTTTCAGCCTTTTTGTCGGGTTTTCAGAAAGTGTTATACCGAACGGGCTTCCTTCTCCTTGGTCGCAAAGACAAGACTGATAAGACTTTCACCAGGCAGCATCTTCGACAACTGATCGACATAGACCTGGTAAAAATTACTCATGGCAGTCCTTCAACTGTACTTTCCTTTGCGAGAACTACCGCATCACGATCAGTCTGGGATGACGAAGAGGTGATGTACATTTTTGAAACTGCCCTTATCAATTTGAACGAATTTCAAGCATTTTCAGATGTTGTAAACCCTGTTTTTGATCGAGAACTATTGCTTGCCTGGAGTACAATTGGTCATCTATTTCTGAAGGGTGTCTCGCGTATAACGTTTACCCTTTATCGAAATGATTATCCGCTACGAGTCAGGTACACGTCCCGCGAATTTGATTTGATTCGACAGCACGTCCTGACGACAGTGGAAGGTTATATGTTTCTGACCGATCTCAGGCGTCGGCGCATATCGTTGCAACCGCATTCAGGCAATGCTGTATCGTGTGTATTTACCGAGGAGCAGGAGCCTGATGTCCGGTCCATGATAGGACGCTTCGTGCGGGTCGTGGGGGAAGCAGTGATCAATGATCAATCCGGCTACCGGTACACTTCGCTATGTGCGTACACATAGCATTGAGCCATTAGAGCTTGATACAGAAAGCGATGCATACGATTTCTGGACTTCCAGAACAATTGATGAACTGGCACGACAACAGCGTGTCCAACCGGTAGATAACATGGAATCATTGTATGGTACATGGCCCGGTGCAACTGATGATGGTTTTGAGCAGTTTGTCGAAGATCTACGTAAATGGGGAGATGCTGAAGAGCACTCGTTATGAGATCTGATTATTTGCTCCTCGATACAAATATTGTCTCGTATATCATGAAAGGGGCTTCCACAGCAGGACTTTATAAGGAACATCTTTCCGGTAAGCGATTGGCTATCTCATTTATACTGTCGGTGAGCTGTGGGCCGGCGCAGAACTTGCACGTTGGGGCGAAAAAAGACGAGACCAGCTTCGTGAAACTATCCGTCGATTTGTGGTAATTCCCTACAACTATGAAATAGCGTAGTGTTACGGAGAGATTGTTGCTCACCGAAAGCGTGTTGGTCGGCCTATCTCTTGTGCTGATGCCTGGATCGCTGCTTGTGCGTTACGCCACAATATTCCGCTTGTTACTCATAATACAAAAGATTTTGTGAACATTCCTGATTTACACATAATATCCAAACCTTGAGTGATACTGTGAATCACTGCCTGTTACCAGATATGCTGCGCACCGTAATTGTCCATACCCTCCGCAACTATCCGTTGGTATCACCTGCATGATCCGAATGGGCGGGTAGGGTGGGTTCTGTTGGAGCGGGTTCTGAACCCGCCCCTACTACCACCTATGCATTACCCATAACTGGTGTCAACCACGTGCGCATCAGCGGGTATGATGGCTATTGGTGTTGGTTTGAGCGACTGGCCCGGTGGCAGTGCGTAGCTCCAGCCGTATTATCATGTGCCGAATGGGTTGCCTTACGCGGGCATCATGTGCGTGTCGCAGGGTTTGGAGTGCGGCAGCCATGCTGCCGCGCCAGCCGTACACACGATCCGGCGCGTGGTATACCGTAAACCATCTGGTCACGGGGGGCTGAATGTGATCATGCCGATCATCGAGTCGATCAGGCATGAATACGACACCTGCGCGTAGACGTTTGGTTGTACCAGGTTCGTGCCTGTACACCAACGGCCACGGCCAGCACCTGACGGCGGTCGCGAGGATGCCTGCACGCAGGCTGGAAGCCTGCGCCACGGGCCACGGGGAGCGCTTGCAGCCCGGTCTGACGCAGCGTGACATGTGGGTGATGCATAGCCTACTACCACGGACGCAGACTCCCCCACAGCGCTCCCGCCAATAGGGCCATGCATCTTGTGGTATATTACATGCTTGATGAAGCCGATACTACCGTGCGCATTTCGCGCTGTTGAGCAATTTCCTGAGTTGTACGCTGCTGTGGCACCGGCGTTGCGAGCGCAGCAGGCACGGGTGCAATCCTGCCTACGCTCTGCGATTGATCGTTCGGTGCTGCGTGAGGCTGTGCTTGCTACACTGCGTGAACAGCGCGGGATTATTGCGCTTGACGCCCCTATTGGGTCGGGGGCGACGACTCTGTTGTGCCAGTTGGCAGTGCTTGCTGAGTGGCCACTCTGGCTGGCCGATGATGATGATGGCAACGGTGCTCTGGCATTCTATGCCCAGATCGTGGCTACACGACGCCCGAATCTGCCCTTGCTCGATCCGGCTGCGTTGACCGATCCGGCGGCCTGTGAGCGGCTGTTGCACGAAGTTGCCGATCCCGACCATCCATTGGTGTTGCTGGTGAGTGCCCCAGACCGCGACCGGCAACCACTGCGCCCGCTGCCGTTACCGCTGCCGTTTGATCTACCGCCTGGGGTAACGCTGATCGTCCACGGCCAGTTGCCAATTGAACCGGATGCCCGGCTGTCTCTGCCCACCGCTGACCGTGCGCTTCTGCAAACGCAAATGGAATTGCTGGATCGGCGTCATTGTCCACCGAAATGGCGTGAAGCGCTGTTGAATGCGGCCCAGGGTAATCTGCTCTACCTCAGTTGGGCTGAGCGCTGGCTGCATCTGGGTTTGCTCGATATAAGCAAACTTCCCTCCGATCTTGATCGTCTTCTGTATCACTGGTGGCAGACGCTGACACCGTCTGAGCAACGACTGGCGATGTTTTTAGCCGCCGCGGGTGAGCCGTTGCCGGTGACAGCACTGGCAGCAGTAAGTGCCGAACATCCCCAACTGATCCTGGATCGCTGGGAAGAGCAGGGGCTGGTGCATATTCATCTCTGGCGCGTGAGTGACGATGACTCGCTGTTGCTGGTGCGTTATGCTCATCGTGCATTGCGCCTGTTTCTGGCCCATCATTTTCCCGACAAAATAGACATTGCGCATAGCGAACTGGCCCAGTGGTGTGCCGGGCAATTACGTCGCAATCCTCTCGATCCGGCGAATCGCTATTTGGGTCGGCAATTGGCCCGTCATACTGTCTTGTGTGCGCCGGAGCGTCGTTCAGCCGATTTGCCGACAGCGCAACCACTCGCCTGGCTACGTGAACGAGAGCTGCGTGAAGGGTTAACCGGTGCGTTGCGTGATGCCGGCTGGATGCTTCAGGATACGACTGTTACGACGCCACTGACGCTCACCCGCATGGCCGCCGTGACCGGTACGCTGGCGTCGCGTGCTCGTCAGTTGAGTGGTGAACTGGTGACTGCGGCATTTCTCACCGCCGTCAACGCCTCTGGCCGTGAGGGAAGTTTGCGTCGGGTGACGGCGATTGTTGAGCAGTTGCCTGATGGCGTGCCGAAGGCAGCGGTCTTGCGTCAGCTCGGCGAAGCCTGTTACAGCGTCAATATGCGGAGCGCGGCGATGCGACTGCTCTCGCGCGCACTCGATCTTGAAGCGCAGCCGGTCTCGCGCGCCTGGCGTGATGCTCGCGACCAGATGATTGAAGCACTGGCAACGGCCTGCATTGAAGCCCACGATCCCGATCAGGCTCTGGCCTGCGCCGAGCGGATCGATCTGCTGGAACGGCGTGCCCATGTCGAGACGCTGGTGGTGCGGTATCTGTTGAATAACGGCCAGTACGACCGGGCCTGGCGATTGGCACGCTCAATTCTGCATGAAAACCGGGCCGCCTGGGCACAGGCCGAGGTAGCCGTGGCGCTGGCGCGGATCGCCGATCCGCGTGGTCAGATGCTGCTGGAAGAGATTCGGATCGAGACGGCGCGGGCCTGGGCCGAAATTGAGCTGGCATGTGATCTGGCATTGCGTGACGAAGATGCGGCGTTACAACGGATTATGGCGCTACCGGGTCAACATCAACGGGATCGCGGCCTGGCCCGCTTAGCACGGGTCTTCGCGTTGGCCGAAAAGGACGGTGACGCCCTGGCAGCCGCTGAACGCATCAGTAGCCGTGAATTGCGCGTGACAACCCTGCTGGAGTTACGAATCTTGCTGCAAGGTCTGGTCGCTAATCTGGCGACCGAACGGGCAACCCGCGAGATCGATGCGCTTCAGGGTGATGATCGCCCGATCTTGCTGGCAGCGCTTGCCGCTGCTCACGCTGCCATCGGGCGTCGAGAGCGTGCGTTGGCCATTGCGCACCAGTTGAGTGGCGAGGAACTTGAGCGTGCGCTATCGCGGGTAGCCGTGGCCTGCGCTCAGGCTGGCGATTACGCCGGAGCGCAGGCTGTACTGGCCGAGATGACCGACGACGATGAGCGTGATTGGGCACGTGACGAGATTGCCCGTCAGTTGGCGGCTGCCGGCAATTGGGATGCAGCGGTTGCCCAGGCCTCTGCAATAGTTGCTCCCGAACAACGGGCACGTACCTGTGCCGACCTGGCAATTGCCCGCATGCGTGCCGGCGATGTGATCAATGCCATCTCATTAATCCGTTCGTTGGACGTTGTTGGTGAGCGGGCGCGGGCGTTGATTGTGTCGGCGCCATATCTGGTCGCTGCTGATGCCACGCTCGCCGATCAGCTTGCCGATGAACTGCTGACCGGTGAGGCCCGGAGTCGCTATCGCGCCGCGTTAGTGGTAGCCCTGGCCGGAAAAGGTCAGATCGCATTAGCGAGCAGAGTGGCCCGTCGTATCCGCCGGCGTAACGAACGGGTGCGGGCTGAGCTGGCCATTGTCGCTGCACTCGATCCTGCCGACCCGCTAATGCTCCAGCGCCTGGCAGCGATGCTGCGCCAGGCCGCTATCGGTCGTGAAGAGATGTTCCGGGCGCTTGAGCAGACAGTTCCCATCCTGTGTCGTATCGGTGGTACGTCACTGCTGGCTGAAATCGCTGCGGCTATTGTGGCCGATGATCGAGCCTGAAAAAGCATGCGCCGCGAACACCCAGAGGAACTCGCGTACCGTTGCTACCTTTCGGTCCTGGCGGGGTTCCGCAAGTATCTGCCGTTCGCGGCACACCTGTATTATACGCGAAAATCCGCATTGTGCAACCCTTGCATCTACGAATAGCCGTGGTATTATTCCAGACAATCATAGTTGCAGGAGGTTGTATGAGCAGCGAAACCACTTCTCGCCCCCCAAAGCGCTATGCGCGGATCGCCCCTCTCTACAAGGCGATGATCTGGACATCCTTCATCATGAATGCCGTTCTGCTGATTGTGCTTGGCATCGTCATCGGCATTCTGGTGATGTATCAGCGTCAGGTAGCGCAGCTTACCGAGAATCTGCCGGCCTTTGCCGCTAATAACCTGGCTGAGCTGCAAGATGTGGTTGATAAACTTGAATCGGCGACGATTGTGTATACCGTGCCTCTAAGCACACGTCTGCCGATTGAGCTTGATGTTCCGATCAACGGCGAGACAATCATGACCGAGCGCAACGTAGTGACGCTGACTGAGCCAGTGTCACTTCAGGCCCCTGCCCAAATCGCGTTTCCCGGTGGTGGTGGTAATCTCAATGCCAGTGTAGCGATTGTGTTGCCGGCCGGCCTGGAATTGCCGGTCGATCTGAATATGAATGTCAAACTGGTCACGTCAATCCCGGTTGAGCTTGACGTACCGGTGAATATCCCACTTGCCCAGACTGAATTAGGGCCACAGTTCACCCGACTGGGAGCTATCGTTGATCGGCTGGTGGCGCCGGTTGCGCCATTGTTGCCGATGCCGGCTACGCCGCCAGATAGCAGTCAGCCTCGCCGCGAATAGAACTTATTTCATAAAAGCTATACGGTCGTGCTACCCGACCATTGCACAGGTGCATGAACGCTTGTCAATGACTAATGATAGTCTATCCTGCATCCAGGCTGCCGGTATGAACGCGAGGCGGGCTGACGACCATCACCAGTGTCCTCGCTCGTTGGATGGGGTGCCTTACCCGCCTGTCATGCGCATGACGCAGCGTTTGGCGTGCGCCAGCCATGCTGCCGCGCCAGCCGTGCTCACGATCCGGCGCGTGGCACGCTGTTGATCCGGCTGGTCACGTGGATACAGGGTGTTCTCATCACGATCCTGGAGTCGCCCGGCAATGAATGAGATAACTTCTAAGTAGATGTTTTTTGAAATAGGTTCTGGTATCTTTTACCGGCGAGCAGGCGGGTGAGATGTTCGCACTGGCGTGTGGGAGTTATGCTGCCACACGTACCCTTCCCGGTACTCCTGATGTCAAATCCGCAACGATCTGTGAGGATCATCTGTCTGGCACGGATGGGCGAATGCCGTAGGGGCGGGTTGCAAACTCGCCCCTATGGACTGTACATATGCCCGTTCATATTGCCGTTCCGCTCGTTGCATATCTACCTGGTTGATGATGCCGACAGCAACCCCTGCCTTGCGCTGGTTCTATCTGGTGAGCTGATCTGGCCCAAATCCGAAGGGCAACAACTCCTGTGGCGTGGTCAGACGGCGTTCGCTACCGTCGTGGTTGAGGAGAACGATCTGCGCCTGTGGCGCGAGTTCAAAGATCACCTGACGACAGGCGCCACATGGGCTGGCAACTGTTGGTGTTGGGGTCACCACAGCCAGCGCAACGACCGGCCCGGCTGCCGCCATGTGAGCGCAGAACAGGGCTACCCGCTCGGCACAGATGGTGAGAGGATAGGATGCGTTCTCAATATTGGCACCGCTAAAGATACGGCCATCATCGGTTAGGACGGCGGCACCAACCGCGAAGTGTGAATAGGGTGCATATGCACGCTGCCGGGCATGCAATGCCGCGGCGATCAATTGCTCAAGGGCCACTGGATCCATGCAATTCTTTAGGAAGCGGCAACAGCGGTTTTTCGGCATCCACCGGCGCTGCCGCTGTTATTTCAGCCGGTGCCTGCCGGACAATCCGTAATCGTTCGGCACGAATCCCCTTGATCGAGAGCACGGTGATGGTCACATCGTTGCAGACCACCTGATCGCCTTCACGCGGGATACGCCCCAATTGCTCGTAGACCAGACCACCGATGCGATCCGCAGTCGTTTCGGGAAATTCGACCTCTAATAACCCGGCGACATCATCAATCGGCACCCGGGCATCAACGATCAGCTCGTTCGGCCCAACCTCAACGATGGCCGGCTCTTCGGTATCGTACTCATCACGAATTTCACCAACAATCTGTTCAATCAAATCTTCGAGCGTTACAATACCGGCAGTACCACCGTATTCATCAACCACAATGGCCATATGCACTCGCCGCCGCTGCAAATCTTCTAACAGGGCAGCGACCTTCATCGTTACCGGCACAAAGTATGCCGGTCGGAGCAGATCGCGCAACGGTGTATCGTGCTTACCATCGCGCAAGACGGGGATCAGGTCTTTGACGTAGAGAATACCGACAACGTTATCAATGGTCTCTTCATACACAGGAATCCGCGAATGGCCGCGCGTAATCGCCACATCAAGCGCACGTTTCAGCGGGCTATTGACTTCCAGTGCTACCACATCGACCCGCGGAATCATAATCTCGCGCACCAGGGTATCACCGAAATCCATGACCCCCTCAATCATCTCGCGCTCTTCATGCTCGATCCAACCGGCCTTTTCGCCGGCACTCATCATCAGCCGCAACTCCTCTTCGGTTACCAGTGGCGTGGGAGGAGCCGGTTGGCCGCTTAAGAGGGTAAAAATGGGGCGCGTAATGATATTGATCACTGCCATCACCGGCCATAACACCATTGCAATGGCGACCAGTGGCCGGGCGAGGATCAGGATCGTCGTGTCGGGACTCCGCAGAGCAAGGGCTTTGGCGACAACTTCGCTCAGGAGTAAAATGGCAAACAGCAATCCCGCCAGACTGCCGATAATCATTGACAGCCCATACGGCGCAACGAGCTGGATAGTCAGGGCCGTGACGGTAATCGTCAGGGTTGCGTTGAGAAAGATAATGGCAGATTTGATGCGGTATGGTTCATCGAGAAAATGGGCCGCAAAGCGGCGTGTACCGAGACCAGCCGAAGCGAGCAGGCTGCTCAGCCGGGGACGACTCACCGTTATCAGGGCTGTGTCGGCGGCTGAGGTAATACCCAGCGCAATTAGACACAGGCCAATACCGATAACGAGCGAACTAGGGCCAGGGTCTTCCAAGAGAATCATCCTCCTTTCGCGGAACAGAGTGGCGCGCTTCACTCAACAATGGCGCCCGAATTGATACTCCCTTCGGGCGCACAACGACCGCGTCATCAGGAAAAAAGCGCGCTCAGTGATAGATCTTTGTGGATACGCATAATCGCTTCAGCAAACAATGGTGCCACACTAATCGTGCGCACCCGGGCTGCTGCGGCGGTTGGTGGTTGAGGGATCGTGTTGGTGACTACCGTCTCGACGAGATCGGACTCGGCGATCAACTGTAAGGCGTTTTCGGCAAAAATACCGTGGGTAGCACAGGCATACACAGCCCGTGCGCCACGGGCCAGCAGCGTTTGGGCTGCTTCAATCAGGGTTCCCCCGGTTGAGATCATATCATCGACGATGATTGCCGTCTTCCCCTCAACCTCACCGACCATTTCGATAACTTCGGCTGTATCTGGTTCGGGTCGTTGTTTGGCAATAATCGCCAGTCCGGCACCAATCCGCTCACGAAAGCGATTGGCCCGCCCCACGCCCCCGGTATCGGGAGAGACGACAACCGGGTTAGGCAGGTTCAGTTCGCGAATGTAATCGGCCAGCAGTGGCGAGGCTTGCAGGTGGTCAACCGGAATATCGAAGAACCCTTCAATGGCTGGAGCGTGCAGATCCATCGTCAGAACGCGGTCAGCGCCGGCGGTGCGGATCAGATTAGCTACCAGCTTGGCCGAGATTGGCTCACGGCCCGAGGTCTTCTTCTCTTGCTTGGCATACCCATAGTAGGGAATGACCGCCGTGACCCGCGCTGCCGAGGCTCGCCGGAAGGCATCGATCATGATGAGCAATTCCATCAGGTGATGGTCCACCGGCGTACAGGTGGGTTGAATCACAAACACATCACAGCCACGGACATTGTCGTGAATCTTGACCCGTGTCTCGCCATTTTTGAAGGTACCAACCAGTGCCCGGCCCAGATTGATGCGCAGGTTGCGGGCAATCTCTTGCGCTAATGCCGGGTTGGCATTGCCGGTAAAAATGAGCAAACGACCATCCATGGTTCAGCAGTTCTTTCCTGAATAGAAACGCGCAGCGAGCATGCTCACTGCGCACCTGTTACACGCGAGACCAGAAGTGCTGACCTCTTCCACGTTGTTGATAAATTGTGTGAGTTCAGCAGTTCCATTACCGCATCGCGTCATCGGAGGGTTGGCTGCCGGGCCAGGATTCGAACCTGGACAAACGGATCCAAAGTCCGTGGTGCTACCATTACACAACCCGGCACCTCGCTGAGTATTATACCATAAGTGTATGGGTCTGTTGTCAACGATCTGGTGACGAACACACCCACCGCACAGGCTATCTGCTGCGGCTGCCCATTGTTACGCTGTTCCAACGGGATGCCAGTGCCGCGCAGTTGTCGCGTAGACGAGAACTTGTTTCATAAAAGCTGTGCTGTTGTGCTACCCGTCCGTCGCACAGGTTCATGAACGCTCGCTAAACGCCAACGACAACATATCCTGCTCCCAGGCTGCCGACCATCGTCAGTGCCATCACGCACTGGATTGGTTGCCTTGCCCGCTCGTCATGCGCGTGACGTTGCGTTCGGCGTGCGGCAGCCGTGCTCACGATCCGGTGCGGGTCACGTCGTTGGCCCTGCTGGTCACGGAGATGCTATGTGTGCTCGTCACGTTGATAGAGTCGGTCAGGAGTGAATGAGCTAGCCTCTATGTAGATGTTTGTTCAAACAGGTTCTACGTCGCGATCTGGACAACACTAGAACAATCACCAACAGCTTTTTGTAATCACTTCTCGTCAAACAGGCGACATCGATCTGCCGACCATATCGCAGCCTATGCTACACTAGGGGGCAGCGTGGAGTAGTCGCAAGGAGTATGCTATGACCGATACCCAGAAAATTATCTTCTCGATGTATCGCGTAGGGAAGGTGGTACCACCTAACCGCGAAATCCTGAAGGATATAAGCCTTTCCTTCTTTTACGGTGCCAAGATCGGTGTCATCGGTGTTAACGGTTCGGGAAAGAGTTCGTTGCTGCGGATTATGGCCGGGATTGACCAGGACTACACCGGTGAAATTACCCGCTCTCCCGGCTATACGGTGGGATTGCTCGAACAGGAGCCATATCTCGACAATACGAAGACGGTACGTGAGATTGTCGAGGAGGGAATGGCCGAAACGGTGGCGTTGCTGCGGCGCTACGACGAAATCACCGAGCTGTTCAATGACCCGAACGCAGATTACGATGCGTTGATTGCCGAGCAGGCCGAACTTCAGGACAAGATCGATCATGTCGATGGTTGGAACCTCGATAGCCGGTTAGAGCTGGCAATGGATGCGTTGCGTTGTCCACCCGGTGATACGCCGGTAGCGGTCTTGTCGGGGGGAGAGCGCCGGCGCGTCGCGCTCTGTCGCCTGCTCCTTCAGCAGCCCGATATTCTCTTGCTCGATGAGCCAACCAACCATCTTGACGCCGAGTCGGTGGCCTGGCTCGAACGCCATTTGCAAGAGTACAAGGGAACAGTGATTGCGGTGACGCATGACCGCCACTTTCTCAATAATGTCGCCGGCTGGATTTTAGAGCTTGAGCGTGGGCATGGCATTCCCTGGCGCGGCAACTATTCGAGCTGGCTTGAGCAGAAGCGCCAGAAGCTGGCCGAGAGCGAGAAGGCCGAATCGCAACGACAAAAGGCTCTACAGCGTGAGCTGGAGTGGATTAATATGGCACCGAAGGGGCGGCACGCCAAGTCGAAAGCCCGGATTGCCGCCTACGAACGACTGCTCAGCGAGAATCAGGATCAGCGTGATCGAGAACTCGAAATCTACATCCCACCAGGCCCTCGCCTCGGTGATCTGGTGATCCGGGCGAACGGGGTGACGAAGGCTTACGGCGATAAACTGCTGTACGAAAATCTCAGTTTTGATGTTCCGCCAGGGGCAATTGTGGGTATCGTTGGCCCAAATGGTGCCGGTAAAACCACGCTCTTCCGTATGATCGTCGGGCAGGAACAGCCTGACAGCGGAACACTGGAGATTGGGGCTTCGGTAAAGCTGGGTTATGTCGATCAGAGTCGGGAAGTGCTCGACCCCAGGCAGACCGTCTGGGAAGCGATCTCGGAAGGAAACGACCAGATTGTGCTGGGTGGTCGTCAGGTTAACTCGCGTGCCTATTGTGCCCGCTTCAATTTTAGCGGCAGCGACCAGCAGAAGCTGGTAGGCAGCCTCTCCGGTGGTGAACGTAACCGTGTCCATCTGGCCCGCATTCTCAAATCCGGGGCCAATGTGCTGCTGCTCGACGAGCCGACCAACGATCTTGACGTGCATACCTTGCGGGCACTCGAAGAGGGACTGGAAAACTTTGCCGGTTGTGCCCTGATCATTTCGCACGACCGCTGGTTTCTGGATCGGGTTGCCACGCACATTCTGGCGTTCGAGGGCGATAGCCAGGTGGTCTGGTTCCCCGGTACCTATTCTGAATACGCTGCCGATTACCGACGGCGGAAAGGTGCTGAGGCCGATCATCCACACCGCATCGTCTACCGTCGTCTGACACGGTAGCAGGTAGAGAGTTCGGGCCTGCACGTCGTGGCTGCCCCATACCACACCCCCTTGCCTCCGCTCCTCTCCCACCGGGGAAGAGGAGCGGGGGATTGACGATGCGTTGATCGCCTTCACCCCCGGCTGCTTTTCGGCTGCACGCTATGCATTACCCATACGTCACACAGTAGCCGGTATGATGCATCGGTCGTGCCATTGGGCAACAGGGATCGCCCTGACCGCACCCGGTAGGGGCGCACGGCTATGCGCCCCTCTCGATGCCGGCTATGCATTAGCCACATGTCATGCTGCGTTAGGCCAGGCTGCAAGCGCTCACCGTGGCGCGGGCTTCCAGCCCGCGTGCCGGCATCATCTCCACCGCCGTCAGGTGCTGGTCGTGGCCGTTGTTGTACAGGCACGAACCAAGTGCAACAACACCTCTACGCCCAGGTATCGCATTCATGCCTGACCAACTCAATGATTGGTCACGAGCACATCCAGTACTGCCGTGACCAGGATGGGTAATGGCGGGCCATGCGCCGGATCGTGTGTACGGCTAGCGCGGCAGCCATGCTGCCGCACGCCAAACCCTGCGCCACGCACATGGTGCGCACGTAAGTCAACCCATCCGGCACGTGATAGCACGGCTGGAGCTGTACGCTGCTACCGAGCCAGTTGCCCACAATAGCATACATGGCGATCATATCCGCTGATACACACGTAGTTGACATAAGTTGTGGGTAATGCATAGGGAGTGGGAACGGCGTACCACGCGCTGGATCGTGAGCATGGCTGGCGCGGCAGCATGGCTGCCGCACTCCAAACCCTGCGACACAGCTGCGCACGGTCACCGGGCCAGTCGCCCAAAACAGCACCCATGGTGATCATGCTCGCTGGTACACCCGTGGTTGACACCAGTTGTGGGTAATGCATAGCCATGCCGGTGCGGGATGATGCCGCTATCCACAGGATGTCAGGCGCGTGTCACCCTGCTCACCCTGCTGGTCGCCGGGATGGTGTGAACTCTCTCACAATCATGTAGTCTGTCAGTAACTAATGAGTTGACAGCCCACCATTTTCCGGGTATCGTACCCCATATACGTCGCTACGGCGACAAAATCCGAAGACCTTCGGGGCAAGGTGAAATTCCTGATCGGCGGTAATGGTGGCGTGCCCACACAAGCCCGCGAGCCGTAAGGCAGGACCCGGTGTGATTCCGGGGCCGACGGTATAGTCCGGATGGGAGAAGGTCGGCGGTTGGTTTGGCACGATAGCAGATGAAGAGGCAAGAGCTATTGTATGCTCTTGTCTGTTTTGGCGACTGCGCCGGTAGTAGCCGGGCGCTCGCTTCCTCTGCGTTGCCGCTTCCTCCGCGATGCCCCGAAGGTGTGTTCAGGGGTGTCGCGATGAACCATCAACCACACGTTTTCACGCTCGAATATGCCGTAGAACTGGCTCTGCAACAGGCGGCGGCGGTTGTCGGTCGCACCAGCCCCAATCCGCCGGTTGGGGCGGTGGTTGTGCGTGATGGGCAGGTAGTTGGGCTTGGCGCAACCCAGCCCGCCGGTGGTCCACACGCCGAACGGATAGCCCTGGCCGCAGCCGGTGAGCGGGCACGCGGGGCCGACCTCTACACCACGCTCGAACCATGCACCTTCTACGGGCGCACGCCGCCCTGCACTGAGGCGATCATCGCCGCCGGGATCCGGCGGGTCTTCTTCATTGCCCACGATCCCGATCCGCGCATGGGAGACGGGGCAGCCGCTGTGTTGCAGCCTGCCGGGATCGAGGTGTACCGGATCACGACCGGAGCGGCAACTGTAGCCGGGCAACTGGCTCCGTTTCGCTGTCGGGTGCAGTGTGGTCGGCCACTGGTGACCGCCAAGTACGCCATGACGCTCGATGGCCGTATTGCCACTGCGAGTGGTGATAGCCGTTGGATCACCGATCCGGCAGCCCGTGCCCAGGTGCATCGCCTGCGCGATCAGGTGGATGTGATTATGGTGGGTGTTGGCACTATCCGCAATGATGATCCGCAGTTGACGACGCGCCTTGATCAGCACTGGCGCGAACCACGCCACCCCCTGCGGGTCATTGTTGATAGTCGCGGCCAGACACCTCTGCACGCCCGTGTGGTACGTGGTGATCTTCCCGGTCAAACGCTCATCGCCTGTGTTCAGCCTGAGCCAGCCTGGCTGGCTGCCATGCAGTCCCGTGGCGTGCGGGTTGTGCAATTCCCGCCAGATGCTACCGGGCGCGTCGCTCTCGCACCGTTGTTGCACTATCTGGCTCACGAGGGCTACAACCACCTGCTGGTTGAAGGCGGAGCCATGTTGCTCGGCGCATTGCATGCCGAGTGTTTGATTGACGAGATTTGGGCATTTATCGGGGCGCGTGTCGTGAACGATGCCCTGGCGCCAGGGCCAATGGCCGGACCTGGCGTCGCTTGCATGGCGATGGCTCGCCGTTATCGGCTCCGGCGGCTTGAACAATACGACCAGGATGCGTTGTTGATTGCCACGGCAGTTGATGCACCGTGGTGGGATGTTGAGGAGGTTGCTGATGTTTACCGGCATTGTTGAAGAGATGGGCACAGTTGCTCATATCGTAAGCACGCAAGAACAGGCCAACCAGATCACGATTACCTGTCGCACTGTGCTTGAGGGAACGCGTATCGGCGATAGCATTGCCGTCAATGGCACCTGTCTGACGGTGACGGCACTCACCGCAGATAGCTTCACCGTCGGCCTGAGTCCAGAGACCTTGCGTCGCACCAATCTGGGCCGGCTGCACGTCGGTGACCCGGTGAATCTCGAACGGGCACTGGCGTTTGGTGGTCGGATGGGTGGGCATTACGTGCAGGGGCACGTCGACGGCGTTGGCGAGATTGTAGCGATTGTGCCTGAAGGTGACTCAAAGCGAGTGACAATCCGCCCGCCGGCTGCTTTGCTGCCGTATATCGTCGAAAAAGGCTACATCGCGGTTGACGGCGTCAGCCTGACGGTGGCCGAGATGGGGCGTGAGACGTTTACCGTTGCCCTGGTTGCGTATACCCAATCGGCAGTCATCATGGGCCGTCAGACGGTGGGAGCATTGGTGAATATAGAGGTTGATATTATCGCCAAGTATGTTGAACGCCTGCTTGAGGCGTATCGCCAGGAGGCTCGCTAATGTTCGCATCAGTGGAAGAAGCGCTGCGCGATTACGCGGCTGGCCGGATGATCATCATCGTTGATGATGCTGATCGCGAGAATGAGGGCGATCTGGCCTGTGCTGCACAACACGTCACTGCTGAAACAATTGCATTTATGGCGCGCGAAGGGCGGGGGCTGATCTGTCTGGCGCTCGCCGGCGAGATAGCCGACCGTCTGGGGCTAGAGCCGATGGTACGGCAGAATCGGGCTCGTTTCGGTACCAATTTTACGGTATCAATTGAAGCTGCTCACGGCGTTACCACCGGTATCTCGGCTGCCGACCGGGCGCATACGATTCGCGTTGCGGTTGACCCACACAGTGGCCCGCACGATCTGGTACAACCGGGTCACGTCTTTCCCCTGCGGGCTGCGCCCAACGGTGTCCTGGAGCGGCGCGGTCAGACGGAAGCGGCAGTTGATCTGGCCCGGCTGGCGGGCCTGCGACCGGCTGGTGTCATCTGCGAAATAATGAACGACGATGGTACGATGGCCCGTGGCCCTGATCTTGTCCGCTTCGCCGTCAGGCACAACCTCAAGATCATCAGCGTCGAGCAACTGGTTGCCTACCGCAAACGTCACGAACGTCTGATTGAGCGCATGGCCGAAGCGCAGCTTCCAACCCGCTATGGCACGTTTCGCGCCGTCTCGTACAGCGCCCGTTGTGCCCCCCACGAAGCAGTTGCGCTGATCATCGGTCATCCCAAACCTGATCAGCCGATCCTGGTGCGCCTCCACTCTGAATGCCTGACCGGTGATGTATTTGGGAGTCTCCGCTGCGATTGCGGCGAGCAGATCGATACCGCGCTGCATCAGATGGCTGCTGCCGGCTGTGGGGTATTGGTCTACCTGCGCCAGGAAGGTCGTGGCATCGGCCTGCACAACAAACTGCGCGCCTATGCCCTACAAGAACAGGGATTTGACACCGTGGCCGCAAACGAACAACTCGGCTTCCCTGCCGATCTGCGCGACTATACGGTTGGCGCACAGATTCTTACCGATCTCGGCGTGCGCACCGTTCATCTGCTGACCAACAACCCGCAGAAAGTAGCTGCCTTACGCGAATTTGGCTTTGCCGTGACGCAGGTTCCCATCTGTGGTACACCAAATCCGCACAACATTGCCTATCTGCTCACCAAACGGAATCGTCTAGGACATCAACTGGAGTGCATCTATGACCATCTATGAAGGCACGTATATCGGCAGTGGCTTACGGATAGCGATTGTCGTCAGCCGCTGGAACGACCTGATTACCAACCGTCTGCTCGAAGGTGCGCGAGATGGACTGCTGCGGCATGGCGTAGCTGCGGATCATATCGACATTGCCTGGGTACCAGGCTCATTCGAGTTGCCGCTGGTATGCCATCGCCTGGCCGAGAGCAGTCGCTACGATGCAATCATTGCCCTCGGTGCCGTGATTCGCGGTGCCACCACGCATCACGAGCACGTCGCTGCCGCTGCCAGCAGCGGGATTGCCCAGGTCAGCCTGCAAACCGGCGTCCCGTGTATCTTCGGCGTCATCACCACCGACAACATCGAGCAGGCTATCGAGCGCGCCGGTACCAAAGCCGGCAACAAAGGCTTTGAAGCGGCCACCGCCGCGATTGAGATGGCTACGCTGTTGCAGAGGCTAAATGGTTGATGGTATCGAGTCCGGTTTAATATGAGTCATGGCAAGCCACCTGCCATCACCCTCACGCGGTGCCTTTAAGTGCTCCATCGTGGCACGCAAGCGTCGGTATACCCTGGGAGCGCACGCCTCCGGCGCGCTCACCGGGAGCACACCCCCCCAATCGCTCACTGGGAGCGCGCGCCTCCGGCGCGATCACCGGGAGCACACCCCCCCAATCGCTCACTGGGAGTGCGCGCCTCCGGTGCGCTCACCGGGAGCACAACCCTCCAATCGCTCACTGGGAGCGTGCGCCTCCGGCGCGCTCGACACCTGACATCGCCCCCCTCCCAACCTCCCCCCGCTGGGGGGAGGAGCCGAGAACGTACACCCGTCCCCGCCGGCTATGCATTACCCACACCTGGTGTCAACCACGTGCGTACCAGCGGGGATGATCGCCATAGGTGCTGTTGTGGGCGATTGGTCCGGTGGCAGTGCACTACTCCAGCCGTGCTATCACGTGCTGGATGAGTTGTCTTACTCGCGCATCATGTGCGTGGCGCACGGTTTGGAGTGCGGCAGCCATGCTGCCGCGCCGGCCGTGCTCGCGATTAAGGGCGGGGTACAGCGGATTCCTCATCGGTCACTTTTTCATTACCCATACGTCGCCTGACAGCCGGTCTCCTCTGAGAGACGATCCGGAGGTTCACTCACCGTTTGCAACAGCCCCCCTCCCAACCTCCCCCCGCTGGGGGGAGGAGCCGAGAACGTACACCCGTCCCCGCTGGCTATGCATTACCCACACCTGGTGTCAACCACGTGCGTACCAGCGGGGATGATCGCCATAGGTGCTGTTGTGGGCGATTGACCCGGTGGCAGTGCGCTACTCCAGCCGTGCTATCACGTGCTGGATGAGTTGTCTTACTCGCGCATCAGGTGCGTGGCGCACGGTTTGGAGTGCGGCAGCCATGCTGCCGCGCCGGCCGTGCTCGCGATTAAGGGCGGGGTACAGCGGATTCCTCATCGGTCACTTTTTCATTACCCATACGTCGCCTGACAGCCGGTCTCCTCTGAGAGACGATCCGGAGGTTCACTCACCGTTTGCAACAGCCCCCCTCCCAACCTCCCCCCGCTGGGGGGAGGAGCCGAGAACGTACACCCGTCCCCGCCGGCTATGCATTACCCACACCTGGTGTCAACCACGTGCGTACCAGCGGGGATGATCGCCATAGGTGCTGTTGTGGGCGATTGGTCCGGTGGCAGTGCACTACTCCAGCCGTGCTATCACGTGCTGGATGAGTTGTCTTACTCGCGCATCATGTGCGTGGCGCACGGTTTGGAGTGCGGCAGCCATGCTGCCGCGCCGGCCGTGCTCGCGATTAAGGGCGGGGTACAGCGGATTCCTCATCGGTCACTTTTTCATTACCCATACGTCGCCTGACAGCCGGTCTCCTCTGAGAGACGATCCGGAGGTTCACTCACCGTTTGCAACAGCCCCCCTCCCAACCTCCCCCCGCTGGGGGGAGGAGCCGAGAACGTACACCCGTCCCCGCCGGCTATGCATTACCCACACCTGGTGTCAACCACGTGCGTACCAGCGGGGATGATCGCCATAGGTGCTGTTGTGGGCGATTGGTCCGGTGGCAGTGCGCTACTCCAGCCGTGCTATCACGTGCTGGATGAGTTGTCTTACTTGCGCATCAGGTGCGTGGCGCACGGTTTGGAGTGCGGCAGCCATGCTGCCGCGCCGGCCGTGCTCGCGATTAAGGGCGGGGTACAGCGGATTCCTCATCGGTCACTTTTTCATTACCCATACGTCGCCTGACAGCCGGTCTCCTCTGAGAGACGATCCGGAGGTTCACTCACCGTTTGCAACAGCCCCCCTCCCAACCTCCCCCCGCTGGGGGGAGGAGCCGAGAACGTACACCCGTCCCCGCCGGCTATGCATTACCCACACCTGGTGTCAACCACGTGCGTACCAGCGGGGATGATCGCCATAGGTGCTGTTGTGGGCGATTGACCCGGTGGCAGTGCGCTACTCCAGCCGTGCTATCACGTGCTGGATGAGTTGTCTTACTCGCGCATCATGTGCGTGGCGCACGGTTTGGAGTGCGGCAGCCATGCTGCCGCGCCGGCCGTGCTCACGATCCGGCGCGTGGCATACTGTTACCCATCCTGGTCACGGGGGTGCTGGATGGGATCGTGCCGATCATCGAGTCAGTCAGGCATGCATACGATCCCTGCGCGTAGACGTTTGGTTGTACCAGGTTTGTGCCTGCGCACCAGCGGCCACGGCCAGCACCTGACAGCGGTGGCGATGACACCTGCACGCGGGCTGGAAGCCCGCGCCACGGGGAGCCGCCACAGGGATCGCTGGCAGTCCAGCCTGACGCAGCGTGACAGGTGGGGAATGCATAGGGGAGCGGGGAGCATGGCGAGCTGCACTGGGGCGTCCTGATGCCATGACGGTAGGTGCGCTCATCTGTTCTGCCTGTTCCTCCCCCCAGCGGGGGGAGGTTAGGAGGGGGGCCGGGATTGCGGTGAACGAGCACCAGTATGGAGCACGCCTCCACTGGGCTATGCATGACCCATAACCAGGTTGTCAACCGCTTCGCTCATCAGCAGTACCTATCTCATCATACACGATCCTGGCACTATCGCGTTGCACTGCGGTGGTGAGGGTATTACGTCACGAACGGAAAGCGGATGGTCGCAGTGGTGGCGATGGTAGACGGTGTATCAATCCGTGGCGCAGGTGGGAAGCCTTTACACCAGCGGCCACGACCAGCCCCTGACGGCGGTGGCGATGACACCTGCACGCGGGCTGGAAGCCCGCGCCACAGGGGGTACTTGCAGCCGGCCTGACGCAGCGTGACAGGTGGGTAATGCATGGAGAAAGCAAGCACGCCGTGATACCGATACGCCGGCAGGCACCTGCTTTCCGGCAGATAGACTGAACATTTCAGATTAGAACATTAGTTCTGAAAACGGACGTTTACCTCTCACCACCTGACTGGTAGGCTGAAGCATCTGCCACCCGCACAGGCGAACGACTATTCGGCGCTGGACGATGTACGGCTCATCCATAGTAACGCACGGCTTCAGCAAAGGCCGACCATTGACAGCGTTACGTATGCAGGGTACGATGATAATATGAGCACAAAACGCATTATCATCACCGGGGCAACTGGCCTCATCGGGCGCAGGCTGGTTGCCGAATTACGCAACGACTACCACCTGGTCATCTTCAGTCGTGACCCGGCGCGGGCACGGTCAACCCTGCCCGGTGCTGCCGATTATGTTGCCTGGCAGCCATCTGAACAGGGGCCGTGGGCGGCTGCGGTTGATGGTGCCTGGGCGGTGGTTCATCTGGCCGGGGCACCGATTTCGACCGGTTTGCTCGGCAAACGATGGACACCCGAATACAAGGCAGAGATTCGCGACAGTCGGGTGATTGGCACCCGTGGTATCGTCAATGCCATCGCTGCCGCGTCGCAGCGACCCAGCGTCTTCGTCTGTGCGTCGGCGGTTGGCTACTACGGCCCGTATCGCGACAACACCCCGCTCACCGAAGATTCGCCGCCGGGACGTGATTTTCTGGCGCAGGTCTGCGTGGCGTGGGAAGCAGAAGCCGTGCGTGCGGAAGAGTACGGCGTGCGCACCGTGCGCTTACGCACCGGTCTGGTGCTCGATCCCACATCGGGAGCGTTGCCGCAGATTATGCTGCCCTTCAAGCTCATGACCGGCGGCCCCATCCTGCCCGGCACGCAGGTCTATCCCTGGATTCACCCTGACGACGAGGTAGGCTTAATTCGCTTTGCCCTGGAAAACGATCAGGTGCGTGGCCCGCTCAACGCTGCCGCGCCGGGGGCATTGTCCAACCGCGACTTCGCCGCTATCGTCGGCAAAGTGCTCGGCTCACCCTCCTGGCTACCGGTTCCTGAATTCAGTTTGCGGATTGCCCTGGGCGAAATGGCCGATCTGGTCGTCTACGGCCAGAATGCCGTTCCCCGCAAAGCTCTCGACCTCGGCTACCAGTTCCGGTTTCCCACATTGGAACCGGCCCTCCGCGATCTGCTCGATCTGCCGGAGCCGGTGAAGCGCTGAGCGGGGTAGGGGTGGGGGAACTTTGAGTTAGGCAGATACATCGTTTCGGCGGCACGAGTTTCCTTCACGGTCAAACGGTTGTATTTCTTACTGAGATTACGGAAGCAAGTCCCCCCACTCGTCCGCAATACCCCAATATCACTCACCCCCCCTCCTCTTCCCCTCCTACCTTCTACCTCCTATCTTCTATCTCCTATCTTCTATCTTCTATCTCCTATCTTCTACCTCCTACCTCCTACCTCCTACTTCCTCCCCCAAAATCTCATCACCTTCTAACAACCTTCTAACCAAACATTAAAAACTTCCCGTCATGATACTCTTAGCGAAAACGACGGCATCGTTGTCGTCTGACGCCAGGGAGGTGTACGATGAATGTTAATCGTTTAGCATTAATCTTTGTCTTCTTACTCGGCATCTTTATCGGCGTTGCCGGTGGTGCCGCAACCGGCGGTCTGGTCAGTTATCTGGTGGCCCGCCAGACCGTGGCTCAGGTCGCGGCCACAGTCACGACCATCAATGCCCAGCCGGTCACTGCAAGCAATGGAACTTCGTCCGCAAACCAAACCGTTACCCAACCGGTCGAGGTTGTCAGTGTCTCTGATGCGATGGTTGAAGCCGTGAAGCGCGTAGCGCCGGCAGTTGTCACCGTCACCGTTACCGGCAGCACCGGTCAGGGGAGCGGGAGCGGTGTCATTATCAGTGATCAGGGCTACATCATCACCAACAACCACGTTGTCAGTGGGGGTAATCGTTATTACGTACTCTTCGCTGATGGTACCCGCCGCGAAGCTGAGCTGGTTGGTACCGACTCGCTCAATGATATTGCAGTGCTGAAAGTCGATGGCGAGGTGCCGGGTGTCGCCGCTATCGGTGACTCGTCGGCGTTGCAGCCCGGCGAAACGGTGCTGGCTATCGGTAGTCCACTCGGTAATTTCCGCAACACGGTGACTGCCGGTGTGGTCAGCGCACTGAACCGTTCGGTGCCCGGTAGTGGGATGGAGGGTCTGATTCAGACCGATGCCGCGATCAACAGTGGGAACAGCGGTGGCCCGCTGATCAACCTGCGCGGTGAAGTCGTCGGCATCAACACGCTGGTTGTACGCAACGATCTCGGTTTCGGGTCGAGTGCGCCGGTTGAGGGACTTGGCTTCGCGGTGCCGAGCAGCATCTTCGCCAACGTTGCCGACCAGATCATCCGTACCGGTCAGGTGCGCTATCCGTTCCTGGGTATTACCTACCTGATGATCGATGGTGAAGTTGCCGCAGAGTACAATCTGCCGGTGCAGAATGGCGCTTATATCAATGCCGGTATCAGTGGCCAGCCCGCCGTCTTGCCGAACACCGCCGCAGCACAGGCCGGTTTGCGTGAAGGCGACATTATCCTCGCCGTGAATGATCAGCGCCTCGATGGCACCGTCTCGCTGCGCCAGCTTCTCTTGCAGTATCGCCCTGGTGATACGGTGGAATTGACCATCCTCCGCGATGGACAGGAGCAGCGGGTGTCGGTGACCCTGGGTGAACGTCCGGCTGACCTGCGTTGAGAGCCAGGCGTGTTCGCGTCACAGGTTTGGGGTGTGGCAGAAATAGTGCCACACCTTTAGTCATGTTACGGGTGCGTGTGGAAGCCATGCTGCTGCGCCTGTTGTGTTCTGTGCCGTATCAAATCTAACGTAATAACGAACAGGACACTGCACCCGAATATAGTCCCGCTGTGCGCAAACACTGGGAGCGTGCGCCTCCGGCGCGCCATCTGGAAAACGCTGGGAGCATGCGCCTCTGGCTCGCCGCCTGCTGTCAGCGGAATATTGCCACCCTGCACCGGCGCACGACAGCGGGAACTATCCTGCTCCGGCGATCCCCGCCCCAGTAGGGGCAGGCAGGGGTGGGGGTGTGTCGTAGTATCACCCGTCACCCGCTGACCACCCATCACGCCGGCGCTGTCTTTGCACACATGCGATCTCACGTCATAACCCAAGTTGCCACCTACGCCGCAAGCAGGTCATGTGAGGCTGCCTGCCAGGATGAACAGTAAGACTCTACGCGCAACACCTGCACCGTAACTGCATGAACGATTTGGGTAGCAGCCGGTTCTTATAGACGCGCCTACGTCACGTTTCAAAGTAGCAACTCGTGTTCCTATCCTCTGTGTCTCCGTGCCTCTGTGGTGACAAAGGTAGCAACCTGGGCGATCATGCCCCACCCCAACTGAGTTATTCAGACAGCCTATCCCTGCCCCGCGCGCCGCAACCGCGCCACAAATTCACTCAGCAGCAGCGCAGTTGCCCCCCATACCTTGTACCCGTTCAAGGCAAAAAAGGGTACCCGCATCGGCGTACCGTTGCGCTCCCAAATCTCCTCGCGCACCGTGGCCGGATCGAGAAGTGTCGCCAGGGGGACGGTGAAGACGTGTTCCACCTCTTCGGGATCGGGCTGCAGCTCGCATGAGGTTGGGTACAAGCCAACGATTGGCGTCAGATAGTTATTACTCGGCGGAATGTAGAACGTCGAGAGTTGACCGATCACGACAACCTGGGTTGGATTGATACCTATCTCTTCCTGAGCTTCGCGTAGCGCCGCCCCCACTGCCCCATCGTCGGTTGGATCAATGCCACCACCCGGTAGCGACACCTCACCGCGATGGGTGGTCACCCGACTCGAACGGACTGTCAGCGGAATGTGTAAGGTGTCGGCGTGGGGGATGAGTAAGAGCAGCCCTGCCGATGCGCGTGGGGTTACACCTGGCGGCGGCTGAAACGGACGCAGTGGCGTACCGTCGAGCCGACGTAACACGAGTAGCTCGCTCGACGGTGGCGACGGGGCGGCCAGGGCCGCCTCGATCAACTCGATCTGTCTTCTCCAGCTCATAGCTGTCTCCAACCTCTATGTGTCTGTCTGATATTGTACCCTATCCACTGCGTACCACCTGCCGCGCAGGTACAGCTTGCCGTCTCTCCACTTCTCCGCTACAATCCAACCATCAACACCGATATTCCCAACAAGGAGGAGCGCGTGAACACCCTGCAAGAACAGCTTCAGGCCGACCATGAGTATCTCATCCACCCCCTCACCCACCCGACGGCGCACCAGAATCCGAAAATCTGGGTTGCCGGTCGTGGTTCAATTGTGATTGACGCCGAGGGGCGCGAGTATATTGACGGTCTGAGCGGACTGTGGAATGTCAATGTCGGCCATGGTCGGGCCGAGCTGGCCGAAGCGGCCTGCAACCAGATGAAGCAACTGGCCTACTACTCGGCTTACGTTGGCTCGACGAACCTGCCGGCAATTGAACTGGCGCGGAAACTCAGCGAACTCTTCTATCCGAGTATCAACCACTTCTTCTTCACCTCGGGCGGTGCCGAGAGCACCGAAAGCTCGTTCAAGACCGCACGTTTCTACTGGAAGGCGGTCGGCAAGCCGGAGAAGGTCAAGTTTATTTCGCGCATGAAGGGCTATCACGGCGTCACTATGGCGGCGATGAGTGCTACCGGCCTGCCCGCGTACTGGCCGATGTTTGAGCCGCGTGTACCGGGATTCATCCATATCGAGTCGCCGTACCCCTACCGCTTCGTCAATCCTACCCCGCACCTGAGCGATGGGGTGGCCGCAGCCAACCTGCTCGAAGAGGCGATTGTACGTGAAGGGCCGGACACGGTTGCAGCCTTCATCGCTGAACCGGTGCAGGGGGCCGGTGGCGTCATTCCCCCGCAAGACGACTACTTCAAGCGCATTCGCGAAATCTGCGACTACTACGATGTGCTCTTGATCAGCGATGAAGTCATCACCGGGTTTGGGCGTACCGGGCGCTGGTTTGGGCTGGAACACTACGGAATCGAGCCGGATATTGCCCAGTTCGCGAAGGGGATTACATCGGGCTACATTCCCCTCGGTGGCATCGGCGTGAGCGACCGCATCTACGAGGCTATCCAGTCGGTGCCACCCGAACAGCGCTGGATGCACGCCTTCACCTATTCAGGCCACCCGACCGCCTGTGCCGTTGCCCTGGCCAACATCGCCATCATCGAACGCGAGGGCCTGGTGCAGCGGGCCGCCGAAGTTGGCGATTACATGCTGCGGCGACTGCAAGAGCTGTACGCCCTACCGCATGTCGGGAACGTCCGAGGTAAAGGTATGATGGCCGGAATTGAACTGGTCGCAGACACTGCAACCAAAGCGCCCTTCCCTGCCAGTGCCAACGTCGGCGTGCGCGTCCAAAAAGAGATGACTGCTCGCGGCCTCTTCACCCGTGTCGTGGGGGACACGATCTGTCTGGCGCCGCCGCTGGTCACCACCTACGAACAGATCGATCAGATCGTGCAAATCATCGCCGACTCGATTGAAGCCACGGTAGCTGCGGTTAAGGCGTGATGTCGGCAAGTTGCCCCTCACTTCTCCCGCTCTGGGCAAAGTTCAGGGGTGGGTAGACGCGGTACAAGGTGTCCATTGGCGAAGCGGTGAGTGTCGTAGGGGCGACGCATGCGTCGCCCCTACAGGCGAGGGGTGCAGCGTTTAGCTCTACCGGTACGTGCCCCCGATGCAGGGAATGCATGAGCTTAGGCTGGCAGCCTGTTCCACGTCCGAACACCACATCTTGCGCAACAACCTGCATCGTTCAGGTGTGATCCTTGTATCGAAGCGATACCAGGCATTCATTGGCGAGGTGCGGGTGAGGTCGGCGTCGTCGTAGGGGCGACGCATGCGTCGCCCCTACAGGCGTGGGTGCAGCGTTTATCCCGGATTGATAGAGCGCGATTTCTACCGCATCAGAATGCCGTGGCAGAGGTCTCTAGTCCCCTCTCCCGCAATGCTTATGGGTAGACGGAAAACATCAGCCAACTCAACGTCTACCGCATCAGGAAGCCCTGAATCAAACCTCTCATCTCCCCTCTCCCGCGCCGCGGGAGAGGGGCCGGGGGTGAGGGTCAACCCGCTCACTATCGTCTATTTTCCTTCCCCTTCCAACAGCCAGTTGTCGATCAGGCGCACCTGGTCGAAGCGCACGGCCATCGACAACAAAGCACCGTCCGCACCAATCCGATCCAGTTCACGCAACGTGAGCGGATGGGCCACGCTAACGTAATCCGGTCGGGCCAGCGGCTCCCCGGCGAGCACACTTCGCATCACTGCTCGCAGCGTCTCGGCGTCACGCTCACCGGCAGCGTAGCGTTCGGCAGCGGTGCGCAGTGCCCGGTAGAGCACCGGTGCGGCGGCTCGCTGTTCGGCGTTCAAATAGACGTTACGACTACTGAGCGCCAGACCATCAGGTTCGCGTACCGTCGGTACAATCACAATCTCAACCGGGAGATTTAGATCGCGAACCATCTGACGCACTACAACCGTCTGTTGGGCATCCTTCTGCCCGAAGTAGCTCTTGGTCGGCTGCACAATATTAAACAGCTTACAGACAACGGTCGCGACACCCCGAAAATGGCCGGGTCGGGCCGCCCCTTCCAGCACCTCATCAGCGGCAGGCTGAATGACATAGGTGCCGAATCCGGGCGGATACATCTCTTCGACCGAAGGGATAAATACCAGATCAACACCGGCTGCTTCGAGCAGCGCCAGATCGCGGTTAGTATCGCGTGGATAGCGGGCATAGTCCTCGTTAGGGCCAAACTGCGTTGGATTGACAAAGATACTCACCGCTACTGCCGGGCATTCGCGACGGGCCTGTTCAACCAGCGCCAGATGTCCCTGATGCAAATACCCCATCGTCGGCACGAACCCCAGGACATCAAACGCCGCCCGTGCCTGTCGAAATTCGGCGACTGTGTGTAGGACTTTCATAGCATGTTTCCTCGTTGTCTTGCTCAACGTTGAGCCTGATCGCACCCATCATCAATAACAATGTGGCATTTCTGAGTCTCTGCTCACCCTCATCCCGCGAGGTGAGGCTACACCATCTTACAACAATTGGTTACGTAGTGTTGCGTTGAGCGTATGGTGAAGGAAGAGCATATCACAGCGGTACGCCAGCACCGGCATCCCCTGGGAGCGCGTGCCTCCGGTGCGCCCACCACCTGCACCCACCTTCGTCTAGCGAGGCATCACCCCCCCTGACCCAACCCGTGCCGGAGGTTCCTGCCCAGCGGGGATGGGGTAGGGTGGGGGCGGGTCAGGACATCCTGTAACCGCCCGCTATGCCTTCATCTGGCGAGGTCACGCAAGCCAGACCCACCACGCGCCAGCGGGAGCCAGCCGTCGCCGGAGGTTCCCACCCCCGCTGGGGGTGGGGTAGGGTGGGGGCGGGTCAGCATCCCCTGGGAGCGCGCGCCTCCGGCGCACCCATCACCTGCAACCACCTGCTGTACCTTCGTCTAGCGAGGCATCACACCCCCTGACCCAACCCGTGCCGGAGGTTCCCGCCCGGCGGGGGCGAGGTAGGGTGGGGGCGGGTCAGGAAACCCCGTAACCGCCCGCTATGCCTTCATCTGGCGAGGTCACGCAAGCCAGACCCACCACGCGCCAGCGGGAGCCAGCCGTCGCCGGAGGTTCCCACTCCCGCTGGGGGCGGGGTAGGGTGGGGGCGGGTCAGCATCCCCTGGGAGCGCACACATCCGGCGCGCTCACCAAGCCGCAACGAGCAGCTTTGCAAACCGCTGCGGGATGATGCCCGAAGAGGTTCTTCGTCATCGTTGCCTATTCCGTCGCCTGATCTTGACTCCCCAGCGCTGCGGCTAGCTCTGCCGGATCCATCCGACTGCTATGTTCAGGGCCAGGGAACGTACCATTACGCACATCACTGGCGTACTGACTCAGCGCCTCGGCAATAATTGTTGCCAGATCGGCGTACCGCTTTGCGTGACGGGGTAAAAAGTCGCTGTACAGACCGAGCATATCGTGCCAGACCTGCACCTGACCGCTACAGCCGGCTCCGGCACCGATCCCGATAGTCGGAATCCGCAACCGTTCCGTAATGGCCTGGGCCAGCTCTGCCGGTACCAGCTCCAGCACAATCGCGAAGGCACCGGCTTCTTGCACGGCCAGCGCATCGGCGAGCAGTCGTTGCGCCTCAGCAGCCCGTCGCCCTTGCACGCGCAACCCAATCTGGTTAACCGCCTGTGGCGTAAAGCCAATGTGCCCCATCACCGGAATCCCGGCCTGAACCAGGCGGGCAATGGTAGGAGCGATATGCACACCGCCTTCCAGCTTGACGGCCTGCGCACCGGCTTCCTGCAACATCCGTCCGGCACTCTGCATCGCCTGCTCTGGTGATGTGTAGGTAAGGAATGGGAGATCACCGATAACCAGGGCTTTTTGCGTACCACGCACGACGGCGCGCGTATGGTGAATCATGTCGTCAAGCGTCACCGGTACGGTAGAATTGTAGCCCAGCACGACCATGCCTAACGAATCCCCTACCAGAATCAATGGAATTCCGGCGCGATCAGCAATCTGAGCCGAGGTATAGTCATACGCGGTGACCATTGGGATTCGCTCGCCGCGATCGCGCATCTGCTGAATATCGCGAATGGTTATGCGCATTGCCGGCTCCTTATTAGTTGTGCTCTGCCGGTCGTTCCGGCTATTTGATTGCTCGATTGTAGCACACCAACGGAAAAAGCTGGTTGTTTCGCTAGATGCCCTGCTTTTTTATGCCTTATTGAGTTGTTATCTCAATATTGATAAATACCTTTGATCACATCTCACCGTAAATCTACGACGTACCATCGTGTAAAAATAGTAGTGTTGTCATGCTTAAAAACATTTGACAAACCAACTTGTGTATTCTAAAATTAGAAAAGATTCCTTGCATAAAGGTAGCGCCATGAAGCGAGAACCCACGATGGATATCCCCGTTGATCTTGTCCCTTACGCTCGTCGGGTTGCGCTGCGTGATGTGGACATCTTCTACTACGCTGCCGGTTCCACTAACCTACCACCGCTCCTTCTCTTGCATGGCCTGGGTGATGAAGCCGATACCTGGCGTGCGATTATTTCACCACTCTCGCAAATGTATCGGGTGATCGCCCCTGATCTACCGGGTTTTGGCCGTAGTTCCGGGCCTAAAGGCGGGTATAGCCTGACGTTTTTTGCCCGCACCATGGCCGAATTTATCACCACGTTGCAACTCCAACAGATTACGCTTGTTGGCCATTCAATGGGGGCAATGATTGCCCAACGTCTCAGCATTGGCCTGCCTCACCTGATCCAGCAACAGATTCTGATTAGTGGATGTTTACCGGTTAAACGGCGTACTCCACCGCGTCAGTGGTGGCCACTGCTCATTCCCGGTCTTGGTGAGCTGGTGATGAACAGTATGCGTCGTTCGCAGGAACTGGCTTTTCTGAGCCTACAGCCGTTCTACTATAGCCTCTACGACTTGCCGGCTCGTGAACGACGGTTTCTCCGTCGGCGCGTCTGGAAGCGCCTTCATCATCCGCTGCAACGCCGGGCAACTCTCTCGGCCTTGCGCTGGCTGGCGATTGATGCCTTCTTCCGGGCAGAACAGTATCTCGATCTGGTCAGCGAATGTCAGACGCCAACGGTCTTAATCAGTGGTGATCACGACGTGATTGTCGATGGTGAATTGATTGAGTCGATGGAAGTCGTGCTGGAGGGACGGGCACAATACATTTACCTTTCTCGCTGTGGTCACGTGCCACAGCAGGAGCAGCCCGATCTCATTTGCGAATTGATCAGTGGGCTATCTCCTGCTATGTCTGCGGTAGATCTGGAGCTTCAGGGTGAGCCGTTAGACTGTATTTGATGGAGCGGCATGTTCGCTGCTCTCAACCAGTCGCGCCCTGATCAGCGAGGCTACGATTGATACCGTGATAATCGTGGCAACCACGCCGAGTGAAATACCGGTAGGAATCTTCCAGCTCGTACCGATCAGGGCTGCGCTCACATCAGGCAGCAGCATCTTCACACCGACGAAGGCCAGCACTACTGATAAACCCAGTTTCAAGTAGTGGAAGAGATGAACGACACCGGCCAGCACAAAGTACAGTGCCCGCAAGCCCAGGATTGCGAAGACATTCGATGTGTACACGATAAACGGATCTTGGGTCACCGCAAAAATGGCCGGAATTGAGTCGACTGCAAAGATCAGGTCGGTTGTCTCAACCATCACCAACACCAGCAGCAGCGGGGTTGCCATTAGTACGCCATTCTGGCGGGTGAGAAACTTTTGCCCGTCGTAGCGATCACTGATCGGCATAAAGCGCCGGAAAAGGCGTACTACCGGGTTCTTATCAGGCTCTACTTCCTCGTGCTGCGAGGTGGCCATGCGAATACCGGTAAAGATCAGGAAGGCGCCAAAGACCCAGATGATCCAGTGAAATTGCTTGATGAGTGCCGCGCCGGCGGCGATCATGGTGCCCCGCATGATCAGCGCACCGAGAATCCCCCAGAACAGGACGCGGTGCTGGTATTTGGCCGGCACTGCAAAATACGAGAAGATCAATACGAAGACAAAAATATTGTCAACGCTCAGCGCTTTTTCGATTAAATAGCCGGTGAGGAAGGCCAGCCCGGCCTCGCCGGCACTCAAGCTGCTACCCGGCATGATCTGATCCCAGAAGAGATACAATCCAAGATTGAAGACCAGCGCCAGTGAAATCCAGACGACACTCCAGATTGCCGCCTCACGTAACGAGACTTCGTGCGCGTCACGGTGAAATACCCCCAGATCGAGGGCCAGCAGGGCCAGTACAAAGAGGTTAAAACCGATCCAGACCCACACTGCATCGAACATTGTGCTTTTCTCCCTGTCGTACAGTTTGTTTTTTACCACAACAAAAAGGCGAGCCAAACGCAGCTCACCACTGCGTCGGTCTCGCCAGTACGGTTGCCCGATACGCGATGCCACCGGGAATGTTGCATTCCGTCTTGACGGCGACATCAACCCGCAGTCGGCGGGCGGCTACTCCCCAACGTTACGCACTATACAGGATTTTTGCCATTCCTCATAGGGGAATTTTCCCTATTGCTGCTGCTCTCCTTCGGTAGCGCATACAACGAAGATTCGCCCTCGCAAGGGCGATGGTTGTTACGTATAATGTATAAACGTGCATCGTGTCAAATCCTGTGCAAAAGGAGAACATCAATAATCTTATGGATGCCATAACAATCGGCTTGATGCTAGGCGGACTGGTTTGTCTGGCGATTGGCGGCGAGCTGTTGGTGCGTGGTGCGAGTCACCTGGCAGCCCTGGTTGGAGTTTCACCGCTCGTCATCGGTTTGACAGTGGTCTCATTTGGTACCAGTTCACCGGAGCTGGCGGTGAGTGTTCAGGCCGGTCTGGCCGGCAAAAGTGATATTGCGATAGGTAATGTAGTAGGGAGTAATATTTTCAATATTCTGTTCATCCTGGGTGCCTGTGCCCTGATTAGCCCACTGATCGTTGCCGTACAACTCATTCGACGTGAAGTACCCTTCATGATTGCGGTGTCTCTCTTGTTAGCAGTGCTGGCATTCGACGGTACGATTGGCTGGTTGGATGGATTGTTACTCTTCAGCTTACTGCTTGGTTATACCATCTGGTCAATCTATGCCAGCCGTAAGGAGAGTGCCGCCGTGCAGGAGGAGTATGCACAGGAGTATGGTTCACAAAAACTGCGCGAACGCCCGACTATTGCGGTCTGGGTTATGCAGCTTGTGATGATTATTGTTGGATTGGGGTTACTGGCACTCGGCTCGAACTGGCTGGTCGAAAGTGCAACAGCTATTGCGCGTGCCATCGGGATTAGTGATGTTGTGATTGGCTTGACGATTGTGGCTGCCGGTACCTCGTTACCGGAAGTCGTTGCTTCTATTGTTGCCACTCTCAAACAGGAACGCGATATTGCGATTGGCAATGCAGTAGGGAGCAACATTTTCAATATTCTCGGTATTCTGGGGATTGCATCGCTGGTAACACCTGGTGGTCTGGTGGTGGCGCCGTCGGTCATCACGTTTGATCTGCCGGTGATGATTGCCGTGGCCTTTGCCGTTATGCCGATCTTTGTTTCTGGCCTGAGCATCAACCGCTGGGAGGGGGCACTCTTTCTCGGTTATTATGTGGCGTATACAGCCTATCTCATCCTGGCTGCGACTGAACACGATGCGTTGCCCGCGTTCAGCGGCATCATGATGCTCTTCGTCTTGCCGATCACGCTGCTCACCCTGGCTATTCTGACCATCAACGCCATCCGTCGGCGTGACTGGGCGACCTCGTAATGACGGTCATCATGGGGTAACGACCAGAACACCCTGTTGGGCTTCATGGCCGGGAATACGACAGTAGAAA
This sequence comes from Chloroflexus aurantiacus J-10-fl, assembly GCF_000018865.1. Taxonomy (NCBI): domain Bacteria; kingdom Bacillati; phylum Chloroflexota; class Chloroflexia; order Chloroflexales; family Chloroflexaceae; genus Chloroflexus; species Chloroflexus aurantiacus. The sequence continues at coordinate 3,016,688 of NC_010175.1, forward strand.
CGGTACTCTCCAGGGGCTGGAGCGCGAAAGGCCAGTACCGCATCAACACCCGGATCAGCCGAGACGGTACGGTCTCCGGCGGGTAGCTCAATGGTCAGACTATGCGCTATTTCGCCGCGGTTGCGTAAGCGTAAGAAGACCTGTTCTCCGGTGCGAGCCTCTACGCGGTCGGGATCAAAGCGCATTTCGGTAGCTGTTACCTCAATGCTACGTTCACGCAGCGGTTCACCGCAGGCGCTGAGAATTGTCAGAAACAGAAGAGCGATACCGATGACCTGAAGTGCTTTCAAGATGGAGATGGTGTGTACTTTGCTCATAGCTCACTCGTACTCAAACATTGTTTTCTTGCATGATAACTCTACCAGATATTCGCTGAGTGTGTGGCGAGCCGGGCTGGACACGATCACGGTGCGTGGTAATCGTGTCCAGCGCCGTTATTATCAGGAGTGTGACAGCATCCCCGTTTTGGAGTACAATGGCTGCAAACCCAACACATTCAAATGTTGTTCAGGCAATAGTGCTGGTAAAAAAGTGGTACACGATATCCCTACCAGCAGGCTGATACAACTGGAACGTTGTCCAGCCGTTGCCACTTTCGCTGATGGTGTCGTACCGTGCCACGTCAGGTGGTAGTAGCGTTTTGTAGTGTTTGAACGAGGAGAGCATGATCTATCCGCTTGTATTCATTGCGCTAGCGGCAGCTCCCCTGGCATTACTCGCCCGCTTCCCGGCGCGTGACCGAATTGCGTGGGGGTTGGCGTTGATCCCGTTGCTCATCTTCGGTCTGACGCTGGCGCAGGCTGCGCCGGTGTGGGAAGGCGGGCTGGTGACTGAACGGATAGAGTGGGTGCCGGCGCTAGGGTTGCATCTGAGCTTTACGCTTGATGGTTTGAGCCTGCTGTTTGCCCTCATTATCTCTGGCATTGGGACATTGATCGTCGGTTATGCCGGCCACTATCTCGGATCTGACAGCGGTCTTGGCCGTTTTCTGGCTTACCTGATGCTGTTTATGGGTGCGATGCTGGGGCTGGTGCTGGCCGGCAATGTGCTGACGATGTTTGTGTTCTGGGAATTGACCTCGGTAACGTCGTATTTGCTCATTGGCTACAAGCACGATTATGCCGATGCCCGGCGGGGCGCCCTACATTCACTCCTGGTAACCGGTGGCGGTGGACTGGCGCTGCTCGTCGGCTTGTTACTGCTTGGTCAGGCGGTTGGGAGCTACGAGTTCAGTGATATTCTGGCGGCTGGCGATACGTTGCACGCGCATCCGCTTTACCCGGCAGCAGTGATCTTAATTCTGCTTGGCTGTTTCACCAAATCGGCCCAGATACCCTTCCACTTCTGGCTTCCCGGTGCGATGCAGGCACCGACACCGGCCAGTGCCTTTCTCCACTCGGCCACAATGGTCAAGGCCGGGGTATACCTCATGGCGCGACTCAGCCCGGCACTGGGTGGAACCGCGCTGTGGGATGTGACGCTGGCAGTGGTTGGCGGGGCGACAATGACCTTCGCTGCGATTGTGGCGATGCGGCAGTTCGATCTGAAGGCGATGCTGGCCTATACCACGATCAGCATGCTGGGTGCCTTGACGATGCAGATCGGATTGGGTGGGAAGTACGGTGCCGAAGGTGTGGCGACAAATATTCTGGCCCACGCGCTGTACAAATCGGCCCTGTTTATGCTTGCCGGGGTGATTGACCACGAGTGTGGGACGCGCGATCTCCGTCGTCTCGGCGGACTGCGTAAGTACATGCCGCAGACGATGGTGATTACGATGCTGGCTTTGCTTTCATTTGGTGGCATTCCGGTGATGTTTGGCTTTGTAGCCAAAGAGCTAATGCTCGAAGCAGCGCTGGAAACCGAGTTGGGTGCGACATTAAGTGTGCTGGCGGTGGCAGCCATTGCCATCACTGCTATCGCCTATCTGATTACTGGCTGGCGCCTGTTCAGCAATGCCTTCCTCGGTCAGCGCAGTGTTGCAGCGATGCAGCAGCATATTACCGATCCGGCACCGGGGATGTTGATCGGTCCTGGTGTTCCGGCAGTATTGTCATTGATCATCCCTATCGCGTTTTTGGGACCGATCAGTACGTTGATCGCTGCGGCCAGTGCATCTATTTATGGTCAGCCGCTTGACGTGAAACTGGCGCTCTGGCACGGGATTAATCCCGCACTGCTGGTGAGTCTGAGCGCGATTGTGATTGGCGTCGTGATGTTCCGTTTCGTCGATCAACTGGCCGGTTTACGCGGTTGGCCGGCCTGGTCACGCGGCGATATGATCTTCGACCGTCTGATCGAGAGTACCCTGACCGGTGCTACCGCGTTGACGCGAACCATTCAGGAAGGCCGTCTGCGCCGATATATTCTGCTCACGGCGCTCACCATGCTGGTTTTCGTTGGTGTTCCGTTTGTCAGTTTTGGACTTGGGGCGATTCGCTTCGATCTCGATCCACAGTTGCAGCTCTACGAGATACTGGCGGCGGCTCTCATACCGATTGGAGTTATTGCCACGATTAACGCTCGCACCCGTCTGGGAGCCATCATTGCTGTTGGTGTTGTCGGCGCAATGGTATCGCTCCTCTTCGTTCTCTTCTCAGCGCCTGACCTGGCATTGACCCAGTTGCTGATTGAAGTGCTCTCAACCGTGTTTCTGTTACTGGTCTTCTCCGTCCTACCGGTACGCTTCGAGAGCTTCTCGTCGGCCTGGGTGCGGCGGCGCGATGCGATTGTGGCGACGGTCATGGGTGTGCTGATGGGTGGTCTGGTACTGGCAGCGGCCACAAACGATAGTTTTGCGCCGTTAGCACCCTTCTTCCTGGAAAATAGTCTGGAACTGGGCAAAGGCGCCAACGTCGTGAATGTAATCCTGGTTGACTTCCGCGGTTTCGATACCATGGGCGAAATTACGGTCTTGTTCATCGCGCTCCTTGGTATCTATGGCTTGTTACGGTTACGACAGGGGAAAGACAATGCGACACCAGAGCGGGTCACCACAACCGAACCGGTCAACGAACCGGTCGATGCCCAGAGATAGTGCCTTATACGACTCGTTAATTCTGCGCACGATTAGCCGGTTGATGATGCCGGTGCTGTTGTTGCTTTCAATCTTTATGCTCCTGCGCGGCCATAATTTGCCGGGTGGTGGCTTTATCGGTGGTCTGCTGGCTTCAAGTGCGATCATTTTGCAGATAGTCGCCTTTGGCCCGAAAACGGCCAAACGCATTTTGCCGGTCAATTACCTGCTGCTGGCGGCTTTCGGTGTCTTTTTCGGGGCAATCTGGGGGTTGCCGGCGCTGTTTGCCGGTCTCCCCTATATGCAGGCGTTCTGGATACCAGAACCCATTCCCGGGGTAGGTAAGATTGGTACGCCGGTCTTGTTTGATGTTGGAGTCTACTTTACGGTTATTGGTGTAACCACGAAGATTGCACTCCTGCTGGTAGAAGAGCCGACACTCTTCCCCTTGCCGGAAATGAAATCGGCATCTGTTGAGCAAGAGGAGGTTGCATGATCATTCTGCTGGCGATAGCAATCGGCTCTCTGTTTGGTGGGGCCACTTATCTGATCTTGCGCCGTTCGGTAGTGAAGCTGATCCTGGGTCTGATTATGTTGAGCCATGGCGTCAACCTGCTCATTTTCACAATGGGTGATGGTGTGCGACGTGGTGCACCACCGCTGGTTGATGCCAGCGGACAACCGCTCCCCGGATCGGCTGATCCATTGGTGCAGGCATTGATCCTGACGGCGATTGTGATTAGTTTCGGTTTCACTGCCTTTGTACTGGCTCTGGCCTATCGCTCGAATCAGGCGGTGGGGAGCGACGATCTCGATGATCTGTCAACAACCGATAAGTTATAGTGTTGCGATCTGGCGTAGGAAAGAAGCATGGTCTTTCATCTCTTCGTTCCAATAGTCTCACCATTGATCGGTGCTGCTCTGGCCGTTCTGTTTGGTCATCAGCGTATGATTGCACGTGCAATTACGCTGGCGAGTGTGCTCATTAATCTCGGCTATGGTCTCTGGCTGATGAGCGTGGTACCTCAGAGTGGCCCACTGGTCGCCCAGGCGTCGGGCTGGCTGGCACCGTTTGGTATTTCGCTGGTTGCCGATGGCATGAGCGCGTTGATGGTCATGCTGGCCGCGCTCCTCATGCTGACGACGGTTGTCTATAGCTTTTACTCGATTGATCGCGAGCGTGAACGCTATTTCTACTACCCACTGTTGCTGTTATTGCTGCTAGGGGTGAGTGGTGCGTTTCTTACCGGTGATCTCTTCAACCTGTACGTTTGGTTTGAAGTCTTGCTGGTTTCCTCATTTGGTTTGATTACCCTCGGTGGTAGTCGCGATCAGCTCGAAGGTGGCTTGAAATACGTTGTGCTCAACCTGCTCGGCAGTACTGCCTTCTTGTTTGGTTGTGGCCTGATGTACGGCTTTGCCGGCACGTTAAATATGGCGCACATCGCCGAGCGTATGGCTACATTGACCAATCCCGGTTTGCAGACTGTGCTGGCCGGCGTTTTCCTCTTCGCATTCGGTAGCAAAGCGGCGATTGTGCCTCTCTTCTTCTGGTTGCCATCGAGCTACCACACGCCACCGGTAGCGGTAACCGCAATCTTCAGCGGTTTGATGACAAAGGTGGGTGTCTATTCGCTATACCGGGTCTTTGGGCTGATGCTGCAAAACGAGCTGGCGATCTACGCGCCGTGGATTACGCTGCTGGCCGGGTTGACGATGGTGATAGGTGTGTTGGGTGCGGTTGCCCAGATGAATGTGCGGCGTATTCTCAGCTTCCACATCATCAGTCAGATCGGGTATAGCGTGATGGGGTTGGGATTAGCCAGTGTAGCCGGGCTGGCTGCCGGTCTGGTCTTCACCGCCCATGTGATGATTGTGAAGATGGCGCTCTTCTTTATCGGTGGCGCTGCTGAACAGATTTACGGTACCGGTGATCTGAAAAAGATGGGTGGGTTGGCCCGGCGTGAACCGTGGCTGGCAATCTTCTGGTTCGTCGGTATTCTGTCGCTGGCCGGCATTCCACCGCTGAGTGGGTTCATCGGCAAGCTGATCTTGCTCCAGGTCGGCGTGAGTCAGCAGGCGTATCTGATTACAGCAGTGGCTGCCGGTACCAGTATCCTCACCTTCTTCTCGATGTTGAAGATTTGGAATGAGGTCTTCTGGAAGAAATCCTACGAGGACGTGAATCGGCTGCCACGGGTTAGTTTCGGCTTGCTGGCGCCAGGGGCTGCTCTGGTGATTTTGAGCATCGCGCTTGGGCTACTGGCCGGGCCGCTGGTCGATTACAATACTATCGCCGCGCAACAGTTTTTTGATCGGACAATCTACATTACGGCTGTCTGTGGTAGTGATGGCTGTGAAGCGGTATATCAGGCGGCTATGCGGTAGAGGTGATTATGATTGTATTGATCCTTTTGCTGACAATCACCTGGATGGCATTGCAGAGCAGTTTTACCCTGCCCGATTTGATCGTCGGTTTCCTGGTCAGTTTTGCGATTGTGTCACTGGCCAGCCGCTTCCTGAGCATGCCGTTTACCGATGGCGGGTTGGGGCGATCTCGGATTGATAACCGGCACTATGCTCGCCTGACCTTCAAATGGATCGCCTTTATCGGTTTTGCCTTGTGGAGTATTCTCAAGGCGAACCTGGATGTGGCCCGAATCGTGCTCTTTCGGCGGGTGGCCGATATTCGGCCCGGTATTATTGCGATTCCACTTGATGTAAAAAGTGATGCCGGGATTACAGTGCTCGCCAATCTGATCACCTTAACGCCGGGTACCGTCTCGCTCGATGTGGCGACTGATCGCCGTACAATTTACATTCACTGTATCGATGTTCAAGATGCCGATGCCGTGCGTGAGGATATTAAGCAAAACTTCGAGCGGCGGGTGATGGAACTGTTTCCATAGAGGTTGCACGCCATGACGCTATTTACGATGATTATTGCCGGTTTAATGGGGGTCGTTGCCATCTCCATGATCCTTTGCACCGCTCGCCTCCTGATGGGGCCGAGCATTCCTGATCGGGCAATGGCCTTTGATACGCTGATGGTTCACGTGGTGGCGCTGGTTGCGCTCTACGTAGTGATTACCGACCAATTGAGTCTGGTCGACGCAATTCTGGTTGTCGCCGTACTGGGATTTCTGGGTACCGTGGCGATTTCGCGGTATATCGAGGAGGGGCGCAGTTGATGAGCCTGAACGAGATTGTGACCCTGATCCTGGCAACCATCGGGGTGCTGTTCATGCTGCTGGCAGCAATCGGGATGCTGAAATTGCCCGACCTCTATACGCGCGTTCATGCGACCGGTAAAGCGGGGACGTTGGGTATTACCGGTGTTCTGCTGTCGGTGGCGGCGCATCACGGCGATCTGGTGGCAGCGGCCAAGATGGTTGCCCTGATCGCCTTTTTCTTCCTGACGGCACCGGTCGCCGCTCATATGCTCGACCGGGCAGCCTACCTGACCGGCGTGAAGCGGGCACCACAGACAGTGCAGGACGATCTGGCGGGGAAGTACGATATGGAGCAGGGGCGGTTGCGTTAGCCTGGATCAGGTGTACTGTTCACATATCGGGAGATGGTCGTTCATAACGATCAGGTATCTCGCACGACGGGAACCGTTGCGCGTACACGTCACCCAGGATAAGACCGGGTGACGTTTTGTCAATTCCCGCCAGGCCGTGTGGTCATCACCACGTTCAAAACCTCGATAGTGAATGTGCGCTACCTCCGACCTGCACGCTGCACCGCAGAGTTGACAACCCCCCTGGCTCACTCTACAATCGCTGGTGAGAGCGCATGTGGCCCGGTGGCTGTCGCGGTCTTCAAAACCGTTGGGCGGAGTGACGAACTACGCCGGTGGGTTCGACTCCCACGCGCTCTCGTGTGATAGACTTCACGAGTTTCCTGGCGTTGTGTATCCGCAATCCCATAATGCGCCGGTATCGATGAAACCTCAAACATCCCGGCAGCATTCAACCGATCAGCGATTGCTTAACGTTTGCAATCCCATCGCCTGATTGTATTTCAGTAGCGCTTGCTCATCGCCTTCGCCGGTAACCGTATGATAGACAGGGCGGAATTGTGAGCAAGTTGTATGGCGTACACGCCTCTCTCCGCATACAATGACACCGCTCAATCATGACGATTTTCAGGAACGCAGCGTCTGGCGTAACCGTCATTTTCTCTGTCTCTGGGGGGCAACGGCGATTAGCCAGCTGGGCACCCAAATCACCTTTCTCGGTCTGCCTATTCTCGCCGTTACCACCTTGAACGCTACGCCCCTCGAAACCAGTGTCCTGGCGATGCTTGGCTGGGTACCGATGGTAGTATTGGGCTTTGTGGCGGGCGCTATTGTAGATCGGAGCAAACGTCAACCCCTGTTGATCTGGTGTGATATTGCCCGGGCGTTGATCCTGATCACTATTCCTGTGGTCTACATGTCAGGTTGGCTCTCGATCTGGTATCTCTACGTGGTCGTTCTACTCAGCGGGGTATTCACCACATTCTTTGATACCGCCTATCAGGCCTGGGTTCCAACTCTGGTTCCGCCAAAGCAGCTTGTGGCAGCAAATAGCGGTTTAGAAGTAGCTCAATCTGGAACACGAATTGTTGGTCCAAGCCTGGCAGGCGCATTGATAACGCTGCTGACCGCCCCCATCGCGATTATCCTGGATGCCCTCAGCTATCTCATTTCAGCCCTGTTTCTTTTTGGTATTCGCCATCAGGAAGCGCGATCTGACATAACCGCATCAAAACCACAACAACCACGCTCCCTGGGGATGGAGATTAAGGAAGGGCTGACCTACTTCTGGCGGCAGCCGCTCTTGCGCTCGATTCTGGGCTGTACGATGTTGATGAGTGTGGGTTGGGCTTTGGTGGAGGGTATTTTGCTGTTTTATATCATTCGCACCCTGGGGTTGGATGCCGGACTAACCGGTCTAATCTTCAGTGCAGGCAATGTGGGTCTTCTGATTGCTGCAACCTTAACGGGTCGTTTTGTCCGACACTGGGGGTTAGGGCCGACCCTCTCCGTAGCTCTCATTCTGCACGCTGTTGGTATCCTCCTGATGGCACTGGCACCATTGGCTCCATTACCGTTGATCATCGCGGGATACCTGGTACGTGCACTGGGAGTAGTAGCCTACAACATCAGTCAGTTAACGATCCGCCAAAGCATCACTCCACCGTCTATGCTGGGACGAGTCACGGCAACGGCTCGGGTAATCGCCTGGGCCAGCATTCCGAGCGGTTTGTTGATCGGCGGTCTCCTGGCAACCTCCATCGGTTTACAGCCAACCGTCTGGGCAGGAGCTATGCTTAGTTTCCTCGCTCTTCTTCCCCTTGCATTCGGGGGTGTGTGGCGGGTAAGGAGCCTGCCACCGCTCAGTACAGGTGAACTCGAGAGCTGATTCCTGTTATGCACATGTGCCGTGGCACGTGGTTCGGTCTGGCGCCGAAGGATCGTACGGAAGGGTGACATTGATCAGCCCACGACCGCTGTGTTACGCGGGGCACACGTCCAGTTGATGAAATAGCTCATACCATACGTACATCCCTTTGCCTCCCCTAACCGGCTGCGTTCCCAACCTATATTGACAATGTGCGTGGTGTCGTGTACAATTGAGACCGAAAGGTCTCTTTTTTGACGGAGAAAGCTATGCGGAAGGGGCAGGAGACCCGCGAGCGGGTCGTGGCACAGGCGGCGGCGCTTTTCAATGTTTCAGGCTATGCCGGCACCGCGATCAGTGACATTATGGCAGCGACGGGGCTGGAGAAAGGAGGGATCTACCGGCATTTCGAGAGTAAAGAGCAGCTTGCGCTGGCTGCGTTTGACTATGCTGCTGAGAAAGTCCGTGAGCGGTTCGCAGTTGGTCTGGCAGGGCACAAGCACACAGTGGATACGATCATCGCTTTTCTGGATGTCTTTCGTAGTTACGCTGAACGTCCACCGCTGGTCGGCGGCTGCCCGATACTCAACACTGCCATCGAGAGCGATGATACCAACCCGATGTTACGTGAGCGGGTACGTGCCGTTATTGACGAGTGGCGCGAGACCATCCGAACGCTGGTACAGACCGGTATTGCCCGTGGCGAGATTCGCCCGGAGGTTGACGCTGACCGGCTGGCACTGCTCATCATTGCGACGATGGAAGGAGCAGTGATGCTTGCCCGTATTCTGGAAACCGCCACGCCCTTAGAACATGCATATACACATCTTGCCACCTATATCACGCAGCAGGTGCGGTTGGCCTGATCTGCTCTTTTTTTGGTCTGTTTTGAGACCGAACGGTCTCATTGTGGCGCCGTCTGGCGAAAGGAGGAAACCCTGCTTCATCACGACATTGCGTCAATTCCAACCACTCTGATTCGCTCACGTTTCCATTCTCTATGCCGTGCAAACTGAGAAAGGCATTCTCATGAACGACCCTACCATCCGTTCGCCCTGGCTCGTCTTCGCCATCACCTGTCTGGCCGTTTTTGCTGTGATGCTGGACAGTCTGGTGCTCCTGGTCGCTTTCCAGGCGATCCAGGCCAGCTTCGCCTCTGTTGATGTGGCTCAACTGTCCTGGGTGTTGAACGCTTATACCATTGTCTACGGTGCACTGCTCGTGCCTGCCGGTAGTCTGGCTGACCGGTTTGGACGGCGGCGTATGTTTTTGTTGGGAGCAATCATCTTTACGCTTGCATCCCTGCTTTGCGGGATGGCATCCGAGATTAACTGGCTGATAGGCTTTCGTGCGCTTCAAGCTCTCGGTGGCGCACTTCTCTCACCGGCGGCACTAGCCCTCGTGCTCGCCGCCTTCCCGATTGCCCGCCGCACGCTGGCAGTGTCGCTTTGGGGTGCGGTTGGTGCGCTCGCAGTTGTCGCCGGGCCGCCGCTTGGTTCATGGGTTGTGCAAGTCTTCGGCTGGCCGGGAATCTTCTTCCTCAATCTACCGATTGGGCTGCTGACAGTTGGTTTGGGCTGGCGAGTGATCGCCGAGTCACGCGACATGTCTGCCGCCGGTTGGCCCGATCTGCTAGGTGTGGCCCTGCTCTGTCTGAGTGCCGGCCTGCTCACGGTTGGTCTGGTGCAAAGCGAGCATTGGGGATGGCAGTCCCCGGCAACCGTTACCGCCCTTTGCGCTGGTCTGGTCGTTCTCGGCCTGTTTCTCCGTCGTTCACAGCTCGTGGCACAACCGGCCCTTGATCTGCGGCTCTTCCACGAGCGCAATTTTCGGCTGGCGAACCTGGCGAATGTGCTTTTTGGCATTGCATTCACTGCGATGTTCTTTGGCTCGATCCAGTTTCTGACCCGCGTCTGGGATTACAGTCTGCTCCAGGCCGGGCTGGCCATCACCCCTGGCCCCCTGATGGTGGTACTCGGCGCACCGCTGGCCGGTCGGCTGGCGACACGCTGGGGGCAACGGATACTGCTCATTCCGGGGGGACTCTTCTACACTGCCGGGGCATTTCTGCTGCTGGTGGGAGCCGGATCATATCCTCAGTTCCTGTCGGTATGGCTACCCGCAATGTTGCTCTCCGGTTTGGGGGTTGCGCTCATCATTCCGCTCTTGAGCAGTGTAGCCGTTCAGCACTTGACGCCCGACCAGCTAGCCGGCGGGAGTGGGGTCTTCCAGGCGTTACGCCAATTCGCCAGTGTTATCGGGGTCACTCTGAGTGTACTTCTGCTCGGTGCCACGCCTGCCACTGCTCAGGCTTTCACACCGATCTTTGCCCTGATGATGGCTGGTGGTTTGGGGGTGACGCTGATGAGCTTTGGTCTGGCGACCGCGCCGCAGCCCGTGATCGTACCCGCCGCTGTCCAGCCCACCGAACTGTAACGAGGATTGTTGTACAGCACGTCTGCTGTGCGACCACATTGTGGAGATATTTTTATGAATGCTACTCAAATCTTCGGCTTGCAAGTCATCCTTAGCCTGGTCACCTATGCGCTGATCGCTCGCTGGTACATCGTCCCGCGTCTGGCAGGGCTGGAACTTACGGCAGCGCTGACCCCGCTCCTTCTCTTTCACACCCTCCGCACGATTGGCCTGGTCTTCCTGGTACCTGGTGTGACCGACACGCTTCCCGCTGCCTTCGCGATACCGGGCGCATATGGCGACCTGATCACCGTTGGGCTGGCATTTCTCGCTCTGGTCGCGATCCGATTGCGCTGGCGTCGTGCACTTATCCTCGTCTGGCTCTTTTCACTGGTTGGGCTGCTCGATTTCGTTAATGCCTTTGCCCAGGGGATATGGAATGACATTGCGGCGCAATACGCGCTTGGGCCGGGCTGGTTCATCCCGACCTTCACTGTCCCGGCCTTCGTTGTTACCCACATGATCGTGATCTGGCTCCTTGTCACACGTGGCGCCACTTATCACGCCGTTGGTTCGTCTGTTCACCTTACCCCCCAAAAGGAACTCGCATGATGAACGACTGCCAGGCAGATCGGTCACAGTGGAATGCGACTGGTTTGTTCAGGAGAGAACCGATCACCTGGTTGCCCACGTGACCGGCTGAGAGCAGTAGGGGCACGGCAGGCCATGCCCCTACTCTTACATCACATCTGGCTTAATAGTCATAGAACGCTATCTACCATCACCCTCACACGGCATCCTTGAGCGATCCGCTGCGGTGCACGAGCGTGGGAATACTCCCCGAGAGCATGAGTCTCCGGCTCGTCCACCATCTGGTACACCACGTGCTACTGTCCCACATGCGCTGGAGGCGGGAGTCAATGGTTCAGCGCGGTTCAGCAATGCATGCAGTTCCGGGTGATACGCGAGCCGGAGGCTCGCGATCTCAGGGGAAACCTACCGGTCTTGTGTACGACGGTGCTCAGGTGGAGCGTCGAAGTGACGTTGGTTTGAGGTTTATGAACGCTCTTACACCAGACTGGAAATGTTGCAGCACAACCTGCATTGGTCTTGTCAGATGCCAGCAGGGATTGTCCTGACCACACCCCACCAGGCATCATCCCAAGACACACCAGCACGGCTCTGGTTTCGTATGCCTGCATTTGGTGTGTCCCTCAGAAACAAAAAAATGTGCACTTCCTCTGAAACAATCATCCCCGCTCCTCTACTCTGGTGGGAGAGGAGCGGGGGCATGGGGTGAGGTGAGGGGCTGATCCGCAATCATCGAACCGATACTCACCCAAATCACACCAACTGCTCCTACCATCCCACCACCCTGCACAGCTCTCCAGTACTTCTACTTCCTGCCTTCTCACTCCTATCTTCTATCTTCTATCTTCTATCTCCTATTTTCTATCTTCTATCTCCTATTTTCTATCTTCTATCTCCTATCTCCTCTCCCTCCACATCATCCCTTATCCGCATCATTGGTTGCGAGCCGATTGGCGGCAGCCACAATTTGCTGGAGGTAATGCTGCCAGTGCTGTTGATTGGCTCTTGTCAGGCGTCGTACTGCGGCCAGATCACCTGCCTCACCGGCTTCAACTGCTGAGGCGAGCGATTCCTGAAATGCGCGAGCCAGATCGGCAACTGCCCGGCGCAATTCGGCATTGAGCGCCCGTTGTCGCTCAAGCTGCTCGTAGAGCCACTCGTTCAGACGAATCTGTTCCTCTAACTGTTCGCGCAGCCGTTGCTCGACCGGTGTCATACATCACCTCAAGAATCGGTGCGCCCAACCTGATAACAGGTCGGGCGCCGGTATGTTGGCGGGGAGAGTGAGATTCGAACTCACGAGGGCTTATTAGGCCCTACCCGTTTTCGAACGGGCACGTTCAACCACTCCGTCATCTCCCCGTGCCACGTCATGTCATCGCCTATTATAATGGGCTGTTCGGATCTGTGCAAGTCAGGCAGGACTGGCAGGTAATCACACGCGCTTGATCACGACCATGGTCATATCATCGGTTTGGGGCGTATCGCCGGTAAATTCGCGCACTGCGGCAAGTACAGCATCAACGATGTCACCCGGTGCATGCTGATGAGAGGCGCGCAAGACTGCCGCCAACCGCTCATCGCCGAAGAGATCGCGTTGTGGGTTCATTGCCTCGGTGATACCATCGGTGTAGAACAGCAAAATATCACCGGGGTCAAGCACAATCTCGCCCGGTACGAAGTGCGGATCCGGGATAATCCCCAGGACAATGCCCTGGGCGGCGAGGGGGATGACCTGACCGGTTGCCTGACGGTAGAGGAGTGGATAGTTGTGACCGCCGTTAGCGTAGGTAACGCGACCGGTAGCCGGATCGATGAGCGCATAAAAGCAGGTGACGAACAATCCTGCGCGCGAGTCGGCCAGGATCAGGCGATTGGCTCGCTCCAGGACAGCAACCGGCGAACGTCCATCAATGGCGCTGGCGCGCAAGAGTGTGCGTGAGAGGGCCATGAAGAGGGCGGCTGGCACGCCTTTATCAGTTACATCAGCGATGACAACCCCAAAACGAGACTGACCATCAGGTGTGGTAGCCGGTATCTCAATAAAATCGTAGAAGTCGCCACCAACCTGACGGGCCGCCTGGTAAAACGCCTCAATCTGGAGGCCGGGTACAAATGGACAACAATCGGGTAAGAAACTGGCCTGGATTTCACTTGCCAGATCGAGTTCCCGTTCGAGACGCTGACGGGCCAATGCTTCTTGATACAGGCGCTCACGATCAATCATCTGAGCCAGTTGGCTGGCGAGCAGCCCAAGCAGCTCGGCTTCACTGTCGAGAAAACTGCGCGGATTGATGGTATTCACCATGAGCAAGCCAATTTGCACACCACCAAGTTCGACCGGTGCCAGCAGGTGACCTTGAAAACTCTGGCGCCGCAGCAAAATGGGCAGGCGCATCAGCGCATCTGCGGCTAGCTGTGAGCTTCGTTCCGGGAGATACCACAGATGCGGGTGGTTCTCATCAAGAATCAGCGGCCATGCGCTAACGGTGGGCAATTCCCAGCCGTGGCATGCGCGTAGAAGTGCCCGTCCACCTGCTTCATCGGCTTCGATAAACGCACAGGCATCAGCGTCCAGCAAGCGTGCACCGATCCGTACCAGCCGTTGAATCGTCGGTTCGAGGTCATCCGTCACCAGCAGCTCCTGGGAAAGAGAAAGCAGCGCGCGCCGTTCCTGCACACGGCGCACGCTGAACTCTTCGTAGAGGTGAGCACGGGCAATAGCTGTACCTAACAGATCACCGATGGCTGCGATGAGCTGCTGATCAACAGCTTCCAGTTTGGCCCATTGGGTCGTCGCCAGATTAAGAATACCCACCGGGCGAGAGCTATCACGTAACTCAACCGAAATATGGTGTGTCAGACCCCGCTTGTCGCCAACAGCACCGCGCAATCGTGAGCACGGCATAAGTATCGGTTCCTGGCGGATCTGGCCGGTACGACAGGCTTCCTGGCATACACATTCACCCTGCCAGATCGTTCCGGGATAGGTCAAGGCCGGTGGCAATCGCTGGCGCGCTGCCAGAATAAACTGATCACCTTCATCACGGAGATAGATCCAGCCGGCTTCCTGGCCGGTCAACTCAAGAATATGGATGAGTGCTGCGTCAAGCGCCGACCGCAGGTTCAGCGTTTGGTTCAGTGTTTGGGCCAGCAATCGCAACGCAGACCATTCAGCGATACGGTTTTGTCGTTCCGAAGACGGCATAAAAATCCACCGGAAGTTATGAATCCGCACAGATTAGCAAACACATGTCATTGAAGAGGCGTGAATGTAACTGCGATTGATGGTTATTCCGGAAAATAACGACTGCTGACGGTGAAGAAAGAAGAAAGCGATTACCAATCGTTGTTGGTATACCTGGCTGCGCGCCAGGTCAGATCGAACACTCTCTCTCAAACCAACAACAACGACTGGTAATCAATTCGTGAAATACATCAAGCAGCGCATGGGCCAATCATCACTTCCTCTTGCGACTGATCGACACGCCGTCGCGCAATGGAATAATCACCGACTCCAGCAGTGGGTGTTCCATAATTGCACGGTTGAAACGTTGAATGCCGCGTACCAGCGGTGAAGCGTCTTCTTCGAGCACCTGAGCGCTGCACAAGACATTGTCTGCGATCAAAACACCACCCGGACTGAGCAATGATACACACAACTCAAGCGCCTGCAGGGCCTGTTCATCGTTCGATGAATTACGCAGAATGTCGAGGAAAATGAGATCGAACTCTTGACGGAGTGACGGCAACAGCTCGCGCCATTCGCCCAGATGAATGGTAATCAAATCGCGCATGCCGGCGGCTTCAATCACCTCACTGGCAAGTTTGACTCGCTCAGGATTCCGTTCAATAGCGGTCATCTTGCCACCGGTCTGACGAAGTGCCTTCATAATGTAAATGGCGGCGTACCCAGTGGTAATACCAACCTCCAGCGCATGACGGGCGTTCATCATCAGCGCTTGCAGGTAAAGAAATTGCCCCTGTACCGGCCCAACCAGCGATAAACCTTGCTGTCTGGCACGTGCTTCAAGATTAGCCAACACCTCATCGCGCGGCGGCATCAGGTCGTGCAGATAGTCTTCGATTGCAATATTCGTGATATCGTAGCGCATCACGCTCTCCTCACCCTGCTCACGTTGGCGGTGTGTACGGCTGCCGCTCTTGTAGCGTCAGTTGCATACGCAAACACTTCGTCGTTCGCTTAAATTGTATCACACCATCGGGCATCTTGTGGTATGATCTTAGTCATCACTTTTGGATAGCTTGCAGCGGGAGGCAGCCGTGGCCGCGATTCGCATCCTGATTGCCGAGGATAATGATCTCGTGTCGCTCACGTTGGAGGACCAACTGAAGGGGTTGGGGTACGAGGTGGTTGGGATTGCCCGGACTGGCACCGAGGCAGTGATGCTGGCATCACGCCTGAAACCAGACCTGGTGATTATGGACATTCGGATGCCGGAGATGGACGGCACCGAGGCAACTGCCCGAATCCGGGATCAAACCGGTATTCCGGTGGTGATGTTAACGGCGTTCGCCGACAAAGAGACCATCCGGCGGGCGGAGGCGGCGGGGGCGCTGGCATACCTGGTGAAGCCGGTGAACGAGCAGGAATTGCCACCAGCCATCACGATTGCGCTGGCCCGTCATCGTGAAATCCAGAATCTGCGGAACGAAAATCTCGAACTGCAAGAGGCACTTGAAGCACGTAAACTGATCGAGCGGGCAAAAGGTATCTTAATGCAACGTCTCGGTCTGAGCGAACGCGATGCGTATGAACGTTTACGTCAGCGTGCCCGTGATAAACGCACGAAGATGAAGGATATTGCGCAGGCGATAATCGAAGCGGAAGAGCTGCTCGGTTCATGAAGGTGCTTGACGGAACATTGCGGCTGTGGTATAGTTGCCTCGTCGAAGCGAGTAGATAGTCAAGGAAGCGATCTCATGGTCGGTTCGCGCTTTTATACCTACTTTTTCTACTTTACCAGCCGAAAACCGGACTGGTCGCTTCGCATTTCCTGGAGATAGACGATAGCATAGAGCAATCACAAAGGGGCGCGAGGCGAAAAACCTCGCGCCCCTTCTGTTGTTGCCCAGGGAGGAGAGCCGATGGACGTTCGTTGTCGTGGAGTACGAGGGGCGACGACCTGTAGCGAGAACACACGCGAAGCTATTCTGTCCGCAACGCACGAATTGCTCACATTGTTGATCGAAGCCAACGACATTAAGCCGGAAGACATCGCCAGTGCCATTTTTACAACGACTCCCGACCTGAATGCCGAATTTCCCGCTGTGGCAGCCCGCGCAATTGGCTGGGTAGATACTGCCCTCCTCTGTGGTCACGAAATGGCTGTGCCAGGTAGTTTACCCCGTTGTATTCGTGTTTTGATCCACTGGAATACCACCAAACGCGCCGACGAAGTCGTCCATGTGTACATTCGCGGTGCCCGTGGTCTGCGACCCGAACGGGCTGCTGCGATGAACGCCTTTCGCGTGGTGACACCACTTTCACCGGAGGAGTTGCCATGAGTCGTCGTCAAGACCCTGCCGGACACGCAGCGTTGCGTGTTGTGCCCGTTTTGTCTACCGATGCCTGTTCTTGTATGCCTGAGGAGGACCGTTCCATGATTGTCGTCATGCAAACCGACTCAACCCCTGGACAGATTGAAGCGGTGTTAAACCGGCTGCGCGAACACAATTTGCGCGGCCATCTGACCGTTGGTGAGGAGCGCACGGTGATCGCGGTGGTGGGGGCAGCGATCCCGCCAACCTTGCGGGAAGAGCTAGAACACTTTGCCGGTGTGAAGGAGACCCTGCGCATCACGCAACCCTACAAGCTGGTATCCCGTGAGGTAAAGCCCAGCGATACGGTGGTGACGGTTGGTGATGTAAAGGTTGGCGGTGGGCACCTGGCAATTATTGCCGGCCCGTGCTCGGTTGAGAGTGAAGAGCAGATTATGGCGACCGCCCGTGCAGTACGCGAGGCTGGGGCGAACATGTTGCGCGGTGGTGCGTTCAAGCCTCGCTCATCGCCTTACAGTTTCCGTGGCCTGGGTGAGGTTGGTTTACAGTTGCTGGCGCAGGCACGTGCCGAGACGGGATTGCCAATTGTGACCGAAGTTATGACTCCGGCTGACGTTGATCTGGTTGCCCGCTATGCCGATGTCTTGCAGATCGGCGCCCGCAACATGCAGAATTATCAGTTGCTGGAAGAGGTCGGGCGTACCGGCATGCCGGTGCTGCTCAAGCGCGGTTTATCGGCTACGATTGAAGAGTGGTTGTTGTCGGCTGAGTACATTATTGCCCAGGGTAATCCAAATGTGATTCTGTGTGAGCGCGGAATCCGCACGTTCGAGACGGCGACCCGCAATACCCTCGATCTGAATGCAGTAGCCGTAGCCAGGAAGCGCTCACATCTACCGGTAATTGTTGATCCGAGTCACGGTACCGGGAAGTGGTATCTGGTTCCACCATTAACCCTGGCTGCAATTGCCGCCGGTGCTGATGGTGTGATCATTGAAGTTCACCCCGATCCTGATCGGGCAAAGTCGGACGGCGGCCAGTCACTGAACCCAGAGAACTTCATGGGCCTGGTGCCCCAAATGCGAGCCATCGCGAAAGTTGTTGGCAAGACCTGGTAATTACCACGCATGTCAGGAGCGCACAACGAAGTGCTCTCCTCCCCGGCATAGCTGCCCAAACGCCGCACAATGACTGTGCTCCTCGTAAAATACGGTGATCTGTGGCCGTCTCGTGATCTGGTTGACGTTACTTGTGGCCGCGGATGATTGGCCTGCTGATGCGCTATCCTGCGTTCCGCCTTGCGATGCATTGCCCTCACCGGTACAGCGTGGTACAATATTATGACGAGATTTACCAGCGTCACCTGATATTTTAGAGCGAGGCAATATGGAAAAATCGACATGGACGACGAAAGTTGGGCTGGCGCAGATGCTGAAAGGTGGCGTCATCATGGATGTTGTCACCCCAGAGCAGGCGCGAATTGCTGAAGAGGCCGGGGCAGTGGCAGTGATGGCGCTGGAACGGGTACCGGCTGACATTCGCGCTCAGGGTGGCGTGGCCCGTATGAGCGATCCAGAGCTGATCCTGGCGATCAAGCAGGCGGTAACCATTCCGGTGATGGCAAAAGCACGGATTGGTCACTTCGTTGAAGCGCAGGTATTGGAAGCGATTGGCGTTGATTATATTGACGAAAGCGAAGTATTGACTCCTGCCGACGAAGAGCATCACATTAATAAACATAAGTTCCGTGTGCCGTTTGTCTGCGGTTGTCGTAATCTTGGTGAAGCGCTGCGCCGTGTCGCCGAGGGTGCGGCAATGCTGCGCACGAAAGGCGAAGCCGGTACCGGTAATGTGGTCGAGGCTGTGCGACACGCCCGTGCGGTGTACAGCGAGATTCGGCGCTTGCAGTCGATGAATGAAGATGAATTGTTCACCTACGCCAAGCAGATCCAGGCTCCCTATGAGCTGGTAAAGCAGGTGGCGACTGAAGGTAAATTGCCGGTCGTCAACTTTGCCGCAGGTGGTATTGCTACCCCGGCTGATGCTGCGCTCCTGATGCAGCTTGGCGTTGATGGAATCTTCGTTGGTTCGGGTATCTTCAAGAGTGGCGATCCGGTCAAGCGGGCACGGGCCATTGTTGAGGCAACAACCCACTACAATGACCCGGAGATTATTGCCGAGGTGAGCAAGGGCCTCGGTGAGGCAATGGTTGGTATCAACATTGATCAGATTCCAGCCGATCAGTTGATGGCTCGCCGCGGCTGGTAATGAGGGGGCGGACGGGGTCACCCCCGTCCGCATAGAATGAGGTATGACAGTTGGTGTGTTAGCCCTTCAGGGCGATTTTCGTGAACATTGTGCCGTGCTACGCCGAATCGGGGTTGAACCGATTGAGGTGCGTCTGCCACGTCAGCTTGAACAGGTCGAACGGTTGATTATTCCCGGTGGCGAAAGCACGACGATAGGTCGGCTGCTAACGATTTATCAGATGCTGGAACCAATCCGGGCGCGTGCCGGTCGTGATCTGGCGATTTGGGGTACATGCGCTGGAGCCATTTTGCTTGCCAGTGTCGTTACCGATCAGAAACAGGGCGGTCAGCCTACGTTGAGCCTGATGAATCTGACCATTCAGCGAAATGCTTACGGTAGCCAGCTCGACAGCTTCGAGGCACCGATTACAATGCCGATTATCGGTGAGAAGCCATTGCAAGGTGTCTTCATTCGGGCCCCGCGTATTATCAGCGTGGGGTCGGGGTGCGAGGCGGTTGGCTGGCTGGAGGACGGCAGCGTGGTGGCTGCCCGGCAGGGTCGCTTGCTGGCGACTACGTTCCATCCTGAGCTGACCGATGATGATCGGGTTCACCGGCTCTTTCTGGAACTATGATTCGAACTGTAACGCCGGGTGATCTCTGGTTGCTGCGGCGTAAACCTCGCTATCAACAGGTGCTCTACACCGAACGACTGCTGGCGTATAGCCATCGGCCGCTCTGGTTTGCTCTGCAAAGCATGCTGGCCGGCAATCATCGGGAACGAACAACCCTGGTGCTGGCTGAAGGTGGTGGGTTTGCCCTGGCACAGGCGATGGGTCGTCGTGGCCGGCCAGAACAAGATGTGATCTATCTGGCGACCAACGGAACGCGGAGCGAACATACTCCCAGTGATTACGAGCTTTGGTTCCATCTGCTGCACCAGTTGTGCGCGAATGCTGCGCACCACTCGGTGCAGCGCCTCTACGCAGCGCTACCCTGTCAGCACAACGAATTGCGGGAAATCTTCCGTCAGGTTGGCTTCCAGGCCTACACCCATCGTCATCTCTTTCATCTCTCTGGCCCGGACTGGGATCAGGGTACGCGCCTGGCCCCTATGCGTATGCAGGCACGTCGAGACCACTGGGCGATACATAAACTCTACGGTATGGCAACACCGCATCTCGTCCAACAGGCGGAAGTGTACAACGCCCGTAACTGGACGCTGCATGAGGCCTATTCCCTGGTACGTCGCCAGGCATGGGTGCTTGGCCCTGATGATGATCTGGTGGCTTATTTGCGTCTGCTCAGTGGGCCGAATGGCCACGTCTTTTCGTTGATCATCCGGCCTGATGAACGTGAGCAGGCAGTAGATGTCTTGCGGTTTGGTCTGGCGCAGCTCAGCGATAGCCGTCCGGTCTATCTCTTGCTGCGCGAGTATCAACAAGAATTGTTTGAACCGGCAATGCGCCTCGGCTTTCAACCGGTTGGCGAGCAGACCTTACTGGTGAAACATATGGTGATGCCGATCCGTCGAGCGGTACTGGCACCATCGCTAGAGGTTGGGTTGGAGCCGAGAGTGTCAGTGCGTCGGTATGTGTTGCCACCAACTGCACGGGAGGAGTGCTAAGCAGGTATGGCTGTAACGGATACGAGCAATGATATTCAGCTCTTGTTAGCAACGCTGCCGCCGGCGATTAGCGAGGCGATTCGGAAGGCAAATGATCAGGATAATTTGCTCGAAATTGTGATGGATTTGGGACGCCTGCCAGAAGCCCGGTATCGCGGTCACGAGCTGTTCCTGAGTGATCGTGAAGTGACGTCCGAAGACATCCAATATGTGATCGAGCGTATTGGTGAATTTGGTGAAGATAATCGCGCAGGTATTCCGCGTACTCTGCACCGCATCTCTGGGATTCGCAACCGCCGTGGGGTGGTGATTGGTCTGACCTGCCGCGTTGGGCGGGCGGTGTATGGGACGGTTGATATTATTCGTGATCTGGTCGAGACCGGTCAGAGTATTCTGCTGTTAGGGAAACCGGGTACCGGCAAGACAACCCTGTTACGCGAGACGGCGCGTGTCCTGGGTGATGAACTGCGGAAGCGGGTAGTGATTGTGGATACCTCAAATGAGATTGCCGGTGATGGTGATATTCCCCATCCCGGTATTGGGCGGGCCCGCCGGATGCAGGTGCCACGACCTGCCGAACAGCATAACGTGATGATCGAGGCGGTCGAAAACCACATGCCGGAAGTGATCGTCATTGATGAGATCGGTACTGAGCTGGAGGCGGCAGCAGCCCGTACTATCGCTGAGCGCGGCGTTCAGTTGGTCGGGACAGCGCACGGGAATACACTTGATAATCTTATGGTCAATCCAACGCTGTCCGACCTGGTCGGTGGTATTCAGGCAGTGACCCTGGGTGATGAAGAGGCCCGGCGCCGTGGCACGCAGAAGACGGTGTTAGAGCGGAAGGCGCCACCGACCTTCAGCATTCTGGTTGAGATTCAGTCCTGGGATAGGGTGATGGTCTATCCCGATGTTGCGGCAGCCGTCGATGCGATTTTGCGCGGTGAAGACCCTCCCTGCGAACAGCGCTTCCGTGATGCAAACGGTGTGGTCCACCGGGAACCGGTGCGACGGGCGCCAATTGATGCCCCGGCATTTGGTCTGCGGCGCGGTCGTGGTGGCCGTGAACAAGGCCAGATGGGTGGTAGCGGTCCCCGCTTACGTGATCGCAATGGCTCCGCTTCCTCCACACTAACAATGCCACCACAGCGCATCTTTCCATTCGGCGTCAGTCGTAACCGGTTGCAAAGCGCGATTGAACGCCTGCGAGTGCCGGCGGTGATTGTACGTGATTTGAAAGAGGCTACTCTGGTCATGACGCTGAAAAACTACTACCGGCAAAGTTCGCAACAGTTGCGGCAGGCGGAAGAGCAGGGTGTGCCGGTCTATGTGTTGCGCAATAATACGATTACCCAGATGGAACGACAGCTCGCCCAGGTCTTCCAGTTACGCGAGCTGGTTGACGATGAACCAGCGCCCTTTGGCAACGATTCGGTGGTTGAAGAGGCGTTGCTGGAAACGGAGCAGGCGATTACGCAGGTGATTAATGGCGAGCGGAACGCAGTAGAGTTAACGCCGCGCAGCAGCTATATTCGTCGCTTGCAACATCAGATGGCTGATCGGTATAATCTGCGCTCGGAGAGTCGGGGTGATGATCCTAACCGACGGGTGAAGATCTTCCGGTAGCAGATCGACAGATTGCTGAAGATCGGCTATCCTTAACGAAGGTTAAACCGTCATTGCTGGTAGCGATTTCATGAAACAAGGGTTCTTTATCACATTTGAAGGGCCGGAAGGAGCCGGGAAAAGCACACAGGCTCGACGATTGTATGAGCGATTACAGTCTATCGGCTACCCTACAATTTTGACTCGTGAGCCAGGTGGTACTCGCATCAGTGAATTGATTCGGCGCATTCTGGTGGATCTCCGCCATACCGAGATGGCACCAACAACCGAGATACTGCTGTTCTCGGCAGCCCGGGCCCAATTGGTGAGCGAGTTGATCCGGCCATACCTGGCAACCGGTGGTATCGTGGTGTGTGATCGCTACGCCGACTCGACGTTTGCCTATCAGGGGTACGGTCTGGGTCGCGATCTTGAAGAGTTACGGACGATTACCGATATTGCTACCGGTGGTTTGAAACCCGACCTGACCCTGTATTTGCGAATTGATGTTGAAGTCGGTTTGCAGCGTAAACGCGCCAGTCGTGAACGAATTGAACCTGGCAGTGTGCAACCACCGGAATGGAATCGACTCGATGCTCGTGATCTGGCGTACCATCAACGGGTAGCTCAGGGCTTCAACGAGTTGATGGCGCAAGAGCCTGAGCGCTGGTATGCGTTGGATGCCGATCAACCGGTAGATGAGTTAGCCGAACAGATCTGGCAGGTTGTGATGGCCCGGTTAGCGCAGGTGATGCCGCTTGCTGCGCAATGATGCGTGTATTGCATAGCATATAAGGGTGAAGATCATGCGCCTCATTCTTGCTGTTGTTCAGTCTCAAGACGCAACAAATCTGGTAGAAGCGCTAACCGAGCACGGCTATCGGGTAACACGCCTGAGCAGCCAGGGTGGGTTTTTGCGCGAGGGCAATGTGACGCTGTTACTTAGTGTAGAAGATCAGCAGGTAAACCCGGTAATCAGTATTATTCGGGAGCACTGTTCGACCCGTACCCGCTATGTTTCACCCATGCCACCCATTGCGGAGTCGGGTGAATTTTATCCACCGGCACCGCTTGAAGTGCAGGTCGGTGGGGCGACGGTGTTTGTGTTACGCGCCGAGACACGTAAGCTATAATGGCGATATTATTATGGAAGCAATACAAGAGTTTTTAGCCAATATCTTACCGCTTATTCGCCTGGGAGCAATTTTTCTAGGCGCATATGCGGTTTTACTATGGGCAGCATCGGTCCTGTGGGCCTATCGCGATATTCGTCGGCGTACCGAAGATGTCTCGGTGCAAGTGCTGGCGGTTGGGATCGTGTTGTTGTTGCCTTTTTTGGGCATCCCGTTGCATTTGATCCTGCGCCCTCCTCAAACGCTGGCCGAGAAGTATGAGCGGACGTTGGAAGAAGAATTTCTGCGCCGCGATCTCGAAGAACAGTTTGTTTGTCCCGAATGTCAACGGCCTATTGAACCAGATTATCTGTTCTGCCCGCATTGCCATACGCAATTGCGCCGGCGCTGCGATGCATGTCAGAAAGTTGTTGACCTCACGTGGCGAATTTGTCCGTACTGTGGTCACTCCCAGACGGGCAGCGCACCAACGGTACGGGCCGAGGCTTATGCGGTTGCACCGCCAGTAGAGGTGACTCAACGATGATTATTCCAGCAATCACGGCTGTTCAAGGTGTCCTGGTTGGTCAGGTTGCCGACCAGGATGCGCTTACCGGGGTGACAGTTGTGCTCACGCCTAATGGAGCAACCGCTGGTGTTGATGTGCGCGGTGGCGCACCGGGAACACGCGAGACCGATTTGCTCAATCCGGTGAATCTGGTGCAACAGGTGCATGCTGTGGTGCTGACAGGTGGGAGTGCCTTTGGTCTCGCGGCAGCGACAGGGGTTGTATCGTGGCTCCACGAGCGTGGCTACGGTTTTGATGTTGGCCTGACGAAGGTGCCGATTGTGCCGGCGGCAGTTATCTTTGACCTGGGCATTGGCCGGTCTGACGTCTGGCCGGATGCTACGATGGGTTATGCGGCTTGTATGGCAGCGGAAGCCGCTGTTGCAGAGGGGAGTGTTGGCGCCGGTATTGGCGCGACCGTCGGTAAGGTTGGCGGTATGGCAACCGCAATGCGAGGCGGTGTTGGTAGCTGGAGCGAAACACTCGCTGATGGCGTAACGGTAGGTGCGCTGGCGGTGGTGAATGCGTTTGGTGATGTCGTAGATGACCATGGGCGTATCATTGCCGGTGCGCGCGCTCCCGATCAATCGCTGATCGGTACCAGTGCGTTACTGCGCAGTGGATTGAGTCGCCGCTCGTTTGCCGATACCACCGGACAGAATACAACGATTGCGGTTGTGGCAACCGATGCCCGGCTTGACAAGGCGGCTGCAACCAGACTGGCAATGATGGCCCAGGATGGCCTGGCGCGGGCGATTCGTCCGGCGCATTCACCTTTCGATGGTGATACCGTTTTTGCGCTGGCGACGGGTGTCTATGAAGCACCACCACTGGTGACGTTGGGTGCGGTTGCGGCTGATGTGCTGGCAACTGCAATTATGCGAGCCGTTCAGGCTGCCACAGCAGCGGCTGGCGTACCGGCAGCACGCGATCTGTAAGTCTCAGGTTTCGCGTGTTGATCCATCCGGCTTCATTTTCCTGTTCCCCTGATGCACAGATAGTGGTATCATCGAAATACAGGTTATAACGTTAGCAGTAGCTGTCTGCCCGTTAGGTCTTGCACTCTTTCCCCGGTTAATGTGCAGTCGTATCCATCCGGCAACGTCGCATTCGTTCATCAAGAACGTACCCACATGCGGTAAGGCAGGTAGTTACTCGGTACAATAGAAAAGATTACGCCATGAAGCGTTTTATAACATCATTGATCGCCAAGTTTGCGTTGATGGTGCTGGTGAGCTGCACGATTGTTGTCGATGTGCCGACACCCACTCCGTTTGTGAGTACGGCGCTTCCAGAATCAACACCAACGGTAGTAAGAGAACAGGTGTTGCGCATCGGGATGGTGACCGAACCACCCGATCTGCTGCCGTATCACAGTAATCCCACCGATGAGCGTTTAACATCGCCACTGACTGAGTTGATCTTCCCATCACCTATGCTGGCAGTTGATTTCAAACTGCAACCAACCGGCGTGTTAACCCGCCTGCCCGCCTTCGCAAATGGTGATGTAATGACAGCAACCGTGACGGTCTTTCGTGATGCGTTGGGACAAATCTCGGAAACACCCACCGAAACGACCGATAATGTCACTCAGGTGAGCGTGACGTTTCACTGGAACCCCAATCTGCGCTGGGCTGATGGGACACCGGTGACCGCAGCCGATTCGGTATTTGCCTACGAATTGGCACAACAGATCGACCTCGGTCAGGCGGCGAATAGTCGGCTGGCAATGACAGAACGCTACGAGCAGATCGACGAATACACCACGCGAGCGGTGTTGCGCCCTGATGTTACCGATCCGGCGTATATCACCAGTTTTTGGACGCCATTGCCGCGCCATCTGTTGGCCGATCTGGATGCACAGCAGATTGGTCAGAGTGAATTTGTCCGCCGTCCGCTGGGGTATGGGCCATACACGATCAAAAGCTTTGAGGGGGGAACGCTCGAATTAGTCCGTAATCCGTTTTATTGGGGCGAGGCAGCGCCGTTCGATACCATTGTTATTGCTTTTCGCAGTGAACCCGGTCAGTTGGTAGACCTGGTGCGTGGTGGCGGATTAGATCTGGCATTCATTGAGCAGCCAACACCGGCTTTGCTCGAGCAATTGCTGGCCCGTGCCGATCAACAAGAACTTCAGCTCAGTACCTCGCCGAATACGATCTGGGAGCACCTCGATTTCAATCTTGATGTGCCATTGCTGCAAGATATTCGGGTTCGCCGGGCCATTGCCCATGCCATCAATCGTTCGGCGCTCGTTGAACAGCTCCTCGGCGGGCGGAGCAATGTGTTGGAGAGCTGGATTCTACCAGGACAGCTCGGCGAACCGCCTCTCGACCAGATTACGCGCTATGCTTACAATCCCGACGAGGCCCGGCGTTTGCTCGATGAAGCGGGGTTGTTTGATACCGATGGTGATAGCTGGCGTGAATATGAAGGTTTGCCAATTGTGCTGTCGTTGGTGACCACGGCCAATTCGCCATTGCGCGAAGCGGTGGCAAGCCAGATTGCGAATGATCTGGCTCAAGTTGGTTTGAATATTGAGGTCGTACCATTGCCGCCGGGCGAGTTGTACAGCACTGAAGGGCCGTTGTATCAGCGAACGTTCCAGTTAGCGCTGTTTGGCTGGATTGCCGGTGCGCATCCGCGGGGTTGGGAGTTGTGGAGTTGCAGCGGGGTGCCGGGTGAAGCAAACAACTGGACGGGAAATAATTTTGCCGGTTGGTGCTTCTTCGAGGCGAATGAGGCCATTAATACGGCGACGACGGCGCTTGATCCCAATGAGCAGATTGCTGCCTACCTCCGCCAGCAACAGCTCTTCACGCAGGAGGTACCGGTGTTGCCACTCTTTCAGCGGATTGATGCGCTGATTGCCCGTCCTGGTTTGAGCGGCTGGCGGCTCAATCCAACGGCACCGTTCACGTGGAATATCCAGGAGTGGCGGTTTGCCGGTGAGTAAGATCATATCTTGATGGATAACCCAGATTGCTCCCTTTGTCACCACAGAGACACGGAGGACACAGAGAATGCGGATAACCCGGGTGGCTACCGTGAGGCGTGATGGAGCGCGTACATAGGAATTGGCTACTCCCCACATCGTTTATGCGGTTACGCCACACGGTGTTGCGGGCAACGTCGTGCTGTTCATCCTGGCAGTCAGCCGCCATGGCCTGCTCGCAGCATAGATGGCAACTTGAGTTAATGGATACAGTGTGTCCTGGTTGAGGACACCGTGCGTGCATACGCTTCACGGCGTTCTGCTGCGATGTCGCTCCTCGTAGGGCAGGTTTCCCGCCCCAACTCATCCATCCCTGTTACCAGGGTGACGTACCGGCACGGGTACGCGCTACACCCCGCATCTACCGTTGCGCACCGGCGGATGCGGAAGCGTGGCTTTGTCTCCGGGCAATCCCGTCTGGAAACTGTACCACGCTTTCTCTCCTGCCAGATGTGTACCGCATCGGCCTCCAGCACACAGGTCGTCGCGGTTACGCTTCCCAAAAGGGTTTGGCCCAACCGCGGCGACTGATTTCGCTCCGTAAATCGAGCATGGCGGTATAGGTAGGCAGAACGGCAAGTGTTTCACCGGGTGGCAGTCTGGATAGTGCGGCATCCAGGGCAGCAGGGAGATCATCGATGACGGTGATAACCTCACCGGCCACACCGGCGTAGTCGAGACGCAGGGCCATATCGGCAGCGCGGGTGCCACTGACGGTGACGTGGGCAACCCGCTGTGCCAGCGGTTCAAAATCGGCGTCCCACAACCACGAGACATCGGTGCCGTCGGCGAAACGGTCGTTGATGGCAATCAAAAGATGCAGGGGTTGGTCGGTGGCCGTCGTAAACATCCGTACCGTCTCGGAAGCACCGACCGGGTTTTTGATCAACGCGATCAAGAGCGGTGGCCCATTCGGGCCGGCAGTAATTCGTTCAATCCGACCAAAAGCGGCCTGAAAGTTCTGGAGGGCACTGCTAATAGTCGCAGGGGTTATACCTAACGCCAGCGTCGCTGCTGTGGCTGCCAGAGCGTTCTGGGCATTGTAGAGGCCGGGTAGTGGTAAACGGAACTGGACTGTACCGCCGGGATGTGTGATCTGAAGGTCACTCCCATCAAGTCCGCGTGGTTCAAGCACGGTGAGGGCAATGTCAGGTTCAGGACGGTGCTGACCGCACTGCGGGCAGGCATAGTGACCGATGTGGGCGTAGAACACGTGCTGGTAGTGATAGCGATGGCCGCAGACATGACAGAACTGTGAGTCGGCGATGTGCAGCGCCGCTCCGGTGGCCTGGCGAACATCTGCCAGGCCAAAGGCGATAATCTGAGCCGATAACCCTTGCACGATGCTGGCCAGTGCCGGATCGTCGGCATTGAAGACGACGGTGCTGGTTGGGGGAAGCGTTTGCAGCGCTGTGCGCCAATGGCTGGCGATGGTGTCGATCTCACCGTAGCGATCAAGCTGATCGCGAAACAGGTTCAGCAGCACAACCAGGCGTGGTCGTGTCTCGGCGATGGCCTGGGGCAGCGCCGCTTCATCCGTCTCGAAGAGTGCCTGGTGTGCGTGTGGCCGTCCACGCCAG
This sequence comes from Chloroflexus aurantiacus J-10-fl, assembly GCF_000018865.1. NCBI lineage: Bacteria > Bacillati > Chloroflexota > Chloroflexia > Chloroflexales > Chloroflexaceae > Chloroflexus > Chloroflexus aurantiacus. The sequence goes on from NC_010175.1 coordinate 3,045,359, forward strand.
TCGGCATCGGCAATGGCGACTGTGGTCAGGCCGGGCAACAGGTTCGCGCCGGCGCGATTGTGCAGCAGTGGTTTGCCAGCCTGCTCAAGAATTGTAGCGACCATGCGACTGGTGGTCGTCTTGCCATTGGTACCGGCGATCAACGCCACACCTTCGGGCAAAGCGGTGCAGAAGTTGGTCAGAATGGTCGGATCGAGGATGCGCGCGACCTGGCCGGGAAGGCTGGTACCACCACCTAATCCCAACCGTCGCGAGAGGGTGCCGGCAGTGCGAGCGAGTGCGAGTGCTGCGGTTGTGCGGAGACGGTACATAGCTTTTAACTCAAGCCTGCTTTGCGCAGAGCAGCAGCCAGCGGATTGTCATCGTCGTCATCGTCATCGCCACTGCTGGCAAAGAGCGATGCTGATGGGGGTGTCTCAACCTCTTCATCGAAGAGATCATCTTCTTCCCAATCCAATGCCAGGTTTTCGGCACCGACCAGCGCAATAATATCATCGACACTGAACAACATCAGGTTGACCTGATCATCCGCTGCGGAGCGGAGGGACAGGTCGTCAATCAGGTGCAGTTGTGGCAGGGCGGCAAGCACTTCGGCGAGCGGTTCTGGTCGGCGGGGTGGCGGATGATCACTTGCCATCAGCGCATCGGCGGCAGCGCTATCAGCCGGTATACCGGTGTCAACCAGCAAAATCGTGATGCCCACCCGATGAAAGAGCAAACGCAGAATCTGGCGGGTCTCGTTAAGCTGGGCAACTGCCCGGCGCAGGGCACTGGCAGTACGGCTGGCTTTGATCTCGAACACCCAGGCTGTGCCATCAACAATTGCCAGGGCATCCAGCTCGCGATACTTAATCTGGGCCGTCCGGTTGCGACGCTCTTCGTACTCAAGAATCCGGCGTTCGTCGAGGGTCAGGTGAGTAGCCAGCCAATCGCGCAACGCAGCTTCAGCCTGTCCACCAAAAATATCGCGCTGGCGTGGTGGACGAATCGCTTTCTGATTTTTGCGTTGCAGCTTGAACTGCTCGACAAAGGCCCGGTAGCGACGGTCGTCTTCGGTTGTTAAGCGCGCCCGCGCGTAGCTCACCGCCATCTAACCATTCCTTCCCAATTCAACCGACCGCCGATAAGCCGCCCAAATGGCATCGGCCAGGACAGTGCGCAGACCACCGCGCTCAAGCTCACTCAACGCGGCGGCGCTGGTGCCACCGGGAGAGGTGACCGCATTGCGCAACTGTGCCGGATGCAAACCGCTCTGAATGGCGTATTGCACCGAGCCGAGCATCGTCTGTTGTACCAGCTCTTCGGCAATCCGCCGCGACAGGCCAAGGTGAACACCGGCATCGATCATCGCTTCCATCATCAGGAAGACATACGCCGGCCCGGTGCCATTGATCGCGGTTGCCATATCGAGATAGGTCTCGTTATCGACAAACAATTCACGACCGAGCGCACCCAACACAGTGGCTGCCCAGCCGCGCTGACGCTCATTCACTGCCGGTGCCGCAGTCCACACCGTCATTCCACAACCGATTTGGGCGGGAGTGTTGGGCATACTGCGCACAACGGCCTGATGGTCAAGCGCCTCGGCAAACGAGGCGATGGTAGCGCCGGCGATGACCGAAATCGCCAGATCGTCGTCGCGCAGGGCGCCGCGCAGTGGTGGCAGCACCCGGCGTAACTGTTGCGGCTTGACGGCGAAGATGACCACCCGTCCCCATTGGGCAGCGGCCAGATTATCGTGCGTGGTCTGAATGCCGTAGTGATGGCTCAGTTCGCGCCGGCGGTCTTCGCGGGGATGGCTGGCTAAAATCTGATCGGCGGCAACCAGCTCGTTGCGCAACAGGCCACCGATAATTGCTTCGCCCATCGCGCCGGCCCCAATAACGGCAATTGGTAAATCTGAGAGCATAGTTGTTGTACCTGTAGCTAGTGCTTTACCTGTTTGCCGTTGGACGGCAAACCATGTCTGTTCTGGGGAATATGATACCACGGGATGGATGGGGAAGAGGAAGTGTAGATTGAGGCAGGTGAGTCAGATGTTGTTGGAACGCTATCGTTGAGGTTTTGGGTACTGAAGCCAGACTTCAGTACCCAAAACCTGCATCTCTGGTGCTGATTATCTGATGATCTGGGGGAGAAAGACCTGACTGCGCAGGGGGGCATATCTGGCCAGCCCGTAAAATGGTTTTCCATCAATCAGGCTGAACGTCCCACTTACCCAGGTCAAACCGTTGGCGTCGCACAGCAGCTTGTGGATTGCGCCATCAAAGTAGTGAGCAGCTTGATAAGTATTTGGAAAGGTAGTGGGCATGATCTGCCCGTTGCGATCAAGATGAGTGAGAAACGGGTGACGCCCATATGTGTTCGCTATCCCACCGACCCATAGTGACCCATCTCCTGCCAGACACGTGGATTGTACAGTATGAAAACTGGTTGGGGAAGAGAAGCCAGTGTCTACTGTTCCGTCATTATTCAAACGAACCAGATTTGGACGTTCTTCGCCATCGACCGTTTTAAAGTATCCGCCCACTATTAAATCACCATCAGGTAGTGGTGTGATGCTGTACAGAGAACCGATCTGGGAATATTCAGTCTGAAATGCCGGGGGCGTGAATGTGTCGTCAATATTGCCATCGCTATTGAGGCGAACCAGGCCGGGTACGTTGACTCCGTTGTAGCTGCTGAAATCGCCGGCCACAACAATCTTGTTCCCTTGCACAGCAAGCGCATAGACTGACCCGTTGACATTACCAATCGTGAAGGTCGGATCCGTATCTGAAACATCAGCGTTCAGTCGTCTTAGCCACCCCCACGATCCGACTAACACTTTATTGTCACTTTGAATCGCTAATGCAGTCACAGAACGATAATCATTCAAGGCGGAGATATTGGTGAGGTTGCCGTTCGTTCCAACCAGGAAAAGTTGATTAGACCTAAACCCTGTAAGTGCGCTGCCATTGGGTAACACGAGCGTAGGGAGACTGTATCCACCAGGATCGTTCGCAAATGGATGTAAGTCTGGATCGAGGGTGCCATTGGCGAGGAGACGGGCCAGGCCAAAGTGGGGAGAACCGTTGACGTGGCTGAAATTACCGGCGATCAGGAGTTTGCCATCTGCATAACGGCTGATGCTGTAGATAGTTGCTTCGTCTCCAACCAGCGGGTGGAATGCAGGTACTCTCTCTAAACCATTGTAGGCAGGATTAAGCAGCGCCAATCCATCGAAGATGCCGATCTCGCTTGAACGTACAGGCAAGCCTTTCCCACCAACGACAACGTGACCATCACTGCGGACTGCGAGGGCCAGAATATCTGAGTTGTCGCCAAAACTGACCATTGTTCTAAATGTGCCATCAGCGGTATACCGCCATACCTCGCCCTGATGTTGCGTTGGGAAACCATTGATACATACTGCTGAATACCAGCCCCCGATCAAGAACCCACCATCGGGCAGTGCTACTAAGGCGGTAATCGATGCAAGCCAGTTTGGATCGGGATCGAGATCGAGAGGCATGCGTTTGAGCACACCATCTGGCGTGTACCACGCAAATGAACTATCACCGCAAATGTCCTCGCGGCCAACGACGACCGAATTATCGCGTAACACGGCTACTCGTTTACTCACCATCGAACCGCCGCGCACAAATCCGGTATCGAGCACACCATTGGTTCCCAGACGAGCGATACCAGTTTGAGGGGTGTTGTTCACCTGAGTAAAGTCACCAACGATGATATATTTGCCGTCTTGTTGTCTGGCAATATCTCGTACAGTATCGTTGGGGCCACTGCCTGTACCGTTAAAGGTAGAGTCAGCCGTTCCGTCAGGATTCAGACGGGCAACATACGGAGTTGGTTGATAAAAAGCTCCACCAATCACTACCTTGCTTCCATCAATCAGTACGGCAAGAACCGGTCCACCGATGCCTACGGTGTTGAATGTTTCGTCCAACAGTCCATTCGGGTAAAGGCGCAAGAGGAAATAGGTGAGTATTGACGGTGATACTATAAATCTACCGGCAATGATGATCTTGCCATCGGTCTGGACGGCAGCTTCATAGACGTCTAGCACTGTAAGGCGGCTGTCAACCTGAAAGGTAGTGTCAACAGTTCCATCACTTTTGAGGATGGCCAGACTACGTGGAGTCGGCTGCCCACTAATACTGACGAAACGTCCACCAATTAACATTCGACCATCGCTTAGCGGAACCAGTGTGTTAACGGTTCCTGGTGAGGTAAAGATGGCCGGGTTCATTGTAAATAACGTATCGGTAGTACTTGTGGTGGGAATAGCCTGATCCCCGTATGACTCGGGTCGGGCAAGGGAGGTGTCGGTTGTCGGTGTGATGAGCGCAAATAGCAATAGCCCCGTCAGAAGCCATCCTGTCAGGTGGGATGCAATGGTGTTCATAGGTGGTCCTTCGTTTCTGTAAGCGGTTTTGTTGGTGTTGAGTGAACCGTGGGGATAGGTCTAAACGTTGAGCAGAAATTGTTACAGCGTTATCATAACAATAACGCTGTCTTTTTCTTTAACAACGTGCGAATCCTCTATTTGGTGTGAAGGGTTGGTAACTGCTCATGATGATCTTGTAAAGCTTATCAACCATCGACGAATGTATCAATTTTCAGGTCAATATGTTTTGTCAATCTGCAAAAACACCTGAATCCATGCAGTTGTTGATTTAATGGGATTGATATCTGTGATTCTATACGCAATGTTACGGTTGTCTTTCGGTTGTACCCATTGACGGTTATAGCTTCAGGAGCAAAACTTGTTTCCGTGTATCATGACTATGCGTGGTACGATGCTGCTACAAGCAGGCGCAGTAGTGGTGCTACGGTTAGCAAGATAATTGCATTGTGTTGTACGATGTGATTCGTGTGTATCGCTTCGAGATCGTTTTGAATGCTGTCAGGTGTAAAACATATGACCCTTACTCACGAAGAGACGATAGTCTTACGCCCGGCAGTGGCGGTTGGTATGCGACCGACGCTACTGGCGGTGTTTGCGCATCCTGATGATGAGAGTTTTGGACCGGGTGGAACGCTCGCCCGTTATGCCTGGTCGGGTGCTGCCGTGCATTTGATTTGTGCAACCGGTGGCGAAGAGGGAACGGTTGATGCCGAACTGTTGCAAGGGTACGAGTCGGTGGCGGCGTTGCGACGGGCAGAGTTGCTGCGCGCTGCCGAGGCGTTGGGGTTGAGTAGTGTAACGCTGCTTGGGTATCGCGATTCGGGTATGGCCGGTAGCGCAGCCAATCAGCACCCGGCGGCTCTTATAAATCAGCCACGTGAGCAGGTGGTTGAGCAGTTGGTGCGTCTGATCCGGCACTTCCGGCCACAGGTGGTGATCACGTTTGATCCCATCGGTGGTTACCGGCATCCCGATCACATTGCTATTCACGAGGCAACGGTTGCCGCATTTCACGCGGCGGGTGATCCGGCAGCCTTTCCGGCAGCCGGTGCGCCGTATGCGCCACAAAAGCTCTATTACACGACCTTCTCGCGGCGCCTGTTGCGTTTGCTGGTCAGGCTGATGCCGCTCTTCGGGCGTGATCCAAAGGCTTTTGGTCGTAATCGGGACGTTGATTTGACTCAGCTCGCCAATGTTGAGTTTCCGACCCATGCCCGGATTGATACGACCGCGGTGCAGGCCCAGGCGCGAGCCGCGGCGCTGGCTCACGTCAGCCAGGGAGCCGGTGGGCCACTGACCCGTGGCCCGCTGAGTAAGGTGTTGAGTTTGCTGGGGCGGACAGATACGTTTATGCGTGCCTATCCGCCGGCGACGCCCGATGTGCGTGAAGACGATCTGTTTGCCGGTGTTACGTGGTGATGATCGCTGCCGGTGGTGTTGGGACGCGGTAGCCAGTGTTCGGCGACCGGTTGGAAGCCGGTGCTGCGTTGATCAAAACGGAGGTGCTGGACACGGGCGCCATCAGCCTCGATAGTGATTAGATTGCAGGTATTCGCGCCGTGCTCGTCGCCGTAGCCGCGGCGCGATGTTGTTGTACCGCTCTGTACGATGTAGGTGCCATGCCGGAGTTCGGGTAGAAAATCACGGGTATTGCCGACAAAGCTTAGATGGAGATGCCCACACAGCAACAGATCGACGGCAAATTCGGCGAGAAGTTGCATCGCTTCGCCGGCATTGGCAACCAGGGGGCGTTTGCGCTGGTACGCAGGCGGAAAGCCAACCGGATGATGCCAGACCACAACTTTGTAGGTGTCGGCAGCGAGACCGGCAAGCTGGCTGCGTAGTGTCTGCATCTGGTCGCGATTGAGCCTGCCGCCGTCAATCGTCCAGCCATGCGCGGTGCATGCCCCAATCACGGCGATGCCGGGTGCGGTGAAGACCGGGTTCAGATCAGGCGTGATATAGCGACGATAGCGGTCGAATGGTCTGAACAGCCGCTCGTGGAGCAGGAAGAGGGGGACATCGTGATTGCCGGCCACGACCAGTTGTGGCTGCGGTAGACGACGGCGTAGCTCACAGGCGGCCTGCCATTGGCGAGAGAAATCGGCGCGTTGCACAAAATCCCCTGAGATAACGAGGAGATCGGGGTTTAGTGCGTGAGCGTCGGCGATCAGCCGTTCAGCGGCAGCGGGATTGAACGGTGGGCCGGTATGGATGTCGGAGATGTGGAGAATGCGAAATGGCATAGTTTACTCTCCGCTGGTTGAGGATGTGGTATCGCCGGCACGAGCCTTCTCGCGAGCAAGACGGACAATGGCGCGCACGATGAGCAGGAGTTCGATTGCGACTGCCAGTACGAAGCCATACTTGAGTAGCGTTGGTATGATCTCCACGGCGGTTCCTTTCTTCTTGGGCAGAGCAGGTTAGTTCAACTTCAGGAGTGTCTCTCTATCCACGCAGTTCCCAGCGGCTACCGAGCGGCGTTTTGCGAATTTCGAGCGTCGCCGGGAAGCGATCCTTCAAATCATCAATATGCGTGATCACGATGATGCGAGCAAAATCGCGTTGCACAGCGGTAATTGCTTCGACCATGCGTTCACGACCATCGGCATCGAGCACGCCAAACCCTTCGTCAATCACGAGGGTTTCGAGCCGGGCACCGGCCCGGTGGGCGAGTAGTCGTGAAAGGGCCATCCGAATAGCAAAATTGACCCGCATCGCTTCACCACCGCTAAACGCGGCGTAATCACGGGTGCCCAGGGCATCGGCGATCCGTACCTCCAGCGTCTCTACCGTGTCCCCTTTTTTGGTGTCACGCTGCATCTCGAAGCGCAGATGCATCTGCCCATCGGTCAGGCGGGCCAGCAGCCGGTTAGCTTCGTCTTCGAGTTGGGGAATGGCCGTTTCGATCAGCATGGCCTGAACGCCCTTTTTGCCGAAGGCTTCCGCCAGCTCGGCAAAGAGGGCGGTGCGTTCGCTAAGCTGACGCTCCTGGGTCTGAAGCGACTCAACCTCGGCTGCCGCCGATTCGGCCTGCCTGTAGTAGGCTTGCTTTTCGGCCAGATCGCGTCCGGCGGCCTGAAGTGCCTGTTCGTTCGCGCTGAGTTGCTGTTTTACCTGATTGACCGTTGCCTGGACGGTCGGTAAGACTCGTAGCTGATGGGCCAGGGCTTCAGCTTCGGCGTGCAGGGTTTGCCGTTCGCGTTCGGCGTGATCGCAGAGCTGTTGGGTCTGCTCGCGTAGTTTGAGGTCGGTGGCGTAGCGTTGCTCGGCCAGGAGTAGATCGCGTTCTGCCTGTTCCCAGCGGGTGAGGCTGCGTACCAGGGCACGTGTCGCTTCGAGGTCTTCCGGTCGGTAGTTGAGGGATTCAAGTTCGGCAACCACCTGGCGTCCGGCAACCCGAATCTCGTGGCCAAAGTCATTTTCGGCGATCTGGCGTTGCAATTCGGCTACGGTCGCTTCGGCAGCGGGAAGATCACGCAGTGCATGCTCGATGCGTTCAATGTCGTTCTGGCAGGTACTCAATTCGCCTTCGAGCCGGCTGTGTTCGCGCAACTGCTGCTCAAGTGTCATCATCTCGTCGTTGAGCATGCGGAGGTCGCGTTGCACACTCTCAATGTCACCCGCCGCCTCCAGGTCGGTGATCAGGGTGTCCAGTTCGGCCTGTACCGCGGGATTGATGGAGCCGGTGGTCAGTTGCCCGGTAAGGGTGGCAATGCGCTGCGCCAGTTGGTCACGTTCGGTTTGCCAGGTGGCAGCCTGATTGAGCTGGTGGTGCAGGGATTCAATGGTTGCAGCCTGTTGGCGGAGTCTGGTGAGTTCCTGTTCTGTGCTGGTCAGGGTGCTGCGAATCTGTTTCAGTTCTTGTTCGGCGGCCTGGATCGCTGCTTTCGCCTGGGTCTCCTGGGCTTGCAGCCGTTCCAGTTCTTGCCGGTAATGGGCGTACACGTGGTCGGCTTCGTTGGCGGCCAGGTGACGCCGACAGACCGGGCATTCCCCTTTGCCGGTGGCGAGTAATGCCTGGTTGGTCTGCAATGTCTCGATGTCGCGGCGGGCTTGAGCAGCCTCCGCCCGTGCTGCACTCAAGCGATCCAGCACGACTTGCTCTTGTTGACGCCGGTTAAGCTGTTCGGCTTCAAGGATTTGGACGCGAGCCTGGGCATCCTGGGCCGCACGCAACGCATTTCGCCAGGTTTCAACATCGCTGAGCTGGCGGTCGAGGCGGGCAAGTTCCTGATGCGAACGGTTTAGCTCACTTTGCAGCGTATTCCGCTGTTGTTCGAGTTGATTCTGGAGAAGGCGCTGTCGCATGACCAGGTCACGAATGTGGTTCAGATGTTGTTCAAGCGCAGTGCGCTGGTGCTGACACTGTACCAGCCGTTCGTGAACCGGTGCCAGTTCGCGGAGGCGCTGGCGAATCGCTGCTACCCGTTGTTGCAATCCAACAAGGCGTTGAGCTTCGGCGTACAGCCGATCAAGTTGCTGAATGGCGTGTGACAACCGCTCGTTGAGCAGGTTGAGTTCAGCCTTCAATTCCTGTTGTAGCTCGCGTTTGCGGGCCATTAGTTCGTCGTAGCGGGTACGAAGCTGCTCAAGCCGTTCCAGGTCGGCACGGGCTGCGTGCAATTCGGCCAGACCGGCCTCGATGAGCGGACGTTGGGCGATGGTCTGTTCAGCCTGGGCAATGCGTGCGTTCAGCTCACGTAGCTCATTGCTGTAGCGTTGGATTTCACCGGTCAGGATGGCAATGCGGTTCTGGACTTCGCGTTGCCGATGCGCTTCTTGCTCCAGGTGACGCAGCTTTTCGGATGCCTGGGTGAACTCTGCTTCCAGCGCTGTGCGTTGCTGTTGGAGTGTGTGCTGTCGTTGTTCGGCTTCAGCGACGGCTTGCTGCCAGAATGGTACCTGATTGGCTATTGGTTGGAGTGTTTCGAGCTGGCCGCGTACCCGAATCAGATCGGCTTCGAGCAGACGCACCCGTTCACGGGCACGGCGTTCGAGTTCGGCGTATTCGGCCAGATCGAGGATTTCGGCCAGTACCTCTTTGCGTTCGGCTGGGGTTTTGCTGGTGAACTCGTCAGCTCTGCCCTGCAACAGGAAGGAAGCGTTGACAAAGGTGGTATACGACATGCGCAACAGTTCAGTAATTTTACGCTGGGTCTCGCGGATGGTGTTTTCGCCGATGGGGCGCCAGGTGGTACCGTCAAACTGTTGCAGATCAAGCCAGGTTTTGCCGGCGCCTGTGCCGCGTCCACTGCTCCGCCCGCGTTGACGCTGGCGAATCACCCGGTATTTGCGTCCGTCGAGGGCAAAGACCAGTTCCACCATCATTTCTGTCTCGCCCTGGGTGATCAGATCGTCGTCGGGTCGGCGCGCTTCGCCCCATAATGCCCAGGTGATCGCGTCGAGCAAGGTGGATTTCCCGGCCCCATTTTCGCCCGATAAGCAAAGGACGTGCAGGCCGTCGAGGTCGAGGCGGAGCGGATCACCATTTTCGGTGGCGCGGTAGCACATAAAGTTGCGCAGGGCCAGTTGTAGAGGGATCATAGCGTGACTTCAGTATTGTCATGCCGGGCGCTATCTGCGCCCGCCAGGCTTCTCCGGGATCAGTTCTGGCTCGACGTTCAGGGCTTCGGCGATGCGGCGAATGCCCTGATCGCTGAAGCTAATCAGATAAAATGGGGCCAGCGGTAAGCGTTCTCCCGAACGAAGGGCCAGGAGCAGCCGATATTGTGCCCGGCGCAAGACGCGAACTTCTAACCCCTTGACATCGGTGAGCTGACGTTCCTGGTGCCTGCGTCCGAGTAGCCCATACGAGGTAACTGTCACCAGTTTGCGACGATAGTCAATCTGGCAAATCCCCAACTGACCACCGGTGATCAGGGCAAAGAATGCCATGCCAACGAGCAGAGCAACGGCGATGGCAGTACCGCTGGTCAATGGTTGGTTGCCAGCAACGATTGACTGCACGATGGTGCCTACACCGTAAGCCACCAGGCCAACAAAACTCCAGGTTAGCCAGGGAATAAAGTGAATGGTCAGACGTTCGGGATTACGCTGCGCTAACTGCCAGGTCATACTGTTCACCTATGTGTACTGTCGCTATTGCCATTATATCAGGTTAGAAGTTATCTCATTCATTACTGACCGTCTCCATGATCGTGACCATCACACAGCATTCCCGTGACCAGTATTGTCAACGGCGTGCCACACGCCGGATTGTGAGCACGGCTGCTGCGGCAGCATGGCTGCCGCACTCCAAACTCCGCGACACGCGCATGGCGAACGGGCAAGGCAACCAATTCAGCGAGTTGATAACACGCCCGAAGCTGCACTCTGCTAACGGGCCAGGAGCGGTAGGCTGTCTTTGATGATTGGCAAACGTGCATGCGCCTGTGCGATGGTTGGGTAGCACAACAGCACGGCTTTTTATGAAAGTTGCTACCTTATTCACCACAGAGACACGGAGGACACAGAGTATGTAGATACCTCGGGTTGCTTCCGTGAGATGTGACGTAGTACGTCCACAGGAACTTGTTGCTCCCCATATCGTTCGTGCAGTTACGCCATACAGTGTTGCGTGCAATGTCGTGCTGGTCATCCGGGCAGTCAGCCTCGCTGGCCTGCTCACAGCATAGGTGGCAACTTGAGTTATGAAATAAGTTCTAGTGATCGCTTATTGACCGGGCTATTGGCGAGTGCTACTATTAGCGCAATGTGCAATTCCTTTCAGCACACGGAAGGTACAAGAAGGTTATGGAAGCTATCTTTTCGGTCGAAAATCTGTTGGCGCTGGTAACGTTGACGATGATGGAGATTGTGCTTGGCGTTGATAATATCATCTTCATCAGCATTCTGGCGGGCAAATTGCCCACTGCGCAGCAACGTCCGGCGCGGCAGATCGGTCTGGCCCTGGCGCTGATCACCCGACTCCTGTTGTTACTCTCGATTAGCTGGATTGCCGGTCTCACCCAGCCGCTCTTTGAGATCGGGCCGTGGCATGTTACCGGTCGTAGCCTGATTATGCTCGGTGGTGGTCTGTTCCTTATCTACAAGGCAACGACTGAAATCCACGAGAAGCTGGAGGGGGCTGAGCATACCGAACAATCAGCGGCGGCGACAACGATGCAGGCGGTGGTCTTTCAGATCATCTTGCTGGACATCGTCTTCTCGCTCGACTCGGTCATTACAGCGGTTGGTATGGCGAATGCGCTGTGGGTGATGATGACTGCGGTGATCATTGCGGTGGGGGTGATGCTCTTTCTGGCCGAAGGGATTGCAAAGTTTGTCAGCGATCATCCCACGATCAAGATGCTGGCGCTCAGCTTCCTGTTACTCATCGGTTTTTCGCTGGTTGCCGAAGGCTTTGAACTGCACATTCCGAAGGGGTATATCTACTTCGCGATGGGCTTTTCGGTGATGGTCGAGTTGCTGAATCTGCGGGTCGCAGCCAGGGCGCGCCAGCCGGTGCAGTTGCATCAACGCTACGACACAACCAAACTGAGCCATTGATCGTATGCTGAATACCGTCTACTTGCAAACCTTTCTTGCCGTCGTCGAGACGGGTTCGTTTTCAGCCGCCGCCAAGCGACTGCACCTCTCACAACCGGCGGTGAGTCAGCAAATTCGGGCGTTAGAGGAGCAGGTTGGCGGTGTCCGGCTGTTTCGGCGGAGTGGACAACAGATGGTGCTGACGCTGGCCGGTGAGCAGTTGCTGACCAGCGCCCGTGAAATGGTAGCCCTGGCCGAACGCACGGTACAGGCGGTCAGTGCGTTGCGCGGTCAGGTTGGTGGGCGGGTGGCGATTGGTTGTCTCGCCGGGGGAGTTGAGGCATTTCTGCCACATCTGTTGACGATTGTGCAGCGTCAGTATCCGGCGTTGACGGTAGATATCGAGTTGCAGCAGGCTGAGCGTTTGTTTGAAGGACTGGCCGAGCGGCGCTTTGATCTGGCAATTTTGAGCGATGCACCGCGACGACGTGGTTTCGAGACGCGCTTACTGGCCGGTGAACGGCTGGCATTGACGGCGGTAATTGGGCATGACCTGTTGCAGCAGGAACAGGTACCAGTCGGTGTGCTTCGTGACTATCCCCTGGCCCTGCCACGTGTCGGCCATCCGTTGCGCCGTTCTATCGAAGATGGTCTGCGACGGCGTGGCCTTTCGGTTGGCGAATTGCGTGTTGTCTGTGAAACCGATAGTCCGTTGTTGCTGCGGGCAGCAGTAGAGGCCGGCCAGGCGCTGGCCTTTTTGCCGGTCAGTGTGCTGCCCACACGTCTGGATCGGCTGGGGGTGGTGGCGTTAGCCGGTCAGCCACTGGTACAGGAGTGGTATCTAATACGGTTGCGTGAACGAACGACGGCCCGGATTGTTGATCTGTTGGTCGAATGCCTGTTGGGTGAAGAGGCACGGTCAACGCTCCTGCGCCTGGGCTTGTCGGCGTGACGACGAGAGTCTGATCGGCGTGCGTACACGCTCTCGCCAATGAAGGCAGGGCGGGTAGCAGCGGCACAGGCTGTAGCGCCTGGGGTGCAACCACGGATTGAATGTCGTCAAACCCATAGCCAGATGTACTGGTGATCGGCGTGCGTACACGCTCTCGCCAATGAAGGCAGGGCGGGTAGCAGCGGCACAGGCTGTAGCGCCTGGGGTGCAACCACGGGTTGAATGTCGTTACACCCATAGCCAGATGTACTGGTGATCGGCGTGCGTACACGCTTTCGTCTGTGAAGGCAGGACGGGTAGCAGCGGCGCAGGCTGTAGCGCCTGGGGTGCAACCACGGGTTGAATGCCGTCAAGCCCATAGCCAGATGTACTGGTGATCGGCGTGCGTACACGCTCTCGCCAATGAAGGCAGGACGGGTAGCAGCGGCGCAGGCTGTAGCGCCTGGGGTGCAACCACGGATTGAATGTCGTCAAATCCATATCCGGTGGAGTTGTTATGTACGATGTACTGGTGATTGGAGCGGGTATTGCCGGTTTAGCCGCTGCCCATGCGTTGCAGGCTGCCGGTTTGCAGGTGCTCGTGGTTGAGGCACGGCAGCGGATTGGCGGTCGTATTTGGACGGATACGCGCTACGGGCCGGTTGAATGTGGGGCTGAGTTTATTCACGGGCAGCGGGCGGCAACCTGGGAGTTGGTGCGGCGGGCCGGTTTGCCGACTTCGCGGTGGGGCCGTGATCGTCTGTTCGTGGTCGGTGGCCGGATTCTGGTAGACCATTCGTTTGGGCGGTCGGTGATCGCGCTCTATCAGCATATCTGCGATTATCGTGGCCCTGAGTTGAGTGTTGCCGAACTGATTGAGCAGTCAGCCGCGCCGCCAGAGGTGAAGGTGCTGGTTGGGCGCTGGCTGGCCAATATTGAAGGCGCTGATCTCAATCGGTTGAGTGCGACCGCGCTGGCCCGTGAACGGCGTTTGAGTACTATCGGCGAAGATAATTTTCATATCGATTGCGGGTACGAGCGTCTGCTGACGCCGCTCAGCGTCGGTCTGCGGATTGAGCTGGGGGTAGCGGTAACGCTGGTGCGTTGGGATGGCGATCAGGTTGAGGTCGAGCTGGCCGATGGGCGACGGCTTCAGGCGCGCTATCTGGTGGTGACGGTGCCCGTTTCATTGCTGCAAGCCGGTATTCCGGCCTTTGAGCCGCCGCTGCCGGCAGAGAAACAGGTGGCGATAAACGCGATTCCGATGGGGCATGTGACCAAACTGGTGATCTGGTTTGACCGCCAGTTTTGGCCGGATTTTACGGTGCTGAGCACGGATGGCGTGATTGCGACCTGGTGGCCGGTGCTGAGCGCCCACACGCCCACGCTGATGGGCTATATGGGTGGGCGGCAGGCATTGACGGTGGCCGATTTGGGGCAAGATGAGGCGATCAGTGTTGCGTTGGGTGAGTTGCAGCACCTGTTTGGGGTGGATGTGAGGCCGTACTATCGGGATGGGCGTCTGGTTGACTGGTCGCGCGACCCGTGGAGTCGGGGGGCGTACAGTTACAGTGCAGCCAATACGCCGGCTGCGCGTGTCGCGTTAGCAGCACCACTCGGTCCCATTCATTTTGCCGGTGAAGCAACGGTGACCGGTGCGGAGATTGCGACGGTGCATGGCGCTTTTGAGAGTGGGCGCCGGGCGGCGCGGGCGATCCTGCTGGCCCAGAGGTAGCAGATTCAAACACACCTCTAACATACCGCTAGTGTATCGTTGGTAGAAAACAGGTACACTACACACAGATACAAAAGCCCGCAGGGGACACAACAACGTTGCAATGGGAGGCCAGTAATATGGGCAAGATTGTAGGAATTGACCTTGGCACGACGAACTCGTGCATTGCAGTTATGGAAGGTGGCGATGTGGTCGTCATTCCGAACGCGGAAGGCAACCGCACGACGCCATCGGTGGTAGCGTTCGCCAAGAATGGTGAGCGGCTGGTGGGTTTGACCGCCAAGCGACAGGCGACCATCAACCCAGAAAATACACTGTATTCCGTGAAGCGCTTTATCGGGCGTTCGTTCGACGAAGTGACCGAAGAGCGTGAGCGTGTGCCGTTCAAAGTGGTGAAGGGGCCACGCAACGATGTACGGATTTACGTACCACAGACGAACAAAGAGTATGCGCCGCAAGAGATCTCGGCAATGGTCTTGCAGAAGCTGAAAGCCGATGCCGAGGCATTTTTGGGCGAGCCGGTAACGCAGGCCGTGATCACGGTGCCGGCCTACTTCAACGACAGTCAGCGCCAGGCAACGAAGGATGCCGGTAAGATTGCCGGTCTGGAAGTGCTGCGTATTATCAACGAGCCAACGGCGGCTGCGCTGGCGTATGGCCTGGATAAGAAGAAAGACGAGACCATCCTGGTCTTCGACCTCGGTGGTGGTACCTTCGACGTGAGCATCCTTGAAGTTGGTGATGGTGTGATCGAGGTCAAGGCGACCAGTGGTGATACTCACCTCGGTGGTGATGACTACGACGCAGCCATCGTCAACTGGATCATCGAGGAGTTCCGCAAGGATCAGGGTATTGATCTGAGCAAAGACCGCCAGGCGCTGCAACGCTTGAAAGAGGCGGCTGAGAAGGCCAAGATGGAACTCAGCTCGATGATGGAGACTGAGATCAACCTGCCCTTCATCACTGCCGATGCGAGCGGGCCGAAGCATCTGGCGATGAAGCTGACACGGGCGAAGTTCGAGCAGTTGACGGCACACCTGACCGAACGGCTGCGCGAGCCGGTGTTGCGGGCGTTGAAGGATGCCGGTCTGCAACCCAGCCAGATCGATGAGGTGGTGCTGGTCGGTGGTTCGACCCGGATGCCGGTTGTGCAGGAACTGGTACGCAAGATGCTCGGCAAGGAGCCGAACAAGAGCGTGAACCCGGACGAGGTGGTCGCGGTCGGTGCGGCAATCCAGGCCGGTGTGTTGGGTGGTGAAGTCAAGGATGTGCTCTTGCTTGACGTAACGCCGCTCTCGCTCGGTGTCGAGACGCTCGGTGGGGTGATGACGAAGCTGATTGAGCGCAACACGACCATCCCCACCCGCAAGACCGAGATCTTCTCGACGGCGGCTGATGGGCAGACGGCGGTTGACATTCACATCTTGCAGGGTGAGCGCGAGATGGCAGCCGACAACATCACGTTGGGTCGGTTCCGCCTCGAAGGAATTCCGCCGGCGCCGCGTGGCGTGCCGCAAATTGAGGTGACCTTCGATATTGACGCGAACGGTATCTTGAACGTGAGCGCACGCGACAAAGCGACCGGTAAGGAGCAGCGGATCACGATTACGGCCAGCACGAACCTCTCGAAAGAAGAGGTCGAGCGCATGATCCGCGATGCCCAGGCTCACGCTGCTGAAGACAAGGCTCGCCGTGAGCTGGTTGAGCTGAAGAACCAGGCCGATAGCCTGGCGTATCAGGCCGAGAAGTCGCTCAAGGAGTTGGGTGATAAGGTTGACAGCATCGAGCGTGGTCGCATCGAGGGGCTGATCAAGGATCTGCGCGAAGCGATTGCGCAAGAGGATCGCAACCGCATTCAGAAACTCTCGAACGACTTGCAGCAGGCGATGTTTAAGGTCTCGCAGGCGGCCTACGGTGATGGCGCTGCGCCGGGTGCCGGTAGCAGTGGTCGCAAAGACGATGGCGTGGTAGAGGGTGAGTATACCGTGAACTAAGCGCTCCTATCACCCGTGACTTGCAAGTGCGGCAGCTTTTGCTGCCGCACTTTTACATGGGCGATCATGGGTGAGGGGGAGGCAGGGTTGAGGTCAAATCTTATCTGACACTATTGCCGCATTCATCCGGGTTGTGCCGATGATCGCCACGGAGTGTCAGGGATCACAGCGTATCCGGTGCCAGACTGTGATGTACCAGGTCGCGTATGATGTGTGATGAGCGAACATTATCTGTCAAGGCGCTCCATGTTTTGCGTGTCGGGATCCAGGCGTACCGCGGTACCTCCGGTGCATCCGGTCAGGCGTAGGGGCGGGTTCTGAACCCGCCCCTACCAACCGGTTTGGAGATGTAACACCTCTTTCTTGCGCACCGAAGTGGAATGCTTGAGGGTGTAGCACGAAGGTGACGGTAGATAGTGTGTCTTGACTTCTGTTAAATGTGATATCAGACCCACTCCTACCCTCATCTGCCGCTATCATCGCGTAGTGCCAGCGGGAACAGCAGTCCAACCTGCCAGCGAATCAGGCGCGCCATCCAGCGTTGCTTCGGTGAAAGCGGCATAGTGAGCAAAGCCCGATAACTACGGATCAGATACAGGGCCGGGGGAGGGGCACCGTTTATCTGCTGAAGGGCTTGCACGGCCAGCTCGTGGGCCTGCCGGGTTTCACCGCTCATCAGCGCGATACGAGCGGCCAGAACGGTATGCCAGATCTGATCGGCACGGCTGATTCGGTTCGCATCGGTAAACAAATTACTCGCGGCCTGCCATTCGCTCACCGCTGCGGCAACATCACCGTTCGCCAGATAGAACTCGGCAGCGCTTAAACGACCCCATACCTGCACCTGATGATCGCGGCTACGTTCGCTGCGCATGGCAATCTCGCCGGCACCTGCCAATGCTTCAGGTACATCACCGAGTCGTAACTGTACCATTGCCAGCAAAGCACGACATTCGAGCCAGCGGCGAGTTTCGCCGGTTTGCTGAGCAATGCTCATGCCGAACTGAAGGGCCGCCTGGGCCTGACGCCATTCACTACGGATAAGTGCGGCCAGACCTTGCATCTGGGCTACCCAGGCCATTGTCGAGGGATCGTTCAGGCGTTTGGCCAGTCTCATCGCTTTACGGCGGTACAATCGGGCCAGCATTGGTAAGCGATTCAGCGCTATTTCCATACTGGCGTATGAACGCGCCTGGATTGTCGGTAAGCGGGTGGTTTCGGCCAGATTCATTGCAAACAATAATCTGTAGAGCATCGTCAGCGGGTCGTGCTGGTAATAATCGATCTGTACCAGTAGATGAGCAGCGCGGGCAATCTCTACTGCATTCTTGCCTGCCGGTAGGTCTCGTTTGGGGATACCCAGCAGGATGAGAATCTGTTGAATGACCTCGATGAATAACGACCAGATCAACCTGCGCCGTCTAACAGGTAGGTGGTACCCCAGGTGACGAAGTGCACTCTGTAACAGCCGATAACTCTCGGCAAGGCGCCCCTGACCGTAGTAGGCCTCTGCCAGCAGTCGTTCCCGGCGCCCAATAACCGATGCTTCTTCGTCGATACCTATCTGGTGAGCCTTGCTCAGCAGATCAATTGCATTGGCATAATCACCGGTATGTAGTGCCAGTTCTCCCGCCTGTTCGAGAAACGGTTTAGCGCGCAGCGTTTCGCCGGCTGCCTGCCAGTGGTGAGCAATCGTGATGGCACGTAGAGGGTCGTGTCCAGTATGTTGTTCGAGGTATGCTGCGAGGCGAGCGTGTAGTTGACGGCGCTGGGCAAAACTCATTAGATTGTAAATGGCTTCGGCAATCGCTGCCGGGCGGAAGGCGTATTGCAGGTGTGGTTCAAAGCGTTCCAGAACAATCAACCCGGCCTGTTGGAGCGCGAAGAGCTGGCCGGTCAATTGGGCCTCGCTTAGCCCGGATGGGTGAATCGCCGCCAGTGTCGTCGGATCAAATTCGGCGCCGATAATACTGGCTGCTTTCAGGGTCAGTTGCTGGTCGAGGGTTAACTGATCGAAGCGGCTCGTGATCAATCCCTGTACTGTTGCCGGTAAACGCACCATCTGGAGGGCCGTTTTCGTTGCTCCTGGCACAAAACGACACATCTGATGCTGGCGCATTAACAGACCGGCATCGCGTAGTGCCTTAGCCAGTTCGAGGCTGAAGAATGGATGCCCTTGGGTCTGATCGGCAATCATGCGCCAGATTGCTTCATCAACCTGACTGACATCCAGCGCATGGGCGATCAAATCGTGGATCTCTGGCGGACTCAGGCCCTGGAGCTTGATATGGTCAACCAGGGGGTGATACAGGAAGCGACGCTGCTCCTCGGTCTGGTTGAGTGGTGGTCTTCCGGTCACGATCAGCAAGATGGGGACTGGCTGTTCGAGCAGATTGATCAGCAAGCTCCAGGTTGGTTCATCGAGCCACTGTACGTCTTCAATTGCGATCATCAGCGGTGCGTGCTCGGCGGCTTTGCTCAAGACCGCAATTAATCCATCGTGGACACGCCCGGCGTAACCCTGGTCAGGTGACGCTGTGGGGTTAGCTATCGTGGTCAGGTTCGTGGGCCACAACTGACGGCTAATATGGTAAATGTCATCGCTGAGGACGGCCAGCCGTACATCGTTGAGTAATTCGAGTAAACCGCTACGAATAGTATGGTAAGGGCTACGGTCGATAGCGCGCGCAGTTGCAGAGAGGATAACCGTATTCTGGGCACGGGCCTGATTGAGAAACTCCTGTACCAGGTGTGATTTGCCGATACCGGCTTCGCCGCTGATCATCACACCGCCACTCTGCCCGCGTTGCAAGCGGTCGAGGCGGTCGAGCAGCAAAGCCATCTCACTGGTGCGCCCGACAAAAGCGTGGTTGTAACGTGCCTTGCTGATAAGCTGGCGGTTGGTATCATCAGTGATGTTGAGCACCGGCTGGAAGACGGTTACCGGATCGCTAATGCCGCGCAGGTGTAATGGCGGCAGGGCGTTGAAGGTGATCCGCTCGCGACAGGCTGCGGCGGTTTCGCCATCGCAGAGGAGCGGTATCTGCTGTTGGCGGGCTGCCTGCATCAGACGGGCGGCGCGGTTGACAACCGAACCCATCATGGTGTATTCGCGCCGCTCCAGACCGCCCACCGAGCTACAGAGTGCCGGCCCACTCGTCAGGCCGATTGTGCAGGAAAAACCCAGATTCGAGAGCGTATTGACAATATCGTGAGCAGCTAACACCCCACGTAGTGCATCGTCTTCGTGGGCAAAGGGAGGAAGGCCAAATGCCGCTAACAACGTTGGCCCCTTGTTGTCGATGCCCAGACGATTGATACTGCCTTCATAGCGGTAGAGGCAGGTCTGCAGGGCGCGTACTGCCGCTTGCGCTGCCGGTAATGGGGTGGTGGCATTCAGATCACCGAGATGGGCAAAGAGTACGGTGACATAACGTTGTTCGGCCAGCCATGCGCTTTGACCGGCATCGATACGGCTCAAGATCGCTTTCGGAACATACGAGCGTAATAATTCGATTTGCTCCTGATCGATAACCGGTGTGGTGAATGCGCGCAGCGGCACATCGTCGAGTAGGGCGGTCAAGCGCCAGTGGCTGTCAGATAGAGGCTCGGCCTCGCACCATGGCTGCGCCAGCTCCCAGGCATTGGCGGTAAGGGCAACTTCTCCCGGTGGTGCGGCAGCTTCGGCTGCACCGGCTGCGCGTACTGCATCACCAACGATCAGGAGTTCCCAGCGGTCGTAGATGCCGCCAAGATGCATCAGGGTGACATCGCCGGCCCCGATTCCGACACGGGCGCGTAGTCGTCGTGCTGCCTCGTCGATGACTTCCGTGCTCCAGACCGCAGGCGACATCATCATCTGAATTGCCAGACCGCATTGGATTGCCCGGCGAGTCAATACGGGTAATGGTTCATCACCGTACCAGAGCGCGATCAATCCATCACCGGAAAACTTGATCACATCACCACCGTGGACGGTCACGATCCGCACCAGATGACCAAAATAGAGATCGAGAATCTGCGTCAGCTCCTCGGTACCAGCCGGATTGGTGTGGGTCAGATGTTCGGTCAGCGCGGTGAATCCTGAGAGGTCGGCAAACAGGATGGCTGCCGGAAACGTCTCTTTTGCCGCTTCAAGGCGGCCATCAGCCCCGATATTTTGTAGCCGTCGCCGGATCAGGCCGGGAAGGTAGCAGGCCAGTTCAGCGAGATTTGCGAGCATCATGACAAGCGTCCATCGGTGGTTTGATAGCCAACCGCTGCGTCTTGGAATGTCCACGATGATATTATTATAGCTGATACAGATTGTTGAGCGATTATTGATCAGCTTTCGGTGTTGTGCAAGTTTTGTTGAATGTATTGCTATTCACAATGTTTCTGAAGTGTGGCGATGTTCTGTAAGCAAGTGACTTGCGTTAAGGAGAAGCTGAGCCGCGGGTCTTGACCAGAAGCTTATCCAGATCGTCTATTTGGATGCCAGGTGAAGGTATTGCCTTTACCTGGCTCAGATTTTTCGGATGGGTTGCTGATCAAAGTTGCGAAAACCATTGAGTGTCGATGTGCTGACACAAGGGCAGAGGGGTTTGATCAATCTAAAGGGTAGTACCAAATCTCAAAGCACCTGGCTATTTCTTCAACAAACAAACGCTGCAAAGTTGTAGTTGACCGCTGTTGTGGTTTCTTGCCCTGACGGTATTTCTGGAAGCGTTCAAGGGCAATACTCAAGGCTTGCGAGATATACGCGAAGAACTCGGTTTCCGAAACACTGACTTCCCGAAGCCTGATAACGCAATAGCGAATTCGCCTCTCAAATCGCTCATTATCCAAAATATCCCCAAAGAATGAAGAATTCCGCCAGTCGCCTTCATCAACGGAAATACTCTGCCTCTCCACATTCTCGAAGATGTAACGCCTTAGTTTTACTAAAAGATCGTGGTTGGGCGTAACGTAAACGGCTGGATTGTCGCCTGAAGTGTCAATGCTCCGAAGTGTATGTTTTAAGTTATTCACAAACTTTATGGCTTCTATATCTAAACCTATGACTCGTTAGCGCCGCGGGTCAGCGGCCTGCGCTTTACTGGTGCCGCGCAGTGCAGCGAAGCGGCGTCAGATGAACGCTGGTTGCGCGGCGTTTACGTATTCATCCAATTGTTACCACGTGCGGATACTGCAATATCTTCTCATCAGATGTTACCAGTGGACATCCGTAAATTCTTGCGGTTGCAACAATGATCTGGTCTGCTGGATCGCGATGGAATGGGGTTGGTAAGCGCGTTGACTCGATAGCAATCTCTGGCGTTAGTGCAAGAAGCTGCATCCCAGGATAGCTCAATGCCTGTTCAAACCACTCTTCTAAAGGCAAGGGCAATTCCAGACGTTTGTATTCCACAAGTTTAGCAACTTCCCAGCATGAAATGGCACTGATACCAATCAGTTCCGTTTCGTTATTCGTAATCGCTTCAATTTGCGCCTGTGTGAGTTGCGACGGGTCATGCACCCACCAAATCCAGATGTGAGTATCAAGTACAATCACTGCAATGCATCCCAGTCATTGTGTGCAACACTATCAAATGGGTCGATATAGCGAATCGGCTTGCCACGCAGGGGATATCGCTCGACGCCTGCTCGTTGGATAGGCGGGCTAAGAATAATTACTTCTACTTTTTCTCCAGCGTAGAAAGGCACCCCCCTTACGATAAGAACGCCGTTTTGGTGAAGAACGGTCTCAGTTCGAAAAGCCTTCATTGTATGCAATTCCTTTCTTTACGACTGAATTGCTGCCACATCTAGCATATTCACACACCCCCGCCTTCAATCTGCGCAACGGATAGTTCCGTGCAGCCCTGATTCATCCATCAGCGTCAGGAAGGGCGCAACAAACGTCCACATCGCGCCAGAACTATCACTCGGATGGTTGTTCGTGTCATACCTCAATGTTATACGATCAGAACTCAAAAGTCCATAACAGGTTCTAGCGAATATCATTCATGTTCAGGCTCTGCCTGGCAGGCTGATGGTTCGGCATTGGTGAGATGGGTGGTTTCGGAGAATACATAGACCTGTAAGGGGTTTTTCTTTCCTTTGACGGTAATAATATCTGGCGTAATTCGATAACATCCTTCGTTAATGGCTTGATATGCACGGCTAGAGACCAGGATTTCACCTTTGCGAGCGACGCTTTCCAGGCGTTTCGCAGTATTAACCGTATCTCCGATCACATCATAAAACCTGACCCCACGGCTACCTAACAGTCCTTCAACGACGGGGCCGTGATGGATACCGATTCCAACACCCAACTGCTCGTGGTCGAGCAACGGTTGAATATGTGACCGAATCATAATGGCAGCCTGAATGGCTGTCGTCGGGTCGGGGAAAATGGCCATTGCCTCATCGGCTGATAGTTTGTACTTGATAACTTGATAGCCAGAAAATACCTGTTCAATAATCTGATAATACGAATTGAGTAATTGCACAACTTCTTCGGGCGTTCTGTGTTCACTCCATGTCGTAAAACCGCGAATATCCATGAACAATATACTGCGTTCACGACGTTGTAGGGTTAATTGATCTGGATTTGTTAGCGAGAGATGTAGTAGTTTACGACCGAGCAACCATTCAGCGAACCTGTTGAATTGTCTGATTGTTTTAGTGAGCAGACGTAAGTGCCATTCACTGTACGCATGGGTCAGCCCGGCAATGGTGCCGAGCAACAGGATGAGAAATGTGATTATTTGATGATCAGGGTTGTTGAAAAATTGCTGAATGGATAGGTGCTGATTGAACGGTTGATCTTCTTGAAAAGTGTAAAACAAGAAGAGGATGATGCTGGTGCGAATGATATTTTCACTAATGATCACGATAGGATTGATGGCTGTCAGAGCAATTTGGGCGCGTAGAAATTGGAGTATAGCAATCGTGAGGGCAAAACCCCAATACGCAAAATGTAAGAGATGAAACCAGAAATGAGGGCCTTCGTAAATATAACCACCGATACTGTAGAGGATTGGGCCAATCAGGTTCCCTGTTAGGCGATGCCATGACGAGTTGTTGGCGTAGATGCTCAAGTAGCAGGTCTGTAACAGGCCGGCTGTGATCAGAATATAGGGTAGGGCGGAAGAAAAATAGACACCGGGTGATACCGTAACTGCTTCGCATCCAACCGCAGCTAAGGGGAAAAAGAGTGAATTCGTGGCGCATTCAGAAACGAATCGTAGACCCGGCGAACCTCGCCCCTGGTCTTCAGTTATAGAGGCTGTATCATTTACACTCGTCGGTTGTCTGAGTGAGTAGTGCATATGGTATTCCTGTTCGTTAGTACAGTGGTTTGATTCATATCTACACCCATAAGGGTTGTATCAACATCTTAAAAAAAGATTCTGAAGACATGCTGAAGCGAAGATTGAAACATGTTGGAGAGGTCTGATAGAAGGTATCGCATGCTCGTGCCGGGCACGCTGCTGGCCTGTTCTATTGATTTCCAGTTCCAGGAGATTGCTGAGTTGGAAGCGTGAACGGCTATCTGTGCCGATGCTGTACAAGGGTCAGTGCAATCCGCTCCAGTTCAGCACAATGCCGTTGCCACGAGAATTCGGCAACCACGCGCTCGCGGGCACGACGGCCCATGGCAAATGCTGCCTGTGGATCGCTCAGTACGCGCTCGATTGCTGCGGCCAGATCGACGATGTCGCCTTCCCGAAACAAGGCACCTTCCTGACCTTCCCGGATCACGTCGGTGAGTGGATGAATGGCAGCGGTGACAACCGGCAGCCCGGCGGCCATGTACTCGTAGATTTTGAGTGGTGACCAGAAAAATCCGGCGGTACGCAGTGCCGGATGGGGGGCGGTGTTGAATGGGGCCACACCGAGGTGGGCCTGAGCCAGGAGTTGGGGTAGGCGTTCGTAGGCGACGGCGCCGGTAAATGTGAAGCGATCAGCATATTCTGCGGCGAGAGCCTCTGCCGTAGCTCGTTCAGGGCCATCGCCGATCAGGGTAAAGCGATAGTTGTGCCCGCGCTCGATCAACAGACGAGCTGCACGCACGAAATCACTTACGCCGTGCCAGGGACGAAAGGTTCCCATAAAGATGATATTGGGTGGGCCGGGCACCGGTGCGGCTGGCGGTTTGAATGCCTCAACGTTGGCACCCCACGGTAATTCGACGATCTTGTCACGAGGGATGGCGGGTGGTACGGTGGTGTGCAGTGGCGTGACGATCCGATCTGCCCAGTGACATTGCTGTTCCGCCCAGTGCCGGAAAGGACTACCGAAGGCGTCATCAAGGCGGCGCTTGAGGACTGTCGGCGGATCGACGATCAGAGCATTTACTTCGAGAATAGTTGGAATCTGCAAACGGTGCGCGGCAATCATCCCGGCGCCGGCAAAGTTGTAGTAGCGCTCCATGATCAGATCGGGACGAAGCTGACGTGCCAGCCTGATCACAGCCGCAGCACCGAGCAGGCTCAATGCCTTGGGGATATCTTGATGATAAAGCGTAAACCCGGCGTATGGCCGGGCTGTAAGCCTGAACAGTGGTCTCAGGCGAAGATGATGCAGCGGTAGTTCGCGACTGGCTGCAACCACGTGGACATCATGGCCGAGATGGGCCAGTCCACGCGCCACCTCCAGGGTATGGATACTGCCGCCTACCGTACCTGGTGTCGGGATGCCGGAAGCAATGTACAGGATGCGCACGATATCCTATAACCGTTCGTATCGCTCAAGATCCATCGTGATTGCCAGCGTTCCTGGCGCGGCGCGCTGAATGATCTCGTGTGCCCGATCAACCTGATTGTCTTCAACCCCAACCAGCAACGTTGTATTGCCACGGCGCAGGAAGCCACCCGTTGTCGCCAGCCGTGTCACCCGAAAACCGGCGGCAACGAGAGCATCAACGCCGGCATCCGCATGTGCATCCTCGGTTACGAAGATGATTAACTTCATACTCGCCCTTTCGTGATCTCGTAACTGTTGCTGCCGAGATTATACGGAGAGCAGCCCCGCTCGTCAATCTTTCACTATTGTTGGTGAACAATTGGTGTGCTATGATTCGTGTAACGTGATGATCTGCGTTGATAGGCAGGTACTGGATTGATGCCTGCCTGCCGTAGTAATAGCTGGTATTCATCGCGCAGTGAGATCGTCCGTTCCCTTGAGGAGGCTCCTATGCCGGTACCAGCGAGTTTCCTTCGCTTCACGGATCGCCGTGCAGCCGGACGGGCACTGGCCTGGAGTATGAGCCATTATGCCGAACGTCCTGCGCTCCAGGTGTTGGCCTTACCACGAGGTGGTGTGCCGGTGGCATACGAGGTCGCCAGGGCACTGTCGGCACCGCTCGATGTCTTGCTGGTACGCAAGCTGGGTGTGCCTGGTCAGGTCGAACTGGCGATGGGGGCCATTGCTGAAGGTGGGGTGCGGGTGCTGAATCACGAGATTATCGCCGAGTTACGGATTCCGGCGTATGTGATTGAAGAGGTGGCTGCCCTTGAGCAGGTTGAAATTGAGCGGCGTGCCCGGAGTTATCGCGGACAACGTCCGCCACCTGAGTTGCGGGATAAGACGGTTATCATTGTGGATGATGGTCTGGCAACCGGTGCGACCATGCACGCCGCAGTGGATTGTGTCCGCTTGCAACACCCACGCTGGATCGCGGTTGCGGTGCCGGTCGCCAGTAAAGAATCGGTGCAGATACTGCGGTCGGTTGCCGATGATGTTGTGGCAGTACTGGTTGTTGAACCGTTTTATGCGCTGAGTTACTGGTACAATGACTTTCGACAGACCAGTGATGACGAGGTGCGGCAGTTACTGCAAGCCGCTCAAGCAGATCACGCTGTAACCAACCACGAGGATACATGATAGTTGTTCAGCTCTTAGGGCCACCGCGCATTGTGGTTGCCGATCACGCGGTTACATTGCCGCGGCGACGGAGCCGGGCTTTGCTCTACTACCTGGCAGCTCATTCCCAACCGGTGCAACGCGAGCAGGTGCTATCTCTCTTCTGGCCTGATCACGAGCGGAGTGCGGCGCAGCAGCTTCTTCGCTCTACCCTCTACGCTATCCGTAAGACGGTTGGGGATGCGTTGGTGGCAGATGAAGAGTGGCTATCACTGGTAGCCACGGTCGATCTGCGCCAGATACAGGCGCTCATCACCGATCCACAGGTCGATGTGGCTGCATTGACGGCTGCGCTGCCGGTTGACCAGGTTGAGTTGCTGGCCGGTTTTGACCTTCCCGACTGCGAGCCGTTTCAGACCTGGCTTGAAGCTGAACGTGAGCGAACACGCCTGCTGCTTGGGCGTGGCTGGCTACGCCTTGCGCGTCTCCACGAACAGCGTGGTGCGATGACAGCAGCACTTGCCGCGCTCGATCATGCCCTGACCATTGATCCGTTGCAGGAAGATGTACAGCGCGATGCAATGCGTCTGGCGTATCTCAGTGGTGATCGGGTAGGGGCGATTCGTCGGTTTGAGCGTTTGCGCGATCTGCTTGATCAAGAGCTGGGTGTCCCACCGATGCGCGAAACGCAGGCGCTCTACGATGCAATTATTACCGATACGATTGTAACACCTACCCTGTCACCAGCCCCTGTTCGCCCGGCGTTCTCCAACGGCCCCCTGCCTTTCAGCGGGCGCGAGGCTGAATTGGCGACGTTGTACGGCGAAGTCAAACCCGGTCGGTTGGTCTTGATCGAAGGGGTGCCCGGTATTGGCAAGACACGCCTCGCAGAAGAGTTTCTGACGCAGCGCGGTGGCCTGGTCATTACCGGTGCTGCTCGTGAGCTAGAGCAGACCCTTCCCTACTTCTCCATCAACGCAGCGCTACACGCCCTGATTGCCCACCCTGAGTGGCCGCAGCTTCGCACTCAGGTGCAGCTTATGCCGATCTGGTGGAACGAATTAGGTCGTTTGTTGCCCGATCTGGCCCCGCCACCTGCTGATCCACCCAATGAAGCACGGCTCTGGGAAGCGGTAACCCGCCTGTTGATGGAACTGGCCCGTCAGACCCGCGTAAGCCTGTTGCTGGATGATCTGCAATGGGCCGATACGAGTACACTGGGGCTGCTTGGCTACCTGTTACGACGCAGTGCCGATGTCGATCTGGTTGTACTGGCAACCAGTCGTCCGCCCGAGCCGCGGAGTGCACTGGCCGGTCTGATCCGTGCGCTGGTGCGGGAAGATCGCTTCTTCCGCCTGGCGATTGATCGTCTCCCTACAACGGCAGTACTGGCGATTGCCCGTCATTTGAGTGGGCCTTTTGCCCATCCACTGGCCGATTGGTTGGAACAAAGTACTGAAGGTAATCCCTACATGATCGCCGAGCTGGTACGCTATGCGCGCACGAGTGGCTGGCTCACAGCCGACGGTATGGTTGATCTTAGAGCGTTATCATCGCAGCCGGTGGTACCGCAGACGGTGTACCATCTGATTGAAACGCGCCTGAACCGGCTTTCCGAACCGGCACGGCGGGTGCTGGATGCAGCGGTGGTGGTGGGGCGGGATTTTGATTTTAACGTGGTGGCAAAGGCCGCAGCTCTATCAGAAGAAGCGGCATTGGATGCCCTCGATGAATTGCTGGCAGCTCGCCTGGTCGTACCGCTCTCGGCTACCTGGTTTCGCTTCGACCACAGCCTGACGATGGAGGTGGTGGGGCGTGATGTTGGTGATCTACGCCGACGCATGCTACACCGGCGCGTGGGTGAAGCTATCGAGGCGCTCTACCGTGATCGGATTGATGATGTGGCCGGGCAGATTGCTTTTCATTTTGCCAGGTCTGGTTTGGTTGAACGGGCGGCGACGTATGCGCTTCGCGCTGCGGAACGCTCGGTGACCCTGGCAGCGTGGCCAGAGGCGGCAGAGTTTTATGCCCAGGCCCTGGCAGGTCTGCCCGCGAGCCAGCGTTCGGCGACACTGGTCAGGCTTGGCGAGGCACGTTTACAGGCCGGTGCACCGGCAGCCGCAGTTGATGCTTTTCGTGATGCGATTGCGGCGGCGCAGAACCCGCAGGAAGCACTCGCGGCCCGTCTGGCGCTGGCACGGGCCTTGATCCCGCAGGGACGCTACGCTGAAGTGATTGCGCTGGTCAGTCAGATTGAACCAACTGCACACCCGCACGATCAGGCCACGGCACTCTTTCTATGGGGAACAGCCCTCTCGCTTGAAGGTGCCGACCTTGCCGCAGCCACCGAACGGCTCGTGGCTGCCGCGCAGATACTGGGTGATGAGTCGACTGTTCAGCGGGCGGCACTGGCACAGGTGACGTTTGAACTCGGCAATATTGCGGCTCAGCAAGGCGATCTCGATACCGCCATTGCCCGTTACAAGCGTGCGCAGGAAATTGCAGATCAGGCCGGCGACGAGGGGATTACCTGGCGTATCCTGGCACGTAATAATCAGGCGTATCATCGCCTGCTCCGTGGGGAAGTCGATGCAGCAGCCACGATCATCAGCGAGGCCATGGCTCTCGCCGAAGAGCGGGGTATGCTGTCGTTGCAACCATACCTGCTTTCGACTGCCGGTGAGGTGGCGCTGGCCCAGAATGATCTGGAAACGGCATCTGCCCGGTTCCAACAAGGGTTGGCTTTAGCGACGCAGTTGAATATTCCCGAACGAGTGGCTGGTATCACGGCGAATGTGGGTCTGGTCGCCTTGCGGCGCGGTGAAACAACGTGCGCTGTACACTACCTTTCGTCGGCGCTGGCGCAGGCCGATACGTTAGGGGCGCGTCATCTGGCAGCCCAGATTCGGATCTGGCTGGCACCACTGCTACCTCCCGCCGAAGCGCGGGTGATACTCGCCGAAGCGCAAGAGATTGCCGAGGTTGGTGGCCGGCGTCGCTTGCTGGCGGCCATCAAAGAAGTTCGGGCACGGATGGTGGAAGAAGTCATGGCTCACGGGCGAGGTGATTGACATAATGTTGCATCTAATAATGCATGGCACGTGATCCAGGATGTACCCTTGCGCCATACCCTTGCCGCTTCCCTCGTATAGCAATGTGAACGGGCAGATGTATCGGGGCGGGTTGGGCACCGGTCGGGGCGGGTTGGGCACCGGTCGGGGCGGGTTGGGCACCGGTCGGGGCGGGTTGGGTACCGGTCGGGGCGGGTTGGGTACCGGTCGGGGCGGGTTGGGTACCGGTCGGGGCGGGTTGGGTACCGGTCGGGGCGGGTTGGGTACCGGTCGGGGCGGGTTTGGAACCCGCCCCTACTGGTGGTCATATGCGACATGTCCCACTTTCACCTGCACCCGGTGGGTGTGAGAACTGGCGGTGCCGGATGATTCCCGCTGGCGCGAGCTGAACTGGGTTCAGTGGTGAGCGCACCGGAGGCGCACGCTCCCAGGTTTGATAACACCGACGATGGTCGTCAAGGCACGTTTAATGCTCGTGCGAGATGCTCTTCACCTTGCCGGCATCGGCAGCAATGCGTGCGGCCGTCAGGGTCAACAGCGTGCCACGTGCCTGGCACGAAGCACGGCTGGTGCGGCAGCATGGCTGCCGCACTCCAAACGCTACGACACGCGCATAACGAGCGGGTAAGGCAACCAATCCAGTGCGTGATGACACCGACGATGGTTGTCAATGCACGTTTAATGCTCGTGCGAGATGCTCTTCACCTTGCCGGCATCGGCAGCAATGCGTGTGGCCGGCAGGGTCAACAGCGTGCCACGCGCCTGGCACGAAGCACGGCTGTGCGGCAGCATGGCTGCCGCACTCCAAACGCTGCGACACGCGCATAACGAGCGGGTAAGGCAACCAATCCAGTGCGTGATGACACCGACGATGGTTGTCAATGCACGTTTAATGCTCGTGCGAGATGCTCTTCACCTTGCCGGCATCGGCAGCAATGCGTGTGGCCGGCAGGGTCAACAGCGTGCCACGCGCCTGGCACGAAGCACGGCTGGTGCGGCAGCATGGCTGCCGCACTCCAAACGCTGCGACACGCGCATAACGAGCGGGTAAGGCAACCAATCCAGTGCGTGATGACACCGATGATGGTCGTCAATGCACGTTTAATGCTCGTGCGAGATGCTCTTCACCTTGCCGGCATCGGCAGCAATGCGTGCGGCGACGGCCTCGGCTTGCTTGCGTGCCACTTCCGGCATCAGCGTGATACTTTCGCGTGCACGCCAGCATGCGGCAAAATGGCCATTTCCGTAATCCACGAAGGGCGGTTCTTCTTCTTTGCACTTTTGAATGGCAATCGGGCAGCGGGTGTGAAAATGGCATCCAGGTGGCGGATTGAGCGGACTGGGTACGTCACCCTCAAGAATGATCCGGCGTCGCTGCTTTTCCACTTTCGGGTCGGGAATTGGTACCGCCGAGAGCAGTGCCTGGGTGTATGGATGGAGTGGCATCGAATAGAGCTTTGGCCCTTCGGCCAGTTCGACCACCTTACCCAGGTACATCACCGCTACCCGGTCAGAGATATGGTTGACCACACTCAAGTCGTGGGCGATGAAGAGGTACGTCAGACCGAGTTTGTCCTGCAATTCTTCCAGCAAATTGACCACCTGGGCCTGGATGGAGACATCGAGCGCGGATACCGGCTCGTCACAGACCACAAAGTCTGGTTCGACGGCCAGCGCACGGGCAATACCAATCCGTTGACGTTGCCCACCGGAGAATTCGTGTGGGTAGCGATTCGCGAAGGCGGGGTTTAAGCCAACCAGATGCAGCAATTCTTCGACCCGTTCACGCACGGCGCGCCCTTCGCGTAGTTTGTGAACCCGGATCGGTTCGGCAATAATATCACCAACCGTCATGCGCGGGTTGAGCGAGGCGTAGGGGTCCTGGAAGATCATCTGCACCCGACGCCGCATCTGGCGTAGCGCATTTCCCTTCAGTTTGGTTAGATCGGTACCTTCAAACAACACTTGACCGCTGGTTGGTCGGTACAATTGCAGAATTGCACGTCCGGTTGTACTCTTGCCACATCCCGACTCGCCGACCAGACCGAGCGTTTCGCCGCGTTTGATACTAAAGCTCACCCCATCGACCGCCTTGACCGTACCAACCCGTCGTTGGAAGATAATTCCGCGCGTTACCGGGAAGTACATACGGAGATCTTTGATCTCGATGAGGTATTCACCGGATGATTGTTTCAGCGTAGTCATGCATCGCCTCATCTATCAAGCCGCCACATCGGTGGTCATCGTTCGCGGAACAGGTGTCTCTAGCGTAATGTCGAAATGACAGGCCGCTCGATGATCGGTGCCAACGCTGCGTAATTCCGGCACGCTTGCCAGGCACTCTTCACGTGCATAATCACAGCGTGGACTGAAGGGGCAAATAGGGGGAAGGTCGATCAAATTGGGTGGAAGACCCCGAATGGGTGTCAGGCGACGACCACGCTCTTCATCGAGCCGCGGAATTGAACGGAGCAATCCAATCGTGTATGGCATCCGTGGATTGGCAAAGATCTCGCTCGTTGGTCCCTCTTCGACCACCTTGCCGGCATACATTACCGTGACACGGTCAGTCATACCGGCGACCACGCCGAGATCGTGGGTGATCAGAATAACCGCTGTCTCAAGCTCTTCACGCAGGCGGTTGATCAACTCAAGGATTTGGGCCTGGATCGTCACATCGAGGGCAGTGGTAGGCTCGTCGGCAATGAGTAATTCAGGATTGCACGACAGCGCCATTGCAATCATCACCCGTTGCCGCATGCCACCCGAAAACTGATGCGGATAATTGTCGAGGCGCTTGCTGGCCGAGGGAATCCCGACCATATCAAGCAACTCAATGGCCCGGTCACGTGCCTCTTTTTTGCTCAACTTGAGATGCAATTCAAGCGACTCGGTAATCTGACGCCCTACCGTCAAGACAGGATTGAGTGATGTCATGGGGTCTTGAAAGATCATCGCGATCCGATTCCCGCGGATGTGGCGCATCTCCTCTTCGCTGGCCTGGAGCAGGTCTTCGCCGTCAAATAAAATTTGCCCGCCGACAATCTTGCCCGGCGGACTGGGAATCAGGCGCATAATGGAGAGCGATGTAACCGACTTACCGCACCCCGACTCGCCCACGATGCCGAGGGTTTCGCCGCGATTGACATAAAAAGAAACACCGTCAACTGCTTTGACGATGCCGTCCTGCGTGTGAAAATAGGTGCGCAGGTCACGAACTTCTAGCAATGGAGCCATACATTAATCCTCTGTTACGGTGTCGCACTGAATTTCTGGCGAACGTGACCATGCCTCTGCTTTGTTATGTTTACCTTTTCCTGTGCGGATGTTGGGGATAGTACCACAAGAAACCGGTTACTGTCAAGGATTTCGCATGACTTGACATGATCCCCAGGCTGTGCTATACTCTTCGGCGTTGTGAGGGCGTATAGCTCAGCAGGTTAGAGCGCAATCCTGATAAGATTGAGGTCGGTGGTTCGAGTCCACCTACGCCCACCAACCAGGAGAGAATAGAGAATGTCTCTCTATTCTCTCTTATTTTGGGGCGATAGCTCAGTTGGTAGAGCGTCTGCTTTGCACGCAGAAGGTCAGGGGTTCGAATCCCCTTCGCTCCACCACAATTCATCTCCCCCCTCCTGCTGTGCTGAAGGTCGTGGTTATGCCACGGCCTTTGGTTTTTTTGACGCAGCATACGCTCTCAGCCGGCAAACTGCTGCAAGTACGCCAGTACCTCGCTCACGCTGACCACATCACCGTATTTGCCATCGATGTCGAAGAGGTTGGCGAGGTGGGGTTCCGGAGCGCGATCACCGACACACTCACGGGGTACAATGACCCGAAATCCGTGTTGCATGCCGTCAACTGCACTGGCCCGAATGCAGCCACTGGTCGAACAGCCGATCATGATCAGTGTGTCAATCCGTAATGCGGTTAACGTTGCGGCAAGATGGGTACCGAAGAAGGCGCTGGCATACTTCTTTTCGATCACCAGATCATCTGGTTGCGGCGCAAGTTCATCGACGATGGCGATAAGCGGTGATTCGTGGGTGAGCTGGCGGAGTGCCGGTACTTTCTGGACGAAGATACCACCATCACGGCCATCACTGGCGTAAGCGACCGTGGTGTAGATGATGGGGATCGCCGCTGCACGAGCTGCTGCCAGCAGTGGTTGACTGGCCCGCACCGCGTCGGGTACGCCTGGCGCAGCGTAGAGGGGCGATCCGGGCGTGGTGTAGGCTTTGATGAAGTCGATAACCAGTAAAGCCGGCGAGGTGCCAAAGCCGACCCGTCCGGCCAGGCCGTGCCGGCGGTAGTCGGCGGTGAGATGATCGTAATCGGCCATGAACAATATCCTCCTTCCGCCAGATACGGGGGAGAGGGTGCAGGAAATAATTGCTTGAACCGCTGTGAAAGCTCTCTAGTTATGCTGCCGAACAGCAGAGGCTGGGGTGACAGGCAGCGGGATGGTACCATCCCCTGGTGGATATCCTGTCACCCCCATAATTCTGGCAACTATCAGTCGGCAGTTACAGCCTGCTGCTGCGCCGACGCCATTCGCTCGCGGCGAGCGGCGCGAGCCATGGCCCAGCGTACCGGTTGCGGCTTGCGCGGTGCCGGGAGACCGGTTTCGGCTTCGGCATTGGCCAGCAATTCTTCCAGCGGTGGCCCGAAGTCAAAGCCTTTAATTTCGCCGCGTGCTGCTGCCAGTTCGGCGCGTTTGGCTTCGGTAGCTGCCTCGTCAATCGTGAGATCGTCGCGGAGGACGACGCCGTAATCGTTCAGCGCCTTTTCGCGGCTTACCAATCCGTAACGCACGTCGCGCTGTACTGCCTCTGGTGGCCGGGTGAGCGGGTCTTTCCAGCCGCCACCACCGGCAGTCCGATACACCAGTTGATCTCCCGGCTCGACCGCGATCTGGTCGCACTTGCTGGGCAAGACCTGGCGGGTGCCGTCGGTGCGGATCAGCAGCTTGCTCGAACGACTCCCCGGCTTGCCGCCGACGTTGCCCCACGGTGGCGTCAGCCAGCGGTCATCGTGGATCGAAATCTCACCCGGTTCAAGGAAGGTGTAAATCTTCTCGATCCCGTTTCCTCCGCGATGGAAACCGGCACCGCCTGAGTCCATGATGCTGGTGTAACGCTCGATACGGATCGGGTAGTAGCTCTCCAGATATTCGGTGGGGATGTTGGTGAACAACGGCCACCACGAGTGTCCGTCCATACCGTCGCCAATTGGGCGACCGGGAATCCCACCGTAGTTGATCTCCATCAGATAGAAGAACTCGCCATCCTTATCATAGCCTGAGTAGAGCAGGTAGGGTGAGGTGCCATAACCGGCGGCGGTTGTGAATTCAGGCGCTCGCTTGGCCAGCGCACCGCCGAGCACATCGAACAGGCGTGTCAAGGCGTGGGTACGACAGCCGAGTGCTGCCGGGAATTCGGGCTGGATCAGGCTGCCCTTCGGCATGGTGACGTGCAGCAGCGGGTAGAAGCCGTCGTTGAACAGGATTTGAGGGTCGAAGACCATGATCAGGTAGACGCCGATGAACATCTTGAACATCGACTCGTTGAGGTAGAAGTTGATCGGCCCCATCGCCTGGGGATCGGTGCCTGTCCAGTCGAAGTAGGCTTCGTGGCCTTCACGCCAGATGGTTAGCTTCATCTTGAACGGCCCATTACCGAGACCGTCGTCGTCAACGTAATCTTCAAACGACTGTGGCTCTTCGGGCAGGTTGCGCACGATCAGTTCCTTCATCGCCCGGTAGGTGCGGTCGAGGAGCGCCTGCGTAGCCGCCAGATAGACATCTTTACCGAAGCGATTGCACAGCTCGATCACGCGCTTCTCGGCGGTGCGGCAACTGGCAATAATCGCCATCAGGTCGGCGCGATTCATTTCAGGCTGGCGAACGTTGTTGAGCATAATGTCGAGGACTGCCCGGTTGAGCTTCCCGCGCTCGTAGATTTTGACCGGCGGCAGCCGCAAACCTTCGCCGAAGATGGTCGTCGCCGTAGTCGGCAGTGAGCCGGGCAATGGCCCGCCGACATCCTGGGCATGGCCGAACATGCTTGCCCAGCCGACCAGTTCCCGCTCATCGCCTTCGCCGTAGAAGATGGGCAGCATCACCAGCAAATCGTTGATATGGCTGATGGCACCACCACAGAGGTATGGATCGGAGAGCAGAATAACATCGCCCGGTTCGATGGTCTGATCCCAGTTGTCGAGCAGGCCGGCGATGTACGAGCCGAATTGACCAACGACCATCCGCCCGTGCGGATCGGTGATCATCGGAAACTGATCGTGCTGTTCGCGGATCACCGGACTCATTGCTGTGCGGTAAAGCACAGCATCCATCTCATAGCGCGTATTC
This sequence comes from Chloroflexus aurantiacus J-10-fl, assembly GCF_000018865.1. Lineage (NCBI taxonomy): Bacteria > Bacillati > Chloroflexota > Chloroflexia > Chloroflexales > Chloroflexaceae > Chloroflexus > Chloroflexus aurantiacus. Next base: position 3,081,190 of record NC_010175.1, read on the forward strand.
TTGAGCGCATTCTCGATAATATCGAGCGTCACCGGATCGATCTCGATCTGGGGGATCGTCGCAATTTTGAGATTGGTCGCCATAGATTCTCCTCGCTGTAGCAGTTTAACTGCGGTTGATCAGAAGGTTGAAGTAGCGATCAACGGTTGCCGTATGGCCGGGTAGTACCACCGTAGTGCTGTCAACCTCGGTAATAATCGCCGGCCCCTCGACCTGCATTCCCGGACGCAGCTTGTTGCGGTCGTAGAGTTTTGCCGTGATCCATTCACCGTGGCGGTAGATTTGATGATCGCCGCTGTAAGCACTGCTGGCATCTGGGTCACCCGGTTCGGCTTCGGGCAGCTCAACTTTCGTCACGCGCCCAATCCCGACTGCGCGCAGGTTCACAATTTCCACGTTGCTGTCGAGCATAAAACCGTAGGTGCGGTCGTGCAGTTCGTTGAAGCGTTGCACCAGGATCGGGATCAGGTCTTGATCGAATTCGGCTTCGCTGACGGCAATCGGCATCTCGTAGCCCTGTCGGTAGTAGCGCATATCAACGAAGTAGCGAATCTCCTGGCGGGATGGCGGGATCGCCTCTTCACTCAGCATTGCCTGCGCTTCACGCCCCAGATCGCGCAGCATACCGACCATCTCTTCCTGGTCAACCCTATCAACGGTGCGGATGTAGGTGCGGGCAAACTCATCACGGTAATCGGCGCTCAGGTCTCCGAGGGCGCAGAGCAGACCGGGTGCGGGTGGCACAATCACCGGATAACAACCGAGGAGTTCGGCCAGGGCGTTGCCGTGGAGTGGCCCGGCGCCACCGAAGGCCATCAGCGCAAACTGGCGCGGATCAAACCCGCGCTGCACACTGACCAGGCGGAGGGCACCGAACATATTTTCGTTCACGATGCGCAGAATCCCTTCGGCTGCGGCCATCAGACTCAACCCGGTGGCATCGGCGATCTTCTGAACGGCAGCCCTGGCTGCGGCGACATCGAGCTGCATTGCCCCGCCGAGAATGCTCGGTGGCAAATACCCACAGACCAGATTGGCATCGGTCACCGTCGGTTCGGTACCACCTTTTCCGTAGCAGGCCGGACCGGGCACCGCTCCGGCGCTCTGTGGTCCAACCCGCAACGCTCGCGTCAGGGCAGGCACGTGAGCAATCGAACCGCCACCGGCACCAACCGAGCGCACATCAACCGAAGGAACTTTTACCGGAAAGTAGCCGAGCACCGTCTCGCGGGCGATATTGGGTTCCCCCATACAGAGCGAAACGTCGGTTGACGTACCACCCATATCGAAGGTCAGAATATTGGGATACCCGGCGCGCAACGCGATATGCAACGCTCCGGCTACACCACCGGAAGGACCGGAGAGAAGGGTATAGACCGGATTCTCCTCGGTCGTTTCGGCAGTCATCAAACCGGCATCGGAGCGCAGAATATTGAGTTTCGCCTGCACGCCCTGTTGGCGCAGGTGCTGATCGAGATTGTGGACGTAGGTTTTGACCTTGGGTTTGACATACGCATTCATGGTCGCGGTAAGCGTGCGCTCGTACTCGCGAAACTCCGGCAGTACATCGTAAGAGATGGTAACCGGGAGCTGGGGGGCAATGCGTTGCGCAATCGCTTTCAGGCGACGCTCGTGGTCGGGGTTGGCATACGAATTGATCAGCGAGATGGTCAGTGACTCGATACCGGAAGCGACCAGTTCGCGGATCACCTCTTCGGCCTGGGCTTCGTCAAGGGGGCGAACCACCTCGCCACGGGCACTCATGCGTTCGCGTACCTCGCGGGTGTCGGCAAGGGTTGCCGGTGGTTCGGGCTTGATCATAATCATCCAGCCGGCAAGTGGGCCGGGCGTTTGTGAGCGGGCAAGATGCAGGATTTGCTTAAACCCTTCGGTAGTGATCAGTCCAACTCGTGCGCCTTTGCCTTCGAGAATAACATTGGTCGCGACGGTTGTGCCGTGCATGATCTGCGCTACCTGCGACGGAGCAATCCCGGCTTGCTGGCAAATCGCCGCGATCCCGGACAGCACCGCCTCTGACGGATCGTGCGGTGTGGATGGGGTCTTGTAGCGCCAGTAGCGTCCGCTCTCCTCATCGAAGAGCATCAGGTCGGTGAACGTTCCACCAACATCGACTCCAATGCGATAACTCATGTCTCCATTCCTCCCGATAAAACCACGTACTCCCCGGACAGTAGCTTATGACAGGTAGGGTGCCATTGACACCACCTGCGGATAGACCGGCCCGGCCTTCCCGACCAGTGCCGGCAAGGGGCGGCCAAGTGTGGCACTGAGCCAGTCGGATGCAGCAATGAGCGCCGACAGATCGATCCCGGTTGGTACCCCAAGACCGTTGAAGAGATGCACCAGGTCCTCGCTGGCGATATTGCCTACTGCGCGCGGTGCGAATGGGCAGCCGCCGATCCCACCGAGCGCAGCATCGAACGAACGAATACCGACCTGCCAGGCGGCGAAGGCGTTAGCATAACCGGTATTGCGCGTATTGTGCAGATGGAGCGTCACTGTGACATCGGGGATGCGATCTAGAATCGTCCGACACAATGCCGCAACCTGTGTCGGTACTGCCATCCCGGTCGTATCGGCCAGAATGATCTCGCCGGCACCAATATCGACAGCGTGTTCGGCAATCGCACGAACCCGTTCGGGTGAAACATAGCCATCGAACGGACACCCAAAGGCGGCACCAATTGCCACCCCGAACGTGAGACCATCACGTCGAATATTGAGCGCGAAGCGGCTGAATTCAATCAGCGACTCGGCGGTTGTGCGCTTAAAGTTTGCCCGATTCAGACCATCACTGGCGGCCAGCACCAGCCGCACGTGGCGTAGTCCGGCGGCAGCGGCCAGTTCATAGCCGCGCTGGTTGGGGACAAGGGCGGTAAAACGGAAGAGATCATTCGTGGTACGGGCAGCCAGATTATGACCACGTTCAATCAACATCCGTGCAATCTGATCAATTCCGGCCATCTGCGGCACCTGACGCGGGTTAACAAACGAACCGATCTCGATCCGTGGCACACCGGCTGCGAGCAGGCGCTCGATCAACTCAACCCGGGTGGCCGGCTCTAACACGTCAGGCTCGTTCTGCAACCCATCACGGGGTGCGACGTCAACAATCGTTACTGCTTCCATCAAATCACCCGCTTCGCTTGCAGCATTGCCAGATCATCCTCCGTCAGACCAAGCAGATCGGTAAAGATTTCGCGATTGTGCTGACCGAGCGCAGGACCGGTCCAATCCACTCCGCCGGGGGTGGCTGACAGCCGTGGTACCACATTCTGCATCTTGATCTCGCCCAAATCGGGATCGTGGACGCCGATAATTGATTGGCGAGCGATAAAATGCGGATCGGAGAGCATCTCTTTCGCGGTGTAGATGCGACCGGCAGGGACGCCGTATTCGTCCATCATGACCTGCAACTGGTCGGCGGTATAGTTCAACGTCCAGGCTGCAATCAGATCATCAAGTTCGGCCTGATGCTCACCCCGTGCCTGGTGAGTTGCGAAGCGCGGATCGGTAGCCAGTTCGGGCTGGCCCATAGCCTGGGCGAGACGGGTGAAGATGGTATCGGCGTTCGCCCCAATCACAAACCAGCTTCCATCAGCCGTTGGGTAGATGTTTGAGGGGGCAACATTAGGGAGAATGTTCCCGGTGCGCTCACGGATATGGCCGGTCAATTGATACTCAGGGATCATACTCTCCATCAGGGCCAGCACACCCTCGTAGATACCAATATCAACCACCTGCCCCTGTCCACTGCGTTGACGCTGATGCAGCGCAACCAGGGCACCCAGCGCAGCAAACGTAGCCGCCAGCGAGTCGCCGATACTGATCCCGATCCGGGTGGGCGGACGATCCGGAAAGCCCGTAATCGCCCGAATCCCCCCCATTGCCTCGCCAATCGAACCGAAGCCGGCCTTATCGCGGTAAGGACCGGTCTGACCAAACCCGCTCACCCGGATCATAATCAGACCGGGATTGAGCGCGTGTAACTCTTCCCATCCCAGCCCCCACTCTTCAAGCGTACCGGGGCGAAAATTCTCCAGCACCATATCCACGTGGGGCACCAGGCGCTTGACCAACGCCTGTCCTTCGGGTGTGCGCAAATCAATCGTAATCGACTTCTTATTACGGGCTAACACCGGCCACCAGAGCGTGCGCCCTTTGTAGCGGTGGCGCCCCCATTCGCGCATCGGATCACCCTTGCCGGGAGGTTCGACCTTGATCACTTCAGCGCCGAAATCGGCCAGCAACTGACCACAGAACGGCCCGGCCAGAAATGCACCCAATTCCAGCACCCGAACATCATCGAGTGGTCGTGGTGGACGTTGGGAACTCACGATAGCTTACTCCTCGCCGGACGCGGCCGTCTCTTCCGCACTCCGGCTCTGCAACAGAACATCTCGACCGTAAAAAATGTGTTCGCGCATCATTGCGCGGGCGCGGTCACCATCACCGAGTCGCAGCGCATTGAGGATACTGCGGTGAAAGAAATTGGAAATCTGGCGCTGATCAGGCTGATACCAGTAGAACGAGCGAAACTGCAACGGAACCGCCACAATCTGGTTGAGCATCGTGATCAGGCGCTGATTCCCGGCAGCCTCGGCAATGGTCTGGTGAAAAACAGCATTGTGTTCGACCAGAAAATGCACTTCGTCCTGACGCCGCTCGAAAGTCAGCGTAAGTGACTGTTCGAGAGCGGTTGCCGCCATCTCCATCCGGGCAAGCTGTTCGGCGGTAATCCGCCGGGCAGCCAGATAGGCTGCGTGCCCCTCAAGCAAGGCGCGCAAATCATACATTTCGATCAAGTCATCAACGGTAAAACTACGCGCCACAGCGCCACGATTGGGAAAAATCTGCACCAGCCCTTCGGCGGCGGCGCGCACCAATGCCTGCCGCACCGGCGTCCGACTCACGCCAAGGTCTTGCGCCAGCCGTTCTTCGATCAGGCGCGAGCCGGGAGGATAATGCCCCTCTATTAACAGTCGGCGTAGCCGCTGGTAGACCTGGTCGGCAGAAGTTTCATCAGTTGTATACAATTTGTTCATTACAATAGATTGTAGTAGTATGCCGTAAAAGATGGCCGTCGCTAATGAGCAAAGATAGCCCTTCGCAATCGGGTAAAAGCTATGCTAAACAGTTATAATATCTATGCCGTTAGAGGATTGTATACAATATAGCAGAATAGCCGTGCCCTGTCAAGCGATGATCGTATACAACATCGGTCGTTTGATTGGTATAATGCGGGGCAGCACGCAACCATCGCAACCCGACGAGCGCATCTATGAGTCATACCCGTCCGCCGATTGCCGTTGTCATTCCAACCTATCACGCACTACGCTTTCTTCCGGCATGCCTGAGCGCTATCCAGGCTCAAATGCTTCCCCACGATGAGATCGTGCTGGTTGACAATCGTTCGCGTGATCGGGCCGGGGATTGGGTACGCAGCTATTTTCCGACCGTCCGCGTCATTGCATTGCCGTACAACGCCGGCTTTGCCGGTGGGGTCAATGCAGGGATTGCGGCAACCCAGACCGATCTGATAATGCTGATCAATGACGATGCGTTGGCTGAGCCGGGTTGTGTTGATGCGCTCTGGGCAGCCCTGCGTGATCATCCGCAGGCGGGATGGGCAGCGGGAGTGTTGACCTTCAGCCGCCGGCCACAGATCGTTGCCGGTGCCGGGATTCGGTTCCACGCCGATGGGATTGCTACCGACTATGCCCTTGGTATGGCTGTAACCCAACTGCCGACCAATCCTCAACCCATCTTCGGTGCCAGTGGCGGGCTTGCCCTGCTACGGCGGACGATGATCACCGATACCGGCCTGTTTGCCGATTTCTTCAGTTACCTGGAAGATGCCGATCTGGCCTGGCGCGCCCGTCTGCGGGGCTGGGAGTGTGTGCTGGCCCCTACCGCCCGTGCCCGCCATGTCTACTCGGCGACTGCCGGCATGTTCAGCCCGCTCAAACAGCGCCTGCTGGGCCGCAACCGGCTGCGCATGGTGATCCGCTGCCTGCCCACGCCACTCCTCCTTGCCTGCCTGCCGTCGATCCTGGCCTACGACGTGCTGGCGGTCACCTATGCCGTGCTGCGTCGGCAACCCGACATGCTGGCCGGCAGACTCATGGCGCTGGCTGAATGGCCACAGCTTCTGCACCAGCGCCGACACATTCAAGCGCGCCGCACGGCACCGCTCGGTGAACTGGCACGCTGGATCGAACCGCCGCTGGGTCTCGTCGGTACGTGGCGGGTGCGGCGGCAGTTGGGGGGAGGGAGGAGATAGGAGATAGAAGATAGGAGATAGGAGATAGGAGATAGGGGATAGGAGATAGGAGATAGGGGATAGGAGATAGGGGATAGGAGATAGGGGATAGGGGATAGGAGAGAGATTAGGAGAGAGATTAGGAGAGAGGAGGGAGGGGAGAGGAGTGTTGTTGAGGATGTTTTTGTTGCCGCGAGGTGTTTTGGGGGTGGGTGGCAAGGAGCGATAGGGCGTGCCGTGTGGCTCTACACCGGCAGCATATACGCTGGCGACGTAGCAGGTTGCCCGTTGATGGATAGGACATACCTGCCATCGCACAGCTTTACACGGTGTATGAGCTACCTTCTAATCAAGCACAACCTGGATACTATTGCCGGGGCGATAATCCTCGCATCGACTAAAGATAATGACGCTGTTAGGATTGAGTTGTGGCTGAATAACTGCCAGCCACGGATGTTCATGGTAGGTTACGATCAGGCTGGTGAGCAGCCAGAAGGGCAATTTACCGCTCACTACTACTCCCCGTTGTGGATCAAGCCGCGGCACCGTCAGGGCAGACAAATCATCGTAATCGAGATACGGTTCTAACAGATGTGCTTTCAGCAGGGTATAATCCTGCTCTTCTCTGGTCTGCCAGCGAATAACATCAGCCACAGGTTGTGGCACACGCCGCAGGGATTGGGCCTGCGCCCAACCGAGCCGGGGATCGAAGAGGGAGAATGGCGCAGGGGCAGTGTGGCCTGCCAGTGCTGCATAGAGCCAGTTTGGGCCACGTCCATAGATAGCAAGGGGCGTTTTTGCCGGAATACTATCCAGAATCTGTGGAAGATCAGGTGGTATCCATCTACGCTGCGTGGCCTCTACCCACATCTGCCTGGCAAGCCGATCAAGATCAACCACGAGTTCCGCAGGCGCTCGCTGCAAATGCTGCTGTACCAGTTCAGCCTGGTCGTAATGCATCAGGCGGGCAAGCCGGTTGGCCAATGCCTCTACTACTATCCCACCGGTCGGGGCATTCCGTTCAAGACCACTAATCACCCCACGCAGCACCGGTTTTTCAACCTCAATCTGATCGCTCCCGTGCAATTCTGAGTGCAATTCTGCAACAATAATCAATCCATATTGCTCAACACGGTTACGCCATTCGTCCATTCCCTGCGGGGTGGCTGAAAGTACAATGGCGTGTGTGCACCTCTGGATAATCCGTTCCTGATCGAGCGTAGGCCGTCCTCCTACATCCACCAGCAGCGGCAAATGGCGCTGTTCTATATCGCGACAAACCCGATCAACAAACGTCCGATCAAATGCCCCTTTCTGCCGTAGCAAGCGCACCAGATCGGGTGTTGACTCCTGGCTCCAGTCACCTTCACCATCAGGACATGCACGCAAAACATAATGTTCGATGCCTCGCTGACGAAGGTACTGCGTGAGCAGGTACGTCAAAACAGATTTGCCGCTGTGTGGAGGGCCGCCGATCAGCACTGCAGGAAACGTGTTCATCTTTCCATCCAAACCCAAAGAATGATGCTACAATAATCAACATCATTATTGCCGATATTTAATAGATATGCCAGACATTGTTTTGCCAACAGACCCATCGGCTGTGCTTGTAGCCACCCTCGGTGGACAACCGCAAGTTGTCACCTTTGCTCTGGATGCGCTCCTCGCCCGCGGTGAACCCATTCAGGAAGTCTACATCCTTCACCTTGCACTCACCAACGAACGCACCCGTCAGGCTTGGCAGCGGCTACAACGAGAATTTGTCGATGATTACTACGCTGGTCGACGTTGTCGGCTGCGGCAAGTACCTATTGGTGCAAACGGTAGCGAATTAACCGACATCCGTACCACAACCGATGTCGAAATCGCCTTTCAGGCCATTCGCCAACTCATCGTTGATCTGAAAACGAACGGACGACGGCTCCATCTCTGCCTGAGTGGTGGTCGGCGCATGATGGCGCTCCTGGCAACCTCAATTGCAGCACTCTACTGTGACCACCAGGATCGACTCTGGCATATGCACACCCCCGAAACCACGTTACAGCGTGTCAAAGACGGTGCCCAGATGCACGTTCAGCCCGCAGATGGGGTGTCACTGATTCAGATTCCGCTCACACCCTGGGGAGCCTACTTTCCCGGCCTCCGCCTGCTGGCCCAACCCGACTCTCGCTCGATCCAAGATCAGCTACAACGCTTCCTTAGTGACGATCCACGCTGTCAGCAGGTCTGGGATCGTCTCACAACCCGCCAGCGCGATGTCTTGCGAGCGTTTGCGAAGGGATTACGTCCGGATCAGGTTGCCGATCAGCTCTCGATCTCATTGAGCACCGTGAATTCCCACAAAACCGCCATCCTGGCAGAATGCCGCATTGCCTGGCATATCTCCGATGCAGAATCCCTCGACTACCGGTTTCTCCGCGATCACTTTGCCGGCTTCGTGGAACGAGTATAGCAGAGCGTGTGCGATGAATAATCACAAGAGGTGATGATTGTTTTTCAGTAGCAGTGGTGAGGTGGATGCAGGGTGGAAGGGGTAGGATGGGGGGGAGGGGGGAAAGCGCATCAGATGCCGTTTTCTACACGGGGGAGATAGTGACAACTCAACCTGCCATTCAGGATCGTTATAAGAGCGATCATTTGTTTTTGCTGGTCGGTACCAACCCCTTGCCAAATTTCGTAGCAGCGACGCTCATGTTAAGGTCGCAGGGGCAACTCTATCTGGTTCACTCCGACAAAACCAGGACTGTGGCAGAACGTCTGGCGCGCTACTGGGCTGAACATCACCGGCAACCGCAGTTTGTATGTGTCAATGAGTCGGATGGTGCTGACATTCGCCGGCACATTGAGCATGCGCTGAAACACATTGGAGACAAGCACGTTGGTCTCAACTATACGGGTGGCACCAAAATGATGGCGGTGCACGCAACTCAGGTGATACGAGACTACCAGAAACCCCAACGACCGGTAACCTTGAGTTATCTGGACGCACGCACGAACAGGATGTATATCGAGCATGGTAATGAGCCGGCGTTTATGACTGAGCCGTTGCTCTACGAAGTGCAACCCTCTATTCAGGACATTGTCAAATTGCATGCGTTCAGGCTTCAAGACTCGATTGCCAGGGCAGTGCAGCTTTCCGAACTGGCTACCGTTCTTGCCGGCGTTCACCAAAACCCTGATGCAATTAAGGCGTGGCGAACGTGGTGCGACGAGGTTTTGCGCAAAAACACCCGTACCCAGAAATTCCACGAATGGGATAAGGAAAACCGGCTTCAAAACCTGCACATTGAGTTGCCGACAGATAAATCTCTGGAAACGGTCGCCAGGCAGATGAGTACCTCTTTTGCCACGAGTGACAGTAACTTTCGACTGCTAGAGGCAACGAAACGGTCTGGTTTTGCGAGGATCAAACACCTGTGTGAATGGCTGGACGGTAAGTGGCTGGAACACTATGTATTCGATGTTTTGAGCCAGATACGCGCGCAGCGACCTGAAAGTCGAATCCATGACATCGGTATGGGCATCCGTCCGCAGAGCGAATCGGACAGTCCGGAATACGACATTGATATAGGCGTGATGCAGGGATACAGGCTCTACGCCATTTCATGCACAACCGACACGAATCCCGGAATGTGCAAACTGAAACTCTTTGAAGCGTATATCCGCGCCCGTAATATGGCCGGCGATGAGGCGTGTGTGGGTCTGGTCTGCATGGTAGATACACCCGAAAACCTGCAACGCCAGATTGTACGCTCGTGGGATGCGGAAGGCAAGGTGCGCGTGTTTGGCCGTCGGGATATGCCAGATCTGATCAACCGTATGGCCGAGTGGTTTCTCATCACAGGGGAAGGAAGGCACGCATGACCGAATATATTCTGACCGCTATCGATACCACCCAAATCCAGGGGTATATCTTTGGCAGCAACAGGCTGCAAGAGAATATCGGCGGTTCTGAGCTGGTCGAACGGGCAACGCATCAATGGGTGTACGAGGCGCTCCCTGCTGCTCACAACGTGGTGGATGTGGCTACAGGCAAACTTGATAATAACCGTACCATCGACACCCTGGACGCAGAGGTTATCTACGCTGGTGGTGGCAATACGGTGATCCTGTTCAAGACCATGGATCTGGCACGCGCATTTACTAGTCGATGGACGCGGCGGGTTCTGCGCGAAGCCCCTGGTCTGGAAGTTGTAGTGGCGCACCGTCGTTTTGATTGGACGAAGGAAGCCCTATCACAGGTTGTCAGTACGACGTTAGGTGTTGATCTGGCGCGCAAAAAACATCATCGGACTCCCTCAATGCCACTGCTGGGGCTGGGTGTGACGGTGCCTTGCGCTTCGACCGGACTGGTCGCATCCCGAATCGTTGAAAAAAAGCCGGTATCGCTGGAAATCAGGGCAAAAAGTGATGCAAAGGTCCAAAATCAGAGTGTGGAACGCCTGAAAGCCAGATTGCCGCAGATAGAGCAGGGAAACTGGGAAATTCCGCGCGATTTTGATGATTTAGGTCGAGTTAAGGGTGAAGAAAGTTATATTGCGGTTGTTCATGCTGATGGTAATGGGATTGGGCGGCGGGTGGAAGCCATTGCCCGTCGCTACGGCACCCCTCAGCAGAACCGGGCGTATATTGAAGCAATCCGCAACTTCTCGCACAGTCTTGAGCACGCTGCTACTCAGGCTCTGAATAGCGTCGTTGACCTGATGGCAGCAGCCTTTATTGCCGACGATGAACTTGCCAACCGTCATCGCCAGAAATTTCCTATTCGTCCCATCGTGTTTGGTGGTGATGATGTGACGTTTGTCTGCCACGGCAGTTACGGTCTATCACTGGCAGTGCGTTATCTGGAAGCATTTGAGGCTGCAACGAAAAATGAACCGGCTTTCGAGGGTAAACCAGCGTATGCATGTGCCGGCGTCGCCATTGTCAAGACGCACTATCCTTTTGCCCGTGCCTACCGTTTAAGTGAGCAGCTCTGCCGTTCCGCCAAACAGATGCTCAAACAGGCAGGGATCGATGGCTCGGCCCTGGACTGGCACATCGCAATGAGTGGTATTACCGGTTCGTTAGATGAGATTCGTCTGCGTGAATACACGATCAGGCGCGGCTCGCTCTCTATGCGTCCGGTATTGCTTGACGATTCTAAACAAACCTGGCGTAGCTGGCCGGTCTTCAAAACGTTGCTGGACCAATTCATCGATGAACACGGCGAATGGTTTGACCGCCGCAATAAAGTGAAAAGCCTCCGCGAAGCCTTACGTGCAGGACCTGACAAAGTACGGGAATTTCTCCATACATATCAACTCGGGCAACTGCCCGTTTCCCATTCGCTCAATGTTTTGGGTTACGAACAAAGCGGTTGGGCAGGTGATCGTTGCGTGTACTTTGACGCCATTGAGATGATGGATTTTTTTGTAGACCTGCAAAAGATCGTTGCGGATTCTCTCGGGGAACAGGAGGAGGCCGCACATGCCGGCGTATAAACTTCAATTCGATCTGCGTTCTGCCGCTACCTTTGGGCGTGGTGATGGTGTTGCCGGTCTGGTCGACGAAGAGGTAGAGCACGATGCTGATGGATTACCATTTTTGCGTGGCCGCACGTTGAAAGGCTTGCTGGCGGAAGAGTGTGCCAACATTCTGTACGCCCTTGGGGTACAGCAGCGTGCCGACCAATGGCGTCAGACGGCTTATCGTCTGTTTGGATGTCCAGGGAGCACTATCGCAGACACCGGGATGCTTCGAGTTAGCGATGCGCGTCTGCCTGATGCGCTGCGGACTGCTATCAAGATGGCAGTACGCAATGGTGAGTTGTCGGCTGATGAGGTTCTGGAATCGCTGACGGCCATTCGTCGCCAGACCTCGATGAATGAGTACGGCGCTCCTGAACGAGGTAGCCTGCGCTCGCTGCGCGTTGTGTTGCCTGGTACGATGTTTGAAGCGACCCTTGAGTTTGCGGCAGAGCCAGATGCGCAAACACTGGCACTGCTGGTAGCCTGCATTCTGGCGTGGCGACGTGCCGGCACTGGGCGTAATCGAGGGCGCGGTCGCCTGCAAGCACGGTTGATTGACAGCGACGGTGTAGACATTACTGAGCGGTACTTTCGCGTGTTTGCCGGGGAGGTGGGACAATGAACATCATACCCTACCGTGTGACATTACTGGAACCGCTACTGGCGACACGCATTGCTGGCGATCCTAACAGTGGTGTCTCCTATCCGTATGTGCCCGGCAGTCTGGTGCGTGGTGCAGCAGTAGCTATGTATGCGCGGAACAAGGGCATCGTTGCCGTTGATGCGCGTGAAGAGGAAGCCCGACGCCTCTTCTTCGATGGACGCACCCGCTACCTCAACGCCTATCCTGCCGATGCCAGCGGCAGAAGAACACTCCCAACACCTCGATCATTATTCCATGTCGAGGGTGAGGAGTCGCCTATCTATGACTTTGCGCTTGAGGTTATCGATGCCGTGAATGAGGAGACGGTACAGTTTGTCGGGGCGGCAAGGGACTCGCAACCTTTCTGTCGGATAGACGATAGCAATATCTTCTTCATATCCCCGAAACGCCGCATCAATGTGCATACGCAGCGTGATCGTGTAAAAGGTCGTGCGACCGAAGTGAGTGGTGCCGTTTTTCAGTACGATGCGCTGGAAGAGGGGCAAACATTTGCCGGTTGGGTTCTGGTTGATAAAGATGACGACGTTGAACTGCTGTCCTCACTGCTCCGACACATCTATCGTCTTGGTGGATCGAGTAACAGCGGCTATGGACGGGTTACCGTTGCAGTGGATGCACCACAGAATATTCAGGTGTGGCGAGAGATACCCAAACAGATCGTCCCAATCGATGCCGGCGAGACGTTCGTTGTCACCCTGTTAAGCGACACTCTGGTACGCGATCCGAATACCGGTCAATATACCTGGGATCTGCGACCGGCACTGCAACAATTGCTCAGCGTCGAAATTGAGCACATTCACCCGATTGCCGGCGAGGAAGAGCAGCGCAGCGTCTGGCGACTGGATGAAGTGGGTGGGTTCAATCGCGCTTGGGGCTTACCGTTACCACAAGCACAGGCAATTGCCGGGGGCAGCGTCTTTGTCTTTCGCGCCAGATCACCCATCCCGGCCCAAACTATTGCCGGTGCTGAATGGGATGGTATTGGCGAGCGACGGGCTGAGGGTTTTGGTCGTCTCGCATTCAACTGGCAGACTGAGACGGAGCTGATCAGAGTGGATCCTCCGGTGGTGAGTCTGATTGATCAACTAGTGCCGAACCTTGATGGCCCGGCACGCAATATTGCACAGCAGATGGCTATGCGTATGTTGCGTCGAGAGCTGGATGCTAAACTTCGCAAGGCAATCAACGATATTCGCCCCAAACATCTATCCATTTCTAATACTCAGCTATCAAGATTGCGGATTATCGCCCGCGAAGCGTTACCCAACGGCGATCTCGCACGGTTGCAGAAATATCTGGACGAGAACATTAAAACACGGCGTTCGGTCAGAGATCAGTTTGACCGAACACGTCTCGGTTCGGAGGAACGGCTGTCGCAATGGCTGGAAGAGCGTCTGAGTCAGCCAGAGACCGTCTGGGACAAGATCGGTGCTCAGACTCTATCCAAACGCATCGGTGCCAATGTGCTGGTTAGTACCAGGGACGATACAGAGTTGGCCCGTGAGTACACGATCCGCCTGATCGACGGTGTTCTCGCCAGACTGGCAAAAGAGCGCCGCAGGGAAGATGGAGGCCGTCAATGAGTACGCATCCCCTGGCAACATCTCGCCAGATCAGCGAACGCTGGATCATCGAGGGTGATCTGGTGTTGCAGACCCCAACCCACCTGGGCAATGGTGATACTGATGGCATTGTGGATATGCCACTGTTGCTGGACGAAGTGACCGGAAAAGCACTGCTACCGGGCACGTCGCTGGCGGGTGCGCTGCGCAACTATTTATATGAGCGCTGCCACGGTTTTGAGAAACAGGCATCGGACCCATGGATTGAAGCGCTTTTCGGTGGGCAGAAGGGCAACGACGATGGTGATCAGAGCGCATTGATTATCGATGATGCCCTGGGTGAGGCATCAAAGATCGAGCTGCGTGATGGGGTGCGCATTGATCCGATAACGCGCACTGCGAAAGTTGATTTCGATAATGGTGTTCCGCGTGGTTACAAGTACGATCTTCAGCTCCTGGAAGCCGGTACGACTTTCCCTATTCGGATGGAACTGCTTCTCAGTCAGGGTAACAATCAGCAGCAGGTAAAACAAATGCTTGTCCTCGCTCTTCAGGGGCTTGAGGCAGGTGAGATAGCCATCGGGCTACGGAAGCGACGCGGTTTTGGCGTGTGTCGGGTTACGCAATGGCGTGTTACCCGTTACGATCTCACAAAGCCTGCCGGTTTGCTGGCCTGGTTAGCAGAAGATCATCCTGACTGGAAATACGCCACCGGTAGTGAACGGCGATCTGGTCAGAGCATTGCCGGTCTCCTGAATGTGACTCTCGCGGATAGTAGCGACAAGCGTAGCTTTTGCCGGATTCGGGCACAGTTCGTCGTTGACGGTTCCATCCTGATCCGTGCCGGGTTCGATGAACAGGATCGTGGCCCGGATACCGTACACCTGCATAGCGCCCGGCCAGGTGGAACACGCAAGCCGGTTCTTTCAGGTACCAGCCTGGCGGGCGCGTTACGCCATCGTGCCGGGCGCATTCTGCGCACAATTGCCGATGATAAGCAGGCCCAGACCATGATTGACAGTATCTTCGGCCCTGCCGAGATCACTGGCGACAAAAAACAAAAGGCTCGCTCCAGTCGCCTCGTTGTCAACGAAACGGTGATCGAGAACCCGGTGAATCTGGTACAGAACCGTATTCGCATTGACCGTTTTACCGGCAGCGTCCATGGAACGGGTTTATTCAATGAACAGCCGGTCTTTGGTAAGAACGACACCCTTGTCACCGTTGATCTGACGCTCCGCAACCCTGAAAATGCCGAAATCGGATTGTTGCTGTTACTGCTCAAAGATCTGTGGACCGGTGACTTACCGCTGGGAGGTGAAGCCGGCATCGGTCGCGGACGATTGAAGGGTGTAAGTGCAGAGATTGAAACACCGCAGCACAAAGGTAAGCCACTCACAATCAGCCTTGCAGACGGCAAACGTCTGATTCCGAGTGACCGTGATGCTCTTGAGCATTACGTTGCAGCCTTGCACGCGGAGGTAAAGCGATGACGAAGATCTCCTACCAGCTTACCGGTGTTCCTGTGGACGATGAATTCAACACCGATCCGGCTGCCTGGATGGTGAAACATGCGCAGCAGTATAACCTGCGCTACCTGCTCGCCCATGCCGACGACGGCGTGATCTGGGGTCGTATCGATAATAGTGAGCTGCATACGTCGCATGGCATCGCTCCGGCATCTCCATCGCTACATCCCTCAACCCTGCAACAGGCGCGCCTGTTCAGCCCGGCGGGAGAGCTGTTGCTCTGGCGCGACGATAATGGCTGGCGCGCCCGCCTGGTTGTCGATGTTCCGGGTAACGATGATGACATCATTGACGAAGATCAGATTCTGTGGGGTGATACCGTGGACGCCACCTCGAACGGTTTCACGCTATTGCGTGAGGGGTCTCAGGGTATGCGTCACGCAGTTCCGATTGTTGTAACGCCCACACAGCTCAAGCACCACCAGCTACGCTTGCGCGTGCGTCACTACATCAGCGAAAACGAGGACGGCGAAGCCAGCATTACGCTGAGCCGTCTGGTTCAGCTTCTGCCGGAAGCATAAGGAGATTCTTATGAACATTCCCAGGCACGTAAACCCAACCAAAGAGATTGCCAGAGCACCCTATAATTTTGTGCCGCTGCCGGAGAAGATCGTTACCATCGATCCGGATACGCTGCCGGACCAGGATCGTTACGATCCTGAACGGCATAGCGGCACTATTGAGTGTGTGATTACCACCGCTTCGCCGATCTACGTGCGTGCACCGCTGACTCCTGAAGAGTTTGAGCGCCAGGAACGTGGCGAGGATGATCAGGCGCCCTGGCGTGAACGAGTGCGCAACAAGCCAGATTTCTTCTCCATCGACCCGGATAAAACCCCACGCATTCCGGGCAGCAGTCTGCGCGGAATGTTACGTCAGCTTGTAGAGATCATCAGCTACAGCAAAGTGCAGTGGGTCTCGGAGCAATTACTGGTTTACCGGGCGGTCGGCGATACCACCACTCATGGCAAAAAATACCGTGAACGCATCATGCGTGAAGATGAGCAGCGTCCCAATCGCAATAAAAAAATGGCCTGGCACTACACGCCGCTGGTCAGAGCCGGGTATATTAAGGAAGATCGCGGCGAGTTCTTCATCCGCCCTGCCCGAGAGATCGGTGGAACTACCTTTGCCCGTATTCGGAGCGACAGCATTCCTGCACATCTCTCGCAGATTCCTGGTTGCAAGAACGCATCGAAGATCTATTTCCAGACTGGTCCATATGACTACCAGGATGTGCGTGGCGGCTTCCTGCGCATCAAATACGCCAGAGTAATCCGGGCCTCGGCCAAGCCAGCCGATGGGCTGATCGAGGGTGCACTGGTGCGGAGCGGACCGATGGCTTCAAAACGCAGTGAGGCTGTCATCTATCCGCCAGACGATCAGGCTGAACTAATTCGCATCCCTGATGATCTGATTGCAGCGTACAGGGATCAAATCAGCCAGGAGCAGGAAAGCCTGTTGGGGAAAGGCGGCGTCTTGCGCGACGGCCAACCTGTATTCTATCTGATGGAAAACGGCCAACTCGTTTTCTTTGGTCACACCATGATGATGCGTCTGCCCTATCAGCATAAGCCAATCAATTTCGTGCCAAACGAGCTACGCCGCGAAGAAGATCTCGATCTTGCCGAAGCGATCTTCGGCTACAGCAAATCCCAGGGTGAAGGTAAAGCACGTGCCTACGCCAGCCGTATCTTTGTGTGCGATGCGTTGCTCGAGCCGGGTCAGTCCGATATCTGGCTGGCAGCCGAGCCGGTTGTACCCAAAATCCTGGGCAGTCCCAAGCCAACTACCTTCCAGCACTACCTGACTCAGCGCACACCCGATCCACAGGAACAGGAACGTGACCGCAATGGCAACCCCAAACTGGTAAGGGAGCGTAATGACTACACCGATCCAACGACAAGTGTTATTCGTGGTCACAAACTCTACTGGCATAAGGGTGAGATTACTGTCGCCGATGTCCAGGAGGCGCTGGACAAGTTGCATGATGAGCGTGGGCGTGAAAAAGAACACGATACACAACACACACAGATGCGTCCGGTTGCCGCCGGTGTGCGCTTCCGCTGGCGCATCCACTTCGAGAATCTCTCTATGGAAGAATTAGGTGCGTTGTTGTGGGCCTTGACTTTGCCCGGTGAAGCGGGAAGAGAGTACCGTCACAGCATCGGTATGGGTAAACCCTACGGTATGGGCGCTATCAAGATTGATGTTAACCTTCTGCTTGAAAATCGAAAGCAACGTTATCAGCAACTCTTCGATGGTGAGAACTGGCAGGAAGGGAAGACAACAGCCACAGATCGTATTCCAGCGTTCGTTGATGCATTCGATCTCTTTATTCGCAGCCGGATTGGGGCAGTACAACATAAGAGTCTGGTCGAGGTTGAGCGCATTCAAATGTTACTATGCCTGTTGGAATGGCCCGGCCCGGACAAAGCTCTGACACGCTATATGGAGATCGAGCGCCAGGACCCCAATATCAGACGGGGCAAGATCAATGAATATAAGGATCGTCCGGTTCTGCCCGACCCGCTGCATGTCGATCCCGCCGGTCGAACCCGTTCATCGCCTGCCAGGCGTCCATCGGCGGCAAAGGGAGCTGAGTTAAGCCGGCCTGCCTCTATTGATGAAGTGAGCGAAGGCATGTATCTGGAAGGCAAAGTCGTGCGCGTCGAACCAGGCCGGGTCGTGGTTGAGATCCTCGGTCATGAAGCATCAATCACTCGTGATCGTCTGAATCCGCCTGCGCGAGACCTTGCCAACATGGAGGCACGTTTTCCGGTCGGGAAGACCATTCGGGCCTGGGTTGTTGGCTTCAATAAACAGGGACGCCTGCAACTTACTATGAGGAAACAATAAGATGACCGTTACAGCTTTTCGCATACAGAACTTCATGGGTTTTGAAGATAGTGGATGGGTCGAATTGCGGCCAATTACGCTGCTATTTGGACGTAATTCGAGTGGGAAGAGTGCGCTGATTCGGGCACTACTGCTCTTGCATTAGAACTTATTTCATAAAAACTATGCCGTCGTGCTACCAAACTGTAGCACAGGCGCATAAACGCCTGCCAATCGCCAACGACAGCATATTCTGCGTCCAGTCTACCGGTATGGAAGTGAGGAGAGCTAACGACCATCTTCACTTCCATAGTTTATTTGAGTAAACATTCATCAGTAAACCCATCTCTGGTAACAATCTGGAAATAGTCATCATATATCATACGTACTACCAGTCCCGTGCATAACCGGTTGAGGAGCATGCCATGGAACGAGCAGCTTTTGGCAAACTGGTGCAGGCCCTGCGGCGCGAACATCGTGACGAGAAGGGGCGGGTGTGGACGCAGGAGGTGCTTGCGGAGCGCACGCAGCTTCCGAAACGGACGATAGAACGGATTGAAAATGGTTCACTGGCCCATCTGGATGCCGATATTCTCCTGCGACTGGCCGATGCACTGGAGTTGACGATTGGTGAGCGGCGTGAGTTTTTCTTCGCGGCAACCGGTATTATCGAACAAAAGAGCGCAACATATAAGCGTTCTCCAGAAGAGTCTCTGCAATATCTGATCGATATGATCAGGAATATGAACGTACCGGCGTTTGTGACGGATCAATATGTGAATATTATCGCAGCTAATATGATCACCATCAGATTTTTTAACATTCCAATGGAACTGATTGAAACAGCTCCTCTGTTGCCCCATGGCTATAATTTGATGAGAGTGGTGTTTGGAACGGAATATGATTTTCGGCGGGTTGTGGGTACAATGTGGGACGAGGTGGCCCGGCATAATATGCAATTGTTTCGTGCGATTTCCTTACGGGTTCGCGCTGATGGTTACTTTGTTGAGTTGCTGGACAATTTAATGCAATATCGGGAGTTCAAACGCTTTTGGGAACGTGCTCATCTTGAGACTGAGGATACGAGTGCTGAAAATTTCTGGTATCAGTATACCCACCCGGTGTACGGTCTCCTCAGTTATGTTTCCAGCCGTTCCCAAATTCCAACCAGTATGGGCTTATTGTCCATGCACACGTATATCCCTCTCTCACCCGCAACAACAGATTTGTTCGCGAAGTTGTCTACCGTCGCCAATCAGGATGTGATCCGTCTCGCCCCATGGCCGCGCAGTAATGGCTAGAACTTATTTCATAAAAAGTTGTACTGTCGCGCTCGAATAACCATCTCCGGTACCATCACGTGCTGGATTGGTTGCCTTGCTCGCTCCTCATCCGCGTGTGGCGTCGTTTGGAGTGCGGCAGCCATGCTGCCGCGCCAGCCGTACACACGATCTGGCGCGTGTAACGTCGTTGACCCGGCTGGTCACGCGGAGGCCAGGTGTGCTCGTCACGAACATGGAATCGAGCGGCAATGAAGAAGATACCTTCTCGTAGATGTTTTTTGAAATAGGTTCTAACCTCTCTGTCATGTCTGGCCGCCGGGACTGGTACAGCCTGCCTGATTGCGCACCCGGCTGGACGCGACGGTCATTTGTCTTCATCAACTTGCAAAGATATGCTGACCAGTGTTGACAGATATGCTGTCGAATTTCACCTCATTCGCCGGGTTCTTCCCGTTTTAGATGATCTCCCCGGCGCAAACGGGCTAATTTGGCCTGGATGCGCCGACGAGCAGCATCGGTTGCTTCCGGGTCGAGTTCAATCGCGGTTATTTGATCCGCTAGCCATTGAATGCGCAGCCAGTCGCCTTCACGGGCATTTGGCGGGAGCATGGTGCGCATCACATCGTGCGGTCGCTGGGTTTGACCGATCAGGATCACTGCGTATTCACCTTCAAAGCGATCAATGACGCCCTGCTCATACCGAACCTCTTCCATACCGCAGTTCCTTTCATGTTTTAAGGGAGGCTTTCACAGGCAATTCCATCGTCGTCACCGTCTAACCGGTGTGGATCGCGGGCCGGACCGCCGTTGGCGAGGAAAAATGCCTGGGCTTCGGCCTGGGTCGCAAAATTTCTGCAATCACGATCACCCTGGGTCGTGTTGTTGGATGAAGGAGCAGTACCGGGCATTTCCGGTGCAGCAGTCGGTGGCCGATCATACCCGGTTTGAATCTGGTAGTCAACGCCGTCGGTGACAATAACGATAGTGCCGTGTTCATCCGTGCCGTACACTTCGGCCCCTATTTGCTGCAGGGCTTGAATGGTTTCGCGGTGTGGATGACCGTAATTGTTGTCGCGTCCAGCCGAGTAGACGGCAATCCTCGGCTGGACTGCCGCCAGAAACCCGGCTGTTGAAGAGGTGCGCGATCCGTGATGAGCGACCTTCAGAATAGTGGCGTTGAGACGCTCACGCACTGTTGATAGCATGTCCAGCTCGGCAGCCGCCTCCACATCGCCGGTGAAGAGAAACGAGACATTCCCGTAAGCCAGGCGCAGCACGACCGAGGTGTTGTTGAGATCGTCGGCATCGGGATTGCTGTGCAGCACCTCAAAGCTTAACCGACCCAGCGGAATGGTATCACCGCGCTGCACTTCATAATACGGAACCCTTGCCGCATCAATCGCATCGAGGAGCTGTTCGTAGGTGCCGGTGGTATGGGTTGCGCCGGAAGTCCAGAACCCTTTGACCGGCAACGCTCTCAGCACTTCAACCAGCCCGCCAATGTGGTCGGCGTGCGGATGCGAGGCTACCATCACGTCAATCTGGCTGATCCCCTGCTCACGGAGATAGGCAAGTGCCAGGCCGTTGTCGTATCCACCATCGATCAGCGCCGTTTTCCCCTCTGGGGTGCGGATCAGAATGCTGTCTCCCTGACCAACATCAATCACATGCACTTCCAGGGGTTGCTCCCCGGCGATAATGGGTTCCGCGACGGTTACGGTCGGCGCAGCCGATGGAACCTGCGTGGCTGTTGGGGTTGGTGGTCGTGTGGTTGGAGTATCATTACCTGTCGTGCCGACAGATTGTTGCCGCTCTTGATCAGCCGTACCTGATGTTACGGCCCGGTCTGGCAAGAGAGCGTTGAGAGCGCCGCAGATCAGAATGAGTCCGATCACGCCAATCACCAGACCACCACAGCTCAGCCGGAAACGCGATCTGGCAGGACGTTGCCGTGGTGTGGCTGGACGACGAAGGTCTCTTCCGCACATGCTACAGAATCTGGCCGATGATCGTAGCATTGCACCACAGAAAGGGCACGTAGTCTGACGGGGCATCGTTATCTCCCTTTCATTGACGATCACTCTGACGTAGCACAGGTGTTAGCCGGGACTGTGCAGGTCGCACATACTGGATCACCTGGTCACAACGGAATGCGTATGAGTGCCGCATACCGGTGGGAGCGATCAGGAGGTCAGGTGTACCATGCGACCGGAACAGAGTACGGTAGAACGTATCTCATAAAGCTGTGCTGTCGTGCTACCAGACAAGCGCACAGCTTCATGCACTTGCCAATCACCAACGACAACATATCATGCTCCCAGGCTGCCGTATGGAAGCGAGCAGGGATGACAACCATCTCCAGTGGAATCATTCACCGGCTTGCTTGCCTTGCCCGCTCGTCATGCGCGTGTCGCATCGTTTTGGAGAGTGAGGCAGCCACGCTGACGCATCAATAGAATCATCACACCCGCACTCCAAACGACGTGATCCGTGCAGTACTGTAAAGCGAAATGCATGCACGCTGCACGGATGAACGCGATGACCTTAGTTATACTGCAATCATGTATGACCGATCAACATCCCGGTTAATTCAGTTCTCTTCTGGAGGCACGCCATGCGCGCAATGGTCTTCACCGCACCTGGTCAACCGCTCGAATACCGTGATCTTCCGGTGCCAACACCACAGCCCGAAGAGGTCTTGATTCGGGTTGAGGCGTGTGCTGTCTGTCGTACCGATCTTCATATTATCGATGGGGAATTACCAGCGCCGAACCTGCCACTTGTTCCAGGTCATCAAATTGTCGGTACTATCGAGCGTCTCGGCGAGCGGGTCACACGCTGGACGGTTGGGCAACGGGTTGGGGTGCCCTGGCTGGGCTGGACGTGTGGCGAGTGCCGTTTTTGCCGTGATGGGCGCGAAAATCTTTGCGATCAGGCGCAGTTTACCGGCTATACCCGACCCGGCGGCTTTGCCGAATATACCGTTGCCGATCAACGTTTCTGCTTTGCTCTACCCACCGACTACGACGCAACCGCAGTTGCACCGTTGCTCTGCGCTGGTCTGATCGGATATCGGGCACTCCGCCTGGCCGGTACTGGCGAGCGACTGGGTATCTACGGCTTCGGTGCCGCAGCACACCTGATGACGCAGGTTGCACGCTGGCAGGGTCGCGAAGTCTTCGCCTTCACCCGTCCCGGTGATACTGAAGGGCAACGTTTTGCCCGCGAATTAGGCGCAGTCTGGGCCGGCAGTTCAACCGAGCTGCCGCCGGTGCCACTCGATGCCGCAATCATCTTTGCCCCGGTAGGCGATCTCGTTCCGTATGCGTTACGTGCCGTCGAGAAAGGGGGCGTTGTCGTCTGTGGCGGCATTCATATGAGCCAGATTCCTGCCTTCGCCTACGAATTGCTGTGGGGCGAGCGCGTATTGCGCTCGGTCGCCAACCTAACCCGTGAGGACGGCGAGGCATTCCTGCAGATCGCGCCACAAATCCCGGTGCGGACAACCGTCCAGACCTTTCCACTCACCGAACTGAACACAGCCCTGAACGCACTCCGCCAGGGGAAGTTACAGGGTGCCGCCGTGATCCAGATTTCGTAAGGGGTGGGGCGATCAGGTGAATGGTTGCGTAGAATCTATCTTCGCAGACGACAGGGGAGCGCATTGGATGAGAACCCTGCCGGGTATGCTATATCTACATCGGTTCACGAGCAATCATCACTTGTGATTGCACCATCACGCCAGTGGCAATCTGATGTGGATACAGAAGCGCATAGTTTGGAGTGGGTGGCCACGCTTCCGTATCCTCCGTGCGCACAGGCAGATGTGGGTCGCAGCGCGGACTCGTACCGGTAATTATCCCTGGTGAGGATGTACGAGCGCGGGCCAGACGTTCGTCTTGCCGGGAACGTCCAGATCATCACTGACAACACAGCAAAGCGTCGTAAAGGAGCGCGGCCAACCAATGAGGATTGATACCCTCGGCGATGATGATCTGCTCCGTCCCAACACATCACTGCCGAAAGGGGTGTGCCGGTCTATCAGTTGCCGGTGGATAGCAGAAGGCTGGACACGGGTCGTATGGTTGGGAGTACGAAAGCCATGCTTCCGCACACACCATAGCCCACTATGCGCTCACCAGTGTATCGCGGGCCACATCCCGGTGTGGTGCAAAAGAATGCCCCTGTTCCAGGCATAGTCAGGAACAGAGGCTTATCAGATCAGGCATTGGTACGCCGTACCCATTCTAACATGCGCTGCCACCACGTCCGCTCGCGGTTCGACCGCTTCGCCACACGCTCTAGTTGCTCACGTTCGGCATCGCGGTTCGACCGCTTTGCCATACGAATTAATCGCTCACGTTCGGCATTACGGATCAGATCACGTTGGTGGATTTCAGCCGCAGCCAATTCTAACCAGGTATCTCCCATAGGTACCCTCCTCGATTATTGGGTAACGAACTGACGCCATTGTCGTTCGTTGGATGAAAGGCACGTTCGGTACCTCACATCAGAACTAAGCATAGCCAATGAAAGAGGGTTTGTGCAAAAAAGAACAATCACGGTTGGTTGTTAGTTGACTACCGGAGTGTCAGTTCAGTTTGCGATCACGTTGCAGGAGGCATACCGTGATCTAACATCTGGTGCAATAGCGGTCATAACATGCAATGATCACCATGACACCACACCTGAGCGTTGTACTGCTATGCGCACGCCGGAGGCGCGTCCTGAGCGCACGCCTCCGGCGCGTTCCCACCGGAAACCGCACATCGTGCCTGCTTCCAGCGTAGTATCGCCCCCTGAACCAGTGTGTAACAGCGGGAGTCGTCCTGGCCTGGCGGTTCCTGCCCCCAGCAGGGGCGGCGAGGGTGGGGCATGTCTATCCGCTCTGGAAGCGCGCGTCTCCAGCTCATCCTGGGAGCGCGTCTCCGGCGCGCTCCCACCGGAAACCGCACATCGTGCCTGCTTCCAGCGTAGTATCGTCCCCTGAACCAGTGTGTAACAGCGGGAGTCATCCTGGCCTGGCGGTTCCCGCCCCCAGCGGGGGCGGGTGAGGGTGGGGGCGTTTCTGTCCGCCCTGGGAGCGCACGCCTCCGGCGCACTACGTAAACCGCAATCGTGCCTGCTTCCAGCGTAGTATCGCCCCCTGAACCAGTGTGTAACAGCGGGAGTCATCCTGGCCTGGCAGTTCCCGCCCCCAGCGGGGGCGGGTGAGGGTGGGGGCGTGTCTGTCCGCTCTGGAAGCGCGCGCGCCGCCGACGCGCTACTGATACCGCACATCGTGCCTGCTTCCAACGAGGTACCATCCCCTGAACCAACGCACGATAGCGAGAGCCATTCCACCCTCCAGCAGGGGCGGGCTATGCATTACCCACAACTGGTGTCAACCACGTGCGTATCAGCGGGGATGATCGCCATAGGTGCTGTTGTGGGCGACTGGTCAGGTGACAGTGCGCCGCTCCAGCCGTGCCGGCACGTGCTGGATGAATTGCTTTACCCGTTCGTCATACGTGTGTCGCGCGGTGTGGAGTGCGGCAGCCATGCTGCCGCGCCAGCCACGCTCACGATCCAGCGCGGATTGCAGCGGACTCCCGTGCCGGTACGTGACTCTGATGATGGGGATGGCTGAACGCAGGCCGGCAGCCTGCCCCACAGCGTACTCGTGCCGGTGGTGTGTAGAGGCGGGTTCCGGAGGGGCGGGTTGAGAACCCGCCCCTCCGGACGGTATCTGTACCGTTCACCTGACCATCCAAGGGATGCGGTGAATAGGAATGAATAGGAATGTCTTGCATCGCGTGCAGTGGATAGTTGTTCAGATGTGATTGCAGCCGCTACGCTTCCCGCTTTCGCGCGGCACTATGCCTTACCCATACCCGGGTTGACCTTACTTCGCTCATGTGCAGCGCCTATCTCATTGTGCGCGATCCTGGTCACTATCGCGTTGCATCGCTGTCGCGTGGGTCTCACGTCACGAATGGGAAGCGGATGGTCGCAGTGGTAGCGGCGGTAGCCAGTGTATTAGACCGTGGGGTAGGCTGGAAGCCTGCCAGCGGTAGAGATGATGCCTGCACGCAGGCTGGAAGCCTGCGCCACAGGGAGCGCTGGCAGCCCGCCCTAACGCAGCGTGACATGTGGGTAATGTATAGGCGGGGGCGGGTGAGGGTGGGGGCGTGTTACAGCACACCGCACGGTGCTGCCGGATCGGCAGACGCAGGGAGAGCCAGTAGCATACGTTTCCAGGCGTGGCGGAACACAACGTACACCACTTCCCCGCACCTCTGCTCTTCCCGTGGCCGAGGTGCGGGCGCGCGGTGGCTTCACCTGTTCCTCATTCGGTCACCGCGCCACCCAATCCTCACATCAACACCCCCGGCCGGTATGTAGTCTGGCTGACCGACGCCGCAGCAACCTGCCGTGCCGTCGCCAGATCAGGCAGATACCCCATCGCTATCGCCTGCACCAGAATGTTGCCCAGGGCCGTGCCTTCGGTTGGCCCGGCAACTACCGGTCGCCGGCACAGATCGGCCGTTAACTGGCAGAGGAGCGTGTTCTGACTGCCGCCACCAACAATCCGTACCGTCGTGATCGGTTGACCGGTGAGATCGGCCAGCGCATCAATGACCTCTCGGTAACGTAACGCCAGGCTATCGAGGCAGCAGCGGGCAATCTCGCCTACCGTCTCTGGTACGGGCTGACCATTGCGTCGGCAGTATTCGCGGATGCGGGCCGGCATGTCGCCAACGGCCAGGAATTCTGGCGCGTCGGGGTCGATATATGAACGTCCTGCTGGTGCAGCAGCAGCCTGCGCGATGATCGCATCCCAACTCAGGTTCAGGCCATCGGCCTGCCAGCAGCGCTGACACTCTTGCAAGAGCCATAATCCGCTGACATTTTTGAGCAGGCGAATCGTTCCATACACGCCACCTTCGTTCGTCACGTTCAGGCGGCGGGCAGCTTCATTGATCAGTGGTTCGCTGCGCTCCACCCCTACCAGGCTCCACGTCCCACTACTGATGTAGGCGCTCTGGGCATCAAGGTGAGGTACGGCAGCAACGGCACTGGCGGTGTCGTGCGTGCCGACCGCCACCACCGTAACGTTGCCCGGCAGTCCGAGCGCTTCACGCAGTTCGGGCACGAGAGGGCCAAGCGGCGTTCCCGGCATAACCAGTGGTGGTAGCAAGTGAGTTGGGATGCCCAACCGCTCCAGGAGATCGGTTGCCCATACCCGTCGTCGGGCATCGAGGAACATGGTCGTTGACGCATTGGTATACTCGGCGACCCGTTTCCCGGTCAGCCAGTAGTGAAAGAGATCGGGTATAAGCAACATCGTGGCTGCTCGCGGCAAGCGGTCACCCTGCCGTTCGGCGTACAACTGGTAGAGGGTGTTGAAAGGGAGCCGTTGCAGCCCGGTACGCTCATATAGTTCGGTCGGCGGGATAATCGCATCAACTCGCTCGGCCATGCCTTCATTGCGAGCATCGCGGTAGGCGAAGGGATCACCGATGAGATTACCCGCTTCATCAATCAGGCCGTAATCGACTGCCCAGGTGTCGATCCCAATGCTGGCTAACCGGCTTGATTGCTCGTGACGGGCGTAGGTACGCAGTCCGTGCTGCACCTCGTGCCAGAGTCGATTGACATCCCAAAACAGATGACCGTCACGCTCGATCATCCCATTCGGAAAGCGATGGATCTCCTCCAGGGTGAAGCGTGTGCCGTCCCAACGCCCTAGAATGACGCGCCCGCTCGAAGCACCGATGTCAATCGCAATAAAATGTGCCAGTTCTGTCATGGTGTTGCCCCCTCAACGCAGGAAGGCTTCGTGGAGTCCGCCGTCAACCGTGATGATCTGGCCGGTTGTCTGACTCAGCCGCTGGCTCAGGAGCAGGAAAAAGGCTTCGGCCTGGTCGGCTGGCGTGATTGGGCGCTTGAGCAGTGAGCGTTCAGCGTAGAAACGGGCCAGTTTGTCGGTGAGCACGTCGGTCGGTTCGTCGGCAGTGAACGGAATCCCGTATTTGGTCAATGACGCGATCACCCGCTCACGCGGAAACATGCCGCTTCCTTGCACGACAGTCGCCGGGGCTACACCGTTGACCCTCACCAGCGGTGCCAGTTCGATAGCCAGTTCACGGATCAGATGATTGGCTGCGGCTTTGCTGGTATCGTAGGCGAGCGATCCCTTCTTGGCAACTACTGCATTCACCGATGTTGTCAAGACGAGGTTGGCCGGTAAACCCTGTTTACGCCAGATACGGGCAGCTTCATCGGCCACCAGATAGTGACCGGTGACATTGATGGCAAAGGTTAATGCCCATTGTTCGTCGCGAATGCGGCCTTCGCTATCGGGAGCGACAAAGATACCGGCAGTCACCGCTACGGCGTCCAGACCGCCGTAGGCCAGTACAACTTGTTCGAGCATTGTCCGCACACTGGTGCGATCCGTGATGTCGGCCACCAGCCCGATTGCCGGGCCGCAAGCCGAAATATCACTCCCGGCAACCCCAATGCCCATCCCGTGGCGATCAATGATCGCCTGTGCCGTTGCCTGCGCCGCTGCTCCATCTTTATCCACACAAACGATATGCGCACCCTCGTTAGCCAGCCGTAAAGCCACCTCACGACCGATGCCACTCCCGCCACCGACGACAGCTATCACCTGACGGGCCAGCTCCTTCTCCGGCGGCATTCGTCGCAGTTTGGCCTCTTCAAGCTGCCAGTACTCGATATCAAAGGCTTCTTGTAGCGGTAGTGCAGTGTATTCGTCAATCGCTTCAGCACCGCGCATCACCTCTATCGCTGCCGTATAAAACTCTGCCGTCACCCGCGACTCGCTCTTGTCTTTGCCCCAGGCGATCATCCCCAGTCCCGGAATGAGAATCACGCTTGGATTCGGATCGCGCATCGGTGGTGAGTCGGGACGGCGGTGGGTTTCGTAGTAGTGGGTGTAATCGGCGCGATAGCGTTCAAGTCCTACGGCCAGTTTGCGCTGTAAATCGTCGAGCGTTTCCGCCTGGGGATGCCAGTCAATGTAAAGCGGCTTAATCTTCGTCCGCAGAAAATGATCAGGACAACTGGTGCCCAATTCGGCCAGGCGAGGTGCATCGACACTATTGACAAAGCGGAGCGTGGTCGCATCGTCCTGAATGGTGGCGATGAAGCGTCGTTGCTGGCTGATCTGCCCTCGCAGCCAGGGTAAGATGGCCGCCAGAACTGAGCGGCGTTGTTCAAATGGGAGTGCATCATAGCGCGCACCACCAAACGTTGCCTCGCCACGATCATGGGCTTCGATGTATCGTGCTGCACGCTCGATCAGATCAAGCGTCCGCTCATAGCATTCCTGATCATCATCGGCCCAATTGATCAATCCGTGCCCGCCGAGAATGACCCCCTTCGCCTGCGGATGCTCACGACAAATCTGCTCCAGCTTCAGACCGAGATCAAAACCCGGACGTTGCCAAGGCATCCAGATAACCTCATCACCGTAAATCTCGCGCGTCAATCGCTCGCCGTTGCGTGAAGCAGCGATGGCGATCACCGCATTCGGATGCATGTGATCGACGTGACGGTAGGGAATGAACGCATGGAGCGGTGTATCAATGGATGACGCCCGTGGGTTGAGATTGAAGGTGCAGTGCGGGTAGAGATCAACCATCGCATCCTCGATGGCAGTCTTCGGGCCGCGAGCCGGATCGCGCAGATACATCGTGCGCAATTCGCGTAATTTGCGTAGTTCGAGTGAAGCAAAATTGGCGCGGGTGCTGGTGCGCAAATCACCACCTGAACCTTTCACCCACAACACCTCGACCGGCGCTGCCGTGAGTGGATCACGCTCGGTGATCTTAGCCGATGTGTTTCCGCCGCCGGTATTCGTAATCCGCTGATCACTCCCTAACAGATTCGAGCGGTATACCAGACGTGCTACCGGATCGAGTGTCGCTGCATAGGCTGCATCCCACCCATACTTGACATGGCGAAACCGAGTGTTATCTGTGTTCATCAGGAAACTCCCTGTCTGACGAAGAGACCTTGTTTGTCGCAACGACTAGCTACGCATCGCCAGGACTGCTGCTTCATAGTGACGGATCTCGTTGAGAAACGCGATCCCTATCGGAACGTCGTGACGGTAACAGTACATGTCCCAGACCGCCTGCCACGGCATTCCCTTGAGTTCTTCGAGGATGGCAAGACGGGCAGTTGTATCACCCGCCAGTTCCAGTTCGCGGAGCCGTCCCGTAGGTTCAAGCAAGGCGATCAGTAACGCCCGCAGAACATTCCGGGCGCCGATTGTCCAGGCCGCTACCCGATTGATACTGGCGTCGAAGAAATCGAGGCCGATATGCGTGCGTGACAGAAACCCACCACGCACCACTTCCTGCATCATCGCCTGGGTTTCATCTGAAAGTGTGACTACGTGATCACTGTCCCAACGCACACCGCGACTGACGTGTAACAGGAGTTCATCAACAAACAGTAAGACTGCCGAAATCTTATCGGAAATCACTTCGGTCGGATGAAAATGGCCACTATCAAGGCAGATCAGCAGTCCTGGATGACTCACCGCATACCCTAGGTAGAACTCGTGTGAGCCAACGACATAGCTCTCAGAACCGATGCCAAAGAGCTTGGCTTCAACGGCATCGCGGTTATGCGCCGGATCGAGCGGCTCGGCCAGAATGGCGTCCAGCGATTCACGCAAGCGCTGCCGTGGCCCTAACCGGTCAACCGGATTATCTTTCATGCCATCGGGTATCCAGATATTGGTGACGCACGGTGTTCCCAGCTCGCGCCCAAAGTGTGCCCCAATTCGCCGGCAGGCGATACAGTGATCGATCCAAAACCGGCGAATCGCCGGATCGGGATGGGCCAGCGTCATCCCATCCGCTGCCAGTGGATGTGAAAAGCAGGTCGGGTTGAAATCGATCCCATGACCGTTTGCTTTTGCCCAATCCAGCCAGGTGGCGAAGTGTTCAGGGCGCAGCTCGTCCCGACTCACCTTAACCCCACCGGTTTCCGCGTAGATGGCGTGCAGGTTGAGCCGGTGCCGACCGGGTAAGAGGCGATAGACCAGATCGAGATCACTGCGTAATTCATCGCCGTTGCGGGCTTTGCCGGGATAGTTTCCGGTTGCCGCGATGCCACCCTCTAGCGGGCCACCGGGATTTTCAAAGCCGCCTACATCGTCGCCTTGCCAGCAGTGAAGGCTCAGGCTGACAGTGGCCAGGGTTGTCATTGCCGCTTCAGTATCAACACCGAGGGCCGCGTAACGTTCACGTGCTACAGTGTACGCTGCTTCAATCTGCGCCGGCGTCGGAGCAGTAAAGGTCATACGTTTCCTCCTGTGCCGGATAACCGGCCTGTCGTCCGGTATCAATCTCTCGTTATATCCGGGCCGCGCTAGTGACGCTGCCCTATCTATTGCGGACAACGATCAGGTGTCGCCCATTATGCAACTCTTCCCATACATAACAGAGTCGTGCGCCCGACGTGACACCTGCTGTCAGCGTGTAGTGCAGATGGGCATCATCTGCCAGTGTCAATCCAGATGAAATACCTCTTCCAGTTGCACCATGCTCTGGTCGGCGTATGCACCGCTAAGATTCTCAAAATAGGGAGCCATCATTGCCTGCCAGCGTGCATTCACCTCTTCTGTAGCCATCCCGGCCAGGGCTTTCTCAAAACTCTCCGGGACTTCAACATAGCCAAACAACAACCCATCATCACGCATGAACAGGGTATAGTTGTGCCAGCCATGCCGGCGCAGGGCGTCGAGCATCTCCGGCCAGACATTGGCATGATGGGCCTTGTACTCTTCGATCAGCTCCGGTTTGACTTTGAGCGTGAAACCAACTCGTTTCATGGTTGCCTCTCCGGGGGTAACAAGATCATTGATAACAATGGAAACATCTCTATAGTATCACTACGCCTATCTTTAGTGTGAGCGACGGCAGGGATGATCTCCCTGCCGTCTGCAACATCAATTACTCATTCACGTTTTCGGCAGTGTAGACGGTGAACGGCCCCATCAGCACCCGTAGCCCGTTCGGTCGCGTCGGATCCTTCTCGATGGTGTAGGTGCCCATCCGCCCGGCGTTGAAGCGCTCACCTTCCACCCCCTGCAACTGACCGGTGGCAATGCCGTAGGCCAGATAGTAGGTCAGATAACCCAGGTCTTTGAAGCTCCAGAGGGCAAACTGCGGCGCACACCCGCTGAGGGTGTAGCTGGCCATCTCTGCCGGCAGACCCAGCCCCGACACCTTGACCCGGTCGCACAACCCTTCGTCGGTCATCGCCTTGGCTGCCGCCGCGATGCCAACGGTGGTGGGGGCCATAATCAGCTTCAAATTCGGGTATTTATCGACCAGCGCCAACGCCTGGTTGTAGCTCTCCTCGGACTGGTCGTTACCATAGACGGTGTCAACCAGTTTGAGATTGGCATACTTCGGCTCGGTCAAGACCTGCTTCATCGCCGCGATCCAGGCGTTCTGGTTGGCGGCATCGGGTGAGGCCGAGAGAATGGCAAACTCACCCCCCTCCGGGCCGAGGATCGACAGCGCCATATCGGCCATCACCCGCCCGGTCTCGCTGAAATCAACCTGCGCGACAAAGACGCTCTCGCCTTGCGCCGAGGGGATGGGCGAGTCCCAGGTGATTACCTTCACTCCTGCCGCCTGCGCTGCCTGGGCAGCAGCGGCAATCTGGTCACCGGCGTTATTCGAGAGCATCACCGCCTTCACCCCCTGCGTCGCCGCGTTGGTCAGCGTCTCGATCTGACCGGCCACCGAATTCTCGGCGGTTGGCCCGGTGAAGATTAACTGTCCCGGATTGCCCAACTCGGCGTGCGCTTCCTTGGCGCCTTCGTGTGCCTGATCGAAGACGGCGATCCCCAGGAACTTGGGCAGCAGGATCATATCGGCCTGCAAGCCCGGTTGCAACGTGATCGGAGCATTACCCGTCCCGCTCGGTGCCTCAACCTCTTGCAAGATGTTTTCGGCAGTGTAGACGGTGAACGGCCCCATCAGCACCCGTAGCCCGTTTGGTCGCGTCGGGTCCTTCTCGATGGTGTAGGTACCCATCCGCCCGGCGTTGAAGCGCTCACCCTCAACCCCCTGTAATGCGCCGGAAGCGATCAGATACGTCAGATGATAGGTCAGATAACCCAGGTCTGTGAAGCTCCAGAGGGCAAACTGCGGCGCACACCCGCTCAGCGTGTAGCTAACCATCTCGGACGGCAGACCCAGCCCTGACACCTTGACCCGGTCGCACAGCCCTTCGTCGGTCATCGCCTTGGCTGCCGCCGCGATGCCAACGGTGGTGGGGGCCATAATCAGCTTCAAATTCGGGTATTTATCGACCAGCGCCAACGCCTGGTTGTAGCTTTCCTCGGACTGGTCGTTGCCGTAGACGGTGTCAACCAGTTTGAGATTGGCATACTTCGGCTCGGTCAATACCTCTTTCATCGCCGCAATCCAGGCGTTCTGGTTGGCGGCATCGGGCGAGGCCGAGAGAATGGCAAACTCACCACCCTCTGGGCCAAGGATCGACAGCGCCATATCGGCCATCACTCGTCCGGTCTCGTTGAAATCAACCTGCGCGACAAAGACACTCTCGCCTTGCGCCGAGGGGATGGGCGAATCCCAGGTGATCACCTTCACCCCTGCCGCCTGGGCTGCCTGGGCAGCGGCGGCAATCTGGTCACCGGCGTTATTCGAGAGCATCACCGCCTTCACGCCCTGCGTCGCCGCGTTGGTCAGCGTCTCGATCTGCCCGGCCACCGAGTTCTCGGCGGTTGGCCCGGTGAAGATCAATTCGCCCTTGTTTTGCAGTTCGGCGTGTGCTTCCTTAGCGCCTTCGTATGCCTGATCAAAGACGGCGATCCCCAGGAACTTGGGCAACAGGATCATATCGATATCCAGACCAGGTGTTGCCGACACAACGCTACCGGTTGGTGCAGTCGTCGGCGCAGGAGCACTGGTTGGCGCCGGGGCACTGGTCGGTGCCGGGGCACTGGTTGGGGCAGGCGTCTGAGCTTGCGGTGTACAGGCTGCCAGCAACAGAGCGACGATCAGCAGAACAACCGGAAAGAGATGGGATTTTGTCAACTTCATAGACACACTCCTCTAACCACGAGCAACGATTGAACACCACTGTTCGATACCTGTCATCTACGACGAAACACTGGTCTCGATTTCGGCAGGCACCTCCTTTCGCTGTACAATGCGTCGTTGCCAGCGTTCACGCACAATCTGAGCCAGATTAGGCAACAACACCGAGAGGATCAACAACAAGCCCACAACACCGGTTTGCACGTTGCCCGTTACATTGAGCAACGACATCCCGTTGCGCAGATTGAGGATAACGAGGATCGAAAGTCCGACGCCAACCAGATTGCCGACCCCGCCAAAGATGCTTACGCCGCCGAGGAGCACCATCGTGATAATATCCAGCTCAAACCCATCGGCGGTATTCCCTCGCACAGCACCCAGCCGGGCTGCCAGCAAAATACCGGCCAGCGCCGCAATCAGACCAGAGGCGACAAAGAGACCGAGCTTCAGCCGGGCAACATCGATGCCGGAATAGCGGGCAACCGCCGCGTTATGGCCCACCACGTAGACCAGACGACCAACGCCGGAGTATTGCAGAACGACGAAGGCAATCGCGAACAGACAGCCAAAGACGATCAGACTGAAAGGGAATGGGCCGATCAGTGGTTGCTGTCCAAGCGCAGTAAACCAGGCTGGAAAACCTCCAATCGAACGATCCTCGATCAGAATCCGGGCCACGCCACGAAACCCGATCATACCGGCCAGGGTCACTGCCAGCGACGGTAGCCCGACATAGGCGACCCAGAAACCGTTGAATGCGCCACACAACGCACCGGCCAGCAGCGCCACCACAATCGCCAGCTCCATCGGTATGCCTTGCTCGAAGAGAACAGCCACGATACAGGCAGCCAACCCCATCACCGACGCCACTGACAGATCGATCTCACCATTGATGATGATGAAGGTCATCACCAGCGCCACAATAATCTTCTCGATTGACAATTGAAAGAGATTAATCTGATTATTCAGGCTTACATACGCCGGAGCCAGATTGGTGTTGATGATTGCAACCAGCAGCAAAACTGCCAGTAACAACCCCTCCCAACTCAGCAGGCGACGCAGTTTAGCGTTCATGGCCGACCTCCGCACGCAAGGCCGGCGCTGCCCACAAACGGCGTAGCCAGCCTAAAATGACCGAGTCTGAAGCAACTGCCAGCAGGATCAACAATCCCAAGAGAGCATCACGCCAGAACTCACTGATACCGAGCCAGCGCAACAGCCCCTGGCCGAGCAAGTCGATGAGGAAAGCACCCAATAGCGCACCCAGCACCGTTCCCGATCCGCCAAACGTGTTCACACCACCAACAACCACTGCCGCCACCGACTCGAGTT
The DNA here is from genome assembly GCF_000018865.1 of Chloroflexus aurantiacus J-10-fl. Taxonomy (NCBI): domain Bacteria; kingdom Bacillati; phylum Chloroflexota; class Chloroflexia; order Chloroflexales; family Chloroflexaceae; genus Chloroflexus; species Chloroflexus aurantiacus. The sequence goes on from NC_010175.1 coordinate 3,116,293, forward strand.
CGATGCCCTGCCCGGCAACCGCCGTGATATTGCCAAAGCGGGCCAGAAACAGGAACCCGGCCAACCCGGCGAGCATGCCGCAGAGCACAAACGCTGCCAGCACCATACGCTGAGCCGGCAAACCGGCAAAACGTGCTGCTTCGGGATTGGAACCAATCGCGTACAATCGCCGACCGAAGATGGTGTAGCCCAACACCAACTGAAACACCACCACGGCAACAACCGTAATCGCAAACAGTGGTCGAACGGCAAAATCACCGATAGAGAAGAGATTCTGTCTGCTCAACTCAACCACCCACGACGGCAGCGAGTCGACAGTAATCGTGCGTGCATTCGCGTAATTAATCAGCAACATCCGGTAGATTGCCAGCGTCCCCAGGGTTGTAATAATCGCCGGCACCCGGCCATAGGCCACAATCAGACCATTGATCAGACCCATCGTACCGCCCACCAGCAGGGCCAGCCCTACCGCAACGAGCGGCGGTAAGCCGTTATTCGCGGCCAGTTGCGCACCGACAAAATAGGCGGTAAAGCCAACGATAGAACCTACTGACAGATCGATATTGCGGGTCAGCACCACGAGCGTCTGCCCGATGGCTACCATACCGACAATCGCCACACTCGACGTAATGCGGTTAAACGTGCGCGCCGAGAGGAAATTTTCGATCTGCCAGCCAAAAATCAACAGCGCAATGACGATTAACCCGATCAAACTCAACTCGCGGATCTGCTCTGGCCGAATCCGCTGTCGCCACGTATTCATGGTGTGCTCCCTACCTGACCTACCGGTAATCTTCCTCAGCGCGTGATCAACTGTTCCATGCCGTTCTCTAGGGAATCACCCGACCGGCATCCCGTCATACATTTGGCCCATCGCCGCTGCCAGCACCCGTTCCTGAGTTGCTTCCTGACGTGAAAAGATCGCCATCTGTCGGCCCTCACGCATCACTAACACCCGATCACTCATCGCCAGCACCTCGGGCAAATCCGACGAGATGAGAATGATGGCAATCCCTTCCGCCGCCAGATCATCAATCATCTGGTGCACCTCAGCCTTTGCCCCAACATCGATCCCGCGGGTTGGTTCATCGAGGATCAACAAACGAGGCCGGGTATTAAGCCATTTGCTCAGCATCACCTTCTGCTGATTGCCACCTGACAGTTTGCCCACTTCGACCGCCACTGAGGGTGCCCGGATGGCCAGCCGTTGGCGATACGCCTCGGCGGTCGCAATCTCATCTGCCTGTCGTAACAAACCGAGTGGATTGAGATAGCGACGGAGCGTTGGTAAGGTGATATTGGCCGCAATCGACATAGGCAACGAAAGGCCGAGACCGCGCCGATCCTCACTGACATACGCGATACCGTGACGCATAGCCTGACGGGGATTGGTAATTCGGACGAGTTGCCCATCGATCCGCACCGTCCCGCTATCGGCGGGAGCGATGCCGAAGAGCGCCAGCCCCACATCGGTGCGTCGTGCCCCAACCAGACCGGCAAAGCCCAACACTTCCCCAGCCCGCACATCAAACGAAATCCCCTGGAACGCACCCTGACGGCTCAGATCACGCACCTCTACCAGCACCTGATCGCGCACCGTATGACGGCGCGGAAAGAGCTGCTCAACACTCCGCCCGGCCATATCACGAATCGCCTGTTCGGGCGTCACCTCAGCGCGTGGCGCTGAAGAGATCAGCCGGCCATCACGAAACACCGTAATGCGGTCGGCAATCGCAAACACCTCTTCCATCCGGTGCGAAATAAAGAGGATGGCCACCCCTTGATCGCGCAAACGTCGCACAATTGCAAAGAGCTGCTCCACTTCATGCGCCGACAGCGCTGCCGTCGGCTCATCCATAATCAACACACGCACCTGAAGCGCCAGCGCCTTCGCAATCTCTACCGTCTGCTGGGCAGCGACACTCAACCCACGGGCCGGCAGACGCACATCCAGCCGCACATCGAGTTGCGCCAGCAGCGCCTCCGCCTCGCGGTACATCCGTCCCCAATCGACAAACGGCCCCCGACCGGCGTGAGCGATAAAAATATTCTCAGCCACATTCAGATCGGGATACATCAGCGGTTCCTGATAGATCGCCGCAATCCCCAACCGCTGTGCAGCCAGCGTACTCCCGATATGCACCGGACGGCCATCGAGCAGGATCTGACCGCTATCAGGCTGGTACACACCGGTCATAATCTTGATCAACGTAGACTTACCGGCGCCATTCTCACCGAGCAGCGCATGCACCTCACCCGGATACAACCGCAAACTGACGCCATCGAGCGCCTGCGTATTACCGAACCGCCGCGAAATATCGCGTATCTCAAGCACCGGCGAAACCTGCATACAACCCTCACTACACAATCGTGATCGGAAAAAAACCGGTAAACGGTGCACTCCGCTCCGGAGCATCCGGCCCGGCGGTAATCAAATGGTGAATCGCATCCACCGGACAAAAGCTGGTCAACGCCGTCTGACCGAGCTTACTGCTATCAAGCACCGCAATCACCCGATCCACGTGGCGCACCATCTCAGCTTTCAGCAACCCTTCGGGAATAGAACTTTCGGTCAAACCTTTCGCCACAGTCAGACCACGTGCCGAAAAAAAACCCTTATCAGCGTGCAGTCGTTGCAACATCTCTTCGGCCAGCGTACCGGTGAGCGAACCGGTATCACCGCGCACCTGCCCACCGATCACAATCGTCGTAATTGCCGGATTAGCGCCCAACGCCAGCGCCAGATGCATCCCATTCGTAATGACCGTCAAATTACGGCGATCCGCAATCTGACGGGCAATCGCATAGGCCGTCGTACTGGCATCGAGCATCACCGTATCACCATCGACGATCAACTCAGCCGCAATACGGGCAATCCGCTCCTTCTCGGCTGCCTGCTGCTTCAAACGCGAAGCGAAACTGCCTTCAGGCCAGAGCGGTCGATCCAAAACAGCCCCACCCCACACCCGGCGCAGCATACCCTCGCGTTCGAGAATGGCAAAATCGCTCCGAATCGTCACCTCAGAAACACCGAGCTGCTCGGCACACCACTTCACAGTGATCTGACCGTAGCGCTGGAGCAAGGCCATAATCTGATCACGCCGTACTTCTGGCGGAAGCGCATCATTGCTGTGATCTGTCATACACGATTGCCCCGTTCGATACTTATCGGGAATGGTTTCCATAGTCTATAGTGATTTTCAAGATTTGTCAAGTACTTACGAGATTTTACGAATTTAGTGGGGAGTGAAAGAAGGTCGTAACCAGTTCTCACCACCAATACCGGGTGAGAAGCGGATCGCGAGCATCTCCCTCGTACATTCGAGAGAATCGCGTGCTGCTGGATGATCGCCGCATTCGGTTATATCAAATCGGGTGCACGAGCGTTCATAACCCGTGGCCCGACAATCCCTCTGCCACCACGCCTGAGCGCGGACGCACAGAACTGGCATTGCCGTTCAGCCCGCAGTAGTCTCCCGTTTCGGCGAGGGTACCGTTGTCAGCCAGGGTTGTCAGTGGCGCAGCGCAGCATTTGGAGTGCGGCAGCCACACTGCCGCATGACCGTGCTCACGCTCCGGTGCGGGTCGCAGCGGTTTCCCTGCCGGTTACAAGGAGGACAAGCGGTCAGACTTGACCATCTTCCGCGCTCATCCCGTGACCGTGGTGCAGGTCATGGACGAGCACAGGTGGAAAATCCACCCCTCAGAGCGCGGCAACCTCCATCACCGAACTGATCGACAGCGCCGAGACCAGTAGTTGTGATGCACCGTATCAATGAAGATGTGATATTACCCTGTACAAACCACGTCCCACCGGTTCTGCGCTTTACTCCCCGACGGGTCGCCAACACATTCGCAAACGCAACCGCTCCGTTTAGGGGTAAGTGCAAGTGGTTAACTGGCGCTTTACTCCCCGACGGGTCGCCAACACATTCGCAAACCCAGACGCTCTACCGCGACACCCTGCACAGGGTTGTGATGTGAGGGATCAGGACAGGCTTCTCTGGGTGTCACCCCCCCCGAAACGGTATCGGCTCGTCAGGCTTGTGGCGTTTGCGATCACCCTTGCCCTCGATGTAAAACCCGGCATCCAGAATCATCGGCATATCAGAGGTCATTTCATCTGCCAAAAGACCACTTCTACGTGTACAATATGACACATATACAAACCGATGGCCTGTAGCGGATCACCATTCGACTGATAGCGCCCCATTCCTTCTTAGACAACTGTCTGTTGTCACGTGGGTAGGAAGGAATTAGCAGGAACATTCAGCACGACTGTCGATCCCTTGTGTGCTTCTTGCTGGTATTTCTGGTGGGGGGTGTTATTGTTATTTTACTGGAGAGGCCTCTATGAGCAAAAGTGGACAACAGATACTTCTGCACGGTGATGTAGATGCTATCAAAGAGTTCGTTTTTGAAACATCTTCTCTGCCTCAGATTCGTGGCGGCAGTCAACTGCTCCTGGAATGCGAAGATGAGGTTACGAAAAAGATTGAAAAGCTGGGTGGAAAGAAAATTTATTGCTCAGGAGGCAGCTTCCTTTTCGAGCTTCCAGAAGACAAAGTTAATGATGCCAGGGAAGCTATTGAGGATATTTACTTGAAGCATACGCTAACTGCTACAGTGACAATCTCTCATGAAAGTGACCCATTACCTCCTGCGCCTGCAAGTCATCCTCACAATGGATGGTCAAAGCGGCTTTGGGATGCTCATCAACCAACTCTGCAGAGCGGCGATTTTGCTCGACGAGTGGCTTTTCTGAGTGCCCAGGTTCGTAGAATGAAGTATCAGAGGTCAAACTCCCCTTTCTTCGAGGCTATCCCCTTTGGCAAGAGGTGCGAAGCATGTGGTAAAAGAGTTGCCGTAGAGAACGTTCACCGTTACGAACCTGAAGAGCAAGAACAAGTCGAGATAGTATCATTATGTGTAGTCTGTTTGCAACGGCACAGAACAGGAGTGCGAAGCGAAGCACACACTGTTCGGGGCCGATTTAATGTGCGTTTTTATCAAAAATACCGGCAATGCAATCTTACAGCCAGGCATCCTCCAGATTTAGACCATTTAGTGAAGAGTGCTCGTCGTAACTATGTGGCGTTTCTCTATGCCGATGGGAACGATATTGGCCAGTTGCTGCAACGGGTTAGTAGTCAGGAGGAATTTGCAGCTCTTTCACAAGCATTAAGGGAAGGAACTGAACAGGCCCTGTTTGAGGCTTTATGGGAGGTATGCAGCGAGGAATTGCAGAAAGTTGACAGATACTGGCCCTTTGAAATTGTTAATATTGGTGGTGATGACGTAACACTCTTGATCCAGGCAGGTTATGCCTGGGAAGTAGCAATACGGTTCCTGGAGCGGTTTGAAAAAGAGATTAAGAGCCGGGTGACACAAAACTTGGGCTATTGGCCGCAGAGCTGGCCGCAAGCAGTTACAGCCTCGTGTGGGATTGCCGTTGCTGATGTCAAGCATCCAGTTCGCTATCTGGAGTATCTCGCTAACGATCTACTCAGGAGTGCTAAAAGAGAAGCCAAAATGGTTCAAGCACATCCTCAGAGTGCATTAACTTTTCTCTGGCTACCTACTCCTATCGCTGCAGAAAAGGCTGAGGCTTTGATGAGCTACTACCAGCGTGATATTAATAGACTCACAGCCAGGCCGTACAGCCTTGATCGGGCCAGAAAGTCCATCGCACTGGTAAAGGAAGCATCCCGATGGCCTAGGTCTTTACGCCATCGATGGGGTGAAATGTTAGACAGGGGAATGTGGATCTCGCTCAACATGATTTACTACGACATTGCCCGTAGAAGCGATCAAGATCGTCTCCAATTGACCACCTTTTTATCGGAGGTGGGCGAACTAGCCACACAGCAGGGTTATCAAACTAAAGCACCCTCATCTCTCTGGCAAGTATACAAAAAGCATAGTAGGGTTGGCTGGCAAACTGCCCTGCTCGATATCCTGGAACTGGCCGAATTGCGGGCAATGCGGGCTGATGTTCAGATAGAGGAGCAAGACTAATGGAGCGTTTATCCTTGAAATTTTACTTTACTCTAACAACAGCTTTTCATACCGCAGGGAATCGATGGCGATGGGGAGCTGATAAGGCATTGTCAAGATCGTCTGATGGTGTGTACGTTATCCCCGCGACTACGATGAAGGGTGCCTTGAGGGATCGGGCTGAGGTACTTCTGCATACCTGGGGTCAAAAAGTATGTAATGGGCCGACCCCAAATACAATGTGCCCTGATCCGAACCATCTTTGTATTGTTTGTCAAGTATTCGGTCATCCGCGTTTTCCGGCACCCCTTCGCTTTCAGGATGTACGATTTGAACTGGATACGATGACGCAAATTCGAAGTGGCGTTTCAATCAGTCGCCAACGGCGTGCTGCTTTGCCAGGACGTTTGTTCTTTATCGAGACTACTTCACCTGGTTTGCTTGAAGCTACGGCAATCTGCGAGGGATATTTTCCAGATCAGACGAGCGCTATGCAGGCCTGCGCATTAGTCATCCTGGCTGCAAGATCGATGTCTGGTATCGGTGGGGGACGTACACGAGGTATGGGATGGCTGGAGATTGAAAAAACGAGGATTGAGGCTACTGTGAATAGCTTGCCAGTCTCTCAACAACATCTGGAAATGCTTTGGAGTCAATGGTCAGGGGGCCAAAATGTGGCTGAAGATTAAGCCAAATAACCCTCTCATATTAGGTGATGTACGGGCCAGCTCTCAGTTTTTGAGTCCAACTCAGTACATTCCAGGCCGGATACTGCGGGGTGCATGGGCTGAATGGCTCCTGATCCAGGGTCGGCAGGATATTTTGCCCACTGTGCAACGTGTGCGTATTGGAAACTTTTTCCCCACAACAGAATGGCGTCCAATATGTTACGCCCTTCCGTTACCACTCAGTGCTCTAACATGCAAACAGGCAAGTGGCTTCAAAAAGGAACCACATCCCGACAATCAGGGCCATGGGGTTGTGGATGCCCTTATACCTCAACTGGCATACTCTCTTCTTGAAAGAGCCGGGGCCTGTTTTGCCGCGCCGTTCGTTCTAACATGTCTCACATGTGGCAGCCGTATGGAAGCGATAACGGGGTTTTACACAGTCTACCGTGACGGTACCACTGAACGCTACTGCCAATCACGGCTACGTTACCACTCACAGACAAAAGTGGGGATCAGTCGATACCGACGCGCTGCCGTAGAACAGGTGCTGTACACGGCGAACGCCTTAAGTCCGGTAACGGTTCAACCAGATGAAAAGGTGTCCGACTTGGTCTTTCTGGGACGCATATATGGTGAGCGATCAGATGTGGCAGACCTTATAGAGGCCATTAATCACATCGCGATTGGTGCCCTTCACACGCGAGGTTATGGTCGTGTAAAAGCTGAGGAAGCTGAGGTGGTAGGTTTTCCCGATATCGAGGAGCGAGTAAGGCTTTTCAATGAGATACTGGTTCATTGCTGGCAAGATCTGAAATCTTTGGCTACCAACGCTGAAGATCTTCCTGCAAAGCCAGAAGGCACATACTTCTCTGTAGACTTGTTAAGTCCTGGCGTATTCCAGGATAGCGGTATACCTGCTTTGGCACCAATCCTGCGTATCAACGGACAGGCACTGGAACCAGTCTGGTGGATGACGCGCCCTGATTTTGCCGGTGGTTGGTCTACCGCCTGGGGTTTGCCCAAACCGACCAACTTGGCTGCCCGTATGGGTAGTGTTTACGTGTACCGCTGGGATGGAACGTTGGATGAGATCATCTCTACTCTACAAACTTTGGAGGAACAGGGAGTCGGCAAGCGACGAGATGAAGGCTTTGGCGAGTTTCTGGTTTGTCATCCATTCCATCAGGAGGTAGAAGAGAAATGAGAAAGTTTACCGATAATCCCAGGAAGAATGCTCATATCTTGCGCGAGATAGATCGCAGAGAGGAGAAGTTAGTCCAGATGTCTAGAGATTTGGCAGACAAACTGGCTCAGATCTTTGAGAATGTAGAAAAAAAACCTCTTAGCGACAAAGACCACAAAGAGCGACAACTCCGTAATATCCAGGCTGTTGCTGAACAGAGTCCCTCCTGGCTGCCAGTAGAACTCTTTATCCGCTATCAGGCAGCCCGGAAGGAAATCTACATTGAATGGGCGGAGGAGGCGAACAGCCTTCTGGATAGTCTCAGAAGCGAAGCTCAATCGATTGTGGGTACCGACAATTCTCAGTTAGTTGGCGATGTACACATGGAACTGGTGCGGCGCACGCTTGGCTATACAGTGCGCTGGCACGTCTGGGATGCTAAGGGAACGACTCAGCGAGAGGTTAAGCAATGAGTGTCTTCGCAACATTCGCTAGTCAGACCAGAATCCAGGCAATTCTGGTAATGCAGACGGCTTTGTCTGTGAGCAGCCGCCTCTCTCTGGAGCCAACTGGTACTGACATGCCTGTGATCAAAGGACCGGATGGTCTGCCCTTCATTCCCGGCTCTTCCATTAAGGGCGTGGTGCGTTTCCAGGTGGAACGAATCCTGCGCACCTGGGATCGTAGACCAGATTTTTGGGCATGTGATCCTTTTGACGCCCCATGCATTCCGGCTAAGAAGAAGGAACAGCTCCTGAACGACGCGGAAACAGACCAGTCCTTCGCCGAGACTGTCTGGAAAGAGAGTTGCACCGCCTGTCGTCTTTTCGGATCTCCCTGGTTTGCTGGACGGGTTGCTTTCAGGGATGCGTATTTGCTTAACCCAGAAGACCTGCCAACGCTCACTCAGATCCGTGACGGCGTGGGTATTGATCGAGATCTGGGCACAGCTCGTTCAGGTATCAAGTACGATTTTGAGACTGTGATTCCCGGGGCGCGCTTCGGTCTGGAGATCCTGGCCGAGAACCTGGAAGAGTGGGAAATTGGTTTTCTCCTCACAGTCTTGCGGCTTTGGGAGGAGGGTGGTATTGCAATTGGTGGTAAGACTACCCGCGGTCCGGGCTGGGGAAAACTTCAAGAAATCAAGATACAGCGAGTAGGTATCAGCAATTTGATGGACTATCTGCTAGAGCGCAAGTCGAGTGAGGTGGCTGCGACGCAGTTTCTGCAAACGTTCCGCGAGTGGCTGAAGGAAAGGGGGGCAGGCGATGCATAAGACACGATATAACGCTCTCAGTGTAGCCTTCCAGATCAGTCCCCGCGGTCCTTTACTGATCAAAGCTGGTGGCATTTCTGCTAACCCTACATTGCCAGATATGCAGTTTGTGCGCACATATCATCCTGAGAAAGGCGAGACAGTCTACATTCCCGGCTCGTCCCTCAAGGGGGTAGTACGTGGGTTTGTAGAGAAGGCACTACGTACTCTTGATGACCACACGTCCTGGCAGTGGGCCTGCCCCACCTTTCCTGATGAAGATGAAAGCTGCGCTAAAAAACTCGGGAAAGAAGAAAACAGCGCCACGATTTACAAAAACTCCTGTGGTGCCTGTCGCCTCTTCGGCCATACCCGTCTGAAAGGTCGTGTTGCCTTCACTGACCTGCTGCCCGTGGATGAAGTCAAGACCGAGATCCGCTACGGAGTTGCTATCTCCCGGCTGAGCCATGCTGTAGCTCATGGCCCATTTGAGATGGAAGTAGCCGTTGCTGGTACCTTTGAAGGGTACCTGATTTTGGAAAATTTTGAACTTTGGCAACTGGGATTACTTGTCCTGGCATTCCAGGGTATGAACAGTGGCCTGCTCCAAATTGGCTTTGGCAAAAACCGGGGGTTTGGTGAGGTGGCCGTTCAAGTGCAGGAAGCTCGCCTGGACGAAGTCACCTCTGGCATGGAGATCGGACTCTGGCGAGGATTGGCAGACTTCGTAAGTGACGAGGAGAAGACAAGATACGGTCTCAGCACTACCTTCACCCTAAACGGAATGCCTGATCCTCTACGAACCGAACCCCTCGGGCTGTATACTCGTCGTATCTACGATCCTAAAAGATGGGATGAGGTTGCTCAAAGAGTAACAGACAAGCTAGGCACTACGTGAGGAGTCTGCTATGAAAGTCTATGCCTATGTGCTGCGGGTCGGACTGGGATACCTGGAAGGCTATGCCCGGTCATTAGGGCAACCTCTCTACCATTGGATTGCTGATGGTGCCTGTCTCACGATGGGTGAAGGAATGCCACAAGATTGGAGAGAGCAGGGTGCGGTTTTCGGTCCGCAAGGGGAACTACGCTGGTGGCGGACAGAAAACAATTATCAGGCACTGCTGCTTACCAGTGATCCCGTGGATGGTCTGGATCCCATCTCTGGCATATGGGAAGCTAAAGAAGGAACATTTTTTCTGCAGAACCTGAATGATCTCCGAGTCAACCCAAACTTTCCGGCCTATCCCCACGGAAGCTCGAATGGACGCTTCAAAGCCATGATCTATTACTGCAACGGCATTGCCACCTTTATCAGCCTTAGAGAACTATTGACAGTGCAAGGAGGATGTGATGGCAAGGCAGAAGGTCTCGGTTGAACCCAAGCCTTTCTTCTGGGTACCACTGGACAAGGAACGACCTCCCCAGAAATATGAACCTCCTACCCATGAAAGCTATAGGGACTGGAGTGGTCGGTTGAAATTAGAGCTAGAGGTGGTATCCGACTATCTCTTCGTGGGTAGTGGTGAGTTTGGTTTATTCACCTTGCAAGGTTGTGAGCGGTCTTACTATGCTTTTGCGCGACGCAATGATCAGTTAATTATTCCGGGAACAGGCATAAAGGGCGCGGTACGCAGCGTGGTGGAGGCTATCTCGAATTCATGCGTGCGACAAATCGCCAAAGGTGAGCGAGTGCCTCAATTGCACGAGGGATGTAAAAACGAGAATTCGCTGTGCCCAGCCTGTCGGTTATTTGGCTCCACTGGTCATCGGGGTCGCGTTCACTTCTCGGATGCGGTGCTGTTGAGTCAGGTTGAACCCACCAAGATAAAGATTGCTGACCTCTGGCCACCGCGTCAGACGAAGGGTCGGAAATTCTATCAGGCGAAGCAATTCCAGCCTTTGGACATGCAACCAAAGAAAAATCATCGCTTCCTGGAGGTAGTACCCAAAGGTACTCGCTTTCAAACTACACTTTACTTTGAAAACACCACTGCTGCGGAGATGGGAATAATGATGCGAGCTATAGGACTGGACGGTGATCAAGGGGATGCGGTCGTGTCAGCCTTTCCTATCAAGCTTGGTGGTGCAAAACCGCGCTGTCTCGGAGCTGTGCGATGGAAATTGGTAGGACTTCATTTAATAACGCCTTCTTCTAACCTGCTAGCTGCTTTATCTACTGGTGGGGAGCAAATGCCCATCTCAGATTCTGTGCGAACGTGGCTGGCGGATCACACGCTGCTGAATGATAAGGCATGGACGAAGTTCCGCGATCAAGCAAGATCCCTGAATGAGCCGTGTCCCAGGGAGGTGTACTGATGGCTGCAGTTGATTACCAGATCCAACTTGCTGAACAGATTGCCGAAGACCTTCCTGAAGTCTCGCGCAACGAGTGGATGCGATAGATGGGTGTCGTCGAAAAGCACGGTCTAGACCGGGCCATCCAGTACGCTGAGCAGCTCTCGCATGATGATACCTTGCGGCCGGCAATCCGGCGAGCCAACAGCTTGATCGCACAGGCAGTCAAATCCCAGCGAAATACCCTGAAACGCCTCCAGATAGAAGAATGTAGTACTGTGCTAGGTTATGTGGCGTGGTGGCTCCGAATCAAGACTCTACGAGGTTCATTGCGGTCGGAGTAGAGAGTATGCGCTTTATTTTTGACACCTCTGTGCTCATTGATTACTTGCGGGATGACAGGCCAGGTGATCAGGAAGTAGCTGCTGATGCTTTTGCACTCGCATCTCAACAGGGTCATACCTTTCTTACGTTAGTCAGCCTAATGGAATTGTACAGTCCGATACTGCAAGAAACGAGTACAGATGGAGTTGAGGAAGAGGAGTCGCTTATGACAAGAACAAGAGGAAAGGAAGCTATTGAACGCGATCTTTCGAGAGTCAAAAAGTTACTTGAAACCTATGGTATCCGACTTATTCATTGTTCAAGGAGGGCGCAAGAGGTTGCTCTTGATATTTTGCGAGATCACCGATCTCCGTTGGGTAAAAATGCTCTAACCGATAGCTTGATCATTGCGAATGGCCTTGTTCGCAGGGCATACCTGGTCACGAGAGATCGTAAGTGGAGTCAGGTTGCACGAGGGCTTCAGCAGAGAAAGCCATGCGCTTTAAGAGTGGTATCTCCGGTAGATCTGATTCAAGGGAGGTTGTAAAAATGTCAAAAAAACTCCTCATCGCCACGCTAGGCACTGCCCCGGCAGTGATCACCGAAGCTATCGAACTGCTAGAAGAGCAGAGTCTTCATCCAGACGGAGTAGTGTTGCTCTACACCGAGGACTATGATGTACTCAGTTCACTGGAATTGCTAATGAAACATCTTCCAGCACACTGTGAAATCAGTTGGATCGTACCGATTTCTGTCGGAACATACCACGATATTGACTCTACCAAGGCGGCAGTGGAGTTCATGCAGATAGCCTGCACTCAGTTGCGCACCTACCGAAACAATCATCGGTTGTTTGTGAGTATCGCCGGCGGGCGGAAAGTAATGTCAGCACTGCTGGCTTTGGCCGTCCAGTTTTATGGTGCCGAGTGTCTATTTCATATCTGGGTACCTCCCTGGTTGGAAGAGGAAGGGGAAATTGGACAACTGCGAGGCCTACAGCCCGAGCAGATCAATGCACGACTTCATCCCCCCCTTGTTAATCGCGATCCTAAAGATCGTCCTCAACTGGTGGATCTACCTTTCATTGCCCTGTTTCCTATGCTTCCCGACATTCGCGAGGCGCTGGCTGGAGGAACACCTATCGATAAAAATGTGAAATCCATGCTCGTTTCTACTGGCCTGTTGACAACAGATGGCACGCCTACACCGCTTGGTGAAAGTGTGGCAGCAATTCTGAACTTGGTAGAGGCCTTGCCCCCAGCACGGCAGATAGAACCCAAAGTTCACATTTCATCTCATCATTACAAAGATCGGATAGAAGGTTTTGCCAAAGAACTGATAGGCTACGCGCCGTTTGTGGTAGAGGTTCGCGGGGAACAATGGGGTCAGGGTGAGCCTGGCGTTAGCGCACAACAACCGCGAGATCTTATTGTCCGTGCACGCCTTGGTACCGACATTCGCTTTCAATTGCGTCTGGTGACCACAGCTACAACAGAAGGTGAACTGGAAGCAGCACGTCGCCACGTGGAACGGTATGTGCAACGGAAGGAAAGATAATTCGTTTTGCCCCAGAGGACTGGCGGCTAAGACTGTCAAAGAGGAGTTTTTCTATGCCTTTAGCATTGATCCTACTGATAGGCGAACAGCCAGCGGCCAATTTGTTACCAACTCGATATCTCCGACCTGATATAGCGGTATTGGTGCACACTGAACGAACCAAAGCAATCGCAGAACGGTTACAGAACGTGCTAGAAGGCGGAAGCATTAACTGTGTTCTACTTAGCGTTGATCCCTATGATCTTCCAGCCATCCGAAACGATCTGCAGCAGTTCATCCAGACAAACTTCAAAGGACACAACACCATCTTCAACCTGACTGGTGGTACCAAAATCATGTCTCTGGCCGCTTTTCAGGTCGTCTCCGAATTTGGCACTCCCTTTGTGTACTTCCAGACTGAAGGTGGTCGTAGTTTGCTCTATCGCTATCGATTTACCGAACAGAAGGACGTGCAACTGCAAGAGCAGAAGGAAATACCGGGTTCCATCACTCTGGACGATTACTTACGCGTCCAGGTTGGGAAATACACCACAGCACAGCCAAGAGACCCGTTTGAGCAACAGATACATCAGACGCTGCGAACTATTCCTGGGTTGGAAATACTCGCCAGTGTCCGACCCCAGAACCAACCGGCTCTGGAGGTAGATTTCCTCATCCGTTTAGACAACCAAATAGGCGTGATCGAAGCCAAAAAAAAGGGAGCCAAGTCTGGCATTGACCAGCTTCAGGCAGTGGCGGAGCAGCGATATTTGGGTACCTACGTTTTCAAATTCCTTGTCTCCGCAGACAAAGTAGACGACAATAACAAGAACCTGGCAGCGGCGTATGGTATTGAGGTGATCGAGTTGACAAGCTTCAAGTTGACCAACGGCAGTCTAAGCAAAGAAGATGAAGATGAGCTTAAGCAGCGAATTATGAATATATTGAAATTGAAGAGGCACGGCTATGGAAACCAGTCATCTCAGCGACCCTGATAGTCATACTCTAGCAGACTGCTGCACTGACTGAATTCCGAACAACCAACAACACCCCATCATTACACCCAGACAATACCTTAATGCTCTGGTCGTAACTACGGCTGAAGAAGGCAGCGCTATGATAGTGGGCAGGGGAAGCCATTGCCATCGCCTCCCCCCCAGTCCCCCTCTTCAGATCGTCCCCGGCAAGTCGCTGAAAGGGATGAAAGTGTCGTCTCGTTTGACGTGTAAAAGTCGTGCTTTCACTCTTGCTATACCACACCCTGAACAGCCACATCATACTGTATCAGGTCATACAACGTGCAACAGCATCGGGGGTGAGCCACACCTCACACACCTACCGACACGTGGATGGTGCCTCACCCCCACACTCGCCCACCACCAATTGTTGAGACAATTTCTCTATTTTCTTGCCAGAAATGATTGACATCTGCCACAACCTGTACTACCATGGGAATACCCTTCTGCCGGGAAGGGGTGCTTTATCTTTCTCTTAGAAAGCGCATGGTTTTGAGCGATGAGCCACCGTTACCGCTGGTTGCTCCTGGCAGGTGTGGTTGTCGCATTGTTAAGTGGTTGTCTTTCGACATTGCCAACGAATATTGATGTGAACGGACCATTACCGGCTACACTGCCACCACTGGCACAAACACTGCGCGCTTCAGCGGTGCCGACGCTGTTGCCGTCGGCGTCAGTTACTGTTGCACCTGTGATGTCATATACCGCAACTGTTGCGCTGATTGTGGCGACGCCGCAACCTCCTACGGTTGTACCGCCAACGCCAACAATTCCTCCAGCACCAACCCTCGTGCTGCCGACGTTACCCTCGCTCTCGCCGGAAGAACGCTGGCGCGCCCAGCAATTGGACCGGCAAATTATTGATCCTCCTCGTTTATACAATACGAAACGAAGTGAACTTTACTGGTACGATCCAGTAAACCAACAAAAAGTTCTCCTTGGTATTGTAAGTGGTGATTTTATGGTACAGGCAACGTTCACATTTCGTGAAGATGGTCAGCCTGCCCTTGAAGTACCGTATGAAGTGAATCGCGGGTATGGCATTACCGCACTCTCTCCCGCTGTGCTCGAACGGATTCGGGCTGCCGGATACTCCGACTGGATTGAGACATTCGTTTTTTTGACTCCAGAGGTGCAACCTAAGTAGTTGGTTGCACCTCTGTTGCAGTGTGGTAGTATAATAGGTTTCGCCTTTGTCGGCATTGTTGGTAATCGTTATTTTTAGTAGCAAGGAAACCGCCGTGAGCAGTCGCTATCTGGAAATGGTGCGCGGACAACGTCGCCGGGGTGGATGGCAGTTCACCTCAAAGTCATTGCTGGCTATTCTTGCGTTCATTGCCATGATAGGCTCTGCCGTCTACTGGTGGGGGGTTCAGAGCCAGTTGACCGGTAATTGGATTATCGCTGCTGCCTATACCGCTATTCTGGTATTGGCACCACCAAGCCTGATGTCGTTCCTGATCCCGTGGTCACCTGGTGGTATGCTCCTCCAGAAGATTAATGCGCGGACCTGGGGATATGTTGCGGTGATGATTGCCGCACTCTACCTTGTCTATTATTCGTTTGAGATTCAGTGGACCTGGTGGGCTTCGCAACCTGTTGTGCAGAGTACCGGTCTGGTCATTCAACAGGTGCTGATTGGCATTATCGGATTCATTATCATCCCCGCCCTGCTCTGGACTCCTGTCACTTCGGAAGAGCTGGTTGAACAGGTGCGTCAGGCCCATCTTGTGCGTCGGTATGAATTACAAACCCAGGCCGATATTGCCATTCTCCGTGCCACGCTGCTCCGCGCCCAAGAGAAGGCGCTCATCGGGTTTGCCAATCTTACGGTGCAGGAACGGGAAGAACTGGCAGCAGTGATGCGCGGTCTGGTTAAAGGGATTGATGCTACGCTCCGTGATATTGGCGAGAGTGTGAAAACGGTGAGCGGGGCAACCATTCCTTTCAACAGTCTTGAAGATAACGAGGACATCAGACAGTATCTCGATTTCGTCGCTGAGACGTTGACCGATAATTCCCTCTTGCCGCGTCGCGCATCCGCTACCGGGCAACACGAATCGGTAACACGCCAGATTTCCCAACGCGACCAGGAAGAGTATTATGAAGATGATCGGCGAACCCGTGCACTCAGGCAACGGTAAGGTGGTCTGGTATGCGCGGCTACCGTTATACAACCGATGACAGGCTTCCTGAACGCGATCTCACTGAGCTTGCCGATGAGCTGGCAATTCAGTTGCATTATGCGCTCGGAGAGCGGGTTTGTCTTTTGCCGCGAAGTGATGTTGCCGAGCTGATCTGGCCGTATATCGATGACCTCCATCCCGATGATCAGAACGATTTGGTCTGGCTCGTCTGGCACCTTTTTCAGGAAGCACGCGAGCTGAGTGAAGAATAAGCTGCGCAAGCCATGACCACTGTTCGCCGCCTGGGGATTTATGGAGGTACGTTCGCCCCAATTCATTTCGGTCATCTCGCCATTGCCGAAGAAGTGCGCTGGGTCTGTGACCTTGATCAGGTTCTGATTATTCCGGCTGCTGCCCAGCCTCTAAAGCCGACCCACAGTGCTGCCCCCCATCACCGGTTGGCGATGGTCAGGCTGGCCTGTGCCGGGAATGCTGCACTGATTCCCTCGCCGCTTGAATTGGAACGACCACCACCCTCGTATACCATCGATACGCTCCGCATTTGTCAGGAGCGCTATGGTGTTGGAGTGCATCTCACCCTTATCGTTGGTGCCGATGCTGCCGGCGACCTGCCCCGCTGGCGCGATCCGGATCAGATTGCCCGTATCGCCCATCTGGCAGTTGTTGAACGGCCCGGGCATCTCTTCGATCCGGCAACCCTGCTTGCTGCCGTGCCCGCTTTCACTGGTCGGATAACGGTCATTAAGGGGCCTCAACTTGCCATCTCAAGCACCGATCTGCGCCACCGCCTTGCCACCGGTCGTCCGGTACGCTACCAGTTGCCAGACGCCGTTCTTGATTACATTACTCGCCATCGCCTGTATCAAGCCGGGGAAGCATGACCAATAGCACTGCCCATCTGCTCAGAAAAACCACCGCTGATTGGGGTCTGTCGCTGAACGATCACCAACTGGCGCAGTTTGAACGCTATCTGGACGAGCTGATGACCTGGAACGAACGCTTTAACCTGACTGCCGTTCGTGACCGGGCTGCGATGGTTCGCCGGCATCTGCTCGACTCGCTCTGGTTGGCCAGGGTCTGGGAAACACCACCGGATAGTTTGATCGATATTGGGAGCGGTGCCGGCTTCCCGGCGCTGCCGCTCAAAATCCTCTATCCTGCGCTGCCGGTTACTCTGGTAGAGGCTACCGGCAAAAAGGCCACGTTTCTGCGTCACGTCATTGATTGCCTTCAGTTGCACAATATTCGAGTGTTAAACGAGCGCATTGAAACCGTCGGCCAAAACCCCACCGAACGCGAACACTATCAGGTGGTGACTGCTCGTGCCGTCGCCGAATTACGGGTGTTGCTCGAATACGCCTTGCCACTCTTGCGCCTCGGCGGGCATCTGCTTGCTCCCAAAGGGCGGCATCCAGAAGTAGAAATTGCTGCTGCCCAGAATGCCCTCGCCCTGCTTGGTGGTGAAGTCAGCGCCTGCCTGCCGGTCGAGATTCCTGATGAAGAGCCACGTAGTCTGGTGATTGTAACCAAAACTGCTCCTACTCCCAACCGCTTCCCCCGCGCCGTTGGCATCCCGGCGCGCCGGCCTTTGTAGAGAGTGATACCCGCCGGCATGAGCTTATGTCGTGCGTACCTCAAACCAACGTCACCCCGCCGCGCCACCTGATCACCATCGTGCGCAAAACCGGTATCACCCTGGGATCGCACACCTTCAGCTCGCTCAGCACCTGGAAGCGCATGCATTGCCGAACCTCGCCAACCCATTGACTCCCGCCCCCAGCGGGGGCGGGCAGGAGTGGGGGCAGAATCCCCTGGGAGCGCACACCTCCAGCTCGCTCAGCACCTGGAAGCGCATGCATTGCCGAACCTCGCCAACCCATTGACTCCCGCCCCCAGCGGGGGCGGGCTGGGGTGGGGGGCAGTATCCCCTGGGATCGCACACCTCCAGCTCGCTCATCACCTGGAAGCGCATGCATTGCCGAACCTCGCCGACCCATTGACTCCCGCCCCCAGCGGGGGCGGGCTGGGGTGGGGGGCAGAATCCCCTGGGAGCGCGCGCCTCCGGCGCGCTCTGCACCTGAACCGGCACGTGCCAGCGGGTGCCATTCGGTGCCGCTGGTTCCCATCCCCAGCGGGGTCAGGCTGTGATAGGGGCGTGTCGCATCACTGAGATCAGCGCCAGCGCGACCCGCTTGCTCCCTATCACCCTTGCGCTGCATTTGCGTGCGGACAGTCTATCAAATCTGTTTTAACGAAGCCATCGCTCGTCACGGAGGCTGACTGCCAGGCTGAACAGCACGACGTTGCACGCAACACCGGATGGCGTAACCGCATGCACGATGTGGACAGCAGCCAGTTCCTGTAGACGGGCTACGTCACGCCTCACAGGAGCAATTCCGGGGTATACCCATTCTCTGCGTCCTCCGTGTCTTTGTGGTGATAAAGGTAGCAACTTGGGTTATCCAGGATTTGACCCCTCTCGCCGGTTTGGTGTGCGGAAGCCGTGCTGTATCTCTCCCTCATGGCCTCCAGCCAGTCGGTAGCACGTTGCAACTTATCTGCCTTTTGACTCGTACAGATCATAGGGTTGTAGAAGCGGGATCGGCGTGCTACAATGCAGGCAGCATCTCATCTCCGGACACGTATCTCTACAGCCAGGGTCTGTTTCATGTCGCAACCAAAGGAGGAGCGTCCATGTCCATTCTCGGTCGAATTAAAGATCTGATCAGTGCCAACATTAACGCCATGCTCGACAAAGCGGAGGATCCGGAGAAGATGGCGAACGAGTACCTGCGCCAGTTAACGAACGAGCTATACGAGGCGCGAACGGGGGTTGCTCAGGCGATGGCTGATGAAACCCGCCTTGAACAGCGGCGTATTGCTGCCGAGGGTGAGGCCGAGCAGTGGCAAATTAAGGCCGAGCGTGCGTTACGTGCTGGTGACGAAGCGTTAGCGAAAGCCGCATTGGCGCGTAAGGTGCAGGCGCAGAAACTGGCTGAGCAATACCGTGCCCAGGAAAAGGCTCAGGAAGAGCAGGTGGAAGCTCTCCAGCAGGCATTGATTGACCTCGAAACCCGGATCGCTGAGGTTAAAGCACGCAAAGAGCTGATTATCGCCAAAAAGAACCGTGCTCAGACCCAAGAGGCACTTCAGCGCACGGCGGCTTCGATTGGTCGGGTCAGTGCCCTTGATAAGCTCGATCAGCTCGAAGAAAAGGTGGATGACCGCCTGGCCCGCGCCGAAGCAATGGCGAAACTGGAAGGGGACTCGCTCGAAGCACGCTTCCGTGATCTGGAAAAAGAGACCGAGGTGGATAGCGAGCTGGCTGAGCTGAAGCGTAAACTCGGCTTGAGCTGATTGACATTCGTCTCCAATGCACCTGGTGATGGGGCGGGCTGATGCTCGCCCCATTGCTACAGCTTATACCGCTGGCTCGTAACAGGTCCGGCAGCGCGCTTCGTACATGTCAAGCCCTCCCACCACAATGGTGGGCGCATCGGCGGGTGCCGGTTTGCCGTCAATTAATCGTTGTGACCGGGTTGCGTAGGCGCCACACTTCACACAAATGGCGTATAGCTTGTCTACCTGCTCGGCGAGCGCCAGCAGATGCATCATGGCCGGAAATGGCTCGGCGCGATAATTTAGATCAAGGCCGGCTACAATCACTCGCACACCGCGATTGGCCAGCCATTGACACCCACGTACCATTTCGGCCGGATCATCATCAAAGAGGTGCAATTCATCAATGGCCACAACCTGGGCATCCTCGGCATGGGCCAGAATGTCCTTCATGGTCGCCACTGTGATTGCCTCGAGCCGGCTCCCGCTATGGCTCGCCACCTGCCCTTCGGCATAGCGCGTATCCATACGCGGTGTGAAGATGCGGTACGACTGGCGGGCAATCCGTACCTGACGCATTCGCCGAATGAGTTCCTCGGTCTTCCCGCTGTACATACAGCCGCAAATCACCTCGATGCGGCCACCATCGCTTGGGCGAGTCATCACTCCTCCTGAATTTGTAGTATCCTATGGGCAGTGTTGCCCATCAATTTGCGGAGTATACCATACCATGTCACGACAGACAGAAGACGAACGATTGTTGCATACCGATCCCTATCGGCAGGTTCACGACTTTACCCATACGGATACCTGGCGGGTATTGCGCATTATGGGTGAATTTGTCGAGGGTTTCGAGAATATGGCCGGCCTGGGGCCTGCCGTCTCGATCTTTGGCTCGGCCCGCATTCCACCGGCATCGCCAATCTACGCTGCGGCTACCGAAACGGCCCGCCTGCTGGCCCAGGCCGGGTTTACGATCATTACCGGTGGTGGCCCCGGTCTGATGGAAGCGGCGAATAAGGGCGCGCGTGCCGGTGGTGGCCGCTCGGTTGGGTGTACGATTGAATTGCCATTTGAAACCGGCGCCAATCCTTTTGTTGATCTCGAAGTGCGTTTTCGCTATTTCTTCATTCGCAAAATCATGTTTGTTAAGTATGCCCAGGCATTTGTGATCTTTCCCGGTGGTTTTGGTACCCTTGACGAGTTGTTTGAAGCGTTAACGCTCATTCAAACCGGAAAAATTCACGACTTTCCGGTTATTCTGTACGGCTCCGATTTCTGGCAGGGGATGCTTGATTGGGCACGCAATACCCTGCTTGCCCATGGCACGATTGCCCAAACTGATATTGATCGGTTACTGATCTGCGATGACCCTCAACAGATTTGTGCGCATGTTGTGCAGTCGTACCAGCATCGACACGGTAAGCGAGGAACTGAACCGTGGACACACTAATCTGGCCGGCCAGTGCTGAGCTGTGTGCGCTGTTGCTTCGCTACTATCGGGGGGAAGCGGGGCTATGGGGCGAGATTATGGCCTGTGTTGATCAAGAACTGGCCCGCCGGCAATTGCCGCCGGTGCCGCGCCATGTTCGTTTCCGACGCACCGCCGACGGCTATCTGGTAGAGGTGAGATCGGCTGACGGATTCCAGGTTTGATGCAAATCTGCTTAATAATACAGGGGCGGCCAATCGGTCGCCCCTGGGATTGGCTGTAACCTCACCGCCGGTATGCTACCCCCGTTCGACATACTGGCGGCGGTAGTATTCCAGATACTCCCCCGATTTAATCGGTCGCCACCAGGCTTCGTTCTCAACGAACCAGCGCACCGTCTTTTCAAGTGCTTCGTCGAAGGTATGGCGTGAACGCCAGCCTAACGCGCGTAATTTGGAGCAATCGAGCGCATAGCGCCGATCATGACCGGCCCGGTCGGTGACGTGTTGAATAAGACTGTAGGGCTTGCCGAGAATATCGAGAATCTTGCGGGCCATTTCGATATTGGGCGTTTCGACCTCGGTACCCACATTGTATACTTCCCCAATCTGACCCTTGTGCAGCACAAGATCAATCGCTTCGCAATGGTCGAGGACGTATTGATAATCGCGCACTTGCAGGCCATCGCCATAGATCGGCAGGGGCAGATTGTCAATCGCGTTGGTGGTGAAGAGTGGTACCGCCTTTTCCGGGTAGTGGTACGGCCCAATATTGTTCGAGCCGCGTGTAATCGTCATTGGTACGCCATAGGTGATGTAGTAGGCGTACACCAGATGCTCGGCACCGGCTTTGCTGGCCGAATAGGGGCTGCGCGGTTCGAGCGGATCACCCTCGCGTGACCGGCGCGGTGCCGGAATAGCGCCGTACACCTCGTCAGTACTGATCTGGTGAAATCGCTCAAGCTGAAACTCGCGGGCCACTTCGAGTAAGGCCCAGGTGCCGTTGACGTTCGTGCGCACGACGGCATCAGGGGCCATGATCGACCGATCAACGTGCGTTTCGGCGGCAAAGTTGACGATGGTGTCGATGTTGTACGAACGTACAGCCTGCCGTACTGCATCAATATCACAAATATCGCCCTGCACAAAGGCAAAGCGTGGATCATTGGCAACCGGGGCCAGGTTAGCCAGATTACCGGCATACGTCAGCTTGTCGTACACCACAATCCGGTAATCATCATATTTGCCAAGCATATAGTGGACAAAGTTACTGCCAATGAAGCCGGCTCCGCCGGTAACGAGCAGATTCCGCATAGGACGGCCTGTTCCTTTCATATACCAGAATGATGACCTGCAACATCCTGCGAGCGTTCGGTATACCCGCAATTGGGTTATAGCATACCGGATGCGCAGCACGATGACAACAACAGGCCATCATATTACATTTCAGTAAAGATGCGGTTCTTGGCCCGCGACTCAGCGGCCATGCGCTCTTTGTACGCCTGTACGCGCGCCAGGAGTTCTGGATCGGCACTCGCCAGAATCTGGACGGCCAGCAAACCGGCGTTGCGACCGTTCCCAATCGCGACTGTGGCTACCGGCACTCCCGCCGGCATCTGCACAATCGAGAGTAACGAGTCGAGACCGTTGAGGGCCTTGCTGGGGACAGGTACCCCGATCACGGGCAAAGGTGAGTGCGCCGCAATCATGCCGGGTAAATGGGCCGCTCCGCCGGCACCGGCAATGATCACCCGAATACCGCGTTGATGGGCTGTCATGCCATATTCGGCCATATCGAGCGGGGTGCGATGGGCCGAGACAACCCGTGCTTCGTAGGGAATGGCGAATTCGCGACAGACATCAATTGCGCCCTGCATGGTTGGCAGGTCGCTGTCGCTGCCCATAATAATGCCTACTAATGGATGATCTGTCATCGCTCGTTCCTTATCCGCGAGAAATGCTGTATCTGGCCCAGAACGATTAATCATTGCTGCCCGTCCGGCATCGCCACTAGCGCCGCCGCCTGACGGGCAATGGCTTCTGCTTCAGCCAGTGTTGACCCAAGCGCAGTGACGTGCCCCATCTTACGTCCGATGCGCTCCTCGCGCTTTCCATAAAAGTGCATATGGGCACCGGGTACGGCCAACGCTGCGGTGATCGCCGTTGGGGTGATCGGCCCATTACGACGGCCAAGCAGGTTGACCATCACCGCTGCCGGTGAGCGGAGTGCGGTTGCTCCCAACGGCCATCCGGCAACAGCACGCAGGTGGTTCTCAAATTGCGAGGTTACGCACGCTTCAATCGTGTAGTGACCAGAGTTGTGGGGACGGGGCGCTAATTCATTGATCAGCACCTGACCATCGGCCAGGGCAAACAACTCAACCCCAAAAATACCCACTCCATCAACAGCCTGAATAGCCGCTACAGCCAGATCGGTCGCCTGTGCGGCCAGCTTTGCCTCAATCGGGGCCGGTGCCCGGACAATGTGACAAATGTGGTTTTGCTGCACCGTCTCTACCACAGGATAGGACGCGATGGTGCCATCACGTCCACGCACCACCATCACTGCCAGTTCACACGTAAAAGGTACCCACGCCTCCACCAGCAACGGACTACCACCGCGGGTAAGCCGTTCCCAGGCCGGCAGCACATCTTCTGCCGTGCGGAGCGTCGCATTGCCATAGCCATCATACCCGTTACGACGTGTCTTGAGCACGAGTGGCCAGCCGAACGCCTGGGCCGCAGTGAGGACGTCATCCGGGGTCGCAACAGAACGAAACGGTGGTACGGCCAGGCCGGCAGCGGCCAGCCGTTCTTTCTGCCACAATTTGTCCTGCACCACTGCTACAGTTGCCGGTGCCGGCCAGACCGGTACCCCCTGAGCGACGACCCGTTCGAGCAGGCCGGCATCGATAAACTCATTTTCCAGCGTCACAATATCGCACTGATGGGCAAACGTAGTCAGTACCGTCTCATCCTCCCAGGGGCCAACGATGGCGTGTTGGGTATAGCGCGCAGCGGGACTATCCGCAACCCGTTCGCAGATCACGATCTCAATCCCCAGTGAAATTGCCGCCTGGGTCAACATCTGGGCCAGTTGTCCACCACCAAAGATTCCAATACGCATATAGTTATTGAGCAATAAAGCCTCGTTTGAGTCTGAACCGTCATGAATCTACGTCGGGTATAGTACCCTCAGAAGAGCGGATGTGCAAGCTGCCGGTAACAACACAACTTCCGTTATAATACGACAGGAACACTAAACCAGATCAAGGAGTTTTGTCGTATGTCGATCTCTTCGCGTAGCAATCGTCGTCGATCAAATCAGCGTCCTGGCCCGGTACGACGCCCGGTTGCGCGTTCGATTGAGCCGCCTGATTACAGCCGTGAGTATGCCGATGTACGCCGTGATCTGTTTTGGATCACCGTGTGGGGCGGACTACTCATAATTGGGATGATAGTCGCTTCATTTGTATTGTAGATATGTCCGAGACCAATGATCGTGTGCGGAGCAAAGCTGCTCGTCTCCGCCGCATTGAACACCAGCTCTACAACGCCCCCGATGGGCTGAGTGTGGTTGACCTGGCTCGACTATGTGGTGTCAATCGGCGCACCATCTATCGCGATCTCGACATTCTGAGCGAGAGTGGTGCGCCGATCTGGCAGCACAACGGCAAGTACGGGATCGACCGCAATGCCTATCTGGCAACGATCCGTCTAAACCTCAATGAAGCCGTTGCGCTGTTCTTTGCTGCTCGCCTCCTGAGCCATCACAGCGACGAACACAATCCCCATATTGTCTCGGCCCTCGATCAACTGGCCGCCGGTCTCCCTGATCAGACGATTGCCGGTCATATCGCCCGCCTCGCCAATCTTGTTCGCGAACGGCCACCCAGTCCGCGTTACGTCGAAATCCTCGAACGACTGACCCGAGCCTGGGCAGATCGGCGCATGGTGCGGATCCGCTATCGAGCGCCTAACCGACCGGCAACCGAACGTGATATTGCCCCTTATTTTCTTGAAGTTGTGCGCATGACACCGGGCCTGTACGTCATCGGCTATGATCGTCTCCGTGATGATGTGCGCACCTTCAAGGTTGAGCGCATCGAACACGCTGAGTTACTCGACGAGCATTACCACATTCCTGAAGGCTTCGATCCATACGACCATCTGGCGCGGGCATGGGCCGTTATGAGCGAAGCCGAAGTCACGATTCATCTGCGTTTCACCCCTCAGGTTGCACCCCGCATTCGCGAAAATCGCTGGCACCATAGCCAGCAGCTCATCGACAATGCTGATGGCGGTTGCGATCTTCACCTCACTGTCGGCGGTATTCGCGAGATTTTGAGTTGGGTCTTGAGCTGGGGCGCCGATGTTGAGGTATTGGCGCCAGAAGAATTGCGTAACGAAGTGATCAACCACGCTCGCCAGATGCTGGCGCGCTATGTGTGATCTGGCGGTCCAGGTCGAAGAGTCTAGAACTTATTTCATAAAAAGCTGTACTATCGCACTCTAATAACCATCTCCAGTGCCATCACGCGCTGAATTGGTTGCCTTGCTCTCCCATCACCCGCGTGGTGCGTCGTTTGGAGTGCGGCAGCCATGCTGCCGCGCCAGCCGTGCTTACGATCCAGTACGTGGTACGTCGTTGACCTGGCTGGTCACGCCGATGCGGTGTACCTGTCACGATCCTGGAGTCGGTCGGTAGAATGAGATAACTTCTGGTAGATGTTTTTTGAAACAAGTTCTACCGGCGCTGACGCTGCATTCCCTCTGCGAGCGAACTGCGCGGGCATAGAAGCTGAGCCGTACATCCACGGAACAATGACCGGATGGCCTGAACGTATTTCATAACCCAGGTTGCTATCTTTGTCACCACAGAGAGACGGAGGACGTAGAGGCCGGGGATAACCCGGGTTGCTACCGTGCGCGTAGCACGTCTATGGGAACTGGCTACTCCCCACATCGTGCATGCGGTTACGCCACACGGTGTTGCGTGTAACGTCGTGCTGTTCATCCTGACAGTCAGCCTCCATGGCCTGCTCACCGCATAGGTAGCAACTTAAGTTATTTCATAAAGCTGTGCTGTCGCGCTACCGGATTGTCGGACAGGCTCATGAACGCTTGCCAATCATCAAAGCATATCCTGCTCCCAGCCCGCCGGTATAGAAGAGAGCAGCGCTGGTGACCATTTACGGTGAGAAGGTTGGGCCAAACTGACGACCCAAACCGGTGACGGTGCCTGTGCTGATGCACCATTCTTCTGGAAGTACAAGTCACCGTGAACGAAAACGAAAAAGGTCGGCGAAAAGCCGACCTTACCGAACGCAAGCGAACCGATAGCCTACTCGGCATCTTCACCATAAATCTCTTTAAGCAGGCTCTTCTTTTCCGGCTGAGTACGAGCTGCCCGCCGGCTCTCGCGCTCATTCTGGCGTTCTTGCGCCACATTCAACCGCCGCATAAAGCGGTCAACCTGGCCGGCAGTATCGACAATCCGCTGCTCGCCGGTGTAGAACGGATGGCAATTGGCGCAAATCTCAACTCGCAGATTGGGACGAGTGGAACCAATCTTCCAGACCGTCCCACAGGTTCCGCACACAATGCCATCAGTGTAATACTTGGGATGAATACCCTGTTTCACGACACGTCCTCTCTAATGAGCCGTTTCTGCGGCAGTAACTGGGATCACGCTCACCATCTTCTGGGTGCGTGAATAGTGGCCGAACTGCACGACGCCATCAACAAGCGCGTACAGAGTCCAGTCACGACCTACCCCAACATTCTCACCCGGCTTAATTTTGGTGCCACACTGGCGGACGATAATGTTTCCGGCGCGAACATGCTCGCCGCCAAAGCGCTTGACACCGCGCATTTTTGGATTGCTATCGCGTCCGTTACGCGAGCTACCTACACCTTTTTTGTGGGCCATCGTTCAAGCTCCTCTCAGGCGACGATCTCGCTAATCCGAATTTTAGTGTAGCGCTGGCGATGACCGGTGCGCCGGCGATAGCGGGTCTTGTTGCGGTAGCGGAAGACAACGATCTTATCGCCCTTCTGCTCTCCCAATACTTCTGCCCGCACCACAGCACCTTCGACCAGCGGCGAGCCGACCTTGACCTGTTCCGCGTCGCCCACCAAAAGCACCTCCCCCAGCTCGATCTGGCTACCCGGTTCGGCGCTGATCAGGTCGATGGTCAGGACTTGGCCCGGCTCGACACGGTATTGCATGCCTCGGTCACGAATAATTGCATACACGGTCTTCTTCTCCTTGGGGCGACGCTATCCTAGCGTCGAGACAACATGAAAACAGAGCGGTTGCACCGCCCTTTGCCTTGCGTAGTATAGCAAAGGGTGTGCTCAGTGTCAAACAGCGCAGTCGTGCTATTCACTGTGAGCGATACGTGCCATCTCTTCACAGGCACGCAGAGCGGCAATCCGCGCCCAACCGAGTGAAGCGTTGGCACCAATGGCCAGCAGCAGAATCAGATCATCAACAGAAGCCATAATGATATTTTGATCCTGCCCTTCGTGGATCACCAGATGACCAGGCCGCTGTTGCCCCAGATGGCGGCCAATCTCGGCCAGTGCCAGCGTGTTACCGGCTGCCAGTGCAGCAACAACCGTCACGTTAATATCACGTCGGCGACTCCAGTGGCTGAGGACCAGCCCACTCATATCGGCCAGAATCGCACACTGGACATCCGGCGCCAGCGCCAGGTCCTTCAGCGATTGGCGCATACGCTCAAGTTGCGCTTCGGAATAACTCCGTCCGCTACGGCCACTCTGGTGCGGCGTGAGGCGCATCGCCACATTCGATGATCCGGTTGATGCTGACTGCACCGGTTGCCGGGAACGGAGCATCGCCAGTCGTTGACTGAAGCGACTGCCACCGGACGTCTCTCCCGCCGGGGCTTCAGGACGGCTTGCCGCAGCCGGCTTGATCGGATCGAGAAGGGTCGTTGCCGCCAGCCGTAATTGTTCAGCGGTGGCCGGTTTCGTCAAGACGTAGTCAATTTGCAACTCTGTTTTCAATTGTGGTGACAAATCCTCCGGGCTAATGGTAAAGACAACGACCGCCGTACCCGGATCAAGTTGACGTACCCGTTGAATGAGTTCGATCCCGCTCATTCCCGGCATCCGCACGTCGGTAAATAACAGATCGACCGGTTGCCGGGAGATGTGGAGGAGAGCTGCTTCCGCCGAGGATACATCACTTACCTCATACGGTGTGTCCTCGGTGAGAGCGAGTGATACCAGCCGGCGAATATTCGGATCATCATCAACAACTAAAATGCGCTTAGGCATAACCGCTCCGGCGAACGCAACGCCGCGCCTCGAGGCGCGGCGGCGGCATGGACGTCGTGCATCCTATAGTATAGCCGGTTTATGGTGATTTTGTCGTCAGGTCAAAGGTACTAATTTGATGAAGAATTTGTAAGAAGCCGGTGTCGTGCATCCGGCAAATAGGGCATTGTGCCGGCTCTGTTCGTAGCAGGCTTCTGCTCTCGCCTCCGCGCCGCAGGAGATGGGCCGGAGGTGAGGGTGTTCAGTGCATCGCCCGGCTCTGTCTGCTTTATACGCTCCCATGTTCTGTCAGTTTCTGAAGAGGTAGACCGTCTGGGATTACAGGTAAAGTGGTGCACAGGTGATCGTGTTATTGCACACCTGCCGTCTTACAACACATCTGCCGGGCTTTACACCCGGCAGGCTTGTGATACGTTCGCACTTCACAACTATCAGGCTCGGCTTATTCTGGCATCACGATCCTGATATGCAGCTCTTTCAACTGCCGCTCATCCACCGGCGATGGTGCATTCGTCATCAAATCAACCGCTTGCTGGGTCTTGGGGAAGGCCATCACCTCGCGAATGGTCGGTTCATCGGCCAGAATCATCACCAGGCGATCAATGCCGGGGGCAATGCCACCGTGGGGAGGTGCACCGTATTCAAAGGCTTCGAGCATGTGCCCAAACTGCGCCTGGGCCAGCTCTTCGCTAATCCCCAGCAGCGAGAAGATCTGTTGCTGAACATCGCGGCGATGAATACGGATGCTGCCGCCACCGGCTTCATAGCCGTTGAGGATGAGATCGTAAGCCTTCGCCCGTACCTTGCCGGGATCGGTTGCCAGCAGGTGCATGTCTTCATCTTTGGGTGCCGTAAATGGATGGTGAACGGCATCCCAACGTTGCTCGTCTTCGTTCCATTCCACTAGCGGGAAGTCAACGATCCAGGCGAAGCAGAGCGTATTCGGATCGGCCAGTTGCAGCCGTTCGGCCAGGTTGCGACGCAGTTTGTCGAGCGAAGCGGCAACGACTGCCGGTTGATCGGCGACGATTAAGAGCAGATCGCCGGCTTCAGCCTGCATCCGTTCGACGATAGCAGCAAACTCGCCGGGTGCCAGGTTTTTGGCAAAGCTCGACCGTACCTCACCACCATCTGTCGGTAATACTGCCCAGGCTAACCCTTTAGCGCCACCAGCCCGTACCACATCGGTCAACTCATCAATCTGCTTGCGCGAGAAGTGGGCACAGCCCGGTGCTCGAATACCTTTGACCTGCCCACCACTGTTCAACACATTGCGAAAGACCTGGAATGGTGTCTCGATCAGCAGATCGCTCAGGTTGACCAGCTCCAAACCGTAGCGCAGGTCTGGTTTATCCGAGCCGTAGCGCTCCATCGCTTCCGCATACGACAACCGCCGAAAGGGTGTGGGCAGATGTTTGTGGGGGACGACGGTGCGACAGAGGGCGGTGAACATGCGCTCGATCAGATCAAGCACATCGTCTTGATCGACGAAGCTCATCTCCATGTCGAGCTGCGTGAATTCCGGTTGCCGGTCGGCACGCTGGTCTTCGTCACGAAAACAACGGGCAATCTGAAAATATTTGTCGTAACCGGCAACCATCAACAGTTGCTTCAGTTGCTGTGGGCTTTGCGGCAGGGCGTAGAACTTGCCCGGATGCAATCGCGACGGCACCAGGTAGTCACGCGCACCTTCCGGGGTCGATTTGATCAAAATTGGTGTCTCAATTTCAAGAAAACCTTCCGCATCGAGGAAGTCACGAATGAATTTGACGACGCGATGGCGTAAGATCAGGTTGCGCTGCATCCGTTCGCGCCGTAGATCGAGATACCGGTACTTCAATCGCACCGACTCGTCTTCACCACCCTCTTTAGCAATATAAATGGGTGGTGTGCGGGCCGGATTCAGCACCTGTGCTTCCGACGCTTCCAGCTCGATCTCGCCGGTGGCCAGGTCAGGATTCACCGCCTCTGGGGGGCGAATCCGTACCTTCCCGCGAACCTGAAGCACATATTCCGAGCGAACAGTTTCGGCAACCTCGTGGGCGGTTGGATGGGCGCTGTTGAAAACAACCTGCGTGATCCCATAGCGATCACGCAGGTCGATGAAGATGAGATCGCCGTGGTCGCGCCGACGATGAACCCAGCCGGCCAGCGTCACCTCCTGACCGGCGTGTGCCGGACGTAACTCACCACAGGTATGTGAACGGTACATAGACACTCCTGCCGAATTGAAAGCAGCATTGCTTGCTTAGCCGTCGCATTATAACACAGGCATTCAGGTCTCTTATGCGCCAGTCTCATCGATCAATTGGTTCAACCAGGCAGTTGTGCTGCCGGCAGGCAACTGTTGGAGCGCCTGCCGGGCTGCGTGTTGTTGTTCAATAAGTGCGGCACGTGCCTTCGGTAGCCCGTGGTTGCGAATCAGCGGTAAGACGGCGGCAATCGTTGCTGGAGTGGGATGATCAAATACCGCTTGTACTTCTGGGGCCAGCGGTTCGGTGGCCGCAAACAGGAGCGCCAGCGGAATATTACCCGCCTGTAACAGTCTGCCTTCCGCTTCCAGATCGCGAATTTCGGTCGCCAGACGCCGCGCCAGCCCCAGATGCATACCAAACCGTGCTGCTGGCTCAAGCAACGTATCCGGGAGATTGCCACATAGTATTCCGGCCTGGGCTGCTGCTGCCAGTAATGCCCCTGAGAGCGCTTCAGTGCGCTGCCAGTAGGTGGCCAGGGCTGTTTCCGGCGGGGTCAGGCTGGTAATGGTGATCAACTGCCCTTCACAAACCTGCATGACTGCCTGTGAATAGAGACTGATAATCCGTGGATCAGGGCTGCGTGCCATTTCGCCGGCAGCCAGGGCAAAGAGGTAGTCACCTATCATCAGGACGACACCATGATCCCACGATCCGTTCGCTCCGCGACCTGTCCGTCGGGCGTGTTCATCAATCAAGGTGTCATGCGCACGGGTTGCTGCTTCAATCAATTCAACGGCAGCAGCCGCATGGACTACCTGTGCATCGGTGTAGTTGCCCAACCGGGCAACCGCCAGCACAACGAGTGCCCGCAACCGATCTGTTGCGTCAGTAACTACGTGTGGATTAACCATTGCAATAACGCTATAGCGCGCTCGCATCCGCTCTTGAAGAATCTGCTCAACCCGCAACAGATCGTGATGCAATTCTGATGGGATAGCGAAGGTCATGGTCTGTCACTTTAGCTATGTTTTATCGCCCATTACTAGGAAAGATACGCTATCCCTGTACCACTGTCAACCGCGACTGGTGCAGCGACGCTCCCCGTCTGCCAGACGCGAAAACAGCCATCCCGGCAGGGATCTCGTATATTCCGCCACACTGCCGGTCTGGGTCACTCTTTGGCGTGCGGAAGTCATTGTTCTGCATACCCCGTACCAGAGGTATGCAGAATCCTCACCCCACCGGTCGTTGTTGATCCAACCTCATTGTCATCGTATAGCTTTTTACAAATGCACATGATCTGCTCAATATGCTGCTCTGTACCATTTGGCGGCCACGTTGTCACATGTGATATGATGGCGTAACATATACAACTATTAGCAGCATTCGTATCCGTCTCAGATAAGTAATACTGCATAACCCAAACACGTGTGGAATTCATAGCAGTAACATAACCCAAGTTGCCACCTACGCTGTGAGCAGGCCAC
Source organism: Chloroflexus aurantiacus J-10-fl (assembly GCF_000018865.1). Lineage (NCBI taxonomy): Bacteria > Bacillati > Chloroflexota > Chloroflexia > Chloroflexales > Chloroflexaceae > Chloroflexus > Chloroflexus aurantiacus. The sequence goes on from NC_010175.1 coordinate 3,148,477, forward strand.
GTAAGCTGACTGCTATAATGAACAGCACGACGCTGCGCACAACACCCTGAAGCGTAACCGTATGAACCATGGGGGGTAGTAGCCAATTCCCATAGACGCACGGATTCACGCCTTGATGTAGCTACTCAGATTATGCCCATCCTCTGTGTCCTCTGTGCCTCTGTGGTGATATAAGGTAGCAACTTGGGTTAACATAGATATATCGCTTTTTCGTCTGAAACGGAGGTCAATCGTGACGCTCAACCCCACCCGTATCGGAAAGGCTATCGGTATTACCGCCGGCGCACTTGCGGCGTTGGCCGGTATTGGTGCAATCACAGCGTTACGCCGTCCTCTCCCCCGTACCGGCGGTCGTATCAGGCTACCCGGCCTGCGCGCAGCGGTTGAAGTACGTCGTGACCGCTGGGGTATTCCTCATATCTACGCCGAACACAACGACGACCTCTTCTGTGCACTTGGCTATGTTCACGCCCAGGATCGTCTCTGGCAAATGGAGCTGCATCGCCGGATTGGGCACGGTCGCCTGGCAGAGATTGTCGGGCCGGCAGCCCTCGATTCTGACCGTTTCATTCGCACCCTGGGCTTTAGCCGCCTGGTGCAGCGCGAAGTCTCGCTGCTCGATGACGAGACCGCGACGCTGATGACCGCCTATCTGCGCGGCGTGAATGCCTGTATCGATCAGACCACTCATCGCCTACCACTCGAATTTACCATTCTCGGCATTCAGCCCCAACCGTGGGAACTGACCGATTTGCTGGTCTGGCCGAAAATGATGGCACTCACGCTGTCGAGTAACTGGATGCAAGAGTTGTTGCAGGCGCAGATCGTCGCTCTGGTTGGGGTGGAGCGGGCCATTGCATTGCGCCCTCGTTATCCAGAAGATGGTCCACTGACCGTGCCGGCGGATGCTCACTACACACCTGATCTCGGCGCGGCTGCGTTGCAGTTGGCCAGTGACGCGGCTCTCTTCACCGGTGAAAATGAGACGCCGCAGGGTTCAAACGCCTGGGTTGTCTCCGGGCAACGTACAACGAGCGGTCGCCCGTTGTTAGCGAATGATCCCCATCTCAACCTTTCGCTCCCCAACCTCTGGTATCAGGTTCACCTGGAGGGCGGTGATTTTCACGTGGCGGGGGCGACGATTCCGGCCACCTGTGGCGTGATTATCGGCCACAACCGTCGCATTGCCTGGGGACTCACGAACGCTCGCACCGATAATCAAGACCTCTTCATCGAGCAGTTTGATGCCGCTGATCCGCTGCGGTATCGCTGGCGCGACGAATGGCTGACTGCCGAGGTGGTACGCGAGACGATCCACGTCAAGGGGCAGACTGAACCTACGGTCATCGATGTCCGTATCACGCATCACGGCCCAATCATTGATCCGGTGGCCGGTGCGTTGCGCGGTGAACCGACCACAACCGATACCACGACGCAGGCACTGGCCCTGCGCTGGACCGCCCTTGATCCCTCGCCAACCCTTACGCGAGCTGTGTTCAGGCTCAACCGCGCTCAGAACTGGGATGAATTTCGGGCGGCCCTGCAAGACTGGGATGTCCCCCCGCAGAATGTGGTCTATGCCGACATCGACGGTCATATTGGCTACTGCCTGGCCGGGCGCCTGCCGATTCGCCGACAGAGCGACGGTTCGTTACCGGTACCCGGCTGGAGCGGCGAGTACGAATGGGCAGGCTACATTCCGTTTGTCGAATTGCCCAGCCAGCTCGATCCGCCGGCTGGTGCTCTGGTCACTGCCAACCACCGGATTATCGATGAGCGCTACCCGACCAGCGCTCCGATCCGTGGTCTCTGGCTCAATCCCTATCGCGCCCAGCGCATTCAGGCATTGCTTGATGAACACAAACAACACGACGTGCGCAGTTTTGCCCGAATCCAGGGCGATGTGGTCTCGTTGCCCGGCAAGGCCCTGGTCGAACAGGTCGCTCGCTTACAGCTCGAACCCGGCATGGAGCAGCGCGTTCGCGATCTGTTTGTCACCTGGGATGGTCACCTGCACCCCGAAAGCGTCGGTGGAGCGATCTATGAGGGACTGCGTTACCACTTGCTGCGCATTGTGTACCAGGAAATCAGCGATCTCTTTCAGGCACCGGCTGCGCTGGGGTCTTTCAGCGTTCTGCCGGCCAACATCTATCTCGAATGTGCCTTGCCAACCGTCCTGGCGCGCATGGCCAGCCAGCCACTCGACCAGCCTGATGCATGGCTGGGTCAGGGCCGCAGTTGGGGCGGTGTCTTGCGGGCGGCACTGGGGCGGACCGTGGCTGAACTTACCGAACGGCTCGGCGATGACCCCAACCGCTGGCAGTATGGCCGCTTACACACCCTGACCCTCCGCCATCCCCTGGGCAGTGTGCCGGCGCTTACCCCGCTCTTCAATCGGGGGCCGTGGCCGATTGGTGGCGATCTCGATACCGTCAACCACTGCTACCTGCCGCGCGATAATGCCGGCATGAAAATTACCAATGGGGTGTCGGTACGCTTCATTTTTGATCTGAACGATTGGGATAACTCGCGTGCTATTCTTCCCGGCGGGCAAAGCGGCCATCCGGCCAGCCCGCACTACGCCGATATGATTGCAGCCTGGCGGGCCGGCGCGTATCATCCGCTCTTATGGAGCCGCCCGGCGGTTGAACGCCATTCGACACAGGTGCTGACCTTACTTGCCGACTAAGAACATCTGTGGCAACGTGATACTGGTTCATAGTATGGTGAATGACCAGCTTAACAATCTTTTCCGGCTTATTACCGCCTGTACGTCGCGCCCGGTGTGGCTGGTCGGTGGTGCAGTCCGAGAGCTTTTAACCGGGCATCAGCCGGTTGATCTCGATCTCGCGATTGACGGGAGTGGCCTTGCTTATGGAGCCGCCCGGCGGTTGAACGCCATTCGACACAGGTGCTGACCTTACTTGCCGACTAAAGACATCTGTGGCGACGTGATCCTGGTTCGTGTTATGGTGAATGACCAGCTTAACAACCTGTTCCAGCTTATTACCGCCTGTACGTCGCGCCCGGTGTGGCTGGTCGGTGGTGCAGTCCGAGAGCTTTTAACCGGGCATCAGCCGGTTGATCTCGATCTCGCGATTGACGGGAGTGGCCTGGCTTATGGAGCCGCCCGGCGGTTGAACGCCATTCGACACAGGTGCTGACCTTACTTGCCGACTAAGGACATCTGTGGCGACGTGATCCTGGTTCGTGTTATGGTGAATGACCAGCTTAACAACCTGTTCCAGCTTATTACCGCTTGTACGTCGCGCCCGGTGTGGCTGGTCGGTGGTGCAGTCCGAGAGCTTTTAACCGGGCACCAGCCGGTTGATCTCGATCTCGCGATTGACGGGAGTGGCCTGGCGCTCGCGCAGGCGCTGGCCGATGCCGGCCAGGGCACCTTCGTGCTGCTTGATCGCGAACGTGATACCGGTCGCGTCGTGCTGCCTGATAGCATCGTGATCGACTGCGCCCGCCTGCGGGCAACCGATATTGTGTCCGATCTTTACCTGCGCGACTTTACCGTAAATGCGCTGGCACTCCCGTTGGATGCAGCACGCTGGGGCGACTGGAGTGCATTACTTGATCCACTCGACGGGCAGGCCGATCTTGCCGCACGCCGCTTGCGCCCGTGTACCCCGACCAGTCTACGCGATGACCCGTTGCGCGTGATTCGGGCCGGTCGCTTTCGCGCCACCCATCAGCTCATCCCTGTGCCCGAACTGGTGACCCCTGCGCGTGAGGTAGTCCCATTGCTATCAGCGATTGCCGTTGAACGCATCCGTGACGAATTGCTCAAGCTCTGCGATGGGTTAGCTGCCGCTGCCGGTTTGCGCTTCCTGGATCAGGTCGGCGCACTCACCGCCATCTTCCCCGAACTGGAAGCGGCACGTACCTGCGATCAGCCGCACGTCCATTTTCTGCCGGTGTTGGCCCATATGCTGGAAACAGTTGCCGCGCTGGATTGGCTGATTGACAACGGCGAGCCACCTGTTGCCGTCCAGACCCATCCCCACCTGGAACGCATACTCCCGTTTGCCGATCAGTATCAGGCTCTTCTCCACCAACGGCGCGGCAATGTCCGGCGGGCAGCCCTCTTAAAACTGGCAGCCCTGCTCCACGATAACGCCAAACCGCAGACGAAAGTCAGCCATCCCGATGGTACAGTAACCTTCTACGGCCATCAGGGGTTGGGTGCCGAGCGCGTTTTGATCATCGCTCAGCGCTTACGGCTCAGTCGGGCCGATACCGCATACCTGGCCTGCATTGTTCGTGAACATATGCGTCCAGGCCAAATGCGGAGTGGTGGTCAACTCACGGAACGGGGGATTGCCCGCTTCTTCCGTGATACCGGCGATGCCGGGCCTGACATTCTCTTGCACGAACTGGCCGACCATCTGGCAACCCGTGGCCCCTGGCTTGACCCAATGGCGTGGCGGGAACATCTCCATTGGGTGGCAATGATGCTGAACCATTACTGGAACGCGCCGACCCCACCGCCGCCACCATTACTGCGTGGCGACACCCTAATGGCTGCGTTGGGGATCAAACCGGGGCCGGAAGTAGGTCGCCTGTTACGCTTAATCCACGAAGCGCAACTGGCGGGAGAGATTCATAGTCCTGAAGAGGCGATTGCGCTGGCTCGCACACTACAGACCACCGATCACGGATAACGGATCATCAGCGTGGTCGGCGCGGCAAACGGATCTGGTCGGTCTGCTGCCGTTCACCGGCGGCAGGACGATCATCGTCAAGGAGCGGCAACAGGATCAGGGTCAGTGCAATCATCCCAAACAACAACAACGATGGCAGGAATGACACCAAATCGTTCATGACGTGCCTCCGTCTGAAATGGTAACGCTTGAATGGCAGGCGTCATCATCGTAACGAGGAGGCTACGCAGAGAGAATGACAGCGATCTGATGTCTAGCTGATGTATGAGCGCAGTACATCACGCACGATTTGTTCGAGGCGATCCAGCGGGAAAGGCTTAGACAAATAATAATCGATACGTTGCTCGCGAGCGCGTCGTTCTAGCTCAGGCGTCGCATAGGCTGTAATCATCACCACACAGGTATCAGGCGAAGTCTCCTTGATCGCAGCCGCAAGCTGCAAGCCATTCATACCTGGCATATTGTAATCGGTGATGACGAGCGGCACTTTCCTGAGCGCAATCTGGGCAAGCGCGTCAGCACCGCTGTTGACGGTAATAATATCGTATCCCCCGGTCAAATCTCGCATCAAGCGATGCAAGATGATGAGAATATCAGGCTCATCCTCGACTAGAATGATTGCCGGATTGCGACCGGAAAAATCGGACATAGGAGAAACTCCTTAACCTCCCACAAGCCCTGTTACCTGTAAACAATCCACCCCGCAACTGGCGAATATGGCGGTATTGTATCACAGCCCTGCATGACGGGCAAGCACCGAAGAAGTGGTATTATACGCATGACCAGGGAGACATGAACATGACAGTAGCACCTGAGAACCAGACACACCTGTAAAGGCCGTACAAAAGGTGGGTTAAAGCTGATGAACGCTCACTGTCTTACTGCAAGTTCTGGCAAAACATCTGCTCTTCTAACGGAACGTATCTCATAAGACCGTGCCTCCATCATATTACGCCAGCACAGGCTGATGAACGTTTCCAACGTACCAGAGACAGCATGTCTTGCTTTTAGTGTACCTGAAAGGAAAAGCTTTGTCGCCTGTTCACGGAGTAATCACGCGCTGGACTGAACATCGTTTACGCTCCGTGATGCCCACAGTATGTGATCTGGCATGCGGAAGCCTGGCTCCCGTTGCCATCGTACTCGAGGTCAGGTATAAGTCGTACCGGTCACAGGTAGGGTGTGCGTTCTGGTTCCGATGATCTGGTCTGTTAACGATGAAGGACATGTTCGTCAGTACTCGCGGCTAACATAAGGCATACACACCTGATTTCGTCAGAGGATAGAGCGAGTGATAATAAAACAAGACTACGTCGCCTGAAAACATTGTCCTGCCGCCATCGCAACGTAACCTATATGGGTCTTTTGTAAAGAAGAACACCAGTTATGAGTCAACTACCCGGCATCTTCCTGAATGTGCTCGCCCCGGTTTTTCTGCTGGTTTTGCTTGGTTACATTACCGGCCCCCGGCTGCAACTCGAAGCCCGTACCCTCTCGCGATTCGCCTATTTTATTTTGACCCCCGCCTTTGTCTTTTACATCCTCAGCCAAACGCGCATCGAAGCTGGCCTGGCCGGGCGTATGATCGGCTTCATCACAGTGGTCTACCTCGGTTCGATAGTGATTGCCTTCCTGGTTGCCAGGCTATTGAGGCGCAGTGCCAAAATGACCGCGGCGTATGTGATGATTGCCGCCTTTGGTAATGTCGGTAATTTTGGCTTACCGATCATTCAGTTCGCCGAAGGTCAGGTAGCACTTGGTGTGGCCACCGTTTACTTTTTGGCCAATCTGGTACTGGCATTTATTGTGTGCGTTGGTGCTGCAAACTTCAGCCGCGGTTTTAGTCTGGGGATGGCAGCGCAGGTCTTCCGCACTCCTGCTCTCCTTGCCCTGCCGCCGGCCTTATTGTTTAACTGGCTCAACATCAGCCTACCGCCGGTGGTGATGCGTCCGCTGGAACTCCTTTCCGGTGCGCTTATTCCGACCATGCTAGTCGTGTTAGGAGCACAACTGGCAGCTGCCGGCATTCCACGGATCAACGCAGACCTCCTCATTGCCAGCGCCATTCGGCTGATTAGCGGGCCGGTGCTGGCATTTGCTACCGTAGGCTGGTTTGCGTTACCGCAATTAGAACGTAACGTTGGAATCTTGCAGGCCAGTATGCCGACGGCAGTCCTGGTCAGCATTATTGCGATGGAGAATGAACTGCTCCCAGAATTTGTTACGGCTACCGTGTTATTCTCGAATCTGGTTAGTATCATTTCACTGGCCATAGTTTTAGTCTTACTATAAAGAGCTTTGACTTGCAAATCACTGAATCAACAAATGTTTTTCGATCAATAACATCAGGATTTGCGTAATTTCGTGATTTCGTGTATAATTAAAGTACCGAATATTCATTATTCAGATTGCCCAGGAGCACAACATGAAACGACGAGAGTTTCTGCGTGGCGCCGCAGCAGGCGTTCTCGGTGGCCTTGGTCTGACTCTGGCAGCATGTGGTCAGCCTCCGGCTGTGACCAACCCACCCACTTCGGCGCCTGCCCAGCCGACGGCAGCAGGTGGTGAACAACCGACAGCAGCAGCAACCACGGCCCCGGCACCGGCAACGCAAGCCCCCGCTCAGGGTTCGTCAATGCCGGCAGTTGAATGGCGTATGGGCACGAGCTGGCCAATCGCGCTTGATACCATCTATGGTGGTGCAACAGTGCTGGCCGAGCGGGTTGCCGAGCTGTCGAATGGCATGTTCAAAATCACCACCTTCCCCGCTGGTGAACTGTTCCCCGGTCTTGAAGTACTTCAGAACGTTTCGCAGGGTACCGTCGAGTCGGGCCACACCGCACTCTATTACTATGTCGGTCTCGATCCGGCGTGGGCGTTTGCGACTTCATTGCCATTTGGCTTGACTGCCCAACAGCAAAACTCGTGGCTCTACCATGGTGGTGGTGAACAGGCCGTCAACAAGCTGGGTGAGAACTTTGGTGTGATTAGCTTTGCCGCCGGTAATACCGGTACCCAGATGGGTGGCTGGTTCCGTCGCGAGATCAACACTGTTGCCGATATGCAGGGTCTCAAGATGCGCATCCCCGGTCTGGGAGCCCAGGTCATGCTACGGCTCGGCGTAGTTACGCAGACCCTGCCCGGTGGTGAAATCTTCCAGGCGCTCTCGACCGGTGCCATCGATGCTGCCGAGTGGGTCGGTCCATACGACGACGAGAAACTTGGCTTGCCTGATGCAGCCGAGTTCTACTACGCGCCGGGTTGGTGGGAGCCGGGTCCTAGCCTGCACGCAGTCTTCAATCTCGATGCCTGGAACAAGCTGCCGAAGGAGTACCAGAATTTCCTTCGGGTTGCAGCATGGGAATCGAACATGAACATGCTCGCCAAGTACGATGCGCTGAACAACGATGCTCTTGAGCGTATTGTTGCCAAGGGTAAGCAGTTGCGCGTCTACAGCGACGAGATTCTCAGCGCGGCCCAAAAGGCAGCATTCGAGTTGTATGCTGAGTATGAAAGCAGCTCGGCAGCCTTCCGCGAGATCTTACCCGGTTGGAACGCTTTCCGCCAGAAGATCCAGCGCTGGCACCAGACCAACGAGCTGCCATTCAATAATTTCGTTAAGAACAACCCCGTTTAAATTCGAGCATTGGAAGTAATAAAGTCGGGTGGAGCAGAGGCTTCACCCGACTTTTTGTTTGTACGCAAACCCGGTAGGGGCACGGCCAGGCATCTCTACCGACTGTTCAGTGACTCTGGTTTAATAGCAGTCATTGCAGATTTTCTAGAACTTATTTCATAAAAGCTGTACGGTCGTGCTACCCGGCCATTGCCCAGGCCCGTGAACGCTTGCCAATGACCAACGAAAGTCTACCCTGCTCCCAGTCTGCCAGTATGGAAGCGAGGAGCGCTGACGATCATCGCCAGTGCCATCACTCGTTGGATTGGGTGCCTTACTTGCTTGTCATGCGCGTGTTGCGAAGTTTGGAGTGCGGCAGCCATACTGCCGCGCCAGCCGTGCTTACGATTTGGCGCGTGTTACGTCGTTGACCCGGCTGGAAACAAGGATGCTGTGTGTGCTCGTCACGATCATGGAGTCGGTCAGCAATGGGAGATGTTTTTTGAAATAGGTTCTAACGACACCTGAAGGTCGCACCTTCAGGTGTCATACTGTGGTACCAAAGCCTGCCATTCCCCTGGGAGCGCGCGCCTCCGGCACGCTCGCCACCTGCACCAGCCTGCTATCCCCTGGGAGCGCGCGCCTCCGGGGCGCTCCCCACTGGAACCAGCTCGCGACAACGATAGCCATTCCGACACCGCTGGTTCCCGCCCCCAGCGGGGGCGGGTGAGGGTGGGGGCGTGTCTGGAGGCACTGGGAGCGCGCGCCTCCGGCTCACTCACCACCTGCACCAGCCTGCCATCCCCAAGGAGCGCGCGCCTCCGGGGTGCTCCCCACTGGAACCAGCCCGCGACAACGATAGCCATTCCGCCCCCGCTGGTTCCCGCCCCCAGCGGGGGCGGGTGAGGGTGGGGGCGTGTCTGGCGGCACTGGGAGCGCGCGCCTCTGGCGTGCTCGCTACCTGCACCAGCCTGCCATTCCCCTGGGAGCGCGCGCCTCCGGCACGCTCCCCACTGGAACCAGCTTGCGACAACGATAGCCATTCCGACACGGCTGGTTCCCGCCCCCAGCGGGGGCGGGTGAGGGTGGGGGCGTGTCTGGCGGCACTGGGAGCGTGCGCCTCCGGCGTGCTCACCGCCTGCGCCAGCCTGCCATCCCCTGGGAGCGCGCGCCTCCGGCGTGCTCAGTGCCTGCGCCAGCCTGCCATCCCCTGGGAGCGCGCGCCTCCGGCGCGCTCCCCACTGGAACCAGCTCGCGACAACGATAGCCATTCCGCCCCTGCTGGTTCCCGCCCCCAGCGTGGGTAGATGAGGGTGGGGGTGTGTCTGGAGGCACTGGGAGCGCGCGCCTCTGGCTCACTCACCACCTGCACCAGCCTGCTATCCCCTGGGAGCGCGCGCCTCCGGCGTGCTCGCCACTGGAACCAGCTCGCGACAACGATAGCCATTCCGCCCCCGCTGGTTCCCGCCCCAGCGGGGGCAGGTGAGGGTGGGGGTGTGTCTGGAGGGACTGGGAGTGTGCGCCTCCGGCGTGCTCCTCACCGGCACCAGCCTGCGCCAGCGGGAACCATCCGGCACCGGCAGTTCCCGCTCCCGGTGGGCTATGCATTACCCATAACTTAAATACTGCATTGCCCGCGTGCCGGAGCGGGTCGGGGGCGTGATGACGGGCGTGCTCCCCAGCCGGGTGCTGGGAGCGCGCGCCTCCGGCGCGCATGGTGCCGGTACCAGTGCTGGAGGGAGGAGCCAGGCGCAAGCTCCCGCCCCTGGCGGCATTCACGGACGGCCAGGATAGATGAACGAATACAACGTCTACCCTATCAGGAAGCCCTGGATCAAATGTCTGCCCTCCCCTCTCCCACCCCCGCTATGCATTCCCCATACCTGGTGTCAACCACGTGCGTATCAGCGGGGATGATCGCTATGGATGCTGTTGTGGGCGACTGGCCCGGTGATGGTGCGCAGCTCCAGCCGTGCTATCACGTGTCGGATGGGTTGCCTTACGCACGCATCATGTGCGTGGCGCAGGGTTTGGCGTGCGGCGGCCATGCTGCCGCGCCAGCCGTGCTCACGATCCGGCGCGTGTTACACCGTTACCCATCCTGGTCACGGCGGTACTGGATGTGCTCGTGACAATCATCGAGTCAGTCAGGCATACATGCGATACCTGGGCGTAGCGGTGTTGTTGCACTTGGTTCGTGCCTGCGCACCAGCGGCCACGGCCAGCACCTGACAGCGGTGCGAGGATGCCGGCACGTGGGCTGGAAGCCCGCGCCACGGAGAGTGCTTGCAGCCTGGCCTAACGCAGCGCGATATGTGGGTAATGCATAGCCCGCTGGGGACGGGTGAGGGTTGGGCGTGTCGCATACGATTGCTGGACACAGCAGCGGACATCACCAGATGCCAGCCGGTAACCATCGTCGCTCCGTGGGTGGCTGCATCATCCAGTCCTGATATTGGTGGGGCGCACGGACGTGCGCCCCTGCCGGGCACGGTCCTGACATCCCTGGTAGCCCGTGACACGACCAGCGCATCATACCGGCTACTGGTTGACATGTGGGTAATGCCATAGCCCGCGCCGCAGGAGCGGGGCCGGAGGTGAGGGCGTTCAGCGTATTGCTAGTGCCTATCCTTTGTGCGACACATGGGTAATGAAAAGCAGTGGGGGCAGGTTAGGTTGGGATGGGGGTGTGGCGCGAGGCACTGCTGGACGCAGCACTATCTATCATCCCCGTTTGTCTCTCATCACGCTGGCACAGCTCCTGCATGCGACTGCCCGTGAACCAGTAAATCCGTCTCTGCGGAACCACCGGCGGCTTATTGCTGGCAGTCCTGGCAGTCAGTACGGCTTATGACACCCTGAATATACCCGACATCTTCAAGATTTGGCATGGCTGATTTTACATGAAACCAGCAGAGTGCATTGGTTACGCACTCTGCTGGTTTCATGCGGTACAGTATCAGCGAATAGTGAATTCTCTACTGGCCGAAGGAGATCGCCGGCAGATAGAGGGCCAACTGCGGGAAGAAGATCAAAACAACGACAATCGTAAGCTGGATCGCAATGAACGGTACAACACCCCGGTAAATATCGGCAGTTGTAATGCCTGGAGGGGCAACACCGCGCAGGTAGAAGAGAGCGAAACCAAATGGTGGTGTCAGGAACGAGGTCTGCAAATTAGCGCCGAGCAACACACCAAACCATATCAGGTCAAATCCGAGAGCCTGCGCTACTGGAACGAAGAGCGGGATCACAATAAAGCAAATCTCGAAGAAATCGATGAAAAAACCGAGAAAGAAGACGATAAGCATGCTGACAACCAGGAAGCCCCAGGCACCGCCGGGCAGGTTCGCCATCAGATCGAACACAAACTTATCGCCGCTCAAGGCGCGGAACACCAGGGCGAATGCGGTCGAGCCAATTAAAATGAAGAGAACCATCGTTGTGGCGCGCATCGTGGCATCGCAAACCGCCACGAAATTCTTCCAGGTCAATCGTCGATTAGCAGCCGCCAGCAACGTTGCCCCAAGTGCGCCAACAGCCCCCGCCTCCGTTGCCGTCGAGATACCGAAGAAAATAGAACCGAGTACGGCGACAATGAGCAGAAGCGGGGGAATCATCACCTGCACTACTCGTTTCGCCAGGGCTGCACCACTGATCGAACGTGCCGATAATGGAAGTGCTGGTGCCATTTCTGGCTTCAGTAAAGCAACAATCCAACAGTAAAATGCCAGCGCCGCTGCCAGCAAAAGTCCTGGTATCAACGAGCCGAGAAAGAGTTTGCCAACCGAAACACCGATCTGGTCACCGAGAACCACCAGAACGACCGAAGGTGGAATAATCTGCCCTAGTGTACCGGCAGCACAAATCACGCCACAAGCCAGCTCTTTGTTGTAGTTGTAGCGCAACATAATAGGCAGCGAAATCAATCCCATTGCCACCACTGTTGCGGCAACAACGCCGGTAGTGGCTGCCAGCAAAGCACCTACAGCGACAACCGCAATCGCCAGGCCACCCCGCACGGGGCCGAAGAGAATCCCCATCGTATCGAGTAAGTCCTCTGCCAGGCCAGATTTTTCCAGCATTGAGCCGAGGAAGATAAAGTAAGGGATTGCCAGCAGGGTGTAATTTGACATCACGTTGAAGATACGTGATGGCATCGCCCGAATGATGATGGGGTCAAAGATGCCAAGTGAAACGCCGATGATACCGAAGACAATCGCTGTTGCCCCCAGCGAAAATGCAACCGGATAGCCGATCCCGAGAATGACCAGCGCTCCAAGGAACATCGTGGGTCCGAGCCAGTCGTACATGAATCCTCCACAAATTACAAGCGCGTCTCGTGCTCTTCCTCAACCTGCGATGGATCAAGGACACCTCGCCAGGCGGCAAAATATTTTATCGCTTCAGATATACCCTGAATAATCAGGAGAGTCGGGCTGACTATCAGGAATGTTTTAATGATATACCTTGGCAGACCACCGGGGTCAGGCGAATTTTCGCGGATGCGCCATGATTGCTCGACATACGGCCAGCCGAAGTAGATAAGCAATCCGCAGAAAGGTATGAGGAAGAAGAGAGTTCCTAAAAAATTGACTAGGGCTTTGCGTTGTGGTGAAAAGTTACTGTAAAATACGTCAACCCGCACGTGCTCATTATGCTTTAATGCGTATGCAGCACCGAGCAAAAAGATTAAAGAGAAGATGTACCACTGGGCTTCAATATAGAAATTAGAACCAAGGGTGCGCCCAATTGCCCGTCCAACGTACCGATTTGCAACGTTCCATACCCCAACCGCAACAACGATGGGAACTAGAAAATAAGCTATACGTCCGACCCATTCAGTAAAGGTATCGATAATTCGTGAAATGCGTAACAGTATCGGCACACTAACCCTTCCTTTCCTGATCAAAGCGTTATTCACGACGCAAGAATGAGCCATGATCAGTTAGCAACATAATTGTTGCAATTCGCTTCCACGCATGATGTGTGTAGTATTACACTATGGGAATTCGCAAACGTATAGTCCAATAGTACACGGAATCGGTACTCTTGTCAAAATTGCTTTCCGAAGCAACGCACTCCCAGTTTATGCTTAAATTCGTTCTACCCGATAGCTCGCGGATGCTTGTAAACCTGATATTTATATTTATTTAGGGGCGGCGTACATGTTGCGCACGCCGCCCCCTCCTATGTTCACATTGTACAGGTGTTATTCGTGGGTCGCTCCCCATTTCTCAGGCATACGCCAGAGGCTCGAAAGGATTAAGTCGCGTACCGATAACAGTTCTTTCGGGAGACGGTCGTATAGTTTGATGAACAGTTCTTCGTGCAGTAATATCTCTTGCTGCCACTCACCGACGTTACACTCCATCACCTGTTCAAACTGCTCGGCGCTAAAGCTGAGACCACGCCAGTCGATGTCTTCATACCGTGGTACCCAGCCAATCGGTGTTTCGACACTGACGGCCTGGCCGTGGGCACGTTCGATGATCCACTTTAACACTCGCATATTCTCGCCAAAACCTGGCCAGATAAACTTACCGTTTTCATCTTTGCGGAACCAGTTGACGCTGAAGATTCGCGGTGGATTGCGCAAGCGACGGCCAAAACTCAGCCAGTGATTGAAGTAGTCGCCCATATGGTAGCCGGCGAATGGTAGCATTGCAAACGGATCACGGCGAACAACACCCTGTTGCCCCATCGCTGCTGCGGTTGTTTCTGAACCCATCGTGGCGGCCAGATACACACCATAGGTCCAGTTGAACGCCTGATAGACCAGTGGCACCACCCGGCTACGTCGACCACCGAAAATGAAAGCCTCAATCGGCACCCCATTCGGATTTTCCCACTCCGGATCAATGGCCGGGTTCTGCCTGGCCGGTGCTGTAAAACGTGCATTCGGATGGGCTGCCAGGCGGCCACATCCCGGTGTCCAATCACGCCCCTGCCAGTCGATCAGGTGTGCCGGTGGTTCATCGGTCATGCCTTCCCACCAGACATCGCCGTCATCGGTGAGCGCAACATTGGTGAAGATGGTATTGGCGCGGCAGCTTTCCATCGCATTGGGATTGGTTTTATATGATGTGCCCGGCGCAACACCAAAATACCCTGCTTCAGGATTGATTGCGTAGAGTTTGCCATTTGCACCGGGTTTGATCCAGGCGATGTCGTCGCCGACGGTTGTAATTTCCCATCCCTCTCGCTTGAAGGTGTCAGGCGGGATGAGCATGGCAAAATTGGTTTTTCCGCATGCCGAGGGGAACGCTGCCGCTACATAGGTCTTGCGTCCAGATGGTTCTTTTACTCCCAGGATCAACATGTGTTCGGCAAGCCAGCCCTCTTGCCGGGCCATGACCGACGCAATCCGCAATGCGAAGCACTTTTTACCAAGCAGAGCATTACCGCCATACCCCGATCCGAAACTCCAGATCGAACGCTCTTCGGGAAAGTGAACAATATATTTGGTTGGATTGCAGGGCCAGGGTACGTCGGGCTGACCCGGTTCCAGCGGCATTCCAACGCTATGGAGGCATGGGATGTACTCGCCGTCCTCACCCAATACGTCGTAAATTTTAGTTGAGACGCGGGTCATTATGTGCATGTTGACCACGACATATGGCGAGTCGGTTAATTGAATACCAATGTGGGCAATGGGTGATCCGATTGGCCCCATGCTGAAGGGAATAACGTACAGGACACGGCCCCGCATACTCCCTTTAAACAATTTGAGCAGGATTTCCTTCATCTCTTTCGGCGGCATCCAGTTATTAGTGGGGCCAGCATCGTCTTTCGAGATGCTACAGATGAAGGTACGATCTTCAACGCGAGCAACATCTGAGGGGTCTGAGCGGGCGAGAAAGCTGTTGGGGCGTAGTTTGGGATTGAGTCGAATGAATGTTCCGTTTTCTACCATCTGGTTGCAGAGCGTGTCGTACTCTGCCGGTGTTCCGTCACAAAAATGAACTTGTGCCGGTTCGCAGAGTGCGACAATGTCTGAAATCCACTCGCGTAACCGGTGGTGTTTAATGTATGCCGGAAATTGCATACGAAGCCTTCCTTTCGCTCACGGCACCATTGGCGGGCGATGACTGTGACACATTGAACAATGATAATCATAACATGGCGAGAAACAATGATGAGTGCAGAACCGAGTGCTATTTCGCATGAAACCAATAACGATTGGATTGATGATCAGGTCTCTCGCATCTGTTTCGGCTGGTCGTTATTCCAGTACCGTGGCGATTGCGAACGTATCGCAAGTGAATATGGTATACTATAGCGCCTGCCGATCCGGTGGCGTTGCATAAAGACTCTACTGAGGAGACGTCGAATGGAAACAGCCCTGTACATTGCGATCCTCGTGATCAGTGTGGTGATGAGTGTCCTGGTCATTTTGCAGTCGCGTGGTGGTGGGATTAATCGTGATAGCAGTTCAATCTATCGTACCCGCCGAGGCATCGAGAAGACACTGTATCAGGCCACGATTGCCCTTGGGGTTACCTTTCTGCTGTTGGCCCTGATCACGAGCCTGCCGATTTTCAATTAGGGTATGGCGCGTCGTATTCGCTGGCAAATCGCGATTGCCCTCTTCGGCATTGCGCTGATAGTCGCTTTGTTTGGTCGACTCGCCGCACTCAGTGCATCGACCGATAATCCGGCAACTGGTGGTGTGTATATTGAGGCTGTCGTCGGCTCGCCGATCACGCCCATTCCTCTGCTCAATGATCCGGTCGCCGATCCGGTTGGGCGCACGTTGATCAGCCTCCTCTTTGAAGGATTAACCCGTATTGGGAGTGATGGCTTGATCGAACCTGCCCTGGCTGAAGGCTATACTGTCGATGCCACCGGCGAAATCTATACGTTCAACCTGCGACCAGGGCTGCGCTGGCACGATGGTACCCCCATCACCGCTGACGATGTTGTTTTTACCTTTCGGACGTTGCAGACATTGGATGTAGCGGGTGAACCGGCACTTGCCGGCTTCTGGCGCACTGCTTTAATTGAGCGTGTCGATACTCGCACAGTACGGGTGACGTTATCAGGGCCATTTGCTCCCTTTCCAAGCCTTGCCCGCGTGCCGATCCTCCCCGCTCATCTGCTCCGTGGTCTTTCGCCTGCTGAATGGCCGGCCAGCGAGTTTGCCCGTCGTCTGGTGGGTAGTGGGCCGTTTCGGCTGGCTGAATTACGCTCCGATGCGGCTATCTTGACCGCCAACCCGACATACTACAATGGTCGGCCCTTTCTCGATCAAATAGAGTTGCGGTTTGTAAGTACCGCCGAAGCCGCGATTGCCGCTTTGTCACGTGGTGAAGTGAACGGCTTTGCAGAACGCTGGGGAACCAATCTTGCAACTATCGATCTTCCTGGGGAAGAGCAGCAAATTGTCTTGCCGATGGATGAATATACCCTGCTCACATTCAATCTGCGTTTGCCGTTGTTCCAGGATATTCCCCTGCGCCGGGCACTGGCACTCGGCCTTGATCGTGATGCTTTGATCGAGACGGTTGTTAATGGGATGGCGCAGCCGATAGATACCCCTCTCCTGCCAGGTACCTGGGCCGATGATCCTGCCCTGCGTCGTATGCCGGCTGAACCATCCGTAGCCGCCGAACGTCTGGCTGAAATTGATTTTGAACCGGGCGATGACGGTATTCGCCAGCGTGGAAGACAGCGTCTTAGCTTTACATTGCTGGTTGACCGCGATGAGCGGCGTGTAGCAGTGGCAGAGGCTATCGCTGCCCAGTGGCGATCTATCGGTGTGGAAGTGTTTGTTGAGTCGGTTGACGTCACAACTTTGACCGAGCGCCTACGCCAGGGCGATTTTATGGCTGCCATCCATACCTGGACGCGGATCGGGCCTGACCCCGACCCCTATAGCCTCTGGCACTCCAGTCAGGCTGATGACGGCCTCAATTATGCCGGATTAGAGGATAGTCGCATTGATACTTTACTCGAACAGGCGCGGGCTGAGCCTGAACTGATAGCCAGGGCTGAGTTTTATCACGCTTTTCAACAGCGCTGGCTGGAACTGTCACCGGCAATTACCCTCTACCAGCCGATGTACGTGATGGTAACGACGGCAAACCTGCAAGGGCGCGCCTTCGCTAATCCCGATCTCGGCCCCCATACACTCTTCGGGATCGAGGATCGTTTTCGTGATGTGCAGCGTTGGTTTGTGAATAGCTTCCGCCGTATCGAAGGTGATTTGCCGTAGAGAGGCTGTTTGCCGGTCTACATGTCTACACTTCCGCTCTAGTCAGATGGTGTATCGCCTGTCTCACAGCGACAGGCGAAGATCGTATAGGTCAAACACCGGTCCCTCTACACAACGTCGCTGCCAGCCATGACGGGTTTCGATCTGGCAGGCCCGACAGACCCCTATCCCACACGGTAGTGATCCGGCCACCACAACCTGGGCCAGTCCTGGTTGCCAGCGCAGGCGCGTTGATCGAATGACGTTTGCCGCCAGTGCCAGCATCGTGGGTGGTAATGCCAGGCCGATCTGATCGGCCCACCGTAGCGGACTCTGTGGTGATGACGTAAGCAGATCGAATAATGTTGCCTCGCCGGCCTGGCTGATCTGAATTTCTACTGTCGGTGGCAGGAGAAAAGGAGGGGGTAGAAAACCGGTGTCTCCAGCCATAAACAGCGCAATATTCTGTCTGCCGGCCTGCTGGCGGGCCAGGAAGAGCAAAGCCGGTAGGGCTGCGCCGGTGCCTGCCAGCAAGAGGGTCTGGGTTGTTGGCTTGAGGGAGAAGTGTTTCCCACCCGGCACGCAAAGATCGAGCGCAGTTCCCGGCGATAGATCAGACAACCAGATCACCGCCGGATCGCGAGGATCGATGAGAAATTCGACCGTGCCGGTGGCCGGATCGGCACCAGCCAGAAAGAGTGTTGTCCACAGCAGCGGGTCAAGTCCCGGTTGGGAGTGACGCACCAGAGCAACCTGGCCGGGCTGAGCATGGCGAGCCAGCGATGCTGCCTTTACGCTCAACCAAATCAATTGCTCAAACTGGCGGTACGTGTGGATCGTTGCTGTGTGGTACAGGTGCATATTGTGATTCCGAAGATACAGAAGCCATCTCTTCCATGCGTGTAGAGTGCAATCTGCTCGATAATGCACAAATGTCTGAAGAGGGGCCTGATCGTTAGAACAGCTTGGGCAGAAACTGTTATCAATCTGATAGCTTTATATAATTCACTGGTTGTCGAGCCAGTAATGACCGCCAGTACATATTCCAGTATATACGTTTTACGGTGTCAACGCACACGTCATGCATTGTACCGAACTGGCGTTATAATACGACACACAAACTTTCTGATAGCACACAGGCAACATCAAAATAGTTCAGCTATGGCGAATCTTCCCCTGCCCACGACTGAGACACATACACCTGCCGGCCAGGCCTGGTGGCACAAACCTTTATCCGGTACCGGTTGGCTTTCACGCCTGACGTTTGGTGAACTGTTGCTTCTGGCTGGTAGCCTGCTTCTCTACCTCTATACCCGCCTGACCGATCTGACCAGCTTCCCGATCTATTTTTTCTGCGACGAGGCCATCCACAGTGTACTGGCGCGTGATCTGATTGCCAACGGTTTTCGCGATGGTGAGGGCACCCTATTTCCGACCTACTTTCGCAATGTGGAAAAATGGAACCTGGGTTTGAGTGTTTACCTCCATGCCCTCAGTATCATCCTGTTCGGGTTTGAGCCATCGGTCTGGATGACCCGTGCCACCTCCGTTATCGCGAGTGTTCTGGCACCGGTGGGCATTGCATTGCTGTTGCGTTTCGGCTATCACAGCCGGCGCTGGTGGCTGGGAATCCTGGTATTGTGTACGTTGCCGGCCTGGTTTCTCCATTCCCGTACCGCCTTTGAAACGGTACTGATGGTCGCCTGTTATGCGGTGTTTCTGGCGACGTATGTGCTCTACCGTTTTTACGATGATCGCTGGTTGGTTGTGGTGATCCTGTTCGGTGCCGCCACCTTCTACAGCTATGCCAATGGGCAGGGGGTGATGCTGGTGAGTGGTGTGCTCTTGCTGATCAGCGATCTCCGCTACCATCTCAGCCGCTCACCGCAACGGATTGGGATTGCTTCTATCGCGATCCTGCTCGCTGCCATCCCGTGGTTGCGTTTTCGCTGGCTGCATCCTGAAGCGCTGTTTGAGCATTTCCGTTCCCTCAACTCCTATTGGATACAATCCATCCCACTCACCGAGAAGCTGCAACGCTTTGGGAGCCTGTACCTGCAGGGCCTTGATCCGCGTTACTGGTTCTGGCCTAACACAGTAGACCTTGATCGGCATCGGTTTCCTGACGCCGGTCATCTCCCGCTCTTCCTGCTTCCCTTCATCGCTATTGGCCTGGTCGTTTGTCTGTGGCGTTGGCGGGATGTGCGCTACAGACTACCTCTCATTGCCCTGCTTGCGGCACCTTTCAGCGGTGCGCTGGTTGGGCCGGCCATCACCCGCATGCTGGCGATGGTCATTCCGGCAACCCTGCTGGCTGTCATCGGGCTGGATATGCTTCTTGCCTTCCTGAGCCATTCGCGACAACGCTTCGTGACCGTCATCCTCGGCGTCATCCTCGTCATCAGCAGTCTGACGATGACCCACTATGCCATCCTTGGTGGTCCGCTCTGGTTTCGCGATTACGGCCTCAACGGGATGCAGTACGGGGCGCAGCAGCTTTTTGGCGAGACGATTCCTGCGCTGCTTGACCGTGATCCGCACATTATCCTTCGCATTTCGCCAACGTGGGCGAACAATCCAAACAGTTTTGCCAGCTTTTTTCTCACCCCTGCCCAGCAGCGTCGTATCGAATTTATCAACATCGATGCCTACCGCTACCAGCGCCGCGATCTTGATCGGCAACGCGACGTGTTCATTATGACTGCCGGTGAATACTGGCTGGCCCAGCAGAGTGGGAAGTTTATCCTGTCGCCACCGGAACAGATCATTCCCTACCCCGATGGTCAGCCAGGGTTCTATGTGGTACGGCTAGAGTACGTTGCCAATATCGACGAGATTCTGGCCGCTGAACGTGCTGAGCGGCAGCGGTTGGTTGAAATTCCGTACACGCTGGAAGGTCAGTCAGTGGTTGTTGCCCATTCCCCATTCGACATTGGCAGCGTCCCTAACCTCTTTGATGGTGAGCCGTTGACGCTGGCCCGTGGTTTTGAAGCCAACCCGCTTGTCATTGAACTGCGGTTTACCAACCCGCGTCCACTGCGCCAGGTGGGATTGACCCTCGGCAGTATGGATCTCGATCTGCGGGTAACCGTCACCACGCCTGACGGTGAGACCAAAACCTTCAATCAATCATACCGTGGGCTGCCGCCAGATCCGACGGTGTACCTTGATATACCAGAGCTGCTCAGCGCACAGCAGGTGCGCCTGGAGATTTTACAGGTGGGAGTTGGTGAACCGGCCCATGTCCATGTCCGGGAAGTGATGCTGAAATGAGGTCAGGTGCAGTGCAGGTGAACAACAGATCTGACAGCATCCGGTAATTGGCTGGTAATTCCGCATTCGTATACTATATCGCAGCCAGATCGCGGTACAACGTATGTATCCACCAGCACAGTCTTTGGAGATCGAACATGTCAGATCCACTCGCGCCGTATTATTTTCCATGGCCATTTGGGCAGCAACGCTTCGATGAATTGATCTCACAACCAGACATCTTTGCCGGGGCATTCAAAGAATCCATCCTCGCAAATCTCAACTACCGTTTAATGGGTACCGGCCTGGCTCAGTCGGGTAACATCCTGATCCAGTCGGTTGCGCTGGACCAGAACGTGCTGACCGTCACCTTTTCGCCCGAAGGTAACCGGCTGTTGGGTCTTGGACAACTCTCCGTAATGGGGAATGGTTCCCGCCCAATCCTGGTTGATGCCGCGGGGCGGACTGTTGAAATCGCTCGTCTGACGCCGAATGTGGTCCAGCGGTTAGCAGCCATCAGTGGCGTTGTGGTCAGTGTTGCAAACGTGATTTCAGCGGCTGATCTGGCACATCGTATGCAGCAGATGGAGACAAAACTTGATCTGCTGATTGCGTATCGGCGGATAGATCAGGAGGCTAAGCTCGAAGGAGTCTTCTACGCCGCTCGTGAACTGTGTGCCGGGCCAATCTCGCCAGATGAACGTCGGCAATTACGGCAGTTGCGGCAGGAACTCCGTGAGCTACGGATTGTGCTGCGCAAAGAATGGCAACGTGAGCTGGAACAGATTGCGCAACAGCAGGTGACGGGGTTTGATGTATTCTTTGAGCTGCTCGGGCGAAACTGGAATGGTGCGATGAACATCATCGGCAATGCGTTTCAGGGACGTGGTGAACAGAAAGATGCTGCTCTGCCTCAATTGGTCAATCAAGTACAGCAACGGGCGCAGCAAAACGAACGTGAGCTGTATCAACAGCGATGGCGTGCGAAATTTGATCCGACCCTGAGCTATCCGTTCCTCATCGAGTTTATACTGCGGCTCGAGGTGGTGCTGGCAATGGCGAGTCGTGATGAAGTCGCGTACAGCCAATCGCTGCGTGATGAATTAGCCGCAATCGAACAGGTCGTCAATTATCTGGACGAGCAGAATCAAAACCTCGGTCTTGGCTATCAGTTTATTGCCGATTATCGCAGATTGCTTGGCGATTATCGGCAGTTTGGTCAGGCGTTGGGTAGTAATCTGTTTATCCAACAGTTGCCATAAATAACAGTATGGAAACGCATTGTGTATGGGCTTTCGTCGACTGGTGTCTGACGAGGAACAGTTATTGGTGATGCCGGGTGAGGTCTGTCGTTGTCGTTATTGGAATATGATCGTGTTGCACTTGTGCAGCAGTGAAAGAGCGATAGGAATCATTCAGGTATCGTATCGGGGTTGATGTGCAACAATTGAGTCATCGTGGACGTGGATTAAGAGCAATCTGATGCGGCGACAGGGGCACGGCATGCCGTGCCCCTACCCTTTCTCATAGAAGTGCATCGTTCAGGTACGACACCAGGGTGATGATTGGATAGCGTGTCAGGCTTTCTTTGATACCGGATTGGATATGATACGCAGTATAACGACAATATCTCGTCCGTAAGAGTCAGCTTTGCCACAACAAGGAGAAGAGCATGTGAAAACACACTCGCTTATCACCCTGATGTTGAGTCTAGTACTGCTGAACAGTAATGGCCCCGGAATAGGTGTCTGGCATCGTCCCCAATATCCGTTTGCTACGTTGGAAAGCACCAATTTACTCACCCTGCAAAATCCCGGGTATCAGCCATTTGTGACCGATACCACAATTCATATGACCTCCCTGCCATCTCTTCGTAACATTACTGCTATCGCTACTGGTCGTTATCACACCTGTGCGCTGACAACGGGTGGTGGGGTCAAGTGCTGGGGTGATAACTCCTCTGGGCAACTGGGTGACGGTACGATGAACGACCGTAATACGCCAGTAGATGTAGTAGGTTTGGAGAGCGGTGTGGCAGCCATCGCTGCCGGTGGGAGCCACACCTGTGCGTTGACCACAAACGGTGGGGTTAAGTGTTGGGGCGCTAACGTCTCCGGTCAATTAGGCAATGAGACGCAGATACCTTACAGCGCGCCGGTAGATGTGGTGGAGCTGGGGCGTGGAGTCTTCGACATCACTGCCGGTTGGGAACATACCTGTGCGCTGACAACGGGTGGTGGGGTCAAGTGCTGGGGTGATAACTCCTCCGGACAATTAGGAGACGGTACGACGAACGATCGTAACACACCGGTGGATGTAGCAGGTTTGGAGAGCGGTGTGGCGGCCATCGCTGCCGGTGAGGGACACACCTGTGCATTGACCACAAGCGGTGGGGTTAAGTGTTGGGGTGATAACCTCGAAGGTCAATTGGGTGGTGGAACGATATATTCTCACATCACCCCGGTGGATGTAGCAGGTCTGGAGAGCGATGTGGCGGCCATCGCTGTTGGTTGGGAACACACCTGTGCGCTGACCACGGTCGGTGGAGTGAGGTGCTGGGGGAATAACTCCTCTGGGCAACTGGGTGATGGCACAATGACTGAGCGTAATGTTCCGGTGGGTGTGATAGGGTTGGAAAGTGGTGTGACGGCCATCACTGCTGGTGGGGGACATACCTGTGCTTTGACCACAGGCGGCGGGGTTAAGTGCTGGGGAAATAATTTTTATGGTCAACTGGGAAATGTCACTGCGCATCAACCCGGTATACCGGTGGATGTGGCGGGTCTGGGGATTGGTGTAGTAGCTATCGCTGCTGGCGGAGCGCATACCTGTGCGCTGACTACGAGCGGTGGAGTCAAGTGCTGGGGCTATAATTATGATGTTCAACTAGGGGATGGAACCACGACCGCTCGCAGCACACCCGTGGATGTAAGTGGGTTGGAGAGTGATGTAGTGACCATCACTGCTGGTGGAGCGCACACCTGTGCGTTGACTACAAGTGGTGGGGTTAAGTGCTGGGGAAGGAACTTCAATTTTCAACTAGGTGATGGCACGATGATTGATCGCAACACGCCGGTGGATGTGATAGGGTTGGGAAGTCGTGTGACGGCTATCACTGCCGGTGGGAATCACACCTGTGCGCTGACCACGAGTGATGGGGTCAAGTGCTGGGGGAGTAATCTTTATGGTCAATTGGGGCACGGTACGATGAATTTTTACGGCACGCCTGTAGATGTGATAGGACTGAACGGCGATGTGACGGCTATTGCTGCTGGTTGGTGGCATACTTGTGCGTTGATGACTGATGGTGGAGTAAAGTGTTGGGGCGCTAACGATAGTGGTCAACTAGGGGACGGCACCAGGAGTGACCGTAGTATACCGGTAGACGTAAGCGGCTTGGGGAGTGGTGTTGCTGCTATCACTGCGGGTTTATTCCATACTTGCGCGTTAACGACGAGCGGTGGGGTCAAGTGCTGGGGCAGTAATTCATCATGGCAACTGGGAAATATTACGGTGGGCCAACCCTATATACCGGTGGATGTATTTGGTCTGTGGAGTGGTGTAACAGCTATCACTGCCGGTTTGCATCACACCTGTGCGCTGACTACGGGCAGCGCACAGGTGCAGTGCTGGGGTGGTAATTATGATGGTCAACTAGGTGATGGCACGACGAACTTGCGTAGATTTCCTCAGACAGTGATAGGACTGGAAGGTAGTGAGACAGCTATCGCTGCAGGTGGGGCACACACCTGCGCGCTGACTGTGAGTGGTGGGATGAAGTGCTGGGGCGATAACTTCTACGGTCAATTGGGTGATGGCTCGATGCACGACCGGAGTACGCCGGTAGATGTGATCAGATTGGAGAGTAACGTCGATGCCATCGCAGCAGGTTTCTTTCATACCTGTGCATTAACTACGGATAAAGGGGTGAAGTGTTGGGGCGATAACTTCTACGCTCAATTAGGTGATGGACGTCCTTTGTGGAGAAGTGTCCCTGTCGATGTCGTGGACAGGTTGAACGTGTTTCTGCCGCTGACAATGAAGTGAAGTTGATAAAGGATACCGACATAGTCCACGTGTTCTGACACCTTCATATTTGATAGATTTTGGCGTAGCGTCTACCCGAAGTATCCTGTCGTGTGAGGTTGGCGAAGGTAATGTTTGAGCCTAACCTTGTGTTATGCCTGTTCGTTTAAATCGTCATCAAGCGATACGCATCCACAATGCATCTCCTGATGGCGGCAATCACGTGGCAGTACCATCGCGTGCTGCCGAAATAATGCCATCGTATTGAGACTCGTCTCGAACAAATCTCTCTACGGATAGCTGTATTTTCCAGGAAGGTGTTAATAATATTGTTGGCGAATCCTGTGTTACGTTCCCTGCGTCGTAGTTACGTTGTGAACGGATCACCATTGCAACTTGTATCCTGACGCCGTTGAGTCGTATACCAGACCATTATCTGATAGTGTTTGTTCAGCAATGTTGAGATACCTTCTATATGGTTTCTGATTTGAAGTTGTCTCCCCGCAAACTACCGGCAATCGTCTGCCCACGTCGCAGATCGGTAACCAGCGCACTGGCTAAGGCCACGGCCCGTGCTCCGGCGCGTAGCATGGCCTGAGCATGGGCTGGCGTTGTCACACCACCCATACCGATCACCGGTACCTGTACCGTCGTGGCAACACTGGCGACAATCCGCAGGGCAATGGGAAAGATGGCCGGTCCGCCCAACCGCCCGTACACCAGTTCGCCGGATGGTTGGGGCATACACCCCGGCATACCACCGATCAGCGCAAGCGCATCGGCTCCCGCCGCAGCACAGGCTGTAGCTACGGCAACCGGATCGGGCAGTTCTCCAGGGAGACGTACCAGCAACGGTAGCACTGTTGCCTGTCGTACCGCGCTGACACGCTGGGCCGCTTCAACCGCAGTGAGTGCAGGTAGGGCCAGTTCAAAACCGGCGATGCCCGGCGTATCGTTCAGATCACTGGCAACGGCTGCTGCATCCGGGCCGGCCAGACTCACCAGAATCGGAACGTGGTACGTTGCCCAACGTGGCGCCAGCCGTTCGCGTACCTGCCTGACGCCGAGGCTAAAACCGCCGTGATGGTAGAGCGTACCCGCAGGTGTAGCCAGCAACTGTGGCTGGCCACGTCGTCCGCTCATCGTCACTGTCGAACTGATGATTGCACCCAGACCGTGATCAGCGTCTGCCCGCTGCAACCCTAACCAGCGCGCTACACCGACCACGTCACCCAGGCTGCCGGCAGCCGCAATGACCGGTGAAGCAATCGTCAGGCCATACGGATTGTGTGGTGCCAGTTCAATCATGCGACCGATGGTATCCTAACTCGGCCAGTGCCTGCCGGGCTTCGCGCTCTTCGTTCCACGGCAGTGAAAAGTCGGCGTAGATAATGCTACCCTCATGTCCTTTGCCCAGCAACAACACCAGGTCACCGGGTTGTGCGGCGGCCATGGCAGCCCGAATGGCCTGTGCCCGATCAGGAATACAGAGGTACCCACTACCGGGTCGTTTGCCGGCCCGTTCGGCACCGGCAGCGATCTGGGCAATGATTGCCTCGCGATCCTCGCCACGTGGATCTTCATCGGTCAGCACCAGCAAGTCACACATCCGACCGGCAATTTCTCCCTGAATAGCCCGTTTGGCAACATCACGCTCGCCGGCACTGCCGAAAACCGCGATCATTCGCCCCTGCACCTGGGGCCGCAGCATGGCAAAGATCTGCTCGAACGAATCGGGATTATGAGCATAGTCTACAATCACCGCGAATGGTTGCCCGGCATCAATTGGCACCATCCGGCCACGTGGTGCCCGCACGCCGGCCAGGGCGGCAGCGGCTGCCTCGAGCGCAACGCCCTGACTGAGAGCGACTGTCAGCGCGGCCAGCGCATTACTGGCGTTGAATCGCCCCGGTAGCGGAACGGTCAGATCGGTGGTGCCCCAGGGTGACGTTACCCGCACCACACTGCTCATCGGCCCACTGTGGAGTATCTGTCCCTGGACATCTGCCGGCTCGTGTAAACCATACCGTAGCCGCACCGCATCGGCAGGTGCAGCATCAAGGAAATACGCATGATTTGGATCGTCAGCATTGACAATTGCCCAGCGCGAACCACTGCGTTCGCCAAGTAGCGCAAAGAGCTGGGCTTTGTCGGCCCGATACTGCTCGAATGTGCCGTGGTAATCGAGATGTTCGTGGCCGATATTAAGCATTACAGCCACAGCGAACGCACAGCCAACCAGCCGCCCCCAGCGTGGCGAGAGAGCGTGGGATGTCGCTTCAATAACGGCTGTATCGCAACCGGCAGTGACCATCTCGCGCAGCAATGCCTGCACCTCTGGTGCTTCCGGTGTGCTCTGACGGGTATCGTTAGGCCAGCGGCGATTCCCAATCTGAAAATCGACGGTGCTGATCATGCCCACCATACGTCCGGTAGCAGCGAGGAGCTGGGCCGTCACATCGGTCGTTGTGCTTTTTCCTTTGGTACCGGTAATCCCGATTGTGGTCAATTCACGTCCGGGATAGTCGTAGAACGCAGCCGCCAGTGGTGCCAGGGCCACCCGGCTATCGGCGACCACCACTACCGGCACGGCAACCGGTCGTTCATCCCAATACCGTTGATCGACCACCACGGCCACAGCTCCCCGTGCGATAGCCTGGTCAATAAACTGGTGACCATCACTGTGCTGCCCACGGATGGCAACAAACAGACTCCCCGGCTCAACACGCCGCGAGTCGTAGGTGAGCGATTGCACAGGCACGAGTGGTTCGCCAATTAGCCGTTGGACAGCTACATTGTTCAGGAGACTGGCAAGTGTTTTTGCCGTCATTGACGTTATCCTCCAATCTTTCGTCGCGCCAATGGATAGAGTAATGGCAACAGGACCAGATCGAAAGCCGGCATAAAACGAACGATTCGACCACCAAAACCTTTTTTGAAGCGGTAGACACCAATCAGCGGGTCTTGTTGCGCAGCCTGCTCGAGGGCTGTGCGCACAGCTTCATCAGCGACCGTCGCCGCTTGCCCAAGCGCATCGGGAATGCCCCACAGGTCGTAACCGATACACCCTTGCTCGCGTGCCCAACGCATGGCGTGCCACGCCAGCAGATGATTGGCACCACTGCGTAAACCCTCTGCTGTTGAACCACCGTACAGGTAGCGACCGTAGCGCGCATCGGCGAAGACCAGATGGGACGCGACCGGCATGCCATTCAATTCAGCAACCAAGAGGCAACTATGTGGCTGATGCAACTGCCAGGCGGTCGTATAGTAAGCAGCGCTATGAATCGCAAAGGCGGCCCGCTCACCGGTTGCTCGCATAATATCATAGAACGTTGACAGATCGGCCTCGCCGCCGGTCCGTACCGTCACCCCAATGCGCTCGGCCCGCCGAATATCGGCCCGATGACCTTTCGAGTACGCGGTAAATATGGTTTCTACAGGTGGTTGCAGGTCAACGAGGATCGTACTGCGTGGTTGGATCGGTTCAGCGACTACCAGCCGATGTCGGGTAAACCAGGTCTGGAGATGGGGAGCCTGAGCGTCATCTTCACGCACGTTTGGCTCAAGCCGGATCGCGACCGCCAGCATCTGGCGTCCGAGCCGACGCATGCCATCGATCAGGTGATTATCGAGCGCCGGATCGCCGGACAGGAGGGGACCACGCGGTGTGTAACCAAAGGCCAGGCCGGCGTAGCGGCGGAAGAGCACCTGGGCACCGGCGCGGATAGTGCCATCGTCGTCGTAAACTGCGATGCGTCGGCAATGCCAGCCGAAGCGGGCTTTCAGAGCACCCCACGGACTGGCCTGCAACACATTTCCCTGGGGATGGGAAGCAACAAAGGCATCCCACTGCGCGGCAGATGGAACATCAACCCGCCACCGACCCTTCATAAACTCACCCATTGCCGTTCGGCATAGCGCATTGTCGGTGAAGCGACACGCGCCGCATATTCGGTTACCGCAGCCGGCATCGCTGCTGCATTGCCGAAGAGGACGCCCAACTGGCTGGAATAGGCGGAAATTGCCCTGATCTTTGCCTGGAGCAGTGTCTCATCAAGTGGAATGTAGCGTGGAGCATACAACTCACGACCGATCATTGCCAGGCGTTGTTCAACCGCTGACGGCTGACGGGCATACGGAAAGTCTTCATAGCAGGCGAAATGGATAGCGGCTGCGCACAAACTGGTCGTTGCTGCGCTGAAGACCAGTTGATGATCGACGTGCATACCCACCGCCAGCGGCACATAGAACGTGGCTCGCGGATAGCGTTTGATCAGAGTCGCGATCAGGGTCGCCACCACATCGGTAAGGGGATCATCGACGACCGGTGTTGCAAAGAGACTCTGCTCGTCGGCATACGCATCAGGTCGGCGGTAGATGGCGTCCAGTGCCGGCAGTAATAGTGCATCAGCGCCAAGCACTCCCAGCGCGGCAGCGTCTTCGACGCGACGATGAGCCACCACTGCCGATGGTGGTAAGCCCCAGCGCTGATGGAGGGTTTGTGCAAACGGGCTGAATTCCGTATGACTCGGCGGAGAGCCGCTACAGATATTAACAACCAGCACCCGTTCGCCGGTTGCAGTCAGGCGGGCAATCAAGCCGCCACAGGAAAGCGCCGCATCATCAAGATGCGGCGACAACACAATATGGCGATAGCCATCAGGCAAGGCCATGGCCTGATCGGTAACCAGGGGCATACATCCTCAGAGGGTATCAAGGTCGAGTTCAGCGAGCGCATCCTGGGCAACCTGGGCGCGCACCTCGTCGCGTGAACGGGCGATCCGCTTCAGAATGCGGCGGGCATCGGAGCCACCAACCTGCCCAAGCGCCCAGATTGCAGCCAGTGCAATCTCGGTATCTTCATCATCGACCAGCGGTAACAATGCAGGGAGCAACTCACGTCCATCTTCACCGATCTCACCCACAGCGCGTGCTGCTTCGTAGCGCAGTGATGGCGATGGACTCTTCAACTCACGCAAAATGTACGGAAACCACTGCGGTCGCATCGAGCGGCCCATTGCCAGGACGGCGCTCTCGCGCATATAGATGTCGTCCATACTATAGGCACGGGCAACCAATGCCTGCGCTTCTTGTGAATCGGCAAAATACCCCAATGCCTCAACTGCACGCCGGCGTACTTCTGATGGTTGTTCAGGGTCAGAAGCAGTCTGGAGCAATGCGTTAAGCAGTCGCTGGGCAGCACTGAGCGATAATTCACCGATTTCAGCCCGATAGGCAAAGCGGGCCAGACTGATCACTGCGGCTGCCCGCACTTCGCCAGCCGGATCGTGGATCATCTGGATCAGACGATCCATCATCTGCTCGTGATCATCTTCCCACAGCCCTTCAATCGCCAGCACCCGAATCTCAGCATCGTGATCGGCCAGGCAGGCACGAAACACCGGTCGGTAATCAAGCTGAATCTGCTCTTCAGCCAGCTCGGCCAGCAAGTGCATAATATGGCGTCGGCGATCCAGACTAAACCGCTGCCACTGCTCCCAGAAGATGTACACACTCTCTGGTCCCAGGTTGGCCAGCAATTTCAGATCGACGCGGGTTGGGGCAGTCTCAGCAGTATCAAGTTGAGCGACACGCTCGGCAAAACTCAGCGTCATGGTAAACCTGTATACGATGACAATCAGGCGGCGATCAGGGTTGGTGATCGCCGCCTGTCACATCTACTCATCTTCTTCAATATAGCGTCCACTTCGGCGGCGCAACGTCGGTTGAGGCAGATCGATATCGTCCGTCGTCTCCTCTTCCTCCGTATCATCCCGATCAACCTGTGGCATGGTGAAGAGATAATCACCAGAGGCAGTGGGATCTGCCGCAATTGACGCATGACTATCGAGCAGGGCCTGCAGGAATGAGCGCGAAGCCGGGCGCAGAACATTGTATGCGACATAAATATCGGCGAATGAAACCCGATACACCGGCTGCTCGCGGGTTCCACCCCGCTCGCCCATCGTCTCGCAGACGTGCTCAAGGATCATCTCGGCCTTCCGCCGTTCACTCATTGGGAAAGCCTTCAGATTACGCAGCTTCCCATAGCGGTTCTGCGTTGGTAAGAGATCATCATCCACTGCGCAATAGAAGGTCAGGTTCGCAAAAGCAAACCGGTTCTTCTTCTCATCGAAGGTCAGCAGGCGCTCGGTTGTCTCACCGGCCTCTTCGTAGGTGATGTTAAAGACATTGACCGCATCGGTGCGGCTAATCGTGATCAGGGCACCGGGTACGAGATACTCACGGAAGAAGTCCTCAAGCCCTTGTAACCAGCCACCACGATTACCGGTGGGATAGCGCACTTCAACCAGGTAGTTACTGTAATGTTGCGGTGATTCAAACCGAAGGACCGCAGTACGCTGGTCAGGTAAGAGGGGAGCAGGTAAGAGCGTTGCCAATGCCGCATCGAGCGGGAGCAACCCATACTCCCATTCAAAGAAGGTTAGCAAACGAGTGACACTGCCGCTGGAGATGATCGACTCAGCGCTTTGATCGGCCAGACTATCATCGAAGCCCTCGATGAGATACGAGGTCAACTGCCCCATCTCAGCCGCTTTAACTCGCTTCGAGCCAATCGTTGGCAAGCCCTTCGTTGACCAGATGTTTGCACCCTCAACACCGACAAACTCAAAATCCTTCTCGCGTGACAGACGGTAATTCAGCGAGAAGCGAAACGTCTCGTAATCCGACTGGCGCGGATTGTGATAGTAGAGGTCGGCAATAATTTCGGTGTCGAGGAGCGGCTCGTTCCGTTCCAGAATATAGTCGCGAATCTTACGCAGATCGTTCTTCCCGAAGCCGATCAGACCCGACTCAGGGTAGTGTAGTCGCCCAAAGCTCACAATCCGACGCAGCGGGTCCTGTGCCAGGCGTTCGGCCAGAATCCGTTCGAGCGCTGGGCCATGCTCGGCAACGATCTCGGCGGGTGAACGACTGAGGTCGATGGTCAACCCATCAACAGTCATAATGGTCGAATGCTCACCGGGAGTCGGCTCAGAAGCTACGACTGCCGGTTCTGCCGTGACTGCTGCCGCCTCGACCGGTTCGGCAGGTGTTGTCGGCGGCACTTCAACCGTTGCTGGTACTTCGCTCAGCGGCTGTGCCATTGTAGTTTCAGCAGCCGGTTGCTTAGGCATCACCACCGTCTCGGTCACTTCCACCGACGGTTTTTCGGCTGGTGGCGAGGGCATCTGCGCAGCGGCAAGCAGCCGTGCCTGCTCGATCCAGTAATCGGAAATATAGACCGGTTCATTCGTCGTAATCGCGGGTGGCGATGTCGAAACTACGACGCTCAAATCATCAACCGGCAATGGATGCTCAGGCTCATAGAGCCGTTGCTTAAATGTATGCGGATCGGTTGTATCACGGGGAATATAACGCCCCTGCCGCGAGGTGACATAGATCACCTGACCCTGCACCTCTTCGCGGGTGAAGCGTTCATCAGCCGCCAGTGCTGCTTCCAGCTCGGCCTGCACCTGAGCAGGATCGCGCTGCAGGCGCGTCGCAAAAAATTCAACCAGATTACTCAGGGTCTGGCGAATAGGAGCATCAACGGCGAAGAGGACACCCTGCGCGGTCATAAGCCGCCATACTTCATCGGCCAGCGTTCCTGTCGTGGCAGTCATTCACTCTCCTCCGTCACCAGCTTGCAAAGAATTTCGAGATATTGCAGCAGCAGCTCGTGTACATCTTTGGGTTCACCACTCGCCCGTAACCATTGGAGTAAGCGATCAATGGCCGTCTCGCCAAACACAATCGTCTTCGCGTCCATCATTCCCCCGTAATACATCATAGACAACAGGAAACAGAGAGGCGCAACTTGCCTCCCTGCTATCCGTAGGGTGTACGATATAGCTTATCCTATTGTAGCATTGCTCAGCGCGATATGCAAATGGGAAGCTCAATCCGACAGGCTATCGAGTGCCATCGCGACAGCGCCAATTGCGACGCTATCGGGGCCAAGGATTGACGCTACCACCGGTACGGGACGGGCGAACTGTGGGGCGATGAAGTCGTTCACTCTGGTCGCAATCGCTTCCACGAAGCGATCACCACCGATCCGCACAACGATTCCTCCCAGGACAACCATCTCTGGATCGAGCAGTGCAATCACTTGCGCAATCCGGGTGGCCATGAGATCAACGGTATGCTGTACTACCTTGCGGGCAATCGGATGATCGCTAAAAATATCTTCCAGTCGATCCGCGGCAAGCCCTGCGGCGGCTGCCCGGCGGATTAATCCTCCTATCGAAACCAGCTCTTCCAGGGTCTCCGGGCGACCATCGCCATCCCAGCCGTGGGCAACCACTGCATGCCCGATTTCGCCGGCCATTGAGTGGGCGCCATGGTACAGGCGACCGTTCAGCACTGCGCCCCCGCCAACGCCACTGCTCAGGTGAAAGTAAAATAGATGCTGGCATCCTTTGCCGACACCAAAGGTTGCCTCTCCCAGGGCGATCAGATTCGCATCGTTGTCAATGAGCGTCACGGCATCAAACGCCTGCTCGAAACGCTCTTGCAAGGGGTAATTTTCCCACCCCGGTCGCCGTGGGGCCAGCCGTACCGTGCCATGGCGGAGGTCAACCGGGCCGCTAAAGCCTACGCCAACCCGTACCAGGCGCTCGACGGTAACACCTTCCTGCGCCATCAAATCTCGCGCCAGATCGATAACCCGGCGTACCGTTGTCTCTGGGTCTTCATGATCAATCGACTCGAGAGCGGCATTCTGGTAGGTGTGGTGCTGCAAGTCGACCAATGCAGCTCGTAATCCGTAACTGCCCAGGTCGATCCCAAGGATGTAGCCTTGATTCCCAAGGACGCCCCAGAGGTTCTGCGTCAACCGTTCTCGAATAAGGGCAGGCAGATCTTTCATAGGGCTGTTCCTCTCTGCATTTCAGCGAATGGTCGGCACCGGTGTTGTGAGATTATAGCACATCATGTTCTCTGCGCGCAGTCCGTTGTGGTGTTGGTTCAGTAACAAAGAGCAGGAAGGAGATAACTCCCAATATTGCCGCTGCGATCCGTGACCACGACCAACCCGGTTGCGTACAGTCTTGACAGATATTTGCTTGCACAGTTGATGGTGTTGCGGTTGGCGAGGGAGCAGCAGTCACACTCAGGTAGCCGGGCTGCGGTGAACGGAGCGCTAACGAAGCCGGTCGTCGTTCGGTTGGTCGTAATCCTGGCGTTGTGATAACCGGCTGTGCGCTGTCGGTTGCGTCAGGCGCAACGACAGCAGATGCGCCGGCGTGTTCCCACTCCGTTGCTATTGGTACCATCAGCGGTTCGCGCTCGATAACCTGATCAACCGCTGCTGCAACGTAGGTAAAGGTGTCAATTGGTGTTCCCGCCGGATCGTGCAATGTGACCGTGTCGCCACTGTTGTTGAGAAATGCACGAGTGATGGGTATGCGGAGTGTTGCCCCCGCTTCCAGGTGTAATCCTGATAGCAGGCGACGCTGGCCATTGCTATCGCTGAAGAACCATCCTTCCAGGTTGACCGGTAGGGTGTGTTGTGTACTTAGCTCAATCCATTCGTTCTGCCCAACTGCGGGAGCCGGTAGCAGCGCACGAATCACGACTGACCCAACCGGCCATGGGGTCGGCGTGGCCGTTGGGATTGTGGTTGAGGTAAGGGTTGCAGTTGGGGTGCGGGTTGGTGTCGGGGTGCGCGTCACCGTCGGGGTGCGGGTTGGTGTCGGCGTGCGGGTTGGTGTCGGGGTGCGGGTTGGTGTCGGCGTGCGGGTTGGTGTCGGCGTGCGGGTTGGTGTCGGGGTGCGGGTTGGTGTCGGCGTGCGGGTTGGTGTCGGCGTGCGCGTGGCAGTGGGGTAACCGGTGGCGGTAGTGGTTGCGGTATCGGTAATGATCGGGGCGTCTGGCTCTGTGATCACGTTTGGCGTGCCCGGTGTGGCCTGGGCGAGCGCCTGCCACTGCTCTGCTCCATCGCCCAGGCGGGCGTAGACGGTGCTCGCGGTCAGCGCAGGATAGTCAATCGCCTGACTCATTGCCATCGTTCCCCAGCCCAGACTCAACCGGGCGCCGCTGTCGGGCAGGGTGCCTTTGGCGAGAGGGAGCAGGAGGTGCGCACCGGCGGGGATGGTGGTGTCCGGTAGCTCGCGCACCACCCGACTACCACTACTGCTGATCCGCTCCAGCCACCATCCGGCCAGCGCGACCTCCCCCGGTCCGCGATTGTAGAGTTCGACCCATTCCTGATCACCGGTGGCGGCGATTTCGTTCAGCACGACCTGGTCAAAGGCGGCTGGTGGGGTGGCGGTAGGGGTGAGCGTTGCCGTCTCAGTGGCAGTGGGTATGCTGGTGGCAGTCGTGGTGGGAGATGGGGTGCTCGTTGGTTCCCCCAGCACATTTGCCGTGCCCGGTGTGGCCTGGGCGAGCGCCTGCCACTGCTCTGCGCCATCGCCCAGGCGGGCGTAGACGGTGCTCGCGATCAGCGCCGGGTAGTCAATCGCCTGACTCATTGCTATCGTTCCCCAGCCCAGACTCAGCCGGGCACCGCTGTCGGGCAGGGTGCCTTTGGCGAGGGGGAGCAGGAGGTGCGCGCCGGCGAGGAGGATGGTGTCCGGCAGTTCGCGCACGACCCGACTGCCGCTGCTGCCGATCCGCTCCAGCCACCATCCGGCCAGGTCGACCTCGTTCGGCCCGCGATTGTAGAGTTCGACCCACTCCTGATCACCGGCGGCGGCGATTTCGTTCAGCACTACCTGGTCGAAGGCGGCTGGTGGGGTGGCGGTGGGGGTGCCTGTGACAGTTGCCGTCGCGGTGGCAGTGGCCGTCGCCGAAGGGGTAGCCGTCTCAATCGCCGCGCTGGTGGTGGTGACGACGGTTGCCGCCGCTGTGATGGTTGTACTCGTCGCTGTGATCGGGTCGGGTGACACCGGCAAGCCGGTTGTCTCCGTTGTGGGTGAACTGGTGTGGGCCGGCAGTGGTGGTACACCGCTGTTCCACGCTCCCGGTGAGGGCGCACCGGTTTGCCAGGTGTCGCTGCCGTCTGGCTGACGGGCAATTGTCTGGTCACGACTGACGATGGTCAGCGGGCTTTGATCAACAATCTGACCTGACGTATCGCTCAACTGCGCCCGATCAGGATCGTTATTGTTGAGAATCGCGCTGGACAGGGTGATGACGAGGAGACTGCCACCTTCAATAACCACACCTGCACCAATGAGTGTGTGTGGGCCGCCGATGACCGCATCATCGATCCGCCAGCCGCTGAGATCGACCGGTAGCGAACCCGGATTGTACAGCTCGACCCACTCCGGGCCAACTGCCGGATTGTGCATGACCTCATTGATGAGCACCTGCGGCGTCTGCGCTTCGATTGCTCGCCAGTTGTTGCCGATCACCAGCACGACGATCAAGCCAATGATAAACCAGCGCACGGTTTCCCTCCGGTTGGTTTGCTTCCTACTATAGAAACCGTGCAAACCCGCGAAAAGGTACGCGGTTTTTTTCGACTTTTTTACAACAGTGGCGGAGAATCTGAGGTGAGCGGTGCGTCGTCGTGCGAAGCCAGGCGATGGGCCAGGCGCGTCGGTTCGGGCAGGCGAAATCTGGTGGTACAGGCCATCACCAGATCGGGGGCGCGCTCAAGGCTGACTCGATGACCGGGAGAGATGAAGACCGGTCGGGCAGTAGCGCGGGTGCGTACCACCCATCCAATCAGATCATCGCCATCGTACAACGGACTGCGATCACCGCGTTCAGGCAAGGGTTCGGTAAATCGCCCGATCAGACGTTGCTTTGCGCAACCGATTGCCGGTAGATCGAGGAGCACACCGATATGACAGGCAATGCCGCACCGGCGCGGATGGGCAATGCCGTGACCATCGCAGATGATCAGATCAGGCGTCGTCCGCAATTGTCTGATCGCAGCGATAATTGCCGGTGCCTCGCGAAAAGCAAGCAGACCGGGCACGTAGGGAAAGGTCACCGGTTGCCGCACCAATGCATAATCAACCGGTGCCAGATCGGGTAACCGCACAACCACAACCGCCGCCCGAATGAGCGTACCATCGGCTTCAAAACCGGCATCGACCCCGGCAACGAGCTGTAATTCGCTGTAGTCGTCGTGCAAGCGTACACGGGCACGGAGTTCCTGCTGCTCGGCGATGGCTGCGGCGACTCGCTCATCACTGGTATCAATCGTCGGCATACCGTTCTTCACGCCAGGGATCAGCGTTGTTGTTGTAGCCGTAACGCTCCCAGAATCCCAGCCGATCATGGTCGAGAAATTCAATCCCCCGCAGCCATTTGGCGCTCTTCCAGAAATACTTCTTTGGCACCAGTAGCCGCAGCGGATAGCCATGTTCTGGGGTCAGCTCCTGCCCCTCATATTTGTATGCCAGCATCACATCATCGTCAAGGAGGGCTTCAAGCGGTAGGTTTGCAGTATACCCCTGCTCACTATGCGCAATCACAAAGCGGGCCGATGGCTTCAGCGGTGGAATATGGCGGAGAAACTCGCGGAAGCTAACCCCTTCCCAGGTTGTATCGAGCTTGCTCCAGCGTGTTACACAATGAATATCGGTTTTGATGGTGGTGGTTGGCAAAGCGCGAAATTCGCGGAAGCTGAAGCGCACCGGTTCCGCTAATTCACCCCAACAGCGCAGATCCCACTGCTCCTCAACATTGGTATACTTAGGAACAGAACCGTAGTGCAATACTGGAAATTTCTCGGTAACATACTGGCCCGGCGGGACGCGATGACTCTGATCGGATTGAGCCTGGTCTTTCCGCTTGAAAGGGTTGAACATTCGTCCCTCCTTTGAGACTATCGATAGGATTATCTTTTCAAACGGTATTATACCGCAAATGCACGGGGGTGAGTATGACGACCTTTGTTCGTGCTTCCATTGATCGCCCGGCCTACACCCTGCCCAGAGTCTGGTTTACCAGTCCTGACGTGTTTGCCCGCGAACAAGAGCGGATTTTTGCCACTCAGTGGATGTGCGTTGGCAGGAGCGCCGACATTCCAGAAGCCGGGAGCTACTGTCTGATCGAAGTTGCCGGCGAGAGTCTGATCCTGCTCCGCAACCACGATGGTCAAATCTACGCTCATTATAACGTCTGTCGTCACAGAGGTGCACGTCTCTGCACTGAGATGCAAGGTCGCTTTCACGAAACGATCATGTGCCCGTACCATGCCTGGACATATCGCCTCGACGGGACGCTTGCGGCTGCTCGTTATATGCAGGATGCGCCCGGCTTTCGGCGGGATGACTGGCCTCTCCTCAGTGCGGCGGTAGCTGAATGGGACGGTTTCATCTTTGTGTCGTTAGCTGACCAGCCACAACCATTCACAGAAGCGTTCGCACCGTTGATCGGCAAGTTTCAAGCCTGGGAGATGGCGCGCTTGCGGCGCGGTGCCCGCATTACTTACGAGGTGGCTGCGAACTGGAAGCTGATTGTGGCGAATTATTCTGAATGTTACCATTGTCCGCTGATTCATCCCGAACTGGTTGCTATCTCGCCCTGGCAAAGCGGACGGAATGATCTGACCAGTGGCCCATTTCTCGGCGGTTATATGGAACTTACCCACGAAAGTATGACTCTGAACGGACAGACCCGGCGACCGCCCCTGCCCAACCTGCCGGTCGAAGATCATAAACGTGTCTATTACTATTCTATCTTCCCCAACCTGCTGCTGAGTCTGCATCCCGATTATATGATGGCGCATCGCCTGATCCCACGCCGACCCGATGCCACAACGATTATCTGCGAGTGGTATTTTGACCCTGATGTGATGGCTGCTTCCGACTTTGATCCCTCGGATGCAGTCGAGTTTTGGGATCGAACCAATCGCCAGGACTGGCACGTCTGTGAATTATCCCAGCAGGGCATCAGCTCGCGTGCTTATCGTCCTGGCCCCTATGCCCAATCGGAAGGGTTGCTTTGGCAATTTGACCAGGAATACCTGCGGGTGATGGGAGAGCAAAGCGCATGATGGTGCAGGAATCGGGTATTGTTATCTAACGAGACAGTATGCGCATGTTGATGATTACCTATGGTAGTCGGGGTGACGTACAGCCCTTTATTGCGCTTGGTGCTGCGTTGTATCGGGCCGGTCACACCCCTGTTCTGGCTGCACCCGCACGTTTTGCATCCCTTGCGGCTGATCATCACATCACATTTCTGCCTCTGCCCGGCAATGTTGAGGTACTGGCTCGTCAGATCGCCGATGAGTCACGCCAGCAACCGCTGCGTCTGATTGGCATCATCTCCCGTTTTGCATTACCGTTGGGCATTGAAGTAGCCCGGCGTATTCAAGCAGCGGCTCGCTCCGCCGACATGATCGTCCATTCATTTTTGACCGTCGCTCTCGGTCATCTCTACGCAACCCAATACGGGTTGCCTGAATGTGCCGTCGATCTCTTTCCCTTCTTCGACCCGCCAGCCGACATCGCCAACATTGCGTGGCCTACTGATCGGATTGGATTGGCCGGTCGTCGGCTCAGCCATGTCTTTGCCCACACCATCTTTCGTTATACCCAAAGCCTGAGCTACCGCATCCTCCACCGCCGAGCGCCTGATATTGGGCCATCACGCTTGCCATGGGCGGCACCGGGACGCCAGTTTGGATTGTTACAAGCCTACAGTGCCGTTCTGGTTCCGCCGGGGTCTGCCCCGCTGACAGTGCAAACCGGTTCGTGGTGGTTAGAAGCGACGAACTGGCAACCGCCGCCTGATCTGCAAGCCTTTCTGGCTGCTGGCCCACCACCGGTAGTGATTAGCTTTGGCAGTATGGCTACGCATGATGCTCCACACATTGCGCGCATCGTGCTGGAAACGCTTCAGCGTACCGGACAACGCGGCATTATTCAGCGCGGATGGGCGGGTCTTACGCCACATCAGGTTCCTGATACCATCTATCTCGCCGATGAAATGCCACACGACTGGCTGTTGCCCCGTGCCAGCGCAATGATCCATCACGGTGGCGCAGGCACTACAGCGAGTGCCCTCCGCGCCGGCATTCCATCGGTGATCGTTCCCTTCGCTGCCGATCAGCCGTTCTGGGCCTGGCGTGCGCACAAGACCGGTGCCAACCCACCACCAATCCCGGTGTCGGCATTATCGGTTGAGCGATTGAGCTTAGCGTTGCAGCAAGCGCTTGATCCGGTACATCGTGCTCGCGCTGCGATGGTCAGTGGTCGCATGCGTGCCGAGGGTGGTGTCGCTGTTGCTGTTCAGCGTATTGAACAATGGGCAGCGTAGTAGTCAGTTTTGGGTGAATGGAATGTCGAGTTGATGAACAGGTGGGTTGGTGAGCGACTGGTTAAGGAGGCTGGCGGGTTAAGGGATCGGCGGGTTAAAACCCTGCATCAATTCATCGAAGCCCCTGCGGGGCTAACCTGCCGGCGGGGAGGGTTCTCTGCCCCAACGGGGCTTGCAGGTCGTGAGGGAGGGCTTCAGCCCGCACGCCAGCCCCAACGGAGCTTGCATGTTGTCAGGCAGGGCTTCAGCCCTCCTGACTCCAGCACGGTGCTGACTGGTTGATGGCCAATTGCTTGACGAGCGTTCTCACGGGGCAAACACGCCGATCATACGAGGAAGATTTCACCGATCAGGCATCAGATCGAACAAAAGGATACCTTCATCACGGGTGCTCACCGCCAGTTGTGTGCCATCAGACGTTACGGCAACGGCCAGCACCGCACCGTACTCTGCCAGATCGATCTCCCGCAGCAGCGTTCCGTCGTCCAGACGGTAGAACAGCAGATGCCCGCTAATCGTGCCGGCAATCAGAAGGGTGTGATCAGGGGTCACGGCCAGGCTGGTGAACCAGCCCCAATTCTGGGGAACTTCAATTTGCAAGACCTCGTTGTTGTTGCGGGTGACGTCTCGCACGCGCAGCAGACCA
Source organism: Chloroflexus aurantiacus J-10-fl (assembly GCF_000018865.1). NCBI lineage: Bacteria > Bacillati > Chloroflexota > Chloroflexia > Chloroflexales > Chloroflexaceae > Chloroflexus > Chloroflexus aurantiacus. Next base: position 3,189,123 of record NC_010175.1, read on the forward strand.
TCGCTACTGGCGCTTAGCAAAAGATTATTGACGAAGATCAGGCTGGTCACCGGCCCATTATGACCACGCAGAATCTGGGGCTGCCCACCACGCGCCATTTCCCAGACCGCAATCTGCGGTGCGTCAGCAGGTTGATTGGTCACCGCAGCCAGATATGCTCCATTGTCACTGAACGCAAGTGAATAGATCGGCCCCGACAACCCGCTCAGCCGACGCAAAAATTGCCGGCTGGATGTTTCCCATAGATAGACCTCACCCTGTTCGTTTCCCACCGCAATCATGCTGCGATCCGGGCTGACCGTCAGGTTGAGGGGAAATCCGTTCATGCCGCTCAACTGCTCGTTGGGCCGACTACCGGTCAGATCAATGGTTACAATCTCGCCGGCTTCGCTGATTGCCACAACTTCAGCATCGCCGATGAAATCAATGTACTGGGCTGTTGCTGCACCACCATCCAGGCTCGTCGTGCGACCGCTATCGAGCATGTGAACGCGCACAGCGCCATTCGCTCCGCTTGCCACCAGACGTTGACCATCGGGGCTATACCGTACCCCAGTCACTACCCCCTGAGTCACTTGAAAACTTTGCAAAACCTGCGTGGATTCGACGTCCCAGATGACCAGATTCCCGCCCATATCACTCGACGAGAGGATGCGGGTGCCATCTGGACTCCAGCTCAGTCCAAGCAAGCGCAAACCACGCTGCTGCAACACCCCACGCTCAGCACCACTCGTCGGACTCCACAGACGAACGCTACCATCAAGACTCGCGCTGGCCAGCAGGCGACCGTCAGGACTGTACGCAACCCCGCGAATTACTACCCAACCATCATGCCCCCGCAACTCGCGCTGGACATTGCCGGTTGCTGCATCGAGCAGATAGACATTGCCATTGACTGAGCCAACTGCGATTTGGCGGCCATCGCCAGAAAAAGCGATACCGGTCAGCCAGAAGGGGGCGTTAGTTGTGGGATCAACCGGTGCGCTGAAGCTAAAAGCATCAATCTGCTGTCCACTGCTCACATCCCACAACCGGGCCGTACCATCGCGTGAGGCTGAAGCCAGCCATTGCCCATCAGGGCTAAACGCAACGTTGCCGGGGAGATCGGTGTGACCACGCAGGATGGCTGTTGTCTGCCCGCTTGTCACTTCCCAAATCCGAATCGTCTGGTCAACGCTAGCCGACGCCAGCAAGCGACCATCGGGGCTAAACGCCAGTGAGCGAATCCAGTCGCTGTGTCCACGGAGTTGTGCAATTTCACGGCCAGTACCGGTATCCCACAGCCGTACCACCGGGTCATCCTGAGCACCGGAAGCCAGAATTGCCCCATCGGGGCTAAATGCCAGCGAACTGACATCGCCCTCGTGACCGCTCAGCGTCGCCTGAACGAGAAAAGAGGAAGCATCGCGCAACTGAATCGCCGATCCTACCGCCACCGCTACTAGCAAGCCATCAGGACTGTAAGCCGCTGCCCCCAGACTATCTTCCCGCAGTTGCGCCGTTTGAGTAATCGCGTTGACCTGTTGCAACAAATCAACCGCCGGCGCTTCATTTGTCGTCGGCGCAGGCGCAACAGTCGATTGCGTTGCGACCGTATTACCGGGTAAGCCAAACAACGAAGCATTCGTCATGTACAGACCCACCAGCACCGCCAGCAGCACACACACCCCTACCGCAACCACTGCCAGGCCACCGACGATTGCCAGCAGACACGAGGTACTGATCAACGGGCGGGGCGGAGCGGTGGGCGCGGCTACTCCTGCCGCCGGTGCTGCCGTCGTCGTTGGTGGTGGTGCCGGTGGTAATGTCGTGGCCGGTGCAGCCGTGGCAATCGTCGCGGGTTGTGGTGGAGGTGCGGCAGGAACGGTGGCGGACGGCGCAACCGGCTTTTCAATCGGTGCCGTAGCCCCCATTGGCCTGCCCGCCATCAGGCGCACCGTCTCCAGCGCACTACGCATCTCGCTTGCCCGCTGATACCGGTTCGCCGGCTTCATCTCCAGCGCGCGCAGCGTGAGTTGTTCGGCCAATACCGACACCTGTGGATTGAGCGCACGCGGCGAATTGAGCGGCATTCCGCTCTGCCGCTGATTGGCGGGCGGTGGCGGCCAACCGGTAAGCAGATGGTACAGCACCGCGCCAATCGCATAAATATCACTCACCTGTGCCGGCTCAACACTGTGATCATACAGTTCAGGTGCCCGGTATGGCGTCGTCTCAGCCCCAATATGGCGGACACAGGCAAAGGGGGCCAGGCTCAACCCACCTTCTGGTGACGACCAGAGATCGCAGGTGCGCAGATCACCCAGCAAGAGCGGCGGCTGGTGATGGTGCAACCGATCCAGCACCATCAACAACCGATCAACGATAGCCAGGGTTTCACTCTCTGGCAATGGTGATCCGCGCTCACGCGCAAAGCGCTCCAGGTCTGAACCACCAGGATCATCGGCGACCAGATAACACACCTGATCCAGGACAAAATAGTCGCGCAGTGCCAGCAACCCCGGCATCTGTATCTGCGCCAGTTCCCGTGCCAGCCGCAGCACATCATCAACCGCAGCCTGATTGGGTTGCGGCAGTGCGGTAATCAACACCCGCAGCGAAGAGCGCTGATCAATCGCTCGATACAACCCGGCATCAGGATAAGCATCGAGCGCAACCGTGATCCGGTAGTGTCCGTTGAGCAGAGAATCGATGGCGAGCATAGCAGCCCTTAGCAAATACAAAACTTCTTAGAGTCAACCTGTGGACATCAGCACTGGTTGCTTTGGTCTATCATCAGTATACGGGATGTCTCAATCGGCTGCTACGCTCATGTACGGTTGCAACACAAGATCACCGCGCGCCTGCGCCTCGGTAATCCGCTCGACGCACCGATTGGCGCTGATCACCGCTCCCTCAATCGAAGCCAGAAAATGTTGGCGCGTGTAATCACCGGCCAGGAAGAAATTGCGTACCGGCGTCGCCTGATCCGGTCGGTACTTATCAACACCCGGTAACGCCTGATACACCGAATTAGGAATCCGCACAATCGTATACTTCAACAACTTCGCCTCACGGGCATTCGGATGCAGCCTGACAAACTCACTCATCACAAACTGCACCAGCTCATCATCGGGCAACGTAATCAGCTCGGCTGCCGGCGCAACCACAAACTGCATAATACTCCGTTCCCCCTTATGGTACTCCGGAGCCACCATAGCCATATCAGCGTACACACTGAGGTGCGTGCCGGCACTAAAAAGCAAATTATCCACTCCCGCAATACGGCGGTCGAAGAAGAGCTGCATCGTAATCACCGGCGAACCCTTCAGATGACTCAAATTGGCAAAGTAGGGCAACTCACGGAGCGCCGGCGGAATCACCTTACGCAGATTGTGTACCGGCATCGCCGACACATACACATCGCCGGTCACCAGCCGGCCATCGTCCAGCCGAAAACCGGTAACCTGATTTGTCTCGCTATCATACTCAATAGCCGACACGCGGGCATTCAGCTCAACCTTCCCTCCCAAACGCTCAATCTGCGCAATCAAAGGCCGCCAGATATTGGTATCAGGCGAACCCTTCACCAACGCCATCCGTGGCGCTTCCTTCTCGTGCGCAAAGTGCAGCATAGCGGTCAAGGGGAGCTTGGCCGAAACCCGGTCGGCACGTTGAAAGTTCAGCGCCAGCGCCATCGTATGCATCACTTCATCGAGCGAACGCTGACCCATCCCGTGCCGTAAATGCCACGAGGCATACGTCTCATTATCCTGCGCATCAACATACGCCTGATCACCGAGAATAACCCGCAGCAATCCCAGCCCCATCCGCAACTTATCCCGCAGCGGTAACGGCTTAAACGCCAGCACACCGGCCAGACCGTTAAACGGCGTCGGCAGCCACGGCACAAACCGGATCGGTGCCAGCCCATGGCGTTCAGAGGCAAAAATCATCTCTGCCGGTTTCCAGTTAAACGTATCGCCAAGGCCATACCGCTCCAAAAACGCCAGCAAATTATGGTATGCCCCAAAGAAAACGTGCAACCCACTCTCGATCCAATCACCATCGGCATCCTGCCACGCCGACACCTTACCACCGGGCACATCCCGCTTTTCGAGCACAATCACATCATGACCACGCTCAACCATCGTGCGGGCAACCACCATACCGGCTGGCCCGGCACCTGCAATAACGATTCGCATAGGACTGCGCTTCCTGTTCTATGTGCAAAAATGAACAACCTTCGCCTTTATCTTTATAGCACGGCTACGAATCCCACGCAAGGCAAATGAACAGCTATTGCACAACGTCCCCTCTCCATCACTGACCATGCGTCGGATCGCAGACATACTTTTACCGCTTCCTGCACCTTCCAGCCTTCGCGCAGGCCGTACCAGCCCACCGCCCATCGCCATAAACGAGAGAATTCCTCTCGCCCCTCGCCCACAACATCCGACCACAATCAGCACGCCACCGCGCGCAGTAATACCAAACCTGATCGCCGCGCAAGCGTGACCCATTCACCTATCACCCTCGCGCCACCCGAAACGACACACCACGTTTCCGCTGCCACACCGTCGTATCACACACCGACGTGGATTCGTCTTCCCGACCGGGTTGCATGGTTTGGAGTGCGGTAGCCATGCTGCCGCGCCAGTCGTACTCACGATCCGGCGCGGATTGCAGCGGACTCCCGTGCCGATACGTAACCCTGATGATGAGGATGACCGAACGCAGGCTGGCAGCCTGCCCCACAGCGTGCTGGTGCCGGTGGTGTGTAGGGGCGGGTTCCGTAGGGGCGGGTTCTCAACCCGCCCCTACGGACGGTGCCTGTGCCATTCACCTTGCCATACACGGGAATTCGGTGAATGGGAATGCCTCTCATCGTGTGCAATGGATGGTTTTTCAGATGTGATCTCATCCTCTCAAAATTTGATCTGAGTGGTACAATACCTGTGTCCAATTACTCGTACACCTGCTGCCAACATGCTCATGATACGTTCACTAGCTGCCGGCCTGCGCATCTACCTTCTCATCGCAACCCTGATACTGCTCAGCGGACTCCAGTTCTTCCTACCGCGCCTGCCTCGACCGATCAACCTGCCACCATCACGCACGGTAGCGACGACCAATCCTCTCATCGGCGTTCATACCCGTCTCACCGGCATCGGCGACGAAGCCTACATCCGACGTACTCTGGCCCAGGTCAACGAGATGGGGGCAAGCTGGATCGTAGAACTCTTTCCCTGGGCCTACATTCAGCCCCGTTCACGTTACGGTTTCGACTGGACAGGTGCCGATCTGGTGATTGCCCACGCCAGAGCGCAGGGTCTCAATGTCGTGGCCCGCCTCGACATCGTACCGGCCTGGGCACGCCCACCCAACACCACCGATCGTTACCTTGATCGTGCCCACTTTGCCGATTTTGCCCATTTTGCGGCGGCGTTTGCCGAACGCTACGCTCCGCAGGGCGTGCGTCATATCATCATCTGGAACGAACCCAACTTACGGTTCGAGTGGGGTGAACGACCGCCCGATCCCGGTGCATACACCGATCTGCTCAAACAGACCTACCCGGCGATCAAAGCAGCCGCACCAGAGGCCATCGTCATCGCCGGCGCACTATCGCCTGGCCCCAGCCTGGAAGGCGGCAATCTGCGCATGGACGATATGCAATTCCTGGCCTCGCTCGCCGACGCTGGAGCATTCCCCTTTTTCGACATGTGGGCCGTCCACGCCTACGGCGGCCAGGAACCGCCAGATGCTGAACCCGGCGTTGACCGGGTCAATTTTCGCCGCATCGAACTGGTACGCGAACTACTCGACCGCCTGGGCGGCAGCGACAAGCGCATCATCATCACCGAAGGCGGCTACAACGACCATCCGCGTTGGAGTGGTGCAGTGCGTCCTGCTGATCGGATACGCTGGACAATCGCCACCTACGAACAATCACGCCACTATCCCTGGCTGGAAGCCACCATCCTCTGGCAATTCAGCACACCATTTCTCACCCGCTCGTATCCCGATGCCTGGAACTTCGTGCATCCCGATGGCACACCGCGGGCGATTTACCTGGCAGTACAGGAATATGCTCGTACCGGTAGGCTACCGGATGACGTGGAGAAGTGATCATCTTGATCTATATCGTGTGTTGATGGCGATGATTCTATTGACGACGCTCTGATTTCTGATACCATTCTCTTATGCTTCAAATAAAACCTGTCTCAAAACAACTGCACAGTTACCGTTATTGTGAGTAACGGCAACGGGTGCAATATTGTAAGTGAGGCAAACACACGCCACCAGTTTCGTGGCAAGGTAAGTCGTCCTGGTCAAGCAGAAACCCCCAGCTCTTGCGATCTCTGTCTTGATCAAACCAGAACGGTAGCCTGGGCTCCTGCCTATACCAGCGACGAAGATCATATCAGCAACGTAACCCAGAGGTTCAAGAGCATATGATGTCGAAGAATGGTTGAAGTACCTTCTGGCTGACTACAATGCAATCTCTCAACTCATCTCACTTCGTACCAGAATCACTACCGTCCTTTGCGTCATCGTCTGGCGACATTATTGGCAACAACCGGGATTTCAAAAAGGGAACTGTCAATGGCAGATACACCTTCACCACTACCATCACTCTTTTCCCTGATCAGGGAAACCCTTGCTCCCGATGTCCAGCCCTTTCTTGCCAGCAAGGCAACCCTCGTTGACATCAGCCACACCCTCGAAGATTGCATCATCCGTAATCAGTTGCCGAGTGTTATCTTCACCGGCTTTCAAGAAAGCAGCCACTGGCGGGAGGAGACGCAACGCTATCTTGAGCTGGCCAATATTGCCAGCTCGATTTGCATTTTTGCCGGTGGCATCCCGCCGGTACCCGAAGAGCGCCATATCGCAGTGACGCTGGCATCAGACGATCCTCTGCGGCAGGAGTGGTTTTTGCTTGTACTGACCGAATGGTTTTGCGCTGTGTTATGCGGTCTTGATAATCAGGTACCGGTTGAGCGTGAGGCTGACCGCAGCTTTGCCACCCTGCTCACGTTTCAGCCTGAAGTGGTGGATGCTGTTCTTAATCGTCTTATTCCCGTTGTCGAGCGCTACCGACCTGATCGTGCTGCCGAACTGGATCATGCCCGCACCCAGTTCCCGCCGTGCAATCCACGCGGCCCATACCTCACCCAGATTGTCGCCGATATGGTCGCTCACCTGCAACGGCGCTATGATAACCAGCGTCAGTTGACAGACCAGCTCAAAGAGCTTAACGAGCGTCAATCTACGCTCGAAGAAACGATTGCCCAACTGGCCGCGCCGGTTGTGCCGCTGTTTGAAGGGGTTCTGCTCATGCCGCTTGTCGGGACTATTGACTCTCGGCGAGCACAGCATGTAATGGAACACCTGCTATCAAGTATTGCCGAACAGATGGCCGATGTTGTTATCATCGACATTACCGGTGTGCCAATGGTTGATACTGCGGTCGCTAATTATCTGCTCCAGACCATCAGAGCTGCCCGTTTGCTTGGCGCACAAGTGATTATCACCGGTATCAGTGCCGCCATCGCTCAAACTATGATCAATTTGGGTATTGATCTCGGTGATGTGCGTACCCGCAGTACGTTGCGTGAAGGCATCATGACTGCACTGGAGTTGAGTGGTATGGAAATACGACCACGTTCGTAGAAGGTATTTCGCCACCCTGAACCAGCTTACATCAGTGGAAGCCACCCGGCGCTGGTGGTTCCCGTCCCCGGCGGGTGCGGGTAAGGGTGGGTCGGGTCTGTACACCCAGGGAGCGCACGCCTCCGGCTCACTCACCACCTGCGCCCAGCAGGGTATCGCCACCCTAAACCAGCTTGCATCAGCGGAAACCATCCGGTGCCAGTAGTTCCCGCCCCCGGCGGGCTATGCATTACCCATAACTATACGCATGGTGTCAATCATGTGCTATCGTGAGCAACATGTCAGGGAACAGTCGTATCGTGAGCGGTACGTATTAGGAACGGAACGCGGCATGATTGCAGTGGGAGACGTCGTGCCGAACCGTGGGGCAGGGTGCTTGAGCTAATGTCATCACGCTGTGCTATCGTGCGCCTGTCGCCTACGCGACCCTGATGGTGGGAATGGCTGAACGCAGGCCAACAGCCTGCCCCACAGCGTGCTGGTGCCGGTGGTGCGTAGGGGTGGCTTCCGTAGGGGCGGGTTCTAAACCCGCCCCCACAGATGAACCCGCCCCCACAGATGGTACCTGTGCCGCTCACCTTACCATACAAAGGATGCGGTGAATGGGAATGTCCTGCATCGCGTGCAATAGATGGTTGTTCAGATGTGATCCCAGCCGCTACGCTCAACCCTCCCGCGTAGCCTATACATTACCCATAACTGGTGTCAACCACGTGCGTATCAGGCAGATATGATCGCTATTGGTGCTGTTTTGAGCGACTGGCCCGGTGGTAGTGCGCCGCTTCAGCCGTACCAACACGTGCTGGATGAATTGCCGTACCCGCTCGTCATGCGCGTATCGCACGGTGTGGAGTGCGGCAGCCACGCTGTCGCGCTAGCCGCGCTCACTATCTGGCGCGTGGTGGAGCGGTGCCCCGGATGGTCATAGCACGAACAAATAGCTGTATCTCGTTCCCATCCCGCACACCGACAGGGATACCGCTTCCAGCCCGAATTGCCCTCGTATGGAGTGCGGCAGCCATGCTGCCGCGCCGGTCGCGCTCACTATCTGGCGCGTGGCATACCGTTACCCATCTTGGTCACGGGGGTGCTGAATGTATACTCATACCGATCATCGAGTCGGTCCGGCATGCATGCGATACCTGCGCGTAGATGTTTAGTTGCACCAGGTTCGTGCCTGCACAACAGCGACCACGGCCAGCACTTGACGGTGGTGGAGGTGATGCCTCCACGCAGGCTAGAAGCCTGCGCCACGGGGAGCACTTGCATCCCGGCTTAACGCAGCGTGGCATGTGGGTAATGCGTAGCCCAGCGGGGGCGGTCTGTACACCCAGGGAGCGCACGCCTCCGGCTTACTCACCACCTGCACCTGTCCGTCGCACCTGTGTCTATCAGGGTGTCGCCACCCTGAACCAGCTTGCACCTACGGAAGCCACCCGGCGTCGGTGGTTCCCGCCTCCAGCGGAGGCGGGTGAGGGTGGGGGCGGGTCTGTACACCCAGGGAGCGCGAGCCTCCAGCTCACTCACCACCTGCGCCCAGCAGAGTATCACCACCCTGAACCTGCTTCCACCAGCGGAAGCCACCCGGTTCCAGTGGTTCCCGCCCCCAGCGGGGGCGGGTGAGGGTGGAGGCGGGTCTGTACACCCAGGGAGCGCGAGCCTCCAGTTCACTCATCACCTGCGCCCAGCAGAGTATCACCACCTTGAACCAGCTTCCATCAGCGGAAGCCACCCGGTTCCAGTGGTTCCCGCCCCCAGCGGGGGCGGGTGAGGGTGGAGGCGGGTCTGTACACCCAGGGAGCGCGAGCCTCCAGTTCACTCACCACCTGCGCCCAGCAGGGTATCGCCACCCTGAACCAGCTTACACCAGCGGCAGCACCCGGCACCGGTGATTCCTGTCCCCAGCGGGGACGGGTAAAGGTTGGGGCGTGCCGCATATCACCACTAGACGCAGCTCCACTATGATGCGCTTGCCACACATTAAGCTGGCGCCACCCCTGAATGTGAAGGCTCTCAAACCAGTTTATACGCCTGTGCCGACTCACCAGCAGCTCGCTGCTAGCACGCTAGCAGCGAGCCGGCGCGGGTCTGACAATCTGAAAGAAGCACCATAACCCAAGTTGCTACCTACGCTGTGAGCAAGCCACGAAAGGCTACCTGCGATGATGAACAGCACGACGCTGCGCACAACATCGTGCAGCGTACCTGAACGGTATGCATCGTTTGGGTCGCAGCCAGTTCCGTAGACGCACTACGTCACACACATCTGGTATGACCATCCTCCGTGTCGCTGTGGTGATATAAGAGAGCACCTTGGGTGACGATCTATCCGCGTGCATCCGCCTCACCCGCGTCCATCCGTGTTCCACCCATCCCCCCGTCGCGATCAACGATCCGCACCGCTGTGGTGACGTAAGGGGGCAACTGGGATTACCGTATCAAAATGTGACATCACCCATCTGCTCATAGGCACGACGTGTATTTACGCTACGAGTTTATGAGATGACTCCTCAAAACCAGTTCCGTGTATCGACAACAAGAGAATAGCGAGCACAATGATCTGCAAGTTTTCCACCTCTGGTATAATCGCCGCAAGTGTACCTGCAACACCGATGTCTGCACCAGGTTTATGAACCTATATCCAGACAGGAGAGCTACATGTCTGCCAGAATGGATTACCGTTTTGCCCGCCGTCTCGCCTCGCTCGAAGCCTCAGCCACTGCTGCAATGACTGCTCGCGTTGCCCAAATGCGCGCTGCCGGCATTAAGGTCATTTCGTTTAGTGTTGGTGAGCCTGATTTCGATACCCCCGAACCAATCAAGCAGGCTGCCATTGCCGGTATCCAGGCCAATCATACGCACTATACGCCGACCGGCGGAACGCTTGAGCTGCGTAAAGTGATCGCCGCTCGCGTAAGTGCCGATCAGGGGCTTTCCTACGGGATCGGGCAGGTTACCGTCACCACCGGCGCCAAAGAAGCGCTCTACCTCGCCTTTCAGGCCCTGTGTGACGAAGGCGATGAAGCACTTATCCCGGCACCCTACTGGGTAAGCTACGTGGAGCAGGCGAAACTGGCCGGCGCTACTCCGGTTACTCCTCAGACCAGTGAGCAGACTGGTTTCAAACTCACTCCTGATCAGCTCCGCGCCAGTTTGAGTGAGCGAACACGGATCGTCGTGCTCAATTCCCCCTCGAACCCGACCGGTGCCGTCTACAGTGCCGAGGAGCTGGCTGCGCTGGCTGCCGTGCTTCGTGATCATCCGGCGATCATCATCACCGACGAAATCTACGATGCGATTTCGTATGTGCCATACACTCGTCTGTTACGGGTAGCACCTGATCTCGCCGAACGAACCCTGGTGGTCAACGGTGCAGCGAAGGCGTATGCCATGACCGGCTGGCGGGTTGGGTACGTGGCCGGGCCACAGCCGATTATCGAAGCAATTAAGGCAATTCAGAGCCACACCAGCACCCACACATCGAGTATCTCGCAGGACGCGGCCCTGGCGGCGTATACACCCAACCCAGACATCGAAGCAACCGTTGCCGCAATGACGGCTGAATTCCAGCGTCGGCGCGATCTGATCCTCGGTCTGCTGGCTGAAATCCCCGGTGTGACCTGTACTGTACCTGATGGCGCCTTCTACGTCTTCCCTAACGTAAGTGCGTTGCTCAACCGGCCACTGCGTAACGGCAAGGTCTGCACAACCAGCGATGAACTCAACCTCTACCTGCTCGAAGAGGCACACATCGCCTGTGTCGCCGGCGAAGCCTTCGGCGCACCCGGCTATCTACGCCTGTCGTATGCCACCGGGAGCGAGGAGATTCGCGTTGGCATGCAACGCTTCCGTGAGGCCGTCCTTGGCAACGATGCTGCCTAGACATTGTTGGCGGCTACCGGGAAGGTAGCCGCCTGATTCATTTCCTATGACCTGTCAGGCTACTCATCTCCCCGATCCAGCGCTTCTCGCCGGGCATCGCATTATTGTGATCGGGGATATTACACTCGACGAATATCTTTACGGTCGTGCGACACGCCTCTCCCGTGAAGCACCTATCCCGGTGCTTGAATTTTTGCGGCGGGAAACCATTCTCGGTGGAGCAGCCAATCCGGCTCGCAATATCGTCGCGCTCGGTTCTCAAGCCAGCCTGATTACCATTGTCGGCAACGATGAAGAGGGCAAACACTTGCGTGATCTGCTACAGGCAGCACACATTGATGATAGCGGCGTCATTACAGTTACGGATCGCGTCACGACGCGCAAAACACGTATTCTGGCCGATGCCGCTCCCCGCCTGCCGCAACAGGTTGCCCGGCTGGACTATCTCGACCGTCAGCCTTTGTCTGCTGAGATTGAAGAACAGGTGATTGCCGCACTGGCTGGACAATTACCGGGCGCAGATGCCGTGATCTGCTCTGATTACCAGCTTGGCCTGCTCACACCGCGCGTAGTCGATGCGGTACGAACGCTTTGCCGTCAACACGATGTCATCTTTGCCGTTGATGCGCAAGGCCATTCACATTATTATCGCCACGCCGATCTCTTCCGTTGCAACGACGCGGAAGCCGCTGCTGCCCTGGGTATGCCATTCATCGACGAAGCGGTGATTGCCGAGGGGGTTACCCGCCTCTATCACGATCTTGCCGCTCATCTCGTCATTGTTACTCGTGGGCCGGCTGGATTGGTCTTGATTGGCGATCACGAACCGTATCAACATATTCCGGCCTACCACATCAGCGAAGTGTTCGATACTACTGGTGCCGGAGATACCTTTATTGCTGTGGCAACGCTGGCCCTGGCTGCCGGTTGTCGGGGCAGCATTGCCGCTATGTTGGCGAATATCGCTGCTGCGCTGGTTGTGCGACGGTTTGGCAACGCAGTCGTTACTCCTGCAGAGCTACGGGCAGCTATAGCTGCAACAAGATAAGAGCAGGCCTTGCGCCTGCTCCCTGCCACCTGCCCCTTGTGTGAACGCTGGATTATTCAAGTGTGTTCAAACGCCTAAATGCACTGATTGCCTCATCTTCCGTTTGATAGATTTCGGCGTACTGTGCCAGCCCTACCATGCGAAAAATTTTCTGAAAATGGGGCGATAAACCACTTACCGCCAGTCGCTGTCCGTTTTGATTGACTTCGGTCACAATACCGATCAGAATTGCGATTCCGGCACTGTTAATGTAATCATTCTGGCGAAAATTGAATAAGATGAACCGTTCACCCCTGGCCGTAACTTGACGATAGGCGTTATTGATCTTTTCCTCAGCAAAAGTTGTCACATCCCCGATCAGATCAATAACCGCAACACCGTCACGTTGACGAATATTGACTGTTAATTCATCCTCTAGCATGGATCGCTCCTCATATGGAACCATTCCAGGTCACGATACATCAACTACTACATTAGTGGGATGGCGGTAAAAAATCAATCGAACACAGGTACCGGTTAGCGCATCAGGTACAACAGTTACCTCATCAGCCAGTGCAGCCATAAGCATCAGTCCTCGTCCACGAAATGACGTGTAGGGACAGATCGGCCACTCAACCGGCTTTTTTGGTAGTACGGGTGGATCTGTTCCTTCATCGCACACTTCAATGATAAGATGCTGTTCATCAATGGTACAGACAACCCGTACTTTACGTTGCGGATCAGCATGATTACCGTGTTCAATGGCATTGGTACAGGCTTCACATAGCGCCGTTTTAATGTCCTCGATCCGTTCTGGTGCCAGACCAAATCGTTTTGCCAGTGAAGCAACCGCATCACGTGCAATCACTTCATAGCCGAGAATACTGGGGATCGTGAGCTGCATATCTTCTCAGCCTGCTACTTGTACTAAGTGGATGGACGCTCGAGATGGACAACCATTCGTACCTGATTACCCCCACCCGGTGCCAGTGTAAACTCTACCTCATCCATCAATTCACGCATCAGCCATATTCCCCAGCCTCCCTTATCTGCCCGCTGGAAGGCATCGGTAATACGTGGTTGTATGTGCGTTCGTGCCGGGTCTAACGCCTGTCGGCCCTGATCGGCAACACTAATGATCAGCTCATCAGGTCGTACCATCAGTACAACCACAACCTTCATTGCCGCGTCAGCCTGATTACCGTGTTCAATTGCATTGGTTACAGCCTCGCCAATCGCTGTGCGCAGGGCATCGATCCGCTCAGCAGGAAAACCCATACGTCTCGCCAGCGCAGCCGCAGTATCCATTGCAATTCGTTCATATCCCAGCCGACTCGGTAGGCGCAGTTCAATAACCTGTTCAATTGCGCCCTCTCTGTCATTCATGCCGTCTATCCCTACCACGGACCAATGAAGTTCCAATTGATAGTTGTATCATAGCATAGTGACAGGTAAAATTGTTACCAGATTTCACCAGAAATGTTTCAAGAGACTGCTTAATACAGATCGGGATGCACAGGTTACGCTTAAAAATCACAATGGAATGTTGCCATGCTTACGGGCTGGCAGACTCTGACGCTTCGTGCGTGCCAGGCGTAAGGCGCGAATCAGGGCCGGTCGTGTCTCACGCGGTTCGATAACCGCATCAATATACCCACGTTCGGCGGCAACATACGGATTGGCAAAACGATTCTGGTAGTCTTCAACCAGTTCGGCCAGCCGTGCTGCCGGATCATCTGCTTCAGCCAGCTCTTTGCGAAAGATAATGCGTACCGCTGCATCAACACCCATCACGGCAATTTCAGCGGTTGGCCAGGCAAAGTTGAAGTCGGCGCGAATGTGCTTGCTCGCCATCACATCATAGGCTCCGCCATACGCTTTACGGGTAATAACCGTTAATTTCGGTACAGTTGCTTCACAGTATGCGTACAGAAGTTTGGCTCCATGACGGATGATTCCGCCGTATTCCTGCTGTGTGCCCGGCAAGAAGCCCGGTACATCCACGAATGTAACCAGCGGAATGTTAAACGCATCGCAAAAGCGTACAAAGCGCGCTGCCTTCACGGAACTGTCAATATCCAGCGTACCGGCCATTTGCAGCGGTTGATTGCCAACCACCCCAACCACGTGACCATCCAGACGGGCAAAGCCGATGACGATGTTCTTTGCCCATGCCGGTTGCACCTCGAAGAAGAACCCATCATCTACCACGGCCTCAATAACCTTAATCATGTCGTAGGCTTTGCGTGGATTGTCGGGAATGATGCTTTGCAAATCTTCGTCCATCCGCTCCGGATCATCGGTTGGCGCCTGATACGGCGGGTCTTCCATGTTGTTGGATGGCAAAAATGAGAGCAGTGTCCGCAACTGATCGAAGCATTCATCTTCACTGTCGGCGGCAAAATGCGCCACTCCACTGCGGGTATTGTGGGTCATCGCCCCGCCTAACTCTTCAAAGCCAACCTCTTCGCCGGTGACGGTTTTGATCACATCCGGCCCGGTAATGAACATCTGGCTAATGTTTTTGACCATAAAGATAAAATCGGTCATTGCCGGCGAGTAGACTGCCCCACCTGCACATGGCCCGGCAATAATCGATAATTGTGGTATCACACCACTACTGAGGACGTTACGGTAGAAGATCTCGGCATAACCACCCAGGCTTACCACACCTTCCTGAATACGTGCTCCACCACTATCGTTGATGCCGATGCAGGGCACACCCATGCGCAAAGCCAGATCCATGACTTTGCAAATCTTCTCGGCAAACACCTCGCCTAATGACCCACCAAACACAGTGAAATCCTGGGCAAACACACAAACGGGTCTACCATCAATCGTACCGTGCCCGGTGATCACGCCGTCACCCAATGGTTTGCGCCGTTCCATACCAAACGCAGAGGTACGATGAACAGCAAATGCGTCAAGTTCGACGAAGGAACCGGGATCAAGTAGACGATCAATTCGCTCTCGCGCCGTTAATTTCCCTCGTTCGTGTTGCCGGGCGATTGCCACCGGGTCTTGATTTCGTGCCCGTTCGCGTCGTTCACGCAATGCAGCAATCTTTTCTGCGGTTGTCTGCGTCATGGCATTCCCCATTTCTTTCATCAACTGACGTTACCGGTAATATGCGAACTCATCATAGTATGGCGAATAGAACACTCTGAGGGATGAAGGCCGTACCTGTTCCTTACCCTACGTAGTGCGCTGTGTAATATGCAGAAGTTCTCCATGATCACATGGTACACACATCCATAATTATTGCCGGGCCTGCTGCATAACTATTGCCTTGTGATACGTGCTTACACAGACCACTGCTCCCACCCGTTGTGATTGATCTGTCTGCTGGACCGCCGTATGTGTCAGTTAGCTTCTCTACCCGACCTCTTCCCTGCGCCGTCCTTCCCAGATGACAGTCCATAGAAATGCTGGAACAGCATCAATGATACGCCGCCAACGTCTCGGCTGCATCACTAACCGGAATGCCCATTCTAACCCCATCCGGCGGAGCCACCGTGGTGCGCGTGGTACCCTGCCGGCCAGATAATCGAAGGTACCGCCCACACCGATAGCCAGCGGCACCTTGATAAATGGCTGGTTACGTGCAATCCACAACTCTTGTCGTGGATGACCATACGCTACCAGCAGGATATGTGGTTGCGCTTGCATAATGATCTGGCGCTGCTGCTCATCATATTCCGCTGCCGGTGAGCCGGCATAGCAGCCAACAATATGCAGCCCCGGCCACCGCGATCTGAGCACGACTGCCGCTGCTTCCGCAACACCCGGTGCTGCACCGAGCAAGAACATGCGATAGCCATGCGTTGCGGCGAGTTGGGCCAGACCAAGCGTTAATTCAACCCCCGTTACCCGGCCACGCAACGGTGTACCCTGCCAGCGCGCCGCCACCAGCACCCCAAAGCCATCCGGCGTGTTCAGATCTGCTGCCTGCAATACTGCCCGAAAAGCTGGATTTCGGCGTGCCTCCATGATAAATTCCGGGTTCACCGTACAAATCTGATGCCAGCCTCCATCTTGCAGAAAGCTATGTGCCCTCTCCAATGCTTCTGCCTCGGTGACATCATCAATCGGTATTCCCAGTATCGTGATCCGACCGCTCTGCATCAGGCACCTGTTATTCTATCTGCTATTGCTTCTCATCATACCGCATCCGGCTACAAATGCTGTTTGTTGCATTACCTGTATGCGTTGTGGATGAAACCTCTCGACAGGACGCAATACGGGTTGTATAGTGTACTCAAGCATCAAATCTCCTTGTCCATTCTTGCAATACGGGAGTTTGCCATTGAATAACGAAATCTTTTGCTTCGTAATGTTTTGCGGATTGCCGATCATTGGTGTTGGAATAATTGCACTTAGTTATATACAGCGTATCTCACAGTTTCAAGAGGTATTGGCAAACGGGATCGAAACCACAGCCGTGGTTGTGCGGAAATATGGACGTTATCGGATCGTCGTAGAATATCGTGACTATGAAGGGAAAATGTATCGCCGAGATTTTGAGGTCCTCCCTTCTGAATATCATCGTTTCACACAAGGTGAAGCTGTTGGTATCTTCTACTCTACGAGGCGTCCGCATATCTTTGCCTTCAAAGAAACTATCGAACAAGCACGCGCAGCAGCCCAATCCAGGCGTGAACCTCCTGCACCCTAGAACTTATTTCATAATTAAAGTTGTACTGTCGCGCTCTAATAACTATCTCCGGTGCCATCACGCGCTGAATAGGTTGCCTTGATCGCTTATCATCCGCGTGTGGCGTAGTTTGGAGTGCGGCAGCCATGCTGCCGCGCCAGCCGTACACACGATCCGGCACGTGTCACGTCGTTGACCCGGCTGGTCACGCGGAGGCCAGGTTTGCTCGTCATGAACATCGAATCGAGTGGCAATGAAGAAGATACCTTCTCGTAGATGTTTTTTGAAATAGGTTCTAAACCTATCCACAGTGTTTGACAAAGCCCGAAGCCGGTGCTATACTCCATAACTGCTGCGAAGAAATGCGCAGCGAAATCTTTGTGCGCCATGCGGCCCACTTCTAAGGCGCAGTGGCATACTGCGACCAGATCTTTGGGCCAGTTATTATTTTGTCTGCAAGAGATTGTTGTTAGCAGGCCGGTTTGAAGGAGAGCATTACATGCCGACCATTAACCAACTTGTTCGGAAGCCGCGCAAGCCGGTGGTAAAGAAGACCAAAGCCCCGGCCCTGCGCTTCACCTACAACTCGCTGAAGGGGAAGCTGACTCGCGGCCGCGGATCGCCACAAAAGCGCGGCGTCTGCACGAAAGTGACCACCATGACGCCGAAGAAGCCTAACTCGGCGCTGCGGAAAATCGCTCGCGTGCGGCTCTCCAACGGCCTTGAGGTGACGGCATACATTCCCGGTGAGGGTCACAATCTGCAAGAACACTCGGTTGTGCTGATCCGCGGCGGTCGTGTGAAGGATTTGCCCGGTGTGCGCTACCACATCGTTCGCGGTACGCTTGATACCCAGGGTGTGAATGGGCGCAAGCAGGGTCGCAGTAAGTACGGTACGAAGAAGAACCAGCCGGTTGGCAAGGGTGGTGGTAAGAAGTAGGAGAGGTGCGTTATGCCCCGTCGCGGTAATATTGAACGACGACCAATTCCACCTGATGCACGCTACAATAGCGTTCTCGTTCAGAAATTTATTAATAAAGTCATGGAGCGCGGCAAGAAGAGTCTTGCCGAGCGCATCGTGTATCAGGCGCTTGATCTGGCTGCCGAGCGGCTTAAGAAGCCGCAAATGGAGATTTTTGAGCAGGCGCTGCGGAATGCCAGCCCTTCAATTGAAGTGCGACCGAAGCGCGTTGGCGGTGCTACCTACCAGGTGCCGGTTGAAGTTAAGAGCGACCGTCGCTATTCGCTGGCTATGCGCTGGCTGTTGATGTCGGCTCGTGCTCGCACCGGTAAGCCGATGGTTGAACGCCTCGCTGCCGAGTTGATCGATGCCTATAACAATACCGGTACGACGATTAAGCGTAAGGAAGATGTCCATCGCATGGCGGAAGCCAACCGTGCTTTCGCTCACTATGGCCGGCTCTAATCCCGGCTATCGGCAAGATGTTTATGGCAACTACGGTTGCCTCACGTTAGGAGTATGTGACGGGTATGCCACGTCAGATCGAACTCGACAAGGTACGCAATATCGGCATTATCGCCCATATTGACGCGGGTAAGACCACAACGACCGAGCGGATTCTGTTTTATACCGGCCGCACGTATAAGATCGGTGAGGTTCACGAAGGTACCGCGACAATGGACTGGATGCCGCAGGAGCAGGAGCGCGGGATTACGATTACCGCCGCTGCGACGACTGCGCCCTGGCGCCTGGACGGCGTAGAGTATCGGATTAACATTATCGATACTCCCGGCCACGTCGATTTTACTGTAGAGGTGGAACGATCACTGCGCGTGCTCGATGGCGGCGTCGTCGTGTTCGACGGCGTGGCTGGTGTTGAACCTCAATCAGAAACGGTTTGGCGACAGGCCGATAAATACAATGTGCCGCGCATCTGTTTTGTTAACAAGATGGATCGCGTCGGTGCCAGCTTCGAGCGCTGTGTGCAGATGATTAAGGATCGCCTCGGCGCGAAGCCGGCTATCGTCCAGTTGCCGATTGGGGTTGAGGACTCGTTCCGCGGCACCATCGACCTCTTCAAGATGAAGGCCACGGTCTATTACGATGACCTTGGTAAGGATATTCGCGAAGAGGAGATCCCTGCCGAACTGCGCCCCGCTGCCGAGCAGGCTCGCAATGAGTTGATCGAGATGATCGCCGAAACCGACGATGAGTTGACGCTGCTCTACCTCGAAGGGCAGGAGTTGACCGTCGAAGAGCTGAAGCGCGGTCTGCGCAAGGCGACTATCGAGCGCAAGCTGGTGCCGGTGCTCTGTGGTGCGGCGTTGCGTAATAAAGGTGTGCAGAAGCTGCTTGATGCAGTGGTTGAATATCTGCCGTCGCCGCTCGACCGCCCGGCTATTACCGGTACGCTCCCCGGTCAGGTGATGGGTGATGAAGGGGTTGAGGTTATTACTCGCCCGGTCAGTGACGACGCACCATTCACGGCGCTCGTTTTCAAGATTGTCGCCGATCCGTATGTTGGGAAGCTGGCCTACTTCCGCGTCTACGCCGGTAAAATCACCAAGGGTTCTTACGTCCTGAATTCGACCCGCAATCAGCGTGAGCGCCTTGGCCGTATCCTGCGCATGCATGCCAACCATCGCGAGGATATTGAAGAGGTGTATGCCGGCGAAATTGCCGCAATGGTCGGCCCGAAGAATTCATACACCGGTGATACAATCTGTGACCCCGACCATCCGATTGTGCTCGAAAGCATCCGCTTCCCTGAACCGGTGATTGAGCTGGCTGTCGAGCCGAAGACGAAGGCCGATCAGGATAAGATGTCGATTGCTCTCAGCCGCCTGGCTGAAGAGGACCCGACCTTCCGTGTCTACACCGATCCGGAGACCGGTCAGACGATTATCAAGGGTATGGGCGAGCTTCACCTCGAAGTGATCCTTGACCGGATGCGCCGTGAATACAAGGTCGAGGCGAATCAGGGTAAGCCGCAGGTCTCTTACCGTGAAACGATTACGATCCCGGTCGATCAGGAGACGCGCTTTGTGCGCCAGACTGGTGGTAAGGGTCAGTACGGTCACGTGAAGATCAAGTTTGAGCCGCTGCCTCCTGGAAGTGGCTTCGAGTTCGTGAATGCCATCGTTGGTGGTGTCATTCCGAAAGAGTACATTCCCGCCGTCGAGCAGGGTTTGCGTGAAGCGATGCAGACCGGTGTAATTGCCGGCTATCCGGTGGTTGATGTCAAGGCCACGCTGTACGATGGTTCGTACCACGAGGTCGACTCATCGGAAATGGCCTTTAAGATCGCCGCCTCGATGTGTCTGAAAGATGCTGTGCGTCGCGGCAAACCGCAATTGCTCGAACCGATCATGAAGGTTGAGACGGTCACTCCCGAAGAGTTCCTCGGTACGGTAATCGGCGATTTCAACTCTCGCCGTGGTCGGATCGAGGGAATGGAGGCCCGCGGTAATGCGCAGGTGGTTCGTGCCTTCGTGCCGCTGGCAAATATGTTCGGTTATATGACCGATCTCCGTTCGGCAACGCAGGGTCGGGCAACGTCGTCAATGGAATTCGACCATTACGAGCCGCTGCCTGAAGCGTTGGCGAAGGAGATTATCGAGAAGCGTAGTGCGAATTAGTGAGGGGATCGGGGACGGTCGCCCCGTGCGGTCGTCCCTTTTTTCGACGACGATGGAGCTGCGCCTGTTAACACCGCCGCGCTGGGCCGATTATGAGCTGCTCGATTCAGGGCACGGTGCCAAGCTGGAGCGGTTCGGGCCATACGTGTTGGCCAGACCGGAAACACAGGCGATTTGGACGCCCCGCTTGCCGGCGTCCGCGTGGCAGCAGGCCGATGCAACCTTTCGTCGTTCGCGTGGCGAAGACGGGCCAGGCGAGTGGCATCAACACCATTCCTTGCCCGAACGCTGGCCACTTGATGCCAATGGGGTTCGTTGCTGGGTTCGTCTGACACCGTTTCGTCATACTGGTGTCTTCCCGGAACATAGTGCCCATTGGGACTGGCTGGCTCGCCAGGTGCAACGCCGCTCGCAACCGCGAGCACTGGTATTGTTTGGATATACTGGCTTGAGTAGCCTGCATCTTGCGCGCTGTGGTGCTCACGTTACCCACGTTGATGCTTCTAAGCCCGCAGTGCGTTGGGCACAAGAAAATCAGGCGCTGGCCGAACTGACGGATCGCCCCATCCGGTGGCTGATCGATGATGTCGGTAAATTTGTTGCCCGTGAATTGCGGCGTGGTAATCGGTATGATCTGATCTTGCTCGACCCGCCAGTCTTCGGGCGTGGGCCAAACGGTGAAATCTGGCGCTTACACGAACAATTACCGCATTTGCTGGCCCAATGCGCTCGTTTGCTGAGCCAGCAACCACTCGGAGTGTTAGTGTGCGCCTATGCAACGACTATTTCAGCGTTGACCATCGGTAATTTGCTTGCAGAGACGATGGCACCGTTTGCCGGTTATGTGAGTGCTGGTGAGTTGGCAATTCCTGAACAAACAACGCATCGGCTGCTACCAACCGCTATCTACGCCGCCTGGTCTGATCGGGAAATAGCCATCTCTGGCTGATGATAGGGATTAAGTAGATCGCGCAAGAACGCGGAGGAATCAAACAATGGCCAAGCAGAAATTCGAGCGGACGAAACCGCACATTAACGTCGGCACCATCGGTCACGTTGACCACGGCAAGACGACTCTGACCGCTGCGATTACCAAGGTGTTGTCGCTCAAGGGTGCAGCTCAGTTTATGGCGTATGACCAGATCGACAACGCCCCCGAAGAGCGCGCCCGTGGCATTACGATTGCCATTCGCCACGTCGAGTATCAGACCGACAAGCGCCACTATGCGCACGTCGACTGCCCCGGTCACGCCGACTATATCAAGAATATGATTACCGGCGCGGCCCAGATGGACGGCGCCATTCTGGTGGTGAGCGCTCCCGATGGCCCGATGCCGCAGACCCGCGAGCACATTCTGCTCGCCCGCCAGGTGCAGGTGCCGGCCATCGTGGTCTTCCTGAACAAGGTCGATATGATGGACGACCCGGAGCTGCTGGAGCTGGTCGAGCTGGAGCTGCGCGAGCTGCTTAGCAAGTACGGCTTCCCGGGTGATGAGATTCCGATTGTGCGCGGCAGCGCCCGCAACGCGCTGGAAAGCCCGAGCAAGGACATCAACGCCCCAGAGTACAAATGTATTCTGGAGCTGATGAATGCGGTGGACGAGTACATTCCAACGCCGCAGCGGGCAGTGGATCAGCCGTTCCTGATGCCGATTGAGGACGTGTTCGGGATTAAGGGCCGTGGCACGGTGGTGACGGGCCGGATCGAGCGCGGCAAGGTGAAGGTCGGTGACACGGTTGAGATCGTGGGCATGACCAACGACGCGCCGCGGCGGACGGTGGTGACCGGTGTAGAGATGTTCCAGAAGACGCTGGACGAAGGGATTGCCGGTGACAACGTCGGCTGTCTGCTGCGTGGCATTGAGCGCACCGATGTGGAGCGCGGGCAGGTGTTGTGCGCACCGGGCAGCATCAAGCCGCACAAGAAGTTCGAGGCGCAGGTCTACGTGTTGAAGAAGGAAGAGGGTGGCCGCCACACGCCATTCTTCTCGGGGTACCGCCCGCAGTTCTACATCCGCACGACCGACGTGACGGGGGCGATTGGTCTGCCGGCGGGGATGGAGATGGTGATGCCGGGCGATAACGTGGTGATGACGATTGAGCTGATCGTCCCGGTGGCTATCGAAGAGGGCTTGCGCTTCGCTATCCGCGAAGGTGGCCGCACTGTCGGTGCTGGTGTCGTAACCAAGATCCTGGATTAGCATAGCGTAAACCGGTGACGGGGGCGTGGTCTCCACCACGTCCCTGTTGATTGGAGAAAAAGATGGCTAAACAGAAAGTTCGTATTCGCCTGAAGGCGTATGACCATAAGATCCTCGATCAGTCTGCACGCCAGATTGTCGAGGCAGCCGAGCGAACAGGTGCGCTGGTTGCCGGACCTGTTCCGCTTCCTACCAAGATCGAGCGCTATAGCGTGATCCGGTCTGGTTTTATCGATAAGGACTCTCAAGAGCAGTTTGAGATTCGCACGCACAAGCGACTGATCGATGTGCTTGATCCAAGCCAGCAAACGATTAATGCTTTGATGAAACTCAATCTGCCGGCTGGCGTCGATATTGAGATTAAGTTGTAGAAGAAAATAGACGTAAGTGCTCTGATGACACTTTCGTTCTTTGTCAATCAGAGGAACGAGCGTCGGAAATGCAGCCGCTGCGCAAAGACGCACGCTGCGGAGGTGCATCAATGATTCACGGATTGTTAGGTCGTAAAATCGGGATGATGCAGTACTTCACCGCGCAAGGCATGGCCATTCCGGTGACGGTCATTGCTGCCGGTCCCTGCATCGTCACCCAGATTCGCACACCGGAGCGCGATGGCTACAGCGCTGTGCAGCTCGGTTATGAAGAAGTTGAGCCGCGCAAGCTGACCAAACCGCAACAGGGGCACCTGAAGGCATCGGGTGGCAAGATGTTGCGCTATCTGCGCGAATTCAGCGCCGATGATCCCCAGGCCCATACCCCTGGTGAAGTGGTGACGGTTGAGTTGTTCCGGCCCGGCCAGAAAGTTGACATCTCTGGCACATCAAAGGGTCGCGGCTTTGCCGGTGTCGTCAAACGTCACGGCTTCCGCGGTGGTCCAAAGACGCACGGTCAGAGCGACCGCCATCGTGCCCCTGGTTCTATCGGTGCTGGTACAACCCCGGGCCGTGTATGGAAAGGTCAACGCATGGCCGGTCGTATGGGTGGCACTCGGGTTACCATCCAGAATCTGGAGGTTGTCGAGGTGTTGCCCGAACAGAATTTGCTACTGGTGAAGGGCTCCGTTCCTGGCGCCCGCAATGGCCTGCTTCAGATCCGCAAAGCGGTGAAGGGCTAGAGGAGAAAAACGATGCAGGCAACACTCTATAATCAGGCCGGCGAACAGGTGGGCGCCATCGAGGTTAGCGATTACATTTTCGGCATTGAGCCGAACGTGGCTGTTATGCATCAATATGTTGTGATGCAAAACGCCAATGCCCGCCTTGGTACTCACAACACACGTGGTCGCGGCGAGGTAAAGGGATCAACGCGCAAGCTCTATCGCCAAAAGGGCACCGGACGTGCCCGCCAGGGTTCGATCCGTGCACCCCATCACAAGGGTGGTGGTGTAGCCCATGGTCCCCATCCACGCTCGTATCGCCTGGCTATGCCGCGAAAGATGCGTCGGCTGGGTGTACGCTCGGCACTGTCGGCGAAGTTTGCTGCCGATCAAATTCGCTTTGTTGATGAGCTGACATTTGAACGGCCGCGCACCAAAGATTTTATCGCCTTCCTCAAGGCGCACGGCCTTGCCGACAAGAAAACCCTGGTCGTGATTGATAGCAAGAGTCCGGCGAATGAAAATCTGCGCCGCTCGGCCAACAACTTGCCGCAAGTGAAAACATTGCTGGCACACTACCTCAACGTGCGTGATCTGCTGGTCTACGATCACATCGTGATGCCCAAAGCTGCCGTTGAAGTAGTGGAAAGCTATCTCGGCGAGCGCACTCGCGTGGCAACGCCGGCGCAGGAGGAATAACCATGCTGACGCCGTATGATATTCTGATCCGTCCGCTGATCACCGAGAAGAATACCAGTCTCATGGAACTCAACAAGTATACGTTTGAGGTACACCGTGAGGCAACCAAACCGCAAATTAAGCATGCGGTCGAGACGATCTTCAACGTGAGGGTTACGAAAGTCCATACCATGAATGTTCGTGGTAAACTTCGTCGGCGTGGTCGCTCGATGGGCTATACTCGCGATTGGAAGAAGGCGATAGTAACCCTTGCCGAAGGCGATCGGATCGAGATCTTCGGATCATAAATCACTGCCGGAATGAAGGTAGTGATTGGCGACGGTTCGCACTGAAGAGCCGTCGCCCGTAGAGGGAGAACAACAATGGGAGTTCGTATCTACAAACCAACCTCGGCCGGTCGCCGCAATATGTCGGTTTCGACCTTCGAGGAGATTACAAAGAAAGAACCAGAGCCACGCTTAATCGAACCGTTGCGCAAGAAAGCTGGCCGTAATAACCAGGGCCGGATTACCGTGCGCCATCGCGGTGGTGGCCATAAGCGCTTCTATCGCATTATCGATTTTAAGCGCAACAAGTTTGGCGTGCCCGCGAAGGTACAGGCTATCGAGTACGATCCGAATCGTACCGCTCGCATCGCGCTGCTGGCGTATGCCGACGGCGAAAAGCGCTACATCATCGCGCCACTTGGTCTGAAAGTCGGCGACACGGTGATGAGCGGCCCTGATGCGGAAATTCGGGTCGGCAATGCATTACCGCTGAGCGCCATCCCGCTCGGTACCCAGATCCACAATATCGAGCTTGAAATCGGGCGTGGTGGTGTGTTGGTTCGTTCGGCAGGTACTGCGGCCCAATTGATGGCTAAAGAAGGTGATTATGCCATCGTGCGCATGCCCTCTGGTGAGATGCGCATGATCCACCTGCGCTGTATGGCAACTATCGGCCAGGTTGGTAATGTTGATCACCAGAACATTCGTCTCGGCAAGGCTGGTCGTTCACGCTGGCTGGGCCGTCGTCCGCGCGTGCGCGGTGCTGCTATGAACCCCCGCGACCATCCCCACGGTGGTGGTGAGGGCCGGGCACCTCGCGGTATGAGCACGCCAAAGACGAAGTGGGGTAAGCCGGCACGTGGCGTCAAGACGCGTCACAATCCGCGCTTCGACCGTTTCATTGTTCGCCGGCGCAAGTAACGCTGTCTTGTCGGGTGATAATCGTTGTTGCCCTGCCATATCGGGCAACAACGATTGGTTGTCGGATGTGCTGAGAGTCTTTACAGTCGCCGAAACAGGTTCACGGAGACTATAAACGGGCGTGGAGAGATTGTACAACCGCTTGCGGTTAATCTCGTTGAAGCGTCAAACGTGGCTGGAGAAAGGCAGCCTTCCAGGTCTGCACTTGTCGCAGGACTGGTAAAGCAGGAACTATGTCCCGCTCGTCGAAGAAGGGGCCATACGTCGATATTAAATTGCTCGATAAAATTGAAGCGATGAACAAGGCCAATGAGAAGCGGGTGATTCGCACGTGGTCGCGCGATTCGACCATCTTCCCGCAGATGATTGGTCATACAATTGCGGTGCATGATGGCCGTCGGCACGTGCCCGTCTATATTACGGAAAACATGGTCGGGCATAAGCTGGGCGAATTCGCGCCCACACGCTTCTTCCGTGGCCATGGTGGCAAAAAGGCCGATAAGCGCGGGAAAGTGAAGTAGCTCCCGCTGATAGGCTCGATTGCATCTTACCAGAAACGTGGTAAAATAGCACGCTTGTGGTGATGCTTCGGGTAGCGATACGAGAAGAGCAATGGAAGCAAAAGCTGTTACCCGCTATGTGCGAATCTCACCATTGAAGGTTCGCCTTGTCATGGATGTTGTGCGCGGTATGAATGTCGATCGTGCGCTGGCAACTCTCCGCTATATGCCACAAAAGGCAGCACGTGAGGTTGCTCGCACTATTAAGTCGGCTGCTGCAAATGCCGAACACAACTTTGACATGGATCGCGAGTCGTTGTACATCAAGACCATCTATGCCGATCAGGGTCCGGTCTTGAAGCGCATTATGCCACGGGCGCGTGGTATGGCGAATCGCATCCGCAAACCGACCACTCACATTACTGTGGTGGTAGCCGACAGGTCGGAGTACTAGTAGAGGGAGGCTCGCTTGGGGCGCAAAGTACATCCGATTGGCTTCCGGCTCGGCTATATCAAGGACTGGCAATCGAAGTGGTTCGCCGAAGGCGAAGAGTACACTCGTCAGCTCCACGAAGATATCGAGCTGCGCAAGCTGATTAGCAAGGAATTGCAAAGCGCTGGCGTGTCGCGGATCGAGATCGAACGCTCGGCCAATAAGATCGAGATTTCGGTCTACACGGCTAAACCCGGCATTGTGATCGGGAAGCGCGGCACGAATGTTGACACGTTGAAGAGTGCATTGGAGCGCAAGACCGGGAAGAAGATTAAGCTTAATATCAAAGAAATCCATCAACCCGAACTTGACGCTCAGTTGGTCGCGGAGAGCATTGGTGAACAGATCACCAGGCGCGTGAGCTATAAGCGCGCAATGAAGCAGGCGGTTCAACGCGCCATGCGTCTTGGAGCACAGGGAGTAAAGGTGCGGTGCTCGGGTCGCCTCGGTGGCGCCGAGATGTCGCGTGTACACGAAGAGGCTGAGGGTCGCGTGCCACGCCATACGCTGCGCGCTGATATCGATTACGCCCAGGTACATGCGCACACTACCTATGGCCGGATTGGTGTGAAGGTCTGGATTTACAAGGGAGAGGTCTTCCCGAACCAGGTCGCCAAGTCCCCGGCTGAACCAGCAACGACCGCGCCCACGCCCGCTCCCGAGCGGCGTGAACGTCAGCCGAGGAGGAATAGCAATGCTTCTGCCTAAGCGCACGAAGTACCGCAAGATGCAGAAAGGGCGTAGCCCCGGCCTCTCGTACCGCGGCAACAATGTCGTGTTCGGCGAGTATGGCCTGATGGCCCTCGAACCAAGCTGGATTTCCAGCCGCCAGATCGAGGCTGCCCGTCGTGCAATTACGAACTACGTCAAGCGTGGTGGTAAGGTCTGGATCCGTATCTTCCCAGACAAGCCTGTCACCCGCAAGCCGGCTGAAACCCGTATGGGTGGTGGAAAAGGTTCAGTTGACCACTGGGTTGCTGTCGTTAAGCCTGGTCGGATCATGTTCGAGCTGGCCGGTGTTCGCGAAGATGTAGCTCATGAGGCCCTGCGTCGCGCTGCGCAAAAATTGCCGATTAAGTGCAAGGTGATTGATCGCGAAGAGCAGGGAACGATGGCAAAGCCCGAGGAGGTGAGCAGTGAAAGCGAATGAACTGCGCGCCCTCGATGATGCGCAACTGCGCGAGAAGTTGGCCGAGTATAAGGTCGAGTTGTTCAATTTGCGCTTCCAAAAGGCTACCGGCAAGTTGACCAACACGGCACGGCCGCGATTGGTGAAAAAAGAGATTGCGCGCATTCTCACCATTCTGCGCGAACGCGAGTTGGCGCAGGCTGAGCTCGGCTAACGAATTATGGAGCAGGGCATGATGACCGTAGAACAAAAGCGCAAGACGACAAAGGTGGGTCGTGTCGTCAGCGATAAAATGAACAAGACGGTAGTCGTGGCTGTGGATTATCTCAAGCCACATCCCCTCTACCGCAAGATTATTCGACGCACGAAGAAGTTTCACGCCCACGATGAAGAAAATGTCTGTAAAGTGGGTGATACGGTACGGATTGAAGAAACCCGTCCGCTGAGCCGCACAAAGCGCTGGCGGGTGGTGGAAATTCTGAAGCGTGGCGAGGAGGAATAGCCATGATCCAGCCTCAAACACGGCTTAAGGTTGCCGATAATACCGGGGCAAAAGAGATCATGTGTATCCGGGTCCTCGGAGGTTCACGGGTGCGCTACGGTCGGGTTGGCGATATTATCGTTGCCTCGGTAAAGGTTGCTACACCCGGCGGCCAGGTCAAGAAGGGCGATGTCGTCAAGGCGGTAATTATCCGCACGGCCAAAGAATATGGTCGGCCTGATGGCTCTCATATCCGCTTTGATGATAATGCAGCGGTGCTGATCGGTAAGGAAAATAACCCTCGCGGCACCCGTATCTTTGGCCCGGTGGCCCGTGAGCTGCGCGAGAAGCAGTTTATGCGAATCGTGTCGCTCGCCCCGGAGGTGCTGTGATGCATGTGAAGACTGGTGATGAAGTGCTGGTGATTGCCGGCAAAGATAAGGGGCGCCGGGGAAAAATTAAGCGCGCCCTGCCGGCTGTCAACCGGGTTGTTGTCGAAGGGATTAATATCGTTAAGCGCCACCAGAAGCCGCGTGGCCCTGGTCGCCCTGGCGGTATTATCGAAATGGAAGCGCCGCTCCACGCATCGAACGTGATGCTGATTTGTCCGAGCTGTGGCCGTGCCTCACGCACAGGCAAGCGCTTCCTTGAAGAGACTGATCACAAAGGCCGACCACGCAAGGTACGCTATTGCAAGGCCTGTGATGCTGTAATTGATAAGTAGTCTGTTCAGGGCCGGCGCAGCGGAGTCTGTCGCCAAGCCCCTGGAGAAAGCGCCATGACCGTTCGATTACGAGAAAAGTATCAGAAAGAGGTCGTCCCTGCATTGATGGAGGAGTTTAAGTTCAAATCCATCATGCAAGTGCCACGCCTCGTCAAGATTGTGGTGAATGTTGGCGTCGGCGAGGCGGTGCAGAATGCGAAGGCGATTGAAGCCGCCGTTAATGACCTCGCAACGATTACCGGTCAGAAGCCGGTAGTTACGCGGGCTAAGAAGTCGGTTGCATCGTTTAAGCTGCGCGCTGGGATGCCGATTGGGGCAATGGTTACCTTGCGCGGAGATCGGATGTACGACTTCCTGGATCGACTCTGCTCGCTGGCCCTGCCGCGAATTCGCGATTTTCGTGGTGTCAGCCGAAGCTCGTTCGATGGCCGCGGAAACTACAGTCTGGGTCTGCGCGAGCAGATTGTGTTCCCAGATATTGATTACGATAAGATCGATAAGATTCGTGGGCTAGAGGTGGCAATTGTCACCAGTGCACCGAATGATGAGCAGGCGTATGCATTGCTCAAACGACTCGGCATGCCATTTCGTGATTAGTTTGAACTAAGAGCGCATTGCGCTGACTGGTTCAACGCATTTGAGGAGGTATTCCTTTGGCTAAGAAGTCGTGGATTGTTAGGGCCCAGCGGCCACCAAAGTTTTCGGTACGCGCCTACAATCGCTGCAAGATTTGCGGTCGGTCACGGGCCTATATCCGCAAGTTCGGGATGTGCCGTATCTGCTTCCGCGAACATGCGTTGAAGGGCCTCATTCCGGGCGTCGTCAAATCGAGCTGGTGAGTGCTGTGCGGCAATCAAAAGTGCTATTGACGCCCGATTGGTGAGGAGGCATACCGTGAGTGTAAATGATCCTATCGGCGATATGCTCACACGCATTCGCAATGCGTGTATGGCACGCCATACGACAGTATCGATGCCGGCATCGAACATGAAAGAGGCGATTGCCCGCATCCTCAAGCGTGAAGGTTTTATTCGAGATTATGCCGTGATTGATGATGGTAAATCGCATAAGACCATCACGATCACGCTGAAGTATCTGCCCGACCGCCGGCCAGCCATTACTGGCTTACGGCGGGTAAGCAAGCCGGGGCTGCGCATCTATACCAAGCGTACCGACATTCCACGAGTGCGCGGCGGTCTTGGGCTGTGCATCCTGTCAACGCCCAAGGGAGTGCTCGCCGACCACGAAGCCTGGCGCGAGCGCGTCGGTGGCGAAGTGCTCTGCTACGTTTGGTAACGCGCACGGAGGAGTATCATGTCGCGAATTGGAAAACGACCGATTACCGTGCCGAAAGGTGTTCAGGTTACCATCGGCGAGCAGAATCTCGTGACGGTGAAGGGGCCGAAGGGAACCCTGAGCCAGCAATTGCATCCCGAGATGATTATTCGCCAGGAAGGGGACGTTATTACCGTACAGCGCCCCTCTGATGGGAAGTTGCACCGCGCTTTGCACGGCTTGACCCGTACCCTGATTCACAATATGGTGGTGGGTGTCACCCAGGGCTGGCAACGAGCGCTTGAAATTAACGGCGTTGGCTATCGTGCTCAGCTCGAAGGGAAAACCCTGGTGCTCAACCTGGGTTTCTCGCACCCTGTTCGTATCGAGCCACCACCGAACATTAGCTATATCGTTGGTGAACGTAAGTCGGCCAATGACCCGCTGGCTCTGACAGTTGTTGGTATTGATAAGCAACAGGTAGGTGAGGAGGCGGCACGGATCCGTAGCCTGCGCCCACCGGAGCCATACAAGGGCAAGGGCATTAAGTACGCAGAAGAGAAGATTCGCCGCAAGGCCGGGAAGGCTGGGAAGGCGAAGTAGTCGGGATAGCTGCGGTTATTGTGCCGCAGCTATCACCCCGCAGCGAGCGACAGGGGATGGAATCTCTGTCGCGGCAGTGTTGAGGATCGTATGGGAAAACGAACACCACGTGAACTCCGGCTTCGCCGGCACAATCGCATCCGAAAGCGTGTCTTTGGCACGCCTGAACGGCCACGCCTTAACGTGTTTCGGAGCCATGTTCATATTTACGCACAAGTGATTGATGATACTGTTGGTCATACGCTCGTGGCTGCTTCTACTAACGAGAAGGGATGGAGTGGCAGCCCTGAGTTGACAAAAACCCAAGAGGCAGCGCTAGTCGGTAAGCTGATTGCCGAGCGAGCGCTACAGGCCGGGATAACGAAGGTGGTCTTCGATCGCGGCGGCTATAAGTATCACGGACGGGTGAAAGCGCTGGCCGAAGCGGCCCGCGAAGCTGGTCTGAACTTCTAGTTGCCCAAGGGCAGCGTAGCGGAGGAACTGTGAAACGAGAACGTATTAACCCCGAAACGCTGGAGCTCGAGGAGCGCGTCGTCCAGATCAACCGCGTGTCAAAGGTCGTGAAGGGCGGTCGGCGCTTTAGCTTCAGTACGGTTGTTGTCGTCGGTGATGGCAAAGGCCACGTCGGTATCGGAATGGGCAAGGCGGCAGAAGTGCCGGACGCAATCCGGAAAGGCGCCGAGGCCGCGAAGCGTAATTTGATTCGTGTGCCGCTGGTGCATGCAACCGTTCCCCACGAGGTCGTGACGAAATTTGCGGCTACGAAGGTCATGTTGCGCCCGGCAGCACCTGGAACGGGTGTTATCGCAGGTCGTGGTGTCCGTCCGGTTGTCGAAGCAGCCGGAATTAAAGACCTGCTCTCAAAGGTCTACGGTAGCAACAATCCGGTAAATGTTGTGAAAGCAACATTTAAGGCGCTCAGCGAGATGACATCGCTGCACGAGATGGCGAGCCGGCGCGATATGACGCCTCAAGAGCTGATGGAGCGCCGGACACGACGGGAAACGGAGGCAGCCTGATGGGTAAGCTGCGCGTAACGTATGTGAAGAGCGCAATTGGCTATGCGCGCGACCAGAAGGAGACCCTGGCCGCGCTGGGCTTGCGCCGGTTGAATCAGAGTGTACTCAAACCGGATAATCCATCGGTGCGCGGGATGCTGTTTAAGGTGCAGCACCTCGTGAAGGTGGAAGAGGTTGAGGACGAGGTGCAGGCATGAAACTTCACGATTTACGACCCGCCGAGGGTGCGCACCGAAAGCGTAAGCGAATTGGTCGCGGCCACGGCTCGGGTAAAGGAAAAACCGGCGGTAAGGGTATGATGGGGCAAAAGGCCCGCAGCGGTCCCGGCCCTTATCGCACCTTTGAAGGTGGTCAGAACCGTCTGGTCAAGCGGATGCCCTTCAAGCGGGGCTTTGTTAATAAGTTCCGCGTTGAATATGAAGTGGTCAACGTTGGCAGCCTGGTCGATTGGCCAGTCGATCTTGAGGTCACACCCGAAACGCTCCTGGCACGCCGTCTGGTACGCCGGAAGCGAATGCCGGTGAAAATTTTAGGTGATGGTGAACTCACGCAACCACTGGTTATCAAGGCGCACAAGTTTTCGGCCAGTGCTCGCCAGAAGATCGAAGCTGCTGGTGGGAAAGCCATCGATCTCACATGGGTTGTTGAACGCCATTCACGCTCACGCGGGCCAAATCCGAGCATGCGCAATGCCCGCCAGTCGTAATCGGTCATGTGGCGAGAACCTCACAGGTTCTCGCCATTCATAGGAAGTAGTATCATGCTACAGGCTGTACTTCGTGCTATTCAGTTGCCCGATCTACGGCGTCGCATCCTCTTCACACTGGGGATGCTATTCCTGTTTCGTCTGATCGCGCATATTCCGGTACCTAACATCAATCCGACAACACTCGAGCAGTTGCGCCAGGCGCTGGCAACCAACCAACTGGCTCAGTTACTGAATCTCTTTGCCGGTGGGGCACTGGAGAATTTCTCGGTTGCAGCAATGGGGGTTTACCCCTACATTACGGCTCAAATCATTATACAGTTGCTGCAACCCTTGATCCCTGCTCTTCAGGAATTGCAGAAAGAAGGCGAACAGGGTCGTCTGCGGCTGAATCGCTATCAGTTGTGGTTGACTGTTCCGCTGGCTTATTTGCAGGCGTATGGTCAGACTCTGACCCTCGAACGCACGATTAATCCAAACAACGACCCGACACTGTCGTTGTTCCGTA
The DNA here is from genome assembly GCF_000018865.1 of Chloroflexus aurantiacus J-10-fl. Lineage (NCBI taxonomy): Bacteria > Bacillati > Chloroflexota > Chloroflexia > Chloroflexales > Chloroflexaceae > Chloroflexus > Chloroflexus aurantiacus. The sequence goes on from NC_010175.1 coordinate 3,222,566, forward strand.
CTCCGTTCGATCTGGGTGCCAACTTTTTGCCCACATTTACTGTACTGACGACGATGGTCGCCGGTACCATGCTACTGATCTGGTTGGGTGAGCAGATCAATGAACGTGGTATTGGTAATGGTATCTCGATCATCATCTTCGGGGGGATTGTTTCGCGCCTACCGGGATTGATCATCCAGGGCTTCCAGATCAGCCAGGCGGGTGATTTCAGTACCATTTTGGGTCTGATAGGCTTTGTGGCAATTGCACTGTTGACAATTGTTGGTATTGTCCTGGTGCAGGAAGGTCAGCGTCGGATTCGTGTCCAGTACGCCCGACGTGTGCGCGGCAATAAGGTCTACGGTGGTCAGAGCAGCTTCATCCCGCTGAAGGTGAATTCGGCTGGTATGATCCCGTTGATCTTCGCTCAAAGCATTATCATCTTCCCTGGCATTGTGGCATCGTGGTTCTATCGCCCCGGTGCCGAAGGGATTGGGAATGCCATTGCTGGCTTTTTCTACAATACCTTTAACCCAACCGGTCAGGGTGGTGGCATTGTCTACATGACGCTGCTCTTCCTGTTGACAGTGGGATTCACCTATTTCTATACGGTTGTCATCTTCACCCAGCAGGACCTGGCCGAAAATCTACAGCGCAACGGTGGTTTTATTCCCGGCATTCGCCCGGGCAAGAAGACGGAAGAGTATTTGATGAAGGTGCTCAACCGTATTACTCTGGCCGGTGCGCTCTTCCTGGGCCTGATTGCCGTGCTTCCGTTCCTGACCCAATCGATTACCGGCGTCCAGATTGGTTTGGGTAGTACGGCGCTCTTGATCGTGGTCGGTGTTGCGGTAGACACAATGCGTCAATTAGAGGCGCAGTTGATCATGCGCGACTATGAAGGTTTTCTGACCAGATAGTCGTTGCACACAAACCGGGAAAATGTAGTACAATAAAGCTCGTTGCTCGCCGGCATGCCGGTTGGGCAGCGTCTTTGTGAGACAGGCAGATGGTCATACCGTGCAACAGATAATGTGCGGTTTTTGAAGTTGAGCGAGCGCCGAGTCATGACCAACGTTATCTTACTAGGACCACCCGGTGCCGGCAAAGGCACCCAGGCCAAAACCCTTGCCGATCGCACGGGACTTACGCATGTAGCGAGTGGCGATCTCTTCCGTGCAGCCCTACGCGAAGGGACTGAATTGGGTATGCTGGCTAAGTCCTACATGGATCGGGGGGAATTGGTACCTGATGAAGTCGTGATTCGGATGATCCTTGAACGCATTCAACAACCTGATTGCGCGTCAGGGGTTATCTTTGACGGTTTTCCGCGCACGCAAGAGCAGGCGCGGGCACTGGAAGTGGCGCTCGCCGACCACAACGCACGTATCGATGCTGTTCTCTTTCTGGCCGTACCACAAGATGTCTTGCTGCGCCGCATTGCCGGTCGGCAGACGTGCCGCACCTGTGGTGCGATCTTCAATATCTATTACTTCCCGTCGCATCGGCCAGGTATCTGCGACGCCTGCGGCGGCAAACTCTATCAACGGAGCGATGACTCGATCGAGACGGCGCAGCACCGATTAGATGTCTATTTTGCTCAGACAATGCCGCTGATTGAATACTATCAGCGACAGGGTATTCTGCACGAAATCGATGGTCAACGTGAGATCGCGCTCGTGACAGAGGCAATGCTAAAAGCGCTCAGCCCATATCTGGCTCCAGCGCAGCCGTAGGTTAGGAGACATATGTCAAAGAAGAAAGACGTCATCGAGATGGAGGGTACCATCACGGAACCATTGCCAAACGCAATGTTCCGGGTACAGCTCGATAATGGGCACGAAGTACTGGCTCACATCTCGGGCAAGATGCGGATGAACTACATTCGTATCTTGAAGGGAGACCGGGTGCTGGTTGAATTATCGCCATATGACCTGACCCGGGGACGTATTACGTATCGTTATAAGTAGGGGGCGCGACGCAGCACGGCGGCGTCCGCCGCCGCAAAGGAGGCAACAATGAAAGTGCGAGCGTCGGTAAAGCCGCGCTGCGAGTATTGCAAGGTGATTAAGCGCAAGGGCGTGATCCGGGTGATCTGCTCGCGTACACCGAAGCATAAACAGCGGCAAGGATAACAACGACTAATTGTTAACCATTCATACGGGTAAAGTGGTGCATGCTCGCCGGTATCAGTTGGCCGGCAGAGTGTATCAGGAGCAAAGAGGTCTGGCATGGCACGTATTGCCGGGGTTGATATTCCCCGCAACAAGAAGATCGAGATTGCGATCACCTACATCTACGGTATTGGGCGCTCGAACGGCATGGAGATTCTGCGCAAGGCAAATGTGAATCCAGAACGCCGGGTGCGCGACCTGACCGAAGAAGAAGTTGGGCGTATTCGCGAAATTGTTGATCGCGAATATCGGGTTGAAGGCGATCTGCGTCGTGAGGTACAGTTGAATATCAAACGCCTGATGGATATTGGCTGCTACCGGGGCCTGCGCCACCGCCGTGGTATGCCGGTACGTGGGCAGCGCACTCGCACCAATGCGCGTACACGCCGTGGGCGGCGCGGTCAGGCGATCGGTATCAAGAAGAAGGCGACCAAGAAATAGTTGCAATTAAGGAGTGAGGCATGCCCGCCAAGGGAAAAACGACTACCACGACACGCCAGCGCGGTAAGCGCCGTGAGCGAAAGAATGTGCCGCGGGGTCAGGCGCATATTCAGAGCACGTTCAACAATACAATCGTTACAATTACCGATCCGCAAGGCGCGGTCGTATGTTGGGCCAGTGCCGGTCAGAGTGGATTTAAGGGTTCGCGGAAGAGCACACCTTATGCCGCTCAGGTGGCTGCGGAGAATGCGGCACGCAAAGCAATGGAAAATGGTATGCGCTCGGTTGAGGTCTTTGTGAAAGGCCCTGGCGCCGGACGCGAAGCCGCTATCCGTTCGTTGCAGGCTGCCGGTTTGCAGATTACTGCAATTACCGACGTGACACCGATTCCACATAACGGCTGCCGGCCACCGAAGCGGCGACGGGTCTGATTGGACGTTTTCGCTGTTGTTATGCTGCACTGTGAGACGACCGCACCTGGAACCGGAGGGCTTAGTTCCCGGACGCCCACTGCGGTAGTGTCTGCCGCCGGCAGCACTGGCGCCCATCTCACAGGCTGGAACAGAGATGCGTAGCTTATAACTACGCCAGTGAAGGATTAGTGAACAAAGGATACATAAGACTATGGCGCGATATATAGGACCAGTCGGCAAGGTAAGCCGACGACTCGGCATCGGAATTACCGAAAAAGGTCTGCGCATTCTGAATAAGCGGTCGGATCCGCCGGGACAGCACGGTGCTGCGGCCCGTCGCCGGCAGTTGTCCGATTATGGCATGCAGTTGCGCGAAAAACAGAAGGCAAAATTTCTATACGGCGTCCTTGAGCGCCAGTTCCGCCGCCTGTTTGAGCAGGCATCGCGGCGTAGTGGTGTTACCGGTGAGTATCTGTTGAGTCTGCTTGAACGCCGACTCGATAATGTTGTGTATCGCCTCGGTTTTGCTACCACACGCGCTCAGGCACGGCAATTGGTTAACCACGGCCATATCGTTGTTGATGGTCGCAAAACAAATATCCCGTCGTATACGGTGAAGGTCGGCCAGGTTATTGCAGTACGCCCGCAGAGCCGTAGCCGTACCTACTTCAAGAATCTGGTTGATAGTGGTGTGCTGAATAAGCATCGGGCGCCGGAATGGCTCCGTCTTAACGCAGCCGAGCTTTCTGGAACAGTCGTTGCTTTACCACGTCGTGAAGATGCAGAGGCCGGCATTAACGAGCAGTTGATCGTCGAGTTCTATAGCCGGTAGACGCTCCCGTTTGTGGGACGTGAACAAAGAAATGGGAGGCAGCAGTGCTCGATATTGCACAACCAAAGATTGAGGTTGTTGAAGCAACTGAAACCTTTGGGCGCTTTAAAATCGAGCCGCTCGATCCGGGCTATGGGCATACGCTCGGCAATGCGCTTCGGCGCGTGCTGCTCACGGCTATTCCCGGATCGGCGATCACCCACGTGCGCATTGCGGGTGTCTATCAGGAGACGGATGTTATCCCCGGTATGACCGAGGATGTCGTGGAACTGATCTTAAACCTGAAAGGCATCCATTTACGCGGTCGCCACGAGGGAACGGTACAGGCAACGATCCAGAAACAGGGTCCGGCGATTGTGACGGCTGCTGATCTGATGTTGCCAGAAGGACTGTCGGTCGTTGACCCTACACACTATATCTGTACGCTTGAGCACGATCAGGCGCGGATTGAGATAACGGCAACGATTGAACACGGTCGCGGGTACCTGTCAGCCGATCAACGAGGTATTCTGCCGCTCGGTGAGTTTCCAATCGATGCTATCTTTACGCCCGTACCGCGGGTTAATTATGTGGTAGAAAACACTCGTATTGGACAGGCTACCGACTACGACCGGCTAATCCTTGAGGTTTGGACAAACGGTACGATACGGGCGCAGGAAGCACTTGATTACGCGGCTCGCGTCCTGGTGCATTACTACACGACGATTGCGAATTTTAACCGATTGATGGTTGAACCGGCAGCCCAACCGGAGACAAACGGGCTGGAGATACCGGCTCATGTCTATGATACGTCGATTGAGACGCTTGACCTCTCAACCCGTACCTACAACTGCTTAAAACGGGCTGAAATTACCAAAATTGGTCAAGTGCTTCAGATGGACGAGAAGGCGTTGCTCTCGGTTCGCAATCTTGGCCAGAAGTCAATGGAAGAAATTCGCGATAAACTGATCGAACGGGGTTATATTCCGCGAGTGCTTCCGCAAAGTGGAGCATCGCGCTAATACAAGGATACGACCATGCGACATCGACATGCCGGAAAATTATTGGGGCGGTCGTATGAGCATCGTAAGGCGCTCTACCGCAACTTGATGATCGCCCTGATTGAGCATAAGAAGATTAAGACAACGCTGGCAAAGGCGCGCGCTGTCCAGCCCGAAGTTGAAGCTCTCATCTCAATTGCGCGCGAAGATACACCGCATGCCCGCCGTATGGCCCTCTCGAAGCTGGCCAGCAAGGAGGCAATGCGAAAACTGTTTACCTTTGCTCCTACCACCTACGGTGGCCGGAATGGTGGGTACACCCGGATCACAAAACTGGGACCACGCCGGGGTGATGGAGCCGAGATGGCATTGATTGAGTTGATCTGATGCGCACGATTGCGCTGCTGTTAGCTTATGACGGCACCGATTTTGCCGGGTCGCAATGGCAAACTGACATCCGAACTGTGCAGGGTGCCCTGGAGTCGGCATGGGAAGCGTTGACGCAAGAGCGGCGTCGGATTGTGCTGGCAGGCCGAACCGATGCCGGAGTTCACGCGACTGGTCAGGTCGCTCACGTCCAGACCACAACGCGCCACAATTTACAAACAATCTGGCGCGGTTTGAACGCTCACCTGCCGGTTGACCTGGCCATTCAGAATGTCGGGGAAGCAGTACCAGATTTTCACGCTCGCTTTAGTGCGATCCAGCGTGAGTATCGTTACCTGATAGACTGTGCAGCAGCGCCGTTGCCACAACTTCGCCATCAAGTCTTGCACTACGCAGGTACACTTGATGTGGCGGCAATGACGGCAGCGCTCAAATTGCTGGAGGGAACGCACGATTTTGCTGCATTTACAACAGCAACGCCTGCCCAACGTTCTACCGTTCGCACCATGTATTGGACGCGGGTTGGGGATTATGAATGGTTTGAGCGGCGTTTACTGGCTATCGAAGTAGCGGCAAATGCATTCCTCCAGCATATGGTGCGGATGATCGTCGGTACGCTCTTGCTGGTTGGGCGTGGGCGGATGACCGTCGATCAGTTTGGAGAGGTGTTGGCGAGTCGGGATCGCCGCCTGGCTGGTCCAACGGCGCCGGCTCACGGCTTAACATTAACGGCAGTACGCTATCCGCCTGGCCTGATCCGCTGGGTGGAACCTTCAAAACGGCAAAATGGCACGACGAAGGTCGAACAGCCTTCGTCCTACGTACACGAGGAATAGGTGCTGTGAAGACCTATCATCAAAAACCAACAGAAGTGCAGCGTGATTGGTATGTCATCGATGCGAGTGGTAAGGTGCTCGGTCGGCTGGCAACACAGATCAGTACACTGCTGCGCGGCAAGCACAAACCAACTTTCACGCCGTCAATTGACGGTGGTGATTTCGTGATCGTGGTGAACGCTGAGAAGATCGTATTGACCGGACGCAAACCGGATCAAAAAATCTACTACCGCCACACCGGTTATCCGGGTGGTATCAAGGCGACACCGTACAAAATGATGCTGGCAAAGCATCCTGACCGCATTCTGCGCCTCGCGGTGAAGCGCATGTTGCCAAAAAACCGCATGGGTCGCCGATTGCTAAGTAAGCTGCGCATCTACGCCGGGCCGAACCACCCGCACGCGGCGCAGCAACCAAAACCCTATATCCCACGCTGGTAAGGTTGTGGGTCGCTGAGTGGGAAACAATTGCGTTCCGTGTGCAGATTATGAAGTAGCACCATCGTGGTGCACAGGTGGTGAGGAGAAGGAATGGAAGGCAAGCGCTATTATCAGGGCACCGGCCGCCGCAAGACTGCGGTGGCACGGGTACGCCTCTTCCCCGGTAGTGGGGATTTTATCGTCAATGGGAAAAAGCCGGAGGAGTACTTCGGCCGTCGTGAGCTGTTCCAGCACGAACTTCGCTTACCACTGGTGTTGACGAATCACCTCAACACCTTCAATGTGCTGGTAAAAGTGAAGGGTGGCGGCATTTCAAGCCAGGTTGGCGCTGTTCGCCATGGCATTGCTCGTGCGTTACTGGACTATGATAGCGAATTGCGGCCAACGCTCAAGCAGGCTGGCCTGCTGACCCGCGACCCACGAATGAAAGAGCGGAAGAAGGTCGGTCTCAAGCGTGCGCGCAAGGCGCCCCAGTACACCAAGCGTTAAACGGTGCGTGTCAGGGAATGCTGTAGAAGGCAGACGGTTTGCAGAACAACCGTCTGCCATCCGTTATATACTGCGACGGCAAGATGCGAGTCATTACCGGCAAAGCTAAAGGGCATCGCTTAAAAGCACCGAAAGGACTGGGTACACGCCCGATGCTTGATCGGGTAAAGGAAGCACTCTTTTCAGTGCTGGAAGGGTATGGCCCAATCCGTGGGTCGGTGCTCGATCTGTATGCTGGTACGGGATCGCTCGGCATCGAATGTCTGTCACGTGGTGCTGATAGTGCTGATTTTGTCGAACGAAATGCCCATGTTTGCTCAATTATTGCCGATAACTTGCGGCATACTCGTTTCGAGCAGCAAGGCCATATCTACCATATGCCGGTAGATCGCTTTCTTCATCGGCAGCGTGGCATTGGACGCTATGATATAATCATCATGGATCCTCCATACGCTGATCCGACAATCGAGGCGACAATGCAACTCGTTGCGAGCAGTGGCGTCGGCAAGGAAGGGAGCTTGTTAATTGTCGGGCATTCACCCCGTGTTGAACTGGATGATGACTACCCTGGTCTGCACCGAATCAAATTTCGACGACTGGGTGATTCGTGCTTTTCGATCTACGAATTGACATCCATGAACACGTCCGAAACACAACAGTAACCTATGCGCATCGCTATTTACCCTGGCAGCTTCGATCCGGTTACGTATGCTCACCTCGACATTGCCCGTCGTGCAACACGAATTTTTGATCGTGTGATCATGGCGGTATTTGATCGACCCCAGAAGCGGTTGCTCTTTTCCACAGCCGAGCGCTTGCAACTGTTACAGGCTGTAACTGCCGATCTGGTGAACGTTGAGGCAACCAGCTATGAGATGCTTACCGTTGAGTTTGCCCGCCAGGTTGGGGCTTGTGCCATTGTTCGGGGACTGCGTGCCGGCAGTGACTTTGAAGCCGAGTTTCAGATGGCTCAGGTCAATCAGACGATTGATCCGAATATCGAAGTCGTTGTCTTGATGGCTGGACGCCAGTTTGCCCACATTAGCTCCACAGCAGTACGGGAAATGGCCAGCCTTGGACGTGATCCGGTTGAGTTTACGCCGCCGGTTGTTGTGGCAGCTTTACGGGAGAAATTCGCACAGAGGGGGTGATCGCCATCGAACTGGATGATTTGATTGACGAGTTAGAAGAGGTGATCGCTGCCGGGATCCGCCTCCCCCTCAGTGGTGGGCGAACGTTGATCGATGAGACGCGGGTACTCGAGATTATCGATCAGATGCGCACCGTTATTCCCGAAGAGATTCGGCGTGCTCGTCGGATTATTGCTGAGCAAGAGCAACTGCTCGCGACAGCGCAAGCCCGTGTCCAGGAGGTGTTAAGCGAGCGGGGTTTGCTGGCTGCTGTTGAAGCAGAACGCGAGCGCCTGCTCCAACAGGCTGAACAGGAAGCAGCAGAGGTGCGAGCTGGTGCTGATGCGTATGCCCGGCAGGTTCTCGAGGAACTTGATGAACGATTGAGTAAGCTGTTGAGCAGTGTACGCAATGGTTTGCACGCGCTGGAAGAACGCCAATCGGGCGCTTGACAATCCTCCGCTCTCTCGCCTATAATTCGGCGCTTGTGGCGGAACAACGGTGCGCCACGGGTGGATGCTATGACTGCATTACGATTTAATCTCGCGCAATTACTGCGCGAAGAAATGGGAGCGCGACGAGACATCTCGTTTAGTGAGCCAGCCTTGCCGCTTGACGAGGAGTTGACGCTTCGTAATATTACCGGCCGCCTGCGCCTGACCCGGACAGCGGCTGGAGTGTTCGCTCAGGTAACGGTTCACGGTACTGTGACGCTTACCTGCGTGCGTTCACTCGAACCGTTTGATTATGAACTTGACCTCGATTTCAGCGATCAGTTTTACGCTGTTGTTGATGTGGTGAATGGGCATAAGTTACCGCAACCAGTCGAAGATGATCCTTTCATGCTCGATGAGTTGCACCATATTGATATTGGTGAAGCGATCCGTAGCTACGCGCTGATCAATTTGCCGATGAATCCAATTGCACCGGCTTACCGTGATCAGCCAGTCAATTACACTGTTGCGTCTGAGGGAATTGAGGACGACGATACACTCGTCGATGACCGTTTTGCTGCTTTGCGAGAATGGGCCAAGCGGCAACGTAATCAACATTGAGGAGTAACAATCATGGGAGCAGTACCAAAGCGAAAAGTCTCGCGCCATCGGCGTGGCAACCGCCGCCAGCACCTTGCCCTTACCCCGCCAGTTATGGTCGTGTGTCCGAATTGTGGTGAACTGATGCGGGCACATCGCGTGTGTCTGGCTTGTGGATACTACAAGGGCCGGCAAGTGCTCAAAGTGGCGTCGGAATAACCATACGCTTGTCTTCTACAGGGAATCGGGCATGAAAGGGCTGCCTGCCGGGGTCATCGGGCTGGCAGCCTTTCATCATAAGTAGATAGAAAGGGCGTGAGGGTGAGCAGGGAACGTTACGCAGCAGTGATCGGCTGGGGTATGGCCGTTCCACAACGGCTGATCACAAATGACGAATTGGCGCAACGGATTGATACATCTGACGAATGGATACGCACACGCACCGGTATCCGTGAACGACGTGTTGCCGGGCCTGGTGAAAGTACTTCGACACTGGCCACTGCTGCCGGGCGTGAAGCGCTGACCATGGCCGGTGTTTCGCCTGCGACTATCGATACGGTGATTGTCGCCACCTGCACGCCTGATCGACCATTTCCGGCTACTGCCTGCACCGTACAGGCAAATTTGCAAATTCCGCGCGCAACAGCGTTTGATTTAGCAGCAGCCTGTAGTGGCTTTGTCTACGGGTTGACTGTCGCTACCAGTTTGATTAAAAGTGGTGTAAGTCGGCGGTTGTTGCTGATCGGAGCCGATATCTTTACCCACTACATTAACTGGAATGATCGTAATACCTGTGTTCTGTTTGGTGATGGTGCAGGCGCTGTGGTGCTCGAAGCAACCGATGAACCGCTCGGTTTACTGGCTTCGACGCTGAGTGCAAATGGTGAACTCGAGGATTTGATGGCGGTGGATGCCGGTGGTACACGTATGCCGCTTACTGCCGATCTTCTTGAGGCGGGTCGTCAGTATGTGTATATGAACGGACGGGAGATTTTTAAGCATGCCGTCCGCGAGATGAGTGATTCGGCGTTACAGGTGATCCAGGATGCCGGTTTGACTGTTGATGACATTGCGTTGGTCATCCCTCATCAGGCGAATGTGCGGATTATTGATGCTGTCGCTCGTCGTCTCGAGATTCCACCAGAGCGGGTGATGGTTAATCTTGACCGATACGGGAATACATCAGCAGCTTCGATCCCAATCGCGCTCTATGAAGCGGCCCAACAGGAGCGAATCAAGGCTGGTGATAATGTTTTGTTAACTGCCTTTGGTGGTGGCCTGACGTGGGGATCGGGCCTGGTACGCTGGGGTAAACCGAGTCGCTAGCTGTTCATCTGTTGAGAAAATCCTGGTAAGATATGACGGCGATCACATTTTCAGATCGAGGAGATCAGTAATAGGGTAGATCGCAACAATATTCGTCATCAGCAAACCAGAGCATCTGGAATAGCGCGAAACCGTCACGCCGGTGCACGCAAGGGGGGGAGGAAACAGGTCGTGTCGGCAGAGCAGGAAGAGGCAAACAGACCATGAGTATTGCGTGGGTATTCCCTGGTCAGGGATCGCAAGTCGTAGGCATGGGTCGTGATCTGATTGCAGCATCACCCGCCGCACGTCAGATCTTTGCTACAGCGGACGAAACGCTTGATTTCAACCTGAGTGAATTGTGTTTTTGTGGGCCAGAAGCCGACCTTACCGCCACTGCAAATGCTCAACCGGCGCTGCTTACCACCAGCATGGCCTTACTGGCTGCAATGACCGAATTGTTGGGAGATCGCCTTGAACAACCGATTGCCGTAGCCGGTCATAGCCTGGGTGAATACTCGGCGTTGGTGGCCGGTGGTGCACTTGACTTCAAGACCGCTCTGCAACTTGTACGACGACGAGGTGAATTAATGGCCGCTGCCCACGAAGGGAGTATGGCCGCAGTTATTGGCCTCGATGCCGCTATTCTCGAACAGATCTGTCAAGAAGTCAGTGCTGCACTGCAAAACGATCATTCTCATGGCACCGTTGTGATCGCTAACTATAACGCTCCCGACCAACTGGTCATCAGTGGTAGTGTCGTGGCTGTGGAGCATGCCAGTATGCTGGCTAAAAGCCGTGGTGCCAAACGGGTCATTCCGCTCAAGGTGAGTGCTGCCTTCCATTCCCCTCTCATGATCGAAGCTGCTGAAGGAATGGCTCAGGCTATTGCTCATGCCACCGTGCGTAACCTCTCCATCCCTTTAATTGCCAATGTCACAGCCGAACCGTTGTACGACGCCGATGATGTCCGGCGCGAGATCGTCGCACAGGTTGTCGCTCCGGTGCGCTGGATTGCCTCGGTACAACGAATGGTTGACCTCGGAGTCGAAACGTTTATCGAAATCGGGCCAGGAAAAGTGCTTACCGGCCTGATCCGCCGTATTGCTCCGACAGCGCGGCTGATTAATGTGGCGACATTTGAGGATGTCCGGGCGCTAACTGCAATGCAACCTGTATAGAGCATAGTATGGAATTACAAGGTCAGGTTGCTATTGTTACCGGTGGTGCACGCGGAATTGGGCGTGCCACGACAATCGAGCTGGCTAACGCTGGCGCACGTGTAGTGATCAACTACCAGCGTAGTGCCGGTGCGGCTGAATCTCTGGCCGCAGAAATTACTGCTGCCGGTGGTGAAGCTCTACCGTATCAGGCTGATGTTGCCGACGAACAGGCGGTCACCAGAATGATACAGGCGGCTCTGTCACGCTGGGGACGGATCGATATTCTGGTGAATAACGCTGGTATTACCGCCGATGCGCCAATGGCACGGCTACGCCCTGAGCAGTGGCAACAGGTGATCGAGACTGACCTGACCTCAGTGTTTCTGTGTTGCCGTGCGGTAGTGCCGATCATGCGGAGCACCGGTTATGGTCGGATTGTTTCGGTCAGTTCGCTGGCGGCACTGGCCGGTAATGTTGGTCAAACGAACTACGCCGCAGCAAAGGCCGGTATTATTGGTCTGAGCCGATCACTGGCGCGTGAAGTGGCTCGTGATGGTATCACGGTCAATGTTGTTGCGCCGGGTTATATCGAGACCGATATGGTTGAGACGGTACCTGAAGCGCTACGCGCCTGGGCGTTGCAGGCGATTGCGCTCGGTCGGTTTGGCCGCCCGGAAGAGGTTGCCGCTGCGATCCGCTTTCTCGTTTCGCCTCGTGCTTCGTACATCACTGGCCATGTCTTGACAATTGACGGCGGTTGGGTGATGCCCTAACGACGGATGCGATCATGATTGATTTCAACGGACAGGTAGCAATCGTCACCGGCGGTTCGGGCGGTATCGGACAGGCAGTGGTAGAGGGTCTGGCCCGTTATGGTGCCCGAGTGCTGGTAGGTTATCACCACAATGAAGCAGCCGCGACTGATGTGGTAGCGGCCGTCCAGTCCTCTGGTCGTGAAGCCGCAGCGCTGGCAATCGATGTGCGCGAGCCGGATAGTGGCAATGTGCTGGTAGCCACAGCAATAGAGCGCTGGGGAAAACTCGACATACTCATCAACTGTGCCGGTATTGCCGATTACGGCCCATTAAGCGAGATGAGCAGTGAACGGTGGCGGCAGACGATTCAGACGAATCTGACCGGCATCTACCACACCTGTCGAGCAGCATTGCGACCGATGATGCAGCAGCGTTATGGACGTATTGTTAATCTGGCGGCGCTCTACGGTACATCGGGCTTTCCCGGTCAGGCCGATTTTGCTGCGGCGGCTGGCGGGATCATCGGTTTGACACGAGCACTGGCCCGTGAAGCTGCTCCATGGCAGATAACAGTTAACGCTGTTGCGCCGGGTATGATCGAGACCGACTTGATAGAAGTGATTCCTGCAGAAATCCAGCAGTGGAGTGCCGGTATCATTGCGCTCCGCCGTTTGGGTAAGCCGGAGGAAGTTGCCGCAGCAGTGTTGTTTCTTGCCTCACCGGCCGCCTCGTATATTACCGGCCAAACGTTGATGGTCGATGGTGGCTGGACGATGGCTTGATGCATACTACCACTGAGATACAGAAGACACAGAGGTTGATAGGTGAATCGTACTTGCAGGGATTGAGTGATTGTCGAGTAGCGGATGTCGCTAATGTGAGTTCACGCTGACAGTTCACATAAAAACGCAGATGCGGTAGCACTGCTACCGCATCGCGACTAAAGGTGACTTTTTGCCAAGCCTACAACTTTACCTGACTAACCCACCACCTCGAGAGTTCATCAGCGCACTCAGGAAGTTCTACACCACCGTACCCGCACAGGTCCTTTAGCTGCTCTGCCTTCAGCAGGTAATGCGCCGGGCCAGCTTTTGCTATTGGATTATCTCACCATCTGGCGTGGGACAGCAGCTCTTTCTTCCCCAACGCGGTGAGTTTGTTTGGGAGGTAACCGTACAGCTCGCACAGCATCCAGTTACTCCGCAGTACCCTGGCGCTTGTCTGTTCGTCTCCCCGCCCCTCATCTTTATAACCTATACATTTATTGATGAGGGCGTTTCCCCGAACTTACGCTTCACCTCTACAACCTACCCACACATAACTCTTTACACTAGAGATGAAGCGCTTGCCTTCCGGTTACACGTAAGTGGTTCGTTCCTCCTTTGCTTTCTGATGTTCTCTCGAGGCTTCGACCTCATAATAGCACTACGATGGCCGTAAATCAAGTAGTTCATCGCAACTTAACGATGATAAACCGCAATTGTTTCTACGATTTACCGTCGTAAAGTTAAAATATGGTTCAAACCATTCCTGTTATTGCAAATAAGTGTAAAGAGTTTTTTGTTAGACAGGCATATCAGCCGCGATACGAGCAGCAACTGCCCGCCCAGACAACAGCACCAGTGGAATTCCTCCGCCCGGATGGGTTCCCCCACCCACAAAGTAGAGCTGGCGCACGCGCCGTGCCCGCAGTGGCGGACGGGCGAATGCAGAGAAAGGTGTGTTCGAGCTAAGCCCATAGATCGAACCAAATGCAGCGTTATAACGGTGGGCCAGATCGCACGGCGTCCAGAAATGGCTATAGCGAATGGCCTGCCGCAACCCTGGCAAACCCATCGTCTCAAGTTTGGCGATAATATGGTCGCGGTAGGCTGGCATCACGGCTGCCCAGTCAATCTGACCAGTATCGGCAGGTGCATTAACCAGCACGAATAGATTGAGATGGCCGGGTGGTGCGTGCTCTGGGTCGGTGCGGCAGGTCACAGCGACGTATACAGTTGGATCAAGAGCCAGTCGGTGCTCGTGCACGATGGCTTGAAATTCACCGGGATAGTCAGCACTGAAGAAGATATTGTGATGAGCCAATTGCGGAAACTCGCCTTCAACGCCGAGAAAGAGCACGACGCCGCTGTACGATGGTTCATGGCGAGCGAGGCGATCCGCCTCTTGCCGACCGTCAGGGATCAGGTGAGTGTAGGCATACTGCGGATCTGCATTCACGACCACCGCCGCAGCGGGTAGGTTACTCCCATCGGCCAGACGGACACCACAGGCACGACTGTGATCGACGATCACCTCAGTCACCGGTGTCTGCAAACGAATTTCAACCCCTAACTCAGTAGCTAGCCGGTTCAGCGCAACAGCCAATTGATACATGCCACCGCGAACATACCAGCCACCCTCGGCCAGTTCAATATAGGCAATCAGGTTAAATGTGGCCGGTGATCGGTAGGGTGATGAACCGTTGTAGGTCGCATACCGGTTAAAGACCTGGCGTAGATGAGGGCTGCGAAAGAATGAACGTACCGCAGTGTCAACGCTGCGCAGCGCGTCGATCCGCAGGGCATGGCGGATCAGCGATGGGGTCAACAGTTCACGCAGGCCATCGAACGGACGCAACAAAAATGGTCCGGAAACTGCATCATAGATTCGACTGGTATGTGCCATGAAGCGAAAGAACGCGGGAACATCAGGTGGGCTAAGGCGTTCAATCTCCTGTATCAACTGGGGTAACCGTTGCCAGGCATCGAAGCGCGTACCGTCAGGCCAGAGATAGCGACAGGTCGGTTCAATCTGTTCAAGCCGGAGATAATCGTCCATACAACGATTGGCGGCTGCGAAGAGATCGCGAATCACCCACGGCATCGTCAATAACGATGGCCCGGTGTCGAACGTATATCCGGCAGCCTGATGGAGATTGAGCTTACCACCGAGTCGTTCATTCTTCTCGCACAGAATAACTCGACGACCCTGGGAGCCAGCCGAATTGCGGCGGCCAGCCCCCCCAGGCCACCGCCAACAACGATAATTGGGAGTGGTGAGGTTTTCATAGTGTCAGATGTGTCTTTGATATTATATGGTTTTTGTCAGTATCATCTGCCCGCTAAGGATTGCTCCACGTCGAGCGTATGCTCTGTGGGCTTTGCGTACCATCACAGAGGCAACCAAAAGACAAGGGCAGCCAAATGGCTACCCTGAGACTGTCAATCTCTAACACAAACCCGGTGTACCGGTTAACTAGAAGCGACCGCGCTGACCGGGTATCTGAGCGCCGAAGATGCTGGGCGGCAGTTTGAAGCCATGAGCCTCCAGACGAGGTGTAAACTTGGGCCGGACACCGGTTGGGCGTAATTCGGCCAGTATCTTACCTTCACCCGTCTTGCCCAGAATCTCGAGCTTAAAGATGTCTTGCAAAACGACGGTATCACCTTCCATGCCCTGCACTTCGGTGATATAGGCCACCTTGCGTGAACCATCTTCGAGGCGGGTTTGCTGGACAATCAGATCAATTGCCGAGGCGATCTGTTCACGAATAACCTTTAGCGGCATTTCCATACCCGCCATCAGCGCCATTGTTTCCATACGAGCGATAGCGTCGCGTGGCGTATTTGCGTGCAGGGTAGTCAACGAGCCATCGTGGCCGGTATTCATTGCCTGCAACATGTCAAGCGTCTCACCACCACGGCATTCGCCAATCACAATCCGCTCCGGTCGCATACGCAGTGAGTTGATCACCAGGTCGCGGATCGTCACCCGCCCGGTACCGTCGATCTCCGGTGGTTTGGCTTCGAGGCGAACCACGTGATCCTGGGCCAGTTGAAGCTCGGCGCTGTCTTCAATCGTTACGATACGTTCGTCTTCGGGAATAAAGTTCGACAGCACGTTCAGCAATGTCGTCTTACCGGAGCCGGTACCACCAGCAACCACAATGTTCAAGCGCGAGACGACACAGGCACGGAGAAATTCTGCCATTTCAGCCGTCATCGAACCGAAGCGAATCAGGTCATCGACCTTGAGCTTGTTCTTGGAAAACTTACGAATGGTAATCGTTGAGCCATCGATAGCGCAGGGCGGGATGATCGCATTAACACGCGAGCCATCGGGCAAACGAGCATCGACCATCGGCCACTTGCGGTCGATGCGGCGACCGAGCGGCCGGATGATCCGGTCGATAATCTTCATCACATGCTCATCAGATGCAAAACGTACATCAGAGAGCTTGAGCTTGCCCTTTTGTTCAATGTAGACCTTGTATGGTCCATTGACCATCACCTCGGAAATGCTATCATCGTCGAGCAACTGCTGAAGTGGGCCGAAGCCGAACAGCTCATCGCAGACCATTGCGAAGAGCTTTTTGACATCCTGGTCGGAAAGTTGCACGTTCGCCTGTTGATAAATACGAGCGAAGCGCTCTTGGAGTAGTCGCTCCGTCTCAGGAGATCGCTTCAGCTCCGTTTGATTCCCCAACGAAGCCTGAATGCGGTCAACAATCCAGAGCGACAGTTCCAGCATCCGTTTCTGATCATTGGCCGGAGTTGCGTCCTGAACCGTTGGGCGAGCTGGTGCTGGGGCAGCAGGGGGCGTCACCGGTGGAGGCGGCGCTGGAGCCGGCACCACGGTTGCCGCTACAGGCGGGGGTGTAGCAACAGCCGGAGCAGGCTCTGGCTGTGGTTGATTACCGAGACGTTTGAGCAGCGACATAGCGATAAAACCTCCTTAGTTGTCCATCCGAACTCTCGCCGAACGTCAGTAGCACTGGCGCGTACACGAAGCACCTTATCTGGATGGATGTTTAACCAAGCTTGACGAAATAGGCTTCACATGCACGATCAATCAACTCACGAGACATTGCCGGTGGGATACCCCGATACTTGGCCTCGTCGAGTATCTGATCGCACAGATCACGCGGATGACAGGCACGTAATTCGCGCCCGACTTTCATGTAGTGCTCCTGGATCAGATAGCGTAACCCATCATCGCTATAAGGAATGCGTTTGCTCTTGCAAACAAGTTGAAAGATTGCCCGGAATTCGGTTGGTGTCGGGTTAGGTACCTCAATCTTATGGCGAATTCGCCGGAGAAAAGCGTCATCAACCAGGTCTCTCGGATTCAGGTTGGTAGAGAAGACAATCAACACATCGAACGGAACCTGAATCTTCTTGCCGGTTTGAAGCGCGAGAAAATCAACTTTCTTTTCCAGAGGAACAATCCAGCGGTTGAGAAGGTCTTGTGGACGGCATTTTTGGCGGCCAAAGTCATCGATCAAGAAGAGTCCGCCATTCGCTTTCATCTGGAATGGAGCCTCGTAGACCTTTGAAACTGGATCGAAGATCAATTCGAGTTGCTCCAGCTCAAGTTCACCACCGACCATTACCCGTGGACGTTTACACACAACCCAACGGGCATCCGGGTAGACAGTGGCAGGCATTGCGGTCATTGCTGCGCCGAATGGTCCTGGTGGAACATCCGCGTGGCCGACTTCATTGATCTGTACGACTTGATGGTTGAGCGGATCGAAGACTTTGATAATCTGACCATCAACTTCTACGGCATACGGAATGATGACCAGTCCGCCCAGCAGATTCGCGATACCTTCAGCAATGGTTGTCTTTCCATTACCGGGAGGGCCGTATAAAAAGAGTGAACGCGCTGAATTGGCCGCCGGGCCAATTTTGTCCAGCATCTTCTCGCTAACCACCAGGTGGCTGAACGCCTTGCGAATAGTGGCCTGATCGATCACTAGCTCGCCAATACTCTGCCGAAGTGTAACCTCGACATATTGCTGGAGAGGAACCGGTGCCGGGCCGGCGTATTGGTTTCGATCAATGACCTCGTGAACTTTATTCCGGCCTTTGCCGGTAATCACATATTGGAAGGAACGTTCACTAAAACCACCCTCAGCACCGATAATGTCAACGTATTCCTCAAGTTTAAGAAACTCGAGCACTTTATCAATCACGCCTAAAAACGGCAGCTTTACCGTCTCTTCGAGTTTCTGACCGGTGATTGCACCCGAAAAATAGATAACCTTCAGAATGTGGTCGGTCAAAAACCCCATCGACAGCCCGGTTTCGGCAATGTTGGTTGGTTGTGGTGGTATGTCAGGCATTCGGTTAGGCGTTGCACCAGGAGTGGTAGGAGTTGGATTTACTTCGTGTAAACGGAAGCTCATAGCCTACCCTTTCTGCCAAATGACGAGTATCGTTGGGCTGTCTGCCAGTAACGAGGCATGATGCCCGCTACAGGTAGTATAGCGATCTGGCAGGCATAGCGCAAGAGATGTTTGTGGATGGTAACTGGATAATAGCGCGAGTGAACATTAGTCTATGAGCGATCAGGCTTGAAACCTGTGTCACGATCCGCGATGTGCATGCCTGTCGTTCTCGTGACCAGAATCGTTGTAACTTGCGACCGGCGTCAGGGACGGTGGATGGGGAATATGCTACACGTGGCACCACTTGTGTACAAGTTGTCTCATTAATTACTGACAGTCTACCTGATCGTGACCAGAATATACAGCATATCCGTGACCGGCAGGGTAAACGGTATGACACGCACTTGATCGTCAGTACGGCTGCTGCGGCAGCCACGCTGCCGCACTCCACTTTATGAGATACGTCCTCATATCAAATGTTGGCCCTACTGACTCGCGGATGGCACATCTCAGCCCGAGGCTCACCTCGCACAAAAAAACACAGGGCGATATGTCTATCGCCCTGTGTTTGTGCAGACATACCAGCCTCAGACGAACATCCTACTCTTCAAGATTGTCGTCGTCGTCGCCAATGTCTTGATCGATTTCATCAAGACCGATCTCTTCCTCATCATCACTACCGACAAAGTCATCGTCGAACGTTTCTGGTTCTTCAACCAGTTCCTCTTCGTCGAGCACATCTTCGTAATCGTCGAAGCGCAACGAGGAGAGGATTGTAGCCCCCTCGCCCAGCTTGCCGGGAAATGAGACGCGACCGCGCTGACTCGGATCCTGGTACACCTCGCGTATCAAAATCCGAACGTTGCGTGAGTCTGATTGCACCACGGCTGCCAGGTAACGGTTACCACCGTTGATCAGTTCAACGAGGCGATGGCTCAGCTTCGGCTCGATGCGTCCAATCAGGTTGCCATCGAGATCAACGACATACACCATCTTGCCTTCGACCCGCAATTCGACCTTCTCACCGGTGATCAGCGCATCGACCGCAGGGCCGCGTTGCACATCAACCAACGAAGTCAGTGCAGTACGTCCGGTCTCGGTAATAAACATGCGCATATCCACTTGCTGGCGGGTTGAGCGGGTGATAGGCGCCTCGGTGATGCCACGGGCCAGCAATGCTTCAAGGCGCGCCACATTCTTGCGCGCAATTGGATTGGCTGCATTCAGACGCAACGCATTCTGGTAGGCACGGTGACTATCGGCATACTTGCCCAGCTCGAAGAGCGCTTTTCCGAGCCGATTGTAGGTCTCAACATCCTCACCTACCCGCAACAATTGTTGGTTCAAATCAGCCGCCTCTTGCCAGCGGTTAAGGGCAGCCAGTTCAATGGCTTTTTCTTGCAAGCGGCGGCGAATGCGCATCTTTTCATCTTGCTTTGACAAGGCCATTCTCCTTGGATTGAGCATTAACAGAATCATCTAATTGCGGCACTCCCTGCAACGACCATGGGCTGGTAGCGGTGATCTTCACCGGCACCAACTGACCGGTTAGATCGGCAGGGTGACTGAAGAAGACCAGGCGGTTGCCAGGGGTACGACCACGCCATTTCCCCTTGCTTTCACCCTCAACCAATACCTCTACTGTTTGGCCGAGGAAGCGAGCCATGCGTTCGGTAGCAATCTGCTCTTGCAACTGTTCGAGCCGGCGGCGGCGTTCTTCTTTCACGGCAGGTGGTACAGCGAGGGCCGGGTCTTGCTCCTGTTCGGCAGCCCGTGTACCGGGACGGGCAGAGAAGGCCGCGATATGGACTTTATCAAAACCGATTTCAGCACACAGATCCATCGTCTGACGGAAATCATCCTCGGTTTCGCCAGGATGACCAACGATAATGTCGGTCGTCAGTGAAATGTCAGGGATCGCAGCGCGAATCCTGGCAATCAGCGTCTTGTAGCGAGCAACCGTATAGCCACGACGCATCAGCTTGAGGACCCGGTCAGAACCAGCCTGTACCGGTAGATTAATCTCTGGCTGACAACGCGGCAAGCGGGCAACCGTCTCGATCAGACGGTCAGTCATCCAGGCCGGATGTGAGGTCAGGAAGCGCAGGCGCAGCAAACCCGGCGTGGGATCAACAGCCTCAAGCAAGTCAGCCAGTTCAGGGCGACCGGGCAAATCGTGCCCCCAGGAATCGACAATCTGGCCGAGGAGCGTGATTTCTTTCGCGCCACGAGCCACAATACGGCGCACCTCTTCGACAATCTCGGCGAGTGGTCGCGAGCGTTCACGACCCCGGCGCAGCGGAATCACGCAGTAGGAGCAAGTCATATTGCAACCGTACTGAATGGGGACATGCACCGATACCGGCGGATGGCTCCAGTCACGCACGGGCAATGCCGGCTCGTCGAGCGTGTAGATGGGGTTAGGCGCCAGGGCTACCACCTCATCGACAGCCGAAGGTGAAACAAAGTGATCAACCATCGGTAATTGATCGGCGAAGATGGAGCGATTATTGGGGCCAACCATACAACCCCAGAGTACAATCCGGGTATCGGGGTGCTGCCGCTTAACCCGGACCAACTCACCGAGCTTACCAAGGATACGCTCTTCGGCTGAAGCGCGCACACTGCACGAATTCAGCACAATAAAGCTGGCATCTTCAGGACGGGTTGCCGGGCTATAGCCCACACCCTGCAGCGCAGCTTCAAGCCGTTCAGAGTCTGAGATATTCATCTGACACCCAACAGTCCAGACGTAATAGCGCCGCTCGCGCGGCGTCTGATCACGATCTGGACGGGGGCGCTGGTCGAAAAAGATCACGTCCTGCATGGAACCCTTACCAAACGATGACGGGTAAGCCACACTCGACGCTTTGGCGAGCTGCCTCGCGGAGCGACTCAAGGCAGCGGAAAGCGTCCGAACGTGGTGACACACCAGCCTTGATCAATTGTGGAGCCAGCTCCGACAATTCACGCAACAACTGCACCGACGAGCCGAAGAAGGCCTGGTCTTCCTCACCATTGTCGTCTTCAAACGGCAGATAAACAGGATCGGCAAAATCGACCGGCAGATAATAGCTATTGATGCCTTGCAAGTTGATTAAATGACGATACCGGCTGGGCACCAGCTCATCCCAGACATCAGTCACAGCGCGGTCGAGATCTTCTTCAAGCACTGGGCCGTCGGCGATAATCGGTGCCAGATCGTTACCACGTTCGAGGTGGGCAGCCATGCGAGCCAACTGATAGAGTGCACCCATTGTCTCAATTGACCCTTCCCAGACCTCGACGCCGGGCTGGCTAAGCAGATCGATATCAATTCCAAGCTCGCGCAGTTGATCCTGCACGGCGGCCACACTCTCGTATTGTTCTTCGTATTCGGCGCGATCTTCATCTGGTCGCACCATAATCAGGGACGCAACTGCCAGATCGAGTTCGGCAGGAGCATGAGTTGACATACAAGTTCTCCTCACTGAGCGCAAAACGCACAATAAAGTATACCATATTTGGGCAAGGTTGTGCTTATCGGCACAGACGGGAAGAGGGCAAACTTCTTTCACAAGCCTATAGAGGTTTTCAAACATTGAGCTGGCCTGTCAACCTATCGACTTCCACGTAGTGAGGCAGGGATTCAACGTATCAGTTTCAGGCGAAAACGGGGGATTAATCTACGCCGGCAGGTAAGCCTGTGGACATCGATGAATTGAGGCAGGCTTTCAGACTATCGGTCAGGGTGGGACTGAGGGTATGAATGTCGCAGAGAAGCTATCAGTTGGGAATAAAGGATGGGAAGGGCAAACATATGTGTGGAAGCGACAAGGCTTCCACACGCTGTACCAGGTAGCACGTGTATTTGCGAACACATTGCTAAGGATTATTCAGCAGTGTGCTCTGTTCGAGATAGCTGCTAATAGCGTTCAAACACCGGTTCAATCACATCGATAGCGCGATCAAACTCCTCATCAGTTATCGCACCACCAACCTGTCGCTCTAAACCTCGACTCCGCACCACTTCCAGTAAGACATAGGATAGTTCACCAGCAATCGCTTTTACGGCTGACAGCACCGGCCGCGTTGTCACGCCGGAGCGCATGGAGGGGACATCTATAACGATAAGTGAGTCGCCCTGATCATGCCGTATCACTATCTGCTGCACATCTGGCTCATCAAGCAGCTCTTGTACGCGAGCAAGCAAGCGCCAGCCATGAACGACTTCTGTTGTAATGTCCATGGTTTCCCTCCTGCGCCGTGCTGGCGCCTTGAACAAGATACACTCCCCTACCGTACAGCATACCGCTACAGGCAGGTTTGACAAGGGAGAAGGTGATTACTTGAGGTATAGATATTTTAATCATTAATGTTTGATATTTTTATCATATCGCCGAGGACTAAAAAGAGCCGAGACGATTTACCATGGAGAGATGACAGTGTAAGGAGAGAAAGAGCACTCGTCTCTACCGGCGAGTTCCTTTCGATAGAGGATGAACAAGAGGTGAGTAGTCGCGAGTCTAACAAAAGGTTTGACACCTATGCCGGCTTCCCTGTATAATGATGTCGGATTCGTTGCCTTGTATGCAGTAAGAGCCGGCAAGTAGCATGAATATCTCATCACGCACGTGGAACGCTCTGGTCGCAGCATGTACGACCTTATTGATATTGCTTCTTGCCCTTCCCCAAATTCCGGTTACTGCTGCACCGCTTGCACAAACAATCGACTTTTCCTGGATCCCAACCTCGGTTTCAACCAGTGGACAACCCGGACAAATATCGCTTGCCGTTAATGCAACGCTGCAAAACCGCGGAGCGTCGGACAATTTTGGTATTTCCGCCAATATGCCGTCAGGCTGGTCACCGCTGACCATATCGCCCGGTCAGCCGATTAACATTCCAGCCAATTCTTCGCAAAGCTTTACCTTCTTCTTCGATATTCCGGCTACTGCTGCTCCCGGGACCTACACGATTGATATCCTTGCATTTCGCACCAGTGCACAAAACGTAACATCTCTCTTCCGCATTATTGTTCAGGTTGCGCAAGCAACGCCAACTGTAACAACTACTCCTGTTCCACCAACACCAACACCAGCGTTTATTTGCAGCGATGGCTTCGAGCCAGATAATAATCCGGCGCAGGCTAAACGTATCGATGTCCAGATTCCCCAAGAACACGTGATCTGTCCGACCGGCGATGAAGACTGGCTCTACTTCGGTGGTGTAGGTGGCAAGGTTTACACGATTGATGTACCGGTGATGCGGCCGGGTATTGACCTTTCATTAGAATTGCTCGATAGCCAGTTGAACCGGGTGGCCTTTAACGATGACTTCTACAATCGCGATCCGGCCAATCCCAACCCTGGTGATACACGACCACGGATTACGGTTCGTATTCCGGCCGATGGTACGTATTACATCAAAGTGCGTGACACTGCCGGCAGGGGTGGTACCGATTATTCATACGTGATTGTGTTGTTGGATGAGAGCAATGGCCCGACCCCGGCTACTGCTGAGTCGGTCTGTCTGGATATCTTTGAACCAGACGGCTTGCCTGAGCAGGCACGTTTGATTACGTCTAACGAAGTACAAGAAAATCGACGCCTGTGCCCAACCGGTGATGCCGATTGGGTGACGTTCTTTGCCAAGGCCGGGAAGCGTTATGTGATTTACACTGATACCCGGCGTTACCGAGGACCAAATACCGTCAATAATGACACCCAGGCTGGTGCGGATACGGTACTGGTACTGGCAGACCGTGATGGCGTTAGTATTCTTGACATCAACGATGACGTGCCGGGTGGGAATACGCTGGACTCACAGATTGAGTTTACCCCCAGCGTTGATGGTTTCTATTTTGTGCAAGTGAAAAATGTTGGTGACATCGGCAATCAGTTCATCCGGTATGATCTTGTCTTGTTACTCTGTTTGCCAGGTCAAACCGATTGCCGGCGGCCAGCGTCGCCACTACCCGGCCTGCCGGACAATCCTGTGGTGCCACCGGCGACATCAACGCCGATCAGAGCACCGGTGGTAACCGATCCAACAAATACGCCAGCGCCAACACCGACACCAACACCATAGAAGTAGCAGAAGAGCAATGCCGGTTCGGATGATCGACAGCGCCGGCTTACTGGCTGAATTGAATGAACAAATTGGCCCGCGTAGAGCAACGTCGGCGGCAGAAGCAATAGCAGCAGCCCAAATGAATGCCCGCCTGCGACAGGCGGGCTTTAGCGTTGATACGCGATCTTTACCGGCAACTGATCGTCCGGGAAGTCGGTTTGTGCCAGTAGCACTCCTTCTGGCGATAATCACAGTGTTCACCGGCTGGCAACCTCTCGTTGGATTGATCTTTGGGCCATGGTTGATGGTATTGTTGCTGGTCGATACGCTGTATGCGCAACTTCCTGTCTGGCACCGACGGCACACCAGTCAGAACATTGTAGCGGCGCGTCCAGTCACAGAGTCGCTCACCCAGACCCCTCGCCAGCCACAGCACAGATTGATCATCCTGGCTCCGCTTGATACGCCTCCAGCATGGCGTGGTATGACGGTCTTTATTGCACCGACGTATGAAGGTTTACTTGCCCGTTTGAGTGTGAGTTGTTTGCCAATTCTGGTAGCTGTTAGTACAACCATATGGCCGGAGTGGCGTTGGGTATTAATCATTGGGGGGTTAGGGGGAGTATTTGGCTTTTGGTGGGCATGCCAGCGTCAGCCACCATTGTCCCAGCCTGATGGTGGACTGGCGGCACTGGCAGCACTGGTACTGGCCGGTCAACAACTACCCGCGTTGCAGCACGTTGAGGTGTGGGCCGTCGCTGTAGGTGCGGCATACTATGATCGCAATGGGATAAAGATGTTGCTCGAACGCTATCCGTTTGATCCGGCGGACACGTCGGTCATTGGATTGGGGCCACTTGCCGGCGGTCAGCTTGCGGTGATTAGTCGGAGCGGAATCTTTCGTCAGGTCAGCGCCGATCCGCACCTTTTCCAGTTAGCAATGATCGCTGATCGTAACGACCCAGGCATTGATCTCGAACCGCGGCCGCTGGCAAGTGATGATGATCTGCTGTCACCATTTTGGAAGCGTGGATTTCGCACCCTGAGCATTCAAGCCATACCTCAGCGCGCTTCAGTCCTCGATCCATCATTAGCCGACCGGGCTGCCCGTCTCGTGGTAGCAATTGCTCAGGCCCTTGATACAGAGAATAACCATGATTTATCTGTTTTACGGACCCAATGAACTGGCGCGCAGCGAGGCGGTGGCTGAGTTGCGGGCCGGTTTGCCCGCAGAGGTCGCTGACCTCAACGTCAGTGTGCTTGATGGGCGGAAGCTCACTATCGAGCAACTGGTTGCGGCATGTGAGGCACACCCGTTTCTTGCCGAGCGGCGACTGGTGATCGTCTACGATGCGTTGAAGCATAGTAAGGCAGGGAAGGGGCGCGAAGAATTACGTAGTTATTGCGAGCGTGTGCCGGCAACCTGTGATCTGGTGTTTGTGGAGCAAGAAGAGGTTGATCGCCGACATCTGCTTTTCACATACCTCAGCAAGCATGGTGTCGTTCGTGAATTCCCGTTGCTCCAGGGAGCAGAGTTACTCCGCTGGATTGAACAGCGGGCGAAGATGCTGCATGCGACGATTGAATCTGCCGCCGCCCAACGTCTGGTCGAACTGGCAGGGAATGATAGCCGGTTACTGGCTAACGAGCTGGCCAAACTGGCCAGTTATGTGGGTCGCAATGGGAAGATCGATCTGCGGGCTGTAGATCGCCTGGTTACCGATCAACAAGAGCAAAATCTGTTTGCCTTTCTCGATGAATTAAGTTCGCGACGGTTAGGGCCGGCATTACGCGGCGCACGAGCACTGGTTGAAGATGGCCAGGCACCGCCCTACGTGCTCTTTATGCTGGCTCGTCAGATCAGAATTCTCTTGCAGGTCAGGCAACTGCTCAGTCAACGGCGTCGCGCTGATGAGATTGCTGCCGAGCTGAACCTGAAACCATTCGTGGCCCGAAAGGCAACTGAACAGGCGCGTAACTTCAGCCTTCCCGAACTGATACACGCCCATGATCGTCTGCTCGAACTTGATCACGCGATCAAGACCGGACGTATCCAGGCCGAAACAGCACTTGAACTATTTGTTGTGGAAGTGTGTCAGATGCCGCAAGAGGTG
The DNA here is from genome assembly GCF_000018865.1 of Chloroflexus aurantiacus J-10-fl. Classification (NCBI taxonomy): domain Bacteria; kingdom Bacillati; phylum Chloroflexota; class Chloroflexia; order Chloroflexales; family Chloroflexaceae; genus Chloroflexus; species Chloroflexus aurantiacus. Next base: position 3,249,243 of record NC_010175.1, read on the forward strand.
GGGAAGCGTTAGCAGCTCCCAGCACAGACACTACAGAGCAGTTACGGGAGAAAATACGGTTATACGTGTAAAGGGGAGAAAGAAAAAAGGGCAACACTGTGTTATGGAAAGCGTTGCCCTTACCCAAACCTACGCCGCAGAACCAGCCTGGGCAGCCAGTGCAACCTTCTTTGCCTTCTGGGCCAACCGCGATTTACGGCGAGCAGCATTGTTCTTGTGAATAATGCCCTTGACTGCCGCCTTGTCGAGCGTGCTATAAGCCATACGCAGAGCGGCTTCATCAACAACGCCATTCGCGAGCGCCAGCTCGGCCTTCTTGATCATCGTCTTTACCCGCGAGCGGTACGACTGATTGCGCAGATGCTTGCGCGCATCGCTCCGAATTCGCTTTTTTGCCGATTTCGTGTTCGCCAAGGTCAAACTCCTCGGATATAATTGGCACGTTATATGACACGTTAAGCGGCGAGCAAGCGCTCGCCGCGCTAGTTCTGAAGTATAGCATAGGAACGCCGACCGTGCAACTGAGTACCGTCCTCCACCGTCTGAGCGCTCAGCGTAACAGTCTGATCGTCATGGGTGGTTTCATCTTAAGCCGGATAACCGGGCTGATACGTGACATCGTGGCTTCATACTATTTTGGTACTTCGGCTGAAATGGCTGCCTACGGTGCTGCTATCAGCACGGTTGATCTGCTATACCTGGTGATTATCGGTGGGGCGCTGGGGAGCAGTTTTATTCCGGTGTTTATTGAATTGTGGGAGCGTGAACATCCGGTACGAGCCTGGGAGCTGGCCGGAGCGGTTGTGACCTGGGCCTTGATTATTCTCGGCGTGGCCAGTGCCATCCTGTTCCTGGCCGCGCCGTGGCTGGTGCCACTGCTGTATGGGGGAGAGGGGGTTTCGTCGGCGACGCTTGATCTGATTGTAGCACTTACCCGGCTCTTCCTGCTCTCGCCGTTGCTGTTAGGTTTGGGTGGCCTGGCAATGGCTGCGCTGAACGCACGGGATCGCTTCACCATGCCTGCGTTAGCACCGAGTATTTACAACCTCGGCATTACCGCCGGCGCATTATGCGCGCCATGGTTGGGCATTTGGGGCATGGCATGGGGGGTTGTCATTGGCGCGTTGGGGTATTTGTGCATTCAGATACCGGCACTACGCGATCTAGGGATGCACCTGCGACCGCACCTTGGTCGTCACTTGCCAGAGCTAGGGAGAGTCGCCCGTGCAATGGGACCGCGTGTTATTGGTCAGGCAGCAGCCCACCTGAGTATTGTGGCAACGCTTGCGCTGGCAGCCCGTTTGCCTGATGGTGATGCCAAACTGGCCGGTTTGCGTTGGGCGTATCAATTGATGTTGCTGCCGTATGGTGTGTTTGCCCTGAGCCTGAGCACGGTTGCCTTCCCTCGTCTGGCCCGGCTGGTCGCAGAGGGTCAATTGCCGGAATTGATGGACGATGTGCGGGCCACGCTGGGACGGATTCTCTGGTTGACCCTGCCGGCAACTGCCGCGCTGATTACGCTTGGCCCGGCCCTTGCCCGTGTGCTGTTTGAACGTGGGGCGTTTGATGCAGTGTCTCTGCAATATACCGCAGCCGCGTTGACCGGCTATGCGTTTGCTTTGCCGGCGTTTGCTGCTTCAGAGATCATGATTCGCACCTTTTACGCGATGCAACGTACCTGGCCGCCCGTGTTGATTGGACTGATGCAGGTAGCAATCAATATCACGCTGGGGATGGTATTGCTGGCGCGAGGCGGGGATATTGGTAGTCTGGCTATTGCCTTCAGTATGGCGAATTCAATTGAGGCGCTGTTGCTCGCGATGGTGCTGAGACGACATTTGCCGGGTATCTGGTATGCGCCAGATTTGTGGAAGCGGATGATTTCGGCCCTCTTTAGCAGCGTGGTTATTGGCCTGGGCTGGTGGTATATGCGAGAGCTGATACCCGGTGCGACGCCTTTTTCTGCGTATCGCTGGCCGGACGATCTTCCTGGTTTGCTTATCGGGCTGATAGGATTGGGTGGAGGTGGGGCGGCTCTGTACGTGTTGTTTGAGGGTATCAGACGACGGTTCGCCAGGTGAGAGTGCGAACTGAAAGTCGATAGTGCTCTGGATGGGAAGAACACCACAGAGGTACCGAGGGCACAGGGAAGAGAGTGAGGGGTAACTATAGAAGTTATCTCATTGATCGTGACGAATACATATAGCATCTCCGTGACCAGCGGGGTGAACGGTGTGACACGCGCCGGATCGTGAGCACGGCTGCTGCGGCAGCATGGCTGCCGCACTCCAAACGCTGCGACACGCGCATGACGAGCGGGCAAGACAACCAATCCAACGAGTGATTGACCTGGAGATGGTCGTCAGCCCGCCTCGCTTGTGTACCGGCAGATTGGAAGCAGGATATACTGTCCTTGGTGATTGGCAAGCGTTCATGAGCCTGGGTGATGGTCGGGTAGCACGACGGTACAGCTTGATGAAGTAAGTTCTGATGTCCCTCTCTCCTCCTGCTCTCTCACGCCTGTTCCTGGCTTACGAGATTCGAGATTGGCGACAATTGCACCTGATGCGATCACGCCGGGTAAGCCGGCGCCTGGAATGAACACCACAGAGGCACCGAGGGCACAGGGAGGAGAGGGAGGGGTAACGGTACGTCCCTCTCCTCCTGCTCTCTCACGCCTGTTCCTGGCTTACGAGATTGGCGACAATTGCACCTGATGCGATCACACCGGGTAAGCCGGCACCGGGATGGGTACCGGCACCAACCAGGTAGAGGTTGTCAATATCCTCCGAGCGGTTGTGCGGGCGGAACCAGGCCGACTGCGTCAAAATGGGTTGAATCGAAAAGCCGGCGCCCAGATAGCTGTTGAGTGCATCGCGATAATAGCGCGGATCGACCATGTGCTCGACCACGATATGCCGGCGTAATCCTGGCATGTAATGCTCTTCGAGGAAGGTCAAAATCGCCTCGCGCAGGCGTGGCCCGGCGACAGACCAGTCAATCGGCGCTGCCAGATTGGGTACCGGCGTGAGGACGTAGAGCGCTTCGTGGCCGGGAGGCGCCATTGTTGGATCGTTGTGCGAGGGTCGGTGCAGATAGAGCGAGAAATCATCGGCCAGTCGCTTGCGGTTAAAGATATCGTCGAGGAGACCTTTGTAGCGCTCGCTGAAGATGATGTTGTGCTGCACCAGCCGGCCATCGTCGTAGCGACGGTTAATGCCCAGGTAGATCACAGCCAGCGACATACTGTAACGTAACCGACGGAGACGCCGGTCAGTTTGCACTTTGCGGTAACGCGGTGGGATGAGGTTCATGTACGTTTGTGGCACATCGGCATTCGAGACCACTACGTCGGCAGGGAATAACCGGCCATCTTGCGTGCGCACCGCCTGGGCACGCCGCCCATTGATCACAATCTCAACGGCTTTGGCATTTAGCTCAAGCTGACCACCAAGCTCGGTAAAGAGTTGAACCATCGCCTTCACAATCGAGCCGGTTCCGCCGCGAGCGTGGTACACTCCCCAACGCCGTTCGAGATAATGCACCATCGCGTAGATAGAGGTCGCATCGAAGGGATTACCGCCAATAAACAACGGATGAAACGAAAAGCAACGGCGGAGAAAATCATCCTGAAAAAACTGCGAGACGAATTGATAGACACTCTGGTACGATTTGAGGCGAATCAGATCGGGGGCCACGCGCAGCATGTCGCCAATGTGGAGAAACGGTTTATCAATGAGACTGAAACCTTTCTCGAAAATCGGGCGAGTGCTGGCGATGAAGCGCCGGTAACCCTCAACATCGGCCGGATTCCATTGACGGATTTGTTCGAGCAACGCCTCCTCATCTTCCCCATACTCCAGATAGCGGCCCTCGTGATTGAAAAGGCGATAGTAGGGACGGCAAGGCTCCAGCATGAAGTAATCTTCCCGTCGTTTGCCGGCCAACTGCCATAGCTCATCGAACATGAAGGGGGCGGTGATCACCGTTGGCCCACTATCAAACGTATAACCTTTAGTTTGATAGACATAGGCCCGACCACCGGGACGGTCACGCTGTTCGAGAATCGTGACCAGGTGCCCCTGTGCTGCCAGGCGAATTGCTGCACTCAGGCCACCAAATCCACTACCAATCACGACAATCCTTTTCTGCCCCATACAGCAAGTACCTCTGGAAAGCTCTGTGGCGCGCCGGAACGCCAGACGGAGACCGGCCATGCCGATTGTAAAGAGAGGTGTGACTGTGTGTAGAAAGAATTTATTGCCGTGAAGTGAAAGGATAACAACCGGATGGAGAAAGCAGGCTCCAACGTACCTATAACAGGCTGAACAATCGTCAACGGGCAGAGATCGCTCCGTGGCAGGTGTAGGTAACCCCCAGAGGAGTCATACCCAACGATATGCAGCGTGAGGCGAAAGTGCTCAGGTGACAGGGTTGCTGAGGTCGTCGGTACGTTGTCGTTGTCGTTGTCGTACACAAGGTGTCATGCGCTTCCCATGCAAAACTTCGACATAACAATTTGGTGTAGCGACGTTGCTATGCACGAGACGAATTATTCATATATCGTGGTTGAATTCACGGTGAATACAAGAGCAAACAGTTGTAAGACTACAACTGCTTGTTATAGCCGCTTTACTCTGCTGTAGGCAATAGACCTGTATACTCGGCTTGCGAGAGCGTATAGCTAGACGGATTCAGCATGCGCCTGGGAATAGCGTTGATGTCAACATTACTGGCCGGACTGCTGGCAACCCTGATCTGGTTCGTCGTTGCCCGACCAGTTAAAGTACTGCCACGCGGTGAACCGTTTCCGCCATTTGCCCTTACCGATCAACGGGGCACGCGCCTGCTCGACAGTGATCTGCGAGGGCGGATGGTCTTTGTCAGTCTCATGCACCGTCGTTGTGGTGACGAATGTGCCGAGCAGACAAGGCGTTTACTTGAATTGCGACAGGTGCTGCAGAGCAGTGGGCGATTGGGGAGCGAGGTTCTCTTTCTTACGATCACGCTTGATCCTGCTCACGATACACCGGCCGACCTTGCGGCACTGGCGGGCGAGCTGGGGGTGGATCCGCAAACCTGGAGGTTTGTGACCGGCGATCCACAAGAAATAAAAATGATCGTCGGTGGTGGACTTGGGGTGTATTACACCGAACCTGATGAACATGGCAAATTGTACGCTGAGCGACGAACGTTTCTCATTGATCCCAGCGGGATGATCCGCACCTCGTACCCGGCTGAAGGGCCACCTCTGGCTACCGCCTTGCGCGATATCGATCTCATCGCCCGTGAGATGGGTAGCCAGGGCGCCATGCGGCTCGTGTACGAAGCGTCTCATCTATTTGTGTGTTATCCGGAGTAAAAACGAGGAGGACAGAATGGCAGAGTATCGCCGCCCGTCGGACGACGAGCACGACGATGATCATGAACCGCCACGTGGTGCTCTCATGATCACGCTCGGCTTCTTGCTCGCACTGAGCATCCTGTGGATGCAAGTCTATCTGACCCTGTTGAACAATGGAGGGATACCAGCGTCATGAAAGACAAGAAATTTATCAGCTATCTCTTTGAGGTGGCCTGGATTCTTCCCAGTGTCGCGATACCGGTCTCGATGATGGTTGCCATTCTGGTAACCGCTTTTGCAGTAGGTGTGCGTGTGCCGACAACTGCGGGAAGGGTCAGTGTCAGTGCAGTGGCAGCCGGTGCTGATGCCACCTTCAGCCAGACCGGTCTTCGCGAGATTGCCCCTGGGCGCTACGAGGCAATCATGCTGGCGCAGACCTTCATGTTTACGCCGAATACGATTGAGATTCCTGCCGGTTCAAAAGTCACCTTTATTCTGACCAGCAAAGATGTGATCCATGGCTTCAAAATCGAGGGTGCACCGGTCAACGTGATGGTTATTCCTGGTCAGGTTTCGCGCGTAACGGCGACGTTCGATAAGCCTGGTGAATATCTGATCGTGTGTCACGAGTATTGTGGGGCCGGCCACCACGTCATGTTCGGTAAGGTCATTGTGAACTGAGCGATGGAGCGCTCGGCTGGAATACAAGGAGAGAATTGCATGGCCAGTATCGCAGCACGTGCTCGCCCGTTGGCAATCAGCGCCGACTTGAGCGTTGAGCGTAAGCTTGCCGGGATCAACATCTTCATCGCCTTTGCCGCGCTGGCAGTAGGCGGATTGATGGGTGTGTTGCAAATCCTGCGCTACAACGGGCTTGATCTCTATACACCGGTCAAACCTGTCTTGCCCGGCGGCTACTACCAGGGTCTGACCGTTCACGGGGTCTTAAACGTTCTCGTTTTCACCACCTTCTACATCATCGGCTTTTTGACCTACATCTTTGCTAAAGCTCTCAATCGCCCTCTCGCCAACAGCCGGCTGGCGTGGGCCACGCTTTGGGTCATGGGTGCCGGTCTGGTGCTGGCAGCCATCCCATTGCTCACCAACAACGCAACCGTGATGTTTACCTTCTATCCACCGCTGAAAGCCGATGCACTCTTCTACATTGGGCTGACGCTGGTGGTGGCCGGTACCTGGTTGTTGCTGGTGAACATGATTATTACCCGGAACGCATGGCTGGCCGATAATCCGGGTCAACGCACGCCACTGCCGGCATTTATGGCGATTGTGACGATGCTGATGTGGACGATTGCGACTATTGGTGTCGCCAGTGAGATGATCTTCCTGGTGATTCCGTGGTCGCTGGGCCTGGTTGGCGGCACCGATCCGGTGCTGGCACGCACCCTCTTCTGGTTCACCGGTCACCCGATTGTCTACTTCTGGCTGTTACCGGCGTACATTTCGTGGTACACGCTGGTACCTGAGCAGGCGGGTGGCAAGCTATTCAGCGATCCAATGGCCCGTGTTTCATTCATTCTCTTCCTCATTCTGTCGATTCCCATCGGTATGCACCATCAGGTGACCGATCCGGGCATCTCCGAGATTTGGAAACTGGTGCATGCCGTCTTTACTTTTGGCGTCTTCTTCCCCAGCCTGCTCACCTTCTTCAACGTTGTCGCCTCACTAGAGTATGCGGGACGGCGTAACGGTGGTGAAGGCTGGCTGGCCTGGATTTTCAACCTGCCGTGGGGTAAACCTGAGATTTCGGCCCAGATTGTGGCAATGATGCTCTTCGCTTTTGGCGGTATCAGCGGCCTGGTCAATGCCTCGTACAACGTTAACCTGGTTGTTCACAACACCGCGTGGATTTCCGGTCACTTCCACCTGACCGTCGGCACAGCAGTGGCGCTCAGCTTTATGGGGATTACGTACTGGCTGGTACCGCACCTGACCGGACGTGCCCTGTGGAGCAAGAGTCTGGGTGTGGCGCAGGCGTGGCTCTGGTTCGTGGGTATGGGCCTCTTCTCGCACTTCATGCACGAGCTGGGGCTGCGTGGCATGCCGCGCCGTACTGACATTGGCGGTGCACCGTATGTACAAGACGAATGGCGCTTCTTCCTCTTCTTTGCCATGATCGGTGGCCTGATCATGTTTGTCAGCGCCATCTTCTACTACCTCAATATGATAATGACGCTGACACGAGGAAAGAAGCTGGCTGAAGTTCCTGATATTACCTTTGCGCGTGCCCTCTCCGGACCGGAAGATGCGCCAAAAATTCTCGACCGGTTGCTGGTATGGGTGGCAGTGGCGGCGGTGTTGATCTTGATCAACTATCTGCCGACGATTATTGACATCCTTAATACGGCAACCTTTGACATACCAGGACGGCGTGTCTGGTAAAGAACGCCGGTTCAGCGGAGAGACGAGGGGCAGGCAAACGCCTGCCTCTTTTCCTAATACGGCAACCTTCGACATACCAGGACGGCGTGTCTGGTAAAGAGCGCCGGTTCAGCGGAGAGACGAGGGGCAGGCAAGTGCCTGCCTCTTTTGCTTTTCCGCACGATTTCGGTCGTTATTGAGCAATCCGAGTGTTTAATTTTTACGGTTTTTGGTTGACAAACTAGTTAAATTAGAGTATTCTAATAGCGTCGCTTAGCACATACCTAGACAATGGTCACCGCCTATGACACTCCTGGTTGCACAAGATATTGGCTATCACATTAACGGACGCTGGCTGGTGCAGTCGGTATCGCTGACCCTGTCCGCCGGTGAGGTTGTTGCTCTGGTTGGCCCGAATGGTGCCGGCAAAAGCACGCTCTTGAGTTTGCTGGCCGGCGATTTGCCCCCTACCAGCGGTGAAATCTGGCTCGAAGGAGAGCCACTTCACCGACTGTCGGCGCTGGCACAGGCGCAACGGCGCGCCGTGTTGCGCCAGCAAATTGTGGTAACTTTCCCTTTTACCGCGCTGGAAGTGGCGCTTATGGGTCGGGCGCCGCATTTACGTGGTTATGCGGAAAGCGATCATGATCGGGCCATCGCTCAGGAAGCTTTGGTGCAAACAGAAACAGCGTCGTTTGCTGCGCGCCCCTTACCGACGCTTTCCGGTGGCGAACAGGCACGAGTTCAGATGGCGCGGGTGCTGGCCCAGACCACGCCGATTCTGCTGCTCGATGAACCGACTGCGGCTCTCGATTTGCGTCATCAGCATCGAGTGTTACACCTCGCCCGCCGTGCAGCCGATCAGGGTGGCGCCGCTCTGATTGTTTTGCACGATGTGAATCTGGCTGCGCTCTATGCCAATCGTATCGGAGTGATGCATCAAGGTGCGCTATGTGCACTTGGAACGCCATGGGATGTACTGCGCGCTGAGTTGCTAAGCGATGTGTACGGTGTGCCGGTTACGGTGCAACCGCATCCGCGAGCGGCAACACCTCTTGTTTTGAGCTTACCAGAAGATATGACGGGGAGTAGATATACCTATGTGGCCGAAGCTCGTTAAGTCGCTAACCCTTGCTCTCGTTCTGGTTTTGCTGAGTGCTTGTGGAGCCGGATCAACGGCAACAGTACCGACAGCGGTACCGGAACCAACGGCGATACCAACTGCTATTCCTGCGCCGACTGCTGCTCCTGTGCCAACGACAGCGCCGGTCGCTGAACCTGAACCGACCAGTGCTGTACTTACGCCTGTTTTACCGGCAACGGTGACCGATTATCAGGGTGAGACGGTGGTGGTTGAGTCCGTTGACCGGATTGTCAGTCTTACCGGCGATATTACCGAGATCATCTTCGCGCTGGGAATGGGTGACTATATCGTTGGTGTGGACTCCAGTGCGACGTATCCTGCCGAGAAGACCAAGTCCCTGCCTAACATTGGCTATCAACGGCGTTTGAATGCCGAAGGTATTCTGGCGTTGAACCCGACGCTGGTGATTGGTGATGAGGCTGCCGGCCCACCGGAGGCGCTGGCGCAGATTCGTTCTGCGGGTGTTCCGGTAGCGTTGGTGGCTGATCCGCCGACGATGGATGCGCCGATGCAGAAGATTCTCTTTGTGGCCCGCGCCCTCGGCATTCCTGAACGAGGATACGAGCTTGCCGGCCAGGTGGAGGCAGAGATTGCGCGTGCCCGGGCTGATGCTGCAACGCTACCTCGACCACCCCGTGTATTGTTCCTCTATCTGCGGGGGACTGATGTTCAGCAGGTGGCAGGTGCCAATACTGCGATTGATGCCATGATTACCGCCGCCGGTGGTGTCAACGCGGCAACTGAGGCCGGTATCGTAAACTACGCGCCGTTGAGTGCAGAGGTTGTAATCGCTGCGCAGCCTGATGTCATTCTGGTGCTCACTAAAGGTCTGGAGTCGGTTGGTGGTGTTGATGGTCTCTTGCAAATTCCCGGTCTTGCCGACACTCCAGCCGGTCAACAGCGTCGGGTGGTAGACTTCGATGATCTCTATCTGTTGGGGATGGGGCCACGCACCGGTCAGGCATTGGCCGATCTGGTGGCAGCATTCAAGGATGCTGTAGCACAAACGGGTGGATCATGAGTGTGACGTCCGTTGCTCCTGGCCTCCGCTTACGTTTTGCCGGGCGGGGCTGGTTATTGCCGATACTGGCAGTGGTCTTGTCTGTAGCATTCTTGTTGGGGGTCGGTATTGGTGCGGTGGCCGTTCCGCCTGATGTGGTAGTAGCCATTCTGTTGAGCAAGATCGGTGTTTCAGTTGAAACAGCGGTTTCGCAACAACAGATGGCAGTGTTATGGAATATTCGTCTGCCACGAGTCGTGCTCGGCGGGTTGGTCGGTGCAGCGCTGGCGGTAAGTGGAGCACTCTTGCAGGGGATTTTCCGTAATCCCCTGGCCGACCCCGGTTTGATCGGGGTGAGTAGCGGGGCAGCGCTGGGAGCTGTCTTCACCATCATTAGTGGTCTGGCAGTATTTGGTATCTACACCTTACCGGTTGCTGCATTCCTGGCCGGCGCTGCAACGACACTGCTCGTTTACCGACTGTCGCGCCGGCATGGTCGAACCGATGTGGCGATGCTCTTGCTGGTTGGTCTGGCACTTAATGCATTAGCGGGGGCAACAACCGGTCTGCTGACCTACCTTGCCGATGATGATCAGTTGCGTTCGATTGTCTTTTGGACACTGGGTGGATTGGGGGGAGCGCTGTGGGAGACGGTTCTGGCTGCGACTCCGCCAATTCTGATCGTGCTTGTGTTAGCGCCGAGGCTGGGATTTTATCTCAATCTCTTTGCACTGGGTGAGGCGGAAGCCCGCCATCTTGGTGTGAATGTGGAGTGGATTAAGCGGGCAGCGGTGTTGATGGCGGCGCTGGCGACCGGTGCAGCGGTCGCGCTGACCGGGCCAATCGGGTTTATCGGTCTGATTGTTCCCCATATGGTGCGTCTGACTATCGGTCCCGATCATCGCTGGCTCATTCCAGCCTGTGCCTTTGGTGGCGCAACCCTGTTGATCTGGCCGATCTGCTGGCTCGTACACTGGCAGCACCGGCTGAAATTCCGGTAGGGCTTTTCACTTCTTTCGCGGGTGGGCCATTCTTTCTGGCCTTGATCTTGCGTACACGCCGACACTATGGCTTCAGTTGAGATGGAAGGAGACAGCATGATCACAACTGCAAATCGCATCTTTGTTCATCCCGACTATGCAGACCTGTTTGAAGAGACATTCCGCAATCGTGCCCGTCTGGTGGATCGAATGCCCGGCTTTATCAGTAACCAGTTACTCCGTCCGGTCAATCCGGGTGACCCCTATATCGTGCTAACGACGTGGGAGAGCCGGGCACACTTTGAAGCGTGGGTGCGCTCAGAGGAATTTCGTCAGGGGCACGCTCGTTCCGGTACGTTGCCGAAAGAAGCATTCATTGCCCCCAATAAACTCGAATTGCACGAGATTATTCTCGATACAACCCGGCCCGATCTGGTGCCTGAGCCACGGGGGAAGCCGTTCAAAGTACATGGCGAGTGATGGCGCTTGCGTTTTGGGCAATGATCAAACTGATCGGTGCCTGGCATTGAGAGCGGGTAAATACCTCACGGATTGGAGAGGAAACACTGGTAGATCGGCGTCGTGCAGCCTGGACCTATATGACGCCGATCTACATCAAATTGACATAATTTTTGTTGATGTCATAACCTGATAGGTGGTCTGCTTGTAATTCAACAGGAGCGTCATTCATGGTTACATCCCATCTACCGCTCTTTTTCGTACAAGGAACCATGCGGCTTGCCGAACCTGAAGCCACCTGCCTGCTCGCTCTGGCCGATCTGGCTGAACACGACGAACCGGTCTTTGCTGACCAGTTGGTGCGTTGTTTACATATTGAGCCTGAGCAGCTATTGCAGACATTGCAGCATCTGTTCACGCGCCAGTTGGTTACGGCTGTAGAGCGAGGTGGACTGGCTTTAACCGCAAATGGTTATTTGCTGGCCCGGCACCTGATCGTCCGCCATCGCTTGTTGGAGCGGTTTTTGTTGGATGTGGTTGGCGTGCCGTGGATATTTGTTCATCGCGAGGCTGCCCGGTTAGCGCCAGTTGTTTCGCCCCTGTTTCTTGAACGTGTGGTTGAATTAACCCGCCATGCGACGGTGTGTCCGCATGGTAATCCGATCCCTGGGCGCAGTGATCTGGCAACGACGGAGGTATGCTTACCGAATGCACCGATGGGGCAGCGTTGTCGTCTCACTCGTATTGCCGAGTGGGTTGGCTATGAAACACATCTGTTACAGCGATTGTGGAGTCATGAGCTTCTGCCAGGACGTAGCTTTGTGCGTGTGCCCGATCCCTTCCAGCGCTACGTGATTGTCGTGGATCAGCGAGTGCTGGTGTTAGGGCCGCGGATTGCCAGTGCGTTATTCGTCGTTGTTGAATAGTTTTCACCGTCTCTTAGGAGAAAGTGAGATGTTTCAGATAAAGTTGATAATAGGAGTACCGGTGAGATTGAGGCTTACGCTTTATGAGACATAAGAATACTGCGAGATTTAGGTCATAAACAATTCAGTTATAAACGGTGCTGATTGATCTTTCTTTATTTCAGGCATTGAATACCTCTTAAATTATAGTGTGAAGAGTATGTAGTCATGTGGAAATCCTCGCCCTGTATGTGGTACGGGTGGGCCTGCAAGATGCTGTGGCGTTTCATTCCGTTAGTTTGGGACGCTACGCGATGATATACCTGTCTCTACACGCTATGTTCTTAATTGCTTGTTGGTCATATCAAATCCTGACTGACACTGTGCATCAGTCAGGCTGGCATGCCTGTGCTGAATCACTACCGGGCATATCATCGGTGGGTCGTTGCAGATGCACTGACCGACTCACGTGCAGTTGCATTCAGGAGCAGCGCCAGGATAGTCATTGGATAGCAGATTCATGCGTTCACTGTTCTCAGCAGTGCTATGCTCATACTCATGGTAGTAAGGCTGCCCTCGTAACCGCCAGGTGAACTATCCACCAGGACATCCCACACACCAACCCACCCTTATCCGATCACCTTGCTTCTCTTTTCATGTTTCCGCGCAACGTTTGCGCTCCTGAACCGGTTTATATACAGGACGCCATTTCGTTCAGGGGTGCATTATGTTGCAGTGCTCTCTTCCATGCGCTCTCCGCTATTGCCTTTGTTCACCGATCAGTACCGAGCAGTACGCCCAACGTCGGTATCACCCGGCACGCCGAACAGATGGTGTGCTACAATACCATCCCAACGCTGCTCCCATACCACATCCCACACCACCAGGGAGGTATCACGATGACCCAACTCAAATCACAGGTGTCGCGTACCCGCGCACGACAGGCGCCCCCAGCCGACGACCCGTTTCGCTACGGCTGGCGCTTTGTGCACCGTCCCACCCCCGACGACCCATCCCACCTCGAGCAGGTGCCACTCACCCTCGAGGATGTTCTCCATCCCGAGGTGGGAGATTTCATCGTGCATAGCATCCGTCACGAAACCGACCAGCGCTATCTCACCGATGTGCTCCAGGCGCGGCTCGAACGCACCGGCGAAGCCATCGTGATGAGTGACATCCGCATCGCCTGGGACGTGCCCGGACTGCGGCCACACAGCCCGGACGTGATGGTGATTCCCGGCATCACCAAACGGGACAACTGGAGCACGTTTGACGTCGCCCAGGAGGGGCAGCGCCCGGCGTTGATCATCGAAATCACCTCACCGGAGACTCGCGAGAACGATCTGGTGCGCAAAGTCGAGCACTATGCACGGGCGGGGGTCGCGCAGTACGTGATCGTGGATTATCTGGAGCGGGAAGAGCCGCTCCGGCTGCGGTTGCTGGACTACCGGCTGGTGGGGGAGCGCTACGTGCTGCACCCGGCGGACGAGCACGGACGGGTGTATCTGGAGAGTGCCCGGCTGTGGTTGGGGATCGCGGACAACCACGTAGTGTGCTACAACGAGCGGGGCGAGGTGATGGGGAACTACACCGCGATGATGGAGCAGGCGGAAGCGGCGCAGGCCCAGGCCTGGCGTGAAGCTGAGGCCCGCGCCGCTGCTGAGGAACAGGCGCGGCGTGAAGCCGAAGCGCGGGCGGCGGCTGAAGAGCGGGCACGGCTCGCGGAAGAGCAGGCGCGGCGTGAAGCCGAGGCGCGCGCTGCCGCGGAAGAGCAGGCCCGGCGTGAGTCCGAAGCACGGGCGGCAGAAGCGGCTGCCCGCGCTGCTGCCGAAGAGCAGGCCCGGCGCGAAGCCGAGGCACGGGCTGCTGCCGAAGAGCAGGCGCGGCGCGAAGCCGAGGCGCGCGCTGCTGCCGAAGAGCAGGCGCGGCGTGAAGCCGAGGCACGGGCGGCAGAAGCGGCTGCGCGGGCTGAGGTCGAGGCCCGTTTACGCGAGCTTGAGGCAGAATTGCGTCGGCTGCGGGGGGAAGGGTAGAACTATGTGCATCAGTGACCCGATACATCGTCGGAGGGTTGTGCGAGGGCGGTGGTATACACGGAGCAATTAACTGACGATCTCGCCGCAGTGACTGTGCTACGGGAACCTGCTACCTGGTTATGACGAGCACGTACAAGCGTTGTGTGTTATCGACAGCTACGAAAGTTCGTTTTCTTCCATCCAGAACGGATCACAGAGGGTATGGCAGTCTAGCTGCTGTAAGTCAGGTAAGGAACACGTGGATCACTGAGTGCGAAGATAACCCGGCAGCGTATCTCTGGGTGGATTCATCAGATTGTCTTCCTATTACTGCTGTCTTGCCTGTGGCACAAACAAAATAGCTCAAAAGAAACGATCTGGATTCTACTCGTGTTGTCCGTAGAGGGGGAGCGTGAAGTAAAAGGTTGCACCGCACCCCGGCCCGGCACTGGTAGCCCAAATCTGTCCACCATGCATTTCAACCAACCCCTTACAAATGGTGAGGCCAATGCCTGCGCCACCGGTCGCACGAGTACGCGACTTGTCAACCCGATAAAAGCGCTCGAACAGATGAGGCAGGTGTTCGGCGGCAATGCCAATTCCGCTGTCCTGCACCCAAAAGCGGATAGCCTCGCTTGCATGCTCTGCCCCGATCACAACCCGTCCGCCCCCCGGTGTGTATTGCAACGCATTGCCTAAGAGATTGATCAGAACTTGCAGGATGCGATCACTATCTGCCCATACCGGCGGCAGGTGCTGCTCGATGTTCACGTGTAGCTCAATGTTTTTGGCCGTAAACTGAGGGGTTAGTCGCGTTACCGCAGCCTCAATGAGATGAGCCGGGTCTACCGGAGTTGGTGCGAGCGTGATCTGGCGCGACTCAACCCGCGATAGCTGCTGGAGATCATCGGTTAATCGGCGTAGACGGTTGACTTCGTCGAGAACGAGTGCCCAGGTCGCCTCATCAGTTTCAACAACGCCATCCAGTATTCCCTCAACATAGCCGGCAATGGTCGCCAGAGGGGTGCGTAGTTCGTGCGCGACATCACCGATCAGGGCGACACGACGCTGTTCGGCACGTTCAAGGGCCTCAGCCATCATGTTAAACTGGGCAGCCAGGCGTGTCAGTTCGCGATCTCCGATCAGCGGTGCCCGTTCAGCGTAGTGACCGGCAGCTATGCGACGTGTAACCTGCAACAGATGATCAATGGGCTGTACGATCTGTCGTGAAGCTACCAGACTCACAATGATCGCGACGGTGACGGCTGCGCCGCTGCTGATGGTCAATGCCTGTATCATAGCCAGCGTAAAAATCGCATTGGTTGCACGTTCCATCTCGACCATACTTGCGTCAGCCGTCTCAGTCCAGTGCGGCCCCAGCCAGGCGATCATCAACTGATCGTGTAAGCCGGGGGCAAAGATGATTGTGATCGTCAAGAGAGTTAGCGCACCGGCAGCAATGGTCAGCAGATGGGACAATAACAGACGGTAGCGTAATCCACCACGCTTCAGCCAACCGTTCACGTTCGTTCTCCGAATCGATAACCAACACTCCGGACGGTAAAGATAAAGCGGGGGCGCGCCGGGTCATCGCCCAATTTTTTGCGTAAATTCGCAATATGTACTTCCAGAACGTGTTCATCGCCGAAGTAATTGTTTCCCCAAACTTGATCAAGCAATTGGGCGCGTGAGAAGACTCGTCCGGGAGCGGCAGCCAGTATGGTTAACAGCCGATATTCTAACGGGGTCAGATTGATGGGTACTCCATCTAACCGCACAGTATGCGATTCACTATCGATAGTGAGTGGCCCAACCGTCATTGTCGAGGGTTCATCGATATACCCCGATTGGCGGGGACGCCGAAACATGGCGCGCACGCGGGCCACTAATTCACGTGGTGAAAAGGGTTTCACCAGATAATCATCAGCCCCAACCTCCAACCCTTTGACGCGATCAGGTTCCTCTACTTTTGCGGTCAGCATTAAGATGTATGCATCAGAAAATGTTCGTAACTGGCGACAGACCTCAAAACCGTCGAGTGCCGGCAACATCAGATCGAGGATGATCAGATCGGGGCGGAGTGTCCTGGCCTGGGCAAGGGCACTCAAACCATCGCCGGCATGGGCGACGCGAAACCCAGCCTGAATAAGGTAGCGCTGAATGAGTTCGCGCAACCGATTCTCGTCATCAACAATGAGGATCAGGGGTGTGTGCATGGTCAATCCGCGATATGATGCAATGACCCAACGTTACGTTCTCTCGCTTTGCGCAGAGAGATTGGCTTACCAGCATCATAACAAATTGTTGCGCTGTGTGTGAACAACGAAGATGCTTTGCATCGAGAACCTACCGGTTCGCCCCACTTGTGCAAAGAGGATGCGGCTACATGCGGCCAGGACTGCGATTGACTGAACGAGAGGAGTACACTTGCCATCGATCCAACAGGTGAGGCGCTGTGCTGTGGAGCAGAACTTGCAGAGGAAAGATAGTGAGAGCAGTGCCTTGCGCTGTTCAGTCACAGATGAAGCTGATTTACCGCCCGACACTGCTCGCATGTGGTCTCTTTATCCGGTCACAGGAACATGTTGCTATTTGCCGAACCACGTGCGCAGCCACTCGCGCATCTGAGCAATTTCGGCCTCCTGAGCAGAAATAATCGCCTCGGCCAGCGCCTTGATCTCGGCATGTTCGGCCTTTTCCAGCGCATCACGAGCCATTGCAATCGCACCCTCGTGGTGAGGAATCATCGCTTCGATAAAACGCTGGTCAAACGGTGCATCACCCTCGGCAACTGTCATTGGCCCCATCTCCATCGCCATACCGGCGGTTGGTGGCAGATCGGGATACCATTCCTGTCGCCATGCTTTCATCTGGGCAATCTCGGCTTCCTGGGTCGCGATAATCGCCTCGGCCAGTTGCCGAATCTCGGCACGCTGACTCTCTTGCAAGGCCTGGCGGGCCATTGTGACCGCGCCTTCGTGATGGACGATCATGCTATCAATGAACAGGGCATCATATGGCTCATTGCCATGGGCCATCGGCATTGTTGAGTGATCCATGCCACTCATTGGGGTTGCGGGTGTTGACTGGCTACACGCCGCCAGGATCACCAGCAAGAACACAAATAGTCGCTGCATCTACCACCTCTGCATATACACGTCATTACCGACTTCAGCAGAGCCAGTATGCAGAATGAAGCTCAAGATTTGTTCAAGTGTGGTTTAATGATTGCTTAGAAGCGATTCTGGCTTGCCATGAGAACCGCTTCTGCAAACGTGCACCACTCCTGAATACCTGAGAACACGCCGAATCCTCACACTATCGCTGTTTGCAATGGGCATCAACGTAGTGCCTTGCGACGGTAGAGGCAGCGCTTGCCCATCAATGTGCCATCGTGATAGTGCGTTAGTCACCTGATCGAGAGTGATACGGTGAATAGGATGCAGCTCTCGCACCTTTTCATCCTCAATTTCAACTTTACATAACATGTTCTAAGTTCTACTGTGATTTGTCTGTGGTGGTGTGAGAGGCAGAATGATCGTCACTGTTGTCCCCTCGCCTTGCCGGCTCGAAATCGCAACCTCACCACCGTGAGCGTGGGCAACGCTCTGCACCAGCGTGAGTCCCAGGCCAGTACCACCGGTTCGGCGCGAACGGGAGCGGTCACCTCGATAAAATGGGGTAAAGACATGGGGCAGATCGGCCTCGGCAATTCCTTCGCCATTATCACTCACCCAACAGCACAACCGTTGTTGATCAACCTTCCAGCCTAAGCGAATGGTACCGTTCGCCGCCGTATGTTGAATCGCATTATCAACCAGGTGAAAAAGCGCTTGTTTGACGCTGTCGCCATCGATCCAGGCCTGAATGGGTGGCCCGCTTTCGAGGATTACCCGTCGTTCGCCGGCTAAGAGCCGGGCCTGGGCGGTAAATTCGACGAGAAAATCGGTCATTGTCACCGGTTGTATGTTCAATGAACGACCCGACTCGTAGCGGGCTTTGTCGAGTAACTGTTCACTGACATTGCACAGGCGGACAACGTCACGATGCATACTTTGGATCAGGCGGAAGGCCGTTTGCGGGTCATCCTGGGCACCGCGTAACAGCACCTCTAGCCCGCTGCGTAATGCGGTTAGCGGTGTGCGCATTTCGTGAGCAGCGTCGGCGATAAAGCGTCGTTGAGCCTGAAAATTTTGTTCCAGGCGCTCAACCATCTCGTCAAAAGCCTGCGTCAGCTTGCCAATCTCGTCGTGCGGCGAAATCACCGGTACGCGCTGGCGGAGATTGCCCTGGGCAATCTTCTGACAGGCAACGATTAAGTCGCTTAATGGCCGCAGCGTCGAGCTGGTTAACCAGTAGCCGATGAGGCTGCCTGCGAGGAGAACGATGACGATACTTGACACAATAATGATGCTTTGGCGTTGCAGAGTCGTCTCAATTGGGCTTAAGGGAGTGCTCATTTGCACCACGCCAAACACTTGGGGTGCTCCTGGTGCCGGTCGTAGTGGGATCAGCAGGCTCAGCATCCGCTGATCGCCATCATCCTGAATAACGTTCACGTTATTGTGGCCGGCCAGTGCCATATTGACATACGAAGCTTCGACCGGTTGAGCCGGCGGCTCTTCTGGTAATCGGCGACCACTGGCTAACAACGCCCCTGCCTGATCGAAGATCAGAGCGGTGGTATCGCGCGAGGTCAGATCACGGCTCAACTGTTCGGCAATTAACGGCAACTGTGTAGCCGGGTCAGGGTGCTCAAACAGGTATTGTTCGATCACTGGTTTGGCTTGCGCTCGAATCCGCAGACCGGTGCTCTCAAAGAGAAACTGGCGCATATCGAGGTAGAAGCCGAAGCCAAGTAGACATAAAAGCAGGGCCAGCAGGCCGCTGTACAACAACGCCAGTCGTTGCCGCAACGATAATCTATGCCACTGCTGTTTCATCTTCAGGCCGTAAACAGTAGCCGACGCCATAGATGGTACGGATGAGTTTGCGCTCATGATCACCTATCTTTTCACGTAGATTGCTCATATGTACTTCAACGATGTTTGAGTCGCCGACATACGTGAACCCCCATACCCGACTGAGCAGGGTCTCTCTGGTAAATACCCGACGGGGATGGCGCATGAATAGCTCAAGGAGTGCGAATTCGGTGGGGGTCAACTCTAATTGCCGGCCATTAAGCGTCACTTCCCGGGTTTCGGTGTCGAGGGTGAGACCGGCAATCCGCAGCACGGTTGATGGCCGACTGACACCAGCTCGCCGCAAGACAGCGTAGACGCGGGCTAATAATTCATCGAAGCTAAATGGCTTGACGATATAATCGTCGGCTCCTAATTGTAACCCCTGTACCCGCTCTTGCACCTCACCACGGGCCGTCAGCATGATGATGGGTAGCGTGCTGGAACGAGCGCGCAGGCGCCGACAAACAACCATGCCGTCGATGTCGGGGAGCATCAGATCAAGGATGACCAGATCAACCTCTTGCTCTTCGCTCACTTGTAAACCGCTCCGCCCTTCGGTTGTCACAGTGACCCGCATACCTTCATACGTTAAGCCAACGCGGAGGGATTCGGCGATGGTTGGCTCATCTTCGATAACCAGAATGTGTAATTCGCGATCAGTTTCTGTTGATTTCATAAAACTACCCCTGACTCGTAGCAGCCGTTGCGGTTGAAATGGAATTCGGATGCGACCATCGTGGTCGCACCCAAACCTTCCGACAGCATCACAATAAGCGTTGCCTTCTTGCTACGGAATGACGATTACCGTGCCGGTTGCAAGATTGGTAATGGTGTCGGGTTTGATATGTACATCACCGTATTTACCGGTTTTGCGCACACCAGCTACCTGTACCGCAGAACCAGGCGGGATCGTGTTCGTGATAGCTGCCGATAGGTGTGGTGGTGTGCGTACCTCATCGCCGGTAGTGAGCACAAAGCCATCAATTCGGCCACTGCGGCTATAGGTGTAGTTTACCACCTGGCCTTCCAGGTTGACGACCTCTTCGATGACTAAACGGGCGTTCGTGGTCAGGTTGGTAATAACCTGTGCCTTGACGTGGATTTCACCCCGGCGGCCAATACGCTGGCGGCCATCTACCTGTACCGACGAGCCGATGGTTATGGTCTGGGAAAGTTCCCATTCCCAATGCTTTGGTGTACGGACTTCGACACCGCTATCGAGATAGAAGCCATCTATTTCGCCCCGTGGCGCATAGTTGAACGACACGACCGTTCCGGTGACAGTGATTGGAGTGTCGGGCTGGCCCGGTCGAGCATGCACTGCACCGGCAGGCCAGGTCAGTGCACCGAGCGTCGCAATGCCGAGTAACATAGCGAGATAACGTATCATCGTTGTATCCTTTCCTTGCCGTCCTCATTGCTGTCGGCAAAGGCAGTATACCGATCAAGCCTGAATAGAAACCGAAGAAAAACTGAAGAGATTCTGAAGATGCGGGTAAGGCCAATCCATTCAATGTACAGCATGTGTTCAGCGTTATTGGTGCACGGTGCGGAGGATGTTGTGGGTATTGACGAGCAGAATGCACCTCAAGCATTGCTGGATCGCTAGCCCAACAATTTCCAGGTCTGATCGCGGAGCGAGAAGCCATGCTTCAGTACGCTACACCTGTGCTATCCATCAGGTACGTGTATCTCCGCAGTTCAGGTTTTACCCTCTTCGTTTTTACGGTATCTGGTTTACAAAATCACTATATTAGAGTATACTTACTAGCAGCTTGAGATAGTTCTTCATTCGGCAAGGAGCTACGAAGATGGATATGGCTGGCGTAATCATGTTGACCCAGGGCTTACTGGTGTTAGTCATTGCCGCTTTGGTTTGGCCGCTGATCGCATATGTGTCGCGTCCCCGACGCCAGCGCATTCAACGAACACCATCCGACCGCATCCATCAGCCGACTTCGTTTCGCGCCTCACGTGAAGGGTAAGCGATGTAGCACAATCAGGGTCAACACGAGCGTATTTGCTACTCAACATAATGTTGCCTACCGATAGCCCTCTGCCTGCATGTGGAACAGCCGTGCGTAAGTGCCATCACGGGCCAGTAATTCCTGATGGGTACCCATCTCGGTGATCTGCCCGTGTTCGAGCACCACAATCCGGTCTGCCATCCGTACCGTCGAGAAGCGATGGCTAATCAACACCGCAATCCGTCCGGCAGTTAAATCACGAAAGCGCTGAAAGATTTCGTATTCACGCTCGGCATCGAGCGCAGCCGTTGGCTCATCGAGCACCAGGATTTCGCTATCACGCATAAAGGCGCGGCCAAGCGCTATCTTCTGCCATTGCCCACCCGACAGTTCGGCCCCATTTTCAAACCAGCGTCCCAGCATCGTCTCGTAGCCGTCAGGCAAATGACGCAGCACTTCATCAGCCCCGCCCCGCTCGGCTGCCGAACGGATGCGCGGTTCGTTAGCCAGATCATCAATCTGACCAAACCCAATATTCTCGCGCGCAGTGGCCTGATAGCGAACAAAGTCTTGAAAAATGACGCCAATCCGCTGGCGTAATTGCTCAAGATCATAATCGCGCAGATCGACACCATCGAGCAGAATCTGACCTTCAGTCGGATCGTACAGTCGGGTCAACAGCTTGATTAAGGTCGTCTTGCCGGCCCCATTTGCGCCTACGAGGGCGATCTTCTCGCCCGGTGCAATGTGCAGATTGATCGAGCGCAATGCCCAATCTTCCCGGTCGGGATAACGAAAACTGACATTACGGAACTCAATGCCGTGGCGGATGATGGGTGGTACCGGGAGATTGCGACCACTGCGCATCTGTGGCTCCAGCGCCAGAAAATCGAATAGATTTCCCAAAAACAATCCACCTTCGTAGAGCTGCGCCAGATTGCCGAACAAGGTCTGCACGACTGACTGACTTTGGCGAAACAGGGTCAAATAGAAGGTCATGCCGCCAATGGTAATTGCGCCAGCCACTGTTTGCCAGATGATCCATCCGTATGCGACGTAATAACCGGCGCTGGCTACGACCCCCCACACCATGCTGATCAGCGAACGGCGGCGGGCCAGAGCTGCATCTTCAGTGAAGAAGCGTTGATACTGTTCCTGATGGCGTTGCAGCAGTGGCAAACCAAGTGCGAACAATTTTACCTCTTTCGCCGCAGTATCAACGGTCAGCAGATGTTCAAGGTACTGCATGCGGCGAAATTCTGGTGCGCGCCAGGTCAGTAAGCGAAACCGTAACTGGCTAAAATGAGTCTGAGCGAGAAAGGCCGGAATGGTTGCGCCAAACAAGATCAACGCTATGAGAGGGCTAAACCAGAGCAGACTGGCCGCAAACGAGCCAAGGGTCAATATTTGTTGAATGGCGCTGAATGCGGTGTTCACCATTGCCATGGCCCGCCAGTTGGTTTCGCGACGTGCGTTTTGCAACTTGTCATAATACTGAGCATCTTCAAAATAGTGCAGATCGAGGAGCAGCGCTTTTTGCATAATCATGACGTTGACCATATTGCTCAGCCGGGCATTCAAGATGTGTTCACTCAGCGTTCGCATCTGCATCAGCACTGCTCCCAGCGTAATCAGCCCGAATTCACCCAACAACCACGGCAACGTTTGCTCAAGGCCACTCAACGCGGTAAGACCCTGTTGCACAGCCGCAACAACGGTATCAACAATCTGTTTAGCCATATACGCCTGCGCCAGTGGCAACCCTGCGGCCAGCAGCGTGATACATGCCATCGCAATCGTATGGGTGCGATCAGCCTGCCAGACCAGGCGGAAGGCTGCGGGAACATTGCGTAAGGCTTTACGGGTCTCTTGTACCCATTGCCGCCAGGTTTGTGGACGTGATCGGACAGGGAATGGACGCGGACGACCGCCAAATGGACGAGACATACCAGCTCCGTGTGCTTTGTGGTACCCAGGATGGGTAGCAGTGTGTTAGCATGATACGCTAATCGCCGCGCAACTTTTCAGCCCGGTTGCGCGTTTAATCAGAGAGTGTTACCAGTCGGGTAACGCAGGTTTTCTGCATGCAAGAATAATGCGCTTGTGCAACCCGTTCAACCGCGGAGTATGGCTATGGAGACAATCATTGCGCTGGCCAGCTCATTGGGTCTGGCAACGGCTACCGGTCTTAATGCGTATCTTCCTCTCCTCACCGTCAGTGTTCTCTCCCGCCTTGGCCTGATTCAATTGGGTGAACCGTTCGATCTGCTCTCACACCCGATCACGATGATTGTGCTGGTGATACTGGCCATTGTCGATTTTATCGGCGACAAAGTCCCGGCGGTTGATAGTGTCCTGCACATTATCGGCCTGGTTATCAGTCCAATTGCCGGCGCAATCGTTGCCCTGGCTGCCTCAAGTGATATTGTCGCTATCCATCCAGCAGTTGTTGCCGGTGCGGCGATCATTGCCGCTGCTGGTACCCAGAGTGCGCGCACCAGTATTCGTCCGGCGGTGACTGCTGCTACCGGAGGGACAGCCAACTCATTTGTGAGCTTTCTGGAAGATGCGCTGTCGTTTGTACTCAGCCTGTTATCGATCTTCTTACCGGTGCTGGCGTTCGTTATTGCCCTGATCCTGGCGTTTGTTGCTTTTCGTTTCATTCGCGGTGCTGTACGCGTCTGGCGCGAAGCAAACCCGCGGCGCAACGGCGTTTCGCGTGTACGGTGAAGATGAGGGTTTGATCGTTGACCGGTTACATACGTGGTAAAGGCGATCTGAATTAATCAGTGCAGTAAATATAAGGTTGCAACAACAGCAACCGCTTGCGCTGTAGATTCCCAATCGCTTGCACGAGTTCTATCGCCGATACGGCGGCTGGAAGGATTTGTTCACGTTGGCGATGGTCGATGACGTTGTGTGACCTATCTCGCCAACTATCAGGCGCTCCGCTTAACGTTGCTGGTACCAGGCGGAGCGACAGCGATTTGTCGTCTTGACAAATTAGAAAACATGTTCTATGCTGTCTACAACGATCAAGCCGCATTCCCGTGGAAAAGGCAATCGCTGTCACGTCCATCCTCATTGCCGAATGACCTGCTGTGAAGGAGTGAATATCTATGTACATGCCATTGTTCATCCCAACGGGCGCAGGCTGGTCGATACCGGCATAACAGAACTTCACCCGGCAGCGGTTATGCCTCTCCAAACTTATCCGTTGAACGAGCAGGGTTTTGATTTCGCCAGCGTTTACATCGTTGTCAACACTCATCTGCCCTTCGACCATTGTGGCGGCAATCATCTCTTTGCCGGCAAGCCGACAATGTCCAGCATCGAGAGCGTGATGACACTCGCAACAAGGATGCCTGCACCCTTTGCAAGTGGCTTGATACGCCCGCCATCTAATACGTATTGGGCGACGGCGAGTGCGCACTGCTTCCCGGGCTGTGGCTTGTCCCAGTGCAAGACCGCACAGATGGCATGCAGACGGTGATTATGCTGGTGAATATTCGATCATTGTCGACGGCGACGTAGCAGTTCGGTTCGGCGAACTCGATGATCTGTATACGGCAGGCCAACTGCGGATGCCCGTACCTAATCCGGCTTTGGTCTGGTTCACACACATTCATCAGAACATCAATGACGCGGGAGCAACGATGAAAACACTCATCACAGAATTTATGAGTCTCGACGGCGTGGTACAGGCTCCAGGGGCAGCCAATGAAGACACCGACGGGGGCTTTCGTTACGGTGGATGGTCGGTACAGTATTTCGACCCGGTAGTAATGGGGGGTATCTTCGACGAACTGGCCAGTCAGAGCGATGCACTCTTGCAAGGTCGTCGTACTTACCAGAATTCAGCCGCCGCCTGGCCTGGACGTTCCGGAGACCCTTTTGCTGGCTGGATCAACCGTGTGCAGAAATATGTGGTTTCCAATACGCTCACCGATCAAGACATCACATGGCATCCGACCACGATTATTCGGGGCGATGATCTCGTGAAGACGGTGGCCGATCTCCGTGCGCAGCCGGGTGGCTATATCTACGTTTATGGCAGCGCAATGATGGTTCAGACGTTGCTGGCCGCCGACCTTGTCGATGAGTTGTTGCTTACAATAGAACCGATTGTCCTCGGTGGGGGGAAGACAATTTTCCCCAGGGGCGGAGCGCTGATTCCATTTGAATTGGTATCAAGTGCCAGAGCCAGCACCGGCGCGTTAGTGTGTCGATATGTGCGTGCGCGGTAGGTGTTCTCATAGTTGTTTGCCAGCAACTGGTTGCCGCGGACGGCGCGATAGCGCTGCTGAATCGGAACGTTAGGCGGCTCACGTGCATCTCAGCAGACGAATATTTGTCGTTACAGCCGTCGTTGGTTGCGTGGCACTCACTGCTGCATCAATGGTTTCAACCACTGGAGAAAAAGCATGTATGGGTTAATCGGCAAGATGCGGGCCACACCAGGACAGCGTGACGCATTGATCGCCATTCTCGTTGAAGGTGCTTCGAGCATGCCGGGCTGCCTGAGTTATGTTGTCGCTCAAGACCCCAAAGATCCTGACGCAATCTGGATCACAGAGGTTTGGGACAGCCCAGAGAGCCACAAGGCGTCACTCTCACTGCCGTCTGTCCAAGATGCCATTGCCTGTGGCAGACCACTGATTGCAGCATTGGACGAGCACCATGAGACTGTTCCAGTTGGCGGTCATGGCATCGGAGCCGCCGCCTAACAATTCATTCAAGCCGACGCCGCTTCGTGGTGCGGCTTAATTCAGGCGTTAGGCCACACAAGGACACCCTCATGACTGACTTCAAGCCGGACAGCTACACAACCGTCTCGCCGTATCTGATCGTGTCAGATGCGGCAGCAACAATTCGGTTCCTTGAGCGCGTCTTCAATGGTGAGCTACTGAGGAGCTTCCCAGATGACCAAGGCCGACTAATGCATGCGGAGGTACGGATAGACGATACGGTAGTCATGCTGGCTGACTCTGCACCAGGCTGGCCACCCGTTCCGGCCCATGTGCATATCTATGTCAAGGACGTGGATGCCACTTACAGACAGGCGTTGGATGAAGGTGCAGTTTCCATCCAGGAGCCCGTGCAGAAAGGCGATGAGGACAAGCGTGGCGGGGTCAAAGACGCCGGGGGTACCACTTGGTGGATCGCAACGCGCGTGGGGTAACAGGATGTTGGGTGCGAGTGCGGCCTAATTCAGGCGTTGGGCGTTTCACACAAGTTTGCATATTGGTCTTATGCCTTAATCACCAAAACACATCTTTTAACAAGTAGAAAAGGAGAATTCACATGAGAAAAATCGTTGTATCAATGTTCATGACGTTGGACGGTGTTATGGAAGCCCCAAATCAATGGTCTTTCCAGTTTGGGAGTGCAGAACAGCAGAAGTACAAATATGACGAACTCTTTGCTTGCGACGCTCTTCTTTTGGGACGAATAACCTATGAAGGGTTTGCAGCCGCCTGGCCAAACATGTCTGGCACAGGCGATTATGGCGTAAGAATGAACAGCATTCCCAAGTATGTTGTTTCTACAACCCTTCAAGAAGCCACGTGGAATAATTCAATAATCATCAGAAGCAATGTTTATGACGAACTATCAACATTGATAGGAGTTACGCAGTTCCTTCCCGATGAAGTATACGTGAGGCGATAAACCGTGTTCACACTTGTTGCACTTGTCGCTCCGTCTCCCGTGTTTCTGGCTGATGATGGAGGTGTACGCTGATGAACCCACCGACATGTGACGAACTGGATTATATCCACGTTCTGGTCGCAGCGCAGCACGTGTTCAGCAATACAGAAGCAGCACGCTGCCATCCGGGAGCGCCCACGAACCGTCCGGCGCATGATGCCTACACGCGTCTGCTGCACCGGTGTCGTGCGGATGGCACTGCCGTGTGGGACGAGGTACGCCCCTGGGTGTCGTTGACCACGGGCTGCTTGATGATCGACGACACGACGCTGGACAAGCCATATAGTCGGGCGATGGAGCTGGTTACCCGCCATTGGTCGGGGAAACATCAGCGGGTGGTGGTAGGTATCAATCTGATCAGGATGCTGTGGACTGATGGGAATGCCCACCTGCCCTGTGACTTCCGTATCGACGACAACGCCCACGATGGGTTGACCAAGAACGACCACGTCCGGGCGATGGTGCAGGCGGCGGCCGCACGCGGGTTTCAGCCTCGCCTGCTTGCCTTCGCCAGCTGGTATGCGAGCCTGGAGAACCTGACGCTGGTGCGCTCGCTGCCCTGGCAGTGGCTGACCCACCTGAACGCCAATCGCCTGGGTGATCCTGATGGGTCGGGCAACCGACCGATCCGGGACGTCCCGATTCCGGCTGCGGGCACCATCGTGCATCTGAAGGGCTATGGCTTCATCAAGGTGGTCGCGATAGCCACCCCAGCCGGTGGCAGTGACGACTGGGCCACGAGCGACCTGGCGATGCGTGCCGACCAGTGGGTGGAGGACGCCCGGTACCGGTGGCGGATCGAAGCGTACCATCGCGGGATCACGCAGTACTGTGGCATTGAACGCGCCCAGCACCGCGCCGCTCGTGCCCAGCGGAATCACATCGGTCTGGCGCTGCGGGCCTTCCTCCGCCTGGCATGGCACCGGTTGCGGACAGGCACGTCGTGGTTTGAGGCCACAGCCGCCATCGTCCGTGAGGCGATACGAGCCTACCTGGCTCATCCACGCTCTACCCAGCTCTCAACTGCGTAACTCCTGATTGAAACAGCAGACAGGTCAAGATATTTTGATTTTTGGAAGTGGCACTCTTGTCAATTCGCTAATGCAATATGATCTTATTGATGAATATAGACTCATGGTTTTTCCCATTGTAGTAGGAAGCGGAAAGCGGCTATTCCAAGATGTGAATGAGAAAAAATCTCTAAAACTAATTGAGACAAAGACATTCAGTTCAGGCGTTGTTGCTCTTTCCTACCAGCCTGACAAGAACGAAACCAAATAGAAACATCTCTCAAACATCTCTCCTAGAACTCATTTCAAAATTCGGTCAACGCACCACAACATGATAGCGACGAGACAAAACGCACGAGAGCTATGCAGATGACGATCATAGCGCACCACCAACCGACGATACGTGTCCATCCACGCGAAGCACCGCTCGACCGTCCAGCGGTGCTGATAGCTTGCGCCGGTACGCAGCGGACGCCCGCGCTTGGGCCGCTGACGATTGCGCCGCTCACGAGATGGCATGGTGGGTGTGATCCCACGCCGACGCACGTCGCTGCGCAACGCTGCACGGTCATCGGCGTTATCCGCCACCACTTCGTTTGGTCGCGTGCTGGGCCGGCCGCGTCGGCGTGGCACCCGAATGGTCCGCAACGTCGCTTCAGCCAGGGTGCGTTCGTGCGGGTGTGCGCTCGCCACGTGCAGGCCGATGGGCACACCAGTGCCATCTACCACGACCATCACCTTGGAGCCTTTGCCGACCTTCGTTGTGCCTCCGCCAGTGCCCCTTTTTTCGCTGGAACGAAGCTGCCGTCCAGAAACGCACGTGCCCATTCCAGCTTGCTGTCGGCGTCGAGGCGGCTCAGGAGCGTGCGCCAGATGCGCTCCCACGTCCCGTCCTGCGACCACGCGTGCCATCGTCGCCAGCAGGTGCTGGGGGAGCCGTACTCCTTTGGGAGATCTGCCCACGCACAGCCTGTGTGGAGCACATACAGAATACCATTCAGTGTCCGGCGGTCGTCGTTGCGTGGACGACCCCGCGCACGTGGTTTCTTGGGGATGAGCGGTTCGATCACCGCCCATTGGTCGTCGGTGAGATCATGTCTGCTCATACCACTATTGTAGCATAAGAAGACATTTTTGAAATAGGTTCTAGTAACAAGTTGGAGGAATCAACGGTATGACCCAACAGAAGGCAGAGTTGAAGGTAGTTTGCAAAGAAGATTGCGGCAATGCGCCGAGGAAGGCGCAGCTGCGCGATTTTTACATCGCTTTGGCCCGCACAAACATCAAGGAGGTTTTGAATTATCTGACCGATGACATTGTTTGGCACCTGGCTGGCGAGACAACGATTAAGGGAAAGCAAGCTGTTGCGGAGTTCTTGAAGGAGATGAAAGATTCGCCAGTTTCCGAGCTAAAAATAGACTATATCGTCACCCACGGGACCGATTGTGCCGCAACGGGCCAGGCCACTTTTGCTGACGGCAGGGTGGTCGATTTTGGGGATTTTTATATTTTTGCGGGCCAGGCCAAGCACAAAAAGATCAAATTGATTAAATCTTTCATTGTGGAGACTAAACCCGATAGTGATTAGAGTTGCTCTTAACTGGTGTTTCCTCCTAGCGTTGCAAAAGATTGCTGAAATTGTGAATGGAAATTTTTAGCAGTATCGCACGTCGAACAATTCGCTCAACGCGACCTCGCTTCGCTCGGCGCGTTAGCTCAATCGTTATGCGCAAAAATTCAATCTCGGAGGATGAGTATGGAATTTGAAGGAAAGGTCGCACTCGTAACGGGTGCGGGTACCGGAATCGGAGAGGCAATCGCAGAGCGTCTACTTGCTGGCGGGGCCTTGGTTGTGCTGGTTAGTCGTCGCCTTGAGCCGTTGGAATTAGTTTGCAGGAGAATTGATCCGAAGGGAGCAAGAACTTTGGCTCTTGAGGCAGACGTGCGCAATCCAATGGCGATGGAAGCCGCAGTTAAGCGCACCATTGAGCGATTTGGGAAGCTTGATATGGCTGTGAATAACGCTGGTGTAACTGGTCCGGCTGGCGTGCCGGTCCAAGACGTAGAAGCAGAAATATGGCGTGAGGTCATTGATACTGATCTCACCGGTATTTTCTACTCCATGAAATATGAGATACCCGCGATGCTCGCCAATGGTTCTGGAGCGATCGTAAATATGTCGTCTGCCAATGGCTTGGTCGGCCTGGCAGGTATGGCTGCATACACCGCAGCGAAACACGGGGTAATTGGATTGACTCGTTCGGCCGCACTAGAGTTGGCAGAGTCGAATATCCGCGTATGTGCAGTTGCTCCAGGCTATGTTGCAACACCACGAATAATGGACTCCGGCAAAGAGGTCACGGACTGGATGGCGAGCTTGCACCCAATGAAGAGGCTTGCAACGCGGGAAGAGGTAGCAGATTTTGTAGCTTATTTGCTAAGTGAGCGTGCTGCCTTCATGACCGGAAGTGTCC
The DNA here is from genome assembly GCF_000018865.1 of Chloroflexus aurantiacus J-10-fl. Taxonomy (NCBI): domain Bacteria; kingdom Bacillati; phylum Chloroflexota; class Chloroflexia; order Chloroflexales; family Chloroflexaceae; genus Chloroflexus; species Chloroflexus aurantiacus. The sequence continues at coordinate 3,279,593 of NC_010175.1, forward strand.
ATTCTATAGATGGCGGGTATACTGCACAGTAATTAGCTGCGCATAACAACCGGTTCCAGCGGACGGTCCACTGCGCGGCCCGCCGCTGAACCGGAGCGTTAGAATGCACGAAACGGTTCTTCGCGCTGAAGTCCTTTATGCGTCCCGTCCGGATTGTGAGACAGGCTAGGAGTGATCTAATGCGGGAATTGGTGTTCATTCACGGTGCTGGCGGTGCAGTCGACGATCCAGAATTCGGCAGCCAGGAGCTCATTGCATTCCTGAGAAGGGAGCTCGCTCAGGATTATCGGATACGCGCGCCGTTCATGCCTAGTCCTGAGGAGCCACACGCCATTGAGTGGCTGGACGCCCTCGACACGGAGCTGGTCAATTTCCCTGACGACGGCGTCTTGGTTGGCCATTCGATGGGTGGTGCCATGATTCTCGAGTTCGTTGCTGAGAGAAGACAATCTTTAGCGGCATCGGGTCTTGTCATGATAGCATGTCCATTTTGGGGTGAGCCGGATTGGAAGGTTGAGGAATTCTACTTGCCGGACGGATTCGCTGATCGATTATCGGGGCTGAAACGCATCCTTCTCTATCACAGCCGCGATGACTCGATCGTGCCTTTCGCGCACATGGCCGTCTACCACAAACACATCCCGCGCGCAGAACGCCATGAAGTCGACGGGGCGGGTCATGCCTTTGCGCGAGGAGACCGTCGCGTTGTTGTCAGTGGTATTAGATCCCTTTAGGTTAAGTCACCTTTGGGGGTACCTCCTGCGTTTCTGCTTAGGACAGACGTGTATTCTAACAAGGGCATGCACCTGACGGGCTTCGCCCGCAGGTGATGCCCAGGCCGTTAGCCCGCTACGAGGTATTCACCGCCATGGGAATTTTGACCTTCAGCATCAACGTCACCCTCGACGGTTGCGTCGACCACCGGGAGGGAATTGCCGACGACGAGACACACGCTTTTTTCACCCGCCTCATGGACGAGAGCGGGGCGATGCTGTGGGGCCGCGTCACGTACGAGATGATGGAGAGCCACTGGCCGGCGGTCGCCCGCGGCGACGTGCAGGCGCCGCCAGCGATGCGCGAGTGGGCGGTCAAGCTGGAGGCCAAGCCGAAGTACGTGGTGTCGTCGACACGAAAGGACTTCCTGTGGGCCAACAGCCACCACCTCGCCGGTGACTTGCGCACGGCCGTGCAAATGCTGAAGGACGCGACCCCAGCCGGTGTACTCCTTGGTAGCGGCAAACTCGCGACCGAGCTGGATCGGCTGGATCTGATCGACGAATACAAGTTCCTCGTCCACCCCAGGATCGTCGGCCACGGCCCGACCCTATACCAGAGCGGGCTGCCCAGCGCGCGACGGCTCGAGCTAGTCTCGGCGACGCCGCTCCGCAACGGTGCGGTCACTATGCACTACCGGTGCGTGCGCGGCTAACAACGGATTCCAGCGGACGGTCCGCTGCGCGCCGCCGCTGAACCGGAGCGTTAGCATGCATAAATATGGATTTGGTGAACGTTAGGAGTAACGCTTATGGGTAATGCAACGATTCAAGGTCAGCTTTGGGGGTCTCGTGCTCAGGACTGGGCCACCTACGTGGAGCAGGTGTGCTTGCCACTTTTCGGTGTCGCACTCGATGCCGCCCGCGTGACCTCTGGCACGCGCCTGCTCGATGCCGGGTGCGGCGCAGGACTCCTCGCGCTGTTGGCTCACCTCCGCGGAGCGCAGGTGGCCGCCCTCAAAAGTTTGCATATTGGTCTTATGCCTTAATCACCAAAACACATCTTTTAACAAGTAGAAAAGGAGAATTCACATGAGAAAAATCGTTGTATCAATGTTCATGACGTTGGACGGTGTTATGGAAGCCCCAAATCAATGGTCTTTCCAGTTTGGGAGTGCAGAACAGCAGAAGTACAAATATGACGAACTCTTTGCTTGCGACGCTCTTCTTTTGGGACGAATAACCTATGAAGGGTTTGCAGCCGCCTGGCCAAACATGTCTGGCACAGGAGATTATGGCGTAAGAATGAACAGCATTCCCAAGTATGTTGTTTCTACAACCCTTCAAGAAGCCACGTGGAATAATTCAATAATCATCAGAAGCAATGTTTATGATGAACTATCAAGATTGAAACAGCAGACGGGTCTCGATATTTTGATTTTTGGAAGTGGCACTCTTGTCAATTCGCTAATGCAATATGACCTTATTGATGAATATAGACTCATGGTTTTTCCTGTTGTAGTTGGAAGCGGGAAGCGCCTTTTCCAAGATAGGAGCGAGAAAAAATCTCTAAAACTAATTGAGACAAAGACATTCAGTTCAGGCGTTGTTGTTCTTTCCTACAAGCCTGACAAGAACGAAACCAAATAGAAATATCTTTTCTGCAAAACACGCCCAACAAAGCGTGCATCTGACGTGTGGGACTCTGCGGCATTTTCGAGCATTTTTCTGGCTTCGAGTTTTTCCTGCTCCCAAGCAGAGTCCACGCCCGCCCACACGCAGGTAACGCACACCGTTCGGCGCTTACGAGTCGTGAAACAGGAGATATGTCTCGCATGGATATAACTGCTTATCTCAACCGCATCAATTATGCTGGCCCGCTGGCACCCACCGCCGAGACCTTGCGGCGGTTGCACCTAGCGCACCTGCTCTCAGTGCCTTTCGAGAACCTTAGCATCCACTGGCATGAGCCTATCGTCCTCACAGATGAAGCCCTTTTCCAGAAGATTGTATTGCGCCAGCGCGGCGGCTTCTGTTACGAGCTGAACGGGCTGTTCGCTTCCTTGCTGCGGACCTTAGGCTTCCAGGTTGAGATGCTCTCGGCAGGCGTGATGAATAAGCGCGGTGAGTTCGGGCCGGAGTTCGACCACATGACCTTGATGGTCACACTTGCGGAGCGCTGGCTGGTAGACGTTGGCTTCGGTGACTCTTTCCGTGAGCCGCTGCTTCTGGATGCGCGTACGGAGCAGGTGCAGGGTCGGCGCGCTTACCGCATTGAGGAGGTCGGCGACGGGCGTTTAATCCTGATGGAGCGCCGAGAGGGCGACGAGTGGCAGGCGCAATACCGCTTCAGCCTGGAGCCGCACGTCTACGCTGATTATGCAGGGATGTGCCGCTATCATCAGACCTCACCTGAGTCACACTTCACGCAGCGACGAATCTGTTCTTTGGCGACAGCGGATGGGCGGGTGACATTGAGTGAGCGGCGGCTGATTATCACGCGAGGGGGTGAGCGGCAGGAGCGGGAGTTGGGGAGTGCGGAGGAGTATGGGGAGGTGTTGCGCACACACTTTGGTATCGAAGCCGCGCCGAACCAGGGGATGCAGCCGACCGCAATGAGGAGGTCTGTTATTCTCGAAACATACTAGCGGCGGCTGATCTCCGGCGTTCGTATATTCTCGCATGATTAGCAAAGCATCCAATACGACCTGGTGTCGCTATGAATAAAACGCCTTCGATGAAAAGTGATTATGGAGTAGACGCTCCGCCGGTCATCCGCAACTTGCTCATCGCCGGTATTGCCTCCATGATTGCAGGTATCGTTCTGCAATATGTCTTTGCATCTATACAATCGCTGATAGCCGGAATCCTATTGGCCTGGGGGCTACTAGCTGGAACGAGTATGGTTGTAACTGCCTTCCTGATGATATGGAGCAGCAAAGTTGGCAAACTTCAACTACGAGAAAAGTTAATCGATTCACTGGCTCTGCGTGGGACAGAAACGATTGTGGATGTGGGCTGTGGACGAGGGTTGTTGCTCGTCGCAGCCGCTCGACGACTCACAACAGGCAAAGCTATTGGGATAGACCTTTGGCAGCATGAAGATCTATCTGGCAATACACCAGAAGCCACGCTGGCGAATGCAAAAGCTGAAGGGGTTGCCGATTTTGTGGAAGTGAAAACAGGGGATATGCGCAAATTGCCTTTTGAAGACAATACGATTGATGTGGTCGTTTCAAGTTTAGCAATCCACAACATTCCCACAAAAGAGGGTCGCGAGCAAGCCATACGTGAAATTGCACGCGTGTTAAAGCCAAATGGTCAGGTAGCCTTGCTCGATTTTCAGTGTACTGATGAGTATGTTCAGACTCTAAAAGAATTAGGCTGGCATGCAGTCAACCGCTCTGGATTGAACTTCCACATGTTTCCGCCTGTACGAGTGGTAACGGGTCGAAAACCTCTATGAGTTGAAAGCGAATGAATAAAATGTGCATTACTCGATCTGATTAGTAACTCGCCGCTGCTACCGGAGCGTCAGGCACCATCCATCAGGATCAACAGGATCTACAGTTATGAACAAAGCTACCAACCACAACGAACGCATTCGCACGATGACCTTCGCCTCGGTCTACCCACACTATGTGGCGAAGATCGAGAAGAAGGGGCGAACCAAAGCCGAGCTGCATCAGGTCATTACCTGGCTGACGGGTTACGACGAGGCGGATATTCTCAGACATATCCGGGAAAATTCGACCTTTGAGACCTTCTTTGCCGAGGCAACGTTAAACCCGAATGCCTCGTTGATCACCGGTGTGATTTGCGGCTATCGGGTTGAAGAGATTGAAGACCCCTTGACCCAGCAGGTGCGGTATCTGGACAAGCTGGTAGATGAGCTGGCGAAGGGCCGCAAGATGGAGAAGATTCTCCGTGCCTCGTAAGTGGGCTACACCTGCCTTTTTGTAAGCGCCGACGAGTATATCTGGCATGATGCAGTGAAGGTGCACCACGTAGTGCGAGTGCTGCAATTAGCATGATCAGCACTTCCATTCCTATCACGTATCGTATCTGGATGAGAACATTGGTTATAGATGGAATGAAGCTATGCAAAAAATTCATGATGAGAAAGTCACACTATCAGCCGAACAACACGAGCAACTCCTCAAGACATTGAAGGCCCGTTTTGAAAAGAATATGCACCGTCACAGAGGTCTTGATTGGTCGAGCGTGCAGGCGAGGCTCGAAGCGCATCCCGATAAGCTCTGGTCGCTCAACGAAATGGAACGAACCGGCGGCGAACCAGATGTGGTTGGCTACGACAGCGAAACGGGTGAATACCTGTTTTACGATTGCTCACCGGAGAGTCCGGGCGGACGCCGAAGTCTTTGCTACGACCGTGAGGCTCGCGAGGCCAGAAAAGAGCACAAGCCTCAAAGCAGTGCGCTGGAAATGGCCGCCGCGATGGGTATCGAGCTTTTGACAGAGGAGGAGTATCGAAAGCTGCAAGAGCTTGGGGAGTTCGATACGAAGACCTCGAGCTGGGTGATGACTCCGCCCGAGATCCGCGCGCTTGGCGGTGCGCTCTTCTGCGACCGGCGTTACAACCACGTTTTCACCTATCACAACGGCGCCGAGTCCTACTATGCCGCACGAGGATTTCGAGGAAAGCTGAGGGTATGAAAGGAGTGCGCGGGTATGCCCTATTTTGACTTCTACCTTGTCCCCGTCCCTATCGAAAACAAAACGGCCTACGAGGAACTGGCCTACATTTCCGCGCAGGTGTTGCGAGAATACGGCGCCGTTCGCGTTGTCCAGTGTTGGCTCGATCCCATCGGCTCTGGGGCTTCAACATACCATGCGAGTGAGGTACGATTGGATGCCGGCCAATACCCGACCTTTCTTCAAGTAGCCGGCGCACGCGAGGGCGAAACCGCTGTTTTGTCATTTGTCGAATGGCCCGACAAAGCTATTCGGGATGCAGGGATGACGAAGGTAACAGACGACCCGCGCATGCAATTTCAAAATTGGCATCCCGCTTCGACGGTCGCCGCCTCATTGCCGGCGGTTTCACCCCCATGCTGATCGAGGCGAATAAGGACTGAGTGACATCGGATCGCTATCCTACATCCAGGAGGAACATTATGAGCAAGGTATTCGTCAACATTAGCCTCAGCCTCGACGGCTTCATGGCGCCGGAAGGTATGGACATGGCGCATTTCAGCGACCCAACCTACAAAAACTGGGGCGCGAAATGGGGTGCACTGATGGCCTGGGCGCTCAGTCAACAGTATCTGCGCGAGAAGCTAAAACTGGGAACTGGAGGTGAGACTGGCCCGGTTAACGACATGGTGCGTCACACCTTCGAGCGCACTGGCGCCCATATCATGGGCAAGCGCATGTTTGAAGGTGGTGAACGTGGATGGCCCGAAGAAGCGCCGTTTCACACGCCTGTGTACGTACTGACGCACGAGCGCCGCAATCCCTGGGTACGTCCGGGTGGAACCACATTCTACTTTGTCAATGACGGCCCAGAACAGGCTCTGGCGCTGGCACGGGAAGCGGCAGGAGAGCGTGACATCCGCATTTCCGGTGGTGCAAATGTTATCCAGCAGTACCTGAACCTGGGTTTGGTTGATGAGCTGGAAATCGCTTTGATCCCGGTCATATTCGGCGGTGGACGGCGTCTGTTCGAGAACCTGCATGAGCCGCTACCGCAGTTTCGGATTGACAGAGTGCTTGCAAGCCCTACTGCGACGCACCTGCGCTATGTTCGTCTGTGAAAGGGAGGGCTATGCCGGTTAATCGTGGTACACCAGGACTATTTGTTTGACTAAAGGGTAGCAGTGAGCCGGGTAAGTTAACCCATCTCGAAACAGCCAGAAAATTTGCAGATACTGCTGGAGACAGTTCATGAGGGTAAGCCTGCCTGGTAGCTCCAGCAGAAGTAGGGTTTGCTCATATAGCCTGTTCATCTTTGAATGTGGCGTAGGAGAGGGGAGAGCAGAAGACTGAGATAATGTCTCCTGATACGACAGAAGGTGCGTTAGTCGGTAAATTGTTGTCTTCCCCGAATGTTGGTTCTGTTGCGTTGCAGTGGTGGGAGATGAACCACAGAGACACAGAGGGAGAGAGGCTTGCGTGAGGTGATAAGCGAGGCGGCGCGCGCTCCCAGGGGGAGAGGCTTGCGTGAGGTGATAAGGGAGGCAGCGGTGTGTGCTCCCAGGGAGAGAGGCTTGCGTGAGGTGATAAGCGAGGCGGCGCGCGCTCCCAGGGGGAGAGGCTTGCGTGAGGTGATAAGCGAGGCGGCGCGCGCTCCCAGGAGGATGCTCTTTCGTGAGGTGATAAGCGAGCCGGCGGCGCGCGCTCCCAGGGCTATGCATTACCCACATGTCGCGCTGCGTTAGGCCGGACTGCCAGCGCTCCCCGTGGCGCGGGCTGGAAGCCCGCGTGCCGGCATCATCGCCACCACCGTCAGGTGCTGGCCGTGGCCGTTGGTGCGCAGGCACGAATCTCTTGCAACATAACCGTCTACGGGCAGGAATCGCATGCATGCCTGACGGACGCGATGATCGGCACGATCCCATCCAGCACCCCCGTGACCAGGATGGGGGCACAGTACGCCACGCGCCGGATCGTGAGCACGGCTGGCGCGGCAGCATGGCTGCCGCACTCCATACGAGGGCAATCCGGGCTGGAAGCGGTATTCCTGCCGGTGGGCGGGATGAGAACGAGATACAGCTATTTGTTCGTGCTGTGACCATCCGGGGCACCGCTCCACCACGCGCCGGATCGTGAGCACGACTGGCGCGGCAGCATGGCTGCCGCACTCCAAACCACGCGACACGCGCATAACGAGCGGGTACGGCAATCCATCCAGCACGTGCCGGCACGGCTGGAGCAGCGCACTGCCACCGGGCCAGTCGTTCAAAACAACACCAATAGCGATCATCCCCGCTGATACGCACGTGGTTGACACCAGTTGTGGGTAATGCATAGCTCCCAGGGGTGGATGCTTGCGTGAGGTGACGAGCGAGTAGGAGGCTCGTGCTTCCAGGGGTGGATGCTTGCGTGAGGTGATGAGTGAAGCGGCGTGCGCTCCCAGGGGGAGAGGCTTGCGTGAGGTGATGAGCGAGGCGGAGGCGCGCACTCCCAGGGGATAACCCAGTGCTGGGGTTGTGATGTTGCAGTGGTGGGAGATGCACTACAGCGCCACGGAGGATAAAGAGAGGGGAGACGCTTGCTTAAGATGATGAGCGAGCCGGAGGCTCGCGCTCCCAGGGGATAGCCCAGCGCCAGTACACAGCGGTGCAGCGCTATCACAATGAGCCAGAGGTCGCAATCGTGCTTCTGATGCGTATCCTCAAAACGCTGATCGTCTCATGCCATCACATCGTCTGATCGTGTTGCAGAAACTGCTGCTTCTACTTGCTCCCTTCTCCTATTTGCTCTCTTCTATCTCCTATTTGCTCTCTTCTACCTCCTATTTGCTCTCTTCTATCTCCTATTTCCTCCCCAACTACGCCTCACCGCTCCTGCTTGACATCAGACATCTGCTCGACTATACTCTCCGCGCTATGTGGCGCAACACCGTTCTTCGCATGTTCTTGCTCTGTAGTCTGGGAGTGCTGCTGACTGCTGCACTCGGTGTTGTCGTCTGGCTTGATAATGCTGCGCTGCGCGGAATTGCTTCCCGGTCGCCAATTTCCTCTCCCTTCCCGTACACCGATGGCCCGGCATTGGGGGTCAATGTTTTTAATCTTCACCTTGAACCTGATCCAACGGCTGCCGACCGTACCTTTGCTCTGGTGCGTGCGCTGGGTGCGCGCTACGTGCGCATGCAGGTGCCCTGGGAAGATATTGAGATTCACGGGCGGGGTGATTTCACCGACCGGCGAAACGAGGCAACGATTGGGGTTGTTTCGAGTTGGGCCAAGTACGACCGCATTGTAGATGCAGCGGTAGCGCACGGGATCGAGTTGATTATGCGCGTGGATCGGCCACCCGATTGGGCGCGCGAGCAGGGACGATCAACGCCGGAATTTGTGGCCGGGCTAGCAGTTGATGGCAACTCAACCGGGCCGCCTGATGATCTGGCGGATTATGGTCGCTTTCTGACCGAGCTGGTAACGCGCTATCGGGGGAAGGTAACCTACTTTCAAATCTGGAACGAACCGAACCTTAAGAATGAATGGGGCTGGCAAGAGCCGAAACCGGCAGATTTTCTTGCCCTGCTGCGGGTTGGTTATGAAGCGGTGAAGTCTGCCAACCCTGATGCCGTTGTCCTCTTCCCCGGTCTGGCGCCGACGGATGGGCTTGATCCGCGTGCGCCAATGACTGAGCTTGAATATCTCGATGCAATCTATCGTCTGGGAGGAGCTGCTTACTTCGATATTATGGCAGCTCAGAATTACGGTCTTGGTCAACCACCCACCGAACATCGCTACGTTTTCTTGCGAGGACGTGATAACTGGAACTGGCACCGGCCTATTGATACGCGCAACGACGTCAGCCGTGTCGTCTTGCTGCGTGAGGTAATGGAGCGTCACGGTGATGTCGCGACGCCGGTGTGGGTAACTGAGTTCGGCTACAATGCTGCGCCAGATACGATTCCGGCAGAACGTCGTTTCGTGTGGGGGCCGCCGGTTGATGAACAGACGAAGGGGGCATATCTGGTTGCCCAGATTGAGCGCGCCCGTCGCGAGTGGCCCTGGATGGGGGTGATGAATATCTGGATGCTGCGTTATGGCGGCTATGCCGAACCCGACCCCGCCGATCCGACCCCCTATTTCGCACTGGTCAGCCGTGACTGGCAGCTTTTGTCATCGTACCAGATCGTGCAAGCGTATATGCAAGCGCCGCCTGTCGCTCACGTTGGCGTTCACGACTGGAGCCATCCGGCAGTTGAGCGAACAGTTGATGGCTGGCGTGTTCGGTTTGCCGGTACCGGTCTGGAGTTCTACGGTGGATCGCCGACAACGGTGCTTCTCGATGGCGATGCGATCACGCTGAAGGCAAATGCTGTGCATGGGTTGGCCGATACTACTCACGTTATCGAGCTGCGCGGTGGATCGGCACCGACCGGCTTTGCGGTTGTGCGCGATCTTCCCTGGCAATTTCCGGCTGACTACGGGCCACTGCTCTTATTTGCCGGTATTGCGGTCATTGGCGCACTTACCATGCGCACAGCGCTCGCGCTGCTCGATCACCTGATCGCTCGCTGGTCACAGATCGCTGCTAGTCGCCGCGAGTGGATCATCTTTGCCTTGCAGGGGATCACTCTTGCGATTGCGTATCGTGCCTCAGCTCAACTCCCGTTGACGATGATCGGTCTGTTGCCCTTTATCGGCCTCAGCATTGCCCGGCCTGATCTGGCGCTGCGTTGGGTAGTGATCACGGTACCGTTGTACTTCCTGCCCAAGGGTCTGTTCGATTCCCGTTTCGGTATCCGCGACAGTGGCATTTATCTCCCGTTGCACGAAGTTACACTGATCATCGCAGCAGTCGCAACGCTCATCCGCGATTGGCGGCGTATGCGCTGGCCGGCATTGCCCGCACTGCCGGTAGCAGTGTGGGCAATGATGCCGGCAGTGCTGGTGTTGATCGGTGGTATCTGGGGCGTGATCATCGCCGACATGCGCGGCCCTGCGTTGCGTGAGCTGCGTTGGATGATCATTGAGCCGCTGCTCTTCGCGGCCTTGATCTGGTGGCACGAGCGGCAGGGGCGGGCAGTGGTCTATCCTGCCCTGATCGGCTGGCTGGCGGCTGGTGCCGTCTCGGCGTTAGTGGCGCTGGCGCAGGTTGGCGGTGTCAATCTGGTGCCACTCTTCGGCACGAAGATCGGTCATGGTACTGACCTGGTTGCAACTGAGGGCGTTGTGCGGGCGACCGGTTTGTACGGTCATCCCAACAATCTTGGTCTGGCAATGGGGCGAGTGTGGCCGTTAGCCGCAGCGCTGGCATGGGCAGCATGGCAGCAACGCAGGCAGTGGCTTGCGTTGACGTTTGCCGGGATTGCGTTGCTGGCATTAGCGGCGTTGACCGTCTCCTTCTCGCGGGGCGCCTACCTGGGAGCACTGGTTGCCGGTGGGTGTTTGATCTTCTTTGCTGCTACCCCCCGGCTCCGTTATCGATTGATCATCGGGGCTGGTGTGGGTGTTCTGCTGATGGCGATTATGCTGTCTGCGCTCGGTATCGAGCGCTTGAGTCTGCTCACCGGCAGCAGCACTATTCGCCTATCCACCTGGCGCGCGGCCCTGGCAATGCTGGCCGACCATCCATTGGGGATCGGTCTCGACCAGTTTCTGGTTGTCTATCAGCAATACATTGACCCGGCGCTCCGTGATACCAACGAGGTGTATACTGCGCATCCCCATAATCTGATCCTCGATCTCCTGCTCCGTGGCGGGCCGTTGCTGTTGCTGGGGCTGGGGTGGGCAACCTGGCGCATGGTGCGTGTACCAATGCACGCACCCTCGCTGGCGCTGGCAGTTGGGGTTGCGGCGACGATGGCCGGTGCGCTGACGCATGGTCTGGTTGACGCTTTCTACTTCTGGCCTGATCTGGCGTTTAGCTTTTGGTTGCTGGTGGTGGTGAGGGAGTGGTCTATACCCGCTTCAACAATACCGGAGTGAGATGTTCTGGTAGTCCATGTAGATGGATATGAACACAGCCAAGGTGGTAGGACTCTTCAATGGTTCGACCACTTCCCAGTCCCTGATAGAAACCGACAGAAAATGCAATCGCAGCCTCATCGCTGATGGTATGATCCATGCCAATCACATATTCGATGTGTTGCGAGATTGCTTTTGCTTGTGTTTCAGAATAACACGCATTCAAGATGACACAACGTACTTGATTAGAGAATTGTTTAAAGAGAGCTGCAAGCGCTTCCGGTTCAACAGGTAGTGCTTTTCCTTGTCGATCTTCTAAGTATAATGCTCCACGAGCGTTACCATGTCCAGAAAAATGTACAATTTGTGGTTCTAGATCAAGGAGTGCTTGAATGATATCGATTGGTCGAACAGCCATGCGCTGATGTAGTATAAAACAATCTCGCAATTTAGACAATTGTAATCGCTCCTGTAGTTCACGAATTTCGGCACCTAGTCGAAGTCTATCCGTGTCTGTTGGATCACTAGATATGAATAAAATTGAAATAACAGGATTATTAGTATGTTTTAATGTTTTTCCCTGAAGAGTTGCTAACGTTTCTCTTGCTAATCTCATAGTAGGTGTTTTTTCGGCCGTTTTGCCGTCTGAGCATATCTGCAACAGAATCTGTTCGGCAATCTGTCTATCATCAGCATTTAAGTCTCCTCGTTGAATCCGCTCACGAATGTATTCAACGATTGTTCGCCGTGCCTTCCAATAACTCATTGTGGAAAATGGTAGTAAAACTCGTAGCGTTTCTTTATCATTAACTCGGATAATTGATCGAATACAGTCATATTTAACTTCCCAGGATGGATGTTTTGCCGCTGGCAAAAATACTTCGGAGGAGTAGGTCGTATCTTGCTGAATAATTCGTCGGATTATTGATCCAAGACCAGTTGTAGAGCGAGGAAGGTGGGGATTGCTCAGAAGAATGTGAATTTGCTCTTTCGACAGCATTATGTTAGTGCTCGATAGGATGGTGATAATTTCTTTGAGTAAGGATGTGTTTGTACTTGCCAATATTTCATTAATGATTTCGGTTCTGCTGATTTGATGTTTGCATAGTATTGAAAACGCTTTCGCACGAACTGTAGATCGTAAATCGTTTTTACGTAAAAGTGCCTCAAGTGCTTGCTGGATAAGATGGAGAGGATACATTGCAAGTATACGTTTTATTTCTTCATCAATATCTTCGTGGTGAAGGGTATTGTAAACCTCTGATAATACTCTGATGTATTGTTGATCTGGATTTGCAACACGGCCTGCATTGATTACGGAAAGTATCTTTTGAACAACGATTTCAATGCCACTGTCCCATGGGATTGCGATGATATTGCTAAGGAGCGGAGAGTATCTTGCTATTTCAGATACATTGAGTTGATACCATATTGGTATAATAAAAGGTTTTTGACCTTCCTGGATAGATCGTGTATACAGTCCTGCCAGTTCACGCAGAGGCCATTCTTTTGCGAAAAAATGGGGTGATAATACAACTATTCCAAATCGCGACTCTCGCAACCCTTCGTCAATGGATTGTAATAATTGCTTCCCTGGAGTGAGTTCAAACTGGTCGTACCAAACTCGCAATCCATTAACGCGTAATGCCTCAGCGAGTGGCGCTGCAACCGTTTCTCTATCTTCGCTAGCGTATGATATAAATACATCCCAGGCATTGGTATTGATCATAGCATTCCTCTACAACTACATAAGTCTTGCTCTACATTCTACGTGATGAGTATATTTTATCTAGAACTCATTTCAAAATTCGGTCAATACACCACAGAATGATAGCGACGAGACAAAACGCACGATAGATATGCAGATGACAGTCATAGCGCACTACCAACCGACGGCAATTGTCCATCCAACCGAAGCAACGCTCGACCTTCCAGTGTTGCCGGTAGCGTGTGCCGGCACGAATCGGATGCCCGCGCTTGGGGTACGTGCGGTTGGGCCGCCCAATAGGTGAAATGGTGGGTGTGATCCCTCGCCGACGCAGGGTCCGGCGAACCTCGGCGCTATCGTAGGCTTTATCTGCTACCAATGCTTTCGGTCGCGTGGTGGGCCGACCGCGTCTGCGTAGAACACGAATGCTCTGCACCGTCGGTTCAGCCAGGGTGCGTTCGTGCGGTTGTGCGCTGTCCATGTGCAGGCCGATGGGCACGCCGTTGCCATCGACCACGATCATCACCTTCGAGCCGTTGCCAACCTTCGTTTTGCCTCCGCCATGGCCCCCTTGTTCGCCGGAACGACGCTGCCGTCCAGCAACGCCTGTGCCCACGCCAGCTTGCCGTCGGCATCGCGGTGGCTCAAGCGGGTGCGCCAGCTGCGCTCCCACGTCTCGTCCTGCGACCACTCGTGCAATCGTCGCCAGCAGGTGCTGGGTGCCCCGTACTCCTTTGGCAGGTCTGCCCAGGCACAGCCCGTGTGCATCACAGACAGCGTGTCGTTCAGAGTGTCCGTCGGTCGTTGGTGCATGGACGACCCCGTGTGCTTTTTTTCTTGGGGATGAGCGGTTCGATCACCGCCTATTGGTCGTCGGTGAGGTCATGTCTGCTCATACCGCCATTCTAGCGTAAGCAGACATTTTTGAAATAGGTTCTGGCCTTGGAGTAGAGCTTTGCTCTACGCAACGCGGCATAATACGCTTTAAGTATACTGGCTAACATCCGGTTTCGTTACAACGACTCCAGATAGATGTCTTACTGGTCAGGCTCATTCTTCACCCTACCAGAGCCGACTCATGCCATACATATCGAAAATACTATCGGCACTAATGATTGGAATTCCTTCAACCAGACCTTACGCAATCAGCAGACGATCAAACGGATCGCGATGATGAAATGGTAACGTTGCAATCTTCAGAGTGTGATTGAGAGTGATGTCGAGCAGAGTAATATCGTTCAGTAGCAGTTGATGGGGTATAAACAGCTCGAAGGGCTGGCTCAATTGAAGCCGCCCCAGGCTGACTTTGATAGCCATCTCCCAAACGCTCGCCACACTGAGAAGCACTTCACTGGTTGGCTCCTCAATCAATGTACGAGCACGGAGACTGAGGGACAGGTTATCTTCTATGAACCAAATGAAACTGTGAGTGTCGAGCAGTAGTTTCACACTGTATATTCCTGAAAATCTTCCAGCGGCGCATCGAAGTCATCCGTCATACGGATCATACCTCTGGCACTACCAGGACGACGTGGCTGTCTGACCTGTTTGACCGGAACCAATCGAACGACATGGTGATCGTCGGTCGTTATCAAGATGACTTCGCCGCGTACCGCAGCATCGATCAGACTGGCCAGTTGCCCGGCTGCCTCGTCTACGCTGATTTGCTGCATCCCATGCCTCCTCTGACGTTAAAGTTGTTATCTTCCATATAACACGTAGTATAGCATGGCAAAACTGAAAGTGACTTCAGCGTAGCCAGACCATTACGACAGGGGATATTTGCCTGCTGAGAGTGCTCATCAATGTCGTGCTTGCCAATGGCTCTTTTCAACAGATGTAGAAGCTACAGACTACATGAGCGTGACGAGGACACACAGCATACCCGTGATGAGCAGGCCAACGGCACGCCACGCACCGGATCGTGAGCACGGCTGCTGCGGCAGCATGAATATCGCACACACGATGCAATACGCGCATGATGTGCGGGCAAGGCGATTAGCCAGGCGGGTGATGGCACCATTGCATTGATGGTCGCTAGCGCTGCTCGCTGCCACACCGAGGTGTTGGGAGCAGGATAGGCAGGCTGTGGTGATTGGCAAGCGTTCGTGAGTCTGGGTGACAGTCTGGATGCATGACAGCACAGCTTTTATGCAATAAGCCTGATTGGCGGTTATAGTTGTAAGATATTTTTAAGATAAGCTATATGCCCCCAATGTACACGAAAAACCCCACCTTCAGATCGGGAAATATTCCAATTCCCTGCTCGTCATACGAGATGCAATGATTGATTACACACGCTAAAGTGTTATGGGGGCGGATAATACTTCTCTTTATGCCACAATCGCCCATGGTTACCTCTTTATTATAAAATGGGGGGTCTGATGAATATCAATCGTCAGCAGTGGGATGCGTTGGGTAAGCTCAATCCCTTTTGGGCAATGACCGGTAAAAGCGACTGGGATTTGCCAGCTTTCTGGCAGACTGGCTATGTTCAGGTCGAGGATTTGCGTCGGGAAATTTCTCAACTCGGTTATCCGCAGCAGTTTCACCGGGTGCTTGATTTTGGGTGTGGAATCGGACGGCTGGCACCTGCGTTCTGCGCGTGGTTTGATGAATACGTTGGGTACGATGTCTCGGAAGCGCTAATACAGAAAGCGCGAAATTTACACAAAGACCTCGACCGGGCACAGTTTTTCGTTACACAGCGAGATCGCATTGATCTACCGGATAACAGTATCGATCTTGTCTTTTCATTTGGGGTTTTCCAGCATATTCCAGACCGCTACGCTCTATTTCAGATCGTTTCTGAATTCACTCGTGTGCTCAAACCAGGTGGTCTGATCTTTTTCAATGTTTGTCACCATATACGCTGGATGTATCGTATACAGTTGCGTCGACGCTTATACTGGCTTGGCAAGCGGCTTGGTATCCTTGATTACCATCTGTTTTACCGGTTTAGGTTGTATCCGCAGTCAGTTCATGCGCTCTCACGTGAAGCATTGCAGCGCCATTTGCACACTCTCCCTGTGCACATCCTCTTCAGTCGATCCACATCGCCTCATGTTGCACCACATCAGCTGTGGGAGTATGCGCTGACAAAGCATGGCTAGCAGTTGAGCGTGCGTGGGTCAGATGTACCGAATTGCTGACGGAACGCTGTGTTGATCATGGTGGCTATGTCAAATCTTGACTAACAAGATGCACCGTCACCAGGCTCACGTACCGATCCCGACCCGCGCTACGACCTGTACCCGCCAGTGCGTGCAGTGGATGCGAAAGCGTGACTTCCGCACGGCCAAACGTGCGCCACGAGCAACCCGGCCTGGAAACTGTGTCCTCGTCGGTGTGTGATCTCACTGCGTGCGCAGCGGAAACTCTGTTCTCCGTATCCGCGCTCATGTCACTGTCAGCATGATGGTGCGATTATGGGCGATGAATTTTAGCACTTATTTCAAAAAATATCTACATAGAAGCTATCTCAACTCATTACTGACAGACTCTATGGTTGTGGCGAGCACACACAGTATCCGCAATTCCGGCAGGGTCAACGGCATGCCACGCACCGGATCGTGAGTACGGCTGCTGCGGCAGCCATGGTGCCGCACTCCAAACGTCGCGACACGTGCATGACAAGCGGGTAAGGCAACCAATCCAGCGTGTGATAGAACCGTCGATGGTTGTCAGCCCTCCTTATTACCATACCGGCAGCCTGGGAGCAGGATATGCTGTCGTGGGTGATTGACAAGAGTTCATTCGCCTGTGTGACAGGCAAAGAGCACGACAGCATGGGTTTTTATGAAACAAGCTCTTGTAAACCGGATTTGACGTCAGATAATTATTCTGCGCCTGGTTTGCAACTGCGTGCTGTACCGGTCTCTACAACCGCTCGTGTCCACCCTTGTCAGACCTGCCGCTATGCCAAACCTCACCGCTGTACTCAGAAGTGGACTAGAACCTATTTCAAAAAACATCTACGAGAAGGCATCTTATTCATTGCCACTCGATTCGATGTTCATGACGAGCACACCCGGCATCCGCGTGACCAGCCGGGTCAACGACGTTACACGCGCCAGATCGTGAGCACGGCTGGCGCGGCAGCATGGCTGCCGCACTCCAAACTACGCCACACGTGGATGATGAGCGAGCAAGGCAACCAATCCAGTACGTGATGGCACCGGAGATAGTTATAGTTATTAGAGCGCGACAGTACAACTTTTTATGAAATAAGTTCTACTTATAGCATCACACGACAGGTGACAGGTGTTGTGCGCGATATATGTATCACATTAGCTGGTCCATCGTTATCTGTGAGTGGGTGAATGATGGATGGCCCAAAACCCAACCCACAATCTCCCTGCACTCTCTTCTTCTACACTCTTATCTCCTACCTCCTATCTTCTACCTCCTACCTCCTATCTCCTATCTCCTATCTTCTACCTCCTATCTCCTGTCTTCTCATAGACAACACTAACACTCCGCTAATCTTCTTCTAATCATCATTCTCTATGTTCTCACAATTGAGCGGGTCACCGCGACAGATGATCAGGTGTCAGTAGTAAGAGAGGTGAACGATGCGCACGCTTCGCATCATTAGCGTACTTGTGATGCTGGCGCTTCTGATTGTTGCTGGTGCAGCGCCGGCGATGGCACAGGAAGGCCAGCGGAATCTCTTCTTTTATACTCGTTATCCTTCACAAGAAGCTACAGTTGGTGATACGGTGACGTTCAAGCTGACGCTTGGTACGGAGACGACTCCCCAAATCGTGCGGCTTGGTCTGCGGAATGTGCCCAATGGCTGGACGGCAACGTTCCGCGGTGATGGCCGGGTGATCCAGTCGGCGTATGTTGAGCCGAACAACAATGCGACGTTTGATCTGCGGATTGAACCCCCTGCCGATGTGAAGGCCGGTGAGTACCAGATGCTGGCGGTTGCCACCGGTGTCTCGCAAGAGGTAACGCTTCCGATTGCCCTGACCCTCAAGGAGAAGACGACCAATCCAGCCGGTCTGTCGTTCAACGTTGATCTGCCCACACTGCGTGGTTCGCCGAGCACAACCTTCCGCTACAATGTGACCCTCAAGAATGAGAGCACTGAGGAGGTGCCAGTCAGTCTGCTCGCCGAAGCACCGCGCGGTTTCCAGGTCGATTTCAAACTCTCCGGTCAGAGCATTACCAGTGTGCCATTCGGCCCCAATGAGTCGAAGAATTTGAGTGTTGAGGTTCGTGCGCTGACTGATGTTCCTGCCGGTACCTATGAGATCGGTATTCTGGCCCGTGGTGGTGATTTGCAGGCAACCACACGCCTGGTCGCCGATATTACCGGTCAACCACAACTGCTCCTGACGACCCCTGATGGTCGGTTGTCGGGTGAAGCGCGCATTGGCGAACAGACTGAGGTGAAGCTGGTGGTAAGCAATAATGGTAGTGCGCCGGCCCGGAACATTGAGTTGAGCGCTTCGCCACCTGTTGGCTGGACGGTTGAGTTTGAGCCGAAGCAGATTCCAGAACTGGCTACCGATCAGGTAGTTGAAGTCACGGCGAAGGTGCAGCCCTCGAACCAGGCAATTGCCGGCGACTATCTGGTGACCTTTACCGCTCGCCCGGCTGATGCCGCTGCCGCAACCAGTGAGTTCCGCTTCACTGTGCTGACCTCGACGCTGTGGGGGCTGGTTGGCATTGCCCTGATCGCTGTTGCTGTGGTTGGGGTTGGCGTGGCAGTGATGCGGTTCGGACGGCGCTAGCAGGTGGGGATGGTGACGGCTCACCGTTGCCATCCCTTTGTTGCTGCACGAGACGACCAGTGCAAATCTAGCCGGGAGGTGGTGTTATGGCAGAGGTTGTGGTTGAGTGCCGTGATCTGACCAAACAGTACGGTACATTCACTGCCGTTGACGGCCTCAATCTGACTGTGCGTAAAGGTGAAATTTTTGGTCTGCTCGGCCCGAATGGTGCCGGTAAGACCACCACGATTCTGATGCTGCTCGGCTTGACTGAGCCAACCAGCGGTAGTGTGCGGGTGTTGGGCTTAGACCCGGCCCGGCAACCGTTGAGTGTCAAGGCGCGGGTTGGCTATCTGCCCGACCAGGTTGGCTTTTACGATAACCTGACAGCACGCGAAAATCTGAACTACATCGCAAAGCTGAATGGCATGCGTGAGCCGGAGATGAGCAAGCGTATTGCCACAGCGCTTGAGCAGGTTGGTCTGAGCAATGTTGCTGATCGGCGGGTGAAGACCTTCTCGCGAGGTATGCGCCAGCGTTTAGGGGTGGCAGAGGTGCTGATCAAGCAACCACAACTGATCATTATGGACGAGCCGACACTGGCGCTCGACCCGGAGGCAGTGCGCGAATTCCTCGACCTGATCCGGAAATTGAAGGAGAGTGGGATTACGATGCTGCTCTCATCCCACTTGCTGCAACAGGTACAGGCGGTATGTGATCGGGTTGGCCTGTTCCACAAAGGCCGGATGGTGTTGGAAGGGACAGTCAGTGAGCTGGCGCAGCGCGTGCTTGGTGGAGCCTACCGCATTCACCTGGAGGTAGAGGGCGGTGAGGCGGTGGCGCCGGCTCTGCGTGAACTCCCTGATGTGTTGAACGTGGCCCAGGACGGTACGCGCTTTTACAATGTCGAAGCCCGTACTGATGTGCGGGCAGAGATTGCCCGTAAAGTGGTGGAGGCCGGTGGACGCTTACTCGGTTTAAGCATCGACACACCGGGTCTTGATGAGGTCTATGCCCGCTACTTCCAGAAAGGAGCAGCCTATGCAGCGACAGCTTAGCATGGCAACGGCCCGGCAGCAACGTGAGGGTTCACCGTGGACGGGGCTGTGGGCGGTGGTAGCGAAAGAGATGGCCGACTACCTGACCAGTGTGCGGATGCTGATTCTGGAGGCGTTAATCTTACTCACCGCCTTTGGCACTGTCTACGCAGCAGCGCAAAACTTGCGTGCCGGTACCGGTAGTGGTGATGAGTTCCTGTTCTTGCGCCTCTTCACAACGGCGCGTGATCCTTTGCCGGCGTTTGTCGGCTTTCTGGGTCTGCTGGTGCCACTGCTCGCGATTGCGCTGGCCTTTGACTCGGTGAATGGTGAGTTCAACCAGCGCACGTTGTCGAAGGTTCTGGCGCAACCGATCTACCGTGATGCGCTTCTGCTGGGTAAGTTTCTGGCCGGTTTAGGCACCCTGGCCCTGGCATTGTCAGCGATCTGGTTGTTGATCATCGGGATGGGCTTGCTCCAGTTGGGGGTACCGCCAACCGGTGAAGAGACGCTGCGTATCTTCTGGTTTTTGCTGGTGACCATCTTTTACGGTGGTATCTGGTTGGCGCTGGCAATGCTCTTCTCGATCATCTTTCGCCAGCCGGCCACCGCAGCGTTGGCCGCGATTGCGGTCTGGCTGTTCTTCACCGTATTCTGGGGGATTCTGTCGAGTCTGCTGGCGCGCACCTTGCAACCGGTACCTCCCGGTGATACACAGGCGCTGATCAACCAGATTCAGCTCGAACTGATGCTGACCCGTATCTCGCCCAACACCCTCTTCTCGGAGGTGGCGCTGGCGATGCTCAATCCGACTGTGCGGGCGTTGGGCTTGATCTTGCCGATCCAGTTGCACAATGCCATTCCTGGCACACCATTGCCGGCCATGCAAAGCATTCTGCTCACGTGGCCGCACGCGACTGGCCTCATTGCAGCGACGATTGTGTTGTTTGCGGTCGGTTACATTCTGTTTCAGCGCCAGGAGGTGCGGGCGTAAGCCTGCGCTGTTCGTGCGGGGAGGGATGAGAGGATTTCCCTTCCCGCACTTTTAGCGAGTTGCGCGCATAGGTTGGGTTTGGCGTAAGGCACGGTCTTTGGAGGCGATGATCGGGTGTTCGGGAACCGGTTTTGTGTACACACGAACATAGTGCCTGGTGAGACGATACGTCACTCGTCGTGATGCGGATAGACGGATTCCGTAGGGGCGGGTTTTGTAGGGGCGGGTTCCAAACCCGCCCCTACAGTCGATCTGGTCGGGAAGCCGTATCCACGGCGGTGGGGAGGGTTGGGCGGGTTGGGAACCCGTCCTTGCGCCGAACCGTGGGTTATGGGTAATCCGGTCGGGAAGTTGTATTCAGGTCGGGGGGAGGGTTGGGCGGGTTGGGAACCCGCCCCTACGCCGAACCGTGGGTTATGGGCCATCCGGTCGGGAAGTTGTATCCACGGCGGTGGGGGAGATCATAGGGGGCGGGTTGGGAACCCGCCCCTACTGCGTGTTTGGCATAGTCGTAGTTGACAAATCGGCGTACAATACAAGTAGCTTTGTTGGGTTCTGCTTTGAGAAAAGAACTGGACTGATGAACAACATATTGGCGATTGCCCTGGGGGCAGCTATCGGTGCCAACCTGCGCTACGGCATCGGTCTGTGGGCTGCTCAGCGGTTTGGTACGGCATGGCCTTACGGTACCTTCATCATCAATCTGCTCGGTTGTCTGGGGATCGGATTATTGTTAACGCTCATCTCCACGCGATTGACGCTGAGTGAGCCGGTACGTTTGATGCTGGTTACCGGTCTCTTGGGCGGTTTTACTACCTTCTCAACCTTTGGCTATGAGAGTTTCAGTCTGTTGAGCAGTGGGAACTGGCTGCCCGCAATAGGCTACATGGTAGGAAGCGTTGTCGGCGGCCTGATTGCCGTTATCATCGGCGTCGGCTTAGGTCGGTGGTTTGGTGGCTAGCAGAGAGGAGGTCTCCAATGGAGCAGACCGTGACTCAACAACTCTGGATTTACATCGATGAGGGAGATAGCTTGCAAGGCCGTACCGTCGCTTCCCGTATTGTCGATACGCTGCGGGCTGCCGGTGCACCGGGGGTGACCGTGTTTCGTGGGGCTGGGGGGTACGGTACCCACGGGGTCTTTCACAGCGATCTCCTGGTTGATATTCCAAGCCGGTTGCCGTTGGTGATCACCTGCATTGATCGGAGTGACCGCTTACAACGGTTGTTGCCCAAACTTAGCGAGCTGGTGCAAGAGGGTTTGATCGTGCTTTCGCCGGTGCAGGTCGTGAAGGTAGCGAGGCGGACTGGAAGTGCTCTTCCTGCTCATCTCAGGGTAGCCGATGTGATGAATCACGACGTTATCTCCGTCACATCCGAAACATCGGTAGGCGAGCTGGTACGTCTGCTACTCGAACGCGGTTTGCGGGCAATGCCGGTGGTTGATGCCGAACGTCGTGTGATCGGTATTGTTACTGATGCCGATCTGCTCCAGCGTGGGGTGAGCCAGTTGCCACTGCATTTGCAGCAGTTACTACCCGGCGCCGAGCGTGCGGCTCATCTGGCAGCAGTGGCTGCTCGTCCCGAACGGGCCGCTGATGTAATGACCCCCAACCCTACTACCATTCCTGCGACAGCTTCGCTTACCCAGGCTGCCCTGCTCATGACAGAGCATGATCACAAGCGCTTACCGGTAGTTGATGAAGCCGGACGCCTGGTTGGGATGTTGAGCCGATCCGATCTGTTGCAGACGGTGGCGAATACGTTCGCCTCAAGCAGTGAGGTTCTGCCGGGTTCAATACTCACCACTGCCAAAACCGTTGGAGAGGTCATGATTCGCGATGTACCGACAGTTACACCGGAAACGCCCCTCGCTGAGACACTCGACCGTATTCTTTCGACACCCCGACGGCGGGTGGTTGTTGTCGATCAGAATCGGCGTGTCGTCGGTATCATCAGCGACGGTGATATTCTCCGCCGGGCGGCTCGTCCGGTAGCACCGGGATTGTTACAGCGCTTTGCGGTCTGGATCGGTGGCGGTGCCCGTCCGCCAGAGCTGGAGCTGGCGCTCAAGAATCTGACGGCGGCAGCAGTGATGACCAGCCCGGTGCTGACGGTGAATCCCGACACGCCGATTATCAGTGCCGTTGAGCTGATGATCGAACGGCGTATCAAGCGTTTGCCGGTGGTTGATGAAGAAGGCAGGCTGGTGGGAATGGTCGGGCGAGCGGCGCTGTTGGGGGCGTTGTTGGGTTCTGGTGGTGAGGGGGGGCAGGAACGGGAGTAGGGATGGCCTGGCACATTTTGCGGTGCAAGCGCGCCAGGCCAGCCGTGAAAAGCAAGAGTTCACCAAACCCAAAGCGAGGAGCCTCTACGGCTCCTCGCTTCGTCTCTACCTTACCGCTCAGGCAAGTGCCGGGCTTTCCTCGACGTGTTCCTGGTCGATCTCGCGTTGTGAACGGAGGCGCAACTGATCCTCAAAGGTATCGACGATAACTGTATCGCCGTCGCGGAACTGACCAGAGAGCAGCCCCTCCGCCAGCGGGTCTTCGATCAGGTTGGTGATCACCCGGCGCAAGGGGCGGGCACCGAACGCCGGATCGTAGCCGCGGCGGGCCAGGAATTCGAGGGCGTCGGGTTGCACCTCCAGCTTGATCTGGTGCTCGTCGAGCTGGGTCTGGACACGCTTGAGCATGAGCCGGGTGATCGATTGAATCTCCTCGGTGGTGAGCGGGTGGAAGATGATGGTCGCGTCGATCCGGTTGAGGAACTCTGGCCGGAAGAGCATTCTGAGCGCTTCATCCACCTTGCGCCGCATATCGTTCTGATCGATCTCGGCGGCGTTGCTACCAAACCCAATCCGCGATGCGCGGCGAATGTGTTCGGTGCCGACGTTGCTGGTCATGATGATGATGGTATTGCGGAAGTCGACCCGTCGCCCTTTACCATCGGTCAGATGACCATCCTCCAGCACCTGGAGCAGCAGGTTGAAGGCATCGGGGTGCGCCTTTTCGATTTCATCAAACAGCACGACACTGTACGGCTTCCGGCGCACGGCATCGGTCAGTTGACCACCTTCGCCGTAGCCGATGTAGCCGGGCGGCGAGCCAACCAGGCGCGAGGTCGTGTGGCGCTCCTGGAACTCTGACATGTCGATCTTGATCAGCGCCTCTTCGGTGCCGAACATAAACTCGGCCAGTGCCTTGGCCAGCTCGGTCTTGCCGACACCGGTTGGGCCGAGGAAGATGAAGCTTCCGATTGGGCGCTTCGGGTCTTTCAGGCCGGCACGGGCGCGACGCACGGCTTTCGAGATGGTGACGATGGCTTCGTGCTGACCGACGATCCGGCTATGGAGGAACTCCTCCATCTGCATCAGGCGCTGGGTTTCATTACCGGTCAGCCGGGTCACGGGCACGCCCGTCCACATGCCAACGACCTCGGCAATGTCTTCTTCGGTGACGTATGGGCGCTCGTAGCGTTCGTCGCTGCGGGTACCCAGCTCGGCCTCGATCTCCTGGATGCGGCTGAGCATACGCTCTTCGCGCTCGCGCAGATCGTTGGCAAGTTCAAACTGCTGATCTTCGAGGGCGGCTTCGCGCTCTTTGCGCAGCGCCTCCAGGCCACGCAGGGCATCGCGCAGGCGCGGCGGTGTCGCCGAGCGGTACATGCGTACCCGTGACGCCGCTTCGTCAATCAGGTCAATCGCCTTATCGGGGAGCTGGCGGTCAGGGACGTAGCGTGCCGAGAGTACTGCCGCTGCCCGGATCGCCTCGTCACTGATCTGCAACTGATGGAAATCCTCGTAGCGCGACTTGATCCCGCGCAAAATCTGGATGGTATCTTCAATCGACGGCTCATCAACCATCACCGGCTGGAAGCGGCGTTCCAGAGCGGCGTCACGCTCGATATACTTGCGGTACTCATCGAGGGTTGTGGCCCCGATGGTTTGCAACTCTCCACGCGACAGAGCGGGCTTGAGGATGTTGGCCGCATCGAGCGTCCCTTCTGCGCCACCGGCACCGATGATGGTGTGGAACTCATCGATAAAGAGAATACAGCGCGACTCCTTGATCTCGTCGATCACGCGCTTCAACCGCTCTTCAAATTGACCACGGTACTTGGTACCGGCAACCAGCGCACCCATGTCGAGCGTAACAACTCGCTTGCCCTTAATGCTATCTGGCACATCACCCTGAACGATGCGCTGGGCGAGGCCCTCGACGATGGCTGTCTTACCGACACCCGGTTCACCAATCAGGGCCGGATTGTTCTTCGTGCGGCGTGAGAGAATCTGAATGACGCGCTCGATCTCGTGTTGGCGGCCAATGATGGGGTCGAGACGACCCTGCTCGGCCATCTCGGTCAAATCGGTACCCAGTGCGTCGAGATACGGGGTCTTCGACTGCCGCTGCGTCGGCGTCGTACCGGGAGCAGTCCGTCCTTCAGCAGTTGCGCCGGCTGTGCCGTGGCGCAAGACACGCATTACCTGATTGCGCACCTGTTCGAGGGAGACACCGAGAATATCGAGGACACCGGTTGCCACCCCCTCACCGTTGCGCACCAACCCCAGCAGCAGATGCTCGGTGCCGATGTAGTGATGGTTGAGGCGATTCGCCTCTTCGATAGCATACTTAATCACCTTCTGCGCCCGTGCCGTCAGCTCCTGGTCGGTAACCATTGTGCTTTCGCCAGGGCCAACGATAAACTCGACCGCACTACGGGCCTGGGGCAATTTCACACCCAGCTCATCGAGGACGCGCGCAGCAATCCCTTCACTTTCGCGGATCAAGCCCAGCAAAATATGCTCGGTACCAATGTATGGGTGATTGAACGCACGTGCTTCCTCGGCTGCCAGTTGCAGCACTTGCTTGGCGCGCTTGGTAAATTTGCTGTAGAGGTCAGACATATGATTCTCCGCTCACTCAATAGGAGGAAACGATTATCAGGCTTTGACAGACCGGGGATAGCGAACAACACCCGTTGTTTTATCTGAAACACCGACCAGGAGCGCCATCCTGATCGGTTCGTTATAGCCGTTAATCGGGATTTTCCTCTTTCTCGCTACTCTCAGTTGGTTCGGCGTGCAGGCGCAGACTTAACCCCATCCGTTTACGGGCGGGATCAATCCGAATAATGCGCGCCTGTACGACCTGACCTTCACTCAACACCTCACGTGGATGCTGAATCCGTTCATCTCCCATTTCAGAGATATGGATCAGCCCCTCGACCCCGTCTTCAATGCGAGCAAAAGCTCCGAACGAAGCCAGTTGGGTGATTGTGCCTTCCACAATCTGACCAAGCTGATAGCGTTCGGCTACTCGCGTCCACGGCTCACTCTGCGTGCGTTTGATCGACAGCGCAATCCGTTTCCGCTCGTGGTCGATGTTGAGAATAGCGACCTTGACTTTATCGCCGACTTTCAACACTTCGCCAGGATGTTTGACCCGTGACCACGAGATTTCCGAGAGATGAACCAGGCCATCAGCGCCGCCAATGTCAACGAAGACACCAAAGTCGCACACCGAAGAGACGACACCGTCGCGCACATCACCTTCACGCAGCGATGTGAGCAACTCATCCTTCTTCGACTCCCGCGTTTCGACCAGGGCCTGGCGTTCCGACAGGATGAGCCGGTTGCGGTTGCGATTAATCTCGATCACCTTCAGCGGCAGCTCCACGTTCACCAGTCGTGCCATCTCGGATTGTTTTTGCGTCTCCGAGACGCGACTAATGCTCGACACCTGGGATGCCGGTACAAAGCCGCGCACACCGTCGAGATCGACGAGGAGACCACCTTTATTGTAGTTTTTCACGCGGGCATAGATAATATCGCCGCGCTCGTAACACTCTTGCAATGCACGCCAGCTCTTTTCCTGACGGGCCTTGTCAATCGAGAGAATTGCCCGACCTTCCTTATCTTCCGATTGCACCACAAAGACCAGGATTGTGTCGCCTACTTTAAGTGCAGCGCGATCCTCCTCGCTGAGGGTCTGCATCTCTCGACTTGGAATGACGCCTTCGGCCTTGGCACCGATGTCAACCAGAATCTCGTCGCGATTAATCTGCATAATACGACCGTCGACCGTGTCGCCGTGTTTGAGGTTGCGATAGGCGTGAGTCGGATCGCGTAGAATCTGTTCCATCAGTGCCTGATCGCCACGGTCGAGCAGGTCGTTTAGATCAGGTTGGCGAATGTCTTCGTTTGTGTTGTTGCCGGCATGATTAAGCTCTTCCATGAAAAATCCCTGCGCAGAAGCGGCGGCGCGCCATTCGACGGGGCTTGGTCGGAGTGATACGTAGAAATATTATACGTCGGGCTGTTGTAAAACGCAAGGATGCGATCACGATTCTGCGTTTCGTTGCCCGGCGAGTTCAGTGACAGTCAGGGCGTATCCACGACCGATGGTCGTTGATTGAAAGGTGCTCAGTGGGAGCAGGCCGAGGCGACGCAAGTGGAAATAGGCTTCATCGTTACAGGTTATCATTCCCGGCGGAGTCTGGCGGATCAGCACGCTTACCTGCTCCAGTGGTTCGCCGCTGAAATGCAGCCCCAGAACGGGCACGACGCCGATCCGGCCCAGGCCACTGCTCAGGCTGAGTGGTGGGAGTGATAGACCGACAGTTTGCGCGGCGTGGACAGTAGCCGAGATGAACGAGATCGCCTGTTTCATCGGGTCGGTATCGGCGTGTAAAATCCCGAAGATCAGGAGGAGGTGATCGTGACGCCACTCGATCAGCGCCTGATGTGGCGCGATCTGTTCGCGGATCAGTGCGAAGCGCGCCTGTGCTTCGGTGAGGGGATCGGTGATGGTAAGGCGTCCAATCGCCAGTACTGCAACAGGTGTGATCATGCCGGAGACCGGTGGATGGAGGCTGAGCGGATCGATCTGTCGCAGTGCCGGCTGGGTGAGCTGGAGCCGTTGCAGGTGCTGTTCGGTACGCCATTGTTGCAAGAGGCGATTCAGCGTATGACACAATTCGCCCCATACACCGGTGCCTACTTCCAGTTTCGTTTCAATTGGATTGCGGCGCAGGTGGGTGATGAGGGTACGGGTAGCCTTGACAAAATGATACCGTTCCCAAAGCAGCATGGCGATACAGACCACCAACGCCAGGATGGTGATTGGTGGTGCAACGAAGATGCCAGCGAGTGCAATGATGCACGTTCCAATGACGATAGTTGACGAATCTATCCAACGCATAGGGGCGCCTTGCCGATAGCCATCATTCTGAATGGCATGTGCAGGGTACCATATGCGTTGAGGTACGCTTAACGAGCGTAGATTACAGATTGGCGAACGTGGTCTTACAGTGTGTACCGTACCAGTTCGTCGTCATGGCGTTGCAGTAAACCATCGACAACCATCATTTCGAGGTGGGCAATGGTTTCAGCGATGGCAAAGCGAGCTTCGTGTGGGGTGAAGCGCTCAACATCGAATACCCGTTGCGCCACGGCAAAGGCAGTGTCGGCACCGTTACGCACTGCGGCGAGCATAGCGGCTAATCGCTCGTGGTGATGCACCTGTAATTCACTAATGCGCGTCTTCCACTCTGTGATCGGTTTGCCATGACCGGGAAGGGCCAGATCGACCTTCAGCGTCGCCAGTTCAGCCAGCGAGGCCAGATATTTCCGTAACGGATCGGGTTCACTTTCCGGCCAGACGCCAATATGAGGCGTGATTTTGAGTAGCACCTGATCACCAACCAGAGCCAGCCGCTCATCGGCTGCGTAGAAGATTAACTGCCCATCACTATGGCCAGGGGCATGAATAGCGACAAAAGAACGCCCCCCCATCGTTACCTGGCTACCGGGTGGCAGGGGGGTCAGGGGTGGGTGCGGTCGGGTCGCAGCCCGCAATCCGGCAATGGCACCGACGACTTTATCGACCAGATCGGCGGGCATACCATGACGGAGAAAATGGCGTAAACTGGGGTCGTCGTGATCGGCTCGCTGTACCCAGACTTCCTGGGCCAGTTCGATTTCCCGTGGGGCCAGCAGTACCCGGGCACCGGAATGGTGATGGAGCCAGCCGGCCATCCCAAAGTGATCAGGGTGGAAATGGGTCAAGACAATTGTATGAATCTGAGCCGGGTCGAGGTTGAGCGCAGTCCATGCCTCTTGCCAGGCAGCTTCGCCGGCGGGTGTATGTAAGCCGGTATCGACGACCGTCCATCCCTGTGGATCGCGGAGCAGATATACATTAACATGGTTGAGGGCAAAGGGGAGTGGCAGACGTAGCTGGTACACATCGGGTAAAATTGTTGTGAGCATACATAATCCTGCTGAATGACGCAGCGCGTTGGCGGTATCCTGCTTGCATTATAATACGACAAGAACTAGACAAGGCGATGTTTGACGTATGGATAATTTTGAATCACCAGTAACCAGGCAGGCACCGGCCTGGCAATTACCACTCGTGATTGGTGGTATTGTGTTGCTGGCCGGTATCCTGGCTTTTGTTATCACCGGAAACAGTGCTTCAACGCCAGCAGCCGTGCCAACTGTTGTTCCAACGGTGGAGACAGCCCCTGGACACGGCGATCCGGCCAATAGTCCTCCAGCGCCAACGATTTCAGTTGCCGAGGCGTACCAGCGATGGCAGGCCGGCCAGGTCATCTTCGTCGATATGCGGGCCGGTGAGGCATACCAGGCCGGTCATCTGCCCGGTGCATTGAGTCTGGCAACTCCTGATCTCAATCAGCGGCTGGCTGCATTGACTCCTGGAGGGATTATTGTTACCTATGGCGATGCCAGCCGCCCAACAGCCGGTCAGCGGGGGGCGCAAATCTTTCGCGATCTCGGTTACGGGCCGGTAGCAGCGCTCGACGGTGGGATTGAAGCGTGGCAGGCGGCTAATCTGCCATTGGAGCAACCATGATCGATTTACACATTCACACAAATGCAACACCTCATCACGCAACCTGGACACCGGTAGCATTGGCGGTTGCAGCGGCAGCCCAGGGTCTGACCATGATCGCGGTGACCGACCATAACACGACAGCCAATGTGATTACCACGGCCATGGCCGGCATGCATTACGGGGTTCAGGTGGTGAGTGGGGTTGAAATTGATAGTGCCTTCAATGGTAAATTGTGGCATACGCTTGTCTACGCGGTTGATCCGGAGGCACCGTTACTGCTCGACCTGTGCGCCGAGGTGGTTCATCGCAATGCTGCCGATGCTGCGCAGTTGTTGCGTGATCTGGCGGCTGCCGGTTTTGTCATGCCCGGTCTGAGTGATCGTGATCGACCGCCAACCGTCGCCGATGTGGCATTGGTGTTGGCCCGCCACAATGAATTACCGGGCCGGGTGGCCGGTGAAGGCGATGAAGAGGCCGGTATGCGCTTTATCCTGACCCATTTCGCTGCTGCCTACCGACCACTCAGCGTCCAAGAGGTGATCGGGGTGGCACATGATCTGGGGGGGCTGGCAGTACTGGCGCATCCCGGACGGAGCAAAGGCATCTATGCAATACCGGCGACTGATGAAGATATTGCAGCTATGGCCGCGGTTGGTTTGGATGGGATCGAAGTCTTCTATCCAACGCACGACGCAGCCACCCGTGAGCGCCTGCTGGCTGCGGCGGCACGTCACGGCTTGCTGGTTTCTGGGGGGAGTGACTCGCATCATCCCCATCAGACGCTGGCTAGCTGGCCGCGAACTGATGTAACGATCATCGACTATCTCAGCAGGTAATCATGAAACACCATCGCAAAGACACAATGGATTGGCGAGAAGCTTTGTCTCGCCTTCCAGCGCATCATCAAGCCGAAGTTGTCGATCTCGTTGCGGCGTATGGTGCGCCTCGTTACTGCCATGTATACCTCGATGATGGCAGATTCGATCCGTTGCGCAAAACAGATCGGGTTGGCGAAGTGGGGATGGTTATTCGCCGTCCTGATGGCAGCCTGATTGTGGCGCGTAAAACCTATTACCCACCCAATGTGTTTCGTTTGCTCACCGGTGGGATTGGGCCGGATGAGAGCATCAGCACAGCGCTGGCCCGTGAGGTTGCAGAAGAGACGAGTCTCACGGTGCGCATCAATCGATTTCTGAATATTATTACCTATCAAAGTAATGTTGAGATACCGTACTATTTTGTCAGCTATGTCTTCTTACTGGATGAGCTGGCCGGTACGTTGCAGGCGAGCGATCCCAATGAGCAGGTTGACGAATTCCGTACAATACCGCCTGCGGAGTTGGTGAATCTGGCACAGCAGTTGCGACAGCTTTCTGATACGTCCGATCCGGCAATCAGGGGCAAGTGGGCAAGCTGGGGCCGGTTTCGGGCAGTAATGCACGAAGAGTGTGCAGCCTGGATGAATAATGGAATGATTGGGTAATTGCCCGGTGTGCAGCAGCTCTTGCCGGTGAGATGCACCGTGTCTGACTGTGGGCCAGAGAGTTACGTTACCGGGCCGAGTGGAAGGCTGGTTGGTGACGTGCTTTTGGGTGGACCACAGTCGATACGAGCGTGATCGTGATGGCGGTACAGGGCATCGCGCTACTGCTGCCTATTGCTGAAGAGATACGCTCTGTTTTGTGATGTAACATCAAATCTTGAAAAGTACTGCGCACCATTGTTGAGGATACCTTCGCGTCCAGCGCCCTGCGGCGTGATCAGCGTGGTACTGATGCCGCGCCGTGTGGTTCGGGCTTCTAGCCTGAGCTTAAGAATCCCTGGTACCAGGCTCACGTACCGGCACGGGGAAACCACTCTGACTCACACCTGAGCGAAAATGTGGCTGCTGCGGCAGCCACGCTGCCGCACTTCATACCACGCGACACGGGGAATCTGGTCTGGGAAGAGTATCCCCTGCGGAGCGTAAGATGACTCCGTGGGAAGGCTGGTTGGCGTATCCGCGCTCAGGTCGCTGGCGTGATAGTGCGATCCTGAGCGATGATCTCCGTTGAAGCAGACTTGATATGATGGGTAATAGCACCATCCCCGCTCCCGGCCTTTTCATTACCCATAACGCTATAGTTACCATCTGCGCTTCTCATCAGGGGCTATCGCAGCATGCGCTTCCCCGGGCATCACTGCTCGGCACCAGCCCTGTCGTGATGCCGAAGCTATCCGGTTCATCCGTCCGTCGCCGCAGGGATCACCGACGGCAGCCGGATGGACACCGTGGTGGCGGACCTATGCATTACCCACATGTCGCGCTGCGTTAGGTCGGGCTGCAAGCGCTCCCTGTGGAGGCATTCCATCCACCGCCGGCAGGGGCTGGCCATGGCCGCTGGTGCGCAGGCTGGACATCTTCCCCGTGGTCTGATCCAACGGCTACCTTCGCTGCTATCATCCGCTTTCCGTTCGTGACGTAAGACCCACGCGACAGCAGGGCAACGCGATAGTGCCCAGGATCGCGCACGATGAGATAGGTTCGACTGATGAGCGAAGCGGTTGACAACCTGGGTATGGGTGAGGCATAGCGCTGCGCGGGAACGGGGAACGTAGCGGCTGCGATCACCTCTGAACAACCATCCATGGCACGCGATGCAAGACATTCCCATCCACCGCATCCCGTGGATGGTCAGGTGAACGGTACAGGCACCGTCCGTAGGGGCGGGTTCTCAACCCGCCCCTACCGAACCCACCCCTCCACACTACCGGCACCAGCACGCTGTGGGGTAGGCTACCGGCCTGCGCTCAGCCATCCCCATCAGCAGGGGTACGTACTGGCACGGGAGCCCGCTGCAATCCGCGCCGGATCGTGAGCACGGCTGGCGCGGCAGCATGGCTGCCGCACTCCACACTGCGCGCCACGCACATGATGCGCGTGTAAGGCACCCCATTCAGCACGTGATACCACGGCTGGAGCGGCGCACTGCCACCGGGTCAGTCGTCCACAACAGCACCTATGGCGATCATAGCCGCTGATACGCACGTGGTTAACACCAGTTGTGAATGCATAGCGGGGGCGGGAGAGGGGAGGGCAGACGTGTGAGCCAGGGCTTCCTGATAGGGTAGACGTTGTGTTCGATCATCTGTCCTGGTCGTCCGTGAATACCGTCAGGGCCGGGAGCTTGCTTTTGGCTCCTCCCTCCAGCACTGGTACCAGCACCATGCGCGCCGGAG
This sequence comes from Chloroflexus aurantiacus J-10-fl, assembly GCF_000018865.1. NCBI lineage: Bacteria > Bacillati > Chloroflexota > Chloroflexia > Chloroflexales > Chloroflexaceae > Chloroflexus > Chloroflexus aurantiacus. Next base: position 3,312,454 of record NC_010175.1, read on the forward strand.
GCGCGCGCTCCTGGCTCCCGGCTGGGGAGCACGTTCGTCATCACTCCCCCGACCCGCTCCGGCACGCGGGCAATGCAGTATGCGAGGTATGGGTAATGCATAGGGTGGTGGACGGGGGTGTCTTGCTGGATAGGGTAGGACCAGGTGCTTCCCAAACGGGCGCTCATCCCCGCCATGGGTGCTGCTGCACCCTGATCGGACATCATCGGGTTTCAGCCGGTGACGATTATCGTCCCGTGGATGGCGGCAGCATCCCGTACCGGCAGTGGTAGGGGCGCACGGCCGTGCGCCCTTACCGGGCACGGTCAGAACATCCCTGGCGGCCTGTGAAACGACCGATACCTCATACCGGCTACCTGCGACATGTAGGTCATGCATATCCCGCTGGGAGCGGGCATCTATGAGATAACCTCATACCTTTTTGATGGGATTGTTATACCTTGGCAGTATCATATCGATGCAAACTCTTGCAGATTATTTGTGAAAAAACGCACTGCAATCACAAAAGACCCCTCTCCGCATTTAGTGTGATGGAAAGTTTCGTTCGGGCAACCCCGTCATTTGCTTCGCTTGACATGGCGCATCTTCCATGGGATACTGCTGAAGATTACTAAGATTTGTGTAGATTTGTGAGGGAATGACATGCTGCAAACGAGTGGTCTCTGGTTAGCAATTGCAACATTTCTCAGCATCTGGTGGGGGCACGTTGGGGTGCGTTGGTTGGAAGCGAAATGTGCCGATATTCGTCCGCCAATGGTCGTCTTGATTATTGCCGGCCTGCTGCTCAACCTGGTGGCCCTCTTCAGCGCGAATGTCACCATCGGTGGTGTATGTAGTGTTGTCGGCATTTCGCTGTGGTGGGATGCGTTCGAGCTAGTGCGTCAGGATCGCCGGGTACGCCACGGCCACGCGCCTGCCAATCCTCACAATCCACGCCATGCCCGGTACCTGGCCGAAGGTCGGGCAACTATCCACGATCCACTCGACCGTGAACCGGGTGAGGCACTGATTCTTCCGCAACAACCGGTGCGCGAGCGTGAACCGGAGACTGTTTAGCCGGCACCATGTGAATGCGACGAGGAGCAAGCTATGTACTGGGAAGGTCTGGCCATCGGTCTGTTTAGTCTAGGTATCATCGGTTTCGGTTTCTTCTGGGTTATCAGAATGGAATATTATCTCGGCTATCTCTGGTGGCCGTATCCGTTGTTGTTCGGGATCGGGATTATCGTGTTATCACTGTTTGTCGCTGATGCCGGCTGGTCGGCCTTACTGGGTGTTACCGGCGCTTCGTTCATCTGGGGCGCTACTGAGTTGAAAGAACAGGCAGTGCGTGCCGAATTGGGCTGGTTTCCGCGTAACCCGAATCCCAAACCACAGCCGCCTTTCGTTGAGATTATCCGGCGGATTAAGGCTCCACACCTGTAGATGAGGTGGATGGTACGATGGAGTCTGCTCTCCGACGTGCGTGCTCTTGAACAGTGCCGTTGTCTGGCGTGCGGAAGTATGTTGCTTCCGCACGCCAGTTTTGCCGACGGCCAGGGTGAGGGATGTGGCAGGCAATGATATAATCCATCGGTAGCGGATAACTTCAGGGTGTAGGCTGAAGCCAGGGTGTTAATCAGGTGTCGCATATTCTGGCTGTGCGACGGGAGAACAGCGGTTAGCTGTTTGTCACTTGCGGCCACTTCAATGAACCGGCTCGTTGCCCGGCACAACAAGCCGGTGGTTGCGAAGATGCCATTGCGCAGGAGTAATCATGACCGACGTTGCCGATCAGAAAGCAGCTCTGCGTGCTCTGATGCAAGCGCGTCGTGATGCGTTAGCTGATCGCGATCAGCGAAGTGTCCGCATTTGTGCACTGGTGCAGTCGCTGCCCGTATTTACGGCGGCCCGGGCAATTCACTGCTACGTTCCAATGCGCTCGGAAGTGGATACCCGGCCTCTCATCGTGGCTGCTTTGGCGGCAGGAAAGGCTGTGGCAGTGCCGGTTGTCGGGGGACAACGAGAGCTTCGTCATAGCTGGATCGCCAGTCTGTCTGAAGAGGATTGGGTGCCTGGCCGGTTTGGTACTCGCCGGCCACGTCGCCTCATGCCTGCGTACCCGGGTGAATGGTCGCTAACGATTGTGCCTTTGCTGGCATTTGATCGCGATCTGTACCGCCTGGGGTATGGTGGTGGCTACTACGATGCGCTGTTGGCAACTGCATCGACCGTCGCTGTTGGTGTGGCCTTTGCCGATCAGGAGGTCGCTGAACTTCCCCGTGAAGCCCACGATTACCCGCTTGATCTGGTCGTCTGCGAGGATGGCATTCGTCGCCGACATGAGCATTACCGGTAGCGATTTCTTATCTGGCATCGTAAGCTGCTCTGCGGTATCATACATCAGAGAGGGCCTGATTTCCGTTGCCGACCGATGAACAGTTCGTTAACCCCGCTTGTTGCTACACGGAAGCAGTTGCTGCCTCTGGGTCGTATCTGGCAGCGATAGTGTTCGTTTGCCTGTTGAAATGTATAAGGAGTGGAGATCGATGCGCGCCAGCGATTTGCCGATGATTATTCAGGGTGGTATGGGTGCCGCCGTTTCCGATTGGCGACTGGCACGGGCGGTTGCAGCCTGTGGTCAGCTCGGTGTTGTCTCTGGTACCGGTATCGATACCATTCTGATTCGGCGTTTGCAGGATGGCGATCCTGATGGCGCTATGCGACGAGCAATGGCGCATTTTCCGATTCCTGGCGTGGCCGAACGTGTGTTAACCGCCTATTTCCGGCCTGATGGTCGTGCCCCAGGTGAGCCTTACGATCTGTTGCCGATGTACAACTTGAAGGTGAGTAAGGAACGGCAGCAGATAGCCATCCTGGCGGCATTTGTTGAGGTGTGGCTGGCGAAAGAGGGTCATGATCGCCCAATTGGCATGAATCTGTTGACCAAGATTCAATTGCCCAACCTTGCGCTGCTCTACGGTGCACTGCTGGCAGGAGTCGATGTGATCATTATGGGAGCGGGTATTCCGCGCGAGATTCCGGCTGCACTCGATGCGCTGGCTGCGCATCTTCCTGCTCGCCTGACTGCCGAGATCGAAGGCGATGAAGGTGCACCTCCTACATACATAACGTTTGATCCGCGTGAACACTGGGCTGGTGAACCACCGCCACTGCGTCGTCCGCTCTTTCTTCCCATCGTCGCCAGTGTTACGCTGGCAACCATGTTCGCACGCAAGATCGCTGGTGTTGATGGATTGGTCATCGAGGGGCCAACCGCAGGCGGTCATAATGCGCCGCCGCGTGGCGAATTGCAGCTAAACGAACGTGGCGAGCCGTTGTATGGGCCGCGTGATCTGGTTGATCCGACAAAGGTTGCAGCCCTTGGCCTACCCTTCTGGCTGGCTGGTGGTACCGCTTCGCCGGAAGGGCTGGCCGCAGCACGGGCTGCCGGGGCGATGGGTATTCAGGTTGGGACGCTGTTTGCCTTCTGTAACGACTCTGGACTGGCCGAACCGCTGCGGCGTTCGGTGCTCGACGCAGCAGCGCGTGGTACGGTTGATGTCTTTACCGATCCGCGCGCATCGCCGACCGGCTACCCGTTCAAGGTGGTACGCTGGGATAACGATCCCGCCCAGGGAGTCCCGCGCCAGCGGATTTGTGACCTGGGTTATTTGCGAACAATGTATCGCACACCAAAAGGGACGATTGGCTATCGCTGTGCCAGTGAACCGATTGCCACCTTTGTGAAGAAGGGTGGTAATCTGTGCGATACCGAGGGTCGGCGGTGCCTGTGCAATGCGTTGATGTCGAATATTGGCGTTGGTCAGGCCCGCGCCGATATTGGTGTCGAACCGCCGTTGCTTACGAGCGGTGATGATTTGCGGCGTCTACCCACCATCTTTGATGTGACGCAGGGCTATTCGGCTGCCGATGTGATAGCGTATCTGCTCGGTCAACGTCCACCGGTTGCGGCCATATCGCTGGCAACGAAGCCGGCTGCGACGGTAGCCGATCAGGTTGGTATCTAGCGCGCCCAGGTCAGCCCACCATCGGCATTGATGGCAAAGTCGGTCGAAAGCCGGCGGGGCGGACTGAGTTGCAGAGTGTCGCCAGCGATGGCTACTTCGGCGAGGTAGAGATCAAACCCACGCCCGCCGGGTGGGATTGCCAGAAATGCCAGTGTTTTACCGTCGGGCGCAAAAGCCGGTGATCGCGCAGAACCGATGTCGGTGAGGCGAATCGGCGAACCGCCGTTGGCCGGCATTGCGTATAGATCGCTACCGCCATTAATGCCAACGGCAAAAACCAGCCAGGTACCATCGGGACTGAGAGCCGGATCGTATGCTGGTGTTGGTGCTCCTGGTAATGGCGTAGCCTGATTGTTGCTAATGCGGAAGAGTTGCTGCTGACCATCGCTGCCGAGCGGGGTACGCACAACGATAAAATCGCCGGAGGGCAGCACGACACTTTTGCCCAGATGAGCGTTGGCGTCACTAAACACAACCTGCTGCCGGCCATTCACATCGTAGCGCACAATGGCGAGGGGCGCATCGGCTGGCGGATCGCCAACGGGGGGCGCTATTTGGGCGGATACCAGGACGCCACTTCCGTCAGGGAGCCAGGTCGGATAAAATGCCCATTTCGCACTGTACACTCTCTCGATGCTACCGGGCGGTGCTGCCGGCTCGTTGCGGGTCAGTTGCGCGAGCATTGCCCCCGCGGTATCAGTAATTACCAGATCACTTGCACCAGCATGCAAGACGATGCAGGCTATCTGGTTGCCGGTTGGATTGAAAGCCGGTTGGGTTACCGGTGGATTGATTAAGCGACGCGCTGTGCGACCTTCCCACAACCAGATACCATCGTCACGACTAAAGAGCAGACGACCGCTCAAGGTGTCGCCTTGCAGGGCTGGAGGGGGCGTTGGGGTGCTGGGGCTGGAAGGTGTCGCACACGCGGCAAGCAGGCAAACCAGCAATACAAGGACATAATGAACTGGTAGTCGTCGTTGCATAGTTCTGTCTATTTTGGTGAATGTAGTGCTCAGATATCAATCCGACGACGCAGCCAGGCCAGTAATCGTTGTGGCCAGCGTTTGGCCCCAGGCGGTGGCTGCTGAATCAGATCATCGGGCAGATCGGGTGGGAGGAGGGCGCGCAACGCTGATGGGACGACGGTGAAGCGCAGCGGTGTAACCCCAATCGGATCACCATCGACCTGCACCGGTAACGGGCGCTGGGTGATGACCTCAATGGTATGAGCGCGATAATAGGCAATATCGGGATTCAGGCTAAACCGACGGCGCAAGATTGCAATCAGGTGACCAATCGCGTTAATTCCGTTATCCCCTTTAATCACGCAGACATCCAGTAACCCGTCGTCAATGCTGGCACGATGCGTGATTTTCACCAACCCGCCGTACAATTGGGAATTACCGATCACAATCATCAACACTCGCGCTTTAATCTGACGACCATCGAGCCAGATACGGGCACGAGTGCCACGAATGCGCATCACCTCTTCAATCCCACGCATCACATACGCCAATGCGCCAAATCGTCGCTTCTCGTCGGGCCGGACATTCGCGGTGATGGCGGCGTCAAACCCAATACCGGCCATCAGCAGAAAATAGCGATCACCGGCACGTCCCAGATCAATCGGACGCGGTGACCACGAGCAGAGTTTCTGGGCTGCGGCGCGTGGCTGAAGCGGTAACCCCAACTCGCGTGCCCACACGTTCATCGTACCTAGTGGCAGCGTAGCCAGAATTGTCTGGCTGCCTGCCAGACCATTAACTACTTCATTGATGGTGCCGTCACCACCGGCAGCAACCACCAGATCGTAACCGTTGTTGGCTGCCAGGCTGGCTAATCGTCGACCATCACCAGGGCCATTGGTCGGTTGTAATTCAACTGTCCAACCTTGTTCGCGCCAGACCTGTGCTGCTGCTTCCAGTTCAGCCTCCAGTTGTTCAGCGTGGCCGGCTGTCGGGTTGAAGACAATCAATGTACGCATGGACTGTTTCTCTCTCTGTTCAACAAGCTATGGTCAGTATATCAGAATCTGGTATGGTACCATCGTCCTGGATGACGCCTGGATAACGCATGGTACAATAGGTGGGCAACGTGAAAGGTATAGGAGGTCACTGATGAGTCAATCGCCGTCGGTACAACCTCGGCTTCAGCAAGAGCGGGTGTCACAGCAGCAGATCTGCCGTCCACAACCTGCCGATGATGATGAACGCGAGTGCCCTGCCTGCCAGGCGCAGATGCAGCGCTGGGCCGGATTTTATCGCTGTCAGCGCTGTGGGTTCAAAGAGAGCTGCTGCTTTTGAATTGACACACCGTCAGCTTTCCATTACCATACACGGTACTCTAAGACCTTCCATTAGCCTTCAATGAGCAGGCAAGACTCATGAACCAGTATGTAGCGCAATTCCTTGCTTATATAGCCGACGAACGCAAGATGTCGGCCAACACGACCATCGCCTATCGTACCGATCTTGATCAGCTTTGTGCGTTTCTCCACGAGCGCGGGATTGAACACTGGTCAGACGTCGACAGTGAGACGATGATGGCGTTCGTGATCAATCTCAAAGAGAAGCGGTACGCCAACTCAACGATGGCGCGTCGTTTGGCGGCGATCAAGTCGTTCTTCTCATTTCTGAAAGAGCGTAACGTTATTCATCATGATCCTACCGATCAACTCGATGCACCGCGGGTTGATCGGTTCCCGCCACGTGCTATTTCTCAGCATCAGGTTGATGAATTGCTGGAGGTGCCGCTACAAAACGGTACACCCGAAGGGATCCGCGACAAGGCAATGCTTGAAGTCTTGTACGCTACCGGTATGCGGGTAAGCGAGTTGGTTGCATTAAATGTTGATGATGTCGCTTTTGATCACAGAACGGTGCGTTGTCGGGGGCGCCAGGGGCGGGAACGGACAATCCCGCTGAGTGATCCGGCATTGACTGCGCTGGAGGAGTATCTTGACATTGCCCGTCCACAACTGGCGCGCCAGGCTCCTGATGATCCGGAAGCACTGTTTTTAAATCATCGTGGTAAACGGTTGACCCGTCAGGGCTTCTGGTTGATTCTTAAGACGTATGCCGAACAGGTTGGTATGCACGATTTGACGCCGCATATGTTGCGTCATTCGTTCGCGGCCCATCAATTGCGGAACGGTGTTGATCTGCGCGAATTGCAAGAGCGCCTGGGCCACGCTTCGATTGCTACGACGCAGATGTATGCACACCTTGCCGAGGAGTCGTCTTGATATAATGGTTGCGAGTTGCTACTGCGTGTGCTATACTCGCAGCACATCGGCGATGATCCGGAGGAGTACGTCGCGACGGGCGCACAGCGAACTAGGGACGGTGCGAGCCTGGTGGCCCTGAATGGCGGAACGGCGCCGGGGAGCTGAATCGTGATTGAGGTGAGCGACTACGGTCGCTAACCGGGGTGGAACCGCGCGTCAGAGTGATGCGTCCCCGGGCGCTTCGGCGCCCGGTTTTTTGTTGTCAGACGTTGCGCAAAGGAGGAATATCGTGCCGGCTACATCACTTGATCAGATCGTGGCGCTGGCCAAGCGTCGTGGTTTTATCTTCCCCAGCAGCGAGATTTATGGTGGGTTACAGGGTGTGTACGATTACGGCCCCCTTGGCGTGGAGTTGAAGAATAATATCATTGCTGATTGGTGGCGAACAAACGTCTACGAACGCGATGACATGGAAGGTCTTGATGCGGCCATTCTGATGAATCGGCTGGTCTGGAAATATTCCGGTCATGAAGAGACTTTCAACGATCCCCTGGTTGATTGCCGGAACTGTAAAATGCGCTGGCGGGCCGACCATATTCAGGGTGTTTGTCCCAACTGTGGCTCACGCGATCTGACCGAACCGCGCCCCTTCAATATGATGTTTCGGACCCAGATCGGGCCGGTGGCTGACAGCGGCTCGTTTGCCTATTTGCGCCCGGAAACGGCGCAGGGGATTTTCGTCAACTTTGCCAATGTCCTGACGACCTCGGCGCGGAAGTTGCCGTTTGGGATTGCGCAGGTTGGGAAAGCCTTCCGCAATGAGATCAATCCACGCAATTTTCTCTTCCGGGTTCGCGAATTTGAGCAGATGGAGATCGAGTATTTCGTGATGCCCGGTACCGATGAAGAGTGGCATCAACGCTGGCTTGAAGCCCGCCTGGCCTGGTGGGAGCAGATCGGTATTCCGCGTAGTCGGATTACTATCTACGATGTGCCGACTGCTGAGCTGGCCCATTACTCGAAGCGGACGTTCGATTTGATGTATGAGTATCCCAACATCGGCGTGCAAGAGATTGAGGGGATTGCGAATCGAACTGACTACGATCTCGGCTCCCACAGCAAAGATCAGGCGCAGCTCAATCTGACCGCACGTGTGAATCACAACGAAGATAGCATTGCCCGCCTGACCTACTTCGATCAGGCCAGTGGTCGCCATGTGGTGCCTTACGTCATCGAGCCGTCGGCTGGGGTTGGCCGGTGTATGCTGGCTGTGATGTGCGAGGGGTATGCAGAGGAGCTGACGAAAGCGATTCCCGGCGAGAAACTGGCCGCGGTCGGTGAGGCGCTCAATGCGTTTCTCAAGTCGGTTGGTCGCAGCGAGAAGTTGAGCGGCGAAGCCCGCGATGCGATTCTGGCCCGTGGCGAAGAGCTTACCCAGGCGCTGGCCGAACGCTTACCTGAAGTTGAGCAGTTACTGGCGATGCCCGGTGCCGATCAGATCGAACTGGGTAAGAAATTACGTGGCCAGGCGCAGCCATTGATCGACGAGCACTATCGCACAGTTCTGCGCCTCAAGCCACGCCTGGCGCCGATCAAGGTTGCCGTCTTTCCGTTGAAGCGCAACCACGAAGAGATTGTCGCTACCGCCAAAGCGGTGCGCCGACAGTTGCAGGCCGGCGGTAGGATGCGCACGATCTACGATGATACCGGTGCGATTGGCAAACTCTACCGTCGTCAGGACGAAATCGGGACACCGTTCTGTATCACGGTTGACTTCGATACGATTGGTCAGGGTAAAGACCCGGCCCTGGCCGGTACCGTTACCGTCCGTGACCGCGACACTATGGCGCAGGAACGGGTACCAATTGCCGAATTAGAGGCGTATCTGCGTGATAGAGTAAGCGCGTGACCGTTCGTAAAGACCCGACCCTGGCCGGTACCGTTACCGTCCGTGATCGCGACACTATGGCGCAGGAACGGGTACCAATTGCCGAATTAGAGGCGTATCTGCGTGATAGAGTAAGCGCGTGACCGTTCGTATGCCGTCAGCCAATTTTGGGTGAAGGTACTCCCCCGGCTTGCAGGTATTCGCGAGCCGGGGGAGTGGTGAGAGGCCGATCAGCCTACCCCCTTGTCGCACGGACGGCAGCCCGTGTTCCAACTACGTGGATACGGGGCTTCTGTTCAGTGATAGGCGCAAGAATCACCACCTGAATGTTACCACTCAGCTTAGACCGAATTGTATCAACTCTTGCTCAACGATGAGCATCGTTCAAGTGTCATACCTGTGTTGAGGTGTCACTAAACGTGCCGCCAGCGATCAACAGGTGGGTCATTGTGGGTATAGACTCAGAACAACCTGATGCGGCGACAAGGTAGGGGCACAGCATGCCGTGCCCCTACCTCCTAATCATCAATCATGACAGCTCTTGTTCATAGACGTGCATCGTGCAGGTGCGACACCAGGGTGATGATTGGATAGCGCGTGCTTTCTCTGCTACCAGATGTGGTGTTAATTCGTGAATAATGCCATCACCCCGTTGCTTCTCACGAACTCCTCACGTCAATCTGCCAGCGTCGCACTGCACTCTGACCACTATTGTCACTGACACGAACAGCAAGCAGATGCGTTCCACTCGAAGCTGACCAGCGAAATGAGAAACGTCGCCAGGCGCGTGGCCCCAGGTTTTGGTCGAGGGTGGCTGTCTGCCAGGGACCTTCGTCGATGGAAATGTCTACCTGGGCAACACCACGTGCGGCCGACCATGCCGCGCCGCGCAGGGTGGTATATCTGGCAGGCCTGAGCACACCATTAGGGAGATTGAAGAGGCAACAATCAATTGCCAGTGATCCATCGACATGGGCTGCTGCCGGTGCCCTTTCTGGTGAAAGGAGCGTAATCTGCGCAATCCATTTCAGCCAGTAAGCGCTGCTCCATCCCGGTACAATCAGTCGTACCGGGCCGCCGTGCAGGGGTGGTAGTGGCTGACCATTGATCGCATACGCCAGCATGCCATCTTGCCAGAGTTTGCTGAGTGGCAAATAACGCACCATCGGTTGGGGGCCGTAGCTCCAACAGGCGGCGAACCCGGCCTGGGGCTTCATGCCTGCTGCTTCGAGAAACAGTGCTACCGGTGCACCGATCCATTCGACATTCGCAATCGAGGCGTAACCTTCAGCAATCTGCGACCTGCCAATGAGTGCGGCGAAGAAGCTACTGGTTGGTTCCCTGAACAAATCGCTAAAACCAATAGTCAACGGATGCCGTACCAGACCATCGATTGTCAGTTCCCAATGCTTCCTGGATAGAGAGGGAATGGGCTGGTGATTGCATACAAATAACCGCTCTACCGGCGTCACCGCCTCGTCAAGAATTGCAAGTGGTGGCAAGAGGTTTGGCGGCTCTTCGCAGGTGACCTGCATCCGATAGTCTTTGGAAAGCGTGCCTTCCTTTGGTAAGGGAATCGTGTCAAGTGACATAGCGTATGTCCAGACATTTATGGAAATTACTTCGGCTGTGCGTAGTATAGTGGCTCAGGGTGGATAAATGATGACAGTTGCGTCCAATCAGACTACAAAACGTTCAGATAGGTATCAGGTTGCCGGTGATTGCTGATTGTGGTACAGTATTCACATTGTGAATACTCAACACGAGAAGTATCGATGAGCGGATGCCGGTAATTCCCTTGGCAACTTGAACACCGGTAGGGCCGATATACGCACAGATATGGCTTCTCAGAAACAGTCACTCACAATTGAACCGGCACTGCTTGGTTTGCTGCGTCAACAGCCGATGCACCCGTATGAGCTGTTCCAGCAATTACAGCAGAAAAAGGCCCTTGGTTTTATCTGGCGGGTCAAGCAGAGTCATCTGTACGCATTGCTTGACCGGCTGGAAGCTGATGGATATCTGACGCATCAGCTTGAACTACAGGGGAGCCGGCCACCGCGCAAGATTCTCTCGCTCACGCCTGCGGGTGAAGCGCTCTTTGTTGCCTGGGTGACAACGCCGGTGGCGCATGGACGGGATATCCGGCTTGAATTTATGGCGAAGCTCTATTTTGCCTGCCACGAGGGGGCAGCGCAGGCCGGCCAACTGCTTGACCGTCAGTTAGCCTGTTGTCGGCAGTGGCTGGCAGAGAATGAGCAGCGGATCGCCAGCTTACCTGTCAATTCGTTTGAGCGGCTCGTGCTACGCTATCGCTCCGGGCAGTTACAGGCAACCGTGCTTTGGCTGGAAGAATGCCGGTATGAGTTGAACCAGCGGTGGAACCGGCAAGCGCAGGGAGGCGTCTGATGGCACGCGGGTGGTGTGTGTTTCTGATGACGATACTCTTGTTGAGCAGTTGCAATGCCGAACAACCTGATACTGCCAGCCTGACGATAGCCGCAGCCGCCGACCTTATGCCGGCTTTCAATGAAATCGGGCCACTCTTTACCGCGCAAACCGGGATTCCGGTAGTCTTCAATTTCGGCTCAACCGGTCAACTGGCCCAGCAGATTGAACGCGGCGCCCCGGTTGATCTCTTCTACGCTGCCAATCGCAGTTTTATCGAAGACCTGGCAGCGCAGCAGATTGTTGATCCGTCCTCGTTGACGGTGTATGCGCAGGGCCGGATTACCATTTGGACGCGCACAGATAGTGGTCTTCGCCCGCAACAGATGAGCGATCTGATCGATCCGGCTTACCAGCGGATTGCGATTGCTAATCCTGAACACGCACCATACGGGCAGGCGGCACGCGAAGCACTCGAGCGATCCGGTATTTGGGCCGAGGTGCAGGATCGTCTGGTATTCGGGGAAAATGTGGCACAGACGCTAACCTTTGCCGATACCGGTAATGTTGAGGTGGCGATTGTCGCGCTCTCGTTAAGTGTGCAGAGTAATGGCTATTGGGTGCTTATTCCAACTGAGTTGCATCCCGACCATCCTCTGATCCAGGCGGCGGGAATCGTGCGTAGCAGTCGTTACCCGGCAGCGGCCCGCCAGTTTATGGAGTTCGTGAATGGCCCGCAAGGGCGACCGGTGATGGAAAAATACGGCTTTGTTTTACCCGCTACCTCGCAAACTCCATGAGAGGGTGTATGTCCTGGTCGGCGTTCTGGTTATCGTTACAGGTTACAACCATTGCTACGTTGTGTATTGTTCTGATCGGTTTGCCATTGGCACTGGTACTGGCACGCCGGACATTTCCCGGTCAGATCGTGGTTGAGACGATGCTGATGTTACCGTTGGTGCTACCCCCCAGTGTGGTTGGCTACTATCTGCTGCTGGCGCTGGGCAGTGGTAGTCCGCTGGTAGAATGGTTTCAGATACGCCTGCTCTTCTCATGGCCGGCGGCAGTGATTGCTGCGGTGGTGGTTGGTTTGCCCCTGATGTTTCAGAGTAGCCGGGCGGCGCTAAGCAATGTAGACCCCCAACTGGAGCAGGCAGCGCGCACACTGGGACTGAGTGAGTGGCGCATCCTCTGGCGAATCACATTACCCCTGGCCCGGCGCGGGATTATTGCCGGCGTGATCCTCGGCAGTGCCCGTGCGTTGGGCGAGTTTGGGGCGACCTTAATGGTGACCGGCAACATTCCTGGTCGCACGCAAACGTTGCCGGTTGCGATCTATGATGCAGTGCAGGCGCAGCGCTACGCCGATGCGCATCTGATGGTGCTGGTGATGACCGGCATTGCCTTCGCCGGCCTGTGGCTGGTGCGGCGTTTGGAGCAGAGACCCAAATCACAAACGATGATTGTCCACGAGGATCTGTATGGCATCCACGTTGAGCGTTGACATTCAGCGTCGGCTTGAGTCGTTTACGCTGCGCGTGCAATTCACGATTGGCGCCGAGATTCTGGTGTTGTTTGGGCCATCAGGTGCCGGCAAAACCCAGACGCTCCAGGCCATCGCCGGGTTGATGAAACCTGATGCCGGTCGGATTACGCTTGATGAGACGGTCTTCTTCCAGCGCTACCCGGGTCAACCGCAGATCAACCTGCCGCCACAGCGCCGACGGATTGGCTACGTCTTCCAGCAGTATGCGCTGTTTCCGCATATGACCGGCACTCGATAATGTGGCGTTGCCGATGGGGCGTGGGCGCGAAGCACGGCGGCGTGCATACGAGCTACTGGATCAGATGAAGCTTGTCCATCTCGCCCAGCGCATGCCGCATGAGCTGTCAGGTGGACAACAGCAACGAGTAGCGATTGCTCGTGCACTGGCTGCACAGCCCAATGTGCTGCTCTTCGATGAGTCGTTCTCTGCCCTTGATCATGCAGTACGTACTCAATTGCACGCCGATTTACGCGCCCTTCAGGCCGAGCGTGGTCTGATTGTGGTGTACGTCACCCACAATCTTGATGATGCATTTGCCGTTGGTCAGCGCATTGCTATTCTGCAGGAAGGGAAAATCGCGCAGATCGGTGCGCTGGCCGAGGTCTGTCGTTTTCCGGCTACCCTTCGGGTTGCGCAGATGCTCGGTTTGAGTAATATCATTAAGGGGCGAGTCGTGGCGGTAGAACTTGACCGTTTGTGGCTGGAATGGGAAGGGTACCGGATTGAAGCCGTCTGCCCATCACCACCGCCTGCCCCTGGTTCGTGGGTGACGGCGTTTATCCGCCCCGAAGAGATTCGGCTCGTCTACCCTGACCGACCACTAACCCGCTTTGCCGGCCATAACCTGCTGGCAGCCCGTATCATCGAGCAGCGGCCTGGCCGCCGACTCAACCATTTGTGGGTTGCAGTTGGGGCGATGACTATCGAGATTGCCCATCCCTATACTGCGTATATCGGCATGGACATAAGTGCCGGCCAGGATGTCCAGATCGGCTTTCGGCCTGAAAGTGTTGTGATCATTCCGGATCATAGTCCGCAATCAGTGCCGGTGTATTCACAGGTATCGCATCACCTATGAGCGCATTATCGACAGTCTATGATCTTACCCGCCCAATCAGTTCGGGCATGCCGGTCTACCCGGGCGATCCGCCGGTGAAAATTACACCAATGCTTAGCCCGCCCTGGCAGGTCAGCTCACTTGCGTTGGGTAGCCATAGCGGGACACACCTCGATGCGCCGCGCCACCGGTTTGCGCACGGCCCTGGCATCGATGACTTCCCACCTGAACGCTTCATTGGTCAGGGTGAGGTGATCGATGTGCGTGGCTATCCGGCGAATACGCCGATTGAGCCGACGGTGTTGGACGGGTATCAGATCTGGCCGGGTATGATGGTATTCTTCCGTACAGGTTGGGATGATTTTTGGGGCAGCGATCACTATTTCCGCCATCCCTACCTCAGTGCTGCGCTGGCTAACACCCTGGTGCAGCAGCAGGTTGGATTGGTCGGAATCGATGCGTTGAGTGTTGACTCAACGGTTGATGGCAGCGATGCGGCGCATGTACGCTTGTTGGGGGCAGAGTGTTTGATCGTCGAAAATCTCTGTAATCTCGCCGTGCTGACCTGTGGCGCACGTTATACCTTTGCCTGTTTGCCCTTAAAACTGGCCGGGGCCGATGGTGCGCCGGCCCGCGTTCTGGCCTGGGCAGATGTTTAAGGACGGACAAGCACATACAGGCTCACGTATCTTCTGCCGCAGCAGGATGCCCCGGAGGGAGCTGCTAATCTCGAAGTTCTCTCATTCATTACTGACAGACTCCATGATCGTGACGAGTACACACAGTATCACCGTGGCCAGCAGGGTGAACGGCGTGAGACGTGCCTGGCACGAAGGCTGGTACGACAGCTACGCTGCCGCACTCCAAGTGAGCGATACGCGCATAACGAGCGGGCAAGGTAATCAATTCAGTGGGTGATGGCACTGGAGATGGTCGTCAGCCCTCTTCGCTTCCGTCCCGTCAGACTGGAAGCAATATGTGATTGGCAAGCGTTTATGAGCCTGTGTGACAGCCTGTTAGCGCGACGGCACAGCTTTATGAGATGAATTCTGCTGCGAGTAGGCGATAGCATTTTCTCGTGAAGAAATCACCACCTGATTGATGATCGTCGCGGCGGTAGCTTTTTGCTATAATACCTTCTACACATAAGAGGCAAGAGGTTGGCTATGAGTATAGAGCAGATAGTTGCTGGCTGTGTGGTGCAGCTTGAAAGCATTCATGCCGCACGTGAACGGGCAATTGCCGCCACGCGAATACTGGTACGGCAGAGTGCTAACAGCATTCGGGCTGCGCATCGTGGCGATTTTGCCACTGCCCGCCACTTGCTGGAGATGGCCGGTGAAGTTGTGGCTGAGCTGTACGACGCTACTGCCGGCGCGCCAGAGGTTCGTTATGCAGGGTATACCCAGGATGCCCTGAAAGAATTTGCCGAAGCGCATCTGGTCGTGGCATTCCTTGCCGGCGATGCGCCACCGACCGGCGAGATGATAGGTGTGGAACCGGCAGCCTATCTCAACGGTTTGGCTGAAGCTGCCAGTGAGCTGCGACGGGCAATTCTTGACGACTTGCGACGGGGAGATGTGTCGCGCGTTGAACAGTTGCTGACCGTCATGGACGATATCTACAGTGCGTTGATCACGGTGGATTACCCGGAAGCAATTACCGGGGGATTGCGTCGTTCAACTGATGCCTTACGTGCGGTGCTTGAACGGACTCGTGGTGATGTGACGGCTGCCCTGCGCCAGGAACAGTTGACCGCTGCTATGCAGGCGCTTGAAGCACGTTTGAATGTTGATTGAACGGGTAATTATTGTCTCGTTCCACCGCTGTCATTCAGGCAACGCGATAGGATAGATGGTACCGTTACTCCTTCCCCTACTCCAGGCGATTCGCCGGTACTCGAATCGTAACCGTTGTTCCCTGATCGGACACAATATCCAGCGTTGCCCCGAGTTGCCGGCATAGCCCATGCACCAGTTGCATACCCAGGCTACCACTGCTGGCGGCCTGGGCCGGCATACCGGTACCGTTATCGGCAACCTCGACCTGAAGTGCGTCTGCGTCTCTGACCACTCTCAGTTTGATAATGCCGCCCTGCATACCCTCTGGGAAGGCATGCTTGACACAATTTGAAACCAGCTCGGTGACGATCAGACCAAGTGAAATAGCCTGGTCGATATTGATGCTGATACTTTGTCCAATCTCACTCACCAGACGTAATGAACTGCCGCGCATACTGAGCGAGCGCCAGACACTGGTCGCGATATTTTGCAGATATTCCCCAATATCGATATGCGCCAGACTTTCGGAGCGATACAGTTGCTCGTGGACGAGAGCCAATGCCCGAATGCGATTTTGACTGTCGTGGACGGCGGCGCTGACTCGCTCATCGCTAATATTTTCGGCTTGCAGGCGCAAGAGGCTGGAGACGATCTGCAAATTATTTTTGACCCGATGGTGCACTTCGCGCAACAGCAAATCTTTCTCGGCCAGGGCAGCCCGCAGTTGGGCAGCGACTGCTTGTGGCCCGGAGAGATCGGTGACAACGGCACACATATCGGCTTCAGTCTCGTTTTGCAGTGCACGTAGTGAGATTTGGGCTGGACGCTGAACGCCATTCACCGCCTGTAACGTAATTGGCCCTTTGCTCGAACCGGTAGCACCGGTTGCCAGCAACTCGGCGCACAGCAAGCGATCTGTTGGCGTCACCAGGTCGAGGAGCGACCGCCCGGTAAGCTGATCCTGCGCTAAACCGACCATCTCGGCAAACTTACTGTTGCAGTACAAAATCGTGCCATCGCTGAGCAAGGTTAGGGCGCCTTCGTTCATTGTCTCAACCAGGACACGGTATGGATGTTCAGCGCCACGCAGCGTATATACCAACGGCCCACGTGGCCCATCAATGACCAATGCATCGGCTTCGCCCATCTGCAATGCACGAACCAGTTCCTCAAGCTCGGCTAAGCGAGCCTGGAGTCGGGCAATGTCAGGCTGACTCATCTGTGGCTCGTTTTCCATACGACAGTTCCTATTCGTCATTGGGAAACAAGTTCAATGCTGCTGCCACTCGCGGCCAATCGGATGAACGTAGTTCGCCAATAAATGCCGTTGGCGGTCCCGGCTCGACGATCAGCAGGGTCGGTGTGGCGATAATGTGATCCTCGCGTGCGCGATCTGGTTGCTGGTATACATCTATGATCTCAAGCCGGTAATGACCGGCGAGGTGGCGCTCACAAAATCGCCGTACTGTCGTGATAGCACGGGTCGAGCGACTGGTTGCACCGGCAACGTACAACCGCAGCAGTGGTACAACTGACTGATTCGTGCTATCCATCAATACAACTCCCTGCTGCACGCTGAGGTGCCGATTCGAAATGCGGTTGGTACGAAATGATCACCTCTCATATATGGCGACAAGCGTGGTACAGGTAGGGCAATGCCTGCATGTACCCCATTCCGGGTCGAACAGTATGACACATCCTTCACCAAAACAGTGCGTCATCATGGTGTGTCGGATGTGAAACGTTGGGCAAAGGCACTTAGCCCCAGACTGGCCAGATCGCTCAGGGCGACGGCTACCTGATAACCATTACCATTGTCCGGCTGTTGATGGTACAGACTCAGGAGACCAACGACAGTATGTTGCTGTTGAATTGGCAAACACATACGCTCACCGAGTAACCCTTGCGGGATAAAATGGCACATATGGTCGTCGTGGGTGCGACTGAGTACCCAGCGGCGCTCGCCCCAGCAGGTACATCGGCGTACAGGACGGTGTACCAGAGGTTCGCCCCAGTGGCCGACGGGGTGAACGAGGTCTGTTTCGGGATTGTAGATAAGGAGCGTACCGCGATAGTCAGGCAGAAGGGTCGCACCTGCATTCACAATTGCAGTGTAGAGTTCCGGTAACGATGCTACTTCGCGCAAGGTGCGGGCAAGTATGCCGAGTGTATTGATCGACTGTCGTTGCTGTTCAAGTTGCAGTTGAACCTGATGCAACTGCCGTTTCGCCTCTTGTAACTGATTGATCGCCCGTTGTCGTTCGCTGACATTACGAAAGACTATCACGACCCCTTCATTGGTACCATCATCGGCAGTAATTTGGGTGATGGTATGTTCCACTAACAACTGCTCGCCGTTCCGGGTAAGCAGGGTAACCGGTGCCGGCAGGCCATTCACTGTCTGATTTGATGTTGTGCTATCGGTTGGTAAACCGGTATGGGTAACGACCAGGGTATAGATGCGAGCCAGTGGCCAGCCGATTGCTTCATCCGGGGTAATGCCGAGCATGCGGGCAGCGACCGGATTGACAAAGGTAATGCGACTTTGCGGATCGGTAACAATCACACCATCGCCGATACTGGTCAATGTGGTACGTAGATGGCGTTCACTCGATCTGAGGCGTCGTTCCAACCGATGTTTATAGGCGGCAACGGCGATGGCCACTTCAAGCTCACGCTCGTCAAACGGCTTCAGCAGGTAAGCCCATGGCTCGGCCAGTAACGCTTCGCGTACTGTCTGATCATCGGCGTGGGCGGTCAGAAAGACGACCGGAATCCCCCACCGACTGTGAATATGACGGGCGGCCTCAATCCCATCAACAGCACCACTTAAGCGAATATCCATTAATACCAGGTCGGGTGTATGCTTGCTCACAGATTGGAGAGCTTCTTCACCGCTGGTAACAACATCAATCACTGAGTGGCCAATTCGTCGCAAGGTGTGACTAAGGTCTTGGGCAATAATCAGTTCATCTTCGACGATCAGGACTCGCATGTATTTTCTCACAATAGACTGAGAAGACAATATTACTTTTAGTATACCGCGTTATTGCATATTATGTTGCAACGTTAATTTGGGCCAGATTCGTACAATTATGATGAAAACAATCAACGCAACAACTTGTGAAAAGCGAATATTACCCGGCAAAAGTAAACCGGTGGCTCGAAACCCGTCGCCGATTAACGTACCGGCTGCCAGTACCCCGCAGATGGTGAGAAACAACACGCCGGGAGTCTGAATGCGACGGTAGGATTGTCGCCAGACGATCAGGGCAAGCAGGGCGACGCATGCAGCGTAGAGCTGAGTTGGATGACGTGGTTCACCCCAGAGGTGAATTGCCCAGGGGAGATTGGTCGGCAAGCCATAACCGTCACCACTCGCGAACTGAGCCAGTGCGTAGGTGAGGGCTGCCAGCGCTATACCCGGTGCCAACGCATCAAGCGTGACCCACAGCGGCCAGCGCTGCCGCCAGATCTGCCAGCCGCCGACGAGTATGGTGGTCAGTACACCTGCCGGCAAGGAAAATGCCTGGAGATCGCGAGCTACCAGGGCCAGGGGATCGCGGAGATAGTAGGGCCACGACATGAGTGCATATCCCAGCCGGGCACCGACAATGCCGGCAAGTAGGGCGAGGGCAACGATTATCTCCATACGGTCACCGGACAGTCTGTAGACACCGGCAGCGCGACCCACCACCTGTACAATCAGCCAGCCGCCCAACAGAAAGATCAGTCCAGGGGTATAAAGAGCAAATGGGCCAATGTTAATTGCTGGAAGCATATACAGTTATTACCAGTGATGTTAATCTGACAGGAAGACGATGTTGGTAAACCACCGTTATTCTGTTTCAGCTAACAGCGGCTCGATCACATTGCGCAGGTTCGCTTCGCTTAACGGTCCACCAAACAGTACCCGACGCACCACCCCTTTGCGATCTATGATAAAGGTGGTAGGCAACATCCGCACCCCGTAGCGATTACCGACAGAACCATCGTAATCGAGCACGATTGGGAAACTAAGCCCAAAATCGCGCTGCATATTCGACACATCCGCCGGATTGTCCTGGACAGTACTGTTGACTGCCAGCACCGTTAACCCACGTCTCCGCTCGGCCTGGTATAATTGTTCAAGCATAGGCATTTCAGCCCGACACGGGCCACACCAACTGGCCCAGAAATTAACAATTACCACCTGCCCCTGCAATTCACTCAGGGACAGCGTCTGACCGTCAAGCTGCGGGAGAACAATAGCCGGTGCTACGAAACCCGGTTGCGGCACCGGCACAGTAGGGTTCATATCCGGCGGGCGACTGATCACAATCCAGGCTACACCGACGATAATGAGTATGGTGCTGAGCCAGTTGTGGCTCTGTGCATTCATCATAACAATTCCTTTTGTCTCCCACGCTTTTTGTGACTTATGGTATTATATAAGGAGTCTGTGACCGACACAGCGTGTAACTCTCACCAGTATAGTAAGGTCACGCGCAACACGTGGTAGTTCTAAGCTGCCACCAACTGCGCTACAGCGCCGCCGAAAAGGCGCTCTGTAAGCACAGCTTCCGCTCTCGCTACTGTGGTTGAGTTGATGGAGTCGAAACGCCGTGGGCCGGCGAAACGCACCATGCGTTGGATGTGCGGATTGAGCACAAACGCCACGGGTGCGATCAGAGTTTCGGAGTGTTTTGGAACAGGAATATGGAAACACTTGAATTGTCGTTTATTACCCCTCGCATTACTCTTGTCGCTGCGGCTGAGAATTACGGTCGGTTTGCAATTGCTCCCTTACAGCGTGGTCATGGCTCATCACTAGGGAATGCGCTTCGTCGGGTGTTGCTCTCGTCTATTCCCGGTGCTGCTGTAACCCGGATCAAGGTGTCAGGAGTCATTCATGAATTCAGCAGCATTCCCGGTGTGGTTGAAGATGGCACGCAACTCGTCCTCAATATCAAAGGGATTCGTCTCCGTTCCTACAGTGACCGTGCGGTAGCACTACAGTTGATCAAACAGGGTCCTGGGCCGGTGTTCGCGCGCGACATTGATGCCCCCAGCACGGTAGAAATTGTGAATCCTCAGCACTACATCTGCACCATCGACGACGAGCATACAACGTTTGAAATGCAACTGACCGTGGAGCGTGGGCGGGGAGTGCAATTGGCCGATACGGTGAGTGGCATGCCAATTGGCGAAATCGCGGTGGATGCCCTCTTCAGCCCAATTCCCCGTGTCAACTTTCTGGTTGAAGAGATGGGGGATGATCCGCTGACCGGCTATGATCGGCTGATCCTCGAAATCTGGACGGATGGCACCATCAAACCGGGTGATGCATTGAGCCACGCGGCGCAGATTCTGGCCCAATATTTTGGGCGGATCGTGAATCTGAACCAACCGGAAGAGCCAGAACCATCGGCACATCTACCACCGCCTATCCCCGAAGAGATTGCCAGTCGGACAATTGACGAACTTGGTTTGAGCACACGTACCTACAATAGCCTGCGACGGGCAGAGATTCACACGATTGGCCAGTTGTTGCGGCTTGATGACCGCGGATTGATGAGTATCCGAAACCTGGGTGCGAAGGGTATTGAAGAGATTCATCAGCGTCTGGAGGCGCTTGGCTATCGTTCTGGCTCATCGAGCCGCTTACCGGCAGCTCCATCCGGTGAAACAGCGCATCCCGGCGAATCATCTCACAAAGAGGAGTAAAAAACTACACAATGGAAGAAAAACGTATGACAACAGGAACCAGTGAAACTACAGAGCGAACTCGTCGCCGTCGCCGTCGGGTGAATGGAGATGGCGGAGCACCTGCTGATGGTGAGGCTTTGTCCGCACCGGTTGTAACGACCACAGTTGTTGAAGAACCGGTCACAACGCAGGGTGCTGGTTTACTGGAAATTGTGCCTGATGGCCATGGCTTCCTGCGCAATGCGCGCCTCAGCCCCAGCAACGATGACGTCTATGTTGCTCAGTCGCAGATTCGTCGCTTCAATCTGCGTACCGGTGATATGATTGAAGGTCGGGTGCGCCCACCCAAAGAGGTTGAGCGTTATCCATCACTGCTCTATGTCGAACGGATCAACGGTCTGCCGGCTGAAATGGCGCAGAAGCGCCCCCTCTTCGAGCAGTTAACCCCCATTCATCCGAATGTGCAGATTGTCCTCTCGACCGAGCCAAATATTCTGCCAACCCGCATTGTTGACGTGATCGCTCCGATTGGGCGTGGGCAGCGCGGGTTGATTGTCGCTCCCCCCAAAGCCGGCAAGACGATGCTGCTGAAGGCGATTGCCAATGGTGTGACGACCAACGCGCCCGATATTCAGCTCATTGTGTTGTTGATCGGCGAGCGCCCGGAGGAAGTTACCGACATGCGACGGTCGGTGAAGGGTGAGGTGGTGGCGGCTACCTTCGATGAGCCGGTCGAGCAGCATATCAAGGTCGCGGAACTGGTATTGGAAAAGGCCAAGCGTCAGGTTGAGCACGGGCGCCATGTGGTGATCCTGATGGATTCGCTGACTCGTCTTACCCGTGCCTATAACATCGCCATGCCACCGAGTGGGCGCACCCTCTCCGGTGGTGTTGATCCGGCAGCCCTCTACCCGCCCAAACGCTTTTTCGGCTCGGCGCGGAATATCGAGGATGGCGGTTCACTGACCATCATTGCCACCTGTTTGGTAGATACCGGTTCGCGCATGGACGATGTTATCTACGAAGAGTTCAAGGGCACCGGGAACATGGAACTGCACCTCGACCGCAAACTGGCCGAGAAGCGCATCTTCCCCGCCGTGGATATCCAGCGTTCGGGAACCCGCCGCGAAGACCTCTTGCTCGATCCGGTGACCCTGCGCCAGAGCTGGATGTTGCGCCGGATGGTTAGCATGGTCGGCGAAAACGAGGGTGCAGAGCTGATGCTGACCCGTATGGCCAAGACGAAGAGCAATGCCGAGTTTCTCGCCTCACTCGGTAAGGTTGGCTCGTAAATACCAACTGCTCCTATCAATAATGTCTTGTTATGTCCAGGCATCCGTTAAGCGGTATTGTGATTGCTGGTGGACGTAGTCGGCGTTTTGGTGCCGATAAACGGCGTTTGCGGCTATGGGGCGATCACGGGCCGCATCTGTTGGGGCATGCCATCGCGTTGCTGCAACCACTGTGTGTTGATATTATCGTGGTCATGAACGATGGTGTGGCCTGGCCCGATCTGCCGGCACGCATTGTCGCCGATGAACAGCCGGGAAGCGGTGCTCTGGGTGGTGTCATCAGTGGTCTGCAAGCAATGCACACCGCTGCTGCATTGGTGATTGCGGCGGATATGCCATTGATCGTGCCTGAATTACTCGCGGCGCTGGCAGACTGGTCTTTTACCGGTGATGTGCTGGCGCCGACTGCTCCCTCTTCGCCCGATCTGCCTCAACCACTCCTCGCAGTGTATCGCCAAAGCGCATTGGCGCCACTGCGGCAGGTGTTTGCTACCGGTGAACGCCGGCTTCAGGTTGCGCTCACGTCACTGCGTTGGGTTGATCCCGGCCCTGAGCTGTGGCAACGGTATGATCCGGCAGCACGTTCGCTGGTGAATATTAATACGCCAGATGATCTCGCACAAATCCAGCACTGGTTAAAAAAATCTTAAACCGGCACTGAATAACGATCTCATCCAGGCCGTTCTGCACGAACAGGGCTGTGTGTGGTGCAGAGGCATCCCTTCCTCATCATCTTCACTCGTCACTGCCGGCACATGGTGCGCACCAGCCTGGTGCATGCCCGGTAGCTGCCAGGCTGGTGCTCTGAAGCGCGATGGCCCGTATACATCGTGCCTTGGCGGGAGACAGGGCGATACGTTCGGTGTCTGACACTCTGTGCTACCTGATTATAACCTGTGCATAGTACTATATAATGTAGTACAACAGCGGGTTGGCGCGATAGTGTTTGGCCGTTTGGCAGGTGGTGAGGTCATCTGGAGCGATCATCACTACCCTCTGTAGCTGATATAGATGTCGGTGGGTCGCCGCTGCGATTGTCACCCATTTGAAAGAAATGTTATCTTGTCAAACCGCCATACACAGGATTAGTTTATCTACAGGCTCTATCCTGTGATCACCACGTGGTTGTTGTTCGCGCGTAACAATTGGGTTTAACAATGCAGCAGCGTTCTTCCTCTCATAGTTCGTTTGAGCCACCTGCCGACCCCGTACCGTCGGCACTAGATAGCCTGTGGCAAACATTGTTTGTAGCGTATGATGGAGCCTGCGCCATTAGTGGCTGTCAGGTCGGCGCTGTATTGCGACCGGTGTTGATCGACCCGCAGGGGCCGGCTGAACCCCACAATGCTCTGTTGTTACGTGCCGATTTGCAGCTCCTTTTCCAGTCTGGTCTACTTACAATTGATGCAATGACGCTCGAAGTGTTGATTGCACCGGAACTGCGTGATAGTGAGTACGGTGCGCTGGCCGGGCGACGCTTGCGTCAGCCATCGCGTCTCGCGTTACGGCCGAGCCGACAGACTCTGGCCGCCCATCATCGCTTTTTCCGACTCGAGCAGCCTCCTCTGTCCTCGTTAGCGGTTCAGCGTCCCCTGCTGCGCCAGATGATCGCAGTGCAAAGCTGGGTGAATAGCCTGACATTCAGTCCAGACCGGCAGATGCTGGCCATTGGTTCATGGGATGGTGCTATCCGGTTGTGGCGTCTGCCCGATTATCAGATGATTCGCGTCATTAGCGGTAATATTGGCGAAATTAATGCTATTGACTTCAGCCCTGATAGTCAGCTCATTGCAGCAGCCGGTCGTCAACACGGCGTGCGGGTCTGGCGGATCGAAGATGGTGAACTACTGTTTCATCTCGGTGATGAACAGCGTCATGGTGCGTTCTTCAGCGTAGCATTCCAGCCCAATGGCCGGTTCATTGCTACCGCTGGTTGGGACCCGGTGGTGTATCTCTGGGACGCGCAAAACGGCCAGCCGGTTGCTGAATTACCCGGCCACGAAGGGTTGATCAATAGTGTCACCTTTAGCCCGGATAGCTCACTTCTCTTTTCTGCCGGCTATGACCGGGTGATTCGGGTCTGGGATGTGGACAGTCGGACATTGGTGCAGACATTGCGTGGTCATAGCGATGCAATCTTTAGCATGACGGTGAGTCCCGACGGTCGTTTGCTGGCCAGTGCTGGCAGCGATGGTGCTATTTTTGTCTGGCGAGTGGCCGATGGGCAACCGCTACAAATTCTGGCTACCCCTTCAGGGGCGTGTTTCGACGTGGCATTTAGTCCTGATGGCCGTTACCTTGCCAGTGCGCATTATGGTCGGATTGTACGTGTCTGGCACGTCAGTGATGGTGGGTTACGCTGGGAGTTGTCTGGACATAACGAGAGCGTTACCTGTGTCGCGTTTACTCCAGATGGCGACATGCTGGCCAGTGGTAGCTACGACGCAACCGTGCGTATCTGGTCATTTCAATAACTATGCTTGCTCAGCAGGATGCAGTGCGCTCCTTCTATCGGCAGACCGACTGGATGTTCCGTGTTTTGGGCTGGATTCGCGGATCGCAGGCGATGCATGCGGGGTTGTGGCAGCAGGTACGCAGTCACCGCTCTGCGCTCCGTTCTATCGATGAGACCCTGCTGGCCGTTGCCGGTCTGTCGCCTGGTGAGTGTCTGCTCGATGCCGGTTGTGGGGCCGGTGCCAGCGCCAATCGGATCGCTGCTATTCACCAGGGAACGGTGATCGGTTTGACGATTGTGCCTGAACAGGCCAAACGGGCCAGACGAGGCGGGAAAGCTACCTTTCTCTGTGCTGATTACGCAGTAGCGCCACTCCGTAGTCACTGTTGTGATGTGGTGTGGATGCTGGAGAGCATCTGTCACGCGCCCGATAAACCGGCGTTGCTGGCCGAGATTGTTCGTCTGCTGCGTCCCGGTGGTCGGTTGGTTATTGCCGACCGGTTTGCGGCCCGGCGTGATCTGTCACCTGCTGAGCGGAATCGATTACGGGCCTGGCTGCGACCCTGGGCTATGCCTGATCTCCTCACTGCCGATGAGCTGGTGGAACTGGCAGTGAAATCAGGTTTGCTTCTTCTCCGCCACGATGATCTGACCTTGAGCACCAGTCCTTCGCTCCAGTTTCTCGGTGATTTTGCCCGCCTGACACTACCGGCAGCACTGCTTCTCCGCGCCCTTCGCTTGCAAAGTGCAGAACAAATTGCTGCGATGCGTGGTTGTATTGCCCAGAAGAAGACCCTCAATGCCGGTCTCTGGCGCTACCATATGTTACTTTTTGTGAAACCCGGTGATGATCGATAGCGATCAAGGAGCAGGTAACCCAGGTTGCTACCTTTATCACCACAGAGGCACGGAGGGCATAGAGGATAGGCATAACCCGAAGTGCTACCGTAAGGCGTGAAGGTGCGTGTCGATGGGAACTGGCTGCTACCCGCATGGTTTATACAGTTCAGTTACGCGGCACGGTATTGTGCGCAGCGTCGTGCTGTTCATCATGGCAGTCAGCCTCACGTGGCCTACTCACAGCGTAAGTGGCAGCCTGGGTTAGGTAAGTAAGGAACGAGAAGTGATCTATATTAATGCCGTTGCCGGGAAGTATCTCAGGTACGTATACTTGAAAAACAGGAAAAAACTTTGGTACCTGGAATACGGAGCGATGTATGCAGCCCTCTCATGAGCAGCCACAGCCGGAACAGTTCCGTACCCTACAGATGACGGTGTTGATGACTCCTGATATGGCTAATTTTGCCGGTAACGTGCATGGCGGCCATATTCTGAAGCTGCTCGATCAGGTAGCGTATGCCTGCGCCTCACGGTATTCTGGTCGCTACGTGGTTACGGTGTCGGTCGACCAGGTGATCTTTCGCGCCCGGATTCACGTTGGCGAGCTGGTGACGTTTCTGGCGTCGATCAACTACACCGGCAATACCTCGATGGAGGTTGGGATTCGCGTCGTCGCCGAAAATATTACCGCCCGTACTCAACGTCACGTTATGACCTGCTATTTTACGATGGTGGCGGTTGATGAGAATTTCCGCCCCTGCCCCGTCCCACCTGTGCGTATCGAAACCGCCGAGCAACGGCGGCGCTGGATGGCCGCTCGCCTGCGCAGAGAGTTGCGCCGCGAGATCGAACAGCGCAGCCTGGAGATTCGTCAACATCCAGAAGATTTTCTCAATGAGCTGGATAGTGAGCCGCATTAGCAGCCATCCCTGGCGCAATCACGCGCTGGACTGGCTACCTGCCACGCCCGGTTATGCACAGTTTGTGTCGTTTAGCATAGGTGGTGTTCGCTACCCCACTCGTCTCGCATCGGTTGGCCTGTCTCACGGGTGCGATGTGCGTTCACGATAGACCTGATCTGACAGTGATGGGTGAGATCGTATCCGAAATATATGATGCATGGCAAGCGATCCAGGGCGCACCCTTTCGCCACCGCTCGGATGGCAATGTGAACGGAAACATACACCGTCTGGAGGGGCGGGTTCTGAACCCGCCCCTACCCGTCCACGGGAAATCCGCTGCGACACGCCCCCACCCCAACCCGCCCACGCCGGGGTAGGTGTACCTTCTCAGGGCGAGCCGGAGGCTCGCGTTCCCCGGAGCGTATCAGCACTTGCGTATCGTGGTGTCGTGCTCAAGGTTGCGATGTTGTATTTCACGACGACTATACCAGATATGATATGAGCCAGTATGCAAAATTGACGGTTGCGCTTCCTGTTCGTATACTAAAGGCATGACACGTATCTTGGTGATTGAAGACGAAACTGAAATAGCCTCGTTTCTACGCCGTGGTCTGAGCCTGGAAGGCTATCAGGTTGATGTGGCCTTCGATGGGACACGCGGGCTTGAGCTGGCATCGACGGGCACGTATGATCTGATTGTCCTTGACCTCATGTTGCCGGGGATCGATGGTCTCGAAGTCGCTCGTCGTCTCCGTGCCGACTCGAACGTACCGATCATTATGCTCACGGCGCGTGATGCCGTGCGTGATCGGGTGGCCGGTCTGGAAGCCGGCGCCGATGATTATCTGGTGAAGCCGTTTGCCTTTGAAGAGCTGCTCGCCCGCATTCGGGCACAGTTGCGGCGTCGGCAGTCCGGGCAGGCGCAGGATGTGCTGCGTTTCGCCAATTTAACTCTCGATACGCGCTCGCGTGAGTTGCGGGTAGGAGACCGGCGTGTCGAGCTGACGGCGAAAGAGTACGATCTGCTCGAACTCTTTATGCGTCATCCCAATCAGGTGCTGACTCGCGATATTATTTACGACCGGGTCTGGAATTACGACTTCGGCGGCGAGAGTAATATTCTGGAAGTGTACGTGCGCTATTTGCGGCAGAAGCTTGAGGCGAATGGTGAGCCGCGCCTGATCCATACTGTTCGCAGTGTGGGGTACATTCTCCGCGAAGATACCTGATCGTTTAGGAGACGCGAAGGGCCATTCGCCCTTCGCGTCTCTGTTACGGTGTTGGTTGGGGTTGGGTTTCGCCAAGTGCCGCGAAGAGCTGCTGAACGGCACTGACGACCGGCACTGTTCCTTCGACTACTGCCTGTTCGAGGGCCGGTAGTCGGTCACGTACCGCGGGATGCGCAAAGAAGAGGGTGCGCAACTGTTCGTCGATCAGGGTGTAGAGCCAGTCGCGAGCCTGTTCCCGACGGCGTGCCGCAAAGACACCACTCGCCGTCATCTCAGCGCGAAAACGCTCGATCTCCTGCCAGATTTCGGCAATGCCACTGCCGGTAAGCGCCGAGCAGGTGCGTACCGGCGGTTTCCAGCCCGGTGTGGCCGGGGTCAGGTAACGCAATGCATGCCGGTACTCGGCCTGGGCTGCCATTGCGCGTGCCCGGTTATCGCCATCGGCCTTGGTGATCACCAGCGCATCGGCCAGCTCGATCACCCCCTTCTTGATCCCTTGCAGTTCATCGCCGGCACCGGCCAGCATCAGCAATAGAAAGAAATCAACCATCCCACGTACAGCGGTTTCACTCTGACCAACTCCAACCGTCTCGACCAGCACGATATCGAAACCGGCTGCCTCGCAGAGCAGCAACGTTTCCCGACTCTTGCGGGCCACGCCACCCAGGCTACCACCGCTGGGGGAAGGTCGGATGTAGGCGTTGGGATGGCGGGCCAGCCGCTCCATACGGGTTTTATCACCGAGGATACTGCCACGTGAGATGCTGCTGGAAGGGTCGATAGCCAGTACCGCCACCCGATGCCCACGCTCGCAGAGCATGGTGCCGAGGGCTTCGATGAAGGTGCTTTTGCCGACGCCGGGCACGCCGGTGATACCAACGCGCAGCGAACCACCGGTGTACGGTAGCAGCGCAGCCAATACTGCCTGCGCCTGGGCCATATGCGCCGGAGCGTTACTTTCGATGAGGGTGATCGCACGGGCCAGAATAGCCCGGTCGCCATTGCGAACACCGGCTACGTACTCCTCGACCGTCAACTGGCGACGGGCTACTCCGGCAGGTGCCGATGGTACCGTCGGAGCGCTACCGGGCAGGCCGTCGTGACGGCTGGCAATCCCGGCCAGTACCGATAGCGCAAATGGTAGTTCGCCAGAAGATGAAGGCTGCTGCTTATCGGTCATGATCCCTCTCACCCTCGTTTCACGATGCCGGTGCAGCGACGCTATCACCGTGGAGACGCCGTTGCAACTCGCGCAACAGCTTCTCGGCAGCGACCGGAATGATGGTTCCGGGGCCGAAGATCAGGGCTGCACCGTGGGCGCGGAGAAAGTCGTAGTCTTGTGGTGGGATGATACCACCGATCACGACCATGATGTCTTCGCGGCCCAGTTTGCGCAACTCCTCGACCAGTTGGGGCAAGAGAGTCTTGTGACCGCCGGCCAGTGAGCTGATCCCCACCACGTGTACGTCATTTTCTACCGCCTGACGCGCCACTTCTTCCGGTGTCTGGAAGAGTGAACCAATATCCACATCGAAGCCGAGATCGGCAAATGCGGTAGCGACCACCTTGGCCCCCCGGTCGTGACCGTCCTGGCCGATTTTGGCGACCAGTATGCGCGGTCGGCGCCCTTCCAGAGCGGCGAAGGCGTCGGCCATTGCCCGCACGTGGTGAATCTGTTCTACATCGCTGTATTCGCTGCTGTAGACACCAGAAATGGAGCGAATTTCAGCCTTGAACCGCCCAAACACCTTTTCCATTGCCAGCGAAATCTCGCCAAGTGTGGCGCGAGCGCGGGCCGCTTCGATGGCCGCAGCGAGCAGGTTGCCTTCACCAGAGGCCGCCACGCGGGTCAATTCGTTGAGCGTGGCTTGAACACGGACTTCGTCACGTTCGGTACGCAGGCGTTGCAGGCGTTCGATCTGCTTCTGGCGCACAGCGGTGTTATCGACTTCCAGAATCTCGATGGGTTCTTCGTAATCGAGACGATATTTGTTCACCCCGACAATCGTCTCTCGCCCAGAGTCGATGTGGGCTTGCCGACGGGCCGCTGCTTCTTCGATCCGTAATTTGGGCAAGCCGGCCTCTATCGCTTTGGCCATCCCACCGAGGGCCTCGACTTCCTGGATATGCGTCCAGGCCCGGCGGGCCAATGCGTCGGTGAGCCATTCGAGGTAGTACGAACCGCCCCACGGATCGACGATCTTGCAGATGCCGGTCTCCTCTTGCAGGTACAACTGGGTGTTGCGGGCGATGCGGGCCGAAAAATCGGTCGGCAAGGCAATCGCTTCGTCGAGTGAATTGGTGTGCAGCGATTGGGTGTGACCGAGCGCCGCCGCCATCGCCTCAATGCAGGTGCGTGCCACATTGTTGAAGGGGTCTTGCTCGGTCAGGCTCCAGCCGGAGGTCTGACAATGGGTGCGGAGCGCCAGCGAGCGCGGGTCTTGCGGGTTGAACTGTTTGATGATTTTTGCCCACAGCAGACGTGCTGCCCGCATCTTGGCAATCTCCATGAAGTAGTTCATGCCGATGGCCCAGAAGAAGGAGAGGCGCGGCGCAAAGCTGTCGATTGCCAGGCCGGCTTTCAGGCCGGCGCGCACGTATTCCAGCCCGTCGGCCAGCGTGTAGGCCAGTTCAAGGTCGGCGCTGGCACCAGCCTCTTGCATATGGTAGCCGGAGATGCTGATGCTGTTGAATTTGGGCATGTGCTGCGCCGTGTAGGCGAAGATGTCGGCAATGATGCGCATTGACGGTTCGGGTGGGTAGATGTAGGTGTTGCGCACCATGTACTCTTTCAGAATGTCGTTTTGGATTGTGCCGGTGAGTTGTTCCGGGCGCACCCCTTGCTCTTCAGCGGCGACGATGAAGAAGGCCATGATCGGGATCACAGCACCGTTCATCGTCATCGAAACCGACATCTGATCGAGCGGAATGCCGTCGAAGAGTATTTTCATGTCGAGCACGGAGTCGATGGCGACACCCGCTTTACCAACGTCACCCACCACCCGCGGATGGTCGGAGTCATAGCCGCGGTGGGTCGCCAGGTCGAAGGCGACTGATAAGCCCTTTTGACCGGCAGCCAGATTTCGCCGGTAGAAGGCATTGCTGGCTTCGGCGGTCGAGAAACCGGCGTACTGGCGGATTGTCCAGGGTTGGGTGACGTACATGGTAGGATACGGCCCGCGCAGGTACGGGGGGATACCGGCGGTAAAGCCAAGGTGCTCCAGGCCGGCCAGATCGGCTGCGGTGTAGAGCGGTCTCACCTCGATCTGTTCCATCGTCCGCCAGACCAGATCGGCCAGAGGTTGGCCGGCCTCCTGCTCAGCGCGTTCCTGCCACTGGCCAAGATCGGATGTAGGCCATGGATCACGGTACGATAGGGTAGTAAAGTCGGGGTTCTTCACGCGGCCACTCCTTTCAAGCGTTGCAGCCGGGCCAGGATGTCGTAGCAATTGGCGCGTAGATGGATGAATTCATCGATCCCGGCAGCGCGGTACGTGTCAATCAGATCGGTAGGATAGCCGGCCAGAATGACAGTGGTTGTCGGGCGTTGGGTTTTAATCGCATGGGTCAGGGCCGGTACTACTGCGGGGTAGGTGTCATCGGTAGAGCAAATTGTGACGATGTCGGCATCAGCGGCGAGGGCAGCATTGGCCGCTTCCTCAACGCTGGCGAAACCATCGTTGTTGATAACGGCAAATCCACCTGCCTGGAAGAAACCGGTGGCGAAATCAGAGCGGGCTTTGTGTTGGGCAAGGGGGCCGATATTGGCAAGAAAGACTGCTGGGCGGCGACCGGTGCGGGCCGTATAGGCATCAGCCGCATCCCGTAATTGTTCAAATTGCTCAGCCGCCCGGTGGGTCGGGAGTGGCGTGACCTGGGGAGCTGGGGTATCAGCAGCGGTGAGCGTACAGCTCAGTTCTCCCAGAGTTGCGCCAGCGCGTACTGCTGCCAGCACTGCCGCCACCGACCGTTGAGTGGCCAGGTTGCTGAGCGCGGTGCGGCACGCTTCGTCGGAACGGTTATCCCGGCTATGGCGGAGATCGGCGGCACGAGCGGCGTGCAGCTGAAGATGATCGATCTGGCGGAACTCCGGTCGTTTTTCGTCGAGATTGGGGTACATGTTAATCCCGATGATCACATCGCGACGCTGAGCAATGGCGGCGAAGCGTTCATTGCGGGTCGCGGCAATGGCCTCTTGTGGCATACCAGCCGCCAGGGCCGCAGCCATCCCGCCGTGTCGTTCAATCTCCTGGAAGAAAGCCCATGCCTGAGCGGCGATCTCATCGGTTAGCTTCTCGACCGCCCACGATCCACCCGGCGGATCGATCAGCCGGAAGAAGTTACATTCCTCTTGCAGAATGATGTGGAGGTTACGGGCAATCCGGCGCGAGAATTCATCGGGCAGACCCCAGGCTTCATCGAAGTGGCTGATATGCAAACTGTGCGCACCACCCATCACGGCAGCCATCGCTTCGCCGGTGGCACGGAGCATATTGTTATAGACATCGTAGCGGGTCTTCGTCCACGCCGAAGTGCGCACGTGCAAATGGATGCGTTGGGCCTGTTCATTCCCATCGAAGGCAGCGACAATCCGTGCCCAGAGCATGCGCATCGCCCGGAGTCGGGCTACTTCCAGAAAGAAGTTTGCGCCAACCGAGCAGGCGAACTGCATGCGAGGCGCGACCTCGTTGACATCCAGGCCGCGCTCCTGCATGGCCCGCAGATACGCCACCCCGGTCGCCAGGGCACAACCCATCTCTTGCCCGATACTGGCACCGCTGTTGTGGTAGACATAAGAGCTGACCATGATAGTGCGCAGGTGAGGCGCATTTGTCATTGCCCAGCGCGTCCACTCGGCCAGCAGGTCGTAGCACCGTTCGAGCGATGCCGGTAGCGATCCCTCAGCAGCCAGATTGCCCAGCGGGTCAGCAGCGAGCGTTCCCTGCCACCGGTCAGATGACAATCCACGCTCAGCAGCCGCGGCCAGCAGCAAGCCCGCCACCGGCAGGCTCAAGGCACCGGTCTGAATCAGCAGCGGTATCCGGGCAAGATCAAGCTGATCAAACAGTCGGCGAGCGTCATCGAGGGTTGCCAGCGACATTCCACCAGCACCAACCTGAGCGGGTGCGGCGGCATCGGGATCAATGCCCTGCCGGGTCGCCTGATCGAGGGGGACATTCAGTGTAGTCAGGCCACGGGGCAGATCGGCCTGAGCGGCCTGATTCACCTCGGTCGCGGTCGGATAGGGCAATTCTTGCGCTACCTGCCAGCGTTCGCGCACCGGCCCCAGGATGCGGGTATCGCGCACAAACGGTGCAAAGCCGGGGAGCGACCCGAGATGAGGTAGATCGGCAATATCCGAGGCGTTGTAGATGGGTTGGAGCAGGATGTTTTCAAAGGTTTTGCTAACGAGGCGTTTCTCGAACGGTACACCCTTCAACGTCTTTTCGGCGGCGGCACGCCATTCAGCGTAGCTCGCCGGCGTGAACATATCAAACAAGCGTTCCGGTACCGCTGACTCCGTTGTCGTTTCCTGCGCATCGTGCGTCATAGCCATCTCCTTGCCGACAGCATGGTAGCGGGTGTTGCTGTCGTTAGTATACCGTAGATGGGGACTGATCCAGTGCAAGATTGATCTACCTGGATAGGATGAGTGTATGCTGAGCTATCGGTGATTTCAAGAGTTCATCATACGGGGGCGGGTTACAGGGTGATAACCTGGGCTGAGCAGGAACATGTAAACGGTATATGATTCATACTACCGACGCATAAGTTTCCAGTCGCTTTACGCTATACTATCCCCCATAACCGCCATCGCCATTTTGAGAGGGAATTATGCTTGACCGTGCGACCATTGCAGCCCACGAAGGCCGTTTGCTCGATCTGATTGCCCATCTCGTCCATATCGAATCGCCCAGTACCGATAAACCACTGCTCGACAGGCTGGCCGATGAGCTGATGACGCTGTTCGCGCGGGTGGGAACTGTTGAACGAATTGCCAATCCGTCAGGGGGTGATCATGTACGAGTGATGGTTACCAATGCGAATGAACCATCGCTGCCGCCGACGCTGGTGCTCTGCCATTACGATACCGTCTGGCCGGCAGGGACGGTCGCGCAACGTCCGTTTACTGTCACCGATGATCGGGCTTTTGGGCCGGGTGCCTACGATATGAAGGCCAGTATTGCGATGATCTACGCGGCACTGGGTGGGTTTGGGCAACCGGCACCGGTGCTGCGGCGGCCTGTCGTGTTGTTGTTGACGTCTGATGAGGAGATCGGTAGCCCGACCTCACGGGCGTTGATTGAAGCCACAGCAGCGCAGGCGGCGCATGTGCTCGTGCTTGAACCACCGACCGAGCCGGATGGTGCCTTGAAGACGGCCCGCAAAGGTGGCGGTGCCTTTCGCGTGACCATAACTGGACGGGCAGCGCACGCCGGGGTCGAACCTGAAAAGGGGGCGAGTGCCTTAACCGAGCTGGCCCACCAGATTTTAGCCGTGAATGCACTGGCCAATCCGGCGCTGGGGACGACGGTTAATGTGGGGGTAGCCGGTGGTGGTACCCGCCCGAATGTGGTACCGGCTGAAGCCTGGATGGATGTTGATGTGCGGGTCTGGACGCAGGCAGAGGCTGCCCGGATCGAAGCCGGGATGGCTGCATTGCAGCCGGTGACTCCAGGGGTTCACCTCACGGTGCGCGGCAGCGTCCGGCGTCCACCGATGGAACGAACACCGGCCAGTATCGCGCTCTTCGCGAAGGCTCAGGAACTCGGTGCTGCGCTCGGTTTGACGATCCAGGAAGGCAGTACTGGTGGGGGCAGTGATGGCAATTTCACCGCTGCGCTCGGTATTCCTACTCTCGACGGTTTGGGATGCCCCGGTGCCGGAGCGCACGCTGAACACGAGCAGATCAGCCGTCAGGGTCTGATTGATCGCACGGCATTGCTCTGTGCGCTGCTTGAGACGTTGTAGGTTGGATGTCGGGGGAATGGGCGTGCTCCGGGTGGCTCCCGTAGAGGTTATTCCCGCCCCCCCTCCCGGCCTCCCCCCGCTGGGGAGAGGAGACGAGCGGGTTGCTCCCGCTGGGGGGAGGAGACGAGAGTGTTGTTCCCGCTGGGGGGAGGCGACGAGCGGGTGCTTCTCCCAGCGGGGGAGTGGGGAGATGGGCGTGCTCCGGGTGGCTCCCGTAGAGGTTATTCCCGCCCCCCTCCCGGCCTCCCCCCGCTGGGGGGAGGAGACGAGAGTGTTGTTCCCGCTGGGGGGAGGAGACGAGCGGATGCCCCCGCTGGGGGGAGGAGACGAGCGGGTTGCCCCCGCTGGGGGGAGGAGACGAGCGGATGCCCCCGCTGGGGGGAGGAGACGAGAGCATACCCCCGCCCCCAGCGGGGGCGGGTTGGGGTGGGGGTGTCAGTCAATCGCATCGGCTCTTCGACATTGACATAAAACTCTCTGGAGAGGGATGGCCGGCGATAAGCTACCAGAGGGTCGGGATAGGCAGGGAGTGACGAGTCGCCCGGATGCAGGATCGGCCATATCAAGGTGGTTGTTGGGTCTGGTAGGTTAACTGGTGCGATATGCACCTGGTGTCGGTGAATGAGGCTCGACATTGACATAAAACTCTCTGGAGAGGGATGGCCGGCGATAAGCTACCAGAGGGTCGGGATAGGCAGGGAGTGACGAGTCGCCCGGATGCAGGATCGGCCAATGTCTGTTTCAGATGGTCTGGTAGGAATGAATGAGGTCGTATGGTGCGCAGTCACGAACTTCCCGTAGCTGTTCAGCGGCTCTTGCAGGGTAGCAGTGTTGAACTGATGACAGATGGTTGTACAGCGGCGCAGGTCTATCGTATCGAGCAGGATGGTCGTTGTATGTACCTGAAGATGCAGTCGCTTGCCGATACGCCGTCGCTGCACGTGGAAGCCCGTATCCTCGATTGGTTGCAGGGTAAACTGCCGGTGCCGGAGGTGCTGGTGTATGTGGCCGATGACCGGTATGAATATCTGGTTTCGACCGAGGTGGCCGGTCAGAATGGGGTCAGGGCGATGGCGACGCTGCGAGCGGAAGCGCTGGTTGAGCTGATGGCGAGTGGCCTGCGCATGATCCACGCGCTCGATCCTGCTACCTGCCCGTTCGATGCCGGTCTTGAGTTGCGGTTGATGCAGGCGCGTGCCAATGTGTTGAACGGTCTGGTTGATGAGACCGATTTTGATCCGGAGCGGCTCGGTAGCACGACCGCTCAGGATATTCTGGCCGCTCTGGAACGCGAGCGCCCGGCGACAGATGATCTGGTGTTCACCCATGGCGATTACTGTCTGCCTAATATCATTGTGCGCGATGGTATGATCGGTGGCTTTATTGACTGGGGGCGGGCAGGAGTTGCCGACCGTTACAACGATCTGGCGATTGCCTCACGGAGTATTCGTTATAATCTAGGTCCCCAGTACGAGCAGTACTTTTTTGCGTGTTACGGCCTTGAACAGGTTGATGCCGGTAAAATCGCGTATTACCGCATGCTGGACGAATTATTCTAGCGTGGCTCTGCGGATCGTACCGCTGACCGCACCAAAGCCGATGCGATAGCCGTCACCCTGTGCCCAGCCGCGCATTGTGACGGTATCACCATCTTCGAGCCATCGCCGTTGCGAGCCATCGCGCAGGGTCAATGGTTCGCTGCCACGCCAGGTGAGTTCGAGCAGGCAACCGCGAGTGTGTTTGTCCGGCCCGCTGATCGTACCGGAGGCCAGCAGGTCACCCGGTCGCAGGCGGCAGCCGTTTACAGTGTGGTGGGCAATTTGTTGCGCACAGCTCCAGTAGAGATAACGGCTGTCGCTTTGACAAATGCGGGTGTCGTTCAGCCAGACTTCCAGGGTGATGGCAAAATGGCCGGGCCGCACGGGTTGCAGATACGGCAGTGGTGGTGGGTCTTGCGGTTCGCCCTGACAACGGAACGGTTCCAGCGCTGCCAGTGGCACTACCCAGGGGCTGATTGAGGTGGCGAAGTTTTTGGCCAGGAATGGGCCGAGCGGCTGGTATTCCCACCCCTGAATATCGCGGGCACTCCAGTCATTGACCAGCACAAAGCCGAAGATATGGTCTTCAGCCTGGTCGATGGGAATTGGACTGCCCAGATCGTTGCCCGGCCCAATGAACATACCCAGCTCTAGCTCAAAATCGAGTGCTCGCGTCGGGCCATAGACTGGTGCCGGGCTATCAGCCGGTTTGGTCTGACCATATGGACGATGGATTGGTGTTCCGCTCACCACAACGGTACTCGCCCGTCCATGGTAGGCAACCGGCAGGTGGCGCCAGTTTGGAAAGAGAGGTGGATTGTCGGGACGCAACATCTTGCCGACGTTGCTGGCGTGGTACAGCGACGAATAGAAGTCGGTGTAATCGCCGATGTGGGCCGGTAGCAGCAGATCAATGGTGTGTTGCGGCAGCAGTGCGGCGTCGCGCAGGACCTGATTGTCGCGGAGCGTTGGTTCATCGGCGGTGAGCAGGCGTTGCAGCACTGACCGTACTGCCTGCCAGGCTGTCGGGCCGGCAGCCATAAACGCATTCAACGAGTCTTGGGCAAACATACCACGACCGCCAACCGGGGTCGCCGATAGTAGCCCGGCCTCATCAATCACAGCAAGATCGAGCACATACTCGCCAATGGCGACACCGATACGGGCCGGGCCACCGGCGCGGGGCCGAAAGACCCCGTAGGGTAAGTTTTCCAGTGGAAAGTCGCTATCAGGCGCGACTGGCACAAAACTGGTGAGTGGCATAGGGTTCATATCAAATCTGGTTAAACGTCTTGGCCCAATATCTATCTTACGCTCACGCTGCGCCCTGAAGCGCTCCATCGTGGTTGACACGTACCGCTATCCCCTGGGAGCGCACGCCTCCGGCGTGCTCACCGCCTGCATCAGGCCGCGCCAGCGGGAGCTGTCCGGCACCGGTGCTATCTGCGCCTAGCGGAGGCGTGTCAGTATCCCCTGGGAGCGCACGCCTCCGCCGCGTTCACTACCTGCCTCAGCCCGCGCCAGCGGGAGCCATCCGGCACTGGTGCTACCCGCGCCCGGCGGAGGCGCGTCAGTATCCCCTGGGAGCGCGCGCCTCCGCCGGGCGCTCACCATCTGCCCCAGTCCTTGCCATGGGAGCCATCCGGCGCCGGTGCTACCCGTGCCCAGCGGAGTCGCGTCAGTATCCCCTGGGAGCGCACGCCTCCGGTGCGCTCGCCATCTGCCCCAGCCCGCGCCAGCGGGAGCTGTCCGGCACCGGTGCTACCCGCGCCCGGCGGAGGCGTGTCAGTATCCCCTGGGAGCGTGCGCCTCCGGCGCGCTCACCACCTGCCCCAGCCCGCGCCAGCGGGAGCCATCCAGCACTGGTGCTACCCGCGTCCGGCGAAGGCGTGTCAGTATCCCCTGGGAGCGTGCGCCTCCGGCGCGCTCACCACCTGCCCCAGCCCGCGCCAGCGGGAGCTGTCCGGCACCGGCGCTACCGGCTTCCTCACCCAGCAGCCGGTATGATACCGCAGAGCGCCTCGTGCGACACGACGCATCTTTCGCCACCCACTCAATGCGGTCACACGCTCCGCAGCGTTCTGCTGCATGATCAGGACTACAGCGAGACCGTTTCTGTGGCACGGGCTTCCAGCCCGCGTGCGGGCATCCTCTCCACCGTTGGCAGGTGCTGGCCGTGGCCGCTGGTGTGCAGGCGAGAACCTATTGCAACACAACGTCTACGCGCAGGTAGCTCATCCATGCCTGACCGACTCGATGAACGAAACGAGTACGTCCAGCATTCACGTGACCAGGATGGGTAACGGTGCGCCACGCTCCGGATCGTTTGTACGACTGCTGTGGCAGCAGGGCTGCCGCACGCCAAACTGCGCGACACGGGTAACTCGCCGGAAACCCGTATCCACCCCGGCGTGTGCAGCGGAAATACCGTTTACCGGGTCTGGGATGACGACCGGCGTGATCGGGTGATGTCCCTCATTCACCGCATCCCGTGTATGGTACGGTGAACGGCACAGGCACCGCCCGTAGGGGCGGGTTTAGAACCCGCCCCTATATCAGGTAAGGGCGGGAGCGGGTCGCAACGCACTGCCAGATGCGGCACCACCATCGCCCATGCACCACCGATGACACTGGTGCTACCCCTGAACATGACGGCACGTGAACCGGTTAGTGCATTAGCGATGCTCCGTTAGCGAGATCGCCTACAACTGCTTCCTGCGTCCAGAATACACGTCTCGCCGGTCTGGCTCGCGGCAGCCATGCTGCCGCGCCCACCGACCTGTGCCACAAACCAGGTCACTCCCGCTCACGTCCGGCGGCGATCAGGCTGCCGGCTAAAGATACCGGGCAGCCATACGATTGCACACCAGTACCCGATAGACTGCCCGATCACCAGATAGACGTAACGGTGCGCTGTGTACCGATGGTCTGCGCGTGGTACAGCCTAGCCCTCCGGCCCGCCAACACTCCACGAATCCATATACCCGGCCTTCTCCAGCTCCAGCGCGGCTGCGGTCAGGTGCAGTGGATGGAATGTATCAATCATCACCGCCAGCTCGTGAGTCTCTTTCGCGCCGATACTGGCTTCGGTGCTGCCCGGTTGAGGGCCATGGGGCAGACCGGCGGGGTGCAACGTAATATCGCAGCGCTCGATACCACGACGTGACATAAAGTTGCCGTCGCAGTAATAGATTACCTCATCAGAATTCACGTTTGAGTGATTGTACGGCGCTGGAATTGCTTCCGGGTGATAATCGAACAATCGCGGCACAAACGAGCAGACGACAAAATTGTGCCCCTCAAACGTCTGATGGACCGGTGGTGGCTGGTGAATCCGTCCGGTGATCGGCTCAAAATCGTGAATCGAGAAAGCCCAGGGATAGAGATAGCCATCCCAGCCGACCACATCGAAGGGGTGATGATCAAGAATATGCCGGGTAAGCTGATCACGCACCTTGATCCGCACCTCAAACTCACCGGTGTCGGTAAACGTGAGCAATTCACTTGGGCCACG
Organism: Chloroflexus aurantiacus J-10-fl; assembly: GCF_000018865.1. Lineage (NCBI taxonomy): Bacteria > Bacillati > Chloroflexota > Chloroflexia > Chloroflexales > Chloroflexaceae > Chloroflexus > Chloroflexus aurantiacus. Next base: position 3,352,784 of record NC_010175.1, read on the forward strand.
GATGTCGCGCTCGCAGTAGGGGGCGTGCTCGAGCAGTTGCCCAAACTGATTGCGGTAGCGTTTGGGTGGCGCAATCTGGCTGGCCGACTCAATCACCAGGAACCGTGCCGGCTCATTCAGCCGCATTTGCCAGGTAGTGCCGAAGGGAATGACCAGGTAGTCACCGGCGCTGAAGGGCAAGCGGCCAAATTGCGAGAGCAATTCACCGCTGCCTTCGTGGGTAAACCAGACCTCATACGCCTGAGCGTTGCGGTAGAAAAAGGTCATGCTTTCCGTTGGCCGGCTAATCCCAATCGTCACATCATTATTACCGAGCAGGGTAACGCGGGCGCTCACTGCATCACCGCCGGCAGGCACATTCGCGGTGGCGAAGGCACGGTGACGAATCGGGCCGAAATCGACATACGTTGGTTTAGCTGAACCGATCAACTCGGTGCGGAGCACCCGTGGTGGTAGAAAGTGGTGGTAGAGGATTGATTGAATTCCGTGGAACCCTTCCAGTCCCATTACCTCTTCGCGGTAAAGTTTGCCATCGGGCTTACGGAACTGGGTATGGCGCTTGTGAGGGACCTGACCGAGACGCTGATAAAACGGCATCGCACACCTCCTTGTGCCGCGAGTGTCGTTCTGGACGCTAGAGATACACGCCCGACGCTCGTGGCGTCGGGCGATCTGGCGACCCGGGAGGGACTCGAACCCCCAACCAACGGTTCCGAAGACCGTTGCTCTATCCATTGAGCTACCGGGCCATCGGCCCTATTAGTGTAGCATAGCTGGCTTAGTTGTGCAACGTTGGTGGGGTGGCGAGAGAATGCCTCGCGCTACCGCAGTCTAACCCAGGTTGCTACCTTTGTCACCACAGAGACACAGAGGCCACAGAAGATGTGGATAACCCGGATTGCTACCGTGAGGCGTGACGTAATACGTCCATGGGAACTGACTGCTACTCACATCACATGCGGTTACGCCATACGGTATTGAGTGCAACGTCATGCTGTTCATCCTTGCAATCGCCTCCGTGACATACTCACAGTATAAGTGGCAACTTGGGTTAGTTTTATGATCAGCATTGCAGCCTGGAGCCGGCATCATCTGCATCCAGATCGAAGGTCATGCAACCGGATAGTGCATCCTTCGTAGATGCCTCTCATCGTACCCCGAATGCGATGCTCCTGGTGGGTAGTAAGTTGTTGCTTGCACAAGACCTGCTGGAATGCGACAGTCCATTGCGGGGGACTTGGACGAAGTAGCATGATAATTGCTGGTAGTGATCGGGAAGCCTGCCGTAAGCCTTGTGACGCAATGTGTTGCCAGGTAGCAACAGCTACACTGTTACCGCATCAAAAAGGGAACTGTGGGAGTGTTGCATTCACCGGTGGGTGTATGTTCACAACGTCAGGCGAAGCGTCAGCCCTCTGAAGCTGCCACGGTACGTGTTTGATTGGGGTCGCAGAACTTATCGCATAACGCTGTATTGTCGTGCTGCTCGAACATCGCACAGCCCAATAAACACTTGCCAATCAACGAAGACAGCCTATCCTGCTCCCGGCCAGTTGGCAGGGAAGAAAGCAGCTCTGGTCGTGCGAGCATGCGCTGGATTGGTTACCCTGCACGCCTGTCATGTGCGCATCGCGTCATCTGGAGTGCGGCGGCCTGACTGCCGCACCAGACATGCTTCATACCGAATGCGTGCCACGTCGTTCACCCTGCTCACAGGGATGCCGTGTGCGCTCGTCACGATCACGTCTGTAATGGATGATAGTTTCCGGTGTCGCTGATACTGGACAATCACCAAAAACACCTGTATAATTATCGTACAAATGTTCGATATAAGGAGGTGAATGATGAGCGAGCAGTCGGCTGTTGTGCCTGCCATCGTCTACCCCGATAGTGACGGCATGCCAATCGCTGACAATACCAGACAATTCCGGGCAATCGTCACCATTCAGGGGAATCTCGATGCCATCTTCCGTGAGCGGGACGATGTGTTCGTGGCGGGTGATCTGCTCTGGTATCCGGTTGAAGGCCGTCCTGATATTCGGCGAGCGCCCGATGTCATGGTGGTGTTTGGCCGGCCAAAAGGGGATCGCGGATCGTATCGCCAATGGGAAGAAAACGGGATTGCGCCCCAGGTCGTGTTTGAGGTTTTGTCGCCAGAGAATACGCTAACCGAACGGGCGGCGAAGCAGGAGTTTTACGACATCTATGGGGTGGACGAGTATTACCTGTACGATCCGGAACATGGCGATATGAGCGGCTGGCAACGGATTGACGGTCGGTTGCGGGTGATCAACGAACTAGATGGCTGGGTCAGTCCGCGTCTGGGAATCACGTTCAAGCGAACGGATCGCGGTATGCAGTTGTACTGGCCGGACGGTCGTCCATTTCTGAGTTTCGTGGAGTTGCAGGCACAGGCCGAACAAGAGCGCCAACGAGCCGAAGAGGAGCGTCAGCGGGCTGAACAAGAGCGCCAACGAGCCGAAGAGGAGCGTCAGCGGGCTGAACAAGAGCACCAACGAGCCGAAGAGGAGCGTCAGCGGGCTGAACAAGAGCGCCAACGAGCCGAAGAGGAGCGTCAGCGGGCTGAGCGATTGGCGGCACGGTTACGTGCTTTGGGTATTGATCCAGATGCAGAACAGGAGTGAATGTTGCCGGTGGGGTGCGACTGGCGGGTCAATGGTGATGAGGTTCATCCTGTCGTTGAGAAGCTGGCAATGAGATAGCGTGCCCCGGTGTTGGTAGTGCAGCACCGGTATCACTTCTTATCCAGCAGACTTCCGGCTTGTGCCGATGCATCAACGTCACCGGAATCCCATCGGCCTACCCTACCCTTCCCCGCGACCCATGCCTCCTCTCACACACCATATCGCTTCACGGGGGTGGGGGCTGGCTGCAGGTGATAACGTAAACACGGCGAATGCGGAAGCCACGCTTCCGCACTCCAAACCAATGCGCCACGAGCAACCACGCCTGGAACCGGCGTTCCCTTCAGCGTGTGACCTCACGGCACGCACAGCGAGAAGTCTGGTGCCGTACATCCTGGCTCAGGTGTAGTGCCGACGCAATCGGTGAATTGCCCGCTATGACCGCTGTGACGCCAGATTTGATATTATCCAGCGGAACAGGTATAGCCTGGAGATGAAACCACTTCTTCCCCTTCCCTACTCTCTGTAGACACGAACGAGTAAACCAGCACAGACAATAGCTACTAACTCAAGTTGCCATCTACACTGGGATAGGCTACGGAGGTTGACTGCCAGTATGAACAGCACGACGTTACACTCAACACCGTGTGGCGTAACTGTATAACGATTTGGGTAGCAGCCAGTTTGTTTTCACGGACGTTCTACGTTACGCCTCACGGTAGTAATATGGGTTATCAACATCCTCTGTGTCCTCGGTGTATCTGTGGTGACAAAGGCAGCAACCTGGGTTAGCTACTACATCTTGTGCCTCTATCCACATCTATCCACAAAATGTGGATAGGTCGCAGGTATGATGGTACGATGACCAATCCTACGACCACCGAGTCTTAGCCTCGTGCCAGGCCAGGAATGATAAAGATGTCGGCGATCATCGCCACAATGCTCAACCCGTGTACCCACACTGCTGCCCAGACATTGCGTGTGCGTAGCACCAGATACCCTCCGATCACCCCAATGGGGAGGGCCATGCCCACCATCAACCAGCGCTCAAACAGGGGCACCGGTGCGACAAACAGATGATTGAGGGCGTACAGCAGGGTGGTCAATCCAACGGTCAGATGAGGATTCCAGCCGGCCTCACGGAGCGCAATCAGCAATACACCTCGCCAGAGCAGCTCTTCTGCCAGTACCAGGACAGGGAAGAGGTAGAGCAGTCCCATGCCGACCAGAATGGCTTCCATGGCTGCCATTGGTTCACCGCCGCCACGGTAGTAGAAAAAGGTATTCACCCAATCGAGGAACATCAGACCCAGACCGATCCCGGCACCCCAGATAGTTGCTGAGCGCAAATTTCTTTTCGTTACCCCAATTGCCGCCCAGCCGAGAGTACGTCCCAGCGTTAATGCAACGCCCAATCCACCCAGAACGTAGAGCACGAGGGCCGGCCACTCACTCAGGCCGGTCAATCCACCGACGAGACCAATCAGCCAGACTGCCGCGACCAGACCACCACCCCAGCGGATGCGGGGATCACCCAACAATGACCTGGTTGGTTGGACAGATGCAGGTACACGCATAATCGCCTCCGCAATCAGAAATACGGTCGTCTCTCATCGTATGCCATTGACGTGCGATTGCGACGGAAGTGTACACAACAAACGTTGCGGTCTGATCACCGTGCAGTCGCTAAAAACCACAATGCCCACTCTGCATCCAGAGCGGGCATCTGTCAGATTGTGGTGCCAAGAGCCGGACTCGAACCGGCGACCCTCGCATTTTCAGTGCGATGCTCTACCAACTGAGCTATCTTGGCACATCGCTATACTGTAATTGGTGGGCGATGACGGATTTGAACCGCCGACACCCTCGGTGTAAACGAGGTGCTCTACCGCTGAGCTAATCGCCCCAGCTATGGTGCCCAGGAAGGGACTTGAACCCTTACGAGCGTGGTTAGCTCACTAGGCCCTCAACCTAGCGCGTCTGCCAATTCCGCCACCTGGGCGCTCAACGCCTCGTTATTATACGAAATCGTGAGGTAGTTGTCAAATAGCGCCCGGTGCATCCCTTGCTGGCCGCGATCCGCCACGCTGCTGTGCGAAGAGCGCGGTTTGCAAGGTGGCAGCAGTGCGTATGCCGGTAAATGATGCGCCAAGACTCACCAGCGTTTGCGCCACCTCTGGCCGAATGCCAACCAGCGTGGTTTCGGCACCTAACAAACGAGCAGCCGTCGCGGTTTGTACGATTGTCGCTGCAGCGAGGGTATCGAGTAGGGCAATACCGGTGAGATCGATAATCAACGTCCTGGCACCATATCGTTCGGTAGCGTCCAGGGCTGTGCTGTTGAAATGAGCCAGCAGGTCAGTGGTGACAGCACCAACCAGTGGGATCACAATGGTGTCATCACGAACGGGAAGCACCGGTACGGATAGAGAAGCAATGGTCTGTTGCAGATTGCGTTGTGCAGCAATGCTCTCTTCAAGGCGGGCCAGGGTCGCTTGTTGCTCTTCACTGAGACGTTGTAACGCAGCGGTACGTTCGGTCACTCGTTGTTCCAGTGAGTTGTTCAGTTCGGCAAGCTGCTGATTAGCCGCTTCAGCCCGCCGGCGGGCTTCGTTGGCTTCGGTAAGTGCAGAGGCCAGACTTTGCGCACCGATAAACGAAATAAAAGCGCTCACGATGAGCAGCACTGTCAGATGCGCCAATGCCAGATTGAGGTTGCCACTGGTTCTGATGTCTGGTGGGATGAGTTGGCTGATTGCAAATATACTGGCAAGACAGAGACCTAATACTACCCAAATCTGAAATGGTTTAAGCAGGATACTGGCGAGTAAGATGGAGGGAACAAGATAAAACGCATTAAATGGTGATGTCGGGTTAAGTATTTCACCACTCAATGCCCCAATTGTTGTCAGTATGATGAGCAGATAGCCACCAATAGTTACAAGTCCCTTTTTGCCGAGGATGAAAGATGCCACAAAAACCAGTGTTGCCAGCGTCAGATTGATCAATCGCCCAATTGTGGGTTGGATAAGGGTGAGGGCAAGGCCAACAGTTAAAAGCACGATAACCACACCGATACTCAGAGAAACCAGAATCTTACCGCGCCGTTGGATTTCCGGGTCAGTTGCGTCGATATGTAGGAGCCAGTTTCGGAAGCGATTCATAATGGTACTCCATATTGTGATTATGATGGTTTTTATGTGATGTAAAAAGACGTGCGATCTGGAAATAATTGCGATATTAACAAAAACAACAATTTGCTGCATAGACGATAGATGAGATGTTTGCAGCAAGCAGGGGTATCATAAGTAATATTTTTAGTGTACTATATAATACTGTTCGTTGTCAATCCTTTTTGGCTGCAAGGTTGTTTGCTTTTTTACAAACTTAGATCGTATAGCGGGAATGAAACCGCTTTCTACACATTCTGCCGTACTCATTTTGCTATCCTCAGGCAGAATCACACAGCGTGCGGAAGTGAGGTTTCTGCACGCTGTTGGCTAAGTAATAGGGTAGTCAGGTTATCTTGCTGAAGCGTATAGATCTAGTCCAAGTTGCCACCTATGCAGTGAGCAGACCATTGAGGCTAACTGTCAGGATGAACAGCATGACATTGCACTCAACACTGTATGGCGTAACCGCAGATTTTGGGAGCAACCAGTTCCCATAGATGCGCTAAGTCACGCCGCACAGTAGCAACCTGAATTATCCCCATCCTCTGTGTCCTCTGTGTCTCTGTGGTGACAAAGGTAGCAACCTGGGTAGATCTATGTCTCTCACTTCTCGCGCTTCGGCCAGCGAAATCCGATCAGGCTGGGTCGTTCGACGGTGGGGAAATTAGTAAATTCAGCTTCGCCGGGGCGCAGGTGTGGTTTGCTCGCCAGCCAGGCGTCGCGGGTGGTTTTGGCCTGCTCTAGCATCTGTTCAATGGCTGCTACATCGCCGGCTGCGATCTGTTCACGTGCTGTCACCAGGAAGCGGATGAGTTCGTCGATCCAGCGCGTCAGGCCATGTGGGTTGGTGAGCAGGATGTCGCGCTGCATCTGTGGGTCTCCTGACGCCAGCCGTGATACATCGCGAAAACCGGTTGCCGCCAGGGGTGCCATCTCTTTCCAGGCCGGGCTGTTGCCGGTGGCGGTCACCAATCCAACCGATAACAGTAGCGGGAGGTGCGAGATACCGGCGACGTAGGCATCATGCTCTTCCGGGTCGATGTAGTACGGTTTTGCGCCCACTGTGCGCACCAGGGCCTCTACCGCTTCGACGGCGTGTGCCGGCGTGGTGCTGGTGGCGGTGAGGCAGTAGATCGCGTTACGGAAGAGATCGGGATCGGCGGCACCCGGCCCCGATTGCTCGCGTCCGGCCATGGGGTGGCCGCCAACGAAGGCGACGGTTGCCGGCAATAGGTCGGCGGCCCACCGACATACCAGCGCTTTGGTGCTGGCAACGTCGGTAACAATGGCTCCGGCGGGCAGGTGCGATGCCAGATCGCGCAATACGTCCTGGATTGCACGTACCGGTGTCGCGATCACCACGATTTGCGCTTCCCGTACTGCGTCGGCGAGCGTGCGTGCCTCACGATCAATCGCCAGTCTTCCCCGCGCTTCACGGGTTACTCGTGGCTCGCGATCAAAACCGATCACCTCTAGCGAGCCGAGTGGTGATTCTTTTGGATCGGCATTGCGTAATGCCATGCCCAGTGAGGTACCGATCAGACCCATGCCGATAATCGCAATACGGATCATAACCTCTTCCTTTTCCTTCGTTTGTTATGCCGGTTCGACGCCAATGAATGATAACAGGAGAATTTCAATCAGTACGATAATCACTGCCAGAGCAACGAATTTGATCGGATCAAGTGTGCGCAATGCGGCCAGGGCCAGTACTGCGGCAACAAAGAGACCACATTCGTATGCCTCGCGCCGTACCCGACGGTTGTCAAGTGCCCATGCCCGCAGCGCAAGCCAGCGTCGACTCAGCACGGCAATCACCGGTCTGACGATGGCGGCGACGCTGAGTAAGACGGCAATCAGCATCACCAGGTAGGCCGGTGCGGCTGATTGATCGAGGAGGGTGCCATCAGGTGCCGGTACCATGGCGAGGGTTACGAGGAGCATTCCTGCTCCAAGGGTGCCCTCAATGGTAAGACCGGGAAGTTCAAGCCATGTTTCCAGCGGCCAGAACGTCAGGATACCTGCTCCCAGCGTCAGGATATAGAAGAGCAGGTGCCACGGCGAGAGGAGATTTGGCTCGCTAATCAGATCGACCCTGAGGATCACGCTGATAACCAGTGCCCAGCACAGGCCGGCCAGCAATGCCAGCAGTGGTAACCAGCGTCTTACCTTCGGGGTTTCCTCCTGATCAGTCATCACTCCTATCCTCCCACGTCACGCGGGCAAGTCGTTGACGGAGCAGGTGATCGGCCAGGACTAACGCCAGCATCGCTTCGGCTACCGGCACCAGCCGGGGCAGGACGGTTGGATCATGCCGTCCATGCACTTCAATCGTGACCGGATTTCCGTCGCGATCAACCGTCTGCTGCGGTTGGGCGATGCTGGCCGGTGGTTTGGCGGCCAGTCGCACAACGATCTCTTCGCCGGTTGAGATGCCACCTAGAATACCGCCGTGATGATTGGATACAGTTCCGATGGTACCATCATCCCGGCGAATGAACGGATCGTTGTTCTGCGAGCCGCGTAGCATTGCGACCCCGAACCCTTCACCAATTTCGACCCCTTTAATGGCCGGGATAGAGAACATCGCCTTGCCAATATCGGCCTGCAATTTGTCAAATACCGGTTCTCCGAGACCGGGCGGTACACCACGTGCGCGCACTTCAACGATGCCCCCCAATGAGTCGAGTTCTCGTCGGGCTTGATCAACCCGCTCGACCATCAGCGCTGCGACACGGGCATCGGGACAGCGCATAATATTGCGCTCGATCTCTGCTTCGTCGAAGACTTCAGCCCGCAGATCGGCCAGTTGCAGCGTGTAGCCAACAAGTGTGATACCAAACGTTGCCAGCAGACGGCGGGCGACAGCTCCTGCCGCGACTCGCCCGATGGTCTCGCGTGCCGATGAGCGTCCGCCGCCACGCCAGTCGCGAAACCCGTACTTGGCATCCCAGGTGTAATCGGCGTGGCCGGGACGGTAGCGATCTTTGATGTTCTCGTAATGGTGTGATTTAGCGTCTGTATTGTATACCAGCATCGTGATCGGGGTACCGGTAGTACGCCCCTCGAAGACGCCAGAAAGTATCTGCACCTCATCGGCTTCCCGGCGCTGTGAGCTGACCCGACTCTGGCCGACGCGACGGCGATCCAGTTCACGTTGAATATCGGCAACGTCGAGGGGTAGACCGGCCGGGCAGCCATCGACAGTGCAACCAACCGCCGGGCCGTGTGACTCGCCCCAGGTAGTTACGCGAAAGACATGACCAAATGTATTGCCTGGCATAACATCTCCATGATTGATGATATTCAAGCACGACGCATAATCTCTTTTCCCCACGAGCCGGCTTTCCATTCCGTCCAGACTCGATCGTACACTGCTTTGACTTCGCCGGCAATCCGACTCCATGTATAGTAAGCACGGGCGAGGGCTGCGCCACGGGCCGCTCGCAGGCGAGACTCGGCAGGAGAACGCAGGCTGTTGAGCAGGGCATGAGCGAGTGCTCCGACATCACCTGCCGGCACCACAAGGCCGTTCAGCTCGTGCTGGACAACTTCCGCGAGGCCACCAGTATTCGAGACGATCACTGGGCAGCCGGCGGCAAATGCTTCCAGGGCCACAATGCCAAATGGTTCGTACAGCGAAGGGAAGACGGCAATGTCACCGACAGCGTAGAGGCGATTGCGGTCTTCGTCGCTGATGAAACCGAGAAATTCGACGGTTGTGCCAAGAGTGGCTGCACGTGCCTTCAGTTCATCGAGTGCGCTGCCGGTACCGGCAATGACCAGCCGGGCCGGCATTTCGGCTACGACCTGCGGCCACGCCTCTAAGAGAATGTGTACACCCTTCTCGTAGACCAGTCGCCCGACAAAGATCACCAGCGCTTCGGTGTCAGCGGCGAACCGGCGGCGGAAGGCGACCCATTCAGCAGGCGTAGCAAAGGGCGGTGGGGGCAGGTGAACACCGTTAGAGATCACATCGATCTTGTCAGCAGGCGTCGTGAAGTACTCGCGTATCTGATGGGCCATAAAGTGAGAACAGACAATCACACGCCAGGCTTCGTAGGTCAGGCGCCATTCCAGATCGTTGATCTGTTGTGCGCGATGACCATTGAGCGCTCCCCGTCCCCTGCCCCGTTCAGTGGCATGGATGGTTGCAATCAGTGGGATGCGCCAGTGGTGCTTGAGAGCAATCCCGGCTTCGGCGGTGAGCCAGTCGTGGACGTGTATCAGATCGGGACGCCCGCCGGGGAATAGGGCATGCGCTGCCTGTTCAAGGTGCCGCCCGGTATGCGAAACAAAGGTGGGAAAATCGTCAGTGTCAAATTGAGGCACAGTAACACGACAGATAGTGAGGTTTTCGTGGCGCTCGAAGGTGTCTCCGCCGCGTAATTGCGGAGTAAGAACGGTGACGATCACGTCGTGTTCAGTTAGAGCCGGCGCCAGGTCGGCAACGTGGCGGCCAAGACCGCCAACGATGTGCGGGGGATATTCCCACGAAATTTGGAGAACGTGCATGCGCAAAATTATAGCATACAACTTATTTCATATATCCACGATGTGCACTATCACGACCTATACATCACTTGTGCACGTGGTATGTTGGGTGCTGGCACCGGTGGAGAGCCGTGCCGGTACTTGATCTGCTGCACGTGATGGTAATGGCTGTACGTGATAGGGCGCATAGTCGTGTGCCCTGGCTGATACATCCAGATCGCTCGTATCCACTTGCCTGTTTCTGCCCGTCTCAGAACTGTCGTGAAGTGGTGTTGGTTGCCTGCGCATACCCTGGCACTACACCAGCGTTTGTGCCCTGGCAATGATGTATTTCAGATAACGTCCTTCAGGAAAACCTGCCGGTACCGGGTGATCCAATGGATGGCCGGCTTCGTGAATGATCTGAAGGCGACGATGCGCCTGAGCCGCTGCTTCCCCAAGTAGCGAGCGGAACTGTTCAGGCCCGATTTGGGCCGTACAACTGGCACTGACCAGTAATCCACCGGGAGTCACGCAACGCAATCCAAGCATGTTGAGGCGCACGTAGGCACGCATTGCGGCATGCTGACTGGTGCGGGTACGGGCAAAACTCGGTGGGTCGAGGATGACAACGTCAAAGGTTTGGTTTTGTCTGGCAAAGCGATCAAGTACAGCGAAGCAGTCTTCAGTTATGAAACGGTGACGTTCGGCGGGTAACCGGTTCAACGCTATGTTTGTGGCAGTCGCTTCTGCTAGCCCGCGACCGATGTCGCAGCTCACAACTTCGGCTGCATGACCGCGGAGTGCGTAGAGCGAGAAGCCGCCAGTGTAGGCAAAACAGTTGAGAACCCTGGCGCCTGCGACCAGACCTTCTAATGTGCGCCGGTTATCACGCTGGTCGAGAAACAGGCCGGTCTTCTGGCCGTAGAGAATATCAACCTGGAAGAAGAGACCATGCTCCTGTACAACCAGGTCGCGGGGCGGCCATTCGCCCCACAACAACACCGGTTCACCCTCGTCCTTATCATCGGTCTGCCGTGGTCGCTGGATCACACCACGCAGGTCAGGGTCGATAGCACGCAGAGCAGAAGTAATGGCCGGTATCACCGTTTGCACACTGTCGGCGTAGGTCTGGATGACGGCATAATCGCCGTACCGATCAACCACCAGTCCGGGCAGATTATCCCCCTCGCCGTAGATCCAGCGATAGGCTGTTGTCTGCCCATCTGCCCGTAATGGTGCGCGTAGCTCCCATGCTTCCCAGACTCGTTCGCGAAACCAGGATTGGTCTGGCATACCATTCCGGCTATAGATTCGCAAGCCAATAGGACTCTGCTCGTCGTATAAACCGTAAACGGTCAAACCACCGCAGCGGGCGCGTACCCATTGCCCGCTGCGCAATCGTTCGCCACCGATCAGGTGATTGCGGTAGACCCACGGATGACCTTGCTGGAGACGTGAGCGTAGTGATGGTTCTATGGTCAGTTCGGTAATGGTTGACATGTTATTAACTAATTGCCGGTTTTTTTCATTTAGATGGTAGCACCACTCGGTACCTGACCATCAGCCGGAAATGCAGCCGGCTGCGTGCGCGGTTTGATGGCAACATTGCGACCGATACGTACTCCTGCCGGAATCTGTGCTTTCAAGCCAACAAGGGTTAGCCCGGTATTCAGGCGTTCTGGTGCTTCAGCGTTGGGTGTATTATCATCACCAAACCCGACGTGTGCCCCTTCGCCGATGCGCACCCCTTCATCAATGATACAGCGGTCAAGGACAGCACCTGCCTCAATCACTGCATCACCCAGCACTACTGAATCGCGTACCACCGCACCGGCGGCAACAACGACACCCGGTGAGAGTACCGACCCGATGACTGTGCCGTACACGCGACAGCCGTCACTTAGCAAGCTGTTCTCGACTCTGGCCTGGACGCCGATCTCGGCACCCGGTCGGTCCGAGCTAACAGTGTGAATTACCCACTCTGGATCGTATAGATCGAGGGCCGGTGTCTCGGCCAGCAGCGCCAGATTTGCCTCGTAATAGGCCTGTACTGTACCAACATCGGCCCAATAGCCCTGAAAATTGTACGCGAAAGCACGGGCGCTGCTCACGATCTGGGGAAGCAGATGACGGCCAAAATCAACGGCATCGGTCGAACGTAAGAGATCGATGAGAAACTGTTTGCGAAAGACATAAATCCCCATCGAAGCCAGATTAGAGTCGGCGCGTCGAGGTTTTTCGACGAAGCGATCAACCCGGCCATCACTGCCAACCGACACAATCCCGTAGCGGTGAGCATCGTGCGGGCTAACGCTGCGTACCGCCATCGTCACATCCGCCTCTTGTTCGGCATGGAGTTTGAGGAGGGGGCCATAATCCATCTTGTAGATGTGATCTCCAGCCAGTAACAGAACCGCATCTACCTGCTGATCCTCAACGAAATCGAGGTTGTAGCGCACTGCATCAGCGGTACCGCGCTGCCAGCCACCGCCATCGGGCGTGGGTGATGGATGGAGTAAGCGCAAACCGCCCTGCGCCCGGTCGAGATCCCACGGACGGCCGACACCGAGATGGGCATGCAGCGAGCGGGGGCGATACTGGGTCAGGACGGCAACATTGTATAAGCCCGAATTGACGCAATTCGAGAGGGCAAAATCGATAATTCGATACTTACCGCCGAAAGGTACTGCGGCCTCAGTTCGTTCAGCGGTGAGAACACTGAGGGCCGGCGAGTCGCCACCGGCAAGAATCATCACGAGTGTGCGTATCATGTCGACTCCGTTGATAACTGAGCATTTGACGGGTCCGGCGCCTGCATCTGTCACAGCCCTGATGGCTGTGATCTGTCCTGCGTGTCAGATCGTCTCGCCCGATGGAACATCACCTGCGGGAAAATCTTCGGCATCGCGGTCGGCGTTGATCACAACGTTACGGCCAATCGTAATGCCGGCTGGAATGTGCGCCGACTTACCGACAACAGTTACCCCGCTATTGAGTTTATCGGGTTGTTTTCGATTGGGAACGGTTAGATCATCGCCAAAACCGAGGCGAGCACCGGCACCAACCACGACTTTCTTATCAACAATCACCCGGTCGAGTACTGCGCCAGGGCCGATCCAGGTATCGTTCATCACCACGCTATCACGCACAATGGCCCCCGGCGAAACGTACACTCCGGGCGACAAGACCGAATGGATAACCGTGCCACGGATCGTACAGCCATTGCAGATGATCGATTGGGTTACTTTGGCCTGCGGCCCGATCTTGGCCGGTGGTCGCTCCTCGCTGCGGGTGCGGATCAGCCAGTTGGGATCGAAGAGATCGAAATCGAGTGATGGATCGAGTAATTGCATACTCGTTTCCCAATACGACTGGATTGTCCCGACATCAACCCAATACCCCTTGAAGCGATGAGCAAACACACGGTCTTCGGCGACCATAGCTGGAATCACGTCCTTGCCGAAGTCGATCCGTGGTTTCTCCGGCCCACCCTCAGACAACCGACGGATCAGAATATCGGCGTTAAAGACATAAATGCCCATCGACGCCAGATTTCCCTTGTCCCGCGCCTTCGGTTTTTCGGTGAATTCGATAATGCGGTCATGTTCATCGGTTGTCATAATCCCGAAGCGATCCGTCTCTTCGATGGGAACCTCCATCACCGCCACGGTCAGGTCGGCCCGTTTCTGGAGATGGGTTTTAATGATGTCGTTATAGTTCATCTTGTAGATATGGTCGCCAGAGAGGATCAACACCAGATCGGCGCGCCGTTCCTGGATGTAATTCAGGTTTTGATAAATGGCATCGGCTGTGCCCCGATACCACGACTCGTCACGGCGACCCTGGTACGGTTGCAGCAGGCGCACACCGCCACGGGCACGGTCGAGGTCCCATGGTTTACCAATACCGATATGTTCGTTGAGTGAATGGGGCCGGTATTGCGTCAGAACGGCAACATCGAAGATGCCAGAGTTGACGCAATTCGAGAGGGTAAAGTCAATGATGCGAAACTTACCGGCGAAGGGCACTGAAGGTTTGGCGCGCTTTTCCGAAAGCACACTGAGCCGAGTTCCTTCGCCGCCTGCCATGATCATCGCTACAATGCGCATATGCCTCCCGTATGTTTACAAAACCCGGCTGCGCGTTCGATTGTAAACGCATGCGGGTAATTGTGCAACGTCAGTTTGTCTCCGTAGAGCGGGCTGCCAACCCACACTCGTTGATCGCTTGCGCCACCGTCACGACACCAACCGTGCCTACACTCAAGTGTGGGTCGCAGCGGTTTCTCCATAGGTCCAAATCTGGCAGAGTAGAAGTCACGACACACTAGCTAACGATGACTCTGACACAGCACCTGAACGATGCACCGCCAGACGCCAGCGCCGGTATGTAGGGGCGACGCATGCGTCGTCTACGCAGCCATCGCCTCGCACTACATTCAATGCGTCCGTTTCTGCAACCTGTTCGACACAATTTCGTCTACCACCATGATACTGCTTTTAATTAGTGATAGGGTGATCATGCAGGCGTAGAAGACTCCATCAATTATCAACTCCTAACTTCCCATCACCAGAAACAATCTGGACGAAACCGTTTCATTTGCTATCATATACGTAGACTACTGCGACAGCTTCAGGAGATGATCATGACCCTCTATCCTCCTCCAGCTCAGCCGCAATCAGGTGGAACGCTGCGTTGGGTGTTGATCGGAATTGGTGCAGGATTGTTGTCGTTGGTGCTCTGCTGTGCACTGTTAGCGTTTGGTGGGTGGCAATTATTTAGTGGACTTGTAGATGAAACATCGGCCATGCAGCAGGTTGTGCGCGATTTTATGGATGCAGGCCGAAGGCAGGATATTGCGGCAGCCGAGGCTCTCTTTGCTGATGCGGGCAGTGTGTCTGTTTCACGTGACGATTTGGAACGTCTCTTCGCTAACCGCCAGCTCTTCCGCGAAGTTGAAGGCATGTCGTTGCGCAGCTTCAATATCCGTACCGACACGGAGGGAGGCACGGCTGAAATAGCCGGTACTCTGAACTATACCGATGGCGGAACCCAACCCTTTTCAGCGCGATTGCTCAAAGAGGGTGATCATTGGCGACTGGTGCGGATCGATTTTCGTTAACTGATGAAAGAGAGTGCAATGGCGCAGACACAACAGCCTCTGGCCGAGGTGTTTGGTTATCAAATCACCGATCAATCTGAGGCAGCGGCGCGCTGTCGCTCGGCACGGCTGTGCCCGTTTCAAGGTCAGGATCGTAAGTGTACAAAGGATAAAGCTAACAATCCGCTAGGTGTTTGCGCTATTTATCATAATAATGAGCCGGTCATAACATGTCCAATTCGTTTTCGTCAGAACTGGCTGATTGCTCAGGATGCTGCTCTATTCTTCTTTGGGGAAGGAACAAGATGGAGTATTTTGACAGAAATCCGCCTGCCAGATGCTTTCGGTAAATCCGCAGGCAATATTGATGTTGTACTGGTTTCTTATGATGACGAAGGAAGGATTACTGATTTTGGAGCTATTGAGATACAGGCAGTATACATTTCAGGTAACGTTCGCAGTTTTTTTGAGCATTATATGAGAGACCCTCAAGGTTATATTGTCGGAGATTGGATTGGAGAAACACCTGTACCGCGTCCTGATTATCTCTCATCTTCACGGAAACGGCTTGTACCACAACTTATGTATAAAGGTGCTATCCTTAGGGCCTGGAACAAGAAAATGGCGGTTGTAGTGGACGAGCAGTTCTTTCAAACGTTACCACAACTGGCGTCAATACCGCCACAAGATGCAAACATGGCCTGGTTTATTTACCGTTTAATGCCTGGCAGGCAGGCTCATGAAGGAACAGAGCGATATTATCTGGAGAAGGTTACGGAGGTATTTACTGACTTTGAGCAGGTTATACGAGTGATGACAACATCATCACCGGGTCGTTCGGAAGACTTTATCAAGTTTCTGCAAGCGAAACTTCATGAGCAACGGCAGACGCGCCATTCAAATCTCTGACCGAAAGGTTGTCTCTATCATGACTGGCTTACGACAGGTATCACTATTCCCTGAGTTAGATAATCGATCCAAATCACATGCTCCGGTTAATGTGGCTTCTGTGCCACAACGCAGTCCTTTTCGATATCCGGGTGGTAAGACCTGGTTTGTGCCCACGTTTCGTCAATGGATGACCAGTATGTCGGTAAAACCGAATCTTCTGGTGGAGCCATTTGCTGGTGGTGGGATTATTAGTTTAACCGCATTATT
The DNA here is from genome assembly GCF_000018865.1 of Chloroflexus aurantiacus J-10-fl. NCBI lineage: Bacteria > Bacillati > Chloroflexota > Chloroflexia > Chloroflexales > Chloroflexaceae > Chloroflexus > Chloroflexus aurantiacus. The sequence continues at coordinate 3,369,337 of NC_010175.1, forward strand.
TGAGCAGTTGGTAGAACGAGTCGTGATGGTAGAACTAGACGCTGATGTGGCAGCAGTCTGGGAAGTCATCGTTCAGGGTGATGTGGAATGGCTGGTCGAGCGTATTCTGAGTTTTACCGTGACACGAGAAACTGTACTGGCGGAACTGGCAAAGGCACCGACGACGAAACGTGAACGGGCGTTTCAGACGATTTTGCGCAATCGAACACTACGGGGCGGGATTTTAGCTGATGGTGCCCGGTTTATGAAAGCCGGTGAAAATGGGAAGGGAATCGGTTCGCGCTGGTATCCTCAGACTCTTGCTCGCCGTTTGCTTGATCTCCAACGTATTGTTGATCGTATCGATTTTCGTTGCGATGATGGATTGCTCGTTATGACCGAGTATGCCTCTCGTGCCGATGCTGTATATTTTATCGATCCACCCTATACCGCCGGTGGGAAAAAGGCGGGAAAACGATTGTACAAACACCATCATATCAATCACGAGCATTTGTTTCAATTGTGTCAATCACTTGCAGGTGATTTTTTAATGACATATGATGAATCAGAAGAAGTAAAACTGATGGCACAAAAATATGCATTCCAGACGAGATTAATCCCAATGAAGAATACACATCACGCAACAATGAATGAGCTTGTTATTGGTAAAGAATTGTCCTGGCTTGATGACTGATTATACATTACGAGCGTAACTATTAGCATATTGTTATCTGGTAGTTTGCGTCTAACTTGTTTCTGCGTCTGAATAAAGACAATTCATAATGATCTGACGTGCAATTGACAAGGAGGCGCGCTATGTTTCGCACCATTCTCGTTCCGCTTGATGGTTCAGTCGTGGGCGAGCAGGCGTTGGCAGCCGCAGCCCGGCTGGCGCGCGCATTTCAGGCTACCGTGCATCTGGTGCATGTGCATTATCCCAATTCGTTGACCCCCATCGTGATCGAAACGCTACCGGTGATTGATGCCGAATTGCATTCTCTGGCTGCTGAACACGAACGCTTTTACCTGAATCAAGTTGCTGCTCAGCCGGTTTTCAATGGCGTGCAGACGGTCGTTACCCGTCTGGAAGGGGCTGTTGCCGAGACGCTGGCGGCACATGCACAGGCGATCAATGCCGATCTGATCGTGATGACGACGCATGGCTGGAGTGGGTTTGAGCATTTCTGGCTGGGGAGCGTGGCCGAGTCGTTGTTGCGGTTGACCCACACCCCACTCTGGCTGATGCGACCGGGAGAATCGGCGTCGCGGGCTGCGCAACCGCTGCGTCGTATTCTCGTTCCCCTCGATGGCTCGGCGCGTGCCGAGCAGATTTTGGCACCGGTCCAGAGTCTGGCAGCGCTTGATGGCGCTCGTTTAACGCTGTCCCGTGTTCTGGTACAGCGCCGTGGTGCGGATCAGGCCGAAGTGACTGCACAAAAGCAGGAGATTGAAGCGTATTTGCAGGCACTGGCAACCAGGCTGGAAGCGCAGGGGGTGCCGGCAGATATAGCGGTAGGTACTGCTGATCAACCGGCACGGGCGCTGCTCACCCTGAGTCGTGAGCTACAGGTTGATGCGATTGCGCTGGCTACGCGCGGCCAGGGTGGCTGGCAGCGCATGGTGATGGGCAGTGTTGCCGATAAAATCATTCGTGCCAGTCCCGTGCCGGTGCTGGTTGTCCGTCCGTAATGCACTATGCGCCAGTTTTGATGAGTGTGACCGGGTCATCGACCCGTACTTCACCTTCGTTGATGACACGGGCGTAGAGTCGGCTCCAACCGGGATGGAGACGCTGGCTGATGCGGGTAAACTGACCTCGCAGGAACGATCCGGCAATGGTGTTGCAGGGTGTGGTGTAGTCAGTAATTTCTAACTCGACCCACGAACCGATCAGCAGACGATCACCGATGCCGATCTGCGCCCAATCAAGGCCGCTAATCGTGAGATTTTCACCGGTTGTTCCTGGTGCAATCGGATGGCCTTCCGCCTGTAAGGCGGCAATCCGTTCAGCCGAGTAGAGTGAGACGGCCCGGCGTGGCCCGCCGTGATGTTCGCGATCACGCTGGTGGTCGCCACGCACGCCATGGATTGTTATTTCGGCGGCTGGTACCGGGAATTTGGGTACGCCGCCTTTGGGACTTACATTGATCTGTACAATTCTGCCCTGAATGGGTTTGCGATCCATCTATTTTTCCCCTTCTCAAACTGGCTATTTCTGGCTATCATACCAGATTATTAGTCCGCTCATAACTTTATGTTGTAAATATATGAACCCGTCATCTCGTCAAGAACCTTCTCCTCCGCTAGAGGCAGCCGTGGTTGAGACGCCTGCTGCCGACACAAATGGATCATCTGAGGCGCGCATCGCAGCATCCTCGACTACATTGCGCTGGCATTGGCGGGGAGTGTGCCGGCGTTGTGGATTTGCGCTTATCGGTTTGATCACCTTTGTGCTGGCGTTAGAGTTGCTCAAGCGCGGTGCTGCCGGTTACGGACGAGTGCTGATAGGGTGGCTAGACATAAGTTCTGCGGCAAGTGCGCTCGGTTTTGGCTGGTTGCTGTCTTACATCTTTCTGAGTGGATCGCCGGTGGCCGCCGTGGCTGTCTCTTTTTTTGCATCGGGTGTTATTGATGGCGTGCAGACCTTTACCATGATTACCGGCTCGCGCCTGGGTGCTTCATTTATTGTCCTGTTTGTTGGGTTTCTGTACCATCTGCGCGGCCATCGACGGGCGGCCAGTGTTGCGATTGGTGTGCTGTCACTGCTGACGACAGCGGCCATCTATCTGCCGGCATTGGGGCTGGGATACTGGCTGCTCAGTTCGCAGTTGGTGGGAGTAATATCGGCCAGCGCCGATAGTCCGCTTAGTTCCGTGCTTGATCTGATTATCGATCCCGTTGTTGCCGTGATTGTTCGGCTGTTGCCAGAGTGGTCGTTGTTGGTGGTTGGAGCGCTGGTGCTGCTCGGTGCGTTCAGTCTGCTTGATCGGGCTATCCCTGAAGTTCCCGGTGGTCAGCAGGTGTTTGGGAAGGCCGGCCAACTCCTCTACCGACCGTGGGTGATGTTCCTGCTCGGCGCTGCGGTAACCTCATTTACGCTCTCGGTTTCGGTATCGCTGTCGATGCTGGTGCCGCTGACGGTGCGCGGTGTTATTCGACGCGAAAATGCGTTACCGTATATTATGGGCGCCAATATCACAACGTTCATTGATACGTTAGTTGCGGCGTTACTCGTCGGAGGCGCAGCTGCATTCACCATTGTGCTGGTTGAGATGATCTGTGTTGCCTTTTTCTCACTGATTGTTCTGCTCTTGTTCTACCGGTGGTTTGCCCGCGTTCTGCTCTGGTTGGAGGAGAGGATTGTGCATTCACTGCCGCGTTTAGTCGCTTTTCTGGGGATCATGCTTGTCGTGCCGCTGTTGTTGTTGTTTGTGAGATGGTGAATACGTTATGCACATTGCCCTCTATGTTGGTCAGAATCCTCAGCGCACAGCGCTACTCGCCTTTGCTGCACCAATTGTTGCGGCCTGTGCTCATCGGGTGACGCTCATTACACCAGTTTCCGGGCAAAACGATCTGGATGAGGTTGTCAATCAGTTGCACATTGACACTGCCATTCCCGTGCAGCATCGTTGTCAGGAAACAACCTTTGCGGCTGCGATTCTGAGTGCTGTGCAGACTGAACGACCGGATTTGCTCATTGTGCCGGCATTTCCCCCTCATTTCATTCGCGGGCGACGGCTCGAATTCAATCTGCTCGCAGCTCTACCAGTATCATTTCTGCGCGTGCAGGGACATGTATCCGCTTCCCCCATTCGGCGGATCGCTGTTGCCAGTGCCGGGGGAGAGCAGTCGTTGCGGTGTGTGCCGTTGGTGAGTCAGATCGCCCGTGCTTTTCAGGCCAGTGTGACTGTGCTGCACGTCTCTTCGCAAGAGGTTGTCTATTTCGATGGTTTTGTGGCCTCTCCATTAACAGAGGAAGTTGCCTTGCAACTTGACGAATTGACCGGTACGATGCTCCGACGGCTGGTGAAAGAACTCAACACCCAGGGTGTTGATTGTCATTTGCAGGTGCTTAACGGTCTGGTCGAAGAGACGTTATTGAGTGAAGCGCAGCATTACGATCTGCTGGTGATCGGTAGCCATGAAGTCAGCGATGTTGTGCCTGAGCCGGGTGATCGCTGGGTACGTATGCTGCAACGTCTGTCGCTGCAGGATGTCACGCGCGATCTGTTAGAACGTAGCCCGATCCCGGTGCTGGTGATTCGCTAGGATGGATCAGTGTGTGATGGGTTGGGCCACGATAGGTCGTTGTCGTCGTTCCTAACCGGCTTTGGGGCACGGCTGGCCGTGCCCGTCTATCTCAAGGTTGTGCGTTCAATATCTCTTTGGCAGCCAGCAACTGCGGGTCTTGTTCAGGCGGGAAACGCCACCATTCGGCCTCGATCAGCACATCGGGGATAATACCGGTGCCTTCGATGAGCGTTCCATCAGGCAACTGATACGCTACTTCGGCCAGCAATAAGCGGGAGCCGTCGCTAAAATCGTAGCCGTAGAGGTTTTCGGTATTGCCTGACGAGGGCACACCGACAACGGTTGCCTGGCGGAGAATGCGCATACCGGCAGTGAACATCTCGGCAGCGCTGGCAGTCTCTTCGCTAATCAGGATCACGACCGGAATCCTGGTCAATTCGGGGATGGTGCGACCACGCGGAATCCGTTGCTCTTCGCGCTCATTTCGTCCCACCGAAGCGCCAATACTGCCGCCATCGTGGAAGAGGGCAATAATGTTGCGCATGACGTGGATGTAGCCGCCACTATTGTCGCGAACATCAATGATCATCCCGCGCAACGGACCGCCGGCCAGCAAAGCAGTTAGAGCATCACGCGCCTGGGAGTCGGCATTGTCAACGTAGAAGCTGGGAATGTATAACAGACCAATATCGCCGGTTAATCGTTCGGCAGTGACTTGATTAAAGATAGCGATGTCAATAATAGCGCGCGTTACCTCAATATCACGCGGTTCTTCGTCACCGCGCTTGATCGTCAGTCGCACACTGGTTCCCGGCAAGCCACGGACTGCACCGATAGCCCCTTCCGGCCCGAAGGCTTCAGGATCATTAAATGGAATGCCGTTGACCGCGACGATCAGATCACGCGGTAGAATACCGGCCTGATCGGCTGGCCCGCCAGGCACCACTCTGGTGATCAGACCGCCTTCGTCAACGGTGCGTACACTTACCCCGATCCCGCCATACTGCAACTGACCGCGTGCTTCAGCGATCTGGGCAGCTACCTCTTGCGGTGACTCGAAGCGCGAGTGGTCATCACCCAGCCGGGCAATCATCTCGCGCATAATGGTGTAAAACTCTTCCGGAGTCGCGGCTGCTTCGACCTTCGGCTGCACCTCGGCTCGCACTGCCTCCCAGTCGAGACCGTTGAAATCTTCGTACAAATAATTATCGCGCACCGTCTCCCAGACCTCTTGAAAGATGTTCAGGCGTTCTTCACGACTAAGCGGTGCTAGCGTGGGTGTCGGTGCAATCGTCGCAACAGGTGCCGGAGTTGGTGTCAATACCGGCATCGTTGCGGCACCGCCTGCCGGTGCAGGTGTCGCCGTTGATGCCGGCAGGCGCGTTGCCGGCGGCGCCGGTCGCTCCTGTTCGACCGGTCTGGTTGACAACTCGTCCCACGAGAAGGTGCAACCGGTGATAAGGATTGTGGCTACAATAAGCAGAATAATTCGTAAACGCTGCATAGTGTTCAGATGTATAAACAGTTTCCAGCCAATTGCTGCTCAACAATATGATACCATTAGCGCTACACTCGTACCGTGAGAGCTTGCTTAGGAAAAGGTGCTCTCCGTATTGTAGCCGTCTTTGAGGGTAACGATCTATGCTGCCGGACATTCAATTTGTACAACGCCCAGGAGTCATCGAGTTTGGTTGGGGGCATCTGGCTGCTGAACTCCTGCCACATACTGAATTATTACGGGCTGCAACCTGGACGCTGACCAACGATGCACCGGCAGCGTTGACCTATGGCTATGCGCAGGGGCCGGGACGCCTGATCGCATTGTTAGCCGAGCGGATAGCAATCGCCGAACACGAACTGATGATTACCGGTGGTACCTCACAGGCGCTCGATATGCTCTGTAAGCACTTGAGTCAGCCGGGGGATGTCGTGCTGGTAGAAGCGCCGACCTATCACCTGGCGCTACGCATTTTTCGCGATTACAAACTGCGCCCGGTGATGCTTCCCGGCGATCAACAAGGGGTACACGTCACCGCAGTGGCGACCCTGGTCAGGTTGTTACGTCAGCGTGGTGAACGGATCGCCTTCCTCTATCTGGTGCCGAGTTTTCGCAATCCGAGTGGTGTGACGCTAAGTGCTGAACGACGGGCTGAGCTGGCCCGTTTGGCTACTGCGCTCGAATTGACCGTTATTGAAGACGAGGCGTATGCTGAATTGTGGTACGATTTGCCGCCACCGCCACCAATCGCCAGTTTTGCGCCTGGGAGCATGCTGATCCGATTAGGCAGTTTTGCCAAAGTATTGGCCCCTGGTCTACGGCTGGGTTGGATGCAGGCGCCGTCGTCGTTGATCCAGCGCTGTGTCTCCTCTGGCATGCTCGATAGCGGAGGTGGGGTCAATCACTTTACCGCCCATGTTGTTCTCGCATTACTCCGTGCCGGTGACTTTGAGCCGCACTTGCTGCGGTTACGTAATGGACTGCGGGCGCGACGCGATACGTTGCTGGCAGCGCTGGCCCGCACCATGCCGAGAGGTGTGACATGGCGGCCACCATTAGGCGGTTTTTTTGTCTGGTTGCGTACTCCGCCGACGATTGATACCACGGCCCTGCTGCCAATCGCAGAGGCGGCTGGTGTCTCGTATATTCCCGGTGAACGCTTTTACGCCGGTAGCGGTGGGCGACACGAGCTTCGCCTGGCGTTTTCGCTCCTCTCCGAAGCCGATTTGATCGAGGGTGCTCGCCGTTTGGGTAAGGTGTTACGAGAAGCGGGATGAAGGCCGTTTCCTTCCTTGTAACCTCTGAAGATCATGGGCGTCCGCTAGGGGATATTGCCGCTGACCGACTGGGAGAAGCCGGACGAGTGGCAGCACAGCGGGGCGGCCTATGGCTGGGAAAACGTCGGGCTGCGGCATCCACGCTGGCAATTGCCGGCGAGACACTTTCGGTACGCTTTCCGCCAACCCATGGCTATTGTGATGCGCCACTGACGCTTGAAAACATTATCTACGAAGATAATGATGTGCTGGTGGTAAATAAACCGCCCGCCTGTTATGTGGGCGATACCCCCTGGGACACGCAGGGAAGTGTGCTGGCCGTGGTGCAGCGGTTGTTGACGGTACGTGACGGCGTACCACCGGTGTTGCACCTGGCCCACCAGCTCGATTTTGGCACCAGTGGGATTCTGGTGTTGAGCAAAACCCCGCGCGCAAATGCACCTTTGCAGACTGCGTTTGCCCGTGGGTTGGCGATGAAGCAGTACCTGGCCGTTTGTAGCGGTCATCCGCCGGTAACGGCTGATCTTGTGACCGGGCATGGGCGGGCGGCAGGTGGACGCTGGCGTCTCTACGATCAGGCTGACATCGGGCGTGTATTGCCGGACGGGCAACGGGTTAGACTGGCGCACACCCGATTTACGCTCCGTCGACAATTCGCGAATGCGGCCCTGGTAGAAGCAATGCCATTGACCGGACGAACCCATCAGATTCGGTTACACCTGGCGGCGCTCGGTTGTCCGATCCTCGGTGATGAACGGTATGGTGGGGTAGTGGATGTCGCCGGTTTGCATCTGACCCATCCGTTGCTGCATGCTGCCGAACTCCAGCTTCCGCACCCGATCCACGGGCGTTCGTTACACCTCTTCTGTCCGCCACCATCTCTCATTCTGACAGTGATTGACCGTCTGCGCCAATGACGATGCTCGTGAACATACCGCGTAGGGGCGGGTTCAAAACCCACCCATCTGTCTGGTAGAGAGCAATAGCCCGGCTGTTCCCACCTGTGCCTGGGATAGAGCATAGCAAGTGCAGAAGGGCAGTCTCGGTACTGTGTGCAACGTGGCATGCCGATTGTAGAAAGGGATTATCGAGCAGTACACCCTGCTCCTGGTTGCACAAACTGGTTCTACTTAATCCTTACTGAGGTACGCAAACGCCCGGCCAGCACACCACCCAAGGCGCCACAAATACAGCCGACAACCTGTCCCAGCAACAACAACGGTGGTACCACAACCCCAACATTGGCCAATGCTGCCACCAGAATGCCAACTACGCCTACCAGAAAGCCATGCATGGCAAATGACTCACCTGCCAGCCAGGCGGCGACAAATCCGCCCACGCCGGTCAGGCCGGCACCAATCAAAATGAGCACGATGTGGATCGGATTTTGCAGTGATGGATCGGTAAAGACCGTGGTTTGTCCAATGAGAACAATGAACACCTGCAAGAGAATAGTGAGTGCGAAATCGGTCATGAAACCGGAAATAACTGCGGTCCAGCGGATATTCACAGGCATCTCCCCGCTACCGATGCTAAACGCCTATCCGACAGATTTATATCTCTGGACGCTGCTTGAGCCTGCCAGTCCGTCCCGCAGGGATCGTTCGTTCAGGCTCTCATCCGGTTGCATCATAGCACAGAAAAAGGCTTGACCAGGTGAGGAGTCTTGACAGGGTGATCTACAGAGATGTGAAAGCTATCTGAAGGGGTTGCAAGTATTGCCGTGTTTATGGTGTGTGTGCGATATATTACGATCTACAGAGATGTGAAAGCTATCTGAAGGGGTTGCAAGAGAACACTGCCGGAGTGATACCAAATCTTGCACAACAATCTGCATCGTAAAGGTGTGATCCTCGTGCTAAAATGTTACCGGGTGCGCCACCAGCGCGTCGCTGATGGGTTATCGTCAGCGTCGTAGAGGCGACGCATGCGTCGCCCCTCATACCAGCACTGGCTTCCGGTCACAGTGAGATTTGGCAATTAGCCGGTCGTCTCGCCGCTGCCTCTCTGTAGCTACATTCTGGTACGGCGATAAGCCTTCAGCACGTCTGGAATATTCGATCTGTACAGCCCGGCTTTGCCGGCATCGAGGACGATGCGGGAAAGTTCCTTAATTCGCCATATGCCAGACGAACAGAAACACCAGGAGTGAAATCTGGAGTGCATACGCAACATCATAGCGTGCCGGGTGCCAGAACTCTTCCCGGCCCAGCCACCACCAGATTCGGTTCAGTCCAGATCGCACCCGAATATTGCTGTCCCAACGTTGCAGATGAGAAACGCGGGCCAGGCGTACCAGTCGACGCAGGCTATTAACAAGCGCTAACGTCCAGACTCCCGCAACCAGTAGTTGCAGTAGCAGCTCCATGGAGGGCACTCCTTACAGATGGTGATACGTTTGGGAAATATCGCGCCGACATTGGCGCAACGTGATAGCCTGATCACTATTAAGTAGTATGCATCAATTTTGCCTAAAAGCGCAAGGGTATACCGAGAAAAAATTCCCTGACTGGTGTGGAATATATCCTTCGCGGTGCTGCAATTTTCGGTGATAAGACAATTTTTGAATTGAGAATAATTATCGTTTTACATGATCTTTACATAGACTTAAAAATACTTCTCTATACTCCTTTCAAGCCATGGATAACACCTGCAAAATCAGATACGGGTTTGCAAGAGGTCGGCTTGCAAGAGTTTTGGCTTCTACCGTCACGCCTTGCTCGCGCTTTCATCTCTACTCCGTCTTCGACTGCCAGTCTTGATGCCTGACTACAATCTGCAAATCCTGTTCATCGTGCGGTGTTTTCCTGGCGGGGATGTTTCGTTGAGGCTCAGAAGGAGTAGAGACGCATGTTGAACAAGAAACGAGTCCTCGGCCTGATTGTCACCCTCGCCCTACTGGTGGCAACGGTTTCAGTGACTGTTGCCGGAACGGGAATTCCCGAATTACGCCGTTCCTCACCGACCGGTAATGTGATCTTCCTTCACCCCGATGGGGCGGGTTTGAATCACTGGGCGGCTGCACGTATCTACTGGTACGGTCCTGACGCCCTCAGCCCGTGGGATACGCTGCCGCAAATGGCCGCCTACCGCGGTCACATGGCGGATATTTTGACCGGGACATCGAACGGTGGCGCTACCACGCACGCCTTTGGTTACAAGGTTGAAGGACTTGGTTCTTTCGGTAAAGATGGTGATGGTGATAGCGCCCGCAGTATTCTTGCCCTCTCTGGCTACCCGGGTAGCATTGTACGTGAGGCTATTAACAATGGCCATCCTGTTGCCCTGGTCAACGACGGCGATATAGCCGAACCAGGTACTGGTGCGTTTGTTTCTGAAGTCGGTAACCGTAACGAGGACAACGAGATTGTTGGCCAGATAATTGATGGCCGGCCCGGTTTTGAGGGTGAGCATCCGCCACACATCATTCTGGCCGGTGGTGAACGCTTCTTCTTACCGCAAGGTACGCCACCCTGCACGCCCGACAACATTAATCTGGATTGCTACGTTCACACCGATCCGATCACCGGTGCCGGGCCTGCTCGTACCGATGGTCGGAATCTGTTGCGTGAGTTTGAAGCAAAGGGCTACGTGATCGTCCGTACTCGTGCCGAGTTTGAAGCCCTGCGTGAGCGGGTCAACAGTGATCGTCGCTACGCACCATACGTGTTGGGTCTCTTCGCTGCCGACGACATCTTTAACGATGTGCCGGAAGAGCGTCTGATTGCCGCCGGTCTGGTCGATCCTGCGATTGACGTCAATGATAAGCGGACCAATCTCATCCTTTTCGGCAGCGCTCCCGGTACATTAGGGTACAATCCGCCGACTGTTGCCGAGATGGCCGATCTGGCGCTTACGATCATACAACGCTGTGCCCGGCAGGCCGGTAAGCCCTTCATTATGGTTGCCGAGGTGGAGAGTGTCGATAACTTTGGGAACAACGACAACGCGATTGGTACGCTGACCGGTCTGAAGCATGCCAACGACCTGATCCAGGTTACGCAAAACTTCCAACAGCGGCATCGACGAACGCTGATTCTGACCGCAGCCGACAGCGATGCTGGTGGTATGCAAGTTGGGGCCTGGGATCCAACCCGCAACGTCAGCGATTACAATAACAATCCCACAGGCAACAGTGCGCAGAATGTGCGATCACCGCTTGATGGCCGCTATGGCCGCAACTCGCCTCCATTCCTGAGTGAGCCTGACGCTTACGGCAATCGTATGGCATTCGCCGTAAGCTGGGTTGGCACGCCTGATGTGTCGGGTGGCATTATCTCTCGTGCGCAGGGTTTGAACGCAATTGAGATGTCGCGCACGTTTAGCGGACGGTTCGACAATACTGACGTGTATCGGTTGATGTATCTGACGCTGTTTGGTCGGGGATTGCCATCATCTGTTGGTCAGACAGCTCCGTCTCGCTAGACGATGGCAGTATTCTGAGCGTTATGTGGGGCGACAGAAGATAAGCTGTCGCCCCAACATGTTATCGCAGCACGTAGCTGTATCGCTATAACCGCCAGATCGCTAACGCCAGCGCTCATGTCACATCTGCAACATACAATGTCCGGCACGCGATTCAAAATGGATCCTTTCGGCCCCCTCGTTCATCGCGTGATTGGGTACATGCACCATCTGTAGGGGCGGGTTCTAAACCCGCCCCTACAGAACCTTATCGGCATTCAATGCCTTGTGAGCGGTAGTACTCATCAACCGCGTCGGTGAGTAAAACAGTTTCGGGATCGATATCGCTCTTCAGCACACCTAACGAGCGCAGCAGTTGCGCCTCTTTCTGCCACACTGCACGATCACTGGCGCCAACACAGCGCTCGCCGATCCCGTAGCGGAGCAGCTTGATCGTTTCGGCGGCTTCAAACTCCAGATGACCGCGGTCGAAGTCAGGGCTGCGGGCCAGTATGATTTCGATAGCGGCTGCCGGATCATTCAATGCCTCTTGCCAGCCGCGTAACGTAGCCTGCACAAACGCACGTACTGTATTCGGATTGTTGCGGGCAAACTCGGCTGTGGTAAAGAGCACATCACCCATCAGCTCAACACCGTAATCACGGGCAAGGATCAGATCAATATCAGCGCCGGCAGCACGGGCCGTATACGGCTGGTCGGTTGCATACACCGGCCAGACATCGGCGCGCCGTTCGAGAAAGGGGGCCAGGCTGTAATCGCCTGGTATTTCGATGACGCTGGCCGGATCCACACCGGTAGCTGCCAGCAATGCCCGATATTCGGTTTCAACATTGTCGCCGTAGAACATACCGACCCGACGCCCAACGAAGTCTTGCGGTGAGCGAATACCGCTGTCACGATGCACCATAAACGCGACCGGGCTGGCCTGAAACCAGGTTGCCAGTGCGACAACCTCGATGCCTTGTTCGCGACTGATCAGAATCGTATCGGCCCCGGTGCTACCGAAGGTGTCGGCCCCGGTCGCAACCAGCGGCAGCGGTATGGCATCAGGTCCACCGGGCAAGATGGTCACATCCAGGCCGGCATCGCGGTAGTAGCCGCGTGCTTCGGCAACCAGATAGCCGGCAAACTGAAACTGGGGCAGCCATTGCAATCGCATCGTGACCTTCGTCACTTCCGGCGACGTGCTGGTTGGGGCTGTGTTCGTACAACCGGTAACGACAAGCAACACCACAAGCAGGAGTAATGGTAGTAAGGTACGGTGTGACATATGCGATCCTCTTTGTTCAACCTGGTCCACGCCGCACTTACCGTTCCCGTTCCCAGAACACAATGATCCGTTCAAGTAGAAGAAAAATACCGTGTAATACCAGTGCTAAGCCGGCGGCTGCCGCGACAGCAGCAAAGGCTCGATCTGTGGCTAGCCGGTAGGTAGAGGTCGTAATCAGGTAGCCTAGACCTCGCCCTGCACCGGCCAGTTCACCAACCAGCGCCCCAATAACGGCCAGCGCACCGGCGACGCGCAATCCACTGAAGATGAATGGAAGCGCTGCCGGCAAACGAAGCATCCGCAAGATTTGCCATTGTGAAGCGCCATAAGCCTGCATCATGGCCAGTTGTTCGGGTGCCGGACGCCGCAGACCGCTGATGGTGGCAATAAGCAACGGGAAGCTGGCAAAGAGTGCTGCCATCGCAGCACGAGGGGCAATGCCGTCACCCAACCAGATGGTAAGCAGTGGGGCCAGCGCAACCGAAGGCAGGCTTTGTCCGAGCAGAATCCACGGGTAGAGGGCATCTTCCAGCGGACGGACAAAGATGAAGGCGATGGCCAGGGTAAGCGCGATACAAATACCGATTGCCAGCCCAAGGAGCGCGGCGCTGGCGGTAGCACCGGTATGGTATATCAGCCGCACTTCAGGCTGAAGTGCAGCGTTTATTACGCGCGATGGGGTTGGGAGCAGGTAAGCCGGAATACCGGCAGCCGGCAGTCCCCACTCTAGCCCAATCACGAGGGCAACACCGAGCAACAGTGCTGGTCCCAGGCGGCGAAACAGGTTGTGCGGTGTGGTCTTAACCATAGCGCCATATCTTACCATACATTGGTCATGAGGTGGAAATAGAGAAGCGAAATCTACACCCTCGTCGCGGTGCTCACCCTTCTTCTCGATTTTGACATAATGTTCCATCGTACTGGTCAGTTCTGCCGGTAGTTGTCTGGTTGGCAGTACCGTATGTGCAGGACTGCTGTGTTTTTCGACCATCTGTTGCCAGATTCATGCTTTTCAGCGATACTTGTGCTCTGGAAACTATTGCCCGACCGGGCGGTGTATTGGCGAGGTTCAGACATGCACGATTGGGAACGAATTCAACGGGAAGCAGCACGGTCATTGACCAGACTATTACCGCGGGTTGCGCAGGCATTTGCCGAAGCCGGTGGCGCTGCGGGGGAATGGAATGTATTTGAGCAACGCCTGCGGCGAGAGTGGCCGCGCCTCTTTGAATTGCTATTCGGTCTCTACGGTACGCAATATGACTTCTTCTACCACCTTGAACAATTGTTGCTGGCAATGGCGCAGAGCTGGTTGAAACGACCGGATTGGCTCAAACAGCGTGATGCGTTGCGTGAAGCTGATACCGAGTGGTTTCAATCGGAACGCATGATGGGGGGTGTCCTCTACGTTGATCGTTTCTGCGGGACACTTGCCCGTTTGCGCGAGTTTATTCCATATTTTCGCGAGCTGGGATTAACCTACCTTCACCTCATGCCCCTGTTTGAAGCGCCGGAGGGCAACAACGATGGTGGCTATGCGGTAAGTAGTTACCGACGGGTTAATCCACATATCGGGACAACTGCCGAACTGGCCGATCTGGCTCGTGAGCTTGATACTGCTGGGATTAGTCTTGTGCTCGATTTTGTGTTTAACCACACATCTGACGAGCATGAGTGGGCGCGACGGGCGCAGGCCGGTGACCCCGATTATCAAGAGTTTTACTTCCTCTTCCCGGATCGAACCATGCCTGATGCCTATGAGCGGACATTGCGCGAAATTTTTCCAACCGTGCGACGCGGGAGCTTCACGTGGCGGCCCGATATGCAGCGCTGGGTTTGGACAACCTTTAACAGTTTTCAGTGGGATCTCAATTACGCCAATCCGGCAGTGTTTCGGGCAATGGCTGCCGAGATGCTCTTCCTGGCCAATCTCGGCGTGGCTGTGTTGCGCCTCGATGCTGTCCCCTTCATCTGGAAGCGAATGGGAACAAATTGCGAGAATCAACCAGAAGCCCACCGGATTATTCAAGCCTTCAACGCGATTGCGCGGATCACAGCGCCAGCTCTGCTCTTCAAATCGGAGGCGATTGTCCATCCCGATGACGTGCTAAGTTACGTCAGTCCACAGGAGTGTCAGCTCTCGTACAATCCACTGCTGATGGCATTGCTCTGGGAGACGCTGGCGACGCGGGAAGTCAAGCTACTGGCACATTCCCTCAGCCATCGCTTCCGTCTACCGCCCGGATGTGCCTGGATCAATTACCTGCGCTCACACGATGATATTGGCTGGACATTTGATGATAACGATGCCCGTGCGGTGGGGATCGATCCCTGGGGGCATCGCCAGTTTCTGAATGCCTTCTACACCGGACGCTTTCCCGGTTCGTTTGCCCGTGGGTTGCCATTTCAAGAAAACCCCGATACCGGTGATGCGCGCGTGTCCGGTACGCTGGCATCGCTGGCAGGTCTCGAACAGGCACTGGCTGGCGGCGACCCCCAGGCCATTGACATAGCAATTCGCCGGATTATCCTGCTTCACAGCATTGTGCTGAGTATCGGTGGTATTCCGTTGATCTACCTTGGCGATGAGGTTGGCACGCTCAATGATTACGGGTACGTAAGCGACCCGGCGAAGGCTGACGATAGTCGCTGGGTGCATCGTCCGTTGCGCAATCAGGTCGCGATGGATCAACGCCACGACCCGACAACGATACCTGGTCGGATCTTCAGTACGTTAACCCGACTGATCCATCTACGAACCTCCCTGCCGGCACTGCGCGATGGCATGATGGAGGTTGTGCGCAGCGATAACCGCCACGTGCTGGCCTATGTGCGCCAAACCGGATCGCAGCGAGTACTGGTACTGGCCAATTTCTCGGAATATCCTCAGTCAATAGCCGGGAACCTGCTGCGTATGTACGGCCCTGGTCTTGAACTCTTCGACCTGATCCAGGAACAGCCGGTATCGGCCACAACAGCACTGACTCTACAGCCGTATCAGTTTGTCTGGCTAACGCCGTCGTGGCAGAGATAAACAAATGGCAGGTGCGATCCAGAGGGTCGCACCTGCCACTACCTTCGAGCAAACGTCCTAACAAGCGTCCTTGAACAGCTCTATCAACTCGTTAATCGTCTCAGCTCGACAGTTTTCTGCGTCGTTTAGACAGTGTTGGGCATAACATTCCAGCACAACACTATTCGCACTGGCCAGGGCCTGCCGAATTGCTGCGATCTGGTGAACAATGTCACGGCAATCGCGGCCTTCGGCAACCATCCGTTGGATACCGCGCACCTGACCCTCGATTCGCCGTAAACGCCGTAACACTTCGTCGCGTCGTTCTGGCGCAAGCGGACGAACCC
Source organism: Chloroflexus aurantiacus J-10-fl (assembly GCF_000018865.1). NCBI lineage: Bacteria > Bacillati > Chloroflexota > Chloroflexia > Chloroflexales > Chloroflexaceae > Chloroflexus > Chloroflexus aurantiacus. The sequence goes on from NC_010175.1 coordinate 3,385,400, forward strand.
CCGTGCTCATTGCTGCTTCACCCGCAGATTCTGGTTCCGGCGATGGTGTGTTCACGCCATTGCCAGAACTTTATCAAAGATTTCGCGGTACATCGCTTCTGGTCGAGCGCCGACCAGGCGGCCTACCTCGCGGCCATCCTTGAAGATAACCAGCGTTGGGATACCCTGAATACCGAGCTGCGAGGCATACTGAACATTATCGTCTGTATTGACCTTGGCAATAGTCAAACGGCCTGCGTATTCGCCGGCCAGTTTATCGAGAATCGGTGCAATCACGCGACACGGCCCACACCACGGTGCCCAAAAGTCAACCACAACCGGCGTTTTCGACTTCAAAACTTTCTCGGCAAAATCCGAGTCGTGTACCTCAATCGGCTTAGCCATTGAATTATTCCTCCTCCACAGTAATCATACAGGCAGTATCTGTATTAGATACCCCCTGGGGGTATACTATAGCGCGCAGAAGAGCATCTGTCAAGAGGGAAAAAGTCGAAAGACATCTTCGTGCTCTATGTTATACTGAAAACGTCATCAGCACAACACTATTCGGTTTCCTATCAGACTATCTGGCCTGCGAAGTGCTCATATTTTGTGAGGGAAGGAGGCAACCTTGGCAACGCTCGGACGCAATGTCACGATCACACTGATCGGTCATGGCACCTTCCATCTAACCACACCGGAAGGTCGCAACATCTTGATTGATGCCTGGGTTGATGGAAACCCGGTCTGTCCAGAGCCATGGAAAGCGCGTGTGCGCGAGAATCTGGCTGCCATCTTCGTTACCCACGGCCATTTCGACCATATTGCCGATCTGGTTGATCTGGCCCGTGAAACCGGGGCAACGGTTGTGTGTCAGTACGATATGGTTCCGTACCTGGAAGGCGAAGGTATTCCGGCAGCGCAGTTAGTTGGCTTCAACAAAGGTGGCACGGTTACTGTAGCCGATGTACGGGCAACGATGACGACCGCTCACCATTCGAGTACCATTTACGAGAATGGCCAGATCATCAATCTGGGAACGGCTGCCGGTTATGTATTGCGCTTTAGCAACGGCTTTACGGTCTACCACACTGGCGATACCTGTGTCACGATGGATATGCAGATCATCGGTGAGCTGTATCGCCCCGATCTGGTGATCCTGCCTATCGGTGACCACTTTACAATGGATCCCCGACAGGCGGCATACGCACTGAAGCTAATCGGAGCGAAATACGCGATTCCTGAGCATTACGGTACCTTCCCCATCTTAACCGGTACCCCGGAGGCGTTGATCGAGCATTGCCGTGAATTTGGGGTGACGACCGAGGTGATCGCGCTGAAGCCCGGCGAGTCGGTCAGTTAAGCAGTCAGTAATAACGGTTTGTCTGGTGCACCTGGCCTGCTCCTCAAGACGATGATGCTGAGGGCAGGGTGGTGCACACTTTACTTGTGAACAGGTGTTGTAACTGAGGTCATAGTAAACAGGGGAACGACTATGCTTGAACATCTTCGAGCAACTGATCCGATCATCGCCGATCTGATCGAGCGGGAAGCGCAACGCCAGCGCCAGGGTCTGGAGTTAATCGCCAGCGAGAACTATACCAGCCTGGCGGTGATGGAGGCGCAGGGATCGGTCTTGACCAATAAGTACGCAGAGGGTTTGCCCGGTCGGCGATATTACGGTGGTTGCGAGTTTGTTGACGCCATCGAGCAACTGGCTATTGAACGGGCCTGTCAGTTGTTCGGCACGTCCCACGCTAATGTGCAACCGCACAGTGGGGCGCAGGCCAATATCGCCGTGTTTACGGCTCTGCTCCAGCCCGGTGATACCATTCTCGGTATGCGCCTGGATCACGGTGGGCATCTGACGCACGGTAGCCCGGTCAATTTCTCCGGTAAGTGGTACAACGTCCATTTCTACGGTGTGGACGCGCAAACCGGTCAGATCGACTATGACGATCTGGCAAGCAAAGCACGGGCAATCCGGCCAAAGCTCATCACGTCGGGAGTAAGTGCATACCCGCGTATCATCGATTTTGCCCGGATGCGTCAGATCGCCGATGAGGTTGGCGCCCTGTTGATGGCCGATATTGCCCATATCGCCGGTCTGGTGGCTGCCGGCGAGCATCCATCACCCGTCGGTCACGCTCATGTGATTACCACAACTACCCATAAGACGTTACGCGGGCCACGGGGCGGCTTGATCTTGATGGGTGATGATTTTGCGAAACAACTCAACTCAAGCGTCTTCCCCGGTACGCAGGGTGGGCCATTGATGCACGTGATCGCCGGTAAGGCAGTTGCTTTCGGTGAAGCATTGCGGCCTGAGTTCAGGCAGTATGCGGCGCAAATCCGCCGCAATGCCCGTGCGCTGGCCGAGGGATTGATGGCGCAGGGGCTGACCCTGGTTAGCGGTGGGACTGATAATCATCTGATGCTGGTCGATCTGCGCAGTACGGGCCTAACCGGCGCACAGGCACAGCGCGCACTTGATAAAGCGGCGATTACGGTCAACAAAAATGCCATCCCCGATGATCCACAACCGCCAATGAAGACGAGTGGGATTCGGATCGGGACACCCGCGGTAACGACCCGCGGTATGCGCGAACCAGAGATGGCTCAGATTGCGGCCTGGATTGGCGAGGTGCTGATGTACCCCGATGATGAAGCCCGCCTGAATCGGATCGCAGGCGAAGTCGCCGATTTGTGCCGGCATTTCCCGGTGCCTGCTGATATGGTGCAGGTACGGGGGTAATCCGGTCGCCGGGAGAGAATGAGGGTTAACAACATCCATTCCTGACGCACCGGGAGCACACGCTTCCGCCGGGCAACACATGAGTCTGGATGTTATCGATGAGTAGATGGACGGGCAGTAGGGGCGGGTTCAGAACCCGCCCCTAGCCGCCTGTTCATGTGCCCGTTCACATTTCCATACACGAGATGTAGAGAACCAGAGGGCAAACGGGTACGTCCTGGATCGTGTGCCAGGCATTGCAGTGATATTTTACCGGCCTATACACTGCATTCACAGGATTATCCCAACGTAGCGCAGATCACGTTTTATGTCACCGCGTACATAGCGCAAAAGCGGGTGATACGTCTGTGATACCCGTATCGTGATCTGTCTCTAGTTCCCCATGATCACCTGATCTGCCGTGTATCACCACGGTCGGGAAGGTGTCATAAGCTGGCGGCTGATCAACCGAATGGACAAAACAGCCGCACCGAGGAAGAGCAAAGCCACAGCAATCGTGCGTTGCTGGGCAGCCAGACTACGACGCAGGGCCAATGCGTTGTCGCGGCGTACTTCATCACCGAGAGCGGCAAACTCGCGAGCCGCCGTTTCAGCGTTGGCACTGGCGCCGGCCAGATCTAGCTGGCGTGCCTGTTCACTTGCCCGGCGTAACGTCTCACTTGCCTGTAAGCCACGTGCGACGCGGGCCCGGTATTCGGCAAGAATCGTCATTTGCCGCTGATCCCCGATCTCGCGGTAAGCCTGCTCTGCCTGCCCGATCAACCGCTCTGCCTGCTCGTATTCTCCTTGCAGCAATGCAGTGCGAGCTGCTACGGTCAGTTGATTGGCCCGCAGGCCGGTTTGGGCTTGCGCCTGTAGCGCAGCGAGGGTCGGTTGCGTCTCTTCATCCGCAATCGTCCTGAGCCGTTCTGCTTCACGGAGTGCCGCTTCGTAATCACCTGCCGCGATCAACTGTTGTACTGGCTCTAGATCAATGCTCACTGGCCGCATCTGGTCGGCTTCGATCTGGAGAAAACCGGGCAGCCAGGCGCGCCATTCGGCTTCGAGGGTTGTGGTTGAGACACCGTACACGTCAGAGATTGCCGACCGGTAGCCGCTGCTTTCAGCCAGAGTGGTAAGAAATTGCCGGAACCGCTCAAAACCATCACGCTCAATTAAAAACGTGACGATTGACCAGGTCTGTGGATAGCTCAATTCGGGTTGACCATAGATCGCATTTCGATCATCGAGCACAGCCCACGGCCACAACTCATTCCGTTGCCAGAGGGCACGCAATATCGCCAGCTTACCATCGCGATCCGGCCCCGGCAACTCCATATACTGCGCAATCCCTTCCTGCAAACCCACGTTCAGTTTGCCGTCGCTCAATTCCGCAGCGAAGATATGGGTCAACTCGTGGCGTAGATTGTTGAGCTGAGAGACTTCATCCTGTAATCGCGCCCTTTCGACAATCACCACAACTTCACGACGCCGAAAATCGGCATGGGCAATCACCCCTGGAACGTTGCGGGCTGCCGGATTGGCGGCGAAGTACGCATTACTGGTAGGATACAATCGTAAGGTGAGCGGCGTCACCGGACGAAACTCAAAAATGGTGCTAAGCTCGTTATAGAGATCGTCAATAATAGGAGCATACCTGTCTGCAATCGTCGCATCATCAGGAGTGTAAATGATCCGAAAGTGGGTCGTACTCTGCTCGACCCACGTGGGTTGAGCAAGAGCTACACTCCCGCTTAAGAAGACGCAGAGAGCGCCAAGGGCAATCAGCCAGAGTCGTAATCTGATCATAATCGTAGTTACCAAACAGTTCATGGTAAGCTCAGTGTACCACGTTTGATCACAAGATGCCAGGAGAGAGACAATGACAATAGATTTCTTTGCCCGCCTTCCTACGATGAGCAGATTCGGTGAGATTACCGATCTGAATGCTTATCAGCCGTTACCCGCCGACTGGACCGTCTTCATTTGCGATGTGCGTGGGTCAACACGGGCCGTCGCTGAAGGCCGGTATAAGGAGGTCAATATGATCGGTGCGGCAACAATTACAGCCGCACTGAATGTTGCCGGTGAGATAGAGATTCCGTTTGTGTTTGGAGGTGACGGGGCGTCAATTGCTGTACCACCGACTCTGGCTGAAACGACTGCGCAAGCCTTAAGCGCGGTAAGTGCGCTCTCGCAACAGGCGTTTAACCTGGAGTTACGGGTTGGGGCAGTGCCGGTGACCACAATCACGAATGCCGGCTATCAGGTGCTGGTCGGTCGACTGGCACTGACGCAACAGGTGGTGCAGGCGGTATTTAGTGGCGGTGGGATCAGTTATGCCGAGCAATTGATCAAAGATGAAGTTTGTGCTGAAGAGCGTTTAATCCATCCCGGTGATGCGGATGCTGCCAATTTGAGTGGCCTTGAATGTCGGTGGGATACTATTCCGCCAGCGCATGGAGCCGCATTGTGCCTGATCGTCCAGGCCAGCCTTCGCTCAGACCCAATCGGTTCAATGACAGTGTATCGTTCGATCATTGAAGCGATTGAACAGATTTACGGCGGCGATCAGGCGTATCATCCATTACATTACACGATGATGCAGGCAAGTGCCAAACCCGGTAGGCTCTGGCCTGAAGCCCGCTTGCGTGGGGGCGATGGTCGACTGGCGCAGCTACGTTATTGGGCCCAAATCTACGGTCTAAACCTGGGTGTTCGTGGTTACCGCTGGTTGCAGCGCCTGCGCGGCGAAGATCCGTGGTGGGATCGGTATCGCCAACACGTCACGGCTGCCGCTGACTACCGGAAATACGACGACGCCTTGCGCATGATCATCTCTGGTCCAGACGAGCGCCACGATCAGTTGTTGGAGCTACTGCACTCCCGATTCAGCGCCGGTGATCTGGTATTTGGTGCGCACCGCTCGCCTGAAGTAATGCTCACGTGTCTGGTGTTTGAGCGAATGGGGCGCCAGATCCATTTTGTTGACGGTGCCGATGGAGGCTTTACCCTGGCAGCGCGTGATCTCAAACAACGCCTGAGAGCTATCAACCAATCAGCCGAATTGATTAACAACCAGGGATGATCCGTTTCGGGTCTTGACTATCGATTACCTCAGCGTCATCAGGCGTTATCCGAACATAGCGACCGTCGGGTTGCAGCTCACGGGCACGCAGATTGTCTGCGAGATAGGTACTGAGCAGCGTCTCGGTAACGTACTGCATGGCTACCGGATCAACCAGTGGAAATAGCTCTTCGACGCGCCGATCAAGGTTGCGTTCCATCAAATCGGCACTTCCGATATAGATCTTTGGTTTGCCGCCGTGGTGAAAATAGTAAATCCGACTATGTTCAAGATACCGGCCAACAATTGACCGCACGCGAATTGTTTCAGAAAGCCCTGGCACCTGTGGCCGCAGCGAGCACATCCCGCGCACGATCAGATCGATCTGAACACCGGCCTGCGAGGCAGCATACAGCGCATCGATAATTTTGGGATCAACCAGCGCATTCATCTTGAAGATAAGCCGCCCATTCCCGTGTAAGCGGTGGAGGGCAATCTCCTCTTCGATCAATTCGGTGAGACGGCGACGCAAGTTCACCGGTGCTACCAGCAAAGTTCGATATTCCTTCTGCCGGCTATACGCAGTCAGGTAGTTGAAGAGATCAACCACATCTGCCGCAATTTCAGGCCGGCAGGTAAGCAGACCCAGGTCGGTGTAGATACGGGCGGTTGCCGCATTGTAGTTGCCGGTACCGAGATGAACATAACACCGAATGCCGTCAGTTTCCTGCCGAACTACCATCGCCAGCTTGGCATGTACCTTCAGACCTACCAGACCATACACGACGTGGACGCCGGCACGTTCCATCGCCCGTGCCCAGATGATATTGTTCTCTTCATCGAAACGGGCTTTGAGTTCGACAACGACGGTTACCTGCTTACCCTGCTCGCGAGCATGCATTAATGCCTGAACGATAGGCGAATTGCGACCGACTCGATACAGGGTTTGCTTGATCGCCAGCACCTGTGGGTCTTCGGCTGCCGCCTGAATAAAATCAATGATCGGGGTGAAAGAGTGGTACGGATGGTGCAGTAGTATATCTTGCTTCTTAATCGCTTCAAAGAGATTTGGCGTATTTTTCAACACTGCCGGCAGGCGGGGAACATACGGTGGATCTTTCAGGTCTGGCCGGTCAATCTGGGTCAGTTGCATCAGATCGCTGAGACCGAGTGGGCCACGCACGGTATAGATGTCTTCGGCACCGACCTTGAGATTAGCTGCCAGTAAGCGGCAGATGCGTTCGGGCATCGCATCATCGACCGCCAGCCGAACCACCTCGCCGAACCGGCGCTGCCGTAACCCTTGCTCAATTGTAGCCAGCAGATCGTCGGCTTCGTCTTCCTCAATCTCAACATCAGCGTTGCGGGTGACCCGGAAGGGGTACACTTCCACCACATTCATTCCCGGAAACAGTTGATCAATGTGTTCGGCGATTACCTGCTCGAGCCAGACAAAGCAATGGCAGCGGCTGGTGGGCAGATCGCCGACAGGTGGACACAACTCCGATGGGAGTGGAATTAAACGCGGTAACACTTCAGGTACCTTAACGCGGGCAAAGAGTTCACCCTTTGCCTGATCGCGAATCACCACCGCGAGATTGAGGCTCAGATTCGAGATAAACGGGAAGGGGCGACTCGAATCAAATGCGAGTGGAGTTAAGACGGGAAACACCTGCCGTCGAAAGTAATCGGCTACCCAGGCTCGCTGATCATCGTTGAGAGTGGCGGTATTGAGAATCGCAATCCCTTGTTCTTGCAGGGCGGGAAGCAAGTCATAAAGCAAAAGCTTGCGTTCCTGTTCAAGGAGGGGGATCAAAATGCGGCGAATCGCACTGAGCTGCTCTGCCGGCGTTTGGCCATCGGGTGAACGCTTTTGAACACCGGCCCGAATTTGTTGCTTGATCCCACTGACGCGAATCATGAAAAACTCATCAAGATTGGAGGCAAAAATTGCCAGAAACTTCACGCGCTCAAGCAAAGGATTGCGTGCATCCATCGCCTCTTCAAGCACGCGACGATTGAACTCGATTAGACTCAATTCGCGATTGAAGTAACGTGCTTCAGCCAGGGATTGCGTTTCAGATATGGTTGATGGAACTGTCATAACAATAACCGTTAACATGGCACCTGTCGACCAGAGACAGGTGCGAATGTGATACCGGCAAGCAAGAATTATGGGATAACGCATAAACGCAAGCGATAACTTAGCAATAGTATAGTAGGGATCGATTATTTGCACAAACCGGCCAAATGTGCTATACTCTTCGCCAGAACGAGGGCGATTAGCTCAGTTGGTTAGAGCGCATCGTTCACACCGATGAGGTCACTGGTTCGAGTCCAGTATCGCCCACCACTCCTTTTGCGCGGCCAATTGGCCGCGCACTGATTTTCGCCCCGATGAGGGATCGCTCGCAATGCGTGCGGGCCGATCAAAGGCAGTTCACCATGCGACCACTCATTTCGCGCGCCGAGCTGCGTGCACTCCTGCATCCGACCGATGTAACCGAGCGGAATGTGCGGAACGTTCTTATCGATGGGATTGGGGTCGGTATTGTTACGGGGGTTAGCGTTTTCCTGCCGGTGTTTCTGGCTCGTTTGGGGGCGTCAAGTCTGCTGGTCGGTTTGATTACCTCACTGCCGGCGTTGGCAGGTGCGTTGTTTGCACTGCCCATCGGACGCTTTCTCGAACGACAGCGCAACATCGTCATCTGGTATTCGGGCATGCGGTTCTGGGTGTTGGCTTCGTATGCGGTGTTTGGCTGTCTGCCTTTCTTCTTGCCGCTTGAGGCGGTGCCGTGGACGATTATTATCATCTGGGCGCTGGTGACCATTCCTTCGACCTTTGTCAACGTTGCCTTCACCATTGTGATGGGTGGGGTAGCCGGGCCACAGCGTCGCTACGCCCTGATGAGTATGCGCTGGTCGAGTCTCGGTCTTGCCACTGCTGTCACGGTTGCTATTATTGGTACGGTGCTTGAATTGTTCCCCTTTCCGCTCAATTATCAGGTGGTCTTCATCGGATCGGTCGTTGGTGGCCTGCTGAGCTTTTTCTTTTCGCGGGCAATCCTGTTGCCTGAGCGGAAGCCGGCCCCTGATAGTGATAAGAAAGGCGCATTACTGCTCGCTTTACGGCAGGCACCGCCGGCATTTGTTCGTTACGCCCTAAGTGCGTTTGTCTTTCGGGGTGGGGTGGCAATGGCTATTCCGCTGATCCCACTTTATTATGTGCGTGAAGCCGGGCTGAACGACGCCTGGATCGGTTTGATTAGCACGATTGGGAATGGTGTGCTACTAATCGCATATGCGGTCTGGTCTGCCGGTGTGCCCCGGTTGGGGAATAGGGGCGTCTTGCTGGCCAGCAGTCTCGGCATGGCCCTCTATCCCTTTGGACTGGCGATCACTGAAGCGCCCTGGTTGCTGGCACTGCTGGCCGGACTGGTCAATTTTTGTGTGGCCGGGAATGACCTGGTGAACTTTGATCTGGTCTTGAGCACGATCCCTGCCGGGCAACAGGCTACCTACGTTGGCCTCTTCCAGACGTTGCAAAACCTGGCCCTCTTCATGATGCCCTTAATCGCCACCTCACTCGCCGACGCCATCGGTATCGTCACCGTGCTGCTGATAGCCGGAGCGATGCGTTTGGTGGGGTTGGCTCTCTTTGCATGGCTGCGGATTGGTTAGCGTTATTTTGTGTAGCAGCAACCTGCGGTATGATGGTGCACGTCTCTTGAACATTGACAGGGTTGCGGAGAAGACGATGCCGGATCAGGCCAGTATGAAGGTAGAGTTTTGACTTGTTACGCCACACTGCCTGGATGGGCAGACTGTCGGTGAAAAGTTTTGGTAGAGAGATGAATGTAGCCTGGTCATAGTAAACATCAGGATGTTGGGTTTGATTAGAAACATACGTTGGTTATGTCACAACCTTCACTTCGTACAATTCTGGTGATTCGTCGTGGGTATGGACGACGCTATACCGATTTACCGGTTGATGAATTGACCGAGCAGCAGATAGTTATTGATTGCACCGGTGGCTATTTGCGACCAGAGCATATCGATCTTCGGGTTGACGATCTGGTGTACTGGCGGAAACAGGAACGTTACGTTGGGGCACGGATTAGCCAGGTGCAGCGTGATGGGCACCGGCTGATAGCATTGCTCAGCGATACCAGATTGATGCCGGAGGATTTCTTCCCGTACTGAATGTTTGCGGGTGAGGCTTGCTCTGCGTTGTGCGTTCGTGTACAATGCCTGCGATTTATGCGGTGTACTTCGCAATGCACTGGAATCTATGTCAATTGCAGAGATCGTTGAACGGCGCTGGACTCCAACAGTAGAACAGCTTTGCTACGCGGTCATTGCCGTGCTGGCGATTGTGAGTCGGTTGTGGGCCTTGGGTGATCGGGCGTTGCACCACGACGAGACGTTGCACGCGGCATACTCGTGGTTTCTTTTCAGTGGGCGCGGCTATATGCACGATCCCCTCTTGCACGGCCCACTCCTCTACTTCCTGGGGGCGCTGTTTTTTTTCCTGTTTGGTGATAATGATACAACGACCCGGCTGAGTGCAGCCCTGTTCAGTATTGCGCTGACCTTGAGTCCGATATTGCTCCGCCCGGTCATTGGGCGGCGGGCAGCGTTGGTCGCCAGCCTGTATTTGTTGATCTCACCTGTGGCGCTCTACGTCGGGCGCTTTTTTCGTCACGACATCTACTCGGTTGTCTGTGAAATGCTGGTGTTTGTGGCGATTGTGCGCTACGCCGCCGATCCGCGGCCACGCTGGCTATATCTGGGGATCACTGCCCTCGCCCTGATGCTGACCAATCAGGAGACCACATATCTCTACATCTTGATCTTTGCTGTGCCGCTGGCGATGCTCTTCTGCTGGCAGGTGTATCGGCCCGGCATCGCCTTGCTTACCGGCCTGGGGGTGATACTGGCCCTGCTGGTCTTTGTTCTTCCCGGCACAGCGGTAGTTGATGGAGCCCATCATGCGCGCCGTGATGCGAATGGGGCGATTGAGGTGGCCCAACCCGGCCCAATCTTCGGCTGGCCTCCGCTCGAAACCGAAGATAACGGTTACGCGCTGCTGGTGCGCAATCGCGCTGACAATGATGGTGGGCGGAGTGTCTGGGAGAATGGGCTGCGCTATCTGGCCGATATTGGTCGCTTTGTGAACCATCCGGCGATTTTGAGTGGGCTGGTGTTGTCGCTCACCATACTGGCAGTGTTCGTCTGGCTCATCTGGTTCCGCCGTGATGCCACAGGTACGACGCCGTGGGAACGATCACTGATGCGCGGTGAGCCGGCAGCTCTGCTATGTCGCAGTCTGGTTGCTGATCGGCGCTGGCAGGTTGCCCTGATTATTTTTGCTACCATTTATACACTGCTATTCACTGCCCTTCTGACCAACCTGCTGGGGCTGATTTCGGGGGTGGCCGGTTCGCTCCTGTACTGGTTGGCCCAGCACAACGTGCAGCGCGGCAGTCAGCCGGCTCACTACTATGCGGTTATTCTTGCGATCTACGAGCCGTTGCTGGTATTGGGAATGCTGATCGGCTTACCGCTCGCCGTCCAGGCGGTGCGGCAGCGCCGTCCAGAGGCGTTTGCTGTCGGTTTGATTGCCTGGTGGTCAGTCGCTGCCTTCGCCATTTACACCTGGGCTGGCGAGAAGATGCCGTGGCTTACCATTCATCTGACGCTTCCGCTCACCCTCTTGCTGGCCTGGGGATCGACCAGAATCGTCGAAATGGCTCAGCAGCAGGTGGCATACTGGCAGCAGATGTGGGATGAGCTGGCAACACCGGTCGAAGTCACTGCCGGATCGGACGTTGAGACCCGCACGTCAGGGGCCGGTGATCTGGCGCCGCTTTCCGCAGAGACCAGGCATTGGCTCAAGGACAATCGCGCGGGATGGTTGGGTCTTCCCAGGGGATCGTTGTTTAGCTTTGGTCTACTGCTCGGTTTGATCATCTGCCTGGGTTTTCTGCTGATCTCGATTACGGTCGCTGCCGGCCCAACATCACCCATTCAACCCTGGATGGTATTGCTCTTCATTCTGGCATTAGTCATTCTTCTCATCGTTGGGAGTGCACTGCGTTGGGGATGGACTGTCGCCGCCGCACTGACGACCATCTGCCTGATGGTAGCGATTGGTCTGTATACCGTGCGTAGCAGCGTCCGGCTGGCATATCAGACCGGAGATGTTGCGCGTGAGATGATGGTGTATACACAAACCTCGCCCGATGTGATGCGGGTGGTGCGACGATTGGAAGAGGCGGCCCTGCGGCGGGCCGGGGGGACGCGCCTGCCGGTGATGTACGACAACGAGACGGTCTGGCTCTGGTACCTGCGAGACTGGCCGGGCGCAGTTTCGGTACCGGGGGGCAGACTGAACGGCCCACCACCGGCTGATATTCAGGCGGTACTGATCTTGCAAGAGAATCTGGATCGCTATCCTGAAAATCGAACCTATCTGCAAGGGTTCGTTTTGCAGCGCTACCCCTTGCGCTGGTGGTTTCCCGAAGATCAGACGTATCGTATCAATGGTACCGGTAGTTCGCTGCTCGAACGGCTGTTACGCAATCCACTCGACTATGAAACGACAGCCCAATTGTGGAAATATCTGATGTTCCGGCAGCCACCGGCCGGGCTTGGCTCAACCGATTTTGTCGTTGCAGTACGGCCAGAACTGGCGCGCCAGATCGGGATCGGGCTTGGTGGATCACTGCGGATGGGAGAGTAGGCAACAACTCACAGTACGGATCACTATGGCAACACAGACCTTCGCAACCGAAAGCCTGCTCAGCCGGCGTTTACGAGCCGGCTGGCTGAATTGGGAGACGGCAGCATATACATTGATTATCATCGCCAGCATCATTGCTCACCTGTGGGGGCTGGATCGCATGGCGTTGCACCACGATGAGTCGATCCACGCCTGGTCGAGCTGGCGGCTGTATACCGGGGCAGGGTCATTTTCGTGCTGGAATGGTCTTGACGAAAATGGTAATGCCCGTGGTGGTTTGTACCACGAGACCTATTGCTACGATCCGGTTTACCATGGCCCATCACTCTACTTTCTGACCGCACTGGCCTACTTTTTGTTTGGTGATGGCGATGCACAGGCTCGTCTGCCGATGGCGCTTGCCGGGATTGGTCTGGTAGCATCGGCCTGGTGGTTGCGTCCGTATCTGGGGCGAGGCGGGGCGCTCATTGCCGCTCTTCTCCTTGGTTTTTCGCCGTCACTCCTCTACTACACCCGGTTTGCCCGCCACGATGGGCTGATGGTACTGTGGGAACTGTGGATGGTGATCGGCGCATTGCGCTGGATCGATACCGGAAGAGCGCAGTGGTTGTATCTGGTCGCGGTAGGGTTAGCACTGGCAATTGCTACTCACGAACTCTACTATATTCTGCTGTTCATCTTCGGTGTTTTCGTATTGATGCGACTGCTGGCCGAGAGCCGTTTTGCACGCTATCTGAATATCGTGTTGCTGGTGGTCATCGGTTTGTGTGTGGCGCTGATGATCATCAATCCGCCATTGCCCTTTGGTCGTGGCTTATACGTTGGCGAGAAGGCATTTCTGATTGCTTCGGCGCTGGTGCTGGCCTGGCTCTGTCAGCGTCTCTGGCCGCCAGAATCGGTATTGACGTCGCGTCTGCGTGCGTTGTGGCAAACCGAACGCAACACATTATGGACGGCACTGGCGATTTTGGGTGGCATATACCTGGTGCTGTATACCAGTTTCTTTACCTATCTGCCAGGGGCGATTGACGGTATTACGGCTGGTCTTATCTACTGGCTGGGTAGCCAGCAAGAATACGCCCGTGGTGATCAGCCCTGGTACTACTATCTGATGCTGTTGCCGCTGTATGAACCCCTGGCCGTCTTCAGTGGACTGGGGGTGGTGGGAGCGATGATCGTCGCGGTGATACGGCGCTGGCAGATCAAGCGGCAAGCGGTGTCATCTGCGCCCGATGCCGAGGCGAGCGATCTGGCCGATGTTGATGAGTCAGCACGCCTGAAAGCAATGGCACCATGGCCGCTCTACCCCCTTCTGGTCGTTTTCTGGTTTTTTACCGCCATAATCATCTTCTCGTGGGCAGGCGAAAAGATGCCGTGGCTGGTTGTTCATATGTCCCTGCCTGGTAATCTGCTTGCAGCGTGGGTTTGTGGCCGTTTCATTGATGTTATCCGGCGCGAGCGGCCTGATGCCCAGATATGGCTCGTACCATTAACAGTGGTTCTGCTTGGCGTAGCTATTGGGGTCGCCTTCTGGCGCTTGAGTACAGGTGGGCAGACAGCAATCTTACAGGCAATTGTTCCACTCCTGATAGTGTTTGGTCTGATCTATGCGTTGCTTTCGCTGATAGGACGGTTGGGTATTCGTTCGGTCAGTGCAGCATTGGGGATCACGGTCTCGTTACTGCTGGCGGCGTATATGATCCGGGCCACGTGGCTGGTGGTGTATGATCATCCCGATGTCCCGGTTGAACCACTCATTTACACCCAAACCGCGCCTGATGTACCGCGCTATGCTGCCGATATTCGTGAGCTGGCGATTAATCTGACCCGTGGTAACCGGGGGCCACAAGACCCCACCGGTGGTTTGACTATGCCACTCATTCTGGATGGTGGTGACAGGAGCGCAGAAGGTTCGCTGGCCTGGCCTTTGCAGTGGTATCTGCGCGACTTCAAGAACATATCCTGGGTGAACGGAAGTGAGCTGGGGCGGGTGCCGTCGGTAGATCAATTAACGGTGACAATGCCCGACGGTAATCGTGATCTGGCCCCTATTGTGATGCTGTACCGTCCCTTCGTCACGGATCGGCTGCGCGATATTCTGCGCGAGTCGTATGTGCAACCTTACGGGCAGGCAGGGGTCTTCAACTGGTGGTTTCCCGAAGGTAACAAGTGTTCACCGCAGAGTCCGGGGTATAAGCGCTTCTACTACAGTACCTGGTCGGCAGCCGCTGCCCAGGCCGATTGTGGCCGCGATTTGAGTAGTGAGTTGCACGGGCCATTTGATGTGCTGCTCTGGCCGTTCCAACGCGAAAACTGGCCGACCCTGGGTCGTTATCTGCTCTTCCGTCAGTTGCCGGAGCCGTTGATACTCAGTGGCCGCGAGGTCGAGGTGTGGCTACGGCGCGATTTGGCAGGTGGGACGGCTCAAACAACGACTGTTACCGCAGCGCCCGAACTGCGGCTAGCGGCCTTGAACGAGGTTAGATTGTCAAGCGGTGGAAGTGGTGCGACAGGGATTGCTATTGACCAACAGGGGCAGATCTACGTGGCCGATACCTACAACCACCGCATTGAAGTCTTTGCCCCCGATGGTACACTGGTTCGTAATTTTGGTGGTCAGGGCAACGGTCTGGATCAGTTCTACGAACCGCGAGGACTGGCTTTCGATAGTCAGGGCAATCTTTACATTGCCGATACCTGGAATGCGCGGGTCGTCAAATACAGTGCCGATCTGCGCCCAATAGCGAGCTGGGGGAGCGGTGATATGGATCTCGGTGATGGTCGGCGGGCAACGATCACCGAGGGCGATCCGGCACGCAATGCAGCAGCACCACTCGGCTTTTTTGGGCCACGTGGGATCGCGGTTGATGCGGCGGATAATGTTTACATTGCCGATACCGGCAACAAGCGAATTGTCGTTACCGACAGTAATGGACAGTTCCTCTACCAGTTCGGTGGTGCCGGGAGTGCACCGGGTCAATTCAACGAGCCAACCAGTCTGGCGTTTGATGCGGCAGGTAATCTCTACGTGGCCGATACCTGGAACGGACGGGTACAGGTGTTCGGTCGTGGTGCTGATGGTCGCATTGATCCGATCCCACTGGCAACGTGGCCGGTGCCGGGCTGGCAGGCCAATACCTATGACGATCCGATGCTGGCTGTTAGCCCGGAGGGAACCGTCTACATTGCGGTACCGTCCCGTCAGCACGTGCTAACGGCAAACGCTGCCGGTGAACCATTGCTGCGGTGGACTGGGGTTGGCAGTGATAGTGTGCCAATCGCCAGTCCGAGTGGCATTGTCGTTGCGACTGATGGGAGTGTCTGGATTGTTGATCGCCTGAGTGGGCGAGCGGCACGCTTTAGTTTACCGGCGCTTGCGCCTTCGACACCATGATCGTTAGCGATTTTCGTCATCTTAATCATACCGTCTCGCCGGCGGCGACCGAACTTAGCGAAGCCTGGCAGCGTAGCCTGAGCAGGCTGGGAGATTATACGGCAATGGTGGTACGGGCGCTCAACCTGCGTCCCCAGGCCGCCGCACTCTATCGACAGACCGACCGCCATCTGTTGGTACGGCTGACCTTGTCGGGTGAGCATGTCATCCTGCGGGTAGCACCTGAAGATGATTTATCGGCCCATGTCACATTTTTACGCGGCCTGGCAGCAGGAGGGTTGCCGGGAGCACGCCTTATCCAGCGCGATTTGAGTAAAGCTTTTGTGCCGTTTGCCTACACGCTGGAGAGTTTTGTAGCCGGTAAAACTGCTGCCGATCTTGATGATGAACATCTGTTGCATAGTATTGCTCGCCAGGCCGGACGCGCCCTCCGTCGCTTGCACCGGCAACAAATGCCGGGTTTTGGCCGGCCAACCATCAGTGGTCGCTGGCCACGTCTGAGCTGGCGACACGTTTTGATCGCTATCGGGCAGCGTTTGGCCGGGTTGCCGATACCACAGTTGATCTTTAGCCCGGAAGAGGTACAGACATTACAGGCAGTTCTGCACGATCCACGCCTTGATTGCCCATCGCCGGTGCTGATGCATGGGAACTTTGGCCCACACGCCGTGCGCTGTACAGTCGGCGGTCAGCACGTACATCTTGAGGCGTTTGAGGAACCTGGTTGGTTCGTTAGTGGTGACGGCTTGTTTGATCTGGCATTCGGGTTGCGTGCCCATTTACCGGCAGCCTGGCGTGAAGGCTTGTACGAGGGCTATTGCAGTGCTGGAGCGTTGAGCGTGGCGGAAAGCGAGCGACTCCATCTGCTTTGCCTGTTGAGTTGTGCGTGGAGCGCGTGTGATCGCTATGCGCGGGGATTGCCGCACGAGACGGATGCTGAAGAGACCCGGCGGATGCTGGCTGCCGGTGTGGTAAGCTGATCTACGTGGTATTCAATCGGCTATCGATGTGGACGAGCGTATACCTGCCCTGTACCTGTCCAGATCGGAGCGCAGTGGACGCGCAGGGAATATCTGGTTTCTCATTGCTACGCTTTCAACACCTGTTGATAGCGTACAGTACCAGTTCAGGACACATCCATGAATGAACAGCAATCGATTCGGGTCTACGAGCACGCCGATGAGCTGTACCGGATGGCAGCGACATTTGTTGCTGAGCAGATTCGATCCGCAATTGATAATCGTGGGCAGGCGTTAATTGCGCTTTCGGGAGGAAGCCTGACCTCGCGCCTGTATCCATTGCTCGCGAATGCACCGTTGCGCGAACAGATTGACTGGAGCAGGGTGAGTATCGTATTTGCCGATGAACGGTATGTACCGTTCGACGACAGCGAGAACAATTATCGTGCGACACGACAGACGTTTCTCGATCACGTACCGGTACATGCCGATCAGGTTTTTCCGGTGCCGACCTACTATCGTGATCCGCAACAGGCAGCCACCATTTATCAGCAGCAGTTAACAGCGTTGCTGACAGCGCATGGCGGCCAGATTGACGTAGCATTGCTCGGCATGGGGCCGGATGGCCACACTGCATCGCTGTTTCCCCGGCATCCGGTTCTGACGGCAATTCCTGCCGGCGCATTGACTGTGGTTGTGGCCGATGCACCGAAACCACCACCACTGCGTCTGAGTTTAACGCCAGCCGCATTGAATACGGCACGCGCAGTGGTATTTGTGGTCAGCGGTGCCGACAAGGCAGCAGCCGTGGCAGCCGCGCTGGCCGATACCGGTGACGCAATGGCACAACCAACGCGCCTGATTAATCCGGTAGCAGGGACGGTCTATTGGATGCTGGATCGGGCAGCGGCAGAGAGGGTGACGCAGTAACCACGTGCGTCAACTATTCACGATGCCCATGCTCCGTGCTTTGCAGTGGTGCGAACGCGGCAAAGTGATATGTCAGCAGCCACGCAGCGTATCTGTTCACGATGTTCTTTCCGCACATTGAGGCGTATCGCTACCCGGGTTTTATTGTATTTCAGTTAATAGCCGGCACGAGCTGGTGACAGCCGCTCGTGCCGGGTGGCGAAGACTGAGATAGGGTTACGCTGTGTCACCACGTAATCGGCGTAGCTCAGCCTCAAGCTCACGCAGACGTGACTCGATGGCGGCACGGGCTTCGGCTTCGCGCCGGGCCTGTTCTTCGGCAAGCCGTGCCTGCGCCTCGGCCAGGGCACGGGCTTCGGCTTCGCGCTGGGCCTGTTCTTCGGCAAGCCGTGCCTGCGCCTCGGCCAGGGCACGGGCTTCAGCTTCGCGCCGGGCCTGTTCTTCGGCAAGCCGTGCCTGTGCCTCGGCCAGGGCACGGGCTTCAGCTTCGCGCCGGGCCTGTTCTTCGGCAGCGGCGCGGGCTGCGGCTTCGCGCCGGGCTTGCTGGGCCATCATCGTATAATCGCCCACAATCTCCCCTCGTTCGTTGTAGCACACCACGTGGTCATCCACGATCCCCAGCCAGAGCCGGGCGACATCCAGGTATATCCGCCCGTCTGCATCCGGCTTGTGCAGCACATAGCGCCGCCCTGCCAGGCGATAGTTGAGCAAGCGTAGCCGACGTGGCCCATGCCGGGATGTGTTGTCCACAATTACATATTGTGCCACCCTGGCGCGGGCATAATGTCTGACTTTGTCCTTTATATCTTTCTGACGGGTTTCTGGAGAGGTGATCTCGATGATTAATGCCGGTCGGTGACCCTCCTCCCGTACATCGAACGTACTCCAATCGAGCCGTTGAGCAATGCCGGGGATGACCATTACATCCGGGCCGTGCGGTCGCAGACCGGGCACGTCCCAGGCCACTCGCACATCGGTGAGTACGATGGCCTCACCCGTCGACTCAAGCCGCTCCCGCAACACGTTGGTGAGATACACCCGGTCGGTTTCGTGGCGGTCGCTATGCACGATGAAGTCTCCCACCTCCGGATGGAGGACATCGTCGAGGGTGAGTGGCACCTGTTCGAGATGATCGGGATCGTCGGGGGTGGGTCGGCGCACAAACCGCCAGCCGTAGCGAAACGGATCGTCCGTAGCCGGAGACGATGGGGCTGATACCAGTGTTGTTTCGGAGCGAGATTGACTCATGGTGATACCTCTCTCCCGGTGTGGGTATCGGTGTGAGTGCAGCATTAGAACTGTATTGTATCACACCGGCTGGGTTGCAAACTGATCGATGGGTAGTGGATACGTTCTGATGTGTGTCATACGGCAAACACGAACTGTCGCAGCGAGCAGGTGGGATAGATGAGAATGGCATTGTGTGCTCCTGGCTCAAAAAGCATCCCTTAAATAAACCGGGTGATGGTCACAAAAGTTACGCAAGATTTGGAACAGGGGTGAGCAGTTGCCAGGGTTATGGAGAGACAAGGTAAAAAGAGCAATGTGCTGAATGGTCTGGATCAGGCGGGCTGAGGTTTTTACTGAAGGTGGGTAAACGCCGCAGCGGCTGCAAATAGTCTACTCACACTGCTG
Organism: Chloroflexus aurantiacus J-10-fl; assembly: GCF_000018865.1. Lineage (NCBI taxonomy): Bacteria > Bacillati > Chloroflexota > Chloroflexia > Chloroflexales > Chloroflexaceae > Chloroflexus > Chloroflexus aurantiacus. Next base: position 3,404,843 of record NC_010175.1, read on the forward strand.
TGAGGACGGGTAAAACATGCGAGAGATTGGGCATGAATATGCGCTGAACGCCATCATCACTGGCTTCTCTCCTGCGCAGCGGGCTATGCATTACCCACATGTCGCGCTGCGTTAGGCCGGGCTGCACGTGCTCTCCGTGGCGCAGGCTTCCAGCCTGCGTGGAGGCAATCCTCTCCACCGCTGTCGGGTGCCGGCCGTGGCCGATGGTGCGCAGGCATGAACCTGGTACAACAATACCTCTACGCGCAGGGATCGCATGCATGCCTGACCGACTGATGATCGGCACGAACACATCCAGCATCCCCGTGACCAGGATGGGTAACGGTGGGCCACGCGCCGGATCGTGAGTACGGCTGGCGCGGCAGCATGGCTGCCGCACTCCACACCGTGCGACACGCGCATAACGAGCGGGTACAGCAATCCATCCAGCACGTGCCGGCACGGCTGGAGTGGCGCCCTGCCGCCGGGCCAGTCGCTCACAACAGCACCTATGGTGATCATCCCCGCTGATACGCACGTGGTTGACACCAGGTATGGGTAATGCATAGCGCAGCGGGGGCGGGGGGATTCTATCAAATCTGAACCGACACTATGCATCATTCGGGTTGTAACAGCCGTGGTGAAGCGCTGTCAGGCGTACCACCAGCGGGTCGTCGCAGGTGTATTGACTGGTTTAGTATGTTGTTCAGCAGTGCGCTACGGCTCGCCCCCACCCTAATCCGCCCCCGCTGGGGGCGGGAACTATGGGTGCAGGATAGCTTTTGCTGTCGCAAGTTGGTTCAGGGGTGCGATATGCCGTCGGGTACAGATACTACAGGCTGGGGAGCGCGCGCCTCTAGCGCGCTCCCAGCTTGCAGCAGTGCGCGTGCCCGGCTTCCAGAGGGGCGCACCGGAGGCGTGCGCTCCCAGCTTGCAGCAGTGCGCGTGCCCGGCTTCCAGAGGAGGACGTCGGAGGCGCGTGCTCCCAGATCGCAGGCGAGCGCGTGCCCGGCTTCCAGAGGAGCGCACCGGAGGCGCGCACTCCCAGCTTGCAGGCGAGCGCGTGCCCGGCTTCCAGAAGGGCGCGCCGGAGGCGCGCGCTCCCATCTTGCAGGCGAGCGCGTGTCCGGCTTCCAGAGGGGTGCGCCGGAGGCGTGCGCTCCCAGCTTGCAGCAGTGCGCGTGCCCGGCTTCCAGAGGGGTGCGCCGGAGGCGCGCGCTCCCAGATCGCAGGCGAGCGCGTGCCCGGCTTCCAGAGGGGTGCGCCGGAGGCGCGCGCTCCCAGATCGCAGGCGAGCGCGTACCCGGCTTCCAGAGGGGTGCGCCGGAGGCGTGCGCTCCCAGATCGCAGGCGAGCGCGTGCCCGGCTTCCAGAGGGGTGCGCCGGAGGCGCGCGCTTCCAGCTTGCAGGCGAGCGCATGTCCGGCTTCCAGAGGGGCGAGGCGGAGGCGTGCGCACAACGGTGCAACACTCGTATCAAATCCGGTTGCATTGCAGGCATGACCCCTGCCGACGAGAGTCGTAGGGGCACGGCATGCCGTGCCCCTACAGTCTGGCGACCGCCTGCTTATGACGCGCCGGTGGTACACCTGAACGATGCACCTTGTTGAGCAAGATTTGATGTTAGGTGCATCGTTAGGGTGAGGTTGGATGGCGTATGACCTCTACCATCCAGATAGGATATTACCCCTACCGTTGCAGGGACCTATCGCCAGCCGCCAATGGCCTCGAAAATGGCGCGGTCGTGGTATGGTTGAGGGACTGTTGCCTGCGGTTGTGCCAACAGATATTCGGCCATCTCCTCGAAGGGGCGCGTGCATTCCTCTTTCCCCGGCCCCTCCATCTCGAAGAGGGTTTTACCGGCGAGCCGCGAGCGGCGAATGAGATCGTGGTACGGAACGCGCCCAATGACTTTGGTGCCGACCTTCTCGGCAAACTGGTCGAGCAGGTTGGTGCCACCGCCATATTCGTAGTCCACGCGATTGGCAATGATGCCGGCCAGTTTCACCTTGTGGCGCTGTGATTTTTGCGATATTGCCAGGCAGAGCCGGTTGGCGGCGAAGATGCTGTCGAAGTCGTTGCAGGCAATGATCAGGCCGTAGTCGGCGTAGTTGAGCGGTGCTGAAAAGCCGCCACAGACCACGTCGCCGAGTACGTCGAAGACGATGACGTCGTACTTGTCGTAGAGACCAAATTCTTTCAGCAGTTTGACCGTCTCACCCACGACATAGCCGCCGCATCCGCTACCGGCCGGTGGACCACCGGACTCAAGTGTGTCAACGCCGGCAAAACCGGTGCGAATCACATCTTCCTTACTCACGTCTTCGAGATGGAAATTTACGCTGTCCAGCACGTCGATCACGGTCGGTTGGAGATGGCCGGTTAACGGAAAGGTGCTGTCGTGCTTCGGATCACAACCGATCTGGAGCACTTTGGCGCCTTTGAGCGCCATTGCCGCCGAGAGGTTGGCCGAGGTGGTCGACTTGCCGATCCCACCCTTGCCATAGATTGCGAGGATGAGGGACATGGACAACTCCTTCTTTTGGGCCGGCGATGCCGGCTGCGAATAACCTGTACGTATACGTTACGAGGCGGATGGTTCGAGATCGCGATTGAATTCGCGTCGGTAGACATCGGCATAGCGGGCGAGCGCACGGTAGACGTAACCGGGTACGATGCGTCGTTCCAGCCGACCATGCCGTTCACGGACGAATTGCAGGTTGCGCAGGAGCTTCATCTCGATGACCGAACGAGCGAATTCGAGACCTTTTGGCCCGCTACGGCGCTGGATGAAGGCGACGAGCTGGCGGATTGGCCAGGGCGGTCGTTTGCGCGGCTGGCGCAGCATCTGGATGTAGGCCGGCATACCTCGCGTGCGGTCGCCGCCGCTGATCGGCTCCCGCTCCTCAACGTGGGAGCGCAGCAGATCGTAGAGTTCAGCCCCCCGTTCGGTACGGATGAGAGTCCACTGCCAGCGCTCGTCGGGTGGTAGTGGTGCGCCCATGTAGCCGATGGTTAAATCCGATAGCCCATTCTGGTAATCGAAGCAGCTTAGACAGGCCGGTGGAAAGACCCCTAACTGGCCGCCGAGACGGTCAACATCGAGATCGACGAAGTTGACTTTCTCGACCGAACCGTCTTCGTGTTTGAGCCAGATACGAAAATCCTGCATAAACTCGTGATGAATAACCGTCTCCGGCGAGCGCGAGACAACCTGCAAGAAGCGTTGCAGATCGGGATAGGTTGTGTTGTCGGTGCAGGGAATCCCGATGACGTAGAGGCGTTCCAGGCCGAGCTGATCTTCAATTGCGCGCAGGGCGTGAACCTGACAACCGGTGCCAATGTAAGCAATCCGGCGCAACCCACTCTGGCGGACCTGGGTCAGGACGTCGAGCGTTGGCGCAAGGCAGGGTTTGTTGCCGCGAGTCGCACGCACTTCGTCTGGAGTACGGGCCAGAATGGGGAGAGGCGCATACCGGGTACCGGGCACTGCACCGGTCGTAATCACCCCTTCGACCAGGCCGTGTTCGAGGAGCAGAGCGCCGAGGCTGGTGACAGCGCCGCTCCATTGGGCATCGGGCACCGGTGGCCGCATGCGGAAGACGCGCAGATCGCGATAGATGCCAAAGAGGAGTTCATCGCCGTCACGACGGTTGCGTCCGTGCAGGCGACGCTCGATCTCTTCAGCACGGTTGTTGACGAAGACGCAGCTCTGCGCCATGAATGGCCGCAATTCGCCGGTGCAGATGCCGCAATCGCTACACAGTTTTGGTCGTCCGGCCAGGCGCTCTTCGCGAGAGAGCAGCGCGATCTCGGCCAGTTGACGCGAAGGTTTTGGCCGGCGAGGCACGTTGGGAGAAAGGGCTGTGCTCATGCGCCAAGCTCCTCCTTCGCGGCCAGCAGCACCTCTGCCGTAATGACCGCGTGACCACGCTGACGGGCATATTTCTCGACATTCCCGCGCACCCGGCCACGCACAAAGAATGGCACTTTCTTGAGCATAGCTTCCGCATCGGCAGCCCACACTGGATCAACGACGGCGGCAGGTGTGGGTGTCGCGGGTGCGCTGGTGAGAGATGGAGCAGATGCCACGGCGATAGCCGGTTCGTTCTGCGGTTGGGGACTCTCGACCGTTGCCGCTACTGGAGCCGGTTCAGCGACAGGAGTGCGCTCGGTTTTCTCGGGCAGATCGAGGCCGGCATCACCGAACAGATCGATCAGATGCTTCTCCATACCGAGGGTACAGGTCGTGTAGACCTCATCGGCGATGACATCAGCACCGTCGAAACCCAGGAAGGGGCGATAGGCGAGGAGATGGTTCTCGATGTGGGTTGGCGGTGAGATGACCATGCAGTTGAGATCGTACCGTCGTGAGGTATGGCGTTCCATCTGAGTGCCGCACACCAATTCAGGGCGCAGGGCAGCAATGCGGTCTGCCACCACCTGAAACTCATCGGTTACCAGCACCTCATCGACATAGCCGGTCAACTGCTCACGCACCCAATCGGCCTGATGCTTGACATAGGTGCCGGCGCCGGCAATCGGCATGCCCAGCTCATCGCGCAAAAAGCGCGTGACTCCAACCACGTGGGTGGCATCGCCGAAGACAAAGGCCGGCTTGCCGGAAAAGCTATCCATATCAGCGGTACGGGCGAACCAGGGCACAGCAGATGGTGCCGACATACCGTCGAGTGAGAAGGCGGTCAGCGGTGGCATTGGCACATCGGCCCCGGCCTGGGCCAGTAGCTCACGGAGACGTTCGATCCAGCGTAGCGTGGGTTGGACACCAATCGGTGCATCGAGGAGGGCCGGCACCCCAAACTGCTCTTCGAGATAGATGGCAGCACGCAGACCAAGCTCGCGGTAGGGAGCAATCGTGAGCCATGCCGCCGGCAAACGGCGCAGATCGGCGATACTCGCGCCCCAGGGTGCAACCACGTTCACCTCAAGCCCTAACGTCTTCAGCATACGCCGGAGACTGATCAGGTCGTGGCGGGCGTGAAAACCGAGTGACGCCGGGCCGAGGATATTCACTGTCGGACGTTCGGTGCGGGGCTGCGGTTTAGCAAAGCGCTTCACCAGATCGGTAAACAGACTCTCGGCGGCAACTATCTCTTGCATACGGTAGGGATTGGCATCGTACACCATCACCTCGCACTGCAAGCCGGCATGCTGAGCCGCGATTTCAAGATTCTCTTGCAACAAAATGGTGGAACACGAGGCAACCACGACAATCAGATCGGGGTGGACTCGTTCTTCCACCTGACGCAGCGTATCGGGCAGCCGGATCGTGCCGCGCGCAAGGTCGGTACCGCTGACCACGCTGGTCGTCATGGCCGGAAAATTGGGTGTGCGGTCGAGCATCGCAAAGATGGCATTGACATAATCATCACCCTGGGGGGCGTGAAAGACGGCGTGCACATTCCGCATACTGTTGGCGATCCGGCCCACACCGTGGTGAGCAGTCCCTTCATACATCCAGTAAGCCAGCCGCATGAATCGTCTCCTCTAGGATTGCAAAGAGATAACACCACCGGACGAACCGGGCATCATACCGGTCAGCCAGATCGGATCGGAGCCGAGTGGATCGAGACGGGCATGGCGTTGCAGAGCGCGGGTAAAGGATGTCACCAGATTATTGACGCCGGCCCAGCCGTGAATGGGGAGAAAACAATATTCAGTACCCCACTTGGCAACCGTTCCCTGACCGACCAGCGGATTGGTGGTGATGATGTTGGAAATAATCAGATCGGGCTTTGTCTCGGTAATTGTGCGCAACTGGCGATGGAAATTGGCCTGTTCGACGAGACGGACTCCATCGAGTGCCGCCAGCTCGGCGGCGTGGAAGCGGCGATTGATGTAGGGGGTAGAGCACTCGACAACTTCGGCTCCACACGCCTTGAGAAAACGAGCCAGTGGCAATTCCATCAGCGTATCACTGGCGAAGAAAATCTTCTTACCGCGCAGCAGATCGGTATGATGTTTAATCCGCTCCCAGGCTGCCGCCTCGCGCTCACTCAGATCGACCTGCATCCCAAACTGAGCTGCCAAATCTTCCCAGAAGCGACGGGTTCCATCAGGGCCGAAGGGGAACAACGAAGAGAGCACCGTGCAGCCACGTTCATTGCGCAATTGGGTCGCGGTCTTGTGCAGATAGGGTTGGAGCGGGGCAATGACAGTCCCCGGTCCAATTGGTGGCAACTCGGTGAAATGGCTGGCGGGCAAGAAACCGGCGACCGGAATGCCCAGGCGTGCCGCTTCGAGCGAAAAGTCATCGGCAATCGCATCATTGACCGAGCCAAGGAAAACCACCCGCTTATCGTCCGGTGGTGCCGGTGGGCAGAAGGGGATCAGCGCCTGCAACACCGAATCCTCGCTCTGCGAAAACGTATAATCGAGGCCAGAGGCCGGCACAAACAGCACCGGCACTTCCGGTGTGCTGACCGAAGCTGCCAGTCCTTCAAACTCAACCTTCATCACTTCAGGCGTACACGACGAGAGCAGAAAGATCACGGAGGGATGGTGCTCGCGCTTGATCTCCTCGATCTGGGCCGAGATGTCGGGTTGTGATGAACTCAGGTCAGACTCTTCGAGCAGTGAGACCGCAAAACGTGGTCGGGCGAAGATCATCACGCCGAGCGTATTTTGCAGCAGATGAGCGCAGGTATGGGTGCCGAGGATGAGGAAGAAGCTGTCTTTGATCTTCTGATAGAGCCAGCCGACACTGACCAGGCCGCAGAACGAGTGGTAAATACCATCCTCACGGATGGGAGTCGCTTTTGACTGCATAGCGCCTCCTCGCAGATTGTAGTACCCATTTGGAACTACCGGATTTAGAAACATTTTAGCATAAAAAGCAAGAAGGTGAAGTATAAACAAATTTGGTGCAAAAGCCGTGCAAGGGAGGGGAGGATGCGATGACAGCGTGCAGAGGTGAATGCTTTTTCCTATCTTCAGTCAGACTTATGCATGAGTATAGAGCCTAGTGATGTCTTGGGTGTCCTCAGCTCCGACTCCTCGCTCGTGTATCTTCGGGATCGGACAGCATGCGAGTGTACGCAGGAGATAGGGCTTGGGGGCGATCTGGAATATCCAAACCCGCACGGCGGGAGAGGTCAACCAGCGGGCTGTGCCAGGGTGGCTTGGTGCAGTAGAAGTTGCGTTAGCTCGTATTTTCTTTCCACCCCTGAGCTGCTGAAGGGAGGTGATGTTTGCATATCAAGCAGAGTATCATTCCACTGAACGCACTTGCATCAGAGGAATGTCTAAGCACTGCCTGCATTACCGAACCAGTGCTATGGATGGATATCGACAACGCGGGTCAGGTTGATAATGGCAGGCAGAAAGAGTGAAATGAGACAGATGTTCAATTTACCTGCAAAACTCTTTGCACTTTTTTTGTCCATGCTTGCTGTCCATGGCGTATGAGTGCGCTATTTGATCAAAAATGTGTTGACCATTGCCGGTATCCATGCTAGAATAGGCGCGATTACCACAGAATCCTGATCACTGCCTTGGGGCGGAAGTAGAAGGAAGGACAGGTCATGGCGGATCCCGACAGCATCTTGCAACTTGGTATTGAGGCGGCGCGGAAAGGGGAGAAAGACGAAGCGCGTAGGCTCTTCCGCCTGTTGACCCGTGAACATCCAGAGAATATTCAAGGATGGCTCTGGCTTGCCGGTGTGGCAGCGGATCGCGAAGAGCGGCAAGCTGCACTCGAACAGGTGTTACGCCTCGATCCGCAAAATGAGATGGCTAAAAAGGGATTGCAGGCTCTGGGTGTGACACCAAAAGCAGCTCCGCCGCCGGCACCGCCATCACCACCACCATCCCCGGCACCAGCTCCCGTATCAACGATGCCCGATATTGACGAAGACGATCCGTTCGCCCAGCTTGATGCGCTGTCTGAGGTGATGGCGACCGATGCCGGCCCGGTGCGACGCGATCCGGCAACACCACGACCGGAGACGACAAGTGAGAGTGAGTCGCCTGCATCGACCTCTGCACCGCCGCCCCGTCCGTCACGTGCTGCTGAACCACCACGAACAAGTCGTCCCAGCACCAGTTGGGCACGGGGCAGTAGCAGTAGCAAGCCGGCGAAACCGGCCCGTAGCGGAGGCTTGTTTGGTGGCCTTTTCCGTCGCTCAGGGCCACCACCGCAGAGGGGAGATGATATGGACGAAGAGACGGTGCCGGCAAAGCGTGGCCTGACCCCATTGACGTTGGTGCTCCTGGCAGTGCTGCTGATCAGTTGTATCGGTCTTGGCTTCATCTTTTTGTCGCAGCGCAATCAGGTGGCGACACCTTCTCCAGCTCAGGCTACATCACAGGCGGCGACCAGTATTGCGGCCACAACCGAGGCATCGCTGGCACCGACAACACCGACCGAACCCCAGCCTGAACCAACTACGGCACCGACTGAGGAACCGACACCGGAACCAACACCGGAGCCGACACTAGAGCCGATTCCACCAACGCCCGATCCGGCGCTGGCGAACCCGACACTGGTGAGTCCTGGTACGGAGCTGACCAGTAATGGATGGGCTTACGATTTCAATCAGCCAACCTATGCAGCACCGATTATTGGTCCACTCAATGGGATTACTCCCAACAACGGTCGCTTCGTGGTTGTGCTGGTGTTTGTCCGTAACACGACCGGTCAGGATCAGCCGGTACCGCTGGACTTCTTCGTCCTGAAGGATGCCCAGGGTCGGGTGTGGACACCGCGCCTCGATGCGTCTGATGCGTACCTTATCCGGGGGATCAATGCCGACTTGAGCCATAGCGAGCCGGTGCCTGCTGACGGTTTTGTGCGCAGTGTGGCAATTCTGTTTGATGTCGCCCCCGATGCGACTGATCTGGTCTTCTTTGCGCGCAGCAATCCCGATCAAGGCTGGCTGGTCTTACCTCGCGTGTAGTTGCGTCGTGTTCGGGGAGGATGGGTGGGGGATTTGACTCCTGACGATCTTGAGCAATGGCTGACCCGCGGCGCGTTAGCAGCGCGCCGCGGTGATTTTGTGATGGCCCGGCGTATCTTTCGGGCTTTGAGTCGCCGGGCGCCTGCTGAGCGGCGGGTGTGGATTGGGCTGGCACGGGTGGCCGAGAGTGCTGCCGAGCGGGAAGAGGCTTTGCGTCGTGCTGGAGTTGCTAATGCTGTGCTCCAACCCCTGCCCCCCGACCTGCACCAGCGCGCTGGTGCAGCGTTGCATCCCACTCAACAGTCTTTACCTGTAGCGTCATCGCTGAATATTGACGCAATTCCACCCTCTCCTTCGGTGTCGGATACTGCTGTGATGCAACCGCAGCAAGTTGTCTCGCCGCAGACTCTTCCTCAACCACAAGCTGTCACGCCGGTTACAGACCAGCAGACCCGCTGGCGCGGCTGGTGGTTGCTGGTCGTCCTGCTGGTGTTGGGTGGATGGTTGATAGTCATGCTTGCCGGGCAACTGTTCGAGGCAGCGCCATCCGTTGCTACACCGCCGACGCAGTCGGCCATTGGCCCCCTACCATCACCATTGTCGGTGCAGACGATAGCAGTTACGGTACCGGTGCCGACACCATCACCGCCACCGCCGACACCACTGCCGCTACCTTCCCCTTCGCCGGTGCCGGATACCAATCCCTTCGGTCAGTTTGTGGCCTACGATGGCTGGCAGATCAGTCTGTTGCGACCGGATGATGTAGTGGTGGTCGATGGTGCGTTGGGCTTGCTCCAATCCGATGGTCGGTTGTTAATTGCCTTGATCGCAGTGAGTAATGAAGCGTCGCGTGAGCGCACGCTGCCGTCCGGTCTGTTTACCATCGAAGACGATACAGGTCAACGCTACTATCCTCTGCCAGGTGCTTCGCTGCGCTACCTTGATCAGTTTGGCCGCGGTCTGTACGGTGACCTGGCCCTGGAAGACCAGTTCACGGCCCAAAGTGGCTTGCGGAGTGTCCCTCTCGTGTTTGAATTGCCGCGCCAGCGGACACCGGTGCGGTTGTGGGTGGGAGACAAGGGCTGGCAGTTGCGGTGAATACGTCACCAGTGCGCTCTCCAGGATGACTTCCTTCCGGCGCTGTCGGGTAGCGTCGAGCTGATGGTTGGGATAGCGTGAGTGGCTTGCGCTGTTTTTAGAGGTACTATGCGACACGCCCCCACCCTGGCCCGCCCCCGCTGGGCTATGCATTACCCACATGTCACGCTGCGTTAGTGGGCTGCAAGCGCTCCCCGTGGCGCGGGCTTCCAGCCCGCGCGCAGGCATCATCGCCACCGCCATCAGGGGTTGGCCGTGGCCGTTGGTGCACAGGCACGAACTTATTGCAACAACACGTCTACGCGCAGGGATCGCATGCATGCCTGACCGACTCGATGATCGAAACAAGCACATCCAGCATCCCTGTGACCAGGATGGGTAACGGTGGGACACGCGCCGGATCGTAAGCACGGCTGGCGCGGCAGCGTAGCTGCTGCAATCCAAACGTCGCGACACGTGTATGACAGGCGGGTAAGGCAACCCATCGAGCGCGTGATGGCATAACCGGAGTTGCCCTCTGCCAACGAGTCAGGAGCCGGGTAGGCTGTCGGTGGTGATGGGCAGGCGTGCAGGTGCCCGTGCGACCGTCTGGTAGCACGACAGCACAGCGTTTATGAAATAAGTTCTAATCATCAGCACCCCCTTCCCAACCTATTTCCTCTCCTCTCTTCTACAATCATGCCGCCCCCCCCCTTTCCTCCAACCTATTTTCTATCTTCTATTTTTCTATCTTCTATCTCCTACCTTCTACAACCATCTCCCTCCCAACCTATTTCCTCTCTCCTCTCTTCTACAATCATGCCGCCAACCCCTTTCCTCCAACCTATTTTCTATCTTCTATCTCCTACCTTCTACAACCATCCCCCTTCCCAACTATTTCCTCTCTCCTCTCTTCTACAATCGGCCCCTTCTTCTCAACCTATTTTCTACCTCCTATCTCCTATCTTCTCATCAAACGGTCTAGTACTGCCGGCCCCAACGCAGCGGCAACATGATCGGCTAACCGGTCAAAGGGATCGGCTCTTGCCACGGGTGTGGTGGGTGGTTGCCAGCCTAACCGGCGAAGCCAGCCCCGCCGGAATGTGTCATTGGCGAAAATGCCGTGCAGGTAACATCCCCAGACCCGGCCATCAGAGCTGATGCAACCATCGTCGGCGCTCGTGGGAGTGTTGCCGCGCTGGATGATGCGCAGGAATGCCGGCGCTTCGCCGCGTCGGTAACTTTGCCCCATATGGATTTCATAGCCTTGCAGTGGCTCATTGCCGGCCCAGGGAACCTGAGCGCAGGCAATGGTCTGGGTTGTTTGTTTGGCAGTGGTGAAGATGGTTTCGATGGGCAGTAAGCCCAGACCGGCGGCCTCACCGCCACTCCCTTCAACCGCCAGTGGATCGCTGATCCGTTCACCCAACAGTTGATAACCGCCACAAATACCAACAATGGCGCCGGTGAATTCCCGGAGTGCGTTGTCAAATCCGCGTTCGTGGAGCCAGTGCCGGGCGGCGAGGGTGTGTTTGACGCCGGGCAGGATAACGGCAGCGGCACCGGTGAGTTCAAGCGGGTGATCGATGTAGCGCACGACGACACCCGGCTCGCGGGCCAGCGGATCGAAGTCGTCGAAGTTGGCAATGGTGGGTAGACGAATCACGGCGATGATCAGGCCGTGGGCAGGCGCGACCGGCGGTTGCTCCAGTGCAACCGCATCCTCTTCGGGTAGCCCCAGGTCGTCCAGCCACGGTATGACTCCCAGCACCGGCAATCCGCTGCGCTCTTCCAGGATGGTTACGCCGTCGGCGAAGAGGGAGGGATCGCCGCGAAACCGGTTCACGATACAACCGGTGATGAGCTGCCGTTCTTCGGGTTCGAGCAGCATAAGCGTGCCCAGTAATTGGGCAAAGATACCGCCGCGATCAATGTCGCCGACCAGGATGGTTTGAGCCTGTGCATAGCGCGCAACGCGCATATTGACAATGTCGCCCGGTTTCAGGTTGAGTTCAACCGGACTACCGGCACCCTCGGCGATGACCAGATCATACGTTGCCCGCAGATGGTCCAGGTTGCGGGTTACGACCGACCAGAGCTGGGCTTTGCGTTGCCAGAAATCGGTCGCTGTCAGGCTTTGCCAGGGCCGGCCTTCGACGATGATCTGGCTGCGCCGCTGGCCTTCGGGCTTGATGAGAATGGGATTCATCGCCACTGTCGGCGCGATGCCGGCAGCAGCGGCCTGGACAGCCGTGCTGCGGGCGATCTCTTTGCCGTCGGCGGTGACGGCAGCGTTGTTGCTCATGTTTTGGGCTTTGAACGGTGCTACTCGAAGTCCGCGCCGATAGGCCAACCGGCAGAGGGCGGTGACCAGGGTGCTCTTGCCAACTGATGATGCAGTTCCGACGACCATGAGTACAGGCGCTTGCATTGTCAATCCTCTCGTTTGTAACAGCGCGGGCTTATACCTGAGTTCTGGCGTGGACATCGCGCCAGGCTGCCAGTAACCGGGCATTCTCGGATGGGCGTCGGGGCGCAACCCGCACCCATTCCGGTAACCCGAACGATGTACAGTCGCGCACAACGCACCCGCGCACCAGCAGTTGCTGGCGGGTCAGTGCCGCATTGTCGCAATGGACAAGCATAAACGGCAGATGGGCGCGCCAGACGGTCAGGCCGATCTGGCGCAGGTTTTGGGCCAGTTCGCTGCTGGCATCCCATAGCGCCGGGAGCGTGGTGGCAAGAAAGCCGGTATCGTGCAGCATCGCTGCGGCGGCAGCCTGCGCTGCACTGCTCACGCTCCACGCCGGTTGGAAGCGGGCAGTTGCGGCTATCACGTCGGGATCGGCAATCATGTAGCCAATGCGGAGGCCGGCAACCGCATAGCTTTTGGTGAGCGAGTAGATACGGATCAGGCGCGACGGGCTGTTGTGGTCGAGTGGATCGTGACCGGTCTCGTCACGACCCAACGCCAGATAGGCCCGGTCGAGGATGAGCCAGCCTTGATGAAGTGCGCAGGTATGAGCCAGTTCTGTGATCGTCGTTACCGACAGATTGACCCCGGTGGGATTGTTGGGGGAGCACAGCCAGATCAGCCGTGGACGCAGTCGTTCGATGGTGAGCAGGAGTTCGGCGAGATCGGGTTGGAAGCCGTTGCCAACGGTGCTCCGTATCTCGATCACCCGCATGCCGGCCAGGTGTGAGGCGTAGGCGTATTCGCCGTAGGTTGGGGCTACGACCAGAGCTGTGGCACCGGGTTCACCGAGGGCACGGGCTACCAGGTGGATCAGCTCATTCGCCCCGTTTCCCACCAGAACGGCCTCCGGCTGACAGTGATGGATGGCTGCCAGATGCCTGCGCAGGTGCAGACAACTGCGATCAGGGTAGGGGGCTGGATTGAGGGTACGCAGCGCCTGTAGAACCGATTCTGGTGGCCCGAAGGGGTTGATGTTGCTGCTGAAGTCGATCAGATGGTCGGCGCGCAGGCCAAGCCGGGCCAGTTCAGCCTCGTCGAGCGCACCGTGCACTACCGGTTTGTACGCATCCATGCTGCCTCCAGAGAGCGTAATTCGACTGGTATGCCGCATACCACCAGATAGACTTCGGCGGCGGCGGCGGCGATCTGCTGATTGACCCGACCCAGGAGATCGCGATAATGCCGGCCAAGCGGGTACGCCGGCACAATCCCCATCCCGACCTCGTTCGTGACCGCAACAAAGGTGAGGTTGCGGCTGGCAATGGTGGCCAGCATCGCGGTGATTTCGTCATCAATCGCCGGTTCCGGTGCCGCTTCGTGGGCCAGCAAGAGGTTACTCACCAGCAGCGCCAGGCAGTCGAGTAAGACGACTGTGCCGGGCGGGAGATCGGTAAGCACACTGGCCACGCCGGTCGGGGCTTCGATGGTGTGCCAGGTATCCGGGCGACGGGCACGGTGGTGGGCAATCCGTTCGCGCATTTCATCGTCGCCGGCAGTGGCAGTGGCGATGTAGACGATCTGTTCGCTCAGCCGGGCCGCATAGTGTTCGGCACAGCGACTCTTGCCACTGCGGGCGCCGCCGGTGAAAAGAACAATCTGACTCATACAGCATCTCCCCGGTTGGTATATCGCTCTTCCTTCTGGCCGGTCTGATACCGGCCTGCCGCCGCCACGAATCGCGTCGCCGCCTGTGGGCAGCTCAGAAAGTGCAGATGAATGTACGACGCCAGGGTTTGACCATTGACAATGCCTTCCGTTGCGGATTGTGGTCGCAAAGCGTCGGGCAGACAGGTGTAGAGGGGAGTGACAGTTGGCGGACGCTCTTCCCACACCGAGTAGTGAAACTCGTGGCCGCGGATGGTCTCGCCGGCGTGCCAGAGCCAGGTATCGGTTTGGGCAACGACCGTGCGGTAGCCGAGGGTCAGACGGCGGGTCATTCGTGAGTGACCGGGCAAGAGACCGACCATTGGAAAGGTCTGGCCGTGCTGATCGATCAGAGATTCGGTCAGGTACATCAGTCCGCCGCACTCGGCGTATACCGGCATGCCGCTTGCGGCTGCGGTACGTATCGCGTCACGCAGAGATTGGTTCGCACTCAGTTGCGCAGCGTAGAGTTCGGGAAACCCACCACACAGGTAGATCGCGGCAGTCGCTGCCGGTAGTGCCCTGTCGTGCAAGGGGCTGAAGAAGGCCAGGCGGGCACCGGCAGCTTCCAGCAGGTCGAGGTTGTCGGGATAGATAAAGTTGAAGGCTTCGTCGCGGGCCACGGCGATGACCGGTCTGTTGCTCTGATCGGTTGCGGTGACGGTCGGGAGCGGCGGGATGGTAAGGGGCGGAGCGCTACGGGCAATCGCGAGCAGACGATCAAGATCGACGGTAGCCGCAATTCGGTTGGTGACCGCAGTTAACCACTCTTGCCAATGCCCAGGCTCGGCCACCGGCACCAGCCCCAGATGGCGTTCGGGTAATGTCAACCCTTCAGCCCGTTCAAGGTACCCCAACACCGGCACCCCAATCGTCTGTTCAATGGCCGTCTGAATGATGGTAGCGTGGCGTGGGCTACCGACTCGATTCAAAATGACCCCGCCGATATGCAGCCGGCGGTCGAAGTCGCGCAGACCGGCAACCAGCGCGGCAGCCGTGCGCGCCATCGCTCTGGCATCGAGCACGATGATCACCGGGGTTGCCGTCAAGCGGGCAATGTGAGCACTACTGCCGGTGTCATCGTCGGTACCGTAGCCGTCGAAGAGACCCATGACGCCTTCGATGAGCGCCAGATCGGCATCGCCACTCCGGCGGGCCAGGATGCCGGCGATCTGATCGACAGGCATCAGCCAGGAGTCAAGGTTGTGGCAGGGTCGTTCAGCAGCCAGCGCATGGTAACCGGGGTCGATATAGTCCGGGCCGCACTTGAAGGGTGCAATCCGCAAGCCGCGTTGCCGGAGGGCACCAATCAAACCGGCAGTCAACGTCGTTTTGCCGCTCCCGCTCATCGGTGCGGCGAGCAACAGTCGGGGAAGCTGCATCGCATGTACTCCGTCTATTCCGCTCGTTATCCATGGCTAATGGGTGCGGTATCGCTACTCTTCCCACAGCATGGCGTCGCCAGGAGATCGGGCAGGGTTGTACCAGGCAAGTCGATCTGCCAGCGCCGCAACCTCTCCCACCACCAGCACCGCGGGCGGTGGGAGCTGGATCAGCCGTTGCTGGTCGCAAAGGGTTGCCAGCGTTGCCCGCAAGGTTGCCTGTTGGGATGTGGCACCCCGGCTGATCAGTGCTGCCGGAGTGTCGGGATTGCGTCCGGCAGCGATCAGGGCCGAACAGACCTGTTCAAGCCGACCGAGGGCCATCAGTACGACCACGGTTGGCGAGGCGGCCAGGAGTGACCAACTGATGCCGCTGCAACCGTGTGGGGTCGCTTCATGGCCGGAGACAACGGTGAAGGCAGTCGCTACGCCGCGCCACGTCAGCGGAATGCCAGCGTACAGAGGAACGGCCAGGGCCGATGACACGCCGGGAACGATCTCGAAGGGTAGACCGGCGGCGGCCAGGGCAGCCGCTTCTTCGGCGACGTGGGCGAAGACGCCGGGATCGCCACCCTTCAAGCGCACCACCTGTAAGCCTTCGCGCACCAAGCGCACCAGCGTCTCGTTGATCCCATCCTGACGAAAGGCGTGGTGGCCTGGCCTTTTCCCGACAAAGATGCGTTCGGCGTGAGCCGGTGCTTCGTCGAGCAGGGCAGCGGCGATCAGCCGGTCGTAGAGCACGACATCAGCCTGGCGCAACACCGTCAACCCACGCACTGTGATCAGATCGGCGCGACCGGGGCCGGCGCCGACAAGGTATGCTTTACCGCTCATGGTTGTGAACTCCAATGCTGTCTAGCCAATCGGCGATTGCATCGCGCAAGGCAACGGCCCGACCTGGGGCTGTGCCGGCGCTGCTCACCGTAATCGTGATCCCGCCACTGCGATAGATTGCCGGAACGTGAAAATCGCCTTCGTCTGGGGCATCGGCGACATTGCAGAGTGCGCCGGCGGCAATCGCCGCCGCAGCGATGCGGGCATTGACTGCACGATCATTGGTGGCGGCGAAGACCAACCGGGCACCGGTGAGGTCGCCGGACTGGTATGTGCGCCGTTCCCAGATCAGGCGCCCTTCCTGCGCCCACGCCATCAGTTGGTCGGTTGCGGTTGGGCTGATGAGCCGTACCGGTATGCCGGCGGCCAGCAAGCCACGGACTTTGCGTTCGCCAACCGCACCACCACCAATCACCACTGCCGGCATGTGGGCCGGTTTGGTGATCACAATCGGGTAATCTGTTGTTTTGTTTGACATAAGAAAGTCTGACGGTCGGGCTGGTTGGGTCGTGTAGCCACGCGGGGTGACGACGTGGCCGGCCAGATGAAAGCTCTGACTGTTCCCAATTAGCACCAGGGTCAGCATGTCGGCCTGTTGCGGATCGGCGTCGGCCAGGGTGGTTATCGTAATCTGTTCGTCTTCGCGACTCACCTGCCGGCCAAAGACGACCGGTGTCGTTGCCGGTCGGTGGTCGCGCAGGATAGAGAGTGCTGTGGCCAGTTGCCAGTTTCGACCCTGCGAGCGGGGGTTGTATAGGGCAACGACAAAGTCGGCATGTGCCGCAGCTCGTAGCCGGCGTTCGATCAGAGGCCATGGCGTGAGCAGGTCGCTCAGGCTGATCAGGCAGAGATCGTGGTTGATCGGAGCGCCGATGCGGGCGGCCAGTGCCTGAAATGCGCTCACCCCCGGAATGACCTCGACTTGTGGGTGTCGCCCATCCCAGCCGCCGGCCTGAAGGTTCTCGAAGACCGGTGCGGCCATAGCGTAGATGCCGATGTCTCCGCTGCTGATCAGCGCCACCCGCCGCCCGCTGCGGGCCAGCTCAATGGCGTGGCGCGCTCGCCCCATCTCGTCACCCATCGCCGGTGTTGCGATAACTTCCTGGTCTGGACGCAGCAGGGGCCGGATCAGATCGATGTAGCGGGCATAACCGGTGATGACCTCGGCTTTGATCAGGGCCAGTCGCGCCGCTTCGGTCAGGTGGGCGAGATCGCCAGGGCCGATGCTGACCAGGGTGAGCTGGCCGGTCGGTGTGGTGTCGCTACCGAACGTTGCCTGCTGCAAAGCAACAGCGACGGTGCAACGGGCAAAGCGCTGTTTCGGTACCAGCAGTGGCCCCTGCGCGACCAGGGTGGCGCAGGGTTCGGCCACACCGGGAATATCGAAGCGACTGGCCGCACTGGGGCTAAAGGCTGTCGGGTCAAGGGTCTGGAGCTGAGCAGTTGTGACGATAGTGAGCGGTACACCGAGTTGCCGCGCCAGATCGCTGATGCCGGCTTCGTCAGCCTTGAGATCGGCGGTCGCAATAGTTGCCACGCACTCCGGGGCAAGATCGGCGGTCGCCAGGGTCGCGGAGACGGCGGTAGCGAGTTCGTGTACCGGTACATCGCGCCGACACCCGATCCCGATCACCAGTACCGGAGGCATGTACCGCAACCCTTTATCGCGTAGTTTGTGCCACAGCGGATCGAGGCGACGGTGTGAGACAACAATGGCTGCTGCGAAGCGTGGGTTGGTTAGCTCTTCGGAATCGGCGACCCATTCGACTGTCGCTACCGGTGCCAGTTCGGCGCCGAGCAGTGCCCGTGCAGCGGGTAGGTCGGGGTCAACCCAGACCCCAATCGGATCACCATTGACCAGACACGCCATCACGTGGGTGGTGGCCGAGTCGGTGGCGATGCGCCAGCCCTGCGCCTGACCGATCAGATCGAGCGCCGGTAACCCCTGCCCATCGCTGGCGGTGGTGATCGCAGCCTGACCTCCGGTGAGTGCAGCGATCTGCCGGGCCAGGGCATTGGCACCGGCGCGATGACCACCGATCAACGGCACGACTACATGTCCCTGTTCATCAAGGCAGATCACAGCCGGATCGCTGGTCTTCGCCTGGAGGAGCGGGGCAATCAGGCGTACAGCAATGCCGGTAGCCGCGATCAGAATGATTGCTTTGCTCTGTTGCCAGGCTGTTTGCACGGCTGCGCTGAGGTTGGTGTAGCAGCGTCCACCAGGCGCAAACGCAGCAAACCGCTCTGGGAGCCAGATAGTTGCCGGTAACGTTGCGGCCAGGCGAGTGGCCAGTTCAACGCCGTTACGGGTGAGGGCAAAGATGGCTGTTGTTGTCATACGAACCTCTTCCCGGCTGTTATGCCTCTGCCGTCTCATCAGCCGGTTCACGGCGACGGCGCAACCGATGACTGTAGGTTGGATCGTAGAGCCGGCTGGTTGGCCGGTCGGTACGCTTGTTGGCCGGATCAAGCGCAGGGCTAACCAGGATCAATGCCTGCCGGGTAAAGCCGGCAGCTTTCACCTTTTCGGCGATGTCGCCCAATGTGCCGTGAATGATCACCTCGTCGGGCCAGGTAATGCGGTAGGCAACAACGACCGGTGTGTCCGGCGTGTAGACGCCACCGGTCAGCAGATCACGCACGACCTGTTGCATCCGGGTAATGCCGAGATAGATCGCCAGTGATGCGCCATGGGCCGCCATTCGGCTCAGTTGTTCGTGTTCGGGGAGCGGTGTGCGTCCGGCGGGCCGGGTCAGGATGATTGTCTGCACCAGTTCAGGAACCGTCAGCTCAACCCCCAGGCGGGCGGCGAGCGCAAATGCAGCAGTCACACCCGGTACAATCTCGTAAGGCACACCGGCTTCGTCGAGAGCAGCCATCTGCTCGTGGATGGCGCCGTAGAGTGCCGGATCGCCACTATGCAGCCGCACAACGACCTGGCCGGCTCGCGCTGCCTCGCACATCAGCCGCACAATTTGTTCGAGGTGCATCTCAACCGAACCGAGGATGCGGGCATCGGCGCGAGCGTAGGCTGCCGGCAAGGCCGCGTCAACCAGACTATCGGCGTAGAGAATGAGATCGGCCTGGGCCAGCAGATCACGGCCACGCACTGTTATCAAATCGGGTGCACCGGGGCCGGCACCCACGAAGTAGACAGTTCCTGGAATAGCAGGGTAGGTCATAGTAGCTCTCCGCGACGAACAATTACGAGTGACAGATACGGACGATGGTTCAGGTCGAGTGTGCGCAGATCACGAGTGATAAACTCACCGGCTAAGCCAACCCGTTCGGCGTAGAGGGCGTGATCGATCAGGTTGAGCTGGTGTAGTGCCGCGACGATAGCCGGCAATGCTGTGCCTGCTTTCATCAACACGACGGTGGTAAAATCGCTGAGCAGTCGTTGCAGAGCACCGGCATCGGTTTCGTAACTGGCCGGCACCACGATCAGGCGCTCATCGGCCATGGTGAGTGGGATGCCACCGGCGGCAGCGGCAGCGGCAAATGAGGTGATGCCAGGGATAATGCTGACCGTGATGTCTGGCGCCGCAGCACGCAGCTCGCGCCAGAGGTAGACGAATGTGCCGTAGAGCAGGGGATCGCCGAGCAACAGGTAGACACCGCGGCGGTGTTGGCCGAATTCCTGCTGCATCACGGTCGCAGCGGCCTGCCACGCCGGGCGTAACTGTCCGGAGTCGCGGGTCATGGGCAGGGGGAGCGTGATAATGCGCTGTCGCGATTGATCGATCCACGGGGTGGCAATCTGGAGCGCAATACTGGCATCGCCATCGCGACTCTGCGGCGCAAAGATCACATCAGCCGCCTGAATAGCACGTAGCCCCTTAACCGTAATCAGTTCGGGATCGCCGGGGCCAAGCCCGACCGCGATCAGTTCTGGTGTGTCAGTCATGGTGTTCCTCATTCCGCCAGACAACGATGTACACCGGGTTGAGTGCGGCAAAGCGTAGATCGGATTGGATGGGCGTGCCGCGATTGACTTGAATCTGGGTAACCCGTGCGGTGGGCAAAAGCTGCACCGCCTCGGCGAGATGGCCGGTCATTATCAGGTTGAGCACCAGTCTGCCACCGGGTCGTAGTCGGTGGCGGGCCAGAGCCACGATTTCGGCAAGGCGCCCGCCACTACCACCGACAAAGATGGCGTGCGGATCGGGCAAGTCATGGCAGGCTGCCGGAGCTTCGCCGTGCGTGATGTGCAGATTGGGCGCCGGAAAGCGCACCAGGTTGGTCTGGATATGACCGATAAAGGTGGCACGCCGCTCGACCGCGTAGACTTGCGCGGTTGGGCAGGCGCGCGCAGCTTCGATAGCGACCGCGCCGCTGCCGGCACCGATGTCCCACATCACCTCACCCGGTTGCAAAGCCAGTTCGGCCAGGCTCAGCAGACGTACTTCGCGCTTGGTCAGTTGGCCGGCTTCAGTGCTGAAGGCTTCATCGGTAAGGCCGGGTGGAAATGGTCGGCGGGGATGGTCGTTCCAGACGATCAAGACATTCAGGGGGTCAAAGGTCGCCTCTGCAATGTCGGTGAGAGTGGCCTGGACGATTCGCTGTTTCGTACCGCCAAGCTGTTCACAGACGGCGCAGCGGCTTTCTGGCGCCAGACCGGCGGCGATGAGTGCCTGCGCAACGACAGCCGGTGTCTGATGGTGATCGGTGAGAATTGCCGCTTTGGACGCGGTGAGCACAGCAGGAATGATGGCTGCTAACGGGCGTCCGTGCGCGCTGAGCAAGACCGCATCGTGCCAGGGTTCGGCCAGCGCCGCAAATGCGAGTTGCGCCGAGGTTGGTGCCGGCACGATTTCCAGTGCGTCTGGCGGAAACACACGGCGCAGACTGCTGCCGATGCCGTACCAGAGTGGATCACCCGACGCCAGCACCACTGCCACCTCGCCGTTTTGCCACGCTGCGTGCAGACGGGTCAGCGCCGGTTCCACACTCGCCTCTATCGTTAACCGTTCGCCGGCAAAATCAGGAAACGCCGCCAGGTGCCGTCGCCCGCCTACCAGCAGATCGGCGCGGAGCACGCGCTCGATCAGCGCGGATGACAGACCGTCGCTGCCGGCAGCCGTCAATCCAACCACAAGAATGGGCGTGCGTCGACTCATGCATCCTCCACCGGCTCATCAGTTTCAGGCAACGGATCGTTGGGTAGACGCTCGATCAGCGGTGCCGGCAGCGACGCCGGTCTGGTATGCGCCGGTGCTGTAGCTGCTGCCCGTGCCAATACCCGACCATCGAAATCGACCAGAATGGCCTCGAAGTCCATCGCACCGCCGTGATCGGCGATGAAGCGCAGGCACTGATCGCGGGCCAGTTCGACGATCCGTTGCAGCGGTGCCAGTTGGCCATGCTCCTGGCAGAGTTCGAGGAAATGGCGACCGGTATTGGCCTGTGCGACCGCCTGCACAAATGACTCTGGTGCGCCGACATCACGGCATACCTGGGCCAGGAAGGCAAAATCAACCTGATTGCCCGCCACGTGGGTCTGCATATGCCCCTGCGCTGTTTTGATCATCTTGCCGATCATGCCGACGAAGACTGCCGCCGGTACGCCGTGCGTGACACAGGTCTTGAGAGCATCACCGGTAAAGACACTCAATTCGACAAACGCAAGCTCTGGCAATTCAGGGAAGAGTTGCATGGCAAACTTTTCTGATCGACCGCCGGTGCATAAAACAATTTTGGGAACGGCGTTGCGGGCAGCCATCTCAACCGCCTGAATGACACTCGCGCGCCAGGCGGCAGTGCTGTACGGAAAGACTTTACCGGTCGTGCCGAGAATACTGATCCCGCCGATGATGCCGAGACGCGGATTGAGGGTCTTTTGCGCAATCCGTTCACCATCAGGCACGCTGATGATGACCTCAAGCCCCAGGCGTTCCAGAAAGGCTTCGCCGCCGGGAGCATATTCGCGCACGGCGTCGAGCACATTCGCCGTGATCTGCTGACGCGGTACCGGATTGATGGCCGGCCCACCGACCGGTAAGCCGAGGCCGGGCAAGGTGACTCGCCCAACGCCTTCGCCACCATCCAGGTGGATTCCCGGCGTTTCCACAATGCGCACCAACGCACAGATCAGGGCACCGTGGGTCACATCAGGATCGTCGCCGGCATCTTTCACCATGCAGCAGTACGCCTGTTCGGCATCGAGGCGGGTGACCGCCGGTGTCATGGTGGCCGTCTCGCCAATCGGCAAGGTGATCGTGACCTGATCCGGCCAGTGCCCGCTTAGCAGCGCAATGGTGGCTGCTTTGGCTGCTGCTGCCGCATTGCTGCCGGTGGTGTAACCGGTACGCGACCCTCGTTTGTTGCGTGGCGGAACCATATCGGCCATAGTTGATCTCCGTTACGCGCTGTTGTCTTCACCGGTTGCCAGGCGGAGCAGGGCATTCACGGTGGCTGTGGCAACCGGTGAGCCACCCTTGCGCCCCATGGTCACGATCCAGGCCACATCGGTGCGGTTCATCAGCGCGGCTTTGCTTTCAACCGTGTTGACAAAGCCGACCGGCATACCGATCACGATGGCCGGGCGGGCACCCTGGTCAATGAGGCTGATCAATTCAAACAGGGCCGTCGGTGCATTGCCAATCGCGACCAGCGCGCCGTTCAGATACCCCTGCTCGTGTGCCCAGCGCATAGCGGCGGCACTGCGGGTAAGGCCGGTAGCCGCGGCCAGTTCCATGACCGCCTGGTTGTCGTTGAAGCAGGCTACACTGCCGCCAAAATGTTGCAGGCGTCGTTGATCGATGCCTGCCCGAACCATCTGGACATCGGTAATCACCAGGCATCCACGCCGGAGTGCGTTGATCCCTGCTTCTACCGCACCGGCACTGGCTCTAGTCAGTTCGGCAAACTCGAAATCGGCAGTCGTGTGAATGATGCGCTCGACAATTGCCGCGAGCGGTTGCGGGATGATCAGGTTGCGCGCCTGTAATTCGGCCCGAATAATCGCAAACGAACGGGCGGCAATGTCGGCTCCTGCCGATACCAATGGCGATTGGTCGTTCATGATGCTGCTCCCCGGCGTAACTGAAGGGCAAGTTCAGCAACCCGTCGCCCCAGTGCCCTGGCCTGGATCAGATCGGCTTCAGTAATCGTGCCAACTGCGGTTGCTCCGTAGTACGAGCCAGCCTGTTCCATCAACGGACTCCACGGTAAGCCAACGATGATCATGCCGCTGCCCAACATCCAGTGCAGCACCGAGAGCAGCGTAAATTCGGTACCCGAATGGCGCCCGGCACTACTGGTGAAGGCTGCCCCTACCTTCCCGGACAGGCTACCCTCTTCCCACAGATCACCGGTTGTATCGAGCCAGCGCTTGAGGGTGCCCTTGATGCCAGTCCAATTGGGTGTGCCGATAATGATCCCATCAGCCTCCAGCAAATCGGCTTTCGTCGCGTGATGGGGCAGACTGATCTTAACCGTGACACCGGTAACGCCGGCGGCTCCCTCTCCAATCGCCTGCGCCAATTGGGTCACGTGCTCACCGTGATCGTGCAGGATGAAGATGCGGCAGGTTGGCGTTGTCATCGCTGTATATGCTCCTTCCAGTAGTGATAGGTCTTGGCAACTGCCGTGACCACATTTTTGATCTCTCCCTCCAGCCGAAAATGCGGCCCCGCCGGTAAGAGTAGCGTGCGGTCTTCGCGACGGACACTGACATTTTCCACGATAATTGCCCGCAAGAGCCAGATTGCCATCTCTTCACTTTCACAGACCAGACCGATCCAGCCAGGGGCGGTGTCGGTCGTTACCGGCAGATCGGTGACCATCGTCAATGCCCGGCGGAGTTCGGCAATGACACGGGCGTAGCCTGCCGGGTCGGCCTGGATCGTTGCCGGATCGACCGGCTCAAGCAGCGTTCCCCGGTGGGGCGGGCCACCGGCCAGTGCCAGCTCGCAGAAGGGATTGTCAGGATCAT
Source organism: Chloroflexus aurantiacus J-10-fl (assembly GCF_000018865.1). Classification (NCBI taxonomy): domain Bacteria; kingdom Bacillati; phylum Chloroflexota; class Chloroflexia; order Chloroflexales; family Chloroflexaceae; genus Chloroflexus; species Chloroflexus aurantiacus. Next base: position 3,429,091 of record NC_010175.1, read on the forward strand.
CACCGCCCCAGATACGATCCCACGCGACCTGCCCATGTTCGTCAAAGACAAGCGGGGCGGCAGTCATCGGCGCTGCGCTCACTGCCCGGCCACCACGGTAGCGAGGCGGGAGGATGTTCGTCATACTGCCAGATGCTTCGCCGCGTAAGCCGTGTTCGTGATCGCTGGTCTGGGGGCGCCCGAAGTCGGCGGTAAACCCTGGAAAGAGCCGTCGATATTTACAAACGTCACAGTTGGCCGCCGACTGACCATTCATGGCTTCCTGTACCCGTTGCATGATGGCGGCAAGGACACCTTCGTGCAGACCAAGGTGTTCGGTCACAACGAAGTCGTGATCGGGATATGTTTGGCGGGCCGCAGCGACCTGAGCAATGATCCGTCGCAGAATGCGTCCGGTGAAGAGCAGATACGGGATCACGATGATGCGACGCGCACCTAGCGCGATGCAGGCATCGAGCGTTTGCGGTACTCGCGGTGTAGTAATGCTGTAAAAGCCATAAGTGACGTGAGCATAGCCACGACCTTCCCACAGCAAACGTGCCATGCGGGCAACATCAGCGTTACTGTCGGGGTCACTGCTGCCGCGCCCGATCAGGGCCAGGGCGGTTTCGGCACGTGGTACAGGTGGGGCGGCTGCTTCTGCCGTTGCCAGACGGTCGGCCAGTGCTTTGAGCAGTGAATACTGCACACCGAGTGGCGTACCGTATTGAATGGTAAGTTCCGGCCAGCGCAGGCGCGCCTGCTGAAGTGCAACAGGAATATCATTTTTCTGATGGCCGGCTGCGCCTAGGAGCAGCGGTATCGCGATCAAACGTTGATACCCGGCACGCGCGCACTCGTCAATCGCCTGCCCAATCGGAGGATCGGCCAGTTCGAGAAAGCATGGCTGCACTGGGAGATCGAGCCGCTCTTGCAGCATGCCGGCCAGTTGGCGATACTCGGCCAGACCATCACTGTCATCAGTGCCGTGCCCGATCAGTAAGATTGCTGTTCTGGTCATCGTCGTGGTCTCCGTTCATTACGCTGTAGATGGTGTACACGTCGGCTGGCTTCCTCCCTTCACTTTACCCCCCAGCCCCTGCTCCGCTTCTGTCGGGGGAGTGGTGACGGACGTGCTCCGTATGCATCCCGCCCACCTTGCTTCCGCCCCCCTCCTAACCTCCCCCCGCTGGGGGGAGGAATTGAAGGTAATTCCTCCGTCCCCAGCGGGGGCGGGCTGGGATGGGGGTGTTCCCTTCCTCTCGCTCCCCAGACCCCCACTCCACTTCTGTCGGGGGAGTGGTGAGGGGTGAGGGCATCCTCCCGCCCCCAGCGGGCTATGCATTACCCACATGTCACGCTGCGTTAGGTCGGGCTGCAAGCGCTCCCTGTGGAGGCATTCCATCCACCGTCGGCAGGGTCTGGCCATGACCGCTGGTACGCAGGCACGAACCTGGTGTAACAATACGTCTACGCGCAGGGATCGCATGCATGCCTGACCGACTCGATGACCATCACGAATACATCCACCATCCTCGTGACCAGCAGGGTCAACGGTATGCCACGAGCCGAATCGTGAGTACGGCTGGCGCGGCAGCATGGCTGCCGCACGCCAAACTGCGCGACACGCGCATGACGAGCGGATACGGCAATCAATCCAGCACGCGCCGGCACGGCTTGAGCAGCGAACTGCCCCGGGCCAGTCGCTCAAACCAGCACCAATAGCGATCATACCCGCTGATACGCACGTGGTTGACACCAGTTGTGGGTAATGTATAGCGGGGAGGGCAGACGTGTGAGCCAGGGCTTCCTGATAGGGTATACGTTGGGTTCGTTCATCTGTCCTGGCCGTTTGTGAATGCCGCCAGGGGTGGGAGCTTGCGCCTGGCTCCTCCCTCCAGCAATGGTACCGGCACCATGCGCGCCGGAGGCGCGCGTTCCCAGCTCCCGGCTGGGGATCACGCCCGTCATCACGCCCCCGACCCGCTCCGGCACGCGGGCAAGGCAGTATGCGAGGTATGGGTAATGCATAGCCCCCAGCGGGGGCGGGTTGGGGTGGGGGTGTTCCCTTCCTCTCGCTCCCCAGACCCTCGCTCCTCTCCCCTAGGGGAGGAGCGGGGGAGTGGTGACGGACATGCTCCATAATGGTTCCCGTTCGCATCAATTCCGCCCCCCTCCTAACCTCCCCCCGCTGGGGGGAGGAATTGAAGGTGATTCCCTCGCTGGGGGGAGGAATTGAAGGTAATTCCCCCGCCCCCAGCGGGGGCGGGCTGGGGTGGGGGGTTCCCTTCCTCTCGCTCCCCAGACCCCCACTCCTCTCCCCTAGGGCGAGGAGCAGGGGAGTGGTGACGGACATGCTCCATAATGGTTCCCATTCGCATCAATTCCGCCCCCCTCCTAACCTCCCCCCGCTGGGGGGAGGAATTGAAGGTGATTCCCTCGCTGGGGGGAGGAGTTGTGGGTAAGATTGCCGGCATCCCGTCACCCCCTTAGCGTGGCATCTGGGTGCAGAGGCGCGGCACGCCGTATCCCTGCACCGGTAAGTATGCCGATCCACAGTCCACTCACCACTATCGCCATTGCTACCTGCACGATACGGCGCGCTTGCCCAATCATCGCCGCATCAGGAATACAGCTCCCATCACCCAGGGCGTAGTGATCGCGTTTGGTGAGGACGGTATCCAGCGCACCGGCCATAGCAGCCATCGGCCAGCCGGCATTCGGCGAAGCAGTGTGCCGGGCGTCACGCAGGGCGGTCTGCCAGGCGTGCCACCCCCGTCCGTTGATCAGGTGGGTAGCCAGCGCAAGTAGCAGTGCGGTCAGGCGGGCCGGTACCAGGTTGAAGGCATCGTCGCAGCGGGCAGCAATTTTGCCCAGATACTCGTAGCGCTCTGTGCGATACCCCCACATCGCATCGGCGGTGTTGGTCAGGCGGTAGATAGCCAGGGCGGGCAGACCACCCACCAGAAAGGCCAACAGAGGAGCGATGATGCTGTCACTCAGATTTTCGGCCAGCGACTCGATGGCTGCACCGGCCACTTCAGCCGCACTAAGGTCGGCGGTTGGCCGACTGACGAGGTGCCAGCCAAGCAGATGACGCGCTTCTGCAAGATTGCCCGTTCGCAACGCCTGTTCCACCCCGGCAACTGCTCGATCAAGTCCCCGGTAGGCCAGAAGCAGGGAAACGCATGCCCCCTGCACCAGCAGATGACGCGGCAGGCGGGAAGCCACTCTCCCCACCAGCCACCAGCCCCCGTATAGCCACCCACCACCCCAGGCCAGGCGGGCCAACGGTGTCGCTGGTGCTAATCGTTCCCCCCATTTCAACCAATGCCCCATCAGGCTCACCGGATGAAGCTGGTTGGGCGGATCACCCAACGCGAAGTCGAGCACCAGGGCCAGGAGGGCAATCGCGCAACGCCGACGTAGCTCTTCACCAATCATCATGCCAGTCCTCTGCCGGTGCAATCAGGTGACGCAGGGTCTCATCAGCAAACACACGCGCCGGCGTTCCCACGGCTGCCACGCTACCCGCATCCAAAACTATCACCAAATCGGCCCAGCGGCGGGCAAGCGCCAGATCGTGCGTCGCCAGTACGACCGTCTTGCCCTGCGCAGCCAGTCGATCAAATACCTGTACGATCTGTCGGCGTGCCCAGCGATCTAATCCTGATGTTGCCTCATCAACCAGCAGATACTGTGGTCGCATGGCCAATACGCCGGCAAGTGCCACTCGTGCTTTCTGCCCCCCACTCAACGCATGGGTGGGTCGGTCGAGCAGATCGCTCACATCACACAACGCAGCCGCTTCGTGGACGGCGCGCCGGGCTTCGGCAGGGCTAAGACCAAGATTGAGTGGCCCAAAACTGATGTCTTGCCAGACACTGGCACTGAAGAGTTGTTCATCAGGTGATTGCATGACCAGGCCAACATGCCGGCGCAGGTGCCGCAATCCCGAACGTGAGTAGCTGATCGGCGTGTCGCCCAGGCGAATCTGCCCTTCTTGGGGGCGCAAGATGCCGGCGGCCAGCAAGAGCAGCGTACTTTTGCCGGCGCCGTTGCGCCCCAGGACAGCAATCCGCCGACCGGGGTCAATCGAGAGCGATACCCGGTGAAGTGCCGGTGTCGGGTTACCGGTGAAGCGGTACGATACCGCTGCAAACGTCAGCGCTGCTGTCATGACCACCACCTTGCCAGAAAGAGGCTAACGAAGATCAGGATACCGATCAGCCAGAGGGTTTGTTCAGTCCGGTACGATAGTGGTAGTACGCGCACATCGCCATCGAAGCCACGCCCGATCAGAGCTTGTTCGAGCGCCTGACTCCGCTGGTAGGCGATGACAAACAAGCGACTGCCGATCAGCGCTGAACTGCGCAGTGTTGACTGCCACGAGGTATAGCCAAGGCGTGCAGTTTGCGCAGTGACCATCTGTTCAAGAGTGTCGAGGAGCACAAAAATCGCCCGATAACTCAGCATCATAACTTCAACCAGGAGTGCTGGCACGCGCAACCGATGCATCAGCTCGATCAGATCGACGAGCGGTGTCGTTAAGACCAGAAAGTTGAGAGCGGCGGTACACCCCAGTGCCCGACTAAACACCTGGAGCGCGAGAGGGAGCGCTGCGTGATGAAAGCCTATCCACAACGGCCCCAACCGGAGTGCCGCTTCTGATGCTTCAAAACCGACGCTCACCGCGATACCGACAACCGAGAGAACGAGAAAGACGCTCTCGGTTGTCAGTACAGCAATCACGACGTGCAAAGGTATTCGCGCATAGCCGGCCATGATCCCAACCATCCAGACCGTGGCAATCCAACCGACCAGTGGGCGATCCAGCAGCAAGCAAAGCAGGATCGTTGCCAGAGCGATCCCGCTCTTCTGAGCCGGATCAACATTGCGTAGCCGGTTGCTAAACGCATAGCGATCAATCACCCGTAGCATGTCACCGATCCGGGCGTCGCCGGCGGCCATGGTGCCAGCCGAAGAAAAAGCCGATGAAGCCTGCTCCTAACCCGGCCTGCAACGCAAACAAGAGGCTTTCGGTTTCGCTACCCGGTGGCTCGAACAGCGGAGCAAACCATGGTTCGTAGTCGGGATTGATTTCGACAATCGCCACTTCGGCAGCGGCGTCGGCGCCACCAAACTCCGTATCGCGGATCAGCAAGATCGGTGTGATTGCAAGACCGATGACAATCAGCGAGAGCACGATCATCACCGGCCACGACAACGGTTTGGGCGTCATCATGAACGTACCCCTTTCATTGCAAGGGCTTGCAGTTCGGATGCAGCCGTCGTTTGCAGCGCATTCATAATCAACACCGTGAGAATACCTTCGCTTATCGCCAGCGGAATCTGGGTAATGGCAAAGATGGTGCCGAATTTGATGAACGAAGCAACGATCCCACCCACCGGATCGGGGTGCGCCAGCGCCAGTTGCAGCGAGGTCACGACGTAGGTTGAGAGATTTGCCAGCGCTGCCGCCAGGAATACCGTCAACCAGAATGGAAGGCGTCCGCTCAGGCCACGCCAGATCAGCCAGGCGACCCATGGCCCGACAACGGCCATGCTGAACGCATTGGCACCGAGCGTGGTCAGACCGCCGTGGGCGATTAATAGCGCCTGGAACAGTAAAACAATTGAACCGAGCACACTCATCACCCACGGCCCGAACAGGATGGCTCCCAGGCCGGTACCGGTGGGGTGGCTGCTTGATCCGGTGACACTGGGTAACTTCAGTGCGCTAAGCACAAAGGTGAACGCAGCCGCAAAACCGAGCAGTAAGCGCAATTCGGGCTTGTCGTTCACGATAGCGCGCAGGCGGCGAAAGCCAATGATCCAGAATGGGATGACGACGGCGAACCAGAAGAGCGCCCACAGAGGCGGTAAGAACCCCTCCATAATGTGCATCGCGTAAGCTGGTCGAGCCTCGAATACGATCAGGATGGCTGCGCCGAGACTGATGAGAAGCCAACGGTGTTTCATAGCAGTGCTCCTTGCTTCAGACCTTCTCAGACACACCGGCTTCAGCGAAGGTGGCCATTTCGTCGAGAATCTTGCAGGCCGCCTGACAGATCGACATCGCCAGCACAGCACCGGTACCCTCACCGAGCCGCATGTTGAGGTCGAGCAAGGGTTGGAGATCGAGGTGCGAAAAGACCGCCGCATGTCCACGCTCAACCGAACGGTGACCGGCGATCATGTAGGCAGTGGCTGCCGGTGCCAGCGTTGCCGCGATCAACGCTGCCGCGCCGGCGATGAAGCCGTCGATGACCACCGGCACCCGCCGGGCCGCCGCCCCTAGAATCACGCCGGCCAGGCCGCCGATCTCGAGGCCACCCACCTTCGCCAGCACATCAAGCCCGTCGTCTGGATTGGGCTGGTGGCGATGCAACGCCTGTTCGATAACAGCTATCTTTCGCGCCAGCCCACTGTCATCAATGCCGGTGCCGCGTCCGGTGACCTCACTCGCCGGGCGGCGGGTGATGGCAGCAACCACCGCACTGGCAGCGGTGGTGTTGGCGATGCCCATCTCGCCGGTCGCCAGCAGATCAACGCCGCTATCGATAGCCTGGTTCGCGCAGGCAATCCCAACGGCAATGGCTTGCCGGGCGGTTTCGTGGCTCATCGCCGGTTCCTGGCTGAAATCGGCAGTGCCATACGCCAGCTTGCGACTGACCAGGTCGGGATGTGGAGGCAGATCGGTCGCTACGCCAATATCAACGACGATTACCCGTGCTCCGACATGGCGGGCCAGGACGTTGATCGCCGCCCCACCGCGCAGAAAGTTCAAGACCATCTGGGGCGTGACCTCAGCCGGAAATGCGCTCACACCCTGGCGGGCTACGCCGTGATCGGCAGCCATCACGATGACTGCCGGATTGGTCAGGCGTGGCCGTTCACGACCGGTAATACCCGCGATACGGATTGATAGCTCTTCCAATCGCCCCAGCGATCCTGCCGGTTTGGTGAGCATGTCTTGCCGACGGCGTGCAGCCGTCGCTGCCCGATCATCGAGGGGGCCGATCTGGTTGATGGTGCTTTGTACCAGGTCCATCTTCCTCTCCTTCCTCTACGCTCTGTACCCTACCCTTCGCGATCAATGTCGCGAGGAGCTGAAAACCCTTCACGTAACTCCTCCCCCTGTGCCAGAACCTCGGCGATAGCGGCCTGCGCTTCAGGTGAAGGATGGCGCCACATGCCCCGCCCGATGGCCTCGTTGAGCCGCTCGGCGATTGCCTGGAGCGCCCACGGATTTACTTCGTGTAACCACTGCTGAATCTCAGGGTCGCGGATGTAATGGGTCGTCACCTGCTCGTACATCCAATCTGCCAGCACCTGGGCTGTGGCGTCATAGCCGAAGAGATAATCGACCGTTGCCGCCAGCTCCAGGCCGCCTTTGTACCCGTGCCGGCGCATACTGGCCAGCCACTTTGGATTGATGACCCGCGCCCGGAAGACGCGGCGCGCCTCTTCGCGCAGATCGCGCGTGCGCGGGCGAGCCGGATCGCTACTGTCGCCAAAGTAGCGGGCCGGATTACGCCCACTGAGCGCACGGATGGCCGCGATCATGCCACCGTGGAACTGAAAATAGTCATCGCTATCGAAAATGTCGTGTTCGCGCGTGTCCTGATTTTTGGTCGCAACCTGGACGGTGCTGAGTGCAGCAGCAAAGGCCGTTTCAGCCGGTACTCCCTGTTCGGTTGCCGTGTACGCATATCCGCCCCATCGCAGATACACCCTGGCCAAATCGGCGTCATTCGTCCAGTTTTGCCCGTCAATTAAGGGCAACATACCTGCGCCATAGCTACCCGGTGGACTACCAAAGATGCGATAGCGAGCCTCGCGTTGGGCCGTTTCCTGATCGGTACCGCCATTGACCAGCGCCTGTGCGGTCAGGTAGGCATGCTTGCGGGGAAAATTCAGTTCGAGCGGTTCATCGAGGTCGATGACCGTTTGGATCGCCTGATCGAGCAGCTCGATCAGATGCGGGAAGGCATCACGGAAGAAACCGCTAATCCGGCAGACAACATCAATACGTGGCCGGCCCAATTCCGTCAGTGGAATGACTTCAAAACCGATTACCCGACGATTTTCGCGTTGCCAGCGCGGACGCACTCCCAGCAGCGCCATAACCTGCGCCACGTCGTCACCGGCAGTGCGGATCAGGCTGGTACCCCAGATACTGATACCGACGCTTTCCGGCAGCGTACCGTATTCCCGCTGATAACGGCGCAGCAGGTCATTCGCCAGTCCCAGCCCGGTCTCCCAGGCTGCCATTGCCGGTACGCTTCGCGGATCGAGACTGTAGAAGTTGCGTCCCGTGGGCAAGACGTGCGCCATACCGCGTGTCGGAGCGCCGCTCGGCCCTGGTGGAACGAAGCGCCCGGCCAGTGCCGCCAGCAGATGATCGATCTCATCAATTGCACTCTGCCGCAGGCGGGGGATAATCCAATCGCAGGCGTATTGCAGTGCTGTCGCAACCGCAGTGGTATCACGACACGCCGGCAGCACCTGTTCGATTACTGACGTGATCATCGCCGCTTGCCAGTGCTCTGCCTGAAGCCGCCGCAGCAGATCGCGACAGAGCGTTTCGATATGGGCAATCACATCGGCATTCGTCAAAAAGTGATCGTCACCATTGCGCCGTTGTCCCGGTGTGTTCTGGAGTGCATACCAATCGACACCGAGTGCGGTGGCGACAGACGCCGGCAGTGCCGGTGCGTGCAGGTTGGGTAATCGCAAGAGGTGGTAAACCAGATCAACAAGCTGATCACCCTCCGGCAGCGTGCCGAGAATGTGCAGACCGTCGCGAATCTGTGCTCCGGTCAGTTCACACAAATACCCTTCAATATCCTCAAGCAGATGCGCTACCTCGCGCCCCTCCAACTCGGCCAGCACGGTAGGCGTACCATCTTCCAGCACGCTGCCGTCCCATTCATGACGGTGATCGCCGTGGTCGGCCTGGAGAATGTAGCGCAAGTCGTCGGCCAGTTGGCTGCGTTGCAACACATCCCAGATTTGGCGTTGCAACAGCGGGAGCTTCGTTGGATCAAGCCGTTCCATGCGGTAATACTCATCGACCAGGTGCGCCAGTTCGGCCAGGTCACCATACGCGCCGGCACTCGTCATCGGTGGCGTGAGATGGTCGATGATTACCGCATGCGCTCGCCGTTTGGCCTGTGTCCCCTCGCCGGGATCGTTGATGATAAACGGATAGATCAGAGGCATATCGCCCAGGAAGGGATCGGGGAAGCAGGTGGCACTCAAGCCAACCCCCTTACCGGGCAGCCATTCGAGCGTACCGTGTTTGCCGAGATGGATGATGGCATCGGCCTGCCACACATCACGCAACCAGCGGTAGAGCGCGTAGTAGTTGTGAGGCGGTGGTAAATCGGGGCGATGGTAAATGGCGTTTGGATCCATATCGTATCCACGTGGTGGTTGCAGGGCGACAAAGCAGTTGCCAAACTCCAACCCCGCCAGCGCCAGCTCCCCGCGATGAACATACGCACGACCCGGTGGCGGTCCCCATTGGCGCGTCATCGCCTCTTGTAACGACAATGGTAATTCGGCAAACCAGCGTTGATAGGTCGTGCTGGGAATGCGATACGCCTGTGCCAACTGCTCAGTCGTCAGCCAGGTCTCGTCGTATGAGCAGCGAGCAATCAAATCGGCAATTAGACGGTCACCATGCTCCGGCAGGCCAGCAACGGAATAGCCGGCATCTTGCAACGCAGCAAACAGACGCATCAGCGAGGCAGGTGCATCAAGACCAACTGCATTTCCAATCCGCTGCGCTTTGGCACTGCTGTTAGTCAAGATGATAGCGATCCGCTTCTGTGCATTCGGTTTGTGCCGAAGTTGACTCAATCGCCAGACCAGTCCGGCCAGTCGTTCAATTCGTTCAGGGTCAGGCAGCGACCGCGCAGCCGCTTCACCTTCTTGCGCCTTAAACGCTATCGGTACGCTGATGATTCGTCCATCAAGCTCCGGCAGGGCGACATTCATCGCGGTATCGAGCGGCCCCAGACCACGCCCGTCCCGTTGCCAGGCTTCCCGGCTGCTACTGCTGAGGAGGGCCTGTATCACCGGCACGTCGAGACGGGTAAAGGGATGCGGATCATCATCGCCAAGCGCAAAACTCAGGGTAGAGATGATCACATCCACCGTCCCCGCCTGTTCGATCAAAGCCAGCCCAATCGGGATACCTTCCGCATTGATCGCTTTCAGAGATTGGGTATAGACAGCGCGCACCCGCAGGCCACGGGACTGCAACCCATTGATCAGCGCGTCCACGAATCCGGTATTCCCGCTCAGCAAATGTGCCCGGTAGAAGAGCAGACCGACGACCGGCCCATCGTTGGCGGGTGATACAGGGTTCGCCGTTTGTCTGACTCTGCCCCGGCGCGATGGTTGGGGTGGGGTGTATATACCGTGGAGTGGTAGTTCAACAGGCGGATCGTAGCCCCAACCACTCACCAGCAGGTGATCGCTCAGACATTGCAAACCATTGGCGAGATTCACGGCGCCGCCCGCCTGAAAATAGGCACTTACCAGCATGGCCAGAGGCACACCAACCGTCGAGCGAGCCATGAGATCGGGATCAAGCTGCTCAACTGCCGGCAGACAGAGTAGGAACCCATCGGTGGTTGCCGCCCACTGCTGCAAGCGCTCCAAACCATATGTAAACGAAGCTGCACTATGGAGCCGCACCAACACAATGGCTGCCGCCGGCAAATGCTGTTCAAGCAAGCGGTCAATCGCTGCCGGCTCGGTCAGGCGGCCAATATGCGCCATGCGTACCGGTGCAAACCCATCGGGAAGCAACGTCAACGCCTGCTCAAGCGCCAGCAGATCGGTATCTGCCTGACTCAACACGAGAATGCCATTACCGGCCACCGTCGGAATCCGTTCGGTGGCAACCATCGGCGCAGTAACACCGTCCCAACTAAAACCATTAAAGACGTGAGGGATCAATGCCGGTGGCAGGGCTGCTGATTGGCCGGTATTCAGCAGTTCTTCAATGAAATCATACAGGATCGGGATCAATGCCGGATCGTTGAGCGAGTGAAACCAATACGGACGGCCATCAAACAGCAAGAGGGCAACATTCGCCAGCGGGCATGGCCCCAGACACCCGCCTTGACTGAGATGCACCCGATTACGCAGGCGTCGTCGCTCCCATTCTTCGTGGTAGAGATCGGTCAATACCGGAGCAAACCCGCGTTCGGTGTGACCACAACAACATCCGGTTGCACAGACAATCAACATCCCGCGTCGTGCGCCGGCATTTACCATCCGCCCATCAAGGCGCTGCACCATATTGCGCTTGAGTTGTTCAGCCATCGTTCTGCTCGCTCAATACTCAATACCCGGTTGCGCCCGAATCCCCTGATCACGGAACGGATGCTTCACCTCCCGCATTTCAGTCACCAGGTCAGCGTATTCAATCAGCTCGGCGGGTGCGTAACGACCAGTAATGATCAGGTGCAGCATCGGCGGTTTATTTGCGCGCAGCCATGCCACCACCTCAGTGGCAGGTACCCAGCCGTAGTGCATCACATACGTAAACTCATCGAGGAGAAAGACATCGTAATTGCCACTGATAATCTGCGTTTTAGCGACCTCCCAACCGTGTACTGCTCGTGCCTGCGTCTCATCAAGATCGCGACTCGTCCAGGTAAACCCATCGCCGAGCGGGGTCAGGGTAATTCCCATCCGTTCAAGCGCGCGTAATTCACCGAATTTCGCCTGCTCGTGCTTGATAAACTGCACACCACCGACACGCATATTGCGCCCCCAGGCGCGCAACAAGACACCGAGCGCGGCAGTAGTTTTTCCTTTACCATTGCCGGTATTAACAATCACCAGGCCCTTCGGTGTATGACTGGCGCGCACTGCTTTACGACGGGCTTCAGCTTCTGGCGACGAACCCGGCCCAACCGGTGTGGTTGTCTCATCAGACACGGCAGTCTCCTTCTGTTGACATATAAACAAAAACCCCGACCTTCTCGGGTCGGGGTAATGAAACGACAACACTGCAAGTACAAAGCATGCAGGTCTCGTTCATCCTCCTTGGCTCGAGAAGGGCTGAACGAACAACACATCGCGGCAGGCGTCCTGACTTCCGGCCTGAAACAGCCGGTTACAGTTGCGGCACAGTGCTGGACTTTCACCAGCTTCCTTCCACCTTTACGCCCTGGCATCCGGGCCAACGGGTCACCGCGACGATCTACGAACTTGGCAGAGTGCAACAGTGGTCTGATTATAGCACAGGTTGAGGCGGGAATGTGTGTTGCATTGGAGGTTTTGTTACCAACAACATCTCTGCATATTGGTTGCCCACACCAACGCAGAACCTTAGTAGGGTATGCAACATCCCACATCACTCGTTAGCCATACAACCAGGGCATGTTCATACTCGTGCAGAAGTGTCACTACGGTTTGTAGTTTGAACTACCACATGCCGCTTCCAACATCATGGCATATCACAACCGATTTGCATTCATAGAACGTATTACGACCTGTTCTCCTATCCGGAGAACCTTCATACACAAATGTAAAAGGGACGATACCCTGATCGTCCCTGCGCTCAATCAGGTTAGGGTATTGAAGTCACCTATCGTTGCTTCGCATTCAGGGTAAAGTGCATATTTACGGTGCAACTACGCGAATTGTTCCTTTCATGCCAGCCGTATAATGCCCTTCGATGCCACACACAAACTGGTAAACACCAGGCTCACTTGGGGCGGTAAAGGCAACACTCATCTGCTGACCGGGTTCTACCTCTTGTTCCCAATAAATATTCTCTTCATCTTCATCTCCAAAACTTTCGCCAACTGTGGTTCCCAGCTTCATGATAACAAATTCATGGTGGACAGCGCCATTATTGGTTAAATTGAGCGTAATTTGTTGGCCTGCCGGGATATCAATCTCATTTGGCTCATATTGATAATCAACCATCGTTACATCAATATTGGTTGAATAACTGTTCCTGCGTCCACAGGCTGTCATGGGGATGATGGATGCAATGATAACTAATAGGAGCAGACCGATTTTCTTCATAAGGCATCTCCTTTCTGGGATTGTGAAAGAGGGAATACTTGACTAACCTTCAATGTCACTGTTGATTACAAGATATTGAAGGGTGGATCAAGTAAATGTTTGATTAAACGAATATCTGTTCGTTATGAATAATATAACCGCATGATTGTCTTGTCAAGGTTGGTCTTTTTTTTGTTATAAGCATTTATTAGCAATGAGCTGTTTACTAAACCTTAAACTTACATGCAGTAATGCAGAAGTGAAATGTAGCTTCACAACAATGTAAAGTTGCTGAAGATATTTTTCCTTCGTTTAACTCAAAATTGCCAGACTTGCACATATCGCGAATGTTGCATATTCGATAGGAGCCATCGATATATTCGATGGATGACGTGCAACTGTTGCCTGCGGTCTACCGGTTCACGAATGTGATAAGGTTATCCACTATAGCCTGACTTTCGGGGTATTACTTTCGAGGTATTAAATGTCGTGGTTGGTGATCTTAAAGGTGGTAAGATGTCGATAGAATCAGCACCGCTCTCTAATCCCATTGTGATAGCAAGTGCTAAGGTGTAGCGGAGGTTGAGAGGTGTGATACTGCGGCCAGGGTGTAACCAGGTGGAAGGTTGCTAAAACTTATTTCATAAAAGCTGTGCTGTCGTGCTCTCAGACGGTCGCCCAGGCGCATGAATGCTTGCCAATCGCCAACGCTATTATATCCTGCTCCCAGGCTGCCGGTGTGGCAGCGAGGATGGCTAACGACTATCTTCGGTGCCATCACGCGCTGGATTAGTTGCCTTACCCGCTCGTCATGCACGCAAGGCAATCCCATCCAGCGCGTGATTGCTGCATGGAAGCGCGAAATAGTTTCTCCTCCCTACCACAACATTAGCCACCGGCCATCGCTCCAACGACCAGAAATGGTTCAGCACCGCTGATAACTTCATCAGGCAGCGGTATATCGGGCGATAGGTGTGAGAGATCTTGACCACACGCGAAAAAGCGGATGAAAGGTCGCCGTTGTTTCGTTACGTGATCGCGAATAGTACCACGTAGCGCTGGATACGTGCGTTCCAGCGCATCCAATAGCGAACGCTGGGTTACTGGCCCGGTAACCTCAATCTGTATTTCGCGGTCAATACGGGCCAGATTGCTCAGATGGTAAGGCAGTATGATGCGGATCATGGGATAACCTGCACTTCGACCGAGAGAACCGGCGGTAAATGGCTTGCCAGTGGTGTCCAGTGCTCACCGTCGTCGGCAGATGCGTAGATTTGTCCGCCGGTTGTACCGAAATAGACTCCGCACGGATCTAATGTGTCAACTGTCAGTGCCTGCCGGAGCACATTGACGTAGCAGTGGCTTTGCGGTAGACCTGTGCTTAGTGCCTGCCAGTGATACCGTTCACCATCGCGGTGACCCCGATAGACACGAAGTGCACCTTCAGGGGGAAAGTGTTCTGAGTCGCTTTTAATAGGGACGACAAAGACGGTGTCCGGCTCGTGGGCATGCACTGCAATAGGAAAACCAAAGTCACTGGGAAGATCGTTGCTAATTTCATACCACCACTCACCGGCATTATCGCTACGCATGACATCCCAGTGTTTTTGCATGAATATGACATCAGGACGTGAAGGATGTAACGCCAGACTGTGAACACAATGCCCCACTTCTGCGGTAGCATCCGGCAATTCGCCTGGCGAGGCCAATCCACGGTTAATCGCTTGCCAGGTCTGTCCGCCATCATCACTACGGAACGCGCCGGCAGCCGAGATGGCAACAAAGATACGATCAGGATTGTGTGGATCGAGCAGAATAGTGTGCAGACAAAGACCTCCAGCACCCGGTTGCCAGAGATGGCCCTTTACTGAACGTAAGCCGGCTAATTCCTGCCAGCTCTGGCCGCCATCAGTTGATCGAAAGAGCGCTGCATCCTCTACACCTGCGTAGACGGTGTCCGGATCGGTGAGCGATGGTTCTAAACGCCAGACACGCTGGAATTGCCAGGGATGCTGACTGCCATCATACCATTGATGAGTGCCCGGAACACCTTCGTAGCGAAACTCGTTGTTCATCGGATGCCAGGTCTGACCTCCATCATCAGAGCGTTGGATAAGTTGTCCGAACCAGCCGTTTGATTGGGAAGCGTATATGCGGTTATGATCAACCGGTGAGCCTTTGAGATGAAATACTTCCCATCCGGCAAAATACGGGCCGTTGATTTGCCATTGGCTGCGTTTTTCATCCGTGGTCAAGATGAAGGCTCCTTTGCGGGTACCGACCAGCAGGCGTACTGTGCTCATTGTTTTTCCTGTCTTTCGTTCTTCCTGTACCGGGTAACTCCGGCATTCGTAGCGAACCCTCTCGCGTGCAGATGTTCCGAAAATAACCCAATCCCGCTCAACACCGGTGCGGCGCGCATAGGTGACACGTTCACCTCAAACACCCTTTCGATGGTGGCGCTGCCGTTCTGTGCCAGACCGTGCGCCGATTGCAGTGATTCTCCTGTTCACCGTCCCTTACCGGATTGGGTTACCAGTCACTTTGCGATGATATGTCTGGACAAACCTGATTACGTTCTCGCCGTGATAACTGCTGCCCGTGTATCAGTGTTGTTCACCGTACTGCCTTTTTGATCAACGCGCTGATCTGTGCTTCAACGGCTGGGGTTAGCTCCTTTAACGCAAACGCTACCGGCCACATGTCATCTTCGTCAAGGTGCGCGGTATCAGTGAAGCCAAGGGTCGCATAGCGGGTTTTGAATTTGTTGGCACTTTGGAAGAAGCAGATGACACTGCCGCCTCTGGCATACGCCGGCATACCGTACCAGGTTTTCGGTGTCAGCTCTGGGGCAACTGTTTTGATGATGGCATGAATGCGCCCGGCTATCGTGCGATCCGGCTCAGGCATTTCGGCAATTCTGGTCAGAACATCACGCTCGCCGTCCGCCTTCCCTTTTTTGGCCTGCCGTTCAGTGCGTAGCTCGCGGGCACGCTCTTGCATTGCCGCCCGCTCTTCGGCGGTGAAGCCTTCGTTTGGTTCTGATGCCATAGTCTCTCTGTTTATTGTACAATAGAATAAATGTTCTAATCGATAATATCACGGCAGGCATATCTTGTCAAGGTGTGATATGTTGTCGTGAGGAGAATCTGCACAAATTCCTCGTTATCTGGCGTCATCTCACATCGTGGGCGATCCGGTGCATCACGGCCTGGCACCAGATATGCGGTGATCCGCGACGATCTATGGGGTGCGCCGGCACAACGCAGGTGGCGCGGGGTGCGCCGATGCACGTGATGATGCCGTCAGGCGTGGCACCATCCGCACCTGGCGGTGTTCTTCAGGCGGGATGCGGTGAGAACGGGGATGGCGAAAGGTGACGGATTGGATCGATTGTTGGGTATTGAATTGTATTAGGTTTGATAATAAACTCTGCACTGCCCGTCACACCATCTGGTGCGACGGGCATTCTGTTCAATCGTGGCGCTCAATCGCTCCGCCACCCGGCTCTACCGGGGGCGTTGCTCATTTCAAAAACAGGTGGTACGCCGGATTATCACTCTGCTCCTGATACGGGTATCCCAGGCGAGCCAGTGAGGCGTAGAAACGGTCGAGATCGGCATCGGGCACCTGAATACCGGCCAGTACCCGCCCATGGGCGCTGCCATGGTTGCGGTAGTGGAAGAGGCTGATGTTCCACGAGGCATCGAGCGACTCGAGAAATTGCAAGAGCGCTCCCGGTCGCTCCGGGAACTCGAAGGTGAAGAGCCGTTCGTCGGTTGCTTCGGGTGCTCGTCCACCAACCATGTGGCGTAGATGAATGATTGCCAGCTCGTCGTTGGTCAGGTCAAGCACCGTATAACCGGCGTTGCGCATACGTTCGGCCAGCTCGTGGCGCTGATTGGCATTGGTCAGTTGTACACCCACAAAGACATTGGCTTCGGGGCGCGGTGCATAGCGGTAGTTGAATTCGGTGATATTGTGTGGTCCGATCACGCGACAAAATTGCTTGAATGAGCCGGGTCGTTCAGGGATGGTCACAGCAAACAACGCCTCACGCCGTTCGCCAATTTCGGCCCGTTCGGCAACGTGGCGCAGACGGTCAAAGTTCATGTTAGCGCCACACGTTAAGGCTACTGCCGGTAGATCGGCCCCGTGTTCGGCGATATAGCGCTTTAACCCGGCGACGGCCAGCGCGCCGGCTGGCTCCATAATGGCCCGGGTGTCCTCAAAGACATCTTTGATCGCCGCACAGACCTCGTCGGTTGTCACCCGCACAAAATCATCGACGTAGCGCTGAACAATCGCAAAGGTGTGTTCGCCAACCCGCCGAACTGCCACGCCATCAACAAAGATTCCGACCTGATCAAGGGTGACCCGATAGCCGGCCCGGACGCTCTGGTACATCGCATCAGAGTCATCTGGCTCGACGGCAATGATCTCAATATTGGGATTGATGCTCTTCAAGAAGATCGCGATGCCGGCAATCAGACCGCCGCCACCTACCGGCACGAAGACACGGTATCGCTCGGCGCGCATCTGTTGGGAAATCTCCAGCCCAATCGTACCCTGACCGGCAATCACCAGCGGATCGTCGTAGGGATGGATGAAGGTTAAGCCCAATTCTTGCTGTAAGCGGTAGGCGTGCGCTTCAGCGTCACTATAGCTGTCGCCGTACAGGACAACTTCTGCATTCCGACGCCGACAGGCTGCCACCTTGATCTCTGGGGTGGTTGCCGGCATGACAATCAGCGTGCGCACGCCGAGCTGCTGGCCAGAAAAGGCGACTCCCTGGGCGTGATTGCCGGCAGAGGCTGTGATGACGCCGCGTTCTTTCTCGGCAGGACTGAGATGAGCCATGCGGTTATAGGCACCACGGAGCTTAAAAGAGAAGATGGGCAACAGATCCTCACGTTTGAAAAAGATCTGTGCTCCCAGGCGGGCGCTGAGAAGAGGCGCATGTTGCAATGGGGTCTCTTTGACAACATCATAGACCCGACTGGTCAGGATGCGTTGAACGTAGGTAAAATCAGGGTTGGGCATCGTTGGTCAGCTCCTGTACACCGCAGACGCGATTGCGCCCCTGTTGTTTGGCCAGGTAGAGCGCGCGATCAGCGTCGGCAATCAGTGAAGATGGATCGGGATAGACGGTTGGATGAAATGATGCAACACCGATGCTGATGGTCGGATTGATCTGCCGACCATCAATCATGATCGGCGTGGTTGCCAGAACTGTTCGTAGCCGTTCCGTAGCTTTCAAAGCCTGTTCATAGGTGGTTTCTGGTAAGATAAGACCAAATTCTTCTCCCCCGTAGCGGGCCAGAACATCAACATCTCGCAATTGTTGGCGACAGCGTCGGGCAATTTCACGGAGTACATAATCGCCGGCGATATGACCAAAGGTATCGTTGATCTGTTTGAAGTGATCAACGTCGATCATCGCGATACTGACCGGTGTGTGGTAGCGTCGGTTACGTTCCATTTCCTGGTGCAGTACCTGAAGGAAGTGGCGCCGGTTTGCTAACCCGGTGAGATTATCGGTGATTGCCTGTGATTGGATCTGAGCAAAGCGAAATGCGTTGTGCAACGCCACGGCTACAGTTGCTGCCAGCAGTTCAAGCGCGTTCAAATCGGCCATGGTGTAAGCATCGTGGTGGTTGCTCCACACCAGGAGAGCACCGATGATCCGATCACCAACAATCAGCGGGGCTGCCAGTAACGAGCCGTCGGCGAGTTCACCTTCAATTTCTGGCAGCAGTTGGACAGCCGGTTCTGGGAGAGCCTGTGCACCGGATAGTCGTAGTGACACGCCAAAACGCAAGACGTAGCCGGCAAGTCCGCAGTGTAGTGGTACCTGTTGCGGTGCCTGTCGTCCGGTGGGGGTCACGATATGAACATATTCAACCATCCGGTTTTCGGTCGGGATCGCAATTACGAAACGTTGATGGCTGACCAACCGTGTTGTGGCGCGATAGATTACCTGGTACAGTTGCTCAAGATCAAGGGTAGCACCGATCTCGATACTGGCCTGGTACAACGCAAAGCGCTCGTCGGCGTTGCGAATGGCGCGCTGATACAAACGGGCATTCTGGAGAGCGATAGCCGTCTGGCGAGCGATTGCCTGGAGTAACTCGCGATCACTTTCGCTAAATGGTTCATTGCGCAAACGATACATCGCCAGGATGCCAAGCGGTGTTTTGCCGTAAATGATAGGGGTTGCCAGTAACGAACGTACACCGACCTGTACCAGTTCCGGTAGTGCCGCCGGATGGTCTGCATAATCGGCGATCAGAATTGAGCTTCCCTGATGGACAATCTGCCACATGAGGCCACGGCGTTGCCCGATCACCGGTACGATCAGATCAACCGGTAAATTGACCAGATGCCCCGGCAACAGACGGTCGGTATCCGGGTCGTAGATGGGAAGTGCGCCAGCGTCAGCGTTGAGCAGATCCATCGCGAAGCGCACAACGTTCTCCAGAACGTGATTGATCTCTAATTTGTCTGAAAGGGCGAGCGCAATTGCCCCGAGCCGGGGATCGGATGATTGCACTGCGCTTGTCTGTTGCAATGAGATGAGCAGACCGTATGACTCGCCGCTCTCGCTCTTCAGAAGGTGTCGGTGTATCTGGTACGTGCGCCCGTTGAGCAGGACGGTATCCTCGCCTGCTCCGTTGATCAGATCAGGTAGCAATGGTGAGATATGAGGGATTAATGATTGAGCTGTATCACTTACTGCCAGAACCTGTCCACTACCTGTGACCAGAATGTATTGTTCAGAAGAGGTGTCATGGTTCATAGAACATACCTGTTGGAGCAGGGTAGCTCCAAATAGAGGCATGTAGATCAGGGGTTGAGGTGTTCTGATGCTGCGCCTGCCGGTCTACTGCCTGCTGTGCTTCCTCTCAACTCGACCTGTTCACTAACAACACCCGAAACCGGTGATCGCAGTCCTGGCGTGTCGTTGAACATCTATCAGGCCAGAATCTCAGCCGCTGCGCTAACCACCTGTTCAATATGCGCTGCCTCGATGCCGTAATGGGTCACAGCCCGGATGCTGGTGTTGCTCATACTACCCATCAGAATGCCACGCTTACGTAGGGCGGCCAGGAATGCCTCGACGCTCAGACGAGGATGGACAAAGGTGAAGCGCACGATGTTGGTTTGTACTTTGCTCAGATCGATCTGGATACCCGGCAATTCAGCCAGACCGGCGGCCAGCAGGCGGGCATTAGTGTGATCCTCAGCCAGGCGATCAACCATCTCGGTCAAGGCCACAATACCGGCTGCGGCAATCACCCCCGCTTGACGCATGCCACCACCGAGCATTTTGCGCACCCGACGTACTCGTGCAATCACATCGGCAGGGCCGGCGACCAGCGAACCAACCGGGGCAGATAGCCCTTTCGAGAGGCAAAACATGACCGTATCGACGTGCCTGGTGAGGTCGGTCACCGGTACACCCAGGGCAACGGCGGCATTGAAGATGCGTGCACCATCAAGGTGCACCGGCAAGCTGTGATCATTGGCGATCCGCCGCACCTGAGCAAGATAATCAGGGGTTAGCACAACCCCACCGCGGCGGTTGTGCGTGTTTTCCAGACAAATAACCCCCGGAGGCGCAAAGTGGGCATCGTCGATGGTCGTTGCTGCCTCGGCCAGTTCTGCCAGATCGATGCAGCCGTTGGGATCGGTTGACAGCGGATGGTAGATCAGTCCACCCAACGCACTCGCCCCACCAGCTTCGTAGTGGTAAATGTGGCTCTCGTTGCCGAGAATCACCCGTTGACCACGCTGACAATGGGCGAGCATGGCAGCCAGGTTCCCCATTGTGCCGCTGACGACCAGTACCGCGGCTTCTTTGCCAACTCGTTCGGCGGCCAGTCGTTCCAGCTCGTTGACTGTGGGGTCTTCACCATAGACATCATCACCGAGTGCCGCTGCACTCATAGCAGCACGCATTGCCGGACTGGGTAAAGTTACTGTATCACTGCGCAGATCGATCCGATCAGGCAGCGGATCAGCGAGAGGCAGAGCATAGCCTTGCATAGCCAGAATCCTCCGGTGTACGGGCAATCAAAAATGTTGCTGCCCAATTATAGCACGTGCTTCTGCGATGATGGTTGTATGACTGCTTTTGCTGAGAGATGTGTACTCTATGCAACAATGCTATCCCAATTGCGTCACTATTTCTCTGTACTGCCAACGCTCGTTAACCGCATTGCAATGCCTTTTTGCTCAATTGATATGAAACGCAAAGATTTTGCACAATCATTGTCTATATTCCATGTTGTTGACTCTCATGCTACAATTTATTTGAAGATTCGTAGTTTTGATTCTGCACTACGCTATTCCAGATCAAGAACAGCCACGTTTCAACCTGCCGGTCGATAGGAATTCTTTGTGAACGTAGTTCCAGGTTTGGACTACGTTGTAAGACAACCAGGAGGCAGTCGTGCTAGAGCTATCTCAGCACAAGGCTCAATTGCGTGACTATTTCAACGGTTTGGGCTTTGAACGCTGGTCGGCTATTTACGGGAATGCCCCTCTTTCACTGGTGAGGCAGAGCATTCGTGACGGTCATAAACGCATGCTGGCGATTGCCGATTCGTGGCTTGACGATCAACCACCACCAACCACTGCGCTCGATGTTGGCTGTGGCGTTGGCCTGTTTAGTCTGATGCTGGCCCGTCGTGGCTATCGGGTTCGGGCCGCTGATATTGCACCGCAAATGGTCGCTGCAACGGCGCAGGCAGTTGCTGAGGCCGGGCTGTCTGATCGAGTTGAGTGCATCGAGGCCGATATTGAATCGTTACGTGAACCGGCCCAGCTTGTCGCCTGTTTCGATGTCTTGATCCACTACCCTCAGCCGGCCTTTGGTCAGCTCTGCACCCATCTGGCAAAGCTTACCGAACATACTCTGCTTCTCACATACGCTCCCTACAGCACGCTGCTGGCTGCGCTACACCGGATCGGCGGCTGGTTCCCGCATAGTCAACGACGCACCGAGATTCAGATGATCCGCGATCACGAGGTGGCTGCAATGCTGAGCCAGTCTGGTTTGCAGGTACGGCGGGTGCAACCAATCCGTAGCCGGTTTTATCACGTTACGTTGATTGAAGCCGTGCGGCTAGTTTCATAAGGTTGTAGTTCAGAAACGTAACTACAGGAGTACACTATGCGACGATTGCTGGCATTGCTGGCCCTTGGTGCAGCCGCGTTTGCACTGCACAAGTGGTACAACCGTGAGGTGTTGCTGGAAGGTGAGGGCTTTGTTCGCTTGCAGAGCGAGCACGAACATTTTCACTTCCACGTCGATCTGCCACCCGGTATGGAGATTCAACCTGGCGATACGCTCGAAATTATGCATCTCCCGCCGACCGAAGATGGTCGTACCAGCGGCGAGATCTGCTATCGCAGCCCGATCCGGCTCTACAAGGCCAGTGCCCTCCGCCGTTTTCTGACCAAGAAGAGCAGTCTGGTCGAGATTAACGAGCTGGTTGAGCATCCGTAGTGTTGGTGATCGGGCCTTTGGCCCGTGAGACGTCAGGAATTGCCAGATCGCAAAGGAGCGCTGAAATGTTCTGGATTAATCCGCTGATGATGGAAATGCCCGGTGAGTTTAGCCGCACGACTCGCCATGCGCTGAAGGAAGCTATCCTCTCACCTCGCTTCTACACGACCGATTTTAAGGCTATCGACAGACTGGAAATCGACCGCAATGGGCTGCGCGACGAGTTCGATTGGATCCGCGACGAGTTTGCCTACGATTACAACCGCACCCACTTCCGCCGCACCGATGAATTTTTGCAGGATTTCGATGATATGCCCGAACGCGATTCCTTTATCGATTTTCTTGAGCGTTCGTGTACTGCGGAGTTCAGCGGTTGTTTGCTCTATGCCGAGATGGTTAAGCATCTGCACGATCCGACGCTGCGGGCCATTTTCAAGTATATGAGCCGCGATGAAGGTCGGCACGCCGGCTTTCTCAACCGCACGATGGCCGATCTGAATGTGGCCCTCGATCTGACGGTGTTGCAGAAGCGGAAGAAGTATACCTACTTCCAACCGAAGTTTATCTTCTACTCCGTTTACCTGTCCGAAAAGATTGGCTATTCGCGCTACATCACTATCTATCGTCACCTCGAACGTAATCCGCAGTACTGCATCCATCCGATCTTCAAGTGGTTTGAGCAGTGGTGCAACGATGAATATCGCCACGGTGAATTCTTTGCCCTGCTGATGCGCTCGCAACCTGAGATGCTTGAGGGCGTTAACCGGCGCTGGATCCGGTTCTTCTTGCTCGCTGTGTACGCGACGATGTATCTCAACGATGCGCGCCGATCCAATTTCTACGCCGCGCTCGGTCTCGACTGGCGTGACTACGATCAGACGGTGATCCGGCTGTGCAACGATATTGCAACCCAGGTCTATCCCGAGACGATGAATCTCGATGATCCACGCTTCTTCGCCTACATGGATAAGCTGGTTGAATACGACCGGGCTTTGCGGGCGCTGGAGAGCCGGAAGGATCCGATTGCAATGGCCCATTCGACCCGCCTGAAAGCGGCAATTGCGCTCCGCCTGCTGGCTATCTATCGGTTGCCCACCCGTAAAACGACGGAGGCGATTCGCTGGAAGGGCTTGCCCGGCTTCCCCAATTATCCCGGTCCTAACCGTCCGCAGCGTGTGGTAGCAGCCGATTAGGATCGTCCGTTCGCGGGTATACATTGCTGTCGGTACTGGCGGCAGGAACATTTCCTGCCGTCTGGCTCCGGTTTTGTCGCAATTCCGGTTTCGCCCGGTACGAGTGATGGGGAAATGCGCATGCACGTTGTGGTGTTAACCATCGACGGTAATCATCGTCCGGCGCTGTTGGTGGCTGCCGAGCGGCTGCGCCGCGATCATAAGGTTGATCTGAGCTTGGCTATCTACGATGCGGCAACGTTGAGTAATGCCGCAGGATGGGCGAAACTCGACCGCGATCTGGCAAGGGCCGATCTGGTGTTCGGGGCACGCCTGTTCAGCGAAGACCTGGTGCGGCCACTGGTCGAACGATTGGCCCATTTTGAACGACCAACGCTGATTATTACCTCAAATCCGGCACTGATCCGTTGTACCCGGATCGGTGGCTTTTCGTTGCGGCGCGAAAGCGAGAACGAACCGGGGCCACTTCGTCGTTGGGTGCAGAAGCTCCGACCGCAGGGTGGTGCAGGCGAGGCCCGGCGTCAATTGGCGATTTTGCGCAATTTAAGTAAGGTGTTGAAAGTTATCCCCGGCACGTCCCGCGATTTGTACACCTACATTACCAGTCATCAATACTGGCTGAATGCCTCGCCAGAGAATCTCTACCGCCTGCTTTGCGTGCTCATCGGTCGTTATGGCCCATCGCCGCGCCCAAAGCTGCCACAGCTTGACCCACTAACCTATCCCGATACGGCGATCTACCACCCCGACGCGCCCGATCTCTTTACGTCGTTGAACGATTACTACCGCTGGCGTGGAAAACGCATACCGTCTGCGGGTAAGGTTGGTATTCTGACCCTGCGGACGGTGGTGTTGAGTGGGAATACCCCGCATATTGATGCATTGGCCCGCGCTATTGAGGCGCGCGGGCTGGAAGCCCGTGTCGCCTACGCTGCCGGGCTTGATTTGCGTCCGCTGCTCGATAAGGAGCTGGCCGATGTCGACCTGCTGGTCAATGCAACCGGGTTTGCTCTGGTTGGTGGCCCAGCCGAGAGCCAGCCTCAGCAGGCTGCCGAGGCATTAACTCGCTTCGACCGTCCATACCTCAGTCTGGTACCGCTGGCGTTTCAACGAATCGACGACTGGCGCGCCGATGATAACGGTCTGGTGCCGGTGCAGCAGGCGCTGAGTGTCGCCATTCCCGAACTGGAAGGTGCTGCCGAACCGCTGATCTTTGGCGGGCCGGCGGCTGATGGTCAGCGCTTTGCCCCAGCCCAGGCGGAAATCGAGCAGATTGCCGACCGGATTGCGCGCCGGGTGGCCCTACGTCGGATGCCGAACGCGCAGAAGCGGCTGGCGGTGGTGATCTACAACTTTCCCCCGGCCCTGGGCACGGTTGGCACTGCCGCCTATCTCGATGTCTTTGCCAGTCTGTTTCGTCTGTTACAGGCGCTGGCTGCCGACGGCTATCAGGTTGAGGTGCCGGAAAGCGTTGATGCGTTACGCCAGCTTCTGTTGGCCGATGGACCGGCCCACGGTGCCGATGCGCACATCGCCGATTGGCTCAGCGCGGACGAGTATCGCCGGCTCTTCCCGGCGTATACCGACATCGAGCCGTACTGGGGACCGGCACCGGGTGATCTGCTGCGCGACAATCGTGGGATTCGGATTCTCGGTCGTCAGTTTGGAAATGTCTTTGTCGGGGTACAGCCCAGTTTTGGCTACGAGCGCGACCCAATGCGGTTGTTGCTGGCGAAAGATGCTGCCCCGAATCATGCCTTTGCCGCATTCTACACCTGGCTGATCCACAAATTCCGCGCCGATGCTGTCATTCATCTTGGCACACACGGCGCAATGGAGTTTATGCCGGGCAAGCAGGTTGGGTTGAGTGCCCGCTGCTGGCCGCTGCGCCTGATCGGGCCGTTGCCCAATTTCTACGTCTACAGTGTGAACAATCCGAGCGAGGCGGCGATTGCAAAGCGGCGCGGCGCGGCCACACTGGTGAGCTATCTGGTACCACCGGTGCAACAGGCAGGGCTGTACAAAGGGCTGCGGACGCTGCGCGATGCAATTGATCAGTTTGAACGCCATCCCGATCCTGCCCTGGTGAGCGATGTGCGCGAGCGGGCAGCGCAATTAGGCATTCCAATGGCGGCCAGTGGTGATGATTACGCTGATGTTGCCGGTCTGGCTCACGAGCTACTGCGGATCGAGCAGCGCATGATCCCTCTCGGCCTGCACGTCCTCGGCCAACCCCCGGCACCGGCTGAGCTGGCCGACTTTCTCCTGCTCTACGCCAGTTTACAACCAGATGGTGGTTTGCCCGCTTTGATTGCCCGTGGGATGGGAATTGATTACGCTGATTTATGCACGCGCCTACATAGCGATCTGGCGGCCCAAAGCCAGCTTCGGTTGATCGAAGAGCGAGGAAGGGCGGCGATGCTGGCCTATGCCGAAGCCCCTGATGCCGAGACTGGCGCGCGTGCGGCATCCACTGCACTTGCCGATCTGGTGCCGGCAACCGCACTTCGCCCCCTCTGGCCGAAACTGGCTGAATTGCGTACCGGTCTGTTGACCAATCACGAGCTACGGAATCTGTTGCACGGTCTGCGTGGTGGCTTTATCCCTCCCTCCCCGAGCAATGATGCAGTCCGCAATCCGGCAGTGCTGCCGACCGGACGGAATCTGTTTGCACTCGATCCCTACCGGGTGCCTACGCCGGCCTCAATGCAGCGTGGTGAAGCGCTGGCCACTGAACTGATCGAGCGCTTGCGTCGTGAGCAGGGCCAGTTTCCTTCCAGCATCGCGATTGTGTTGTGGGGTACCGACAATCTCAAGAGCGATTGTGAAGCTGTCGCGCAGGTGCTGGCGCTGATCGGCGCCCGTCCGGTCATCGATGAACTGGGCAATGTGTCCGATGTCGCGCTGCGCCCACTCGCCGAGCTAGGCCGCCCCCGGATCGACGTGGTGGTGACGGTGAGCGGTATCTTCCGCGATCTGCTCAGCCATCAGATGCGCCTGATTGATCGGGCGGCGTATCTGGCGGCAACTGCCGATGAGCCGCCAGAGTGGAATTTTGTGCGGGCGCATGCGCTCGCCCAGGTGGCCGAGACTGGCGTCTCGTTAGCCGAAGCGGCCATTCGCGTCTTCGCCAATGCGCCTGGAAGCTACGGAGCGAATGTCAACTTCCTGGTCGAGAGTGGTACCTGGGAGAACGACGACCAGCTCAGCGACGCCTTTCTATCACGCAAAAGCTTTGTTCGTACTGCTGATGGGCAATGGC
Source organism: Chloroflexus aurantiacus J-10-fl (assembly GCF_000018865.1). Taxonomy (NCBI): domain Bacteria; kingdom Bacillati; phylum Chloroflexota; class Chloroflexia; order Chloroflexales; family Chloroflexaceae; genus Chloroflexus; species Chloroflexus aurantiacus. The sequence continues at coordinate 3,456,083 of NC_010175.1, forward strand.
GGGAAGCCCGTAGCTTGCTTGAAGGCGCGTTGCGTCACGTTCAGGCCACATTCCAGAACATCGACAGCTTTGAGGTGGGTCTCACGGATATTGACAACTACTACGAAAACCTGGGCGGGATGGCAAAGAGTGTTGCCAGGTTGCGTGGCGAACCGCCGCCGGTACTGGTTGCCGATGCGATCAGCTCACCCGGCGCCAGTCGCGTGGCCTCGATTGAAACGATGCTGCGCCTTGAAACGCGGGCGAAATTGCTCAATCCGAAGTGGCACGAAGCCATGCTCGCCCACGGCTTTGCCGGTGTGCGCGAGATAGAGGCGCGTGTTGGTCATACCTATGGCTGGAGTGCAACAGCGAATGCGGTAGAAGACTGGGTGTACGACGAAATTGCAGCCACCTACGCACTCGACGACGCGATGCGTGAACGGATGGCCGCCCTCAATCCAACTGCGACCGCCGGGGTTGTTCGGCGTCTGCTCGAAGCTGCCGGACGTGGCTTCTGGGCTGCCGATGAAGCAACCCTCAACCGCCTGCAGGAAATCTATCAGGACCTCGAAGATCGACTGGAAGGCATTACCGAAGAGAGGAGTGTAGGATGAGCTGGTTTAAGATGATTCGCCTTGGCATGTTGCACGTCGCGGTGGCGATTAGTCTGGTGCCGATTACCGGTGTCCTCAATCGGATTATGATCCACGAACTCGGTTTGATGGCCAGTATCGTTGCTGCCTTGATCATTCTTCCCCACCTCTTCTCGCCAATGCAGGTCTTTATCGGTCAGTTCTCTGATCGCCATCCGTTCTGGGGCTATCGGCGCACTCCGTATATTGCATTAGGCTTACTGCTCTGCATCGGTGGTGCTGCTCTCACCCCCTTCGCTGCATTTGCAATGGATGCCAGCTTCTGGCCGGGGCTGGCGCTGGCGCTCCTCGTGTTCGGTATCTGGGGAGTGGGCTTCAATACTGCGGTTGTTTCGTATCTCTCGTTAGCCAGTGATATGTCTCCTTCACACCTGCGCTCGCGCACGATTGCCGTCATGTGGTTTATGATGATTACGGCAGTGATTGGGACGGCGATTAGCACCGGTCGCGCACTGGAACCCTATTCGCCGGAGCGGTTAATCGAGGTCTTTGCCATCTGTGCTGGCGTGGCACTGACGGTTGGTGCACTCGGTTTAATCGGCCTTGAGCCGCGCAACGCAATCCCGCTGAGTCACGAAGAGCGCTACTCGGCTGCCGAGTCGGTGCGAACGGTTGTCCGTGATCCACTTGCGCGCCGGTTCTTCGTCTATCTGATGCTTATGCTGTCCGCTATCCTGGGTCAGGATGTCTTGCTCGAACCGTATGGCGCCCAGGCTTTTGGGATGGATGTGCGATCAACAACCCAATTGACCGCCGTCTGGGGTGGGGCAACGCTCCTTGCTCTGCTGTTGCATGGTGTTGTGTTCAGCCGTTGGCTCAGCAACAAGCGTGGCGCAATGATCGGCGGCTCGATTGCGGCGGTTGGTCTAACCTTGATCGCACTTAGCGGCATCTTGCATGTCGAGCCGTTGTTTGTTCCAGCGATTGCGCTGCTCGGTTTTGGTACCGGCATTGCAACAGCAACCAATCTGGCGCTAATGCTCGATATGACAACACCACAACAGGTTGGCCTCTTCATCGGCGCCTGGGGCGTTGCCGATGCTGCTGCCCGTGGTTTGGGCAACTTGCTGGCCGGCGTGATCCGTGATCTCGCGGCTCTGGTGGTGGGTTCTACCGGTGCATATGCCACAGTCTTTTTGATTGAAGCGCTTATCCTCTGTACGGCACTGGTGATGCTGCGGGCAATTGATGTGAGTGCCTTCCGTAGTCAGCGCCGCGAGCTGGGACAGTTGGTTGCCGCAATGGGCGATGCATAGAAAAGTATAGAAATACGCAGATTTTGAAACTATTTGCAGTATAATGATACGGCCCGTATCAACGCGAAGGGGCGTCGGGGCGGGCGGGCGGGGTTTTTGTCGCCATCCGCCTGTCTGGATACAATGGTTCACCATTCGGTGTCTTGCCGTGAGCATTTTGCAAAGCAAAGGATCAGGAGTATGAATCTGTTCCTTGCCGGTCTCGATCATACGACTGCGCCGGTTGAGATTCGCGAACAACTTGCCTTCAGCCAGACTGATTTGCCTTCAGCCCTGATGCAATTGACCAGTTCAGAAACCGGCACGCCGCCGCTCTTTGCCGAGGCCGTGATTCTTTCGACCTGCAATCGAGTTGAATTGTACGGTGTAACGAACCCTGGAACGACGGCCCAACACGTTGTCGATTTTCTGGCCGCTTTTCACCGTCGTCCAGCCGCGAGCTTTGTCCACACGCTCTATTTTTACCAGGGTGAAGCCGTTGCCCGTCATTTGTGTGCAACTGCCGCCGGGTTACGTTCGCTGGTTTTGGGAGAGGCCCAAATTCAGGGTCAGGTGCGCAATGCCTACGAAGCGGCGCAACGGATCGGCAGTGTCGGTTCGATCTTGCACCGTCTGTTTCAGATTGCCCTGGTCGCCGGGAAACGGGTGCGCCACGAAACGACTATCGGGAAAGGGGCGGCGAGTGTTTCGCAGGCCGGTGTTGAGCTTGCCCGTCGTCGGCTCGGTGATCTACGGGGCCGTGAGGTGTTGTTGATCGGCGGCGGTGAGGTGAGCGAGCTTGCCGCCCAGAATCTGATCGCCAACGGTGCTGATCGATTGACGATTGTCAATCGCACGTCGGCGCGTGCTGCCGCCCTGGCCGAACGCTACGGTGCTGAGATGCTTGATTTCGGTGCTCTACCCCAGGCGTTGGCCCGCGCCGACATTGTCATTAGCTCGACCGCAGCACCGGTACCGATTATTTACCGCCATCACGTGGCCGAGGCGATTGCCCATAAACAGCGGGCTCGCGCCTGTGGTGAGTGCGATCCGCCGACGATGTTGTTGATCGATCTGGCCGTGCCCCGCGACATTGCGGCTGATGTCGCCCAGATTCCCGGTGTACACCTCTTCACGGTTGATGATCTGCGTGAGGTTGTGAGTCATACGATTGAGTTGCGGAGCGCAGTCCTGGAGATTGCCCAACAGATTGTTGAAGAGCAGGTGCAGGAGTTTCTGTCCTGGATGCGTACCCAGGAGGCCCTGCCGGTACTGACAATGTTGCGCCAGCGGGCTGAGGAGGTACGGAATGAGGAACTGGCCCGTGCCTTGCGTCGCTTGCACGATCTCTCACCCGAACAGCGGGCAGTCATTGAAGGGCTGTCGCGGAGTATCGTGAACAAGCTGTTGCACCTGCCTACCCGTTGCCTGCGCGAAGCCGCCGCGCATGGTCAGGGCAAACGCTATGCTTCCATTCTGGCCGAACTCTTTAATCTGGAGCATTGAGAGGAGTTATGGCACGTTTATTGCTTGGTACTCGTGGTTCGGCACTTGCCCGTGTTCAGTCCGTGTGGGTTGCCGACGCGCTCCGCACGGCCTTTCCCTCATTAGAGGTTGAGCTGCGGATTATTTCGACCACCGGTGATCGGGTGCTCGATGTGGCCTTGTCGGCGGTCGGTGATAAAGGTCTGTTCGTGAAAGAACTTGAGCATGCCTTGCTGGCCAGTGAGGTTGATCTGTGCGTACATAGCGCAAAAGATATGCCGACGGCGACCCCGGATGGTCTGGTGTTGGCGGCGTTTCCGGTGCGCGTTGATCCGCGTGATGTGCTGGTTGTCCGTCAGGCCGGTTTGGGCACCGATCTCGCTACGTTGCCTGCCGGTGCACGGGTGGGCACGTCAAGCCTGCGGCGAACCAGTCAGGTGCGCCATCATCGGCCCGATCTGCAATTGACTGACGTTCGGGGCAATGTTGATACGCGCCTGCGTAAACTGGCCTCCGGTCAGTACGATGCGCTCATTCTGGCTGCGGCCGGGTTGCGGCGGCTGGGTTTGTGGGATGGCACCCCCGGCGCACAGATCGGCGAAGCGGTTGTGTATCCGCTTGAGCCATCGGTGATGCTGCCGGCGGTGGCGCAGGGTATTCTGGCTATCGAGACCCGCGCCGATGATGAGGCAACGCGCACGCTGGTAGAGTCACTTGACGATCCGGCAGCCAGAGCAGCGGCACTCGCTGAACGTGCGCTGTTGCGCCGTCTGGAAGGTGGCTGTCAGATTCCGGTGGCAGCTCACGCGGTTATGACCGATACCGGTATGCATCTGCGCGGGATGGTTGGTACTCTCGATGGCAGTACGCTGGTGTTTGCCGAGCAGACCGGTGACCCGGCACAGGCCGAAGCGTTGGGAGTGGCGGTTGCCGAAGAATTGCTGGCTCGCGGCGGTGACGCGATTCTCACCGCTATCCGTCATCAGTTGGAGGCACGACGATGAGTGGACTGGTTGGTCGTCGAATCGCCATCACGCGCCCGGCCGGACGTGGCGATACGCTGGCTGCACGCTTGCAGGCGCTTGGTGCGATTCCACTTCTGACGCCACTGATTGCCTATATGCCGCCTCCCGATCCGGCACCATTGCAGCAGGCGCTCAATCGTCTGGCTACTGGTGCGTATCACTGGCTGGTCGTGACCAGCCGGCAGACGGTGCAGGTGTTAGCTGACACCACAATTCCTGAATCGACCGCCATTGCAGCGGTTGGCAAAGCGACTGCCAGCGATTGTCGGCGGGCCTGGGGGCGCGAACCTACAGTTGTTCCTGATACCGAGATCGGCAGTGCCTTGCCGGCGATCATGGGGCAGCTTGCCGGGAAGCGTGTCTTGTTGCCCTGCGCGGATATTGCTCCGCCAACTCTCACTGAAGCGCTTCGCGCTGCCGGTGCCGACGTTGATCGGGTTACCGCCTATTGCACCGTGGCCGGCCCTGGCCTTGCCGATTTGCAACGTATGATCGATGACGGTGCGATTGACGCTATCGTGCTCGCCAGTGGTTCGGCAGTTCGCCAGTTGCAGCAGCTTCACGTACCGACCGGCTTGCCGCCACTGGTCTGCATTGGCCCCAGCACGGCTGCCGTTTGCGCTGATCTAGGGCTCCCCATTGCGGGTATTGCCGAACGTCCAAACGACGATGCGCTGATTGCTGTGCTTGAACAGGTTTTTACACCGTATTGTGAAGTGAAGGAGTAAGGCTGTGGATGTGCTCTCACGTCATACACCGGCTACGAATGGCACAACGACACAGGTACCAACGCCGGTTCACCGTCCGCGCCGGTTGCGGATCAGTCCGGCCATGCGCGATCTGGTGCGCGAAACTCGCCTGACACCGGCCCAGTTGATTGCCCCGATCTTTGTCCGTCACGGCCATAACCTGCGCAATCCGATTGCCTCGATGCCCGGTCAGTACCAGATGTCACCCGACCAGGCTGCCCGCGAAGCACGCGAGCTGGCGGCGCTCGGGATTCGGGCCGTGCTCCTGTTTGGGATTCCGGCCCACAAGGATCCGTGTGGTAGCGAGAATGCCGACCCGGCGGGGATTGTACCCCAGGCCATCCAGGCCATCAAAGCTGAAGTGCCGGGAATGGTGGTTATTAGCGATATGTGCTTCTGCGAGTACACCGATCACGGTCACTGTGGTGTGCTCAACACACCGACCCGCGATGATTTTCAACCGCAGTTGGGTGAAGGGTACCTGCTTAATGATCCAACCCTGGCGCTGCTGGCCGAAGCATCGATAGTGCATGCCCGTGCCGGAGCCGATATTATTGCCCCTTCTGGCATGATCGATGGCATGGTGGCGGCGATTCGCTCGGCGCTGGACGCTGCGGGGCTGAGCCATACCGCGATCATGAGCTATGCCGCAAAGTATGCCAGCGGTTTTTATGGCCCCTTCCGCGATGCTGCCGAAAGTCCGCCTCAGTTCGGTGATCGGAGCCAGTACCAGATGGATCCGGCCAATGCGCGTGAAGCACTGCGTGAAGTCGATCTCGATGTGGCGGAGGGAGCAGATATCTTGATGGTCAAACCGGCACTCGCCTACCTCGACATTATCCGGCAGGTGCGCGACCGCCATACATTGCCGCTGGCAGCGTATCAGGTGAGCGGCGAGTACAGTATGGTGAAGGCCGCAGCATTACAGGGCTGGCTCGACGAGCAGCGGATTGCGTTGGAGATGCTGACCGCTATTCGACGTGCCGGCGCTGACATGATTATCACCTATTGGGCCAGAGAAGCCGCCGAATGGCTTGGATGACTGGTGCTGAGCGAGGTCTTCAATCCGCGCTCAGCAGCGTCAACGCGGGGGAAGGGATTGCACCACCGAGGTACCAAGGATACAGAGATGAGATGATGAAAACCCTCTGTGTTCTCCGTGACTCGGTGGTGAACCAGCCCGACAGGAATGCACCACCGAGGCACAGCAGACACAGAGATAACAAAAAAACCTCTGTGCCCTCTGTGTCTTTGTGGTAACCCAACCCGCCATTGTAAAGATTGAGAGGAGTGCAATGCGAGATCGTTTTCTGCGCGCCTGTCGTCGTCAGCCGGTTGATCGCACACCGATCTGGTTAATGCGCCAGGCTGGACGTTACATGCCGGAATACCGGGCCATCCGCGAGCGCTATGGCTTTTTGCAGATGGTTAAAACCCCAGAAGTTGCCGCCGAGGTGACCCTTCAGCCTGTGCAGGCATTTGGCGTTGATGCGGCAATTATCTTTGCCGATATTTTGCCCCCACTCGAAGGGCTAGGGTTACAGCTCACGTATGAAAAAGGGGAAGGGCCGGTCATCCACAACCCGATCCGCAGCCCGCATGATGTCAGTGTATTACGCTCGTGCGATCCGCGCGAGACGGTTGCCTATACCCTGGCGGCACTGCAACTTGTCAAGCGGGAGCTGAACGGTTTACCGCTCATCGGGTTCAGCGGTGCGCCATTTACGCTCGCCAGTTATGCCATTGAAGGTGGTGGATCGCGCGAATATCGGCTTACCAAGCGCTTTATGTACGAGCAACCGGCAGCGTGGCACGATCTGATGGAACGTCTCAGCCGGTTAGTTGCCGACTATCTAATCGCTCAGATCGAAGCCGGTGCCGACGCGGTCCAGATTTTTGATAGCTGGGCCGGTGCTCTCTCGCCTGCCGACTACCGGGCGTATGTGCTACGCCATACCCAGGCGCTCGTGCAAACAATCCGCGCCCGTTTAGGCGACGTAACACCACCAATTATTTATTTTGGTACCGATATGGCCGGTCTGGCCGGCGAAGTGCGCCAGATCGGAGCCGATGTGCTCGGTGTTGATTGGCGGATTGATCTTGATGTGGCCTGGGCGCAGTACGGGTTCAATCATGCGGTTCAGGGCAATCTCGATCCGATGACCCTCTTTGCACCGCCGTCGATCATTGCCGCTCGTGCCCGTGACATTCTGGAACGGGCCGGTGGGCGTCCGGGACACATCTTTAATCTCGGTCACGGCATTCTCACCGAAACACCGGTTGATCACGTGCGCTATCTGGTCGAGTTTGTCCAATCGTATCCGCTCCCAGCTACCGCTCCCGTCCTTCAGGAGGTTGTGTAATGAGTGTTGTAACCGAACGCTACAGCCGTTCGCAGGCCGATTATGCTGCTGCTCGGGAAGTGATTCCCGGTGGTGTAAATTCGCCGGTGCGGGCTTTTCGAGGGGTTGGCGGAATACCTATCTTCTTTGAGCGTGGGCAGGGCGCTTATGTGTGGGATGTCGATGGCAATCGTTACATCGACTACGTGCTCTCGTGGGGGCCGCTTCTGCTCGGTCACGCCCATCCTGCGGTGGTCGAGGCGATTACCCTTCAGGCACAACGGGGTACCAGCTTCGGCGCGCCAACCGAGCTGGAGACCGAACTTGCCCGGCTGGTGATCGAACTGGTGCCTTCGATTGAACAGATTCGCTTTGTCAACAGCGGTACCGAGGCAACGATGAGCGCATTGCGTCTGGCTCGTGCCGCTACCGGTCGCCGCCTGATTGTCAAGTTCAACGGTTGCTACCACGGCCATGCCGATATGCTGCTGGTGCAGGCGGGCAGTGGGGTGGCGACCCTTGGCCTGCCTGATAGTCCCGGCGTCCCGCCATCGGTGGCTGCCGAGACCATCACCATCGAGTACAACGACCTCGATGCGGCGGCAGCGTTGTTTGCCAACCGTGGTGCCGAGATTGCGGCAGTGATTGTTGAACCTATTGCCGCCAATATGGGCTTCGTGCTGCCTAAACCTGGCTTCCTGAGTGGGTTGCGTGAACTGACCCAGACCCACGGCGCGATCTTCATTCTCGACGAAGTGATGACCGGTTTCCGGGTGGCGGCGGGTGGTGCGCAGGCGCTGTGGGGTCTTGATCCCGATCTGACCTGCCTGGGGAAGGTCATCGGCGGCGGTTTACCGGTAGGTGCCTATGCCGGCAAACGGCAGTTGATGCAACTGGTTGCGCCTGCCGGGCCGATGTATCAGGCCGGTACCCTGAGTGGTAACCCTCTGGCGATGACCGCCGGTCTGACGACCCTTCGTACCGCTTTCGGCGGGGATGCCGGTGCCTTCCAGCAGGCAGTCACCCGCACTGCCCGGCTTGCCGATGGCCTGCGCATGCTTGGCGAACGCTATCGCATTCCGGTGCAGGTTGGTAATGTCGGCACTATGTTCGGCTGCTACTTTTTGCGTCAAGAGGGGAGCCAGATCACCAGCTATGCCGAAGCAAAAGCCTACGCCGATTCCCAGCGCTACGCCCGTTTCTTCTGGGCGATGGCCGATCAGGGCATCTATCTGGCCCCGTCACAGTTTGAGGCCGGTTTCCTCAGCACTGCGCACTCCGATGCCGACATCGATGAAACCCTGGCGGCGGCAGAAGTGGCGTTTGCTGGACTGGTATCGTCGGCGGAATGAGGAGATTACATATGACAATCACCGATACCCGTACCATCGTACACGATCTGATGCGGAGTGGCCAGCAGCGGTTATGCGCCGCCTTTGAAGAGATCGATCAGCACGCTCAGTTTGTCGCCGAGAGTTGGGAGCGCCCAGGTGGTGGTGGTGGCACCGCACGGGTAATGACTGAAGGGGCTGTCTTCGAGCGGGCCGGTGTCAATGTCTCGGCGGTCTATGGTGTCGAAGTACCACCCAGCATCTGGCAACATCGCCCCTCAACCCGTGGTCAGCCCTACTTCGCAACCGGCATCTCGATGGTGCTGCACCCGCGCAACCCCTACGTACCGGCGTTTCACGCCAATTTTCGCTACTTTGAAGCCGGCGATGACTGGTGGTTTGGCGGGGGGATGGATCTCACCCCCAGCTACGGTTTCGCTGAAGATGCCCGCCATTTTCACGTAACATTACGCGACTATTGTGCCCGTCACCCAATTGCCGACTATCGTGAAATGAAGGCGACCTGCGATAACTACTTCTTCCTCAAGCATCGCAACGAAATGCGAGGGATTGGTGGCATCTTTTTCGATGATCTGCATCCCGCCGGCGACGATGGCTTCGAGCGCGCCTTCGCCTTCGTGAGTGATGGCATTACCACCATCCTCGACGCCTACCTGCCCATCGTGCGTCGTCGTATGCACACCCCATACGGTGAACGCGAACGCATGTGGCAACTCTACCGTCGTGGACGCTACGTCGAATTCAATCTGATTTACGACCGTGGCACCCTCTTTGGGCTGCAAACCGGGGGCAACATCGAAGCGATTTTAATGTCATTACCACCGCTGGCGCGCTGGCAATTCAAATACCAGCCCGAACCCGGTTCACCGGAAGCAGCGATGGCCGAATTTCTCAAGCCACGTGACTGGGCGGAGGAGTAGCTGCGTGTCCATACCACGCTGCATATCTGACAGCATACTGGTAGATTGCCCAGACCGCTCCCAATTCGTCGGCCCACAATCCATACTCGTTACCTACACGCAAGGGCGACCAACCGGTCGCCCTTGCATAGACTTTAGAAAGATCACGAAGCGGGTAATCCGCTCTCACCCTCAACCGGCCAACTGCTCAAGCTGATCAACCAACCCGGCAAATGTATCCATCGCCGCCTGTATCGGTTCCGGTGATGTCATGTCAACACCGGCGTCACGCAGCAAATCAATCGACGAGCGTGATGAGCCACTCCGCAGGAAGCGCAGGTAGCGTTCAATGGCCGGCTGACCCTCATTGATAATCTGGCGACTCAATGCCAGCGCTGCCGAGATGCCGGTTGCGTATTGGTAGACATAAAAGTTGTAATAGAAATGAGGGATGCGCATCCACTCATACGCCAGCTCATCATCGACCTGCAACTCAGGGCCATGGTAGCGAATGACCAGATCGCGATAATACTGGCTCAGGGCATCAGCAGTGAGCGGCTGACCGCGTTCGGCCCGTTCGTGCATCCACAACTCGAAGGCGGCAAACATGGTCTGGCGGAAGATGGTGCCCCGAATCTCCTCAATCTGCTGCGCCAGCAGGCGTCGGCGCAGTGCTTCATCAGCACCATTGGTGAGCATGTAGTGGGTCAACAGTGCCTCATTGAGAGTTGAAGCCACTTCGGCGACAAAAATCGTGTAATTCCCGTAGACAAACGGTTGATGGGTGCGGGTGAAGTAGGAGTGGAGCGAATGGCCCAATTCGTGTGCCAGCGTAAAGACATCGCGCAGCCGATCCTGGTAGTTCAGCAAAATGTAGGGCGGTGTGCCATACGAACCACCGCTGTAAGCACCGCTGCGCTTGCCAACATTCTCGTAGACATCGATCCAGCGGCGACTGAACATCTGCTCAAGCGCAGCGCTATACTCTTCGCCGAGAGGCCGGAAGGCAGACCGCATCAAATCGCACGCCTCGTGGTACGGGATCGTCAACTCGACATCGGGTACGGGTTGGACATACAAATCGTAGAAATGCAGCTCATCCAGGCCCAGCAAGCGACGCCGTACCGACAGATAACGATGGAAGCGCGGCAAATTGGCCTCCACAGTCGCTATCAGGTTGTGGTACACCTCGACCGGAATCTCATTCGGTGCCAGTGCTGCCTCCAGCGCCGAGGAGTAATTACGTAAACGGGCTTCAATCACATGCGAACGGATCGCAGCACCCAGCGTTGTTGCAATCGTATTACGAAACGGCAGGAATGCGCTGTAGTATCCTTTGAACGCATCACGACGCACCCGCCGATCCTGGCTTTCGAGCAACCGGCCATAGCGGGCATGCGACAACTGCACCGGTTGACCATTCTCATCCTCAATCGTCGGAAATTGCAGGTCTGAGTCGGTCAACATCGAGAACGTCCGGTACGGTGTACGGACCAGATCGCTGAACTCGGCCATCACCTGCTCAACCTCAGCCGAGCGTATATGGGCGCGTTGCCGGTTCAACTTCTCTAACTCGTAGCGGTAGACGTGCAAATCGGGAGTGGCATCTACCCACGCCTCAATGGTCTCCGCTGGAATCGTCAACAGTTCAGGCTCGATAAAGGCCAGCGCAGCCTGTATCCGGGCGGCAAAACTACTGGCACGTTCAGCCAATCCCTGACCAACCGGGTTTGTGCTATCGCTATCCTTCAGATGTGTGGCATACACATAGATCGCGTATAAGCGACGACCAACCTCGTCGCGCAGCGTCAGCGCGGTCAGCAATTGAGCCGGGCCTTGAGCCAGGGTACCTTGCAGGGCGGCCAGCTCCTGCGCTCGCGCCTCAACGGCACTCAATTCTTGCTCCCAGGCCGCTACATCGGGAAAGATCTGGCTCAAATCCCAGGTGTACTCTTCCGGTACCTCGGCACGGGTTGGAACTTTGCTGGTAGTTGTGGTCATAATACCTTCCTTTCGTTTCCTTCATTTGTTCATTATAAGCTGAGTGAGCAATATTTGGTGTAGGAAGGAATAATGGCAATTGTCAGGTGGTGCAAGGTACCAGTTTCATCGTCGTGTTGGTGTGAACGGGAATGGAGGGTTTCAAATCAGAGTTTCCCCTGCGAGGTTATCCGAAACATCTTTCCCGCTGGATAGGCGAAAGCAATGCCTGGCAGCTATGTTGTACATCCGCGCAGCAATCATGCGCAGTAATGCTCTTGTCGCATGGTTTGGTGTGTGGAAGCCATGCTTCCATTTTGCTCGATGTCAGGTGCATATCGCGCCGGCACACCTAATCGATGACGGTTACGACGTGCGATTGGTGAACGATCAATAATCAATAATCGATGAGATGACGTGAACTTACTCTATGACGTGACATCCTTCCAACTACCTCCTCCACCTGATATAGTAACTCAAGTTGTCACCTATGCCGTGAGCTGGCTGTAGAGTCTGATTGTCAGGATGAATAGTACGAAGCTGCACTTAATACCGTATGGCGTAACCGCATGAACGATGTGGGGAGCAACCAGTTCTCGCGGATGTGCTATGTCACGTCTCACGGTAACAACCCGACTTATCCCCATTCCTCTGTGTCCTCTGTGTCTCTGTGGTGAAAATGGTAGTAACTTGGGTTGTAGAACTCATTTCAAAATTCGGTCAGTGACAGTAGCTTTCGCCAGGGACTGGGGAAACGTTCGCGTCATGGAATGGAGGCTTGATGCCGTACTGACGCAGGCTCTAGCGAAACACGGCACTATCATACCCCAGTTGCCATCTATACTGTAAGCAGACACGGAGGCTGGCTGCCAGGAACGGCACGACGTTGTCCTTTACACCGTGTGGCATAACCGCATAAATGATGTCAGGAGCAGCCAGTTTTTACGGAGCCACGCCTCATAGGAGCAAACCAGGTTATGCCCATCCTCTGCGTCCTCCGTGCCTCTGTGGTGATAAAGGTGGCAACTTGAATTATTTACGACCCCCGCACTTCCGCTTGCATCCCCGCAGGTATGTCGCGGGTGACGGTTGCTTTAGGGCGGCCCGGCAGGGTGAGCGCCAGAGCGGCTGCCGGTAAACCGAGCAGGGTAACGCCGATCATCACGGTTTCAAGCCCAATCACATCGGCAATGATGCCGCTAAACCAGGTGCCGATGGCGCCGCTGGCAAAGGTGAAGCCGAGGATGAGTCCCGATGCCAACCCCTGTCGTACCGGTAAAATGCGTTGGGCATGTAAGACCAGGATGCTGTGCTGGCCGCCGACGAGCATACCTGCCAGGCCGCAGCCGATAAAGATTGCCCACAAGGGGGTAGCTATGAAGCAGGCCAGACCGGCAGGGACGCTGAGGATGAGCGGCCAGACGGTTGCAGCCCGCATGCCGAAGCGGTCGGCCATCCAACCGTTAATCACATTGCCAATTGCGCCACTCGCCATGAAGGTGCCGGCCAGCGCACCATAGATCGCCGGTTCCCATCCGCGATCACTGAATAGTTTGGGCAGGAATGATTGATAGACGGTTTGGATCGATGATCGCACAACTACCAGCACAATAAAGGCAATCAACAGAACGACAGCCAGCTTTGTCCAGGGGTGGGTGTTGGGTGTAGGAGCAGCGCGGTTCAGACGGCGACTGCGTGCGGTTTGTTGCGCCAGGAGTAATACACCTGCCGGTATGGCGGCTGCGAGCGCAATTGGCACGATGCCGGGTGTCCCGGCCATGGTCAACACAATACCGGCCAGGATTGGGCCGGTGGCCAGACCGATCTGCCCACCGAAGAAGAAGATCGATGTTGCACTGGCCGGTTTGTCGGGCACGGCAGCCGCGGCGCTGGCGGTGCCAATCGGGTGAAAGAGACCACTGCCGAGCGCGGCCAGGAGAAAACACGGCAGCAGGATAGTCCAGTTAGGGGCAAGGGCAACGCCTGTGTAGCAGGTTGCCATCCAGATCACGCCAATTGCTGCGAGTTGAAGGGTGCGTCCGGGTAGTCGGTCGGCGATCCAGCCAAAGAGTGGTTGTGATAGCGCCCCAAGGAGCGTATAGATCGTCAGCGCTAACCCGATCTGCTGATTGCTTAAACCGAGCGGTACCGCCAGTACCGCCAGCAGAACTGCTCCCAGGCTGTTCAGCAGATCGACCATAAAATGACCACCGACAACGGCTGTGAAGACGCGATTACGCAGCATGATGGCAATCCCTTTCTCAACGAGATGTGCGATTAAAAACGATCTTGCCCCCAACCATCGTTAGTTCGGCGTGCAATGTATGAAGGTGGGTTACCGGCATCTGGAAGGGATCGCCATTGAGCACTGCCAGATCGGCAAACATGCCGGGGATGAGCCGGCCCCTTCGTTCGGCATCGGCGCCGGCAATTGTCGGGCCAATACAGTATGCCTCTAACGCTTCCGTCAGGGTTAATCGTTGTTCAGGATACCATCCTCCATCCGGCGTGCCATCGGTCGTTTGGCGGGTTACGGCAGCATGAATACCGGCCCACGGATCCATTGTCTCGACCGGTGCATCGGAGCCAAACGCCAGCGTTGCCCCGGCAGCGCGCAGGCTGCGCCAGGCATAGCTGGTTGCGCAGCGCTTCCCCCACAGCCGCTCGGCCATCACCATATCAGCAGTACAGTGAATGGGTTGCATCGAAGCGATAACGTTCAGCTCGGCGAAACGCGGAATATCGTGGGGATCGAGAATCTGGCAATGCTCGATCCGGTTGGGTAGGGCTAGAGACGCAGCCGTAGCCCGGGCAGCGGCAATCGCATCGAGCACACTACGGTTCGCGGCGTCACCAATCGCATGCACGACAACGCTGATCCCATGAGCGTTGGCCCGCGTGACAATCTCTTGCATCTCGGCGGGAGGGATGACGGCGATGCCGGTATGATCTCGTCCTTCATACGGCAGCAGCATGTGCGCACTTTCAGAACCGAGCGATCCATCAGCGAAGAGTTTCAGGCCGCCGATCCGCAGCCAGTCATCACCCAGACCACTGCGCAAGCCAAGGGCAATGGCGTGATCGAGATGTGCACCGGCGAGATGGGCCAGAACTCTGATGGTCAGATCGCCGGTATGGTAAAGGGTTTGCAGATCAATCAGGGTGTCGGGGCCATCCGTCGGGTTGGTGGCCGGTGGCACATGGAGAGCGGTTAAACCGTAGCTGAGTGCTTCATCAATCGCCAGCCGTAACGCGGCAATCCGCTCGGCCCGTGTGGGTGGCGGCACCACTGCCCGTACCAGCTCCATAGCGGTTTCGAGCAAGATACCGGTCGGCTCTCCTTGATCATCGCGTTGAATCTGACCTCCAGCCGGATCGGGGGTTGCCGCCGTGATGCCGGCCAGTTCCAGTGCCCGACTGTTAACCCAGAGCGAATGGCCGTCTTTCCGCGAGAGCATCGCCGGGCGATCCGGGCAGACCCGGTCGAGATCGGTACGTGTTGGCCAGTGTCCTCCCCACAGCGTATGATCCCATCCGTTACCGCGCAACCAGGCTCCGGCAGGAAGGCGCTGCGCAGCAGTTGCAATGTGATCAAGGGCGGCTGCATAATCGGCACATCCGGTCAAGCGTACCTGTTGACGGGCCAGTCCGTGGAGCACAATGTGTACGTGAGCATCGGTTAGCCCCGGAACAACCGCTCGCCCTTGCAGATCAATCAGCTCGGCCTGGCTGCCGGCTGCCGCACGTACCGGACCTTCGTTACCCACGGCGATAATGCGCTCGCCGCGAATGGCCAGTGCCCGTACTACCGGTTGCTTTGAATCGAGGGTGTAAATGGGACCGTTGTAGATCATGATCGTCTTCATTGCGAGCCTCCTGCGCTAAGGGTGTTGCGTCGTATCCTACGCATCTCCCACCGTTCTGTCAAATCTGAGTAGTCAAATATTTACACAGTCGAAAAGATTCTTAACTCCTGAACCTTCAACCTTCTCGCACGCTGCAAGTGTGGTATGATATGTCATCATTTTGCACATACTGTTAACAGTTCGTGCCTTGAGAGGAGGCCAGCCGTGACCAATCCGCGCACGAATTACGCTCTGGCGGGAGCAGCACTCTTCAACCCGATGGCGGCGATGTACTGGCTTGATGTGATGCGCGGTCAACGTCCTGGTGCGGGACTCCTGCTGGTCAGTACAACAGGTGCTGTGTGTGCGGGATTAGTGGCTGAACCGCGGCGGCATCCATGGCGGGCGCTCGCGAGTGGTCTGGCAGCCGCAGCCGGGGCAGCGCTGGCCGGTTGGGTGCTGCGGCGCTACGTGGATTGGGTGACTGAAGCAGCGGATGTTGATGCACCTGCGCCGAATGCCCACGATCTGCTCTTGCCGGCAGCAGCGGTGTGTGCCGGTACGGTTGGCCTCTCTGCCCTGGTTGGACGCGAGCCTGAGCGTTATATCGAATATAGCGGTAAACACGGTGATTACCGCTGGATTTCCGCCATCCCCCATCCGGCACAGCGCTGGCTGGCCTGGAGTGGATACCTGCTGCATCAGTTCGCGATCTGGGGGTGTATCTACGCTGCTCAACACCAGCGCTTGCCTTACACTACTGCTATGAAGCGACTCAACTGGATTGCGCTGGCCGTTAATGCTGGTGGTGTGGCCCTGCACTATCTCCAGTCGCACTATACCTACGACGGATTGGCGCGTGATGTGCCTGAAGGGAGTGCGCTTGGCTCTGTTGCGTTCATCTTGATGTTGACGCTGGCGCTTGAGGCACCCCGGCGTGGTCTTTTCTTCGGCAGTCGGCGGGTCTTGCCACCACCTGAGTTAGTCCGCTTTGCCCGGCGCTTTCACGGTTATATCTTCTCGTGGGCATCGACGTACAATTTCTGGTATCATCCTATCGATCCGAAACCGCTGCATTACACCGGTCTCTTTCACACCCTCCTGCTCTTTGTGCAATCGGCACTGATCTACACAAAAGCGCATCGCGACCCGCGCTGGACACTGGTACTGGAGTTGATGGTGCTGCCACATGCAGTTGTTTCGACTCTCTACAAGCGGAGCGGGTTGGGTGCAATGTTTACCTTCAGCCTGCTCGCGATGTTCGTCATTAATCAGATGCACGGCCTGGGACTCTCGCAACGAGCGCGGTGGACAATCGGTGCCGCGTATGCAACAACCGCATTGACCTATTGCGGTGTACGTCGTGAGTGGCATCGTTTACCTGATATTCTGCGCATACCGATTCTTGAATATGGAGTGCTGGGCATTTTAGTCTTGCTGTCGCTACTCATGCGGGTAGTGCGTCAGTCTAAAGAGCGATAGCTTGCCAACAAGACCTGGAACGTCGCTCAGCAAACTTGCTATTACGATGCCTTGCTGTAGTACAGGCAGGTATTTACAGCGTACATGAAGCAACGTATCCTGATCCAGCACACCGATCAGGAAGAGGGCAGTGTTGTCGTCCATCTACAGTTGGGTTGCCTCTTGCCGCCGTTGGGCGGGCTGTACCGTGGACGGGCTGAAGCCCTGCCTGACAGCGTGCAAGCCCTGCAGGGTCTGGGGGCACTCTTCCCCGTCGTCAGGCCAGTCCCGCAGGGGCTTCAAGGAATTGAGGTAGGGTTTTAACCCGCCGACTCGCCGGCCATCACCCCTGCTCCCGCACGCGAGCTATGCAGTATTCGAGTTATGGGTAATGCATAGCCTACACACGGGTGAGGGGAGACCAGAAGCTGGCGCTGGAGCTTCCTGCCTCCACTCCTCTGTGCGCGGTAGAGGGGAAACCAGAAGTCTGTGCCAGAGTGTTCCGACATGGCAGCAGTTGCATTCCTGGAGAGGTAAGGTGTGCTGGTAAAGCATCCCGTTAATTCAAACCTTAGCACTTTGTCATCCAGGAAACCTTTGCCTCACAATGACGTTATGGTAGTATAGGTACAACATCGAACCATTGCTGCATACGGTCACTTATGCATCGCTTCGCCTCCTGGCTGCTCATCGTGAGCTTCGTTGTTATCGCCAATCCGGTCCACGCCCAGCCGACCGGTGGATGGAGCGTGGCTGAGTTTCTCGCCCGGCAGCCCGGCCCCTTGAAAGAACTCGATGTTGACGGGAAACCTGCGGCCCAGATTATCGAAGAGCAGAGCATTTACTTCGGCGTCAGTCCATTCCTTACCCTGGCCCTGCTCGAAGCAACAGCGGGTCTAATCAGCGATCCTGCTCCGCCAGCAACCGCCTTGAGTCACCCCTTCGGCCTGCACGGCCCTACCGGTTTCGCCGAACAGATCACATGGGTTAACCGGGAATTACGGGCTGGATTGGGACCGTATCAGCAACCGCCAACCATTCGATTACAAGATGGGTTGACACTCACCATCTCACTTGATGAGCCGGCTGAGTGGATTGCCATGAAGCGATTTCTGGCTCAGGGCCGTGATTCGGTGACATGGCTGGCAGCAGTGAAAGCAACCGCAGCGGCACTTCGTACCTATTTCGATGGTCAGCTCGCGCCACCTGTCGTGGTGACGACCGATGTTACCGGTTGGTTACGGGCGCCATGGCCGATGGGTACGCGGGTCAACCATCTTGCCTACTTCGATCATCTTTACCCAATGGTCGATACCGGGGGTGATGGCAACAATGAAATGGTTGACTATCTTGGCCGGCGAAACGTGCAATACAATAGCCACGATGGTCATGATTATGTTTTCCCGGATGCACCGTTCTCCACTCCGATCCTTGCTGCCGCAAGTGGTACGGCGTATGCGTTTCGTGAGTCACGGGGTCTTGGCGTTGTCATTGTTCATCCCAACGGCTACGAGACCGTCTACTGGCATTTGAGTGCATTTGCACCCATCTTCAACGAGGGCAATGGGGTGCGCGTTGCAACCGGTCAGCAGATTGGTGTGAGCGGTGCCAGTGGGGTGAGCGGAACTCCGCATCTGCACTTTGAAGTCCGGCGCTGGGAAGGGGGTATTCGCAAACAGGTTGATCCGTATGGCTGGTTCGGCCCCGGCCCCGATCCCTGCCCGGCCTACGCCGGTTGTGCAGCCAGTACCTGGCTCTGGCATCCTGATCTAATCGGCACCTACGATTTCACACCGCCTGATTACATGCCACCAGTGTCTGACACCACACCGCCAATTGGTACGATGCGTGTCGCACCGCCCGACCATCTCCGCCTTGCCGTGAGTTTCGATGGGCATGCGCTCCAGACAGTTGGTCAGAGCATCCCATACCTCAGTGGCAATCCACGCTTTACCGGCGGTCGCTTCGGTCAGGCAATGGTGAGCGACAACGCCATCGTTGCCTTACCCACGACCGGCAACCTCGATCTTGAACGAGGAACCATAAGTTTATGGGTTGAGATACCGACCACCTTCCCCGGCAATAGCCTTAATCGCCACTATCTGTTTGCGACGAGTGCCGAACCGGAAGGGGTGCCTGTCTATACTGGAACCCTGGCCCTGCGCCGGGATCGGTCTGGAACCGATAGTCGTGCGCAGTGGACGTTCTGGACGGTGGGTGATGCCACCAGCGGCGAAGACCTGCTGAGCGTACC
The DNA here is from genome assembly GCF_000018865.1 of Chloroflexus aurantiacus J-10-fl. Taxonomy (NCBI): domain Bacteria; kingdom Bacillati; phylum Chloroflexota; class Chloroflexia; order Chloroflexales; family Chloroflexaceae; genus Chloroflexus; species Chloroflexus aurantiacus. The sequence continues at coordinate 3,475,345 of NC_010175.1, forward strand.
GGATACGTTGAGTGCCGGCTGGCACCATTTTGCGGTGATCTGGGATGCTGCGAATGGGTATAAAGCCCTCTACATCGATGGCGTGTTGGTTGCCGAGCGGAATAACGCCGTCTTACCGTATCTTCCTGGTGCGCTGCTGTATATCGGACGCTTTAGCGCCGGTAGTCCCGCTGCCGGCGTGGCAATTGACGACCTGGCGATCTTTGCTAATCCCTTATCACCAGCCGAAATTGCTGTTCTTGCCACAGCACCAGCCCTGTCCCCCGATCCGGTCGTTGTCAATGAACCCACAATCCGCATTGACACCAATGCTATGGACGACAACGGTGGCATTGTTGCGGTGACGTTGAGCATTAACGGTGAGCAGAGCGATCCGTTACCGTATTACGACAGCTATCGCTGGAGTTTACCGTCAGTTGAAGGCGATCATGTGGTAGAGGTGTCCTACGTTGATCGAGCGGGAAACACGACTGTTGTATCGCAGACAGTAACGCTCAATCTGCCACCACGTGCCGGCATCCAGACTGAGTGGCTCGAAACTGACACTGTGCGATTGCGCTTCGATTCCCACGATCAAGATACACCACTGGATGTACAACTGAGTACCACCCCCGATTTCGCCACGGCAGCCTGGCTACCGCTGGTACCGGAAATCCGCTGGCGATGGGAGGCTGGCGAAACCCGCCAGCTCTTCGTCCGTGTGCGTGATGCAACAGGACTGGTTAGTGAGCCGATGGCTGTCCCGCTGTGGCATCAGGTCTTTGTGCCGTTGATGCAGCGGTGATTGCGTTGCCTGCCAGCACCGGCAATAAGCTCTACTGCCGAAGCTGTTGGGAATGAAACCCTACCATCGGCGTGCTGGATCATTCCGTTACACACAATTGAAGATGACCACCCTTACATTAATACACTATTCAAAGCATACACATCATCAATGCTTAATGTCGGTATTACACTCATTTAATACAACTTTTTTATATTGGTAGATGCATGTGTCCGTGTGTAAGCTTAAAGGAACGGTTGCCATGTATCTACGCAAATTGACCACGTTCGTCATTGCTGTGCTGTTGCTCGTTGTGATTTTTCCACTGCCCGTCCTCGCGTCATCAATCCACCCCACATTCACGCTTCTTGCTACGTATTCAACCGGTCTTGGCGAAGCTTCTGCTGAAACTGTTGCGGTCAGCAACAATCGCTTGTACGTAACGAATAGCGCCGATAACTCACTCGATATCGTCGAGCTCAGCGATACCCCCAGTCTGACTCGCACCAATCGTATCGATCTCTCTGCCTACGGTGCTGGACCGAATAGTGTTGCAGTACGGGGCAATCTGGTTGTGGTGGCAGTTGAAGCTGATCCGAAAACCGATCCCGGCTCGGTGGTCTTTTTTGATGCCCAGGGACAGTTCATCAATCAGGTTCAGGTTGGTGTATTACCTGATATGTTGACATTCACCCCGGATGGCGCACGCCTGTTAGTTGCCAACGAAGGCGAGCCAAATGATGACTACACGATTGATCCCTATGGAACAATCAGTGTTATCCCAGTCGACGGTGATATTTCAGCCTTGACCGATGCTGATGTCATTAGTATAGGCTTTGCCGATTTCGAGATTAGCGGTGCCCGACGGAGTCAATTTGATACGGATACCCGCATCTTTGGGCCAACTGCAGGTGATCCTGATGCAGTGCAAAAGAATCTGGAGCCTGAATATATCACGGTAACTGCTGACAGCCAGACTGCGTATGTTACCCTCCAGGAGAATAATGCCATTGCCAGAATTAACCTGCAAACTTCCAGTGTCGAGTGGGTGCGCTCACTCGGTTTAAAGAATCATCTGCTGGCCGGCAATGGATTGGATGCCAGTGACAGGGATAATGCCATCAACATTGCTAACTGGCCGGTTTACGGTATGTACCAACCGGATGCAATTGCCTCCTACACGGTTGGAAGTCAGTTGTATCTGGTAACTGTTAATGAGGGCGATGCACGAGCTTACAGTGGTTTTAATGAAGAGGTGCGCCTGGGAAGCAACAGTTATCAGCTCGATCCTACCGAATTTCCGAATGCAACTGCACTGAAAGCAAACACAGCCCTGGGCCGCCTGACTGTTAGTAATGCGAGTGGTGATTTCGACAACGATGGTCAATTTGACCAGATTCACGTATTTGGTGCTCGTTCCTTCTCGATCTGGAACGGTAACGGCGAGTTAGTATTCGACAGTGGCGACCAGATTGAGAGGATCGTTGCTGCAACGTATCCTGAATTTTTCAACAGTAACAATGATGAAAACGACTTTGATAGCCGGAGCGATAACAAAGGTCCCGAACCAGAGGGGCTGACGCTTGGTGTGATCGGCGGTCGAACCTACGCATTTGTCGCACTGGAACGGCAGGGTGGTGCTATGATCTTCGATGTGAGCACACCTGACATGCCGACATTCGTGCAATATGTCAACAATCGCACCTTCAGCGGTGACACTGTTGGTCCGGATAGTGGCCCAGAAATCGTTCTCTTCATACCGGCAAACCAGAGTCCAACCGGACGGGCATTACTTTTCCTGGCCAATGAGATTACCGGGACAGTCAGCATATACGAGGCAGGCTGGCGAGTCTTTATGCCAATTATTCAGCGCTCATAACTGGTATCAGAGCCTGTTATGCACATTTGCCATCGAAGGTAGTACGCTTGAGCGCGAGGGGGTGTAAGGTTGGACGAATATCGATCTGAACCTCACCACTGCCTATTGCAGCATAAACGACAAACCAACTGCCGTGATAGTCAAATAATGGGCATGAATGCCACTATGTTGTAACATGCTGCACTCAAATGGACCAACGGAATAGCTGTGCTCAGGATCGAGCTATAAGCATCTGGCGTAACATGCAGTGAGTGCGGAAGTAAGGCTTCCGCACTCCAGACAGACGGAATCGATCCGTGAGGTGTGGAAGATATACTATCAAGCAGGGTTGCTTCCTGAGGGGATGGATGATTTCACGTATGACCTACAACATTCACAACAGGTTCCAGTAGCAACAAGGATCACGTTCCTACATTGCCTGTCATCCGTTCGATCACCTTCCCCGCCACCAGGCCAGCACCAGCCCACCGAGCAGGTGTAATGCCAGCACACTGACAAAATAGACCGTGTGCGGCCCTACCGTCTGGCGCGCCGCATCGGGGGTGAGGATGGTTTCGATGCGGGCAGCCACGAAGGGCGTGAAAAAGTAGAGCGCACCACAGCACGCAGCGGCCAGACGCCACTCGTGGCGCCGGATAGCAATCCATCCGAGCAAGCCACTGAGTGGTGTAATCAGAATGACCAATGCCAGCCAGCGCAAGAGTTCCGGGCTGCGATTGTCACCGATCTGGGTGTAGACTGCGACAGCAATAATCCACCCGGCCAGGCTGGCAAGCACAATGGCAAAGAATGTCCGGTAGTCGCGCATCATGGGTTTACGCTGTACGTTTCAGTGCAGAAAGGCGCTGTAACCGACGTTCGATCTGCGCTGTGAGTTTTTCGATGGTGGTCTGTTGTTCGGCTATTGATCTGGCGATCTGCTCGAACTGATCTTCGAGCTGTGCCAGGGTCGCGACGTAACGCTGACGCAATGCCCCCTCTTCACCAGTGCTGCGCAGTGGTTCAATGGTCTGGCGCAGGTGTTGCTGGCGCTCCAGGATACGTCGCTGTTCGACTTCGTGTTCGGCGATCATCCTGCGCGCCTTGTCAATCTGGCGGTAGAGTTTGAGCACTCCGCTAAGCTGCTGAAAGGTCGCTTCGTCGAGCAGTTTGTCGCGGAGGAAGTGTTGCAACTGTTCGCCGGTGAGACTGCTGATTGACTGGCTGCGCGAGAGTAGCCGTCGCTCGCACACTGTGAACACCGTTTGATCAGCAGCCGGTACATTCACTGCCCAACGTGCGATGAAACCCTCTTCGCTGAGGGGCGGTGGTGTGTCTATCAGTTCGGTATGAGCAGTGCGGTGATGCTCGATGATCACGGTAGATGGTGTATGCAGAGTGCTGATGATCGTATATTGCCGGAACAAGAGCATATATTCATCGATCAATAGATCACTATCGTGAAGCCGAATCCCGTGGAGATGGCGGGTCTCATGCGTCGTTTCCAGTACCGTCACCCCCAATTCAACAGCGTGGAAGACAGTGAACCCGGCACCGGCACGGGTGAATGGTAGTACCGCTTCACCGGCGTATTCGCCATTGATCAGCACGGTGACCGGCCCTTGCTCCAGGGTGAGGTCAGTCTCGTTCTTGAGCCGAATGGCGGCCAGGGGGTGTTTGTCCAGCCGACGCTGATTGTACACCAGCTCTCGCGCCCCGCTGATCTGTGATCCAACGATAGGCGCCATTGCCGATTGACCTCGTCCGACACTGACCGGCTGCGTGACCCGATACGCAAAGAGCGCCCCCTGATCTTCACCCACCGCGACCGCACGTACACTGTCGGTTACCGTCTCAATGGTCAGGGCGGGAGCGGGGGCAGGTGCTGCCAGTGCCATCGTTTCCACTGCTTCCAGCATCATGTCGTATTCCTGTGCCGGCATCTTCCGCATACGGGCCATCGGTTTTGGCTGTGGGCGCGGTACATCACCCAGCAAGGGGCGTTCCGGCGTCTGCGGTTCGTATAGACGATACCGGAACGAAACCGGCTGGCCGGCAACCAGCGTCACCGCAACATCGACCAAATCTTCCTCAAGCTGATTGTCGAACAGCCCCCAACCCTGGAGGAAGCAGCGTGACGCACCATCGGCACCATCCTCGCAGAGCAGACGATAGCTAACCCGCCAGGCCGGTGCCGGCGCCACGTAGCCGATCAAGAGATCGTGTTCACCCGGTGTCAGGTGTACGGTCGCCGTGCGGTTGCGCTCGTCGTTTTGGGCAGCGCGCAAAAAGAAGGACAGATCGTGATGCGCCTTTTCATCGACAAGTTCAACTCGTAACAGATCATCGAGCGCAAACGGACGCACCACCCGCTCTTCCGCGAGGTAGAGACTCACAATAGCTCGACGCAGCGGTTTTTCATCTTCGACATCTATCCCAATCACCTGACCGGTGATCGTCTCGCCCTGTTTGCCGGTCAGGGTCAGGCGCACAGTGCGTCCACGCAGATCGCGCAGCAAATCGAGCAGGCTCCGTTCGTTCGAGAGCTGAATGCTCCCGCGAGCCAGCAGCGCGGCGCGGTCTTCAGGGGTGGCAAAGTCGATGTTGCGCACCTGGCCGCTGCGGTCAATGACAACCAGACTCTTCAACACGTCGTCCATTGCCGTCAGGGGAAAGGTGAGCGTTAAGGTGTCACCGCTGAAGGTGCCCTGTCGTTCAAAATAGCCAACACCGTGTTTGTAGAGCACCATGCGCTTGATGGGTAGACCGGTCATGGTGTGTCTCCCTGTGAAGCCGGATCAATTTGAATTGGATTGTAGGCAGTGTACACAAGACGGCTGAAATCGGCAATTGCTCCGCCGAGCAGCGAGTCGGGCCAGGCTGCCCGATCTCCCAGTGGCTTGTAGACGTACACGGCCAACACATAATCACCACCGGGTGAGCGTACAATCCCGGCATCAGCCTGGGTGTTGTCAATCCATCCCGATTTGTGCTCGACCCGTACTCCCTCTGGCAGACCGGCAACCATCCGGCTATTGTCGCCATTCTCAGCCAGCAAGTCGAGCATCTCCTGACATCGATCTGGATTGAGCAGTTCAAATTTCTCAAGCAGCACACCTTCACCGCGTGCACACTCGTCAATCATGCGGTAGATCTGCCCGATAGCGTAAGGAGTTGCCCGCAGTGCGCAACCGGTCTCGGTATACGGCGGCTCGCCGACCGGGTCTCTTGGCCCACAGCGATACCTGACGTTGTACAGCCGGATGTAATCGGTCGACTCGTAAGGGACGTAGAGATAGAGATATTCCAGACCAAGATCGGCCAGCATATCACTCATCTCTTCGGCACCGCGAAATGCTAGATCGGTACCGGTACCACCGGCGCCGGCAGCCAGTATGTCATTTGCCGCCAGGTTGTCACTCTCGATGATCATGAGGCGCATGCGCCGCCACTGGCGTTCGGTAAAGGTTTCAAGTTTCGTGTAGGCATAGAGCATAATAGCCGTCTTGATCGTGCTGGCGCCGGGGAAGACACTGCGCGCATTCACCGCGACTTCAGCGCCGGTGGCGAGATCATACAGATAAACCCCAGCCACACCATCCCATGCCTCAGCCATTTCTTCGAGCTGGGTGGTAAGTTGTTCAAGCGAAGCACGCGGCTGTTCGGTAGTCGGCCAAAGAGTCAGCGCAATCGGTTCGGTTGCCCGTCCACGGCGTAGCAAGCCGCTCACAATCTCCAGCGAGCGGTCGAGATCAATCGCCCGGCCGGGAATGTAGGCAAAGCTCCGTGACAACACGTCAGTTGACGTGATAACTGTGACCTGGGGTGGCAGAGCCGACTCGGCAGCAAACGTCGTCATCTGCTCACGGAGGGCTGTTTCATCGAAGCTAAGCTGGAGTGGTACACGTACCGGCGTACTACTCCCCAACGCCGGCGCTGCCGCAGCCAGCAATGCAGCCGGGTCGGCGTGCAGATTAATTGCCGTCGGCTCAATTGTCTGCGTATATGCACCGGCAACCAGTCGCAGCGGCGTTACCCTCGCCGACAGCGCACTGCTCAGTGCTGCTTCTGCCTCTGCAACCGTCAAGCCACCAATCGGCACACCGGCAACTTCAGTGCCGTCGGCGTAGACCGGTACAGGTGTCGGAAGCGGGGTAGGGATCACCGGTTGCGTCGGCGCAGCAGCCAGCACCGGTTCAGAGGGCATTGAAGCACGAGGTGTTGATGTACACCCGGCAATGAAAGCCATGCAAATCAGGGCAATGGCAAACAAACGGGGCCGGAGATTCATAGTTGGGCAAAACTCCATCTTTCAAAATGCGGGACGCATGTACCAGGTCGGAAACGTTACTGTTCATCAGGCTCAAGATAAAAGGTTAACGGGTAGCCGGCCTCGCGGGCTGCATGATGAGCCTGATAGACACGCTCTTGCGCTTCTTGCAACGGGAGTACCGTTACCAGCGCACGCCCTTCATAATGGGCAGTAAGCATCACCTGTTCGGCACGGGCCAGATCAAGCCCGAAAAAGACACGCAACACGATGACGACAAAATCCATGGGAGTCACGTCGTCGTTCTGAACAATAACCCGGTACGGCCGTTCAAGTTCCTCATCGCTGGCAACCGCAAATGAGACGGCAGGCCGCACGGTGACTGCTGGTTGTTCAGTTGACATGGGCTCCTCCGTCAACTACTGTTGTACCATCAAATCCTTCTGGCAGTATAGCATAAAGCATCACTCATCCCGGCGACGGCGTCGTTTCGCTGCCAGTAGTGCGGCAATCCGCTCTTCGTCGCTTTGCGGTAAGGTAGAGGTTGGGGCTGGCGCTGATGAAGATGGTTTCGCCTCCGGTGGTTTGCGCTGCGGTCGGCGGATGACAACAGGACGCCAGTCGGGCACTGCGACAAAGAGTCGACGTAGCGCAATGTCTACTGGCAATAATGCCAGTGCCAGCCAGATTAGAGGCATGGTTACCGGCCAGACCTCGTACACCGAACGTTCTGTTGGAGCAAAGATCAGGTCTGGCGGCGGATTAACCTGACCACCGGTCAATGCTGCAAGTTCGGTCATGAGGCCAGGATTCGCCGCAAACTGTCCATACTCCGGTGAGTAGTTCACCGTCAGACCGGTGGCAACCGTGCCGAGCGGCATCCCGTTGCGGTCAGTTGCACTCACCTGTACCAGATACGCTCCCATCTGATCGATGGTGGTGATCGCACGATACCGTCCAGGCGCGATCTGCACAAAATCTGGCACGACTTCATCGGCCAGGCCACTAATGCGACTGCGAATCTCGCCCAATTCAACAGGCAATCCACTGCGATCACGGGCCTGAAGGTCAATTTCAACTCGATCTGCGGTTACCGTTGCGCTGAGCGATAGATAATCATCACTATTGAGTGGGAGTACTTCAGACACCAATCCGGCGGCAAAACGGGGAAATGCTGACCAGGATAACCATGCAGTCGCCCAATGTCCGGTCATATCACTTGCCCAGGCCAGCACCCGCCCAACACCGATCTGGGCCGTCGCCAGGAGCGGCGATCCGTCATCGGCGACCAGGAGCACCCGACTGATTGACCGTTCGGCAACGACATTCCGCCCTTGCAGTGGTGGCAAAGCGCTGAAATTGCGCAGCCATGGTGTCGGTAATGCAAGTGCAGGTGTGAAAGGCTCTTCTACCAGATCGCGATTCGCCACCCGGACAGTCTCTTCCAGCAGAATCTGTGGCAGAGCTTCGGCTTGACGAACAACGTAGTATTTACCGCCACCGATCTGCGCCACTCGTTCGAGTTCTGGATCGGTATTCAGACCAATCGCCACCGTACTGACCGTAACCCCTTGTGCGCGCAGGTTGGCAACCAGATCGGCATATTCAGTCTCGGAGACACCATCGGTCAAGAGGATCACATGTCGAATCCGGGCATCAGCCGTGGCAATGGTCTCGGCTGCCAGTGCCATTCCGCTACGAATATTTGTGCCGCCACCGGCAGATAATCGACTCAGCGCATCTTCAATTGTCGCCAGATCAGGGAGTGGTTGCAACGGTAAAATCACATCGGCAACGCTATCGAAGGCGATAATCGAGAGCTGATCCTGACGCGATAACCCAAGGCTCGCTTGAAATGCCGCTTCACGGGCCAGATCGAGTTGGGTGCGCAAACCGTCCACGAGTTCGCTCATACTCCCGCTGCGGTCGATGACCAGCGTCAGCGCCAGATCGAAGCGTTCCTCGCGCGATGGCGGATCAAGCGAAACCGGAAATAACGACTCGAGCAGAGAACGACGCCAGCCTCCGGCGCCGAACGATTGGGGGCCACCAATGAACAGCAGTCCACCGCCCAGATCGCGCACGTAGGTCGTCAGGGTGCGCTGAAGTGCCAGCGAAACCGCGTTCGCCGGTGTGTCAACTAGAGCAATCGCATCGAAGGAGCGCAAATCGAGTGGATTGGCCGGCGCCTGCATCGGTGTCTGCACCGTCACCTCAATCCCTCCGGCACGCCATGCTTCGGCCAGTGCCAGTGCCTGTTCCGGTCCCACCGTTAACAACAACACGCGCGGTGGGCCACTGACAAAGGTAAATGCCACCGCCCGATTGTTGGCCGGCTGGGTATCGAAGGGAGCAATCAGACGCGCTTCAAAGCGGCGAAACCCACTCTCGCGTGCCGGTACAGAAAATGCAATCTGATTGCGACCGGGTGTCACCGTCACGGACTGTTCGGCCAGCAACTGACCATCAGCGATCAACTGCACCGTCGCCGCGCCCTCGACTTCACTTTCAATCTGAACAGTTAGCGGAATGTTCTGATTGATGTCAGCCGTCGTCGGTGCCTGTAAGGCCGTGATCAGCGCATCAGGGCCGCGCTCCGCCGACAGGATGACGACCTCAATCGGAACGCCACGGGCAGCCGCCAAACGAGCGGCTGTTAACGCCTGACCTGCATTCTCACCGCCATCCGAGATCAACACCAGCCGTCGATGCATCGCATCGGGCAAAATTGCCAGTCCCAATTGGATGGCGTCTTCAATATTGGTGCGTGAACCGGCTACCAGCGCGTCGATCCGGTTCAGTGGACGGGGCGGTTCGGCCACGCGCTCGACCATTGCTCGTGCGCCAAACACGATCACGGCCATACGGTCGTCGGGATCGGCGGTAGCCACCGCCTGCTCAATAAAATCGAATGTTGCTACCCGTTGGGCAGGTGAGACTGAGTCGCTAACATCGAGCAGAAAAACCGTGGCGGTAGCATTCACCGGTCGACCGATCTGAAGGCCGGCCACGGCCAATACGAGCGCTGCCAGGATCAGACAACGTACCACCACCAGCAACCATAATCGCACACGCCCAAGGCGACGGTGGAGATCAGTACGACCCAGCCAGATCAGCCCAAGCAGAGGAATGGCGAGCACAAACAGCCATAATGCTGCCGGCTCAACAACGCTCAGCACCATTCAGCTCCGTTCCAGGATAGTAGTGCAGTATGCCGTACCATCGTATTGAGAGGAAATGACGCCGGGTAAACAGAACCCACAGCTTGAGAAGACGCAGATAGCGTCAACACACCCTATGGGTTCACCCGCACAACGACCAGCGTCATATCATCGTGAGCGACTCGTCCTTCGGTAAATCCATGGATTGCCGATAACAGCCGCTCTAGCAGATCAGCGGGTTCCAGGTGTCCCAAATGACGCACCAACCGTTCAAGGCGGTCAAAGCCAAACATCTCACGCTCACGATTCTGGGCTTCAACCACACCATCAGTATAGAACACCAACGTATCGCCAGGAGCCAGATCGAGTTCGAGCTGATTGTAGCGGGCATCACGTTGCATGCCGAGTGGCAATGCGCCGGCGGTTTCCAGGAAGGTCGTGCGTCCGTCGGCGTGGCGGAGCAACGGTGACAACTGACCGGCATTCGCCAGGATCAAGCGTTGCGCGATTGGATCGATCAACGCATATCCCAGGGCGACAAAGGTATTACGTGGTACATCATCGACCAGCCAGCGGTTGGTCTCGGCCAGCACCAGACGCGGAAATTCATGATTGCGCGCTTCAGAGCGAGCAGTGGAACGGGCAACCGCCATCAACATTGCCGCCGGTAACGACTTCCCGCTCACATCACCGATAATGACCCCAATCCGTGAGCCAAGATCGATCACATCGTAGAAATCACCACCTGTCTCACGGGCCGGTAAACAACGGGCTGCGACCCGCAGTCCAGGACACACCGGTAACTCCTGTGGAAAGAGGTTTAACTGAATCTGGCGTGCAATCGCCATCTCTTGTTCCACCCGGGCCACCGACTCCTGGTAGAGTTGCGCATTCTCGATTGCCAGTGCTGCGTGGTTGGCAAAGGTCAGTGCAACCTCCAGATCACGTTCGTTGAAGGCATTGCGATGGTATGAATCAATATTTAATACGCCAAGCACACGCCCCTTTGCGATAAGCGGTACCCCCAGCCAGGTCAGAATATGCTCACCCATATCGCCGGGCGGCCAGATTGTACGATCAGGTGGCGCAACCAATAAGATAGGGCGTCGCTCGCGAACGACCTGGCCGGCACCGCTATCGGCAACCGGTAGCGTTCGCCCTAACGGCACTTCATCAGCGGGCCAACCACTGGCAGCCGCAATCCGCAAGATTGGCCCATCGAGCAACATGATGGTTGATGTATCGTAATTAATAACCTTACGCAGCTCTGCCAACACGAGCTGTAAGACTTCGTGGGGGTTGAAGCTTGAACTCAAGACGCGGGCAACTTCGCGCAGTGTCTCCGCAGTACGGCGCTGCTCCTGTTCAGCGGCGAAGAGCAATGCATTTTCATAAGCCGTCGCCACCGAGGTTGTTACCGTCATCATCAGTTCCAGCTCCTCGTCGGCATAGGAGCGTGGTTCGCCAAAGCTGTCAAACGAAATCGAGCCAAACACCCGATCACGGCTGATCAACGGCACAATCACCAGCGAGCGCACCCCCATCTCACGCCACCGCTCGCGTGATACCGCTGCCCGTGGGTCACTCTCAATATCAAGAATGACCTGTGGACGACGAGTGGTGCGCAAGGCATCAACCAGCGGATTCTGCCAGAGATCAATCACAGAACCGACAATCCCGGTTGGTGGATATTCTGCTGCCACAATCCCGGTTTCTTCGTCTTGAAACAGCACCAGGCCGGTGTGATCGGCCCAGAAGAGCTGCACCAGTTCACGAGTGGCAATTTCGAGAATCTCTTGCTGGTTAAGGTGAGCAGCCAGCAAGCCGGCAATGCGATTAACCAGTGCCATACGGGCTGCCTGGCGTTCGGCTGCAATTGCGTGGGCCTGCGCAGCCTCGAACAGACGTGCATTTTCGCGTACCTGACGCTCTCGCTCTTCAAACAACTGTACTTTTTGTACGGCCAGGCTAATCAGGTTGGCAATCTGAGCCAGCACATCAACCGTATCATCATCATAACGATACGGACGCTCGTCCTGGAGTACCAGCACCCCGATAGCGGTTTGATTGTAAGACAGGATAGGCACCCCGACCCACGAGCGCATCAGATGCACCGAGCCGATCTGGTGCGGTTTGATCCCCATTGCGTGGATTCTGGCACGTTCAACCGCCAGATCATCAAAGCGCAGGGGCTGGCGATGGGTGAGGAGCCAGTCAGAAAGGGAGGATGGTGGCGGTGGTTTACCAACCAGATCATGCCCGATCTGGCGGTCGTGTTCAATAAATGTCGCATGCTGTACCCGGCGCGAAACCGGATCGCAGAGCAGCAAGTAAAAGACCGATGCGGTTGTCAAATCGACCACAACCCGCCGGGTTTCGTTCAAAATGCGCTCAAGGTCGTAGGATTCTGCAACCAGCTTGCCAATCTGATTAATCGCTTGCAGCTCGGCAATCTGGCGTGAACGTTGGGCTAGCAACGTCACATTCTTGACGTGCAACGATAACTGGGCGGCAACATTGCCGAGAAACTCCATATCGCGAGGCGTGAAAGCGTTGGCCTGATAGCTCTGAACCGAGACAACGCCGATTGGTTGACCATCACGGTCGAGCAGGGGCCACCCCATCCACGACCGCGCCATTCGTTCAGCACCGATGATGACCCCTTCGACATCAGGCAATGAGCTGATCTCGTGTGACAGGTCGCGTAAAAAAATCGGTTGCCGCTCCCGCAGAATACGGGCGGTGAGTGAACGTGGCGGCGGAGGTTGGCCGATCCAGAAATCGAAAAACTCTCCTTCATCGAGGATAATCCCGTCACTAATCAGATGGCGAACCGGATCGTAGATCACCATCGTGAAAGCGTCGAGATTGATACAGTTCTGCAAACCCAATGCCGCCCGCTGAAGCAATTCGCGTGTCGTCTGCACCGTTGAGGCAGCCAGACTGATCTCACGCAATGCACGTAATTCCGCAATCTGACGTTCACGTTGTTCGGTAAGTCGGTTATGTTCGACCAGGATCGCAATCTGGTTCGCCACCGCCTGCGCCAGGGTTAGCTCATGGGGGGCCAGTTCGCGTGCTGAAAAACCAAACAGGCTCAATGTTCCCAGGACCTGACTTCCGACCACCAGTGGCATATTGATGGTCGACTCGAAGGGCGGGAAGAGATGCAGAGGAAATGTTGCCGGATCGTAACGAGCCTGCCAGTCACGGTCAATAATTCGTGGCTGTCGTTTCAGAACCACTTCACGCAAGGGGCTGATTTCGAGCGGGATTTGACGAGTTTGTTCAATGTATTCCTGGGCAAACCCTCGCTGTGCGCACAACACCAGTAGCGAACCCGTCTCATCGAGGAGACGAACATTACCGGCATCGAAATGTAGGGTCGTAATCGCAATAGCCAGTGCCTGATCCAGGACTTCGTGCAGGGATCGTGTATCGACCAGTGTTGCCGCCAGTTCACTCAGTGCCGCTAATTCTTCGCGCCGCGCTGCTAACTGTGTGGCTAATTCCCGACTGAGCCGATCCTGCTCTTCAACCAGTACCGCATTTTCCAGCGCCAGCGCAATGACATTCGCGATCCGCTGCAACAGATCGAGCGTTTCGTGGTTGTAGCGGCCAGGCTGATAACTTTGCAGTGAGATCACACCAACCACTGCGTCACTAATCATCAGCGGCACACCGATCCACGAACGCGAGAGTTTTGAGGTATTGCCGAATGGTACCGGCGGTAGACTGGCATCGCGTTCGGTCAACAGATCGCGGAAGAGCATTGGCTCACGCCGGCGGACAATTAAACCGGTCAGGTAGCCATACTCACGATTTTCGAGAAAGTCGATCTGCCCCTCATCGTAAAGCAGTGCGGCCTTAAAAATCTCTGGTCGCTCATCACAAAAGGCCAGATAGCAGGCATCAAACTCAAAGACATTGTGCAGCTCGCGCACAATTGTCTCGAAAATAACCCGTAACGACGGACGGCCACGGGCGGCAAGACCAATCGCGTAGAGCGCAGCCAGAATCTGCTGGTCGCGCTCTTGTTGCAGACGCAATGCGTCACGCTGGCGTTGCAGATCGCCTATCAGTTGTCGGCGACGTGCGGTACGAGTCATGCTGCATCGTCCTGGGTTGTACCACTAATGAATGGTAGCCGACACACGGTTGCCGGTTGTTGAGCGAGGGTCACGATGGTGCCACTCTCGGCATAGGCACGGCGCACATAGGCCAGTCCGATCCAGCCGTAGCGTGGTGAGTAGGCAGCACTGGTCAGGGTACCAGCCTCTTTGCCATCCACCGTTACCGCTGCCGGTACCGCTTCGGGCGCAGCCGACAGACGTAAGCCGCACAAGAGCTTGGCGATCCGCCCCCGGCTCTCCATGCGGGCAATAATCTCTTGCCCAACGTAGCACCCTTTCTGGAAACTCACCGCACGCCACAAATCGGCTTCGAGCGGAATATAATCCAGTGTGATCTCGTGTTTGAAGCGCGGATAGCCATGCTCGATGCGTACTACTTCTGCCGTATGACTGTCGAGTGGAACGGCCCCTTCATCAGTTAGCGCAGTAAGCAGCGTCGTTGTTTGCGTTGCCGGTGGATAGAGAGTATACCCATCGCCACCCAACGGTTCACACCGTGCTACCAGCACCTGATGTCCATTCCAGTCACCGGTTGCGATACTGTGTAGCGGCAGATCAACCGACAAACCAATCGTCTGAATCACCTGGCTAGCCTGTGGCCCGTAGACGCCAATCTGACCCAGTTCGGCACTCGCGTCGGCGACCGTCACCTGATCGTTGAAGAAGATATTCTTGCGCAAATGGCGCAAAATCGCCGGTCCATGACCATCGCCGGTCTCAAGCAACAATGCGTCAGGGAGGGCATATACCCGTAGCAGATCGATCATACGCCCAATTGGCGTGGTGAGCGCGGTCAGGGTGCCTTGACCGGGCTGTAATCGCTCGATATGGTTCGTCGAGAGCCGGTGTAGCAGTGCTGCGCGGTCGCGACCACGCATCCAGAGCCGTCCGCGATCAGACTCGTTGATCACGGCAGCATACCCATACACCGCCTCGTAAGCTGTCAGTGTTTCCTGATTCATAGCGTAGCAATCATCTACTCAGAAGCTTATCGTTCATAAATATTGTATCACGCTGCACCCAAAACTGTTCGACGTTCTCTGAGCTGTAATTGCATGCCGTACCGTGGACGGAGGGTAATACCGGTCTGGAGGACGACCGGATGATCGGCGACCGGCAGAAATTGCCAGCGTTGCGCCAGCGTTGCCAGCACGAGAATACCCTCCATCCAGGCAAACGGTTCGCCGATACAGGTGCGCGGCCCACCACCGAAGGGGAAGAAGGCAAATTTTGGTCGCTGAGCCTGGGCTTCCGGCGTGTGGCGGAGGGGATCACAATGGTACGGTTCATGGAAGAACCGGGGATCGTGGTGCATCAGCCATGGACTCAACAGAACGATGGTATCAGGCGCAATCCGCACATCACCGAGTGTCACCGGTGCAATTGCCCGCCGCCCGATGAGCCACGCCGGAGGATAGAGACGCAGGGCTTCGGCAAAAAACCATGAGGTATAGGTCAGCTTCGGCAGATCGGCGACAGTCGGTTTCCGTCCACCAAGCACAGTATCCAGTTCGGCGGCCAGGTGTGCGGCAAGAGATGGATATTGCGCTAACAAGTAGAGCGCCCAGGTCAAAGCGTTTGCGGTGGTCTCGTGTCCGGCAAGAAAGATCGTCAACAGCTCATCACGCAGTTGGGTATCGGTCATCCGGTAGCCATCACCCTCATGATCCACAGCGGTCAGCAACATCGAGAGCAGATCGCCACGATCAACCGGATTGGCGCGGCGCTGGGCAATCAACCGGTATATGATGGCATCGAGGCGGGCTTTCACAGCCTGAAAGCGGCGCACAGGTGGTAACGGCAAGGCAAACAGCCAGTCGGCAAACGGTAATACCGCCAGATCGAACATAGCAACCAGATCATGCATTGCCGCAAACACCTCATCGGCATCGGCTTCCGTATCAGCCGAGAAGAGGGTTATCCCAACAATCTGCAATGTAATCGCCATGAATTCGCGGCTGACATCGAGCACCAGCCCATCTTGCCAGCGCGCACTGCGCGCCTCGGCCACCGCGACCATTGCATCGCCGTAAGCGGCAATCCGCTGGCGGTGAAAAGCCGGCTGCATCAGGCGTCGCTGGCGCAGATGTAACTCACCCTCACTGGTCAGCAATCCCTCACCGAGCAGGCGCTTTGCCCGTTCCAGCACACGCCCCTTGACAAAGGAGCGATGCTGTGTCACCAGCACCTCCCGGATGAGATCAGGATGGTTCACCAGCACCATCATTTGCGGCCCAACCCGAAATGGCACCACATCGCCGCGAGCAGCCAGTTCCTCCAGTAGCGTCAGCGGTTCGCGACGCAATTGCTGTAGGTTGCGAATTGCAACTGGGGAAGGAAAGCGGATCATGGCTGTATCTCCGATCAAAACAGGTATTGCCGGTATCATAGCACGAGTATCAGCATACGATAATGACGTTAGTAAAACGTTAATTGTTCTTCAGAGACCATGCAGTCTACACCACGATGGCGAGGTTGTGATGCGACCTCGCGTTACCAGCCATGCTTATGCAGATAGGCGCAATTGGCTGGGCCACTCTCTTAATCCCAGACAGGTAGCTTCGCTGTTGAACAAACTATCACCGTAACCAATATTCCAACGTGCTGCGTTAGGACATTGGCGGTGCGGAGTGACTCGAACCTGCTTCAAAAAACATCTATTACAAAGTTATCTCATTCATTGACGACCGACTTCATGATCGTGATGATCGTGACGAACACACCCCGCATCCTTGTAACCAGCCGGGTCAATGGCGGGCCAGGTGCCGGATCGTGAGCACGGCTGGCGCGGCAGCGTGGCTGCCGCACTCCACACGCTGCGCCACGCGCATGACAGACAGGTAAGGCCCCCAATCCAACGAGATGGCACTGACGATGGTCGTCAGCCCTCCTCGCTTCCATACCGGCAGCCTGAGAGCAGGATTACTGTTGTTGGTGATTGGCAAGCGTTCATGCACCTGTGCGACAGTCCGATAGCACGACAGTACGGCTTTTATGAAATAAGTGCCAATCAAGATTTGATATAGCCTCTCCTGCACTGCGAGAAAGGGAAGCACAGCAGTCTGCATTGAGGCGTCCTGATGAGGTAGACGGTGTGTTTGCTTATATGTTCTGTCCGTTCCTGAACTGTCTGGAGTAAGGCTGTCTTTGAGTGATAAAGATAACTTGAACGAATACTTGTAATGACAAAAAGGTATGAAACGGCAACATCATTTACCACCAATACGCCGATCGCAGCGATGTCCATGCTCACAGAAGTATGCACGCGCATGCCATTGGCAACCGCTTTCTATCACGGTTGTCAAAAAATCACTTAAGCCATATCAACAGTCATACATTCTTAACCATCCGTGAAATTTGGAACAACATCATGGTATACTATACCTATCGATAATTCTTCAACTAATTGCATAACAGAACAGCGATGGCGACGGGGGAGTCCATGAGCGGAACAGGACGACTGGCAGGAAAGATTGCGTTAATTACCGGTGGCGCCGGCAATATCGGCAGTGAATTGACACGTCGCTTTCTCGCAGAGGGAGCGACGGTCATTATTAGTGGACGGAATCGGGCGAAGTTGACCGCACTGGCCGAACGGATGCAGGCAGAGGCAGGAGTGCCGGCAAAGCGCATCGATCTCGAAGTCATGGATGGGAGTGATCCGGTCGCGGTACGTGCCGGTATCGAAGCGATTGTGGCCCGTCACGGCCAGATCGACATTCTGGTCAACAATGCAGGAAGTGCCGGTGCCCAGCGTCGTCTGGCCGAGATTCCACTCACTGAAGCTGAATTAGGCCCTGGCGCCGAAGAGACGCTTCATGCCAGCATCGCCAATTTACTTGGTATGGGATGGCATCTGATGCGTATTGCGGCACCTCATATGCCGGTAGGAAGTGCGGTCATCAATGTCTCGACCATCTTTTCACGGGCTGAGTACTACGGGCGGATTCCGTATGTCACCCCTAAAGCTGCTCTTAATGCTCTATCTCAACTTGCTGCGCGTGAGTTAGGTGCACGTGGCATCCGCGTTAATACGATCTTTCCCGGCCCGATTGAAAGTGATCGCATCCGTACAGTGTTCCAGCGTATGGATCAGCTCAAGGGGCGGCCCGAAGGCGACACAGCGCACCATTTTTTGAACACCATGCGATTGTGTCGTGCCAACGACCAGGGCGCGCTTGAACGTCGGTTCCCCTCCGTCGGTGATGTGGCAGACGCCGCTGTCTTTCTGGCCAGTGCCGAATCCGCCGCTCTCTCCGGTGAGACGATTGAGGTTACGCACGGAATGGAGTTGCCGGCCTGCAGTGAGACCAGCCTGCTGGCCCGTACTGATCTGCGCACGATTGATGCCAGTGGCCGCACGACGCTCATCTGCGCCGGCGACCAGATTGAAGAGGTGATGGCGCTCACCGGTATGTTGCGTACCTGTGGGAGTGAAGTGATCATCGGCTTCCGTTCGGCTGCGGCGCTGGCCCAGTTCGAGCAGGCAGTCAATGAGAGTCGGCGGCTGGCCGGCGCAGACTTTACGCCTCCCATTGCCTTGCCACTCGATCCACGCGATCCGGCAACAATTGACGCTGTCTTCGATTGGGCCGGCGAGAATACCGGCGGGATTCATGCAGCGGTGATTCTGCCTGCTACCAGTCACGAACCGGCACCGTGCGTGATTGAGGTTGATGATGAGCGGGTGCTGAATTTTCTGGCCGATGAAATCACCGGGACAATTGTGATTGCCAGTCGCCTGGCCCGTTACTGGCAGTCGCAACGGCTTACCCCCGGCGCACGTGCGCGTGGGCCGCGTGTCATTTTTCTCTCGAACGGTGCCGATCAAAATGGGAATGTTTACGGACGCATTCAAAGTGCCGCTATCGGTCAGCTCATTCGTGTGTGGCGTCACGAGGCTGAACTTGACTATCAGCGTGCCAGCGCCGCCGGTGATCATGTGCTGCCGCCGGTATGGGCCAATCAGATTGTGCGCTTCGCTAACCGCAGCCTTGAAGGGTTAGAATTTGCCTGTGCCTGGACAGCTCAATTGCTCCATAGTCAACGCCATATCAATGAGATTACCCTCAACATCCCTGCCAACATTAGCGCCACCACCGGCGCACGCAGTGCATCGGTCGGATGGGCGGAAAGCCTGATCGGGTTGCATTTGGGGAAAGTTGCCTTGATTACCGGTGGCAGCGCCGGTATTGGTGGGCAGATCGGGCGCCTCCTGGCTTTGAGTGGCGCGCGCGTGATGCTGGCAGCCCGTGATCGGCATAAGCTCGAACAGATGCAGGCGATGATCCAATCTGAGCTGGCTGAGGTGGGGTATACCGATGTCGAAGATCGCGTCCACATTGCACCGGGCTGCGATGTGAGTAGCGAAGCGCAGCTTGCGGATCTTGTTGAACGTACCCTGTCAGCTTTTGGCACCGTCGATTATCTGATCAACAACGCCGGGATCGCCGGTGTCGAAGAGATGGTTATCGATATGCCAGTTGAGGGATGGCGCCATACCCTCTTCGCCAATCTGATCAGCAACTACTCGTTGATGCGCAAACTGGCGCCGTTGATGAAAAAACAGGGTAGCGGTTACATCCTTAACGTCTCATCATACTTTGGCGGTGAAAAAGATGCGGCCATTCCCTACCCCAACCGTGCCGATTACGCCGTCTCGAAGGCTGGTCAGCGGGCAATGGCCGAAGTCTTTGCGCGCTTCCTTGGCCCGGAGATACAGATCAATGCCATTGCGCCGGGTCCGGTCGAAGGTGATCGCTTGCGCGGTACCGGTGAACGTCCCGGCCTCTTTGCCCGTCGGGCGCGGCTGATTTTGGAGAACAAGCGGCTGAATGAGCTTCACGCTGCTCTTATCGCGGCTGCGCGCACCGATGAGCGATCTATGCACGAACTGGTTGAACTGCTCTTACCCAATGATGTGGCCGCACTAGAGCAGAATCCCGCAGCACCTACCGCGTTGCGTGAACTGGCACGACGTTTTCGCAGCGAAGGCGATCCGGCGGCATCATCAAGCAGTGCGCTGCTGAACCGTTCAATTGCCGCTAAATTGCTGGCTCGTTTGCATAATGGTGGCTATGTGTTGCCTGCCGACATCTTTGCAAACCTGCCAAACCCGCCCGATCCCTTCTTCACCCGAGCCCAGATTGATCGCGAGGCTCGCAAGGTTCGTGACGGCATCATGGGGATGCTCTACCTGCAACGGATGCCGACTGAGTTTGATGTCGCAATGGCCACCGTCTATTACCTTGCCGACCGCAATGTCAGTGGTGAGACATTCCACCCATCAGGTGGTTTGCGTTACGAACGCACCCCTACCGGTGGCGAACTCTTCGGCTTGCCCTCACCGGAACGGCTGGCGGAGCTGGTCGGAAGCACGGTCTATCTGATAGGTGAACATCTGACTGAACACCTTAACCTGCTTGCCCGTGCGTACCTCGAACGTTACGGGGCACGTCAGGTAGTGATGATTGTTGAGACAGAAACCGGGGCAGAGACAATGCGTCGCTTGCTCCACGATCACGTCGAGGCTGGTCGGCTGATGACTATTGTGGCCGGTGATCAGATCGAAGCCGCTATCGACCAGGCTATCACTCGCTACGGTCGCCCAGGGCCGGTCGTCTGTACCCCCTTCCGGCCACTGCCGACGGTACCACTGGTCGGGCGTAAAGACAGTGACTGGAGCACAGTGTTGAGTGAGGCTGAATTTGCCGAGTTGTGCGAACACCAGCTCACCCACCATTTCCGGGTAGCGCGCAAGATTGCCCTGAGTGATGGTGCCAGTCTCGCGCTGGTCACTCCCGAAACTACGGCTACCTCAACTACCGAGCAATTTGCTCTGGCTAACTTCATCAAAACGACCCTTCACGCTTTTACGGCTACGATTGGTGTCGAGAGCGAAAGAACTGCTCAGCGCATTCTGATCAATCAAGTCGATCTGACCCGGCGTGCGCGTGCCGAAGAGCCGCGTGATCCGCACGAGCGTCAACAAGAACTGGAACGTTTTATCGAGGCAGTCTTGCTGGTCACTGCACCACTCCCGCCTGAAGCCGATACCCGTTACGCCGGGCGGATTCATCGCGGACGGGCGATTACCGTGTAAATTCTACGCCACAGGAACCACTACCAAACCAGCATAGTAAGAGAACGATAGAGACGTTGCAATGCGACGTCTCTATCATATTTCCGGCCCCCCCTAGACAAACCCCCACGTCTTCGTGTAGACTAGAAACAGGAGGCTGTATGCACGTCCAACAAGAACCAATTCTGGTTATCGCTGCACATGCTGATGATATTGAGTTTGCTGCTGCCGGTACTATCGCCAAGTGGGCAGCAGCCGGGCATCCTGTTACGTATTGCATCGTAACCGATGGTTCGGCTGGCTCAAATGAACCAGGTGCCAATCTGGCAACCCTGGTCGCTCGCCGTCAAGAAGAGCAGCGTGCTGCCGCAGCAGTCCTCGGTGTGCACGATGTCCGTTTCCTTGGCTACCGCGACGGCATCTTGCAGCCAACCCTCGATCTGAGGCGAGAGCTAACTCGCCTGATCCGTGAAGTACGACCATTCCGGGTTCTCTGCCAGGACCCAACACTCGTCTTTGCCGGCAACACCTACATTAATCATCCCGATCATCGTGCAGCCGGTGAAGCGGCGCTCTACGCCGTTTTCCCCAGCGCTGAAACGCGCCCCATCTTCCCGGAACTCCTTGCCGAAGGCTACGAACCGCACAAAGTGCGTGAACTCTATCTGATGTTTCCCAGTGCCCCTGATCTCTACCTCGATATAAGTGATCGGATTGAGCAGAAGATTGAGAGTCTGCTCTGCCACCGCTCGCAGCTTGGCCCCGAGGTGGCTGATTGGGTGCGCACGTGGGACGCCGAGAACGGCACGAAGATCGGCGTTGCCTACGCCGAGACGTTCCGGGTCATTCGCCTGGTCGATAATTAACCCGCGACACGAACCCTCTGGAACGGGCAGCGTTTACGCTGTTCCCGGATGGTTTGGTGTACGCGCCGGTTTTTGGTTATTAGTGCCGGGATAACCGGCTAGAAAGGAATGACATTGGCAGATTGATATGCGTGAGGTGCGCATGTGTCAGGGCCGTGCGCATCTCGGTCACACCGGGTACCTCATCCGGCGTGTCGCCCTGTTCTTCGTGTCCGCGCCAGGGTCGGGGCATGTGCCTACGATGTGGTCTCTCTCTCTTACCTGCTGCGGTGTCGCAGTCGCGCATTCGGCGCGTTAGAGGCCACGGTTGCGGACGTAGTCAGGAATCTATATGAGTACCATTACGAACAATCGACGTCAGGCCCTCAGTGATAATGTCTGGTTACATTTCTTCCAAATGGGCCACTTCTCCAGTACCGACGCGCGGCCCACAATACTGGTCCGAGGTGAAGGGTCGCGCGTATGGGATCAAGACGGTAACGAGTACATCGATGGTCTGTCCGGTCTGTTTACAGTCAATGTCGGTTATGGTCGCCGTGAAATCATCGAGGCGATCAGTGCGCAACTGAGCGAGATTGCTTACGTCAGTCCTTTCAGCTTCCCCAGTCTGCCTTTAATTGACATATCGGCGCGCCTGGCTTCAATCAGTCCCACCGGCCCCCGCTCGCGAGTATTTCTGACCACCGGGGGTTCAGATGCAGTGGAGACTGCATTGAAGCTGGCCAAAGCGTACCAGCGGCGGCGCGGGTTTGCCGACCGCACCAAGATTATTGCCCGTCGCGTGAGCTATCACGGCACCTCAATGGGTGCGCTATCGGTCAACGGTGTCACCTCCATCCGTAACGGTTTTGGCCCGCTGGTACCGGGGGCACGCCATGCGCCCCTCCCCTATCGTTTTCGCTGCGACTATTGCGCCACTCACAGTGGCTGCCGTGGTGTCTGTGTCGATGAAGTCGAGCGTCTGATCGAGTTTGAAGGCCCTGAAACAATTGCCGCCATTATTATGGAACCGGTGCAAAATAGTGGCGGTGCAATTGTCTCGCCTCCCGGCTATCTACAACGCATTCGCCAGATCTGCGATCACTACGGGATCGTCATGATTGTTGATGAAGTGATCTGCGGTTTTGGCCGGGTTGGTGATTGGTTTGGTTCAACAGCGATGGGGGTCAGGCCCGACATCATCACCTGCGCCAAAGGCATCACCAGCGGCTACGCTCCGCTCGGTGCGGCCATTGTCTGTGACACGCTCGCCGATGTCTTCGTTTCCGATAATGAAGCAGATAAGTTTATGCACGGAATCACCTTTGGTGGGCACGCTGCCAGTTGTGCGGCAGCACTCGCCAACCTGGACATTATCGAACGGGAACATCTGCTGGAGCGGTCGCGCGAAATGGGAGCCTACCTGATGCAAGAGCTAACCGCTGCCGTTGGCAATCACCCCAACGTGGGTGAGGTGCGGGGGATGGGCATGTTTATGGCTGTCGAGCTGGTACGTGACCGGGTCACCCGCGAGTCACTGGCCGAGGAGCGGCTGATGATCTGGCTGAGTGATCAATTGAAGCAGCGTGGTCTGATTTGCCGGGCCGATGATCGACTCGAACCGGTGATCCAACTGGCGCCGCCGTTGATCCTCACCCGCGAAGAAGCTGATCGCTGTGTCAGCATCGTCGCCGAGGCCGTCCATGCCCTCGGTCGTCGACTGGGAAGCGTCCCAACCGTCATCTCGCTCAACGTCACAACACCGGTAGAACCACCGACAGCGGTGGCGGCTGATTAAAAAGAGCAAGAAAGGTGCGATGCATCGTCACATGCATCGCACCTTCTTTCATCCGGCAACCGTTGTCTGCCGGATGCCAACCTCTCGCGTTAATAGTCCGACCTGCTGCAACAATACCGGCGTATCCACAAACCCCAAATTGATGTGGCGTACCACACCACGGGCATCAAGCACCACAGTCGCCGGCGCAGTGAGAATACCCAGTTGCGTCACGAGCTGCGGATAGTCCGCAGCCTGCAAGGTACAGATAGTGACCTGAGTGACCTGATCGTTGACAGCACCGGCCAGCCTCGCCAGCGCCGGTGCTTGCCGGAAATGACACTCGCGACAACCAGGTGTGGTAAAAGCAACCACTGCCGGCTTCCCCGTCGGCACCAACCCGACGAAGGGAGACTTCTGAGCGAGGGATCGTACCGTGCGTGCCTGCCAGTAACGTACCCCTGCCCACACCAGCAGTACCGCGAGCGTCACAACCCCAATGATCAACAGCCGTTCAACCAGCACTCAAATACCTCACCGGTCATCTACTTCAGAACACCCAATCGCCGCAACTGAAAGAAGATAAAGCATCCGGCGCAGAAACCGAAGATCAGATTCACTGCCGCCAGCACAACGACCAGCAGCGCCAGGCTCCAGCCGATAACCTCTGCCCCTAACCACAGGCTCAACGTAGCCAGCAGCAGTACACCAGCCCCAACACCTTGCGCAAAGCGGTGAGGTGCTGCATCTTCCTCGTGCAGGTCAGGACGTAACCAGCCCAGGGGGCGCAGGATGTCGCGGTATAGACGCTGGAACAATGCCAGCGCAGGATGGATCACACCAAGAGCAAGGACAACCGCAACGAACGCAACCAACCAGTGTTGATTGGTAACGAAGGCTGTTAGAACAAGCACGATGATCGCCGCCTGGTTAAAGCGCAGGGCAGTGCGGTCGAAGAGAGCAGGTGGTGAAGAAAATGCTTTCGCAGACATTGTTGACTTCCTTGCGCAATTTTTTCAAGATACCTGTCATTAATCTTACATAAAACGATAGATTTTGTCAAGATTATTGATAACAGAACATATCTTTGATTGGGTCATGACTTTGGAGACCGATACAGGCTGTGAAATCATGAAAGGAGAAAACGGCTTCCAGACCAACCCCTATTGCGTTGCCCAGCACGATAACGGTATGGAAGTTGTCTTCGCCATCGTGAAAAGGCTTTACGACCACCAGGTAGTCCTGAACGGTATGGACAAGAACGGACTACGGTCATGACAGGAATCGCTCAGGAACGACTGAGGAATTGCCTGCACTATCCCTGTACGATGGAGGCAGACACTTTATTCCGCACGCCACATCACGTGCCACGTGTATCACTGTGTGTCTGGAGAATATGCTGTACAGCGACCACTGTGGTACAGTGTGTGCACGGATACGGGTACTGTAAGGGGAGAGCACCTGTGATCGGCCTTGAAAAAATCGACCCTCAACATATAATAAAGCGACAGAACTTGTGGGTTCTGTCGCTCTTTTGGTAGCGGCGGCAGGATTCGAACCTGCGACCTTCGGGTTATGAGCCCGACGAGCTGCCACTGCTCCACGCCGCGCCAGCATTTAATACTATAGCAGGGTAGAATGCCTATGTCAAGAGGTTTTTCGCTACAAAGTGTTGTTGTGCATGCCGAAACCCCGGCTCAACTCGCCCTCATTCGTGACCTCTTCCGCGAGTATGCCGCCGGATTGCCAATCGACTTAGCGTATCAAGGTTTTGACACCGAACTGGCAAGCCTTCCCGGTGCTTATGCTCCACCGCGCGGACGGCTGCTGCTGGCTATGGTTGATGAGACCGCAGCCGGCTGTGTAGCGCTACGTCCACTGAGCGATACCATCTGTGAGCTAAAACGCCTCTATGTGCGACCGGCGTTTCGCCACTTGGGATTAGGGCGATACCTGACAAGATACATGCTCAATGAAGCATCTACCATTGGCTACGAATATATGCGTCTTGATACCCTTCCTTCAATGCACAGTGCAATTCACCTTTACGAGTCGCTCGGTTTTATGCGCTGTGCACCGTACTATCCGACACCTATCGCCGATACGGTCTTTATGGAACGGCGGCTGGCAGACAGAGCTACGAATGGTGAGTAGTCTCTGCGTTGCCAGCCACTTTAGCGAATAGAGCTGTTCCTTCCATTCACCTACCGCACCGAACGGTAACCACCGGCCACTCCTCGTGGTGACAGCACCAGTTGCCAGAGCTGGCTGGCCCGTGCCATAAAGCTACCGGCGCTCATCAGCAGATAGAGACGCCACATCCGGTAGAAGCGCTCGTTGTAACGGGCAGACAATTGTGGCCATGCCCGCTCGAAATTGGCGTGCCATGCTTTGAGCGTAGTCACGTAGTTGATCCCGAAGTTATGCCAGTCTTCCAGCACAAAGAGACCCTCGAATGCCGCTGTGAGTAATCGCGGCGAGGGCAACATCGAGTTGGGGAAGATGTAGCGCTCGATCCAGGCATCACGGCCCTGGTATGCCACGTTGGTGCCAATCGTGTGCAGCAGAAGTAAGCCATCATCAGCCAGACAGCGCCGCGCGACCTGCATAAAGGTGCGATAGTTACGGTAGCCAACATGCTCGAACATGCCAACGGAAATGATGCGATCAAACGTTCCGCGTGTCTGCCGGTAATCTTCCAACCTGATCTCAACCGGCAAACCGCGACATCGTTCACTCGCCAGCGCGGCCTGTTCTTTTGACACGGTGATGCCGACTACATGTACCCCATAACGCTCAGCCAGATACTGCGCAGTACCGCCCCAACCACAGCCAATGTCGAGCACGCGCAGCCCCGGCTGCAGGTCGAGTTTACGGGCAATCAGGTCGAGTTTGGCCTCCTGTGCTTCATCGAGCGTGCGCGCCCCACTATCCCAGTAGGCACAACTGTAAATCATACGCCGATCAAGCATCGCCTCGTAGAGATCGTTGCCAATATCGTAGTGGTGCTCTCCAATCACGAACGCACCTTTGCCACGCTGCCGATTTATAAACCGACTGTCAAACCAGAGCGGGATGCGTGCCAGCCAGCCGATTGTCTGGGGTGCCTGCACACTCAACAGACGACGAATACACTCATCAATTGCCTCACAGTCCCACCAGCCATCCATGTACGCTTCGCCCAACCCTAGTGAGCCATGGAGCAGGCAGCGCAGATATAACCGTTCATCATGAACCTGAATGTCCCACGGTTGCGTGCCATTGACCGTAATGCCGGCAGCAGCAAGCAGTTTGAGCGCGTATGATCGCGCCAGTTTGTGCAGTCCGTCGTTCGTTGATCGAGGGGTTTGCGGAGTCGTTGTTATTGAAGCCAGTCCATGTTTTGCCATATGTGATCCTCCTGTCCAAGTTTTGCAAAACAATTGAACACACTTCATAACCTTGCTTGCCGCATATTCACCTAAAATACTATTTCATCACTTGTCACCCCCTCAAAAGAGCAGTATACTGCTTGCAAAGAAAACGGTTGCACATGTGCAGGTTTACTATTATGAAACAACACGAAGCTCGTTCACATTTGCCACATCAGCTTATCCATGACGTGTACGTGCTGCTTGACGATGGCGACCGGCGAGCATTGTCACACGTCAATTTGACCCCGCTCGAGTTTAATTTGTTGCTCCAGTTAGACCTTGAGCAGGGGCAACGACTGACTGATGTTGGCGCCAAACTGCTCTGTGTTAAGAGCACCATTACGCGGTTGGTGGATCGCCTCGAACGCGACGGTTTGGTCAAGCGCAATCCCGATCCTGATGATCGGCGGGCACAGCGGCTGATCCTGACGCCACGCGGAGCCGCAGTGCGTGCCGAGGCGCTGGCAATGCACAATGCGGCTGTCGAGCGCCGGATGGGCTTGCTCGATGAGCAGGAACAGGAGCAGTTAACACGACTACTGCTCAAGCTGCGTGATGGATTGGCCGCCGATCTGGCCGCCCAGCAGACTGTTGAAGCTGAGTCATAATATTTGCCATACATCGTGCGCACCTTTGCCTGGGTCTGAACGGTATCTTTTATAGTACCGCGTTTTTGACAACAGGCAAAGCGATGAATCTGATTCGACTCGCAATCGGTTGGCTGGTCGGGATTGGCCTGGCAGGTTCGTTCAATGTTCCGTTGCCCTGGTGGCTGATTGTGGCTACCGTGGCGCTGGTGGGGTTACCGTTTGACCGCAGCTCTCAACGCTGGCTGGCCCTCTCGGTGCTGTGCTGCGCGTTGGGAGGTGTTCGTTTTCATGTTGCTCAACCCCTGATCGGCCCGCAGCATATTGAGCGTTGGGCTGATACTAACCGTCTCACTCTGGTTGGCTATGTAGCAGAGGAACCCCGCCGTGATGATCGGGGTCAGCAACTTGTTGTCGAAGTTACCCATACCCGCACCTCCGAACGGTTCGTTATGACGGAAGGGCGGGTTCTGGTGCGGGTACCGCCCTATCCGCCATATTATCCAGGCGACCGGCTCTGGCTGGAAGGAGATCTGAGCAGGCCGGCTACTGCACAGCGGGTAGGGGAATTTGACTACCGGGTCTACCTGGCGCGGCGCAATATCTTCGTGCTCATGCATCGGCCCACAGTGATCCGGCAACTCGACAAGCCGGTCACGAATTGGGGGATAAAACAGATCAGTCAGTTCCGTGAACATTGTCGGCAGATTATCTTGCGCCTCTTACCCGAACCCCAGGCAGCGCTGACAATTGGGATTTTGCTCGGTATTCAGGCCGGGTTACCAGAAACCACCCGCACGGCTTTCGCAGCGACCGGAACATCGCATATTCTGGTTGTTTCAGGCTGGAATTTCAGCATTGCCGCAGCAGCGCTGGCAGCCCTGGCCCGATTGTTGCGCCTGCCGCCCTGGCCCGCCTTCTGGCTGAGTCTGGCAATCATGTGGATATATGCCGGTTTCACCGGTGCTTCAGCAGCCGTTATACGGGCGGCAATGATGGCGAGTCTTGCGCTTTTGGCCCGCACCGCCGAGCGGCAGAGTGAACCCTGGCGCCTGTTGCTGGCTGCATGCTGGCTGTTAACCCTGATCAATCCGCAAACACTGTGGGATTTAGGCTTCCAGTTATCGGCGCTGGCTACGGCCAGTCTGTTCGCATTTGGCAAGCCGGTTGATCACTGGCTGGATACGGTACGCTGGCCCCCTCATCCGGTGGTAGATGCGATGCGCGAGGCACTCGGTGCAACCCTGGCTGCCCAGGTCTTGACCCTGCCGCTGATGCTCTACCACTTCGGGAATCTCTCCCTCATCGCTCCGCTGGCCAATATTGTGATCGTACCGGTTGTTCCTTTTGCCATGTTACTCGGTGGTTGTGCCCTTCTCGGTGGTCTGGTCTGGCTACCGTTGGGTCAGTGGCTGGCGCTGTGTGCCTGGCTCCCGCTAAGCTGGATCAACAGCGTTGCGATGTTGCTGGCAGAGCCGGCGTGGGCCGTTGTCCGACTCCCGGTGTTTCCACTCTGGCTATTAGTCGTTATGTATGTCGTGATTGCCAGTGTCTGGTGGCGATGGGTACGAGATGATGGGCAGGTAAATGCTGCGGCTGTCAGATCATCCGTGGACTGATACTCACTGCACGCTTACGGGAATGAGAGGTTGCTACTCTCAAGGTACGCGACATAGGCATTCCCCTGGGAGCGCGCGCCTCCGGCGCGCTCATCAGTGGCGCGGGCTGGAAGCTCGCGTGCAGGCATCATCTCCACCGCCGTCAGGTGCTGGCCGTGGCCGCTGGTACACAGGCACGAACCCGGTGCAACAACACGCCTACACGCAGGTATCGCATTTATTCCTGACCGACTCGATGATCGAAACAAGCGCATCCAGCATTCCCGTGACCAGGATGGGTAACGGTGTACCACGCGCCGAATCATAAGCACGGCTGGCGCGGCAGCCATGCTGCCGCACTCCAAACCCTGCGACACGCACATAATGTGCGCGTAAGGCAACCCATCCAGCACGTAATAGCACGGCTGGAGCTGCGCATTGTCACCGGGCCAGTCGCCCAAAACAGCATCCATGGCGATCATACCCGCTGATACACCCGTGGTTGATACCAGTTGCAGGTAATGCATTGCCCAGCGGGGGCGGTTGAGGGTGGGGGCGTGTCGCATACCTATGGCAGCATGACCGGTGTACCACACACCTGTCAGTGCGCTGTCGTGGTGCGCACACGCTGGCCTCTCCTGGGATCACGCGCCTCCTACCCCTACCTCCTATCTTCTACCTCCTACCCTACCTCTACCTCCTACCCCTACCTTCTATCTTCTACCTCCTACCCTACCTCCTATCTTCTACCTCCTACCCCTACCTCCTACTTCCTATCTCCTACTTCCTATCTCCTACTTCCTATCTCCTACTTCCTATCTCCTACTTCCTATCTCCTATTTCCTCCCTCACCCCTCACAGTATGTTATGATAAAGAAGGTAACATGCACAGCAGAACGAGGTTCATTATGGCCCAGATTGCCCCCTACGGTAGTTGGCGCTCGCCAATCTCCGCTGAAATGCTCGTCGCCAGACAAGTGAGCCTGAACTGGCCCGCTATCGATGGTGCCGATATCTATTGGATTGAGGGTCGGCCCCAGGAGGGCGGACGCAATGTCCTGGTACGCCGCACTGCCGATGGTGTGGTCAGCGATGTCACACCACCAGACATGAATGTACGCACACTGGTACACGAGTATGGCGGCGCCAGCTATACGGTCGATCAGGGTGAGGTGTTTTTTGTCGAATTTCGCGACCAACTGCTATACCGCCAGCGTCCCGGCGAGCTGCCGGTTGCGGTAGGTACTCCCGATGGGCTACGCTTTGCCGAGATGCAGGTTGATCGCCGACGCAACCGCATCATTGCGATTGGCGAAGATCATCGCGGTACCGGCGAAGCCCAAAACTATCTGGTGGCAGTTGATCTGGATAGTGGTGCGATCACACCTCTCCATACCGGACGTGATTTCGTTGCTGCACCCCGGCTCAGTCCCGATGGCAACTGGCTGGCCTGGTTAGCCTGGGATCATCCCAATATGCCCTGGGATGCCGCTGAGCTGTGGGTGGCTCCGATCCTGGAGGATGGCAGTCTCGGTTCGGCTCGTCAACTGGCCGGTGGCGCCGGCGATTCATGCTTCCAGCCAGAATGGACGACCGACGGTCAGGTACTGGTCGTCGCCGAGCGGACTGGCTGGTGGAACCTGTATCGGCTCGATCTTGCCGGCAACGCGACACCACTGTACCCGCTCGATGCCGAATTTGGTCAACCACTCTGGCAGCCGGGCATGCGCACCTATGTCCCCCTGGCTGATGGCCGGGTTCTGGCGACATATTGCCGGCAGAGTCGCTGGCATATGGTGATCATTGAGCGTGATGGTAGTATTCATCCCATCGATCTGCCGGTGTCGGTGATTAACATTGTCAATGGCACCGGTGAGCGTGTGGTGTTTACCGGCAGCTCACCAACCACACCAACGACCCTGTTCCTGCTCGACCTGAGCGATCAGTCGCTATTGCCGCTGCGGCGTAGCGGTGAATTGCCGGTTGACCCGGCTTATCTATCTCTGCCAGAGGTCATCAGCTTTCCGAGTGCCGGTGGTCGCACTGCTTACGGCATCTTCTACCCACCGCACAACCCCGATTTTGTCGCGCCAGAAGGCGAATTACCGCCCCTGCTGGTTATGATCCACGGCGGACCAACCGCTGCTGCCCAACCAACCCTTCGCCTATCGATCCAGTACTGGACAAGTCGGGGCATTGGGGTGTTGGATGTGAATTATGGTGGAAGTACCGGCTTTGGTCGCGCTTATCGCGAGCTACTCGATGGGGCGTGGGGTGTCGTTGATGTAGAGGATTGTATTGCCGGTGCCCAATTTCTCGCTGCTACCGGGCGGGCTGATCCCAACCGGCTGCTGATCACCGGAGGGAGTGCCGGTGGGTTTACCGTACTGGCCGCACTCGCATTCCACAAGGTCTTCCGCGCCGGTGCCAGCCACTTCGGCGTGGCCGATCTGGCAGCATTGGCTCGCGACACGCACAAGTTCGAGTCGCGTTATCTCGACCGCCTGGTCGGCCCATACCCTGAGCGCGCAGACCTCTACGAGGCACGCTCACCGCTCACTCACGCCGATCAAATTACCAGTCCGGTGATCTTCTTTCAGGGGTTAGAAGATAAGGTTGTTCCGCCAGCCCAATCGGAAATGATGTACGAGGCATTACGTTCACGGGGCGTCTACACCGAATATGTCCCCTTCCCCGGCGAACAACACGGTTTTCGCAAGGCCGAAAACATCATCACCGCAATCGAGCGCGAACTGGCCTTCTACGGCAACGTGTTGGGATTCACCCCGGCGCAGTAGCTGACACCTCTCTTGTGCAACCGTAGAGCGAGATGACGGTTTCCTCATCTCGCTCCTCTTCATTGCGAACCGGTTGCGTGCTATACTTAGACCATCAATACATCAGACGTGGGAGTAGAGCCTTGAGTACGGAGCCAGCCGCCTTACTTGAGCGTGCCACAGCTATCGTTACCGCGCAATTAAACGAACTGCGCGATCTATATCACGCTGCGCTGCATCAGCACGAAGACATACGGCGGCGCGTCCAGCAACTCTCGCGCCAGCTTGACGAAGCCGTGATTCAGGAACGCTTCGCGCGTGAGCGCGGCATGTCAACCGTTGCCGCAACTGCCCGCGTTAATCAGATACGGGCGGAACATGCGGCGGCGGCGGCTACCGAAGCCGAACTACGGCGGGCTATGCGCCAGCTCGATCAGCTCATTCGTCAGATTGAGATGAGCAGCACGACGTTAACGCGCAATGCAGAAGGTATCGCTGCCGATCCCTGGGTGCAGGCATTGCGTGCTCAGATTATCAAAGGCCGTGAAGAAGAACGTATCCGACTGGCGCGTGAAGTTCACGATGGCCCGGCCCAGGTGCTGGCAAATGCGCTGATGGGAGTAGAGGTGTGTCAGAACCTGCTCCAGGAACAACACCTCGACCGGTTAGGCTCAATTTTGAGCCAGTTGGGTGACAGTGTGCGTGAAGGGTTGCGCGAGGTGCGCAGCTTTATCGCCGACCTGCGACCGGGTAAACTCGAAGAGCAAGGACTGGTCGCCGCGCTTCACGAGTATATTCGGCGCTACCGCGACACGGTGAGCAATGCCGTTCACTTTGAAGCCGACCCACTGCCGCGACTACCAGCCGAAGCCGAGATTGTGCTCTACCGCATCGTGCAGGAAGCCCTACAAAATGCCCGCAAACATGCCCGCGGTGCTCCGGTACGGGTCACCCTTACCACTCGCAACGGCCAGTTACAGCTCATCATCCGAGATGAAGGGCCAGGATTTGATCTGCGCGAAGTAAGCCGACGTGCTGGCCGTGAAAGCTGGGGTCTGACCAGCATGCGCGAGCGTGCCGAACTCATCGGCGCTCAATTGACAGTTACGACCCGTCACGGTGCGGGAACCGAGGTTCATGTGAAAATGCCATTACCTACTGCGCGTTAATTCTTGACTTCGTTTCGTTTTACACTACGGAGAAGGCATAGAAATATGCTACTCGGATTACAGCAATCGTGGCAGCAACACCGTGTACGTGTATAACAGGGATCAACATTAAGGAGTCGTGTGTGACGGCACCGTCAAAAGTAAAAGTATTGATCATTGATGACCATCCGCTCTTCCGTCAAGGTATTCGCTGGAGTCTGGAGAGTGCTCACGATATTGAGGTTGTAGGGGAAGCTGAGAACGGTCAGGAAGCGATCAAGCTGACCGAACGGCTCTTTCCCGATGTCGTCCTGGTTGATATTAATCTGCCCGGTTTGAATGGTCTGGAAGTCGCCCGTGTCATCAAGCGACGTGAACCGCGTACTGGCATTATTGTGTTGAGTGTTTACGAAGATGAAGAGCAACTCTTTCAGGCTATCAAGGTTGGAGCAGCAGCCTTCACCTCAAAAGACATCAGTCCCGAAGAGCTTGTTCACATGATTCGCGAGGTGGCGCGCGGTCGCTACCTGATCAATGATGCTGTTCTGGCCCATCCCAACGTCGCTGCACGGGTGCTACACCAGTTTCGCGAACTGGCGGCAACCGATGAAGAGGACGGTGCAAGTCTGTTTGCACCGCTTACATCACGTGAGATCGAAATTCTTGACTGTATTGCCCGTGGTCTCTCAAACAAAGAGATCGCCAGCGAACTAAGCATCAGTAGTCAGACGGTGAAGAACCACATTACCTCCATCCTTGCCAAACTCCAGGTCAATGATCGCACGATGGCAGTGATTGTTGCGATCAAGAAGGGATGGATCAAAATGGGGTATTCGCAATCGTCTGAGGGGTGATCATTGGATTAGTGAGCATAACTACAAAATCGTAACGCTGGTGTACCTGAGTAACTGTTACGTATTCGACCGTGGGTGTCAATAAGCAGCACTGTGAGAAAATATCTGCCTTTCAACCTGATGTAGAGCGTAAAATGTAGGGGCACGGCATGCCGTGCCCCTACTACTGCAAGATACACCATGTCGGCACCCATCGAACCAATGCTATAATATCCCCCAGCAAACCGATGACAAAAGATACAAAGCAGACCTTCCGGTAGTATAGTTCACGTTCTGATCGTCAGTCTCCACTCGTTCGTTAAGACGACTAAGCATTCGTTGGAGCACATGCTATGCAAGCGTATGATAAGGGTTTTGCCAAAGTATACGATCTGAGGTGGTCTGGTTTTGCCAGGCAGGTCGCTCCGCTTATCCTTGATTTCTACGCCGCTACACCGATTGCTCAAGAGAACAAAACTGTTCTTGATCTCTGCTGCGGTACCGGTCATCTGGCGGTACACTTTCTTGCCAGGGGATATCGGGTTGTGGGGCTTGATCTATCAGACCATATGCTGCACTACGCCAGGGAGCATGCCCGCCAGTATATTCAAACCGGTCAGGCCACCTTCATCCAGGGTGATGCGAGCAATTTTACGTTAGATGAGCGTTTCGGGTTGGTTGTTTCTACCTTTGATTCGCTCAATCATCTCGAACATGAACAGGCACTGTACCGGTGCTTCCAATGCGTCTACGCCGTATGCGATGGTTATTTCATTTTTGACTTGAATACACGACGTGGGCTAAAGCGCTGGAATAGCATTCAGGTAGACGACAGCGATGATGATGTCTTGATCATCAATCGCGGTATCTATGATGGCCACAGTGATAAGGCGTGGACAAAGATCACCGGGTTTATTCGATTGCCCGATGGCCGCTACGAGCGATTTGATGAGACCGCGTTTAACACTGTCTTTGACATGGCGAAGGTCCGGGATGCGATGCTCGCTGTTGGCTGGAAAAACGTCTACTTTGCCCGGATTCAAGATTTGCGGACGCCCCTAGACGAACCTGAAAAGGAAGGACGGGTGTTTATCGTTGCCGTTAAGTAGCGTTCTCTGCCGAAAAGACCGTCCGACCGGTGCACGATATAGCGGTAGGCCGTCAGTCGTGCACGTTTTCTTTATCCACAGCACGACCTGTTACAATCACTGCAGGGAGGCCACATGACAGTTTCGCAACCCCAGGGCTTTCTCGCCGTCCCAACCACCGGAAACGGACCTGGCGTATTGGTGCTGCATGCCTGGTGGGGGTTAAATGACACCATCAAGATGTACTGCACACAACTTGCCGGGGCCGGTTTCGTAGCCTTCGCCCCAGACCTTTATCACGGTAAGGTTACCGACAATATCGCCGAGGCGGAAGCTCTTGCCCAGGCGCTCGACGCCAACCATCGCCAGGTCAGGGCCGAGATCGTCCAGGCAACGCGGTTTCTTAGCGAACACGCTGACAAAGCTACCCGTGGCCTGGCAGTGATTGGCTTCTCACTCGGTGCTTACTATGCGCTTGATCTTTCCGCTACTTGTCCGGAATACATTCGTTCCGTCGTCCTCTTCTATGGCACCGGTCTCGCCGATTTCAGTAACTCAAAGGCGGCCTATCTCGGTCACTTTGCCGCGAATGACCCATTTGAACCGCAAGCCAACATCTACAGCCTGGAGGATGCCCTCAAGCAGGCTGGCCGTCCGGTGACGTTCTATCATTACAGTGGCACTGGACACTGGTTCTGTGAACCTGATCGCGATCAGGCGTACAATCCGGCGGCAGCAAGACTGGCCTGGGAGCGAACGCTTCATTTCCTGGAGCGTGGCACGACTGATGACAGTTAAGCTGCCATCGGCGCCTATCTACACCTCGCTTGACTGGAGTGGTTGTTATGCGCATCCAGCACCTGGTGGTTGCGGAAGTTATCCTGCTACACGCTAACTGTCTAACACAGCTACCCTGAACCCGGAATAGGTATCATCCGGCAGCGTTACCCTGAGCTGTTTACACCCTCCAGCAGAGATGGGTTGGGGAAGGAACCAGTGCCCGCCCCTGGCAGGGATGAGTTGGGTGCGCGTCTCGTATACCATCTCCGGTAGCAGCGAACGCATTGCACGCTATCCAAACCACGAGCAGACTACCTGATCGTGGTATACTAAAATACTGAACGCAAAAACGTACTTGAGAACACCTATGCTGGATGCCGATAATCTCGCTGCTTTGACAGTTGCCGAACTGGTTGCGCACGTTCGTGAATTGCGCAACGCCAATGCTCAATTGCGTCGCCAGTTACACCCGGCTGGCCCGCCGCTGGCTGCTCACGCGCTGACGGAAGAGCTGATGCGGCAGACTGCCTTGCTCACCCGGTTGGGAATTGAATTTCGCGAAGATCTCGAACCGACAACACTCCTCCAGCAAGCCCTGCAAACGATCACGCTCCATCTGCCCGCCGATGAAGCGACTGCGATCCTTATCGGTGCTGACCAGACACCCTCCCATGCTCTGACGGTCTCGCTTGGCGCACCGCGCCTGTTGCCCCACGAGCGCGCCACCGAACTGCTCAAACACGGAAGTGCAGGCTGGGCGTTGCGTCATGGCAGCAGCATCGTGCTGCTTGATCTCGCCAATGATGCACAGCGGTTTCATTTGCGAGAA
Source organism: Chloroflexus aurantiacus J-10-fl (assembly GCF_000018865.1). Taxonomy (NCBI): domain Bacteria; kingdom Bacillati; phylum Chloroflexota; class Chloroflexia; order Chloroflexales; family Chloroflexaceae; genus Chloroflexus; species Chloroflexus aurantiacus. The sequence goes on from NC_010175.1 coordinate 3,512,286, forward strand.
TTGCAGAGTGGCGGCAGCCTGATCGCGACGCCGATCCATCAATCGGCGGCTACTGCCGGCGTGTTGCTTATCTATCGTCTGGCAACGCACGCCTTCAGCAGCCATGATCTGATCCTGATCGAAAGCATCGCTGCGCAACTTGGAGTTGCGCTTGGGGCAGCACGCCTGTATCAGCAACATCGCCTTCGCCAACAACACATCTTAACCTTGCTCGATTTCGGTCAGTCGTCTGGCGCCAACCTCTCACCCGGTGACGTAGCCGCTCGTTGTCACACTATCGCGACTGAAACTTTCGCTGCCCGTTGGGGGTTACTCTTTCTGCGATCTTCCCCACAGAGTCAGCCCGAATGGATTGCGCCAACCAATCTGTCGTTAGACGTACCGGTTGCCGCCGCCAGTGGTGCCGCACAACTGACAACCGAGAGCCAGAGTGTGGTGACAATAGCTATCACTGATGATCAGACCTGCATCGCTCTCCCCTTGATCCACGACGGCAATGCCATTGGGAGTCTGGCATTGGGCTATACCAGTGCGCAATCACAGCCTTCCGCGATAGACTGGAAACTGCTGGAACTCTTTGCCCGTCAGGCTGCTACCGTGTGTGCTACGCTCCAACTGGTCTCTCGTCTGCGTGAACAGACCCAGTTACTGGAAGGGTTGATCGCCGAACGCACCAATCAATTGCAGCGCTCACGCGATTTGCTCCGCATCGTTTTTGATAGTCTGCCTGAAGGGGTTGCCTTGCTTGATGAAACGGAGCGGCTGGTGGCGGCCAATACGGTCTTCGCCAGTCAGATCGTCGGGCGGCATCCGCGCGACTTGGTCGGCAAAACCTATGCTCACCTGCTCCGCATGCTCGAACGGGCCGCCCCGACCACTATCGAATTACTCGCCGACACCCAAAAGGAACGTCGCCGACTCCGCCTGCGCCAGGTCTTTCCCGAAGGTGAACGGTCGTATATTGTCGAACGCATGGAGATACCACCCTCACATGGCCAGCCGGCATCACGGCTGGAATTCTGGCGGCGCGAACAGTAATCGTGTTCTGATCTGATAATGTGTAAACAATGCCATACTTGCATACCACGCCTAACGGCATCCGCGTTTTAATCGAAGAACTGCCACACACCCATTCGGTTGCAGTTGGTTGCTTCATTGACATCGGTGCGCGCTACGAATCGGCAGAACTGGCCGGTGCTGCCCACTTCATTGAACATATGCTCTTCAAGGGAGCCGGTGCCTATCCAACCGCCCATGCGATCTCGCTGGCAATTGAGGGGATTGGTGGCTATCTTAACGCTTCCACTGGCTACGAGACAACTGTTTTTTATGCGAAAGTTGCCGCTATCCATTTCCAACGAGCACTGCACGTGTTGAGCGAGATGGTGCAACGGCCACTCTTCGATGCTACCGAATTAGAAAAAGAGCGGCGGGTGATTATCGAAGAGATTCGCGGCATCCAGGATAATCCCACCGAGCTTGTCCACGAACTGCTGCAACGCACAATGTGGGGCGATCATCCGTTTGGCCGCGATATTGCTGGAAGTATTGCTACCGTCAGCGCCATTGCCCGCCACGAGCTGTTGCAATTTTTCGCTCAGGGGTATCACGCCGGGAATCTGGTCGTATCGGTCGCCGGCAAGATTGCTGCCGAAGAGGCCATTCCCGCCATCGAACGCGCTTTTGCCGATCTCCCTGCCGCGCAGCGTCCGGCGGCAATTGCCGCGCCTCCCTTACCGCACCAGCCCAAACTCAGCCTGCTCACACGTGACATCGAACAGGGCAACTTTTGCCTTGGCATGCCCGGCGTCTCGTACCACGATCCTGATCGCCGGGCAGTGCATGCGCTCGACGCCCTGCTCGGTGGCGGTATGTCGTCGCGCCTGTTCCAGACGATCCGTGAAGAACACGGTCTCAGCTACAATATCGGTTCTTATCACAACGAATTTTCTGATACCGGTATGTGGGTTATTTATGCTGGGGTGGAGCCTGATGCATTGCGTGACGCGGTGGCAATGACCCGCGCTATAGTGCGCGATGTGGCCGAAAACGGCCCTACAAAGCAAGAGCTGGCAACCGTGAAAGAACAGCTCAAGGGCAGCTTGTTACTCTCGCTCGAAGATACCTGGTCGATTGCCTCGCGTAACGCTACCAGTCTGCTGCGTTATCAAATGGTGCCGCCGGTTGAACAGATTATTGCCGAGATTGATGCATTGAGTTTAGCCGATCTCCAGCGTGCTGCCCGCCGGTTACTCACTGCCAATCAACAGTGGCTGGCGGTTGTTGGCCCATACAGCGACGAAGATCAGGCCGATTTACAGATATTGCTGGAAGAGTGAGGTTGCACGGTGAAGAGTGTGGCAATTGTTGGCGCCGGTATAGCCGGGCTGGCTGCCGCTCAGGCGCTGATCGCCAATCAAAGTGGGATTGTGCCGGTCGTCTTCGAGAAGAGTCGAGGTGTGGGTGGCCGGGCCGCTACTCGACGCATCGACGGTTTTTGCTTCGATCACGGTGCTCAGTATGTGAAAGCACCTACGCCTGAGTTACACGCTCTCATCGCTGCCACGGGCGATGCCGTGACGATTGATCGCCCAGTCTGGACATTTACCAGCACGAACCAGATTGCACCTGGCGACCCGGCCTTCGCCGATGAACAGAAGTGGACCTGGCCGGGCGGGATTACCCGGCTGGCAAAGTATCTGGCTACCGGTAGCGAGGTGCGATTGGAAACCACTGTGGCCCGTTTGCATCGTGAGCGCGACGCCTATCGTCTCTTCGCCGACGACGGTCGTGATCTGGGCAGTTTTGCCGCCGTTCTGTTGACTGCTCCCGCCCCCCAGACAGCCACCATCCTCGCCGCCAGTCATCTCGCTGATGTCCAACCTTTGATCGAGGCACTCCAGACCGTTCAATACCGGCGTTCGATCAGTATCACGCTGGCGCTGCCTCGCCGTCCACTCGTACCCTGGTATGCGCTGGTCAACGTAGATCGCCAACACCCGATCAGTTGGCTGGCCTGCGAACACGATAAACCCAACCGGACACCACCCGATCACGGTCTGCTTATTGCCCAGATGAGCGACCACTGGGCTACAACGCACTGGGATGCTCTTCAGAAAGGAACCTTTTCCCCTGCTGATGCCCCCAAACCAATTGTTGAAGCGCTGGCGGCAATCCGTGCGCTTATCGGTGATATTGATCAACCACTGTGGATCAATGTCCAACGCTGGCGGTATGCGCTTCCAGACACAGCGGCACCGTTAAGCGATCACGACCGTCTCATCCTCGCCGGTGATATGCTGTGCGGTCAGGGGCGTGTCCATCTCGCTATCGAGAGCGGTTGGCGCGCTGCGACGCGCATCCGCGAAGTTGTATCGTGAGGATACCTGTATGACAACTCCGGTCTGGCCACCTGTATTCGACGGACATAATGACGTTATTCTCGACCTTTACCGCCCTAAACCCGGTGAAGAACGCGACTTCTTTCACGCCAGCCCCTACGGTCATCTCGATCTGCCTCGTGCGCGGGCTGGTGGGTTTGGTGGCGGCTTTTTTGCCATCTACGTCCCACCACCACCTGCGCCCAAACCACCACCAGAACACATTCCCTCGCCACCGTACTATATGCCATTGCCGCCACCACTCGAACATAGCTACGCCTTACACACGACGATGGCAATGGCCGCACGCCTCTTCCGCATCGAAGCCGAGTCCAACGGCCAGTTTCGCATCTGTCGTACTGCTGATGACATTCATGCCTGCCTGACGAATGGTATTGTGGCAGTCGTTTTCCACATTGAAGGTGCTGAAGCGATTGGCCCCGATCTCGACGAACTAGAGGTACTCTATCAGGCGGGCTTGCGCTCGCTAGGGCCGGTCTGGAGCCGTCCCAATATCTTTGGGCACGGCGTGCCGTTTGCGTTTCCCGCTTCACCCGATACCGGACCCGGTCTGACCGACGCCGGTAAAGCGCTGGTCAAGGCGTGCAATCAACTACGCATCCTGATCGATCTCTCGCATTTGAACGAAGCCGGTTTTTGGGACGTTGCCCGGCTAAGCACGGCACCGTTGGTGGCTACGCATTCCAATGCGCATGCTATCTGCCCCAGTAGTCGGAATCTTACTGATCGTCAGCTCGATGCCATTCGCGACTCGGATGGCATGGTCGGACTGAATTTTGCCGTCACGTTTTTGCGCCCTGACGGGCACCGTGATGCTGATACGCCGGTTTCGATTATGGTGCGGCATGTGCAGTATCTGGTTGAACGCCTGGGTATTGACCGGGTAGGTTTTGGTTCAGATTTCGACGGTGCCTTGATCCCGCAGGCCATTCGCGACGTAAGCGGTTTACCGGTACTCTTGCAGGCGCTGGCCGATGCCGGCTTTACACCGGCAGAACTACGCAAGCTGGCCTACGAAAACTGGTTGCGCGTATTGCGGTTGACCTGGGGCGCATAACGTGATCACATCGTGAGTAGACATCAATACCAGACAATCACAGCTAAGGAGAGTACATTCCCGCTATGCAACATCTGCATCCGATTGAGCAACGAGTGCTCAGCGCCATCAACGACGATGGCTTATTGAAGGCACTGGCCGATCTGGTCAGTATCCCCAGCCTCGACGGCACTACGGCTGAAAATGAAGCCCAAGAGGCCGTCGCTGCGTTGCTACAATCCCAATCAATGACGGTTGATCGGTGGGAAATCGATCTACCCCGTTTGTATGCTCATCCTGATTGCAGTTGGGAAGTGCCGCGTGAGCGAGCGCTCGGCGTCGTCGGAATTCTGGGTGAGGATCGCGGTGGACGTAGCCTGATCTTCAACGGCCACGTTGACGTTGTGCCGGCTGGTGACCGACGCCTGTGGCATAGTGATCCGTGGCAGGCGACTATCGTCAATGGCCGGGTCTACGGGCGCGGTGCGCTGGATATGAAGGGAGGGCTGTGCTGTGCCATCTTTGCTGCCCGGGCCATCGCGGCTGCGGGTGTCCGGCTCCGTGGCCGTCTCGTGATCCAGAGTGTGATCGGCGAAGAAGATGGCGGTCTCGGCACACTGGCAGCCATTTTGCGTGGCCACACTGCCGATGCCGCGATTGTGGCCGAGCCAACGGAATTGAAAGTCGCACCGGCTCAGGCCGGCGCACACAATTTCCGCTTAACGGTGTATGGGGCGGCGGCGCACGGCTGTGTGCGCGAAGAGGGTGTCAGTGCAATTGAAAAATTTGCACCGCTACACCAGGCCATCATCGCGCTCGAACGTACTCGCAACGAACGCTTGCGTGCAGCCGACAGCAGCGGTCTCTTCTCGCGCTACCGTACCCCCAATGCTATCTGTATCGGTGTGGTGCGGGCAGGCGAATGGGCTTCTTCCGAAGCCGAGCAACTGGTCGCCGAAGGCCGTTACGGGATTGGGGTCGGCGAAGACCCGGCTATTGCACGCACCGAGCTGGAGCAGACGGTAGCCGCTGCTGCGGCCCAAGACCCCTGGCTGCGCGATCATCCGCCAATGCTGGAATGGTGGGGTGGGCGGTTTGATCCGGCCAGTACGCCCATGGACTCACCTGTTGTCCAAACCCTTGCCGCCTGCGATCAGGCGGTGCGGGGCACACCTGCCACATTTGAAGGCATGACCTACGGCGCCGATATGCGGCTACTGGTCAATGTTGGCGGTATTCCTACCGTCCTCTACGGGCCGGGTGATGTCCGCAATGCCCACCGACCGAACGAGTCGGTTGCCATCGTCGATTTACAGACAGCCACTCGCGTCCTGGCCCTCACTGCCCTTCGCTTCTGCGGTTACGATGAGGAATAGTTGATGAAAACCAGTCTCCAGATCGCTGCCGAAGCCCGGCTAGAGCCAATCGCTGCCATTGCCGAACGGCTTGGCCTGCCTGTCAGGTACCTCGAACCGTATGGCCGGTACCGCGGCAAGATTGACCTCACCTTTCTTGACGACTACCACGACCGGCCATTGGGCCGTTATGTCCTGGTCAGCGCAATCACCCCCACACCGCTCGGCGAAGGCAAGACCACAACCGCCATCGGGCTGGCAATGGCGCTCAATCGCATTGGCAAGCGTGCCGCGGTCACCTTACGCCAATCCTCGTTAGGGCCGGTCTTTGGCATTAAAGGCGGTGGTGCCGGCGGCGGTTACAGCCAGATCGTGCCCCTTGTCGAAAGCATTCTGCACCTGAACGGCGATATTCACGCTGTATCACAGGCGCACAATCAGTTGGCTGCGCTGACCGACAATAGCTGGTATCACGGCAACCCGCTCGATATTGATCCCGACCGGATCGAGATTCGCCGGGTTGTTGACGTGAATGATCGCTTTCTGCGCCAGGTGATGATCGGGCTGGGTGGTAAACAGAATGGTTTTCCTCGTCAGACCGGCTTCGACATCAGTGTCGCAAGTGAACTCATGGCCATTCTGGCGATGGTGAACGGTGTTGGTGCCCGGGCTGCCTTGCGCGATCTCCGCAGCCGGATCGGTCGTATGGTGGTTGCCTTCCGCCGTGACGGTACACCCATTACTGCTGAAGATGTGCGTGGTGCCGGGGCGGCGACAGTACTTATGCGTGAGGCGCTCAAACCGAACCTGATGCAGACTATCGAAAATACACCAGCCCTCATTCATGCCGGGCCATTCGCCAACATTGCCCAGGGTAATTCATCGATCCTGGCCGATCTGATTGCGTTACGGTGTGCCGATTATGTGGTCACCGAAGCCGGGTTTGGCGTGGATATCGGGGCAGAAAAGTTCTTCAATCTAAAGTGTCGGGCCAGCGGACTCTGGCCCGATGTGGCGGTCATCGTCGCGACTATTCGGGCGCTGAAGGCGCATAGCGGAAAGTACGACATTGTAGCCGGCAAACCGTTGCCGCCTGCCTTACTGCACGAAAATCCCGACGATGTCATCAGCGGTGGCGCCAACCTGCGGCGCCAGATCGAGAACCTGCACCAGTTCAAGGTACCGGTGATTGTTGCCCTCAATGCATACCCGGAAGACACGCCAGCAGAGATAGACGCAGTTGCCCACATTGCCACCACTGCCGGCGCTGCTGGCATGGCGGTGAGCAATGTCTATGCCGCAGGCAGTGCCGGCGGCGTAGACCTGGCCCGCCTGGTTATCGAGATTGCCGAACGACCGGGACCGCGTCCGGTACAGTTTCTCTACCCACTGGAGTGGTCGCTGGCCGACAAAATCACCACTATCGCGCATCGCATTTACGGCGCGGCAGCGGTAACGTTCAGCCCAACAGCAGCCGCCCAACTGGCAGCCCTTGAGGATGCTGGTTTTGGCAATTTACCCATCTGCATGGCGAAAACGCATCTCAGCCTGAGCCACGATCCGGCCTTGCGCGGTGCACCGGAAGGCTTCACCTTCCCGATTCGCGAGGTGCGCCTCAGTGCTGGTGCCGGATTCATCTTGCCGATTGCCGGCACGACAGTCACGATGCCGGGTCTGGGTGCCCATCCAGCGGCCCATCAGATTGACATTGATGACGAGGGGAATATTGTTGGTCTGTTTTAGTGAAGGTTGGGCTGGTCATTGCGGAAAAGATTGTTGCCAGTTTAACCAACGGGGGAACAAGCAACCCATACGTCGCTTCTGAATGTTGCTTTGACATCGAGAAGAGACTCAGCGTGAGCGATAGGCTCGCTCGTCCTGATATGCACGTTGCAGTGTGAACGTGATCACTAACATTTCTGAAGACGAATAAACGAATTGTAAAGGCACAAACGCTCCTGTTGTGCTATGATGCAAATACTGACGTTAATCTACTCAGCACTGTGGCATTGTCTGTATGAAGCGCACATCTCTGATAATCTTCACCCTCATTATTGGTGTGCTTAGTTGGTTTACCTTCACGCCACCACCATCAACTCACGCCGATGCATCGCATCTGAATGCGGCCCCAACCAGTCTCTCAGCGACAGTCGAACTCGGTGATACGACCACCGTCAATCTGACGATTACCAACACCGACAGTAATGCCACAACCCTTTATCTACATACCGGCTATCCTCCACCGGTGGCGCCGGCCATGATGATGGCACCACCGCACGTGCCGGTACCCTTACCGCAACAGCGTGAGCGTGTCGATCCTGATCTTCAGGCGGCGTTGCGTGACGGTAAAACCCGTTTTCTCGTCTTTTTTGCCGACCGACCCGATCTTGGCCCGGCGTTTCTCATTCGTGACTGGGAAGAGCGTGGGGAGTATGTCTACCGCACGCTGACGACTCACGCCGAGCGGAGTCAACGTGCGGTGCGGGCAATGCTCGATACGGCTGGTGTACGCTATCAACCACTCTGGATAGTTAATGCCTTACTGGTTGAAGGTGATGCGACCTTAGCCAACGCCCTGGCCGCCCATACCGATGTAGCTCTGTTGATGGCCGATCATCAATTGCAGATGTCACCCCCTGCCACAACCACCGCTGTTTCGTGTTCGGCGACCTCTAACAATGTCTGTTGGAATATTGCTCGCATCGGGGCTGATCGAGTCTGGCGTGAGTTCGGTGTGACCGGTAGTGGGATTACGGTTGCGAACATTGATAGTGGTGTTCAGTACACCCATCCGGCACTGGTAAATCAGTATCGTGGCAACCTTGGCAGCAACACGTTTGATCACAACTACAACTGGTTTGATCCGGTCGGAAACCAACCAGCACCGGTGGACGCAGGGACGCATGGGACGCACGTTATGGGTACGATGGTCGCTAATCCGCCTGGTGAACCGGCTATGGGTGTGGCACCAGGCGCACGCTGGATTGCCGCCCGTGCCTGTAGTAGTGTCACGTGTAATGATAGTGACATTATTGCTGCTGCCCAGTGGATGCTGGCCCCTACCGATCTTGCCGGTAATAACCCACGCCCCAGTCTGCGCCCGCACATCCTGAATAATTCCTGGTCATTCGATAGCGGGGGCAATCCGGTATACAGTGGTTACACTACAGCCTGGCAGGCAGCCGGTATCTTTGTCGTCTTTGCTGCCGGCAATATCAGTAGTAATTTCACCACTTGTAGTTCAGTAGCATCGCCCGGCGATTACAGTAATGTGGTTGCCGTTGGCGCTACCGATCAAAATGACCTTTTGAGCTATTTCAGCCGCATCGGCCCAACCACCGATGGCCGCATTAAGCCCGATCTGGTTGCACCCGGGCAGGGGATCGTTTCGACAGTTACCTCGACAATTACCGATGCAAACACCTTCGGTGCATTGTCAGGTACTTCGATGGCTGCACCACACGTAGCTGGTGCGGTTGCTTTGCTCTGGTCAGCGAAACCGCAACTGATTGGGGATTATGATGCAACATACGCCCTGCTCACCGGTACAGCTTTGCCATTAACCGGTGATAGCAGGTATATGGGTGCTAACCATAGTGCCTGTCGGCCAGATACGGTGCCGAACAACATCTATGGCTATGGTCGGCTTGACATCTTCAACGCCGTCGCGGCTGCACGTGTCACCGTGCCCTGGCTGGTATTGCCGGAATGGTCATCACCATCGTTAGCCAGTTATGGCAATATCGTCATTCCAATCACTCTCGATGCGCGCCGCGTAGCCGGACCTGGTGTCTATACAGCGCGCATTCTGATTTACGGTGATAATCTAACCGATCCACCATTAGTTGTTCCGGTCACGATGACGGTACCATCCCGCCCGTCACACGCCACTATTAGCGGCACAGTGACCGATAGCGAAACCGGTTATCCATTGCGCGGGGTCATTACCACGACGAACGGTGTAACACTCAATACCAACGCAACCGGCGGTTATAGTCTGACCGTCCCCGGCGGCGTTGCGCAGCAATTGACGGCAACGGCCAGTAATTTCGCATCACAACAGCAAGCAATTACACCGGACCCAGGCAGCACCGTGACGCTGAATTTTGCCCTCGATCCGTTGCGGCCAGAACTCACCGTTGTCCAGGACCTGATCACGGCCACGGTGGATTTCAACCAGATAACGCCTATTACATTACCGCTTCGTAACGATGGCAATATGCCGCTCAGCTACACCTTACGCATCGATAGCGAACCTTACGGGGTCTGGCGGAGTGATGAATCGAGTGGCCCTAGCGGTGGATGGATCGATCCGCCTTTCGACGCCCAAATCCTGAACCTCTTTGATGATGACAACAGTTCGGCCATCGATCTCGGTTTTGATTTTCCGTTTGCCAACACCTACTATCGCAATATCTACATCAGTGCCAATGGCATCATTGCCTTTGCCCCATTTGCATCCTCCTCTGGCTACTTTACTCCGAGTTGCATGCCACTGATAGCAACCACAGCGCCGGCTATCGTTCCGCTCCATGTGGATTTCAACAGTGCTCAGGGGGGACAGATTAGTGTTGCCTACATTAGCAGTGGTGTATTGATCACCTGGGATAACGTGCCACTCTACGGTACCACCCGTACCTTGAGTGTCCAGGCACTGTTGCAACCAAATGGCACTATTCGCTTCCACTATCGAAATGTCGCCAGTCTGACGAAAAATGATATGGGAGCAGTTGGTCTCCAGTTCGTCAACGGTTCACAGACTATCGCCTGCGACATTGAGCATATTGATCAACCACAACCACCGCTGACGCTTTCTGATGGTCTGGTTATTGAGCTGCGCCCACAAGTCGATCCGCAGGCATGGCTGAGCATTAGCCATACGGGCAGTGCTGCCATTGCTGCCGGATCGCAGACGAATGTTCAGCTCACAGCCCGCTGGATTGGCCCCTTGTACACAACCCAACAGGCTCGTGTGCGCATTATCAGCAACGATCCACGACAACCGGTCACTGAAGCGCGCATTCACCTCAACGAAGGTATGCCGGCGCCGTACCAGATTTTACTGGTGCAAATCTTTCGCTAGTGCAACGTTATCCCGGCATCGTTCGTCTCTTGTATCGTAGCATGCATGCATGCTACGATACGCTTCAGCACGACTGCTATCATTCAGACTTTATTCTTCGTGGAGCTTACATGGAATCCTATCAGAACGAAGTTTTTGCGCCGATTGATGTTGATCATGTGCTCGAACGAGTCGCCGGTGGTAATGAGACCGAGGTCTACCGCAGTGATGATTACCGCTTTGTCGTCAAACTCAAAGGTGATTTAAGTAGTTGTGATGTAGGCGCAATGTTGCGCGAAGCCCGCCAGATGAAGAGCGCGGCCCAACGCTTTGCAGGCTGTCTCGGTAGTGACCATACCATTCCTACCTATTTTGTCCTCAGCCGCGATCAAGCCGGATTTGTTCATATCCTTGCTATCCAGCCTTATCTTCAACATGCCCGTGTGCTGGCAGCCGTCGACTGGCGACGCATTCCTGCCGATCACTGTCATCGGATAGGGTACGATCTGCGCCGCATTATCTTTCGGGCTATCGGTTGTCTGCTCAGCACCGGTCACCTCCCCGACCTCTATGGTAGAGTGAGTTCCAGTCCTGCTGAACGTCAGCGACGTAAACAGTTGCGGTATCTGCCAGAACGAATCTGGAGCTTTCTGGTCAAACGGACTATTTTACAGTCGCAGAATTTAATGCTTACCGGCGAGAATCCGCCACGCCTCATCCTGATCGACTACGATGAAGTGCGACGCCACACCCTGTACCGGATGATCTACTTTCTGGCGCGCCTTGTGCTCTTTGCTCGCGATCTGATCGTTATCTGGTGGCAGTTAGAGCGAAAGCCGGAAGGAGTAGGCGGTTCAAGAGCTGCCAAACAATAGCGTCGCCTGCCCCAAACTGACGTGGAATAAAAGAGATAATCGCTTCTTTCCGGGTGAGACCCACGGGAACTTATCGTAGTGTGGCGTGAAACTGCCTTTCATATCAAATCTGAAAAATATCACGCATAGCACGCGCTTCAAGGCGTCCCCTTATGCCCCTCCCGCGTTCGCCGTGTCTCCTGTATGGCAATGTGAACAGGTACATGCATCGTCAGTAGGGGCGGGTTCTTTCCGCCTCTTCCATGTTCGCCGCGTCTCCTGTATAGCAATGTGAACAGGTACATGCATCGTCAGTAGGGGCGGGTTCCTTCCGTCCCTCCCGCGTTCGTCACGTCTCATATATGGCAATGTGAACAGTAGGGGCGGGTTCTGAACCCGCCCCTACGGAACCCTCCCATCCGTATCATGAATCCTCACGGATTGTTGCGAAGCGTGCGGATCGTCACGCTTCACCGCATATCCGGTGAAGACGAAAACCACTTCGCCGCCAGCTCAGCCCCGGTGCGAGTGTAGTGTTGTAACACCCGATTTCCCCATCATTACTTCACGTCACGGACACCGCGCACCAGATCGAGTAGTGCAGCCCGGTCACCGCTATCTACGTCCCACACCCACAATGTTGTTGGATAACGCTGACTTTGGGTCTGCGGGCCACGCGGACCGGCATCGGCCCCATTCACCGCAGCGTAGAAGAGCTGCCCATTACGTACCACAACAGCGCCGATTCCGCCCAGACTCTGACCGGTGGCCAGCAATTCACTGCGCTGAAGGCCACGCCAGCGGTAGAGCTGATAGTCCTGCACCAGATCGCTGGCACATAGCGTTGTCAGGTATAGCAACCGCCCTTCCTGGTCCCATCCTAACGGTCGTGTCCAGAAGGGTCCTTCGCGCAGTGGTTGGGGCGGGATGGGTTCTGGCGTTGCCGTTGGGATCGCAGTAGCGGTTGGTGTCGCGGTTGGCGGCTGGGGTGTGACGGTGCCGGTCGGTGTCGCGGTTGGCGTGGCAGTTGCTGTAGCGGTTGGAGGCACAGTCGGTGTGGCCGTGGGTGCCGGTAAGGTCACACGCTGCGTACCGATCCGCTCGACCAGTTGCCCTGCGCTATCAAGGATCAACAGATCGGCACCTGGATCATCAGCGCGCAATGCCTCTACCGCAACGTATTCCCCGTTGGGGCTGGCGATCAATGCTCCAAAGCCACGGTACCGCACCACAAGGCGCTCATCAGTCAACAGTTCAGCACCCACATCGCGAACTTCCCCGGTCGGCAGACGCAAGAAGAGCGCACTGCGGCCATCGGGAGCTTCAGCGCGGTACACCAACCGTCCCCCGCTGAGCCACTGCGGCATGAACCGGCTCCATTCGTCGAGTGCAGCCTCTACCCGCTCTGGTTCACCACCGCTCACCGGTACGGTATAAATTGTCCATTGGGTCGGAATTGCGCCGGTTTCATCAACCGCAAACGCAATCGTGGCACCATCCGGGCTAAAGACCGGATCGGCGCAACTCACCCCTACCTGAGCCAGCGGTTGCGCCTCGCCTCCGGCGCGTGGCAACAGCCAGAGCGTCGAAGGCACGGCCAGCACTGCATCAGCCGGATCGAGTCCCGGCTCGGCGCGACAGAATGCCAGATAGTCACCACCCGGACTGACTGCCAGATGAGTTTCTGTTTCAGCCGAGTCGGTAATATTCACCGCACCGGCCAGTCGACGGGTCATGCCATCACCGACAGTGGAGAATGCCAGATCAAGTTGCCAGACATCACCATCGAACAGGAAGTAGAGCGGTTCGAGCGAAGCTGGTGCACTACCAGATGGCACTCGCAACGTATCACTGGCTACGCCAAACGTAGCTGAACGCGCAACGGCCACTGACAACCGGTTCTGGGCCAGCGTCACCCGAAATGGCACCGGTTCAGCAAGCGGCACCAGCATGGTTGCCCCCACGTCAGCCTGGGGATCGACCACCAGCAATGCCTGGGTAATCGTGCGGGTATTTGTAAATGACACCGTTTGTGAAACTGGCGACGCTGCAAAGCGGTCATCACGCAACCAGCCCGCCAGTTCAATCCGCAGAGCATACGGAGCGTTAAGCATTGTAGCAGCCGGCACGATGCGGGCATCAGCTACGGTCAGACAACTGACTGTCGCGCTCAGCGGAGCCGAACCCTGGCTCAGATCAAAGATGAGGTCAAGCTGCTCAAAAGCCGGATTCCCGCTCGTTCGCACCTCTTGCAACGCTGCCGAGAAGCGACCGGTAGTCAAACCAACGGTTTGGGTACAGTAGCCAAAGCCGGTTAATGCCGGATTCGGTGTTGGCGTTGGTGGCAATGGTGTCACCGTTGGCGTAGCTGTTGCGGTAGCCGTTGGTGTTGGGCCGAATGTCGGCGTCGCAGTGGGTGTGGCAGTTGCCGTAGCAGTAGCGGTAGCCGTTGGTGTCGCCGAAGGCGTACCGGCAATGATTGTCTCGATATTTGCAATTTGCTCTCCCTCACCCACAGGGATCAGATCGCATCCCACCAGGACTATAGCGAACAGGATAACCAGCAGGCAAGGATGCACAACACGGAAACGCCCCACAAACGTCTCCTCATGCTCCACCCGATCAGCGACCGGATGCAGCGCTGATCAACAACCAAATGAGTCGTACACTACCCATTCGGTAACATAACCTTGATCCAACCCCGGCGCATTGCATAAACCACAGCCTGGGTTCGATCATTCACAGCCAGCTTGCGCAAAATCGACGAAATGTGATTCTTGACAGTCTGGTTACTGATATCAAGCCGGGCCGCGATCTCACGATTGGTATGTCCGGCTGCTACCAGTTCCAGCACTTCTAGCTCTCGCGCTGATAGTGGTGAAAAGATGGTCTGTATATCATCATCACCGACCATCTGCCGAAATGCCTCCAGAACTGTAGCAGCCACTTCGGGTGAAGCCAATACCAGATCGTTGATCGGATACTCGCCACGTCGCACCTGACGCAGCGTGCCGAGCAGATCGGCAAATTCAATATTCGGTGGCACACATGCCGCTACGCCGGCACGAATGGCCTTCACCACAAACGCGCCACTCTGTACCGGCCCAAACAGTACGATGGCAATGTGAGGATGACTTCGCTTGATAACCCGCGCTACCTCTAACCCGTTTACACCTGGCAAATCGGTATCCATCAGCACCAGATCGGGATCAACCTGATCCACTAACTGGATAGCCTGTTGACCATTGCTGGCTTCACCAACCACTGAAAATCCAGGCGTTGACGACAGGGCAAGGCGCAAACCATCTCGAAAGAGAGAGACAGTATGCACAATTATCAGCGTTGTCACACTCACGGGTAACTCCTCCACCGATTTGTTGATGTCGGCTCTGCCACCGATACCATCTATCGCATACTCATTGGCATCACAATATGAATGTACCCGTCTTGACCGACCGGCTTAAACACTGCCGGACTTTGCGCACTCTGCATTTCAAAGGCGATCTGATTGGAGTGTACTGCTGCAATCGCATCGGCCAGGAATCTGACATTGAGCGCAATAACACCGCCTTCACCGGTCACACTGCCATCAAGTTCACTGGTATTATCACCCAACTCAGCAGCATTTGCACTGATCACAACCCGTCCCGGTGCTAATTCACTTGCCGGTTCAATCTTCAGCTTCACCACATTCTGGCTACTGCCGGCGAAGAATGATGCCAGCTTGACCGCCTTCGCCAGTTCACTGTTATCAAGAACCATGCGTGTCAGGTACTGCTGCGGGATAATCCGCTCGAAATCAGGAAATCTTCCTTCTATTAAACGTGATACGACTTCAATATTTTCGGTGTGGAAGAGCACGTGGCTGCCCCCTGGCGTATAGACCATTGCCACTTCTGCGTCCGTATCACCAATAATCCGGGCCAATTCGCTCAATGTACGCGCCGGGATCAGGCAATCAACCGCGTGCGCAACCGGAGCAGACAACTGAATTGTTCGCATCGCCAGACGGAAGCCATCCGCCGCAACCAGCGTGACTTGCTGATCGCGCGTGCGTACCAGCACCCCGGTCAGGATCGGACGCGACTCATCAGTGGCAGCCGCAAACGCCACCTGATCAATCGCCTCTTGCCATACCTCAGCCGGTAGTGATACCAGCGGCGTTTGTGCGCTAACAGTTGGTAGCGAAGGAAATTCGTCAGCATCCACCCCTTTAATATTGCTCACGAAACGCCCGCACTCAACACGTAAGGTCTGGGTTTTCTGATCGAGGCTTAGTGTTACCTTATCATTTGGCAGGCCGCCGACCACATCAGTTAATAATTTGGCCGGTACGGCTACTGCACCGTCGCGAGTAATCGTAGCGCTGATCCAGCGATTAATACCTACCTCCAGATTGGTAGCCGTCAACTTCAGCCGACCTTCATCGGTGGCAAGGAGTATATTCGCCAACACTGGCAGAGTGCTCTTACCGGCGACGGCATGGCCAACTGCGGCCAGACCACGCTTTAAATCTTCCTGCATGCATGTGAGCTTCATTGTCGCTCCTTGAAAAGACAACCTCAATCACGGCATACGAACGCCGCCCTTGATCCGGGTGTGGCGCATTATAGCATATTGCGCTAACCAATGACAGCGTATCAGTAGCTATTATCCCATAACGCAGCGCCATGTAGCGCCCACTTCATTTCTCCCGACTATCAGTCGGCACATAACCAGGGACGTGATTCCTGTGCAGGCAAATACCCTGGCCTGCCCCACCCGGTGATACGGTGTGATCAGGCTGCAACATGCACAGTAGTCTCTGAACAAGGGTTTGCGCGTGCTATTGGAAAATGAGCAGGTATGCCTGCGCATCACATAACCGTGCAGATGGTGTGCATTCCGGGAACAGAGACCTTGACTTTTTTCAGAGCCGTGGTACCGTTCATAAGGGAAGAGTTTTTATATTTTGATGATTGACACAGCGATGGTTAACAGAAAGGATTATTCTATGGTCGTTGCAACCCGTCGCTTTGAATTTTCGGCAGCTCATCGCTACTGGCGCGATGATTGGAGTGCGGAAGAAAATGAGCGCGTCTTCGGGCCGTACACCAGCCCATACGGTCATGGGCATAACTATACACTCGATGTCAGCATTACCGGTGAGCTTGACGAGCGCACCGGGATGGTGATGAATATGACCGAACTGAAGGCTATCGTGAATGAGGTGCTCGAAGAGTTTGACCACAAGCACCTCAATTACGATACACCTTACTTTCGCGATCAAGTGCCCACGACCGAGAATCTGGTGCGCGTACTCTGGCGTTTAATTGCAGCCCGCCTGCCTGCCCATGCGCGCCTGAAGCATCTCCGCCTCTATGAACAGCCCGATCTGTGGGCCGAATACGATGGTGTTGGTGAGACCCAATTTGCTCGCCTGTACACCTTCGCCGCTGCCCATCGTCTGCATGCACCAGCCTTGAGTGATGAGGAGAATCTGGCTATTTATGGCAAATGCAATAATCCTAATGGTCACGGTCACAACTATACGCTAGAGGTTACGGTACAGGGGCCGATTGATCCGGCAACCGGTATGCTGGTCGATCTGGAGTGGCTTGACCGCACGGTACACTCGGTCATCGACCGATTGCATCTGCGCCACCTGGATCGTGAGATTCCGGCTTTTGCCGACCGCCCATCGACCGCTGAGAATATCATCGTTTACCTCTGGAATGAACTTGCGCCGCTCCTTGAAGGTCGCCTGGCGCTCTTGCGCTTGTGGGAGACCCGCAAGAACATCTTTAGCTATGCCGGTCCGTCGGTCATTCCCGCCTGATGGCACGTAATCCTGTGTTTCGTCGCCGAACGCGCACGTCGCGTTGTTCGTGCCTGTAATGGAGAACACATCTATGTCTAGTAATGGTAACGGCTATCACCACCCAACTCCTGAGCTTGATGAGGAGCACTACGAGAGTTTGATCATCCCCGGTCGAGGGAAACTTGAAGGTATGTCATTTAACGCCGATCCTCGGATTGAGGAGGCGGTACGGACAATTCTGGCTGCTATTGGTGAGGTTCCGGATCGCGAAGGGTTGCAGAAGACACCGTCACGAGTGGCCAAGATGTATGCCGAACTGACGGCAGGTTACCACATTGATCCGCAGGCGTTGATCAACGGTGCTGTCTTCAGCGTGGCCTACGATGAGATGGTATTGGTCACCAACATCGACTACTACAGTCTCTGTGAACACCACATGCTGCCATTCTTTGGTCAGGTTCACGTGGCCTATATCCCCAATGGCAAAGTTGTCGGTCTAAGTAAGATACCACGCATCGTTGAGATGTTTGCCCGGCGCTTGCAAGTGCAGGAACGGATGACGGTGCAGATCGCAGACTTCATCAATGCCACCCTTGAACCTGCCGGTGTCGCAGTCGTGGCCGAAGGCATTCACATGTGTGGCGTCATGCGCGGTGTCAAGAAGGCCAATGCCCGCATGGTAACCTCGGCAATGCGGGGCGTGTTCCGCGAAGACCCCAAGACGAGGGCCGAGTTTATGGCGCATATTAACCGGGTGAATAATCGTCAGGAATGAGTCTTTCGCACGCACCTGCACACGACAGCTATTTGCGCTTATCTGCCAGCGCCATGTCCGGGAACCCGGCAGTGTAGCCGATAGGCGATAACAACGTTGAGTCTGCTGTTTCAGCGAAACAGTCTCTTCGCTAGCCTGAAGCGCAAGTGGCTGTCGTCTATTGCAACAGGACAAGAGAATATGCGTACCATTCTGATTACCGGTGCTTCACGCGGTATCGGTGCAGCTACAGCACTTGCATTGGCCGGGCCTGACACTCGTTTAACGCTGGCGGCGCGTGATCGTACTGCCCTCGAAGCGGTTGCCCGACAGGCTACTGCGGCTGGTGCCCAATGCCTTGTCGTACCGTGTGATGTCACCGATCCAGCCCAGGTTGCCCCAACCGTTGCTCAGGCTGCTGGAGAAGGGACACTTGATGTTGTGGTGCATAGTGTTGGTGGGGCTTTGGTAGCACCGCTGGCCGACATTGAACTTCCCGCCTGGGAAGAACACATGCGGACTCAGCTCACCAGTCTCTTCCTGGTTGCGAAAGCGACTACAGCCCGCATGGATCGCGGTAGCCTATTCATCAATATTGCCTCAGTTGCCGCTCGCCAGGCATTCCCAGGCTGGTCGGCATATGTAGCCGCTAAACACGGCGCACTTGGCTTTATGGCTGCCATCCGTGAAGAGCTGCGCCCACGCGGTATTCGTGTCTGTTCGATCCTACCCGCCGCCACCGATACCGCGATTTGGGATGCCATACCCGGTGACTGGTCGCGTACCAATATGCTACAACCGGGCGATGTTGCTGCGGTCATTGCCGCCCTTGTTGCACTTCCACCATACGCGACGGTTGAGGATTTGACGATTGGTCATGTCGCAGGGCGATTGTGAGGTGTGGCTGTTTTGTCGAAAAGTTGGGTGATGGTGTATGGGCCGGCATGGCCCACACACCCGATCTGATGCGCAACCAGTGCGGAAGTTGTACTTCCGCACTCCAGCCCATGTGGTAGAGGTATCTCAACGCGCCGAAAGGTTCTCTTCCGTTTCGTACTCACTGCCCGGATGAGATGCCTTCATTCTCCTGTTGTTCACCTTCTTGCTATCCGTTATTGCGCCAACATCTTCTCGCAGCTCAACCCGTTGCGATCTTGACAAACCTCAGCTCTTCGACTAGAATCGAAGAGGTACATCGCCAATGTAGCTCAGTCGGTAGAGCAGCTGTTTCGTAAACAGCCGGTCGCCGGTTCGAGTCCGGCCATTGGCTCCACCCGTTTTGCCATTGCGTTGCGGAGACCCATGATGATGCCAGGCATCACATGGGTCTCAGGCTTTTTTGATCTGACGAACTGGTCTATGGTAATATATACAGGCTGACAACTCACATATCTGCCAGGGTTTGAACAGATACGGGATGGCAATAGCGGTTCTTCGCGAATCCTGAAATGAGTGATGTTCTGAGAGTCTATCCGAAACACCGTATCAGAACAGGTAACAGCAACAAACCGGCTTACCCATTGCATCGACCCTGGCAAGGCTTGTGCGGATAGACGCTCAGAGAGCATCCGCTGCTGGATTTTCCACATTCCCTACCATTGAAATGATTTCACAATGGACTGGATTCGTATTCGCGGTGCGCGTACCCATAATTTAAAGCAGATCGATCTCGATATCCCTCGCGGTAAGCTTGTGGCTATTACCGGTGTTTCTGGTTCAGGAAAAAGCTCTCTGGCATTCGACACCATCTTTGCTGAAGGACAGCGTCGGTATGTCGAAAGCCTGTCAGTGTATGCACGTCAGTTACTCGGCCAGATCGAAAAGCCCGATGTCGATCTGATCGAGGGCCTATCGCCGGCAATTGCCATCGATCAAAAGGGAAGTGCCCGCAATCCACGCTCGACTGTTGGCACCGTCACCGAAATCTACGACTTTTTGCGCCTTCTGTTTGCCCGTATTGGTCAACCGCACTGTCCTCAGTGCCGTTCTCCTTTGCGTCGCTACACACCACAACAAATGGTTGACGTGATAGTCAATCTGCCGGTTGGGCGGCGCGTGTTGTTACTGGCACCGCTTACCGGCGAGAGCGAGAGCGTATTGAGCGAGATTCGCCGTCGTGGTTTTGTGCGCGCCCGTATCGACGGGACTGTCTACGATCTCGATGAACCGGTTCGTCTCGAAAAATACCAGCCACACACCATTGAGGCAATTGTTGATCGTCTCATCATTCGTCAGACCACCGATGGTACTCCGGCACTGGATCGGGTTCGTGTTGCCGACTCGGTAGAAACCGCGCTGAAACTGAGCGGCGGTCAGCTCATCGTACAGGTCATCGACGGCGATGAGTATCTCCTTAGCGAACGCTATACCTGTCCGCAACACGGCCCGCTCGACCTTGGTCAACTCGAACCACGCGACTTCTCATTCAACAGTCCCCAGGGTTCCTGTCCTACGTGTACCGGTCTTGGAATTGTGCCGGAATTTGATCCGGCACTGGTCATACCCGACCGCAGTCTGCCTCTTCTCGAAGCAATTGCACCGTGGCGAGAGGGTGATGCGAATAGTCAGCGCTACTATCGCGATATGGTTCGCTCATTCGCCAACCATTTCGGCATTGATCCGACAGCGCCGGTCAGCTCGCTATCTCCCGAATGTCTGAGCGCCCTGTTGTACGGTACCGGTGGTGAGCCAATCACGTTGCACTATCACGTGAATGGTCAGCCTCGCAGTTTAGAAGCCGAGTTTGAAGGGGTCATTCCCAATCTCCGGCGGCGATTGGCCGGCCAGGGTGCTGACGGAGATTCATCGGTGTTAGAACAGTACACCACACCTCGCGCCTGCCCGGCCTGTGCCGGCACCCGCCTGCGAGCTGAAGTGCGAGCCATTCTGATTGCCGGTCGCTCAATCGCCGATGTACACCAAATGACAATTGGAGAGGCGTTTGCATGGGCATCCTGGCTCTTAGAACAGGCACAACTCTCCCCACGCGACCAGACGATTGCCCGTCCAATCGTGCATGAGATTACGCAACGACTCCGCTTTTTACAAGAAGTGGGACTGGCCTACCTGACGCTGGATCGGACAACCATGACCCTCAGCGGGGGTGAGATGCAGCGTGTACGCCTGGCTACGCAGTTAGGAGCCGGTCTCTCAGGTGTACTCTACGTTCTCGATGAACCGAGTAGCGGTCTACATCCACGTGACCATGACCGTTTGCTGGCTACATTATTTCATTTGCGTGATCTCGGTAATAGCCTTGTTGTTGTCGAACATGACGAAGCAACGATCCGCGCTGCTGACTGGATTGTTGACATCGGGCCAGGAGCTGGCCCACGTGGTGGCGAAGTTGTGGTCAATGGCAGCCTGCCCGACTTATTGCAAAACCCACGCTCATTGACCGGACAATACCTGAGTGGTCAGCGGCGCATTCCTCTACCTGCGCAGCGCCGCCAACCCAATGGCCGATGGCTGGAGTTGCGTGGCTGTCGGGCCAACAACCTCAAAAACATCGACGTCCGCATTCCGCTTGGCTGCTTCGTCGTGGTCAGTGGTGTCAGCGGCAGTGGCAAGAGTAGCCTGATCGGTGACACCCTGGCACCGCGTCTGAGCCAACTGCTGCATGGCGGCAAAACACGGGCCGGCGAACACGATGCCCTGCTGGGGATTGAGCATCTGGAACGGGTTGTCGTAGTCGACCAAAGCCCTATCGGACGTACTCCCCGGTCAAATCCGGCGACATACAGCCGGATCTTTGACACCATTCGCCAACTGTTTGCGGCTACCAACGAGGCCAAAGCCCGTGGCTACGATGCAGCTCGCTTCAGTTTCAACGTCAAAGGTGGTCGTTGCGAACATTGTGCCGGTGAAGGGTTAATTCAGGTTGAAATGCAATTTCTCCCAGATCTGTTCGTGCCCTGTGACGTTTGCCACGGAACGCGGTATAATCGAGAAACACTGGATATTCGTTATCGTGGCCTCAATATTGCCGAGGTGCTCGACTTAACCATTGCGGACGCACTAGACTTCTTTGCCCGTGTGCCGACAATTGCCGAACGGCTTCAGACATTGCACGACGTCGGTCTCGATTATCTCAAACTAGGGCAACCGGCCCCCACCCTGAGCGGCGGCGAAGCCCAACGGATTAAACTCGCTGCTGAACTTAGCCGACGAAGCAATGGGCACACACTCTACATTCTTGATGAACCAACAACCGGTTTGCACCTTGCTGACATTGATCGTCTCCTGTTTGTCCTGCAACGTCTGGTTGACGCCGGTAATACAGTGCTCGTAATTGAACATCAACTTGATCTGATTGCTGCTGCCGATTGGGTGATTGAATTAGGTCCAGAGGGAGGTGAGCGGGGCGGTTATCTGATAGGTGCTGGTCCGCCAGAAACCATTGCCGCCATTCCTGTTTCGCCGACAGGCGCATATTTGCGGCAAAAACTGGCTTTCTAATCAGGCAGATGCATTAATCCGAATGTAATCTCTAAATCTTGTGTCTACAGGAGCTACAACCTATAGTACAAACAGACGATGAACCCATCCGCGCCGGCAACGGCAGAAAGGACTCGTTCGATGGAGCGGATTATTCTGCGTGATCCAACCCTTATCCCGCCCTTCGCTGAGCCTGCCCGTGAATTGCGGATTCTCAACAAGCCACTCTGGCTCCTGCAGCGCGATCTGTTGAAGGTGTACGGTAAAAAAGCAACTGAAATTGACCATTTGGCCGAAGTCGCTGACATACCGGCCCACGATGAGCGTTTGATCTACCGCGACAACCTCTTTTTCAATGCGGAACTGATCAACACCTTCATTCAGGAAGCCCGTGCACGTGGCACACCGGCCCAGATTGCCTTCAAGGCGACCAATCCGGCAACCGGGCAGAAGGGCGATCCCAGCATCGAGCGCCACGCTACCCAGCTTTCCCGCCATATTCGCCGTGAAGGTGACTATTATGTTGCCGATCTCTACTACCTCCCTGCGGGGAGTAACGACCTCTCACAGGCACAACCACTCGTGATCGATACACTCAGCCACGAGATGGGCTATTACCGCATTCCGAGTTATATGGCCCACAAGGGCGATTTGACCTACCAGATTCCAATTCGGGCTTTCGTCTCTATCGAAAGCTGGCTGCATGTCTTGATGGCGAATGTTCTGATGGGCGTCTTCTCGTGGGCAGCAGCTCTCGATGTCAGGATGAGCAAGGCACGCCTGCACAACATTCTGCGCTGGACGGCGGAAGACTGGCGGCTCTTCCCAGGCAAAATCGCCTTTGCGCTGAAAGCCTTCTGGGAGAAGATCAATCCGCTGGAAGAGCAGTGGCGCAACCACTTCCTGGCTTCACGTGCGCTGGTGAAGGTAGGAAAACGCTGTTCGATTGACCCAACTGCCATCATCCATGGCCCAACGGTTATCGGTGACGATGTCTACATCGGGCCAGGCGTGGTAATAGCGAACAGCTATATTGGTAATAACGTGAACATTATGCAGGGATCACAAATCATGCTCAGCGTGGTTAGTGATCGTTGCTTCCTGCCATTCAATGCCGGCCTGTTCATGACGACACTGATGGAAAACAGCATGGTTGCCCAGAACAGCACGCTGCAACTCTGTGTTGTCGGGCGCAATACCTTCATCGGTGCCAACAACGTGTTCACCGACTTCAATCTGCAAGGTGAACCGATTAAAGTCATCCACGAAGGTGTCCCGGTCGAGGTGAATATGCCGGTACTCGGTTCAGCGGTCGGACACAACGTGAAATTAGGGAGCGGATTTGTCATCTATCCTGGTCGCATGATAGAATCAAATGCTGTTATAATCTTTGACAACGAACAAAATCTGATCCGGAAGACCGTAGCCGGTCATGACCTGAACGACATCGATGAAGCAACCGGAGAACCGCGACGGATTATTTACCACTGGCCAAACGTCTATTATGATCCGGCTCGACCAGATGTCAATTCACCATCAGAGGGTGATTCGCCGGTACGGATGAGTTCGCTTCGTTCCAATCAGTCTGCCGGGAATGGCCGCCTGCCCGATCACATCAGTGCGAGCCAGCGGTTATAGCCGCCGTTTCGCGAGGAGAAATCGCTGTGAGCAAAGAACGAATCCTCGTCGTTGAGGACCAGCCAGACATCTCCAGCCTGTTGAAAATCTACTTCACTGCTCAGGGGTATGAAGTCTACACTGCTCTACGCGGTCAACAGGCACTTGAGATTTGCAGCAAAACGCCACCAAATCTGGCCCTGCTCGATGTCAATCTCCCGGATATGGAGGGGTATGACGTTGGACGTGCCCTTCGCGCCAGCCCACGTACCCGCCATATTCCAATCATCTTCCTGACAGCGCGTGGTGAACGACGTGATCGGCTGATCGGATTGGGTGAAGTACAGGCTCAGTATTACATCGTTAAACCCTTCGATATCGAAGAGGTGCACACGATTGTCAAGAACCAGCTCGAAGAGGCACGTCGCCGTAATCAGTTGCATCCGGTAACCAATCTACCAACGGCTGAGTTGCTGAATGACCAGCTTCGTCAGCTCCTGGTGGCACCGCGCTGGGCACTGATCAATGTTCATATCAATGGGTTTGAGACGTTTACGAACGTGTACGGCGCGGTGGTTGGCGAAGATGTGCTGCGCTTCGTTGCCCTGATGCTGAACGAAGTGGTGAGTGAGCTGGGTGGTAACGAAGAATTTGTTGGTCAACAATCGGTTGGTCAGTCGTTCATGATCACGACGCTTCCTGAACGAAGCCACGCTATCTGTGAACGCATCATTGCTCGCTTTGATGAAGAGATCGGTTTGCATTATAACTATCGGCATCGTAAACAGGGTTATATCGAGTTTGTTGACGACACCGGTGAAACCCGCCAGGCACCGTTAATGTCGCTCTCCATTGGGGTTCTGACCCAGGATGATGGCCCATTTGCCGACATTCGCGAGCTGAGTGAAGTGGCTGAGGAGGTGCGCCAGCGGGCACTCATTCAAGCCCGTGAGCAAGGTAAACGCAGCTTTGCTATCTATGGTCGCTCCTGATCAGGGGCCGGCATCCATTACCAAATGTCGATCTGCGTCTCGTTTATGCATGCGAAGTAGTCCTCAGAGCAGAATAGACACGCCAGCAGGAGCGATAGTGTTACTATGAGTACGACGGTCACCGGAGCACCGACACAGGGTTGGGAGTTACTTGCCCAGTTAGCCCTGCACAGCCAACGCCCCCTCGGCCAGACCGAGCCGGTAGCGCTGTGTCATTTGATCGGTGAACTGCTCGAACGTCACCTCGGCGTTGGTGGACGTCTGGCATTACTTGCCAACGAACAAGAGATCGCCAGTGTAAGCTGGGGTGAAACGCCGATCAATGGTCACGCACTTGAATTGCGTGACTCATCCCAGCTTTACGGACGATTAACGCTGGCGGCTGTCTTCGAGCCGGCATTTACCACAGCACTTGTTACGCAAATTACGACCCTGCTGGCAGTCTGGCAACGTGCGCGCCTGAGTGAGCGTATCGAGCAACTGCGCGCGCTGGGGTATGCGACGCTGGAAAATATCGGCGTCGGCGATATGAGTGTCGCACTGGAGCAGTTGTGCCGCCAGGCATGTACACTCTTACCGGCGAAGGCTCTGGCTCTCTACTGGTTCAACTTCAATGAGCAAATACTGACCAGAGCGGTAAGCAGTGCCGGGGACTCCATCTTCCCGCCACAACTGGCAATCGCCGATAACGAAACCATCGCGCAAACGGTAACGTTTCAAACCACCCAACAGGGAATGTGGCGGAGTCGTACCCAGCGTCGCGGGGCATCCTCCACATGGCCACTTCTGGTCGAACCGCTAACCGTCGGGGTTGAGCTGGTTGGTTTGCTGTTACTTCTCGATCCCGGCCCGGAGGCGGCTTACACCATTCAATCGCTGGCACGACCATTAGCTCTGTTACTACACGCGACAGCTCTGCAACAGCACGAAAGTCGTCATGCACGCGAGCTGTTCGTCCTTTACGAAAATAGCCTTGAAATTGGTTCAAGTCTGGCCATTGAGGAGACCATTGCACGTGCTACTGAAAACATGGCCGTAGCACTGCATGCCGATTTCGGGGCAGTTTATCTTTCTCACCCTGACCAGCCCGGTACTGTTCAGACCATTACCATCTACAGCGAACGTCATGTCGAGACAGATTATCAAGACTCGATCCCCCTCACCCCTGCCTTGCAGCAGTTGAGTGAGCGGAATGAACCGACCCTGATCTCTGACACTGCCGATGCTGCGCAAACCAATCCGATAACCGCCCACGCAGTGGCAGCCGGCTGTCATAGCGTATGGCTGGTACCGTTGCGCAGTAAAGAGCAGATGGTTGGATTTCTGGCAATTGGATATGCCGCAGCCGGCTACGTGCTCGACCAGATCGAACGCAATCTGTTGCAGGTGCTGAGCGCTCAGATTGCGACTACGGTGCAAAACCGTCGGCTGTACGATGCTGCCCAGCAGCGGGCCGGTGAATTGGAGCGTTTACAACAGATTAATCAGCTTCTCGCTGCCGACCTGTCACTTGAAGAGACGCTTGAAGCAACGTTGACCGGTGCGGCGAAGCTGGTTCATTTCAGCGGTGGCCGGATCACCCTCTTCGATGAGCGTAACCAGCGTCTACGGGTTGCCTATCAGCAACACCTGCGTTGTCAGGTGGGTGATGAAAGTGACACCCTTAGCTCCTGGTTGATTCGTCATCAACGTCTGCTGCGAATTGATGATCTAAGTCGGCCACCAGCCTGGCTTGGTGCCCTCGATGACATCAGTGGGCTGACGTTGAATGGCAATCTCCGTGCACGAAGCTATCTCGGAATTCCTTTACGTAGTGGTAACACGCTGCTCGGTACCCTTGAACTGGTTTCAACTCAGGTAAACAATTTCAATGCCGAAGATGAACGCCTGATCGGTATTTTAGCCGGTCAGTCGGCACGGGCAATTGCGAATGCCAACCGGTTTGCCCAGGTAGACAGTAGCTTGCGACAACGGATTGAGCAATTACGTGCCCTGCAGCGCATCGGTAGCCAACTGGCAATCACGCTCAATCAGGATGAAATTCTGGCATTTGTGCTCGAACAGGCGCTGCGTGCAACTGGTGCCAGCCATGGCCTGATTGCATTACGAGTGGCGGCGAATCATACATACGCTGTATCGGGTGAATGGTTACCACGGCTGGCTGAAGATGATCTGGAAACCGAGAGCTATACTTTTGTTATTGTCGAAGTTATTGGTTATGCTCCACCAATCCGTAGCCAGATATTGGGCAGTCAGCTCGACCATGCCATTTTGACGGCTCAGGAAGCGTTGACGCGCCGCGAGATTGCTCTCAGTGATTATCTGGGCGAACACGAGCGTACCGCTTTGCATTGCCCTACAGCTAATTCGGCGCTGGCAGCACCAATTTTCTACCAGGGTAGTGTGTATGGTCTGGTGTTGCTGATGGCCGAGCAGCCCCGCCATTTCGATTTTGAAGCGAGTGAATTTGTGCGGGCGTTGACGCACCAGGCGGCCATCGGGATCGGTAACGCACAGCATTACCTTGAGCTTGAGCACATGGCGAAAATGCTGCAACGCCGGGCAGACATTCTGAGTGATGTGCTCGAGATCGGTCAGGCTATGCGTGCCGATCAATCACTGTCCAGTTTGCTGGAGCAGATCGGGTACAGCATTATCGAGGCACTTGGTCTGCGCACAGTACTCTTCTGCCTGAGCCGGCTCGACGATCCAAACCGGCTGTATCTGGAGGTGGCTGCCGGGATTCCGCTGGCTGAGCAAGCCAGACTGGCCCAACACCCCATTGATCTGGCCCTGGTAACGCGCTATCTTGATCCTCGTTTCCGCCTGGGGCGAGCCTACTTTGTCCCGGCTGAAGAGGCGCACAAGCTGGAAGCAGGCTTTGATACCGGTATCTTCGATTACCATCCATTCGTAGATGAGCGAGATGCCGACGAATGGCAACTTGATGATCGACTCTGTGTGCCGCTCTATTCAACCGAGGGGATGCTGCTGGGCATCATCTTTGCCAGCGACAACGAAAATCGCCGACGCCCGACTGCCCGTGAAGTAGAGCCACTGGAGATCTTTGCCGATCAGGCTGCGATAGTGATCGAAAACCATCTCTTGCTGCGCGAGGCTCGTGATCGGGCGGAAGAGATGGCGGCACTCTTCCACGTTGGCGCGGCAGCCACTTCGACGACGGATCTCGACATCCTGCTGGAACGGGTCTATCAAGAGATTGTGGCATTCCTCGGTATACCCGACTTCTTCTATCTCGTTAGCTACAACGCTGATCAGAATACTGTCCGCTTTGAACTGTTCAAACAACGCGGCGAATCTGTGGCCGGGTTTGAGAAATATGTTGCCCCCAAAACTGGCCTGATCGCTAAAATCATTGACGAGGGCAACCCCTTACGGATCGATGATCTGCTGGCCAGTGATCTGCGGAATGAAGCGCGTTTCCTGGTGAGCGAGGGGCAGCAGATACGTTCGTGGCTTGGCGTGCCACTGATCAGTCAGGGCGCAGTTATCGGTGTGCTCTCAGTTCAGAGCGAAACGCCGGGTGCTTTCAATGATCGCACGTTGCGCTTCCTGGCGGCATTAGCCAATCAACTGGCGATAGCACTGGAAAATGCCCGTCTGTTTGCTGAACGTGAACAGCGGATCGCTGAACTGAATATTATTAATCGCATCGGGCAGATCATTGCTTCTACCCTTGATCAGCGGCAAATGCTGCGTGATGTGTACAAACACATTCAGGCGTTCCTGAGCCTCGACTCGTTCGTGGCATTTCTGTACGATCCCGAACATGACGAGATGACTCTGTGCTACGAAGTCGATGAGGGTGCAGAGGAATTCACCGATCATCGTCAGCCTCCGACGCCGG
The DNA here is from genome assembly GCF_000018865.1 of Chloroflexus aurantiacus J-10-fl. Taxonomy (NCBI): domain Bacteria; kingdom Bacillati; phylum Chloroflexota; class Chloroflexia; order Chloroflexales; family Chloroflexaceae; genus Chloroflexus; species Chloroflexus aurantiacus. The sequence goes on from NC_010175.1 coordinate 3,541,462, forward strand.
GAAGCCTGACCGAGTACATCATCCGCACACGTCAACCGTTGCAATTTGTTGATCTGAGCAAAGAACTGGAGCAATCCGATTTTCGCTTCAAGCCAGTACCGTTTGGATCGGATCGCCGTTCGGCAGCATGGCTTGGCGTACCGTTGCTAATTGGTGACCAGACTGTGGTTGGTGTGCTGGCGGTGATGAGCTATACGCCCGGCATCTACCGAGAGCGTGAGCGCGAATTTCTGATGACCATTGCCAATCAACTGGCGCTCGGTGTTCAGAATGCCCGTTTGCTTGAACAGGCCCAGACCCAGGTTGAGCAGTTAGCCATTCTCAACCGGGTGGCAACTACCACTAACGCCCTGACCGATTTAAAGGCGATCTATCAAGAGATCGTCAACGCCATGGGCGCTATCACCGGCGTTGATCAGGCGCGAATGGTGATCTATGACCGCGCCAGCGGCTATGCACCGGCGGTAGCCGAGTACGTGGATAGTGGATTGCTCGATCAAATACGTATTCAACTCTTTGACAATCCGTCAGTTGACTGGCTGGATCGAGAGAAGCGACCACTCGTCTCGGAAGACGCCCAACATGACCCGTTGTTTGCACCATCGCATCCTATCTTCCGTGAACTGGACATTCGCTCCATCGGGATTATCCCGATCATTTTGAACGACGAAGTAATCGGTGCCGTCGGGTTAGATTTTGTTGGCCGAACTGGAAGCTTCCCGCCACAAATTCTGGAGCTGTGTCAGACGATTGCCAGCCAGACCAGTACTGCGATCGCGCGTGCCCGTGCGACAGCCGAGGCACAGCGCAGTGCCGAGGCGACCCGCCAGAAGGTACGCGAACTTTCCACCCTGCTCGATGCAGCACGTATCTTATCGTCGCTGCTGCGGCCCCAGGAGGTGCTCAATAAACTGATGGAGCTGGTGAGCCGACAGTTGAACGTGACCACAGTCGCTCTCTGGACGATCAGTGAAGGCAATGTACTGACGCCGGCTGCACTTGATGGTATTCCCGCCGAGCAGGGTCGCACTATGCGGGTGCCGATTGGTCAGGGGTTTACCGGACGGGTTGCTGAGACCGGGCAGCCGTTGATTATCGAAGATGTCAATTCACTGGGTGGGTCGCTCTATCCAAATTACCAGCAGCGTAACAACCTTATTTCGTTCATGGGTGTTCCGGTCATCTACCGCGAGCAGATCATTGGTGTGCTCAGTGTGATGACCAATTACCGACGGCAGTTTACCAACGATGAGATGCTGTTACTGGCGGGACTGGCCGACCAGGCCGCAATTGCCCTCGAAAACGCTCGCCTCTTTGAAGAGCGTGAACAGCGAATTTCGGAATTAACAATCATCAATCGCATTAGTGCTGCCGTTAATGCTTCGCTTGATATTTATGAATTGATCGAACGCCTGCATCAAGGTATCGGCGAGATTATCGATACCAGTACCTCTCTGATCGGGTTGTACGATGAGTCAACCAATACGATCAGCTATCCCATCGCGTATGATCGTGGCACGCGGCTCTTCCTAGAACCACGACCGCTAGGTGGTGGAACGAATGGTTGGGTCATTCGCAATCGCCGGCCATTGCTGCTAGGGACGGCTGCGGCTGCGCGGTCTATGGGGCTGGTTGTTGATCAGGGCCGGGTTGGTGATGATCAATGGATCGAGGAGTCCTACCTGGTTGTGCCGATTATTTACGGTGATCAGGTGCTGGGGGTCGTCAACATTCAGAGTTATTCCCAGCATGCGTTTGATGACAATGATCTGCGCTTCGTCACAACGATCACGAATCAGGCCGCAGTAGCCCTCAACAACGCTCGTCTCTTTAGCGAGATTCGCCAAAATGCCAGCGAGATGAGTACGTTGTTCGAGGTATCGCAGAACCTATCGGGAACCCTCGATCCGGATACGATTCAGATGTTGCTGGCCGATGCAGCAGTACGTTTGCTGCGGGCTGAACTGGCAGCCGTGCTGCGCCTTGATCGACGTGGCAACATTGAACGCCAGGTACTGATTGATGGCGTTGAATTTCGGGAAGATCTGTACATCGATTTTCGTCGCGATGGCTTAACTGCCAGCCTTTTGCGTCGCGATCAGCCGATTGCGATCAGTGACCTGGCTGATTTCGATAATGGCGACCATCATGCTCTCAAATTGGGTGTGCGAAGCGCGTTGGGAGTTGCTGTCGGCCCTATCGAAGAACGATTGGCTGTGATTTGGGTAGGGATGCGCACGCCGCATGAATGGACACCACACCAGATTTCATTGCTGTCAATCCTGGCGAATCAGGCCAGTCAGGCGCTCAAGAGCACACAGCTCTTCGCCCTTGAGCAAAAACGGCGGTATCAGGCCGATATGTTGCGCGAAGTTGCCCAGTCATTTACCTCGACGCTGGCGCTGCGCGAAATTCAAACCCTGGTACTCACCCAGTTGCAGCGAATCGTCCGTTACGACCACGCAGCAGTGCTCTTACGCGATGAGGGGTATGGTGATCTGCGGGTGAGTGAAGAACGTGGCTTTGGCGTTACCACATCCCTTGTTAAAAGCATCGTATTGGAGAGTAGTAGCCTGTTCCAGGCTATGGCTATCGATCATCAACCGGTCTTGATAACAAATACGCACCAGGACCCGCGCTTCAACGAGTTGCGACGCTTTGGATGGCAGGATGGTTCGTGGATTGGTGCGCCATTGCTGGTCGATAATGAACTGGTCGGGGTGTTGACTATCAGCACAGGCGAGCCAGATGTCTACGACGAAGAGATGCTGGCTGTGGTCTTCACCATCGCCAGTCAGGCCAGTCAGGCAATCCAGAATGCGCGCCTGTTTGACCAGATCAGCAATCTGGCCGCCGATCTGGATGCCCGGGTTCGTGAGCGGACTGCCGAACTGGAACAGGCGACTCGGCTGCTCTCGGAAGAGAAAGAACGTCTGGAGGCAGTTAACCGGATTACACTGGAATTGACAACGCAGCTTGACCTGAACCTGATTATTCAGCGTGCCCTGGAGTTAACATCCGAGAACCTGGGTGTGGAGCGTGGTTCGCTCATGCTGCGCGATCCGGTAACCGGCGAGTTGTTCTGTCGTGCGGTATTGCATGGGCGTGGGCGGGCCGAAATTGCCAACATCCCGCTACGCTTTGCCGATGGTACTGAAGGACTGGCCGGTTGGATTATCCAGCATCTGGAAGCAGTCAATATTCCCGATGTCAAACACGATCCACGCTGGCTCAAAGAACCCGGACGGGCTGACGATGTGCAATCGGTGGCCGGTGTGCCGCTGCAAACCAGTGATAACGCCATTGGTGTTCTGATCCTGTCCAGCACGCAGCGCCACTATTTCAGTGCTTCACAGATGAACCTGCTCGGTACAGTGGCCAGTGTGATCGCTGCCGCAGTGAATAATGCGCAGCTCTACAACTTCATCAATGATCTGGCACTCCGCAACGCTGTGTTGCTTGAAGAACAGCGCGAAGAGACCTCGAAGAGCGCGGCAGTATTCCGCTCAATGACCGAGGGTGTGATTGTGCTTGATACGCGCCAGCAGATCACCCTCTTCAACCCTGCTGCCGAGCAAGTGTTGGATATACCTGCCAGCCAGGTTCTCAACCAGCCGTTGCAGCAACTGGCCAGCATCGGTGACGATGAGACCAGTCGTCGACGTGCCCAGACGATCTATAACGGGATTGTGCAGGGTCTGCGCCGCATGCGGGAGAGCCAGGGAATCTTTAGTACATCGGTCGATCTCACCGATCCATCGCAGGTTATCGCGGTCAATATTGCGCCGGTACGCGGCCCCGATGGTCAGCATTACGGGGAAGTCGTCGTTCTCCGCGACATCACCCGTGAGATCGAGGCTGATAAAGAGAAGCGGCAGTTCATCTCGGATGTCAGCCACGAATTGCGAACACCGCTCACAGCCATCAAGGGCTATGTTGATGTGTTGCTACTCACCGCCAGTCTGAATCTGACACCGGATCAGATCAACTATCTGACGATTATCAAGAACAATACCAACCGACTGCGCGCATTGATTGAAGACATTCTGGAGTTCTCGCGACCCGACTCGAAGAAGAAGCTCACCTTTACTCAGGTTGAGATTCCAGCGGTGATCGACGAAGTGGTGCAATCGCTGCGGCTCGAATATGAGCGCAAGGGTATGACAGTACGGATTGATGCCCCGCCAACCCTGCCACCGGTCACTGCCGATCAAAAGCGTGTGAGCCAGATCATCTTCAATCTCTTTTCTAACGCGGTGAAATACACCTATGAAGGCGGTTCGATCACCGTGCGCGCCTTCCTCAATCGGGCGAATATGATGCAAATCGAGGTGGAAGACACTGGTGTCGGTATGTCACCTGAACAATTAAAGAAGTTGTTCCGCCCATTCTATCGGGCCGACAATCCACTGCGCGATATAGCCGGTGGTACTGGTTTGGGATTGAGCATTGCCAAACAACTGGTGGAAATGCACGGTGGCGAGATTTGGGTGACGAGTGAATTAGGAAAGGGAAGCACATTTGCTTTTGCCATACCGCTACAGCAAGAGACAAATGGCTCGTACACCGAGGAGGTGGAACTATGAGCGTTATCCACCTCGATAACCGTCTGGCACACTACGAAGTCTTTGGTCGTGGCCAGCCGATCATCTTTCTGCATAGCTGGATCGGTTCGTGGCGCTATTGGGTGCCAATTATGGACATTGCTTCAGAGCGCCATCGCGCCTACGCCTTTGACTTCTGGGGGTTTGGCGAAAGCGACCGCCGTGGCGACCAGTTTACCGTGCCGACGTATGTCGAGATGTTGACTCAATTTATGGATCGTCTTGGTATTGCGCGCGCTACGCTGGTTGGTCACGGCATGGGGGGTATGGTCGCGATCCTCGCTGCTCATCAACACCCTGAGCGATTCAACCGTCTGCTCACCGTCTGTACGCCATTACACGGTCAGGTATTGGCGCAACACATCAAGCCGGGCACACTCTCGCGACTGTTGGGGATGAATACCAGCCAGAATGGCTGGGCACGTATGGTGCGGACATTGCAGGTGGCAGATGCTGAAATTCAGCAGGAGATTGAAGAAGATACGTCGAGCCTGAGTGAGAAGGTATTGTCACAGGTTCACGAGTCGTTGTTAGAGACCGATCTCCGCCCATACATCATCTCCTTGCAGACACCACTGCTGGCGGTCTACGGTGGGAAAGACCCGATTGTCAATGCTGCACATGCCGCATTTCTCAATGAACTGGCGGAGCGTCCGATCCAGTTGCTTGTGCTGCCTAAAGCCAGTCACTTTCCGTTTCTCGAACAGGCAAATACGTTTGGTCGGTTGTTACTCGATTTTCTGGTCTCGCAGGGAACTGCGATTGAGATCAAAGAAGAGTGGCGTCGCCGTGTCAATCAGCGAGAGTATTTGTGATATTTGGGTAGTGAAGACGGGAAGCAGGAGAGGTGACTCTGATACCTTCACCTGCCGATACGCCATCAGGCTGCGGATGACGCTAACACTACGCTTCGACCTCCCCAAGGTGTAATACCAACTCTTGCTATAGAGATATGCCTCTTTCAGGGGGATGCGCCGTACTGAAGTGCCACCGGCGAGGCGCTGGTGTATGATCGCCAGTGCAGAGGTACTGGTTCCACGCATCAGCGCTCAGATGTGGCGGCAGGGTGATGGTGGATAACACGTCGAGCTTGCGCTGCTACCAGATGTGATACGCGATACGTCCTCACCTTAACCCGTCCCGTTGGGAACAGGAATAAACCGTCCAGCGTGTTTTAGCAGTGCATGCGTTCACAGGTGATGACCGCGACGAAGGCGGGCGCTCCCAGGGGGTACCAGCTCTTGCCTGCGGTGCTGCATTGTTCAGAGGTGCAGAATCGGGTAATGATTGGCTGACATGAAATCTTATGACTCCAGAGTTGATGTAAAGAGGGACGGGCGCCACTCCCGTCCCTCTTCTTCTCTACGTACAACCTGCGCAATCAGGCCAGTTCGGCAAGGCGCTCGCGTAGTCGGGCCAGGGCTGCCTGCGCGGCTTCCAGCCCTTCGCGCTCGCGCTGAACGACATGGGGAGGGGCTTTGCTGATAAAACTTTCGTTGTTTAGCCGGGCTGTACGCCGGGCCACATCAGCTTCAGCCTGGGCCAACTCTTTCTGCAAGCGCGCCTGTTCTGCGGCGAGATCGATCATACCGGCCAGCGGCAGGAAGCATTCCACCGAGCCGATTACTATCGAAGCCGCCTGTCGCGGTCTTTCGGCCAGTTCGCTCACGATCACCAGATCACCGGCTGCAACACGGGCCAGTCGGCTAATCAGCGCAGCCTGTGCCTGCAAAAGGTCGACGCGGTCGCCGGCAACGACCGTCGCTGCAACCAGCTTCGCCGGTTCAACTTTGTACTCACTGCGCACGTTGCGAATTGCCACGATCAAGGATTGGACTAATGACCAATCGGCTTCTGCCGCTTCATCACGCATCGCCACCAGCGGTGCCGGCTCTGGATACGTTGCATAGCTGATTGTGCGCAGACCAAGCCCGGCAAACGGTGTAGCCGGTTCAGGATCAGGCCGTTGGTAGGCTTCGGTCAGGTATTGCCAGACCTCTTCGGTGACGAATGGCATGAAGGGGTGGAGCAGGCGCAGGCTACCGTCGAGTACGGTGAACAGCACGCGCCGGGTCAATTCGTTCCGCTGTTCATCACCTTCGAGCTGCACTTTGGCAATCTCGACATACCAGTCGGCAAACTCGCCCCAGAGAAAATCGTGAATCTGGCGACCGGCTTCGCCGAAATTGTAGCCTTCCATCAGGCGATCTACCTCGGCCACCAGATGGGCATAGCGCGAGAGAATCCAGCGGTCGGCCAGGGTGTAGCCTGCGGTCTGGAGCGACTCAGCAGTCACTTTGCTGGACTCGGTGCGCGGCAGGTTGCCGAGCTTGCTGATGACGAAGCGGGTAATGTTCCAGATTTTATTGGCAAAATTGCGTGCCGACTCAATGCGCTGGGGGTTCAGGTTCACGTCCTGACCGGGCGTACCACTGGTCACCAGCGTATACCGTAGCGCATCGGCACCGTACTGCTCAATAATGTCGAGTGGATTGACCACATTACCGAACGACTTCGACATCTTGCGGCCATGCTCATCGCGCACCAGGCCGTGCAGATAGACGGTGTGGAAGGGTGGCTGACCGGTGAAGTAGCAGCCCATCATCATCATTCGGGCCACCCAGAAGAAGAGAATGTCGTACCCGGTCTCCATCACGCTGGTGGGATAGAACCGGCGGTAATCGTCGGTTTCGTCGGGCCAGCCGAGCGTGCTGAACGGCCACAGACCTGAGCTAAACCAGGTGTCGAGGACATCGGGGTCTTGCACACCCTCAGCCGGCGGTGGCTCATCAGGGCCGGGCACCACAATCGAACCATCGGGCATATACCAGACCGGAATCCGATGCCCCCACCAGAGCTGACGCGAGATACACCAATCTTCAATGTTTTCGAGCCAGTGGAAATAGACCTTCTCGAAGCGTTCGGGCACGATCCGCACCCGGCCATCGCGTACCGCAGCAATCGCCAGATCGGCCAGCGGGCGTGTCCGCACAAACCACTGTTCCGAGAGGAGTGGTTCAATGATCTCGCCACCACGCTGGCTGATCCCGACATTCATCTTGTGCGGCTCGGTCTTGACCAGCAGTCCTTCGCGTTCGAGATCGGCGAGGATGGCCTTGCGGCACTCAAAGCGATCCAGACCAACGTAAGGGCCACCGGCCTCGTTGATCGTCGCGTCAGGATTGAGAATATTGATCATCGGCAAGTGATGACGCTTACCGATTTCGTAGTCATTCTTGTCGTGGGCGGGTGTAATCTTGACTGCTCCAGAGCCGAATTCGGGATCAACATACTCATCGGCAATAATCGGCAGCGGACGGGCGAGCGCCGGCAGAATCGCCTCTTTGCCGACCAGATGGGCATAACGCGGATCGCCAGGAGCAACCGCTACCGCTGTATCACCCAGAATCGTCTCAGGGCGTGTGGTTGCTACAGTGATAAACTCCGTCGCGCCAGCCGCCCACTGTCCCGATCCCCAGGGTGCTGTCGGGCCGGCCCAATCTGCCGTGCGAACGGGATAGCGCACGTACCAGATGGAAACGTTGCGCTCCTCGTACTCTACTTCGAGATCGCTAACCGCCGTCTGCAATTTGGGCGACCAGTTGACCAGGTAGGTGCCGCGATAGATCAGGCCATCGTCGTACAACCGTTTGAAGGCGGTATGCACAGCACGGGATAGACCGGGATCGAGCGTAAAGCGCTCGCGCGACCAATCACACGATGCCCCTAACCGACGCAACTGGCGCGTGATCTCACCACCGTACTTCTCTTTCCATTCCCAGGTACGGCGTAAGAACTCTTCTCGACCAACCGCCTGGCGTGAGGTGCCTTCCCGTTCAAGCAGCTTCTCGACCTGCGTCTGAGTAGCGATCCCGGCGTGATCGGTACCGGGCACCCAGAGCGTTTGATAACCCTGCATGCGCCGCCAGCGGATGAGCAGGTCTTCGATGGCGACAAACATCGCGTGGCCGAGATGCAACTCACCGGTCACGTTGGGTGGCGGAATCGAGATTACAAACGGGGGGCGAGGAGCATCATCACGTGGTGCGAAGAGACCATTGCGCTCCCACCATTCATAGAGTCGCTGCTCGACGAGCCGATGCTCGTAGGCTTTATCCATCTCTAACGGACGGGCAGCAGTCGAATCGGTCATATATGCCTCAACAAATAGCAATACGATAACGTCATAATATTGTCAATATTATACCAGTCTTTGCAGAAAGACAGGAATAGACTGGCAGGGGTCAACATTCCCTGATCTCAAGTACAATGGATGCAGAGGAATCTTCAGGACTGACATACCCACTGAGGCGTTATGCAACAACCGCTCATTCAACTCAACAATATTACCAAAGTGTACGTCATGGGAGAAACCGAAGTCCACGCGCTGCGCGGGATTTCGCTGAGTATTCAGCAAGGTGAGATGGTCGCGATTATGGGGCCATCAGGGAGTGGAAAAAGTACGCTGATGAATATCATCGGCTGTCTTGATCGGCCAACATCAGGCGAGTATTTGCTGGAAGGGGTAAATGTTGGTGAGCTAAGTGATGATGAGCTGGCGATCATTCGTAATGAGAAGATCGGGTTTGTCTTTCAGCAGTACATGCTGCTCCAGCGCACAACCGCGCTACGGAATGTTGAACTGCCAATGCTTTATGGCAGAGGGCGGCCTGATCGCCAGGAACGGGCGCGACGTGCATTGGAAGCGGTAGGCATGGGAGACCGGCTCCACCACCGGCCAAACGAGTTATCCGGTGGACAGCAGCAACGGGTAGCCATTGCACGGGCGCTGGTCAACGAGCCACGTATCATCATGGCTGATGAGCCAACCGGTGCTCTTGACACCCGTACCGGCGCAGAGATTATGGGCATCTTTCAGCGGTTGAATGCTGAACAAGGGATTACAGTCATCCTCGTCACCCATGAACACGACGTTGCCCAATACGCCGAGCGCATTATCAGCGTGCGCGATGGTGTGATCGCAGACGACCAGCCGGTTAAACAGCGTGCGATGGTGCGAGGGTAAGGCGGTACATACACTAGTGCGCTGCGGATGATACTTCATCCGCAGCGCTTGCTGTTTCTGATGTGTGAACGTAGTGCTAAGCGTTGAGCTGACGACTATCTCCACTGACAATCAGCTTTGCTGTTTGTACCAACATCGCAAGATTGATGTGACGAGCAGGAGCTAAACGGTTGTGCGCCCCTACGTGCATTGGCGATTGACCGCAATCGAGCCATCTAACCACACGTGCCGGCGTGCTGCCCAGACCGCAATGCTGAAGCGGTTTAGTTCCTTCAGGCATTGGAGTCCTGCATCCCCAACTCGCGTTATGATAGGGCAGGAATTGATTGTCGGTATGGAGATGAATGTATGTTTCAACCAACACGATGGGGCTGGTTCGTTCTGATAGCAGTATGCGTGACCATAGCGGTGATCGCACCTCCATCGCTGCACGCGGCGCATGGTGTTACCTTGTCGGCAATACCTGAACAGACGATTGCCGGAGATCACGGGTCATCACGCCTAAGCCAGGAGCCTGAGCCATCCCCTATCAGTGCCTTGTTCAATCGCTACGCCATCTGGCTACTGCTGGTGTTTTGCAGTTCGATGCTGGCATTACTCGGTGCCGCCGCTATCGCGGCACGGATGCGGCGGATTGCCGGCGGTGACGACGAGAAGTAGTATTCAGCATAACCGGTAAACCTTTCGCCTCTTCAGGCGGATATTGACCCATTTGTGAAGTTTGGCTTTTTCGTGGACGCAGGGAGGTGGTGAGCACCACTATCAGACGCTGGTGACTCTTGGTTACTTACCGTGATGCGAGTGGTTTTGGGGAGGTAAGGCCACTGGATACTCCTACGCCCTGGCCGCCGCCAGCGCGGCGTTGATGATGGCGATGATCGGCTGCACTTGTTTCAGCCAATCGTTTGTGGACGGCGTCCAAAGCGACCGACATTCCTCGGTGTCCCATAGGGCAGCCCGGTAGTTGCGCCACAGGGTGGTGAAACGCCAGCGCTCTGCCTCAGGTTAGCGAGCAATGCGGTCACGACGGTCTGGGAGGGCTGCTTCCTGGTCATGGCATACCTCCTGGATGGTGATCGTGGTTGCTGATACTGACTCACCATACCAGCCCGGGGCGAGCCGGAGGCTCATGCTCTCAGGATGCAGAGTAGTGCTGATCGGTACCATGCTTCTATGCTACCAGGTTTGATATTACCGGTGGAGCACCTGGCCGCATTTTAGCCTGGGTATGACTGCGCGATGCACATCTTTGCGCAAGAGTTGGAGTAAACAGTAAAGAGACGAGGCAGTCTATCGCCACCTCGTCTCTTTTCCGTTCTACCTGATAAGCTTAACCAAAACGTTATGACTTCACGTGAAATGTGGCAACCAGTCTGCCGAACTGGAGTTTTGTGCCGTCACTGATCGGTGTTGGCGTCTGTGGTTCGATGCGCTGCCCGTTGACACGGGTATGATTGGTACTGTTGAGATCAACAATACTCCACTGATTGCCGATATGGACAATCTTTGCGTGTTGACGGCTCACCCCGCCTAATTCGCCGCCGTATGGGGTTAGATCGATTTCCGGAAAAATATTACTCACCGGGTCTTCTCGCCCGATAATGTATTCGCTCCTGCCCGGTGCTAGTGTGATCTCACTCCCATCGGCCAGTACCAGACATGCCTCTGGGGCAGGAAGAATTGAGACTGGCGTGCCAATTGGTGTTGGTGCTGCCGGATGCGCGACCGCAGCAGGCGCAGGTGTTGGAGCGTTTCCTAACAGCGCCGCAAGTTCAGCCTCGGTTTTAGCCAGTTCAGCCCGCGCTGCATCAAGACCGGCGAGGATAAATGCGGGGACGCTGCCAGCCGGATAGCGGGCCGCCATCTGTTCGTACTGTGCCACTGTCTCGCGATGGGCAGTGAGTAGCCCTTCCAATCGGGCAATTTCAGCCGGGTCTGGGCCGCTGGGTAGCGCAGCGAGTTCAGCTTCGGTTTTAGCTAGTTCAGCCCGCGCTGCATCAAGACCGGCGAGGATAAATGCAGGGACGCTACCTGCCGGATAGCGGGCCGCCATCTGTTCGTACTGCGCCACCGTCTCCTGATGGGCAGCCAGCAGTGCTTCAAGGCGTGCACGTTCAGCGGAAATATCAGCAACCACAGGTGCTGATGACATTTGGGCAACCGGTGGATGTGGTGGCTCAGCAGGTGCGTCGGGTGGTGGTGTGACGACGGCTGGTGTTTCAGTGACCGGTGGTTCAGCATCGGCTGCTGATGGTAGCTCAACAATCGTCGGCCCTTCAACCACTGGTGACGGAGCGAACACCGTCGGTGCATCGGCGGCGGTTGGCCCGGCAGGTGCGGCGGGAGGTGGGGCGATAATCGTCGGCTCGTTCGCCGTCGGCGCAATCACCGTCGGCGCATCGGCGGCTGATGGCCCAGCAGGTGCGGCGGGAGGTGGGGAGATAATCGTCGGCTCGTTCGCCGTCGGCGGCGGTGCGATTACCGTCGGCGCATCGGCGGCGGTTGGTGGCTCGGCAGGTGCGACGGGAGGTGGGGCGATGATCGTCGGCTCGTTCGCCGCAGGTGGCGGTGCGATTACCGTCGGCGCATCGGCGGCGGTTGGCCCGGCAGGTGGCGCAATCAACGTAGCCTGATCGTTTCCAGCAGCCGGTACTGGCGGGGTTGTCATCAGGTCAGCGCCACAAATACTACAAAATCGTTCACCGGGCAACACAGTCGCACCGCAAGCCGGGCAGGATGGCGCGAGTGCAGTTGGTTGATCGGGAGACACCATAAGCGGTACCGATGACGAAGTCGGCTCAGCCAACCGTCTGCCGCATTGGTCACAAAAGCGATTGGTTGGATCATTCTGGGCACCGCAAGAGGGACAGATAATCATAGTCGTTCCTCATACTGGCTAGCAGTCGCTATTGTGAGCGACGAACGAAACACATCAGGGAACCATGTTCAGAACATTTCTCGAACATCAGGAATGGCATGATCCGTAAGATGCTCTCTCATTTTGCACCACCGTGTTAATCGCCGTGAGCGCATTGTACGCAAGACTATAGGGCAAGGCGTATGATGACCATATTCCCACAACAGTGTGATCACGTGACAGCAACATTTGCCGGGTACATCAGATACACACCATTCCGTCCTTCAACGATGTCGAGAAATTCCTAGTGATCATCTAAACGTTGCGTGAGCCGGCGTGTCGCATAGCGCAGCTCTTTCTGGGCTTGCGGGCTGAGTTGTTGACCCTGTTCGAGCGCTACAGCCTGTTGCTGGGCCTTCTCTGCCAGCTCCAGTTCGCCGAGATCAAGTAAACGAGTGGCGGCTGCACGCAGTTTCTGGGTGGCACCGGCCACATTGCCACTGGTCATTTCGTTAAGCGCTTGTGTTTGCAGCTTAAACGCAGTAACCCGCTCAACCAGATTCATGACCGCCGGGTTGTAACTTTCCGTCCCAACCTGATCGGCTACATCGAGCAGGATGTCTTGCTTAATCACAAGCTCACTGCTCTGATGAATCGGTTTGGTGTGAAGTTCAGCCTGCGCAATCCGAAACCGACCTTTCGCCCGTGGCGGAATCATCAGATCAATCAGAACTGCTGCCGGCTGTCCACCAACCAGATCGCCGAGACGCACGGCGACAGTCGATTCACCAATCGGCTGATAGCCAAGATTGGCAATAACCGGTTTAACGCGATAGACGGTACGTGGCGTGGCATCACGCACAAACCGTAAGAGCAGACGGGTCTCGGTTGCTACTGTTGCCTGCGCTTCGTGCACGGCTTGCTGAAAGAAGGTGCCGATCTGTTCTGGCGCAGCAATATAGTCGCTATAGCCGTTACTGGCTGCGGCAATATCGTCGAGAAGCTGCTCATTCCATTCGGTGCCCAGCCCAAAAGCGACAATCTGTACCCCGGCCTGACCTAATGATCGAGCCAGATCGCGACAGAGCGGTTCATCTCCCCAGGTCTGACCGTCGGTGAGCAACAGCATGCGACTGAGTCGGTCAGAACCGAGGTGCTTCTGGAGTTCAACCTGACCGGCCTGCATTCCCAGCGACATAGCCGTACCTCCGGCCTCGCTGATCGAGTCGACAGCAGCCAGCAGTGCCGAGCGGTCACCGACAGGGGTAGCCGGGATCAATGTCTGTACCGTATCATCAAAGATGACGATTGCTGCGATGTCAGTTGGTTGTAATTGCTCAATCACCCGCCGGGTTGCGGCTTTCAAATTATCGAGCTTTGCCCCCTGCATCGACCCCGAACGGTCGAGCACGAAGCAAAGGTTGAGGGGAAGGGAGGGGGCCAGGGTGGCCGGCGCTACCGCTTCAACGAGCAAATATCCAACTTGCGGGGTGGTCGAGGATGGAATCGGTGCACGTCCCCACTGGCAGGTTAGAGTTATTGTATCAGCCATACGCTTATGATCCCATCTGTGCAATCATGAAACCTAACACACAACAGAGTAGAAAGGCGCCGCTACTACTCGCAAAGCCAATAGCCGCATCGCGCCGCCCGTGTAGTGTTTGAGCCGTATTCGGACTGACCAGAGCAATCAGGCTGAGAGTACCACCAATGAGCGCGAACAGGATTGCTCCCATAGCGAGAATTAACCCGAAGCCACCGAACAACTCATCGGCGCCGAAAAGGGTAAAGGCTGCCAGGATGATCGCAACCACCATCAACACATCACTAATGATTCCGATCCAGCGCCCGGCGATGGCCATTCCGGTACTGGGTGTAACGGCAGTAACCTCACTGCCAATAGGGCCGGAGCGAGCAGCTACTGATGCAACGCCTGGTTGCACATTGACCAGTTGTTGGCTGCCAAACAGTGCCTGCTGGAACTCGATCACACTGGCAAAGCGGCGGCTCGGATCGTTATCTGTGGCGCGGGCAATCGCCGCTGCTATATACGCCGGTACCGAGGGATTGAGTTGCGTGATCGGCGGTAAGCGAAACGGCGTGGTGCTGGGATCGTGACCGGTGAGCAGATGGTGCATCAAGACGCCGAGGCTGTAAATGTCGGAGCGGGCATCGGTCTGCCCACGACCGTACTGTTCGGGGGCGCTGTAGCCAGGGGTACCGAATGCCTGCGTATCGCGCTCCTTGTCTGGCTTGAAAAGTCGGGCAATGCCGAAATCAACCAGCTTGATTGTGCCTTCCGGCGTGATCATGATGTTCGTCGGTTTCAGATCGCGAAAGATGATCGGTGGCTGCTGGGTATGCAGGTAGGCCAGCACCTCACAAATCTGGGCAGTCCAGCGCAAGACTTCGTGCAGGGGGCGCGGCAACCCTACGCGATTAACATAATCGCGCAAGTTCTCGCCGGGCACAAACTCCATAACCAGGTAGTGCCGACCATTCTCTTCAAAGTGATCGGTGACCCGCGGTAAGGAAGGATGGCTCAATCTCGCCAGTAATTCTGCCTCTTGCTGGAATGCAGCCTGGGCCTGCTGGCGCTCAAGCGGTGAGGTGATAGCGGTGTCGCTCATCTCCTTAACCGCCCATTGGGCGGTACTGAGTCGTCGATCTGTGGCCAGATAGACCGATCCCATTCCACCTGCGCCGAGTCGCCGTCGCAGCTCATAGCGTCCCTGCAACACCTGAAGTGGCGGGGTTGTGGCCGGTACTTCCTCTCTGCGGATCCGTGCTCCACATTCCGGGCAGAAGATAATCTGATCGTGTACACTAGCGCCACATTGTGGACATCTCATAGGCTTAGTCTCACCAGGATAACCGCGATGTTGTCTTCACCACCTGCCTGGTTTGCCGCTGCTACCAGCGCTTTGCAGGCTTCTTGTGGATCGGCTTCCTCAGTAATGATACGTTCCATGACCGGATCACGTGTCATTTCCCACTGACCATCTGAACAAAGCAAGAGCGCATCGCCGGGACGCAGGTGAACCTGAAACAGATCGATCTCCGGCTCAGCGCGATCACCGAGTGATCGCAAGACGGCATTTCGCTGTGGATGCGAATAGATCTCGTCTTCGCTGAGATGTCCAAGTTCGACCAGCCGCATGACCAGCGAGTGATCTTGACTGATCCGTTGCAGCTTACCGTCGCGAAAGAGATAGGTGCGACTATCGCCGACGTTAGCTACCACTGCCCGATCACCGACCACCAGCGCCATGGTTAAGGTTGAACCCATATCGTTTGCCTGCGCACGGCCTTCGTTGTAAATCGCCTCATTCGCTGCCAGCACTGCCTGACGTACCAGTGATTGCATGTCGGCTTCGTGATACAGACGAGGGCCGGCCAGCATTTGTTGCAGATACGAGTCAATAATTGTCTGGGCCGCATGCCGTACTGCCAGCCCGCTGGCTACTTCACCTGCGGCGTGCCCACCCATACCATCAGCAACGATGTACAATCCCCAGCTCTGTCGTTGACCGTTGTTTTCCAGGCAGAGGGTAAGTTTGAACAGGCTATCTTCATTGTGATCGCGCACCCGCCCAACATCACTGTATGCGCCGGCTACCTGCAAGAGCGGTACCGGATGTGTTCGTTCATCACGCAGCGCTTCCAGTCGCCTGGCAACCGCAGTTGCATCAGTCAGTTCACCGGTACGAATCTGGCGCAGGATAGTCCCCAGGCTGTCAGTTGCCTGTTCGGCATCAATGATAGTAGCTTCGTCCAGCCGCTGGGTGGTTCTTGGGATGGCAGTCAATCGTTCCAACACATCGGTCAGTACGCGCAAATCGGTCTGAAATGCTGTTGCCCGTTCATCATCACTGACCAGGCGCAAATGATTGGCGTGGCGGAGGCAAACCTGCGTCGGTCCAATAAGACCGAGATCGTCGATGGTGAATGTTCCCAGGCTTATACCAGCACTATGGAGACTAACCAGCAAGCGGGCCAGCGCAGCGCCTATCGTAAGCGCTGTTGTCTCATCAAGAGGACTGTTCAGTGGTTGCAGTTCCTGATCGAGCAGGACCGTCAATTGCCACTCATCAAATTCATATTGATCGACAATATCAGGTAACATCGCTCGTGCCAGGGGGTCAGCCAGGCGCGAGATGAGTGCTGGCCCTTGTGGCATTGTGCGTACCGATAAAAAAGCCGGATATGTACGCACTTCGAGGGCAGCACCACAATCGATGCAATACGACTCATTGGCTTCATTCGCGACCGAGCCGCAGGCCCAGCACCGCTGCCACGGTGCCAGATCACGCACTTCCAGTGGGCCAACGGGCCACGGGTCGGGCAACGGATAGGTTGGGGCAAACCGATTGGCAAAGAGAGGCAGGTTCGCTTCCATCATCTCCTCCTCACCGCTGAGCGGTGATGTGAGTGGATCAATTGCCTGGGTCAGCATTGTGCTCAGGCAAGCGTCGGTAACCGGCAAGGGTTCTCGCCCTGGTAAGGGTTGACCGCAGCCGGCGCAGCAACGGGCATTGGAACGATTCTCGGTACCACATGTCGAACAGCGCATATCGTCCAACCTATGTTGTTGCAGGTATGCCAGTGAAACGAGCCAGGACAATTGAAATGTTGTCGCTCCCACCCCGTTGATTAGCCAGGTCTATCAATCCACTCACCGCCAGACCCGGCTCGTGCACGATAGCCATCTGCGCCAGCTCCTCATCGGTCACATGGTTGAACAACCCATCTGAGCAGAGCATCAGCACATCCCCGGTCGCCAATGGTTGAACCAGCGTATCAATTTCCAGAGGTTGATCGGCTCCCAGTGAGCGGTAAAGGATGTGGCGTTGCGGGTGAGTGCGGGCTTCTTCCGGGCTAAGCTGACCAATATCGACCAGACGTGCCACGATGGTGTGGTCTGTTGTAAGCTGATGCCAGACCGGGGTCTCATCACCTGTTCCAGGGGTAATCAGGTACGCACGGCTATCACCGACATGGGCAATGTATGCCCGGCGATGAATGATCAGCGCCAGGGTCAAGGTTGTTCCCATACCGGCACGCTGAGGATCGCTGTGTGCTGCGGCAACAATCTGTCGGTGTGCTGTCTGCACGGCTGCTCGCAGCAACGATAACCAGTCATCGTCGGTTGTGGGTAATGTCGTGTTAAGTTCCCGTTGCAGAAAGCTCTTGATTGTTTCACTTGCCAGTTGTGAGGCAACTTCACCGGCTGCCGCTCCCCCCATGCCATCAGCAACCAGCAGTAAATAGCCAAGCGGTTCGTCACCCAGGCTAAACCTGCCGGCGTACACCGTGTCTTCGTTCAGCGAACGCACCTGTCCGGTGTGGCTTCGCACGGCAATCTCGGCTTGCAGGGGTGGTGGTAGCGGAGTGGCCTGCCACGGTGGTTGCAGGGCTGCCCCACACGAAACACAGAAGCGGGCACCGGCACGGTTGCCACGACCACAATGGGGACAGGCCAGCGGATAGCGTCGTTGCGCCGGTAGGCGGGTTGTGATCCGTACTGTTTCGCGTCCTTGTCGGATTTGTTGTGCCAGACTGGCCAGAATCTGCGAGAGTTCGTTCAGCGCCTGGGCTGCCTGATCGCGGGCGACACCGGCAGAGTTCTCGTATTGCTGACGCCAGAAAGCAACTCCTGCTTCCACGATCACCAGCAGATCACGCAGACTGATCGTATCGGCAGTAAGGGTGAGTTGTCGCTCGCCGGTTACAATCACCTGTTCGGGTAATACTGACAGCGGGGCACCACAATGAGGGCATACCTGTTGTGCAGCCCCGGTTGCTTTGCCACAGATTCTGCATTGCCCGCGCTTGTGCGTTGCCACCGGTTGTCCTTATCATTCCCGAACGAGGTTGCGTTCCTTACCCGTATGACGTTACAGATGCGCTATTGGATGCAGCACCCGATTGTTTGCCTGACGCTTGATGTTTTGGTTTCAGGGTATTGCAAATCAGGGCGAGATATGCTATCACAAAACAGGAATTGTTTGCTTAAAACGCCCTGCATTATAGCACAGGAGCTGCGATTGTGGCACCCGCTCAACCGTCAGTGTGTCCCTTTTGTCAGGCCCCACTAGGCCGTTCGGATGCGCGATTTTGCCCCGCATGTGGTCGATCACTGCCAGTTCCGGCAGCGACCGGTCCCTCTACCATCATCACCACCGGTAGTGCGACACTCCATATCAGCGAGCCAGGTGTAGAACGTGATGTTGTCTTAGGCGTACAACCGCTAACCATTGGTCGGGCGCCCGACAACGACATTGTCCTGCAATCGCGTTTTGTCAGTGGTCGGCACGCTCGTATCGAGCCGAATGGACAGGGGCATCGCATTGTTGATGTTGGCAGTCGTAATGGCCTGCTGTTCGCCGGTCAACGCATTACGATGCGTGAACTGGCCGATGGCGATGTATTGCGCATCGGTGATCCGGCTACAGGTAATTTTGTCTCACTGACGTATCACAATACGGCTCTGACCACAACCGCAGCTTTGCGCGAAGTCCCCAGCCGTTTTCCGCTCGATCCCAACGATCCGGAGATCACGATTGGTCGCATTGGTTGCGACATCATTCTCGATAATCCGCAAGTTTCACGCTTTCACGCCCGGCTTGATCGCGCCCCTGGTGGTGGCGTGCTATTGCGCGATATGGGCAGTACCAACGGTACATTTGTGAATGGTCAGCGGGTAACCGCGCCAGTCGTGCTCAAGCCGGGAGACGTAATCCAGATCGGGGCATTCAAGCTGGTGTACAACGTCACCAGCCTTGATCGCTACGATCAGCGTGGTGCGCTCAGGATCGATGCGCGTAACCTGTCGCGCGTGGTCAGTCGTAACGGAGTACAACGTGTCATCTTGCATGACGTATCACTTTCGATTGCACCGCGCGAATTCGTGGCGATTGTCGGTGGCTCTGGCACCGGCAAGAGCACATTAATGAAAGCGTTGTGTGGCTATGCTCCCGCCGACCAGGGGGAGGTGCTGGTCAATGGTGATGATTTCTACCGCAATTTTGCCGCCTATCGTTCAGTACTGGGATACGTTCCGCAAGACGACATCCTGCATCGCACGCTGGTTGTGCAGCGTGCTCTGGAATACGCCGCTCGCCTGCGGTTGCCGGCTGATACAACCGATCAGGAGATCGTAGCCCGGATTGAGCGGGTGCTCGATGATGTCGAGATGTCTGCTCATCGCGATAAATCTATCGAGGCGTTATCCGGCGGGCAACGGAAGCGGGTGAGCATCGGTGCCGAACTCCTTGCCGATCCCAGCCTCTTCTTTCTCGACGAACCGACCAGCGGTCTTGATCCCGGTCTGGAGAAGAAGATGATGTATACGCTGCGCCGCCTCGCCGACAGCGGACGTACAGTAGTGCTGGTGACGCATGCGACCGCGAATATTACCCAGTGTGATCACGTCATCTTCATGGCCGGCAATGGCCGGATGGTCTTCTTTGGGCCGCCGGCTGCTGCGCTGAACTTCTTCCAGATCACAAGTGGCGATTTTGCCGATATTTACACCAAGATTGAAGGCGTTGCCACTGCCGATCATCCGGTTGTTCGCCAGGATTTACGGGCAGAATACGAGGCATGGCAGGCGGCGCACCCGCAGGCTGCGTCACCACCGAGTCTGGCTGAATTGTGGGAGATGCGGTATCGGCAATCGGCGTTGTATCGGCAATATGTTGCAGAGCGGCTGGCTGCTACCCCCGCCGGCCCGCATGTTGAGAGTGGTCAAACGTCGCAAACGACTCAACGCATCTCGGCCTGGCGGCAGTTCGGGTTGCTGACCAGGCGCTACCTTGATTTAATGCTCCAGGATCGGCGTAACCTGCTCATCCTGTTGCTTCAGGCGCCTATCATCGCCTTACTCCTGTTGCTGGTTGCGCGTAGCGATGCACTAACCGGCGTGCAGGCCCAGGACCTGATCCAACGCGGTGAAGCGAAGAAAGTGCTCTTCATGCTGGCGACCGTGAGTGTCTGGTTTGGTATCATCAACGCGGCGCGCGAAATCACGAAGGAACAGGCGGTTTACCGGCGCGAGCGATTGGTCAATCTGCAGATAGGGCCATACCTGTTTTCAAAAGTTACTGTTCTGAGCCTGTTGATCCTGGTGCAGACCATCGTCTTGTTGGGCATGCTACTGTTCAAAGTCGCACTGCCCGGCGAAACCGGAATTTTGTTGCCACCACTGATTGAAACCTTCCTCACCCTGTTTCTCTCGTCAGGGGCGGGCATGGCACTCGGCCTGGCCATCAGTGCGGCATCGGCTACCCCTGATCGGGCTATCAGTCTGGTGCCGTTTGCCCTCATCCCCCAAATCCTCTTTGCCGGTCTGATCTTTGCTATCGAGGGATTGGCGACACCACTCTCATGGTTAACGATCAGTCGCTGGTCAATGGATGCCCTCGGCGCCAGCCTTGATCTGAACCGTCTCTGCGATCTGCCCAACACTGATGATCAGGGAAGTATTCCGGCAGGATGCACTCCTGGCTTCCTTGAAATCGAGGCTGCTTTTACTCACGACCCGCTACATTTGATTGGGCGGTGGGCGGCACTGCTCGGCTATGCCGGCATTTGTCTCCTGATAACCGCCTGGTTGCTACGACGCCGTGATCGTGTGATATAATAAGTGCGTAATCGATGACGAACTTTTATGTCATTTGCTTTTATGAAACGTGTGCATTCTTTGCGTCATCTTGCATCTTTATGAGCTAAAGTACATTCATTTGCCCTGTGCAACACCTTGACGTAACGCTGACGCTAGCGTATAATCACATCTGACAATATGCAACAGTTGAGATAGTGGTATGTTCGGCGGCACAGACAAAAGTGCCGGCTATCGTTTTTCTTTATATAGAGCTAACCTATGTCACTCGGACAAAAGATCGGTCGTCTGCGTCAAGAACGTGGTCTGACCCTCCAGGAGGTGTCAGAGGGATCGGGGCTAACTCCCTCGTTCCTGAGCCGTCTTGAACGTGATAAGGTTAATATTTCGGTGGCCAACCTGCGCAAACTGGCACAGTTTTTTAGTGTCCAGATGACGCATTTTTTCGAGGGAGAGGACGATCAACAGCTTGGCCAGGTAGTGCGAGTCGCTGACCGTGTTCGCCTCTCGCTCGATGATGCGCCGGTGCAGGTCTTTTCGTTGCTGCCACCCAACAGCGATCTCGATGCGCGCCTGATCGAAGCCTATCCTGGCAGCAGTCAGCAGGGGTTCTCATCACGTGGCAGTCAGATGGTGCATGTCCTGGCTGGTCATGTGCGGTATACTTTGGGTGAGGAGCAGTACGATCTCGCCCCCGGCGATACGCTCTTCTTTCGCGATGATACGGCGTATAGCTGGACGAATACCGGCCATTCGATTGCGACTATGCTAACGGTCAGTACTCTCAATCCACGTGATGAGCGCTGACACGTTTTGGTGAGGTTTCATGAGTATTCTGACCCCTGCGTTCCTCCGTCAGGCTGCCCGCTGGCTGCTGATTGGTTTTTCAATTTACCTCATCGGCTGGCTGCTGTCGGCGGCAGGGTCGGCAGTAACGCCATTTATTTTCGGTGGTGTACTGGCCTACCTCTTTTTGCCGCTGGTGAATTTCTTCAACCGGTGGCTGCCCCGCTGGCTGGCTATTTTGACGGTGTACCTGC
Source organism: Chloroflexus aurantiacus J-10-fl (assembly GCF_000018865.1). Taxonomy (NCBI): domain Bacteria; kingdom Bacillati; phylum Chloroflexota; class Chloroflexia; order Chloroflexales; family Chloroflexaceae; genus Chloroflexus; species Chloroflexus aurantiacus. The sequence continues at coordinate 3,563,612 of NC_010175.1, forward strand.
TCACGTTTGGGGCAATTGTGGCTGCCATTGCCTTCGTCGTGCCGCCACTGATTGCTCAGATCACGGAGTTGATCCGTGCTCTCCCAGATATTGCCACGATCCAGCGTGAAGCCAACCGGTTGATCGATGAGTATGAGCAGTTACTTGCCAGCCTGCCCCCAGCATTGCAAGCGGAAGTGCAGAGTGCAATTGCTTCCGCAACCGCTGAAGGGCTAAGCACGCTACGGGCCAATTTTGTCAGTTATCTGCAGGGTGTTGGCCAGTTTTTGGTGAACAGTGTCCTTTCAGTGGTCAACACAGTTACCTTTTTGCTCGGTTTCTTCCTGGTTCCGTTCTGGCTTTTCTATGTGCTGATGGATCAACGAGCCGGGCGAGCCTACCTGGATCGGATGATTCACCCCCGTCTGCGTGCCGATTTTTGGGCCATGGTGACAATTATCGATCACGATCTGAGTGGCTATCTCCGTGGGCAGTTGATCCTCGGTACATCGGTTGGACTGGCGGCCTGGATCGGCCTTACGGCCTTGAATATGGCCGGGATGAATATTCCGTATACCGTGTTACTGGCAGTGGTTGCCGGCGTTACCGAACTGGTGCCGGTGATCGGGCCGATCATCGGTGCTATTCCGGCAATCTTGCTCGGTCTGGCCGATTCACCGACGACAGCGCTGGCCGTGACGATACTCTATATTGCGATTCAGCAGCTTGAAAACCATATCCTGGTTCCTCGTATCATTGGTGAGAGTGTGGGCGTGCATCCGGCGATTTTGATGGTTGTCCTGGTAGTGTGCTCGCAGGTGTTCGGGTTACTGGGAGCCATTCTTTCGGCACCGCTCAGCGCAATGGCGCGTGACCTCTTCCTGTATCTGTACGGTCGCCTGAGCGATCCGCCGCGCCCTGCCGGTGTGTTGCCTGAACGACTACGTCCGTTTGTCACCCCAATTGAGGTGCCGCAAACGCCTTCACCATCCCCGGCCCAATCGCCAACCTCTGAGTCGTCATCGGCGCGGACAGCGCCATTATCTGATCCATCACCTACCGACGCTCCGTCGCCGCCCTCGGCGGCTGGTGATCAGCTATCGTGAGTGGCCCGGCGGGTTAAAACCCTGCCTCAATACGTGGAAGCTGGCAAGGCTGGCCTGGCGGCGGGGGTGGATCGGGCGTGCTGGATAGCCCCGTAGACTTGACTTCCGCAACGATTTCGGTTACAGCCGGTGGGTGCCGGGCGTGCTAATGGATAGCCCTGTCGGCCTTCCACAACGCGAGGCAGGGCTTCAGCCCGCCGCACGGTTCCAGCCCGCTTGACGGTGGCGAGAGGCAACCCGTGCGTGCTCCACTCTTGCCCCGCCGGGGCTTGCACGTCGTGAGGCAGGGCTTCAGCCCGCCGCACGGTTCCAGCCCGCCTGACGGTGGCGAGAGGCAAGCCGCGCGTGCTCTACTCCAACCCCGCCGGGGTTTGCACAACGTGAGGCAGGGCTTCAGCCCGCCTAACGGTACAGTTTTGTCAGGGTATTTGCCGTTACCGCACGAGGCGCTGTGCGGTGCTATGGTGTCTGCCCATCCAGTTTCCACCACGACAGACCACTGCGTCCCAGCCGACGCCAGAGTGAGCTGATTAACTGTCGATGGCGGCGACGGGCACGGCGGGAAGCATAGAATGGATCACTACGACAAAGCTGGCGCCGGATATGCAGGCTACGCCCGGAGAACAGGCCGCCGATAAATGCACTCAAGTCGGCCAGTGAGGCAAGCTTATCGGCTACCGCCAACACCCATCCTTCCCGTGTCGTCGGACGAGGGCCGAAGGGGTACATATGGCTCACAATAGCTGCTGAGACTGCTTCAGGTTCGCCTAACTCGGCAGCGATCCTGGCAGCAATAGCACCGTGTGTCGTTAATGTGCCGTAGCGCGAGTCGAGATCGTGGAGCAGTGCCGCCCGCACGCACGTTACCTGGTCAGCACCGAAGAACGGTGCCAGATAATATGAGAAATGCACTGAGCGCATCAAATGATCGTGCTTGGGGACACTATGGTGCATGTGATAACGGGTCTCAACGACTCGCGGATGGTGCAGCAGGTCTGCGATAGTTTCCCAATACATTGCGGTCCTTTTCCTGGTTTGGTATGTACCTGTTATGTTATACCATCTCTTCTCTTGCAGTGCAATGATAGCGTCATGATGCTACCAGGGTGTTACCAATCCTTATCTGTCATGATAACCGATTTTGTTTTATTCCTCAGGTATAATATCTACAGAGCTTGTTGTTTGCCGTAATGCCTGGAGAAGGTGCTATGAAGCTAAAGGGGCGCGTTGCGATTATTACTGGCGCTTCGAGTGGAGTCGGCTATGCTGCTGCCCGTCTCTTCGCCCGTGAGGGGGCGACCGTTGTCGCTGCTGCCCGGCGACGTGATCGATTGGAACATTTGGTCAGTATGATTACATCTGAGGGTCATCACGCCTTTGCAATTCCAACAGATATTACCGTTTCAGCTCAGGTTCAGCAACTGGTTGACACCACGGCCCAAATGTTTGGTCGCATCGATATTGTCTTGAACTGCGCCGGCAATATCGAGAAGATCGCGCCGCTCGAACAGTTTAGTGACGCCGAATGGCAAGATGTGATGAATACGAATCTCAACGGCGTCTTTTACCTCATGCGGGCAGTTGTTCCCTATATGAAGCGCCAGCGCAGCGGTACGATTGTCAATCTCGGTTCACGAGTTGGGAAGGTTGGGATGGCAAATATTGCACCGTTCTGTGCAGCGAAGTTTGCTCTATCGGGTCTGTCACAGGCGCTCGCTCAGGAGTTGCGTCCGTACAACGTCTTCGTAACGACCGTGTATTCTGGTATGATCAATGCCGATATTGCGCCGCTCAATCCTGCCGAAGAACTGCGCAAGCGATTGATGACTGTTGATGATGTCGCGCAGGCACTACTGTGGGTCTGTACCTTACCGCCAAGCCTGCGGGTTGATGAACTACCGATTATGCCACGGACAATTGATCTGTGATTGCGCCAGGAGCTGCTATGCCTGACCAGGCCTCTCGTGAATGGTGGGAAGAATTATTTCAGGTCTATGAGTTTGCCCACTATCGCCAATATGCCGATGAGTTGACCCGCCGCGAGGTTGATTTTTTGATTGATGCATTGGGATTGCGCGGTGTTGAAACCGTTCTCGATGTAGCCTGTGGTGGTGGACGGCATAGCCTGGCTCTGGCGGCGCGTGGCTGGACGGTGGTTGGGCTTGATGCTGCGGCATCGGTTATTGCTCATGCCCAGGCAGCGGCTACCGATCAGGGTTTAAATGTTGAGTTTGTGACCGGCGATATGCGGCAGTTGCCCTATCACGAGCGGTTTGATGTCGTCCTGCTGATGAATAGCAGTCTCGGTTTTTTCGATGATGAGACGAATCAGGCCGTGCTCAATGGGATAGCTCGTGCGCTCGTTCCCGGTGGGAAGGTGTTGATTCAGTGTCTTAATCCATATCAGATCGAACGCTACTTGCGCGATTTTCGCAGTGGCTGGTATCCGGTTGGCAGTGGGTTTGTGTTGCGTGAAGCCCGTTTCGATCCGCGACGGGCAACCCTCGTTATTAACTATCGCTATGTTGATGCCGGGCGTGGGATTGACGTTACCCATCCCGGCGACCAGATTCGCCTGTATGGCTTTCCTGAATTGACGGCCATGCTGCGGGCAGCCGGTTTACGTCCGCTGAGTGTATTTGGGGATACGACCTTGCCCCCGGTTCCGTTCGAGGAGGCAAGTATCTGGCAGGTGGTGATCGCAATCCGCGACCGACCGGTCAGGAAGGAGGCGGAGGATGCAGATCGCGCTGATCGGTGAGTTTGAAGCAGCGTACCATCCCGACGCAACCCCGGCTTTGGTATTGCACCATCTAATTCGTGGTTATGATGCTGTCGTGCTGAACGCCGATGAAGTGGCTGTCTTGCGTGATCTGCTTGGCTCGGTGCAGAAGCGGATTCGGGAATTGGGATCGTATCGCTTGATTCTCGGTGCCGGCGGTGATCTGACCTTCTACACCGCCAGCGGGCAGCGCAGTGCTTATCTAAATGCCGATCAAATGCGGCAGTTGGCCCGTCTGATCGGAGCCACCCCTCCTCATTTGGCTGCGGTCTAGTACGCGCCGAGGCGTACCTGGGCAGCGAGTGTGGCGACGGTGGCTGGATCAATTCTTCCCGGTTCCAGTGTCTGGGCGTCGGTAGCGCCGCAAGCGGTAGCCAGGCGCATGGCATCGGCGAGAGAGTGTCCCCGGCTCAGGGCAACGGTTAACCCGGCAAAGAAGGAATCGCCGCATCCAATCGGATTGTGTACCGGGATGGCTGGCGGTGTGGCACGTACCGCCCCATTCGCGTCAATCCCGATAGCACCTGCCGCACCGAGGGTGATGACGATCCGGGCAATACCCTGGCGATGAAGCGCATGGGCGGCTCGATACACACTCATCTCATCTGGTAAGTCAATACCGGTCAAGTGACTGAGTTCCTGGCTGTTTATTTTCACCACATCCGGGCCGGCGCTGACTGCTGCCGCCAGTGCCGGCCCACTCGTATCGACCAGTACGTGCCGTCCCTGATCACGAATCTCTTTAATCAATTCCGCGAGCGCTGTCGGTTCAACCCCTGGCGGTAAGCTGCCGCAGATCAGATTCCACGGTGCCGGGTCGTCTACAATTGCCGCTGTAAAGGTTTGCCATTCGGCACCGGTCAGCCGTGGCCCCTTCTCATTTAACACCGTAACCTGCTGATGTGACGGATCGACGATCAAGGTGCACGCACGCGTTTCATTGCTGATGACGCTGCCGTGAAGGGCCAAACCTTCCTTCTGGGCCAGATGACTGACATGCTGCCCGGTGATGCCTCCGAGTGGTGCCCGGATCGTGGCATTGACCCCAAGGGCACGCAGTGCCCGGCCAACGTTTAACCCTTTACCGCCAGCCGCAACCAATACCTCGTGTACCCGCTGCTCCTGACCAACGCGCAAGCCGGGTGTGATCAGAATGCGATCAACGGCTGGATTGGGGGTAATGATGAGAAATGGCGAGGAATGGATCATAGAGAACCTGTTGCAAAACCGGTATGAGATTGGGTGGGCGACGGTATTGCTGTCGCCCACCCGCTACCATCAGCGCAAGAGCCGGTAATCGCTGGATCAGCCGTCGCTCTCCCAGAAATCGGGGTCATACGCCGGCAATTCACAGCGCAAATTCGGATACTTGCGATACCCCATCACGAAATCTGCCTGCAACAACTCTTGTAGTTCGCGGGTACCTTCGTAGATGATAGCACCGCGTGCATTACGCAGATAACGCTCAACCGGGTATTCATCGGCGTAGCCGTAGGCGCCATGGATTTGAATGGCATCATCGGCAGCCTCAAAGCTGCTAACCGTCGCGTGCCACTTGGCCAGTGTCGTTTCACGGGTGTTGCGAATGCCCTTATTCTTCATCCATCCCGCTCGATAGACCAGCAGACGTGAGGTGTCAAGTTTGCGCACCATATGGCTGATCATCCGCTTGACGAGCTGGTGCTCGGCAATGGGTACGCCAAAGGTTTGCCGCTCGCGAGCGTAACGAATGCTGGCTTCGAGACTGGCCTGGATCAGACCGGTAGCGCCGGCAGCTACAGTGTAACGGCCATTATCAAGCGCTGCCATTGCAATCTTGAACCCTTCACCCTCTTCGCCCAGCCGGTGCGAGCGCGGCACGCGAACATCGTTAAAGACGACACCACCGGTATTACCGGCGCGTACTCCCAGTTTGCCGTGAATGGGATAGCTGCTGACACCGGGCATCGAACGCTCGACGATAAAGGCTGTGATCCCGCGCGGGCCGGCACCGGGGTCGGTTTTTGCGAATACCAGGAAGTTATCGGCCAGATCGGCCAGACTAATCCATATCTTCTCGCCGTTGAGAATATAGTCCTCGCCGTCGCGGCGGGCGGTCGCCTGCATAGCGGCAGCGTCGGTACCGCTGTTGGGTTCGGTGAGACAGAAGGCGGCCAGCTTTTCACCCCGCGCCTGTGGCACCAGGAAGCGCTGTTTCTGCTCTTCCGTTCCCCATTGGAAGATCGAGAGCGAATTCAGACCGGTGTGGACACTCATGACCACCCGCAAGAAACTGTCGACTCGCTCAAGCTCTTCACAGACTACCGCCAGCGCCAGGTAATCCATCCCGGCGCCACCGTAGCGTTGTGGAATACAGATACCCAACAGCCCCAATTCACCCATCCGCTTCAGCACCGGACGTAGATGAGGCCGATCTTCTGGCCCCTCAGCCGCTGCGCCACTCCGATCCCATTCGCGAATATGCGGTGCGACTTCGCGCTCGGCAAAGTTGCGCACCGTCTGGCGCAACATCTCGTGTTCGGGGCCGAGAAACATGTCATAATTTGCCGTCAAATCCATTGTGATACTCCTTTGTATCAGGCAGAGCAGCGCCTCTCGCTCGCCAATGTACGAACGCTTTGATTATACCGCGAGTGCTCTCACTGTGGATGGCACCGGTACATACATCTTTCCAGAAATGATGGAGTCGGCTGAACTTCCCTTTTGACGCAGTGCGAAAGATAGTTTACACTTTAAGTAAATCACCATCGGTATCGACGCGCCTATCCGAAAAGACCTTACTGAGGTAGACGAAAGCACGGCTTTTGTCTCTTCATCGCTGTAGACCCTGCGTGGACTGTTCGGATAGGCGCCGGGCTGTCGTTCACCTGTTGGAAAGGAGGGGCGTGTATGATGCCACCACGTGAGTTTATCATGCCGGCACAGATGATCATTGGTTCAGGTGCTGTCGATCAGGTTGGTGCACAGTGCGCGAAGCGGGGCTGGAAGAAGGCACTCATCGTCACCGATCAGATCATGCAGAAACTCGGCATCGTCGGCCAGGTCGAACAGAATCTGGCTCATCACGGCATAAACAGTGTGGTGTATGCCGGTGTCAACACCGAACCGGTGGTGGAATATGTGCAAGAGGGGTTGACAACATTCCGGGAGGGTGGCTGCGATTTTGTGCTGGCAGTTGGTGGTGGCAGTCCAATTGATACCGCAAAAGCGGTTGCTGTGCTCGTAACCAATCCCGGTTCCATCGAGCAATACAAGGGGATTGGCAAGATTGGCGCTCCCGGTGTGCCGCTGGTCGCTATCCCCACTACAGCCGGCACCGGTAGTGAAGCGACAATCTACACCGTCATTACCGATCAAAAGACCGATGTGAAAATGTTGATCGGTAGCCCCTATTTAATGCCGACCATCGCCATCGTCGATCCGATGTTGACCATCTCATCGCCACCCAGTGTGACCGCAGCTACCGGTGTTGATGCGCTGGTACACGCGATTGAAGCCTATGTGTCGGTCAAACGCCAGCCGATGACTGATGTATTATGTTTGTCGGCCATCGAGCTAATCGCCGGTAATATTCGTCAGGCCTGGGCCAATGGCAACAATATCGAAGCCCGCGAGAAGATGATGTTGGGGGCAACACAGGCCGGGATTGCGTTCAGTAATTCGTCAGTAGCGCTTGTCCACGGCATGTCCAGACCGATTGGCGCTTACTTCCACATTGCCCATGGCGTCTCAAACGCAGCCCTCCTTGCCGTAGTGACTGAATTCAGCCTGGTTGGTGATCCACAGCGCTATGCCGATATTGCCAGAGCAATGGGCGAGCCGACCGAGGGTCTATCGCTGATGGAAGCGGCTGATCGAGCGGTCGTTGCCATCCGTCGTCTGGTGCGAGACATCAAGATACCCTCGCTTCGCCAGTTAGGCGTGGAGCGCGAGCGGTTGATGGAACTGGCGCCGGCAATGGCCGATGCCGCCATTGATAGCGGTAGTCCGGCGAATAATCCGCGCAAGCCCACCAAACAAGAAATTATTGAACTGTATGCCAGGGCCTACGATGAAGGCGACCGGATGAGTGCATGAGTGGTCCGGTTGAGGGTATATCAAATCTGACGTGATCGAGGTCATAGCACGCTATCCGACAAACACCCTGACACTGTACCTGAGCCGGGGCTGCGAAATCAGCGTTCCTGCTGCGCACACAGCCGTACCACTCTCTTAAGGGGATATTGTGCCTGGTTCAGGTTGCCCGTGGTGCATCGTTCGGAGTGCGGCAGCGTGGCTGCCGCACCGGCCTTGCTCACGATCAGGCGTCTGTCGCAGCAGTTTCCCCTGTGGGTCATGGGGTCGATGTGTGCAGAACACGTCCGTCTGGTTTGAGCACCTGTAGTGAGCAAGCTGGGCGTGAGCAATGGTGTGGATCGGGGAGCAGGTGTCCAGCTTGATCATCAGCCTCCTCCTGCGCCTGTAACCCAATGGCAGCACAGGTGATCGATAAGTACAGGCGGGATGTTCACCCCTTGAAGCGATGAGCGGCATCAGCAGTGATGTGCCGTATCAATGAAGATCCTATGCCTTTATCCTGGATCGGGAAGTATCGAGTTGATGGTTCGTGAGCGTGATGTAGAATACAGATAGTGGCGCCAACAAGATAGGGGGCAACATCTGTTGTGCCCCCAACCTCTGACATCTCTCGCGCATATAAACGCTGCCTATCAGTTCCGCCACTTGCGACAGACGATGGTTGTGCCGACGCCTTCTTTCGACTTAATATCGAACTCGTCCATTAGCCGTTTGGCGCCGGGTAAGCCCATTCCCATCCCGCGCGAGGTGCTGTAGCCGTCTTGCATCACCAGATCGATATTCGGAATCCCAGGACCTTGATCTTCGCAAATAATTTCAATCCCCTTGCGGGACCCTTTCTCTATATCACGCACCGTCACATTGCCGGTACCGGCGTAGAGAAAGATATTGCGGGCCAGCTCGCTCACGGCTGTCGCAATACGAGCCTGATCAATCGGCCCGAAGCCGAGCGCCTTGGCCATATCGCGAGCCATGGTGCGCGCGATGACAATATCAAGGTCGCTTCGAATGACAGCAGTCTTACTCTGCGCCATCGTCGCTCTCCTCACCAGTCATCCGCTGCATCATAGCCAACCCCTTTTCGAGGTTAAGAGCCGTGAGTACACGCGGTAATTCAAGTCCTAATTCAACCAGGGTGATAGCAACGGCCGGTTGCAAGCCGGTAAGGACTACACGGGCACCCATTAGGCCGGCCATTGCGGCAATGTCGGCAATCAGGCGACCGATAAAGCTATCGACAACATCAAGAGCAGTTAAATCAATAATCACACCACGGGCACGGGTGTCGTGAATTTTCTGCAACAGATCATCTTTAAATTGAACTGCTGACGCATCGTGTAGCGCCACCTGAATTGAGGCGATTAAAATGTCGCCTATTTTCAAGATTGGAATGCGAAGATTATCCAAGCTGCGCTCCTCTACAACTTCAGTGAGCGTTGCCCCACCAGACTAATATTATCACACAACTCCTAGCATTACGGCAATGACTGCACCGGCCAATAGTGGTACACTTATGTTATCGGTTCCATGCGGTGAAACACCTTCGGCGATTGTTGCCACCAGTCCCGCCACAATACTGGTGATCAGTGCTGCCCCAACATCTATCGGGGAACTCTGCGGGCTAAGCGCTGATCCCGGTGTAAATAGCAGGGTCAGCAGAATTGCGACAGTGCTGGCGATGAACATCGCTGCCGAGCCTTCAAATGAGCGGCGTCCCTGACCGATTTGATAGTAGTGGCGCCCCCAGCGCTTGCCAACAATTGCTGCCAGTGCGTCACCCCACGTCATAGCCATTGTACCGGCTGCTGCGATATAACCGCGATCATCGGGAGAATTGGTACGCCAGAAGATTAAAAAGAGGATTGTTATGGATAAGGCAAAGTAGACTGTGCCTGGTGTGCTGTCGGGAGCGTCAATTGCTGCCAGTAAGCGAAAACGATAGAAGATGAAATTGAGGACGATGAAGGTCGCAAACGGAATAATCCCAATTGTCCAGTTTTCAAACAGGGCCAGTACCCCAAACACCCACATACCGGCACCGATGTGGACAAATTTGCGGGTGAAATCTTGCGGATACCCTCGCCAGCGGCGAATCACCTCGGCAATGATGAGCAGCCCAAATGCATACCCGAACGAGACAATCAGTCCAATGAGATCGCGTGTGCTCATAATGGTGCCGGTGCTATCTATGGCGATACTTGACTTTTATTCTATCTATAACCTGTCGAATCGTCAATTGATTGGCGGTAGTGTACGTGGTGAATATTTAATGACAAATCTTTGCATGCGACAAGTATTGTGATATGGCTACACTGTGTGCAATCGAGTCGGTTATTACCTGTGACATATTGCACGCTTTATTATTCAGGAGGCGTCTATGCTGGTTGCCGAGTCGACGGCTGCAATCAATGCAGCCTGCTTGAATGCAGACCATGTACGACCGTTGTACGATACCTTCGGGTTTGCCCGGATTCCGGATACCATTCGCTATCTGTTAACCGGCAAGGCTGCGTCACCGTTACCTGAGGTTGCTCTTAGTGGCTTACCTGATCATCCGGCGACGGTGGTGATGGTGATGCTCGATTCGTTCGGCTGGCATTTCTTCAGCCAGTATCTTGAACGGGCACCGTTTTTGCGCCGTTTTCTCCACCACGGGCGAATTTGCCAGTTGACGACCGCTTTTCCCTCCTCTACTCCTGTCCATGTAACGTTACTCCACACCGGTCTGGCTGTCGATCAGAGTGGTATCTACGAGTGGCATGTCTTTGAACCCGATCTCCAGGCTGTCATTGGCTCACTGCTCTTTTCTCCCGTCTTTGATCGCAAGGCCGATGGGTTGGTGGCGTATGGTGTTGATCCGCTTGCCGTCTATCCGCAGAGCCGTTTCTACCAGCAGTTGCAAACGGCAGGTGCGAGTAGTGTTGTGCTCATGCCGGCGGCGCTGGCCCATTCGGTGTATACCCGTACCATGTGCAGTGGGGCGTTGGTCGTGCCATTCCAGGATATTCCTGATGCAACTGTCCGCCTGCGGTATTTGTTTGAACAACAGGTGGCACCCACCTTTTACCATCTGTACATCGACTCTGTCGATGCTGCGATGCATCGGTACGGGCCAGAGTCGGTTCAGGTTGAGAATGAAATTGTCACCACGCTTGATCATCTTGAACAGTATCTCTGGCCGCTCCTTCACAGGGCACCGCAACCGACCGTCTTGTTATTGACTGCCGATCACGGTCATATAACGGTTGATCCGCAACAGGCAATTGTGCTTAACCGGCTATGGCCCGACCTGGAGCGCTTCCTGCGGCAGGGTGGTGATCGCCGACCTCTCCCACCATCGGGATCGCCGCGCGTGACGGTCTTGCACGTGCAGCCCGCAGCCGTCGCTGATGTGCAGCTAGCATTGCAACGTCGACTCGGCGAGCGGGCAACGGTGGTGGCGAGTGCCCGTCTGGTGGAAGATGGCTATTTCGGGCCGCAACCCGGTGAACGGCTACGCTCTCGATTGGGTGAATTGATAATTCTCCCTGCACCTGGAGAAGTGATTGTCTGGGATCATCCGCAAGCCAACCCGTTTACGTATCGTGGCATGCACGGTGGTCTAACCCCGACAGAGATGCTGACGGAACTGGCCTGGGTTGTGGTATAGGTGTGGGGATGATGGTTTTCATGCCGGGTCTTTGTCTGTTGTCGCTACTACCCGCACGCAGCCCTTGCCACGATGTGATAAGATACACGAGAGACGTTTGCATTGTAGCGGAGGCCAGTCTGTGTCTGAGACCGAACCCTCACCTGTTCCGTCAACGCCAGGGCCGCGACTGAGTCGTGACACGTGGCTGTTGATCGGTGCGTTGGCTTTGCTCGGCCTTGGTGTTGCACTGACGTTCATCTTCTCACCCGGCACCAATGTCGTTGACACGACCCCTACGATCACCTCACCGATAACTCGCCCGCCAACCCTGACTGCGTCGTACCCGGCACCTACCGGTGCTGCCGGTGGAGCGACAACCGGCCCGTATCCGGTTACTGTCCCAACGATTGATGTGGCTCAAACCCAGACCAGTGTGGTACTTGAGACGACTGCTCTGGCCGCTACGCTACAGGCTGAAATGACCGCTACTGCAAGCGGTGTACCGGCATACCCGGTTCCCGAAGGTACCCCACCGTCAGTGCCGACAATGGTGCCAACCGCTACAAATCCTCCACCAACTGTGCCTCCGCCGCCTACAGCACCACCACCGCCAACACCAACCAGCGCCGATCTGATCATTGATGACAGTCCGACGAATCCGCCACCGCCAACCGCTACTCCTCTGCCAACGGCTACGCCGGCACCAACACCGATCCCGGCTCTGGTCTTGCGGGGTAGTACGCGCTGGGCCAGCGGGCAGGGGCCAATCGTTCTCAATCGCGATGTGCAGATTCCCCCTGGCAGTGAGTTGATCATTGAGCCGGGTGTGGAAGTACGTTTGGCGCCAGGCGTGTCAATCTATGTTGATGGTGGACGCATGATTGCCCTGGGCCAGGCCGGCAGTCCAGTGCGTTTTGTGGGCGCAACCGGCGCACGCTGGAGCGGTATCTTTGGCCGTCCTGGGAGCTTTATTGCACTGGAACATACCGAAATTCGCGGCGGCGGACTGGCGGGAACGGTGCTGGTCAGTGAAGAGGGAGGGCTGGTTGTTCGCGCTGCCCGTATTACCGACAATGGTGGTGGGGTGTTGGTTGTCGACTCGCGGCTTGAACTCAGCCAGAGCGAAATTGCCGGCAATGACGTTCCTTTTGGGGCAGCCCTTGATGCGTCGTACAGTCGTGGGAATAGTGTCACGTTAACCGGTAATCGGATTGCCGGTAATTTGCTTAGCGCGGGCGCTCCAATGGTGCGAATTGCGAATCAAAATGCGCGCGACACCTTAATCCTCACGATTGAAAGCAATCTCTTTCGGGGTGGTAGTGTCAATCTCCAGCTTACGACCAACGGTATCTTGCAGGGAACGATCACCTGCAATGCCTTAATCGGCGGCGATTTGGGATTTGGTCTGCGGAGTGAAACTCTGCAAGTAGCACCTGATGGTGGCTTCCTGATGCCGCTGCGAATTGAACAGAATCTCCTGGAAGGCCATACACCGGTTATTCGTCCAACCTATCTCACCTTTGGCATCGGTCGTGGGGCAGCCAGTGAAGTTGCATTGGATATGCGCAATAACTGGTGGGGGAATGCGTCTGGTCCGTATGAACCAGATGCCAACCCGCAAGGGATTGGTGATGCAGTCGGAAGTAACATTTCCTTTGCTCCCTGGCTGACAAGCCGCCCTGGTTGTGTGCCGGCACCTTAATTGAAGGGAGACTCTGTTGATTGCACGAATGGCTCGTCCACTGATCTTGGTGGTTGTGATAATGCTTGTGGCGTGTACGGCTTCAGCGCCGGTAGCCGACATGCCGTCGCCAACAGCCGTGGTTCCAACCACAACACCGTCGACGTCACCCACATCCACGACGGCGCCAACGGTTGCTGCGCCGACCGCAGCACTGCCAACCGTCACCGCAGTACCGGCGACCGCAGTGCCGGTGGTAACGTACCGCGGTGCGCTGGTCGGACGCGATGCAAATGGTGCGTATACGCTGGGTGATCCGGCAGCTCCGCTCACCCTGACCGACTATTCCGATTTTCTTTGAACGGTATGTCGCCGTCACGTGTTGACGGTTGAACCGGCATTGATCGAACAGTACGTTGTGACCGGGCGTGTCCTGTATGTCTTCCGTCCGGTATTGAACCATGGCGCGGCTTCCCTGATCACGACTGCGGCTGCCTTCTGTGCCGGTGAGCAAGACGCTTTCTGGCCGATGCATGAATTGCTCTTCGAGCGACAGGGTGAAGTGGCGGCGACCCGTGATAGTGACCTACCGGCGCTTATGCGGTCGTATGCCGCTGACTTAGGGCTTGCTATTGAGCCATTTGATGCCTGTATGAATGACGGTGCAGCGCAACGACTGGCTGAGACGCTTGATGCCGAACAACGTCAGCGTGGGATTCGCGTGCAGCCGGTTTTCGAGATCGGAGATATTCGCCTGGTAGGCTTGCAGACACTCGAACGATTTGCCAGCCTGATCGAGCGACAACCCTGACCTGGCAGGCGCTACATCCGGCGTAAGTACGGCGCCTGCCATTCAACGCTTAACACCAGCAGCCAGCCGATCAATGCACTACCGGCAACTACCAGCGGAACACTCCCGACCAGCTCAGCAATACTGCCGGCCAGCATACCGCCAAGCGGACTCAGCCCCATCAATGAGAGGGTAAACACACTCATCACCCTCCCACGCAGGTCATCGGGCACGATCAATTGAATAAGCGTATTGGTCAGCGCCATCGTGGTCACACCGGCCCAACCACACAATCCAATAAACAAGAGAGCAAGCGGCACCGTGCGTGCCTGCGTAAAGCCGATCAAGAGCGGTGCGTACACAGCAATGAGGCTGTGGTCAGGAGCTTACCGCGTGGCGCATCATCGCGTAATTGAGCGAGCGTCAGTGCTGCCACCAAAGAGCCAAAACCGCTTGCTGCCGACAACCATCCCAGTCCGGCGGCACCGATCTGAAGAATATCACGGGCAAAAATCGGCAAAAGCGGGATATGCACGAAGCAGAAGAAACTAACTGCACCGGCTCGCAAAAGCAATGCCCGTACAGAAGGTTCACTGGCAATGTACTGCAAACCGGCGCGCAACATATTGCCACGCTGCATACCGTTGGCCTGACGTGCATCCAACTGCATCAGCGAGAGACTGGCTAACACTGCACCAAAACTCAGGGCATTGAAGAGAAATGCCGGCCCTTCACCGATCCATGCCACAACAATACCGGCTACTGCTGGCCCCATAGTGCGGGCACCGTTGAAGATGGAAGAATTGAGGGCAATCGCATTCAACAAATCTTCACGCCCTACCATCTCGACGGTAAACGCCTGGCGGGCTGGTGCATCAAAGGCATTGACACAACCGAGCAGGAAGGCAAGAATCAGCACATGACTGATATGAACCGTACCGGTCAGCGTAAGCCCGGCCAGGGTTGCCGCGAGTATCATGGCAACCGATTGTGTGACCAGTAAAATGCGCCGCTTGGGGAAGCGATCGGCGACCGTTCCGGCGAAAAGGGTCAGAAACAATACCGGTAGCGAATTGGCCGCCGCAACCAGACCGAGGAGAAAAGGCGAGTCGGTTAATCGTAAGACCAACCAGCCCTGTGCCACACTTTGCATCCACGTCCCGGTCAACGAAATCAGTTGTCCGAAGAAGAAGAGGCGATAATTGCGATGACGGAGTGCCCGAAACATTGCCGGGCGGCTGGACAGGGTCTGGGTAGATCGCATAGCTATTCAGTATCTTCGTGATCTTGATGCGTTAGTAGCGCTTCATACAAATGTTGCATTGCTTGCTGAAAGGCAGCCAGCTCTTCTTCCGAAAGATAACTCAGGCGCTGTTCAACCAACCGGCGATGGCGCGGTCGCAATTCGTCAATCAGCGCCTTACCGGCCGGAGTCAGTTGCACCAGGGTTACCCGGCGATCTCGCGGATCGGTCGCTCGACGTACCAGCCCCCGCCGTTCCAGGCGATCAACCAGCCGGGTCAGGTTAGAGTTGTCGGCCAGCATCTCGTTACAGATGTAACTGAGCGGAACTCCCTCTTCAGTCGCGTAAAAGAGGATCGCGTACTGCGGAGTCGAAAGATCGTAGGGCCGAAACTCTTCACGGTTAAGCTCCTGGAACCGACGGTGCAGTTTCAGGAAGAGGCGGTAGGCTTCAATTTGTGGTGAATCGCAGGTGCTGATTTCAGGCATAGTTTACATCCTGGACTTATCAACTATTGTACCAGAAAACATAGATTTGGCAAGAATAAAATTGCGCCTGCCCCACGAACCGGGTTTCAGGCGCACCGTTGGCTTCACCATCACCAGTAGAAAGCAAAGAGCCAGACCATCAACAGGAACGCGACCATGCCGGTCAGCGTCACTGCCAGGAATACCGGTTTCACTTCTGGGTCACCGCTCCATTCAGGTTGCATCCCTCTCTCCTTTCCAGCGTTGTGCTATGAGGTAGTCTGATATGACACATTGTACCGCGTTTTGTCGTGGTATGTGGCAGTATGGTACTGCACAGATATATTAAGAACTTGCATGGTTCACACAACAACCATATAATATCGCCTACCACACACTGCTCAACGTCATCTGCACTGATGCACGTTTTGATGGCACGCCACGTCTGTTGCGGCAGTCGAGTGACGGAGACGGTTGTGGTAGATGGTTGGGGGTTATCTTGAGAAAGGAACAGCAACGATGCTACGAAAACACACCCTGTCGTGGATTGCGCTGGTGGCCTTGTTGGCCACAGTGCTGGCTGCGTGTGGCGGCAGCCAGCAGCCGACTACCGGTACCGGTGGCGGAACAGGAAGTGGTGAACAGCAGTCGGTGACGATTCGCTGGCGTACACGTCCCGGTGATGCTGCCGAGCAGCGCGTCTATGAGGAGTTGAATGCGCTGGTGAACGAGAAGCTGAAAGACAAGGGCATTACTGCGGTCTACGATCCAGCGCCTAACCAGGGCTATTTCGAGAAGCTAAAGACTGAGCTGGCTGCCGGGAACGCACCTGACATCTTCTGGATCGGTGGCGTTGAGCTGGCAGATTTCGTGAATACCGGCCAGATTCTCGATCTGAAGCCGCTGATCGATGCCGACAGCAGCTTCCAGTTGAGCAATTTCTACCCGAACGTGATCGAGCAATTGACACGCGACGGTAAGATTTATGGCCTGCCGCGTGACATCTCGACGATGGTTGTTTACTACAACGAGGACCTCTTCAAGGCTGCCGGCCTCAAGACGCCGAAGGAGCTGGCTGCCGAGGGGAACTGGAACTGGGAGACCATGCTGGATGCAGCACGGAAACTGACCGATCCGGCCAATCAGCAGTACGGCCTTGGCTTTGGTAACTGGTGGGGGCCGGCATGGGGGTACTTCGTCTACGCTGCCGGTGGTAGCCCCTTCACGCCTGATCGCCGTGGCTGTGCTTTGAATACCCCAGAGTCGATTGAGGGCGCGAAGATGGTGCGTCTGCTCTACGACGAGAAGCTGTTGCCGGCCGGTGATGCCGACGGCGAAGCGCTCTTCAATGCCGGTAAGGTCGCGATGTACTTCAACGGTCGCTGGTTTACCCCCGGTGTGCGCACGAATGCACAGTTCAACTGGGATGTGGCAGTGATGCCGGAGGGTAAGGTGAAGAGCACCTGGCTCTTCTGGGGGCCGTACCTGGTGCACGCGAAGACGGCCAATCCGCAGGCCGCCTGGGAAGTGCTGAAGGTGCTCACCAGCGCCGAGGCAACGGCGAAGGTGGCTGCTTTGGGTACCAATATCCCGCCCCGCAGCGATCAGGCCGCAGTTGAGGCTTTCCTGGCCTCGACCCCACCCGCTAATAACCAGGCCTTCCTCGATGGCATCTCCTATGCTGCGCTCGAAGCACCGGTCTGGGATGGCAACTGGGCTGATTTCAGTGGCACTGTCCAGAGCCTCTGGGATCAGATGATTGCTGGTCAGATTACCCCAGAGCAGTTTGGTCAGCAGGCCTGTGAACAGACGGCCAGCACATTTAAGTAGATCATGACACACGGAGCGAACGGTGGGCGTGCACCGTTCGCTCTTGTTGGTTTATAATGCTTCCAGGTCATTAATTGCTCCTACGCATTTGCGTTTCAGATATTCCCCGGAGGTGATACATGGCCAAACAGGCGCCGGCAGCGTTGCCTGCCGCTTCCTCACGCCGATTCAATGGTCGGCGTGTTCGGCTGTGGCTTGACGCTTTCGGTATGTTGCTGCCGACGATTTTGGGTGTGCTGATCTTTTTCCTGGTGCCACTCGGTATCTCGTTCTACCTGAGCTTTACCGATGCGCGTCTATTTGGTGACCCAAATATCATTGGTTTCAGCAATTACCAGCGTGCGCTGTCTGATCCAACCTTCTATCGGGCAATGTGGAATACCGCAGCCTTTTCGATGGTGACGCTGGTTGTCTCGACCGTCCCGGCATTGTTGCTGGCAGTGATCCTGAATGAACGCATCGCCGGACGTACCTTTTTTCGGGCAGTGTTTTTTATTCCGGTCGTGGCTTCGGTCGTTGGTGTGACCCTGCTCTGGCGATACCTGCTCAATATTGATTTTGGGTTTGTCAATTACGCTCTGCGGCTCTTCGGTTTGCAACCAATCCCCTGGTTGACCAGCCCGGAATGGGGGTTGATCAGTGTGATTCTGGTCTTTTCGTGGAAGACCATCGGCTACAACATGGTGATCTTTCTGGCCGGTTTGCAAGGGGTACCGCCCCAACTCTACGAGGCCGCCAGTCTCGATGGCGCCAGTCGCTGGCAGCAGTTTCTTTTCATTACGGTGCCAATGCTGTCGCCGACAACTTTTTTTGTACTGGTGACGACTCTGATCAATTGTCTGCAAGTGTTTGATGTGCCGGTTGCTCTGGGTTTGACCCGTTCCAATACGGTTGGCCCAGCCGACTCGATGCTGACGGTGGTACCGTTGCTCTGGCGTGAGGCGTTTATTGGTGGGCGGATGGGCTATGCTTCTGCGCTGGCCTGGTTGTTGTTCGTTATCATTTTGCTGTTGACTCTGATCCAGTTTCGGATTTCACGGCGCTGGGTTCATTACGAATAAGCGAGGCCGGACATGGCAAGTGCAATCTTACGCCGACCATGGGAGCGATTGCTGGCGTATCTGGTGCTGAGCGTCACAGGCTTCATCATGGTCTTTCCGTTTATCTATATGGTATTATCCTCGCTGAAACCGTCAACGGAAGTGGTACAGGTACCACCAACCCTGTGGCCGAGCGAGATACGCTGGTCGAACTATCTGGAGGTGTTGAGTATCGTGCCTCTGGGCACGCAGTTGATCAACACCATTATCGTGACGGTGTTGGTCGTTTTGGGGTGGGTGTTTACTTCGGTGCTGGCCGGTTATGCTTTTGCCCGCCTCGATTTTCCCGGTCGCGAATGGCTGTTTGGCGCGTACCTGGCGACGTTGATGGTGCCGTTTGCAGTGCTGATTGTGCCAATGTACCGTCTGATGCTGGTCTTTGGCTGGGTTGATCGCCTGGAAGCGCTAATCATCCCGTGGTTGTTTACCGCTTACGGAACATTCCTGCTCCGTCAGTTTTTCATGAGTGTACCGAAAGACCTGGAAGATGCAGCGTTAATTGATGGTGCTTCGCACTGGGGTATTCTCTTTCGTATCTTTTTGCCGCTGGCCCGCCCTGCCATCGCCACGCTGGCGACGTTTGCCTTTCTTTACGCCTGGAATAGTTTTCTCTGGCCGCTGATTATCATTAGCAGTCCGGATCGTAAAGTCGTAACGCAGGGGTTGGTCGATCTCCAGGCCCTCTATGCCGCGCGAGTTGATCTGATCATGGCCGGTTCCACCCTCGCTGTTCTACCGACCCTGATCGTCTTCCTGTTTGCCCAGCGTTATTTCATCGAGGGTATTGCAACCTCTGGCCTGGCCGGGCGCTAAGCAAGCGAGATGTGCATGGAACAGCAAGAACTCTTTCTGCGACCGCACCGCCGCCTGAATCGGCTGACCGGCGAATGGGTGCTGGTGTCGCCGCATCGTACCCAACGCCCGTGGCTGGGGCAGGTGGAGACGTTGCCGCCAGCCGAATTACCGTCTTACGATCCGGCCTGCTATCTGTGTCCGGGAAATACGCGGGCGAATGGCGTCCAGAACCCACCGTATACCGAGACGTTTGTCTTCGAGAACGATTTTGCCGCTCTTTTACCTGATATTCCGTTGGATCGGGTCAGTGTGCGGCTGCCCCTCGCCGATCAGCACGACGCAGGGCCGGTGCTGCTCCACGCCGAGGCCGAACGTGGTATTTGTCGCGTGGTGTGCTTTTCACCCCGTCATGATCTGACGCTGGCCCAAATGTCTCAGGCAGAGGTTAGACGGGTCGTTGATGTGTGGGTTGACCAGTACAACGAGTTGGGGGCCATCGATTGGGTGCAGTCAGTGTTGATCTTCGAGAATCGTGGCGCGATGATGGGTGCATCCAATCCACATCCCCACGGTCAAATCTGGGCCAACGAGCAGTTGCCAAACGAGATGCGTAAGGAGCTGGCCACGCAAACGGCGTACTGGCACGAGCATCAACGTTGCCTGCTCTGCGACTATCTGGCGCTGGAATTGCAGCTTGGTGAGCGGATCGTGTGTGCCAACGACGCCTGGGTGGCGCTGGTGCCGTTTTGGGCTGTGTGGCCCTTCGAGACGTTGGTGTTACCGCGGGTGCACGCCGGTGCCATTGGTGATCTTGATGAGAGTGGTCGTGATGGCCTGGCGGCGATATTGCGCGAGTTAACCGGTCGCTATGACCGTCTCTTCAATGTGTCGTTTCCCTACAGTATGGGATTTCATCAGCGCCCTACCGATGGCCTTGCTCACGAAGGCTGGCATCTGCACGCACATTTCTACCCGCCATTACTCCGCTCGGCAACTGTCCGTAAGTTTATGGTAGGGTACGAAATGCTGGGTCAGCCGCAGCGTGATCTGACGCCGGAGCAGGCAGCCGCCCGCCTGCGCGATCTGTAATCTGTTGTTTGTCTCACATCGGATACATCGTTCGAGGGTACGTAACAACGTGCCCTCTTTTTCTTCCTCATTTGTCATCTCCTGCTCATCTAAGCATCTTCTCACTCACAAGCCAACTTCCTACAATGCAGCGCAGAGGGATCGAAATCAGTATTCGTTGCGCGGCGTCACTACGTCAGGCATCGGTGAGTAACCAGGATGACGAGCGCATCTACAGACAAAGCGAGGAAACTATGATTGCGCCTGCAATGACACCTTCTCATCAATCGCCCCGGCTTCAGGCGCCAGTGGTAGGCGATGAGGTTGCAATTGACGTTACGACAATGGATGTTGCAGATCTGGCCCAGCGCTGTGCGATTGAAAGCGAGCGATTTTACCGTGGTCAGTCGCACGACTCGCGCTATAGTTATGAGCTGTTTCGGCGAGCATTAGTTGAACGTGACGAGATTGCCTGGAGTTACCTCTTTCAGCACTACAGCTCGCTGGTTGAAGGTTGGATTCGCCGGTGTAGTGCGTTTGTCAACAGTGGTGAAAGCAGCGAATACTTTGTGGTGGGTGCCTTCACCAAGTTCTGGCGAGCGGTGACGCCTGAACGGTTTGCGGCCTTTCCGAACCTGGCCGCGTTGTTGCAGTATTTGCAGCTCTGTGCCTCTAGTGTGGTGATTGATGCGGTGCGTGCACAATCGTGGGCAGAAATGATGCCCGAAGAGCGGATCGATCTGCAGCGTATGCCCCACGCAGCACCCGATGAAGAGGCAATGCAACGGGTTGACCGGCAGGAATTCTGGCGCTACATTGATAGTCAGTTGCACAGTGAGGGTGAACGTGTCGTGGTGTATGGCTCGTTTGTCCTGGGCTTGACGCCACGTGCAATCTTCGAGCGCTACAATACGCTTTTCGAGAGCGTCTACGATGTGTACAATATCAAGCGTAACGTGTTGAGTCGGTTGAGTCGGAATAGTCATCTGCGCACCATTGCTGACCAGATATAGGGCCTGTTGGAAAATGATGGTAACGGGGACGTAAAAAAACGTCCCCGTTAACGTTTCTTTCAACAGGAAATGTGTGCAGATCAATCTGCCGGTACTATCTGGAGGCGCGCCGGTATGGAGAACGATCAACGAAGTGACGGCGCAGGTCATCTTTCTGGTCTGGAACTTGTTGCAGCAGTCGATGGTGAGCTTGATGAAGCCACCGCTCAACACCTTCATCACTGCGATCTTTGTCGTCAGCGTTTAGTAACTCTGCGCAATCTACAGCAGGCTTTACGACGAAGGTTATATCGAGTTCTTTGCCCGTCTACCGATCAGTTAATCGATTACTGTCAGGGCCTGCTCACGCCTGCTCAACAGGCCACTATTGCTCATCATCTGACCTCCTGTCCCTATTGCCGGTCTGAGGTTGATCTGTTGATGCAGCGTGATCCGCTGATTGACCGTCTGTTGCTCAGCAGTTTGCTTGATGGGCGGGTGTTACGTTTCTTGCGCTGAGCACGTTTTAGAACCTATTTCAAAAAACGTCTACGAGAAGTTGTCTCATTCATTCCTGGACTCTATGAACGTGACGAGCACCCACAGCATTGCCGTGCTCAGCAGGGTCAACCGCGTGACACGCACCTGGCACAAAGCACGGCTGGGGCGGCAGCATGGCTGCCGCACTCCACACCGCGCAACACGTGCATAACGAGCGGGCAAGGCAACCAATCCAACGCGTGATGGCACCGATGATGGTCGGCAGCCTTCCTCGCTGCCATACCGGCAGCCTGGGAGCCGGATATGCTGGCGTTGGCGATTAGTAAGCGTTCGTGCACCTGGGCAACCGGCTGGGAGCACGACAGCACAGCTTTTATGAAAAAAGTTCTATGACATCCCGATTACTGCCAGATCCGCTGCACCAGGTGTTCAACTCTCTGCCACAGTGCTACGAGTGCTCATGATCCGCTTGTCAAATTGGGCGGCAAAAACTACGGTGTCTCCGGTATTTTCCCTCTCCGACATGCCAGGGCTGCACCAATGAGAACCTCGCTTCTATCATTGGGCCTGCCGTTGGTGCCCAGGCTGGTAGTCCCCGGCATCTCCCGCTTTGCCAGAAGATTGCCCATGAATTTGCTCATTGTGCGCTACAATACAGGTAGTTGCAACCGTTGCCGACCTCGCATCGTCGCATAGGCGAAGTTATTTTGCCGAATGGCCGTCATGCAGAGACGAGGAGTTTGCCATGGCAGGAGAAGTTACCCTACGTGCCGCACTGGCGCGTCCCTTTCTGGCCGCGACAACCACGCCACAGGTAGCGTATGTATTGCTTGAAGCACAGCCGGGTGCGGTATTGACGCAGGTACGAGTACCGATTCACGTCTGTTTCGTGCTCGACCGCAGCGGTTCGATGAAGGGCGAGAAGATTGAACGGTTGCGACAGGCGGTGGTGCGAGCAATCGAGCAACTCAATGAGCAGGATATCATTTCGATTGTGATTTTTGACCATCGGACTGAGGTACTGGTGCCGGCCCAACCGGTGCGGCAACGGACAGCGATCCTCGATCTGGTGCATCGGATCCGCGATGCCGGTGGTACTCGCATTGCCCCGGCCCTGGAGAAGGGGATACAGGAATTACAAAAGATGCCGCAGGGGGTGCGCCGACTGGTACTGCTAACCGATGGTCAGACCGAACACGAGAAGGAGTGTCTGCTCCGGGCAGACGATGCCGGACGGTTGGGGATTCCGATCACAGCGTTGGGGATCGGTAAGGATTGGAACGAAGACCTGCTGATTGAAATGGCAAATCGCTCGCGGGGAGTAGCCGATTACATTGCGCAGCCCGGCGAGATTGTGCAATACTTTCAGCACACGGTACAGCGTGCCCAGCAGACCACCATCCAGAACAGTGTCCTCACGCTGCGCCTGGTGCAGGGAGTGACACCACGGGCCGTCTGGCAGGTGACGCCGCTCATTGACAATCTCGGTTATCAGCCAATTGCTGATCGGGCTGTCAGTGTCAATCTCGGCGAGCTTGAGAGTGGGCAGGTGCGGGTATTGCTGATCGAATTGGTGATTGATCCCCGTCCTATGGGGACGTATCGGATCGGTCAGGCTGAAATCAGCTACGATGCACCGGCATTGCAGATTCAGGGCGAGAAGACGAAAATCGATATTATGCTCACCTTCACTGCCGATCCGGCCCAGTTGCAACAGGTCAATCCCAACGTTATGAACATCGTCGAAAAGGTCAGCGCCTTTAAGCTACAAACGCGCGCCTTGCAAGACCTGGCTGCCGGTGATGTCAGTGGGGCAACCCAGAAGTTGAAGAGTGCCGTCACGCGCTTGCTCAATCAGGGTGAAGTAGAACTGGCGGCAACGATGCAACAGGAGATTGCCAACCTCGAACAGCACGGCCAGATGTCGAGTGAAGGCCAGAAGACTATCAAGTTCCAGGGGCGGAAGACGGTTAGGCTAACCGATATTGAATTACCAAAGGAGTAGTATGTACTTTTTGGTAACCAACGATGATGGCTACCAGAGTCCGGGTCTGGTAGCGCTGCGTGCTGCTTTAAGTGACATTGGCGAAGTGGCTGTCGTTGCGCCGGATCGAAACTGGAGTGCTGCCGGCCATTATCGCAAGCTGTTTGATCCATTGCGAGCCTGGGAAGGAACGTTGAGCGATGGCTCACCAGCGCTGATCTGCGATGGCACGCCGGCTGATTGTGTGGCACTGGCGGTTATGGGACTGCTCGACCGCAAACCCGATCTGGTGGTGTCAGGGATTAATCTGGGCGCGAATCTGGGTACCGATCTGCTCTATTCGGGTACCGTCGCCGCAGCGATGGAAGGGCTGGTGTTTGGCATTCCCGGTCTGGCGGTGTCACAGGTGCGCCCGAAGGATGGGAAGTGGGATTTTCGGGCGGCGCAAATAGCGGTGCGCCAGTTGGTTACGCTGATTCATGAGCGTTCCTTGCCTTCAGAGGTGCTGTTAAATCTGAACATTCCGGCAGTACCACCCACCAGCCTGCGCGGGATTAAAGTTGGCCGCCTGGGTCGTCGGGTGTATCGTGATGAGCTGGTGGTGCGGTATGACCCACGTGGCCGACCGTACTATTGGATTGATGGCGCAGAACCTGAAGATCATTACGAGGAAGGCACTGATATTGCTGCTATTAGTGACGGATATGCCAGCCTGACGCCGGTACACATGGATCTGACCAGTCATCGCTGGTTGGAAGAGCTACGGAGTTGGGAATTGGAAGGGTGAGATCAGGGCTACTTCGATCCACTGGGCTTCGTTGCAGGCACGCACGCCCCAGCCCAGTTGCCCGGTTGGGCGCACAATCGCGTATTGATTATCAATCCAGATCACAATGCTGAGCGGGCCACGGGGTGAGGGTGCCCGTAATACCGTTATACCGTCAACCAGAAGTTCACTTTCATGCAGTCCCCACCGGATTTCATACTCGTGCCACTGGGCAATATCCTGGCTGATGACTGCTTCGGCGACGCCGACATCGCGCTGGATGCATGGCCAGATGCGGCGGTACAGCGGTGGAATGTTGAGCAGCGGGACAATGACCGGGGCAAGCGGTATCCATTTGCGGGCTGCCGGACGACCTGTATCAACGACGGCGGCTTTCCAGCCGTGGCCGGGTATGCCGATTGCCAGTGGCATATCGTGTGGTGGCGCACCGAAAAAGAACCAGACCGCCTGCGGCATACGAAGCGGCCAGGCCCATGGATAGCTCCACAAGCCAAACCCGGCAGTACCAACCAACCGATCTGCCGGATGTGACGTGCGTGCACGCAGACGAAGGGTAAACGGTGGCTGCAACGCTCGTGGGTTACCGGGCCACTGCCCAAAATCATCGATCTGCGCATTTCGATAGCGGTTGGCAGGGCCGGGTGGTCGAAGCAGACGCAAGCCGCTTGCCGTTTGAATAACGCCTGCGCCACCGCTACAGCGTGGTCGTAAGCGCCATGGAGATACCATGATTGCCTCTTACTCCGCCTGGGTGTTGAATGCACCTCTTTTGAATGCACCACAGAGACACGGAGAACACAGAGGTATCTTGTTGGATGTCTTCCACTCTCCTCTGTGCCCCCGTGGTGTGATATAGCCACAGAGACACGGAGAGCGTAGAGGAGAATAGACCAATCAGCATTTCGCTACGTATCCGCTTGTGGAATGGAATTATTGCAGCGATGGCACACTCTCGCCTGTACGGGCAGCCGGCCACAAGCCAGGCCAGACTGAAGCGAAGAAGATGCCGGCAGCGAAACCAGCCTGTATCCCATTCACCAACAACAGCCAGAGCGGTGCAAACCACCAGCCGCTGTAATGGCCGACAATTTCAAGCGGCCAGAGCAGGAAAGGCAGTGCAGACAGCAACAGGCGCCACGACCAGTGCAGGGAACGATAGCGGCGCAACAAGGTAGGCGCACGGTCACCAATAGCCAGGCGGCCCAGCCAGAGACCAATGGTGGCCCCCCAACAGCGGGCGCAGACCGCCATCGGCCACCCCAGCAACCACAACGAGCGTTCTGGAGTCGGGCAGATATAGGTAGCCAGCAACTCACGGGCCAGGGTACCCGTCTCACTGACGAGAGGTAAACCTGTTGCCCGTAACAGTGGCGAGGCTATCGGGCCTAAAAAGAGGACCCACAGGATTACATCAAAAACCAACGGTGACCACGAATGTTGTGAGTGAGGTCTGGAGAGAGCGTATGACGACATAGCGCTGTCCATTTCGGCGTGTCAGATTTGATCTCGGCGGGCAAAACTGATTGTATTGTACCAGAAGATCAAACACCGGTGCATTCACGAAGAGGACAGCGTACTGTTACCGCGATAACTTCTTCGTCAAACCACGCACATCCCACCAGATACCCGGCAAACGCGCAATCTTCTCGCGTAACGGCACATAGGCCCGGCGGGTGTATGAGTCGTATTGGTTTTGTTCTATTTTATCGAGAATACCGCTATACACCCGGGCTGCGGCGGCAATCGCCAGTCGCACCTCTGGTGGCAGCAGAGCAATACCTGGCCAGCTCTCGGCGTACAATTGCCGGGCACGTGCAATCTGGAACTTCATCAACCTGATAAACCGCTCGTCGTACACACGGGCCAGAATATCATCGGCAGTCAAACCAAACCGTGCCAGCTCATCTTCGGGCAAATAGACGCGCTGGCGGTCGGCATCTTCGCCAATATCGCGCAGAATATTGGTGAGCTGCAAAGCGACACCGAGCTTGATCGCGTAAGGCTGGGCGCCGGGTGCAGCGCCGGTAATCCCGATCACCAGCAATCCAACCACTGAAGCCACCCGATAGCAGTAGAGCCAGAGATCGGCAAACGTGGTATAGCGCGAAATCGTGAGATCCATCGCCACACCGGCCAGCAACTCATCAATCAAACTCGGGGCAAGATTGTAGCGCTGACAGGTATCGGCCCAGGCCAACAACACCGGGTGTGAGGTGTCAAACCGTGGTCGGCGCGCAATGCGCACCCATTCGGCCAGAGCACGCGCCGGGTCCGACTCGGCCATGTCAACCGTATCGTCAGTTGTCCGACAGAAGGCATACAGGGCGCGCACGGCTCGCCGCTGTGCCGGCGGTAGAAACTGGGTGCTGAAGAAAAAGCTCTTAGAATGACGACGAATGATTTGTTCGCAGATCGCGTAAGCCTCGGCCAGCGTGCGGCCCGGCGGTGGCGGCAATTCATCGGCGTGAGGCGATACAGGAAGTTCGTTAAGACGGAGGAGTTGGGCAAGCTGCTCTTCAGCCGGTAGCGCCTGGTTCACCGGCAAACTATTACCTCGCGAAAAGATCGTGAGTGAATTCAGCGACACACCACACTCCTTTTGTCACATATTACGCTTGTTTTTACTATACGCAATATTGAGCTTGAAGGCAATACTGAGTTACGCATTATCAGCCAGGACATGGTGATAATGCCGGCGATGTACCTGCACCATTAGCGACTGCGACTCAGGAGTGATGCGACGTTCTCAACTGCTTCCTGTGCGTCACGCCCCAAAAATGTGCCCGGCATCTTATGTGTCAACACCGGATTCAAATTGAATGCACGACCACCATAGCCGAAGAGAGGAGTAGGCGGTGGTAACTGTTGCAATGCCCGACCAATTTCGAGTAATTGGGTGGCCGTTTCGGTCGTTGAAGCAGACAGACACACCAGGTCGGGTTGGATATGCTGCACCGCATCAAGAAGGTCTTTTACCGGCACTTCCGGGCCGAGGTAGATCACCTGCCAGCCGTGGCGCACCAGAAAGACGGCCAGCATCAGGGCACCAAGATCGTGTTGTTCGCTTGGCGCACACCCTACCACAACCAGCCCCCGACCCTCGGTAACGTTATAGGTATTGAACAGGCTTGATAACTTGCGCCGAATGAACTGGGTAGCAAAATGCTCTGCGGTTACGGAAAGCCGCCCGGCATGCCACTGCTCACCGATTTCAACCATTGCCGGCTGGATCAATTTCAAAAAGACATCTTCCAGCGGATAGAGCGCAAATGCTTCACCCAGAATTTGCTCGGCCCGTGTCGCATCAAAATCGGTTAAGGCAGCGATCATGCGTGCCTGCATCCGTTCCCAGGTATGCGGTTCGGTATCAACTGCGGTATTCAGCCACGAAAGACTGGTGTCGCTTCCTTCGATCATCAGGGCAATCGCCTGACTGATCGTCAGTCCTTCGGCGGTTCGATCACGCAGCCAGCGAATCGTTGCAATGTCGCGCTCGGAATACAGGCGATGACCACCTTCCGTCCGCTGTGGACGCGGTACACCGTAACGGCGTTCCCAGGCGCGGAAAGTGTCGGCAGGCACGCCCGTCTCCTGTGCGACAGCCTTGGTATTGTAGCGTGGCTTGTCTGAAAATTGGGAGAGAAAATGCTGCGGTGCCATGGTTCCGCGACCCTTCCCAGCGCTTATGCAAAGACGAGACTATTGCGCATAGTTTTTACACTTGAATCCTATTGTACCATCATTCACGGAAACGATTGCACGTTGGAATGATATTTTGACCTGTATTGACCAACCGTGAAGCGTGGTACAATGTTACAAATATTGTAACACGGTGCACAATCACTGTCAATAAATTGCACAATCAAACAAGACACTTCTGAACACAAGGTATCAATAATACCATGCGGGCACTCATTACTGGCATTAACGGTTTTGTTGGCGGCCACCTCGCCGAATATCTCCTGGCCGATGGACGCTGGGATGTTTGGGGATTATCTCGCTCTCCTTCGCTCGTACTTCCCGAACTGATCGGGAACGTGCAGATCGTCCAGGCCGATCTGGCCGATGCTGAGGCCACTACGCGCGCTCTGGTGCAGGTGCGACCGAACGTCATTTTTCACCTTGCCGGCCAGCCATTCGTGCCAGAATCGTTTCGCGACCCGGCGGGAACGCTGGCCGCCAATACGTTGGGCGCCTTGCACATCTTTCTGACGTTGATTGAATACCGCATGACCACCCGCGTGATAGTGATTGGCACGAATGAGGAATACGGAAAGATTGACCCGGAGGATTTACCGATTGACGAAGACACCCCCCTGCGTCCGACCAGTCCGTATGGGGTGAGCAAGGCCGCCCAAAGTTTGCTGGCGTTGCAATACCACTACAGCCACGGTCTGGATGTCGTGCGTGTACGGCCCTTCACCCATATCGGGCCGCGCCAGAATGAACGATTTGTGACTGCCGCCTTTGCCCGTCAGATTGCACGGATCGAATTAGGCTTGCAACCGCCAGTTGTGCAGGTTGGTAATCTGGCTGCGCAACGCGACTTCACCGATGTCCGTGATGTTGTCGCGGCGTATGCGTTACTGGCCGAACACGGCGAGAGTGGCGAGGTGTATAATGTTGGTTCGGGTCGGGCCGTGATGATACGCGAGCTACTTGATATGCTGTTAGCCGAATGTACTGTACCGGTTGAAGTGCGGCTCAATCCCGAATTGATGCGCCCGATTGATATACCGCTGGTCGTCTGTGATGCGAGTCGGCTCCGTGCCCGCACCGGCTGGCAACCGCGCTATACGCTGGCAGAGACGCTGCACGATATCCTGAATTACTGGCGCGCACGAGTCCGTGCAGAAGTACAAGCGACCACCGGCTGAGAAAATCGTCACCCAAACCCCGGTTTGCGGTAAACTTTTTGTGGTCTGATGGCGTTATACTACGCCTATCTATCAGGAGCGTTGTGTACATTTAGTAAGTAGAACTGTCTATGAAAGCTGTTATTCTTGTTGGTGGGCAGGGATCACGTTTGCGCCCGCTGACCTGCCGGACACCCAAACCAATGTTGCCGCTGGTCAATCAGCCATTCATCGAGTGGATGTTGCTGCGTCTCCGCGACTATGGTATTCGAGATGTCATCCTGGCCGTGCAATATCTGGCCGACCGCTTCCGCACAGCGCTCGGCGATGGTTCACGACTGGGTATGAATGTCCACATCGTTGAAGAGCCGGAACCACGCGGTACTGCCGGCGCGGTGAAACACGTCGAGCACATGCTTGATGGGACAACGTTTGTCTTCAATGGCGATGTGATGACCGACCTCGATTTGCAGGCAATGCTCGATTTTCACCGCGAGCGTGGCAGCAAGGTGACCATCTCGCTCACGCCGGTTGATGATCCGACGCAGTTTGGGCTGGTCGAGACTGAACGCGATGGACGTGTGCGCCGTTTTCTTGAGAAGCCCCGCGCCGAAGACATCACGACCAATCTGGTCAACGCCGGTACCTATCTGATTGAACCGGAGATTTTCCGCTACGTGCCCCCGAATCAGTTCTATATGTTCGAGCGCGGCCTCTTCCCGGTGGTGCTTCAGACCGGTGATCCGATGTACGGCTTTCCGTCACGCGCTTACTGGACGGATATTGGCAAGCCGCAAACGTATCTTGATGTTCACCATGACATTTTGATCGGGAAAGTGCAGTACCACTTCCGTGGACAACAGATTGGCGAGCGTGTCTGGCTTGAAGGCGAAGCAGAGATTCACTCTAGCGCGCAGATTGTTGGTCCGGTGGTCATCGGCCACGGGACACGGATTGGGCGCGGGACACGGATTATTGGCCCAACCGTTATCGGCTCGCGCTGCACGATTGGTCCTGAATGCCAGATCGAAGGTGTGGTCATGTGGGATGGGAATACGATTGAAGAGGGCAGTACACTCCGTAACTGTGTGCTGGGGTACAACAATCGGATTGGCGAGCGATCCCACATTATTGACGGCACTATCATCAGTGATGAGTGTCAGATTGGTCAGGAAAACCGGCTTGAACGCGGCATCCGTATCTGGCCGGGTACCACCCTGGGTGACCGGGCAGTTTCGTTCTGAGAGGCTATCCGATCCGTGGGTTGGCCCGAAAGATTACCCGCACGAATTGCAGTTCACCGCAAAAGATTATCCTGGCACCATCCAGTCGGGGCGCACGGTCGTGCGCCCCGACCGCTGTCTCTGCTGAGCTGTGCAGGCTTTCATACAGCCCGGAGTGATTGGGAATCTACGCTATGTCAAATCTTGAGCGATAGGGGGCATCACTGCCTGCTACCGCATATGCGGTGAACCATAACTATTCGTCCCCTCTGCGATGATCCGTGGGTGTCACGTGCAGGATACGGATGAGCGGGTTCCCGTAGGGGCGGGTTTGGAACCCGCCCCTACGGACGTACATTTGCCCGTTCACATTGTCATACGATGATGCGGTATAGCAGGTTATACGTCGTCAATCCTGTACCAAACCACACAGCGCTGCCCACACCCACCTGAATAGATGAAAGGGCAGGGGATGATGCGATCACCCCCTGATCACCCCTGCCGGGCCAACAAATCACGAATTTCGGCCAACAGGCGTTCGCTCGGCGTTGGTTCCGGTGGTGCAGGTGGTACAGCCTCCGGCTTACTCCGCATACGATTGACGGTACGTACAATCATGAAGACCACGAATGCGATCAACAGAAAATTGATCACAGCCGTCAAGAACGAACCATAGGCCAGCACCGGCCCGGCGGCCTGAGCTTCGGCTAACGTTGTCGCAGTTTGACCGGCCAGCGGAATAAAGTAGTTGCTAAAATCGGCCCGGCCACCAACCAGCAGGCCAATCAGCGGATTGATAATGTCGTTGACCAATGAATTGATGATCGCTGTAAACGCTGCCCCGACAATCACGCCAACCGCCAGATCGATCACGTTGCCACGGCTGATAAACTCGCGAAACTCCTTGATCATCGTTCCCCCCATACAACACAAAAACGCTCCATGCAACCATACTGATTTCATGAGTAAAGATTGAGGTGTCGAAGATTGAGAAATGGTATAAGAATCTTCACACCTGGTTGCGGGCTATTGCACTCTACGTAACCGAATTTGTGATAACGTGTACATAGTATCACCGTTGGCAGAGGGTTTCAAGCCGGAGATAAGCATGCTATGGCACGACCGAAACGACCGCCGCATCCGATGATTGCTCGCGCTCGCGCTCATCTGCGCACTATTGCACCAGATCTGCAATATGCGCCACTGATCCTGCGCACACTCGATGGACCACCTGGCAGCCCGCGCTACGCTGTCTCGGTCGCACGCTGCCAAAATGTGGGAGAATGTCCGTATGAAATGGCCGATCCTTCGGTCTGCACTGTGCCAAGTTGTGATCTCCGCCGCTCACTACGCCTCTTGCTCAACGCCGATGGCAGTCTGGCACAGGTTATCGAAGGACACCGTCGTTGGAATCCACGCCCACTCGACGATCCTGGGCCGTGAAGGATGACGCAACAAGGAGGTTGCAATGTATCGCCACATTCTCGTTCCCCTCGATGGTTCGGAACTTGCCGAGCAGGTATTACCGCACGTCCACGCCCTGGCCGCCAATGAAGGTACGACGAAGATTACATTACTCCGTGCGGTACCACCCATTTTTACCACCAGTGTCGATTACAGCGGCATGCTGGCGACGACAACTGAAGCCATCACGCAGATGGAACAGGAGGCGCTCGATTATCTGAAACACATTGCCAAACAATTCCAGAGCGAAGGTTATGAGGTACATACCGAGATCAGCGCACTGCCACCAGCCGAGGCGATTATCGAGTACGCCGAGAACCACAATGTCGATCTTATCGTCATCGCCACCCACGGTCGCAGTGGACTGAGTCGCTGGGTGTTTGGTAGTGTGACCCAAAAGGTTGTGCAGGTTGCCCCCACGCCGGTGCTGGTGATCCGTCCGCGCCACGACCATGACAAGTCGTAAGCGTCGTATCACCGGCCTGCGACGCGGCTGGTTCAGATATGCTGGCGGGGTGTGACGTCGCACGCCAATCGCTCCTGATCCCAGCCGGTCTGTTCATTCATCCTGAGAGGGCAGGTGTTATCCCTGCCCTCCAGGAGCGGTGATTGCCCATTGATGCTCAGTTCCTTTGCGGAAGATATGTGCCAACTATCTACACCGGACAGGTACCGGCAACGATGCCGGTTTGTGACTCTAGTCGCTCAACAGCTTTGAATTTCCTGTGCAAAAGTTGTGTTGCGTCTTACCCTATTGACGCAACCATCACAACCCTGATAATCTGTTCTTAACAACTTTATTTTCCTTTCCAGCACACGCCCAACGGGCGCGGGCTTGCGTCAAGGAGGACAGCTATGCGAGCGTTCGAATCGGAAAGGATCCACAACATCGGCATATTCGGTCACCTCGGCAGCGGGAAGACAACGCTGGCCGAGGCAATGCTGATGACCGCCCACGCCATCCCGCGGATGGGGCGCGTCGAGGACGGGTCTACGACGAGTGACTACGACCCCGACGAGCACCGACGCGGGATGTCTATTTCGCTGAGTGTGCTGCCGCTGGAGTGGAACGGCGATAAGATCAACCTGATCGACGTGCCCGGTGCCGCTGATTTTGCCGGTGAAGCTGCCGCCGCGATGCGTATCATCGATGGCGCATTGATTGTGCTCGATGCAAGTGCCGGTGTTGAAGTCGGTACCGAACTCTTCTGGGAGATGGCCGTCCAACAGCGCATTCCACGCATCCTGTTTGTCAATAAACTCGACCGCGAAAATGCGAATTTCTACCGCGTGATCGAGCAGGCCCGTGAGCTGCTCGATGCCGCTGTTATTCCGATGCAGATTCCTATCGGTGCCGGTAAAGAGTTCAAGGGTATTATCTCGCTGCGTCAACAACGAGCCTGGCTGACCAGCCCGAAACACGATGGCGGCTACATCGAGGCTGATGTGCCGGCGGAACTCAATGATCTGATGCACGAGTGGCGCACCGCGCTGATTGATAAAATTGCCGCAACCAATGATCATCTGATCGAACGGTATCTTGAAGGCGGTGAAGATGCGCTGACCCGCGAGGAATTGCTGCTCGGTCTGCGCACCGGTATTGCCGATGGCTCAATCGTGCCGGTGTTCTGCGGTTCAGCAACTGAAGTCGTGGGGATTGCCCAGCTCCTTAACGGAATCGTCGACTCAATTCCTTCCGCAGGCCGCAAGACAACCACCGCCACCGATCTGAACACCGACCAGGAGGTTGAGCTACGTCCAGACCGCGCCGAACCACTGGCAGCACTGGTCTTTAAGACGGTCTCTGACACCTACGGCAAGCTTAGCTATTTCCGCGTCTTTTCGGGTGAGGTGCGGGCCGGTATGACGCTCATGAATGCACGCACCCGTAAGGAAGAGCGCGTCGCCCACGTGTATATTGTGCGTGGTAAAGAGCAGATTGAGGTTGAGTCGGTCGGGCCTGGCGATATTGGTTTGTTAACGAAGCTCGGTGATACGCAAACCAACGATACCCTCTGCCTGTCGTCGCGACCACTCGCACTTACTCCTATCCAATTCCCGGCACCGGCCTTCATTGCAACGGTCAAACCACGCAGCCGTTCCGACCTTGACAAACTCAGCTCTGCGCTCACCAGGATGACCGAAGAGGATCCGTCTCTCCACGTATCCCGCGATCCGCGTACCGGCGAAGCGTTGCTCAGTGGTCTAAGCGAGACGCATCTGCAGATCATTGCCGAACGGATGAAGCGCAAGTTCGATGTGAATATTGACCTCGAACTGCCCCGCATCCCCTACCGCGAGACGATCCGTAGTGTTGCGACTGCTCAGTACCGCCACAAGAAACAAACCGGTGGGGCCGGTCAGTTCGCCGATGTCGCGCTGCGTGTTGAGCCGCTCCCACCCGATCCGAACCGTGAAGACCCGCTTGAGTTCGTGAACGAGATTGTGGGTGGCGTAATCTCGCGCGGGTTTATGCCGGCAATCGAAAAGGGTATTCGCGAGGCGATGGAAGAAGGCATCATTTCGGGTAATCCGGTTGTCGATGTACGGGCTGCTGTCTATGACGGGAAAGAACATCCGGTTGACTCGAAGGAAATTGCCTTCAAGACCGCTGCGAAAGAGGCGTTCCGCCTGGCTGCCCAAAAGGCCGGTGTGATCATTCTCGAACCGATTTACAACATGGAGATCATTGTTCCCGATCAGTTTGCCGGCGATGTGATGAGTGATATGAGCACGCGCCGTGGTCGGGTACAGGGGATGATGCCAACCGGCACCGGCAAGACGGTGATCCACGCCCAGGCTCCTCTGGTCGAGATTCAACGCTACGCAACCGATTTACGAGGGATGACCCAGGGCCGTGGCCGCTTCTCGATCAGTTTCGCGGGTTACGAAGAGGTGCCGCCACATCTGGTTAACCAGATTGTCGAAGCGCACAAGAAAGAACTGGAAGCGGCGCATAGCCACTGAGACGGTTCTGTCCGAAGGGATCAATGTAGGGGCGGGTTTGGAATAGGTTGAGAGTAGGGGCGGGTTTGGAACCCGCCCCTACAGCATTGGGCCTATGGAATGTCGGATAGCGGGTCGCCGGTTTGGTGCTACGCAGCGAATCCACTGATGGTAGTACCAGGTCGAGATGATGAGGGCGATCACCTGGGATGCGAGCCGGAGGCTCGCGCTCCCAGGTGTATACTGCTAACCGGCATGAGGGGGTTCGTTCAAAGGAGGCTCATCTGAATAATCCATACTGAGACTGCTGGCAAAGGTTCGCAAACAGGCAGTGAAACAGCTTTCCACTACTCCCCACTCCCCACATCAATATCCTTACCCCGTTCACCATGCTTGACGCAGCGCAACTCACGGCGTATACTGTCAGATAACGGCGATGACGGGGACGAGTAGCTATCGCCAGCTCTTCAGCGAGCCTGGGGCGGTGTGAGCCGGGTAGAAGCAGCGATAGTGAACATCACCCCTGAGCTGGCAGGTGAACCGCGTGATGGTTTCGTCCGCGCAGTAACCGCGCCCGGAACGCCCACCGTTAGCGGGGCAGAGTGTTGATCGACACTCGCAAAGTGCGGTGCTTAGTGGCAGGCGCCACAGCATCGAATTGGGGTGGTACCGCGGGGTTAATCTGCCTCGTCCCCTGTTGGGGACGGGGCTTTTGGTTTGGTTCGGATGGAGGTTTCATGTTCAGACCAGTTGACACTAACGTGAAGTTCCCCCAGCTCGAAGAAGAGGTGATTGCCTGGTGGGAAGCGAACAACATTGTCGCTAAATCGCTGGCAGCCGGCGACAAGCCGTTTGTCTTTTACGAGGGACCACCAACCTCGAACGGTCGCCCCGGTCTGCATCACACCATCTCACGCAGTTTCAAAGATGTGATCCTGCGCTATCGCGCTATGCAGGGTTATCGGATCATCGGTCGGCGCGAAGGCTGGGATACACACGGCCTGCCGGTTGAGATCGAGATCGAGAAGAAGCTTGGCTTCAGCGGCAAACCGGATATCGAGCGCTTTGGGATTGCCGAATTTAACCGTCTCTGCCGCGAAAGTGTCTGGGAGTATATTCAGGAGTGGAAGGCATTTACCAAGCGCATCGCCTTCTGGCTCAGCGAAGATGCCTACATCACCTACGAAAACGATTATATTGAGTCGACGTGGTGGATCTTCCGGCAACTGTGGGATCGCGGGCTACTCTTCCGCGATTACAAGGTGACGATGCACTGCCCGCGTTGTGGCACGAGTCTGAGCGACCACGAAGTGAGCCTCGGTGCCCGCGATGATGTTGATGATCCGAGTGTGTACATCAAGTTTCGGGTAAACGGCTTCACCGCACCGCCACCTGCCGTTGATGGTACCCTCGAAGGGGCATTTCTGGTGGCCTGGACGACCACACCCTGGACGTTGCCGGCTAATGTGGCCCTGGCCGTGAAGCATGATGCTGAATATGTCGAAGTCGAACACAACGGCGAGCGGCTGGTGATGGCTGCCGCATTGGTCGGCAATGTCTTGCCGGCTGAGAGCTTTACAGTGTTGCGTCACTTCCGCGGCAATGATCTGGTTGGTCTGCGCTATGAGCCACTCTTCCGGGGTGTGCCGGGTGCCGGTGACACCGTCGATTGGGATACTGCCTACCGGGTGATCGCCGACGAGATTGTCAGCCTCGATGATGGTACCGGCATCGTGCATATCGCGCCGGCTTACGGTGACCTGGAGGTTGGCCGCAAACACGGTCTACCCACCCTCTTCTCGGTTGGGTTGGACGGGCGCGTGCTGCCTGAATTCGCCGAACTCGGCTTTGCCGGTAAGTTTTTCAAAGAGGCCGATCCCGATATTACGCGGAATCTGAAACAACGGGGTTTACTCCTGCGCAGTGGCCGGGTCCGTCACTACTATCCCTTCTGCTGGCGCTGTAGTACACCGCTGCTCTACTACGCCAAGCGCTCGTGGTACATTCGCACGACTGCATTCAAGGCTGATCTGGTTGCCAATAATCAGCAGATCCACTGGGTTCCAGATCATATCCGCGATGGCCGCTTCGGTAACTGGCTTGAGAATAACATCGACTGGGCTATCAGCCGTGAGCGCTATTGGGGAACGCCCATCCCGATCTGGACTAACGCCGATGGCTCGCATATGGTCTGTATCGGTTCGCTGGCCGAACTGGAAGAGAAGGTCGGGCGTTCACTGCGCGATCTTGATCTCCACCGTCCTTACATCGATGAGGTGGTGTGGGAAGACCCAGAACACGGCCTGATGCGGCGTATTCCCGACGTTGCCGACTGCTGGTTTGACAGTGGTTCGATGCCAGTTGCGCAGTGGCACTATCCGTTTGAAAACCGCGACATCTTCGAGATGGCCCACCCCGCCGATTACATCTGCGAGGCGGTTGATCAGACGCGGGGCTGGTTCTATACCTTGCACGCGATCAGCACGCTGCTCTTTGACCGGCCAGCGTTCAAGAATGTGATCTGTCTCGGTCATATTCTTGACGAGAACGGTCTGAAGATGAGCAAGAGCAAGGGCAACGTGATCGAGCCGGAAGAGGTGATCAATGCTTACGGGGTTGATGCGTTGCGCTGGTACCTGTTCACCGCTGCGCCTCCCGGCAATGCTCGCCGCTTCAGCATGGCACTGGTCAGCGAGAGTATGCGGAAGTTCCTGCTAACCCTCTGGAATACGTATGCCTTCTTCGTGACCTACGCCAATCTCGATCAGTGGCAGCCGGGCAGCAACCGTACTGCCGAACTGCAACCGATTGATCGCTGGGCACTGGCAGCACTCAATCAGCTCGTCCAGCAAGTCACGACATGCTTCGAGGAGTACGATGTCTATACAGCGGCCAATGCCATCGAACATTTCGTTGATGAGCTGTCGAACTGGTATGTGCGCCGTAATCGCCGTCGCTTCTGGAAGAGTGAAGCTGATGCTGACAAAGAGGCAGCCTACCAGACACTCTACACCTGTCTGGTGACGGTGGCGAAGCTGGCGGCACCGTTTATTCCGTTCGTTAGCGAGGAGATCTACCGCAACCTGGTCGCCGAACGTGATCCCTCTGCTGCCGAGAGTGTGCATCTTGCCCAGTGGCCACGTGTCGATCAGTCACTGCTCGATGCGCAACTGGTCAGCGATACTGAAGCACTGCTCACCGCCGTTTCGCTGGGTCGGTCAGCGCGCAAGCAGGCCAACTTGAAAGTTCGCCAGCCGCTGAGTGAAATCTGGCTGCGGGCCAGCACGCCGGCAGTCCTCAACGGTGTACGGCGCTTCGAGAGCGAGTTGCGTGATGAACTCAATGTGAAGGCAGTGCGCTACCTTGACGCCAGTAGTGCTGTGGTGGAATACCGGTTGAAGCCAAATCTGCGCCTGGTCGGCAAGAAGTTCGGCAAGCTGGTACCGGCCCTCACCGCTACCCTGCGCGACCTGAACGGTGATGCAGCGCGGGCCGTGGCCCAGGCGGTAGAAGCCGGTCAGCCTGTCCACCTGACTGTTGATGGTCAGACGGTAGAACTGTTGGCTGAGGAAATCCTGGTCGAGAGCAGTGCACCGGCAGGGTACGTCGTTGCCGAGGCCGATGGGATGCTGGTCGCATTGAACACCACCGTCACCGACGAGTTGCGGCTCGAAGGCGCGGCCCGCGATCTGGTGCGTTATGTGCAGGATGCACGCAAGAGTGCAGGGCTGGCGATCAGTGATCGCATCCATCTCTTCCTCGACACTGCCGACCAGAGTGAGTTGCTTGCCAGTACGCTGGCCCAGTACGAGCAATACCTCAAGACTGAGACACTGGCTCTGGAACTCACTGTTGGCACACCGCCGACCAATGCCTACACCGAAACCCATGAATTCGGTGACGGTGAAGTGACGGTCGGCGTGGTGAAAGCAGGCTAGCGCCGATCCAGACCCCAATGCTCTCCGTGTCTCTGTGGTGAAATCGTACCGCAGAGGCACGGATGGTTTTTTTATTCCGTCTGACTCCTTCTCTTGAATCGCGGTAGTTTCGTGGTACCACAGAGGCGGAGGGTGTCTGCATAAACTCCGCTATGATCTCTATGCGTTGCCGGCAGGGGCTGAATGGTGAAATCGTGAGGTTCATCTGCCTCATCCCCACTGAGAGCGGTGGTTTCCTGGTATGATGAGAATAGTGTCGCTGATCTGCTTACTGTTTTTTGTTCTACATTAACGAGGATCCTGTTATGCACCGGCTTTTGATTGTGTTTGCCATATTCATCGTGGCTGGTTGTACCTCTGCAAATGCGCCGCGTCCACAACTAAACGAGGTGCCGACGCCAGTTAGCCAGTTGCCGCGGCCCACAGCAACGATTGGCCCGTCGCCAACGACATTGCCGCCGCTGGCGACGGTAAGTACGTTCGATGAAGCCGTGATAAGTACGGCTGGCTTGAATGAGATTGAGCAGCAATTGATCGCACTCTACCAGCGTGCTCATCTGGCGGTGGTCAGCCTCGATGTGGTTGTGGATCAGAGTGCGAATTTGCCCCCCGGTCATCCACCAGTATCTCCTGACGGCCTGGTTGGGCAGGGGTCTGGTTTTCTCTTCGATACGCAGGGCCATATAGTTACCAACCACCACGTGGTAGCCGGTGCAACGAACATTCAGGTGCGGTTTGCCAATGGGGCGACGGTGCTGGCAGATCTGGTCGGTAGCGATCCCGATAGTGATCTGGCTGTGATCAGGTTAACTAATCTGCCGGAGGGCCTGGAACCACTGCCACTTGGTGACAGTGGCGCGTTGCAGGTTGGTCAGACTGCGGTTGCGATTGGGAGTCCATTCGGCGAACAGAATACACTCACCGTTGGCGTGATCAGTGGTCTGGGACGCACATTGCGTGCACCGGCCCGTAGTTTTGGCAGTTTCAGTATTCCCAATGTGATTCAGACCGATGCCGCAATCAATCCGGGCAATTCGGGTGGGCCGTTGTTGAACCTGCGCGGTGAGGTGATCGGGGTCAACACAGCGATTGCGGTTAGCCTGGGTGGACGTGATTTCGAGGGGGTGGGTTATGCGGTGCCGGCGAGTACCGTGGCGCGGGTGGTGCCGGCGTTGATTAGCCAGGGCCGTTACGATCATCCCTGGCTGGGGATCAGCATGACCACGGTTGATACCCTGTTTGCGCAGCGTTTTGGGTTGTCGATTGATCGAGGCGTGTTGATCGGCGCGGTGCAACCAGGGAGTCCCGCAGCAGTAGCAGGGTTGCGTGGTGGGACGACATCTGCCACGTACCGCGGATTACCGGTGCAGATCGGTGGTGATGTGATCATTGCCTGCAATGACGAAGCGGTCTTCTCGAGTGACCAGCTCGTTGGGATTATTGACCGGTTTCAGGTTGGTGATCAGATTACGCTAACGATCTGGCGTGATAACGAGTCCGTAACCGTCCCGGTGACGCTGGCGGCGCGTCCATAGTTACCAGGATGCGGTAGAATGACGGAAAGGATTGGTTTCAGAGCTGCATGACTATCAGCGTGATGGATGCAGCTAAGTAGCGTATGAGAGCGATACAGCATGACGGTTCCTATCATCCGCGACATTGATACTGCCCGTGCCGGTATTCTGCGGCGTATGCCACTCGATGACGATGCTGCGACGACTACTGCCGTTGCCGGGATTATTGCTGGCGTGCGCCAACGGGGCGATGCCGCATTACGCGAGTATACGCAACGCTTCGATGGGGTAGATCGGGCAACGCTTGAAATTCCGCGTGAGCGGTGGGCTGCGGCGGCAGCCGATCTTGATCCGGCGTTACGTCATGCCCTCTTGCTGGCAATCGGCGAGATTCGGCGTTTTCATGAACGGCAACTGCGCAACTCCTGGGTTGAATTTAGCGTCGAAGGAGCACTGGGGCAGTTGGTGCGGCCCCTGGATCGAGTTGGGCTTTACGTTCCCGGTGGAGCAGCCCCGCTCCCGTCATCGTTGATCCACGCTGCGGTACCCGCACGGGTCGCCGGTGTGCGCGAGATTGTGGTCTGCTCGCCACCACAACGCTCGACCGGTGAACCGGCTGAGGTGGTGATGGCAGCGGCGCATCTGGCCGGAGTTGATCGCTTGTTTGCGGTTGGTGGCGCCCAGGCCATTGCCGCGCTGGCCTATGGCACCGAGAGCGTTCCACGGGTGGAGACGATAGCCGGGCCAGGGAATCGGTATGTCATTCAGGCGATGCGCCTGGTGTACGGTACGGTAGGAATCGTCAGTCTGCCAGGGCCAACCGAGACCCTGATCATCGCCGATCACACAGCCAGCCCGCGGGCGGTTGCGGCTGATCTGCT
This sequence comes from Chloroflexus aurantiacus J-10-fl, assembly GCF_000018865.1. NCBI lineage: Bacteria > Bacillati > Chloroflexota > Chloroflexia > Chloroflexales > Chloroflexaceae > Chloroflexus > Chloroflexus aurantiacus. The sequence goes on from NC_010175.1 coordinate 3,605,247, forward strand.
GGCACAGGCCGAACATGTCGAGGCAAGTGCCATTTTATTGACCCCTGATCCGGTGCTGGCCGAACAGGTGCAGGTTGAAGTCGAACGACAGCTTGCCACATTACCGTCACCAAATGCACAGGCTGCCCGTGACGCAGTGACCCGGCGTGGTGGCATCGTGATTGTGCCCGACCTGGCAACAGCCTTCATGCTGGCCAATGACTACGGGCCAGAGCATCTCTGCCTGTTGGTCGCCGACCCGTGGTCGTATGTCGGAATGGTGCGCAACGCAGGCGGTATTTTCCTGGGCGAAGAGTCGTTTGAAGTACTGGGTGATTATGTTGCCGGGCCATCACACATCATGCCAACCGAGGGCACGGCGCGCTATGCTTCACCGGTCAACGTTGATAGTTTTCGCAAGATCATCTCGCTGGTTGGCCTGAATCGAAGTGGTCTCAATCGGATTGGGCCAGCAGCGATGCGGTTAGCAGAAGCAGAGGGTCTCGTTGCGCACGCTGCTGCCGTCAAAGTTCGCTTCGAGTCGGCAGATACCGATGGGAGGGAGTAGTATGTCAGGCTTTCTGGTTAGTTTTGTCAGTATTCTCTTCACTGTCCTGTTTTATGCCATTTTGGGACGTGTGCTGGCGTCATGGATCGACCCACAGGGTAATTTTCCGGCTACCCGGTTTCTGCACGAAATTACGGAACCGATTCTCGGGCCTATTCGCAGTGTGATGCCTAACTTTGGGATGTTTGATTTTTCGCCGATTATTGCCATGCTGCTCCTCCAGCTTCTTGAGCGGCTCATCATCAGTGCAATTCGGTGACAGGCATCTGCTGACTGATTATTGAACGCATTACGAACTCTCAAGAGCGTTCCATGCGATATTTGAACGTGTTTTCTCGATATTTATTTGATTGACATAATAATCGAGTTTTCTGTTGGATGAGATCGGAGATGTGTTCGCCGGACATTGTGGACATAATGCATGGCTCAGGAAACGTTACCCTCGCACGAGACTGCAACAGTAGATGATCGGTTGCTCTTGACCGTCGTGTTTCTCGCCGGGATTGGCACGCTCGGTATCGAGATGGTGATGCCGCGCATGCTGGCACCCTTCTTCGGCACTTCACAACCGATCTGGGCAGTCGTTATCGGCATGACCCTGGTCTACCTGGCGATAGGCTATCGTCTGGGTGGTGCATTGGCCGACCGCCGGCCAGACTGGCGATTGTTGTTTCAACTCATTGGCTGGGCCGGGCTGAGTTGCGCAATCATTCCCTTCATCGCCCGTCCAATCCTCGGGCTGGCTCAGGGCGCACTACGGAACGTCGCTGCTGGCGGTTTTCTGGCAGCGCTGATCGGGGTTATCATTCTCTTTGCGGTGCCGGTCATTCTGATGGCCATGGTTGGCCCTTTTGCGATCCGGTTGCAGTTGCGGCGGGCCGACGATGTTGAACATGCCGGACGGACAGCCGGTACCATCTCGGCGCTCTCAACAATTGGCTCTATTGCCGGTACCTTCCTGACGGTGCTGGTGCTGATTCCGGCGATTGGTGTCACCAGCACGCTCTTTCTCTTTGCCGGCTTTCTGGTAGTTCTGAGTTTGATCGGTTTACGCGATCCGCGACGCTTATTCCTGGTGTTGACGGTCATCTTACTGGCCGGAGCGTATCAACTCAACACCGGTGCAATTAAAGCTGCTGATTGTCGTAATTGCCGGTTAATTGCCGAATTTGAGTCGGATTACAACTACATTCAGGTTGCTGAGCAGGAAGTAACCTACAGTGACGGCGTGGTTGATCGGCGGCGGGTCTTGATCCTCAACGAAGGGCTGGCGTTACATTCCATTTACCGGCTCAAATACCGCGAAACGGGGGATCCGCTCGATCTCCTCACCGATGGTGGGCCGTGGGATTACTTCAGCGTTGCACCGTACCTCTACCCCAATACCCGGCCAGAGGATGTGCGTTCACTGGCGTTGCTCGGTGCTGCCGCGGGGAGTATTGCCCAGCAATTTCTGGCTATCTATGGCCCTGATACCGTCATTGATGCGGTAGAGATTGATCGGAAGATCAGTGACGTGGGCAGGCGCTACTTCGACATGGCTGATGGTACGGCCCAGGCACCCTACTTCACCACCTACAACGAAGACGCGCGCTACTGGCTGGCAACCACCGACCGCCAATACGACGTGATTGGGATGGATGCCTACCACCAGCCGTACATTCCATTTCACCTTACCACCGTCGAATTCTTTCGTGAAGTCAGAGCGAAACTCACTCCTCGTGGCGTTGCGGTCGTGAATGCCGGGAGACCGGCGAGCGGTGATGACCGGCTGGTCAATGCGCTGGCTTCAACAATGATCGCCGTCTTTCCACAGGTGTATATTATCGACACCCGCTTCAGTAATGCGATCTTAATCGGGGTGAATCAGCCGGTTGGCGATGGGGTGATCAACTTTATCGAAAATGCCACCCAGATCGACGAACCAGCGCTGCAACTGGTGATGTATTGGTCGTTGTACGAAGGGAGTTTCGGGCCACTACGTGAATTCACTCCGGCGATGGCGCAATTCCAACCCTTCACCGACGATCACGCACCGGTTGAACAACTGATTGACGGTTTAATCTTCAGTGAGGTAGGGAGAATAGATCGGTAATGGGTTGACAAAGTAGCGAAATATATGTTACTTTTATATCGGTTACTCAGATTGTTTTATGGGAAAGCTATATTCTATGGCGCATTCGCCGTTACAACACCGTAGATTGTACTGTCCGGCACCGTCCGGGCAGGTAGCCTGTTACTGCGCCAGTCGTCATCGCGGGCAGCGCAGTATGGGCGGTGATAGTGCGGCGTTGCAGGCCATAAGGGCAGTTTCTTCCGCAAACCGCATCAGGCCGCTCTAGCACGGGGCCAGGACGCCCCCGGGCAAGAGCCTTTGTTATGGTGATAACATCGGTTCATGTTAAGGGGGTTGTGTCTTGGCACAGCGAGTTCTCGTTCTCAACGCAAGTTACGAGCCACTGCAACTAATTTCAGTTCGCCGTGCGCTTATCCTCCTTCTGCAAGAAAAGGCTGAGCTTGTCGAAGCTGCCATGCAGCAGTTGCGGGCGCAATCCGTGACCTACAGTGTGCCGCTGGTTATTCGGCTGGTACGCTACATTCGGATTCCGCGCCAGCTCAGGCTCCCCTGTTCGCGGCGGGCAGTTTTTGCCCGTGATCGTGAGACCTGTCAGTATTGTGGGCAGCAACCCGGACGGAACAATCTTACGATGGATCACGTTATTCCACGCTCGCAAGGAGGTCAGACCACCTGGGAGAATGTGGTGACGGCGTGTCGTGATTGTAATCACCGCAAGGGTGGGCGTACTCCCGAACAGGCCAACATGGTACTGCTCTCGACACCGCGCCAGCCGCAGTATCTGGCGTTTGCCCTGCTCGGCGAGCTGGAACGGCACGATGTCTGGCGAAAGTATGCCTACACCTAAGCGTCGGTTAGGCGAAGTTGGTGAACAGGCGGCAGCAGCGTATCTGGAACGATGCGGATATACAATCATCGCTCGTAACTGGCGCTGCCGGGATGGTGAGATCGATCTGGTTGCCCGTGAAGGCGACCAGATCGTTTTTGTTGAGGTTCGTACCCGTCACGATCAGCACGCGCTGGAGACGATTACGCTGGCAAAACAGCAACGTCTGGTTGCGCTGGCGTATCACTATCTTTCGGCGCATGATCTACCCGCCACGACCCGCTGGCGGATCGACGTGATCGCGCTTACCGCTCGCGGTGGGAGGATTGTTGATTACGATCACGTGATTGCCGCTGTGGGTGAGGATTAGCGGTCGGCAAGAACAGCAGCCCGGCGTTGGGGACGGTGGAAGCGGTGGGGTGGCCTGTTATCGGCGGCAGTAGGGGCACGGTATGCCGTGCCCCGACAATCCGGCGACGTACACGTTGTTCGTGTGGCCGGTGTGAGACGTGCCCGGCGTTGAGGATGGTGGCTGCGGTAGGGTGGCTGCCACACGCCAGATGTGGTGATATGTTATCGGGCGTGGAAGACGGTCGTTCCAGGTGTCGCAGCGTTCTCAGGTGGGCCACCAGCGGGTAGTAGGGGCGACGCATGCGTCGCCCCTACTGGCGTTCAAAGAATCCGTTCGGTGTGGCGGAGGGGCACGGCATGCCGTACCCCGACAATCCGGCGACGTACACGTTGTTCGTGTTGTTGTGAGACGTGCCCGGCGTTGAGGACGGTGGCTGCGGTAGGGTGGCTGCCACACGCCAGATGTGGTGATATGTTACCGGGCGTGGAAGGCGGTTGTGCCAGGTGCCACAGCGTTCTCAGGTGGGCCGCCAGCGGGTGGTAGGGGCGACGCATGCGTCGCCCCTACCGGCGTCCAAAGAATCCGTTCGGTGTGACGTAGGGGCACGGCATGCCGTGCCCCCGTTTCTCTGGTATCCTTAGAGGGTATGCCGCTTCAGGCGGCAGGCACCACGTGGTTTGTAATGCACCGCTAATCATGGTGTGTTACCATTCATAAAAATCAGGAGTGTTTTCTACGTGATAGGAACGGGGAGAGACGTTGCTGGCGCTCGATGATTTGAAACCTGGGGTGACGATTCGCGGTATTCTGCCCGATACGCCGGTGACGGTGGTGAGTGTACAGTGGTACGGGACGGAGGCGTTGACGCTGGTGTATCGCGATCCCAGCGGGAAGGTGGCCGATCAGTTGCTGTATCGCAGTGATGAAGCGCGCCTGGAGCTGGTTGAGCAGGGGCGACCCTGGAGTTTTGATGGCGATGGATCGCTCTTTCGGCTGGTCGCTGAGGCACATCGGATTCGGCTGGCTTATCTGTTCGATCCGCTGCTGGCCGTGCATACGTCGCTGGTGGAACCGTTGCCGCATCAGATTACCGCTGTCTATGAGGCGATGTTGCCGCGCCAGCCGTTGCGCTTTTTGTTGGCCGATGACCCCGGCGCCGGGAAGACGATTATGGCCGGGTTGTTGATGAAGGAGTTGATCGCCCGCGGTGATTTGCAACGCTGTCTGGTTATCTGTCCCGGTAATCTGGTTGAGCAGTGGCAGGATGAACTCGACCGCCGGTTCCATTTGCCGTTCGAGATTCTGACCAACGATGGTCTGGAAGCGGCCCGCACCGGGAACTGGTTTTTGGAACATCCGCTGGTGATCGCCCGCCTCGATAAGCTGGCCCGCGATGAACAGGCGCAGGCGAAGCTCGCTGCTCCTGATAACCGCTACGATCTGGTGGTGATCGATGAGGCGCATAAGCTGTCGGCCAGCTTCTTCGGCGGTGAGATTAAGTACACCAAACGCTATCAGCTCGGTCAGCTCGTTTCTCGTCTGACCCGGCATTTTCTGCTGATGACGGCCACACCGCACAACGGCAAGGAAGCGGATTTTCAGCTCTTTCTTGCGCTGCTTGATGCTGATCGGTTTGAGGGTCGTTTCCGCGATGGTGTCCATCAGGTTGATGTCTCCGATTTGATGCGGCGGATGACGAAAGAGCATCTGCTGAAGTTTGATGGGACGCCGCTCTTTCCGGAGCGAATTGCCTACACCGTGCCGTACCGTCTCTCTGCTGAGGAGGCGCGGCTGTACCACGACGTGACGACCTATGTGCGCGAGGAATTTAACCGCGCCGATGCATTGCAAAATGACCGCCGATCAGGGACGGTGGGGTTTGCCCTGACTATTCTGCAGCGGCGACTGGCTTCGTCACCAGAAGCGATTTATCAATCGCTGCGGCGCCGGCGTGAGCGGTTGGAGCGGCGTCTGCGCGAGCTGGAGCTGGAACAACGTGAGGTGCAGGTCACCAGTTCGATGCCCGATCTCAGTCGGGAAGATATTGACGAACTCGAAGAGGCGCCTGAGAGTGAGCTGGCACAGATTGAGGAGGATGTGCTCGATCAGGCGACGGCAGCACGCACGATTGCTGAGTTGCGGCGTGAGATTGATACGTTGAGGGCGCTGGAGGTGCAGGCTGATGCGGTGCGTCGCCAGGGGGTTGATACCAAGTGGCGCGAGTTGTCGGCGCTGCTCGGTGAGATTTTTACGCCCGCTGCGCTCGCGCCGCAGATCGCCGAGGCGCATACGCCGTATGATGCCGATGGTGCTCCGAAGCCGAAACCGTCGCCGACGCAGAAGCTGGTTGTCTTTACCGAGCACCGTGATACGCTAACCTACCTGGAGCGGAAGATCAACGGTTTGTTCGGTCGGCCAGATGCGGTTGTGGTGATCCACGGTGGGATGGGGCGCGAGGAGCGCCGGAAGGCGCAGGAGCAGTTTCTGCACGATCCCGCTGTGCGGGTGCTGGTGGCGACCGATGCCGCCGGTGAAGGGATTAATCTGCAACGCGCTCATTTGATGGTGAATTACGATCTGCCCTGGAACCCGAACCGGCTGGAGCAACGCTTTGGCCGGATTCATCGTATCGGGCAGACCGAGGTCTGTTTCCTGTGGAATCTGGTGGCCGATGAGACCCGCGAAGGCGATGTGTACCGCCGTCTGCTCGATAAGCTGGAAGAGGCGCGGCGGGCGCTCGGTGGCAAGGTCTTCGACGTGCTCGGTAAGCTCCAGTTCGACGGTCGCCCGCTGCGCGATCTGATGATCGAGGCGATCCGCTACGGTGATCAGCCGGAGGTGCGCGCCCGGCTGTCGCAGGTAGTTGAAAACGCCGTGGATAAGGAGCGGTTGCAGGCGTTGCTGGAAGAGCGGGCGCTGGCCCACGATGTGATGGATGTCAGTCGGGTGGCCCGTATCCGGGTAGAGATGGAGCGGGCGGCAGCGCGGCGGCTACAACCGCATTACATTGAGTCGTTCTTTCTCGCGGCGTTTCGCCGGCTCGGCGGTACGGTGCGCGAACGCGAACCCCGGCGCTACGAGGTAACTCACGTGCCGGCAGTGGTACGCAATCGCAATCGCCAGATCGGGAGCGGTAATCCGGTGCTCCCGCGCTACGAGCGCATCTGCTTCGAGAAAGATCTTATCGCCCCGATGGGTCGCCCACTGGCTGCCTTCGTGTGCCCCGGTCATCCGCTGCTCGATGCTGTGATTGACCTGACGCTCGAACAGCACCGTGATCTGCTCAAGCGTGGTGCGATCCTGGTTGATGAGCGGGATGTCGGGCGCGAACCACGGGTGCTCTGCATCGTCGAACATGCCATTCAGGACGCCAGCCTGCTGCCGTCGGGCGAGCGGCGGACGGTGTCGCGCCGGATGCTGGCGGTCGAAATTGATGCCCACGGTCGTACCCGGCATCTCCAGTATGCGCCGTACCTCGACTACCGCCCACTCGCTGCCGACGAACCCGATGCTGCAACCATACTGGCGCACCCTGATGTGGCCTGGGTGACGCATGATCTGGAGCAGCGGGTGATGCAGGATGTGATTGCGCAGATGGTGCCTGAACACATCCGCGAGGTGCGCGAGCGACGGCTGGCCTGGATTGCGAAGACGCGGGCTGCCGTGCAGGATCGGCTGACCAAAGAGATTATCTACTGGGATCGTCGCGCCGAGGAATGGAAACTGGACGAGCAGGCCGGAAAACGGAATGCCCGGCTTAACTGGCAAGAGGCGCGGAAGCGAGCCGACGATCTTGAAATCCGGCTCAAACAGCGGATGGATGAGCTTGATCGCGAGTCCCAACTCTCGCCCCTACCGCCCGTGCTGGTTGGTGGGGCGCTGATTATCCCGCGTGGGCTGCTGGACGCGCTAACCGGTCGGTCATCCACCATCCCATCCCAACCGACGGATACGCAGGCGATTGCGGCGCGGGCGCGTGCCATTGTGATGGAGATCGAGCGCAGCCTGGGCTACGAGCCATCGGATCGGGAATGGGACCGGCTCGGCTACGATATTGAAAGCCGCGACCCGCGCACCGGTCGGCTGCGCTTCATTGAAGTCAAGGGGCGCCGGGCCGACGCCGATACGATCACGGTGACCCGAAACGAGATTTTGACCGCACTCAATAAACCCGACGACTACATTCTGGCGCTGGTGAGTTTCCAGCCGGACGACCGGTATCAGGTGCGCTACATCCGCCACCCCTTCCGGCGTGAACCGGATTTCGGCGTGACCAGTGTCCAGTATCAGGTGACCGAATTGCTCAGCCGGGGAGAGGAACCACAATGACCAGCATTCATCGTCGCCGTAAGCTGATCGAGGTGGCACTGCCACTGGAGAAAATTAATGCCGAAAGTGCCCGTGAAAAATCCATTCGCCACGGCCACCCCTCGACGCTGCACCTGTGGTGGGCGCGGCGCCCGCTGGCGGCGGCGCGGGCAGTGCTGTTTGCGCAACTGGTGGACGACCCATCGGCGGTGCCGGAGGAGTTTCCGACGCCGGAAGCGCAGGCCGCCGAGCGCCAACGGCTGTTCCGGCTGATCGAGCGACTGGTGAAGTGGGAGAACACGACCGACGAGGCGCTGCTTGCCGCAGCGCGGGAGGAAATCTGGAAGAGCTGGCGACGGACGTGCCGGGATAACGCGCAGCATCCCCGTGCGGCGGAGCTGTTCAACCCCGACCGCTTGCCGGCGTTTCACGACCCGTTCGCGGGTGGCGGGGCGATTCCGCTCGAAGCGCAGCGGTTGGGGTTGGAAGCGTATGCCAGTGACTTGAATCCGGTTGCGGTGCTCATCAATAAGGCGATGATTGAGCTACCGCCTCGGTTTCGTGATCAGCCCCCGGTCAATCCAGAAAATAGGAGAGAGAAGATAGGAGATAGGGGGGAGGAGGTAGGAGGTAGGGGGGAGAAGATAGGAGATAGGGGGGAGAAGGTAGGAGATAGGGGGGAGAGAGGAAGTGTAAGCAGTGGGGGTGGAGAGGGAGACGTTGATGCATTACAAGGAACTTATCGTGTGGCAGAAGGCGATGGCAGCCACACGGGAAGTCTACCGTCTGGTAGCGTTCCTGCCACGCGAGGAGACCTACGGGATGCGAGCGCAGATGACCCGGGCAGCGGTGTCGATTCCGGCGAACATCGCCGAGGGCTGGACGCGGGAGTCGGACAAGGAGAAGGGGCAGTTTCTGGCAATCGCCCAGGGGTCACTGGCAGAATTGGAAACACTGTTGATACTTTGCATTCAGATCGGCTGGTTTCCGGAGACAGAGACAGCACTGCTGAATGGACTGATAGACGAAGTGGGCCGGATGCTGACGACCATGCGTCGTCATCGTCGGCTGGAATGAGCAATAGGATTGCGGTCACGGAGCCTGGCACTGTCCTTCAGCAGCAGCCTATTTCCTCTCTTCTATCTCCTATTTCCTACAAGGGCGCACAGGGGTTAGCCGCCGATGTACGCTATTACGGGCAATGGATGCGCGATGAGGCCGAACGGCGGATCGGGCAGCTCTACCCAAAGGTGACAATCACGGCGGAGCTGGCGGCGGATCGGCCCGATCTGCAACCACTGGTGGGGCAGCAGCTCACGGTGATTGCCTGGCTGTGGGCACGGACGGTAAAAAGCCCCAACCCGGCGTTTGCCCACGTGGATGTGCCGCTGGCATCGACATTTATGCTCTCAACCAAACCGGGAAAGGAAGCCTACGTCGAGCCGGTCATTGCAGGTGATACCTACCGCTTCACGGTGAAGGTGGGTAAGCCCCGGGACCCGGAGCGGGTGAAGCGGGGAACGAAACTGGCCCGTGGTGCCAACTTCGAGTGCCTGCTGTCGGGGATGCCGATAACAGGGGACTACATCAAAGCTGAGGGATGTGCCGGGCGGATGGGTGCGCGGTTGCTGGCGATTGTGGCCGAGGGGCCGCGTGGGCGGGTGTATCTACCGCCGATGCCGGAGCATGAGGAGATCGCCCGCCAGGCGCAGCCGGCGTGGAAGCCGGATTTACCGATGAATAGAGAAACACGAGACCTGGTGAGTGGCCGGGGGTATGGATTTTTCACATGGGCCGACCTCTTCACCCCACGCCAGCTTGTGGCGTTGACCACGTTTGCCGACCTGGTGGGAGAGGCGATGGAGCGGGTGAAAGCCGACTACCTTCAGGCACTGGGAGCGCGCGCCTCCGGCGCACACTCCCAGCAGAACGACGCCGATGCCCAGGCTTACGCTGAGGCAGTGGGGGTGTATTTGGCGTTGGGTGTTGACAGACTCAGTGACAGATCTTCATCCATCTGTAGTTGGGATACAGGATTTGTAAAAATAAGGAATACCTTTGGTAGACAAGCTATTCCAATGATGTGGGACTATGCAGAGGCTAACGTTTTCTCAGACTCCACAGGCAACTTTAGTGCGCTTCTGGAATGGGTAGTAGAGTTTTTGCATGTTGCTCCTGCGAAAGCTCTTGGTCAGGCATTCCAGGCCGACGCCGCAAACCAAACCATCAGCACCAACAAAATCATCTCCACCGACCCGCCCTATTTCGACAACATCGGCTACGCCGACCTCTCCGACTTCTTCTACGTCTGGCTGCGCAGGACGCTGCGCTCGGTCTACCCCGATCTCTTCGCCACCGTGGCCGTGCCCAAAGCGGAGGAGCTGGTAGCCACGCCCTACCGCCACGGTAGCAAAGCCGCTGCCGAGCGGTTTTTTATGGACGGGATGACGACGGCACTCCAGCGCCTGGCTGCCCAGGCCCACCCGGCATTTCCGGTCACCATCTACTACGCCTTCAAACAGCGTGAAACGGCGGAGCCGGGAGTGCCGGGAGAGCTGGGAGCGCGCGCCTCCGGCGCGCATCAGGAACATGCGGGCGAGACCCCCGCCCTCTCAGGCGTCGTCAGCACCGGCTGGGAAACCTTCCTGTCTGCCGTCATCCGCGCCGGCTTTGCCATCAGTGGTACCTGGCCGATGCGCACGGAACTGAGCAATCGCATGCTTGGAAAGGACACCAACGCCCTGGCCTCCAGCATCGTCCTGGTCTGCCGGCAGCGTCCGGCGGATGCGCCGGTGGCGACGCGGCGCGCGTTTGTGCAGGCGCTGAAAGCGGAGTTGCCCCGTGCCCTGCGCGAGTTGCAGGCGGGCAATATTGCGCCGGTAGACCTGGCCCAGGCCGCGATTGGTCCCGGTATGGCGGTCTATTCGCGCTACGCGCAGGTGCTGGACGCGCAGGGCCAGCCGGTGACGGTGCGCGAGGCGCTGGCGCTGATCAATCAGGTGTTGGACGAGACGCTGGCCGAGCAGGAGGGTGATTTCGACGCCGATACGCGCTGGGCGCTGGCCTGGTTCGAGCAGTATGGCTTCAGCGAGGGTGAGTTTGGTGTCGCCGAGACGCTCTCGAAGGCGAAGAATACCAGTGTGGATGGGCTGGTTGCGGCGGGGATTCTGGAGGCGAAGCGGGGGAAGGTGCGGCTGTTCCGGCCCGCCGAGTTGCCCGCCGATTGGGACCCGGCCCGCGATGCGCGCTGTACGCACTGGGAGGTGGTGCATCAGCTTATCCGGGTGCTGGAGACCGGTGGGGAAGTGGCGACTGCCGCCCTGCTGACCAGGCTGGGCAGTCGGGCGGAGGTGGCCCGTGAACTGGCCTATCGCCTGTACAGCATCTGCGAGCGCAAGAAGTGGGCTGATGAGGCGTTGTCGTACAATGCGCTGGTGCAGAGCTGGGGTGAGGTGGTGCGGCTGGCGGGGGAGCGCGCTGAAGGAATGTCGGTGCAGCAGGGGATGGAGCTGTAGCGGAAGGGAGTGGGGATGCTAACGGGGGTTGAGGTGCGTCATTTCAAGTCGTGGCGTGCAAGCGAATGGATCGCGTGTGCCCCGATCACGATGTTCTTCGGCAGTAATAGCTCAGGTAAAACCAGTCTGCTTCAGCTTCTCCTCTTACTGAAGCAGACAACCGAGTCATCGGATCGGCAACAGGTGCTGAACCTTGGCGATACGCACAGTCCGGTTGATGCAGGTACATTTCCCGATCTGCTGCATCGACACGAGCAAACACAATCGCTCTTCTGGCGGATCGCGTGGCAATTGCCACCAGACCTGACGATTGCACTACCGGGACGGAAGAACGGTGACCATCTTCCCGCACGAGAACTTGCATTTCAGGCGCGTATCGGATGGCATCAGCATAGCGACAGTACGCCGAACCTGCAAGCTCAGGCATCCCACGGTCGCGCAGTAGTTGAGGAGATGGCGTATCAACTTGCCGGTTATACGCTGGGTATGCGTTTGCGAGATCGGGTAAAGCAGGAGTATGAGCTGTACAGTGACCCGGCAGGTTTGTTTAGCCGGCCTTCCCGCAAGTCCCCGCGCCTGCCGTCACCCGTGAAGTGTTACGGATTTCCGGATGAGGTACAAAAGTATTATAAACATGTGAGCTTTCTAACCGATCTTGAGTTTGCCCTGGAACAACTCTGCCGCCGTATGACGTACCTCGGCCCATTACGCGAATATCCGCGTCGGCAGTACACCTGGTCAGGCACGCCACCCACAGGTGTGGGGTATCGGGGTGAGCGCGTGATTGAGGCGCTGCTGGCCTCTCGTTTGTCTTCAGATGTCGCATCCGGCACGGATAGCGATCAACCGTCAGCGCTGGAGACAAGGGTCGCCGAATGGCTCAAAACCATGGAACTGATTGCAGATTTTGCTGTGCGTGCGGTAGCTCCGGGCGCTTCTCTCTTTCAGGTTTGGGTGCGCCGTGCTCAGCAAGCGCCGGAGGTGTTGATGACCGATGTTGGGTTTGGCATTTCCCAAATGTTACCGGTGATCACACTCTGTTACTATGTCCCAAAAGGCTCTATCGTTATTCTTGAACACCCGGAAATTCATCTCCATCCACGGGCGCAGGCAGACCTGGCCGACGTTCTCATTGATGCAGTCAAAACGCGAGGCGTGCAGATCATTGTGGAAAGCCATAGTGAGCATCTGCTACGCCGACTGCAACGTCGGATTGCGGAAGACGTGTTGCCATCCGATCAGGCTGCTCTCTATGTTTGCACAACCGATGCAGAGGGAGTGTCGCACATTCAGCGTTTGCACCTCGATCCGTATGGCAACATTACCAACTGGCCAAAGGATTTCTTCGGTGACGAGATGGGTGATCTGCTGGCAATGAGTGAAGCAGCGATGAAACGTCAGTTGGGGCAGGTGTGATGATTCAGGAAGCGATTGTTGATACGAATATCCCTGTTGTGGCTAATGAACGTGCTGTTCAGGCGTCACCTGCGTGTGTGCTGCAATGTAAGCAGTTTCTCCGCGAGTTTACAGAAGATCAACGTATACTGGTGATTGATAGTGGCTGGCGGATTATCAAAGAATACAAACAACATCTCAGACAGGAGGGCCAGCCTGGAGTTGGCGACAGGTTTCTGAAGTGGGTGCTGACCAATCTGGCTAATCCGCAGCGGTGTCGTCAGGTAGCAATTACTCCGGTAGGAGACGGGCGCGAATTTGCTGAGTTTCCGGACGATCCGGCACTTGCACGTTTTGATCGCTCTGACCGGAAATTTGTCGCTGTTGCCCGTGCCTGTCCATCACATCCGCCTGTCTACAATGCAGTTGACAGTGATTGGGTTCACTACCGACAATTGCTCGCAATGCACAACGTCCAGGTCGTTCAGGTTTGCCAGTCTGAGTAGTCCATCTTGCCAGAAGAGGAGTTATCTATGGCCATCACCAACCAGGAACGGATCGGCAAAGCACTTGACCTGCTGCGGCAGGGTTTGCGCCCCTTCGTCGAACGGGAGTTGCAGACGCAGTACGGTAAGTACTGGGTAACGACCGTCACCAGCAACTGGCGCAACGAGCTGAGCTGGGTCGATGACGATACGCCGAACCTCGATGTGGCCGTGCTGCTCAGGATGATGTGGGAGCAGTGGAATGATGTCTTTCGCAAGACCCTCGGTTTTACTGAACGTAGTCTGGTGAGTGAGCTGCGCGAGTGGCGGAATAAGTGGGCGCACCAGGAGACGTTTTCGAGTGATGATACCTACCGCGTGCTCGATTCGGCGGCGCGATTGCTGAGCGCTATTTCTGCTCCGCAGGCGGACGAGATAGAGCGGATGAAGATGGAGCTGTTGCGGTCGCGCTTTGATGAACAGGTGCGGAGTGAGAAGCGCAAAGCCGGCGGTTCGCTGATCGAGGTAGCGGCGAGCGGGGGGCTGCGCCCGTGGCGCGAGGTGGTGATTCCGCACCCCGATGTTGCCAGTGGGCGCTATCAGCAGGCAGAGTTTGCTGCCGATCTGTGGCAGGTGCATCTCGGTGAAGGGAGTGATGAGTATCGCGATCCGGTCGAGTTCTTTCGTCGCACCTATCTCACCGAGAGTCTGAAGCGCCTGCTGGTCGGCGCCGTCGAGCGCTTATCCGGCAAGGGCGGCGATCCGGTTGTCCAGTTGCAGACCAATTTCGGCGGTGGCAAGACCCACTCGATGCTGGCGTTGTACCATCTCTTTTCCGGTGTGCAGCCGGGCATGCTCCCTGGCGTTGATGAGGTGATGGCTGAGGCCGGGGTGAGTTCGTTGCCGTCCGTGCGGCGGGTGGTGCTGGTCGGCAACAAAATCTCGCCCGGCAATCCGACGCTGAAACCTGATGGCACGGTGATTCGCACGCTCTGGGGCGAGCTGGCGTGGCAACTGGGCGGGCGTGACGCTTACGAGCAGATTCGGGCCGACGACGAACGTGCGACCAGTCCCGGCGATACGCTGCGGAAGCTGTTTCTGCGTTACGGCCCCTGTCTGATCCTGATTGACGAATGGGTGGCCTATGCCCGGCAGCTCCACGACCAGAGCGATCTTCCTGGCGGGAGTTTCGAGACCCAGTTCTCGTTTGCCCAGGCGTTGACCGAGTCGGCGAAGCTGGCCGGGAACTGTTTGCTGGTCATCTCGCTCCCCGCGTCCGACACCGCTACCTCGTCGCACGTTGATGATGTGGAAGTTGGTGGTCTGCGCGGGCGAGAAGCGCTGGATCGGCTGCGGAATGTGATCGGACGGGTCGAGTCGGCGTGGCGTCCGGCGACTGCCGAAGAAGGGTTTGAGATTGTCCGACGCCGCCTGTTCCAGCCACTCGACTCGCCGCAAGCGTACAAATATCGCGATGTGACGGTACAGGCGTTTGCCGAACTGTATCGCACGAATCAGGCTGAATTTCCGCCGGAATGCCGCACCAGCGACTACGAACGCCGCATTGCATCGGCGTACCCGATTCACCCAGAGGTCTTCGACCGCCTCTACGAAGACTGGTCAACGCTGGTGAAGTTTCAGCGCACCCGTGGCGTATTGCGGTTGATGGCCGCCGTCATTCACTGTCTGTGGGAAAAAGGGGATCGCAGCCCGCTCATCCTCCCCTCAACCATCCCGATGGACGATCCACGGGTACAGTTTGAGTTAACGCGCTACCTGTCCGACAACTGGACACCGATTATCGAAAAGGACGTAGACGGCCCGCAGTCACTGCCGGCCAGGATTGACAGTGACGTTACCAACCTCGGCAGGCTATCGGCAACCCGCCGCGTCGCCCGCACCATCTACCTCGGTTCGGCGCCGAAGACCGCTGCTGCCCAGCGTGGATTGGAGGATCGGCGGGTGAAACTCGGCTGTGTCATGCCGGGCGAGTCACCGGCAGTCTTTGGCGATGCCCTGCGCCGGCTGGCAGGAGCAGCAACGTATCTATATCAGGATGGCAGCCGCTACTGGTACGACACCCAACCCACCGTGACCAGGCTGGCCGAGGATCGGGCGGACCAACTTCGCCGCAACCCCGACAGCGTGTTTATCGAACTGGAGAAGCGCCTGCGTGCCGAATTGCGGAATCTGGGCGGCTTCGCCCGCGTGCATCCCCTGCCGCGTTCGGGGGCGGATGTGCCTGATGATCTTGAGACGCGCCTGGTGGTGTTGCCGGTCGAGTCTCCGTACCGCAAAGACGCCACCAACCCGGCGCAGCAGGAAGCGCAGGCGATCCTGGAATCGCGCGGTAGCACACCTCGTCTGTTCCGAAATACGCTGGTCTTTCTGGCTGCCGATGGCGTGCGCTGGCAGGATTTAGACGATGCGCTGCGGAAATTCCTGGCCTGGGACTCGATCCTGGCCGAGCGTGAGGTCCTCAACCTGTCGCCGTTTCAGGTCAAACAGGCCGAGACGCAACGCCAGAGCGCCGATCAAACCGTGGATGCACGGATTCCCGAAACCTACTGCTGGTTGCTGGTTCCCGAACAGGGCAAACCCCAGGAACCGATCTCGTGGCAAGCGTTTCGTCTGTCCGGCAATGATTTCCTGGCTGCGCGTGCGTACAAAAAACTGCGCGCCGAAGAGCTACTGCTCACCAGCTTCGGGCCAACGATGCTGCGCAAATACCTGGACGAGGTGCCGTTGTGGGATCGTGACGCACCCCACGTGGGTCTGCAACAACTGATCAAATACTTTGCCACCTACCTCTATCTGCCGCGCCTCGCCGGGCCATCGGTGCTGATCCGAGCCATTAACGATGGGCTGGCACGACTGACGTGGGCAGAAGAGACATTTGCCTACGCTGAAGGGTACGACGCCGCGAACGAACGCTATGTGGGTCTGGTCGCTGGCCAACAGATCACGCTATCCGTGGAGAGTGGTGGCATGCTAGTCAAGCCCGACGTTGCCCGCCGCCAGATCGAGCGTGGGCCGAAGCCGGTGGTGCCCGTTATCCGCGATCCAGACGTACCCGATCCCATTGTACCGCCCCCACCGCCGCCTCTGCCTCCATCGGAGCCGACGCCGGCGCCGACGCCGGTACGGCGGCGCTTCTACGGCACGGTGCGCCTTGACCCCATCCGTGCCGGTCGCGATGTTGCCCGGATCGCCGAAGAAGTAATTGCGCACCTCGTCAATCAACCCGGTGCGGAGGTCTCCGTAACGCTGGAGATCGAAGCCAGGCTGCCAAACGGTGCCTCGGATCAGATCGTGCGGATTGTCACCGAGAATGGCAAAACACTGAAGTTTACGAATTGCGCGTTTGAGGAGTGATACCAGGCCGGCTCTCACCCCCATCGGGGGAGTGGGAAGATGGGCGTGCTCCGTATGATTTCCGGTCACTTGCCCCCCCTCCTGGCCTCCCCCCGCTGGGGGGAGGAATTGGGGGGGTATTTCCCCGCTGGGAGGAGGAATTGGGGGGTATTCCCCCGCTGGGGGGAGGAATTGGGGGGGTATTCCCCCGCTGGGGGGAGGAATTGGGGGGTATTCCCCCGCTGGGGGGAGGAATTGGGGGGGTATTCCCCCGCTGGGGGGAGGAGTTGGGGGGTATACTCCCGCCCCCAGCGGGGGCGGGCTGGGGTGGGGGTGATCCCTCACCTCCCCATTCCCCACTCCCCCCCCACCATTCCGCAAAGTGGGATTACACCAGCAACTTCACCGCCCGTGGCACCACCTCTACCTCAACCCGTTGGGCTGCGGTGGCGACGACTTCGCCGTCGGTGGCGACCGGGATGGGGGTGGGGCAGGTGACCTCGATCCGACGTGCCCGCGCCATCGTGACTTCTGGTTCGTTGGCGTGCACACCGCGCATCAGCAGCGGAATCTTGCGTAGTGCCCTTGGAATCGGCATCGTATCAACAATGCACAGATCAAGCAGACCATCGTCGAGTCTGGCGTCAGGGGTGATCCAGAAACCGCCCCCCTGGCAACGACCGTTGCCGACACTGGCAAAGAAGAGTTGCCGGCTGATCTGCTGTCCGTCGAAACGCACGGTCATCGGGCCGGGACGGTAGGTAGCCAGTGCCCGTAAGACGGAGATCAGGTAGACGGCAAAGCCACGCAGGTAGGGGATTTTGAGGCTTTCAACGGCGACGGCGGCGTCAAGCCCCATGCCTAGCCCATTGATAAAGTAGCGGGTCAGGGTGAGCCGTCCGGCAGTGACCCGAATCCGTCCGACATCAATGGCCTGGGTCTGGTTGGCGGCCAGGCGTTGAACGGCGGCACTGATGTCGTTCGGTTTGACGCCGGGCAGTGATTTGACAAAGTCACTGCCCGTGCCGAGTGGGATGATGCCGAAGGTGACCGCTGTGCGCTTGCCCCCTTCGACGATGCCGTTGACAACCTCGTTGATGGTGCCATCGCCACCTACGGCGACGATCTGCGTGCTGCCGCGGTTGATCGCCTGAATCGCCAGTTCAGTGGCACCGCCGCGGGCATGGGTGGTGAAGATCTCGAATTCCAGATTGTGCTTGCGTAGTTCCGCCTCGATGATGTGTCGCCGCCGACCAGCCAGGCCACGCCCGGCTGCCGGGTTCAGAATGACAGTCGTTGTCATACGCGCTGCTCCGCGCCCTTCAAGTTCAGATTGATACCCCCAACAACCCGGCAACGGTAAAGATATCTTTGTCACCGCGGCCTGACAGATTGACCAGAATGATCTGGTCGGGGCGCATCGTTGGCGCCAGGCGAATGGCTTCAGCAACCGCATGGGCGCTTTCCAGGGCCGGGATGATCCCTTCCAGGCGAGCCAGCAACTGGAACGCCGCCAGCGCCTCATCGTCGCTGGCCGCGGTATAAGTGGCGCGCCCGCTGTCGTGCAACCAGGCGTGCTCAGGGCCGATGCTGGCGTAGTCAAGCCCGGCGCTGACCGAGTGAGTGAGCGCGATCTGGCCGGCCTCGTCTTGCAAGACGTAGGAATAGGTGCCCTGCAACACACCGGGCGTAGCGGCGCGGAAGCGGGCTGCATGTTCGCCGAGGCGTTCACCTTTGCCGCCGGCCTCTACCCCGCGGAGCGCCACACCGTGATCGTCCAGGAAGGGATGGAAGATGCCAATCGCATTCGATCCACCGCCAACACAGGCGACCACCACATCGGGCAGGCGTCCGGTTTCGGCCAGAATCTGCTCGCGCGCTTCCAGACCGATCACCCGCTGAAAGTCGCGCACCATTGTTGGGTAGGGGTGCGGGCCGAGGGCCGAACCCAACAGGTAGTAACTGTCAGGATTGGTGACCCAGTCGCGCATCGCTTCGTTGATCGCGTCTTTGAGGGTGCGTGAGCCGCTGCTGACGCCGCGCACCTCGGCACCGAGCAGGCGCATGCGGAAGACATTGGGCTGCTGGCGCGCCATATCATCAACACCCATGTAGACCACACACTCTAGCCCCAACAGCGCGCAGACGGTGGCTGTGGCAACCCCATGCTGACCGGCACCGGTCTCGGCAATCACCCGTCGTTTCCCCATCCGTTTGGCCAGCAAGCCCTGGCCGAGTGCATTGTTGATCTTGTGCGCACCGGTGTGGGCCAGGTCTTCACGCTTCAAATAAATCTGCGCACCGCCACAGTGCGCGGTCAGGCGGGCAGCAAAGCTTAGTGGTGTGGGTCTGCCGGTATAGGTGCGGTGGAGCCGGTTCAACTCCGCCCAGAAGGCGGGATCGGCTATTGCCGCGGTATACGCCTCTTCCAGAGCACTGACCGCCGGCATCAGCGTTTCTGGGACGTATCGCCCACCGTAGGGACCGAAACGGCCCGGTCGTGAAGCAACCTCGTGCATAGTCTGGCTTTCTAGGAGAATAGAGCAAAGCGAAATGAGCAGACAGATTTGTATAGGCCAACACGCCTCCCGTGTAGCACGGGAGGCGCTTGTAGCATAGGCGACGCTACTTCTGAATCAGGCTTTCGTCCTTGTTCTTCTCGCCTTCTTCGAGCAGCATAATCGGAATGCCGTCTTCAATCGGATAGCGGTAGCCGTTGCGGCGGTTGACCAGCCACTCTTTGCCGTTCGCGTCAACCATCAGCTCGACCGGCCCTTTGTCGCCGGGATCGGCCAGCATGCTCAACAGCTCTGGGCTGATGCTGCTGCGTTGGCCGTTGTTGCCGGTGTTGGTGTTGGTCGCCGGCGTGAGATCGAAGACGCTATCCTCTTGATACTGGCGTACAGCGCGGAAAATGGCAATTGCCAGCCCGATGACGGCGGCAATGCCGAGTAGTCGCAGAACGTTTTTCATGCTGAATGCCTCCTTTTCCTATGAAACCTGTTAGAGATGATAGGTTGCATCTGACCCTATTGTACACGACTTTGCCGCCGTTGCTGCGGTGGTTCTTCGTCGTGCCAGACCTGTGGTGGTTGGGTCGGGCCGTGCCAGACCAGTAACCGACCGTGAGGTGTGCCGGCGCTGTCGTTAACGATCTCCAGAAATGGATAACGCTGGCTGGGGCGACGCATGGTTTCCACATCGAAGACAATATCGGTCCAGGTACCGGTATTGATGTAGCGCCTCCCATCACCCAATTCGATATTGCGGGCCAGGTGGGTGTGACCACACACGAACAGGCGGTCAGCCTGGTACGGTGGCTGGCGCGCAATCTGTGCCATCTCGCGGGCAATTTCATCGTTGAAAGCCGTAACCTCGCGGCTCGCCTGCCGACGGGCTTCGTCGCGCACCTGATCAACCACTTCTGGCAGGTCACCGACGGCTTCGGCGGCTACACCAAACTGACGGGCGATGGCTTGATGGCGTGCAACACGCCCACGGCGGAACGTGGCGATTGGTTGCCAGAACACGATGAAGGGTGAGTGTTTCAGCCATTCGTCTGCTTCGCTGGAGAGATGATGCGGTGGCGCCCACGCGGTGACTTGCAGAAACCCAATAATACCTCGCGTCACAAAGCGGCGGGCATCCGGGTCGCGTAGCCGTTGCAAACTCATCAAGTACCAGAAGAATGCCGATGATGGCTTGATGTTGTCGATTAACGGTGCCAGCGGGAAGGGATCGTCTTCGAGATCGTTGATCACCTCTTTGACCAGTTGGGTGCCGCGCACAACTTCAAATGGTTCACTAATCCCGGCAAAATTGACGAAGCGGTTCCACGGATCGAACTGATTGCCGTGTACGATATAGACGCCACCACCGTGGTAGCTGATGCCAAACCGCAGGCGCGGATCATCTGTTGGCAGACCAAGTGCCTGCCGTAACACCATCTTTGCCGCCGGATAGTGCAGCTCGAAATCGTGGTTGCCGATCAGGATCGTGAGCTGATTGCTGGTGTTCTGCACAAAGCGCCGCAAGGCTGCAACGACGCCGGCGTGAGCGTTGATGATGGCCTCAAGCCGACGGGCCGCTGCCTGTGCGCTCCACTCGTTATCGTCTACGTCAGGCAGGCTGACCTGCAAAAACTCAAAGGTATCACCGGCCAGGATCAGTTCGGTCGGCTCACGATTGACATACTGATCGATAAATGAGATCAAGGCTTCGTCATCGCAAAAATCATCGCGCCTGTCACCACCCCCCAGATGCAGATCGCTAACAACGATGCGGCGGCGACGGGTGTCGATGGCTTCAGGGCCAATCGGTGGTGTGGTGTATGGGGTTGGTCTGATACGGATACGGCGCACTCGTAAAACGATCCACCGCAACAGCATCAGCAGCGCAACGGCCCATACTACCCGTAGAAGCATGCGCAGCAACCGGATGCCAACCGCTCGCAGGATGGTGATGCCAGGCTGTTGGTGTTGTGGTGGTTGGGTGAGGGATTGGTTGGGTCTGCTACGCATCATCGGTTCCTATCTCAAGTGGCTCAGGTGTCGTGTGCCCGGCTGTGCATCAGGCAGAGTGTTAAAGGCGTGTATGCTGCTATCTGACGTTGAGCGATAGCGGCGTGTTGCAGTCTCAAGTTCTTATGCACTGCGTGCAGCAGCGATAAATGCCCTGATCAGGGCCGGGTCTTTCTGGCCATCACGCTCGACACCGCTACTGACATCGACACCCATTGGCTGCACGATGGCGATGGCCTGTGCGACATTCACCGGTGTCAGGCCACCGGCCAGGATGGTCGGCACCTGCCGCGCAATGTGTGCGGCCCGTCCCCAGTCGGCCTGGATGCCGGTACCGCCGTAGGCACCACTGACGTGCGCGTCGATCAGTGCAGTCAGTGGGGGTAGCCCCTGACCAACTGTTGGTATAGCTGCAATACGCGCCAGCCATGCCTGCTCAAGTGGGGTATCGATCATCCGAATCGCTTTGATCACCGGTAGCCCGTGTGGGGTCGGGTAATCTGGCGGCTCATCGCCACTCAACTGAATCGCCTCTAATCCCACTGTGGCGGCAATGTCGGCTACGTGGGCCGCCGGTTCATTCACGAATAAGCCGACGATCAACGGGCGTGGTGGTGGCAGGGCGCGCACGGCGGCGGCAATCTGTTGAGCTGCGGCGACGGTGACTTGCCGTCGGCTGGGCGCAAAGACCAGGCCGATCAGATCGGCGCCGGCAGTGGCGGCTGCCAGCGCCAGATCGACTGTGCGTAGGCCACAGATTTTGATCAGGCTACTCACTCGTCTTCAGGGTGTAATAAACGCGACGGCTCCGAGTCGTGCGCTCAAACATGCCATGGTGAATGGCTTGCTTGAGCATTGTGCGATTCTCTTCGGTAGTACGCGGCAACCCGTGTTGTTTACGTGCAGCCTGAAGCGCACTCAAGAGTTGTTGGAAGGTGGCCGGTTTGCCCAATTCACGGACAGTCGCTCGTAAGAGTTCCCATTCAGCTTCGCTAAATACGACGCTGAGATCAACCTGACCGATACCGTCCTCGGCTGTTGACGCCCCCGCAGATGACTCCACTTCAGCGGTGGATGCCATCGTCGCTTCGTTACCCGACACTGCTGCTGGCGCTGTCATCGCAGGATCGCCTGCCGATTCGGGCAGTGGCGCCGATGGCTCCTCAACCGCCGGAGCAACCATCACCTCCGCCTCGGCGGTTGACTCCGACGCGCCGGTGGTCACCGCTGGCGCCGTCATCGCTAGATCGCCTGCCGGTTCGGGCAGTGGCGCCGATGGCTCCACGACTGCCGGGGCAACCGTCAACCCCGCCTCGTCGGTTGACTCGGATGCGCCGGTAGCCGCTTCGCCAGCCTCGGCGGTTGCCTTCCGCGACCGCCGGCGCCGATTGCGACTCGGCTTGGCCGGTTGTTCGCTCTCGGCTGCACCCTGGGCGGCCTCAACCGTGGCCGGTAACGCTTCCACCACTGGTTCGGCTGGAACAGGCAGTGGCTCTGCCACGAGTTCGACTGCGACAGGTGTCTCCGCGCTGATCGGGGTCGGTTCATCGATCTGAGGCGGATTGTACTCAGGCTCGTCCAGTTCGACAACAACCTCGGTCGTTTCCTGAATGACGGTATGCTCTTCGCGCTGGCGACCACTGCGCCGCGACCGCCGGCGGCGGCGGCGACTGCTGGTGGTTGTGGTGGTCGGTGCCGGTTCTGGCACAACCGTCTTCAACTCTTCGACCACGACCGGGCTGATCTCGGCGATCTGGACACTGCCGTTACTCCCGATGGGCGGATCGATCACCACCGGTTCGGGCGGCAACTCTTCCATCAGCGCCGGGGCAAAGCGCGAAAGCTTCATCGGGTCTTCGCCGGGCAGGAAGACCTCGTTGACCGAGCCTTTGGTGAAGATTTGCACCTTCCCGCGCTGTTCGGCGTCCATCACCAGGTCCTTAAACTTGGAGAATGGCCGTCCGTTCAGGTCACGGTAGCGATTCTCTTTGAAATCGCCACCCATCAGCTCTTTCATCAGCATCTTCAGCGATCCCAGCGTGGTCACATAGCCGCGCTTGCGGGCCAGGTGAATAGCCTGCACCAGCACATCGTAAATGTCCGGTTCGGGCGGGGGTGGGGCAACGACCGGGGTCGGTGGCGGCTCGGCTTCGACCATTTCGAGGGCGCGGTTAAGCTCGGTTGCCCGATTGGCAATTGCCGTGGCGGCGGCACTGGCACTCGGTTGACGCCCGATCAGTTGCTCGTAGAAGACAAACTCGTCGGCGCTTTGAGCCAGATGGGTACTGGCAGCACCGCCGATACCGATGATGTACACCTCTTTGCCGTGCTGGCGAATACTGTGTACCAGCGGAATAAAGTCACGGTCGCCGGTGACCAGAACGAAGCGGGCAACGTTCGGGTTGGTATAGAGCGTCTTCATCGCGTCGATACAAAGGTTCATATCGACACTGTTTTTGATTGCTCGTCCGGTACGACCGGCATCTTTGTCGTAGTAGTACGTGGCAACGTAAATTGGTTCAATAGCGTTGGCGTAAAGGGCACTGGTAATGCGAGGATAACGGTACCAGTCGGCGTAGGCGCGTGAAATCACGACGCGGCCGAGGTCGTTGCAGCGGTCCATAATCGCTTCGAAATTAGGCGTGGCGTTGAGCTTGTCGCGCACGCTGACATAAATGTTCTCGAAGTCGATGAAGACCGCGACATCTGGTCGCTTTTGGTCGTACATCGTTGTCTTGTCTGCTCCTGTTGTGCATTGGGAGGGTGGAGCGCGGAGCATTCATCGACGCCAGCTCACGCTATCGTACCGGGTTGTTGTATCACTACCGGCAACGGCCTGCTCGCAACGGCGAACGGCGTACACACATCTGATCCAGGTAGCGTTACGACGAACTGCGGAGCAATGCGTCGGTATGTTCACGCGAACCAACCTCACAGCGTTAGGCTTGAATCGCGATATAAAAATCTCATCTACATGTGAGCAGGGTATTGTCCCGCCAGACAATTCTGCTCTTGTTGCTACTATAGCATCAGCCTGCAACCTTCGCAACCGGTATTGATGAGAAATTGGAGCTGTCACGCAAAATGGTGCCGTAAGCCAGGAGCTGACCGCGCAGAGCATCGCGGTCGATCCGCCCATTCAGATAGTCGCGCCAGGCTTTGCCGGTGAGGCGAAGCATCCCAACCGTGACCAGGGCAGCGTAGGCGCGTTGCGTGATCGGTGAGGCAAACTTCTGCATGTAGCGCCGGCGGGCACGCCAGAGCGCAACCTGCATGCGCCAGCGGAATTGACCGGTAGCCGCGCCACCAACATGCACAACCCGCGCTGCCGGTACCTGCCAGATCGCCCAGCCGGCCTGTTTGATCCGCCGGCACCAGTCGACCTCTTCACAGTACATAAAGTAACCTTCATCCATCCCACCAACCTCAGCAATGGTGCTGCTGCGGACGAGCATACACGCACCCAGCGGGTAGTCAATTGGGAAGGGGGAGTCGCCTAATTCGTGCGGATAGCGACCGTGCCACCAGGAATCGTACAGCCGACCGGGTAACACCTCACCCGGTGGGAAGAGATCGAGAGCCGTGGTGATCAGATCGGGAAAGCGAAAGGCTGCCCGTTGCAGGCTGTGATCGGGGTTGAGCAGGCGTGGCCCGACCAGGCCGACCCGCGGGTGGGCAGCCAGAAAATCGGCCAGCGCCTCGATGGCACCAGGTAAGACCTCGGTGTCTGGATTGAGGATAAGGACGGCATCGTTGTGTTCGTGCAGCAGCGCAATGCCTTCATTGCTAGCCGCCGCGTAGCCGGGGTTTTCTGGCCGTTCGCGCAGGATAACGTGCGGGAATTCGCGTCGGACAAGGGCAACGCTCTCGTCGTGCGAGCCGTTATCAACCACGACGATCTGTAGCGGAAGATGGCAATGCTCCAGCGCTGCCAGACAGCGCCGGAGCAGCGGAGCGGTGTTGTAAGAAACAATAACGACGCCGATATGCTGCATACGATTGTTCATATCAGGGCGGATGCCGGGTTGATAAACCACCACATCTGCTCAGGTTTAAGCTGATGATTCCCGGCCTATTCTACCATTATCCGGTTGAAGCGTTTCCCGAACAACCAGATGATGATTGCCGGGTAGACAACTGCGGCGATCAGGTAGGGCCAGGCAGTGGCGATCTGACCATCACTCAGCAAGAGATAGCTCTTCATCGGCCAGTAGGTTGGAATGACCATAAAGAGCACTTCCCAGTGTCCATCACCGATAAAGGCAAAGATCGGCATGATCAGCACAACGCCGGCGAGCTTCATCAGCGCGAAACCCTGCACCTTATTCTGGGCCAGTGCTGCCATAAAGAGGGCCAGGGCAGGCGCAATCGGCGCAGCCGCAATGGCCGTGAGGAACGTCGCCGGGATTGAGATGTCGTCAAGCGCCGACAATGGAAAGAGAATAAACATCATGGCGATGGTCAGAACAACGGGTATGGCAATACGATACGCGAGATAGTTCCTGAGCGAGAGTGGCGTGACCTGCAACGCTTTCAGCGTTTGGTCGTCCTTTTCGTCGAGCAGTAGAAAGCCGATCATAATCCCGAAGATTGCCGGTGTCATCACTACAAAAAAATAACTCAGGAAGAGCGGGTACCACGGTTCGAGGTCGAAGGCGTACTGTGCGCGCAGACGTGCGGTGAGCGGCGGTAATCCAACTCG
Source organism: Chloroflexus aurantiacus J-10-fl (assembly GCF_000018865.1). NCBI lineage: Bacteria > Bacillati > Chloroflexota > Chloroflexia > Chloroflexales > Chloroflexaceae > Chloroflexus > Chloroflexus aurantiacus. The sequence goes on from NC_010175.1 coordinate 3,631,328, forward strand.
CAGAATGATTGCTCCCAGGATCGGCAGGAAGATCATCCACGAGAGCATCTTATCGCGCCAGACACTGCGCAGATCGATTGGGCCAAGAGCACGGAGTGTTTGCAACATATTCATAACGACCTCGCTAACGATACGCTTCGCCGCCGACTGCCCTCTTTGGTCACCACGAAGCGGTAGAAGGTGTGCCGCCCGACGACCCATCCGATACTGATCCAGACCAGACTGTAAAGAATACCGTACCACAACTGCCAGGCCGGTAGCGGCTTGTAGGCTGCCTCCACCAGTATCAGGGGTGCCTGAAGTGGATGCAGGTAGATCAGCCAGTGTTGCCAGAGATCAAAATAGGGTAACAGCGGAATCGAAAAACCCATCGTCCATAGCGCCGAAGGCAGGATGAATTCAGAGATCGAATCGTAACGCGCCACAACAAAAAATCCGTATAACGTGTACATGGCGACAAAACAACCGATGCCGATTAGCATCCACAACCAGTTAAAGGCTGGGCCGCTCACCAGCAGGATCAGGGCCAGCGACTCGCTGGCTGAAAGGACGAATAGACTGATAATCTTCGCCAGCAGATACTCCCAGTCGCGGAGCGGGGTGACAACCTGTGCTTCCAGCACGCCTTCCCCCTTCTCCAGCAAGACCAGCCCGGCCATAAAGAAAAAGCTGTTAACCACCAGCGTTTCCAGCAGAATGGCCGGCCACCACAGTTGCCAGTCCACGCCATCGAGTTGACGTAACAAAACAACCAGGAGCGCGACGATCAACACCGTAACGAAGTAAAATCCGTTGCGATACTGGCGAACAATATCCCAATAGGTTGTGTGTAAGAGACGGTTCATAGCGTTCTCGCAGTGTAATATCTAATCCGGTGTTATAACGTTTATGACCCGTGATCCAGCGATCAACCTGCCACCCCTGAGCGTGGCAGCGTAGAACCGGTGTTGCCACTTCGTCAATAGTGGTCTCACGTTCCAGCGCGGATACCGTTCCCAGACCGGCTTGCCGCAGCGCGTGGTGTGGAGGACAGCGGCTATGCTGCCGCACCAGCCGTGCTTACGATCAGGGGCGTACCAGGACGTTCACCCTGCCTGCCGTACCGAACGGTTGCTGATGACGGGTCAATTCAGATTGCGTCCAGTCACCTGAATAAATATCTGCTCAAGACTGGCCTCCTGCGTGTGAATGGTCTGTACTGGCAGACGGAGTACATCGTGGAACTGACGATTATCGGCCAGACCGTCGAGGGCGAACTCGCAGGCGTCCAGGTGACCGTTGACCAGATATTCCACCCGTACCAGTTTTTTGCCGTACTGCAACTTCAGCTCCCGTGGCGAGTCGATGAGCCTGATCTGACCGTCGATGATGAATGCCACCCGATCACACAGCTCTTCGGCGATGTTCATGTCGTGGGTGGTGAGGAAGATGGTGCGGCCAGCTTCTTTCTGGGCCTTGATCAGGTCTTTGATCCGCCGTGCATTGACCGGGTCGAGACCGGCAGTAGGCTCATCGAGAAAGAGCAGTTGGGGCTGATGCAGGAGCGCACGGGCCAGGTTGAGCCTGATCTTCATCCCCTTTGAATATTGTGAAGCCAGCAGGTGGCCGTCCTCGCTCAGACCAACCATGTCGAGCACAGTCTCAGGTGCCAGGGTTGGCCTGGAATACAGGCGCGCAAAGTAGCGTAGATTTTCGATGGCTGTGAGCTTGCCGTAGTGATTGGGCAGCTCGAAGCAGACACCTACCTGCTCGTAGAGGTTGTCGTCCCAGTCACGCAGATCGCGACCGAGGATCGTGACGTGACCACGAAAGCCACGCAACAGGCGGATCAGAATCTTCTGCGTGGTGGATTTACCGGCACCACTGGGGCCGAGAAACCCGAAGATTTCACCGGCCTCAATGGTAAAGGTGATGTCATGCAACGCCGGTGTGCTGGTGCCGGGATAGGTAAAAGAGAGATTCTGGACGTTAATCATAAGGTTGTTCCTTGATATTGTTGCGAGTGGTCACAGCGTTATCGCCGTCGCATGCCCCGTTCCAGGATGTCGATCACCTGCTCGATGACACGACGCATAGCCGGTTGGAGCAAGACGATGCCTCCCTCGCGCAACAACTCTGCCGGATTGACCGCAAAACGCTCGATCAGATGATTCCCCAGCTCGGTGAAGACAACGTTCAACACGAACGCGGCTGTGTCGGCGTCGAGGTCGGGAACAAGTGAACCATCGGCAATGCCCTGTTCGACCAGTTGTTTGAAGTAGGCGAAACTGCCGTGTCGGATCACCTGCATCGTTTCCGCCGGTAGTGGCACATCGTCGTACAGCGCCTTGTAAGCGATCTGCGCCAGGCGGGGGTTGTGAAACTGGAACTGAATACCGACATCGAGCAGCCAGCGGAGATAGGCAAACATATCTGTGGTTGATGCCGGCGGTGTTTGGCGGAGAAAGGCGGTTTTCTGCTCGATGCCGAGCTGAATCAGATACAGGTAGCAGTCTTTCTTGTCAGCGAAGTACTGATAAAAACTGCCTTTGGCAATGCCGGCCCGCTCGGTGATGCGATTGATCGAAACGCTGTCGTAGTCGTTCTGGGCAAACTCATCGAGGAGAACATCGATCAGGCGTGACCGTTTCTCTTCGGGGAGGTTGAAGAAGGTTTCTGTCGGCATTGCTATGCTCCTACAGCCAGAGCAGGTACGTCCCGGCAATTACCGTTCCAACTCCCAGGCCGAAAATGAGCGCGGTAGTTCCCTTCTCGCCAATGAGCTGGACAAAGCCTTGAATCTTGCCGAGCCGCCAGATCGCCGCCGGTTTGGCAAGGCTGATGTAGAGACAGGTCAGCCCGTAGAGAAGGAGGAGAAGACCGATGATGTCTGGAATGCTCATTGGAGTACCTTTCTTTCAAGTGACCACCTGGTCATATGACCAGGTGGTCATATTATAAGACGGTGACAGGCCGTTGTCAAGATAGTAGTTGCGTCGCAGCGCACGATGAGGAGCGGTCGGGTCGTGCGGTGGATTATGTTTAACAATGGCAGCGAGCAGCGCCGGCAATCGTATGGTGCCGTCACGCATTATTCGCTGTTACGCACTTTGTCCGATTTGCGGATTGCGTTCTCCCTGCTACAATGACAATGGTACTGATACGTCATTGATACACAGGATTGATTGCCGTGATGCTTGATTTTGCTATCGATCTCGCCTACCGGGCCGGCACGCTGATCCGGGCCGGCGCCGAGCGTGATGTGAGTTACGAACCGAAACAGTACGCCGATGTGGTGACCGAAGTAGATCGAGCCAGTGAAGCATTGATTGTCGGCGCGATCCGTGCTCGCTATCCCGATCACGCGATTATCGCCGAGGAGGGGAGTGGGGTGAGTATGTCATCGCCCTACACCTGGCTGATCGATCCACTCGATGGAACGCTCAATTTTCTCCACGGGCTGCCGATCTTCTGTGTCTCGATTGCCCTGCTCGCCTATAACGAACCGTTGCTGGGAGTTGTCTACGATCCCATGCGCAACGAGCTGTTCTACGCCGAGCGTGGTCGGGGTGCATTTCTCAACGGGCGACGGCTGCGGGTTTCGCAAACACCCACGCTGGCACGTAGTTTGTTGAGCAGTGGGTTGCCCTACGACCGGTTTGAGCAGCCTGACAACAATCTGGCCGAGTTGACCCATCTGGCGATGCTTGTACAGGATATTCGGCGGCCCGGCTCAGCAGCCCTCGATCTCTGTGCAGTCGCTGCCGGTCGCACTGATGGACACTGGGAGCTGGGGCTGAAGCCATGGGATGTTGGAGCCGGCGGGTTGATCGCCCTCGAAGCGGGTGCCACCGTCACCGACTGGCAGGGTGAGCCGTGGCGACCGCTCGGCGGTGATCGACTGGTCGCAACCAATGGTCTGATCCATGCCGAGCTACTGGCAGCCCTGGCTGAGGTTCGGCGTCAACGTTCGCTGAAATTGTCGTAGTTGGGTTGGTATGGCGTACTATCAACGAGAACTGGCGCCCAATGTACCGCCGCTAAGTGCCCGCCGACCGCTCATCAACGAGTATTTTCTCTCGGCCTATACGATGAGCGTTTATACCGGCTGTGAATTGGGCTGTCCCTATTGCGATAGCTGGGTGTACAACGAACGCCCGCTCAACGAGACGATTGCGATCCCGGTTGATCTGCCGCAACGTCTGGCAGCAGCGTTGCCAAAGATTGATCGTGGTGATCTGATTGCGATCAGCGCCTTGAGCGATCCCTATCAACCGGCTGAGCAGACCTATCGGATTACCCGCCAGGTCTTGCAGCTTTTTGCCGAACACGGTCAGCCATGTCTGATTATGACCAAGAGTCCACTCGTGCTGGAAGATCGCTCACTGTTGCAAAAGATGAACGAGCGTAGTCTGGCGGTGGTGGTAACGACGTTGCTGACCCTGGATCAGCATCTGGCGACGCGCCTTGAAGGACGGGCACCGTCACCCCAACTCCGCCTGGAGATGCTTGCCGAGCTGAAACGGGCGGGTATTCCGGTTGGCGTGGCCTTGTTGCCGGTGATGCCCTATGTGAACGACAGCAACCTCAATCTGCGACGGGTATTGCACGCCTGTGCTGAGGTTGGGGTTGATTTTGTGGTGTGGGATTATCTCCACATCCCAAATGAACGGCATCGTCATCGGATCAACGTGCTGCTCAGTCAGTTAGGCTCGTACCCACCGCGCTACTATCGCGATGTCTATCGCGATCAGGCCACCGTCAATCCGATCTATCGTCATGATCGTGATCGCGAGTTATTGCAACGGTGCGATGAGCTAGGGCTGGCACCGCGCGCACCGCACCAGCTCTACGCCGGAAAACTCTCGCCACGGAATGAAGCGGCGTTGCTGCTGCGACACGCGGCGTTTCGTGATCGATTGCAGGGGAGGGAACGACTGGCCCATCTGCACCGTGAACTGGCCGATGCCATCTTCCAGGGTCGTTTTCGGGCTGCCGATCTGCGCCAGAGTCCACTCTACCCGACGGTTGGACCGTTACTTGGACTCCCAACCACCACTTGATCGACCTGTTGACGTAGCCGTTCGTGCAATTGTCGGCGTAGCTCACGGAGACGCTCCTTATAACTCGTCGTTGTGATGGGGTCTGTCCACATCACCAGAGCGTCTTCGTGATTGTCAACATAGTAGTTCGCCCGTTGACCTACCGGACGAAAGCCGTATTTGAGGTAGAGGCGCTGGGCCGTCAGGTTACTGACCCGCACCTCGAGCGAGAGGTACTGAGCGTTCAGTTCGTAAGCACCATCAATAAGCGCATTGAGGATCAGCTCACCAACTCCGCGCCGGCGATGGGCCGGTGCAACCGCAATCGTTGTAATGTGACCACTGGTTTCGTTCAGCCAGATACCGCCATAGCCAACGATTGGTGCAGTACTGGTAGATGCGGGGGCAACCAGGCCAATGCGTTGCAACAGCCGCAGCAGGAGAGGGTAATCGGTTGCAGGGGGTGTGCCATCGGGGAGCTGCGTGTCGGCGCGGGCCACGACATACCGGCACGACTGACGGTTGCGAATCTCGCGGCGATAGGTCAGGGCTGACCACGGTGCCATCTGACTCTGCCGCTCGATCTCTTGCACGGCAGGAATATCTTCTTCACGCATTGGCTCGATGAAGTAGTACACACGCCTTGCCCCATTGCGTGAATGGTGCACCGGCTGATCGCTGGCGATACCGGTGCACGTTTCGTTCCAACAGATGAAAGATACCGTCTACCCAACCGCTACGGTGTGAGTGGACGGGCCGATTCGACGAAGAAGATACTCTGGTAAGCGCCATCACGCCCGAAACCACCGCCGGTCTGGAACGTGCCGGTTACTTCAACCAGACCCCAGACAAAGCTGTTATTGGGGCCAACATTCAAAGCCGCTGATTGATCGGGTGGGAATTGCTCAACCCAAATGGCTCCACCGACCGGTTGCGGACTGGAACCGTCTTCTTCGGTCGAAATACCTTCCGCCAGCACATAAATGACCGAATTCCAGAAGTAATATGCCTGCGTGGTTACCCGCTGACCCTGATACTGATCGGGATTGCGGAGTAGCTCGAAGAACGATACCTTATCCGGCCCCAGTGGTCGATCAGCAAGCCGCTGCTCGACCCGCCGAATCCGCTCAATCGGTTCGGCACTGCTGACCGTCAACAGGTAGCGGTAGGCACCACCCGGCCCATAGTTACCGTTCGCCTCGAAGCGACCACGCACGCGCACGAAGCCATACACCGAATCGCCCGGACGATGAAGGTGCTCGGTAACTTCAGCCGGAAATCCTTCGAGCCAGATGGGTTCGCCGATAGGTTGAGCATCCAGCCCATTGTCTAGCGTGCTCACACCGACTGCCAGTACCGATAGTGATGGGTTGCCGGGTCGCCAGACGTAGGCTCCATCAACTGTCACTTCTCGACCGGCGTAGTTGGTTGGATCGGTAGTCAATTGCTGAACGTACAAGGGATTTGTAAGTGAAACGCCACGGTTAGTACACGTGGCTAATATAAGCATACAGAGTGTTAATACCACCAGGAGCGTCGTGGCTCGCCATGATGAACGAAGCATGTGTATTTCCTCACCTTGTGACAGGTTGAATATGGTGCATCCAGGGCATACCCGTCTCCTAACCATGCCTGATCCCGATTATAGCAGATGGTAGAAGGGTGTTCAACTGAGGCTTTCCCTTCTTATATCAAATCTGGTGTATACGGAAGCCGCTCCAGCCCTGCCAGCACGTGCTGGATGAATTGCCTGTCCCGCTCGTCGGGCACGTGTCGCGAAGTTTGGAGTGCGGCAGCCATGCTGCCGCACCAGCCGCGCTTACGACCCAGCGCGTGGCCCACCGTTCCCCATCCTGGTCATGGGGATGCAGGATGTGCTCGTTTCGATCATCGAGTCGGTCAGGCATGAATACGCTACCTGCGCGTAGACGTTTGGTTGTACCAGGTTCGTGCCTGCGCACCAGCAGTCACAGCCAGCATCTAACGGCGGTAGAGAGGAACGCCTCCACGCAGGCTGGAAGCCTGCGCCACGGGGAGTGCTTGCAGCCCAGCCTAACGCAGCGTGACATGTGGGTAATGCATAGCCCTGGGAGCGCGAGCCTCCGGCTCGCCCAACTCCGACACCCTGGGAGCGCGAGCCTCCGGCTCGCCCAGCTCCGGTACCCTGGGAGCGCGAGCCTCCGGCTCGCCCAGCTCCGGTACCCTGGGAGCGCGAGCCTCCGGCTCGCCCCCTCCGACCCGCCCCCAACGGGGTTTGAGGTGGTGATGCATCGCACCCTGAATGCGGACGCACCAGACAACCCTCTCGTACTGCGGTGACCATTGATGTAGTTAGCAGATGGCGCACCTGGCCGCAATGCAGCGCAGGGATGCCTCTTGAACGTGGGCATCGTTGGGAAAGAGATTGGATCACTCACCTGATGTGGATACCGTTCGCGCTCGCAGGTAAACCTTTGTGCCCACCGCACATTGCACCGGACGGGCAGCGTATAAGACACTCCAACCTGCCGCTTAACCCTTACCGCAACCCCATCGCACGCAGATGCTGATCCAGCCAGGCAGCTTCGTCTGGGGCGAGGGGTGGCGGTGGCGGGTCGGCGCGGTAATCGATCAGCCGTTCGTAATGGGCACGACGGTAGACCTGACGCAAGACCGCGCCGAGGTCAAGGGCGACATCGGGGTCAGGGTAGCTGAGGGGCACCGGCAAGACCGGGAGCGGGTCGCTGAGGGCAATCGGCCAGACATCGACCAGTGGCCGGCGATAGGCTCGGCTGAGGAAGACGCAGTAGGCGGTTGGTGGCAGGGGCCGGGCCAGTTGCGGACGAACCCCGCCGCGCAAGAGGTCGATTTCGAGCAGATGAACGCTGCTGGCGAAGAGTTCCTGCCGCTTCTTTTCGTAGGCATCGGCGCCATCGAGGCCGGGGCGTTTGTTGGCGGGTGAGAGCAGCTCAATGGCGGTGATCAGGGTCTGCTGAACAACGGCGCGGATTTCAATTCGGGCATACCGGGTGGGTACCGTCATCTGCACCGGCAGCGTGAGCGGCGCGGGGGTGATGGTTGCTGTAGCGGTACCGGTGTCGGCAGGATCATCACGCAGCACGCCAATATCGGGCACAAACGCCTGTCGGGTGGGGGCAATCTCGATACTCTCCAACGCGATGTAGGGCGTGATGAGCGCAATATAGGCTGGCCCAAGCTGTTCCTGGATGGCATCACACATCGCGCTAATCAGGCGCGCATGCACATCCGGCCACAGCGCCGGCTGTTCGAGGTATGGGTCCATGCCGGGAAACGGTAGCTCCATCACTCCCTCCGGGTACGACTCGCTTTTCTGCGCTATCAGAACCTCTTCTTTCGAGTAGAAATACTCAGGCTATAACACCCCTTCGCCGTTCCGCCCTGCAAATACACTGTCGTGCGCTGTCATATTCACCATGCCTGCCGGCTTAAGCATTTCAGACGGTACAAGGAGCGATTACCTCACTATTGTACGATACTCTCTCCAGGTCAGTGCTATCGCATACGCGATTGTAATACCTGTTGGTGAACGGTGGAGCTATGTGTACTACTATGTCAGCTTCAACACGGGTCAAACCCCTTCTCCACGACGGTATCGTTGTCAGCTACCGCAACCCCATCGCACGCAGATGCTGATCCAGCCAGGCGGCTTCGTCAGGGGCGAGGGGTGGCGGTGGTGGGTCGGCGCGGTAATCGATCAGCCGTTCGTAATGGGCACGACGGTAGACCTGACGCAAGACCGCGCCGAGGTCAAGGGCGACATCGGGGTCAGGGTAGCTGAGGGGCACCGGCAATACCGGCAGCGGGTCGCTAAGGGCAATCGGCCAGACATCGACCAGTGGCCGGCGATAGGCTCGGCTGAGGAAGACGCAGTAGGCGGTTGGTGGCAGGGGCCGGGCCAGTTGCGGGCGAACCCCGCCGCGCAAGAGGTCGATTTCGAGCAGGTGAACGCTGCTGGCGAAGAGTTCCTGCCGCTTCTTTTCGTAGGCATCGGCACCATCGAGGCCGGGGCGTTTGTTGGCAGGTGAGAGCAGCTCAATGGCGGTGATCAGGGTCTGCTGAACAACAGCGCGGATTTCAATCCGGGCATACCGGGTGGGCACCGTCATCTGCACCGGTAGCGTGAGCGGGGCGGGGGTGATGGTTGCTGTAGCGGTACCGGTGTCGGCAGGATCATCACGCAACACGCCAATATCGGGCACAAACGCCTGTCGGGTGGGGGCAATCTCGATACTCTCCAACGCGATGTAGGGCGTGATGAGCGCAATATAGGCAGGTCCAAGCTGCTCCTGGATGGCATCGCGCATTGCTGCAATCAGCGCTGTATGCACATCCGGCCACAGCGCCGGCTGTTCGAGGTATGGGTCCATGCCGGGAAACGGTAGCTCCATCACTCCCTCCGGGTGTTGTTGTTTATTGCATGATACCATGCGATATGTGAAGAAACAGGTGGCCTGATGCTCCGCATGACAACCTGGAAGCCCCGTAAAGACGTTGTTCAGGGGCGGACAAGTAACAGCAATCACCGTACTACACGAGCTTGATGCTGCGTATAGCAATGCCATCGCTCCATCGCTTTGGAACAGGCTAGAGTTGTCATCACAACAGGTCTGGTAAAAATCATCGGTTTTCTCATTTGAGAAGTATGTTATCTTATTCACTATTGGCAAGAGTCTTGACAGGTGGTACATCGATCAGTATGATGAAAGTTACCTGTATGGATTGAAAATCCACAGTTACAATATCTATCTGCATATCGTCGGTCATACTTCCATCCGGCGTCGTGCACATTAACAACTGCATAGGAGGCTACCGTGACAGAGCTACTCTGGGCCGTCGTCGCCCTGCTGGCAGGGCTGGCTGGCGGTGCAGGCATAGGTGTCTATTGGGCGAACAATGGCGTCAGCTCACTGGTCCAACGTAAAGCTGCCGAAGCCCGCCTGTTAATTGAAGAGGCGCGTTCGCAGCAAAAAGAAATCCTCTTGCAAGCAAAAGATGAAGCGTTACGGATTCGAAACGAAGCTGAAGCCGAGTTACGTGAATCGCGCCAGAGCTTGCAAAAACAGGAAGAACGTCTGCAACGTAAAGAGGAAAATATCGATCGTAAATTAGAAGGGATCGAGCGTCGTGAGCGGCTGATCCAGCAGCGCGAGCGTCAGATTGAACAGTTGACGCAAGAAGCTGAACGGTTAAAGCGCCAACAGGCGCAAGAGCTAGAGCGAATTTCGCAGTTATCGCGTGAAGAAGCGCGCTCAATTATTCTGGCCGAAGTTGAGCGTGAAACACGTGAAGATGCAGCCCGGCGCATCCGTGAACTCGAACAGCAAACGAAAGAGGAGGCCGATAAAATTGCCCGTAAAATTATCGGTCTGGCCATTCAGCGCTGCGCGAGTGATTACGTTGCAGAAATGACCGTCTCAACGGTGAACCTGCCGAGTGAAGAACTGAAAGGGCGCATCATTGGTCGTGAAGGACGCAATATTCGCGCCTTCGAGCAGATCACCGGTGTTGATATTATTGTTGATGATACCCCTGAAGCGGTGACTCTCTCGTGCCACGATCCGGTACGTCGGGAAGTAGCACGAGTGGCGCTGTTGAAGTTGTTGAAGGATGGCCGGATCCATCCTTCCCGTATCGAGGAGGTGGTTCACAAGACACAACTCGAGATCGAGCAGATTATGCGCGAAGAAGGTGAGCGTGTCGCTTACGAAGCGAATGTGCAGGGGTTGCACCCCGATCTGATTAAGCTGCTCGGTCGTTTGAAATATCGCACCAGTTATGGGCAAAATGTTTTGCAACATTCGCTAGAATGTGCCTTACTGGCAGCCCATATGGCTGCTGAATTGGGTGCCAATGTCAATATTGCCAAGACCGCTGCGTTGTTGCACGACATCGGTAAAGCGGTTGATCACGAGGTTCAGGGTCCGCACGCTCTGATTGGTGCCGAAATTGCCCGGCGTCTTGGGCGGTCGGCGGCAATCGTGCACGCCATCGCAGCACATCACTACGATGAAGAACCGCAAACCGTCGAAGCCTTTCTTGTGATTGCCGCTGATGCAATTTCTGGTGCCCGTCCTGGTGCACGTCGCGAAACGCTTGATCTGTACATCAAGCGGCTGGAGGCTCTCGAAACCGTTGCTACATCATTCCCCGGCGTCCAGCGTGCGTTTGCTGTGCAGGCCGGTCGTGAGGTGCGGGTGATGGTGCAACCCGATCAAATTGACGATCTGGCCAGTATCCATCTGGCTCGCAATGTGGCTAAGAAGATCGAAGAGAGTCTGCAATATCCTGGTCAGATCAAAGTGACGATTATCCGCGAAACCCGCGCCGTTGATTATGCACGGTGATGTTTGGCCAGATACACCCAAATTTGGTGATATTTTGGTCTACACATCACGATAACGTGTGGTACAATTACAACACGCTTTCGATCGTCGGCTATAGGGTTTTTACACGAGGAGGCTGCGCCGGTATGAGCCTGGCAACTCCGCCCGATGATACGAGCCGTCTAACTACCCGTACACGTCACCAACAGGAGGAAGCTATGAGCAACGCCCAGCCGCTAGAGCGGGCTGTTGGCGAAGGAAACGCCACCCCCGCTCGTCAGCGCAGTGCCGAGGTCTTGAAGGTCTCGACCCGCTCGCGGCCGAGTGCCGTTGCCGGCGCAATTGCCGGTGTAATGCGCGAGAATGGTTCGGCCGAGGTACAGTCAATTGGCGCTGGCGCAACCAATCAGGCCATTAAGGCCGTTGCTATCGCTCGCGCATATCTGAGCGAGGAGGGTATCGATATCGTCTGTATTCCGTCGTTTATCGATGTCGCTATCGATGACGAGGAACGCACGGCTATTCGTCTCCTCATCGAGCGCCGGTAGTCTCCTGTGTAGTTCCATCGTCGTTGGCGAGGCATCTCCACCTAGAGGTGCCTCGTGCTTTTTTTGACCGGTGCGGTGTGCCTGTCGTAGCCCCGGCTGTCGATCTGGTTGCAGAGGGAGCGTGTTTTGGCGCTGCACACGTCGCGTAGTCTGGCGTGCGGAGGCCATGCTTCTGCACCTGCTATGTGAGCTGCCAGGGGCCTGTTGCACCGGTTATCCTGCTGGCTGCGAGGAGAATGTTTTTCTCTCCATCCTGGTGATGATACATTGCCTCATCCTGTCCTGTTGGCAGAGAGTAGCTCCGTTTGTGCCATTACGCGCTGGATGGTTGCTTTGTCCGCTCGTCATGCGCGTGTTGCGGCGTTTGGAGTGCGGCAGCATGGCTACCGCAGCAGCCGTGCTCGCTGTCCGGCGCGTGGTACGCCGTTGCCCCCACTGGTCACGGGGATGCTGGATGTGCTCGTTACGATCATGGGGTTGGTCAGCAATGAGATAACTCCTGACAGCCGTTTTCTGAAAGAGGTTCTACTCTTCCAAATGGTCTTGCGTGTATCAGGTGGATTGGCAACCTTCCCCACCGGGTCATTAGCGCGATGAATGATGCCACATCTTGCTCACAAATGTGCATTCTTCAAGTGTGATCCTCGTACAGAAGCATGACCAGGTGTGCCAGTCGTAGGGGCACGGCATGCCGTGCCCCTACGATTTGATGCGATACGGAAATACCTCTTGGGTAATGGTTGAAAACATTCGTTACCACACCATATTTCACCCACGGATGAGATGACTTCTACTATTTTGCTCTGCTTTCATCACCGAGAAGATGACAATATCGGTTATCATAAGGGCGTAACCCGGTTTTCTTTTGCTATCGGTGTGTAGCATGATTGCGCTACGGCAGTTAAGCTATTGTCACCTCTCGCGAATGATGATTGCCGGTCGATAACATCGGCTGTTGATACATTCGCCATTGTTGTAGTTGCAGGGTTTCGCAATGGATGAGATCGCACGCTTTTTACGCTCGTATCCACCCTTTGACCGCCTTCCCGAACAGGTTGTGCATCAAATCGCCGGTGAATTGCAGATTGAGTTTGTGCGGGCAGGGCAGACCATTCTCACCAAAGGCGGTGAACCATCGTCGTTTCTGTACATCGTGTGTAAGGGTTCTGTCGATCTGCTGCGTAGTGAAGATCAGGTCGTTGATACGCTTGGCCCCGGCGAGGCGTTTGGTCATCCTTCGTTGATCCGTGGCCAGCCACCGCTGGTCACCGTTCGTGCACATACTGATACGCTGCTCTATCTTCTGCCCGGTGCGATCTTTCATCGCCTGCGAGCTGAACAACCACAGTTTGCCGCGTTCTTTGCTGCTTCGGTTATCGAGCGGCTCGGCTATGCCCTGCAATCACGACAGTCGGAATCCAACCCTGCCCTGTTTCAAACCCGTTTACGCGATCTGGTGGCTCGTCCGCCGGTATCGATTAGCCCAGAGGCGACAGTTGGCGATGCAGCTCGTTTGATGCGTGACGAGCGGATTTCATCGTTGATTGTTGAACATACGCCTATCGGCATTATCACCGACCGTGATTTGCGCAACCGGGTATTGGCTGAAGGGCTGCCGGATACGACGCCGGTACGCCAGGTGATGAGTGCGCCGGCAACTACGATAGCGGCTGACGCGCTGGCGTTTGAGGGGTTATTGCTGATGCTTGAGCGAGGTATCCATCACTTACCCCTTGTTGAAGGTGATCGGGTCGTAGGGGTCGTTACCCACACCGATATTTTGCGCCGCCAGAGCAATAGCCCGCTCTTTTTACCGCGCCTGTTGCAACGGGCGACATCGCTGGCCGATTTACGTCGTTATACCGATCAGGTGGCTGATGCAGTCTTCACGCTGACCGCTGCCGGAGCGCGGGTCAGTGATATTGGCCGGGTAGTGGCTGTGGCGCACGATGCTCTATTACAACGCCTGATCCACGATGCCGAGGCGCAGCTTGGACCGCCACCGGTGCCGTATGCCTGGCTTGTGCTCGGTTCCGAAGGACGTTACGAACAGACGTTACGCACCGATCAGGATAATGCGCTGGTGTACGATGACTCGGCTTCGGCAGACGATGTCCGTTACTTTGAGCAACTGGCTACCCTGGTGGTTGATTGGCTGGTTGAATGTGGTTTCCCGCGCTGTCCAGGCAACATTATGGCGACCAATCCCGAATGGCGCCAGTCACTGGCTACCTGGCAACGCTATTTCCACCGCTGGATCGAGATTCCCGATGAGGAGTCGTTGCTGCGTATTGCAATCTTTTTTGACTACCGGCAGGTATATGGTCAGTTGCCCGCCGAACCTGTTCTGCGCACAATAACTCAGCACGCTGCCGAACATCGCATCTTTATGGCTCGCCTGGCCCGCGCTGCGTTGCGACAGCCGGCGCCGTTGACCTTCTTTCGTCAGGTTGCGCTCGAACGACGTGGTGATCAACGCGATCTGCTCGATCTCAAGCTGCGCGGAACGGCGATGGTAGTTGATCTGGCACGTTTGTTTGCCCTTGAAGCCCACAGCAATGAAACGAACACCATTGCCCGCTTGCGGGCAGCCAAAGCTGCCGGTGTGCTGAGCCACGAAGATGCCGATAACCTGATCAGCGCGTTTGAATTGCTCTCAAGTTTACGATTGCACCATCAGCAAAAGCAGATTGCGCTTGGTCTGCCACCGGATAACCTGGTCAATTTTCATCAACTGGGGCCGCGTGAACGGCGTGAAGTCAAAGAGTCCTTGCAGGCGATTGCCTCTGTCCAACGTGGCGTAGCGCTGATGTTTCAAACTGACCGACTGGCGTAGAGGTGTCTATGGCGTTTTGGGCGAGACTGTTTCAACGCACGCCACCGGCTGATTTTGTACGGGCCTACGAAGCCTTTCCCGAACCTGATCGGCGTTTACCATGGCGGGAAGTTCCCTACACCGTGATCGATGTCGAAACCACCGGCCTTGATACCCGTCATGATGCCTTGATTGCCGTTGGTGCCGTGAATATCGAGAATGGGCGGGTCTTGCTCAAACAGACCTGGTATTCGCTGATCAAGCCACCTCCTGATCGTGAACCGAGTGTTGAGAGTATTCGGGTGCATCACTTGACACCAGCCGAGCTACAGAATGCGCCGCCCGCCGAAGAGGTGCTGGCCGAGTTGCTGCGTCGCATTGCCGGGCGGGTGTTAGTTGTGCATGTGGCGCAAGTGGATGTTCGTTTCATTAATGCCGCGCTGAAGCCGTTTGGTGGTAAGTTGCGGCGACCAATTCTGGATACTGCTCGTCTGGCTCTCACACTCCATATGAATGCGCGCTGGTTGGGCGAACAACCACACGATATGCCCGATCCCGCAATTGAGTTGCGTGGTCTGGCAACGGCGCTTGGGTTGCCGGTGTATGCCCAGCACAACGCGCTGAATGACGCAGTGACAACAGCTCAGCTCTTTATCGCGCAGGCGACAATACTGGCAGATCAGGGGCGGAGTAATCTGGCCGGCCTGATCAGGGCTGGAGGGGTATAGGCACATCTGTGGCTGGTCGTCGCTGGGTGTGTGTTTAGTTGATAGTCTGACAATGGCGATGCCAGTGGTGTTGCCAGGCGAGAGCTGTGCAAGAGAACTTATTTCATAGAAGCCGTGCTATCGTGCTACGAGACCGTCACTCAGGCGCACACGTGCTTGCCAATCACCAGCGATAGCCTACCCTGCTCTTGGCCTGCTGGCAGAGAGCAGCTCCAACCGTACCATCACGCGCTGGATGGGTTGCCTTACCCGCTCGTCATGCGCGTGTCGCAGAGTTTGGAGTGCGGCAGCCATGCTGCCGCAGCAGCCGTACACACGATCCGGCGCGTGGTATGCCGTTGACCATACTGGTCACGGGGATACTGGATGTGCTCGTTACCATTAGAGAGTCGGTCAGAGAGGTATTAGATAACTTCTCGTAAGCGTTTTTGAGATAGGTTCGAGCCAGCTCATGACATTTGACATCATTCTGGTCTTTTCCATCCTGCTCTGCGTGATTGTCCTTTTCACCACTGATCGAATCCGGATCGATCTCGTAGCAGTGCTCGGTATGCTTGCACTGATGCTCGGTGGGATTCTGACCCCGGCTGAAGCAGTCGCCGGTTTTGGTGATACGACGGTCATATTGATTGCGGCATTGATGATTGTTGGTGATGGGTTACTTCAGACCGGGGTTGCGGCCTGGATTGGGAATAAACTCGGTAGTATCGCCGGGCAGAGTGAGCGCCGGATGCTGGTAACTTTGATGGTTCCGGTTGCGTTCCTGTCGGCGTTTATCAGCTCGACCGGTACCGTGGCAATTATGATTCCGGTGGCGCTGAGTCTGGCTCGCCGGGCAGGGATTAGCCCTGCCCGCCTGCTGTTACCGCTCGCCTATGCTGCGCTCACCGGTGGTATGTTGACGTTGATCGGAACGCCACCCAATCTGATTGCGGCAGAGGCATTGGTCAGTGCCGGGCGGCCACCTCTCGGCTTTTTCAGCTTTACGCCAATTGGGATGACCATCCTGGTCATGATCACGCTCACCGTGGCCTGGTTTGGCCACTGGCTGTTACCGGTGCGCGATGTACCGGTGTCAGAAGTGGAGCGGGGGCCAACCCTGGCCGAACTGGCTGCTGACTATTTCCTGACCAAAGACCTTGTGCAGGTACGGGTGTTAGCTGATTCGCCACTGGCCGGACACACGCTGTCTGAACTGCGGCTCCAGAATCGCTACGGTATTACGGTTGTTGGGGTACGACGCTGGCCTGGATCACGGCCAGAACCGGGGTCACCGCGGGCCGTTACGTCGGCAACGCGGATTCTGGCAGGTGATCTTCTCGATGTGATAGGCGACGAAGGCGCAATCGAACGATTTTGCCGCCAGGAGGGAGTTGTTGTCCAGTCCCTATCGTCGAGTCTTCCATTCGGGCCAGATCTTCACATCATGGAAGTGGCATTAACACCGCGCTCGCGCTTTGAAGGGCAGACTATTGCCAGGGCGGAATTATGTCAGCTTTTCGGTGTGACCGTGTTGGGGGTACGACGTCTCGGTCAGCCATTTCAAGGCGATCTTGTCAACGAGCCGTTACGCTTCGGTGATACGCTGCTGGTGGCAGGTGCTCCTGATCAATTACAGGAAATTGTTCGGACACAGCAAACCGCTGGCGATCTGGTGGTGGTCGCCTTCCCACGCGATATGGCAATAACCGGTCATCGGCTTGATTGGCGTTCCTGGACGGCAATGACCATCATGATCCTCATGTTGATCGTTATGGCCGCCGGTTGGTTGCCGGTTGTGACCGCCGCCTTGCTGGCCGCAGTCGCCATGGTGTTGAGCGGTTGCGTGCCGCTCAGTGGGGTCTATCGTCGACTCAACTGGGAGAGTCTGGTCCTGATTGCTGCGATGCTGCCGATGGCAACTGCGCTCAAGAAGACTGGCGGGGCAGCATTCATCGCTGAACAACTGGTCAGCGTGCTGGGTGACTTTTCACCATTGGTTGTGCTGGCCGGTATCTTCATCGTTACCAGCCTGTTGAGCCAGTTCATCTCGAATACGGCGACTGCCGTCCTCATTATGCCGATTGCCCTCGGCGTTGCCGATCAATTGACCCTGGCCCCCGAACCTCTGTTGATCACGGCAGCACTTGCGGCCTCGACCGCCTTCGCTACCCCGATTGCTTCCCCGGTGAACACGTTGGTGCTGGCACCCGGCGAATATCGCTTTATTGACTATGTCCGAGCTGGTGTCCCGCTGCAATTGCTCGTGATGGTGATTTGTCTGATCCTGGTGCCGGTCTTCTTTCCGTGGTAATGTACGCTACCAGATTCCGGCCATCTCCCACACCCGTCCGGCAAGGAGATCAACCGCAGCCTCGTCGGCACAAATCGCAATACCCGTGCTGTCAGGGCGGGTTGGGTAGATACGACTGGTGATCGAACGGCGTTCGTTGGCAAAGACTTCAATCAACGAGGCATCAAGAAAGATGCGCAGCACTAACGGCTCATCGTTGTGCAGAGTAAGGGGGGCGTGGTGAGCGTCACGCCAGACATCACCGGCCAGACTCGACCGGCGCCGGTCGAGGGTGAGGGTTGCGGTTCGGCTGTTGTAGCGCAAAACGGTCGCTTCGCTGCCGTCGGGGCTGGCCCGCAGCATGACGGTGCACGTTCCATGCCGTGGTGGGCGCAGGATTAACTCTACCTCAAGCTGCGCACCGTGGACGGGCAGCCAGTGGATGTCGTGCGGCATGACCCGCGTTGATGGGATAACGATCTCGTCTTGACGTAACTGCTGGACTTCGTTCACCGGCAATGTTACGATCTGACCATCATCGGCTATCTTCACCTCGCGTGGCAGCGTCATCACCCCGGCCCAACCTGCCGCTACAATGGACTCCTCGCTTCGTCCCTCCATTGACCAGGCAAACATGATGCGTCGTCCATCGCGGATCGGCATGGTTTGCGGGGCGTAGAAATGAGCGTCGCCATAATCCAGTTTGTGGGTTGTATGCGGGACAAAGCGGCCATCCCGATACGCGCCGATCATCGCAATCGTGTAGTATGGTCGTCGATCCCAGGCCGAGCAGACGAGCACCTGCTGGTCGCCTAGCGCGAAAAAGTCTGGACACTCCCAGAGCAAACCCGTCCAGACCGGATCGAACTGACCGGCATCACCGATCAAGAGTGGGCCTGCGTATTCCCAGTGTCGTAAATCGGGCGAGCGGTAGAGCAAGACGGTACCACCCTGACCACGAATGCCCGAACCGATCAGCATGTGCCAGACTCCCTGTTCTTGCCAGACAGTATGGTCGCGAAAGCCAAGCAGATCGAGTTCCGGCGGTGGTGCAGCAATGATCGGCTCTGGCCACTTCTGCCAGGTTTGTAAACCATCGTGACTGACTGCCAGGCACGGTTGTTGTACTTCAGGCAATCGAAAGCCGGTGTAGATCAGGGTGGGTGTGCCGTGGTCATTAACGGCACAGCCCGACCAGCAACCATCAGCATCAGCACCACCTGGCGTTGGTGAGAGGGCAATCGGTTGATGTTGCCAGTGAATTAGATCGTGACTGGTTGCGTGACCCCAATGGATATGGCGATGATATGCGCCGGCGGGGTTGTACTGATAAAACAAGTGAAACGTGTCTTCCCATTGAATAAGCCCATTTGGGTCGTTCATCCAGTTTGCCGGCGGCAAAAAGTGGTAACGCGGACGTTGTTGAGCGCCTGCCATAGGATCACCTTCACCATGGAGATTGTCGGAACTTATTTCAGAAAGGCTATGCAGTCGTGCTCCCAGCCCATCACCCAGGTGCATGAACGTTTACCAATCGCCAACGCCAGCATATCCCGCTCCCAGGCTGCCGGTATGGCAGCGAGGAGGGCTGCCGACCATCTGCGGTGCCATCACACGCTGGATGGTTGTCTTGCCCGCGCATCATGCGCAAATCGTGGCGTTTGGAGTGCGGCAGCCATGCTGCCGCACCAACCGTGCTTCGTGCCATGCGCGTGTCACGCGGTTGACCCTGCTGGTTACGGCGATGCTGTGGGTGCTCGTCACGATCATCGAGTCTGTCAGGAATGAATGAGATACCTTCTCGTAGACGTTTTTTGAAATAGATTCAGAACGGTAGCGTCTTATCCCTTCACCGAGCCTGCCATCAGACCACGCACAAAGAAGCGCTGGAGCGAGAAGAAGACGATCAGTGGCACGATCATCGAAATAAAGGCACCGGACGTAAGTAGATGCCACTCCTGGCCGAACTGGCCGAGCAGACTCAGCAGGCGTTGGGTAACGACCTGGACCCGTGGCTCAGCACCGAGGAAGACCAGGGCCACCAGCAAGTCATTCCAGGTCCAGAGGAATTGAAAGATGGCAAAGCTGGCCAATGCCGGTGTCGAGAGTGGCAAAATCAGACGGGTAAAGATTGTAAAGTGGGTTGCGCCATCGAGAAAAGCCGACTCGAAAATATCGCGCGGAATCGTGCTGATGTAGTTGTAGAGCAGATAGACGGCGAGGGGCAAACCGAATCCGGTGTGTGCCAGCCAGACCCCAAGATACGTTCCGCCGAGTTGCAATGCCACGTAGTCACGTAAAATCGGCACCAGCGAGATTTGCAGTGGCACCACCAGCATCGCCACCACCAGAATAAACAGCGCGCGCCGACCGGGAAAATCGATCCAGGCGAAGCCGTAGGCGGCGAATGCAGCAATCAAGATCGGAATGATTGTTGCCGGGAGGGCGACGGTGAGGGTATTGATCAGCGCGACCTCCATCCCAACCCGACTGCCGCCAGTCGGTGCTGCGCGACCGGCAACAGGTAACCCGAGCACTGTGCGATAGTTGTCGAGCGTAAAGCGGGCCTTCTCCGGATTGGTGACAACCGTCCACCAGCCACTCGTCTTCACATCATCAGCCGGGCGGAATGAACTGACCAGCAAACCGACCGTTGGCGTAATCCAGAATAGCGTGATGATAATCATCACCACATACACCATGAACGTACCGAAACGAAAGCGGCGGCGATGGCGTGGTGTTGCAAGAGTTGCTGTTGTCATCGGAAGGCCTCCGTCTGCTTGCCAAACTGCCGCAAGTTGTAATACATCACCGGCAACACCGCCAGCAGCAAGATAATCGCAATGGCTGCGGCCCGTCCGTTATTCACCTGGCGGAACAATTGGACGTACTGCACGTTGGCGATAACCTGTGTCCCGAAGTTACCACCCGTCATCGACTGCACAATGTCAAAAATCTTCAGCGTGAAGAGGATGATCGTCGTGGTGACCGTAATCAACGTGCCCTGAATCGACGGCAAAATGATGCTGCGGAAGATTTGGAACTCGTTTGCACCGTCGATGCGTCCCGCTTCCAGCAAATCAGCGGGAATGGCTTTAATGGCCGCCGAAATAATGACCATCGAATAACCGGTCTGTAGCCAGACCATAATGATCACCAGAAAAAGGTTATTCCATGGCTGCAACAGGAGCCAGCCTTGCGATTCAAAACCCAGGGCAGTAATGATCCCGTTCAGTAATCCGATCTGGGTCGAGCCGGTCGGGCGATACTCGTAGATGAATTTCCAGATCACCGAAGCACCGACACCGGAAATCACCATCGGCATAAAGATCAGTGCCTTGCAGACCGTCTCGAAGATCGGGTGCGTTCGATCTACAAGCACGGCAATCAGCAGACCGAAGCCGACACTCATACCGGTACCGAAGATCATCCAGAAGAGGAAGTTGTTGCGGTACGATTGCAACATCTCCTGGCTGGTAAAAGCGTAGATATAGTTATCAAGCCCGACAAAATTGATACCACGGGCGTCGTAGAGACTGGCAATGAATGAGCGGATAGTCGGCAAGACCAGGTACCAGGTCAGGATGGCCAGTGCCGGACCCACAAACACAAAGGGGATCAGACGCCTGCGCCACGATGGATTCAACTGCTCGATCAGATAGTTTGAGAGTGTATAGAGCGCCAACACGCCACCGACACCCCACAAAATAGCAATGATGGCTGTAATCCACTGCGGGATCTGGGTGTCGCGGAGGAAGATAAAGACCTGATACAGGACAAAAAACGTAATGGCCGGCACAAAAATCGACACCAGGAGACGACCGAGGGTGGTTGACAAAAAGACCCCGATGCCGCCTACCTCTGGAGATCGGCTGATTTCACGTGTTGGTCGCATCAGAACTCCTCCTTGAGTGGCAGCATTGCCACTCTATATCACAATCAGACATGGAGGATGGCGGGTAGCAGGCTACCCGCCATATCGAACTACCGGCTACTGATTACGGGCTGCGTCAATCTCGGACAGAACCGTATCGAGATCGCGATTGCCGCTTGCCCAATCGGTCACACCCTTCCAGAAGGCAGCATTCACGGCTGCTGGCATCGCGTCTGAGGCATCAAAGCGAGCGGCCTGCGCAGCCAGGATTGCCTCGGCAACCTGGCGCTCAATCGAGGTTGGGTAGAGGCTCAGATTCTGATCCTTGTGCGGAAAGATACCACCACCCTGCCGGATCCACGGATCAGCAGCAGCACCGGTTGCCATAAATTCCATGAACTTGCGTACTTCTGGCCGATCCCGGTCCTTCAGTACGACGAAGACGTCACCACCAACTTCGAGGGCCGGCGTTACGTTCGGGTCAATCGGTGGCATTACGAACAGGCCAACTTTGTTATCCAGATCGGCTTTGACCGAGTCCTGGAAGAAGTTGGTCACAAAGCTTCCTTGCATGTGGAGCCAGCAGTTCGGTGGCTCGGTGAAGAGGAAGGTTGCTGCATCACCGAAGTTGGTCAACACAATCGACTGCCGGCCACCGTAGACATTGCCATCGGTGAACCAGGTTTCACCCAGAATCTCGAAGGCACGCTTCACTTCTGGCGAGCTGAAGGGTACTTCGCCCGAAATCCAGCGGTCGTAGGTTGCCGTGGTTTGGGTGCGCAACATAATGTTCTCGATCCAGTCGGTGCCTTTCCAGCCGGTAGCAGCGCCCGACTCGATCCCCTCGCACCACGGCGTATGCCCGTTAGCCTTCATTTGCTCAGTTAGAGCCTTCAACTCGTCCCAGGTGGTTGGCACCGTGTAGCCGGCAGCTTCAAAAGCAGGCTTGTTGTACCAGATGAAGCCTTTGGCGTTAACACGGTGGAATACGCCGTAGGGAGTCCCACCAAATGTACCCAGTTCCTTCCAGAACGGTGCGTAGTTCTTATCAATCTGCGCAATGACTTCTGGCCACAACGGAACTAGATTACCCTCGGCAGCCAGGCGAGCAGCACCACCCGGTTGCGGGAAGCCGGCAATGTCCGGCGGATCGCCTGCCTGTACACGGACAACAATCTGCGTATCGAAATCATTCACACCGGTGTACACGACATCAATATCCGGGTTGGCGGCCTCGAAAACCTTAATAACTTCCTCGAAGGCATCGGCTTCACCACCGCCGAATGCACCGAGAATGGTGACGCGCTTCTGTTCACCAGACGTCTGGTTTCCGGTCCCACCAGCCGGTTGGGTTGGTTGTGTCGTTTGCCCACCGCCACCACACGCCGCCAGCACGAGGCTTACCACGGCCATCAGCACAATCAAAAAGCTCAAACGTGAACGAAACATGGTTCTAGCTCCTTCCATGGGTTGCAGTCAACTCTGACGATCCGTTCAAAAGTGGTTGTTGCGACAAAGACACCTCCTTTCCGCGAAGAGTAACGTTACGAACAACAACTATACTGATGCCCGTTCAATTAACGGGCAGGGGATATAATGCTGTGTCGGTGGCAGGCTTTCGCCTGCGGGCAGCGATTGCAATAGTTCTACAGCTCGTTTGCCCATCTCGTAGTGCGGTAGCTCGATGGTCGTGAGTGGTGGATAGAGCTGAGCAGCGATGAGTTCGAGATTGTCAAACCCGATAACTGCCACGTCTTGGGGGATGCGCAAGCCCAACCGCTTGATCGCATCATACACGCCCATCGCCATTTTGTCATTGAAGCAGAAGATGGCGGTTGGCCGATCAGGCCGTTCGAGCAGATCACGGGCTGCGCTAAACGCATCCTGGGCATTGGAATGACAACTGCGTACTAGTGACTGATCAAACGGTAAGCCATAATCGGTCAGCGCCCGCCGGTACCCTTCCAGGCGACCAAACAGAGCCGGCATTGGAATGATCTCGTTGATAAAGGCGATCCGGCGGTGTCCCCGCAGGATCAGGGTTTCCGTCGCCGTATACCCTCCCTGCACTTCGTCAGGAATAATCGCCGGCAATGACCGGTCGGCCACGAAGCAGTTGACCAGAATTGTTGGTACTGTCGTAATTCCAGTCGGTGGTGTCACTTCGTGGTGATACATTGTTGCGTAAATCAAGCCCTCAACTTGGCGTTCCAGCATAAATTGCAGCGCTGTCTGCTCAATATCCTGCTGACCACTGGTATTGACTACCAGGAGCATCTGACGATTATTCCATGCGGCTTCTTGGGCGCCCAAAATCATGCGTACCGCATAGGGAGACGTGACGACCTCGTCGGAGATCAACCCTAGCGTTTGTGAGTGGCGGGTACGCAAACTACGCGCCACTGCATTAGGGCGCCAGCCAAGGGCATGAATGGCCGCCCAGACCCGGTCGCGTGTTTCCTGACTAATGGCAGCGCTCGTGACATTGTTGACCACGAACGATACCGTAGTCTGCGAAACGCCGGCCAGTCGCGCCACATCGTACATGGATGGCGGACGGTTCCGTTTTGGACGAGATTGGTCGTTCATTGACCGTATCTTGAATTGGACTAAAACGAATTACTAATTCGATTTATACGTTAACACAATCTGAACTGTTTGTCAAGAGCTGATTAATCACCTGCCAGATTGGCTACCTCTCCCGCTCAGTGATGGGCGTGTCGTGGAGTTTGGAGTGCGGAAGCCATGCTTCCAATCCCACTGTGCTCGCTGGCAGGTGTGTGTTGTGCCGGTCACCCTGCTGGTCGCAGGGACGACGTGCGCCCTCGTCATGGTCATCTCGCCTGTTAATGATGCGTGCAATGACTTCAGTACTCTCGCTGAAATGACGCGCTTACCCTGTCAGTGCTTCCTACCGGACGCCACACGGTGTGCAGAAGCCAGGCTTCCGCACCAATCCGGCTGATTATCGTTCGTATGCATAGCACTTCAGCCCGTATGTTGCCGATGAATGGTCGGTAGCCGCTACACTATCGTGAGCGAGCTGTCGGCATGGATGCTCTTTCCCGATCATCCTATCGTTAGGATGGATGAGATGTCTGTTGGGCAACGGTAGCAATACGTTCAGCATCATTCCATCTTTGTTGATGTGCGAGCTAACTTTGCCGTACCACAGATTTGAACAGGGGTTGTTTCGTTATAATACCAGACTTGTCAATAGTTGCCAAAGGGGACGAACCACGCTGCACCGTCGGCAGCACAGGATGTCAGCAGCATAGTTGCCCTCCACTCGCAGTGCCTGGTGATGATTGGCGTCGATTGTCAGCATTGAGAGGAGTGTACGACAGTACGCTCTCTGCGTCCTGCTGGGCTATGTCTGTATGTATGAAACATTCCCCATCTGGCGGTTCTGACCGCATAGCGTAGGGGCAGTGGGCAGTGAAACCTGCACCAGGGTATCTGATAATTTACTCACTGTGGTGTTGTCTCTTCTACATGGTGAGGCAAAGATAGATGATATGCACCGTGTAGCGCAATACTGGCGCTTGCCCTACACGGTGCTGAGGCAAACCCTACTTTGCGAGGTTATGGCAACTCACGTTGCCACCTATGCTGTGAGCAGGCGACGGAAGCTGACTATCAGAATGAACAGCACGACGTTACCCTCAACACCGTATGGCGTACCGCATAACGATGTAGGGAGCAGCCAGTTCCTATGAACGCATTTCGTCATACCTCATGGTAGCAACCCGGATTACACCCATCCTCTATGCCTCTGTGGTGATAAAGGTAGCAACCTGGGTTATGGTATCCGTAGTGAAGAACGTACAAACACTGCACGCTATCTCACCACTGGCGTGGCGCAATTGACGGTCGCCACGCCAGCAGGTGGTTATTGCCGCTACTCCTCATCGAGCGGGAGGTTGCGTTGGCGGGCAATCTCCCGTAAAGCGTGAGTCAGGCTTTCTAATTGACGTAACAAAAGCCGCACCTTGAAGACTGCGCCCTCGTCGCGTTCAATCCACTTCAGCAGATCACCATCGTGTACAGCCCGGGCCAGTCGATCACTCTCGTCAACCATCTGATCGAGTGAGCGAATGCGGAAGACGCGCGCCTTGTTTTTGGGCTGGTTCTCGATAGTCTCTTCTTCTACGGTCAGATAGGTGTCGCCCTGTTCCTCATCGTCCCAGGTGTCATCGTGTGCAGGGAGATCGGCCATCGCCACCGGGGTATGGCTGAGTGGGCCGCCACTGCTACCGGCTGGAGTGGCCTTCGTGCGTAACTCCTCACCCTGTTCAAGCGCCTGCAAAGCCACGTCGAGGGTAAGGTTTGGATTGGCGGCAAAGTAGGTGGTGAGCCGGCTCAATTCGGCTGCCGACATCCCCTCCTCAACGGCAAAGCGGGCTAAATCAATTTGCGTCTTTGGGTTGGTAATCCGGCGCAGATGTTGAGCCTGGGTTACATTCAGATCGCCGCGCCGGATCATCTGCTGCACTTCTTCAGGCAATTCCAGGAGGCCGAGGTAGCGGCGAACTGTGCGTGCCCCCAGTCCCACCGCCTGCCCAACCGCTTCATCGAGTTCGTTGTCGGGCAATTTACCGCGGGTTGCGATAATATGCTCGCGGAGACGGGCAAAAGCGCGGGCCTGTTCGATGTCGTTCAAATCCTGCCGCTGCACATTTTCAATGAGTTGACGTAACAGAAGATCAGGATCATCGTTATCGAGCACAATACACGGCACTTTGCTCAAGCCGAGCTGGATGGCAGCGGCTCGCCGTCTCCCACCGTACACTACTCGATAACGTCCACCGCCGATTGGTGTCACCCCTATTGGCTGGAGCATCCCGTATTCGGCAATCGTTGTCGCCAGGCCGGCAATATCTCCCGGTTCTTCACGCACACCGGTTGGATCAACCTCTAACTGATGTGGATCGAGGTAGAGCAACTGCATTTCAGAGTTCTCCCTCTGACAACAGAATGACCGGTTCCACCCGGTCATTGTGATCTATCCGAACAATTGTGCCAAGTATAGCAGGATTACCTTGTTCTGGCAAACGATAGCGCAAGATGAGCGTGCCAGCCCGCCGTGGAGAGGCCTGGTAGTGGTTACATTCCACAGTCTGACCCCAAATCGTTCTCAACAATCTGCGTCGTTCAGGTGTGCCACCGGCGGGTCGGTTGGTTGTCGGTGGTGCAGCAGTAGGGGCACGGCATGCCGTGCCCCTCTAGCGCTGGCATTTAGCGGTGCCTCGTCCAGGTGCAGTATCGGGGTAAGAGTTGGCTGGTGTGGTGTGTCACGTTATGCTGCCATATTTGATGTGATGACGAGTTGTAGGGGCGACGCATGCGTCGCCCCTACTGATCGTGCCAGCAAGCACAACCCGTGCCGCAGAGTTCGGCGTACAACAGCCATGCTGCCGCACAGCCATCGCTCAGAGGTGCGGCCACCCGCAGCACCCCCTGCCTCACCAGTATGGAGTACAGCAGCCACCGCGCCTGTGCCAGATGCGTCTCGTACCGCAGCACGACCCGTGTCGCGAAGTTTGGAGTACAACAGCCATGCTGCCGCGCAGCCATCGCTCGGAGATACGCGGCCACCCGCAGCGCTAACCCCTGCCTCACCGGTATGGAGTGCAGCATCCACCGCGCCCGTTGCCAGATGCGTCTCGTATCGCAGCACGACCCGTGTTGCGAAGTTTGGAGTGCGGCAGCCATGCTGCCGCGTAGCCATCGCTTGGAGATACGCGGCCACCCGCAGCGCCTACCCCTGCCTCACCGGTATGGAGTACAGCTTCCACCGCGCCTGTTACCAGATACGTGTCGTAACACTATGCAAAACGAACTTCAATACGTTGAACCACGCTCGACGCTGATCGCTCTGATCTACCAACCGCAAGTTGACTGCTGTGTCTTTTAGAATTATGATGAAGTATCGTTATAACCGCCTGCAGAGGATGGTCAATGTTTGATCTGCGAGGTCGCACTGCCATTGTCACCGGTGCCGGACGTGGTATTGGCTACGCAATTGCCACCGCATTTGTCGAACATGGGGCACAGGTTGCGTTGCTAGATCGTGACGCGGCAGTGGTTCCTGCTGCTGAGCGACTCGGTGATCGGGTGCAGGGCGTCGTGGCCGATGTGGCCATTGCCGCAGAGGTAGATACCGCCGTCAATCACGTATTGCATCAGTGGGGGCGGATTGATATTCTGGTGAATAACGCTGCTGTGCTCAGTTCAGCGCCATTTCTTGATCTAACACCTGCTGAGTGGGAACGCACACTGGCAGTCAATCTTACCGCGATATATCACACGTGCCGGGCAGTCGTGCCGGCGATGATTGCGACCGGCTACGGTCGTTTAATCACCATTGCTTCAGTTGCCGGCAAGCGTGGCGGTGGGATTCTCGGCAGTGCTGCCTACAGCGCCGCCAAAGCGGGAGCCATTGGTCTTACCAAAGCGCTGGCCCGTGAGCTGGCACCACATGGGATCACGGCGAACACAATTTGTCCCGGCCCGGTCGAGACCACGCTGTTGTCGGTGATGACACCGGAATTACGGGAACGGGCGCAGCGCCTGATCCCATTGGGTCGTTTTGCCCTACCGGCAGAGGTGGCGGCAGCAGCGCTGTTTCTGGCCTCAACCGAAGCATCTTTCATCACCGGCGAGACGATTGATGTTGATGGTGGCCTGACGATGGATTAGGGGAAAAGCCCGACTGACATGCGTTTGTTAAGATATGGTAGGATGGCGTACTGAGCATTGCTGCAAACAACGCAGATCGCATTCACGTGAGGAAGAGTTCACATGAGCGAATCAACCATTTCCATCCTTACCCTCGAACAGGTTCGCCAGCTCCGGCGCTTTTTTCTCTGGGTAGCCGGAATTGTCGGGATTGTCGCAATCGTTGCGACAGTGTCTGCGGCAATCTGGCGCACTCCCACCCTGATTGCGCTCATGATCCTGGATTGGGTATTGGTGGTTGGCCTCTTACAGGCATGGGCACAGACGCGCAGCGGTCAGGTGCGCGTCGCGTTAATGACTTCGTTTATTGCCCTCGTTCTGTATGGGCTATTCGGGGCGGTTATCTTGCCGAATGTGGCCTCGCTGATGGCATTTGCCCCTGTGCTGGCAATTGTCGCCATGCTGCCATTTCTGAGCGGAGTTGTGCTCAGGCGCTTGCTGATCGTGGCCTGGATTGCCGTTGTTGTCACGATAGTACTGGGTTCGCAAGTCCGTCTCTTTCCGCCTATTCCCGAGGTTCTGGAACTACCGTTTCAGTTTGCCGGTGTGTTGGGGATCAGCGCAATCCTGTTATTACAGCTCTGGCTCTTTCACGAGCGCCTGCTAGGAGTTATCACACAATTGCGGCAGACCAACGCGGCGCTTGAGCAGGAGCGTACCGGCTTGCAGGAACGCGTTGCCCAACGGACGGCTGATTTGCAGCAGGCGTTAGCCGAAGTTGAGCGACAAATGGCCGAACAATCGCGCCTACTGGCCGAAAATGAGCGTCAGCGCGAGCTGATCCGTGGTTTGAGTATGCCGGTGCTGCCGGTTTCTCAGGAAACCCTGGTAATGCCCCTGGTTGGTGAGCTTGATGCCGAACGGATCGCGGTGGCGCAGGCGACAGCGCTTCAAGCGATTGATCGGGCCGATGCCCGCCATCTGGTGCTTGACATTACCGGGATGCCGTTTGTTGACACAACGGTTGCTGCCGGTCTGATGCAACTGGTGCAGTCGGCCCGCTTGCTGGGGGCAACAGTGACCCTGGTTGGTGTGCGTCCAGAAGTTGCGCAGACGATTGTAGCGCTGGGGATCGACCTGTCTGAGGTAACGACCGCCGCCGACCTTGCCTCTGCGCTACGGCGTCAGCGAGTGACAGCGTAGGCACCGGTTGAAAGCAACGCCCAAACGCTCATACTGCCTGCCCTGTCTCAGCCCCTATCAGAATTTCTCGACAGGTATGGATCGGTTGCCCCCGCATGCGATGGGTGATACCAGGTATCTATTCACACCCGGTATCGTCTTGTGTTATGCGTCGTTGATAGGTTTGATGTCAGTCTCCTGTACCATTGCGCGTATACATGCCCGTCACCAATCCGGTGCACGCCGTATGGTAAGAGAGTGCTGGCAGCTTGAAGCAAGGTAAAACCTCACCGTTATTAACCTGCAATTACCTCTCTGATCGACAATCCCCCTGTCATCGTGTTTAGCGCACGAAAGATATGTACGGTGCAACATCTGACTGCTGCACCGTACATGATCATTGACAACAGCTTAACGGTACGACGAACGGCGTCGGCGCTGCCGATCCGCCAGCCAGCGGTCAAAGGCTTGCGAGAGTTCACGCCAGTTGAAGATCTTAACATCAGGCGCCACCTGATTTCGCCGAATAATGACCCACGACCACAGAATGGCCTGCCCAATAAAGACGAAGATGACGATACCGATCATAATCCAGAGATCCATCGCTCGCCTCCTGTCTGGACATATATTTGACATATCATACCGCTATTATACACTAAATACAATCCGGTTGCTGATATATCTTGTGCGTGTATATACCGCATGGTAGCACTATTGGTAGCAGATAGGAAGCGGGTGGAACATTGTTCTTAACAATATATTTCTTGCCAGAGCCGGTCAGGCTTGATAGCCTGGACGTAATATCAAATCTGGTTTAATAAAAATCACGACACGCTATTTACCGTCACCCTCGCGCTACGTCCGTGAGTTCTCCATAGTGGTGTAAAAGCTGTGCTCTCGTACTCCCAGATTGTCGCACAAGCACCTGAATGCTTGCCAATCACCAACGACAGCCTACCCGGCTCCTTGCCCGTTGGCAGAGCGCAGCTTCGGTCGCGCCATCACGCGCTGGATGGGTTGCCTTTCCCGCTCGTTATGCGTGTGTCGCAGGGTTTGGAGTGCGGCAGCCATGCTGCCGCAGCAGCCGTGCTCACGATCCGGCGCGTGGCACGCCGTTGACTCTCCTGGTCACGGGGATGCTGGATGTG
This sequence comes from Chloroflexus aurantiacus J-10-fl, assembly GCF_000018865.1. Classification (NCBI taxonomy): domain Bacteria; kingdom Bacillati; phylum Chloroflexota; class Chloroflexia; order Chloroflexales; family Chloroflexaceae; genus Chloroflexus; species Chloroflexus aurantiacus. Next base: position 3,661,941 of record NC_010175.1, read on the forward strand.
CTCGTTATGACCATCGAGTCGGTTAGGAATGAGATAACTTCTGGTAGACGTTTTTTGAAATAGACTCTAAGCACCGGCATCGCCTGGGAGCGTGCGCCTCGTGCGCACTCAGCAGGCACCGGCATCGCCTGGGAGCGCGCGCCTCCGGCGCGCTCAGCAGGCACCGGCATCGCCTGGGAGCGCGCCGGAGGCGCGCTGAGCAAGCGTCGGAGCAGTAGCTGGGATCGCGCGCCTCCGGCGCGCTCATCACCGGCACCAGCACGCGCCAGCGGCATCCATCCGGCATGCCGGTTCCCGCCCCTAGCGGGGGCGGGTGAGGGTGGGGGTGTGTCGCGTACCACCATTTTGTGTGCCGCTGACGAACCACTAGCAGCTCACTGGCAGCACGTCAGCAGTACGCCAGCACGGATCTGACAGCCCAAGTGATACACATCTATGCGCAAACCAAAAACAAACAGGGGTGCACGTTCGTACACCCCTGTCGTACTATCGTAGCGCTGGAACCTTAGAAGTCCATCCCGCCACCGGCGCCCGGAGTTGCCGCCGGCTTGTCCTCAGGAATGTCGGTAATCAGCGCCTCGGTGGTCAGGATCATACCGGCAATCGAAACCGCGTTCTGTACAGCGCTGCGGGTGACCTTCACCGGGTCGATGATGCCCTGCTCGATCATGCTGCCATACTGACCGGTCAGCACGTTGTAACCGATGGTCTTGTCACCCTTCTCCTCTTGCAGGCGGCGGACATTGGCGATAATCACCGAACCGTCCTCACCGGCGTTGCGGGCCAGGATGCGCAGCGGCTCCTCGAGCGCACGGCGCAGAATCTGGAGACCAACCTTCTCGTCTTCGTGAGCAACCTGCACGTTGTCGAGCGCCGGAATAGCGTTGATCAGCGCGACACCACCACCGGGCACGATACCCTCTTCAACGGCAGCACGGGTTGCACTCAGGGCGTCCTCAACGCGGTGCTTCTTCTCCTTCAGCTCAGGCTCGGTCGCAGCACCGACCTTGATCACGGCCACACCACCGGCCAGCTTGGCCAGCCGCTCTTGCAGCTTCTCGCGATCAAAGTCACTGGTGGTGGTTGCAATCTGGGCGCGGATCTGCTCGATGCGGGCGCGGATCGCCGCCTCATCGCCACGGCCCTCGATAATCGTCGTGTCATCCTTGGTTGCAATCACCTTGCGCGCGCGGCCCAGGTCCTCGATAGTGGCGCTATCGAGCTTGCGGCCAATCTCCTCGCTGATGACGGTGCCACCGGTGAGAATAGCAATGTCCTGCAGCATGGCCTTGCGGCGATCACCGAAGCCAGGCGCCTTGACGGCCAGGGCATTGATCGTGCCACGCAGCTTGTTGACCACCAGCGTCGCCAGCGCTTCGCCATCAACGTCTTCAGCGATGATGACGAAGTTCTTCGTCACCTGCAACACCTTCTCGAGCACCGGCAGGATTTCCTGAATGCTGCTAATCTTCTTGTCAGTAATCAGGATGTACGGTTCATCAAGCTCGGCTTCCTGGCGTTCGACGTTGGTGACCATGTAACCCGAAATGTAGCCCCGGTCGAACTGCATACCTTCGGTGTATTCCTTCTCGAAGGTAACGCCCTTCGACTCTTCAACGGTGATCACACCGTCCTTGCCAACCTTCTCCATCACTTCGGCGATCAGCTCACCAATTTCGCTGTCAGCCGCCGAGTTGGTGGCAACGTGGGCAATGTCGGCGCGGTCGCGAACCGGTACGGCACTCGCCTTGATAGCGGCTACCAGGGCCTCGGCACCGCGATCAAGACCACGCTTGAGCAGCATGGCGTTGGCGCCGGCGGCTACTACCTTCAGACCCTCGGTGACGATGGCCTGAGCCAGCACCGTCGCCGTGGTGGTACCGTCACCGGCCACATCGTTGGTCTTGGTCGCAGCCTCCTTGAGCAGTTGCGCACCCATGTTCTCGAAGGGATCCTTCAGCTCGATCTCCTTCGCGACCGTCACACCGTCGTGGGTTACCGTCGGCGAACCAAACTTCTTGTCAATTGCCACATTGCGACCGCGCGGGCCGAGCGTGGTCTTTACCGCATCAGCAACCAGGTCTACACCACGCTTCAGGGCACGGCGTGCCTCTTCGTTGAAATAAAGCTGCTTTGGCATAGGATCTATAATCCTCCCTTGAGAATAGCGCTACTTGCGCGACGTTGTTACTCCTGAACGATACCCAGAATGTCCTTCTCCGACAGGATCAGGTACTCGACATCATCGAGCTTGAATTCGGTGCCGCTGTACTTGGCGAAGATCACGCGGTCGCCAACTTTGACGTTCATCGGGATCAGCTTGCCATTGTCATCACGGCGACCCTCACCAACTGCCAGCACCGTGCCTTCCATTGGGCGCTCTTTGCTGGCCGTATCAGGCAGGTAAATGCCGGTCTTGGTCTTCTCTTCACGCTCTACCGGCTTGACCACCACACGGTCGCCAAGGGGTCGGATGCGGAAATCCGCCATAGCTGCTATCCTCCGTTTGGTATTAGGTTTCTTCCAATGTGCGAAGGTTCCATGAATTAGCACTGTCACGTCGAGAGTGCTAATCCGTTGGTAATAGTACACAAGAACGGTCGGTTTGTCAAGTCAGTTTTAGCACTCGACGTTAGAGATTGCTAGAAGCTCGTTCGCCAGGCAGATCCTACCAGTTGTCCTATCTGGCTTTCGCGCTGTAAAGCTGTGCACAGATTTGCCTCTCGCCATACGTGAGCGTTCAGTCTGTATCTGGCCGTGCGACCATATCGAAGCGGTAGGCAGGCGGTACGATTCACCTTCACCATTGTCACCAATCCTACCTCGTATGCTTACGCCCTGATGCAGTCTGGTATTAATGGTTGACGGTGCCGGTGCCATTTGGCTCGATTCAACGGATTCCGGTAAAGTGTGGCACTTGGGTTTTCCTGGAGCTTATTTCATAAAAGCTGTACGGTCGTGCCATTGCCCAGGCGCATGAACGCTTGCTAATCGTCAAGTATATCCTGCTTCCGCTCTGCCCGTATGACAGCGATGATAGCTGACTATCATCGCCAGCGTTGGATTGATTGCCTTACCCGCTCGTCATGCGCGTGTCGCGAAGTTTGGAGTGCGGCAGCCATGCTGCCGCACCAGCCGTGCTCACGATCCGGCGCGTGGCCTGCCGTTGACCCGGCTGGTCACGCGGATGCTGTGGGTGCTCGCCACGATCATGGGGTCGGTCGGCAATGAATGATATATATCCCAGAACTTATACAAGCTGTGCTGTCATGCATCCAGACTGTCGCACAGTGGACTGAACGCTTGCCAATTGCCAACGACAGCATATCCTGCTCCCATGCTGCCGATGTGAAAGCGAGGCGGGCTGACGACCATCGCCAACGTTGGATTGATTGCATTACCCACTCGTCGTGCGCGTGTCGCGAAGTTTGGAGTGCGGCAGCAAGGCTGCCGCACTAGCCGTGCTCACGATCCGGCGCGTGGCCTGCCGTTGACCCGGCTGGTCACGCGGATGCTGTGGGTGCTCGCCACGATCATGGGGTCGGTCGGCAATGAATGAGATAATCTCTAGCAGATGTTTTTTGAAACAGGTTCTACAGTGATGCCGGATATAGCGATAGCGCAGCAGTGTGGGCAATACCAGTTTTTTTGGTTTCTGTTATGATAATCCAAGTTGCCACCTATGCTGTGAGCGGAACAGAGGGGTTTACTACCAGGATGACCAGCACGACGTTGCACGCAACACTGTATGGCGTAACTGTACGAACGATATGGGGAGCAGCAAGTTCCTGTGGACGTGCTACGTCATATCTCACGGAAGCAACCCGAGTTATCCACATCCTCTGTGTCCTCCGTGTCTCTGTGGTGAACTAAGGTAGCAACTTGGGTTATGATAGAAGTATCCAGTTGTTGCGAGTAACTAACGATGGAGGGGACATGAACGATCTCTTCGCATTGCATTGGAATGGGCCACCATTTGTACTCTTCAGTGGGCCACACCTGATTGCGCTGACATGTGTCGCCGTTGCCTGTGTCTGGATACTTGGCCCTGGCCGTCGGATGTCGGCGGAGGCAGGGCGTTACTGGCGGTATGGATTGGCGTTTATTCTAGCGGTCAATGAGCTGGCGTACAACTGGTGGTTCTGGGTGCACGGTCTCTGGTCAATTCAGTATATGTTGCCGCTGCACCTCTGCACCATGTTTACATGGCTCTCTGTCATCATGCTCCTCACCCGTAGTTATCGCATCTTCGAGTTTGCGTATTTCATGGGGATTGGTGGTGCGGTGCAGGCATTGCTCACACCCGACATCGGCGTCTACGGCTTTCCCCACTTTCGGGCGTTTCAGAGTTTTATTTCGCACGGGGGTATCGTGCTGGCCGCGTTAACGATGATCGCGCTGGAAGGATACCGCCCCACCTGGCGTTCGGTAGGGCGGGTGATCATCGGGGCGAATCTGTTGATGGCGGCGGTTGGCGTCGTGAACTGGTTGCTCGACAGTAATTATCTCTTCCTGGCCCGTAAACCGTACACGCCGAGTCTCCTCGATCTGCTCGGCCCGTGGCCGATTTACATCATCTGGATGGAGGTGATCGGCATTGCTACTATTCTGATTCTTTATCTCCCATTTGCCCTGGCCGATCTCCGTCAGAGATCACCGATGACGGTGAGTAAATGATTCCGGTAGGTGGAACTGGCCAGGACGTTCCAGCACTCCGGCAATTCCTGCCGAAGCACAGCCCATTCCGCTTCGCGTGCCGCCAGGTAGCCGGCAACCGCCGCCGGCGCATGGTCGGTATGGGGTGCCAGTAAGCCACGCGCTACACTGATATCGTTGAGAGCACCGAGATGATCCTGAAAATCGATGAGAGGTTGCAAGAGATCACCCAATCGCTCGCCAACAATATCACTGACCAGCTCAAGTGCGTAGCGCAACCGCTTGCCGGCTATTCGCATCGCATGCAGGCTCGCTTCATCTTCAGGCAACCCATCACGATCATAGGAGCGTAGTGCTTCGTAGTGAGCGTACAGCATACTGCCTGCGTGATCACGCACCCGCGGTCGGTTGTCCCATCCTTCATTGACGCATGCCAGTTGGGCTAATGCCCGCAGCTCACGCTCATATTGTTTGGCGGATAAATAATTCACCAGTTCAGCGTGCGCAGCCATTCGTTCGGCGCGTATTGCCTCTATCACCGGCTCCAGACCGCTCATATCACGACCGGTCATATCGTGGAGCAAGACATCTCGATCACGGGTGGCACCGGCTTGCCGGGCCAGTGTGCGGACGGCGACAGTTGCCTGTCGAGCAGTTTTGACCGGGGCGACCGGCGATAGAAGGCGTAACGCGGCCCGAATCCGTCGGGTGGCGACCCGTAGATCATGAACCGCTTCAATCGTTTCATCATCCCTGACCGCCCGTGCCGTTTGCTGGAGACGGCGAATCTGGCGTCGCAAGACGATGCGCCCCAATTCGGCAAATGGAACCGCCCCTGATGCATACCAGTAGGGCAGTCTGTCAGCCGGCTCGTCTTCACCGGCCACTTCTTCAACGACCGTACCCTCACTCTGCACCACAATTTCCGGGCGTGGCCCAATCACGCGCTCCCACAGATCGGCTTTGGCCAGTGCTCGTTCACTATCAACCGCGGCGTGTGGACCGGTAGCCACCAGGCTTAGACGACCATTTCTGCTCAGAACCTGAATTGTTGTGGTCTGGGTCTGACTATAATCGAAACCGTCGGCTACCCGCACAATTGCAGCCAGTTGCAGAGCCAGCTTTCGTGATCGTTTGTTCAGGCAGAGCACCGTTGGTTCAATTTGAAAGCGCGGCTTGCGTCGATGAAGCGCAACAATTGCCGCGATAATCAGGTGGTCGGTTGCATCGCCAGGGGCATGGCGCAGCACAATATCCCGACCGACCAGATGATGTTCAGGTGGATCGGTAGTCAGACCAACATTGTGTAACAATGCGCCAGCCTCAACCAGCACACGCGCATCGGATGACCGGTTTTGGTTTAACGCGTCAAACAATGTCAAAGCGTGATCGGCTACCTGACGGGCATGCGCTCGGTCAACCCGATATGCGGTGAGCAATGTCTCAACATAATCCGTTAAGTGTGTGGCTGATCCCATCTGCCTGCTCCTCTCGGGTATATAAGAATTACTTGCGCTGTAGTAAGGCCATGCCCCGTTCGAGCTTGCTCTGGCGTTCGGGCATAATGTTGACCAGTGCGCTGAGTGCAGCAGCCAGTTCAGTTATATCATAGACCGATCCTGCTGGTAGCACTTCCAGTTCCAGCTCGCAAATTGGTGCCTGTTTCTTGCCGGCATAGATGGTACCCCGGTCGAGACTTAGCTCAACGCGATCCTGCCCATCACGATGGGCGTGAATAATCCGTCGATTGGTTTCGATGGTCAGTAGTGGGCGTACTGGCGCTCCCAGTAACAGCGCCTGCGCCAGATCACGGGCCGGTCCTTCTGGCCAATGAGCTGGATCGGGATCATCACCGGGAAACTCAAACTCTGCCCGATGATGAATACCCTGCCCATCAACGCGGGCCGGTCCTTTCAGCGTGATGATTGATCGCTTGCCGATCTGTCGAATCCGCAAACCGTAGCGTGCCTGAGCCAGCCTGCCATCAGCGCTATCGTAATAGGTGTTCCGTTGCTGTTCACTGGCCATCGTGCGTAACGTATATGGCCCAAGCGCACTCAGCGCTGCCAGTCGATCCATGTCGCTGGCGCTGATCTTGTACTTTGCCTCAATTTCCATAAGGAACTCCGCGAATAGGTTTGGTTATGCCTCATGTATTGTAATGGGTTTTGCGTATTACAGGGCGAGTATGCCGGCGCTGAAGGTCGATTTTCTGCAATATAAAAGTAAAGAAGTGGTATACTTGCCTTTGTCAATGGTGTTCGGTCAATGAAAAGGAGGCCACGTTCGCATGAGTGCTGACTTTGAGCGACTGATCGGTCGCGCAGTGCTTGATCCCGATTTTCGCAAACGCCTGCTCGCCGATCCGGATGCAGCAGCGAAGGAAGCTGGTTTGCAGCCCGACCCGGAAGAGATGGATCGTCTGCGGAAAGCCCTTGCCGACCCAACGCAACGAAAACAGCTTGAAGATTTGGAGCGGCAGGCGGCTGCTCCGGTCTGGAGCTGATAATACAGTCTTCTCACATTGATTCTTTCTATGGAGAGCATTCGCAGGGTATATGAAATCACAGGACATTCAATCATTCAACGAGTTATTGAAACAGCTTGATATTGAAAACGACCAGGTACGCTTGCGTTTCACCTTGCGAATGCTCAATATTTTAGTGTTAACGCTGACCGTTATAGCGTTACTCATTATGCTTATTCCACCCTTCTCGCTACCGGTAGCGTATATACTGGTTGCAGTTTCGATTGCAATAAATGGGATTATTGAATGGTTAATTCGCATAAACCGTGAAGTAGTAGGAGCAAGACTCTTTGTTGGTTGGACAAACATAGGGGTCGTTGTGTTCATGCTGATCAATACAGTCAGGCTTGACGATATTGGCATGACAATGTTTGCGGAAATCACCCCATTATTTGTAATTTTGAGCGGGCTGTTATTGGGATGGGGTCTTGCCGGTTTTGTTGCTATCGTCAATCTTGTTATTATCTTTCTCACCTATGTCTGGTATTTTGCAAACAGTGGTACTACACGTGGTGTATTTGAAGAGGCGACCGGTTTGTTCATACCGGTCTTCCTCTATACCGCGTTGGTGTGGGCAGCAATTTCATTCTATCAGTATCAACTAACGACATCGCGTTACCGGCTCAATCAGGCCCGTTCGCGTCTCATTCAGGATAAGATATTGCACCATGATCTCGAAATTGCCCGCTCGCTTCAGCAACGTCTTTTCCCACCATCACCACCACTGTTCGGGAATATCCGTATTGTTGCGTATTCTGAACCTGCCCGCGAGACGAGTGGCGATTTTTATGATTTTGTCCAGTTGTCAGATGGGCGTTGGGCGATTGTTGTTGCTGATGTTACCGGTAAGAGTATTGCCGCTGCTATGGTCATGGTGATGGCGCGCTCAATTCTACGCTCTTACATCACCACTGAACAATCACCGGCAGCGATACTGCGTGCCGCTAACAATGCACTCTACCGTGATGGCGTCGGCTCGCAATATGTCACTGTTTTCCTTGGCATCCTCGACTCATCCACTAATATGATTACATTTGCCACTGCCGGTCATCCCTTTCCTTATCTCCGCCGAAATGGCCAGATTCAAGAGATCGGTTATGGTAGCCTCCCCCTTGGTGCTCGTCTTGATCGGGAATATTGTGAGACGACGCTGCAATTCCAGACTGGCGATCAGCTCTTTCTTCTCACCGATGGGTTTTATGAGACGCGAAATGCGCAGCGCAAAATGTTTGGCTTCGAGCAGTTGATGATAGCGATCGACCAGTCCGATCCGGCTGATCCGCAACGTGCACTCGATCATTTGTTGGCGGTCGTGAGCCAGTTTCGCGGCGATGCCGAGCAAGATGATGATATGACGGCGATTATTATCCAGGTACTGGCGTAAATGCATGCTGAGCCTGCTCCCCTTTGAAGCAGCGTACTGGCAACGAGTCTATTCCCGCCTGATCGCTCTATGTGACCCACTCCCTTCCGTTATCCGCTGTCCGCTGAATCAGGTCCTCGATAGCGAGATTCATCGCATCTTCATCCTCTGGCCGGTCTGGTTGTCACCATTGTTGCCATTGCCGTCGTCTATCATCGAACGCCTGAGCCTGGCGACATTGTGTGGTGCCTGGGCTGCGGCCATCCGTGATGCGTGTCTTGATGGTGAACTGACACAGGCTGCCGCGCCGTTGACCAGGGCTTTGTGGCGACGAAGCTGGCACTTGTTCGGTACGCTGGCCGTTCATTGCGAGTTGCTGGCAGACCTGGAACGACGCATGGTGGCGGCGTATCGCCGGGAACTCGCAGCTCGCACGCATACCGGTTCCTGGCAACCGGCCCAACTGCAATCATTGACGGCGCATTGGGTGTGTGCACGCGCAGCCGGGTGGCACGTGGTGCAACGCGCTCATATCATGCTTGCCGGTCTGAAGCTCGACGATCCGTGTGCCATCGCTCTGAGTGCTGCACTCGATGCACTCATCCTTGCCCGTCAGCTTCGTGATGATGTACACGATCTGGCCGACGATGTTCGGGCCGGACGGGCAAGTTGGGGTGTCCGGCTGATTGCGGAGGCGATCTGGCGTGCAGAGGGAGGGCCGGCGCTAATCGATACGCAACGCATTGCCGGACGCTGGCTCATCGATCCTGCACTGCGCCAGGAGCTGGCTTCGGCTCACGCTACCTTGTGCCAACAGGCGATGCACGCATTGATGCCCTACGCTGCGTATATTCCCCGCCTGATCGATCTGGTGATGATCGAATCCGAGGCTGGTCGGACAATTGCGACGATCAATCTGCTACATCTGCCCGGCTAACCGCTGTTGCCATCGGGTAATCCGCTCGTCGCTATCGATGCAGGAGTCTAACGCATTGGCTGCCGGTTCCAGCGCTGCGGCGCGCCCGATCAGGGTGAGGCGACAGAGCGGTCGGGGTTGGGTAGAGAGGCGTAATGCGCTCAGAGTCAAGCGTTCGGCGACCAGATGGACTTCGTCTGCCCAGGGTGAGTCGGTGCAGTATACGATGCCCTTGGCCCGATAGATACCATCGGCTGCCAGTCTGCGCAGGGTCTGTTCGAGCGCAGTGCGTTGTAATGGTAGATCGGTTTGCCAGCTCGTGACGGCAAATTCGTCGTGCAGGTGTGGACTTTCGGCAGGTAGTGTGCCATCGTAGCGTGGGCTGAAGATCAGCGTCGGTGGCACATCACCCTGGACGATTGGGACAAGCGGTGCCCGCCGGTTGATTGTGCGCAGTTGCTCACTGATCTGTGCAATGGTTTGCGCAGAAACCAGGTCGCTGTGGGTGATCAGGATCAAATCGGCGAGGTGTATCTGGCGCAGTGTGAGTGGCGAGGCCGTCATCGCCTGCTCGTAATCAACGGCTGAGACGAGGGTAACCAGTGTATCGAGTGGAATATCGGCAGCGCGAAGCTGTCGGATCAATGCGCCCGGCTCGGCAAGACCACTCGTTTCAATTGCGATGGCTGACAGTGGCCCACTGGCGAACAGGGTTTCAAGCGCGAGGAGCAGGTCACTACCGGCGACGCAACAGACACAGCCACCGTTCAATTCGATCAGTGGCGCAGCGCCACTCTGTGCTAACAGTTCGCCGTCAATGCCCAACGTGCCGAATTCGTTGACGATCACTCCAATTCGCTGATCGCCACGACTCAGCAGGCGGCGCAACAGTGTCGTTTTGCCACTGCCGAGAAAACCGCTGATGATAGTGACCGGAATTGTTGGTATGTTATTGTCCATCAGCATAACCGGTTAACTCGACATAACCACGACCGCGCATACTACCCTCTACATCCACCGCGCCCTCCCAATAGACGACCGCCGTGGGTAGCTCTTGATCTTGCAGTGCCGGTGTGATTACCAGATCAATCCCATAACGGGGAATCCGCAGACGCCAGCCAGCCGGGTAGACCGCCCCACTCTTCGGACTTTGCCAGGTCGCGGTGACCTCCAGCTCGACATCACCGGGGCCGAGGATGATCACCGTGTCGTCGGGGAGGAGCAGGCTACCCCCGACAAATGGCGACGGTTTGCCATCGGCTTCCCGGAGCTGATAGTACATCAGGTCGTGGCCGCTCTCAAGCTGTAAGGCAAACCAGTCCCAGCCGGTCATCCCTTCTTCCAATGCACTGGTGCCCCACTCGCGATCCATCCAGGTCAGGCCGCTCACCGTATAGGTCGCTGAGCCGATCTGGATAGTGCCGTTGCTGATCATGCGGGTGAGCGAATAGTAGGCCGATGCGTTACCCACCTGCGACCCTTTTTGGCTGACTCCGGCATTCCCCTGTAACACCGGTGGTCGGCTATTAACGGCAACCAGGTCGAGGGCAACCTCATCCTGGGCAGCGCGGAGGCGCATCGTCATCCCTTGCGGACCACTTCCTTCGACCGACCAGTCGTTGAGAAAGACCCGGAACGGATCGCCACTGGCGCCTGCCAGACCGAGCGCGGATCGACTGAAGCGCTCGAAGGCGTAGAAACGCCCACCATCAATATCGCTGATTGCAAAGTGTGCCATGTAGACATCATTAGTTGCCCAGGCCGACTCACGGGCCGGCGGATAGGGACTGAGCGCCCGCCGGAAGAAGGTGAGCTGGAAGCCGAAGCGCCGGCCATTGTCGGCGGTCAGGTTGCCGGTGTAGTACCACCACTCGGTCTGGAACGTTGGATGGGGGCCGTGGTCAGCCGGAAACACAAACGGACGTGGTTCGATCACCCGCTCAAAACCCTCAATATTATCGGCATTGACCGCTTCAATTGCGCCGATAGTGGCTTGAACGGTAGGCCGGCTGGTAGTAGTGCAAGCGGCAAGGCCAACCGCAGTTATCACGATGAGAAAACATCTGAGCCAGACGTGCATAACGTTTCGTCAATTCTAGCGGTTTATTATGTAGACACTCTACAAGTAGTGTACCACGGGTCGAGGTCGTTCAGAGGTCAGTGTGCACCTCACCGCAGAATTGGTGAGGTGGTGTAGTGCAATGAGGGTGTTGCTATGATTGAGCCTGACAACGATGCACGGGTGCTGGTCGTTATCGTGCCACAACCGCACGATCTTGAACGGGTGTGTATTGCCGGCTGGTATCGGTTGCCACTGCGACATGCCCCGCCCCAACTGGCCGCCGATTATCTGGCGTTCTACCAGCCGGCGTCATTCGGGGCAGCGCGCTGGCAGGTGCAATACTATGCCCCTGTCCTGCGCTATCAACTGGTTCAGCGGCGTGACCTGCTCCCTGATGAACCCAACCATCCACGTGCCGGCGATCACTATTACCGGATTGATGTTGGGCCGCTGTATGAACTGGAACGTCCCATACCGGCTGCCCGTCTCCGTCGGATAACGTTTATTGCAACGACCTTTGGCCGCTTGCGGCAGGCAATTGACATCACCGATCTGTTTATGCCACCGCCACCGCCCGACGTGTGGGGGGCCGGTTTGGCCGGTAAATCGATCACGTAGCCGATTGTCACTCCGTCGTTGGGATATTGTGCAGAGGGCCGGGCTGCCTGTAGCAGCGATTGCCACCTGTTCACCCAGGTTGACGAGGCAGCCGGCCCTCGTCGGTGTCCATTGTGGTGAGAAACAGCTTGCTACACTCTACTCAGCAACCACCTGCCAGCGTAGCGTCTGGCCGGCGGCGAACGGAACGACATCGCCATAACGCATCGGTACCTGCCAGGGGTCTTCGACCAATCGCACGGTGCGGGGCGGCGGGTTCAGGCCGTGAATCCGCCGGGCATTCCCACTCACGAAGTCGGGCAGGCGGTCGAGGGCGTTGTGACGCTCGAACAATTCGACCAGCATCGGCAGCAACACCGGCGCTGAGAAGACACCGGCAGCGCAGAACGCGGCTTCTTTGCGATCTATCGGATGCGGTGCCGAGTCGCTGCCAAACATCAGTTTGGGATGGCCGGCTAATGCCGCAGCCAGCAGTGCATCACGGTCAGTCGGACGTTTGGCAATCGGCTTACAGAAGAGATGCGGCTGCAACAGACCACCGGCCACATCGTCGAGAGTGATCAAGAGGTGGTGCAGGGTGACGGTGGCAAACAAATTCGGATAACGATCCAGCAGGTCGAGGGCGGCAGCCGTTGTGATATGCTCCATTACAATCCGCAGGCGTGGGAACGTGCGGGCCCAACGCTCATACACCGGCAAAAACTCGGCTTCACGATCCAGCACAAACCCGTGACTCTCGCCGTGTACCAGGAGCGGAATACCCAACTCTTCCATCATTGCCAGCGTTGGCTCAATCGCCGTCAGGTCGCTGACCCCACCGGCGCTATTGGTCGTTACGCCTTCCGGGTAGAGCTTAATCGCGAAGATATGCTCACGCAATGCCTGCAAGGTTTGGGCATCGTAGGGGCGAAAAAACAGGGTCATCAGCGGGAGAAACGGGTACGGGTCAACCGCAGCCCGAATCTCCTCGTGATAGCGGGCAAGGCGGTCGGCGTTATCCACCGGTGGTACGAGATTCGGCATGATCACGGCACCAGCGAACTGCGCAGCAGAGAATGGCGCGACGAGGCGCAACATGGCGCCTTCGCGCAGGTGCAGATGCATGTCAAGTGGGGCAAATAATGTAACTGTCATAGACGCTTTCCTGGTTGGCGTGGCAGGCGCAGTCGCGCCGCCACAAAACTGTCGTGAGGCAAATTAATCGCAGCAGTGATCCGACTGATTTCGGCACTTTCGGCGCCGGAAAGTTCACCATCGGCGAGGGCAACCGCGAAGAGCGCGTCGAGAAAGCGTTGCCGACGCTCCACAGTGGTTGCGTCGGCGAAGGCTTTGGTCAGGCGAAAGAAATCGAGGCTGGCCGCACTCTCGTCGAGAGCTACCTCAGCAACCAGCGCTGCCTGCGTATCATCGAGCTGCCACCACTCTTTGAGAATGGCCACGATGCGGTCGTGTTCGGCAGGTGTCACCTGCTTATCGACATAGGCAACTCTTGCCAGTAAACCCCCGGCTAGGGTCAACACGTGCAGCTCATCACGATCAAGTCCAAATTCGTCGATATGTTGACCCAGCCGTATCTGCAAAGCATAGTAAATACGATTACGCATAAATTCCGGCAGAAGGTCTTCGCGGTTGGGGCCGCCGGCCCGTATGCCTAGTGCTAAGCGAAAGGCGCGTCCGATTTGAAACAGCAGACTCTGGCTATCCTGCGTTAGGGCACGTTGAATCTCCTGCGCCACCTCGCGCTCAACCGGCGTGAGCACGCGGTCGGCGATCAGCAGTCGTTCGATTGCCTGCAAGACGAGCTGCTGCTGTCCTGGTGTGATAATTAAATCGCGGAGATCGGCGATCAGGCGAGCGCGTTCGGCAGCTTCCACCGGTGAATAGAGATAAATCTCCAGCTCCGCCCAATCGTCGGCAGTCAAGGCAAACTGACCGCCGGTCTGACCAAGTTCGGCCAGCAGTCGTTTAAGGTCGTTGACTTCGTCAAGTGATAGTTCTCCATCGGCCCATGCAGCCGCGATAATCACTTTGGCCAGGGCCATCACTAACGGATGTTTCGCCATGACAATTCCTAACCCGTTCCAGAGAGTAGTTTGTCGCTATGATATACCATAGTAAAGCCTGACAACCGTATACGTTGTATGGAGGGCAGCGGCCCCATCATGCACTTTGCCGGATGTATATGTTGACGTGCTAGTCGCTGCTGGTATGTGATTGTCAGGTAAGCACCCCGATCAATACAGGCAGGTCGCTCATTAGTTACTGCGTGTGACCAATGTCTGCGAGATGTGTACGTACATCCTGGGGAGTGCCTTTTTCGTTAAGATCACTCTATACAGAATGATGAGAATATTGTACAATAGCTAAGAACGAATTATCTACCGGTAAAGAGGCCGGACAAAGCAATGCCGCTCTACCCATAAGGGGGAGCGGCGTGTCGTTTTTAAGGAGAAGACGATATGCACACCCATCTGACATGTCCACATTGTGGTCAGGCGCTCACCACTGAAGGTACCTACCTGCGTTGCGTGACCCACGGCCTCTTCTTTCGCTACGGCCCCCGCCGTTTGTTAGCTGCGCCGATGCCGGTTGAGCGCCACGAACATCTATTGCCCTGGCAGACATTGAGTGACGAAACACCCGTGGCGTTATCATTACCAGCCACCGCCGCCACCGCGTCCACCAAATGAGCCACCACCGCCGCCGCGGCCAAACGAGCCGCCGCCACCGCCTCGACTACTCCACCCACTGGAGCGGGGGCTGCTCCACGAGCTGCGGCGGCTTGACGAAGAACTCCACGAACGGCTATGTCCCCAGCCCCCGGACATCCGTCCAAGGGTAGACGCGATGCTGTCAGTTGCCAGGGTTGATGGCATCGGTGGCTGAAGGGTCCTCAGGAGATCGGTCGCCGCAGCATCAATCGCCTGCGCCTCACGCAATGCGGCCTGCAGAGCCGCTTCACCGTTAATCGGCAACCGAATCTGGTTAAACCGTTGTTGGAGAGCGGCAAATGTACCGCTTGCTGCACTCGATGCACGCAGTGCCGATTGGAACTGGCTAATCCGGTTGAGCTTCTCGCGCACTTGCTGGAGCGTCTGATTGAGTGTAGCTCGCACTTGCTCAAGACGCTGTACCTCGGCGTAGGCACGCTGGTAGGTCTCGGTTGCTGCCTGAATAAGCGACTGATAGTGGTCAATCGCAGTTGCCAATGCCTGACGCCGCGCTGCATCCTCACTTTCCTCGGCCTGCCGTAGTAGCGCATACGCTTGCTGAAGCTGTTGGCGCACCTGTTCGATCTGCTGGTGAGTAGCCGGCGAGAGATCGGCGTCGTGAACAGTAACGTAATGTACGAGTTTTTGCACCTCGTTCCTTGCCAGTTGCTGCGCCTGGTGCGCTCGCTCGCGCAGACGGTTGACCTGCTCGACCTCATCACGGGCACCGGCGAGTGCTTCATCAGCCAGGCGGTCGGCCTCTTGCGCTGCACGGGTCAGTTGTAGCCAGTCAGGTTTTTCTTTGGCAGCTTCGGCCTGCGCCGCTTGCAACAGCGAGCTGGCCTGGACCAGTAGCGTATCGGCCTGGGGGCTAACGTCGGTATCGTGTTGGGCGACAAATGTGCGGCCCGCCTGAATGGATCGTTCCGCTTCGGCTAATATATCGCGGGCGATAGCCCGTGCCTCTTCCAGGGCACGCAGGCGGTCGGTAATGGCGGTTATCAGGCGCTCAACGTGATCGAGTTCCTGCTCGGCGGCGTCAAGATAGTCACGGGCGGTCAGGAAGTCCTGGGCTTCCATCGTGTTAGCGGCACGAGCCTGCTCCCAGTGCTCAAAAGCCCGTTCGGCGGCAGCCTCCGCTTCACTGCCGTTCCCGCGAATATCAGCCCAGGTGCTCTCGGCAAATTCATCAACCAGATCGAACGCTTCACGGCCTGCCTCGATCAGATCGTTGATCTGCGGCCCACGCTCGGCGAGAGCGGCAATGCGGCGTTCATTGTCAGCCCGAATTGTTGGCAGGTCGAAGCCTTCGCGCCGTGCCTTTTCAAGGGCTGCTTCAGCTTCAGCAATCGCAGTGACTGCTGCATTCAACGCTCCCTGTTGCAGCAAACCGGCCAGCCGGTCAAGCGCCGCCCGTGCCGTATCCAGTGCGGCGTGGCATGTATCCATGCGATAGCCTTCAGCAGCCAGTTGTTCGGCGGTGCGCCGACCCTGCACAATGGCCTGCCGTGCGGTTGCATATCGCTCAAGCACACCAAGTAACGTTTGCTGGATAACCGACGCCTCTTGCGCTGCGGCGATTGCCGCATCAGCTTCCAAACGCTCCAGTGCGGCTTCGGCACGGCTGATAGCCTGCTGAAGCGGCTCCAGAACGGCAGCGTGGTTGGATAGCTCATTGCCAAACTGCGGCAAGCGCTCAGAGACGTCGGTCAATCCTTTTTTTGCCTGTGCAACATCCTCCTGTGCCTGACGGATCAACGCATCGAGTTGGGCACGGCGCTGTTCAAGGGCATCCAACCGTTCGGCGACGGCGGCAGCCTGCGGTTGCAACTGCTCGTAAGCAACGGCGGCTTGCTCTAGTCGTTCTAAGGTTGGTTTGGCCTCGCGTTCCAGTTGCTCACCGATGGCGTCAAAGGCTATTTTGAGATCGGTAAATGCTCTTCGTGCCGCCTCGCTCATCTGGGCTAGCTCGGCAACGGCAGCGGGTGGATACGAAACGTGGTCAAACGCAGCTTTTTCGGTGGCAGTGTTGAAGCGCTGCCCAAGCTGGACGATCAGCGTACCCATTTGCTCTCGCGCATCACGAAGCCGACGTTCGGCAGCCTGGCGCGTCTTGCGGCGGCGTTGAACCTGATAAACCCCCGCACCGGCTGCTGCGGCACCGGCCAGGCTAAGTCCACCAATCACCACCGGTGTTAAATCTGTGTTGATGGTAATCCCCCCGCCGGGACGTGGTGGATTGACAATCGCCTCTTCGATTGCGGTTAATGCACTGGTGACCCCACGGGTAAAATCACCGTCGGCCAGACCGGGATTAAGGCGGTCGGTGCGGATCAATTCATAGTTGTCATTGACAGCCAGCGCATCACTCCACTCGTCACCGAACCAGATGGCGCTGTAGCGATTATTCACGGCAACGTAAATGGCGATGAGCGTCGAACGCACGCTGCCGTCGCTACGGGCCAGGCCATCGGCGATCAGGCGTCGTTCAAAATCACTTTCACCACCATTATCCACCACGTACACTGCCACCTCTGCACCACGGCGTAGCAGTGGGCCGGCGGCAGCCTGAATTGCCGATTCGTTTAATCGATTGCCGGGATCGACCAGCACCAGGCGTCCCTGGGCCAACACTGGTGCCAGCAATAGGACGCCGAGTACAATACCGATGAACCAACGCAATGAGGCGCGCATGAAATTTCCCCCTGCCTGGATGCAGTCACTACCTGTCTGTAGGTTGTCGTGTTGATGCAGGCGATCTATGTGTTTCCTACTTATACAATACGACGCAATGTGGTCGTGCGTTGCAGTCTTTTTACGGCGTACCGCTTCCAGGCGTGGGCAGGTCGCGTGCATCAGCAGGTGGGGTCAGGCGAATATCCTCATTAATATCGCTCAATTGCACATCAAGCGCAAACGAGAATGGTTGCGCCTGGCCCTGGGCATCGGTTGCCGTACCACTAAAGGTTACAGTCAATTGCCGTAGATAGCCATCCTCACACACCCAAATCTGGGCAGCGGCATCGGTAACGGTGCTATCAGGTAACTGGGTTGGTAGACCGATGGCGCCAAGACTGGCAAAGAGGGCTGTTGTCGCCTCACGGTCGCCGACATACTCCTGACACTGCACACCATCACGTTCAGCGGTCGTACCAATCGTAAAACGACTGAAATCGGCACCCGCTCTGTTCACCGCACTGAGTGTCGTATCAACCTGGGTTGGTGGGGTAGCAATCACACTCTGCTCAGGCGTCAGGCGATACCAGACATCATCAGGCGCCCCAAGGAAGGTGAGCGGGCCGCGTACATAGCTGACACCACCGACCGTCATCGCCTGTAGACCACGGGTGACATCGGCGCCGAGGAATGCGGCCAGGAAACCGCGCAGGGTAAACGAGACATCAGCGCCGGCGAACTGACCATCAAGTGAGAGCAGGTCGGTTGTGGTATTGCCTAGATTAAAGCCACCGACCAGACCACTGCCGCGGAGCGACAATTGCATCCGATACGTCTCGATATTTGCCGTCTGGCGAATCGCTGCCGGGATAGCCGTTCCTGCCGGTTCGGCAGCCGGCGTTGGTGTTGGTACCGGTGTGGGTGTGGCGGTCGGGGTTGGGATGGGGGTAGGAGTTGCAGTTGCTGTTGGTGGTGGGGTTGGGGTTGGCGGCATCGGTGTTGTACAACCGGCGAGGAGGATTGTCATTAGCATAAGTGCAAGCAGACGCACGCAGAACCTTCCTTTCCACTCTAACGCATGACCAGAAAAACACGACAAGTCATGCGCATGCTGATTATAGCAGCGATGTATACCGGCCAACAAGATAAAACTGTTTCACCAACGACGCACGCGATCTTGCGGTGCGCCGGACAATGACACGGATACCGGTGACTTCAGATGAACACTGCGCTCATGCGGGAACAGGTTTGATCTTTACATCAGCGCAGGGGACTCACTTCTTCAGAATCTCTTGCACCGTTTGGGCAATAGACTGATCGCTTGTAAACCAGATGGTCGTTACCGGCACACCAAACACTTGTTCAATAGCGGCAATTGTTTGTTGACGGCGCCGCTCAACACGTGCTGGATTGGCGTAGAAATCGGCCAGATTTTCGCTGGCACCGAAGTCGTCAACAATAATAACGTGACTGATTGATGTGCGAATACCTGATTGTACCCGCTGCCAGAAGACCGGATCGGCTTTGGCAGTACCAAGATCGGCGGAATTGGCAATGAAGGCCAGGTCTGGATAAGCTGTTGCACGGACACGCCAGCGTCTGACCTGCCCGTGGTGCCAGCGTAATGCCCTGGCCGTCCATTGCAGATTTGCCAGTTGATCGGCGATCTGTACTGTGGCCTCGGCGTAATGATCGGTGGCAATCAGAGGGATTGCCCGGCGTTCAGTGCGCAGCGTAGCGAACAGTGGTTGCCAGGCGGGATCGATGATCGATGCAGCCATATATGCCCGCGTAAAGCGGCTGGCAGCACGCATAGCGACGCTAGGTGAAATGCCAGACTTCTGAAGCTGGCGAGCCAATAATCGTTGCAGCCCGATACGGGTCGTGCTGCCTTCATTCCAGGTGGGAATAACCAGATCATTCCAGTAGCGAGTAGCATCGACCCCCAGCCTGGACAAGCCCGATTGTTGTAGTGCGCTTGTCAGTCGGTCTGGTGCGCCAAACCGTACTGCTTCCAGACTGAGGGTACCGGAAAAGTCAAGTACAAGGAGTGGTGTTGTCATGGTCGGCCCTGCTGTTTAATCGACAGTCGTGGCAGAAGGGTAGCATATTTTATCGCTGGCCGGGCAATCGGTGGTGAATAGTCGGCAGGTGGTATTCCGGCAGGTGGGAGTAGCTGTGGGCAGGTTGGAAACTCGCCTTTCAGGTGTGTTATAGTCGACGCGACCTATCCTGGAGGAGCAACCCGACTCGACAAATGCAACAAATTGTGTATAATACAGGGCACAGTAGGCGGGAGTGGCTCAGCTGGTAGAGCGACACCTTGCCAAGGTGTAGGTCGCGGGTTCGAACCCCGTCTCCCGCTCCAGTATTACGACCGACTCACAATTTGTGAGTCGGTCATGTTTTTTTCACAAAACCGTATATAATAGGCGCAATATACGTCTTCGATCTACGTTTAAGATAGAGCAACATCAACTAAACCTGAGAGGCCGCTGTGTATCTGCCACGTAGCAATCTGCATCGCATCTTTGCCCTTACTCTGCCAGGTGGGATTGCACTTGGGCTGCTGCTGTATGCTCTGCTTGATATTGTGACACGCTGGGGTAATGGCGAAACGGCGCTGACGTTTGGCGTTGCGCTTATCCTTGGCGGTATCATTGGCCTGGTCTTGTCACTTGTGGCATGGCTTAGCCTCCGCTATGCCTTGCATGAGGCGCGGCAACACGCAGTACGGGCATTGAATGCAGACCTTCCACCACTGACCGATACCGATCCACTGGTTGCATTACGTCAGACCGTTGCCGATGCAGTTGCGGCAGTGCCACGCTCTTCAACGCTGGTAACACTGGCTCAGCGGCTCTGTATGGCCTCTGATCGCGAGGCCATGCTGGCAGCGGTTGCCGAGACCCTATCTGAACATCTGCCGGTACGCGGTGTTGTGTTGCTCTTGCACGATGTCGAGCGAGCACTTTTGTTTCCGTCGGCAGCCTGGGGGATCGGTGTTGCCCGGCGAACAACCACATTTGACATCAACAGTAGTGCCGTTGGTCGGGCGTTGCGTGAACGACGCTCTGTTCATCTTTCAAGTGTACAGATGCGGGAATTGTTGAATACCGCTTCGCCTCAGACCTTGACGGTCGTGAGCTGGCCGTTATGGGTGCAACAAACGCCTATCGGATCGCTTTGTTTGATATTAGCCGGTACCGATCTGCGCTTGAATGAAGAACAACAACAGTTGGTTGAGCACAGTACTACGCTCTTTACAGCTTATCTGCAGACAACGATCTACCGGCAATGGCTGGAACGAGAACAGAATCGCCTGGCGATATTCGAGCGGATTGCCGGCAGTGTGGCCGAACAACCTGATCTTGGGCGAGCGCTGGTACAACTCTTGCAAATTGCTGCTGAGCTGACCGAGTCAAGTCACGGCACCTTCTTATTGATCGACGCCGAGACGTTGACCATTCGTACCCGGATTACGCTCAGCGGTGGCGATGTATTACCGCTTAACCTGGCATCAGCGCCGATTCTCAGGCATGGGCTGGCCGGTTGGGTGCTCCGTGCCCAACGTGGGGTCATCATCGATGATATTGAACGTGATACACGCTGGATTCCGACTCCTGGCCTGGAGTTGATGCGTTCCGCGCTCTCGGTGCCGCTGTTCCACGGCGAACGACCAATCGGTGTGTTGACGCTGGCCAGCCTTAACCCCTATCATTATAGCCAGCGTTCACTGGCACTGGTATCGGTGCTGGCAGCGTATGCGATTACCGTCATGGTGCGCTACGGCTACGAAGGGATTGTTGAGCCAGAGCACCTGTTTCACGCCCGGCGGTTGCTGAGTAGATATTTACCACCGACCACGGTACGTGAATTGATGGGTCAGCAAGCGAAGTTAATGCAGGCGCTACAGCCGCAGGCGGTCTCTGGGGTGTTCGTTTACGCCTGCTTGCGCGGGATCGAGCGTCTGACCGATCTGACCGCTCAACAGTTGTTTGAACGTGTTGCAGCTCCGTTCCATAACGTGTGTCGGTCGGTAGTTCATCAACAGCGCGGGGTCTACATCGCAATCGACGAGCGAAGTTTCAGCGCAGTCTTTGGCTTTCCACAGCCACAATCTGATGATGCAGTACGGGCATTGGAGACGGCACGCAAAGTTCAGGCTGTACTTGGCGATGTACGGTTGCAATGGCGACAACAGTTTGGGGTTGATCTCGCGCTGGCCGGTGGTATTACTACCGGGCAAGTGGTTATTGGCGTGATTGGTCAGGCCGACAATGCAACAATGGCCTGGTCTGGCGCTGCGGTGCGGGAAGCGCAACGATTGTGTCAATTAGCGCGTAATGATGAGATAGTGGTAGCTGAGAGTGTCTTGAAGACTGTGCCATCCGGTCAATTTGTTCTTGAGCCGTTGACGCCGGTTAGTTTACATAATGGAAACGAACCGGCTTCGGTGTATCGATTGGCCGGCCATTTGTGAGTGGGTGTGATGAAGAATGAACCATTGTCGATAAAACGATCAGAGTTACATCCTGAGAGTCTATTACGGATTGCAACTGCGATAGAAACGGCAGCAACCCTCGATGAACTCCTCTTGCTGGCGCTGAATGAATTTGTTCAGGGGTTGGATGTCTCGATGTGTGGTGTGCTGCTTCTCGATCCGACGGGTGAAACGATCTCGCTGGTCAGTACATTTCCGCCACGGGTTTCGTTACCGCCGCCCCTCCCGCTA
Source organism: Chloroflexus aurantiacus J-10-fl (assembly GCF_000018865.1). NCBI lineage: Bacteria > Bacillati > Chloroflexota > Chloroflexia > Chloroflexales > Chloroflexaceae > Chloroflexus > Chloroflexus aurantiacus. The sequence goes on from NC_010175.1 coordinate 3,684,205, forward strand.
CGCGATTTCCCTCTCGTGCGCCAGTCGTTGCAACAGCGACAGGCGCATCAGATATCGGATGTCACCACTCTTTCGGGGCAGAGTAACCGCTCGGCAGAAACGATGTATCTGCTAAGAATGCTCTCCGAAGCCCGTATCCGTTCACTCTTGATCATCCCACTGGTTGCGCAAGATCAGGTGATTGGTGCATTAGCCTTTGCAACTATCGATCAGGTGCGTCAGTTTGACGAGAAAGAGGTCTATGTTGCCCGCCTGATGGCCAGTCAATTGGCGGCTGCCATCACCTCATTTCGGATGATCGAAGAAGCGGCACGCCGTGAAGCAGAGCTGGCAACCTTGAACGATATTGCTGCGGCAGTCACCTCATCCCTGGACCCGCGAGAGATTTACCATCTGGTGATGGAAAAGATTAACCAGTTCTTCCACGTCGATGCCGGTTCGCTGCTTATGCTCGATGAAGAGACGGGTGAACTGGTCTTTGTGATGACCCTGGAGGAAGGGCAGGAAAAGCTGGTCGGCTTGCGTGTGCCACCTGGCCTGGGGATTGTTGGTGATGTGGCACGCACGCAGCAATATGCGATTGTGCATGACCCGGAACAAGATGCACGCTTCTACCGTCAGGTCAGTGAAGGGATTGGCTACAATGTTCAGTCTATCCTCTGTGTGCCAATCGTGGTGAAAGGGCGCACAATTGGGGTGATCGAGCTACTGAACAAGCGTACCGGCCACTTTACTGAAGAGGAAGCGATTCGGCTCACCCGGATGGCGGCGACGATTGGGATTGCGCTAGAGAATGCCCATCTGTTTCAACAGGTCAGCACAGTCCGTGATCGCTTCGAGGCCATTGTTAATTCAACCAGCGATGGGATTCTCATGGCCGATATGCGCGGGGTCGTCGTTACCGGAAATCCGGCTGCTGCCCGTATCTTCCATCGTTCACGTGAGGCGCTAATCGGGTGTCGGCTTGCAGAGTTGATCGAAGAATTGATGAACAAAGCGCTGGTGGTAGAGGAGCCGCCGTGGTTGAATGAAGGCGCACCACATCGTGTGATTGAGATGGAATTAAGCGAGGGAGCTGTCCGTTATCTTCGCCATACCATTTTACCGGTGCGCGATACTGCGGGGATGCAGATCGGCAGTCTGGCTCTGTTTGAAGACATTGCGAAAGAGCGAGAGCTGGCGCGTTTGCGTGATGATTAACACCGGGATGCTGATCCACGATCTGCGGGTGCCACTGACCGCGATCATGAACGGCATTATGATGGTGCAGCGGGGATTGGGAGGCTCAATCTCTCCTCAGCAGCAAGAGTTATTGAGCATTGCCTATCAGGGTAGCGAAACGATGCTGGCGATGGTCAATACCCTGCTTGACATCAGCAAGCTGGAGCAGGGGCGGATGACGCTGAACTATGAACAGCTCTCACCGTATGATCTGGTCGAGGATGCTGTTGAGCGGCTTCAGGTAGCAGCTCAGCAACGGCAGATTACGCTGGCTCGTGACCTGCCCGCTGGATTGCCACAGATTGAGGTTGATCGGGATAAGATTGTTCGTGTTTTGCAAAATCTGATCGATAACGCGGTTAAATTCTCTCCCGACAGGGGGGCCGTGACGATAGGTGCGCGCTATCTATCATTGCCAACCGATGCAACCGGCGGTGAACATCCGGCTCTCTCCTTTACCATCCCGGCATTGCTCGCCGGCGAGTGGCTGGTCTACTGGGTACGGGATGAAGGGCCTGGGATTCCTCCCCAATACCACGCTCGTATCTTCGAGAAGTTTGGGCAGGTACAACAGCAGAAGTCGCGTGGGACAGGGCTAGGGCTTACCTTCTGCAAGCTGGCTGTCGAAGCGCACCACGGTCAAATCTGGTTGCAAAGCCGTGAAGGATTGGGTAGTACGTTTGCGTTTGCGCTGCCGGTGAAACGCTGCGACTCCTGAAGGGCGTGTTACCAGATTACGAAACTGTTACCAATCCCCTCTGTTCTATCATTGTGTCATCGGCTATACTGGCTATGAGTCGTCGCCGCACATATATGAATGTATATACACCGGGGGAACGCCGTGCGGCAGGTCATCACTGTTTTACGTTCGCGTATTCTGTTTACGATCATCCTGCCTTACCTGCTCCTGATGATCATGGTGATGCTCGTCGGTTCGGGTATTGCGATGACGCTGGTAGCGGGAAGCTGGCAGGAACGATTCAATAATCAACTCGGGCAGGTTGCACGCAACTTTGCCGAAACCCTGGCTTTGCGCGAGATTAGCAATATTGCCTACCTCGGACAAATCGTGTTTACCGCAGCCAATGCCGATAGCGGTGCACCAGCGGTGGTCGACGCTATTGCCCGCCGTGATGAAGATGGGCTGGCAATTGCACTGCGCGGTTTGTGGACACTGGGTCAGAGTAACGAGAATATTTCCCCAGATCGGCTGATAGTCTTCGATTCCTCCGGCATGGCGTTGCTCGACTGGGAACGCGCGCCGGTTGGGGATGAGCCAACCCGGTATGTTGGGACAAACCTTGCCGGCTTGCCGTTGATCGAACAGGTCTTGCAAGGTGTACAGACACCGGTTGGCTCTGACGAAATTCTGGGTGATAAGTATAGTGGGTTGATTGCTTTCCAACAGGCTGATGGCAGTCAGGTTTTGCACTTCTTTACGGTAGCTCCCGTCTATGCCCGTGCCGATGATGCTGACGTGCCACAATTGCTGGGTGGTGTGCTGGTTGCGCAACGGCTCGACCGGACGCTGAACTTTTTGCAGGAGCGTAGCCAGGCTGCCTTGACCGTGTGGTTAGACAGCAATGGCGATCTCCTGGCTGCTACTGTACCAGAGAGTTTTCGCCCTCTGTTTCGTCTGAATGCGGATCAGATCGAGATGTTGGTGCGCATGAATGCGCTCGGTACCTGTCTCGACATTGGCAATCTAACCGGACGGTTGGTAACCCCTATCGAGCCGGTGCGTCTGCCGACCTGTTCGTTGTCGACCACGATCAGCGCCGGCGACTACGAATATCAACTGGTGTACGCGCCATTGTTGATAAGAGGCTCCCAAAGCGGCTATTTCGCTGTTGGACTGTCACGTGATTTTATCCTGAGCGCCTGGGCCAGCAGTCGCAACGCAGTTATCGGCGTTACTGCCGGCCTGGCATTAGCGGCGGTGATTGTTGGCTACTGGGTTGCCCGTCAAATTACCCGTCCACTCGACGAACTAGTCGCAGTAGCCGATGCGGTTAGTGCCGGCGATCTCGACCGGCGCAGTACAGTGCAGGCGGAAAATGAGTTGGGGCGGCTGGCATTCGCCTTTAACCAGATGACGGCGCATCTGTTGCATTTGTATCAGACCAGCCGTCAGCTTAACCGTGAATTGCAGATTGATGCCATTTTGCAGATTGCCACCAACAGTGCTACCGATCTCCAACCCCAAACAGAAGCTATTGCCATCGTTCCCGATACCGATGGCTGGCGCTTTCGGGTGCGCACGAATGCACCACTGAATTATGCGACGCTAACCGAACATGCGCTGACTACACTGCCGGTAAATGGTGAAACGCAACTGGTGCCCTACACCGATCCGTTGCTGGCTGCCGGTGGGGTGCAAAGTGCTCTGGTGGTGCCATTGCTTCGTGAGCAGCAGACAATTGGTGCGCTTATCTTTGCCCATCCAGAGCGAAATGCCTTTTCATCTGCCGTGCTGCCGCATTTACAGGCGATTGCCAACATGACAGTAGTGGCTTTGGTGAATGCACTGCTGTATGAAGCTGCGCAACGCGATGCCGAACAGCGCCGTGCTATTCTGGCCTCAATCAGTGATGGTGTGATTGTCAGTGACGCGCGAGGACGGATTGTATTGCTGAATCCGGCAGCCCGGCAGTTGCTGCAACCGGTGCTGCCGGCACATGCCGATCTTTCGATCCACGACCTGCCATTAACCGGTAAAGAGGCGCGTTCCGAGCTGTTTGGCCGACCAGAAGAAGTTGTTACGATTGGTCATCGCTTTCTGACCGTAGGACGAGCACCGGTATGTATGACTGATGGTACCCGGCTCGGTGAGGTGATCGTGTTGCACGATGTTACATCAGCGATCCAGATTGATCGGGCCAAGACCGATTTTATCGCCACGATTTCGCACGAGTTGCGCACACCGCTGACGATTGTTCGCGGCTACCTCGAACTGATCCTGCGGCAATCGGCATCAGCGCTCGACGCCGAGCAACGTGACATGCTGGAAGAGGTGCGCCAGAGTGCTATCCAGATGACCCATCTGGTCAATAATGCGATTATGGTCGCCAATCTCGATGCCGGCCAGATTGAGGTGCAGATCCAGCCGGTAGCACTGGCGCCGGTCATCGAAGAGGCACTGCGTCCTTATCGGGCTGTGTTGAGTGAGCGTGACATTCAGGTACTGCTCGTTCTCCCGGACGATCTGCCTCCAGTTCTGGCTGACCGTGAGTTGTTGAAGCAGGCATTGAGTCAGTTGTTCGATAATGCCCGTCGTTACGTACACCAGGGCCAGATATTGGTGAGCGCAGGGGTCGATAGTGATACACTCTGGCTGGCGATCAGTGATACCGGCCCTGGTATTCCGACCGAGATTATGGGGCGTTTGTTTACCCGCTTCCAACGGGTTGACGGGAATAATTCTGCTCAGCGTGGCGGTGGATTAGGTCTGGCAATCACACGTCAGTTGTTGGAGTTGCAGGGTGGTTCGATAACCGTGACCAGCACGCCCGGTCAGGGAAGCACCTTCACGATCCGGTTACGTTATCCGAAGGAGCGGGGACGTGTCGTCGGCGGGTAAGACACAGACAAATACCGGCCCTGACTATTTGCGCTGGCTGGTAGGAGGAGCGCTTTTGCTGGCGATCCTACCGGTATTCTGTGTCACCCAGGTGATCTTCTGGTGGCTGACCCCATACAATCAGCCGTTTATCAGTGTTAGCGCTGCACGCCTGTTGCGAGCGTATGAACCATTTCCGGCCGATCTGAGCTTCGCGCCACCGGCTGCAGATCTGCCAAATCTGGCAGCGACTGAAGTGGCACGGCGAACTCAAACCCCGACCCAGGCCGCGGCTTTCCCTTCACCGGCACCAATAATTGCTGTGCCACCGCCACCTACTCGCATCGATCCACCAACGCCAACGATTACACCAACACCGACCGCAACAGCCACCTCTAGTCCGGCTGGTGGTGGAGCACCCACATTCACGCCTACTGTCGGCAGTGGTGTGGTTCTGCCGGGGCCAACGGCCACGCCGATAGTCGTGAGCACGCCAACACCAACCCGTTCAACGACACCAACTGTTAGCTCGCCTGTGGTTGCCACTGAAACGGCGACTCCAACCACACCACCAACTGCCCGCCCAACTAATACACCGACGGCAACTGATGTACCGTTGCCAACAGCAACACCGACACAGCAACCGTTCACTCCGACAGTAACGCCAACACCGGTACCAACCGCCACAACGACACCGACGCGCCAGCCGCCACCGGTGCCAACAGCTACCTTTACGTCTACACCGACACTAACCATAACGCCCACGCCAGAACCGACTGCCACGGCAACACCGGAGCCAACCGTCACGGCAACGCCGACCACTACCCTGTCGCCAACGGTCGTGCCACGGCCAACGAATACGCCGACGGCGACGTTCACGCCGGAGCCGACGGCGACGCCCACGCCAGAACCGACTGCCACGGCAACACCGGAGCCAACCGTCACGGCAACGCCGACCACTACCCTGTCGCCAACGGTCGTGCCACGGCCAACGAATACGCCGACGGCGACGTTCACGCCGGAGCCGACCGCAACACCGACGTTCATTGCGACGCCAGTGCCGACCTCGACACCGGAGCCAACCGCAACACCAACGGAGACCCCTGTGCCTGCTGTACAGGTGCGTGTCCGGCCAATCGATCCGGTCAATGAAGGTAATCCGCCTGCGGTAACACGCCGTGATGTAGTCATCGAGCTGCTGACAGATGCTGCACTTGATGTGGAGGTGACGTACCGGGTTGAATCCGGCGGAACATACCCGGCGGGTAATCGAGATTATGGTGTTCCAGGTGGATCATCCGGTACCTTGCGGTTTGCAGCCGGATCACGGGCGGGCACAACTGCAACTGTTACCATTGAGGTGTATGGTGATGACATTGTTGAAGAGGATGAGACGATTCGTTTTCAACTCACCGGTATTACCAATGGCGAGCTGATTGATGCCGTGCAGATGTTGACGATCCGTGATGATGATACGGTCGTCGTGAGTGTTGGGCCAGCCGCCGTAGATGAAGGTAATTCGGGAGCGACAACGCAATTAGAGTTTCCGTTATCGCTCAGTACCACCAATCGTGAGCGCGATGTGCGGGTGCGTTATCGGATTGAACCAATTTCGGCGACACCCGGTCAGGACTATCAGGCGACAACACCGGCCGAACTGGTCATTCCACGCGATGATCAGAAGCCATCAATTATCGTTGTCGTTATCGGCGATGACATCCCTGAGCCGAACGAAACGCTTGAGGTGTTTTTAGAGGCAGTGAGTGGTGGTTCTGTTGGCGCAGCATCAGCCGTTGGCACGATAATTGATGATGACACCCAGAATAGTGTCTTCAAGAGTCAGTGGCCATCGTATACTCAGCGAGTGGCGTATCGCGCTGGCACATTCGTGACGCTGATACCATCGGCAGGCAGAATCGCATATTACCCGGAACGTGCTGGTGATCAATCGCTATCGTTGGGGGTGTCGGATTGGCGGGGAAAGAGAAACCAGAGACCGAATTCGAGCGCGATGGGAATGAAAGCCAGCGCAATCAGCGGTGGCCAGATGGGGCTGAGCGCAAAGTAGAGGGCAAGGGGTGGAATTGCCAGAATAAGTGCAAAGACGGTCATCGCCAGGTTTCCCCACCCAACCGCAGCCACGACCCCGAAGACGGTTAGAACGACGATCACGGCATCGCTACAGGTTGCCAGGGCCGGACGGTTGTAGCAACTGTTGAGTGCTGAGGGCACCGCAATGTCAAACATGACCCCCTGTAGCTCAAAAAAGGTAGGGAGGAAGATGCGGCGCAGCCAGAAGAGCAGTGCGCCGAGCGCAATGACAAGATAGGCGCGAACGACGCGGTGAGTCAGGATTGGTGGCAGATTCATATCCAGATCAGGGAGAGCCGTTGCCGGGCAGCGGCTCTCCTCCTCTATCCTGCAACCTATGCGCCAACGACGATATTTACCAGGCGCCGGGGTACAACGATCACGTTTTGGATCGGCTTGCTGTTAATAAACTGCTGTACCCGTTCGTTATTTAGTGCCAGCTCACGGAGTTGCGCTTCATCGAGATCGACCGGTACGGTCAATTTTCCACGCACTTTGCCGTTCACCTGCACCACAATCTCGACCTCTTCCTCGGCGGCGACTGCCGGATCGGCAACCGGCCAGCGTTGCTGGTGGATACTGTAGGGTTTGCCGAGGCGTGCCCACAGCTCCTCGCTGATATGCGGTGTGATCGGTGCCATCAGCAGCAGCAACGTCTCAATCGCCTCTTGCCATGCCGGTGTTCCGGACAGACCGGCATCACGGGCGCGATAGAGGGTATTGGTGAATTCCATCAGCGCCGCGACCATCGTATTGAACTTAAAGTTCAGAATATCGTTTTCCACGCGCTGAATGGTCTGATGGGTCACCCGCCGCAGTTGCCGTTCGTTCATGACCGCACTGGTTTGACCACGTTCAGCCGTTGGGGAGAGCACAATGCGCCAGACCCGGTCGAGCCACCGTTTTACGCCGGGTACACCATCGGTACTCCAGGGCACCGAAAGCTCGAAGTCTGAAATGAAGGCTTCGTAGCCGCGCAGGGCATCGGCACCGTGTTCGGCAACCACCTCATCGGGTGTAATTACGTTGCCCTTCGACTTCGACATCTTTTCGATCACGATCTCGCCGTTCACCTCACGTGGTGGGGCCAGGATCAGACCTTGATTGCGCAGGCGGGTGAATGGCTCAAAGAAATTCACCACACCGAGATCGTAGAGCACCTTCGTCCAGAAGCGGGCGTAAAGCAGGTGCATGACAGCGTGTTCAGCACCGCCGACGTACATATCAACCGGCAACCAGTAATTGAGCGCTTCCGGGCTGGCCAGGGCCTGATCGTTGTGGTTGTCGGCGAAGCGCAGGAAGTACCACGACGAACAGGCAAACGTACCCATTGTATCCGTCTCCCGACGACCGCGGCTGCCATCGGGGAGAGTGACGTTGACCCATTCGTCGATTAGCGCCAGTGGTGACTCGCCGGTAGCGGTTGGCTCGTAGCTCTCGACGTTCGGCAGCGTGAGCGGCAAATCCTGATCATCCAGCGCAATTTCAAGCCCATCTTCACGGTGAATGATCGGGATGGGTGTACCCCAGTAGCGCTGGCGGCTGATCAGCCAGTCCCGCATCTTGTAGTTGGTACGACCTTTGCCGATGCGTTGCTGTTCGAGGTAGGCAATGGCCTGCTCTACCGCCTGATCTGCCGGTACGCCGTTGATCGGGCCAGAGTGGATCGGTACGCCATACTCGTCGTGATACACGAGATCGCGGTAGGCGGCGATACTATGCAGATAGGCCATCGCCGTTGGCAGATGGGGATTACCGGTTCCCTCGCGCAACCGTGCTGTAATGCGCTCATCGGCGGCTATTGACTCAAGAGCGATGACTTCATCGGGGAAGATGAAAAGCCAGCCCGATCCAACCACCTCGGTCCAGCCTGAACGCAAGCGAGGCTGGATCAACGCGGCATACTCAGCAACGCGATCAGCGGTCAATTCGACCAGCAGATCGCCATTGTCTTGCGGGGTGACGGTAAAGCCCGCGGCCTGCAATGCCGCTGCCGTATCATCAGTCACAGTACCGGCGCGCACCAGAGAACGTGCCGCCTGATCAGAACGGGCAATAACCGGAATAATCGGCAGCCCATACGTGATCGCAAAGGCGAAGTCGCGCTCGTCGTGGGCCGGTACCGCCATAATGGCACCGGTGCCGTACCCCATTAATACGTAATCGGCGATCCAGATCGGAATGCGGACCCCATTTACCGGATTGATCGCGTAGCTACCAGTCCAGACACCGGTTTTTTCCTTCTCTTCTGCAACTGCCGTTGTTGTGGGGCGATTACGAGCCTGCGCAATATACGCTTCGACCTGTTCACGCTGCGCATCCGTCGTCAGCTTCGCGACCAGCGGATGTTCGGGCGAGAGCACCATGAAGGTGGCACCCCACAGCGTGTCAGGACGAGTCGTGAACACGATGATGGGATCGCCGGCTTCGGTGTGGAAGACGACCTCGGCACCACGCGAGCGCCCGATCCAGTTGCGCTGCATGGTGACGATCTTCGCCGGCCAGTCGACTGTGTCCAGATCGCGATCCAGACGGTCGGCGTAAGCCGTAATGCGGAAAAACCATTGTTTGAGCACCTTGCGCTCAACTTTGGCGCCGCTCCGCCATGCCGTTCCGTCGGGCAAGACCTCTTCATTGGCCAGCACGGTCTTATCCACCGGGTCCCAGTTAACAACGGCTTCGCTGCGGTAGGCCAGCCGAAAACGGCGCAGAATCTCTTGCCGTTGCAAGGGCGTGGCCTGGCGCCATTCTTCCGCTGTGACCTGGGGTTCGGTGAGTGGCAGATCAAGACGGCTGGTGCCATATTCGGCCAGTTCAGCTTCCAGCTCGTGAATGGGACGCGCCTTATCAACCCGTCGGTCGTACCAGGAGTGGTAGAGGCGCAGGAAAATCCACTGTGTCCAGTGATAGTAATCGGGTTCGGAAGACGTAATTTCACGGTCCCAGTCGTAACTGAGGCCGAGCATATTCATCTGTCGTTTGTAGTTGGCGCTGTAGCGGCGGGTCAATACCGCCGGATTGGTTTTGGTCTTAATCGCGGCATTTTCGGTTGGCAGGCCAAAGGCATCCCACCCCATCGGATGCAAGACGTTGTAGCCGCGCATGCGGTAGTAGCGTGCGACGACATCGGTTGGGACGTAATTACGGCAGTGCCCGACGCTCAGACCATCGCCACTGGGATAGGGGTAGAAATCAAGCACATAATATTTTGGTTTGGCGGGATCAATTGGTGGTGTGCGGTACAGTTGGTCGGCAGCCCAACGGTTCTGCCATTTGGTCTCAATTGCGGCAGGATCGTAGCGTTCAATCGGAGTTTTTTCTACTTTGACGTCGCTCATACGGTGTGATACCTCCAGAGGTGAGCAAATGAAGACGGAACAAACACAAATGCTGATGGCAACAAAGGTCATCAAGGCTGGGGTCTGCCATATGCTCACCTCCTTCCGCTACAAGTTTCGATCATTAGAGCGTGCAGATATTGGTTGCATTATAGCATCATCTGAAGATTTGGCGCAAAAAAGTGATTGCCGGGAGGGGGCACTACAGGGGCACAGAGGGTGGTATCGTATCACATCTGGTGTCATAGCGTTCATGACCTGTGATCCGACGATCATCCTGCACCATCCCTGAGTGCGGAAGTGCCGAACCAGTGTTCCTGCTCCGCACGCAGTGGGATCGCGTTTCGGAGACAATACTGTTGCCAGCCAGAGGCACCCGCGTCGCACGCCAAACTATGCGTTGTGGGTCATCCGGTTGGGAAACTATATCCATTGCGTACATTACATGGGTTCTGGTCGTTCACGCCCAGAAGAGTACGCTACGTATTCCGTTATGCCACTACTGTCGCACACCGGCGGCGTTCACCGTTCGATGCCCTTCACCCACTACCATAGCGCAGCCAGAACATCAACATACACGTACAGCCGACGATCACCTCCACCGTATCCCTAACGGCGCGAACAGAGTCAACCGTGCCGGGTTTTCGACAGCTAAAACGCAGGTCTGCCGGGGTCTGGGTTGAGATAGTGGTGGAGATATAGATGTACTCTCGGAGCCCGACAGGCGCCTATCGCATTAGGGTGATGTTTGTTGCAGAGTATAACGCTTTTCCGATACGGATGGAAGCGTGTTTCAGGCGGATGGTGGCGTACATCCAGGCGAGGGTTTAGGATGATGTTTGCAAGATCGCCTCTTGACGATGAGAGCAGTAGCGTGATATGTTGAAGCAGGAAACGCAAGGGATATGGTTGGCACTGGTATTCTCTACGTCGCTTAACCGGTGGCATGATACAGAACCATGCTGCACAATACAACCATATGGATGTCCTGGTGTAATCTGGCCAGGTATCCTGGTCGGCATACCAGATGGAAGCCGCCTAAATCATAGTCAGCGAGTGTAACGTGTCCACCAAACGGCTCAAAGGAGAAAGGTGCATGCTGACTAAACAAATAGATGTAAAGGAAGTCCAGACGCGATTACAAGAGTTGCTTGCTCAGATCGCCTTAGGGGAAGAGTGGATCCTCACTGATGGAAACAAACCCATTGCCCGCCTTGTGCCTATAGCTTCTCGGGTGGCGGGTTTACACGCAGGAGCTACGTGGACGAGTTTCGACTTCGATGACCCCTTGGCTGACGAGTTCTGGATGGGCAGCGCATGAAGTTGCTTTTGGACACGCATACGTTTATCTGGTGGGATAGCGCACCTGCCAAACTTTCGCCCCAGGCTTTGACACTTTGTGTAAACGTTGTGTTCGATCATCTGTCCTGGCCGTCCGTGAATGCTGCCAGGGGCGGGAGCTTGCTCTTGGCTCCTCCCTTCAGCACTGGTACCGGCACCATGCGCGCCGGAGGCGCGCGCTCCCAGCTCCCGGCTGGGGAGCACGCCCGTCATCACGCCCCCGACCCGCTCCGGCACGCGGACAATGCAGTATTCGAGTTATGGGTAATGCATAGCCCAGCGGGGGCGGGTGGCGGAAGCTGGCGCTCCAACGCGAGCCGGAGGCTCGCGCTGCCAGGATGGAGGCAGGATTTCTATACCATTTGATTTGGTGTCATTGATATAAAGAAGCAGGCGAAGGCATTGCCTTCACCTGCCCCATCCGGCGATCTTCTGTATCGCAGCCAATGCGCTCAACAAATGCGTGGCAGTTGCTCGCCGATCAAGGTGTCAACGACGCGCGTGCCACCAATGCCGGTGCGGGCAACCACGACGCCGGGATGATCGGCGGTTGCATAGCCGATCAGGGCAGCCTCGCGCCCCAATGGATGTGATCGCATGACGCTCAGCAGGTGTTCGGCATCACTGCGTTCGACGAAGGTAATCAGTTTGCCTTCGTTGGCAATGTGTAATGGATCCATACCGAGTAACTCGCAGGCGGCCTGGACTGCGGGTGGAATGGGAATGTCACGTTCGACAATCTCAACTCCGATCCCGGCGGTTTGGGCAATTTCGTTGAGTGCTGCCGCAACGCCACCCCGTGTCGGATCGCGGAGTGTGTGAATGCGTGCGCCACTGGCAATCATTGTGCGTACCAGATCGTGCAGGGCAGCCGTGTCGGAGACGACCGGGGCGCCGAATTCAATCCCTTCGCGCACGCTCAGGATGGCGACACCGTGCACGCCAATGGCTCCGCTGACAATGATCGCATCACCGGGACGGGCCTGTTCCGGGCCAATCGTTACGCCTGCCGGAATGAGGCCGAAACCGGTTGTCGTGATGTAGACTCCATCACCGTGACCACGGTCAACAACTTTGGTGTCGCCGGCAATCAGGGTGACGCCGGCCTGACGGGCGGCACGTCCCATGCTCTCGGCAATTACGCCGAGTTGCGACAGTGGCATGCCCTCTTCCAGAATGAAGCTAGCGGTCAGCGCCAGGGGCTGCGCTCCCATCATGGCAATGTCGTTGATCGTGCCGTTGACGGCCAGTTCGCCGATGTTGCCCCCTGGAAAGAAAAGCGGTCGCACGACGAAGCTGTCGGTGGAGATGGCCAGACGGCTATTGCCAATCTCGGTGATGGCCGCGTCGGCCAGTGGGCGAGCAGGTTGACCAAAGGCCGGCAGGAAGAGATGATTGATCAGTTCGGCGGAGAGCTTACCGCCGGCACCGTGGCCCATCACAACTGTCGGGTAGTCGCGCAGTGGTGCCGGGCATGTCCAGCCGCTGAAGTCGAGTGGTTCGTGCATAGGCATTGTCCGCTATGGTTTCTGTGTACTATGGCGATCAGCGTATCGTGATGCCGGTAGCGTTAGCCGGTCACGCCAACCTGGTTAACCGGAATGAAGCGTCCGTACTGGTAGTACGCCGCGCAGGCGCCTTCACTTGAGACCATGGTCGCGCCGAGCGGGGTGCGGGGCGTACACTCCTTGCCAAATGCCGGGCACTGGTTGGGTTTCAGGCGTCCCTGCAATACCTCACCACTCCGGCATAGTGCCGACTCGGTGGTCTGGATGTCGCTGACATCGAAGCGCTGTTCAGCATCGAAAGCGGCGTACCGCTCGCTCAACTTCCAGCCACTGCGGGGAATAACCCCGATCCCGCGCCATGCCCGGTCGGTGACGGTGAAAACGTCGGCCAGCATCTGTTTGGCGGCCACGTTGCCTTCTGGGCGCACGGCCCGCTCATAGGCATTGTCAAGCTCTGCTTTGCCCTGTTCGAGCTGAAGAATGACGCGGCGAATACCCTCTAACACATCGAGTGGCTCGAAGCCGGTGACCACAATCGGTACGCGGTACTGTTCGACGAGTGGGCGGTACTCATCCGTTCCCATCACACTACAGACATGACCGGCGGCCAGAAATCCCTGGACGCGGTTAGAAGGCGATTCCATAATCGCCCGGATCGCCGGTGGCACCAGCACGTGAGATACCAGCAGCGAGAAGTTCTTCAGGCCGAGGCGGGCCGCCTGGTAGACGGCCATCGCATTGGCGGGGGCAGTTGTCTCGAAGCCGATGGCAAAAAAGACGACTTCACGGTCGGGGTTTTGTTGGGCCAGTTTGACGGCATCGAGCGGCGAGTAGACAACACGCACATCGCCACCTTCGCTCTTGACCCGAAAGAGGTCTTTGCGACTACCGGGCACGCGCAGCATGTCGCCGAATGAACAGAAGATGACACCGGGCCGTGCTGCAATCGCTAACGCCTTATCGATAATCTCCAGCGGTGTGACGCAGACCGGGCAGCCGGGGCCGTGGATCAGTTCAATCTCTGGCGGCAAGAGCTGGTCGATGCCGTTGCGAATGATTGAGTGCGTTTGACCGCCGCAAACCTCCATAATCGCCCAGGGGCGGGTGGTGATGCGTCGAATCTGATCGAACATGCGGCGGGCCAGTTCAGGATCACGAAATTCATCAAGATACTTCATGCTGATCCTCCGCTGTCGGATTTAGCTCCTCTTCGAGCACACCGAGCGATTGGAAGAGGGCCAGCGTTTCGCGGGCTGACTCCTCGTCGAGACGGGTGATGGCAAATCCAACATGCACAATGGTGTAATCGCCGACCTGCAATTCGGGCAGGTAGGCCAGGCAGACCTCTTTGACGATGCCGTTGAAGTCGACTTTGCCCATCCGGGTGAGGCCGTTGTCGTAAATCTCGATGATTCGACCGGGTATGCCAAGACACATACGATCATTCCTTTCACATATCGTCAGACAGGAGTCGTGCGATTTTTGCTATTCACAACCTTCTCCTGGGGTGGCCGAAGGTATTGCCTTTGCCTACCCATCCGCCCATTGCCCGATGATGATTCGATTATTCCCCGAATCGGCGATGGCCAGCCACTGCTGGTGCGCACACAGGCCGTAGGGCCAGCAGAGGGTGTCGGGAGCGATGGCTTGCCAGCGGTTTTCCCCACTACCGGCAAAGTCGGCCTGGCCGAAGACGGCCTGGGCCGGAAGCCCGGCCCCGTGACGCGGGAGAGGTTGCCAGACCAGGAGCCGATTGTTTGCCGTATCGGCTACGCATAGTCGATCCGCAGTACAGGCAACTGCGTAGGGAAAGCGGAGGCGATGCGCTCCCTGGGGTACGTGTGGTTGTTCAAACGCGCTTTGCATATCGGTTTGCCCCAAGACCAGATCGGCCGGTCGGTCATCGGTTGGTGGTGGTGTCCAGGCTAAAACGCGGTGATTCCCGGCATCGGCAACGTAGAGCGTGGTGCCATCGCCGGCCAGGGCGTGCGGCCAGCGAAAGCTGTGCGCCGTCGGCGGGCCACCACGATTTTCCGCATTGCTCCATCCATCCGGTTGCCCCAGAATCAGATCGGGCGGTTGAGTGGGTTCTGGTAATCCGCGCCATCCCAACACCCGGCGATTGCCGGTATCTGCAATATAAAACCAGCCCGCGATCCATGCTACTCCATACGGCCAGTACAGTGTCGTAGGCCCAACTGCGCCACCACGGTTTGGCTCAATCTCAAGCAGGTTAGCCTGGCCGATGACACTGTCGGGTGGTGTGTCGGATCGTTCGGGAAATCGATGCCAACATAATACACGATGATGCCAGGCATCGGCAAGGTAGAGTCGCCCTTCAGCTACCGTGACTCCGGTTGGCACGTGAAATCCGTTGGCCGGGCCACGTCCGGCTGCACGCGGCCCTTCGTGCGTGAAGTCGGGCTGCCCAAGCACGAGATCGGCGGGTTGATGATCGCGCACCGGGAGCTGTTGCCAGATCAATACCCGATGATTGCCGGTGTCAACGGCGATCAGGCGCTGCTGGTCGAGATAGACACCACGTGGCGCATAGAGATTTGTCGGCGCGGCGTCTGCTGCCGGTAACGCCAGTCCGCCTGGTGCCGGTGCTCCCAGCCAGCGCATCGTTTGCAGCGTGATCATAATGGTCGTACCCAGATCATCCCATCCACCACCCGCAACGGAAACGGTTCGAGTTGGGCCTGGGGCGCAGTCAGACATTCACCACTGGTCACGTCGAAGCAAAAGCCGTGCCATGGGCAGGTGAGGGTGCCGTTGGCGGGATCGAGGACACCGCCGTCGAGCGGGCGACCCTGATGAGCGCATGCGTTGCGGTAAGCGCTTAAACGATTCTCCAGATTGACAATCAGCACGCTGGTCTGGTCGGTGGTGAAACTGATCATTTGCCCTGGTGGAACGGCAGTGACTGCCGGTCCCTGCACCCATCCTTTTGCCGGATCGGGATGGGTTTGGGCTTCAGCGCGTAACATAGCCGGTGCTGGCTGATCGTTTACCACTTCGAGACGAGTGATCTCCGGCACTTCGCGCAAGAGTACCTCTTCGACGTGTTTGCGCAGGGTAAATGCCGACAGCGAGCAGCCATTGCACGAACCATGCAGGCGCAGGTAGGCCACCCCATCGCGAACATCAATCAGCTCGGCATCACCGCCGTGTGACTGCATATAGGGGCGGGCGCTATCGAGCACGCGGCGGGCGCGGGTGATGGGATCGGCGCGCACGATACCGTGCATCAGCAGCATGGCGTACACGGCGGGATCGGCAACCAGTTCGAGCAGCAACTCTTTGCCGCGTGGATCGTGCTTCAGATGGCGAACCATCGTCGTGAGCGCCAGTTTGTGAAATGCCTCGATGGCCTGTTTTAGCTCAAGCGCAACGGTCTGAGCCGCAGGTTCCAGACCGGCTACAGCCGCGACTGCGGCATCAACCCGCGCTGCGATCTGTTCAAGGTCATCAGTAGCAGGAAGTTGTTGGGTCATACCCGTCTCATCTCTAGCCGGCATAGCCAATCATCTGTTCGAGCACTTCTTCGCTACGCATGGCCAGCAATTCGGCGAACGCCTGTCTGGCCATCGTTTGCAATATTGAGTCGATTGTTCCGGCGGGCGGTGGGGTAATTGTGCGCTGAGCCAATCCTTGCAGCACGAAACACGCGCCGGCAACGTTGTCGAGCAAAAAGTCTTGAAAGATCGCAGCCACAAACCGGTCGAGCCAGATGCCTTCCCCCTGGGGATCGCTGCGTAAGCGCATAAGGGCATTTTCTGCGCCGGCACACCGCTGCACAATGCGTTCGACGAAGTGATCGACCGCCGTCATCAAGAGAAGATCAAACTGTTGGCGTTGATAGGCTTCCATAATTTCCCTGAGCTTCACAGATGGCGATGTTGGCCAGTAGTTCACGCACCGTCGCCAGGGCCGTCTCGTCGCCGAGTTGATCGAATAGTGCTGCGGCTGCGTTGAGTCGCTCGCGGGCTTCGGCAAAGACGCCGAGGTGAGCAAGGGCATTGCCCAGATTGGCCAGAATACGGGCATACCCACCCGGATCGGTCGCCGGATCGCGCCGACGAAGCAGGTCTTCGTAAATGGCAACGGCTTCGAGCAGGTGATCGGCAGGGCGGGCGGAGTGGACATATTGCAGCGCATTCGCCAGATTCAGGCGGGCGCTCGTCCATTCCTGGGGATGTTGATCGGGATCGTAGATGCTCAGCGCGGCGCGTAGCGCCTGGACAGCAATCGCTCCCCGGAGCCGGTCTCCGGCATCGGTCATCGGCATCGCCAGGTACGCCAGGGCCAGATTGTTCTGGATGAATGCAAACTCAAGCGGATGGGTCTCGCGCTGGAAGAAGCGGAGTGCCTCTTGATAACAACGGACTGCGGCCTGGAGGGGGCCGCGTTGCCCGCCGGCGTACTCTTGCAGGATTTGCCCCAATTGCAGCGCGGCACGGGCGCGCATATCGGAACCGCCTTCAGCCGGAATCAGGTCGAGCGCCTGTTGCAGCCAGCGCGTGATCAGCGATACGTCACCACCGGTTTGCATCGCCAGTTCAGCCCGGTTGAGGTAAATCTGTCCCGCCAGCGTCGGTGAGACCGGCGTAGCCGCAGCAATGGCGTCGGCAAAGTAATGGTCGGCAGCAGTCGGTTCGCCGCGCTCAATCGCTGCCGCTGCGTGGGCAATCAGACAGAGCGCCCGAATTTCGCCGGTGGCCTGATCGAGTGGTGGCGGTTCCTGGCGCTGACCCATGGTAAACGCTGCGACATCGTGCAAACAGGCCAGTTCGCCGTCGAGCATGATGTGCAGCGCCAGATGATCGATGTGGGAACCGGTCAAGACATAGCGATTGTAGATGGCAAGTGGCTCTGGCGACGACGGTAAGGTTTCGAGGGCTGCCGTGATATTTCCGTCCAGCGCGTGGGCGTAGAATTGCCAGGCTTGCGGCCATTCAGTGGGAGTGGTACCACGGAGCAGAGCTGCCAGGGCGGTTGTCGCGCATGGTTCGTCGGTTGGCGGCAGGACGAGGTAGCCGGCCGGTAAGGCAAAAATACCGAGTGGTTGGGGCCGAATGGCAAGCTGGTTCATACGGTCTCCTCGGCTACTGGTTGCAACGACATCCGCAAGACCCCGTTGGTAGCATCCCAAACGGCAGACCGGTAACCGGGTGGTGTTGCCGGGGGCAATGCTTCCCAGATCAGCACACTGCGATCACCACGGGCGTTGCGTTGTTTGAGCAGCAAGCCACCCGCAGCCGGACCCCGTAACGGCACCAACCAGATTTCGTCGGCCTGGGGAAGGACAACCAGCAAATCGGTCGGAAAGTAGCGTTGGGCCAGGGCTGCGGGTAGATGCAGATAGCCCTGCGCGGTTAATTCAAGCTGCCAGGTCTCCATTGTGTTGTTCATCAATTGCGTGTCCAGGGTACGGCTGCCACGGGTTGTGGCTGAGATGACGGGCCAGGTCTTCCATGCGGGCTGCCACAGCCGGACTGAGCGGAGCGCCAATTGTGAAATCGGCCCCTTCGATCAAATAGACCTGCACCGAACGGGGATACTCGTCTTTGAGTAACCAGCGCCCGAACGCCAGTGCATGATCCCAGCGAAAGGCGTGCAGATTGATCCCGCTGAGAGGTGGCAGGTGTTCAACGACAGACCCCGGTACGTAATAGATCGTGCCGGGGTCGGCGCCGGTGCGGGCAGCGTCAACCAGAATGATTGTCTCGACGCCGCGCATACGGAAGGCAACATCCATCCCGCTGGTACCGGCATCGGCGACACCGACGCCGGGTGGTAACCCCAGTTCCAGCACTCGCCGCACCAGCACCGGCCCGACGGCATCATCGCCGCGCAGCAGATTGCCACACCCGATTATCAGCAACTGTTCAGCCATACCGTGATCGTACCTGTTCAGATATTGCCAGCACGAACAATGCGAGTTCGTCTGCACCGGCATGGTGACCAGTACCGGTGCAGACGTTCCTGCGCGCTTGCCCCTGCTACGCGCCTTCACCAATGCGGAACCGTGCCAACTCCTTGCCGGTCTTCTCGTCGTAGGCGTGTACCGTACAGACCAGGCATGAGTCGTAGCTCCGCGCCACATGACCAAGTTCGACCGGATCGTTGGGGTCGGCAATGGGAGCGCCGAGGAACGCCTGTTCCATCGGCCCATTGACCTCGCGGCTATCACGCGGGCCGATGTTCCACGCCGTCGGTGTAATCACCTGATAATTCTCGATCTTACCGTCCTTCAAAACGATCCAGTCGGAGAGGCTGCCACGAGCAGCTTCAGTTGAGCCAAAACCACGCCCTTCCGGTAGTTCTTTTGGCTTGATGTAGAACTTCTCGTGCAGGTTGATCTGATCGAGCCATTTGCGCACCAGCTTGTAGTATTTCGGTGCTTCGTGCATCCGAGCCATCACCCGCACCAACACACTCGGCCCGACGGTGGTTACGGCATCGAGGAAGAGCGGATCGTAGTCCTGCCAGTCGGCAGCGCCTGGACGACCGGCAATCACCTGGCGCGCCAGCGGGCCGGCCTCCAGCGGATGGCTCCCTACGCCGGGGATGAGATAGCGGGGAGCTTTGGCCCAGGTGTACTTGCCCTGTCGCCGGCCAACTTCCGGGTCAATTGGTTCGGTACGCCCCTCAAATGGGTGCAAGACATGGTTCCCCTCGTAGAAGGAGTGGCTGACATCTTCGCGGACCTGAGCCTGATCGAAGTCGTAGAACTGACCGTTCACGTAGACGCCGGAACGGGCAATCAGGGCAGCGTTGCGCCCTTCGATGGTGGGGCGAGCGTACAGTTCGGGGTGGAAGTAGGTACCGGTGGCAAGATAGTTATTCCACCCGGCGCCATATTTGTCGAGACCGGCGGCCATCGCGAAGCGCAGGAAGAAGCCGCAGTCGGAATTGTAATGGCGCTCGTTCTCGTGCATCCATTCCATCACATCGGCCCAGCTCTTGTTTTGCAGCCAGCGATCAACCGAACAGCCGAGCCACTTCTTCTCCAGCCATTCGTCTTTCCAGTACTCAAGAATGGCGATGGCGCGGGTCACATCGGCCAGCGTTGGCGCACACATGACACCGCCGGGGATCATGAAACTGGAGTGAGGCCACTGGCCGCCGAAGATAGCGTAAATCTCTACCGGCTTATTCGAGAGGGTCACCCCGTGCTCGTAACTGGTGCCGACGAAGGGTGCGAAGCGGCGCACCGCTTCATCGTATTCGGGCAGATGGGCGTACTTCTTGTTCGTCAAATCGATGGCGAAGAGAGCGTAGAACCAGCGCGGAATGCTCTGCAAGGTCTCGCACGCCTGGGCGATGTTGCGGATCAGGGTGGCATTGGGTGGCAGCTCGGTCTGCCATGCGGTGTCCAGCGCATACACGGCTTTGGTCAGATGGCTACCGCCGCAAATACCACAGATGCGAGGGGTGACAATCAACCCGGCCTGCGGGTCTTTGCCCTTCAGAATAATCTCGAAGCCGCGAAACATTGAGGCTTCGGTCCACGCACTGGTGACAACGCCGTCGCGGATGGTCACCCGCAGATCGAGGTCACCTTCGACACGGCCAAGTGGGCTGATGCGCAAGTCACGACCGGTAAGTGTTGCCGGATTCTCGATGATATTAACCATTGCCAGCTTCTCCCCTTACTACACAACGAACATATCTTCTTTGGCCCACTTGGGCGCAGCAACACGAGCGGCTGCGGCCAGTGCCATATAGCTGATCGGATCGGTTCCGGTTGGCACCTCTTTCGGGATCGCCCCGCTGATCTTCTGGGTTTTGAAGACGGTGCCGGGCGCGAGATCGAAGAAGGGAAACTCCGGTTCGGTACAACCCGTACAGGGCATACCGGCGCGGGTCTTCGATGACTGGCGGTTCCAGAGAATGCGATTGCAGGGTGAGCGAGTCATCGGGCCACGACAACCAAACTCGTAGAAGAGACAGCCGGTGCGCGTGCCCTGCCCAAATTCGAGCGTTGATTGTTTGTACTCGAAAAATTGTACCCGTGTACAGCCGGTTTGGGTGAAGCTGGTAAAGAAGGTCTGCGGACGTTGCAGATCGTCGAGGGCGATGTCGGCGGCGCGACCACTGGCAACCGCGACCAGAATCTGGGTCACCCAGTCGGGGTGAGCCGGACAGCCGGGAATGTTAATCACCGGCAGACCGGCCTTCGAGCGCCAGTTGGGGCCGAGGAAACCGCCCAGCTCGCGCTTGTGAAACTGAAGACCGGTGGACTGACTGGGATTAGGGGCCATGGCCGGGATGCCGCCCCAGCAGGCGCAATCACCGATGGCGACCACAATGCTGGCCTGCGCAGCCAGTTCGCGCACCCACTCTTGCATTGGGCGGTCGGCAAACATGTTGTAGCGGCCAGTGCCGTTCGGGGCCTGGATCACCGTACCCTCGAAGACAAAGATGTCAAGCGGGCGGGCGCCACTGGCACAGTCGTGAAAGATACGTTTGGCGTTCTCACCCAGCTCCATGCCGAGCGACGGGTGCCACAGAATCTCAATTCCAAAATCGGTGACCAGATCACACGCACTTGGTTCCTCGGCATTGAGGAATGACATCGTGTTGCCGCTACAGGCGCCACCCTGTAACCAGAGCAATGTTGCCATTGAACCGCCTCCTTCACCTCTCAAGATGCTAGACTTCCCTATCAAAAACAGCGCTACGCCGATGGTGTTTTTGAATTTGATGATCGTGTTCGCATCTGGTCTCGTACCCGGTTTAGTCACTCTTGCAGGCCGGCCTCGCTACGGGCAGAGGTGGCAATGATCGAGGCGAGAGGATTAACAGCGCGAATATGAGTCTCGGCACTCACCCGATCAAACCCTACCGGTTCTGTCCAACTCCTTCACGACGCCAGACTTCCCTAAACAGCGCTACGCTGATGGGGTTTTTGCGTTTGATGATCGTGTTCGCATCTGATCTCGCAGCCAGTTTAGCCACTCTTGCAGGCCGGCCTCGCTACGGGCAGAGGTGGCAATGATCGGGGCGAGAGGATTAACAGCGCGAATATTAGTCTCGGCGCTCACCCGATCAAACCCCACCGGTTCTGCCAGGTCCATCTTGGTCAGGATGACCGCATCGGCGGTGGCAAAGGTCGCCGGATACTTCAACGGTTTGTCTTCACCTTCAGTCGTAGAGAGTAGGACCACGCGCACCGCTTCGCCGAGATCGTAGCCGGCGGGACACACCAGATTCCCAACGTTCTCGATAAAGAGGAGATCGATCTGGTTGAGGTCCCAATCGGCGAGATGGCGGGCAACGATGTCGGCTTCGAGATGACACATATCGCCGGTCTGTATCTGCCGTACCAGCCCACCACTGCGTGCCAGCCGACGGGCATCGTTGTCGGTAGCCAGATCGCCGACCAGGGCCGCGACCCGGCACTCGGCCAGCATCATGCGCATCGTCGCTTCGAGCAGGCTGGTTTTGCCGGCGCCCGGACTGGACAGCAGATTGACAACCGTCACGCCGGCGGCGTGAAAGCGGTGTCGTAACGCGGCAGCGAGTTGATCGTTCTTGTTCAACACGCCCTGGCGAATTTCGATCAGCCGTTTTGTCTCGTAGGTCATGGTGTCTCCAGTGCAACCAGTTCTAACTCACGTCCATGAACGATCTGACCGCAGGGGCGATCACACCGTGGACAGCGGAACAGCCGTGGGTTCGTCAGCGTCACTTCGGCGTTGCAATCCGGGCAAAAGACGACCACCGGCACCTCTTCGATAATCAGTTCAGCCCCGGCCAGCGGTGTGCCTTCGGCGGCGATGGCGAAGCTGAAGCGAAGCGCATCGGCGACCACCCCAGCGAGGGCGCCGATCCGCAGGTGAACGGCGCTGATCCGATCCACTCCTGCTTCTGCCGCAGCATCGCTGGCAATCGTCACGATGTTGTGCGCAATCGATAATTCGTGCATCAGCCTATTTCAGCGAACGACCAAAGCGGCGACCGAATTCAACAATCAGCCCGGCAGCGCGTTGCACATCGGGATCGCGTAACGCCCGGAGCAGACCAAACAGACCAATCGGTTTTGGCTCCTGGCGCAACGCCTCGCGACTGGCGACAAAGGCATTACCCGCTTCCCCAACCAGCTGTACCGTATCGGGATGGAACACACCCGAATCGAGCAGTGCGTCGAACTCTGCCGAGGCGATAAATGGCTCGATTCGCTCGATCACCTCGATGAAGTTGGGAGCGACGGCAACCAGGCGGGGGAAGTAGGGTAGGAACGCGATGAAGGCATCGATCAGCTTATCAGCCGTGATCGTGCGGTCATTCATTGTTGTGCGCAGCTCTTCGACCGCCAGGCGGATATTTTCGGTCAGCTCATCACCGCGCGCCAGCAGGTGATCGAGCGCACTGACCAGGAAGGCGAGTAGTTCGCTCTGCGCCAGCAGACGATCAAGCGCGGCCAGCGTGTCGGGTTTGCTTAAGGTTGCGAGCAGGCGCTGAAATGCCGGCTGGGCCGTCAATGTTGCCAACTGCTCAACAGTCGTAGTCAGTTGCGGGAGCGTCCGCGACAGTCGCATTAGTTGGGCAGCCAGAGCGCCACCATCGTCGGGGAGAGCGGCACGCAATTCGTGAACGCTAGCAGCGACGTTGTCGGCGATAACGTCACCCCGTTGTAAGAGGCTATCCACTGCGCCGACCGAAAAAGCCAGCAGTTCGGCGTGGTCGAGCAGCCGGTGCAAGGCGGCAGCCGTCTGCGGTTCGTTTAGTCGTTCGAGCAACGCATGCGCGTTTAACGGACGGTCGGCATGAGCCGTGGTTGTAGCGCCATTGCTGGTCATTGCGCCCCTCGCTCAATAGTGATAGCGAACGCGAATCGTGGCGATCCAAACGAAAAAAGTGATTGCTTGAACGAAGTATAAGAATTACTGATGCATAACGCAAGTTGTAACTTCACAACCGTCGGTTGTCGTTAGTCGTTCTGCGGGTTGGATTGTGCTACAGTAGTACCAGCAGTCGGTAGCACGAAGATGATGGGCATTACTCATGACAGGCGAAGTGAACAATCCTCAGCAGCGGCGCTGGCGGATCAGTGTGCGCGGTATTGTGCAGGGGGTCGGCTTTCGGCCATTTGTGTTTGGTCTGGCCGACCGCTGGCGTTTAGCCGGTTTTGTGCGCAACGATAGCAACGGGGTTACGATAGAAGTCGAGGGCGACGAGCATGCCCTGCATGCGTTCGTGCATGCCCTGCGCGCAGAGGCACCACCGCTGGCCCGGATCGATCAGGTGAGTGTTGAGCCGCTGGCACTGGTTGGTGAGCGCAGCTTTGTGATTGCTACCAGCCAGGCTCAACCGCAGCGACGCACCCTGATCGCTCCTGATACCGCCACCTGTGCCGATTGTTTGCGCGAGATCAACGATCCTGCCGACCGCCGCTATCGGTATGCGTTCACCAACTGCACGAATTGCGGCCCGCGCTTTACGATAGTGCTCGATGTACCCTACGACCGCGTCAATACCACGATGCGAACCTTCCCCCTCTGCGCCCAGTGCCGGGCAGAGTACGAAGACCCGCGTAACCGGCGGTTTCACGCTCAACCAACGGCATGCCCGGCGTGCGGGCCGCACCTGCGCTGGTCGGTTGACACCACCGATCCGCTGATCGCGGCAGCCACAGCCCTGGCAAACGGCGACATCGTGGCCGTGAAGGGATTGGGTGGTTACCATCTGGCCTGTGCTGCTGATGATGAAACGGCGGTAAGCCGTCTTCGCCAACGCAAGCAGCGCGAAGCACGGCCACTGGCGCTGATGGTGCGCGATGAAGCAGTCGCCGCCCACCTTTGCTTCATCGATCCGGTAGCGCATACCATCCTGACCAGCCCGGCGCGTCCGATTGTGCTGTTACCCCGCCGGCCAGACGCACCGGTTGCCCCTTCGGTAGCGCCGGGGATGCAGACGCTGGGGATTATGCTCCCGTACACGCCGCTGCACCATCTGCTGCTGGCCGAATACGCCAGGGTGGTTGGCCCGACCCGCCCGGCGGCAATCGTGTTGACCAGCGGTAACCTGAGTGATGAACCGATTGCGTATGAAGACGACGATGCTGTGCAACGCTTAAGCCCAATTGCTGATGCGATGCTGAGTCACAATCGCCCGATCCATATGCGTTGTGACGACAGCGTCGTGCGGGTGGCTGCCGGTGGGCCATTGCTGATCCGGCGTTCACGGGGCTATGCCCCGGCACCGATCACCCTGGCGACTGCACTCCCCTGCCCGATCCTCGCCTGCGGTGGTCACCTCAAAAACACCTTCGCCCTCGGTCGTGGACGGGAGGTCTTCCTGAGCCATCACATCGGCGATCTGGAGAATCTCCCGACCCTGCGTTCATTCCACGAAGGCATTGCCCACTTTCAGCGCCTGTTCGACATCCAGCCGGAGGTGGTTGCTTACGATCTCCATCCCGGCTACCTGGCCACGCAGGCTGCCCTGGCGATGGCGATCCCGCACAAGATCGGCGTGCAGCATCACCACGCACATATTGCTGCGGTATTGGCCGAATATGGCATTGATGGGCCGGTGATTGGTCTGGCGGCGGATGGTAGCGGGTACGGGCCTGATAGCACGGTCTGGGGTGGTGAGATATTCATCGCGACCTGCGCCGATTACAGGCGGGTCGGGCATCTGGCGCATCTGCTACTGCCCGGCGGCGAACAGGCGGTACGCCAGCCGTGGCGGGTGGCCGCGGCTGCACTATCAACGATCTACGGCACCGACTTCTGGCAGCTTTCATTACCACTCGTCCAACAGCTTGATCGTTCAGCCTGGACAGTGCTGGCCCGCATGATAGAACGCTCGCTCAACACGCCACGGACATCGAGCCTGGGGCGCTTATTCGATGCAGCGGCGGTGCTGGTAGGGATCGGGCAAACAGCGCGCTACGAAGGGGAGCTGGCCATTCTCCTGGAACAGATTGCCGATCACGACCAGCCGCCCTACCCGCTGCCGCTCCGTGAAGCGGCGTCCGCTCAGGAGCCGTTTAGGCTGGATGGTCTCGCCCTGCTGGCGGCACTGGTTGATGACATGCAACGAGGGGTAGCGCCGGCGGCCATCGCCGGGCGCGTACACCAGGGAGTAGCCCGTGGTTTATTGATGGCCTGCCGGCGCGTGCGTGATGAGCATGGCCTCACAACCGTCGCGGTAAGTGGGGGTGTCTTCCAGAACGTGTTCCTGCTGGAAACCCTCACCGCACTGCTCACCGCCGACGGCTTCACCGTCCTGATCCCCCGCCTGGCGCCACCAAACGACGGCGGCCTGGCGCTTGGTCAGGTCGTGGTTGCCGGTGCAGTAATGGCTATGAGGTAGTCGCCCTCGGCCCCGCTTGTGCGGGCGAGGGGGAACGCCCTGCTATTCCTCCCCCCAGCGGGGATACACCCTACAATTCCTCCCCCCAGCGGGGATACACCCTGCTATTCCTCCCCCCAGCGGGGATACACCCTACAATTCCTCCCCCCAGCGGGGATACACCCTACAATTCCTCCCCCCAGCGGGGATACACCCTACAATTCCTCCCCCCAGCGGGGATACACCCTACAATTCCTCCCCCCAGCGGCTATGCATTACCCACATGTCACGCTGCGTTAGGTCGGGCTGCAAGCGCTCCCTGTGGCGCAGACTGCCAGCCTGCGTGCATTCCATCCCCGTCACTGCCGTCGGGTGATGGCCGTGGCCGATGAGATGGTGCGCAGGGTGAACGTCTGTCCGACAGGCTGATACACCGGCTACCGCTGCTGCTCCCATCCACTTCCCGTTCATGACGTAAGACCCACCTTACAGCAATGCAACGCGAATAGTGCCCAGGATTGCACCCGATGCGGTAGAGGCTGCGAGTGAGCGAAGAAGTTGACAAAATAGTTATGGATAAGGTATAGCCGCTGGGGGGAGGTGGAACAAGGGCCAAACGCCAGGGGGCACGGCATGCCGTGCCCCTACGGGTGTCCAGCGGTGCATCATTCCGTAGGGGCGACGCATGCGTCGCCCCTACGCATATGTCGCCCAAGGTCGCTCCCTGGAGTTGGCTATGCATTACCCACATGTCACGCTGCGTCAGGCCGGACTGCACGCGCTCCCCGTGGCGCTGGCTGGAAGCCAGCGTGTAGGCATCCCCGCCACCATTGTCAGATGCTGGTCGTAGCTGCTGGTGCGCAGGCACGAACCTGGTACAACCAAACGTCTACGCGCAGTAGCGCATTCATGCCTGACCGACCTGATGATCGTCACGAACACATCCAGCATCCCTGTGACCAGGAGGGGGAACGGCGTCCCACGCGCCGGATCGTGAGCACGGCTGGCGCGGCAGCATGGCTGCCGCACTCCAAACTACGCGACACGCGTATGACGAGCGGGTAAGGCAATCCATCCAGCACGTGCTGGCTCGGCTGGAACGGTGCATTGCCACCGAGCCAGTCGCCCAAAACGATATCCATGGCGATCACACCTGCTGATACACACGTGGTTGATACCAGTTATGGGTAATGATAGCCAGCGGGGGGAGGTCAGGAGGGGGGCCGGGATTAAGGTGAACGAGAATCATTATGGAGCACGCCCGTCTCCACTCCCCACTCCCTGCTACCAAAACCCTCGAACATCCGTATAATACACCGTAAAGAACTCGCCAACCTGCCGTCCCAACGACACACCTATGCTGAAACGAACCATAGCCTTGCTCCTGATAACCGGTGCAGCGGTGATAGCGCTGGTGGCGTTGCACACCGTGACTGCCCAGACCCCGCTGCCGCCGACACCATCGGCTGCAACGCCTGTGCCAACGCCTGCGGTGACGCCGACGGCCACGTTGCCCACCTCCGAACCGACACCGACACTGCAGGAAGTTCTTATCTGTATCATAGGCTTCTTCAGTGGAGAATGCTCGATTGAAAAACTGTGGTCGTTGATTACGCAGTATCCACCGTTGCAGGTTGTCGGCCTGTTCATCATCGCCGCGCTTATCTTTGGCGCGGTTACCATTGTCAAACGCTTGTACGAGAGTCTACTTCGCTGGATTTACCACATCATCGGTGGTCTAAAGAGCGATGCTGGGGAAGAAGCCAGACTCGAGCGGGAGAAGGAGCGTCAAAGGCAGCGGCTAGAACAATGGGAGCGCCAGAAACATGCGTCCTCAGCTCGCGAACGCTACCTGTTCAGACTGGAGTAGGAGATGCGGCGTATGGCCAAAATCCCTGCCCTGGGTCGTGAACAGCCCGAACTGAACCTGGAGCAGGTCTACGTGCCGCTGTACGTGGTCGAGCGCGAGCAGATGGAGCGTTTCGACACCTATCTGCTCGGTAAGCTGGACGGGCAGGCTGATCCGCGCCGTGATGCCTACAAGGCGGTTGAGACCAGCCGACCGGTGTTTCGCCTGTTGAGTGAACCTTCAGCTATACCCCGCGATAGACAACAAAAGAGAAAGGGCACTAACGTAAACCGCGATGAACGTCCTGAACCAACTACCACCCGCCTGCTGCTGGTCGGGCGTGCCGGTAGCGGTAAGACGACCACCCTGCACTACGGGGCGCTGATGCTGGCGCGGGCGTTTCGTAAAAAACGGGCGTTTCGTACAGGCGATGTCGCTATCCTGCGTGATCGGTTGCAGCTCTTCGTCACACGCTGCCCGTTCCCGATCTACGCCCGCCTGACCGAGCTGATGACCTATGTGCGTGGGCGATACACCAGTGCCGATCTGGTCGGTGTACCGGCAACGGTGGTGCTCGATGCGCTCGACGAGCTGCTGCGGCGGGATGTGCCCGATCTACCGGCGGGGATGGTCAGGGACTGGGTACAAAACCGTGACACACCCTGTCTGCTGATGTTTGACGGCCTGGACGAGACCGGTGATGCCGATGAGCGCGGTCATACCATCGATCTGATCAACAGCCTGGTACGGGCCTACCCGCAGCATCGCTATCTGCTGGCCAGTCGCCCCTTTGAGGGGCTGAGTGACCGTTTGGCGGGGTTCACCGAACGCCATCTGCGTCCGTTGGATGCCGATGACATCAAACGTCTGCTCAACAAGTTCTTCCTGGCCCTTCGTCTGAAAGACAGTGTAGCTGATGCGTCACTCAACCCGGAGGGACTGGTACCAGAGGCGGCTGAATTATGGCGTAGCCTCGAACGGAACCCGCGCCTGTTTGATATGGCGACGAATCCGCTCTTGCTGACCAGTATGGCCGTGCTGGTTGAGGGACGCGAACCGCTGCCGGTCGAGCGGGCGAAAATCTACGAAAAGCTGGTGCGGTTGACCATTGAGGCATGGCGCAAAGCGCAATTGAGCCGTGACCGGCCAGGGGTGACGGTCAAGCTGTTTGAGGAGAGCGATGACAGTGTGCGCTTGCGGTTGCAGTTGTTGGCTGCCCACATGCTGGAGCAGGAACAGCGTGAAGTGACCCTGGCCCAGGTGCGCGAACTGCTACGTCCGATCTATCGTGCATACTATCCCGACTGGCACGATGAGCGTTGTGATACCTACATCCGCGATCTGTTTGCCCAGCTCGCCCTCCACAGTGGGCTTGTGCAGGCCCGCGACATTGACACCCTCTTCAGTTTTGCCCACTTTACCCTGCAGGAGTATCTGGCTGCCCGCCACTATACCGAACAGGGCCGCGATAAGGAAGCAAAGGTTAACGCCCTGATCGACCGCTGGGCAGAGCGACGCTGGCGAGAGACGATCCTGCTCGCGATTGGTCACGAAGCCACTATTGGCTCGCGCGAGATGGCGCAGATGATGATTGATCGGTTGCGCGAAACCGGCGATCCGGAGGCCATATTGCTGGCCGGTGAGGCACTGGATGAAGCCAATGCCCGCACGGTGGGCGAGCTGACCAGGCAACGGCTGGCGGTTGCCGACCGCCTGCGTGCCCTGGCTGCCCTGACCGCCGACTGGCGCACGGCGATGCATCCCGATCCGGTGGTGCGCAATCGGGCTGCAATCATGCTCGACCGGCTCGAGGCTGATCACGACCGCCCCGGCCTGGATCTGACACAGCCCGACTACTGGGCGGCCCGCATCGAGTCCGGGGCGTTCAGTATGGGTGATGACAACGGGAAATCTGATGACGAGAAGCCTCAATTCGTTTATCACATCCGCCAGCCCTACGCCCTGGCCCGCTTTCCGGTCACCAACCGCCAGTACCTGCGCTTCCTCGACGCGCTGGCAGGGCGCGGCGGTCGGGAAGAGGTGGCGGCTGCGGAAGAGGTACGCCACCTGCTCCGGCAGCATGGCCTCTCTCCTGATCAGATGCGCCCACGATTACGATTCTGGCCTGGTACACGCTATCGAACGGGTGAAGGCAACTGTCCGGTGGTCGCTATATCCTGGTACGCGGCCACTGCCTTTGCCCACTGGGTAGACATCTGGCTGCACAGGATCGGGGTACTGCACGACGGGGAAACGGTACGGTTGCCGACCGAAGCCGAGTGGGAGCGGGCCGCTGCCTATCCGGTGGTGATACCGGCCACTGACCCCCGTGCTGGACGGCGGGAATACCCGTGGGGAGAGTGGGATGAGGTGCCCTGCCTGCGGGCAAATACTCACGAAAGCGGGATCGGTCAGCTCTCTGTCGTCGGTGTCTTTCCCCACGGCGCGGTGGCCTGTGGTGCCGAAGACATGGCGGGCAACGTCTGGGAATGGTGCAGCACCCCGTATCTGAGGTATCCGCTGAGCGGTGATGTGGTTGCTGAGAACCTGCAAAAACGAACCAAAGATGCTAGATACGTGCTGCGCGGCGGCTCGTGGATCAGCGATCGTGGCGGCGCCCGTTGCGCCTCTCGCGGCGGCCTCAATCCCGTTAACGTCTACGCCGATTGGGGTGTGCGTCTTGCCCGTACATTCTCCTTGTCTTAATGTCTTTTTGACTTTTTGGTGTTGATCGGGTGGGCAACAACGAGCTGCCCATCTTTCTCGTCACGCTCTCTGACTGATTATCAGCACCACCAACACCTATCCCGCCACAACCACCACTACCCCACACTGAGACCGGTCTGCTGCTGGACAATCGCGCACACGGTGTTGAATTGTTCAGGGCCACATACCAGCAGAAAGGGTGCTCCTCTTTTGCGGTATAGCGTCAACACCCGCTGTTGCCGGTCAACCTCGACTCGTTCAACATCCTGCCAGCGGATGTGGTCGCTGGTACGCATGACCAGGCCGGATCCCATGGCGGTGACCTGACCGCTTAGCAGCGATGCAATCCGAACTGTCCGAAAGAACAGCTTTGTGCGCCCGCTGAGGGTTGATCTGACACCGGTGGTATCAAGGACAAACTGCTGTTCGTAGCCGATCAGGGCCAGCAACCCGACCACGATCACGAGCAGCCCGGCGATGATGCCGGTGGTGATGCCCATGACCTGCAATGTGATGAGCCAGCGATTCTCTTCGCTAATGAGGAAGATCAGCAGGCCGAGGGCCAGGATTGCTATCCCAAACACCAGTAGCGTCTGTTTGAAGATCAGGCGATTGCGCAACAGTGAGAGGCGGGCTGTCCAGGTAAGTGTTGATAGTTCCATCGTGCGTCTCCTGCATACCGGCCAGTGCATTGAGTACAGCATGGCGCACGGTGGCTTGCAGGACAAGCGTAGATTGAGCAATTCGGGGTAATTGGCAGACAATCTTCCGGGTCTCGGTGGTGATAGTTGCACCACAGAGGCACAGAGGGCGCAGAGGGTTAACATAAACATCCTCTGTGTCCTCCGTGTCCCTGTGGTTAATTGCACCACAGAGATACAGAGGGCACAGAGGGGGCGAACTCACACCGGTTGTTCTCCCTTTCCTGACAACTTATTCACCTGCCATCTGACAAAACTGTCATCAAACTATAGCCATTTTTCGGACAACCCTTAACGTGCCGTTCAAGATTTTCACCTATCATAGGCGATGCCTGATGACTCAACCATTGCTTTGCGGCTCTCCTGCACTTCACCCTCGCCTGCCCTCCGCATGGCCGGTTTACCGGTGGATGTCGCTTGTTTGGAATTGTATGAGGTGAATGTTATGCGTTGGATTGCAGGTTGGACGCGCCACTGGATGTATCTCGCGCTGGTGGTTGCCCTGATTGCGGTGCAGGCCGGTGTATCAACACCGGTGGCACGCGCAGTCAGTGCCGATCTGGTGATCAGCCAGGTCTATGGAGGCGGTGGCAACAGTGGCGCACCGTATACCAACGATTTTGTCGAGATTTTTAATCGCGGTACGACAACGGTTAGCCTGAGCGGTCTATCGATTCAGTACGCCAGTGCAACCGGGACGGGCAATTTTGGCAGTAACCCAATTGTGTTGCTCAGTGGATCGCTGGCTCCTGGCCAGTATTATCTGGTGCAACTGTCCGGCGGGGCGACCGGTAGCCCGCTACCGACACCGGACGCAACCGGTTCAATCAATGCCAGTGCCTCAGCCGGGAAATTTGCGCTCGTGAACAGCACGAGTGGTCTGGCATGCAACGGCGGCTCGACCCCCTGTTCGCCGGCGCAACTGGCCCTGATCATTGATCTGGTCGGTTATGGGAGTGCCAATTTCTTCGAGGGCGCGCCGGCACCGACGTTGAGTAATACAACGGCAGCCCTGCGTAATACGAACGGTTGTGTCGATACTGACAACAACGCAAGCGATTTCAGCGCCGGATCGCCCAATCCGCGCAACACGAGCAGTCCTGCCAATCCATGTAGCAGTCCACCGCCACCCCCGCCGATGATGGGCAATTGTCCTGATGTGCCGAATGTAACCCTCATTCACCAGATACAAGGCACAACCGACACCTCACCCTGTGCCGGTGAAGAGGTGCTGGTAGCAGGTGTGGTCGTGGGTGATTTTGAAGGCCCTTCACCCAACCTGCGCGGCTTCTACGTGCAGGAAGAGGCAACCGATGCCGACAGCGATCCGCTGACGTCCGAAGGCATCTTTGTCTTCAACGGCAACAACAACAACGTGGCTCTGGGTAATCTGGTTCAGGTGCGTGGCACGGTCAGTGAATTTCAAGGCCAAACCCAGATTAGTGCAACCCAAATCACGGTTGTCGGCAGTGGTACCATCGACCCGACTGACGTAGCCATGCCCTTCCCCGCAGCCGACTATCTCGAACGGTTTGAAGGCATGCTGGTGCGTTTCCCGATGAAACTGGTAGTGACCGAACACTTCCAGCTCGGTCGCTTCGGTCAGGTGGTGATGTCGGCAGCGGAACGCCTCTACCAGCCGACCAGCCTCTTCCCGCCAGGGCCGCTGGCCAGTGCGTTACAGGCTGCGAATGACCTCAATCGTATCATTGTCGACGACAACTTGCAGAATCAAAATCCCGACCCGATCCTGTTTGGGCGTGGTGGCAATCCGTTGAGTGCAGCCAATACCCTGCGCGGTGGCGATAGCGTGACCGGACTGGTTGGGGTGATGACCTACACCTGGGCCGGTAATGCGGCGAGCGGGAATGCGTATCGGGTACGGCCGGTGGGTGATTTGAGCGATTTGACGCCGGGTGGCGGCGTCCCGGTCTTCGTCGCCGAGAACCCACGTCCGACGACACCGCCGGCGGTTGGCGGCAGCATCACCGTGGTCGGGATGAATTTGCTGAACTATTTCAACACCTTCAGCGGCTGTACCAATGGTCTTACCGGTGGGCCGACCGATTGCCGTGGGGCCGAGAATGCGACCGAATTTACCCGCCAGACCGCCAAGACGGTAGCGACGATTGTTGCGCTCAACCCGGCCGTCCTGGGCCTCATGGAGGTTGAGAACGACGGCTATGGCCCGGCCAGTGCGATTGCCGATCTGGTTAATCGGCTGAACAGTGCGACAGCGCCGGGAACCTATGCCTTCATCGATGTTGATGCCGCGACCGGTCAGGTTGATGCGCTCGGCAACGATGCGATCAAGGTGGGGATTATCTATCAGCCGGCTCTGGTCACACCGGTCGGTCAGACGGCGGCGCTCAATACACCCGCCTTCATCACCGGCGGTGATAGCGCACCGCGCAATCGGGCAGCGCTGGCCCAGGCATTTGAGGTGAATGCGAGCGGTGCCCGCTTCGTGGTCAGTGTCAACCATTTCAAGAGCAAAGGCAGCCCCTGTGATGCGCCGGATGCCGGTGACGGCCAGGGCAACTGCAACATCGTGCGCACCAATGCCGCCAATACGCTGGCGGCCTGGCTGGCGAGTGATCCGACCGGAATCAACGATCCTGACGTGCTGATCATCGGTGACTTGAACAGCTACGCTAAAGAGGACCCCATCCGTGCCCTTGAGACGCAGGGGTACGAGAACCTGGTTGAGCGCTTTGGGGGCGCGAATGCTTACTCGTATGTCTTCAACGGTCAGTGGGGCTATCTCGATTATGCGCTGGCAAATGCGAGCCTCAGTCCCCAGATCGCCGGCATAGCCGAGTGGCACATCAATGCTGATGAACCGTCGGTCCTCGACTACAACACCAATTTCAAGTCGGCGGGTCAGATCAGTAGCCTGTACGCCCCCGATTTCTACCGCACCTCAGATCACGATCCAATCGTGGTTGGTCTCGACCTGGACGGAGTACCGCCAACGACCACGGCGACGGTCAGCGGGCCGAATAACCCGCTCTGTCCGGCTGATTGCTATGCGGGCAGCGCCACCGTGACGCTCACCGCAACCGATGATCGGTCGGGCGTTGTCGAGATCGCGTATCAGATCAACGGCGGCGGCTTCCAGCCCTACACCGGGCCGTTCACCTTCAGTAGTGACGGCACGTATACCGTCGAGTTCTTTGCCCGCGATGGTGCCGGCAATGTTGAACCAACCCAGACCCTGGTGGTCAAGGTGAGTTCCTTTCCGGCTCTATCTCCCCTCGATACATTCAACCGCGCCCCAGGCCGCCTGGGGCGAGACTGGGGTGGGGCAACCCAGAGTGATCAATACCGCATCGAGAATAATGCAGTGACGGTAGAGAAGGGTGGTCTGGCCTGGTGGCGGCCAACCGTCTTTGGGCCAGATCAGGAAGCCTATCTGCGCCTGACGAACATCAATCCGGCGGGACAGCATCACACGCTGGCCTTGAAAGTGAACGGCAATCAGGGGCAAAACGGTGCCATTCTGGTCAGCTACGATGCGCTCAATCAGCAAGTGGTGGTTGAGGCGTTGGTACGCGGGCAGGGCTTCCTGACCATCGCCACCTTCCCGGCGGTGCTCCAACCCGGTGACACCCTCGGTGCCCGTGCGCACGCCGACGGTACTGTTGAAGTCTTCGTGCGCTGCGAATCAATTGGTCTGGCCGACACGCGACCGGTAGCCAGCAACCGCTACGTCGGTACCGGCGGCCGGATCGGGGTCTGGTTCCTCGACACTGTCGGTGCTGCCTTCGATGATTTCGGTGGCGGTAATCTCACGCCGTAGGCTCAACAATCACCCCCGCCGACCGGATAATGGTTGGCGGGGGTGGTTTTTTTGTCCGGGAAGTGCTCGCAAATGATTGTTCGCAGCAGATTCTCACCGCCTTGCCTTTGTCGCAAACCAGACTGCCAGCAATACTGCCAGCCCTAACACAGCAACCAGCCAATATGGGGGCTGAGCCGGCGGAGTTGCTTCGGTTTCAGCGTCAGGGCTAGATGCGAACGTTGTAGCAGTGGGAACTGTTGGATTGACGACAGTGAGGGTAGGAGCTGCGGTACTGGTGGGGAGCGGAGTTGGTGTAAGCGTTGGTAGTTGTGGGGTTGGCTGTGGTTGATAGACGGCGTCAATGTCAGCAGGTTCAGGTTGAACGATCTCACCCGGCGCAAATACATCTAACAGCCCATTTGCAATGACAAACCCGTTATTCGTTCCCAGGGTTCGTTCGGCAAATCGTAAATCCAACACAAAGATACCATTCTCACCAAGGACACGCGCACCTTCTGCATGAACTTCAAGCGCAGTATTAGCATTGAGCGCAATCGCCAGTTGATCCGGGTGATTATAAGCCAGCGAGAAGAGCCGTCCAAAACGTTTATCTGCCAATACCTGTGGTTGCAGGGTAACAGGTAGCAAATTCAGACCTTCTTTAATCTCAGTCTTCCCTTGCACGAAGGATCGCTGTACTGCAATCTCTTCTTGTTCTGCATCGCCTGTCGGCGTTGGCCCGTGGGCGGCGTAGAAGCTGCCGAGGAGAGTTGCCGCAGCATTATCGGCAAGAACAGGCGTCCCGGTCAGCCAGGCCGAACGCAACCATGCAGGGGGAGTCATGTTAGACGCATCCCGTCCAACAAACACAATGCCGTCAATATTATCAGGCACCGCTTCCCCGTCGCCTACAGTTACCTGAGCTCCGAGAGCACTCAGAGCATTGGCATAGCGTTGAGCGGTGCGCTGGTTCGCTGCTGGGGAAGCACCTCCATCGGCAACCACGAGAATACTGGCATTTGCCTTGCCTGTAATATCAAGAAACCGGCGCAGAATACCATTGTTGTTTAAGGTGTCGGAAATATCTCCGGCGAGAATAAGGGTACCTGCGCCTGAAGGAATACGTAATGAATCGAACGTGCGCTCTAGTATTGGTGGAGGTTCATAGGCAGTTTGACCGAAATAGGGCACCCGAGTCTGTAGATTGTATGAAAAATCACCCGGTGACAGCACAGTAAGCAAGACATTTCTTACACTAATGAGGGGAGGCTGCCCGTCGGCAATCGTTACATAGCGCACAGAATCGGCGGCATGGTAAGTTTCGGCATCTAACACAGTAACCGTATACAATCCAAACACATCGCGAATCCAGTTTCCGTCGGCCACAACACCGGTATAGGCATCAACACCTATCCCAACATGAGGTAGATCGGGTTGCGTAATGACGCTGATCAGTCGCCCCATACGCGCTCGTTGCTGAAAATGTTGGTCGACGATTGCGTCCTGAATCCCGAAAGGTAACCCTCGACGTTCATCGGTATTCCATACCTCGACCGCACCGAAGAATAGTGCATTTTCGGGTGCGAAATTTGGACGGTAGGCTGCGAGCATTGTTCTGGATTGCACAGCGCCGCCGGCACTGGTTCCGCCAATAATGGTACCGTTTGCATACAGTTCAGTAAGCCGTTGCTCAGCAGGTGTATCTATCAAAGCCTGCATTGCCACAGCCTGATCGCCACCCAGAATATAGATAGCGGCAACATCATGGCTGAACAGCTCAAGAATCGCCGGATCGGAAGCATCAGAACGAGTAAATAGAGGGACTAATACCACCTCGCAAGACGTATCAGCCGGTACATTGCGCAGACACGCCCCCTCGATTTGCAGGCGCCGCTCCTCGGCATCTTTCAAGTTCTGATTTCGTTCAGCCTGGGTAATGGTTTCGGCATTAGTTGCATACGGTACCGGCAGCACCAGAATCTTCACCAACCCGTTGCGTGCATTCGCGATGGCGTATTGCATAAAACCGTTATACGTATCGGTATATCCACCGCCGATGATCAAAAGTAATCCTGGTGTTGATTGTGCCTGCACCGATATGATAAAAAAGAAAGCGAGAAGTAACGCGAGAAGATTCCTGGTCAGCAAAGAACGAAAGACCTGCATCATACGTTATTTCCTAGCGTGAATGGTGGCGCGGATCGAGTGCATCACGCAAACCATCACCAATATAATTAATTGAAATAACTACCAGGAAGATCATGAAACCGGGAAAAATGGCCGCCCAGGGTGCTGTTGTAATCTGACTTTGGGTATTAGAGAGCATATTCCCCCAGGTAGGTGTGGGAAGCTGTACGCCAAAGCCAAGATAAGAAAGACCACTCTCACTGATAATGGCACCAGAGAGTCCAAGCGTTGCTGAAACGATGATCGGACTGGCAATGTTTGGCAAAATGTGACGAAGTAGAATCCGGCGATGTGAACCTCCCAGTGCCCGACATGCCTGGACGTATTCGCGTTCGCGCACCGTGAGGGTAGAAGCGCGTACCATGCGTGCAGTTCCCATCCAGGAAAGCAAACCGATGACTAGCGCGATAGGTATGAACGAACCGGCCTGAAACATTGACAGGTCGAGAGAACGGAGAAACATGCCCAATGCGATGAGTACAAATAATCGCGGAATAGAAAGAAAAATCTCTGTTGTCCTCATCAGCACGCTATCAACCCATCCGCCAAAATATCCCGCAAGTAATCCGATGAGAGAACCAAGTGTAATCGACACAGCCATTGCCAGCAGACCAACGCTCAACGAAATACGTCCACCATACAGGATGCGTGCCCATAAATCACGTCCCAGATCATCAGTGCCGAGCCAGTGCGTTGCTGATGGTGGCTGAAAGCGATTGAGCAGATTCTGTTGCATCGGATCATGAGTCGTGAAGAAGGGCGCAAATGCAACCAGTATGGTAATACTTACCAGAATGACCATACCGACAAGTGCCATAGTATGCTTGCGAAAGCGTTGTACGAACAAGAACCAGGGTGATTGTGAGTCTTTCATGACAGTCGAATGCGTGGATCAAGCATGGCATAGATCAGATCAACCAATAAGTTGGAAAGGATTATCAGAGCAGAATAGATTGTAAGAATAGCCATAACCAGGGGGTAGTCATTTTTGAGGGCGGCTGTGAAGTAGAGCCGCCCGATACCCGGCCACGCAAAGATCGTCTCGGTAAATAGTGCTCCGGCAAATAGTGATGGTAGATCGAGGCTGAGCAGGGTGACCAGCGGAATAATCGCATTGCGTAAGGCATGTTTATAAATAACGACCCATTCTTGAATACCTTTCGCACGGGCCGTGCGAATGTAGTCCTCGTGAATGACGTCCAGCATCGCCGAACGCATATAGCGCATATATTCGGCAGCGGAGACAAAGGTGAGCATGGTCACCGGTAAAATTAAATGACGGATACGATCCCACAGAGAGAATGGCTCACCGAGAGTGTACATACCTGATCCCGGTAGAAGAGGCTTTCCGTCTGGACCTCGTAAAAGCACCGAGAAGACAATAATCAGAAGTAGCCCAAACCAGAAGACCGGCAGCGATTGCCCGGCAAACGCAATCGTGGTGAGTACGTTGTCCAGCCATGAGTATTGTCTGATTGCCGATAGGATTCCCAGCGGAATAGCGACCAGTAGTGTGCATATCAGCATCAAACTCATCAGCAATAGGGTGTTGGGTAATCGACTGCCGATCTCTTCCAATACCGGGCGCTTTGACGTTAAGGAGCGACCCCAATCCCCTTTGAGCAGATTTCCGAGCCATTTCACGTAACGTATTGGTACCGGATCGTCTAATCCTAAATTTGCCCGGATGCGCGCCAGGTCTGCTGCCGTCATGTCTGATTTTTCAGCATACACGGTCATGAAACCACCCGGCGTTACTGAAATCAGCCCAAAGAGGATCAGGCTGACTACAAAGAGTGTCAGTACTGCCTGTAGCAGTCGTCGTAGCAGATAGGTAGTCATAGCACCCTGGTAAGCAATATAATCACTGATCGAGCCACCAATCCTGTGCGGCCCATGCAAAATCGACGAAACTGGGTGAAATGGTCAAGTTGTGAAATTCCTGTCGGTGTGCAGTGATTGATAGCCGCTCGTACAGAAAGATGCGTGGCAAGTCCTGGTTAATCTGGGTTGCTACCTTGCAGTAAAGTTCTTTGCGGACATCCTGGTCCATAACGATAGCAGCCTCATCAATCCATGCATCTACATCGGGGTTAATATAGCGGCTGAAATTTGCACCT
Source organism: Chloroflexus aurantiacus J-10-fl (assembly GCF_000018865.1). Classification (NCBI taxonomy): domain Bacteria; kingdom Bacillati; phylum Chloroflexota; class Chloroflexia; order Chloroflexales; family Chloroflexaceae; genus Chloroflexus; species Chloroflexus aurantiacus. Next base: position 3,723,921 of record NC_010175.1, read on the forward strand.
GCCCAATCATTTTCAGCAGTCGGAATACGAGCACTGCTGTAGTTGCTGAACAGATGGCTGTCTGGATCAAGCCCTGGCCCGGTTGTGTAGAGAATAATATCGAACTTGCCTGTGTCGCGAATGCCGTCACTTTCCCCACCGGCGAAGAAGACGTCTGATGGCATATTTTCAATCGTGAGTTCAATCCCCACTTGTTTCAACATCTCGGCAAGTACCTGTTCGGTTTGCTCGCGCAGCAAGTTGCCGCTCGTTGAGTTTATTTTCAGGCTCAGGCGCATACCGTCTTTTTCCCGAATGCCATCGGCGCCAACTTGCCAGCCCGCTTCTTCGAGCAATGCCTTTGCCCGCTCAGGATTGTATTCGCTGGCTGGTTGAGGGCAGGCAAACGGACCGGCAGGAAGGACGGTACTACCCGGTTTGACCTTTCCATACAAGAGGGTGTCAGCAATCATTTGTTTATTGATGGCGTATTGAATCGCCTGCCGCACGCGCAGGTCGTAGAGAATGGGATGCGGATTCGTGGCAGGATCGGCCGGAGCACTGCCATCATTATTGCCAAAGTTCAGGACAAGCAGCTCGTTCTCGCCGGTTACCGTCGCTTTATAGGTTACATTCTGACCAGCAGACTGTTCGATAGTGGCCAGATCAGCTTCGGTAATGTCCCACAAGGCATGAATCTCACCGGTTCCTAACAATTGAATGCCCACTTCGCGTGACGGTAAGACGCGAATAATGACTTTATCCAGGTATGGTTTTCCTTCTTCACGGTAGTATGGATTTCGCACAAATGTGAGATGATCGCCAGCAACCCATTCTTCAAGGACGAAAGGTCCCGTTCCCCACGGTTTCTGATTGTATGCCCAGGTTTCCATCTGATCGAGAGGGCCGGCATCATGGGGCACGATGTAAGCAAATAGACGCAGATAAGGTGCGTATACTTCCGAGAAGGTAGCAACGACAGTGTATGGATCAGGGCATTCCAGTGTTTCGATAGAGCTATACCCGGATGTGCTAACCTGGGAGAGGTCAGACAGAGCACCTTCCATCGTAAATTTCACATCTTCGCATGTGAATTCTAGCCCGTTTGAGAACCTTACACCCTTGCGTAGCTTCCACGTTACAACCAGCCCATCCTCTGAGACGGTCGGCAGTTCTTCAGCCAGAACTGGTACATATTCACCTTTATCATTGACCTGAACCAGTCCTTCAACAAACAGTGAGGTGACAGCATCTTCGATAGACGAGGTTGTCAGTAATGTGTTAAGAATAGCCGGTTCTTGCGGGGTACCAAAAATTAACGTTCCGCCCTGTTTGGGGGCATTTGGGTCAACAGCAGGCTGGTCGGCCGTGGGTTGAGTGACGGCCGTGGTCGGCATAGTTTGCGATGAACCGGATGGCGAAGATGAGGGTGAACTGCTACAGGCTGTCAGGACCAAAAGTACGGCGATGATTAACAATGAGTGCGAGGGTTTCATGCAGTGCTCCTTGTAGATAAATCAGGCGGTCTCTGGCTACTCATCGCTAAGCGAGGGCACAACGGTAATATGCGCGTTACCATTCACACAATCGTAGGTGCAGCCTGCCGTTAATACATGTGCTGTCAGGTGTCCAACGGCCACCGGTCGTCCAGCCTCAACCTCAGCAACATTTGACTCCGAAATGGTTCGTCCGTCTAGTATCGTAACTGCGCCTTTTCCATATACCCGGATGTGCTGCTCATCCTCAATGATGGCGGCCGTATCTTCATCGATACCGATGCCCAACACACCGGGATGAGTACATACGACGTAAATTAATCTGCCCCAACGATCACGCTGACGAAAATGCTGATCGAAGACAAAGCGGTCGGTGAAGCCTAATCCTGGTGAACATTGCACGATCCGCTCGCGTGGGGTAGGGCCACTCTTACCATACGCGATCATCGTTTTGGACAGGACGGAAGCACCAGCGCTCGTCCCTGCAATGACGCAACCTCGTAGATATGCCCGATACAGGGCATCGGCCAGACGAGTACCACCGATGAGCTGGGTAATACGCATTTGTGCTCCGCCGGTAAAAAAAATACCGCTGGCTTCTTCAATCGCGTCTAAGTTTTCGGTTGTGTCAGCAGCATGCCGTTGGCGAAATTCCAATGAGATAACCTGTCCCGCTCCCAATGACAGGCACTGATGTACGTAGTGTGAACCGGTTTCGGCTAAAGCTGAAGCCTGGGGCAAAATCACGATCCGCGCTTGCGCTCCGCCTGAACGCTCGACAAATTCACGCATAATATGAGGGTTTTCGTGATCGAGAGCACCCCCAATGGGCATCAATATCTTCATGGCTGCTCCAAGTCTGCTTGCCTTTGCAGTGAATCGCGCAGATACCGTACAGTGTTGAGGATATGAGTGCGCATAGCCTGCTCGGCTGCTTCAGGTTGATGGTTTTTTAACGCCTCAAAGATGGCAAGGTGTTCAAGCGTGTCAGTCTCGTCTCGCTTGTAGAGGGGGCGCTGGGCGGTAGCGGCAAAGTTGCCGATGAGCATTGTTGGGAAGGTCGCCCACATCTGATTGAGGGTACGAATGAGGTATTCTCGCCCAGATGCTGTAAAGATAAGCTGGTGAAATGTGCGATTCAGTTGCCGATATTCATTGACCTGCTCAGGTGCGGAATAGATATTCATTTGCTCCAGCACCTGAGCAATGTTTGCTAACTCTTCATCACTGATCCGTGCCGCAGCAAATGCCGCAGCTCTACTCTCTAAAAAGGCGCGATGTTCGTATAAATCCTCAATATCAGTCAGCGAAAAGGCGATCACACGTACTCCGCGGTAGGGTACGTGCTCGATAAGTCCTTCGGCCGTCAGTTCTTTTAAGGCTTCACGAACCGGCATCTGGCTGACATTGAGTTCTTGCGCCAGCTTTTCCTGGCGTAGCCACTCGCCAGGTTTGTACCGGCCTTCCAGGATAGCCGCACGTAACTGATCGGCAACCAGTTTACGCAATTGGCGATGGGGTGATGGATCAGTAGACATAAAATTTAGATATTAGATATTAGATATTTGATCTAATGTCAATCTTATCAGACTTCCCGGCGCCCGTCAAGGGGTGTGTTGTATCTTTGAGCGCAAATGACTTTGTGAAGGGTTTAAGATAACGTGTGGTCACTGAATTGGGCGTTTATGTCTGAGGGGTGCTATCCTCAAGTTGAGGAGCATGTCCGGGACACGATGGCTGGATGTTTAGATGCTTCATTTGTGACAGATAGCCCAGTGCCTTGGCCCTATCACACACCATCATTGGATTGGTATTATCAGTATCTGTCTATACTGCTACGACGGCGGAGGGGCAGTTTCAGAGTTACAGTAATCGATGTTCGCAAACATGGCGAAACACGGCGCAGCACTGCTGCGCCGTGTTTGTTTGTCCGCCGTTTGGAAATGTCTGGCAATAAGGGGGAATTCTCTGCGTTGTTACTTCTACAACAACTCAACCAATTCACGTTCAATGGCGCCGACCGTATCAGTTGGGGCATACCGCCGAACGACAGTGCCATTCCGATTTACCAGAAACTTGGTGAAATTCCACTTAATCTCGCCATCGGGGCTAAGTCCTGGCTGCTGCGCCTTGAGATAGGCAAAGAGCGGGTGAGTATTGGGGCCGTTCACCTCAACTTTGGCAAACAGCGGGAATGTCACTGCATACGTGCGAGCGCAGAAGGATTTAATCGTCGCCTCATCGTCTGGTTCCTGGTTGAATTGATTACTCGGAAAACCGAGCACGACAAAGCCACGATCTTTGTAGCGTCGGTAGAGCGACTCAAGATCGCCGTACTGGGGCGTTAACCCGCAATGACTGGCTACATTGACGATTAAGAGCACCTTATTGCGATAGACCGCGAGGGATTGCTGTTCGCCATCAATGGTTCGTACAGTGAATTGGTAGATGTTCATAGGATGATAGTTCGTTGCATAAACATTTAAAACCTCTTCTTTGATTGTACCACGGATACGGTCGTTACCTGAACGATGTGCGCCAGATTTAGTTTAGAATCTGTTAAGAAGTGACCCCTCATCACATCTCCGGCTCACGTTCCTCTCCCGCCGGGGGAGGATGGACTCCAGCCCCCAGCGGGGGCGGGCTGGGGTGGGGGTGTGATCTCGTCCCCCTCCTAACCTCCCCTCGCTGGGGTGAGGAGGTCGAGCGCGTGCCCCTGCCCTCAGCCTATGCATTACCCACATGTCACGCTGCGTTAGGTCGGGCTGCACGTACTCCCCGTGGCGCAGGCTTCCAGCCTGCGTGGATGCATCCTCACCACCGCCGGCAGGGGCTGGCCGTGGCCGCTGGTACGCAGGCACGAATCTCTTGCAACATAACCGTCTACGCGCAGGTGTCGCATGCATGCCTGATCGACTCGATGATCGGCACGAGCACATTCAGCACCCTCGTGACCAGGATGGGTAACGGTATGCCACGCGCCGGATCGTGTGTACGGCTAGCGCGGCAGCATGGCTGCCGCACTCCACACCGTGCGACACGCGCATGATGCGCGTGTAAGGCAACCCATTCAGCACGTGATAGCACGGCTGGAGCAGCGCACTGCCACTGGGCCAGTCGCCTAAAACACCACCCATGGCGATCATTCCCGCTGCTACGCACATGGTTAACATCAGTTGTGGGTAATGCATAGCGGCAGCGTTGGGAGCGCGAGCCTCTGGCTCGCCAAAGCATTGCCTCCGCCTCCAGCGGGGGTGGGGGTGTGATCTCGTCCCTCTCCCAACCTCCCCTCGCTGGGGTGAGGAGGTCGAGCGCGTGCCCCCGCCCCCAGCCTATGCATGACCTATATGTCACGCTGCGTCAGGCAGACTGCAAGCGTTCCCCGTGGCGCAGGCTTCCAGCCTGCGTGAAGGCATCCTCGCTACCGCCGGCAGGGGCTGGCCCCACTGGCAGGCTTCCAGCCTGCCCCACGGTCGGATACACCGTCTACCGTCGCTACCACTGCGACCATCCGCTGCCCATGCGTGACGTGAGACTCTCGCGACAGTGATGCAACGCGATAGTACACAGGATCGCGCACAATGAGATAGGTGCTGCTTATGTGCGAAGAAGGTGACAACCTGGGTATGGGTGATGCATAGCGCTGCGTGGGAGCGGGGAGCGTAGCGGCTGTGATCACCTCTGAACAACCATCCATGGCACGCCATGGCACACGATGCAAGACATTCCCATCCACCGCATCCCGTGGATGGTCAGGTGAACGGTACAGGTACCATCCGTAGGGGCGGGTTCTCAACCCGCCCCTACGGAACCCGCCTCTACACACCACCGGCACCAGCACGCTGTGGGGCAGGCGATCAATCTGCGTTCAGCCATCTCCATCATCAGAGTCACATACCGGCACGGGAGTCCGCTGCAATCCGCGCCGGATCGTGTGTACGGCTGGCGCGGCAGCATGGCTGCCGCACTCCAAACTGTTCGACATGCGCATGATGCGCGTGTAAGGCAACCCATTCAGCACGTGATAGCACGGCTGGAGCGGCGCACTGCCACGGGCCAGTCGCCTAAAACACCACCCATGGCGATCATTCCCGCTGCTACGCACATGGTTAACATCAGTTGTGGGTAATGCATAGCGGCAGCGTTGGGAGCGCGAGCCTCTGGCTCGCCAAAGCATTGCCTCCGCCTCCAGCCTATGCATTACCCACATGTCACGCTGCGTTAGGTCGGGCTGCACGTACTCCCCGTGGCGCAGGCTTCCAGCCTGCGTGGATGCATCCTCACCACCGCCGGCAGGGGCTGGCCGTGGCCGCTGGTACGCAGGCACGAATCTCTTGCAACATAACCGTCTACGCGCAGGTGTCGCATGCATGCCTGACCGACTCGATGATCGAAACGAGCACATCCAGCATCCCCGTGACCAGGATGGGTAACGGTATGCCACGCGCCGGATCGTGTGTACGGCTGGCGCGGCAGCATGGCTGCCGCACGCCAAACTGCGCGACACGCACATGAGGCGCGTGTAAGGCAACCCATTCAGCACGTGATACCACGGCTGGAGCGGCGCACTGCCACTGGGCCAGTCGTTCAAAACAACACCAATAGCGATCATGCCCGCTGATACGCACGTGGTTGACACCAGGTATGGGTTGTGCATAGCCGGGCGGGAGAGGGGAGGGTAGACGTGTGATCCAGAGCTTCCTGATAGGGTAGACGTTGGGTTCGATCATCTGTCCTGGCCGTCCGTGAATGCCGCCAGGGGCGGGAGCTTGCTCCTGGCTCCTCCCTCCAGCACTGGTACCGGCACCATACGCGCCAGAGGCGTGCGCTCCCAGCTCCTGGCTCCTCCCTCCAGCACTGGTACCGGCACCATACGCGCCAGAGGCGCGCGCTCCCAGCTCCTGGTTCCTCCCTCCAGCACTGGTACCGGCACCATACGCGCCAGAGGCGCGCGCTCCCAGCGCCTGGCTGGGGAGCACGTCCGTCATCACACCCCCGACCCGCTCCGGCACACGGGCAATGCAGTATTCGCGTTATGGGTAATGCATAGCGCGCAGCGGGCGAGGGGCCGGGGGTGAGAGCGTTCTCTGTATCATCCGGCACAACTACCATTGCCCGATCAATCCTCTTCACCCCGCCCAAATACGAGTCGGCCACCCTGCACCTGTTTGCCGGTTATGCGCTTAATGATGACCGGTACGTAGGGCAGAAGCAGGGCTGCCAGGGCGGCCAGCAGAAGGCCGAGCGAGAGTGGTCGGGTGATGAAAATGCTTAGATCGCCCTGGCTGATGGCGAGTGCCCGGCGGAATTGCGATTCGGCCAGGGGAAGGAGAATCAGCCCCAGAATCGCCGGGCCGACCGGTATGCGGAAACGACGCATGAAGAAGCCGATGACACCGATAACGTACATCAGGACGACATCGACAAAACTATTCGCCATGCTGTAAACACCCAGGGTGCCAAAGACCAGAATCCCACTGTAAAGCAGTGGTCGCGGAATGGTGAGAATCTTCACCCATATTTGAATGAGAGGGAGATTCAAGATCAGCAGCATGACGTTCCCAATGTACAGACTGGCGATCAGCGTCCAGACCAGATCGGGCGAGCGCTGAAACAAGAGGGGGCCAGGCTGGAGGTTGTAGATTTGAAAAGCGGCCAGTAAGATTGCTGCGGTTGCCGATGTTGGTAAGCCAAGTGTTAGCAGTGGTACCAGTACTCCCGAAAAGGCGGCATTGTTAGCTGCTTCCGGTCCGGCCACACCCTCAATTGCGCCCTTCCCCCACTCATCTTTATGGCGAGATAGCCGCTTTTCGACAGTGTAACTGAGGAAGGTTGGAATTTCGGCACCGCCAGCAGGTAAGGCTCCCAACGGAAAGCCAATGAGTGCACCGCGCAGCCATGCCGGCCACGAGCGTCGCCACTCGTCACGATTCATCCAGACGGACGAGCGGACGGAGAGTACCTCTTCGCGTTTATGGCGGAGCTGTGAGGCGACGTAGAGCGCTTCTCCTACGGCAAAAAGACCAACGGCAACCACTACCACATCGATCCCGTCCAGCAATTCGACAATCCCGAAGGTCAGGCGTACCTGACCAGAGAGGATATCGATCCCGATTAGCCCGAAAAAGAGACCGATGAAGAGGCTGATCATGCCGCAAATGATTGATGAACCGACCAGCGCTGTAACACTGACAAAGGCCAGCACGGTGAGTGCGAAATAATCTGCCGGTTGGAAGAGCAGAGCCACGCGGGCCAGGAGTGGTGCAATAAAGGTGAGGAGGAGTGTCGAGAGGGTGCCGGCCACGAACGAGCCAATCGCCGCTGTCGCCAGGGCTGCGCCGGCCCGCCCGGCTTTCGCCATTGCAAACCCTTCAAAGGTGGTGGCTACCGATGCCGATTCGCCGGGTGTGTTGAGCAAGATTGAGGTGGTAGAGCCACCGTACATCCCGCCGTAGTAGATACCGGCAAACATAATCAGGGCACCGGTTGGGTCGAAGTTGTAGGTTAACGGCAAGAGCAGGGCAACCGTAAGGGCCGGCCCAATGCCCGGCAACACACCGACTGCTGTACCGATGGTGACGCCAATCGCCGCCAGGAAGAGGTATTGTGGCGTGAGCGCATTGGCGAACCCGGCCAATAGATAACCGATAACGTCCACAGACTATCCCTATAGCAAGCCGCTCAGGATACCGGCGGGCAGGCGAACACCAAGGAGACGGGTGAAAGCGAGATAGACAATGAGGCCGATCAGAAAGCCGATCAATAGATCACGACGCAGATGCTGGCTTCCCAATATGCGACTGCTCAGCGGAAAGAAGAGGGTGGTGGCAATCACATATCCGAGTGGCCATAACACAGCCGCGTAGGCGACCAGCAGTACCAGCAGTAATAGCGTTGTTGGCCAATCGGTTGTCTGTTCCTCGGCAGCTACTTCAGCCACCAGATCGTGATCTGGTACAACCGTAACCCGCAGGAAGAAGAGGAGACCGAAGATCAAACAACCACTGCCAACAATCGTTGGGAAGACACGCGGCCCAACGACAGTGAACCCCGCACTTTCGCTTATCTGAGTGATCTGGGAGAGGATAACCCCTCCCAGACCAATCACCGCTAATGCGGCCAGCCGTAACGAAAGCAGTGCCCGTGTGGGTGCATTCATTGCACTAACCCAAGATCGCGCAGGACGCCCCCAATACGAGTGATCTCATTATTCAAAAATGTGCTGAATTCATCACCGGTGCGGAAGAAGTCAGTCCAGCCATTTTTGCTAAGCGCGTCTTGCCACTCTTTGCTGGCGTGCATCTTCTCGATGGTGGCGATAACGGCAGCCCGCTGTTCAGGCGTGAGGTCGGGAGCACCAAACACGGCGCGCCAGTTCATTAATGCGACATCGACGCCGGCTTCTTTCAGGGTTGGTGCATCGATACCGGCAATCCGTTCCTCACTCGATACCGCCAGCATACGCATGGTTCCGGCGGCAACCTGCTCGGCAAACTCTGACACGCCAGATACACCGGCTGTCACTGCACCGGAGAGAATCGCTGCGGTCGCTTCACCACCACCCGAATAGGCAATGTAGTTGACATTCGCCGGGGCGACGCCGACAGCTTTAGCAATCAGACCAACCAGAATGTGATCGGTACCGCCAGCCGATCCGCCACCCCACGAAATGGCTGTCGGATTGGCCTTGAAGTCAGCGATGAGTTCTTGCAGGGTCTGATACTTCGAGTCGGCAGGCACAACAATTGCCTCTGCTTCGGCAGTGAGCAGCGCAATGGGGGTGACCTGTGACAGATTAACCGGTGCTTTGTTGGTTTGAATTGCCCCAACCATCACCAGGCCGCCGACCATCAACTCGTGTGGTTTGCCTTTGGCTTCATTCACAAATTGCGCCAGACCAATGGTACCGCCGGCGCCGCTCACGTTGTAGACCTGCACAGTCTGACCGGTAGTCGCGGCCAGTGCCGCCTGCATTGCACGAGCAGTACTATCCCAACCACCGCCGGGGGAGGCCGGCGCCATAATGTTAATCGCCTCAGTTGGATACTCAAACGAAGAGGAAGTGGTAGCCTGGTTGCCACATGCGCTAAGCAGCATTGCTATGAGCAGAATGACCGGGAGAACGCGACGCATAGCAACTCCTTTCCTGATAGGTGCATTTGTCTGGGTGCCCAATGGGAAAATAGTTGCCCCATTATATTCTCGACGGAGATTGGCGTCAACAGAAAAAGTTATACAGTCACGATCACGCTGCTTTCCGTGTAGACATCACACGCCGAAGTGGGTGCTGTTTACGTTTGCATAGTTTGGCGTGCGGCAGCCACGCTTCCGTGCTCGATGTGCAGGATGCCATGCGCGTGTCTCACCGGTCACGCTACGGATTGTAAGAACAACGGGCGTGTCTGGATTGATGGGATGACTTCTACACACCGCACGTTAAATATGAACGCGGCGCTACGCTGCATACGTGGTTCCAACTGTGTCGCGTGGAAACGGGCGCTCTTGTGGATGCGTCTTTCAGGTTAGATTGCTGCTGTGCGACGCACTTGCCAGGAATTGTTCTCTTGTGGTGAGAACAATCCGGTTGTGGAATGGATCATGCAGCAGCCTTCCTGCCGGATGTGCTTCTTCGGTGATCCCTGCGTCGTGAAGACGGGCAAGGATCGGTGCCAGTGCGTTCTGATCGGGCACAACAATTGAAAACCACTGGAGACCGAGGGCATCGGGTGGTGCTGAGGGGGCACCCTCGCCCTGCCAGGTGTTCAGTCCGATATGGTGATGGTAGCCACCGGCTGAGACCATCGCCATCTGAAAACGGCGCATTACGCCCTGAATATCGAAGCCGATCAGTCGGTGGTAGAAGTCTACTGCAACATCTATATCTGCCACGTGCAAATGAATATGCCCGATACTGGTTGTCGCTGCCATAGGAGCGGCAAGATCGTCGGTGGGTGAGAGCAGGCGTAATAATGCAGCTACGTCAAGTGGTTCACGCCCGTTGCTCAGACTGCCGTCTGCACGACGGGCAAAAAAGATGTCATCGTTCATGACAAAGACACCGTCCTCTGGCGACTCGCAATAGATTTCAATCCCATTGCCATCCGGGTCGTCAAGATAGGTGGCTTTGGTCATGATGTGATCGGTTGGTGCGTTTGGATAACGTGCCCGAAAGAGACGGGCCAGCGCACGAGCCAGTTCATAGCGGCTTGGAACGAGAATTGCAACGTGGTACAGCCCGCAGACGCCACGGTAGCGGCGGTATGCCGGTTGTTCGTACAAGATCAAGAGATCAGGGCCACCAACGCCGAGATGAGCCGTCTGTGCAGTACGCTGATGAAGCCGCAGACCAATCAGGTTTTGATAAAATGCCAGTGAGCGTTCAAGGTTGGTGACGGTGAGGGCTACAGTACCGATATGCGTGGCGGGGTGAATCGTGCCGGCTATCATAAGGTCTTCTCCTGGCTGATCTGAAATGTACCTCTACTCTTCGCCGCGTAATCGACATAATTCGCGTTCCAGCTCGCGTAGTCGTGCTTCAATCGCTTCACGTGCCTCGGCTTCGCGGCGGGCCTGTTCTTCAGCGAGCCGTGCCCGCTCTTCAGCCGCCGCTCGTTCCTCAGCCTCGCGGCGGGCCTGCTCCTCGGCGGCCGCCCGCGCCTCGGCTTCACGGCGGGCCTGTGCTTCCGCGAGCCGTGCTCGCTCCTCAGCAGCAGCGCGAGCCTCGGCTTCGCGGTGAGCCTGTTCTTCGGCGGCCGCCCGTGCAGCCGCTTCTGCCGTCCGCGCCTCAGCTTCACGGCGGGCATGCTCTTCGGCAGCAGCGCGGGCCTCCGCTTCACGCCGCGCCTGTTCCTCAGCCGCTGCCCGTGCCTCGGCTTCGCGCCGGGCCTGGGCCTGCGCCGCTTCCGCCTGCTCCATCATCGCGGTGTAGTTCCCCATCACCTCGCCCCGTTCGTCGGAGCACACGACGTGGTTGTCCGCGATCCCCAACCACAGTCGGGCACTCTCCAAATACACCCGTCCGTGCTCGTCCGGCGGGTGCAGCACGTAGTGCTCCCCCACCAGCCGGTAGTCCAGCAACCGCAGCCGGAGCGGCTCTTCCCGTGTCAGATAATCCACGATCACGTACTGCGCGACCCCCGCCCGTGCGTAGTGTTCAACTTTGCGCACCAGATCGATCTCACGAGTCTCCGGTGAGGTGATTTCGATGATCAACGCTGGCCGCTACCCCTCCTGCGCGACATCGAATGTGCTCCAGTTCTCCCGTTTGGTGATGCCGGGAATCACCATCACGTCCGGGCTGTGTGGCCGTAGTCCGGGCACGTCCCAGGCGATGCGGATATCGCTCATCACGGTGGCTTCGCCGGTGCGTTCGAGCCGCGCCTGGAGCACATCGGTGAGGTAGCGCTGGTCGGTTTCGTGACGGATGCTATGCACGATGAAATCTCCCACCTCGGGATGAAGGACATCCTCGAGGGTGAGCGGCACCTGCTCGAGATGATGCGGGTCGTCGGGGGTGGGACGGTGGACAAAGCGCCAGCCGTAGCGAAACGGGTCGTCGGTTGGGGCCGATGGCGGGTCGGGAACCAGCATAGTTTTGGGCGACGGTTGGCTCATAATGAAACCTCCCTGCTGGGGTGGGTAGCGGTTGGGAAACTGTTCTGGGGTGGTATTGTACCACAGTGGTCGTCTGGCATGCTGGCCAGTGATTGGTGATGGGGTGCGCGCAGGGGGCACCGGTACGAGGGAAGCGTGAGCGTGGCATGCTGCACTCCTGGATCAACACGGTGTTCTGATATATAAACCGGGTCAGGAGTGCAAAGGTAACGCGGATATGTAGAACAAAGGTGACAATAGCCGACTGCGGGTGGCGCACCGGCGGATACGCGACGCAGAAGCTCGGTTATACAATCGGCCTGTCAGCTCCCATCGGCATACTGACGCGCCAATCGCTCACCGGCGTGACGGGCACCGATGATGTTACGTGCTACCGGGCCGATCTCGAGTTCGGCCAGCGGGCCGCTCACGAATAGCCCTGGTGCCCATTGCAAAGCAGGGCCGATCAGGGGATAGCCGCACGGCGCGGTTGGTAATTCGTTGTAGGCAATGGCATCATCGAGCCACGGATGACCGGGACGTTCAGATGTGAAGCCGGTGGCAAGAATAACCGTTGTTACCGCCAGCCGGTGATGCGTAAGCTGCAAGGTGATCGCACCATCTGCAATGGTGGCGGCGTGTACTTCATCAATCACGATCTGAAGTTGTTGCTGTTGCGCAGCGGCATGCAGACTCTGGGCCAGTTCAACCGGCATCGTTCCTGGTAAGCGGGCCGCAGTGATCATCGCACGTCGTCGGGTCGGATCGGGTTCGGCGTGGAAGCGACGAAGCTCTTTCGGCCCCATCCAACCGGGCGGGCTATCGAACGGGGCGACCTGGATCGGACGACGCATAAGCAACGTTACCTGCGCTTTTCTGCAAAGGTTTAGCGCGAGATGACCGGCACTGATCCCGCCCCCGATAATCGCGACGGCACTGTGCGCGGCGATCTGATCGAGGGCGAACGTCGGTTCGTAGAGGTGATAAACCGCTGCGTCGGCCTTTCGTAGTTCACGCGCCCAGGCCGGCCAGCGCAATTGTTCACCACAACTCACTGCCAGCAACACATGTCGTGCTGAGAGCATGCCCTGATCGGTTTCCACATCCCAGAACGTTGATCGCCGCCGCAGACCGCATACGCGCCCTTGCAGCGTGTAGTCTGACAATCGGTATTGACGTATGAGCGATTGCGTGTGAGCCTGAAAGATAGCGAGGGATGGGCGCTGGTACCGACCATGAAAATGGTGATCGTCAGCGTTGATGTGTCGAGCAAATCGTAGCAGATCGTATGGATCAGGCGCGAGGTGATGCACAACCGTTGAGCGAAGATAACGCATCCCACAGGCGGTTGTGCAAGACTCCCAGCGCGCGAGCAGATGATCGTAGGGATCGATAATGCGAATGCGGTCGGCGGCGATTCTACACCGCTCGCGCAGCACGAGTGCCAGATGTACACCGTGAATGCCGCCACCGACAATGAGCCAGTCCAGATGCATACGAATAAATCCGAACCAATCGTTGTATTACAACTGCGGCATTGACTCCGATGAGGTGCCTCTTGTAGCGGTCAAGGAGAGGTTATGCGCGTGAACGCCGTTCAACATCTTTTAGGGTGAGTCCGCGGTCACGTAATGCTTGCAATAAACCTTTCCGCTCGATTTCACGCAGCGCTGCTGCCGAGAGCTTGAGGCGCACAAAGCGCTGTTCTTCCGGTACCCATATCCGCCGTTTCTGGACATTGGGTAGCCAGCGTCGATTTGTGCGACGCTTGGAAAATGAGACGTTGTATCCAAATGAAGGAGAGCGACCGGTCAAATCACAACGACGTGACATATCTGTTCCTCCGTTGTGGCGAGAGGGTGTCAGAACGATATACCCTCTCGCTGCCAGTTTGAGATGCATCAGAGTGTAATCACCTGATCCGGTGGGTTACCGGCCAGAGCAGCATACAGGTCGGGGAAGCATCCCACCCGCACGCCGGCCACGGTCCCGTTTGCCCGGCAATTTCCCGGTTCACCGACAGCCAGCCCGCGTTCAAGCGCGCATTGGTCGCACATCATCAAGAGGATACCCTGCTCGGCAGCGACTTTTGCCAGCCGCTCCCCCATCGGATCACCTGCCCGCAGCAGGTAGGTGTTGTCATCGAAGAAGAACATTCCGACAACTTGGGCACCGTGGTTGCCGGCTTCTAACTGTGGCAGAATCATCTTGCCGAGCTTGTAGCTGGCGGTGTGGCCTGATGTAGCGAAGATGTAGGCAACTTTCATCCTTTCCAATCCTTTCGATATGAACACGTTGCGAAATTGGCGACACCTATCCTATGCGAGCATGACGGTCGCTGTCAACGCTGAGCGAATGCTGCTGTTGTCAGCGGTGGTAATCCTCTTCGTCCAGGATCATAACCGGCTCCCAGCTTCCGAATGGATCGGTAAACGTTGCCCAGCCGGTTGGACCGGGTCTCATCTCCTCATCGGTCAACAAACACGATGTTATGCGTTTTCGCAGGGCTGCTTCATCGAGGTCCTGACCGATAAATACCAGCTCTTGCCGACGATCACCCCACTGATCGTCCCAGATTGCCGCCAGTGCCGCTGCTTCGGCGGGATCATCCGGCTGGTCGGCTACCGCTGCCCACCACCATCCACCCGGTTCAATGCGGCAGGAAGCACCGGCTTGTGACCAGATTCCGCACTGGTGCATACGGGTTGCCAGCCAAAAAATACCCTTCGAGCGCAGTACTCCCGGCCATTCCTCGTGGAGCAGGTTCCATAATCGCTGCGGATGAAATGGTCGCCGGGCACGGAAGACGAAGCTGCTAATCCCGTATTCTTCCGTTTCGGGTGTGTGTTCGCCACGCAATTCCTTGAGCCAGCCCGGCATCTGTGCTGCCCGCTCGAAGCTAAACAGTCCGGTGTTGAGAATGTGGTCGAGAGGAACTTGTCCAAACACGCTGCGGATCAGGCGAGCTTCTGGGTTCAGTTTGCGCAAGAGTGCTTCAAGCCGGATCAGATCGGCTTCACTCACCAGATCGATCTTGTTCAGGACAATTACATCTGCGAACTCCACCTGATCGATCAGCAGATCAACCACTGTTCGCTCGTCGTCGCCGCTGACAGCCAGATCACGGTCACGCAATTCGTCTAGCGAATGCAGGTCACGCGGAAAGGCAAAGGCGTCAACGACCGTAACCATCGTGTCGAGGCGAGCAATCTCACTCAGGGATGTGCCATCGGGACCAGGAAAGGTAAACGTCTCCGCTATCGGTAAGGGTTCGGCAATGCCGGTCGACTCGATCAGGAGATAGTCGAATCGGCCTGCAAGGGCCAGGCGGGCAACTTCGATGAGCAAATCCTCGCGGAGGGTACAACAGATACAGCCGTTCGTTAGCTCCACTAATCGTTCCTCTGTGCGACTGAGAGCAGCACCGCCAGAACGGATTAAATGCGCATCGATATTGACCTCGCTCATATCGTTGACGATGACTGCTACCCGAAGACCGGCCCGATTGGTCAGTACGTGGTTGAGTAGGGTCGTCTTGCCGCTACCGAGAAATCCGGATAGGACGGTAACGGGTATTGGTTGTGAGGCGGGCATTTGTTGTTCCATATTGATACATTATATCATTTTTTGATTGACCAAAAAGGTGCCGCTGGATGCGGCAGTGAAATGATACCTTATATCAATATGGCTGTCAAGTCGAACGACCGGCGTGTCGAATACCTAACCAACCAGGGCACCGGCAGGATCGCGGCACCGAGACCCAGAGGACACAGTGGTTGGTATGTAGAACCTACCCGTGACCAGCAGGGTCAACGGCGTACCACGCGCCGGATCGTGAGTACGGCTGCTGCGGCAGCCATGCTGCCGCACTCCAAACATCGCGACACGCGCATGATGTGCGGGCAAGGCAACCAGTCCAACGAGAGATTCTCCTGTGCTCTCTGTGCCTCTGTGGTGCACCTGACCAACCGGGGTGCCCGCAGGATCGCGGCACCGAGACCCAGAGGACACAGTGGTTGGTATGTAGAACCTACCCGTGACCAGCAGGGTCAACGGCGTACCACGCACCGGATCGTGAGTACGGCTGCTGCGGCAGCATGGCTGCCGCACTCCAAACATCGCGACACGCGCATGATGTGCGGGCAAGGCAACCAGTCCAACGAGAGATTCTCCGGTGCTCTCTGTGTCTCTGTGGTGCACCTGACCAACCAGGGCACCGGCAGGATCGCGGCACCGAGACCTGGATGAGACAGCGGTTGGTATTGTAGAACCTACCCGTGACCAGCAGGGTCAACGGCGTACCACGCGCCGGATCGTGAGTACGGCTGCTGCGGCAGCCATGCTGCCGCACTCCAAACATCGCGACACGCGCATGATGTGCGGGCAAGGCAACCAATCCAGCGCGTGATGGCACGATCAGAGCTGCTCTCTGCCGACGGTTCAGAAGTATGGTAGGCTGTTGTTGGTCATTGGCAAGCGTTCATGCACCTGTGCGACTGTCTGGGAGCACGACCGCACAGCTTTTTTTGCAACTTCCTCTATGCTCTCTGTGCCTCTGTGGTGCGCATCACCAACCGGGGCACCGGCAGGATCGCGTTGCCGAGACCTGGAAAACACAGCGAAGGTTCACATGAAACTCTCTGTGCCCGCCGTGCCTCGGTGGTGCATCCAAAACAACCGTGGCGCAGGTATCCCGTCACCTTCATCCAAGCAGAATCTGGGCCAGAATGATCTTCACAACCATGGCTGTCGGGAAGACCATCGCGTAGCCGATATTAGGTGCTTCGTTGCCGGCCTGCTCATTGGCGAACGCCAGCACTGCCGGTTGGGTCTGGAGACCGGCCAGCATCCCGATCAGCAGGCTGAACGGTATCTTGAGCAGTTTATAACCGATAAAGAGGGTTAGTATGGCAACCGGTATCGTGATCAGCGCACCTCCGATGAAGAGGAACAGGCCATTGCCCTGGGTGATGGTGGTGAAGAAGCTGTAGCCGGCACGGGTGCCAATGCCGGCCAGGAAGAGGGTCATGCCAACCTGGCGTAATGTGAGATTGGCGCTGTACGGCAGGCTCCAGATAATCGGCCCGGTGCGGCCACGCCAGCCGAGGATGAGGGCGACAATCAGCGGGCCACCGGCCAGGCCAAGCGAGAAACTTCCCCCACCGGGTAGCGGAATAGGGATCAGTCCCACCAGCATGCCGAGTGCAGTACCCAAACCCAGCGAAACTACGTCAATTTCGGCCAGCGAACGGTAGGAGTCGCCGAAGAAGGCGCTGACCCGATCCATATTGTCGCGTTGGGTGACAACACGCACCCGATCACCGGGTTCAAGCACTGTATCGCCGTGCGGTAAGAGTTCAACATCACCACGGCGAATGCGGGTGATGACCGCTCCGAGGGTGGAGGGCAGGTTGAGCATGCGCAGTGGCACTCCAATAACCGCCGGATTGGAGACGAAGATACGCCGGAAGTCGAGGGTATGACGGTCGAGCATGAGTTGCTCGTCGGTTGGCTCACCAAGTACAGCCGTGACCTGGGCCACGGCTTCCGGCGAGCCAACGACACTGATCAGGTCACCGGTATTGAGCCGGGCTGCTCCGGTAGCCAGCTCGATCCGGCCATCATGTTGGCGTCGGCTGAAGATGACGTTCCAGCCATTAGCTCTGACCAGTTCGGCAATGCTTTGCCCGTCCACATTGGCGTTGGTCACGCGAATAGTGCAGTTGATCAGGTGCTCGCCAACTGCCCCGAATTCGCGAAGCTGCTGGCTTTCCTGCGCCAGATCGATCCGCCAGAGCCGGCGCGTCAGGTAGATGGCAAGGATCATGCCGAGTACACCAACCGGGTAAGCCACCGAGTAGCCGACCACCGGTTCGGTACGGAGCACTTCATCTGCGCCTCGTTGACTCAACTGCTCGATGACCGCCGCCAGGGCTGGGGTGTTGGTCAGACTGCCGGCGAAGAGACCGGCGGTTTGCGCGCTGTTGAGACCCAGGATCATGCGCAGCACGACAGCAATACCGGCGGCAACGACGATGACTCCACCCACAAACAGGTTGTTACGTAGCCCGCGTCGGCGAAAGGATGCGATAAAACCGGGGCCGCTGCTCAGGCCAATCGTGTAGACGAAGATGACCAGACCGAGCAGGTAGATGATGTCGGGCAGCCGCAGTCGTTGATCGAGTGCGCCAAAGGCCAGCCCAACGAAGAGTACGGCTGCTACTCCAAGACTGATTCCACCGATGTTGATCCTGCCGATCAGGTAGCCGATTGCCGATACTGTAAAGAGTAGCAGGAGGGGGTTGTTGGCTAATATATCGATCATGATGGTGTTCATCCTCTCGTATCATGTCGTTGTTATCCGCCGTGTATGGTATCATGCAAGAGGCAACCCACGGTTAAGAAAGAGGGATCGTATGATTACTGAAGATATGGTTCGGGCAGCGTTGAAGAATGTGGTCGATCCGGAGATCGGCCTGGATGTCGTCAATCTCGGTCTGGTGTACCGCATTGATATTCTCGATGGCGGCAAGACCGTTGATATTGATATGACCCTGACTACACCGGCCTGTCCGGCAGGGCCGCAGATTCTCGAACAGGCTCGCCGGGAAGTGATGGCGTTGAAAGAAGTCTACAAGGAACTTGAAAACGTCAAAATTAATCTGGTCTGGACGCCGTTCTGGAATCCGTCGATGATGTCAGAAGAGGCGCGGGAAGAGTTAGGGTTCTTCTAAGTGGTAAGCGAACGGTGAGTATTGGGCGATACTCGCCGTTCGTTGACGATTCAGTAGCATACAATACAAGGGGGTATTGTCATGACAACCATTGCTCCGCCCGCGATGCCTGCCTACACTGAAGAAGACCATCTGGTTTGGGCAACACTCTGTGCACGCCAGGTTCCCCGGCTTGATCGGTACGCCTGTCGGCTCTTCCGCGAAGGGTTTCGTAAACTCAATCTCGATTTGCAGCGTCTCCCCGATCCGGTACAGGTAAGCGAACGGCTGGCCGCGATGACCGGCTGGACGTTGTGTGACGCTCAAAACGAGTATCTCAATCCCACCGAATGGTTCGAGCATATCGCCGAACGACGTTTTCCGGTCACCAATTACATTCGGCGCATGGACGAGCTTGATTTCACACCGCTCCCCGATCTGTTCCACGAGTACATCGGTCATCTGGCGTTTTTCACCGATCAGCGGTTTGCCGATATTGCCCAGGCGTTTGGGCCGCTCTACTTTGCCGGCGATGAACGGCAGCGGCTCGAAATTGCCCGTCTCTGGTGGTACAGTATCGAGTTTGGCCTGATCCGCGAAGATGGTGAGTTACGCGCCTTTGGTGCCGGTCTGCTGTCGTCGATTGGTGAACTCGACCACGCCTTCGCCCCCGATACGCCGCGAGTACCCTTCGATATTCGACGGGTTGCCAATACACCAGGGGCGGCCTATTCGATGCATGAAACCTACTTCATCCTTGAGGATTTAGAGCACGTTGCGGCTATTTTGCGCGATTACGCTGCAATGGAAGGACTGCCGCCGGTGCAGATCTGATACAGGACCGGTGAGGAATCTGTACCGGGGTCTGTCCTCTTAGTTAGTGAAGGTGGTGACTTCGCCTGCTCCACCTGGAAAGATGGTGTTGGACATGTTACGGCGTGCATACCAGGCCCAAGAGCCTGGTATGCCGGTAGACGGCTGTGTAAGCGATGGAGAAGTCATCTCCTTGAAACCGGGTGATCGTAGCGAGAATGAACGTCGTGCAGGTCACCGGTGCGACACGCGCCTGATACTGAGTACGGTGAGTGCGGCAGCAGCGCTGCCGCACTCCACATGACGTGACACGCATATCACCGAGCGTAGAAACCCAATCCGATGCGTGATTGTGTAGAGGACGGTCGCAGTTCTCGCTGCCCTTTGGTCATGCAGAAAGCAGGCTATGCCGTCTGGTGTCCATTGTCAACGTTCGTGAGCCTGGGCGCCTGTAAGGTGTTACAGCAAGGCGATACAAATAATCACGCCCCATCAACTCCCACTTCCCGTCTGAAATTGCCAGGTGTAGCTAAACGGTTGATTTGCGTATGATCCGTTGACTGAAACCTCGATCAATGTGTTGGGGGGAAGGCTGAGCGTTGGCGTGATCACGATCCCCTTGTGTCCAACCGGTAATGAGGTTGAGAAGCTATGCGCGAGATTGCCGCCACCCACGACACGTAAAGCAGTGCTGCTGACAATCGGGGTGTCGCCGAAGTAGCGCCAATGTACGGTGATCGGGAATTGCGTCGGTGGGATGTCGGTCTGATTCGGTGCCGGATAGCGCACCGGCCAGTTGGGGTAACTGTCGCCATTGTTGAAATACGATAGTACATCCAGTGCTGCCGCGCTTGTATTTCCATTACTGGTTGTGTAGAAGCCGAAACCGAATGTAGGAGTCGTCGGGTACAGGAGCCAGATCCGGTGACCGACCGAGCGCATCCAGCCATCAACGGCGTGGGCAGGTTCCCACACAATACCTCCTCCAATCCAGGCATTGCCTTTTTGGGCGCAGATCTGGCCGGCAGCGGAAGCGAAAGGACGGTTCGGGTCCTGGTTATGCGTCAGGTGATTGTTTTCGGCCATATAGCGGGCGTGTTCAAAGCAATTGCTGTTGAGGGTAGCATCTTCGGTGACCGGAGGAACACCGGCGCGTAGTCGATAGCCGTTCACCCGTTCCAGCCAGTTGCTAGAAAGTGGTGGCAATGGATTGGCGACCATTGGGATGAAGACAGTGGTGGTTGTTGTCTGCGTAACGGGTTGAGCCAGGGCGTTGGTTGACACGATGAGTAGCATCAGAGCGACAACACAATACCGACGGAATGGAAAGTGGTTTGCCACGAGCAGCTCCTTACTGAAATCCGTTCCGGTTATCTTGCTCTAGTGTACATGGTGTTTACCGTGAGAGACAATAGCTCATCCTGGCTATTCTGCGGGTAGGATGCTGTTTATTGACATAATGCGATAGTGTGTAATTTGTGAGTTCCCTTTGAACGCGGCAGGTGCTCTCGCGGGTGGACGGGCGGGTTGAGGACGGGCCTGGCTAGCGCGCCGGGGGTGGCGGGACTGGAGGCGGTGTTATCCATACCATCAGCAAACCGTGCTGCAAGCGCGGCAAGCGCTCTCGCGGGTGGACGGGCGGGTTGAGGACGGGCCTGGCTAGCGCGCCGGGGGTGGCGGGACTGGAGGCGGTGTTATCCATACCATCAGCAAACCGTGCTGCAAGCGCGGCAAGCGCTCTCGCGGGTGGACGGGCGGGTTGAGGACGGGCCTGGCTAGCGCGCCGGGGGTGGCGGGACTGGAGGCGGTGTTATCCATACCATCAGCAAACCGTGCTGCAAGCGCGGCAAGCGCTCTCGCGGGTGGACGGGCGGGTTGAGGACGGGCCTGGCTAGCGCGCCGGGGGTGGCGGGACTGGAGGCGGTGTTATCCATACCATCAGCAAACCGTGCTGCAAGCGCGGCAAGCGCTCTCGCGGGTGGACGGGCGGGTTGAGGACGGGCCTGGCTAACGCGTCGGGGGTGGCGGGGCTGGTAGATGTGGCATTCATACCATCAACAGACCGTGCTGCAAGCGCGGCAAGCGCTCTCGCGGGTGGACGGGCGGGTTGAGGACGGGCCTGGCTAGCGCGCCGGGGGTGGCGGGACTGGAGGCGGTGTTATCCATACCATCAGCAAACCGTGCTGCAAGCGCGGCAAGCGCTCTCGCGGGTGGACGGGCGGGTTGAGGACGGGCCTGGCTAACGCGTCGGGGGTGGCGGGGCTGGTAGATGTGGCATTCATACCATCAACAGACCGTGCTGCGAGCGCGGTAAGCGCTCTCGCGGGTGGACGGGCGGGTTGAGGACGGGCCTGGCTAGCGCGCCGGGGGTGGCGGGACTGGAGGCGGTGTTATCCATACCATCAGCAAACCGTGCTGCAAGCGCGGCAAGCGCTCTCGCGGGTGGACGGGCGGGTTGAGGACGGGCCTGGCTAGCGCGCCGGGGGTGGCGGGGCTGGAGGCAGTGTTATCAGTACCATCAGCAGACCGTGCTGCGAGCGCGGTAGACACTCTCGCGGGTGGACGGGCGGGTTGAGGACGGGCCTGGCTAGAGCGCCGGGGGTGTCGGCGCTGGTGTCATGCCGGTTTTACCCATCCTGATCAGTCTTGCTGATAAAACTTGAAATCTGAATTGCCTTCTCTGCCGCCCTGTGCTACGATGAGCCTTGAGCGTTCGCCACTTGTGACGGAGTAAGCTATGAGCGATGCCGATGGAGAGATTGTCTCGGTTGGAAGACCGGATCGCGCCGGAAAGAGTCGATTGGGTAGTGCTGTCTCACAGGTGGTTGTCGTTGCCGATGAGCGACCGTTTGCCGTCGCGTTGGCTGCTTACCAGCGGGCAGATACGACGTTGTTGCCCCATTTTTACCTGGCTCGCGATGGCACGCGCTATCAATTGTTGACAGCCGGACGTGCCGGTTGGGGGGCCGGGCGGGCGATCTGGCGTCAGCGCTGGCGTAATCTTGATCGTAGTGCGTTGATTCTCTGCCTCGAAGCGCCTTCGGTCACCGATCTCAGTGAGGCGCAGGCGACAGTTCTGGCAGGCTGGCTCCCGGCGCTGGTTGCCCAACATCATCTGTCACTGGCCGATGTCGGGATGCTGGTGTCAGCGGCCAATGGTCAGGTGCGGTTGCAGCCGTATATTCCGCCTGCCCCGCCGGTAGAGCCTGCCCTCGATACGGCGTTCGTGCTGGGGAGTGGCGTGCGGTCGCCAGAGCAGGAGCTTTGGCTGGGTCTGGCTACGATTACCTGGCGGCAACGGGGAGCGCAGTTGCGCCTTAATCAAGCCTTTTCGCTGTATTGGGGGAAGGTTGATCTGGGTGCACCGCTGGCACCTAACGAGCCGCCACCGGTGGCTGTCGATGGCAAGACGTACAATTTTCAGGTCTTTGCCCGCGATACGATCTTTAATGAAGGCACGCAGTACGCCGCTGTTCAGCGTTTGTCCGATCTGCTCGGCCCCGACATTGGGGCGATTCCGACTGCCGGTGTGAGCCGAGCGTTGATTGAGGCAAGTTATCGTAGTGCGCTCAAAGCCAGTGCCGCTCGCGCACCACTCGAAGGGAAGACGGAGTTTCGGGCCGATTGGAAATTTCATTTTGTCGCTCTGCAGGCCCGCCTTGGCCCGGCACTCAGTGGCAATTATGTGACTGCCGACCGCGCCTTTGCAGTGCAGGTCTTTGCCGGTGATACGCTCTATACCCCGATGAGTCAGCAGTCCGGTTGTTTCTTTCTCAGCCTGACCGATCCGGCCAGTCCGCAGTACGCTCTCATCTGGGCCGAGACCTGTAAGGTGGCCGGGATTCCGTATCTGCCTACCGATCCGTTTCATCAGCGGGCTATCGAATTGAAGTTGGGCACGCCGTTGAGCGGGGTCATGCGTGAGACGATTAACGGGCAGGTCTATGATGTGCAGGTCTTTGCGTATGATACGTTGTACCGGGGCAGTGATGGGGTCATTCGCCGTATGAGCGAACTGCCGCGTCCGGCTGAGGTGCAGAACTGGCAGCCCAAACCGGTTGCGCAACCGGTACAACCGACGCCGGCACCGCAACCTGCACCGGCACCGGCGCCATCGCCATCACCGTCACCATCACCTGCCGTTGATGTGCGCAATGCCCCGGAGGTGGTACGGGCGGGTGAGCCGCGTCGCGATCCCAACTGGCCACCCAAACCTGATTTCAACATCCTGACCGACCGGAACAATCAGCGTGAGCAGGTGCTGGGGAAGATTGAGTGGGTACGGCGGAGTGGTGATGATATTACGATCACAAATGATTGGGTTGCCCGTCACATTATCGAGGTGCATATTCCGCAATTGGAGCGTTTTCGGAATACCAACGGTGGGCGGATTAAGTTTCATCGGGTCGCTGCCGACCAGTTACGGCGGTTGTGGCAGGCATGGGAAGATGCCGGTCTGCTCCATTTGGTGCTAACATTTGACGGGGCCTGGTGGCCACGGACGATCCGCAGCAATCCGACGACGTTGAGTAATCACGCTTACGGGACGGCGTTTGATATTAATGCGCAGTGGAACGGCTTTTACAAGCCGGCGGCGCTGGTTGGTGATCGCGGTTCGGTGCGTGAACTGGTACCCATTGCCAATGCCCTCGGTTTCTTCTGGGGTGGTCACTGGAACTACGATGGCAGGGGAGCCAGTGATGGTATGCATTTTGAGTGGGCAGTTGCCCGTTGAGCAAAGGAGCGCATCATGCAACTGCAAGGGTTGAGTGTCCTCGTTACCGGTGGTGCATCCGGTCTGGGCGCAGCGACGGCTGAGCGATTGGCCGGGGCCGGCGCACGAGTAACGATTGCTGATTTGAACGAAGCTGCCGGTACGGAACTGGCGGAGCGGATCGGGGGGCAATTTGTGCGCACCGATGTCACCGATCCGGCGCAGTGTGCTGCGGCTGTCAGCGCCGCGGCTGCGCAGCAGGGGCTGCACGTTCTGGTATGTTGCGCCGGGATCGTGCTGGCCGAGCGGATGCTTGGTCGGGAAGGCGTGCATGATCCGGCGCGTTTCAAGCGGGTGATCGAGGTCAATTTGATTGGTACCTTTCAAATGATGCTGTACGCTGCCCAGGCGATGAGTCAGAATCAGCCGAACGATGAGGGCGAGCGTGGTGTTATCATCAATACGGCGTCGATTGCGGCCTTCGATGGGCAGATCGGGCAGGTAGCCTACGCTGCTTCAAAGGCGGGGGTGGTTGGGATGGCACTACCGGCAGCGCGGGAGCTGGCCCGCTTTGGGATTCGGGTGATGACAATCGCGCCGGGTATTTTTGATACGGCCATGATGGCGAGTCTGCCGGCGGCTGCCCGTGAGTCGCTTGGTGCCCAGGTGCCGTTTCCACCGCGACTGGGGCGACCTGCCGAGTACGCAGCATTGGCCCAACATATCATTGAAAATCCGATGTTGAACGGAGAAGTTATTCGGCTCGATGGCGCGATTCGGATGGCGCCAAAATAACGGAGGAGACTAATGCAAATCTATCTCGATACGGCAAATCTGGCCGAGATTCGTGAAGCAGCCAGTTGGGGCATTCTTAGCGGGGTGACGACGAACCCGACCCTCATTGCTCGTGAAAAAGGAGCTGATTTTAAGGCGATCATCACCGAAATTGCCGAGCTGGTTGATGGGCCGATCAGTGCCGAGACCATCTCGCTCGATGCCGAGGGAATGGTGCGCGAGGGGCTGGAGTACGCCTCGTGGCATCCGAATGTGATCATCAAGGTACCGAGTACAACCGAAGGGTTGCGGGCGGTGAGCCAACTGGCTAAACACGGCATTCGCTGCAATGTGACGCTCTGTTTCAATTCGGTGCAGGCGTTACTGGCGGCGCGGGCCGGTGCGTTTATCATCAGCCCGTTCGTTGGCCGCGTCGATGATACTGGTGTTGATGGAATGGCGTTGATTCGGGAGATTGCCGGTATTTATCGCCAGGATCGTGAAATTACCACCAAAATCCTGGCCGCCTCGATCCGCCATCCGCGGCATATTGTCGAGGCGGCGCTGGCCGGTGCCGATATTGCGACCTGCCCGTTTAAGGTCTTGCAACAGGCGATGCGCCATCCGTTAACCGACCGCGGCATCGAGCAATTTCTGGCCGATTGGAAATCGCGCATGAGTTCCTGAGTTTACGCTATGCGAGAACATCCGCTTATGCTTGGGCTGGTTGGCGCCAGCGGCTCCGGGAAGACAACCCTGACCCAGGGGATTGTGCGTCTGCTCGGTGCCCATGGCGTCACACCGGTCAATCTTGATGACTACCTGCGCTACAGTCGGGCTGAGCGTGCCGTGCGCGGTATGACCGACGCCGATCCGGCGGCGATAGATTTGGATCGCATGGCGGCTGATCTGGTTGCGCTGCGGGCCGGTCGAACTATCGAGAAGCCGGTCTACGACCATACGATTGGTGCGCCACGGGGAAGTGAACGCGTTGCACCGACCGGCCTGGTTATTGCCTATGGTGCGCTCACGCTTACCCCACCGGTGCAGGTTGAATTATTCGATTTGACTGTCTATTTTGATCCGCATCCTGCACTATACCGTCGCTGGCGGGAAGAGCGAGATGTTCTTCAGCGTGGGTATACGTTGGCTGAGGTGCAGGCCGCATGGCCGGCACGTGAACGTGACATTCAGCAGTACATCGTCGTGCAGCGTCCATTGGCCGATGTCGTTGTGCGTTTTGTGCCGGGGGAAACCGGCATTGACCTGCACCTGCTGTTGCGCCGCCGGGCATTGACGTTCGAGATGGCAGATGTTGGGCAGGAAACCGGATCATCGGCGGTGCAGATACAGCAGCTTGCGGCTGATGAGGATGGACTGCCGGCTGTGCTGGTCACCGCCACATCCGATCCCGCCCTGGATCGCCTGAGTGAGGCATTGCGTGCGCGTTTACCGCGCAGTGGTCAGGTAACGGGTGACTCGCTCAACGCTACCCATCCAACGCTGCGATTTGCCCAAACGCTGATTGCGACGTTGCTCCTGCATAAATCGCTGTGACGTCAGGAACACGTTGTGGCCGGTATGAATGGGTAGGCGAAGGCATTGTCTTCGCCTACCGTATGCGGTGGTGTAACCGGTAGTTTGTCGAAAAACCGGCGATCCTGCCCATACAGGCCGCAAGCGCTCAGTGTAGAAGCCATACTCCCGCATCTGGTGAGCGTATTCAGGTCGTGACCTAACCCCCGCATCAGCCGCTATACACTTCATCTACCAGCTCAAACGCACTCTCGACAATCGACATCGAATCGAGATGGAAGGCTCGATAGAGATCATCGCGGCTTCCCGATTGACCAAAACGATCAACTCCGTGCGCTCGCAAGGGCACGCCGAAGACCGATCCGAGCCATGCCAGCGCGTGCGACGCAGCGTCATGCACCGTGACGATAGGTGCTTTACGTTCGTCTGGCAGGAAGAGCCAGCTCAAATCGTCGCCATGCCGCCAGTGTTCGTAAACCCGGCGGGCACTGGTCAGGTTGATGACGTTGACGGCAACCCCTTCCCGCTGCAAATAATGGGCTGCGCTCACCGCTTCGGGAACCAGCACACCACTGGTCACAATATGTACGAGTGGGGATCGCGCCTGATCGCGATAGTCTGTACGGTCGATCAGCCGGTAGCCACCACGCAGAACCTGCCGACGTAGTTCAGCGGTACCGAACCGATCAAGCGCGGGTTGCAATAAACTCTGGTCGATTGGCCGGGTCGAGAGGCGCAGGTAGCTGGCTGAGCCGTTCGGATCGAGACACAGGCGCAGGGCTTCGTGCAGCAGCCAGGCTGTCTCAAGCGCAAAACAGGGTTCAAAACTCGCCAGTTGCGGTAGTTCCATCCCCAACGAAGCGGTGACCGATGACTGATGGGCGCCACCTTCAGGTGAGAGCGTAATGCCACTCGGTGTGCCGACAACAATAAAGCGTGCACCTGAATACAGGCCGTAAATGAAGGCATCAAGCCCGCGACAGACAAACGGGTCGTACACCGTACCAATCGGAATCAGCGGCTCCCCAATGAGATCGCCGGCGATACCGAACATGCCCAGCAGCATAAAGAGATTCATCTCCGAGATGCCCAACTCGATATGCTGCCCACCCGGCCAGCGTCGCCAGCGCAACATACGGTAGGCTTCGGTTTCAAAGTCTGGTTCTTCGCGCCGGGCAAACACACCGGTCTTGTTGATCCAGCCGGCCAGGTTGGTAGACACCGAAACATCAGGTGATGCGGTGACGATGCGTTCGCGCAGGCCGGCGATGTCGGCAAGTCGCACCATAAAGCGTCCGAATGTGTCCTGGGTGCTGACTGTACCGCTGGTCGGGACGGTAATCTCATCGGGTAATGGGATGGCTGGTGGCGAAAGCGGGGGCGTCGCCACACCGTAGAGTCGTTTGGCCGCTTCCGCGCACAATTTCCCGCCCGGCGAATCCTCCGGCAGCCGATCCCATTCGTGGCCGGGTGGAATGGCAAACTGTTCGCGCAGGGCTTCGATCTGCTCTGGGCTAAGGAGCATCGAGTGGTTGAGCGGATTGCCGGCAATCGGTAAACCCCACCCTTTGATCGTATAGGCAAAAATGATGGTTGGTCGGCGCGGTTCGGCATCGGCTGCGGCCAGCGTCGCCAGGAGTTCGCTTACATCGTGACCACCCAGGTTGGCCAGGGTTGCCGGTAACTCATCGTCAGGCACCTGTGCCAACAGACGGGCCAATCGCTCATCGTTATTGATCAGTCGTGGACGTAGATCGCGACCATTGAGTCGAATGAGAGCCTGATACTCCTCGTTACTCATCTCGTCAATGCGCGCACGTAGCGCCTCGCCGTCCGGTTGGGCAAAGAGCGCTTGAAGTCGCCGACCATATTTGGCTTCCAACACCCGCCAGCCGCTCTCGGCAAACAATCGCTTGAGATGGGCAGCGCGAATACCAGGCACTACCCGATCCAGACTCTGACGGTTAAGGTCAACGATCCAGAGCAGATTGTCGAGCTGATCGAGCGCCGGATCGATCACCGCCTCCCAAACGTTCCCTTCATCGAGTTCAGCATCACCGACCAGCGCGATGAAGCGTTGGGTCGCCGGTTTGCCGAAGTGGGCTTCAATGTAGTGAGCACTGAGCGCGGCGAAGGCCGGGGCTACTGCCCCCAGACCAACCGATCCGGTTGAGAAATCGGGCGCATCAGGGTCTTTGGTGCGTGACGGATAAGCCTGCAAACCGCCAAATGCCCGCAGTTGCGTGAGATAGCGGGCATCGAGCCGACCGAGCAAGTACTGGAGCGCATGATAGGCTGGTGAAGCGTGTGGCTTAATCGAGACCCGGTCACCAGGTCGCAGATAACACAAATACAACGTGGTTAATATCGTCACCATTGACGCAGAAGAAGCCTGATGACCACCCACCTTTACCCCATCCAGATTGGGACGCACATGGTTAGCGTGATGGATCATCAGCGTTGACAGCCAGAGCACGCGCTGTTGCACCTCTTCAATGGCGCTAATCAGCGCAGGGTTTGGCTCAGTGTGGGGCATACATTGCTCCTCTTCATTTATTGTGCGGGGCCGAATCTATTATAGCATTCCTCCGCTCTGCTCTCATCGGGAGAGTGGGGAGTGGCGTGCTCCCCTTCCTTCGCCGCGAGCTGGGAGTGCGCGCCTCCGGTGCGCAGGTACCGGTACCATTCCCGCACGCGCCAGTTGTGCACGTGCTCGCCGGATGGTAGGTCCTCCGTTTGGGCTGGGGAGTGCCTTAGCGGCTGTGCCTGCCTGAACATCGCCGCAGGTACCGCCCGGCTCCCTGCACTGGTGGTGGCACCCCGCAGAGCATGGAACGTCGCGGCAAGCATTGGTGGCGTGGGGGCTTACCTCATCCCCCCAGCCTCCGCTCCGCTCCCGTTGCAGGCTATGCATTACCCACAACTGGTGCCAACCACGTGCGTATCAGCGGGGATGATCGCCATAAGTGCTGTTGTGGGCGACTGGCTCGGTGGCAGTGCGCCGCTCCAGCCGTGTCAGCATGTGCTGGATGAATTGCCGTACCCGCTCGTTATGCGCGTGTCGCGCGGTGTGGAGTGCGGCAGCCATGCTGCCGCGCCAGCCGTGCTCACGATCCGGCGCGGATTGTAGCGGACTCTCGTGCCGGTACGTGACTCTGATGAGGGGGATGGCTGAACGCAGGCCGGCAGCCTGCCCCACAGCGTGCTCGTACCGGTGGTGCATAGGGGCGGGTTCCGTAGGGGCGGGTTCTCAACCCGCCCCTACGGACGGTATCTGTACCGTTCACCTGACTATCCACGGGATGCGGTCGATGGGCATGTCTTGCACCGCGTGCAATGGATGGTTGTTCAGATGTGATCGCAGCCGCTACGCTCCCCGCTCCCGCGCAGCGCTATGCCTTACCCATACCCAGGTTGTCACCTTCTTCGCTCATGAGCAGCGCCTATCTCATTGTGCGCGATCCTGGGCACTATCGCGTTGCATCGCTGTCACGTGGCTCTCACGTCACGAACGGGCAGCGGATGGTCGCAGTGGTGGCGGCGGTAGCCAGTGTGTCAGACCGTGGGGCAGGCTGGAAGCCTGTCAGCGGGGTCAGCGCCTGCTGGCGATGGAGAGGATGCCTCTCCACGCGGGCTGGAAGTCCGCGCCACGGGGAGCGCGTGCAGCCCGGCCTAACGCAGCGTGACATGTGGGTAATGCATAGCCTCGCTGGGGGGAGGAACAGACAAAATATACGAACGAACCCACCGTTTATCGCATCAGAA
The DNA here is from genome assembly GCF_000018865.1 of Chloroflexus aurantiacus J-10-fl. Lineage (NCBI taxonomy): Bacteria > Bacillati > Chloroflexota > Chloroflexia > Chloroflexales > Chloroflexaceae > Chloroflexus > Chloroflexus aurantiacus. The sequence goes on from NC_010175.1 coordinate 3,754,304, forward strand.
CGTCCCAGTGCAGCTCGCCGTTCTCCCCGCTCCCGCACTGCGGGAGTGAGGCCGGGGTGGAGGTGAGTCGCATAACCCCTCCATTGGTATCAATCTGGAAATAGCTCATCCACCTCTTGCTGGGCCTGTACCAGATCAACTGCACGCCGGGTGCGTTGCTCGATATAGCGGTAAAACTGTTCATCGTAGGCACGGGTTTGCACCACGACCGGCATGGGTACTGCGTGGCCAAGCACAAGTGCCTGCTGGCGGGTGTCGAGGTTGGCCAGCACAGCGCGGAGCCGGGCGCTACCGCCGACACCGGTGAATACGGCGTCTATATCGTGTTCATCACTCAGGAGAGCGGTGATGCGCGTACCGAGCTGGCTGAGTACCTCGCTGTCGATAGAAGAGGGCCGCTGATCAACGACCAGCAGGGTGACGCTATACTTGCGCATTTCGCGGGCAATCGTACCGAAGATGGTTTGTCGCGCCAGGCGTGGGTTAAGGAATTTGTGCGCTTCTTCGATAGTGATCATGAGCGGGCGCGGGCGATCTGCTTCATTTTTAGTCTGAAGATAGCGTTCGGTTTGTTCGCGCCAGCGCTGGTGGATGCGCCGGGTGAGGATGTTGGCAACCAGCATGTAGGCTAATGGATCATCGTAACGACCAAAACTCAACACTACGTGCCGTCCGGCCATCAGCGCATTAATGAGATGATCGACGGGCGATAGATCCGCCTGATCCCGAACAAAGCCGAGACGTTTCAATTGCAAGGTCTTGCGCTTGAGGGCTTGTAGCGAGGCCAGACTGGCGCTCTTCTGTTCGGCAAATGCCTTCAAGGCTTCCTGATCCATCTCCCACAACGCCGCCAGCCATTGAGCGCGGTACTCGTCAACCAGTAATTCGGCTGTCTCGGCAGCAGTGGGATTGAGATTCAGCTCTTCGCTCAACAACAGCACATCTTCCGGTTCGATCTGATTGTAGCCGATCACAATCTCGCCATCGATCTGCCCGTGATTGAACGCGCTATCGGCCAGACTGTACACCAGGACGCGGCTTCCGAAGAGCTGACGCAACCCCTTAACAAAATGACTCCCTTCTGAGCGGGCCGTCCATCCATATTCATTGTGCATATCGAAGATCAGATTAGAGGCCACGTCGCTCAGAATCACGCCGCACACCAGCAGGCGGGTCAGAAAGCTCTTGCCGGTACCACTCTTCCCAAAGACGCCGTTCGAGCGCTCGACCAGGCGATTCAGGTCGATACATACCGGCACCGCCATATCGAGCGGCGTTCCGATCATAAACCGGCTCCCCTCTTCCTGGCCAAACACCTGCGTGAAGTCAGCTTCGCTGGCCTCGTAGAGTGGGGCGAAATGAGGTGGCACTGTTTTAACCGGCAATAAATCAGCGTCTCCGTCGAGAGGCAGCATCAGGCGAAGATCGAGCCGAAGTTCGCCATAGGTCGTGGTACCGCTGAGCACACTGGCAAAAAACTCGTCGGCTGGCGGTGGATCGATCATCACCTTTGGTGTGGTTGCCCCAAGCCGGACATCGGTCACCATCGAGAAAAATGTGAAGCGCTGGCCCTTCACGACCACGAACTTACCAACGCGCATATCTTCAACCGACGTACCGGCATCGAGTCGTACCGTTAAACCCTCTTGAAGCGAACCGCCGGTGACCACACCGAGCCGTTGCCGTTGCTGCATATGAACCTCCTTCACCGTATGCCCGTAACTGATCTTAACACAGGTCGGCGTGGGAGAGCTTATTACAAAAAGATGAACCGAATGATGAACGCGGAAATTTGGCGATCTATCACGTTTTGTATAGTGACGTAAGACACAAAGTGAACGAGAGATACTATGCGCATCCTCATTGTAGAAGACGAAGCCAATGTGCGCTCTTTCTTGCAAAACGCAATGAAAGCATTGCGACGTGGTGTGAAGGTTGATACGGCGAATCATGGTGCCGATGGCTTGAAACTGGCGCGTCGTCAATGGTACGACCTGATCATCACTGATTACCATATGCCAAAGATGGACGGCATCGATCTAACCTTCACCTTGCGCCAGGAAGGGTATACTATGCCGATTGTGATGATCTCTGCTGATCCCATTGTTGAGCCGTATGCGTTAAATGCAGGCGCTAACCTCTTTCTGGCAAAGCCGGTAAGCCTGGAAAATCTCCGCTACATGCTTAATGTCTTTGGTCTGTAGGGTTTCCGAACACCAGATGAGTTCGATGGCAGACGTGCGACGCTTTAAATGTATCGCACGTCTGCTATTTGTGTGATACCATCTCTAGCGGTATGGCACGTGGTGAACAAGATACTGGAGCTGGCATGCAAACAATTCCACGTTATGACGGTTATATTTTCGATCTTGATGGTACAATCTATCTGGGTGACATTCTCTTGCCCGGTGCTGCTGAACTCTTGCACACGCTACGCCGTGAGGGGCGTCGGGTCACATTTCTCTCGAACAATCCGACGAAGACACGTCGTCAGTATGCCGAGCGGTTGCAGCGCCTGGGCATTGCTGCCGATGAGCACGAGATTGTGAACAGTTCCGCAGTTATGGTCGAATGGCTGCTGGCCAATGCGCCCGGTGCGTCATTGTTCGTCGTTGGCGAAGCACCGCTCATCGGTGAACTGGAGGCAGCCGGTTTTCCCCTGAGTGAAAAACCGGGTGAGATTGCCTTTGTGGTTGCTTCGTTTGATCGAACTTTCACCTATCGCAAGCTACAAATCGCCTTTGATGCGATTCGGGCGGGTGCACGGTTGGTGGCGACCAATCCCGACCGGTTCTGCCCGGTGCCCGGTGGCGGCGAGCCGGATGCTGCTGCAATCATTGCCGCTATCGAAGCCTGCACCGATACCCGCTGTGAGGTGATTGTCGGGAAGCCGTCACCGATTATGGCCCGTACTGTTACCAATCTGATCGGCCTGCCTCCTGAGCGCTGTATCATCGTCGGCGACCGTCTGATGACCGACATTGCCATGGGGGTGACCGCCGGCATGGATACCGCTCTGGTCTTGACCGGTGATAGTCAGCGCGCCGATCTGGAGCGTTCGCCGTATCAGCCAACCTATGTGCTGGAGCGGATTGATGAGCTGATTGGTGGGAGCGGCGTTTGAGCGCACACAGTTACCTGATGGCACTTCCATCGCTCGTGCGGCCTGCGCAATACCCATAACCCGGCATTATCTCCAGATTGCTGAGTCCATCACACTGCTGCTGAAACCCCTTCAACGCAGTACTGTATACATCATATCGCTATAGTGCGGAGGCTATGCTTCCGCACTCGCTATCTTTACTCCGCAAGGGTATCATGTCTGTCACGCCACCAGTTTTAGTGCCATCGTGCGACCCATTCACCGTTGCAGTGCTTTGTAGCAATCACTTGGGTGATACGAAATACCTTCGCCGCTACACCGCCTTTTGCAAATATATGATATGCCTCTTTGTTCCATCTTAATGACCAGTTTCTGGCGTAACCTGAAAAGATATGACAGAAATGTCGCTTTTTTGGGGATTGGCTATATAGATTATTGACATATTGTTGAGTGTATGCTATATTCCGTCATGCATTGTACTACGTCACATCAGTATCTTCCCTGTAAACATAAATATAGATATTGCTATTGCAGAAGTTTGGCTTTGCCATTCTTGTTTGTCATTATGTTAACGAAGAATTGCAACATTTGAAGTATTGATATTTCCTTGTTTTTCTATTGATGGTCAATAAGTTTTTGCTTAAAACAATGACATAAGTTGCCATTTGGGAATACTGGATAGCAATAAGGATAACTCAGGTTCACGAGAGGAGGAAGACCAATGAAAACAATGAAAGCCGCTGTGGTTCACGACTTCCATCAACCATTGCGCATCGAGGAAGTTCCCAAGCCGGAGCCGGGTTTTGGTGAGATTGTAGTCAAGATCGAGGCATCGGGACTCTGTCATACAGATATACACGCAGCGCATGGTGATTGGCCGGTAAAACCAAAACTCCCATTCATTCCGGGGCACGAAGGAATAGGCATTGTTGAAAGCGTCGGTGCAGGGGTAACTAACGTAAAGGAAGGTGATCGTGTTGCAATCCCCTGGCTGGGGTACGCCTGTGGCGAGTGTAAATATTGTGCTTCTGGATGGGAGACGCTTTGTGAGCGTCAACTGAATACTGGCTATTTCCTTGATGGGGCGCATGCTCAGTATGCAAAAGCGTATGCGAAGTATGTGGGTATTGTTCCGGCTGGGGTTTCTGCCCTTGACGCCGCACCGTTAACCTGTGCTGGCGTTACCACGTACAAAGCTGTTAAGGTCTCCGGAGCTCGTCCCTCGGAGCTGGTAGCTATCTTTGGTGTTGGTGGATTAGGTCATCTGGCATTGCAGTATGCCAGAATCGCCGGGGCCACGGTAGCGGCTATTGATCTCCTGGATGAGCGATTACAGACAGCACGCGAACTTGGTGCCGATATTACCATCAATGCCAGCACCCAGGACCCCATTGAAGAATTGAAGAAGTGGGGCGGTGCTGATGCAGCCATCTGTTTAGCTGTTTCACCGAAGGCTTTTGAGCAGGCTTATCGATCATTGCGACGTGGCGGGCGACTGGTTTTCGTTGGGCTTCCGGCTGATAACATGATTCAGTTGCCAATCTTCGAGACAGTGCTCAACGGTATTCATGTCATGGGTTCGATTGTTGGAACCCGCGCCGACCTGGCAGAAACATTTGCGTTACATGCCGCGGGCAAGACGCGAGTGCTCTTTGAGACGCGAAAGCTGGATCAGGTAAATGAAGCTTTCGAGGAGGTTGAGCACGGACGTAATAAGGCGCCACGAATCGTCTTCTCCGAATTTTAATGCAATGCATGGTATGAAGCGGGGCTTTGATGTTCATGTCCCGCTTCGACTACGTCTGATGTCGATGTTCAGCCTACCATGATCTCTGTTCTGGTCTCTTCCAATACTCTTCGCACAAACTCACTTCGCTACGCTGTAGGATCATGTTGGCTTCCCGTGCCGGGCCGTGAATGACGGTATCTGACCGAATGTGGATCATCCGCGCTCAATAACTCTCGCAATGTACCCACCGTGCTAGCCAGGGCGAGCGGGGCGGCAAGGTAGAGATCACGGTACTCCCCATATCCATAGGTCACCGCAATACAGGGCATCCGATGGGCACGTGCGCCGTGGATGTCGAAGATCGTATCCCCCACCATCACCGTCCAGGCGCGATCAGCACCGAGCGTTGGTAAGAGGGTGCCGATGACCATTGCCTTGTTGCCATCGCGGTCATCGGGATCGACGGCAGCGATTGCCTCGAAGAAGGGTTGCAGCCCAAAGTGGGCCAGAATCCGTTCGGTAGGCGGACGAATTTTCGAGGTGGCGACGAAGAGCCGGATGCCTGCGGCTTTGAGGTCAGACAGGAGTTCGGGAATGCCAGGGAAGACGGTGTTCTCGTACAGGCCGGTTTCCCAATAGCGTTGCCGATAGTGAGCCACCGCCTGATCGGCTAACCGTGGGTCGTCAAGCAGTTGCTCGAACGAGGCGTGCAAGGGAGGCCCAATCCAGCGCCGAAGCTCGTCGTCGCTGAGGAGTGGATGCCCTAGCCGTTGCAGGGCATAATTGACGCTGCGGGCAATACCGGTGAAGGGATCGGTCAGTGTGCCGTCAAGATCGAACAGGATTGCGCGAAAACGGTGTTGTCTCTTCATGCCCATAGTATAACGCAAAAACCGTGCTACCCGGCAAACGCCGGGAAACGGTGTTATAATACTCTCATCCGGTCTGAATAACCGAGATATGCATCTGAGACGCCTGCTACGCGAGTGATCATCACAGAAAGGCCCCGGGAATGTTCAATTCGATGGCCGATGTGCGTGACTTATTGGGGCGACAGAACTATATCGCCTCTGACGAGATCAGCACCGCGATTTTTCTTGCCGAGCGTTTGGGGAAGCCGTTGCTGGCCGAAGGCCCCGCCGGAGTAGGGAAGACCGAGCTGGCGAAGGCCTGGGCAGCAGCGCAGGGACGAGAGCTGATCCGTCTCCAGTGCTACGAAGGGCTTGATGAGACAAAAGCGCTGTACGAGTGGGAATACGCCAAGCAACTTCTCTACACCCAACTGCTGCGCGAAAAACTGTCTGATCTGCTCGGTGATGCGCAAAGCCTGCGTGAAGCGGCTGATCGGCTCGCTTCGCAAGAGGATGTCTTCTTTTCGGAACGGTTTCTGTTACCGCGCCCGCTGTTACGCGCCATTATGAGTGATAAGCCGGTCGTCTTGTTGATCGATGAGATTGATCGGGCTGATGCCGAGTTTGAGGCGTTTCTGCTCGAAGTTCTCAGCGATTTTCAGGTGTCGGTACCGGAGCTGGGCACGCTGAAGGCGAAGCATGTGCCAACCGTTATCCTCACTTCAAATAATACACGCGAATTGAGTGAAGCGCTCAAGCGTCGCTGTCTTTACATTCATATTGATTATCCTGACCTCGAAGCCGAGTTGCGGGTTGTGCAGTTGAAGGTGCCCGGTCTGGCGCCCAAGCTGGCGCGCGAGGCCGTCGCCCTCGTGCAGCGTCTGCGCACACTCGACCTCAAGAAGCACCCCAGTGTTTCCGAAACGCTTGATTGGGCGCGGGCATTGGTTGAGCTGAATGCCCGTCAACTCGATAAAGCAACGCTCGATACCACCCTGAACGTCCTGCTCAAATACGAGAGCGATTTACAGCGGGCACGTCGCTTGTTGCAGCAGGGAGATCGGCCCGACCGTCCTGATCGTCCTGACCGCCCTGATCGCCCACGCGGTGGGTATCGTGGTAGTGATTGGACAAATAACTAGCGGAGTAGCTATGGATCGACGTATTACCGAGTTCATTGCCGGTCTCCGAGCTGCCGGCGTGCGCATTAGTGTTGCTGAGTCTGCCGATGCGTTGCGAGCGATTGAACAGGCCGGTATTGCCGACCGCAATATTTTCCGGTTGGCGTTGCAGACAGCGCTGATCAAAGAGCGGCAGGATCAGACGATCTTCAACGAACTGTTCCCGCTCTATTTTGGCAAAGACGCTCCGCCGGCAATGCAACCGGCTGGTGGTGGACAGCTTTCGCCCTCTGAACTGCAACAACTGATGCAGCAGTTACAACAACTCCTCTCCCAACTGCCTCCTGGCCCGCTCCGTCAGCTCTTCCAGAGTATGGTGAGCGGTCAGCCACTCAGTAATCAACAGATTCGCTCGATGCTGGCGAATGCCTCTCCGCCACATATGACCAATCCACGCTATCGTGACTGGATGGCGCGCCAGGCGATGCGTGAGTTGCAGATGCAGCGGTTGCAGCAGGCGCTCCGTCAGCTCCTTGCCCAGCTCCGCGAGCAAGGGATGCGGGAAGAGGCGTTGCAGGCTATCGAACAGGCCGCACGGGCTAACCTGCAAGCGCTGGAGCAGCAGATCGGTCAGCAGGTGGCGCAGCAGATGCAGGAACAGGCGCAAGGTCAGGGGCCGCGCCAGAGTCAGGGCCGTCCCAGTGAGCGAGAGTTACTCGACCTACCGCTGGAACGCCTTGATGAGAGCCTGCTCCCGGAGATGCGAACGCTGGTACGAAAACTGGCTGCCCGTCTGCGTACACGGCTGGCGCTGCGCCAGCGTCGTGGTAAGACCGGTACCCTCGATGCCAAAGCGACGATCCGCACCAATCAGCGATTTGGTGGCGTGCCGATGCTGATCCGTCATCGCAAACGGCATCTCAAACCAAAATTGGTGATCTTGTGTGATCGTAGCGTCAGCACGCAGCACGTCATGTCGTGTATGTTGCTGATGATCTATGCCCTGCACGATCAGGTCAGTCGTACCCGCTCGTTTGCATTTATTGACCGCCTGTACGACATGTCGCACTACTTTGCCGAATCACGCCCGGAGCAGGCGATTACGCAGGTATTGGCTGAGATTCGGCCGACGCGCAGCTACAGTACCGATCTCGGTCATGCACTGGCTGAATTCTGCCGTGATCAGCTTCACCTAGTTGACCGGCGAACAACGGTGATTGTCCTTGGTGATGGACGCAACAACGACAATGATCCCAACCTGCCGGCATTCGAGCAGATTCGGCGGCGGGCGCGGCGAATTGTCTGGTTTGCCACTGAAGAGCGCTGGAAGTGGGGAGTCTACGATCCCGGATCGCTGAGCAGCGACATCTACAAATACGCACCGATGTGTGATGCGATGCACGAGGTGACAACCCTGCGCCAGTTGGCGAACGCTATTGATCGCCTGTTCTTACACCCGTAGATGCGTCATTAGCGTATGCGGGAATACACGTATAACTTAGTGTGGCGTGCGGAAGTCGGGCTTCCGCACAGTTTGTCTTGAGATGATCAGTGTTCGATAGACACCAGGTTGTCTATAGTACTGCCAGATGTCTTGCGCGATGTTCAACCGGTAAGCCTGACACTCAATGCGGTGTGGTACGGGCTGAAATCTGTACTAACCACTAGAGGTTATTGCGCTGCGGAATGATCAATCCTGTTCACGATGCCTTCGGCGTCCATCCCCGGCGCAACAGCGGCCATGCCTGCCAGAGGTATTCGATCCCTGAACCGACCGTCCAGATCAATGCCAGCCCCATAACAACCGGCCACAGATTCAGCAGCGGGACAAGACTACCGCCGAAGATAACACCGAGAAAACCACCGATCTCGGCATGGGCAGCCAGTAACCGCCAGATCAATGCCACGACCGTAATCACCAGCTTCTGCTTCCCAAAGCGACGGGCTGAGATCACAATCCCTTCGGCAGCGGCAAATGAGCGGAGACCGGAAACAACAAACTCCCGGATAATGATGGTGAGTGCAATCCAGGCTGGAATCAGCCCGGTTTCAATCATTGGAATGAGAACGCCGGCAACGAAAATCTTATCACTAATTGTGTCGATAAAAACGCCGAGAGGTGAAACAACCTTCAGATGGCGGGCCAAGCGACCGTCGGCCATATCACTCAACGCCATCAGCAACAGTAGAATGGCTGCGCCCAGATAGGCGGTCGGCGAGGCAAGCAGTACCATCCAGGCCAGGACAGGTGTAGCAAGAATACGGAAGAGACCTAGCAAATTTGGAAGCTGACGCATGGTAATTTCTCAGTTCTAAGCCTGCTCTGCAACCTCGATTATAGCACAAACTGTCCTTGTTTACTTGACATAAATAACATTTATTCCAGTAGTTGTGTCTGCTACCTGCCATGGTATAATTCAAACTAACCCTCTGATTGGAATAGTAGTAGTGCAGATATACAGGTCACTTATTACAATTCAGGCTGCTTGTTGCGGAAGACAGGTATTTGCGCTTAATGCCGCCGGGTTCATGGCATACTGGCAAACTTTCTTGAGCGTATCTGGTTCCTGTACACATTGATATGGTAGCAATTCTCGAACGAATCAATGAACTTCTCTTCGCTGCGGTATTGATTGTGAGCTTTTCGCTTCTGGCGTATATTGTGTTGCAAAACTGGCGCAGCGATATTGTCAGATCATTAGGTGTGTTGCTGGCCGGGGTCATCATTGCCTACAGTGGCGATCTCTTGCTGGCTCGTGCGCAGCGTCCGGCCACGATTGAATTTCTGGGTCGTGCTCAGTGGTTAGGTATTGTGCTGGTACCGGCAGGGTATATCCATTTTGCGAATGCCTTGCTGGCCTTTGGCAGTGCAAATACGATTGCCCAACGTTGGCGTAGAAGCGTGTATGCTGCGTACATCGGTAGTCTGGCAATCTTTTTGCTGGTTGTCCTCGGCACAAATCTGGTCATCTACACCGGTTCGCCAAGTGGGCCGGTTGCGCGCTTCAATGCTGGCCCGCTCTTTTGGTTTTACGTCCTCTTTTTCGGTCTGGCCATAGCCTCGGCCCTGATCGCGATTCTGATTGTCCGTCGCTCGGCCTTGACACCTGCTCAGCGTCGACGCTTAAGTTATCTGGGAGCAACCTTTGCCGCGCCAGGGATCGGTGTCTTTCCGTTTCTGCTGATAGCTTCACCGAATGTGATACCACTCACTCTGATTCTGGCGTTACAGGCGGTTGCCAGTCTGATTGTGATCGTGATGCTTACCGTCATGACCTATTCGGTAGCGTTTCAAGGCATGCTGATCCCGGAACGATTGATTAAACAGGATTTTGTACGGTGGTGGTTATATGGCCCGTTTGTTGGTATTACTACCATCCTGTTTATTCAAGCGGTGCCGGTCATTGCGCAGTATTTGGGGTTGCCACCAGAGACGCTGATCACCTTCGGTGTGATGGTGATGACGGTGTTGATGCCGATCTTTGTGACGCAGGCGAAACCCTACCTCGATGCGTTAATCTATCGCCAGGATCATTCTGAGATCGATTATCTGCGCAATTTGCCTCGCAACATGTTCACCCGTGCCGATCTGCGGGCTTTGCTGGAGAATTCGCTGGTTGCGATCTGTAGTGCATTGCACGTCAAAACCGGTTTTGTGGTCGCACCGGGTGAAGATGGCTTTAGCGTTAAAGCGGTATGGGGATCGCGCCGTGATGTTCGGCGGTTTGTTACCGATCATCCGGTGATGTCCATCCTCCCTCAGTTGGAGTCCATGCCGTATGACGCTGCTGCAAGTCTGGATAGCGGTTCGTTTGTGGTGATCGACGACTTTTGCCTGTTTCCACTGCGAAGTCCCGATGGCATTTTTCTCGGCGCAATTGGGCTGGAAGCGACTCTCGATCAATTGCGCCGTAATGGTGGTATGTCTGCCGATATGCGTCGTATGGTGACCGGCCTGGCCCATCAGATCGAGCTGGCGCTGACGACTGTGCAGATGCAACGACAGATTTTCGATGCCTTACGAGAGCTGGCGCCGGAGATGCAATCGTTGCAGCAATTGAGTTCCCGCCTGGAACAGGCAACCCCGCTAACGTTAAGTAATCTCGATGATGATATTGTCTTGCATCCAGATTTTCCTCAGTTGGTAAAGGATGCGCTTACCCAGTTGTGGGGTGGGCCAAAGCTGGCTGAGAGTCCGCTCCTTGGTCTACGCAGCGTGCGGCGGATTCTCGCCGAACAGGGTGGAAGCCCAACGCGAGCATTACAGGCCGTACTACGGCAGGCAATCGCTAATTTACGTCCTGATGAACAAATTGATCCGTCAGCCCAGGAATGGTTGTTGTACAATTTGTTAGAAGGACGTTTCCTGCGCCGACAGACGGTTCGTGATGTTGCTCATCGGTTGGCCATGAGTGAGTCTGATTTTTACCGCAAGCAGCGCATAGCAATTGAAGAGGTTGCCCGCCAGATAGTTTTAATGGAAGAGCATGAGTACGAAAATTCTTCTGGTCGAAGATGAGCCTGATTTGCAAGTCATCACCCGCATGGCGCTGGAAGACGCCCAGTATACGGTAGCAGTTGCCGGTAATGGTCTTGAAGCCCTTTCCATTCTTGATCGCGAGTCGTTTGATCTTTTGTTGATTGACCTGTTAATGCCGAAGATGGATGGTCTTGAATTATGCCAGCATTTGCGTCAACATCCCGTCTGGCAACATATCCCTGTGTTGTTGCTTACGGCTAACCCCAAGGCACATCTGTCAAATCACGATTTTCATCCGGCTGTGCGAGGATGGGTCGAAAAGCCATTTAATGTCTTTGAACTGGTCGATTACATTCAGTCTATTCTGAACGATGCGAAGACGTAGAGCGTTCTATAGACAGGAAGGTGGCAGGGCATATCGTGCAAGTGTCTGAGCGAGCGGTGTTACTGGCTATCTTGTGCCGGCAAATGTATCGCGCAACGTCACGCGATATGGTATGGCAGGTGCTGCTCGACGGCGCACGCAGTGTGGCAGCAGCCGACATGGCAGTCATTTATCAGTTAGACCCTGAAGCTGATCTGCTTCAACGATTTGTAGATCGTGGGACGACGGTCTTCCCGGATTACATTACGGTGCCGAACTATCTGCTACACGATTTACGCCTTTTGCGTCAACCGATCAGATTTATTCCAGATCAGCAATCGACCCCCCTGGCGCTGGCACTTACCTCTGCAATCTGGCCTGATCGACCACCGCGTGAGGTGGTGATTCTGCCGCTCATCGAGCAGGGGCGGCTGGAAGCAGTGTGTGTGTGCGGTTGGTTGTCACCGGTTTCTGATGAGGAGATCAGCGCATTGCAGTTTCTCGTCGATGATGCCACCTATGCACGGGCAATGCTGGCATCCACCGACAGGCGACAATCCGATCAAGGAGTAATCTCCGACGCGATCACCAACCTGACCCTGCTTTACACCCATACATTCGATCAATTGATTGAAGCAGCACTTGATCAGTTAGTGGTGATTGGCGAAGCCGCAGCGGGAGCGCTTTATCTGTACGATGATGAGGCGCAATCGTTGCGCTTGCAAAGCGTCAAAGTCAATGCTCTTGCTACGGCCTTTGCGCCTACGTTGCGTCAGTTGTGGCAAAACGATCTGGGGCGGCATTGCCAGGTGCTGGCCGAATCGCTGCTTGAGTCGAGTAACGAAGTCGTCTATCTGGTTGCCGATCCATCATCGTCACACGAGATTGCCCCTCTACACAGATTTCTTTGTGAGCATGCGATTGATGGCATTCTGTCGTTGACCATTGTCGCCGGAGGCTGGCAGGCCGGTGTTGTACAGTTGGTGCCGTGGCCAGGAAATGGTTTCAGTGAACGGCAATGGCAATGGTTGCGGTCACTGGTCAGACAGATCGGCGTGGCTATCGAGCATTCGCGCCTGTTTGAGCGTCTACGGGCTGAGCTGGATCACGCGCAGGCAGTGGTTGAAACAACGAATGATGGCATTGTGTTGATCAATGCCCGGCGCCGGGTGGTGATGGTTAATCGCCGTGCCTGCTATTTCTTCGGTGTTGCCGAGCACGATCTGAAAGGCCGGCCATATGACGATCTGTTGCAGGTCTTCAACCGGGTCTTCGCCCATCCTGCCCGCCTGGGATTGTGGCTCGGGCAACTGCTAGGTTCAGAAACCGACCGGGCAAATGAAGAGTTTCAGGTGGTCTGGCCACAGGTACGACGTTTGCAATGTTTCTCGGCTCCGGTTGTTGATCGCCGTGAACAGTACCTCGGACGTATCCTGATCTTTCGTGATGTGACTCGCGAGCGCGAAGTGGAGCAGATGAAAAATGAGTTTGTTTCCATGGTCTCCCACGAACTACGTACACCGCTCGCCAGTACTCAGGGTGCGCTCCAGTTGTTGTTGGGTGATAGTGAACGAGGTAAGTCCGGTCTGATTCGTGATATGTCGAGTGTCGAGCGTGACTTGCTACAACGGGCACTGACCAATACAAACCGCCTGTTGCGACTGGTGAATGATGTTCTGGATATTGCCAAAATTGAACGGGGGCAATTACAATTACAGCGCCATCCCGTCGCTCCCGAAGAGATCTGTCGGAACGCAATTGATGACCTGGCCAGTTTTGCCCGTCAGCAGCAGGTGACCATTTCACTCGACGTGCCGCCAAATCTTCCGTTGGTGGATGTTGATCGTGACCGGATCGTGCAGGTATTGGTGAACCTGCTCTCAAATGCGATCAAATTTTCACCGGCAGGGCAACAGGTTGTTGTGAGTGTTGCCCACGAGCAGGGGATGGTGCGTTTCAGTGTGCGTGACTGGGGGCCGGGTATTTCTCGAGCTGATCAACTTAAACTGTTTCAGAAGTTCCAGCAGCTTGATCAGTCGAAGAGTAACGTCAGGGGTGGCTCTGGTCTTGGTTTGGCTATCTCCAGGCAACTGGTTGAGCTGCACGGTGGTCGCATCTGGGTGGATAGCGATGTTGGTTTTGGCAGTACGTTCAGCTTTACGGTACCGCTGGCAGCGGTGCAGCGGATTGCGAGTGCCGATCAGCGTCCGCTCATCCTGATCGGTTCTGATGGTCATCCGTTAACAGATGTGCTGCACGCCCGGCTCATGGCAAAACCAGATTGGGAAGTTGTCATTACGCCTATCGCCGATCTGCAAACGACGTTGCCGGCACGTCAGCCGGCAGTGACCGTTCTGCTGCATCCTGTCAATGCCGAGGAGGTGATTGGACGACTACGCACTCTTGCACTCTACCAGTTGACCTCAATAATTATTGTTAGTGACGAGTCAGCGGTTAAACTGCCGAAAGACGTGGTTGTCTTTCCAGGAACGATTTCTGTAGATCAGCTTGTAGCAGAAATACATTATCAAACAACCAGGTATAAACCACTCATCATGGTTGTGGACGATGATCCGAATGTGCGTCCGGTATTAACGCGCCTTATCCAGCGCCATGGGATGCGTGTGCTGGCTGCGGGTGATGGTGAAGAGGCATTGGCCATCGTCCAACACGTTCGCCCACAAGCTATTCTGTTAGATTTGCGCATGCCCGGCCTGGATGGGTTTGAAGTGCTGCGCCGGTTGCAGGCCGATCAGGCGACAGCCTCGATTCCAGTAGTGGTGTTGACGGCAAACGATCTGGCGCCTGATGCACCTTCCCAGGCATTTGCGCTTGGTGCACGTGGTTTTCTCGAGAAGCCGGTCTCGGCTGAACGACTGATTGCCACGTTGACCTCCGTCATTCCAGCAGATGAGGGCAGTCATGAGTAAATTTTCTCCGGAGGTTGAACGGTTTATTCATCAGTATGTGTCACCTCTTACGTCGTTGCAGAGTGCTGTTGATCTCCTCGCACACCACTATGGACAGAGTACTGATCAGCGCCTCAACAATCTGGTCGCTTCATTACAGCGCTCAACCGTGCGTTTGCGCCAGTTTGCTCAGTTGCTGACAGAACATCTTCAACAAGAGGGCGACGACATCGTTGTCCGTGTCCCACGGGCCTGGTATTGGCAGGATCAGCACGCTGCACCATCTGCAGGCGCTCCACCGTCTGTATCGCTAGGGTCGGGTTCAGCAGTGCTGGTTGGCGGAGCAGCCCTCGATGATCTGGCTGATCTGCTCCACAATGCCGGCTGGCAGGTTGAACGGGTGTCATCATGCGCTGCCGGCCTGGATATCGCCCGTTACCGCCGTCCACGTTTGCTGGTCATTGCCGGCACCACTGCCGACATCGAGCCGGCCTTATGTGCGCAAATTGTGCATACCGATCCAGAGACACGCGGTGTGGTTGTGGCAATGGCCACCCGTGATCGGTCAGTCCGTCCTGTAACAGGCATTCCCTATATCGACCTGCAACAACCGCTGCTCGAGCAGCTCCATCGCCTGCTGTCAATGCATCACCAGGCCGGGCAGAGCGTACCGCGGATTTTGCTGGTTGATGATGAACTGGATATTCGGGTTATCCTTAGCCAGCAATTAACGGATGCCGGTTTTGTGGTGGTCACGGCCCCTGATGCGACAACGGCATTACGGCTGATGCATGAACAATTCTTCGACCTGGTCATCCTGGATCGACTACTGCCCGATAGTGATGGCTTAAACGTGCTACGGACAATTCGCTCGTCCGGTACGACACGCCTGATCCCGGTGATGCTGCTTTCAGCGGTGAGTTCGTTGGATGAGAAGGTACGCAGTCTGCAATTAGGTGCCGATGATTACGTGGTGAAACCATGTAGTGCGGCAGAACTGGCAGCACGTATTCGTTCGATCTTGCGCCGGAGCGAACGTGAGAGCAGTCTGAATCCAATTTCACGCTTACCCGGCAATACGACGATTGAACAGGTTATTCATGAGCGATTGGTCAAACAGGAACCTTTTGCGGTTGGCTATATCGATCTCGACAATTTTAAAGGGTATAATGATCATTACGGCTTCTTCAAAGGTGATGCAGTCATCTTACACGCTGCCCGTTTGTTGTCTGAGGTTGTCCACTGGCAGGGAACGCCTGACGATTTTCTGGGTCATTTAGGTGGTGATGATTTTGTGCTGGTTTCAACCCTCGAACGGGCGCAGCAGATCGCACAGGCAATGATCGAACGATTCGATGCTACTATTCCGTACTTCTATGCACCTGAGGATCGTCAGCGTGGTTATATTGTTGGACACGACCGTCAGGGACGACCGTGCCGATATCCACTGTTGAGTGTCTCGATTGCAATTGTACCGGTGACGCCGTCGCGCTATCAGCAGCCATACGAGATTGCAATGCGCGCAGCTATTGTGAAGCGACAGTCGAAATCGGTCACTGGGAGTTGTGTGATTGTCGATAATGAAGAAAGAGGATAGCAATGCCTTCTGTACCGGTACCAACGATTGTAGAACGCACGAGCCGTGGAGAGCGAAGCTGGGATATTTTTTCGCGCCTGCTGAAAGAGCGAGTGGTGTTGATCGGTGAACCTATCGACGATGAACTGGCTTCATCGGTGATCGCTCAGTTGCTGGTGTTGCAACAGCAAGACCCTGAACGCGATATCTGGATGTACATTAACAGTCCTGGTGGCGTTATCCGGGCCGGCCTGGCGATCTACGACACGATGCAACTGGTTACCCCCGATATTTGCACAGTGTGCGTAGGTCGTGCCGCGAGTATGGCGACTGTCTTGCTCTGTGCTGGCACGAAGGGGAAACGGTTTGCCCTGCCACACGCCACCATCCACTCGCATCCGGCGGGCGGTGGCGCCGAAGGGTATGCTCCCGATGTCCAGATTGCGGTCGATGAAATGCTGCGTCTGCAGCGGTTGCTGCGCGAGATCATGGCTAAACATTCCGGGCAACCCGTCGAGCGCCTTGAAGCCGATTTTAGTCGTGATTTCTATATGACCGCACCACAGGCGCTGGAGTACGGATTGATCGATGCTATTCTGACACCAAACCGGTCGTGAAGGCAGGTTGGTTTAGGTGTCGCGCGAGCCAGTCAACCGTGAGCGTAATGCATTCCAGGTCTATCGGGAGCGAGATATGACTGGCGAACGGCAAGAGATGATACTCAGCCCAGCCGGCTGCCAGCGCTGCAACTTCGGCTGCTGCGGCCGGCGGTACAATCGCGTCGCGTCCGGCATAGACCAGCAGGGTCGGTAATGGTGGCTCTCGCCGGGCCAGCGTGCGCAGGCTGTCGGGAAAGGCCAGGGCATCGAATAAATCCCAGGTACTGATCGTGGCCCGAATCCCACTGGTTTGCCACGCTCTGATCACATGATCAACAGCACCATCGCGGAAGAGGTGTAGCATGCGCAATTGCAGAATTGCCAGTGCTTCACGGATTTGCACCTGCCGGTATGCCCGTGCATCGAGTCGTAACCGTGGTGGTACTTCCCAGAGCGCCAGCGCATCCACGCGGGCGCCGTTCGCAACTGCCCGGGCCAGCACTGCGCCGCCGAGGCTCATTCCAATAGCTCCAACCTGAGTGTAGCGCTGGCGCAGCCAGTCAATCGGATCGGCAACACTGTCAACCATGTGTGGAAACGCCTGGGGCCGTGGACTCTCGCCGTGACCGTCGAGATCGATCAAGAGCGCGGCAGCGCCGTGCGCAATCAGTCTATCCACCAGGCGCCAGGCGTAAAAGGTCTTATCGCAGCCTGAACCATGGGTGACCAGCACCGCAGTCTTTGACCCACCGTGTGGTACGATGTGCAGTGCCGGTACCGGCCCATGGCGGGCGGGTAAATCGAGGCGTACAATCTGGCGATCCGGGTAACGTCCTGGCCGTAACTGTTGTTTTGGATCAAGTTGCCGTCGCCGGAGCGTGGCCAGCCCTATCTGACCAATGAATGCCGGTAATAGCAGGGCCAGATGGCTGCGCCATCCCGAAGCCGGCTGGCTCCAGGCCAGGGTCAGAAACGGTAATGCCAATCGGTTGCTCCAGCTCAACCCTCGCAGACCACTGAGATGGGCAACTGCGTTACCGAGTGTAATCAGCCGTAAAAAGGTATTAAGTAAACGCACAGAACCTCGATGAATGACACAATTGCTGCAATTGCCACACCACCCGGAGAAGGTGGCATTGGTATTATACGTCTGAGTGGGCCTGACGCTCAATCGATTGCGTTGCGCATTTTTCGCCCCGTGCGGCCAGGACGGTTGCGCAGTCATCGGGTGCGCTATGGGCACGTGATCGGGCCTGATGGCGAAGTGATCGACGAAGCATTGCTAACGCTGATGGCCGCTCCGCATAGCTTTACCCGTGAGGATGTCGTGGAAATCTCTTGCCATGGTGGGGCGCTTCCAGTCCAGTTGACGCTCGAAGCGGCCCTGGCTGCCGGTGCCCGCCTGGCGAATCCCGGTGAATTTACCTTACGGGCGTTCCTCAATGGTCGGATCGATCTGAGTCAGGCCGAAGCCACCCTCGACGTAATTCGGGCGCAGACGAGTGCCGGGCTGGCGATTGCCCAGGCGCAGTTGGGGGGCTGGCTGGCACGCGAAGTACGGGCTGCCCGCACAGCGATCCTTGAACCGCTGGCCTATATCACTGCGCTGATCGATTTTCCTGAAGAGGGGATTGAACCGCAGACGGTGGCCGGGCCAATTGAACAGGCACTGGCCACTGTCGAGCGCTTACTGGCCGGGGCCGATCAGGGCATGGTCTTGCGCAACGGCGCGCGCGTCGTGCTGGTTGGCCGCCCAAATGTTGGCAAGTCAAGCCTGCTTAATGCCCTGCTCCGGGTTGAACGCGCTATAGTTACCCCTATCCCCGGTACAACGCGCGACACCCTGGAAGAGATGGCAAATCTGGCGGGTGTACCGGTGGTGTTAATCGACACCGCCGGTATGCGCACCAGCACCGATCCGGTCGAACAGATTGGGGTGGAGCGAGCAGCAGCGGCGCTGGCCGGTGCCGACCTGGCCCTACTTGTCTTCGACTCATCACAACCGTTTACCCCCGAAGATGAAGCGATGCTGGTTGCCACTGCCGACCGACCGACCATCATTGTCTGGAACAAGTGCGATGATCCGGATGTACCGCCCCCACCCGCTCCGCCGCATCCGAAAGCGATGGCTGTGGTTGCCTGTTCGGCTCGCTATGGCCATGGGATCGATACGCTGGCTAAAACAATTGCCACGACCCTGCTCGGTGGTACATTACCGGCTGTTGGCGCAACGCATCTGGTCAGCAATCCGCGTCACCGGGCTGCCCTGCGGCGAGCCGCCGAGTTTCTGCGTGCAGCTCAAGAAACCCTGGCTGCCGGTGCGGCAACCGATCTCCTGGCAGCCGATTTAACCGGTGCTGCCAATGCGTTGGGTGAGATTACCGGCGAAACCGTGGGTGAAGATTTGCTCGACATGATCTTCAGCCGTTTTTGCATCGGCAAATAGCCCCTGTGTTACAATGACAGCGGGCCGTTATACCGCGAATAAGGAGGAACGCGCATGAACAAGAAGACCATCCGTGATGTGGATTGGGCCGGAAAACGTGCGCTGGTACGAGTTGATTTCAACGTGCCACTCGATGATCAGGGTCAGATTACCGATGATACCCGGATTCGGGCGGCATTACCGACCATTCGCTATCTGCTGGAACACGGTGCCAGTGTGGTCTTGATGTCGCACCTGGGGCGTCCGAAGGGTAAACCCAATCCGAAGTACAGTTTACGTCCGGTTGTTGAGCGTTTGTTTGAATTGCTGCCCGAAGCGAAAGAGGTCAAGAAGACCGAGGCGATCACCGGGCCGGCGGCTGAAGCGGCTGTGGCGATGCTGAAACCAGGGCAGGTCCTGGTACTCGAAAACACCCGCTTCGATCCCCGTGAAGAGCCAAACGATCCAGCGATGGCCGCTGAACTGGCGAAATTGGGTGATGTTTTCGTTAACGATGCCTTCGGCACCGCTCACCGGGCCAATGCCAGCACTGAGGGTGTAGCGCACTACCTGCCGGCAGTTGCCGGTTTTCTTATGGAAAAGGAACTGACGTACATCGGTGGCGCCCTGAATAATCCGCAGCGTCCATTCGTAACCGTCATCGGTGGTGCGAAAATCAGTGACAAGATCGGCGTGATCGAAAATCTGCTGGGTAAGGTCGATGCACTGCTCATTGGTGGTGGTATGGCCAACACCTTTCTGCTTGCCAAAGGGCTGAATGTTGGTGATTCGCTGGTCGAACCGGACAGTGTACCGGTGGCCCAGCAGTTGATGGCCCGTGCTGAAGAGCGGGGTGCCCGGCTGCTTTTGCCGGTTGACGTGGTGATTGCCGATGCGTTTAGTGCCGATGCCCAGCGCCAGGTTGTTGATGTAAGTGACATTCCTGCCGGCTGGCGTGTGCTCGATATTGGCCCCAAGACCATCGAACGATACAGTGCCGAGATTCGGGCTGCCCGCACGGTTATCTGGAATGGGCCAATGGGTGTCTTTGAACTAGAGCCGTTTGCCGTCGGTACACGCGCTATCGCCCAGGCAATGGCCGAAGCGGCTGCCAATGGCGCAATCACAATTGTTGGTGGTGGCGATAGTGTGGCCGCAGTGGAACAGGCCGGCCTGGCCGATAAGATGTCGCATGTGAGTACCGGCGGTGGTGCCTCACTTGAGTTACTTGAGGGACGAGTCTTACCCGGTGTGGCTGCGTTGCAAGATGCAGAGTAGTCTGGGTTAAGCAGGATCGTCTTCGGGTGACCTATGGACGTAGTTTGATCCATCCTACGCCCGCCGCTTTTTTGGTACGGGTTAAGCAGGATCGTCTTCGGGTGACCTATGGACGTAGTAGCACAGGCCAACGCCTGTGCTACTTTCCAATCTACCAGCGCCTATGGCACCGCTGTCGTATCTACAACTGCCGCAGTCTCCCACGACTCAACATTCCCTGCCCAATCGCGTGCACGAATCCGGAATTCAAACTGTTTGCCTTCATGGGGGCCAAACCAGGCACTCAAGTCGGTCGTGCCCAGTTTCCAATCCGTCCAGCCACCGTTCGGCAATAGCCGCACCTGTACGTCGTAACTGGCGATACCGGTCATGTCATCATTGCCGCCCCACTGGAGCTGAAAGCCATTGTCAACCCGTGAGATCGAAATAATCTGCGTATCAGGCGGTGTCGTGTCACTGCGCGGTTCCCAGGCAATAGCGTCGAAGCGCACTGCCAGGCCGCGATCATCGGTGAGATCGCTCAGAAAGACCTGGGGTACTTCATTGGTAACACCGCCAAAATAGTATGTGCCAAGCGAAGCCCATTGCCCGGCAGCGGCCCGTTGGTCGAGTGTTACTTCGGTGATTGCTCCGTCATGGCTGATCCGATAACGGGCACTGGTCGTTGCCGGATTGCCGCAGACCGGAATGTAGGCTTTTACTTCGTAGAACCCTGGACTGAGATCAGGCGCTTGCCAGCTTGCGGCAGTAGTGGCTTTTGTGGGATCGGTCGTCGAGTAGGTCCATTGATGTTGCCCGTTTAAGCCACATGTCTCTTCATACCAGTCTTTGCCAACTGGATCAAAAGCGGAATCAGTATTATCGATGGTGGTTGCACCTTCTGGAGCAGTTACTGTCGGATCAGGATCATCGGTTATCTGCCCGGAGCTAACATCGATAGCTGAACCGGGGCCGGGGTCTTCGCCCAGCCAGAGAAATGTGACGTAGACATAATCGCTGCGGGTCATACCCAGGTCATCCCAGAAGGTACCATCAGCGATATCGATCCCATTCGGAAGTGTAATGCGTCGCCCCCACTCATCGCGTCCGCCGTTGTAGCCATGATAGTAGGCGGCTTCAGCCATCGGCATACCTACCGGTAAATCGCTGTACCGTCGGTTAGGATTCCAGTAATCATCGCGGGTGTTCCAGGGGCCGACATCCCAGACCGGTACGACCACTGAACGGCCATTATAGGTGAGACGAACTTTGAATTTGTCAGTACCTTTGGGCGAGAGAACACACCAGCACGGGAGAGCGACGAAGCGGTCGCGGGGTTGAATGATATGACCATTTGCGGTTCGGCGACCAACTAAACCTTCGCGGGTAGCGAAAATACGGTAGGTTGGTGCGAGGTTCGACTGCTGAGACGGTGAAGTCGTTGGGGCAGCCTGAACGTGGGCGATGGCTGTCGAAAGCATGACCAGCACAACGACAAGCAGGCCACGACGAACGATCCTTCCTCTCATAAATTGTTTCCTCCTTTGTGACGGCATACGGCTATTCGCCGGGCAGACGCGAGGCAGCCGTCATCGGGTGAGGTCCGCCGACGTCAGGGGCGCCATTGGTGCCTCGTAAACATTACTGTGGTTTGCGTCTGCCAGGGCGTCGCACAATGCGCAAACAGAGCGCAACAGTGGTAGATAGGAGTGCTGGCAACAGGGCCAGAGCACTGGCGACGCCCGCCTATCGCAGCCGAAGCAACAGGCTTCGGGGTGTAGCGTTATCGACCGCCTTCGACGGTCAGGTTGGCAAGGTCAGGTATGGCGGCAATCCAGACCGATCCGGGCGCGAGTGGTATTTCGTTCCCATTCGCGTCAACCAGATACAGTTGTGCATAGCCGGCTGCTTTCTGCCAGGTCGCTTCAATCATGCGACCGTCGCGGAAGATACGGGCCTGACCTTCACCGATCACATCTTGCTCGATACGACCCTTGGGATCGTTGGGGATAGGTCGTTCGGGCACTTCCAACACGACAACATTCTTAAACTGCAACTGATTACCGGTTGCTGCATCAACGTGTGGACGATTACCGCGGAAGTAGCGGTAGCTGTTCGTTGCCGGATCGTAGCTCCAGCCTACACTTGCCTCACGGTAAATGAAGAAGTAGCGCAATTCTTGTTGTGCAGGACGATCTTCCGGCGGAGCTTCGGGCGAGTAGGTAAACCCAATCTCTTCCAATCCTTCAACCGGACGATCATTCGCTGCGGCAAAAGCTGCGATGTTTTCACTGTTGGTGTAGAGGTTGTGGGGGGCGCTACGGTCGCGCGTGCGATAGAAATAGCGGCTGGCGTTGCTGCGCAATGCATCCATATTGATCAGTTCAATCGATGTTTCTGCCAGCAACAACCCTTCTGGCGATCCTCCGGCATGGACATACACTGCCCGTAGCCCTTTTGCCCATTCGACATAATATGGTCGAGCACTGCGTACCGGGCCAATGACCGGCATGTCGGGTGAAATGCCGGGAATAAAGATCGCCATATAGCGAGTAATCCCAAATTCGGCCAGTGCTTCAAAGACAATCGCAGCGCCATCCATACCGGTCTGCGGGTAGGCATTCGGATGGTTGTCATACATCACTGCGAAGGGCCGAGTAGTCACCGAACCACGTGGAACCGCCAGCGGTGCTGTTATCGGTTCAGGTGAGGGTGTTGGTTCAGGGGTAGCGGTTGGTTCAGGAGTAGCAGTAGCTGCGGGTGTTGCCGTAGGCGGTAGTGTTGGAACGGTTGTTGGTTGTAGTGTATCCGTTGGTAATCGCGTCTCTAATGCGATGAGGGTTGGGAGTGGAGTAGCTGTTGGCGTATTCGCAACAGCCGATCCACACGCGCCGATGAGCACGATACTGAGCAACAGGGCTAGCGAAGAAAATCTGCTTATCATGTTCCTCTTTCCTTGTGCACCGCAGATCATGGCGGATAGCACGGGCGGCCTATTATACCATGGCTCTGCTATTCGGCAAGCAGCGATCCTTTTGGGTTGCATAGGTTTATCGCGGGAAGCTGTGGCAATTTTGCGCCAACGTCTGGAGGCTACCTGATCAATCCCGGCAGCACAGTGGAGAACTTATTTCATAAAAGCTGTGTGGTCGTGCCAGCCGACTACAGCACAGGCACCTGAACGCTGACCAATCACCAACGACAGTCTAGCCTGATCCCAGTTTGCCGGTATGGCAGCGCGGAGTGCTGATGACCATCGCTAGTGCCATCACGCGCTGGATTGGTTGCTTTGCTCGCTCATCAGGTGCGTGTCGCGTCGTTTGGCGTGCGGCAGCCACGCTGCCGCACAGCCGTGCTTCGTGCCAGGCGCGTATCACGCCGTTGACCCTGCTGGTCACGGTGATGATGTGTGTGCCTGTCACGATCTCAGTAATCAATCAATGAGATAACTTCCCCTTCAGCAGACCCTCGACAAACTCAGTGATACACGTGTTTTGTCATTTGGAAGGTGGAATCTAAGCCTGGGCAATATCCGTGCTGTTTACCCATAAACGCGGTACAATACCATCAAATGTTAAATGTTAGTTGTTGAATGGAGTGTCGATCATGAGAAAAACCGGACCTGTTGACATGCCGGAATGGTTAACCATTGTTGCAAAAATGATCGACGCCGAGCGATACTCCGATCTGACTGCTGCTGCCATTGATGTGCTGACCTCGATGTTACCCGGCTATCAGGTAGACATCAAATGGTCGTTCCAGAGTGAGTTCCAGGATGAATCAGATGCTCTTGTCCATCGTTTGGGGCAGGGTGAAACGTTTGCCCGGCTTGTGATCCGACCTGCTGATCTAACCGATGCCGATCTGGTGATCTTGCAATCAGTTGAGCAATTAATTATTGCCGGTTATGAGCGTATACGGCAACGGATCGAACGGCAGGGTTGGCGTCGCCGCCTTCAGCTTGAAGTCGACGCTTTGCGCGATACACCCCAGCCTGATCTTATTTGTCAGCAGATGGCGCAACTGCTGAGTGATCTGGTCGGGCTTCCGCTCACCATTGGTCTGGCGACACCGATCCAGCAGAGTGTTTGGCTTCAGCAGATTGTGCATTACGCAGTACAACCAAACCACTATGCCAGTTTTGAACAACGGTGTTGGACGGTGGAGACCGATCTGAGCAGCATGGTGATCAAGCTAAGCATGCCATTAAGCTCAGCCGCATACCTGGAAGATTGTGCACGTTATAATGTGCGCCCACATGCGGCGTGGCAGGCGTCGCCCCCCACCTTCTGGTCAGGTGCACCTGTTCGTTTTGGTGGTAAAACCTTTGGTGTCATTTATGGCTATACATTTGCCTCCGAACCTCTGAATGAAACCCAACAGCAGATGATCGCAGAAGCGCTTGAGCTGGCTGCCCGCTTACTGCGTATGCCCCTCCTGCAACGTGAAGCCGATCTTGCCAACCAGCAATGCAACATCTGGCAAAACCTTGTCGCTACCAGTGTACAGCTCCTTGACACTGATCAGGCATTGCAGACGATGCTTGCTCTCAGTTGTCAGTTGCTGGCGGTAGACGGTGGTGGTCTGTTCATTTTCGACGAACAGCACAATGAGCTGGTGTTTCGCTACGCGGTTGGGCCGCAAGCGTACCGGTTGGTGGGGATGCGTTTGCCGATGACGCACGGCATCATCGGTCAGTCATTCGTGCTGGGGAAGCCGGTAATTGTGAACGATGCCAGTGATGATGTGCGACGCAGTCGCGTCATTGATCGGGTAATTGGTTTGAAGTGCCATAACCTGATCACAGTACCATTTACGTCACCATCTGGTGTGCGTTTCTGTCTGCAATACATTAATCGTCAGGACGAAGTGCCGTTTACTGATACTGACATCGATGAGACACATGCTGTTGCCGCTCTGATGAGTCTGGTCATTGATCGTACCCGGCAAATTACCCAGATCGAAACCGGTATCGTCCAACAGGCACAAGACCTGGATCGAGATAATACCGATCTTCGCTCATTGCTGGCGCTCAATCACAGGTTGCTGGCAGAACAATTGCCTAATCAGCTCTTCCAATTAATTATCGACGCGATCACGAAGCGCATGCGGTTTCAATCGGCTGCGCTGTTTGTCAGTCAGCGTGAGCACGCCCTTCATTCGATGCTCGCGTGTGTAGCGACAACCGGTACGCTTAGTGGTGAATTTCCTGCCGGCTTGCGTCTGGCTATTGGTCGGTTAGATGCGCTGGTTAATGAGTGGGCATTTGGCGATACTTGCTTTCTGCTTAATCGCCGTAGTGCCAGTTTTGCCGCCCTATTCGATTTACCGCAACCAGTAGACGAACGACTGATAGATTTTGGTGCAATTCAATGGCAACCCGACGATTTGCTGGTGGTGCTCTTGCGCGCACCTGACCATCGGGTGCAGGGGGTCTTGCTCCTTGATCAACCACAGAGCGGTCAACGTCCGGCAATAGCCGATCTTCAGGCATTGACATTATATGCCGGTATTGCTGGCTCTGCTATTGATATAGCGCTTTTGCGCTATCGTCAACAGCGTAGCCTCGAACGACTGACGGCGCTGAATGGGCTGGGAATGGTGATCAATTCGCAGTCGCTCCCTCAGCCGCAGGTACTGGGTATGACTGCTCGCGGCATGTTAGAGATGGTAGAGGGGAACTGGGCGCAGATCATGTTGTTTGATGCCGAACACGATGAGTTGCACATTGATCAGACCATTGGTGTGAGTCCGCTAGGCAAGGATGTGATGCTGACCCTTGCCCGCCGGGCACTGCTTCATCGCCGACCGGTCTTCCGCTCGGCAACCACCGTAGCAATACCGCTCCGCAGCACTCAACAACTCATCGGCGTGATTGTTATCGGTGGTGAACACGCTCTCGAAGCGGCTGATATTGAGATGCTGATGTTGTATGCAAGCCAGACCGCAATTGCTATCGAGAGTATGCGCTTGCTCGGTGCAGTGCGTCGTGGACGTGATAATCTGGCGCGGGTGATGGCGGCGGTTGAGGATGGTCTTGTCTTATTTGGTGTTGACAGAACAGTTGTGGTTGCGAATGAGGCGTTTCATCGTCTGGCGCGTACTGGAACCTGGTCGCCACCGTTATCGCGGATTGATGGTCTGAAGTTCGATGATGTCCTGAAACACTGGGCCAGGCAACGAGCATTGGAACCTGCAACAGTTGCTGAGTTACAACGCTCGCTGACCCACGTCGGAGCACAGCATGAGCTACGTGGGAATGATGGTGTCTTTGCCTGGAAGATCATCCAGGCCGGTGATTTAATTGCCGGGCGTACATCTGCCTTTCTGTTGACGATCCGTGATGTGACTGAAGCCAAAAAGGTTGAACAGTTGCGTGAGGATTTGATCCGTATGGTAATTCACGATCTGAAAAATCCTCTTGCAGCTATCAAACTTGCGTTTGAGCGACTTGAGAATGAATTGGGCGATCTTTTCACCGAGCGGCAGCAGCAGGCAATGATGATCGGGCAAAATAATACTAACCGCTTAATCAATCTGGTTAGAGCAATGCTTGATATTGGGCGGTTAGAAAGTGGTCAGATGCCCATCTACAAAGGGCCATTGCCGATTGCCGATTTGATTGAGCACACTGTTGATCGATTGTTGTTCCAGGCTCAAGAGAAACAGGTGCAGATTGTGCATAATCTTGATCCAAACGTGCGTTTATTGTTTGCCGATGGTGACATTATTTCCCGCGTATTACAAAATCTCCTCGATAATGCGCTCAAGTTCAGTGAGCCTGAGAGCCAGATTTCCATTGAAGTACACGTGAAACCTGCTCAGGGTCAGACCCAGATTGTCGCTGTGTCTGATGAGCTAACGATCCTGGTACCCGGTGATCGAGTTGCGCATATCATTGTTCGTGATCAGGGGCCAGGTATTCCTCCCGAAGATCAGGATATCATTTTCAAGCGGTTCAGCCAGGGCGGTCGTAAGCGGAGTGAGGGAAGTGGTCTGGGACTGGCGTTCTGTAAGCTGGCGGTTGAGGCTCATCAGGGCACAATCTGGGTCGAGAGTATGCCAGGGCGCGGCAGCGCGTTTCATTTCACGCTGCCGCTCGCCGAGATTTACGATCCTGAACAGGTGTAATCACTCTCCCAACAAACGCTGCCGAGTCTCTGCGATAAAGTTCTGAATCCGGTCTGGATCGGGTTTGTCGGTCGGCAAGATCAAAATAAAGTGACTGAAAATCTCCGACCGTTCATTGAGGAGCGTTTGCCAGTCGGCTTCAGGACGTTCACGCCGGATTGCTTCCAGATGAACGTCGGCGAAGGTGCGAATTGGCCCGGCGGTGTCGGGTGTCAGGTGGGCGGCTGGGCCGGCGAGGTAGTAGTTCGGCGCTGTTCGCCCAAGTGGTGTGTCAACTGGCACCAGATGTCCGACGATCACTTCGGCAAGCTCCAGGCGCAATGAGGCATGGCTGTCGGCCAGAATCAGCGCCTCGCCGGTTAGCAGATCACGTAGGGTCGCACCGGCATTGGGATGTAGTCGCTCAACCTGGTACGGACGTAAGCGAACATTGACCCACGTCGGCAGAAGCTGTCGTTCGAGCGGTGATAGATCGCTCTCCTGCATCTGATGTACCATCTGCTCAACCAGTGTCTGTCCGTCTGATCGGCGATAGTCGAAGGCAAACCAGACCATGAAGCGGTCGGCCCCGTACCCTTCGCGCTGGTTCAGTTCGGCCAACTGGGCAAACTGGTAACGCTGTTGCCAGTATCGATCAAAGGCAGTTTGTAGTTCCGCTGCTTCAGCCTCAGTGGCTTTGGCCAGAATACGTTGTAAGAGCTGGTCTTGAGCGTTGCGCAGGCGTAATTGCTGACTGCGCCATTCCTCTTCGATGCGCAAATGGCAATCCTTGTATTTGCGCCCACTACCACAGTGGCAGGGATCGTTGCGGCCTAATTTAAGCGTTTTGGCTGGGTTCATAAAGCGAATGCTCCTTAATTATTCCAGGTCTAGTGCAAGGCGCATGCCCAGAAACTGGTTGCGCATCGTCGGTTGTAGTCGAAAACGACAGGCACAGCGTGCATACCCCTGGGGATTGGCGTAACAACCGCCGCGTAAAATCCGTCTCCCGGTTGCGGTTGGGTCTTCACGTCCATCATCGGGTCGGTAGGGATATTCCCGGTCGAGCGATGCTGTCCATTCCCATACATTACCGGCCATATCTTCAACACCATACGGACTCTGTCCGGCAGGGTATGTGCCGGGCGGGTTAGGTGCTGATCGTCCCCCCTCGCGCGTATTGGCGTAATCGGGATGAAATGTCTCGCCCCACGGGAAGCGCCGACCGTCGGTGCCGCGGGCGGCGTGCTCCCATTCCGCTTCGGTTGGCAGGCGAAAGCGCAACACAGGAGGTGGCGTAACCGGCTGACCGTTCGGGTCGATCAGGCGGAGGGACAGACCGGATTGTTGACTCAGCCAGGCGCAGAAGGCCATGGCTTCGTACCAGGTGATGTCGGTGACCGGTAATGCTGCCAGTTTGTCCGGCGGGGTCGTGCCATGCCAGGCGGGAGGTGGTGGCACAGCTCCATCAGCAACAGCGCAGGCGTAGAGGGCATTGCTCAGCGGATGTTGTGCAATGGCAAATGCCGGAAGCGTCAGTTCGTGTTGTGGTGTCTCTTCACGGTAGCTTTCGCGAGTGCCGCCATAGTGACGGGCCAGGTCACTGATGTCGCTCACAGGTGTGCCCATGCGAAAGGGACGTGACGGAATGTGTATAAAAACCGGTAATAATTCAGTAAGCCTGCTCATCGTTGATAAATCCGATTGAGCCGATCTAGCTCACGCTGGTAGATCGTCTCGGCGAAATGATCGATGGATGTCACGTTCTGTAGGGCATCATAGCCGCGCCGTAAAAAGGTATGGACATGACCAATACCGGCGAGGCGGGCTATGAAGTGGGAGCGGCGCAGCGCCATCCCCAACACTGCCGAACGCGACAGGTGAAAGACATTGTACAACGTTGTTCTGACCAGTGTTAACTGACGATGGCGATCATCATATTTATCGGCCAGCCGGTAGAAGTATTCATACGTCGGCTCGTCAAAATCGGTGCCTATATTGGCCTGCCACATACGCTGGGCCAGGTCTTCATCGAGTTGATTGGTGAGATCGAGTAATTCCAGTACCTCCTCAAGGTCGCGCAGGCGTACACCGGGGAGCATGCCGATAAAATGGTGCAGGCGGCGGCCTTCCTGATCGCGCTGGCTGAAATCACGCGGGCCGTACATTTCGTTGAAGAAGAATTCGCCTAACGGTTCGTAGGCCGGCACCTCCGCCAGATCACGGTAATCCCGGCGGAGGCGATTTGATTGAAAGATTTGCAGGGCGATGCGATACTGGCGTAGCGTACTCATGGTAAACGTTCGATTTGGGCAAGTGCACGCTGACCCCACTCGCTGGTTGGTTCCCGACTGATCAGGGTCTGATAGGCATCACGGGCGGCGGCAAAATTGGCCTGATCTTCCGCAATGAGACCACTGTAGAAGATAGCTTCACTGTAGTTCGGATTCAGGGTGATCGCTTGTTGAATAGCCTGTAAGGCGCTTTCACTTCGGCCCTGGGCGTAATAGGCGCGACCCAACCAGTAGTAGGCTTCGGGAAAGTTGGCTTGCAGTGCGGTGGCCCGATTGAGGTCACGAATGGCCTGGTCGTATTCACCATTGCGGATGGCGAGCAGGGCACGACGGTAGAAGCTCTCGGCAATGCGATCATTGGCACCAATGGCTGCATCGTAAGCGGCGCGTGCCTCCGCGAAGCGACCGGCTTCTTGCAACAATTTGCCGCGGAAGAGGTGTGCTTCGGCATAGTTGCTCTTCTGCTGAATAGCTCGCTCTACCGTCTGAAGTGCTTCCTCGGCCCGACCTAATGCGTATTGGGTCTGGGCCAGCCCCAGCAGGGCTTCTGGATATTGCGGTTGCAATTCCAGCGCGCGCTGGTAGGCGGCGAGAGCACGCACAAGGTTGTCGTTGCGCAAGAGGGCTTCACCCAGCCAGAATTGAGCTGCGGCATTCGTATCACCACCGGGTAGTGCAGCAGCAGTCTCGAAGTAGGCCAGGGCAACTCCCCAATTCCCCTGTCCACCGGCGAGTTCACCCAGGCCAATGTGAGCGGGAATCGACTGTGGATCGGTTGCAATTGCCTGTTGATACGCCTGCTCGGCGGCTGCCAGATCGTTTCGGCGCCGGGCTATCTCGGCCAGGGCGAGAAAAGCATTGACTCGTGCTGAAATCGCTTCCGGGTCGGTGCGGTTAGCGGTTAGATCGAGCGTGCGTTGCGCAGTTTGCGCTGCTGCTTCCAGGCGGTTTCCGTTCAGGTACGCCCGTGCCAGCAATTGATTCACCGTCGCCGATTCGGGATTTCCCGTGAGCGCACGTTCGAGCGCCTGAATCGCTACCGTTGTGGCATTACCGGCAAGCGCGGCCTGACCGATGCGGATTAACTGGTCAAGGTCATTCACCCCCTGGCCGAGGGCAATCCGGTATTGTTCGATGGCACGATCAGGCTGATTGAGGGGGCCTTCGTACAATTCGGCCAGGCGGAGGCGGGCGTCGAGATTACGCTCATCGAAGGTGAGCGCATCACGTAGCATGCGTTCAGCGGTGGCAACATCACCCAGCCGGATATACGTTTCCCCTAACTCAAAGGCGGCGACGGTTGAACGCGGATCAAGCACGAGGGCATCGCGGTAGACACTGGCCGCTTCGTTGGGATAACCGGCATCGTTGTACAGCCGGGCCAGCTCAATCGTTGCTTCGACATGCTCGGTGGCCAGGGGAACGAGTAGCCGTTCAGCTTCAGCAAAACCGCTGGCACCACTCCGTCGTAGCGCACGTGCAAGATGAACGACGGTGTATGGCGTCTCTTGCCAGTTGACCAGGGCGCGCCAGTGATTAATCGCTGATGACCAGTCGCCGGTATCTTCAGCCACTTGCGCCAGCAACAGGTGGGCCGGGAAGAAGCGATTGTTTCGGTCAAGCGCCTGGCGCAGCCATTGCTGAGCACTTTCGCGATCATTGCGCGCCAGGGCAACCATCCCAATTCCGGTATAGCCGTCGGGAAGCTGTGGTGCGAGTTCAATCACGCGCTGATAGGTCTGGACAGCCTCGTCGTACTGTTCATCCATACGTAGGGCAAACCCAAGCGTGAGCAAGGTCATCACGTCGTCGGGCTGTTGTTCGCGCAACTGGCGCAATGCTTCCACACTGGGATTACCACCGCTGACGGCACCGAAGAGCGCAGCAATAAATTGATTAAACGGATTTTGCCGGTTGGAATTTTCTACAGACCACAAGACCGCCTCGGTCAGTGCCAGTGATAATCGCTGGCGTCGTGCCAGCTCTTCACTTCGTTCAGCCTGACCGGTTGCCATCAGGCCACTACCGGGAAAGATGGCGGCCTGACTGGCGGCTTGTTGGCGCCACAAGGTGACTGCCCGGTTACTCTGTTCAGTTGCCACGCGCAGTTGGTCACGTGTCTGCCGTAATGTATCGGCAGAAGGGAGTGGATTGGCCGTTGCCAGTGCCCAGTAGAAGGGGCCGGTCATTGGTAACCGTGCTTCGAGGGAAGTCAGTGCCCGCTCTTCAGAAAACACTGCATTCAAGCGAGTTTCATACGCTGAGCGAAACGCAACTGGGACGCGTGCTGCTGTAGCGGCTTTGGTTGCCTCAAATCGGGTAAGTGATGCCTGAGCTTCAGCGATACGACCACTCTCGCGATAGGCAGTAGCGATGAGCAGTTCCAGCTCAGGGTCAGGCGACAACAGATTGCGGGCCTGTTCGAGGTCGGAGACAGCATCAGATGCACGTTGTTCGCGTAATGCCCACAGCGCCAGATTGACCCGCAGTTGACCGAGATCACGCCCATCCAGGAGATTGATCGCCTCGGCAAAATAACGCGGTGCCTCAGCGTTACCGGCATCAAGGAGAATGGCTCCGAGGTTATTGGCGAGCAGTGCTCGTTCACCCTGGGCAAGGCTTAGTGCCGTCTGGTATTCCGTTGCCGCTGCACCATACCAGCCGCGCGCCCACAAGAGATTTCCCCGCAACACGTGGAGTAAGAGGGGGTGAAGCTGGGGATTATTTTCAACCAGGCTTTGTAGCTGATCAAGCGCCAGATCGGCTTCACCGTGGTGATACGCGGCCAGGGCCAGCAGATACGGAGTCAGGATCGTTTGACCATTGATCGGTTCAGTACTGATGACGTATCGGTTAGGGATGGCGAAACGAATGGGAAACCCGTACCACGCCTGACTAATGTCAATATTGTGCGGCGTGTAAATGATTTCGGGCGACAGGCTGGAGCTGTCGATCATCCCACCGGCTGCAACTGTTCCCCAGACCAGGAGATCGGCGTTGGTCTGGCGGGCAAGGGCAAGGGCTTCTGCACCATTGGCCGGCTTTGTTTCGCTCAAAACGACGTGAACAAGGTTGGCACCTTGATTGCGTAATTGACGTACCAGCGCGTTGGCGATTTGCTGGCCGGTACGTCCGTCCTGATCGGCGAATGGCGTTACTACGATCACAAAGCGCGGGTCAGCAGGTCGCGAGATGAGGAACAGGACAATGACAACACCTGCGATAAGCAATGCGAGTAGTGGCCAGGGCAGACGCTTGCGCCAGGAGATTGGTTTTTCCGCAGTTGCTTTTTCCGTAACGACCGAATCCGTCGGTTTGCGTTGCCATGGCCACCGCATATCCTCGCTCCTTACCACCGTAGACCATACCATCTCCTATTGTAAGCAGTTTTGATGATATTTCAAGCAGTGGGATTGATTATGACTTTGTTGTCAACAATGAGAATGGCTTACAGGCATTGAACGGTGGTGTGGGGGTGTCCTTATATCAAATCTGGCGTCATAGAATTCAGGCTACGTGATCCGACAATCACCCTGGCAGCATAGCTGAGGGCGGATGAATTGAGCCGGCAATCTCGTTGCCTGAGCAGTGGTGTGCTGTGCCTGAGCGGATACCTTTCCTGGAAGGTTGCCCGTGTCGCAGCGTTTAGAGTGCGGCAGCCATGCTGCCGCACCCACCAGGCTCACGTGGCGGGCGTGTCGTAGCGATGGGTCTGGCAGCATAGCTGAAGGCGGATGAATTGAGCCGGCATTTTCGTTGCCTGAGCAGTGGCGTGCCGTGCCTGAGCAGATACCTTTCCTGGAAGGTTGCCTGTGGCGCAGCGTTTGGAGTGCGGCAGCCATGCTGCTGTACCCACCAGGCTCACGTGGCGGGCGTGTCGTAGCGGTGAGCCTGATAACAATGGGAATGACGTGCAGTCTCATCTACAAAGGAATGTCGTATGCGAGCCAGAATAATGCAGATACAAGGCGTCAGCTTCCCGCTTTGCCGGGCACGATTGTTCTTATTGCGTCCAGTAGGGGCGGGGGCGCACGGCTATGCGCCCCTACTACGTTCGCCACGAATGTCTGTGCCCGGAGTCAGTTTAACGTGATTGAGGTATGAGAACCTGCAATCCCGATTCCTGCAATTTTGACTAAAGCCTAAACTGACGTTACCTACAACTCTTGCACCGTCACTTTTGTCATTTTGTCGCCTTGTTTAATGGCGTAAACGACATCCATGCCGGCGACAACTCGCCCAAAGACGGTATGCCGCCCGTTCAAGTGTGGCTGTGGCGTGTGGGTAATGAAGAACTGGCTGCCGTTGGTGTTGGGGCCGGCATTTGCCATCGAAATCACGCCGGCTTCATGGGTGAGCGGGTTGCCAACCACCTCATCGCGAAACCGGTAGCCTGGGCCGCCGCTTCCGCGTCCGGTGGGGTCGCCTCCCTGGATCACAAAGTCTTTAATAACGCGGTGGAATGTCAGGCCATCGTAGAACCCTTCGCGTACCAGAAAGACGAAGTTGTTGACGGTGAGTGGGGCGTGTTGCGGGTAGAGATCAAGTTCAATCGTCCCGCGCGTTGTTTCCATTGTGACCCGATATGTCTTACTGACATCAATTTGCATTGCGGGTGGACTGCTCCACTGTTTTGCCACGGTTGTTCTCCTGTGTTATTCGACGGATACCACTGTTATTATACCTCTCACCGGCGTTGGAAACCTCTCATAGGGAGTATACCGGCTAGCCTGCTCAGGCACAAAGGGATCAACTGCGTCACCCTCGTTGTGTTCCCAGCCGACGGGTGGCGTAAGTTAATTCTTTGGCTGTGGTACTCGATTGATGATTGTGGGCGAGTGCTGTTGCTTCTGCCATCGCCAGCGCAGCCAGATCGGGTTCGTCCAGATCGTAGAGGCGATTGGCGAGTTGCCGGAGAGTTTGGGCAGCCGTCGCATAATCGCCCTGTTGCCGGGCCTGATCGGCTCGCTGCTGAAGTGTGGCGATGGTTGCCCGACTGATGATCGGCAGAAGTTCTGGTGGTGGGTTGATTGCATTCGGCGCATAATGGGCAACTACGTCGTGGGTGATGTGCGATTGGCCACTGTTGAGGTGAAGGTGCGCCAGACGGCGTTGTTGACCGGCTGCACCGGGTGCGACCAGGAACTCAACCAGGAGCCGCACCTCTTCGCCGTGACGGAGATCACCAAGGTGAATGGTCAGACGCCGACCATGTTCCGTGCTCAGCGGGTTCAGAACGGTGAGCGCTGGTGTCAGGCGGATGATGCGGCGTAAGCTAACTGTTTGCGGCAGGTTGCATTGCAGTGTAAGCGCCTGTGCCGTTGTTTGCCGCGCACTCTCAAGTTCAGCAGCAATAATTGCCGGAATGTCGGCAGCATCATACACAAAACTGGCCCGTCCGCCGCTCAAATCGGCGAGTTGGGTGAGCAGATGTTCTTCAAATGATCCACCAAGGCCAATCGTGCTCAGGCTGATCCCACGGGCTGCCGCCTCTCGCGCCAGCGTCAGACACAGGGTCTGATCGGTTGTAAAACCATCGGTGATCAAGACAATCCGCCGCACGGTTGCGTCATCAGCAGCGACAAACTGCGCCAGCGCCAGTTGCAGACCCTGGGCGAGATTGGTGGTTTCACCCAGGCGTAACGCCGGCAGACGGGCAATGGCCGCCACCAGTTCAGCCCGTCGGCTCCCAGGAATCCCAGACGCAAGCACAATTGCATCGCTGGCACAGGCAATCAATCCCAGGCGGTCGTTGTGATCAAGGCGCTCGATCAGACTATGTAAGGCGTGGGTGGTATAGTCGATAGGACTCCGATACCGGCTGCGCTGTTCGGCAGAGAGCGGATTGTTGAGTTGCCAGACCGGTACCCCATCGACTAAGACTTCGTGAGCACCGCTGCCGCGCACAACGTCGCGAAACTGCTGTTCATTAAGGATTGGGATGCGCATTGAGCGGCTGGCGTCGGCGACAATGGTCATGTGAAGCGGCAAACCGGTCGTACCGGCTGCCGCGATGGTGAGGTGTAGATACGCGACTTGCGGCTGGTTGAGTGCCGGAATAGCGATTAGCTCAGGTGTACAGCGTATATGCAGCGACATAGGCTGCTGTCCTCTGCTGGTAGCCTGCTTGTTGCGCAGATGTCAATTACACTGTGCCGGTAATGGCTGATCGCTAAACGTAATCTCCAGCACGGTTCCGTTGTTGAACGTCGTAACCCTGCGTGTGCGGGGGATTGACACCAGTTCATTGGAACCGGCGATACGAATACACGAATCGACGCTCGTCGTTTCAACCGTCTCGCGAATACCGCCGCGTGTGAAACCGATGATATATTCCTGGGCTATAGCCAGCTTAACCGGCTGGAGAAATCCGATGCCAAGGAGACCCAACGTCAGTACTGCAAACACAAAGAGCCAGAGTGTGCAACCAAAGCGACGCTTTGGTTTCGCCGGTGGTTTCTGATTAGCGGTTGCCGGTGGTTTGGCAGGTTGAGTAGCCTGTTGCGATGCCATACGTTGCCTGTTATCTCTCAGAGTAGCTATTCCGATACCGATATTGGTTCAAGGTCAACGAGGTGAGCGCCAGCCGCGACGCTGGCACCGGCCTGGTAGGGTAGACGACGGACAATGCCGGCATACGGAGCGACGACTGTGTGCTCCATCTTCATCGCCTCCAACACCAGCAGTGGTTGCCCTTCGCGTACCTGCTCACCGACGGCAACGTGGATACGCACAATGGTGCCGGGCATCGGCGCAGTGAAGCTGGCCGCATTCTGATCACCACTGCGCGTCACGCTATCGGCGGTCAAGGGAGCGGGGCGGGTAAGATGGTACGCTTCACCACGCCATGCGATCAGCCAGCCGTCATCGGCCTGCGCAAAGAAGAACTGCTGGCGTTGCCCATCAATGTCCAGAGCCAGTTCGTGGTCACCACGATAGACCAGTGTTGTCTGCACACCCCAGCCATCGCCATGGATATGCCAGCCGCTGGTTGACGGCGCTACCCGCAGGCGGTGATCGCCATGGGAGCTAAAAGTGAGCGGGATGGTGTCGCCACCCAGACGCCAGACCCTGGCCAGCGGGTCGCGAGCCGGTGGTTCGGCGGTAACTGTCAGGACGGCGGCGGCGACCAGCACTTCGCACGGTGGTGGTGCGGGTGGCGGTACCAGTCCTTCGTGTTCACTCAGGAAGCCGGTATGAGTAGCACCGGCGGCAAATGCCGGGTGCTCGGCAATCGCCTGCAAGAGCGGTAAATTGGTCGTTGGCCCCAGCACCACCATCTCGCGCAGCACCCGGCGCAGCCGGGCCACCGCCTGCTGACGATCAGCTCCGGCCACAATAATCTTGGCCAACAGCGGGTCATAATGGACGGTCACTTCATCGCCGCTGGTCAGGCCGGCATCGACGCGCACGCCCGGCCCTTGTGGCGGCACAAACAGCGCCACCTTCCCAACCGCCGGCAGATAGGTGCGAGGGTCTTCGGCGTAGAGACGCACTTCAATTGCGTGACCGCGCACCGTGACATCCTCTTGTCGGAACGGAAGTGGCTGACCGGCGGCAATCGCGATCTGCAAGTGCACCAGGTCATAACCGCAAATCAGTTCAGTGACCGGATGCTCAACCTGCAAGCGAGTGTTCATCTCCAGAAAGTAGAATTCACCATCAGGGGTAAGAATGAATTCAACCGTACCGGCATTGACATACCCTGCCGCTCGTGCGACCGCCACCGCAGCCTGGCCCATCGCGTTGCGTAGAGCAGGGGTCAGCGCCGGCGATGGTGCCTCTTCGACCACCTTCTGGTGGCGGCGCTGGATCGAACAGTCGCGCTCGCCGAGGTGAACGACATTGCCGTGCTGATCGGCCAGCACCTGAATCTCAACATGGCGGGGGCGGAGGACGAGACGCTCGATGATCAGCCGGTCATCGCCGAAGGCGGCACGGGCTTCACGGCGGGCGCCTTCGATAGCGGCGGGTACTGCGGCCAGATCACCAACGGAACGCATGCCCTTGCCACCGCCACCAGCACTCGCCTTGATCAGCAGTGGTGGCCCGATACGGTGCGCCTCGGCCAGCAGGCGCTCATCACTCTGATCTTCACCATCATACCCCGGCACCACCGGCACACCGGCGGCCTGCGCCAGCGCACGTGCTTCCGCTTTACCACCCATGGCAGCAATCGCAGATGGTGGCGGGCCGATAAACGTGATCCCAGCCGCTGCACACTGTTCGGCCAGTTTGACACTTTCGCTGAGAAAGCCGTAGCCGGGGTGTATGGCCTGGGCACCCAGTTGAAGCGCTGCTTCAACGATGGCCTCGGCACGCAAATAGCTTTGTGCGGCAGGGGGTGGGCCGATCAAGGCGGCAGCATCGGCCATGCGCACGTGCAGCGCACCGGCATCGGCAGCCGAGTAGACAACCACCGGGCTAATGCCCAGTTCGCGACAGGCGCGGATAATACGCACGGCAATCTCGCCGCGATTAGCGATCAGGATACGGTTGAACATGGGCGTAATTTGGGCAAAACCGCTTCTCCGTAGGCTTTAATCCATTCCGCTTGATTGCGACCAACGTTATGCACATAAATCTCGTCGAAGCCGAGATCGATGAACTGTTGCAGGTGAGCGCGATGCTGGTCGAGATCGGATGAAATCAGTACCCGACCACGAAAATCTTCCGGTCGTACCAGCCTGGCCATCGCGGCAAAATCCTCCGGTGAGCGAATGTCCTGCTTGGGGAAGTTCATGCCACCGTTTGGCCATTCGGTAAGCGCATTCTGCAACGCCTCTTCATCGGTTGGCGCCCACGAGACGTGCAACTGCAACAACTTGGGCATCTGATCGGGGTCTTTTCCGGCTTCGCGGGCACCGGCGGCGAAATCGGCCAGGATGCGGCGCAGTTTGTCGGGGGCAGCCCCCGGCGTGATCAGACCGTCACAGGTACGCCCTGCCCAGCGCAGTGTTTGCGGGCCGGTAGCGGCAATGTAGATCGGTACCGGTTCTTCGGGCAGCGTCCAGAGCCGGACTTTGTTCATCCGAAAATAACGACCCCGGTAACGGGTCTCTTTGCCGCTGAGCAGCTTCTGAATAATCTCGGTTGCTTCCTGAAGCATCTCGAAGCGCACGAGCGGTTCCGGCCATTCCCCGCCAACCACATTTTCGTTCAGCAATTCACCACTACCCAACCCCAGCCAAAAGCGACCGGGGAACATTGCACCGAGCGTTGCTGCGGCCTGGGCAATGACCGCCGGATGGGTGCGGAATGAGGGGCAGGTAACACCCGGCCCAAACCGATGATTCGTCACCACTCCCAGGGCACCCATCCAGCTATACACGAACGCATTATGGCCCTGAGCCGGCACCCATGGCTGAAAATGATCGGCAGCCATCACACCCCGAAAGCCGTACTGTTCGGCCAACCGACAATGTTCGAGGAGTTCATTGGGATGGAACTGTTCCAGTGCTGCTGATAAACCAATCGTTGCCACGTGATCTACCCTTGTATTGTATTCAGCGAGGTCTGTTGCATAGTATACCACGGTGGGCAGGACTCTTCCGCGATAAGCACTCTCACAAACAACTGGCGTTGGGTGGGTACGGCCTTGCTATGGCGCCGGTACTGCAATCGTGATCAGGCGATGCGTCAATTCCACATTCCCATCAACAATCACCCGATCCCCAATACACGAGACCAGGGTGAGCCGTTCGTCGCCGGTTGGCAGAATGTACTGCACTTGATCGGGGGTTACCCGCTCTTTGCGGGCGACAACGTAGCGAAAAGCGGTGCCGTCGGCGCTGTAGAGCAGGATTTCGCTGCCGATCTGCAATCGATCAATGTTGGCAAACGGGGCAGGAATCTGGGGGGCTTTGCGAAAACGCAAGACATGACCCCACAGCACGATATTTTCGCCCTGGCCCGGTTTGGCGCTGTAGATGTACCAGCCGACATCGTGATCGGGCACGATGGGAACGTTCTGGGCGTCCAGGCCGACCGGTATCAACTCGCGGTTGAGATTAATCTCTGGGATAACCAGGCGCACCGGGGTGCGGTCGCCAACCGGTGGCGGGGTTGGAGTTGCTGATGGCGCAGGTGTGGGTGGTTGGGTTGGGGTGGCTGATGGCGTCGCCGTAGCGGTGGGTGCCTGGGTTGGGGTTGCCGATGGGGTGGGCGAAGGTTGGGGGCTGAGGCTTGACAATTGCTCCGCTGTCGGCGTTATGGATGCTGCCGGCGTAGGTGATGGTACGGTAGCGCTGGCCGTCGTTTCACCGCATGCACTCAAGAGAAGACAACCGGTCAGGACAAT
The DNA here is from genome assembly GCF_000018865.1 of Chloroflexus aurantiacus J-10-fl. NCBI lineage: Bacteria > Bacillati > Chloroflexota > Chloroflexia > Chloroflexales > Chloroflexaceae > Chloroflexus > Chloroflexus aurantiacus. The sequence continues at coordinate 3,794,422 of NC_010175.1, forward strand.
CAACAAAACTCGCATCACGATCCACCTCGCTATATTCGGTGCCCTTTTCAGCCTACCACAATTCAGAGTTGGTGCCCACAGGCAATCTTCCCGGCAGGGCGACGGGATCGGTTATACTGAAAAAGATGCCGTTAGCAACACCCGGAGGATCGCAGGAACGAGGCTCACCATGCGCACGTTGACGGTTCATTATCTGGGGCAAATAGCCTATACCGCCGCCTGGGACATTCAGCGTCAACTGGCTGCCGAGCGGTCGCGTGGGCAGATTGGCGATACGCTCCTCTTGCTGGAGCACCCGCCGACGATCACCCTGGGGAACAAAGCCCGACCCGATCATGTGTTGGCGTCACCTGCCGAACTGGCAGCGCGTGGCGTTGCCGTGGTGCAGAGTGATCGGGGTGGCGAGGTGACCTATCATGCGCCGGGTCAACTGGTTGCCTATCCGATCTTCAAACTCTCGCAGCATGGGAGCGATGTGGGCCGCTACGTGCGCGGTTTGGAAGAGAGTGTTATTCGCGTGTTAGCCGGTTATGGTCTGGTGGGTGAGCGGGTTGCCGGATTGACCGGGGTCTGGGTGCGCAACGGTGCGGCGAAGATTTGTGCCATTGGCGTGAAGCTCAGCGCGAGTGGGGTGACAACCCATGGCCTGGCGCTCAACGTCGATCCCGATCTCAGCGGGTTTGATTTGATTGTACCCTGTGGTATCACTGATCGCAGCGTGACCTCGCTGGCGTTTGAACTGGGGCAAGCGCCAGCGCTGGCCGAGGTAGCCGAGCGCCTGATCGCACAGATAGGCGAGGTGTTTGCCCTTGAACCGCGGGTTGAAGCGCTGGCGATGTAAAGGTTTGGGCGGTGTTGCACCAGAGAGGCACTGAGAGCACAGAGGGTAGTAGACTGTTTTGAGCATTCTCTGTGTCCGTCGTGTCTTTGTGGTGATCATAGCATTGCTCAGCGTTCTTCTCTTCCGGGTACCTCCGTCTCCTCTTCAGCGAAGCCGTTTTGAAACAGAAGATACTGGTTTGCGCCCTGGGTAGACTCAGCAATTTGTCGTTCCGCGAGCAGTTGGTCAACAGCAGCTTCTTTTCCCAACAATCGAGCAAGACGCCTGAGATCGAGTGCATTCAGCAAATGTGCCGTAATTGGTCGCTTGGCATCCCAGAAAATCCTGGATGACCAGAATGCTTTGGCCGGTTCGGATGTGACCAGCTCGTAGAGCAGGTTGCAGGCTTCTGCGGAATAACAGGAAAAGAAGTAGCAGGTATCATCAAGCATGACCGGGCGATCTGCATACGGTGGTACCTGTACGAATTCGAGTTTTTTGTAGAGACCTGAGATTGCAACCTTCCATGGAGCGAACGAATACGATCCAACATCAAAGATAGAAAATCGTGGGCGGTTTTTGTATATCTGGCTCTTCCTTTTGTTTAACAGATGGGCGTGAGCAGTCAGGTAATGCCACGCTTTAGGCGCATGGGTCTTAAGATGGTTCGGATCATCATTTGCTGCTCGCTGTGGAACCAGAATCCAGCGTTGTGGTCGGCGTCGGGCTGCCAGGTCAGCGCTCTTCAAGAGTGGGAAAAGTACTTCAGGTTCAATATCAACCTGTGTTCCCAGTCCGTTCACGAGCCTGTCACCTTCAACGTGCAGTTCAAAGACGTTACTGCAATCGTGCTTTATTCCTGACCGCCAGACCTTCAGGCTATTTCCTCCCAGCTCTTGCCAATGCGGAGGTAATGCAGTATCAGCCACCAGTATGCCTTCTCGTAATCCAAAGGTGCTGGCAGGTTGCACTGCATCCAGAGAATGAAACACCTGACACACCTTGTCTGTACCGGTTGGAGTAATCGGTACAAGTAGTAAACAGGCGTCGACCGCAGCACCGAAATGTGTGTGCGCGTCGATAAGATAGAGTGATGCTGTGCCGGAGTGTATTCCGTTGTGCCAGGCGTATTTGAGCACCTTGCGGGCAACGGTTGTCTTGCAGAGCATTGCCAGCAGTCCGGTTTTATCTCTAAACCAGGAAATGATCTCTCTCATTATCCATTCTGAAATGTCGAAGTTACTACTTCCGGTAAGCGCGTCAATGCCACGAAGATGGTCGCGGTTTGACTTTACGGGAAGATTCGTACTGCTAAGCGTGCTTAGTGCTGTGTTTGTGACCCACGGTGGGTTGCCAATCACCAGGAGTGGTTCTGGTAGTGCTGCAACAATATTTGTCCAGTCGGTACGAAAGAAGTCGGCCTGACATATTTCAACAGATGCAGGTGAATGAGGGTTGATGGGTGTGATGGTGTGTCGTGCCTGCGTGATATGTTGTGGATTGATATCAAACCCAAGAATGCGCGTTACACCTGGAAATGTTTCCAATGCTGCTTGAAGGAATGCCCCCGTCCCACAGGTGGGTTCGAGAATGGCAGCAGGCTGAAAGCCAGTTCGCGCAATCAGCGCACAAATATCTCTTGCCAGGCTAACAGGTGTTTGAAAATCTCCGAATTCAACGTTGCGAAGTTGTCGGTTCATGTCTATCTCAGTCTTTCAATTCCTGCAACGAAACCAGCTTGCTCGATAACTCGACTGTATTGCAGGCGCCACTGAAGTGCATTCGAGATGGTGAGATTGCACCGTTGGTTGAATCTGACTTGAGCAAAACACTATCACTTTCACGCAACACATTGTTTCTGATACCATATTCCATTATGCGATACGACGTGGTATAATACCAGCGTACTATGCTCCATGTTTGAGTTCCCCTGTCATTGCCGTTCGTTCTTCCTGTCATTTTAGATTGAAGATACGGTGTTAAACCCCTGTTCAGATCATATTTTGTTGGATAAGCATTTGTTATCCGATATTTTTATACAAAGATTTTCTCTGGCGGCGTGTTGTGATACTGTAGCTGCTCCGGCTACTTCGCTACGAACATTTCATTATTAACCGGTCGGCATGCTGTTGGTTTGCTTGAAATGATCTGGAGGCATGGAATATGGAGGATGTTACGTCGGAAATCATCCATGATCTTGGGTTTGGGGTTGTGCCGAATGTCTTTGCATACGCTAAAAGTACCGATACCCAGATCGCTCTTTGGAAGGCGTTTCGCCATGTGGTTTTACGAGGGGTATTGCCGCGTACTGTAAAAGAAATGATGGGTGTGATCATTTCACAGACGCGTGGATCGCGATATGCCGCCGAAATTCATCTCCACGCGCTCATGGTGCAGGGGCTGGAAGCAGAAATTCTTGATGCGTTACGTCGTGGGGTTCTCATACCGACTCTACCGGGTCGAGTTCAGGCACTCCTTCAGTTCGCTCAGGCCGCGGCGGTTTCACCTCATCCGCAGCTTTTGATCGGACTTCAGGCTGTAGGGTTGAGTGAGGTAGAGATACAGGAAGCGGTTGCCGTGGTGGGGGTCTTTACATTAATCAACAATTGGACAGATATGCTGGAAATCCCTGTTGACCCACTATGACAACACGAACTGAGTCATTGCTGGTTCGTTTACTCCTCTTACACGAAGCAGCAACCGGCTACACTAACCTCAGCTTTGCCGAAGTTCTTGAGCATGCTCGCCGTTGGGTGAGCTGGATATTTGAGCGCGGCCATCTTGAGGTTATCGATCCCTCCTCTACGGTGATTGAGCAGAAGTTTCCAGTTCGTGGCCGGGTACCGGGAGGGTATGGGATTAGCTTTTCTGGCCCGCCGTACCCGGTTTATGTTCGGCTGGTATTGCCTGATATTGATGATCCGGATGAGTTGCGGATGGCAGCTCTCTATTGTGATTATCTGTTTGCTGCACTCCAGGCTGCCGGCTATCGAGAAGAACTTGATCGTCAGGCTCGTTACGATTGGTTAACCGGTTTAGGGAATCGGCGTGCACTTGAGCGACGGTTAAAAGGGGGATTGCCTGCAGATTGGGGTGTAGCGTTTCTCGACCTTGATAATCTGAAAAGGGTAAATGATACTCAGGGTCATCTGGCCGGCGACCAGTTGCTCCAGCGTTTCGCCGACGCGCTTCGGCAGGCGGCGTTTGAAGCGTTTCGGCTGGGTGGGGATGAGTTTGTTGTTCTGTTGACCAGACAGCAGCAAGCAGCATTGCTGGAAGCAATAAGCCATTTTCAAGTTAGCTACGGTTTCGCCTGGGCCGATGAAGACAATTGCACAAATTTGCTGCAACGAGCCGATCAACGCATGTACGCCCAAAAACAACACAAAAAGACCGGTCGCTAACTTTCTAATAATATGCGGTACAATACGTATGCCAATCGAATCGTTATCGTTGATCGTCCGACCCGGTCGGCGATCACTGGAAGGCGAGAACGCCAATGGCAGAACTTATTCCGCTAAATGAGGTAGGTGTCGCGCAACCGGCATCAGGTGCAGTCAATCGGCCACGCCGCCCGGAGTGGTTGAAAGCGCGGGCACCGGGTGGGGTGAATTATCACGATGTGTTGCGCTTGATGCGCGAAAAGAATCTGCATACGGTCTGCGAAGAAGCCCGCTGTCCAAATATCGGTGAGTGCTGGAATCATCGCACTGCCACCTTTCTCTTGCTCGGTGATATTTGTACCCGTGGTTGTCGCTACTGCGCTATCGGTAAAGGGAAACCAAAGCCAATTGACGAGAACGAGCCGGAGCGGGTTGCCGAGTCGGTTGCTCACCTGAAACTCAAGTTTGCCGTGCTCACGTCGGTCAACCGTGATGATGTACCCGACGGTGGTGCGCATATTTTTGCCCGTACTATCGAGCTTATCCGCCAGAAGGTGCCTGATTGCAAGGTCGAAGTGCTCATCCCCGATTTCGATGGTAATTGGGATGCACTGGCGACGGTGCTGGCCGCCGAACCCGATGTGCTGAACCACAATATCGAGACGGTACCGCGTCTGTTCCGGCGGTTTCGACCACGCGCTAAATTCGAGCAGAGTATTGAATTGCTGGCCAGAGCACGGGCTGCTCGCCCCAAGCTGGTTACCAAGAGTGGCATGATGGTCGGTGCCGGTGAGACCAACGAAGAGGTGTACGAGGTGATTGATCGTCTGCGCAGTGTTGATGTGAATGTGCTGACGATTGGTCAGTATCTGGCACCCGATGCGAGCTATTGGCCGGTGCATCGCTATGTCACGCCCGCCGAGTTTGCTGAGTTTCGCAGCTACGCGCTGGCCCGTGGTTTTACGCACGTTGAGAGCGGGCCGCTGGTGCGGTCGAGTTACAATGCCCATCTGCACGTGGGCGCTGCCCAACATTAGACGCAGGATTGCTCGCGCAGGGAGTGATAGAGTACCTGCGCGATTGCCTATCATTTCAATGCTGTTGTATCTTTTGGTAACGGCATCTGAGTGTTGCGTTGTCGTGATCAGATGAGATGAAAGGATAGTTCCGTGAGTGAGCAAGTATACGATCTCGTGGTACTTGGTTCAGGGCCGGGCGGGTACGTTGCTGCCATCCGTGCTGCCCAACTGGGTATGAAGACAGCGATTGTTGAGGTGAATGCCCTGGGTGGCGTGTGTCTGAACATCGGCTGTATCCCAACCAAAGCACTCTTGCACAGCGCCGATCTGCTTGAAGAGGTGAAGGAGGCGAAGCGTTTCGGCATTACCGTTGAGAACGTCGCCTTTGAGCTGGCCGGGGCAATGAAGCACAAAGATACGGTCGTCAAGCAGAGCACCGATGGCGTGGCATTTTTAATGAAGAAAAATAAGATTGAGGTAGTGGCCGGTCGGGGCCGGCTAATTGGTCGCGGTCAGGTGCATGTGCAGTTAAACGAAGGTGGTGAGCGGGTTCTGGCGGCCAAACATATTATTGTCGCTACCGGTGGTCGGCCACGTCCCTTCCCCGGTATTCCCTTCGATGGCGAGCGGGTGCTCTCTTCGACCGATATGCTTACCTTGAAAACGGTACCGTCCAGTCTGCTGGCTATCGGTGCCGGAGCCATCGGGGTTGAATTCGCCTCGATGTTCCGTTCGTTCGGCAGTGATGTGACGATTGTTGAAGCCTTACCCCGCATTGTGCCGAATGAAGACGAAGAGGTCAGTGCTGAGTTGACCAAGGCGTTCCAGCGCCGAGGGATCAAGACGCTGGCCGGGGCAAAGGTCGAAGGGGTGGATGTTGGCGGCGAGAAAGTGGTGGTGACCGTGGTTGATAGCTCTGGCAAGCCACAGCAGATTGCCGTCGAGAAGTTGCTGGTCTCGATTGGCATCGCTCCCAACACCGAGAATATCGGCCTGGAGGAGGTCGGTGTCAAGGTAAACAATCGCGGTTTCATCGAGACCGACGGTTTCCTGCGAACCAGTGCCGAGGGTGTCTATGCCATCGGTGATTGTACCGCCAATACCCCCTGGCTGGCGCACAAGGCCAGCGCCGAGGGGATTCTGGCCGCCGAACATATCGCCGGTCATCACGTGACGCCGATTGACTACGGGAAGATTGCTGCCTGTACCTACTGCAACCCTGAAATTGCCAGTGTTGGTTTGACCGAGGCAAAGGCACGCGAGCGTGGTTACCAGGTGAAGGTGGGCAAGTTCCCCTTCTCGGCCAACGGCAAAGCGCGGGTGCTCGGTCAGACCCGGTTTGGTTTCATCAAGCTGGTTGCCGATGCCCAGTACGATGAGATTTTGGGTGTGCATATGATCGGCCCGCGGGTCACCGAAATGATCGCCGAAGGTGGCATTGCCCTCAGCCACGAAGCAACCGGTGAGAGCATGATGCAGACGATCCATGCTCACCCGACGCTGTACGAGGCGATTGGTGAGGCTGCCCATGCGCTGGTGCACGGTGCGCCGATCCATCTGTAATCCACGCCGGGCATTGGTCAAGAGACGTTACGTTAGAATTGCGTATTTTTACCCTGAATAAAGCGGTTTTTTGTGCCGGAGTGCACTATCATAGACTGTGGCAGCCAACCTGCCACAGTCTACGTTTTTTGTCAGCCAGATCAGGAAGATTGCTATGCGCCGAATACTGTCGCTACTCCTCTTGTTGATTGTGCTAACCGGTTGTGCCGGTCGCTCCTTCATTCCCGAACCAGAACTGGCTCCACCTGACGCACCTGTAGCGTTGCAATACCTGTTACCGCCGACATTTGCCGATGATTACGATGTCTTGCCCGAACCGGTACCATTTGCCGATGAACGTGGGTTTTTGGTGGCAATCCGCCCGCGCGGTGGCTCGGCGACGATTACCATTGGTGGTGGTACGCCGGCTCGCGCAGTGTGGGAGCAGAATCAGCCAATTGAAGGGAGCGACCGGATTAAGAAGACCCTGTTACGCGGCGTGCAAGGCGTAGCTGTGATCGATCCTTCGCTGATCACAATGGCCTGGGTTGCCGGCGGCGTCCCTTATTTTGTCTCGGTCACGACTGCCGATGACAAGACGGTGCAAATCTTCATCAATGCCCTGGCCGTATATGATCTCGATACCTGGCGGAGTCGGGTTGGTCGTTAGGTGGTTGATAGGCAGAGGCTGGATTGCGGGTCAATCATCTCTCAGGCAGACGTAGCACAGCTCGCAGCCTGTGCTACGTCGCTGACCTGACCTCACATGTCCCCTGGACATACCGTCTCTTATACTGTAACGGCTACGGTGCGACACGTGTGGCCATGGCTTGCATCAGCTCCCACAAGGCCACAACATCGGCGTGTTCGGTTGGCTCGGCGCCGATACTCACCCGCACCATCCAGCGTCCATCGAGTACTGCCGGCGTGAGGTAAGCTGCCCCGCTGGCGTTAATCATACCGACCCAGCGTAACGTGTGCTGATCGAGCGCCTCTCCCGTCAGTCCGGGTGGTTCGTGGCGGACACAAACTGTTTGCAGCGGCACCGGTGCCAGGCGTCGCCAGTGAGGTGTTGCATCGACCTGTGCGGCCAGCCAGCGTGCGTTAGCCAGATCGCGCCGCAGGCGGGCACGTAAGCCCTCGGCACCTTCACAGCGCAGGAGAAAGTAGAGTTTCAGCGCCCGGAAGCGCCGACCGAGCGGAATCCCCCAATCACGGTAGTTGGTGACCGTACCGTCGGCACTGGTTTGCAGATAGCTGGGATTAGTAGACATAACTCTGATCAGATGCTGCGGGTCGCGCACATAGTACAGCGAACAATCGAATGCCGCCCCCAGCCATTTGTGCGGATTGAGTACCAGACTATCGGCCTGTTCGATCCCCTGCCAGAGCTGCCGACATTCGGGCAAGATCATCGCCGATCCGGCCATTGCGGCATCAACGTGCAACCAGATACCCTCGCGCTGACACAGAGCACCAATCGGTTCGAGCGGATCGCATGCGGTTGTCGCAGTTGCGCCAATGCTGGCGACAACGGCACATGGCACCCGTCCGGCGGCGCGGTCGGCGGCGATGGCCGCTTCGAGGGCATCCACGCGCATGGCAAACTGATCGTCAACCGGAATCAGCCGAAGATTGTCGCGCCCGAAACCGGCCAGAAGCACCGCCTTTTCGACCGAGCTGTGGCTTTGGGTTGAGGTATACACTACCAGCGGTGCCGGCAGCGCCTGTAGCCCGCCGCGCACCTGGCAGTGGTCGGTCGCACGCTCACGGGCACAGAGTAGTGCAACCAGCGTACTGGTGCTGGCGGTGTCCTGAATAACGCCACGCCACGTCTCGCTTAAGCCGAGCAACTGCCGCATCCAATCGGTGGTCAGCTCTTCCAGTTCGGTCAATGGCGGGCTGGCCTGCCAGTTGAGTCCTAACTGACCGAGACCGCCGCTGAGCATATCGCCAAGCAATGACGCCAGACTGGCATTGGCCGGGAAATAGCCAAAGAACCGTGGATGTTGCCAGTTGGAAAGGCCAGGGATAATCAGGCGTTCAATATCGGTCAGAATGTCGGTGGCCGGTTCGGGATGTTCAGGTGGATTGGCCGGAAGCTGACTACGCAGCTCACCGGGGCGTAACTGTGACCAGACCGGGCGCTGAGCAATAGTCGCACGGTAATCGGCGATCATATCGATAATCTGATAGCCGAGGCGACGAAACTCATCAGGCTGCATACGATGCTCCTTGAAACTGATCTGCGGCCATGTGCATTGTACTGCATGTTGCCGATGGGTTATACCGGTGCTTCCTGTCAGTTGCAGAGATTGGGAGTCGAATGGCAATCACCAGCGACAGCAAGATAACCCAAGTTGCTACCTTTATCACCACAGAGACACAGAGGATGGGGAGAATCCAGGTTGCTGCCGTGAGACGCAGCGTCGCACGCTCACAGGCACTGGCTGCTCACCACGTTGTTTGTGCGATTACGCCATACGGTGTTGCGGGCAATGTCATGCTGGTCATCCTGGCAGTCAGTCTCCGTAGCCTGTCACAGTATAGGTGGCAACCTGGGTTAAGATAACTTCTAGCATTGTTGTGGACAGTACCTGTCCATTCGCCTGTCTACTCTCATCGAGGAAACGAAAACAGCCGCCTCGTTCGGCGGCTGCTTATCTGGCTCCCCAACCTGGATTCGAACCAGGAACCCGCTGATTAACAGTCAGCTGCTCTACCGTTGAGCTATTGGGGATTGACTTCGGCTGAGAGTATAGCACAGGTTGCCAAAATGTGCAAGTGGTAACAAACGTCGGGTGACAAGTGATTTCTGGCGCATTCTGATGCTGAAAGCTAACTGCAACATCGTAGACACACAGACAAACAATTGCGCAGCCGTTTGCAGACAACGACTGCGCCTGGCGAAGGGAATGCCGGCATATGGTAATATGCCGACGAACGGTTACTCGGCGCTCGTACTCTCACTCTTGCCATTGCGCTCGGCCTCGTACCGTTCAGCCAGTTCGCGCAGCGCAGTGAAGAGTTCGACATCAAGCAGAACGCCGGCTGGATAGCCTTTCTGAGTGACGATAATCGGTTGGTGGGTAGCCTGCGAGCGCTTGATAAGCGCAGCAAGCGACGATGCCGCCTTTGAGATGGGAACAACACCCTGTCGCAGATCGACGTTGAGCAGGTTTTTGGTGATGTCTGACATTGTCTTCTCCGTTTTACAAGTAACAACTTGTTTTAGCACCCTCGATACCTGTTCGTGGGTTTGTGATGGTCAAGGTTGAGAAAAGTAGATAGTAGCAATCTACTTAACATGCACACGCGGCAAACAAAAAACCGACACAAACAGGAATCAAATATTGCGACTTCTGCGATAGTATAGCGCACGATTTACCAAATTTCAACCCTCGAATGTCTATATAATTGTTGGGATGGTATATGACGGACTTCTTGACTCTTCAGCATGGCCAGTTATCCTTACCGACATTTTTGCCCGATGCAACCTTTGGCACGGTGCGCGCAGTTGATAGCCGTGATCTCAGCGAAGCCGGTATCAGAGCGTTGGTCATGAATGTCTTTCATCTCATGCAACGTCCCGGTAGTTCGACGATCACCGCCTTAGGAGGGTTGCACCAGATGACAGCCTGGTCGGGGCCAATTGTGACCGATAGCGGTGGTTTTCAAGCCTATTCGCTGATCCGAAATAATTCCAAACAGGGTCGGATTACCGATCAGGGGTTAACCTTTCAACCAGAGGGGGCTGAACGGCGGTTTCAACTGACGCCGGAGAAGAGCATTCAACTGCAATTGAGCTATGGCGCTGATATCGTCATTTGCCTTGACGATTGCACACACGTTGACGACCCACCTGCCGAACAGCGCCGTTCGGTTGAACGGACGATTCGCTGGGCCCGTCGCTGTCGGCAGGAATTTGATCGTCAGGTAGCACAGCGCCGACGCCAGGGTCCGCCACCATTGCTCTTTGCTGTGGTACAGGGTGGGGGCGATCTGCATTTGCGCGCCGAGTGTGCAGCCGCACTTCTCGACATTGGGTTCGACGGATTCGGGTTTGGGGGATGGCCGCTCGATGCCCAGGGCCAACTTCTCGATGAGGTGCTGGCGTTCACCCGTGATCAAATTCCCGCTCGCTTTCCTATGCACGCGCTGGGGGTTGGACACCCGGCCAGTGTAGTGGCCTGTGCCCGGATGGGTTACGACATCTTCGATAGTGCATTACCGACCCGCGATGCTCGTCAGGGGCGTCTGCTGGCGTTTACGGCTGATCCGCAGCGACCGGGCTTCCAATTGCGCGGTGATTGGTTTACCTATGTTTATCTGGCCGACCGCAAGCATGTGAAAGCTGATACACCAATCTCGCCGGGATGCCAGTGCTTTACCTGTAGCCGGTACAGTCTGGGGTATTTGCATCATCTGCACAAACTGGGTGAGACGCTGGTCTTGCGATTGGCAACCATCCACAATCTCCACTTCATGGCGCAGTTGATGGAGCTGATCCGGCACGAACGGAGAGGATCGCAAGCTAATGACTAATTGTGAGACGCAACTGGCTGAATTGGTAGCAGCAGTTCAAACCAGCGCACGTTACCGAACGATTGATCGGCAACTGGTCGAGCGTGTCGGTCGGGAAGCACTGTCTCGCTATCCATCGCTGAAAGCTGCGATCAAGGCCACCAAGAGCCAGTTACACCAGATGATCGGGGCCTATGCCGAACGAACCCCACCGTATGATCAGTGGCTCGCCGAACTGCAACAGGCACCGGATGTTGCTTCACGTAAGGTCATTTGTCAACGGTTGCTGGCCTCGCATGCCTCAACCCGTGAGCGCCTGGCAGTGCTTGATCGGCTCTACCCTGCCTGTCTCGGTGATCAACCGCCGCAGCGTATCCTTGATCTGGGATGCGGTTTCAATCCGTTAGCGGTGCCCTGGATGAATGTGCCTGCTACCACCTTTTATGCCGCGTATGACATTGATACTGCCCTCTGTTCATTTGTAGGCGCAGTACTGCCTTTGCTGGGTGTGCAGGGTAGCGCCGATGTTTGTGATCTGGTGACAGGGCCGCCGCCAGTTGCCGCAGACGTTGCGCTGGTACTGAAAGTAATTCCCTTGCTGGAACAACAACGACGCGGCGCCGGGGCCGATCTGTTGCGCGCTATTCAGGCGCCGCGCCTGGTAGTGTCCTTTCCGACGCGCAGTCTGGGTGGGCGGAATGTAGGGATGCTCGAAACGTATCGCCGCTATATGACAACGCTTGCCGCGACGGAAGGCTGGTCACCGCACGAGATAGTCTTACCCGGTGAGCTGGTCTTTATCATTCGTCGCTAGTTTGTGATCAGCCTTCGCGTTCGTAGATGCAGATAACGGTGCCATCATGCGCTGGATTGGTGGTCTTGCCCGCTCTTCATGCGCGTGTTGCCAGTTTGGAGTGCGGCAGCCAAGCTGCCGCAAGCAGCCGTGCTCATGATCTGGGGCGTGGTACGCCTTTGACCTTGCCGGTCACAGACGCGACGTATGTTCTCGTTACGATACCAGGCTTGTCGATGATTTGAGATTACTTCTACCCAGGAATGCGACTCGGCATTCTCCCCGATCACAAACCTTCACGTTCCCGGATGTGGGCCAGTAGTCGACGACAGGCCGTCTCAATCAGATGGTAGACCTCATCGAAGCGACCATTGTAGTAAGGATCAGGAACTTCCGCTGTGCCCAATTCTGGCGCAAAACTCAACAAAAGCCGGGCGCGTTCGCGGGCTTTCGGATGAAAATGGCCCAGATCGGCCAGATTCTCGTGATCCATCACCAGGATGTAGTCGAACTGATCGATATCGCTACTGCGTACCTGCCGTGCCCGTATACCGGCGGTCGAAATGTTGTGGCGGGCCAGCACACGCTGGGTACCAGGGTGTGGTGGTTCTCCCACGTGCCAGCCGCCGGTTCCGGCTGAGTCAATCTCAAAGTGCTCGCTCAGGCCGGCTTCGTTGACCAGATGGCGAAAAACCGCCTCGGCCATCGGTGAACGACAGATATTCCCCATGCAGACGAACAACACACGTATTTTACGGTGCATAGTCTCCTCACAGCATACCGGCAGCCAATGCATACAGAATCGCATCGGCCACCTCATCGATTCGACGCACATGCCGGAAATAGCCGGCGTGTGGCCCAACCACCAGCAGCGGTGTTGGTGCGGTCGTATGAGTGGTGGTTGCTGCCTGTTCGATATTGCCATGATCTGACGTAATCAGCAAACTGTCTTCGGGGCGACGGGCGTGCAGCCAGCCTGCGATCAGACCATCGATCCGGGTCAGGGCTTCCCATACCCCGTGCTCACCCAGGCGACCATGACCGGCAAGGTCGGGCAGAAAACTCTCGAAGAAGACCAGGTCGTAGTCGCCGGCAAGACTGGCCAGCCGCTCACCTGCCAGGTGTGGATCAATGAATGGTATAGTTGCGGCAGCCGGATCGCGTGCTGCCAGCCTGTCGCCGCTAATATCCCAACTGAGTGCCTGTCCACGTTTCAGATCATCGAGATTGCGCAAATATAGCCCGGCCCCTTCGGCAGCAATCACACTCGCCGACCGGCGAAGCCGGCGGGTTGCCAGTGCCTGCCAGTAACCGGCAGTAAAGACATTGGCAAACGCAACCCGCCAGCCCTGTTCCAGGGCTCGTCGAAACAGCGAGCGTTCGGCAAGCAGCGGACGCAGGGCAACGGGTGGAAAGTGGGGCTGGTGGCGACCGTGAATAGCCGGTGCATTGACGCCGGCAAGTAAGGCGACGTGATTGGTGCCACTCTGCGGTAATCCTTCTACTCCCAGACAGGCGTCAAGTGCACTCAATAACAGCCCATCACGGTAGCCAATCTGTTCACTGGTGAGTGGGCCTCCCAACAGATGGTGGATGGCCGGCATTGGTACCGTTGCCAGTGGGTTGTCGGTTGTGGCGGGGGCCAGTCCGATGCCGTCGAGAAAGACGAATGTAATAGCCATTGGTAGGAAATAGGAAGTAGAAAATAGGAAATAGAACGTAGGGGAAGTATATCACATTGAGGAGGAGAGAGCTTCAACAGCGATCCGTGATGGGGGCCATAATCTACGTATCGCCTGTTGGCGTGCAGCAGTTGTGTTTTCGTCCAGCCTATGCTTCGGAACAGAGGCGCGTGGTCTGCAACCGCGCTGGTCGCCGTGATTGAGAGGCTCTTGCCAGGGTGACAGCACGTGCTGCCTGCAAAGTCGTGCCTGCGCAGTGAATCACGTGTGGCCTGTTGGGAGTGCGGTAGTCGTGTTTTCGTCCAGCCTATGCTTCGGAACAGAGGCGCGTGGTCTGCAACCGTGCTGGTCGCCGTGATTGCGAGGCTCTTGCCAGGGTGACAGCACGTGCTGCCTGCAAAGTCGTGCCTGCGCAGTGAATCACGTGTGGCCTGTTGGGAGTGCGGTAGTCGTGTTTTCGTCCAGCCTATGCTTCGGAACAGAGGCGCGTGGTCTGCAACCGTGCTGGTCGCCGTGATTGAGAGGCTCTTGCCAGGGTGACAGCACGTGCTGCCTGCAAAGTCGTGCCTGCGCAGTGAATCACGTGTGGCCTGTTGGGAGTGCGGCAGTTGTGTTTTCGTCCAGCCTATGCTTCGGAACAGAGGCGCGTGGTCTGCAACCGCGCTGGTCGCCGTGATTGAGAGGCTCTTGCCAGGGTGACAGCACGTGCTGCCTGCAAAGTCGTGCCTGTGCGATGAATTGAACTCTGTAATGGTACACCGGACAGTTGTCCTGTTTGCCCCTCGCGACAAACGCACAGGCACCGTTTGTGAAAATGTTGACAGGTTCATCATCATCACCTATAATTACCGGCATTGTAAAACATGTCTCGACTTCCGCGACGGTCGAACTCCACAGACTGGAACGGTTACGACGGCCTTGGAGCACTTGCCAGCAAGCGGAGCCGGCGGCTCACGCCAGTATAGCAACCTGCATAAAGCATTTGCGCGACTGACGTGCGCCACTGCACCAATTGGTTCGCGCTCTTTTTACGTCTAAGCGGAAGGTAGAGGCAAATCAAATCTCTTTGAGGAGGCTTTGTAGCATGTCTGTCCAGCCCGACCCTGTAACCCAGCAGAATGAGGAAAATCTGGATTGGACCCAATTACTTGATGAGTATGATTATGCCCGTCCCCAGCGTGGTGAGCTGCGCGAGGGCCTGATCATGCACATCGAAGAGAGTGGTGTTCTGGTCTCGATTGGCACTAAGCGCGAAGGTATTATTCCGGCTCAGGATTTGCGCCAGATGGGCGAAGATTTTATCAATTCGCTGAAGGTTGGCGATACGGTTCAGGTGTACGTACAGGAGCCGGAGAATCGCGACGGTGATCTGATCCTCTCGCTTTCGATGGTGCAGGTGGCGAAGGACTGGGAGGTTGCCGAGCAACTCTTCCACGATGGCGGTATCACTCGGTGCAAGGTGATTGGCTTTAACAAAGGCGGCTTGCTGGTGCAGTTTAACCGGATTCGCGGCTTTGTGCCGTCATCGCAAGTTGCCCAGTTGCACGGGCGAACCGCTGCTGATGAACGCCAGCAGGCCCTGCAGAAGATGGTCAATCAAGAAATTCCATTGAAGGTTATTGAGGTTGATCGCGAACGCAATCGGTTGGTGCTCTCTGAGCGGGCAGCGACGCAAGAGTGGCGTAAGGCGCAGAAGCATCGCCTGCTGACTGAGTTGCAGCCCGGTGATGTCCTGGTTGGTCGCGTCAATCAGCTTACCAATTTTGGCGCATTTATCGATCTGGGTGGGGCTGATGGTCTGGCCCACATCTCTGAGCTGAGCTGGCAGCGGGTGAACCATCCACGCGAAGTTCTGCAACCCGGCCAGGAAGTCAAGGTTGTGGTCGTCGAGATTGATCGCGAGCGCGAGCGCATCGGTCTCTCGATCCGGCAGTTGCAGAATAATCCCTGGGAGACGATTGACCAGCGTTATACGCTCGGCCAGTTGGTGACCGGCCCGGTAACCAATGTGACACCGTTCGGGGCCTTTGTCCAGGTGGAAGAGGCTGTTGAAGGTTTGATCCACGCCAGTGAGCTTGATGCCGATCCCCAGGCTCAGCCACGCGATATTCTGCAGCCGGGTCAGATCGTAACCGCGCGCGTGATTAGCCTCGACCGCCAGCGCCAGCGCATGGGTCTGTCGTTGCGCCGGATTGGCGAGAATGAGAACGAGCCTGCTCCAGCGCCTGCTGATGAGGCTGACCAGCCGGCCCAGGCGTAAATTGTCTGTTACTTTTCAGCTTCATTAACTTGACTTGC
The DNA here is from genome assembly GCF_000018865.1 of Chloroflexus aurantiacus J-10-fl. Classification (NCBI taxonomy): domain Bacteria; kingdom Bacillati; phylum Chloroflexota; class Chloroflexia; order Chloroflexales; family Chloroflexaceae; genus Chloroflexus; species Chloroflexus aurantiacus. Next base: position 3,810,483 of record NC_010175.1, read on the forward strand.
GAACCGGCATGGATCGTTATCCGTGCCGGTTTTGTCGTATGATAAGTGCGTGAAGTGTTTTGCCGGCACGTTGAAGGAGGGATGAATGCGTTTTCTTTCAGCAGCCGATATTGCGCAGGCAGTGCCAATGTCAGCCGCGATTGATGCAGTTGCGCAGGCGTTTGGTATGCTGGCACGCGGTGAGGCTGATATTCCGTTACGAACAGCAATTACAACCCCGGCACAGGCAGCGACGACCTTCTTTATGCCGGGTCGTCTCGGTGGCGAAACCCCCGCACTTGGTATCAAGACCGTTTCAGTCTTCCCCCATAATGTCTACCGTGCTGAACCAACAATTTACGCGCTGGTCACCCTCTTCGATCCGGCCAGTGGTCGCCCAATTGCGGTCCTTGACGGTACCTATCTTACGGCACTGCGTACCGGTGCTGCGTCGGGGGTGGCGACCCGTCTGCTGGCACGTGAGGATGTCCGCACCCTGGTGGTGTTCGGTGCTGGTGCCCAGGCATTACCGCAGCTTCAGGCAGTGCTGGCAGTACGACCATCAATCAATAATGTCTGGATTGTGAACCGTACTCGTGACCGGGCGACATTACTGGCGGCACGCTTACGTGGCGAAGGTTTTCGTGGCGACATTCGCATCGCTACCGATCCGACAATGCCACTGGCCGAAGCCGATGTGGTCTGTACCGCAACGAGTAGCCCAAACCCACTCTTCGCCGCCGATCTGATCCGCCCTGGAACGCATATCAATGCGGTTGGTGCTTATCGCCCCGACATGGCCGAACTGCCCCCCGATCTGGTTGCCCGTAGTCGGGTCGTGGTCGATCAGCGTCACGCAGCCTGGAGCGAGGCCGGCGATTTGATTCAGGCTCGTGCTGCCGGTCTGATCGATGAGCAGCACGTGATCGCCGAATTGGGTGATCTCGTCAATGGTACCGTACAGGCTCGAACGACTGCTGATGAGATCACCCTCTTCAAGTCGGTTGGTAATGCGGTGCAAGACCTGGCCGTGGCCTCATTGGCTCTGGCCCAGGCGACCACTCTAGGTCTCGGCGTTGAAGTGACAATCTGAGCTTTTGTCATCAGGTGAGGGAGCATTATTCATCAAAATGTCACGCCGATTCCGTACAACCATCATGACAATTGCGATGGATAATGCTTCATTGAAGGCAACATAAGGAGACACAAACGTGAAAAACATCTGTGTGGTAGGTACAGGCTATGTTGGACTGACGACCGGTGTCTGTTTTGCCGATCTCGGTCATTCTGTTACCTGTATCGAAATTGACTTGCACAAACTGGAATTGCTCCGCAGCGGTAAATCCCCCATCTTCGAGCCTGGTCTGGAAGAGTTGCAAGAGCGCAATATGCGCGCCGGTCGCTTGCGCTTCACCGATGATTATGCCGTCGGTATTCCCGATGCTGAGTTTATCTTCATCACAGTCGGTACCCCCATGGGCGAAGACGGCTCGGCTGATCTAACGTATGTCAAAGCCGCCGCACGTAGCATTGGTCAATACTTGCGTTCGGGTTCAATCATTATCGACAAGAGCACCGTGCCGGTAGGCACCGGTGATATGGTCGAAAACATCATTGCCGAGTATGCCGGACCTGATGTGAAGTTTGATGTCGTGTCGAACCCGGAGTTCTTGCGCGAAGGGAGTGCGCTGAGTGATTTCTTCAAGCCCGACCGCATTGTCCTCGGTGCGAAGAATCGCGAGGCGGCACAACGGGTAGCTGCGCTGCATGAAACATTGGGCGCGCCGATTATCATCACCGATCTGCGCACAGCCGAGATGATTAAATATGCATCCAATGCCTTTCTGGCGACCCGCATTTCGTTCATCAATGAAATTGCGCAAATCTGCGAGCGTCTGGGCGCTGATGTGCGTGAGGTTGCTCGCGGTATGGGTGCCGACAAACGCATTGGCCCCCACTTTCTGGAAGCCGGCGTTGGCTACGGTGGCTCCTGTTTCCCGAAAGATGTGCTGGCGCTGTACCACATGGCTGCCTCTGCCGGTTGCCACCCGCAGTTGCTTCAGGCAGTGATGGACATCAACAGCGATGCGCGCAAGCGGTTTGTGAAGAAGGTCGAAACAGTCCTGGGTGATCTCGAAGGCCGCGTTATTGGGGTGCTGGGTCTGTCATTCAAGCCCAATACTGATGATATGCGTGAGGCACCGAGCGTTGATATTATCAATTCCCTCCTGAAGAAGGGGGCCAGGGTCAAGGCGTATGACCCGGTAGCCATGGCGCGTGCCGAAGAGCTGTTGCCAACAGTAACCTTTACCGCGACAGCGTATGATGTGGCAAAAGATGCCGATGCGTTGCTGCTGGTTACTGAATGGAATGAGTTCAAGCAGTTGGACTGGCAACGCATCAAACGCTATATGCGCCAGCCGGTCGTAATTGATGGCCGTAATCTCTACGATCCGCGTGAGATGCGCAATTTGGGCTTCATCTATTGGGGGGTTGGTCGCGGTGAGGCACCGGTGCCGATTATGGAAGAAGCGCAGAATATCGGTGATTAGGCGCTAGCAAACGTTGCTGAAGCGACACCCTCCTTGCTAAAAGTGAGCTTTTTTCACTGATGGGAAAGAGTGGCATAATACTGCCACTCTTTTTGCTGTTACCGGCAGCACCGACTAAAAATAGCGTTACAATAGGCCATGTACCTTGTGGTTCAGATGTGTGAGGAGGCTCATAATGAGCGATAATCGCCGCAGTCGCATGATCACCGAAGGGCCGCAGCGCTCGCCGAATCGGGCGATGTTACGCGCTGTGGGGTTTGGCGACAACGATTTCACCAAGCCGATTGTGGGAGTGGCCAATGGCCATAGTACGCTGACACCCTGTAACGCCGGGTTGGGTGCGCTGGCTGCCCGTGCAGAAGAGGCCATTCGGGCTGCCGGTGGGATGCCGCAAATCTTCGGTACCATTACCGTTAGTGATGGTATTTCAATGGGTACCGAAGGTATGAAGTATTCGCTGGTCAGCCGTGAAGTGATTGCCGATTCAATTGAAACGGTTGTCAATGCTCAGCGCATGGACGGCATTCTGGCGGTGGGTGGTTGTGACAAGAATATGCCGGGTGCGCTGATTGCCATGGCGCGGCTGGATATTCCGGCCATCTTTGTGTACGGTGGGACGATTAAGCCCGGACATTATAAGGGGCGTGACCTGACGATTGTCAGTGCCTTTGAAGCAGTCGGTGAATACAGTGCCGGTCGCATTGATGAGCACGAGCTGCTTGAGATTGAGCGTCATGCCTGTCCTGGCGCCGGCTCATGTGGCGGGATGTACACCGCCAATACGATGTCGTCGGCAATTGAAGCCCTCGGTTTGAGTCTGCCCGGCTCTTCCACGATGGCTGCCGAAGATGAAGAGAAGGCATTGAGCGCGGCGCGGTCTGGTGAAGTGCTGGTTGAGGCGATTCGCGCCAATCGTACTGCCCGCCAGATGCTGACCCGCAAGTCGCTTGAGAATGCGATTGCGGTAGTGATGGCGCTCGGTGGTTCAACCAACGCGGTCTTGCATTTGCTAGCGATTGCACATGCCGCCGATGTCCCGCTTACGATTGATGATTTCGAGACAATTCGCCAGCGGGTGCCGGTGCTCTGCGACCTGAAACCCTCTGGCCGCTACGTGGCGACCGATCTGCACCGGGTCGGTGGGGTGCCGCAGGTGATGAAGATACTGTTGAATGCCGGCTTACTACACGGCGATTGTATGACTATCACTGGGCAGACGATTGCCGAGACGCTGGCCGATGTGCCTGATGAACCTCCGGCCAATCAGGACGTCATTCGTCCGTTCAGTCAACCAATCTATCCTCAAGGGCATCTGGCTATTCTACGCGGCAATCTGGCCGAAGAGGGTTGTGTTGCCAAGATTACCGGTATCAAGCAACGCCGTATTACCGGCCCCGCTCGGGTCTTTGATGCTGAAGAGGAGTGCCTGGAGGCTATTCTAAGCGGGAAGATTAAGGCCGGTGATGTAGTGGTCATCCGCTACGAAGGGCCAAAGGGTGGCCCCGGTATGCGTGAAATGCTGGCACCAACGTCGGCTATTATTGGGGCTGGTTTGGGTGACAGCGTGGGGTTGATTACCGATGGTCGCTTTTCCGGTGGTACCTACGGCCTGGTCGTCGGCCACGTTGCCCCAGAGGCCGCCGTCGGTGGTACGATTGCGTTGGTCGAAGAGGGTGACAGTATCACGATTGATGCCGATGCTCGTCTGCTGCAATTGAATGTCTCTGATGAAGAACTGGCACGGCGACGGGCTGCCTGGCAGCCGCGACCACCACGCTACACTCGTGGTGTTTTGGCCAAATATGCCCGTCTGGTGTCGTCGGCCAGTCTGGGCGCGGTAACCGACCGGTTTAGCGAGTAGTTGCATACCATTGCGGCAGAGGCACTGCTCTCTGCCGCAATGGCTTCATAGCCGTCATTCCTTGACCGGTGTCCAACCGATCACACCGTTTGGTGCGTAGCTCAGCAAGGGGTGCAGCGCCGGATCGGTGAGGTTTATCAGGGTTGGGGCGACGCTGCACAGCATGGGTAGGCCGAGTGCGCGCAGCCATTCATCATCATCGGCGGCAGTTGGTGGTCGTGAACCGGCGCGGTCGGTAATGATCGCCAGGTCGCAACGGTCAAACGGTAGTCCTTCCCGGATCAGGCTGTCGGTATCGAAGCCGACAATCAGGGCAGTGCAGGCAGGATCGGCCAATGCTGTGATGACTGATGCTCGATTGGCCTGGTCGAGAATGATACCTTGATGGCGAGCAGCCTGTTCGGCGATGGCCTGTTGACGGTAGCGCTCACCAGTAACCGCGATGATCAGAATCCGACCAAGACGTGACCACGGCGGTTGCAGATCGGGCGCTGCGCGTAGATCGGCAGGAGCGACAATCCAGCCCCGCTCACCCTGCCCAATCAGCAGCCTGCCATCGTCCAGGATCGTCGTTGGGATGTCTCGGTGACGGGCGTTGGCCATCAATTGCAATGCCGCCACCGGTAATGCCTGCGCCTGACGGCGGTCACGTAGTGCCAGCAACGGTTCATCGGGGTCCCAGCTCTCATCGTGGCCGAGTTCGGCGTTGATCCCGTCGACCACATACCGACAGAGTTCGGCACCAATCGCCGGTTCAGGCGTTGTGAAGAACGCACTCATCAGCATGTCGTCGTTGTCTGGTTTGGCCTCGACGTGGAGTTGTGCGATCACCAACCCAATCGCTAACGCGCCACCCTTGAGTGCCGTGCGTAGCCGATCACTGTAATCGGCGGCGGCGCCGACGCGGAGCACAACACCGGGTTGCGGACGGTAGATGTTGGGGCCATACAGGGCAGCCAGATGACGTATTCGGAGCGGTTGGGTCATAAGGGCATCCCAGATAGCGTTTCAATTAACTACCTGCAATGATAACACGTCTCCACGAGCCATACCTCGCACTGCTTCAGCAGGCAATGCTGGCAGCTACACCATCTGGATCACGAGTAGCCCTCGATCTAGGGTGTGGTGATGGCTCAAAAACACGCTGGTTGCGTGCGTGCAGTGCCTCTGACGCGCTCATCGTGGGGGTAGATCGCGACGGGTCTGTCTTGCGTGCTGCTGACGACATGATGTTCATCGCAGGTGATGCCTCGCACCTCCCGCTCCGTGATGCGTGTATTGACCTGGTCTGGTGTATTGCTGCGCTCAACCTCTTCCCACATCGCCACCTTGCGCTACGCGAAATGTGGCGTGTGCTGCGTCATGGGGGAACGCTGGTTGTTGCGAGTGCCGGTGAATACTGGGTGCGGCTGCGCAACCATCCAGCGCCGCTAATCGCTGCGCTACCTGACACGCCATTGCCACTCCCGCCCGCCGACGGCCTTGATGAAGAGTGGTTGCTCCTGATGGCGGCTGCCGGTTTCCAACCACGTCAGACACAGGCATATCTGCTGGATGGTGGCAGACTGGCGCAGGTTGCGTTGATCAATAGCGAGGCACTGACATCGTACCTTTCGCTTCCCCCGTGTGCCAGTCCGGTCGCCGATCCCGAACCGCGCCATCTCCTGATTGTGACGAGCGCCCGGAAGGGGTGAGTGTGGAATAGTTGCCTGTGTTAACAGATTGATTGCCTGGTGTACAAAACTTTACAATATGGCTTTAGAAATCATCTCACACATGCTTGTAAAAATGACTGATACTTCCTTACCGATTGGGCATCCAGAGCAGCCATATACGGTAGCTGGAGGAACGTTTTGTTACAGTTATACGAGACCAGGTTTTACACCATGTCAAATCCACCCTGTAAATCTGTCGGAAGAACTTCCTCGATTTGTAAGACTAATTTGCGCCGAAAGATACCGCGGTAGGTGTAACGCACCTTCACCAGTAAGCCATACACGGCGTAGACGATTTGTTGTCTGTTGTTGGGAAGAGGACGTGTATAATCGTAACGTCCAATGTCGGGGTGCGAGCGCAAAATCTCGATAAGTCGTTATGCGTTGATTTGTTCAGCGGGAGAAAGGGTCTGAAACTACATAGCTGCACGGTTTGTCCAGATAACATCAAGGTACATGCATTATCCTTTGAGCTGCTCACGAAGCATGATCGCGACTTCTTCCTCGCTAAGCGGTCCTTCTTCAGGATCGGGGATATACTCGATGTGAGTTGGTAAACCGTCTGGACCTGCCAGGTACAGGATAGGAGAATGTTCCTCGATGCGTGTCTCGTGGGTTATATCCGGTGATACAGGGATTGGAAGTCCCAAGAGAATGTCTGCTGCACGCTTAACACGATCTGCCGGATCAATTGCTTCATCCAACAGAATAGTAAGAACCTCTCGCACCGCACTGCGAAACTGTTGCTCCATGGGCGATAGCCTTTCATCATTGGTTTTGCAAGGTATGTTTACACACTCTGATCGACAATGCACTGTTTTCAATAGTATACCATCGAGACAACGTTTGGAACCCATTTAGTACACGTAGCCGGATTTGTCGTAAAGCAGGAGTCATTTCACACATTTTGAAAAGGGTGATGGTAAGAGTTAATCGTACCACCACCGCAACGACAGGGGGCGAGGCTACACACCCCTACAAAGTACGGTCAGAACAATCTCTTCTAAAGCATGATTGGACCGCTACCCTGTAGCGATATATTGCCTACATTCTCCCCTCTCCTTCGTCCCCTATCTTCTATCTTCTATCTTCTATCTTCTATCTCCTATCTTCTATCTCCTATCTTCTATCTCCTATCTTCTATCTCCTATCTTCTATCTCCTATCTTCTATCTCCTATCTTCTATCTCCTATCTTCTATCTCCTATCTTCTATCTCCTATCTTCTATCTCCTATCTTCTATCTCCTATCTTCTATCTCCTATCTTCTATCTTCTATCTCCTATCTTCTATCTCCTATCTTCTATCTCCTATCTTCTATCTCCTATCTTCTATCTCCTATCTTCTATCTCCTATCTTCTATCTCCTCACCCCTATCTTCTACCTCATACCATACCCGCAGCACTTCCGCTACACTCCATGCCTGGGCAAAACAGCCGCGTGGCTGGTGTGGCGGATCGCCGTCGAAAATTTCACTGATCGTCCCAACACAGCCATCGACGAGGTGATCGATCAGCGGCAAGAGAAGGCGGCGTGTGGCGTCACGGTCGCGAGTAATGCGATACCATGCGCTGGCAAAGGGGCCAATCAGCCAGGCCCAAACCGTGCCCTGATGATAGGCGGCGTCACGCGCCAGCAGCGAACCGGTGTAACGCGGTGCATAATCGGGATGATCTGGTGTCAGACTGCGCAAACCAACGCCGGTCAGAAGCGAGCGGGCACATGCCTGTACCACAGCTTCCTGCCGCTGGCGGTCAAGCGGACTGTAAGGCAGACTCACCGCAATGATCTGATTAGGTCGAAGTGTGGGGTCTACCCCATCGGGGCCATCAATCACATCGTAGAGATAGTGGCCATCGGCATACCAGAAACGGTTAAATCCGGCTTTGGTCGCTGCGGCCATCGTCGTGTAGCGCTCGTCGGCTTTACCGAGATGTCTGGCGAACGCAGCCATACTTTGCAAGGCGTTGTACCACAGCGCATTGATCTCAACCGGCTTGCCACTACGCGGTGTCACTACCCAACCGCGAACCCGTACATCCATCCAGGTGAGCTGGGTTGTCGCAGTGCCGGCCCGCAGCAAGCTATCACCGCGATCCAACCCTATTCCGTCACGGGTGCCACGGATATGCCAATCGATAATCTCTTCCAACAGCGGGAAGAGTTCGGTGATCAGGTCATCATCGCCAAAGGCAGCGTGATGGGCACGAATCGCCTCAAAAAACCAGAGCGTTGCATCGGCAGTGTTGTACTCAGGGGCGACGCCTTCATCGGGAAATCGGTTGGGGAGCATACCTTGATCAACAAAACGGGCGAAGGTGCGCAGCACAGCCGCCGCTACCTCTGGTCGTCGTGTCGGGATCGTTAACCCGGGCAGGCTGATCATCGTATCGCGTCCCCAATCGGTAAACCAGGGATAACCGGCGATAATCGTCCGTCCGCGCAGACCGGTGTCGAGTGGTCGGTCAACAATAAACTGGTCGGCAGCCAGCGCAAGCTGGTGAACCACTGGATCATCAGTCCACTCGATCCGGCTGAGCAGCTCCGCTTCGTAACGGGCACGTTGGCTCCAGGCTGCATCGGCATCAAGTGTGGCAGTCTGTTCAGTGGTAGCAACCACCAGGAGCGACTCACCGGTGCTCAACGTCACTGTAAGCCGCCCCACCCGGCGCAGATTGTCGGTAGCCGGTTGACCACGTTCATCTTCCACTGCGAGGTACAGATCGGTCAGCCATCCGCCGAGCGGTTTCCAGGACGCTCGATCACTGAGCAGACGTAAACTATGCCCACCAATCATTGGCCCGATCCGGAGACCGTTATTGATCGTCTCGACCTGAAGCGCGATCTTACCGACCTGCGCCACCGTGTGATGATCGCGTGCTGTTGCCAGGGCATCAAGGCGTATCGTCAGTGGTGCCGAGGCGCGTTGCACAGTGTAGCGAATGAAGGTGGTATTGGCACCTGGCGCCATCCAGACTCGTCGTTCAAGCAGGGCATCGGCCAGCGCATATTCCCACACCGGCGTCGTGCCGTCACGCCACCAGCGTTCGAGCCAGCGACAGGCACGCGCCGGTTCACCTACCCGACGGTGAGTTGTCAAATCGAAATGGTGGCCCAGATATGACACATGTGTATCGAGAGCAGCAAGCGTAAGGACACGGCCCAGCGGTGGTTCGAGCGCAGCAATCAGCAACCCGTGGTAGCTCCGCGTTAATGTGCCGGCGATGGTACCGGCTGCATAACCGCCAATGCCGTTCGTCACCAGCCACTCGCGGCTGGCAGCAATCATCGGTTCTGTACAGAGAGCGCGTCCAAACGTAAACACAATAGGTACTCCTGGGTACAATGCTTCCTCTTCCATGGTACACTACCTGATGGTGACGATAGGTATACCAGCGCAAAAGGGAACCTGAAAACGATGAAAGTAGCTGTTCTGGCCGATATTCACGCCAACCTGGCTGCCTTCACTGCCGTTATTGCAGATATTGACCGGTGGCAACCCGATGCGGTGATTATTGCCGGCGACATTATTAATCGTGGCCCCAACCCGCGTCCGTGCCTTGAACTGGCTCTGCGTCTACGTGCCGAGCGGGGGTGGTATGTGCTGCGGGGGAATCACGAGGGGTATGTGTTGAATTACGATCACGACCTGCGTGCGGGTCGTCCGCCACAGGGTGGGCGGCGTGCGCTATTGGGGCCGATCATCTGGACCCATCACGAAGTTGCCGATCTGCTGCCTGCTGTGGCGGCACTACCGACCAACCTTGCGCTGACAAGTCGTGAAGGCGTGGTTATGGCTTACCACGGTTCAATCCATCATGATCGTGATGGACTACTACCAACCCACGACCAGCACGAGCTGCAATCGCGCATCGATCCGCACGCAGCAGTCTTCTGTACCGCTCATACGCATATGCCATTCGCCCGTCGGGTTGGCAAGACCCTGGTTGTTAATGTCGGATCGGTCGGCTTGCCCTTCGATGGCGACTGGCGGGCTGCCTATGCCCGGTTGACCCTGGATCAGGATGGCTGGCGGGCAGAGATTGTCCGTGTGGCTTACGATCAAGCTGCCACGCTACGGGCGGCGCGAGAGCTGATGCTACCGGCTGGTGGGCCAATTGCCCACATTATGCTGCGTGAACTAGAGACTGCCCGCTCGCTGCTCTTCGATTTTGGGCCGGTCTACAACGAACCGGTGATCGCCGGCGTTATCAGTCTGGATGAAGCCGTACACCGCTTCTTAGCCGAACAGGCAGCGTAAATACAGGAAGGAACGTGCCCGTGCTTCAGGTTGTCCGCTACGACCGTGCGCCCGAACCACGTGCGGCAGTGATTGCCGCCGATATGGAAGCCTGGCTGGCCCAGGAGGGTTACGAACGCTTCTCAACCTTCGTGGTTCAGGCAGCCGGCCAATCAATGACCATCGAGGTCTTCCGCCGTGAAGGCAGTGACCCCTTTGCCCTCTACCATCCAGCATTTGCTCCCGGCGGTCTGCGCCCCACCCTCTACCTGTTGCCCAACGTCGATGCGATGGACGAATTACTTCAGCGTGCCCAGCAAATGGTCGCGACCCTGATGACCATTGCGGCGCAGCGGGGTGGTGGGTCGTAACTCGCAACTCCCATCGATCTGTGTGCTCTGTGTGTAGAACACGGATTGACGCGGATACACGCGGATAATCCGCGCCAATCCGCCACATCCGCGTTTATCCGCGTACCCTGTTTATGGTCGCAACCCTGATGACCATTGCGGCGCAGCGGGGTGGTGGGTCGTAACTCGCAACTCCCATCGATCTGTGTGCTCTGTGTGTAGAACGCGGATTAACGCGGGTTTACGCGGATACACGCGGATAATACGCGCTAATCTGCCCAACCGCGCCCATCCGCGTACCCTGTCTATGGGACACAGATTGACGCGGGTGCTCACGGATACACGCGGATAATCCGCGTTCATCCACCCAATCCGCGTCGATCCGCGTCTCAATAGCAATTGACACCAGCACAGAGCGCCTTATATAATTGCAGAGTACCGTCTGTATAATTCGGTTCCTTCACGGAGAGGAGATATATATGACGGTCGTTCCTCTCCCGCGTCCTGCGTTTCCACTGCCGCTTCCTCGTTCACCGATAACGCTGTTACCTCTTTCCCTGCTGCTTGTGCTCTTACTCGCAGCAATCCAGCCGCTCGTTGTGTTCATAGCGCCAGTGCTACCATCGACAACCACCCCGGCACTCCCCTACGCTCGCACCGATAGTAACGTCTTCATCGAAAATTGGGGGCAGTTCGACCCTGCGTTTGTGGCGATACTGATAGGCCAGGATGCCCGGCTGGCCGTGGGGCACGATGGACGATTGCACCTGCACGTGGATGGGGCAGCCCCCCTGACCTTCACTGCTGCCGGAGTGACCACCACGCCTGACGTCAGCCTGCACGGGCCACTGGCAACGACAATATCGTTCCTGACCGGTAATGATCCCAATCAGCACGTGAACGTGCCGGTGTGGGAAGTGGCACGGCTGGCGCTGACGCCAGGGGTGACGCTGGAACTGACGGTAATTGACGGGCGGTTGCGTCTGTGCGCACGTACCGCCGACCCGACGCTGCTCAACCGTGTGCAGATGCAGGTCAGCGGTGGTGAGGTAATCGGGATGGTGGATGGGGAACTGGAGGTGCAGGCCGGAGCGCACCGCCTGCGTCTGCCGCTGCTGGAAGCGGTCACACCAGCCGGTATTCCCCATCAGCAAACCTTCTCACCGGCTATCGCACCGGATGGCGTGGTACGGGCACCGGTTGGCATACCAGAAGGGATAGGCATTACCGGTCAGGCCACACCCACCCAGACCAGTGCGGCAATGCTGCTGGGAGCGAGTACGTTTGTGGGAGGAGCGGCTGGTAGCGGCGAAGACACCGCTACGGCAATGGTCATAGACGGGCAAGGGGCTGTATATGTAGCCGGGAATACCGGATCTGCCGACTTCCCCACCACGCTGGGGGCGTATGACAGGTCGTTGAATGGAGGTGATCGTGGTGACGCCTTCGTGAGCAGGTTGAGCGGCGACCTGCGCAACCTGCTTGCCGGTACCTTCCTCGGCGGGAGTGATTGGGACGAAGCCAATGATCTTGCGTTGGACGCGCAGGGGAATGTCTATGTGGCAGGAGAGACCTCTTCCACCGACTTCCCCACCACGTTGGGAGCGTATGATAGGACGTACAATGGTGATGGCAGCGATGTGTTCGTAAGTCGCTTGAGCGGTGACCTGGGCAGCCTGCTCGCCAGTACGTTTCTCGGTGGGAGTTATTGGAACTTCGCCGGCGCCCTCGCGCTGGACGGGCAGGGCACTGTCTATGTGGCAGGAGGGACCTCTTCCACCGACTTCCCCACCACGTTGGGAGCGTATGATAGGACATACAATGGTGGTAGCAGCGATGTGTTCGTAAGTCGCTTGAGCGGTGACCTGAACAGCCTGCTCGCCAGTACCTTCCTCGGTGGGAGTGCTTGGGACTCTGCCACCGCCCTCGTGCTGGACGGGCAGGGGAATGTCTACGTGGCGGGGGAGACTGGGTCTGCTGACTTCCCCACCATGGCGGGAGCGTATGATGGGTCTTATAATAGTGGTGACAGGGATGCATTTGCGAGCAAGTTGAGTGGTGACTTGGGAAGCCTGCTCACCAGTACGTTCCTCGGCGGGAGTGATTGGGACGTCGCCACCGCCCTCGCGCTGGATGGGCAGGGCACTGTCTATGTGGCGGGGTATACCTCTTCCACCAATTTCCCCACCACGTTGGGAGCGTATGATAGGACGTACAATGGTGGTAGCAGCGATGCGTTCGCGGGCCGCTTGAGCGGCGACCTGGGCAGTCTGCTTACCAGTACCTTCCTCGGCGGGAATGACTCTGAATACGCCCTTTCCCTCGCGCTGGACGGGCAGGGCGCTGTCTATGTGATGGGGGAGACCGGTTCTACTATCTTCCCCACTACGGCGGGGGCGTATGATAGAGTGTACAATGGCGGTTACAGAGATGCGTTCGTGAGCCGCTTGAGCAGCAACCTGGGCAGCCTGCTCGCCAGTACCTTCCTCGGCGGGAGTGGTTGGGACGTCGCCATCGCCCTCACGCTGGACGGGCAGGGCACTGTCTATGTGGCGGGGTATACCTCTTCCACCAATTTCCCCACCACGTTGGGAGCGTATGATGGGTCTTACAATGGTGGCGACAGGGATGCATTCGCGAGCAAGTTGAGTGGTGACCTGGGCAGTCTGCTTACCAGCACCTTCCTCGGCGGAATGTTTGGGAATGGAAATGATGTCGCGAACTCGTTAGCGATCAGCAGCCAGGACACTGTCTATGTGGCGGGGTGGACTGGTTCTGCCAACTTCCCCACCACAGCAGGGGCGTATGATGGGGTGTTCAATAGAGGTTTCAGAGATGCGTTCGTGAGCCGCTTGAGCAGCGACCTGGGCAGCCTGCTCGCCAGTACGTTCCTCGGTGGAAGTGATTGGGACGTCGCCACCGCCCTTGTGCTGGACGGGCAGGGGAATGTCTACGTGGCGGGAGAGACCTGGTCTGCCAACTTCCCCACTACGGCGGGGGCGTATGATAGGACGTACAATGGTGGTGCCAGAGATGCGTTCGTGAGCAAGTTGAGCGGCAACCTGGGCAGCCTGCTCGCCAGTACGTTCCTCGGTGGGAGTGATTGGGACTCTGCCACCGCCCTCGCGCTGGACGGGCAGGGGAATGTCTATGTGGCGGGGGATACCTATTCCACCGATTTCCCTACCACGGCGGGGGTGTATGATAGGGCGTACAATGGTGGTGGCAGCGATACGTTCGTGAGCCGTTTAAGCGGCGATCTGGGAGGCCTGCTTGCCGGTTCCTTCCTCGGCGGGAGTCTCCCCGACAGTGCTACCGCCCTCGCGTTGGATGGGCAGGGGAATGTCTATGTGGCGGGATGGACTGACTCTGCTAACTTCCCTACTACGGCGGGGTCGTATGATGGGTCGTTCAATGGTAGCGATGGGTTCGTGAGTAAATTGAGTGGTGAGCTGCGCAGCCTGGTTGCCAGCACCTTCCTTGGCGGGAGCATTGATGAAAGCGCTACCGCTCTCACACTGGACGGGCAGGGCAATGTCTATGTGGCAGGAGAGACCTCTTCCACCGACTTCCCCACCACGTTGGGAGCGCATGATAGGACGTACAATGGTGGTGGCAGCGATGTGTTTGTAAGTCGCTTGAGTGGTGACCTGGGCAGCCAACTCGCCAGTACCTTCCTCGGCGGGAGTGATTGGGACTCTGCCACTGCCCTCGTGCTGGACGGGCAGGGGAGTGTCTACGTGGCGGGGGAGACTGGGTCTGCTGACTTCCCCACCATGGCGGGGGCGTATGATGGGTCGTACAATGGTAGTGGTGACACCTTCGTAAGCAGATTGAGCGGCAACCTGGGTGGCCTGCTCGCCAGCACCTTCCTCGGCGGGAGTGCTTGGGACTCTGCCACCGCGCTCGCGCTGGACGGCCAGGGCACTGTCTATGTGGCGGGGTATACTGAGTCTAATAACTTCCCCATCACGGCAGGGGCGTATGGTGGGGTGTACAATGGTGATAGGGATGCGTTTGTCAGCAAGCTGGTCTTCGCCTTCACCAAAACCAGCTCGGCTGTCAGTACCACTAATCAATCCATCAATCTCACCCTCCAGTGGCAGTCGGCAGGGGCCACGGTTCATCACTATCGCTACTGCCTGGATACTAACCCTGGCTGTACGCCGACAACCAATGTGGGTGCCAACACCAGTGTGACCGTTGCCGGCATCACCCCCAACACAACTTACTATTGGCAGGTGCGGGCCTGCGCCGATAGCGACTGTGCAGTGTTCATTGATGCGAACAATGGGCAGCACTGGTCACTTAAGACATCTTTCATGATATATCTAACATTTGCTGCTCGATAGCTTTTAGTGGTCCCAGAAGTGCATAATCGTGATGGGTTTCATCGGCACATTATGGCAATGATCTTGTGAAGGTAAGGACACGGAGCACAGGAGTCAACCTGTGCTCCGTCGTTTATAGCCAATCCGCCCAATCCGCGTCCATCCGCGTACTCTGTTCAATAGAACACGGATAAACGCGGGTTTACGCGGATACACGCGGATAATCCGCGCCAATCCGCCCAATCCGCGTCCATCCGCGTACTCTGTTCAATAGAACACGGATAAACGCGGGTTTACGCGGATACACGCGGATAATCCGCGCCAATCCGCCCAATCCGCGCATATCCGCGTACCCTGTTCATGGAACACGGATGCACGTGGGTTTACGCGAATACACGCAGATAATCCGCGCCAATCCGCCCAATCCGCGTCCATCCGCGTACCCTGTTCAATAGAACACGGATGCACGCGGGTTTACGCGAATACACGCAGATAATCCGCCACATCCGTGTTTATCCGCGTCCTTATTTTCACTTCACCCGCAGCGGTGTAGTCGCTTCGAGGGCAGTGATCAAGTCGCAGAGGAAGGCGTTAAACGGTGTTGGTACACCAAGCCGTTGCCCTTCGCGCACAATTGCCCCGTTAATCGTGTCAATTTCGGTTGGCGCACCACGTAGTACATCCTGAAGCATTGATGAGCGATTCGTTGCCGTAGCCCGCGCAACTGCCAGCGTTTCGGCTACCGGGTCGCTCAATCCAATCGTAATTCCGGCGGCACAGGCTACAGCGACCGCCTCTTCCACCGCACGGCGCACCAGTTTTTCTGCAGCCGGGATGTTCGCCAACGCTCCGTTTGGCACCCGCAGTAGAGCCGTTAACGCATTGATCCCGGTATTGACGATCAATTTGCCCCATACCAGACTTGCCAGATCGGTTGAGACACCCGCCGGTAATGAACTGGCGCGAAAGGCATCGGCGACGGCGTAGGCTAATTGCAGCGAGGGGGTTGCGGCAAATGTCGTGGGGCCACGACCGGCCATCCGCACGTGTCCAGGCGCCAGCAAGGTCGCACCAATCGTGGTCACCCCCTGCCCGACCCGTTGTGTTCCCAACCGGCTGGCGAGTCGTTCGGCGTTGCCCAGACCGTTTTGCAGCGTGTAGGCAACGCCGTTCGGTTGTACTATCTGTGCGGCAATCTCAGCAGCCCAGGGCGTTTGGGCTGCTTTGACCGTAATCAGGGCAACCTCAACCGGTTCAAGGTTGTCAGCGCTGGTCGTAGCCGGTAACAGACGCACCTGCTCTTGATCGTCAAAGCTACAGCGCAGGCCATACTCGTTAATTGTGTTAACGTGCTCTTCCCACGGGTCTACCAGCGTGACGGCGTGATTGGCTGCCAGATGGAATCCAATCACGCTCCCCAGGGCACCGGCGCCGATAATCGCGATCTTCATAGGAATTACCTCTGGTATACTATTCTCACAACCATGGTAGCACGGCAACTGAAAAGGTGCTTTATGAAGCATGTCTGGAAATGGCTGATTGCTGGTTCCCTGTTATGGCTGGTGGCCTGTGGTGGTATCGCTTCCCCTCCCACTCCTACCCCAACTCCTGACCCACGCGCACTGGCGGCTGCTATCGGACAGGCGACGCAGAATAGTCAGAGTGCTCATTTCCGTATTACCCTGAGTGGCAAGCCGGTCGCGCTCGATGCCGGTGGCGTGACTATTCTCAACAGCATCGAAGGTGATTTGCGCCGTCCTGACGCGGTTCTCTCCATTCTCAACATCACCCTTGGCAGTGCAATTGGCGAGATTCGCACCGTCTCGCTGGCCGGTAAACAGTACGCTACCAACCCGATTACCCGCCAGTGGATGTGCTTGCAGGCCGGTTCAACCTTCGATCCGGCAGTGCTGTTCGCACCTGAGATCGGCATCGAAGCGCTGCTGGCGAACGGCTTTACCGATGTGACGCTCGTCGGGATTGAAGAGTTGAACGGTCGACCACATTACCATCTGCGGGGAACCCTGCCTGCCGATTTGTTGCGTGCGATTAGCCTCAACCTCCTGGGCGCCGGGCCGGTGACCACCGATCTCTGGGCGGATCAAGAGACGCTGCGCGCCAGTCGCGTGGTACTGGTCGATACAGCCACTGACGCCAGTAGCCCCACCACCTGGACGCTTGAGTTCAGTGACTATGACAAAGCGGTTGATGTTCGTGAACCGGTGCAATGTCCATGAAAAATCCTGCCTTGACAACGGTTGAAACCCGTCCGGTCGATCCACGGCTGACCCTGGGGCTGGTCTGTCTGGCAATCTTCATCGGCGCAGTTGACCTGACGGTGATCAGTGCTGCGTTACCGAAGGTCATGATTGACCTGCGTCTTTCCCTGGATACGGAGTTGAATCGGGCTTCCTGGGCGGTGAGTGGCTATTTGCTGGCCTACACGGTGAGTATGACCTTTATGGGTCGGCTGTCTGATCTGTTTGGCCGGCGAATGGTGTATCTGATCTGCCTGGTCGTTTTCCTCATCGGTTCAGCCTGGGTGGCAGCCGCGCCGAATCTGACGATGCTGATTATCGGACGGGTGATTCAGGCGTTTGGGGCCGGAGCGATGGTGCCGGTCTCGATGGCCCTGGTTGGCGATCTCTTCCCGCCAGGACAACGGGCAGCCGCGCTCGGTCTGATCGGTGCCGTTGATACCGCCGGATGGATGGTCGGGCATCTCTACGGCGGCGTGCTTATGCGCATCTTTGACGACTGGCGGCTCCTGTTTTGGCTCAACCTGCCTATTGGTCTGGTCGCCCTGGCATTGACGTGGTATGCGCTGCGTCAGGTGCCGACCCCGCCGCGGGTCGGGCGTTTCGATTGGCCGGGCACGCTGTTGTTGAGCGCTAGCCTCGTTGCGTTGAATATCGGTCTGGCTGCCGGGAGCGAACTAGGCGCGACCGATTTCTACGGTGAGCGCCTGGGACCACCGCCCTACGCCGGGCCGCTGGTGATAGTGTCCCTGCTGTTGCTGGCACTCTTCGTTTGGGTCGAGCGCCGTAGTGACGATCCGCTGATTGGCCTGGAACTGTTCACCCACCGTCATACCGCGATGGCCTGCGTGATCAACGTGATGGTTGGGTTCGGACTGGCAATTGCGATCACGAATGTACCTCTCTACATCAACACCCGTTTGTTGCTGTACCATCCGACCGATAGCGACATTCTCCGTATCGCCGCCTGGGATGCCGGCTGGATGCTATCAGCATTAACCCTGACAATGGCGGCTGCTGCACTCCCCGGCGGACTGCTCACCGGGCGGTTTGGAGCACGGTTGCCGGCAATGTTGGGCTTAGGACTGGCTATCATTGGCTATGGCCTGATGGCGTTTTGGGGGCCGGACGCGACCTACCTGCGGATGGGTCTGGAACTGGCGTTGACCGGTATTGGTCTGGGCCTGGTGATTGCGCCGGTCGCCGACACAGTGATTGCCGCTGCCGGTGAAGATCGTCGCGGTGCAGCCTCGGCTCTGGTGATCGCCCTGCGTCTGGTGGGCATGACGGTGGGTGTAGCAATCCTCACCCTGTGGGGCGTTCATCGCCAGGACGAGCTGCGGCGGGCTGGCGCTGACAACCCGCTCGCTGTCACCGAGCCGGCTCGTTTTCTGATGGAGATTGCGGCACGGGTCATCGGGGAGACATTTCTCTTCGGGGCAGCAGCATGCCTGGTTGGCCTCCTGGCCGCCCTGGTAATGCGAGAGGTATCCGGGCGCCGAACATAGATGTGAATTCGTGGTATCATCATCCCATGGTGCCATTTGCTCCGTAAGGACACACTCAATGCACGATGAAGAGATCCAACGTCTCATTAACCAGTATTTGCCGATTGAAGTGCGGGCCGGGCTGCCTGACATTCGCCGGTATAGTGATGAATTGCTGATCATTCTCCACATTAGCCGTCCGGCTGAAGACATTCCACTCTTGCGTGAGCAGACGCGCCGTCAGCGGATGCGCATTGCCCGCGAAATCGAACGCCAGACCGGTCTGCCGGTGGCCTGGGGGATGCGATCTGCTGATCACGAAGTGCTCTTTACCACACGCACAGTACCGGTCATGACCCGTCTTGGTCGTGCCGAGCGTGAATTGCTCGATCTGCTGGTTGCGGTTGGGATTGCCGATACGCGCAGCAGTGCACTCGCCTACATTGCACGTGCCTTTGCCTACGAACATCGTGAATGGCTGGCCGAAGCCCGCCTGGCCGTTGGGGAAATGGCTCGCGTGCGGGCGCGCCTGCACCTGCAACCACGCTCTGGGCCGCCGGTTGTGCCGCCGGAGCCAGGCGATGACGCTTGACAAAATGGCGTCACTGCTGTTAATCTTAATGGCGTCGGGGCGTGGCTCAGCCTGGTAGAGCACCGCGTTTGGGACGCGGGGGTCGTGGGTTCAAATCCCTCCGCCCCGACCACATTCGCCACGTGGCAATGACCGCCGACTCACAAGCGGCGGTCTTTATGTGTGGAGTAACTATGGCGACGGTTCTCATCGTCGAAGACGAAACCACGTTGGCCGAGACACTACGCTACAACCTCGAACGCGAAGGCTATTCCGTCATTGTCGCCGGTGATGGTGTTCAGGGTCTCGACCGTGCTCGCCGTGATCAACCCGATCTCGTTGTCCTCGACATTATGCTCCCCCGTCTTGACGGCTTCTCGGTCTGTCGGATTCTGCGTCAAGAGAGCGATGTACCGATCATCATGCTCACGGCTCGTCAGGACGAGGTTGATCGGATTGCCGGTCTGGAACTGGGGGCTGATGACTACATGGGCAAGCCGTTTAGCCTCGGCGAGTTCCTTGCTCGTGTGCGGGCGATCCTGCGGCGCAGCGAACGACAGCCTCATTCGATTGTACGTGAAGTGCTAGAGGCCGGGGCGATCCGGGTGGACACCAGCAGCCGTCGGGCCTGGCGGAATGGGCAGGAACTGAATCTCCCGCAGAAAGAATTCGATCTGCTCACCTGTCTGATGCGTAATCGTGGGATTGCCCTGACGCGCGATCTGCTGCTCGAACGGGTATGGGGACAGGACTTCATCGGTGATAGTCGCACTGTCGATGTCCATATCCGCTGGCTGCGCGAGAAGATAGAGCCAGACCCTGGCAAACCGGTTTATATCCAGACGGTGCGAGGGGTTGGGTATCGGTTTGAACCGCCATCTGATGATGCGTAAATTGCACCAATGATGCTGCTCGAATGGATGCTGATGGTAGCGACGATTGCACTGGCGGTTGGGTTTATCGTCAGTATGTATCGCCGACATCAGAAGAGCCATTCATCATTGGTTGACCATCCCTCTCCGCCCGGTACTCAGGAACACTCCATGATCTCATCTGCCAGATCAGAAACGATAACGTCCGATTCGCATCTTGCGTTGTTAGCCATTCATCGTCAGCCGCTCTTTCTGGCGCTGGCAGCAGCGATTGATACCGGTGTGATTGTGATCAATACCGAACGTCGTATTGTCTTTCACAACGACACCGCGCTGCATCTCCTGGCTACTCAATCGCCGATGCAAGACAGCGGCCTGATTACACTGCTCCGCGATCATCAAGCCGATCAGTTAGCCTCTGATGTGCTTAGCGATGGAGAACATCGTGAATTGACGATCCGTCCAATCGCAACCGGGCGGACATTACATTTGCACTACGTGCCATTGCGGGAAGGGGGCGGAAAACCGGTTGGCGCTCTGATCACGATTCGCGACCTGACGCAAATCAGTATGCTTGAACGTGCGCGGCGTGATCTGGTGGCGAATGTATCGCACGAGTTGCGCACGCCACTGGCTTCGCTTAAGTTGCTGGTGGAGACCGTACAATCAGCACCACCCCCCGATATTGCCAGCCGTATGCTGGAGCAGATGGCGCAAGAGATTGATGCCGTCACGCAACTGGTTGACGAATTGCACGAGCTTTCCCGCCTTGAGTCGGGGCGGGTCTCGCTCAAGCTGGAACCGTTACCGGTCTGGCCGGTGATCGAACGTGCCGTTGAGCGCATTCGACCCCAGGCTGATCGTAAACAACAAGTGATCTGCGTCGAGCCGGCGGCTGATTTGCCACTGGCATTGATGGACGGTGATCGAATTGGTCAGGTATTGTTGAATCTGCTCCACAATGCGGTGAAGTTTACACCTGAAGGTGGAACCATCACGGTAGCGGCTGAGGTGCTGACCCTGCGTGATGATGAACAACCGTCACGGCCTGATCGTCCTCCGCATCCGGCGGGGACGTGGTTACTGATCAGGGTCAGCGACACCGGCATCGGAATTCCCAATCGCGATATTCAACGCATCTTCGAGCGCTTCTACAAAGTTGACCGGGCGCGCACCCGCCACGCTGGAGGTACCGGGTTGGGTCTGGCAATTGCCAAGCACCTGGTCGAGGGCCACGGTGGCCGCATCTGGGCGAGCAGTCAGGAAGGACACGGCTCGACCTTCTGGTTTACGCTACCGGCAGCGTAGAGTGGGTGCTATTGGGAGGGCAACGTCAGGGTTGTTCTGCATGGTATCTGCCGTGATCCTTACGCCGTACCCTTCAGCGCTCTACTGTGGTGCACAAACAATGGCCCTGGGAGCGTGCGCCTCCGGCGCGCTGATCACTTGCCACAGCTCACCGTGCCCGCTTCCAGCGGGGGATCGCCCCCACGAATCGGTACGCGACAGCGGAAGCCACATTCCCGCCCCCAGCGGGCTATGCACTACCCATAACTTGTGTCAACCACGTGCGTATCAGCGCGTGTGTATCGCTATTGGTGCTGGTTTGAGCGACTGGCCCGGTGGCAGTGCGCTGCTCAAGCCGTGCCGGCGCGTGCTGATTGATTGCCTTGCCCGCCCGTCATGCGCGTGTCGCGCAGTTTGGAGTGCGGCAGCATGGCTGCCGCGCCAGCCGCGCTCTCGATCCGGCGCGTGGCATACTGTTACCCATCCTGGTCACGGGGGTGCTGGATGGGATCGTGCCGATCATCGCGTCCGTCAGGCATGCATGCGATCCCTGCGCGTAGACGGGTATGTTGCAAAAGATTTGTGCCTGCGCACCAGCGGCCACGGCCTGCCCTGACGGCGGTCTATGCATTACCCACAACTGGTGTTAACCACGTGCGTATCAGCGGGTGTGTATCGCTATTGGTGCTGGTTTGAGCGACTGGCCCGGTGGCAGTTCGCTGCTCAAGCCGTGCCGGCGCGTGCTGGATTGATTGCCTTGCCCGCCCGTCATGCGCGTGTCGCGCGGTGTGGAGTGCGGCAGCATGGCTGCCGCGCCAGCCGCGCTCTCGATCCGGCGCGTGGCATACTGTTACCCATCCTGGTCACGGGGGTGCTGGATGGGATCGTGCCGACCATCGCGTCCGTCAGGCATGCATGCGATCCCTGCGCGTAGACGGGTATGTTGCAAAAGATTTGTGCCTGCGCACCAGCGGCCACGGCCAGCCCTGACGGCGGTCTATGCATTACCCACAACTGGTGTTAACCACGTGCGTATCAGCGGGTGTGTATCGCTATTGGTGCTGGTTTGAGCGACTGGCCCGGTGGCAGTGCGCTGCTCAAGCCGTGCCGGCGCGTGCTGGATTGATTGCCTTGCCCGCCCGTCATGCGCGTGTCGCGCAGTGTGGAGTGCGGCAGCCATGCTGCCGCGCCAGCCGCGCTCTCGATCCGGCGCGTGGCATACTGTTACCCATCCTGGTCACGGGGGTGCTGGATGGGATCGTGCCGATCATCGCGTCCGTCAGGCATGCATGCGATCCCTGCGCGTAGACGGGTATGTTGCAAGAGATTTGTGCCTGCGCACCAGCGGCCACGGCCAGCCCTGACGGCGGTCTATGCATTACCCACAACTGGTGTCAACCACGTGCGTATCAGCGGGTGTGTATCGCTATTGGTGCTGGTTTGAGCGACTGGCCCGGTGGCAGTGCGCTGCTCAAGCCGTGCCGGCGCGTGCTGGATTGATTGCCTTGCCCGCCCGTCATGCGCGTGTCGCGCAGTGTGGAGTGCGGCAGCCATGCTGCCGCGCCAGCCGCGCTCTCGATCCGGCGCGTGGCATACTGTTACCCATCCTGGTCACGGGGGTGCTGGATGGGATCGTGCCGATCATCGCGTCCGTCAGGCATGCATGCGATCCCTGCGCGTAGACGGGTATGTTGCAAGAGATTTGTGCCTGCGCACCAGCGGCCACGGCCAGCCCTGACGGCGGTCTATGCATTACCCACAACTGGTGTCAACCACGTGCGTATCAGCGGGTGTGTATCGCTATTGGTGCTGGTTTGAGCGACTGGCCCGGTGGCAGTGCGCTGCTCAAGCCGTGCCGGCGCGTGCTGATTGATTGCCTTGCCCGCCCGTCATGCGCGTGTCGCGCAGTTTGGAGTGCGGCAGCCATGCTGCCGCGCCAGCCGCGCTCTCGATCCGGCGCGTGGCATACTGTTACCCATCCTGGTCACGGGGGTGCTGGATGGGATCGTGCCGACCATCGCGTCCGTCAGGCATGCATGCGATCCCTGCGCGTAGACGGGTATGTTGCAAAAGATTTGTGCCTGCGCACCAGCGGCCATGGCCAGCCCTGACGGCGGTCTATGCATTACCCACAACTGGTGTTAACCACGTGCGTATCAGCGGGTGTGTATCGCTATTGGTGCTGGTTTGAGCGACTGGCCCGGTGGCAGTGCGCTGCTCCAGCCGTGGTATCACGTGCTGAATGGGTTGCCTTACACGCGCATCATGTGTGTGTCGCGCGGTGTGGAGTGCGGCAGCCATGCTGCCGCGCCAGCCGCGCTCTCGATCCGGCGCGTGGCATACTGTTACCCATCCTGGTCACGGGGGTGCTGGATGGGATCGTGCCGATCATCGCGTCCGTCAGGCATGCATGCGATCCCTGCGCGTAGACGGGTATGTTGCAAGAGATTTGTGCCTGCGCACCAGCGGCCATGGCCAGCCCCTGACGGCGGTCTATGCATTACCCACAACTGGTGTTAACTACGTGCGTATCAGCGGGTATAACCGCTATGGGTGCTGTTGTGGGCGACTGACCCGGTGGCGGGGCGCTGCTCCAGCCGTGGTATCACGTGCTGAATGGGTTGCCTTACACGCGCATCATGTGTGTGTCGCGCGGTGTGGAGTGCGGCAGCCATGCTGCCGCGCCAGCCGCGCTCTCGATCCGGCGCGTGGCATACTGTTACCCATCCTGGTCACGGGGGTGCTGGATGGGATCGTGCCGATCATCGCGTCCGTCAGGCATGCATGCGATCCCTGCGCGTAGACGGGTATGTTGCAAGAGATTTGTGCCTGCGCACCAGCGGCCACGGCCAGCCCTGACGGCGGTCTATGCATTACCCACAACTGGTGTTAACCACGTGCGTATCAGCGGGTGTGTATCGCTATTGGTGCTGGTTTGAGCGACTGGCCCGGTGGCAGTGCGCTGCTCCAGCCGTGGTATCACGTGCTGAATGGGTTGCCTTACACGCGCATCATGTGTGTGTCGCGCGGTGTGGAGTGCGGCAGCCATGCTGCCGCGCCAGCCGCGCTCTCGATCCGGCGCGTGGCATACTGTTACCCATCCTGGTCACGGGGGTGCTGGATGGGATCGTGCCGATCATCGCGTCCGTCAGGCATGCATGCGATCCCTGCGCGTAGACGGGTATGTTGCAAAAGATTTGTGCCTGCGCACCAGCGGCCATGGCCAGCCCCTGACGGCGGTCTATGCATTACCCACAACTGGTGTTAACTACGTGCGTATCAGCGGGTATAACCGCTATGGGTGCTGTTGTGGGCGACTGGCCCGGTGGCAGTGCGCTGCTCCAGCCGTGCCGGCGCGTGCTGGATTGATTGCCTTGCCCGCCCGTCATGCGCGTGTTGCGCAGTTTGGAGTGCGGCAGCCATGCTGCCGCGCCAGCCGCGCTCTCGATCCGGCGCGTGGCATACTGTTACCCATCCTGGTCACGGGGGTGCTGGATGGGATCGTGCCGACCATCGCGTCCGTCAGGCATGCATGCGATCCCTGCGCGTAGACGGGTATGTTGCAAAAGATTTGTGCCTGCGCACCAGCGGCCACGGCCAGCCCTGACGGCGGTCTATGCATTACCCACAACTGGTGTTAACCACGTGCGTATCAGCGGGTGTGTATCGCTATTGGTGCTGGTTTGAGCGACTGGCCCGGTGGCAGTGCGCTGCTCAAGCCGTGCCGGCGCGTGCTGGATTGATTGCCTTGCCCGCCCGTCATGCGCGTGTCGCGCAGTGTGGAGTGCGGCAGCCATGCTGCCGCGCCAGCCGCGCTCTCGATCCGGCGCGTGGCATACTGTTACCCATCCTGGTCACGGGGGTGCTGGATGGGATCGTGCCGATCATCGCGTCCGTCAGGCATGCATGCGATCCCTGCGCGTAGACGGGTATGTTGCAAGAGATTTGTGCCTGCGCACCAGCGGCCACGGCCAGCCCTGACGGCGGTGGCGATGATGCCTCCACGCAGGCTGGAAGCCCGCGCCACGGGGAACGCTTACAGCCTGATCTAACGCAGGGTGACATGTGGGTGATGTATAGCCCAGCGGGGACGAGTGAGTATAGGGCGTGTCGCAGCACACTGCTAGACGCAGCACCATCTTCACCCTCGCTACCTGTGACCCTCACGCTGAACCTGACATCGGCGCTCTTGAGCGCTCCATCGTGGCGCACAAGCACTGGTACGCCCTGGGAGCGCGCGCCTCCGGTGCGCTGACCACTTGCAACCGCCTGCCGTGCTCGCTTCCAGCGGGGTATCGCACCCACGAACCGGTGCGCGACAGCGGAAGTCATATTCCCGCCCCCAGCGGGGGCGGGCGAGGGTGGGGGCGTGTTGTGGCGTTTGGAGTGCGGCAGCCATGCTTGCTGCCGCTCCAACCGTGCTCACGATCCGGCGCGTGTTATGACGTTGATCCTGCTGGTCACGGGGATGCTGGGTGGACTCATCACGATTATGGAGTCTGTCAGTAGTTAATGAGATAACTTCTACCCACGCACGAAAAACCAGATCGTAAGCCCGATACTCAACCAGACCACGGCAGTTCGTACCCGCCCGGCATCAATCCGCCGCGCGATTGCCGCACCGCCGTAACCACCAACAATTGCGCCGCCAATCATCACCAGTGCCGGCATCCAGGCAATCAGACCGGTGGCAACGAAGGTCACAACCGCGATCCCATTCACCAGCGCGGCCTGCAGAGTCTTTAGTGCGTTCATCCGATGGATATTGTCGTAGCCAAGCAACGACAGAGCTGCCAGGGTCAAAATGCCTAACCCGGCACCAAAAAAGCCACCGTAAATGGC
Organism: Chloroflexus aurantiacus J-10-fl; assembly: GCF_000018865.1. NCBI lineage: Bacteria > Bacillati > Chloroflexota > Chloroflexia > Chloroflexales > Chloroflexaceae > Chloroflexus > Chloroflexus aurantiacus. Next base: position 3,836,826 of record NC_010175.1, read on the forward strand.
AATCGCGACATAAACGATCACAACCAGCAAGCGCTGGCTACCGCCATGGGTGCCTGCCACATAACGGGTCAAGCGCGTGATCTGCGGACTAAACGTAAAGATCAGGGTCGCAAAAAGCAACAGATAGGGGATCAAGGCGGTAAATCGTCGCTCGTCGGTATAGAGCAACAGAACCGCCCCAACCAATCCACCGATCAGACTCAGCCCGCTGAAGAGCCAGATGTCACGTTGCTGACCGTGCAGTTCCTGTCGGTACGCACCAACACTGGCCAGCGTTCCCGGCCAGAGGGCCAGCGCATTAGTGGCATTGGCAACAATCGGTGGTACGCCGGCCACCAGCAGGGCCGGAAACGAAAAGAAGCTACCGCCGCCGGCAATGGCATTGAGCGCACCGGCTAGCAGTGCTGCACCAAAGATCAAACCGAGATCGAACACGTCCATAGTACACAACACCTTTCAATTCATCTGATGATCTGATGTTTAAGAACGATAAAAAATAGTGACGTATCTGTAATGCTGGCGTAGTATAACAACCGACTGCGGTCTGCCTGTACCTGCCGGTGCTGCCGTCAGCAGGGAGTACATGCCTGTCGGTTGGTGAGTGATGTTCAGCGCCATACCGCCTTTCCCTGCTTGTTCTACCGTTCAGCCTCCTGCCTGTGCGCTTCCTCTGCGCCGTAGCGATAAATTGTCGCTTCGTGGCGAGCCAGAATCTGGCGGGTCACCGCAATGGCAGTTTCAGCATCGCCGGCTTCGATGGCCGCCACCAGATCGGCGTGGGAATGGTCATCGCGGGCCGGCGCTGTGACATCCCACAGCACACCCAGCGCATCGCGCAAGGTAACGGCAAATATCCGATACAGATCACGCAGCATTGCATTCTGCGTAGCACCGGCAATAGCGCAGTGCAATTCAATGTCGGCATTGAGAGCCGCAGTGGTATCACCGTTTGCCAGCGCGGTGGTACGCACTGCCAGCCAGTGCCGGATCATTGTCAGATCATCGGCACTGCGCCGCTCGGCGGCCAGGGCAACGACCTCCAGTTCGAGCGCCCGCCGAACCTCGTGAACCTCCTGCACTTTGGCCTGGCGCAGGCGTGCTGCTAACGGTTCTGTAGTGACCGCTGCACGCACGTAGGTGCCATCGCCCTGGCGAACTTCCAGCAACCCTTCGTGGGCCAAGGCCCGAATCGCTTCGCGCACCGTCGAACGCCCAACGCCGAGTTGTGCCATCAGTTGTGGCTCTGGTGGTAAGCGGCTGCCTACCGGATACACCTGTGCCTGAACCTGCTGTCGGAGATGTTCGATTACTTGTTCAACGAGCGGTTGTCTGGTAATTGACATGATCACTCCTGACTAAAGATCATATCATCTGATGTTTCAGTATACGTGATGTGTAGCAGGCTGTCAATCGTGGTGAAACTTGCACCGGTTGTTCCCACGTCGTATCTGCGCAGTCATCACCTCAACCTCAAGGTCAATCGTGGTGAGGCTTGCACCGGTTGTTCCCATCCCCAGCTAAAGCGTTCCTGTTGTGCCACTAGAGCCTGTTATGAACTTTGAACCATGAGAGCGACAAACCGATGGGCCAACAAGATGGCAACGGCAACGAAATGCAAGCCGGCCAGCGTCGCTGCCACACGTTCGTCGTCACGCACCAGGCGACGGAAGCGCGTCATCCAGGCAAACCTGCGCTCGACCACCCAGCGCCGCGGCAGCAAGACAAAGCCTCGTTTGGCGGTCGGCAGCGTGACCACCGCCAGGCGACTGCCGTGGGCGGCGGCATCGGCTGCCGGTTGCTCACCAGGGTCGCCCTGGTCAACGAAGGCCACCTCTACCGTGTCGCCAGTTACCTCTTGAATGCGCTGCGCCAGTGCCGCTACCTGCGCCCGGTCTTGGTCGTTGGCTGGGGTGACCACCACCGCCAGCAGTTGTCCAAGCGTATCCACGGCCAGATGCACCGTCGAGCCGTTCCGACGTTTGTGCCCATCGTAGCCGGCACGTCCCCCGCTTTCTGGCGTCGACTGAAGCGTCCGGCTGTCCACAATGACGGCGCGGGGCTGGGGTGTGCGGTCGGTGATGTCGCGCAGCAGCATCCGCACATCATGCACCATCTGCTCAACCACGCCCGCTTTCAGCCAGCGCTGGGTCTGTTGATACACCACGTGCCACGGCGGTACGTCGTTGGGCAGCATCCGCCACGGCGCACCGGTACGCAGAAGGTAGCGCAGCCCGTTGGAGACGTCGCGCAGGGAATAGTTCCGCTGCGGCGCTGCTTCGTCCATCAGTGTCAAATAGGGCGCAACAAACGCCCACTCTTCATCGGAAACATCACTGGGATACGCTTTTCGTGTCATAGCGTCATGATATACGAGCAGAACCGAAAAGTCCATAACAGGCTCTAGCCGTGCACTATTATGTTGCTGTTGTCGTGGCAGTCGTAGGGGCACGGCATGCCGTGCCCCTACGACCCCTATCATACCAGCGCTGGCGTCCGGCGGTACATCGTTCAGGCACAGCATCAGGGTTATCGTTGGCTGGTGGGCCATGACTGCTACCCTGTTAGACTTGACATAATAATCATGACTGCTCGTGGATGGATCGGACACCCGCAGATCACCGTGCGACCGGTCGCGTACCGTATTTGATAATCAATAATGATGCCGTGTAATTCAGTGCTCGTCGGGCTGGAGATGCGTGTTGGCCGTTCCTTTCTCGTACAATACTAGAACTTATTTCATAAAAAAGCTGTACTGTCGCGCTCTAATAACCATCTCCAGTGCCATCACGCGCTGCATTGGTTGCCTTGCTCGTCTATCACCCGCGTGTTGCGTCGTTTGGAGTGCGGCAGCCATGCTGCCGCGCCGGCCGTGCTTGCGATCCGGTGCGTGATACGCCGTTGAACCGGCTGGTTACGCGGATGCGGTGTGCCTGTCACGATCCTGGAGTCGGTCGGTAGAATGAGATAACTTCTGGTAGCTGTTTTTTGCAACAAGTTCTACCCCAACCCGCTGGATGTGTTCAATCACGTCGGGATCGCTGATCTGGTGCAGGATAGAGAGATCGAAGGTATAGGGCAGCAGCAAATCGTCGATGTCATTGATAATTCGGTAGAGCACGTCGAGGGTCAATGCTTCATTGCCGGTCAAGGTCAGATCAATATCAGAGCCGGGCTTGTAGTTACCTTTGGCGCGTGATCCGTACAGAATAGCCTTTTCGACCTGGGGATAATGCGACAACACGGTACAAATCTGCTCGATCGTTGTTTCCTTAAGACCAAATCTCATGCCCGTTCTTCCTCAGCGATGATATTGAGTCTGTTCAACAATTGCTGAAAGGCCGTGACATAGCGTTCAACGATTCTGCCGGCAATCGCATCGGCAATCTCCTGATTGTACGTATGCGAAGAGAGATTGCGGCTCTTGATCATGTCCATCCAGACTTCGCCATCATCAATCAGACCACGCTTGAAAGCCTCGCGAGTACTGTCTCTGGAACCGTACAGATTGTACACACCCTTATCTTCGAGAAAATCCTTTAGAGTTTTCCATGCCAGTTCATGCGTATATTCAAAAGCCTGGATGAGTCCCAGGGTTTCTAATTCCGAAAGTGCTCTGGTGCGAGATAGTTCTATTGCCTGTTCAAGTTGCCATAGAGCTTTTGTAAAATGTTTGAACCTTTGTATCCAGCGAATATCTGGTGAGTTCATGCCAGCGTATCACCTTCCAGGTTTCGTCGGTATGGATGTAGTGCAGCACGAAACTGCGTGACCATCAGGTTTCTGGTGATACGGTTATGGGTAGCAATCAAATTCCAGTTTGTCACGTTAGATGAATTCGCCCTGTGCGACCACAATACTCTTCCCGCCAACGAAGATATTAATATCATTGCCATGTTGCTCTGCTCTCAGTAGTAAAAGTGAAGGTCGATTGATTTCGTAGCCTTGCTCACTGCGAATATTGATACTATCTTTGCCAAAATAGCGATACTTTACCAGATACCCAGCCAGGCATCCGTTTGCACTTCCTGTTGCCGGATCTTCGGGGACACCATAATAGTCGGTAAAAACCCTGACACTGATATGGTTGTCTGGATTGTGAGTCTCGGGACAAAAGACAAGAATAGCTTTCGCGGCGGTGTTTGCTATAAAAGAAAAATATTTGTCTTTGTTGATCTTCACCTTCTTTAAGGCTGTGATAGTTTTTAATGGCACAATAAAGAAGGGAAGACCGGTAGAAACTTCCTGGATCGGAAATCGTTCGTCTAGTTCGGAAGGGTTTATATTAAGGATACCGGCGATCATTTCCGGATCATGCTGGTGTCCAAAGACCGGTTTCATCTGTTGCATCCAGCTATACCCGTCTGTTTGACATGTCACGGGGATTTGGCCCACTTTTAAGTTGAGAATGATCTGGTCGGTGGTACGTTGAAGAATATATGTATTGATAATATGCGCAGTGCCTAGAGTGGGATGGCCTGCAAAAGGTATCTCTTCTGCAGGGGTAAAAATTCTAACATCAAAACCACCATTACGTGGTCGGTCTGATACAATAAATGTGGTTTCCGAGAAATGCATCTCCTGGGCAATGTGTTGCATTTCATCATCGGAGAGCGTTCCTGCTTCGCGAAATACTGCAAGCTGGTTTCCTGTATATTTGTGTTCAGCGAAGACATCAACAATGTAGAATGGTAATCTTCTCACTGCTTTCTCTTTTCATTTATTGATAGTAATGTTGTCACACTGGTAGCTGGTGGTGTATCGGCTCCTTGCTTCGATTATACATCATAAAAAGGAGGAGCTGCGAATGTGCCGCTCCTCCGCTGAAACAGGTGTGTGATTTGATAGAGATGTGATCTGACACGTTGTTGTTAGCGGATTACCATCGGTAAGTAGACCGATGCGATACTGACCGGTCGCCAGCTTGCTTCAAGGCTCACGCCATCGGTTGTGATGGGGCCGGTTGCGCCACTGGCTATCTCCAGCCACCAGATGTCACTCTGACCGTTTGCCTGTTCGAGGGTATAAGCGAGATACGCACCGTTCGGTGACCAGCTTATCGATCTGACGGAGCGACCATGGTCGGCAAAGAGCACCTGACGCGGCAACGCGAGATTGTCGCGATCATATACCATAATAGCGGTAACCCGTTCGCTCGCATCTGCCGATGGACTCACTGTGTCGCGCACGACGGCAAAGCGTCTGCTATCAGGTGACCAGACCGGTTGGGTTTCGCGTCCGCCCGCTAGCAACAGTTCCGGCGTCGGTGAAGATGATGTTGCGACTACTTCCCATATCCCGCTGGTTCGTCCGCCAAAATGTTCAAACAAGACCCGGCCATTGCGATTGGCGGTAGGTCTTACTGCTGCTGCGGCCAGTGTGGGGGGAAAGGTGTTATTTGGGCGTGCCGGAGCGACATGGATATTGGCCGCACCACCTGTCACCTGCCCATTGCAGAACTGGTTAAAACCAACGATGTCGAAGACAAGCTGATCGGCTGACAACCAGGCCAGATGATTCACACGTAGTATCTGAGATGGCACCTCGCTTTGGCCTGGCACGCCGACAAACGGACAACGCGACCCCTTCTGGCTCTGCGTTTGAAATACCTGTTGTCCCCCACCACCATTTGCATTGAGAACGGTGATGGCTGAGGCCAGCAGGTTATTTTGCGGATCAGGGTCGGGCACCGGCCAGGGCCAGGTATTGTAGTCAACCACAGCAATCCGCTGCCCATCAGGTGACCAGACCGGATTGCGCACATTGTTGAGTAAACCGCGGTAGAGCAGTGTACGGTTTCCGCCATCGGTATCCATCCGGTAAAGGAACCGGCTATCACCTTCACGTCGAATCACAGCCAGTGGGCGACTGCCATCGCCGCGTAAGGCCGGCGGCAGCGGTGAGGCACGAGTACGCTGGTCAGCGGCTACCACCCGGACATCATCAACGAGCAGATAGGCGGTTTCTTCTGTGGGAGCATCACTCTGAATAACAATGGAGAAGAAGAGTGTCTGGCCGCGTACCCGATCCAGGTTCTCTCCAGTCAGGACAGTGCGATAAAGTTGCCAGCCGGGAGGGAGATCGGTGGCAAATGAACCAAGCTTCACACCACCAAGACTCGGATCGAACTGGTAGAGACCACGTGCCAGGAACATATCGACTGCTGTACCGGCAGCAGCGCGGTACCAGAAGGAAACAGTCACTGCTGGTGCGTTGGCCGGAATACTCAATTGTTGTTGCAATATCTGTTTAGGGGTAGTCAGATTGGGCAACTGCGGACAACCGCTCCCGTCGGCGTCAATCCCTAACGCAGCAGCATAACGACCGGCGTACACGAATTCTGAACCGCTAACCTGCGCATCCACCAGACCGACATTTCCGCATCCTGCCCAATTGATAGCCCCCTGCTCAAATCCACCATCCTGGATCAGATTTTGCGGTTGTCCCTGAGCGATAGAGAACGTCGCTACCAGGAAAAGGATCACACCGGTAAACAGAACGAGGGATGCTGGCAAACGATACATCACGATACCTGCCTTACGAGGAGAATGCCTGTATAAACGATTCCGCCACAGAACTGGTAATGCACTGCTTGCTGTAGACGCTACTGGCAGAGATACGGTATTGATGGTGTCTCAGCTTACAATATGTTTTGCGATGGATTTAATGCTTAGATAGTGTCTGATAGCGTTACTCCGACTACGTTGATGAGATAAATCGTGAATTAAGGATCGTGAAATGCGAAGTTTGTTTGCGATATTATCTCTTGTCATTATTTTATTCAGTCAAATCACGGGAAGTCAAGTAATGTGAACAAAATGAAATGTGATTTATCAGATGAATAAATGATTAAAAGCGTCATGCTCTCTTGTTAAACGCGAAAATTGTCGATGTTGAACGATGATGAAAAGAAGTGCTCTCCACGTACCTGATAACATCCATCGACAGATATCCACTTGCCGAACCTGCCCATCACGGCTACAATACAGAGCATAACGCGGCGCTGCGGTCTTTGTCCGCTGTGGAGCAGGTTCATGTCCGAATTACGGCAAAATATCGCTACTCGTGAATGGGTTATCATTGCCAGCGAACGTGCCCGTCGTCCAAATTCGTTTACCGAACATCGTCAGCAACTGTTGACCGCCGAGCGACCTCAGCACGATCCTCAATGCCCCTTCTGTGTAGGCAATGAAGAACTCGACCTCGAAGTTGATCGCTATCCGATCACCGGGCCTTGGCAGGTGCGGATTGTTCGCAACAAGTATCCGGCGCTGCACGGTGATAGGCCGCTTGTACGTCACTTCGAGGGTGTACGGCGTAACATAAGTGGTTATGGTTACCACGAGGTATTGGTCGAGCATCCACACCACAATACCACGCTTGGTCTGATGACCCATGCTGAGGTGCGGCTGGTGCTGGCAACCTATCTTAGCCGGGGACTGGCGATGAGCAGTGATCCCCGGATTGAGCAGGTGGTGATCTTCAAAAACCACGGTGAACGGGCTGGGGCCTCGTTGCCACATCCGCACAGCCAGCTCATGGCCGTTCCGGTTGTGCCTGCTGATGTGCGCCACCGGATCGAAGAGGCACGTCGTTTCTTCGACGATACCGGACAGTGTGTCTTCTGTACAATGCTGGCCGACGAACTGGCGCAGCGGGAACGGATCGTCTACGCCAATGATGATTTTGTGGCTTTTGTTCTCTACGCTGCTTCGTCACCATTTCATATCTGGGTCTTGCCGCGAAAACATCGTGCCAGCTTTTTTCACATTGCCGAGGCGGAGCTTGATGGTCTGGCTGATGTTGTCCGTGAGGTGTTTCATCGCCTCTACTATCGGCTCAACGATCCCGATTTTAATCTGGTATTGCGCTCAACTCCGGCCAAAGAAGCAGAGAACGGCTACTTTCACTGGTACCTGGCAATTGTTCCCCGCCTTTCGTATATGGCCGGCTTTGAGCTGGGCAGCGGCATCTTTATCAACCCCAGCATTCCCGAAGCCTGTGCTGCATTTCTGCGTGAGTAGCTGTGCCTGATAAATCTTCGTCAACATCGTTAGTAAAATCGAGTACAATGACGTTTAACTATATGGAATATTGATTGATCTGATTTGGAAGGGTTTCAATCATGGCTGGCGCATTTCCCCTCAGTGATGATACCGTCAAAGCACTTGCGCCGTGCAATTTGCCTTTTCTCCGTCGTGATCCATTTGTCCGCAGTAGTAGTAGCCTGAGTATTTCTGAACTACCGCCGTCGCTGCAAGACCTGGTACGACGTTTATACGACACCTTGCTGAGGATTTACAGCAGTTTTGTTCAGAAGCGCCACGTTGATCACAGTCATTTGCTTCATTTGCTTGGCGAAACCGGCTGGCACGATTTGCTCAACGAATTGCGCAATATTTCGCTTGAACAACGCGACTCAACATTGAGCCAGGTTATCCACGATGTGCGTGGTGGATCGTTGCAGGCACTTGTATTGCAGTTGCAATTGCTCGAACTGGCGCAACACCAGCCAGTTGATACCGAGCGTATCTACCTCTTAACACGTGATCACCTCAAGATTATGCGCAATTGCCTTCCCGACCTCGACCCGGTACGCACTGCTCGTGACATCGAATTACGTGAGCACGGGGTTGATCTGTTGCTTGAGAAGTGGCAACAGGCAGACTATCGCCTGCCTGATGGGACGGCGAGTGTGATCGTTGATGCCCGCTACAATGGGGTGGTAGCCGACCGCTGTGTTGAGTTCTCTGCACTTGATCGGGTGCTGTACAATCTTGTGAACAATGCGACACGCCATAGTGCCGATCAGCGGGTGATGATTGGCATCTTTCCCATTTTAGAGTGCGAGTCGCCATCGTTGCGGCTAGTGGTTGCCAATCGCATTGATCCTGTGCAGCATTCAGCCCTCGTGCAGCGCTTCGGGCAGCAATGGAGTGATCTCTTCCGCGGCGGTTTCACATTTAGCAGCGGTGGTCAGGAAGGTCATGGCTTCGGTCTGGCCATTTGCGCCGAGCTGGTTGCCAATGCCTATGGCCTTAGTAACGGAGCTGCTGCGATCAATGGTGGTTACGTCGGCGCTCGTCCACACGGTGATCTTTTCGTTGCCTGGGCACACTGGCCAATTGCAGCGCCCTAAATCCTTGCAGGAGGGGAAACTACCTGCTATACTGATAGCCAGGTAGTTTCCCTTTCCTGGACAGAAATCTATTCCTCATGGACGAGATCATTGACCTCGAATTCAGTCTGCGGAGCATTGGCAATGCAGGCTACGCGGTGACACTCTCATACGCTGATCCTGACAGTGATGCTGATGTACGCATTGAACGGGGCAATGTTGATCGTCCAATCCAGTTTGATTTCAACCGTCTGCGTGAACTAAATACCGACCCGGTGGCATACGGCACTGCGTTGGGCACAATGCTGTTGAGCGATCCCGATCTACTTGCTCAATTTCAGGCCGCCCGTGCAATTGCGCGCCGTGGCCGGCGTCCGCTCCCCATCCGTTTTCGCCTCTTCATCGCGCCAAGCGCTGCCGAACTCCATGCGTTGCGGTGGGAAACGCTCTGTATGCCTGATGGTGAGCCGTTGCTGATGGGGGAAGAGGTCTATTTTTCGCGTTACCTGACCAGCAACGATGTGCAGCCGATTCGTGCTCGTTCGCGCAATGCGCTGCGGGTATTGATCGCCATTGCTAATCCCCATGGCATCGAGCGCTTTGGTCTGGCACCGGTTGACGTTGCGGGTGAACTCGCTCGGGCACGTGCCGGCTTTGCCCATTTTGACATTGTTGAATTGGTTGAACCCGGTGCTGCAACACTTGAACAGATCATCTCTACCCTACGCACTTCTGCTCGTAAAGGGCAGCCGTTTGATGTGCTCTACGTCGTGGCACACGGAAGTTTTGTCGAGGGAAATACGTACCTCTGGCTGGTGAAACCGGACAATACCTTTGATCGGGTTGATGGTTCGTCGTTCTGTCAGCGGTTGCGCGAACTTGCCGAACGTCCGCGCCTGGTGATGCTGATTGCCTGTCAAAGTGGTGGTGGCATGACGACCGACAATGGTGCGCTGGCAGCAATTGGGCCGCGTCTGGCCGAAGCCGGTGTACCTGCGGTGGTCGCGATGCAGGGCAATGTCTCGATGCGTTTAATCGAGCGTTTTATACCGGCATTCTGCCAGGAATTGCAGCATCACGGGATGATCGATGCGGCGATGGCTGTAGCCAGGGGCACTGTCCGTGATCTCCCTGATTTTTGGATGCCGGCTCTCTACTCGCGCTTGAAGAGCGGTCGTATCTGGTATGTGCCCGGTTTTGCCGATGAACATGAAACGGCAGAGAAGATCGAAGCTCTCGCCAGTTATATGGCCGATGGGCTGTGTACGCCGATTATCGGCCCGGAACTGGCCGAGACCCGTTTGGGTACCAGTCGGGCCATTGCCCGCATGTGGGCTGAACGGTATCGCTATCCAATGGAGAGCTACGAAGGCGAGCAGTTGGCGTATGTCGCGCAATTTCTCTCGATCAAACACGACTACCGCTTCCCCCGCCGCTCGTTGGTTGAAACATTGCGCCAGTTGTTACTTGATACGTATGGCGACACGCTGCCCGATCTCGCTCAGCTCGATCTTCAGCAGATGTATAGCCTGATCGGTCGCCACGAGCGGGAACGCGATCCGCACGATCCGTACCGTGTGCTGGCGGCACAACCGTTGCCTGTGTACATCACGGCCAATGCCTCGAATATGCTGAGTGATGCGTTGATCGAAGCCGGCAAGCAGCCGGTTATCGAACTGTGTCGTTGGAACGAAGACCTGGATCACTTGCCGTCAATCTTCGAGCGCGAGCCGGATTATCGGCCATCAGCCGAACGCCCGCTGGTCTTTCATTTGTTTGGTAATTTTGATCAGCTCGAAACGCTGGTGTTAACCGAAGATGATTACTTCGATTTTCTCATCAACATTTCGGCAGAACGCGAGCGCATCCCTGCGATTGTCCGTGATGCGCTGGCCGATAGCGCACTCCTCTTCTTGGGCTTTGAGCTAGAGGATATAGGCTTTCGTACCCTGTTTCATAGTTTGATTAAACCATTACGCGGTGGATCGCGGCGACGGCGCTACGTGCAAATCGCCGGACAGCTTTTGCCACGCGAAGATCAGGTCTTGCAGCCTGATCGGGCGATTCGTTATCTGGAAGCCTATTTTCAAGATACCGCAGCGATCAGTATTTTCTGGGGTAGTCCACGCGATTTCTGTACAGCGCTGGCCCTGCACCTTGTTGAGAGTGACCGACCTCGTCGTCGGCGTGGGTTCTAGGATATGTTACAGCAAAACCCCTATCTTGGGCCACGGGCTTTTACCCGCGAACATCGGTTGTACGGTCGCGATCGCGAGGTGCGTGACCTGACCAGCCTGCTTGTCGCTGAACGAATTGTCTTGCTCTATTCACCGTCAGGTGCCGGCAAGAGTTCGCTGATCCAGGCTGCACTGATTCCAGCACTGGAAGCACGTCAGTTTCGGGTCCTGCCGATTGTACGGGTTGGTCTGGCATTGCCGGACGATATACCCCCCGGTGTTAATCGCTATCTGGCGGCTGCTGCACTCTCAATTGGTGGCGACGAAGCTATCGACCGGTCGCTGGCCGATCTGATCGTGCCGTCCGATCAATCGGAGATGGACGATACCGTCATCATTTTCGATCAATTTGAAGAACTGCTCACCGTCGATCCGCTTGATCGGGCAGCGAAGGTAGCATTTTGCCAGACAATTGGTGATCTGTTGCGCAAGCACCGGAATGTGTGGGCGCTCTTCGCAATCCGCGAAGACTACCTGGCACCGTTAATGGAATATGCCTACTTGCTGCCGTCGCGGTTTCGCACAACCTTCCGGCTCGATCTGCTTGGCCCGGAAGCGGCACTGGCTGCCATTCGTCAGCCGGCCCTGGCGTTGGGGGTTGAATTCGATCAGGTGGCTGCTCAAACACTGGTTGATGATTTGCGCCGGTCGCGCGTTCAACTTGTCTCCGACCAGATTGGCACGATGCTGGGGAGTACGGTGGAACCGGTGCAGTTACAGGTGGTCTGTTATCGACTCTGGCAACGCCTGTTTCCCGATGGTGCGCCGACAGGAGCTGTTATCAATGCCGCTGCACTACGCACGGTGGGGTCAGTTGATGCTGCCCTGGCCGATTACTATGCCGAACGAGTAGCGGCGGCAGCGGCAACCAGTGGTGTGCGCGAGCGGGTGATTCGTGATTGGTTTGATCAACAGCTCATCACTGCAACCGGCATTCGCAATCAGGTCTTGCGCGGCGAAGATACAACCGCCGGTTTACCCAATCAGGCATTGCTGCCCCTGATCGATGCCTATCTTATCCGGGCTGAGCAGCGACGCAATTTTATCTGGTATGAGCTGGCTCATGATCGGCTCATCGAACCGGTTCGCCAGAATAATGCGGCCTGGCGTGAGCAGTTGAGTCCGTTTCAACGTCAGGCTGCGCTGTGGGCAGCAACTGACCGTCCAGAAAGTCTGTTGCTCCACGATGATGATCTGGTGGCAGCCAGAAATTGGGTGGCGGCCCATCCTGAACTGGTCGAGCAGATTGATGAAGAGTTTCTTGCTGCCTGTCTGGCGCGGCAGGCTGAGATTGATACTGAACGTCGTCGTGAGCGTTTGATCAAACAATTAGGAGTTGTATCGGCAATCCTGGCAGTGGTTATGTTCATTGCAGCAGCCGCTGCTTTTTTTGCTTATCAGGAAGCTGAACGACTCTCGCGGTTGGCTCGTATCCGTGAATTGACGGCAGAGGCGGCTGTGAACCTGTCCGTTGATCCACAACTGTCATTGTTGCTGGCCCGGCAGGCAGTTTTGATACAACGAGAACGTGAAGAGCCGGTTGATCTCGGCGCAATGGCAATGCTCTACCGCGCACTGGCTACCTCACGGGTGCGAGCAACGTTTGATCTGGGCGCACCGGTGACCGCGCTGGCAGTCAGTCAGAATGAGCGCTGGTGGGCGGCAGCGGTGTCGCCTGCTGATGATCTGGCTGAGGTTGTTCTGGTGGAACGGTCTACCGGTCAGATGCAACGTTTAGCGACCTTCGCAATCAATGTCTCGGCCATCGCCTTTAGCCCCGACGGCGCGAAACTCGCTGCGGTCACCTGGGATGGCACCATTCTGATTTGGAATACGCTCAGTCCTGATCAGCCAGAGCGGTTGTGGCATCCGCTGGCTACCCAGAGTATCCCACCGGATGATCCGCTGGCAGTGCGGTTCCTCGCGGTGGCATTCAGTCCTGATGGGCAGACGCTCTACACGACGGGCTACGATGGCTGGTTACGACGGTGGGACTTAGCAACCAGGCGGCAGATCGTGATGGGCGGAATCGAAGGTGTTCCACTGCGTAGCCTGACTATCGATCCGGCTGGTGTGCGGATCGCTGCTGCCAGTCAAGAGGGGCAGGTGCTGATCTGGCGCATGCGCGATGGAGAACTGGTTGGACGCGCAGTACTCAGTGGGCAACCGATTGCGGCGCTGGCGTACACACCGGCAGGTACGCTGGCCCTCATTGAAGAGACACGGCTGATCGAGACGAATGGTGAGGATAGCACGGTATTAACGACCTTCGGCACGCCCCTGAACGATCTCTACCTCAGCCCGGATGGTTTTCTGGCCCTGGTTGCGGCCAACGATGGCAACGAGTATGTGATCAGTTTAAGTAACGGCAAGATTATCACCGTTCTCCGTGGTCATACCGACCAGATCAGCCAGACCCGCTGGCTGCCCGGTGGGCAGGAGGTGGTGACGGCATCATTCGATGGGACGGTGCGTTTTTGGGATGTTAGTGATCTTCAGTGGTTTGCCCCAACTGCACTGGCCGCCGACCCTCAACGTGGATGGGTAGCCGTAGGCGGTGAGAATGGTCGGATCGCCCTCTTCACACGTCCCAACACCCCGGCTCGTCCACTCCTTCATCATACCGCAGCTATCGAGATGCTGGCGTTTAGTCCCGATGGGCGCTGGCTGGCTGCTGCCGGTGCTGATGCACAGGTGAGTGTCTGGGACGTTGCGTCTGGTCGCCTGCAAGCCGTCATTGAACACCGGGCGCGCGTGCGCAATGTGGCTTTTAGTGCCGATGGCAGCCTCTTGTTAACCAGCAGCCGGACGCAGGCATTGCTCTGGCAGTGGCAACAGTCGGTAACCCGTCCGCTGACAATGCTCGATCTGAGCGATCGCTTTGAGACGGTGATCACCGGCGCTGCTCTACATCCAACCCAACCCCTGCTGGCGATTGTTACCCGTGATGGGCTAGTGATGGTGTGGAACTATCGGACTGCCCAGACACTGGTTAAGACTGTCGATGAGCGGGCTAATGGCCAGGTTCGCTTTAATCCGCAGGGCACAGTTGTGGTTAGTGAGTCGAATGAGGGAATCATCCTCGTGCGTGACAGTGCCACGTTGAATCAGCGCGATTTTCCGGCGTCTCATCGCGGAGGAATTGCCGATTTTGCATTTGACCCCAGTGGTACACTGATTGCAACCGCAGGCTTTGATCAAACAGTGAAAATCTGGCAGTTTGCCGATGGGATTGAGCAGATGCGCATGGGGGTTGATGGCTTGCCGGTGGCAATCGGGTTTAGCGGCCCGCGTGAACTGGTCGCCGTCAGTGCGAATGGGAGTGTTATTCGGTTACCGCTCAATCTGGATACAGCGCTTGATCTGGCTGTAATGCGTAGTCGTCGTCCCACTGCCGATGAGTGTGTACGTTACCAGCTTGCGCGCGAAGACGCTTCGCTTTGTCAATGACCGTTATCTGATCTGGGCATTCACGTTTATCTGCTGTTGTTTCTGCCGGGTATGCACTGTGCTGACATCGTGATTGGTCAGTGATGATCGAACCGACTGTCGTTCTTTGCAGCAACATACGTGTTACCGCAATCGGCAGTCGCCACCACAAAACCATAGGGGGGCCTATGTCACGAGCGTATATAATGCTATGCCTGTTGCTCATTGCCGGTATTGTCGGTAACACGCCGCTACCGGTTCGTGCTCAAACCGAAACCGGACCACTCCAACAGATCTGGCAATCAGCGGCCAGTGATGAGTATACGAGTGTTGCTGCATTCGATATTGATAGCGATGGTGATGATGATCTGGCCGTTGGTCGGCGCAACTTACCGACTCAGATCTGGCGCAACGACGGATTGGACAGCACAGGTCAACTTATTCTAACACCGATCTGGACGTCGCCGAATGCTAATGAAACCGTTGATCTGGCCTGGGCTGTCACTGACAGTGGGACGATTCTGTTAGCAGAAGCGAATTACGATGACCCTCTATTCGTATATCGGGTAGATTTGGTTTCCAGTGGGGTGGCGGTCAATGTGCAATTTACCACCCCAAACCTGTTCTCACAGACGATCCTGTGGGGGTATCTCGACGGTGATAACGATCCAGACCTGCTGATTGGTACCGAAGCGGGTTCTATTTATTACTACCTCGACGATCAAATCCTGGCCGGTGTGCCGAATACGTTGCAGGAAGCTGTTCCGGCAGGGTTCACCACCGTCAGCATGGCCCTGGCCGATATGGATAGTGACAATATACCCGATTTAGTGGTTGGTTTACGAGGTGGGCCAACTCACATCTTTGGCGGCGTATCAGCCGCGCCCTTCTTCGGTTCGGCCCCAATTTGGGTCGATGATATAGTGAATACGAACACCCGTGCCGTCATTACCGGCGATTTTGACAACAACAGTAAACCCGATCTGTTCATCGCCGGCGTGCGTGAAAATGTGCGCCTCTATCTTCATCAGTCAGATATGCCGCTGACACTGGCTTTGTCATGGGTGACGAGTCAGCGGATCAATGCGGTTGCTGCTGTTGCAACTGATTACGATGGTGATGGTTTCATCGATGTTGCACTCAGTAGTGAACCACGAAGTGATGTAATACAGACGCTACCCATCGGTGAACATCTGCTGCGGAATAATGGCAGTGGTGGTTTTACCCTGGTCTCCACGCTTGCGAATCGGGCAACGAATCGTAGCCGACTGGCGTGGGGGCAGATGGCGGGGTCAAGTACTCCTGACCTGGTGGTCGTTCGGTTGAATGCGCCGGCCCGCGTCTATCGCAATCAGCTCAGTGGGGCAGTGCAGACAGTGGTTACCGGGGCTGGTGGGGCGCCGGCCCACGGTGCTCTCTTCTTCCGCCAGCCCGCCGGTAGTACTGCACTGGCCGAACCCGTTCTTGTTGATGATCGGCCATTACGAGCTGATGCGAGTGGCAATGCTACGTTGACCGGGTTGGTGAATGCGGGTGACGATGTGGCTGTTCTGCAGCCTATTGGTGAGTTGGTCTCCTATACCAGTACCCATGCTCCAATTCCAATTGCCTCTGATCGCACCGATCTGATCACAGCAACCCTGTCGATTACGCAGACCGGGATTATTCAGTTCATTGACTCGGTCATTATTACAGGCACGCACACCTATTTTAGCGATCTCTCAATGACCCTGATCAGTCCTTCAGGAACAGTCGTGCGTCTGGTTGATGGATCTTGTGGTGACAATAATGGTTTTGCGATTGCGGTCAGCGATACCATCGCCGGCAATAATTGTCCGCCTACTGGAGGCGCACAGTTTCAGGCCATTGACCCACTAGACGAACTGCGTGGTGAGCCGATTACCGGTGACTGGCGACTGGTTATTGCCGATAACTTTCCCTTCGATGGCGGTACACTCACCGCCTGGAGTCTTCGCCTTCTGGTCAACGATAGTCCGCTCTACTACACCAATATCGTTCCTGGCGACCCGCCAACACTGACCACCCTCAGCGATGCGGGTGTCAATGCGGTCAATGTCAGCCCTGATAACCCTCTTCTCCTCTTCGATATCGATGTCTCGCTTGAGTGGGATGCGCGCAATGATACCGGTTACATGGCCCAATTACGCACCGATCTCCGTCGTGCCTCGGAGCTGCTCTACGATTGGACAAATGGCCAGGTCGCGCTGGGGCGGGTCAGAATCTTTCACAACCGTGAACGCTGGAATCTGGCCGATGTGCGGATCTACGCGACGAATCGCTTGCGGCCGAACTCGGATCGAGGTGGCATTGTTCAACAGACCACAATTACTACCAATGCTCTGGGAGAAGAGGTGGTCTTTTATCCGGGACGGGTTCGCATTGGGGCAACCTGGAATCAGTACGGTGCCAGTCGCGGTGCTGTGGGTGAGGACTGGCCACGGGCATTGGCGCATGAATTGGGACACTATTTACTCTTCCTGTCTGACAACTATATCGGTTTTAGCGAGGTTGACGGTCGGCGCGTGCTGGTTGGGGTTGAGAGCTGTCCAGGCGCAATGAATAATCCCTACCGTGAAGAACAATCGGAATTTCATCCGCTTGCCGGGTGGACGACCAATTGTCAACAAACGCTTTCGCAGCTTGAAAATGGCCGTGCTGATTGGGAGACAATTGTTGCCTTTTACCCGGCGTTAGCCGCACATCGTCCGACAACCTTCAATGAGATAACCGGCCCTAACACGCTGCCGGCGCAGCTCACCGAAGTGATTGAAATGCCACTAGCGGGTTCGCCGCGCACACTCCGCCAGTCTACGTTCAGTCTGCTGCAGGAAACTGACGAAGGTACAATCCGCCTTCAACCTGACCGCAGCGCACGTGGTATCCTCTTTACCGATGATGATGGCAATGGGACAATTGATCGACTGATCGATCTCGGTGCTCCGGTGCGCGATCAGCTCGAAGCACGCGGTGCGCGAGCGGGTGATCGTCTCTGCCTGTTTGAGCTGGCGGTACGGCGGTTCGGCTGCGTCGAAGCGCTGGTGAGTGGTCAGACAGCGCTAACTGTTACCGAGCGATCTGACTGGCAACCAGACATCCGGATCGAACCGATTGATGGTCAACGGATTCGGGTGATCGTGCGTGCAGAGGGTATTACTGCTCCCTTACGTGCTCGCCTGTTCCCACTTGATGCGCCGTCATCGGCTACCGTCACTCTAACTGCTAGCGCTGGAGTAGCACAGGCTGAGATAACTGCCCCGACATTTTTCGAGCAGGCGCTGCTCCACCTGTGGGTTGATGAGACGGCACCACGGCGCGAGGCCATCACCGATGTCAATCTCTACTTCTATCCAGCGGATACCCCGCGTCTGGCTGCCGATCAATCACCAGTCCCTCAGCAACGACGACCGTGCAATCCACGGCGGCAAACCTGTCCAAACGATGCTCCGGCGTCACTCGATGGCCAGGCGATGATATACGACCTTGATGGTGTCTTTGGACCGGGTGATCTGCTCTCATTTCAAGCGGCTACTCGTGCACCGGCTACACCACCGCCGTGGAGCGAGCAGGTCGGATCGGGCTACTGGCTGAATGGCGTAACTGCAACAGACCTGACCGGCTTCTCGATCAATTTGAGCTACGACGAAATCAGTTTGCCACCCGGAACGGCCGGTGGGTTGAGTATGTTCAAATATGATCCAACCAGCCAGGCATGGCGTGAAATTGTTGTCTATCGGCGCGATCTCGAACGGCGCGAGCTGGCCGGTGATGCGGCCGGGGCAGGACTGTACACCTTATTAACAACGCTGCGCCCGGCAGCCGGCTGGAACCTGCTGGCTTATCCGTGGTCGGGTGAAAGTGTGCCGGTTGCGTTCAGTCGTCTTCACGTCGATAGTCGTCATTATCGCATTGTATACGGTTATGACGAAGTGACCAATAGCTGGCGTCGGTACGACCCAACGGTTGCCCCTGCCTTTGATACTCTGGTGAACACACTCACCAGCCTGACCTACGGTCGCGGCTATTGGGTTTTTGTGACTGATGATGGGGCAACCGGAACCGCTTCATTGACAGGTGGTGCCACCCTGCAATCGGCACTGCCGCAGCCGCCAACAACCTACTACGGCTATATTGCACCATTGGGTACGACAACGTTTGCCCCCGGTCAGACCGTAGAAGCATTGATCAATGGTGTCGTCTGTGGCAGCGCCCAAACGCGATTAGTAAACAATCAAGTTGCCTACGTCATCGACGTGGCTGCGGCCCAACCCGGCAGCGAAGGGTGTGGGATGGCCGGTCGGCAGGTAACCTTCCGCGTCAACGGCATGACTGTGCGAGGTTCGGCATTGTGGGGCGCACCGGGAGCGCAGCGCCTCGATCTCAATCCGACAGTCTGGGTGCCACTCCTGCAACGTGAAGTAGTGTGCCTGGTAGCGTGTCGGTAGTTGGTTGAGGAGATAGGAGAGAGAAGATAGTAGATAGGAGGTAGGAGAGAGAAGGTAGGAAAAGCATAATTTTAGAACTTATTTCGTAAAAGCTGTGCTGTGGTGCATCCAGACTGTCGCACAGACGCATAAACGCTTGCCAATCGTCAATGACAGCATATAGTCCAATCACGCGTTGGATTGGTTGCCTTGCCCGCTCGTCATGCGCGTGTTGCAGAGTTTGGAGTATGGCTGCCATGCTCCCGCAGCAGCCGTGTTCACGATCCGGCACGTGTCACGCTGGTGACCCTGCTGGTTACGGGGAGGCTGGGTGCGCTCGTCACAATTATGGGATCGGTCAGTAATGAATGATATAACTTCTAGTAGGTGTTTTTTGAAATAGGTTCTAGTCCCTTCGTGGGTGTAGTTCTCGCTCAGGATTGTCTGTGTCGTGTCGTTTGGAGTTCGACAGCCACGCTGCCACGTCTGGCGTGCTCTATGCCGGGTGCGTATCACCCTGGTTTCCGGCATATCTGATAGCATAGAAAATCCGCTACGATGCCAACACCTTACTCTCATATTGCGACCACCTACCTGCGGCTCGTCGGTGTCACTCCTGATAGTCCTCCAGTACGGGGATGACACTGTTTATTCGATCACCCCACGTCCATCAGGGTCGTACCATTGATCTGTATAGACAGATCGTTGCGGAGGTGACGGATTGTAGGGGTGGGTTCCGAACCCGTCCCTACGCCATATCCGGTGCCGGACAGTGATGCACTGGATCACTCAAGATGATATAAGAGCGTATGAGGGGGATAGAGTTTAGAGACGTCTTGAACGCCCTTACCCTCATACTGCCGCCCCGACCGTGCTCACGCGCAGGTGCGTGGTGGAGTGGTGTCACTGCTGGTGATGACGATAACGTGCGGTTGTGTTGTGCGCAACGGGTCTGACAATCCGTGAACCAGTAGGGGCGGGTGCCAAACCCGCCCCAGGTGCCAACCCGCCCCTACGCCATATCTGGTACCGGGCAGTGATGTATTTGTCGTAGACATTGCGCTGACTCATATCGCCCCCAAAGGTCGTGATCC
The DNA here is from genome assembly GCF_000018865.1 of Chloroflexus aurantiacus J-10-fl. Taxonomy (NCBI): domain Bacteria; kingdom Bacillati; phylum Chloroflexota; class Chloroflexia; order Chloroflexales; family Chloroflexaceae; genus Chloroflexus; species Chloroflexus aurantiacus. Next base: position 3,857,143 of record NC_010175.1, read on the forward strand.
TCTTTACAAGGATGCTTGCTTCTGATATACTTAACATTGTTAAATATCTACACGCGCTAGGAATAGGGTAACGCATGACCGAATCAGAACTGGCCAATGCCACGAATAACCCGTCAACCCTCGATGCCATCGAGCAAATGATTTTACGCATAAGCTGGCTGGCGCAGCGCCAGTTTGTGCAGTTGCTCGATGATGAGCGGTTTAACCTGACATTGACCCAGTTCTACACCCTGCTTCATCTGGCGCAAACGAACGGCGAGTGCAAGATGTCAGATCTGGCCGAAGCGACGCAGCAGTCGGCAGCGGCGCTCACCGGTGTAGTTGATCGTTTGCTTGATAAACAGTTGGTAGAGCGCACACGGCACGAGCGGGATCGTCGTCAGGTGATGGTGCAGGTCACGCCGCGGGGACTAGCCTTGATTGCTGCGATTCGTCAGGCCCGGCGCGAGCAAATCCATGCCGCACTTGGACATCTGCCGGCGGCTGATGCCGAACGCTTGCTCGAACTTCTGGAAGGGGTATTAACCGGGATGTCGCGCGTGCTCGAACGGAGTGAGACAGGACGATTGGCATAAAGGATGACATTATCGTGGTGAACGATAAGCAGGTTCGCCTGCTTGCGTTCAAGGAGCGTACTTTGTTACGGTTACCGTTTCAATTGATACCGCCACCACAAGCTGCCAGTAATGTAAGCTGGTCCCGGCTACTTTCCTATCTGCGTCCTTACCGTGGTTGGATCGTAGTAGCGCTGATCGCCATGGTCATCAGTGCCGGTTTGGGTCTGGTAATTCCGTTAGCGATTGGTCAGGTTGTTAATCTGATAACCGGCGACCAGGCATTACCGGTCGTCCAGATTGCCCAACTTCTGGGTATTGTGATGATTGGGCAACTTCTGACCGGTGTTATTCAGACCTACTGTCTAAGCTTCGTTGGTGAGCGTGTTGTCAGCGATCTACGCATTGCAGCGTATGAACATCTGCAAAAGCTCGATCTCGCCTTTTTCGAGCAGCGTCGAACAGGTGAAATCACGTCGCGCATTACCAACGACGTGACCCTTATCCAGACAACGGTGACCAATAGTCTGCCAACGCTACTGGGAGGTGTCATTCAGTTAGTTGGGGCTGTTGCTCTGATGCTCGTTGTCTCGTGGCAGCTCAGTGGTCTGGCGTTGATCCTGGTGCCGACGCTGGTGTTGATTGGGGTTTTCTTCGGTCGCTGGCTACGCCAGATTTCGACCGCCGTGCAAGACCGGCTGGCCGATGCAACCAGCATTCTGGAAGAGACGGTTGCCGGTGTGCGGGTCGTTCGCTCGTTCAGACGTGAGGACTACGAAATTACCCGTTTTCGGGCAGCGGTCGAAGCAACCTTTGCGACAGCGTTGAAGCTTGCCCGGATTCGCGCGATCTTTCAGCCGGCAATGTCGCTGGCGGTGTGGATGGCGTTGATCGGCATTCTGGCTATCGGCGGCTATCTGGTGAGCACCGGTGTGCTGACGACGGGCAGCCTGATCTCGTTTCTGTTCTACGCAGTGATGGCTGCCGGGTCAATGGGTGTGTTTGCAAGCCTGTTTGCTCAGTTGCAAGAGGCACTTGGGGCAACCACCCGGGTCTTCGAGCTGCTCGATCAGCAACCATTGGTGGCCGATGCGCCTGATGCCATTCCCTTACCGCCTGTCGAGGGGCGGATTGAGTTCCGCGAGGTGTCGTTTGCCTATCAATCGGCAACCAGCAATGGCTCGCCTGCACCGGTAGTCCTGCGCGACTTTTCGCTCACCATTGAAGCAGGGGAAATGGTAGCCCTGGTTGGGCCTAGCGGTGCCGGCAAGAGTACGATTGCCAGCCTGATCCCACGGTTCTACGACGTGAGTGCCGGTAGCGTGCTCATCGATGGTTATGATGTGCGGCGGGTCCAGATACAGTCGCTCCGGGATCAGATCGGAATCGTGTTGCAGGAAACCCAACTCTTCAGCGGCAGTGTTCGCGATAACATCCGCTATGGCCGTCTCGAAGCCACTGATGAAGAGATTGAAGCGGCTGCCCGGATGGCGAATGCGCACGAGTTCATCTGTCAATTGCCAGATGGGTACGATACACCGGTCGGCGAGCGTGGGGTGCGCTTGAGTGGCGGTCAGCGCCAGCGGATTGCCATTGCCCGGGCGATTCTGAAAAATCCGCGCATCCTGATTTTGGACGAGGCCACCAGTTCGCTCGACAGCGAGAGCGAGCGGTTGGTGCAAGAGGCCCTGGAACGGCTCATGGCCGGACGTACCAGTATCGTCATTGCCCATCGCCTGAGCACAGTGCAGCGCGCTGATCGCATTGCGGTGATCGTAGCGGGTGAGCTGGTTGAAATTGGTACTCATCACGAGCTGCTTGCCCGTGATGGTGTCTATGCCCGGTTGTACGAACGACAATTTTTGCAGCCAATACCGGCAACGGCTGCTGTGTAAATAGTGTGAGTAACGTTCCTCATAGAACGTAGGAGATAAAACTACTATGAATGAACCAATGTCTCTCTTTGACGATCTGCCTGAAGAGCAGGATGACCTGCACGAAGAGCCAGAACGCCGTCTCCCGATGGTGGTGCTCGGCGAAATGGTCATCATGCCCCATATGACCATCCCGCTCCAGGTACCGCAGGGGAAGTCGTACCGTGCGATGGAGCGAGCGTGGGAAGAAGATCGTGATGTTTTGTTGATCTTTGTGCGCGAGAATCAGCTCGAAGGATACAAGAGCAACCAGCCGCAGAATCTACCGCCGATTGGGGTTATTGCGCAGTTGCAGGAGTTTGCCAAGTTGCCCGATGGCACAGCCCGTGTAATCCTTGAAGGCCAGCAGCGGGCACAGATTATCGAAGCGATCCAGATTACACCCTTCTATCGGGTGCGTTGCCGACCAATCTTTGATCCACCGGTCGGGGGGATCGAGGTCGAAGCCCTGATGGAGACGGTGAAGCAGCAGGTTGATGAATTCGTCGAGCATCTCGGTGAGGTGCCCCAGGAGGCGGTGCAGTTTGTGCATCGCATTGATCGCGCCGGTCATCTGGCCGATATTGTGACCTGGGGGCCGGCATTCGATTTCAAGGACCGGCTTGAGATCCTCAATACGCTTGATCCGGTCGAGCGCCTGCGCAAGGCTTACCTGGTGCTGGCACGACAGTTGGAGCTGCTGAAGCTGCGCGTCAAGATTCAGTAGGATACCCGCGAGGTACTCGACCAGAGTCAGCGTGAGTATTTCCTGCGCGAGCAGTTGCGGGTTATTCGCCGTGAGTTGGGTGAAGATGAAGATGGCGATGATCCGATTGACGAGCTGCGGCGCAGGATTCACGAGATGAACGCTCCAGAGTATGTGAAGAATCAGGCGCTGCACGAGTTGAAGCGGCTGTCCCAGCAGGGGATGCACAGCCCTGAAGCAGGCGTGATTCGGACCTACCTCGACTGGATTCTCTCGCTGCCCTGGGCTGATGAGGAGTTGCCAGAGATCAGCATTACTGAGGCCAAAAAGGTGCTCGACGAAGATCACTATGGCCTCGAAAAGGTCAAAGAGCGTATTCTTGAATACCTGGCTGTGCTTAAACTGGCCGGTAATAAGATGCGCGGTCCCATCCTCTGCTTTGTCGGCCCGCCCGGTGTAGGTAAGACCAGCCTGGGGCGCAGCATTGCCCGTGCGTTGGGCCGCAAATTTGTCCGTACCAGCCTCGGTGGCGTGCGCGATGAGGCTGAGATCCGCGGTCATCGCCGCACCTATATCGGCGCGTTGCCCGGTCGGATCATCCAGGCCATGAAGACGGCTAAATCGCGGAGTCCGGTCTACATTCTTGATGAAGTTGACAAGATTGGTATCGATTTCCGCGGCGATCCAACCTCGGCATTGTTAGAGGTACTCGATCCAGAGCAGAACAACGCATTTAGCGATCATTACCTTGAATTGCCGTTCGATCTCAGTAAGGTTATCTTCATTGCCACGGCGAACCAGCTTGAACCAATCCCGCTGCCGCTCCGTGATCGCATGGAGATCATCGAGATCAGTGGCTACACCGAAGACGAGAAGATGGAGATCGCACGCGGTTTCCTGATTCCCAAGCAGCGCGAGTTCCATGGGCTGCGTGAGGATCAGATCGAGTTTACCGATGGCGCCATCATCAAGCTGATTCGCGAATACACCCGCGAGGCTGGTGTGCGTGGCCTTGAGCGCGAGATCGCCAGTCTGTGCCGTAAAGTGGCGCGTAAGGTGGCCGAACAAAGCGAAGCAACCGATGGCTCGGTGCAGAAGTTTGTGATTGATGAGGCTGCCGTGCTGGAATATCTTGGTCCCGAGCGCTTCACCTTCGGTCTGGTCGAGGAGAAAGACGAGGTTGGGGTCGCGACCGGTGTGGCCTGGACGAGCGCCGGTGGTGATATTCTCAATATCGAGGTGTTGCCGTTCAAGGGCAAGGGCCAGCTTCAACTCACCGGTCAGCTCGGTGAGGTTATGAAGGAGAGCGCGCAGGCTGCGGTGAGCTACGTTCGCTCACGTGCTGCCGACTTCGGGATTGATCCGGCGATCTTTGAAGAAACCAATATTCACATTCACATCCCAGAGGGTTCAGTCCCGAAGGATGGTCCATCCGCCGGTATTACGCTGACCACCGCGCTGATCAGTGCGCTGACCGGCACCCCCGTGCGCCGCGATGTGGCGATGACCGGTGAGGTCACTCTGCGCGGAAAGGTCTTGCCTATCGGTGGACTGAAAGAGGAGACGCTGGCCGCGCATCGGGCCGGTATTCGTACCTTTATCTTGCCGAAGGAAAACGCGAAGGATATTAGTGAACTGCCAGAAAAGGTGCGGCGGGAACTGAATCTAATCCCGGTCTCCTCGATGGACGAGGTGCTGCAAATTGCGCTGAGTCGGATGCCGACTGCAAACAATCAGGTCAGCGGGCCGCATCATCAAAATAATCGCGGTCAACCCTCGCCAACCCCAGCCGGTGCATAGGTAAAGCGTTGATGGTTCTGCGGTGACAATACAACCGCAGAACCATACTCTATTCATACCCAGGCTTTGCATATGATATTCACACCGCAGCAGTGGCAAGGCCTCAGCATGTACCCGTGATTGCCTGACCCGGTGTCGTCATGAATGCAATCCTCTGCTACGGCTCTCTTTGTGCTGACTTGCGCATCTGGTTACCCCATTGGCCGCGACAAGGCAGCGGTATCCATGCCGTGCGTACACGCTGGTTGGCCGGCGGCAATGCGTTGAACGAAGCCCGCGCACTGGTGAGCTGGGGTGTCAAGCCGCTCCTGTACGGAGACCGGTTAGGTTACGATGCCGGCGGTGATCTGGTTGCGGCTGAGTTAACCGCGTTGGGCCTGATGACCCACATCGAAAGAAGTGCGAACGTCGCAACGCCGGTATGCCATATCCTGATTACCCCCGATGGTGAACGCACGATCATTGCTTTGCGTCAACAGACGGCGGCTTCGCCACCATCAGCAGAAGTCTTAGCAACCTGCCAGATCGTTAGTGTCAGTCGCTACGGCCTCTACACCACGGAAGTCGCTACCACTGCACGACAGCTCAATCGGCTGGTGGTGGTCGGTGATGTGAGCGATCCTGCCGATCCCCTGGCTCAGGCCGCCGATGTGATTGTTACGTCGGTTGATCTGTTGGGTACCGCACCGTTTCAACGGGCAGCTGCTTTGCAACAGGTGCGTGGCGCCCCCGTCTTCATCACCGACGGCCCTCGTCCGGCTTGGGTTTTGGTTGCCGGTAGCTGGTACGAAGCAGCACCGCCTTCAACGGAGAGCAGTGATCTCACCGGAGCCGGTGATGTCTTTCGGGCGGGTGTGGTGTACGGTATCTGGAAAGGATGGGACTGGCAGGAAATCCTTCTGTTTGCTACAAATGCTGCCACGACGTTTGTCATCGAACAATCGACAGCGTGACCTTGCCTTATGAAGCGGCCATACTTCGTGTTATAATCTCTACAACCTGACAGGTAGTATCTACTACCTCTCCTGACACTCGCCAATTGCTCAATGAGTTACGAACTCTACGAACAGACTGACCAGATCATTTTACGCACCGCTCGTTATGAACTCGGCTGGTCAACGGATAGTGGCGCTCTGATCGTCTTTCGTCGTGATAATGGCCCAAATATTCTCGGTTTTGGCCCTCCGGTTGCCGGGGTTGATGTTGCTATCGGTTCGCCGACCAATTGGATTACCGCGCAGACGTTCGCGCGCTACATCTGGCATCGTTTGCAGATTCTGCCAGATGGTTACCTGCAGATGACAATTATTGTCGGTCTTGGCCCGTTCAAGGTGTTTGATCATTACCTGTTGTCTGACGAGGTGATCGAGCGCTGGATTGAGATCGAAAATGTCAGCGGTGATGAACTCCGCATGTACGGTGTACGGTTGATCATTCCTCATGTCCAGATTGGCTCGCCAGATCGCTGTACCTTTGAGGCGCCGGGCAACAGTGTTCGGCCACGTGCACCGTATACCATCGCCTGCACCCAGGATCGTAACATTCTGCCCCGTCGTTTCTTTGCGCCCGGCTTACGTGGTGGCAGTGCCTTTGAGCCGGCACCAACCCAGGGTGCCGGGGTGATGGCTCTTGTCAATTCTGATCTCGCACTGACCTTCCTCTGCTGGTACGCCGGTGATGATGAGGCGGCACTTCCATACGTGCAGGGCAGCCACACAGCAGTCTCTTTGGCCTATGAGATTGCTGTTGCCGGCTGGCTGCCCTCAGATTGGCGGTTTGCGCTGGGACGGCAGTTTTTTACTCTTACCCCCGAACCCTGGCCGGCGGCATTGGCAATCTATCGGGCATTGACGCCATTCCCCCGTCCGCCAATGCCATGGCTGCGTGATGCAATCATCTATGTCGCCGATCTGCGACAGCACGGTGGTGCTGATGGGTTGCGCCACCGTTTACCTGAACTGACAACGCTTGGGGTCGATACGCTATGTTTGTTACCGTGGCATACGGTTGGTGATCGCCCGCATCTAATCGGCGATCTCGAACAGATCGATCCGGCGTGTGGTGATCACGAGACGATCCAACAGCTTGTTGCAGCAGCTCACCAGCACGGCATGCGGGTCTTGGTAGATGTTGCCATGCAGGGTTGTGCTCCCGATTCTCGTTACCTTAACGAACACCCGGAATGGTTTGTCCGTGATGAGTCAGGGGCATTTGTGATTGGGACACCGGCAGATGTACCGGCAGTGGCGCGCCATCCCGGTGTTGCTCTTGCTACCGGTGGCTACCATTTCGACTGGCTACGCAGCGACTGGCGTCTGTACTGGCAACAATGGGTGATTGGCCAGGTTGATCACTTTGCCCTGGATGGGATACGGGCAGTGGCCCCATACAGCGCAGCGCCGGCCTGGATACGGCGGGCATCGCTACGGGCGAGTACCGGTTCTGCTTTGATGGTGCAGACCCTACAAGAGATTGCGACAGCCCGGCCAGAGCTTGCCATGATCTCTACTCTCTCCGGGCCACGGTCTGCCCAATTTGCCGGGGGATGGTTCGATTATCCCAGCCACCATATGCTCGTCCATCTGGCGATGCGCCGGATTACCCCTGCTGAGTGGTCGGCATATCAGAGAGATTATGCCGAACTCTATCCTGATACCTATCGGATTGGGTTTCTTGAATCTTTCGATACTGCCGATTGCAATCCGTTAGCCGATGGCTTACGCGGTTCACGGCTTGGTCAGACGCTCTGGGCAGTGATGCTGTTTAGTGGTCTGACACCGGCGATCTGGAATGGTCAGGAGATCGCAGATCGCACTGTCTTACCGCGCCTGTTGGCTTTATGGCGTAAAGAGCCGGCGCTTCGCTATGGGACAGTGGCTTACCAGGACCTTACGGCCGCTACTGGCGACATTATGATTATCTATCGTGAGTTTGAACAACGGCGCTTGATCGGCGTGATCAATCTGGGCGCGTTACCGGGCCGATTCATTGCCCCCCAGCCTATTGGGCGTGATCTGCTCGAAATTTCACCGTTGAGTCGGGAACGGCGCGGTATCGGTGAAGAATTGCGTCTGGCACCGTTCGGTATCTACTGCTTCGAGGGTTGACATGGTAACAAGCACGTGACCCCCAGGTGTCGCGTCCATCTTTTTCCCGCTCCCGTCACGTAACACGCGAGGATTGACTATTACCCAAACCTGCCGAACGCCTCTTGCGTGAGACCATTCATAGAAAAATTCGCTGTCAATGTCATAATAAGTTCACCCGCGTTTGATCACTCACAACATAGATGAGCGTGTTATGCCGCCTGCCTCTCTATGACCAGGATTTGATCTGCAACCGCGGCCAGATCATGTCCTACCACATCCGGCGGTGGAGCCAATGGGTCGAGTACCATACCTGGACGGGCGACAAAAGCAGCGGCACAACCGGCACGCAAGGCTCCTGCTACGTCCCAGGCATGGGCGGCAATCAACCGTACCTGATCCATTGCCACACCCAGCCGATGAGCCGCCATCTGATACACCTCCGGCGCCGGTTTCAAACGGCGAACTTCCTCGACCGACAGACGCACCTCAAAGAAGTCACGCAGGCCGGCAAAAGCAAGTTGAGCCTCGGCCAGTTCGACATTTGAATTCGTGAGTGTTGCCAGCCTGATCCCGTTGGCCTGCAAGCGTTCGAGTGCCGGTTGTACATCGGGATGCGGAGGCAGTTGCCGCATACCAGCCAGAATCTGTTGCCGACCGCTACTGCTCAGCTTTACACCACGGCGTGCGGCTGTCATTGTCAGTGCGGCATCGCCAATCTGCGCGAATGGAACATAGCTTCCCGTAATGGTGACCACCATTGCCAGGTGAATCACCTGCTGAAACCACTCGTGCCGCACGCCAGGGTCGCCAAACGCCTGCTCAAACATAGGATCGAGGGCACGCAGGTCGAGCAAGGTCTCATTCACGTCGAAGACACAAACACGTGGCATAGCAGTTCTCCTGTTTGATAGTAGATGCATATTATACAGCCTCGGATACGGCTGCCCTGAATGGAACGAATTGCTGTGGGTGTGCGTCATACCAGTAAAGCACCACGTCTGAACTGCAAAGGACTGCTTATGCGAGCATTGCTTGTCATCTTGATCGGAGTGTTTCTTTTGGTAGCCTGTGGGACGGCAACCGGCTCTCTGCCTGCGCAGCCCTTGCCGCCGCCCGGTCAGCCATTTCGCACGCAGCCGCCGGCGGCGACGCGCGATGCATCCCTGCCAGCACCGACAGCAACCATATTGTCGGAAGAAACTGCTCAACCACCACCGGCCCCAGTTGTGCTACCAACCGTTGGGGCAACGGTTGTATTACCACCAACGGTGGCAACACCACTGCCTGCCGTACCACCAGTAAAGGAGACCCCTATGCCGCCGTCAGATCAGGGTGGAACATCACCGATGCCGGCCAATGCCCAACCACTGACACCCCCCTACGATCCGAACCTGGCCCGCCTCATTGATCAGGCAAAACAAGACCTGGCCCAGCGCCTGGGGGTGGATGTGTCTGTGATCGAGGTGGCCCAGGTTGCCGCTGTCACCTGGCCGGATGGCTCACTCGGATGTCCGCGACCGGGCATGGCGTACATCCAGGTGCTCATTGATGGCGTGTTCGTGCAGCTTCGGGTTGGCGATCAACTCTACAACTACCACGGTGATGGCCGCCAACCACTCTTCCTGTGCGATGCGCAGTTCGGCCCGCAGTCGCAGCGGCCATTGCCGCCACGGCAGGCGCCGTAGATATTGATACGTGTATGTGTGCTCGCTTGCTGATCCGGGGCGGGACGTTGCGAGGGTTTGAGTTGAGTGGTTGAATACGACTGTACTTCGTAACATAAGGATGGGGCGATATCGATGTCGCCCCATCCTTAAGCTATCGCGCAATGATTGCCGCTACGGTCGGACAACCTCACCACTGAACGGATCAATGTACGTGCCGAAGAAGGATGGACTGGTCAGTTCGGCGTAGTTCGTCCAGCGTCCGAGGCGTACACCCTGGGCGCGGAAGCCAATGGTGATGGTCTGTCCCGGTGTGCCGGGGGTGGTTGCGATGTAAACATCGTTCGAGTTCGCGGTTGGTATAGTACCCACAATCGGGCCGAAGCCGTCGTTGCTGTAGATATTCGCCCCGCGATTACCGAACGCATTCTCGGCGCCGACGGTGACATAGCCGCTATCGCCATCAGAGAGGGTCGGACCGTAGGAGTAGGTAATGTCTTCGACGCCGTTCAATCCGATCCAGATCTGGAAGGTGTTCAATTCACCGTCACCCCAGTTCGGTGCGTTTTCCCACTCCAGAATCAGCCAGCAGGCATTCGCCGGATTGCTGCATGGTCCAAATCCAACAAGGTAAGCGTAGTAGCCACCTCCAGCGCTACCGTCGAGGTCGGTCCAGAACGCACCCAGCGTATTGTTCGGGCGGGCAGGGTTGGGGAAGGTACGGTTGATATATTGCACATCTGCCGCCGTACCGCCACCGATCACAGCATACCCGTTGCTGACCATGCCGATAGTGTTGTACGTTTGCCCACCGAAGACAAACGGGCGACTCAGGGTGAAGTTGGCAATCGTCTCGTCACCGAGGCTCACATTCGGGGACGCACCGAGGCTGGCAAGCGACAGATATCCGTTGAAGGTCAAACGACCCGCGCTAATGTTGGGTGGCGATGCGCCGGTGAGGGTTCCACTGAAGGTCAGGCCGTTGCTCGTTTCGGTGGCACCACCGGTGACACTCCCGCTCACCAGTTTCAACTGTTTCGGCATGGTATCGTTGAGCGTCACTGTGACGTCGTTGAAGGTGGTATTGGTGATCGAGATGGTGCAGTCGGTTGTCCCGCGCAAGGCCAGGGTCGCCGGATCGCACTGCTTCTCCATCCGAATATCAGGCTCGCCACGTACAATCGTGACAGGGAAACGAACCTGACAGCCGTTCCGTTCGGTGAAGATGACCACGGCATGCCGTACCTGTCCTAACGGCACATCACGGGCATCAACCGTGATATTGAAGGTGTACGTACCGTTTGCCGGAACGAAGAACTCCTTCGGTACAATGACCTTGAAGTCGCGTGGTTGGCCGGCCTGGTACGAAATGGTGCTCTTGTAGAAGCTGTTGTACCCCGACACTTCACGTACCGTGCGGCTGACGGTGATCAATCCCGGCATTCTCGGTACGTACAGGCTGGGATAATTGGCCTTCCACAGTTCATTCTGCAATGCCAGATAATTGGCACCGGTCTCGTCGAATGTCAGGCCGGGGTCCCAGGCTTTGCGCAAATCAATGCGGCCTGAACCGGCATCGAATGGCGTAAAGCGAGTAACACCGTCCTCTTTATAGACACCGGCAGCTTTCGCACTGGTCATCAGCGCTGATTTGATCTGACCGGGCGTCCAGGTTGGGTTGAGCCACTTGAGCAGGATTGCAGCACCGGCATTGTGCGGGCTGGACATCGACGTACCGCTCAGGAAGGCGAACTGTGGTACCGCCTGCCCGTATTCAATTGCTGTATAGCCGGCCAGAATGTTGACACCGGGTGCAGTCACGTCAGGCTTGCTGATACCGAGGGTCTGACCAGGACCACCGCGCGAACTGAAGCCGGCCATCACATCTCCCTGGATCGGGCCGGGTGCGCCAGGGGTGAAGGTCGCCGTGGCACCGGGGTTGGCAGTCAGGAAGGCCAGCAATGCGCTGCCATCGGTGTTCTGGATGTGTACTGTCGGAATTGAGTGGAAGTCGGCGTCAAGGCTGCTCGGTGTTGGATTGTAGAGGATCATACCGATAGCGCCACCGGCTGCCACATTCGCGCTCTTCGCAACGCGGGCAATGATTCCTCGTTCGCACACAACGATCTGGCCGGTGAAAGTGCCGGCTGCTGCTGGGTTGAGACACAGCGGGTCGGTGGTGTTGACGACAACCGGCGCAGGCGTCGAAATGCCGGCGCCACTCGAAGCGCCAACCGCAGTGAAGGTTCCGCTGCTGCCCTGTACCGTCAATGTACTGAGGTACGACCGATCTGAGGTGCTGGCACCAACCGTCGCTACCCACGGTTCGCGGTGGTTGACCGTATCGGGTGCCGGGCCGGAGTTGCCTGCCGATGCCGACACCAGAATCCCGGCATTGTAGGCGTCAAGAAATGCAAGTGAGGCGATGTCGCTGTACGGATTGGTACCACCGCTGATCGAGAAGTTGATCACGTGTACACCATCGCGGATTGCCTGCTGAACAGCGGCTGCCGAGTCGGTCGTAAAGCATCCCAGCTCACCACACACTTTGTAGTTTACGATGTATGCCCGTGGCGCGATGCCGGAGATGGTTCCGAATACCCGGCTGCCATCACTGGCCGGAACGCCACGGTTACCGGCTGCCGTTGAAGCAGTATGGGTACCGTGTCCATCATCATCGCGACCAGAGCGGAACTCGTATGGTTGAGTGCCGACAAAGAAATCGTAGGCACTCATAAAGCGGTACGAACCGATCAGCTTGTTATTGCAGGTGAACGGCGCATCACCGGGTGTCGCACTGCCGAAATTACAGGCGCGGAGACCACCAGGATTACCCGGCGCGGGTGGTGGGGGAGCGTAGGGTTTGCCGAGCGGATCGGGGTCGGAGAATGACGGATGTTCGGGCCAGACACCACTGTCGAGGACGCCAAAGATCACGCCTTCACCGGCAAATGCCGAACCACCGCCACGATTCCATGCCGTGGTTGCCCCAATGAACGCAGGGGTGCGGTAGGTCTCGATGCGCTCAATCCGGTCGTTAATCACCTCAACCACATTAGGTAACCGACGCAATTGGTCGAGATGACTGACCGGAGCGGCCACCGAAACACCGCCGATGATCAGATCAAAACGGTGCGTGACAATCAGACCGGGGATGCGCTGTTGCGCCTGGGCGATCAGCGCATCAAGTTCGGCGTTCAGTTGACGCAGATAGTCCTGGGCTGCGGGGGCGTTGATGTCAGTGATACCATTCTGCGCCATAAACGAGGCGAGTGATGGTGAGTCGATCTTGAGGAAGACGCTGGCGAGGGTGCCGTCGCGTGAAAGGGCTAGATTTTTGTTGACAGCCACATCTTCACGGCTACTTGCAGTGAGGGGTTCGATGGTTAACGGCGTTCCGGGCGTTGGGCGATCAGGGCGCGGTTGCGCTTCTACAGGACGTAACGGTAAAATTCCAGCCAGTACGAGCGACAGTAGCAACGTCAATGCAACCAGATAGTTGCGTGAAAATAGACGACTCATGTGCCCCCCTTGATTACACAAAAACGAGACAGCGGCATACTCCCTTGTATGGCGTCATGACAGTACGATCTCACCTCCTTACCCGGAAAACAGAACAGAAATCCCCCAGGTACAGGCTATGCCGTGTACCCTGAATATTTGTTCTTTGCTGACCTACCACGAACGATGTTTATTGTAATAGAAACTCCGTAAAGTTTCAAGAGGTTAACGGTTGGCTAATCAAATTGTTGAGATCAATAGATGAAAAATTATTTATTCGTTTAATGAAAAGTTTGTCATAAACCGTTTTGAGCTTAACGTAATCGTAGGCTTTCATTTCTACCGGTATCCACGTATTGGGTTGGCTGCTACGCGGTGATCCTGTTTCGCGGTTGGCAATCTCACATAATGGTACGTTGTCTATACGCATGATCTACGCCGGCAATATTGGGTGTGTAGAATTGATCTCATTGACCCCGGGAACGTGCACCGCCGGCTCGCCTTGCTATGCATTACCCACATGTCACCAGGCAGTCGGTATGCCCCCTCATAGCACATCGTGCTGGAAACGGCGCATCGTTCATCACGCACACCAGGCAGTCATGGGTTCCGCAACGTCCTGCTCCCCGCCGGCAGGTCAGCCCTGCGGTCGTGCGGGCTGATGCCCTCCCTCACGACGTGGTGGCCCCGCTGCGGCTACTCATGTGTGCGCATGGCACCTGCTCCCCGCGGGCAGGCCAACCCCGCAGGGGCTTCAAGGAAGTGAGGCAGGGTTGTAACCCGCCGACTCGCCGGCGATCACCCCCACTCCCGCATGCGAGCTATGCAGTATTCGAGTTATGGGTAATGCATAGGCCTCGCCTTGACCCTGGGAGCGCGCGTCGCCGGCTCGCCGACTTCGTCGGTATCTCTCCTTCACACTTCTAATATATTGCTAACACAGCGCTGATGACTATCTAACATCGGTTTTTTATCTACAAAGACGTACACCTTTTGCATCATCATCGCTGCATCGGCCCGACGCAGAGCGCTGCGCCGATGTACGTTGACGATCAAGGAGGTGGTGTGCCATGACGATGGATCTGGGTCTGCTCATCCTGCAACTGGTTGTTGGGCTGCTCATGATGGGGCACGGTGCCCAGAAGCTGTTCGGCTGGTTCGGTGGTCATGGCCTGCGGGCAACCGCCGATTGGCTGGCAGGTATGGGAATACGTGCACCACGTTTCTGGGCACTAATGGCCGGTCTGGCTGAGTTTGGCGGCGGTCTTCTCTTTGCCCTCGGCCTCTTCCATCCGCTTGGCTCACTGGCAATCATTGCCGTTATGATCGCGGCAATCGCTCTCGTCCACTGGTCACACGGACTGTGGATTAGCAATGGGGGCAGTGAATACAATATCGTTCTCCTTGTCCTGGCCGCGGTAATGGGGCTGTGGGAACCCGGTGCCTACACGCTCGACCGTGCTCTCGGTATCGCCCTTCCGCAGCCACAAACCTTCTGGATTGGCCTGATCCTCGTGTTGGCCGGTCTGGCCTTCGCCCTCCTGCGCCGGCAGTCGCGCACGACGATGGCTGCGGCGAGTGGTGCTGGTCAGGCCGCTCATTAGGCAAGGTGGGGTAGTGCCTGGACACTACCCCCAACCCTGAATAATGAGGAGGTCGTCTGTGCACGTCAAACCGTTGAATGATCGGGTTGTAGTCAAACCAAAGCCGCGTGAAGAGAAGACGAAAGGCGGCATTTTCCTGCCCGATACCGCAAGCAAAGAGCGCCCGATGGAGGGTGAAGTGATTGCGGTGGGTCCAGGTCGCCGTGCTGATGACGGCAAACTGATCCCGATGAGTGTTAAGGTCGGTCAGCACGTGCTCTACGCCAAATATGCCGGTACGGAATTTAAGATTGACGATGAGGAATACCTGATTCTCCAGGAGAAGGATATTCTCGGTATCATTGAAGGGGAGTAAGCAGTATGGCGAAGCAACTGATCTTTGATCAGCAAGCTCGTACAGCGCTGAAACACGGTATTGATACGCTGGCTCTGGCTGTCAAGACGACCCTTGGCCCACGTGGCCGCAATGTTGCGCTCGACAAGAAGTGGGGTGCCCCGACGGTAACCCACGATGGTGTGAGCGTTGCCAAAGAGATTGAACTGAAAGATCCGTTTGCCAACCTCGGCGTGCAGTTGCTCAAGCAGGCCGCAGTCAAGACGAATGATGTTGCTGGTGACGGTACGACGACGGCAACCGTTCTGGCCCAGGCCATCATCAACGAAGGCTTGAAGCTGGTTGCAGCCGGTGCCAATCCGATGCTGCTCAAACGCGGCCTCGATAAGGGTGGTCAGGCGCTGGTGGCTCGTATCAAAGAGCAGGCGATTACGCTCAAAACCCGTGATGAGATTCGGAATGTCGCTACCATCTCGGCCCAGGATGCCGAAGTCGGTGAACTGCTGGCTACGGTGATGGACAAGATTGGCCGCGATGGTGTCGTAACGGTTGAAGAAGGGAAGAGCACGCATCTCGAGCACGAGCTGGTCGAAGGTATGCAATTCGACCGCGGCTATATCTCGCCCTACTTCATCACCGACTCTGCCCGCATGGAGGCAGTGCTCGATGAGCCATACATTCTGATCACCGACAAGAAGATCAGCGCGATCAAAGATCTGTTGCCGATCCTCGAGGCAGTGCTGAGCAGCGGGAAGAAGGATCTGCTGGTCATCGCCGAGGATGTTGATGGTGAAGCGCTGGCGACCCTGGTCGTTAACAAGCTGCGTGGCACGCTCAATGCCCTGGCCGTGAAAGCGCCCGGCTTCGGTGATCGGCGCAAAGCCATGCTCCAGGACATTGCTATCCTCACCGGTGGTACCGTCATCTCGGAGGAGATCGGTCGCAAGCTCGAAAGCGCGACCCTGCAAGACCTTGGTCGTGCCCGCCGGGTCAAGGCCGACAAAGATAACACCGTTATCGTTGAAGGTCACGGCGACAAGCAGGCCATTCAGGCCCGGATTGCCCAGCTCAAGCAGCAGATTGAAACCACAACCTCCGATTACGACCGCGAGAAGCTGCAAGAGCGGGTGGCGAAGTTGTCGGGTGGTGTCGCCGTCATTAAGGTTGGCGCACCGACCGAACCGGCCATGAAAGAGCGCAAAGCTCGCGTTGAAGATGCGCTCAACGCAACCAGGGCTGCGGTCGAAGAGGGCATCGTGCCCGGTGGTGGTGTTGCCCTGCTGAATGCGATCCCGGCGCTTGATAATGTCACGACCCAGTTTGAAGAAGAGCGGATGGCGCTCAATGTCTTGCGGCGGGCGCTCGAAGAGCCACTGCGCCAGCTCGCCACCAATGCCGGTGAAGATGGTTCAGTGGTGGTCGAGAATGTTCGCAACGAGCAGCGGAAGCATAACAACAACCACTACGGCTACGATGTGATGACCGGTACCTACGTCGATCTGATGCAGGCCGGCATTATCGACCCGGCGAAGGTAGTGCGCTCCGCTCTCGAAAATGCGATCAGCGTTGCCGGGATGGTGCTGACCACCGAGGCCCTGATCGTCGATGCACCCGAACCGAAGAAGAAGAACGGTACGCCACCGATGCCGGACGATGACTTCTAATCCAATCCGGTAGGCACAATGACACGTGCGCATGTCGCAAATCCCCGACATGCGCACGTTTTGCGTTCGTACTGACCTTTATGATCTGCTGAGTCACGCTGTGCAAGGGGTGTTGTGCCCCTGCACAGCATATCACATCAAGTCTGGTCTAGTAGAAGTTATTGCACGCTACCAGTCATCTCCCTCACGTTGCACCCTTGAGCGCTACACCGTAGTGCGTACGTGTTGGTATTCCCCTAAAGGAGCGTGCCTCCGAATCACTTCCAATAGACACAGCCCATCGTGTCTGCTTCCAGCAGGCTATTGCAATCCTGAACAAACTCGTGACAGTGGGAGCCATCTGCACTGGAGTTCCCGCCCCCAGCGGGGGCGGGTTAGGGTGGGGGCGTGTCGCTCGCCTGGCCGCACTCCTGTACGGCTCTGATAACCCGCAAGAGGTGCAGTGTCAGGCAGATTTGATCTCAGACAGATCGCCCCCCCTGCTTACCGCACTACACCCGCGTAATATACTCACCGGTGCGGGTGTCGATCTTCAACACATCACCTTCGTTAATAAATGCCGGCACTTCAATCACGGCACCGGTCTCCAGGGTCGCCGGCTTGGTCACATTGGTCGCAGTGTCGCCGCGCACGGCAACGGTCGTCTCGACGACCTTCAGGTTGACGAAAATCGGCAATTCGACGCCAATAATCGTATCTTTCTCCGCGTCGTAGACCAGATCGACCGTCTCGTTCTCCTTCATAAAGCGCACCGCGTCACCAACCAGATCCGCCGAAACCGGAATCTGGTCGAAGGTGTCGTTATCCATGAAGATGAAGCTATCACCCTCGCGGTAGAGATACTGCATCGGTCGTCGCTCGATCCGCACGATGTCGATTTCCGCGCCGGCGCGTACCCGATCTTCAATCACTTTCCCGGTCGTCAGGCTCTTAAGCTTCATGCGGACAAACGCCCGCCAGTTACCCGGCGCCACGTGCTGAAATTCAACCACCTGGTACAGGTCGTTGTTGTAACGAATCACAATTCCGTTGCGCAAATCAGAGGTTGTTCCGGCAGCCATCTCAATATACTCCTTGTTTTGTTTACATAACAACACACAAGCCGGGAAACCACCGTTGCCCGGCGAATGCTACCACTATAGGCTGATTCGGGATTCTGCGCAAGTTGGGTGGCGAAGAAACCCCTCTGCGACCGCTGCGTGCTCTTCCATACCCATCTTTTGACTGATCAGGTAATAACCGGTCTCAGGTACAATAGCAACTAAATCGATCCCGTTTAAGGCTTCATCCATACAGGAGCACATTCTTATGAAGCTTGTCTTGCCGGGCCTGCTACGTGATGAACTTCTCCCGCGCATTGCTGCGGTTGCCCCCGATGCCACAATCGTCTGGTACGACCGTGATGGTCAACCAGAAGCCCCTATCGACGATGCCGAGGTCCTTCTACGCTGGTTTTTTACCAGTGAACAACTGGCACGTCTGGTGCGACAGATGCCGGCGTTGCGCTGGCTGCACATTCCCCGTGCCGGCGTAGACGGCTCGCTCATTCCCGAAGTGCTGGAACGTGATATTATCGTGACCAATTCAGCCGGCGTGCATGCCATCCCGATCAGCGAGTTTGTCATGCTCTTTGCCCTGAGTCATGTCAAACAGGCCCTTCATCTGCACCAGTTGCAGGCTGCCCATCGCTGGCGCGACCAGGACCTGCAATTGCGAGAGCTGGCCGGCAGCACGATGCTGATCATCGGCCTGGGCCAGATCGGACAGGCCATTGCCGAACGTGCCAGTGCCTTCGGGATGCGGGTATGGGGATCGCGCCGCACCCCACGCCCAACCCCAGGCGTCGAGCGCGTTGTTGGTGAGGGTGAATGGCGATCATTACTTCCGGCAGCCGATTTTGTTGTCATTGCCACCCCGCTCACACCGGCAACACGCCACATGTTTGGCAGAGCAGAGCTGGCGCTGATGAAGCCTGATGCCTATCTGATCAACATTGCCCGCGGTGAAATCATCGACGAAGCAGCATTGATTGAGGCGCTGCGCGAACGGCGGATTGCCGGTGCCGGCCTCGATGTGTTTGCGCAGGAACCACTACCCCCGGATAGCCCGTTCTGGACGCTACCGAACGTCTTTGTTACTCCTCACGTATCCTGGAGTTCGCCGCACATCCGGTCGCGTACCCTTGATCTCTTCGCTACCAATCTACGAGCGTTTCTCCAACAACAGCCAATGATCAATGTTGTGGACAAACAGGCCGGGTATTAGTCCAGTACACACTATCCATGTTATTCTGAAAACAACGAGCAGATACCTGTTGTACCAATCGCTATAGTTAAAGAGGAGAACGCCTGCATGACCTCAACGACCGACCGCCTCGAAGCACTCTTCGCCAGCCGGGTGCGCGATGTAGTGCCGCCCCTGTTTGGTGCTGCCGGTGAACCGGTGCGTCCCCTGATCAGCCTGTCGTATGGGCTGGCCGATCCGATACTCTTTCCCCGTGCCGAGCTGATGGCTGCCGCAGCCGAAGTACTGGCTTACGAAGCTGCCGAGTCACTGAACTATGCGATGTCTTATCCTGGTCTGACCGATCAGATTGTGGCTCGCTTACAGGCTGAAGGTGTGGCCGCCCAACCCGAACATGTCCTGGTTGGCTACGGCTCCGGGCAGATTCTGGCGCTTCTGCCGGAGATATTCGTAGAGCCGGGTGACATCGTAATCATTGAAGCACCCAGCTTTCTCGGTGCAGTGCGGCGTTTTGTTCAGTCGGGTGCGCGTCTGATCAGCATCCCGGTCGATGAGGAAGGTATGAACGTTGAGATGCTGGCCGACACCTTGCGCGACCTGGCGGCAAATGGTCAGCGACCGAAATTTATCTACACCATTCCCACCTTCCACAACCCAACCGGCGTGACCATGACTCTGCCCCGTCGTCGGCAATTGGTTGATCTGGCAGCGGAATACGGGGTACCGGTCGTTGAAGACGATGCCTACATTGATCTCCGCTTCGCTGGCGAACCATTGCCTTCACTGGCTGCCCTTGATCAAGATGGTTGGGTCATTCGGGTGGGTACCTACTCCAAAATCCTGGCTCCTGGTTTACGGATTGGGTGGGTGCATGCCCGCCGCGAGATCATCGACCGCCTGCTGATGGTGAAGGCCGAAGGCACCACCGGCCCCTTCATCACCCGGCTTGTTGCCCGCTTCTGTGCCGATGGTCGCCTCGAACGGCACATCGCCACCCTTCGCCAGCACTACGCAGTCAAGTGTGCAACAATGGCAGCGGCCATTCGGCGCCATTTTCCGGCAGAAGCCAGCTTCGTCATGCCCGCTGGTGGCTTCTTCATCTGGGTCCAGTTGCCAAAGGGGGTAAGTGCCCGTGCCTTACTCGAAGCCTCGCGGGCCCGTGGAGCAGAATTTCTGGCCGGCACCGCCTGCTTCGTCGAACGAGAGCGTGGCGATAATGCAATGCGCCTCGCCTTCAGCTTCCAGAGCAGCGAGCGGATCGAAGAAGCAATCGCGATTATTGGCTCGGCCTTTGCCGATCTCTAGGAGTTCAAAAAAAATCGTACTCATCTCTTCGTGCATCGAGCACACCACATAAAGTGCTCGATGCCCTTTCTTTCCCCCGTGCCCACCCGGCAATGCGGTTGGCCCAATATGGCGTGCGGCAGCCATGCTGCCGCGAGTGCTCCTCCGCCAGGCCGGTCAGTGCAGGATGGCCTGTGCTAGCCACCTTGCTGTACCCACCTCCTCACCGCCGAACGCATCTCACACCGGCCACGCGAACAACGTGTACGCCAAAAATGCCCTGGCAGCGAAATGATTGCCGTTTTTGGAGTGCGGCAGCCATGCTGCCGCGAGTGCTCGTCCGGCAGGCGGGTCAGCGCAGGATGGCGTGTACCGGCCACCCTGCCGCCCCCCCTCCTCACCGCCGAACGCATCTCACACCGGCCACGCGAACAACGTGTACGCCAAAAATGCCCTGGCAGCGAAATGATTGCCGTTTTTGGAGTGCGGCAGCCATGCTGCCGCGAGTGCTCGTCCGGCAATGCGGTCAGCGCAAGTATGGCGTGCGGCAGCCATGCTGCCGCGAATGCTCGTCCGGCAATGCGGTCAGCGCAAGTATGGCGTGCGGCAGCCATGCTGCTGCACCCACCGTCCTCCGTCCACACAAACAACCTGCCCGCCATGCACCACCTGCCACGCCGTGATTGCCGTCTTTGGCGTGTGGCAGCCATGCTGCTGCACGCCAAACTGGCGCTACGTGCATTCGTGAGGCAGCACGGGTGCCCTGCAGCGATGCCCACCGTCTCAGACATCGGGGCCGACGACGCAGATGTGCTACTTGGCACGGTGGATGCAGCAGCGATGCTGAGATAGGCAACGATACCGTTCAAGGACCAACGTCCATATCAGGCTTTGGCTGAGACTATTTCTCCTGGATCACATCAACAACAATGTACCTCTGGTACATCGATGTTGTCATACGGTATCGTTGCTAGTTTCCTTCGCAATGCATCTGGAGCACGTTCGTTAAACCATGTAGCTGAACAGAAGGGATACTGCTCGGCACTCGCGACTAGCCCGTGTTTGACAGGGTTGTTGTGAACATAATTCAGGCGTGCCAGGTAACTTTGTTCATAGGTTAGACAAGTATCCCAGTATTGAAACCAGACCTTGCGACCTTTACTCCCATCCAAAACATTAATCGCTCGTGCAGTTTGAGAATGAAACCGTTGGATAAGGGGCTTTAACGAGCTGCTATCTTCAGGCGACTGAGCAATAAAGTGGTAGTGATTGGAGAATACAGCCCATGCTTGTAATCGCCAATTGTATGCTTGCATAATCTCGAAGAGAGTACTTTGCAGGATATGCAATTTCTGTGGTGAGTTGAACAAGGGCTGATGGCATAGCGTAGAAGCCGTGACGATGTAAAACGCATTTGGCACAAAGAGGTGTGCTGGACTGTGATGCCACGTGATCATGCTGGTATCTTGTTCCATAACATCGGCTTGTCAACCTGCACAGTTCAGGGGTGCATACTTGTTCGACAATCAGAGTATATCACCTGACTCCTGATGCACGAACACTATCTTACCACCCGTGACAGCCAGATAGCCGGTCAGTAGAGTATGGCGTGTGCCGCCCCCCTCCTCACCGCCGAACGCATCTCACACCGGCCACGCGAACAACGTGTACGCCAAAAATGCCCTGGCAGCGAAATGATTGCCGTTTTTGGAGTGCGGCAGCCATGCTGCCGCGAGTGCTCGTCCGGCAGGCGGGTCAGCGCAGGATGGCGTGTACCGGCCACCCTGCCGCCCCCCCTCCTCACCGCCGAACGCATCTCACACCGGCCACGCGAACAACGTGTACGCCAAAAATGCCCTGGCAGCGAAATGATTGCCGTTTTTGGAGTGCGGCAGCCATGCTGCCGCGAATGCTCGTCCGGCAATGCGGTCAGCGCAAGTATGGCGTGCGGCAGCCATGCTGCCGCGAGTGCTCGTCCGGCAATGCGGTCAGCGCAGGATGGCGTGTACCGGCCACCCTGCCGCCCCCCTCCTCACCGCCGAACGCATCTCACACCGGCCACGCGAACAACGTGTACGCCAAAAATGCCCTGGCAGCGAAATGATTGCCGTTTTTGGAGTGCGGCAGCCATGCTGCCGCGAATGCTCGTCCGGCAATGCGGTCAGCGCAGGATGGCGTGTACCGGCCACCCTGCCGCCCCCCCTCCTCACCGCCGAACGCATCTCACACCGGCCACGCGAACAACGTGTACGCCAAAAATACCCTGGCAGCGAAATGATTGCCGTTTTTGGAGTGCGGCAGCCATGCTGCCGCGAATGCTCGTCCGGCAATGCGGTCAGCGCAAGTATGGCGTGCGGCAGCCATGCTGCCGCGAGTGCTCGTCCGGCAATGCGGTCAGCGCAGGATGGCGTGTACCGGCCACCCTGCCGCCCCCCCTCCTCACCGCCGAACGCATCTCACACCGGCCACGCGAACAACGTGTACGCCAAAAATGCCCTGGCAGCGAAATGATTGCCGTTTTTGGAGTGCGGCAGCCATGCTGCCGCGAGTGCTCGTCCGGCAGGCGGGTCAGCGCAGGATGGCGTGTACCGGCCACCCTGCCGCCCCCCCCCTCCTCACCGCCGAACGCATCTCACACCGGCCACGCGAACAACGTGTACGCCAAAAATGCCCTGGCAGCGAAATGATTGCCGTTTTTGGAGTGCGGCAGCCATGCTGCCGCGAGTGCTCGTCCGGCAATGCGGTCAGCGCAGGATGGCGTGTACCGGCCACCCTGCCGCCCCCCCTCCTCACCGCCGAACGCATCTCACACCGGCCACGCGAACAACGTGTACGCCAAAAATGCCCTGGCAGCGAAATGATTGCCGTTTTTGGAGCGCGGCAGCCATGCTGCCGCGAATGCTCGTCCGGCAATGCGGTCAGCGCAAGTATGGCGTGCGGCAGCCATGCTGCCGCGAGTGCTCGTCCGGCAATGCGGTCAGCGCAGGATGGCGTGTACCGGCCACCCTGCCGCCCCCCCCCTCCTCACCGCCGAACGCATCTCACACCGGCCACGCGAACAACGTGTACGCCAAAAATGCCCTGGCAGCGAAATGATTGCCGTTTTTGGAGTGCGGCAGCCATGCTGCCGCGAGTGCTCGTCCGGCAATGCGGTCAGCGCAGGATGGCGTGTACCGGCCACCCTGCCGCCCCCCCCTCCTCACCGCCGAACGCATCTCACACCGGCCACGCGAACAACGTGTACGCCAAAAATGCCCTGGCAGCGAAATGATTGCCGTTTTTGGAGTGCGGCAGCCATGCTGCCGCGAATGCTCGTCCGGCAATGCGGTCAGCGCAAGTATGGCGTGCGGCAGCCATGCTGCCGCGAGTGCTCGTCCGGCAATGCGGTCAGCGCAGGATGGCGTGTACCGGCCACCCTGCCGCCCCCCTCCTCACCGCCGAACGCATCTCACACCGGCCACGCGAACAACGTGTACGCCAAAAATGCCCTGGCAGCGAAATGATTGCCGTTTTTGGAGTGCGGCAGCCATGCTGCCGCGAGTGCTCGTCCGGCAGGCGGGTCAGCGCAGGATGGCGTGTACCGGCCACCCTGCCGCCCCCCCCTCCTCACCGCCGAACGCATCTCACACCGGCCACGCGAACAACGTGTACGCCAAAAATGCCCTGGCAGCGAAATGATTGCCGTTTTTGGAGTGCGGCAGCCATGCTGCCGCGAATGCTCGTCCGGCAATGCGGTCAGCGCAGGATGGCGTGTACCGGCCACCCTGCCGCCCCCCCCTCCTCACCGCCGAACGCATCTCACACCGGCCACGCGAACAACGTGTACGCCAAAAATGCCCTGGCAGCGAAATGATTGCCGTTTTTGGAGTGCGGCAGCCATGCTGCCGCGAATGCTCGTCCGGCAATGCGGTCAGCGCAAGTATGGCGTGCGGCAGCCATGCTGCCGCGAGTGCTCGTCCGGCAATGCGGTCAGCGCAAGTATGGCGTGCGGCAGCCATGCTGCCGCGAGTGCTCGTCCGGCAATGCGGTCAGCGCAAGTATGGCGTGCGGCAGCCATGCTGCCGCACTGGACTTTGGCCCTTTCTGGGAGGGACGTGCCATGCGGGTACCAGCATGGTATATGGTATCGTACAAGGTTATGACCACGACTAGCAGCCAGGAGGCACGCGATGCCCAGGAAGCAGTCCCCCACCCCCACGGCCATGGTTCCGGTGGTACTCGCCACCCTGATGCAGATCATCGCGGCCCACCGCCCGGCATGTCGCCAGGAGCGGACATTCCGGCGGGCGGTGGCGCTGCTGGTTGGCGAGCTGGTTGCGTTTGCCAGGCACACCGTCACCCAGGTGCTGCTCGCGCTCGGCAAGCCCGACACGGACGGGACGGCGTGCTCCCGCCTGGTCAGTCGGTCACGGTTCGACGAAGCGACCCTGACCGCGGGTCTCGTTCGTGAGACGCTGAAGCGGAGTTCCAACTACGACCCCGCTGTGGTCGGGATCGACAGCACGCAGACTCCGCGACGCAGGCTGACCCTTCCCGGCACGAGGTGGGTGCACGCACGCCGCACGTGGGGATGGATCCGTGGGCCCACCCGACCAGAACGCTGGTGGCGGGGCGCACAGCGGTGGCGTTTCACCACGTTGTGGCGCAGCTACCGGGCCGCCCTGTGGGGCACGGCGGAATGTCGGTCGCTTTGGACGACGTCCACGGACGATTGGCTGAAAAAAAGAGCACACGATCATCGCCCTGACCAACGCCGCACGCGCGGCGGCCAGGGCGTAGGGGGGCCAGCGGCCTTCTCACCCCCCAAACGACCCATCCACCAGCACGCAACCGAGAGTCACCAGCATCTGCTCCCGACTCTCGTCATCCCTCCTGCGTCCACGAAACAGCCAACCTCCAGTGCGGCAGCATGGCTGCCGCACTCCAAACTGCGCGACACGGCATGACGAGCGGGTACGGCAATCCATCCAGCACGTGCTGGCACGGCTGGAGCGGTGCACTGCCACCGGGCTAGTCGCCCACAACAGCACCCCTAGCGATCATACCCGCTGATACGCACGTGGTTGACACCAGTCATGGGTAATGCATAGCCGCGACCGCGACAATGAGGGTCAACGGCGTACCACGCGCAGGATCGTAAGCACGGCTGCTGCGGCAGCATGGCTGCCGCACTCCAAACGTTGCGACAAGCGCGTGACGAGCGGGCAAGGCAACCCTCCAGTGCGTGATGTCACGACTGGAGCTGCTCTCTGCCAACAGGACAGGGGTGATTGCCAAGCGTTCATGCACTTGGGCGACAGTAGCACGATAGCACAGCTTTTATGAAATGAGTTCTACTTACATCTTACCCACGAGTTCTGCCCGGCAACGTATGCACTGACATACCTGCTACAAGCACATCTGTAGAGAAAAGGAAGGAGGGTAGGTGAAGCTATTGCCTTCACCTACCCCGCCTGTCAGAATACTGCGGATGCGCTCTAATGACATCCAGGCTGCCCGAACATTACCCCTGTTATATCCGGCCTACTCCGCCACGTGGCTGAAGATGTCAGTCTCAGAGATAATCCCAACCGGCTCGCCATTCTCAAATACCGCCAGCCGGCGAATATTGCGCTCGACCATCAACGCTGCGCATTCGGTAATCGGCGTATCCGGGCTAACACTCAGCAATGGCCGGCTCGTCAGATCACCGACGGTCAAACCATCGATGGCCCGGCCCTCGCGCACGACCTTCTTCAACACGTCACGCATAGTCATAATGCCCCATTCGCCGCTGGCGTCGGGTTTGACAATCACCGAATGGATGCCACGTCCACGCATATAGATCGATGTCTCGCGGAGCGAGGCTTCCGCCGGTACCGCCACCACCGCCCGTGTCATCACCGCACCAACACTGCCGTGCGGGTAAACACGGCCATCGGCACGGCGCAGAATCTCCGGGCCGAAGGTCGGGGTGGGATGCGGCACATCGCCGGCAACGATCTTCTCCATGTTGGCAATGATCAGGCTGGCAAACTCCGAGGTCTTCACCTCGCGCGCGCCCTCCATCAGACGGGCAAAGTCGTATGTCACCGTCTTGTCGGCAATGGTGCGCTCGAGGCCGGCAATAATCAGATCGGCGGCTTCCGTCCAGCCCATATAGCGCAGCATCATCTCACCCGACAGAATGACTGAGCCGGGGTTGACCTTGTCAAGATCGGCATATTTTGGTGCCGTACCGTGGGTAGCCTCGAAGATAGCGTGACCGGTGACGTAATTGATGTTACCGCCAGGGGCGATCCCGATGCCACCGACCTGGGCCGCGAGGGCGTCAGAGAGGTAGTCGCCGTTGAGGTTCGGCGCAACAATCACATCAAACTCATCGGGGCGGGTCAGAACCTGCTGGAAGATAATGTCGGCAATTGCGTCCTTGACCAGAATCTTACCGGCGGCCAGCGCCTCTTTCTGCTCGGCATTCGCCGCTGCTTCACCCCGCGCAGCCTTCGTGCGCTCCCATTGTGCCCACGTATAGACATAATCACCAAAGGCCCGCTCAGCATATTCATAGGCCCAATCGCGGAAAGCGCCCTCGGTGAATTTCTGGATGTTACCCTTGTGCATCAGGGTGATGCTCTTGCGCTTGTAGGTAATGGCGTACTGAATAGCCGCTGCCATGATGCGCTCGGTACCAATGCGGCTGATTGGCTTGATACCGATGCCAACCTCAATCTTTCCTTCCGGTTCTTCGCCGATCAGTTGGCGGAATTCATCAGTCTTTTCAGGCGTGCCGAAGCGAATCTTGTCGAAATCCTTCGGGAATTCACGCTGCAAAAATGCGATGATCTTCGCCGCTTCTTCGCTACCGCCGCGATACTCGATGCCGGTGTAAACATCCTCCGTGTTCTCACGGAAGATAACCATATCAACCTTCTCCGGGTGCTTGACCGGCGAAGGAACACCGGCAAAATGGCGAACCGGCCGCTGACAGACGTAGAGATCGAGATGCTTGCGCAAGGCAACGTTCAACGAGCGAATGCCACCGCCGACCGGGGTTGTCAATGGGCCTTTGATCCCGACCAGGTACTTCTGAAACGTCTCAATTGTCTCGTCGGGGAGCCAGTTACCCGTCTCGTGGAAGGCTTTTTCGCCTGCCAACACCTCAAGCCACTCGATCTTACGCTTTCCGCCGTAAGCCAGTGCAACCGCCGCGTCGAAGACACGTACACTTGCCCGCCAGATGTCACGTCCGGTACCGTCACCTTCTACGAATGGAATAATTGGATGATCGGGTACTTGCAAGCGCCCGTTGCTGATTTGAATGGCTTCGCCTGCTGGCGTCGGTTTCATGGTTACTCTCCTTAAACATGCCTTACAATAGATTGCGGCCTGTATTATAGCCGACAATCGCTGTCTTGACCACTATTACCATGCGATATAATCCCGTTCTGCTGCCCAACATCTGCCCACCTCCTGCACTGAATTCATGCATATCTGGCATCATGATTATTGCCGGTCGATCTGCATCCATCTCATGTCATTACTTGCAAAGGTTTTTGCGATTTGTTGCACGAAGAATTTTCATAGTTCGTGCTGATTGACACAACCTTGAAGACAGGTATAATTCCTTTGACACCGCCATCCGCGTCGGTAGGTTCTGCGATTGCACGCTGAGAGGCCGTCTATGCTTGAGTCATATGTTCCGGTACTGATCTTGTTTCTCATCGCTGTTTTCATTGCTGCGTTCGTGATCACGTTGTCTGCCCTGCTCGGCCCGCGTCGCAGCACGCCACGCAAGCTGGCGCCCTACGAGTCGGGTATGGATCCGGTTGGGCCGGCAATCCGACGCATTCCGGTGAAATTTTATGTGGTAGCGATGCTCTTCATCGTCTTCGATATTGAAGTGGTGTTCTTTTACCCGTTCGCACTGGTGTTTCGTCAGCTCGGCCCTGCCGGTCTTGCCGCCATGGGAGTCTTTTTCCTGGTGCTGCTCGTCGGCTTTGTCTATGAATGGAAGAAAGGGGCGTTGCGATGGGAATAGAGGAGAAGGCTGGTAATCTTGGGATTGTGACTACAACGCTCGAGACGGTTGTTAATTGGGGCCGGACAAATGCGATGTGGCCCTTGCTTTTTGGTCTAGCTTGCTGTGCCATCGAGATGATGGGCGCGCAGGCGAGCAATTACGACCTCTCGCGCTTTGGCATGGAATTGAACCGCGCTTCGCCCCGCCAGGCCGATCTGATGATTGTTGCCGGGCGTGTGTCGCGGAAGATGGCGCCGGTTGTGCGTCGCCTGTACGATCAGATGCCCGAACCCAAGTGGGTGATTGCGATGGGTGATTGCGCCGCCTGTGGTGGTATCTTTAACAACTACGCCATCGTTCAGGGGGTTGATGAGGTGGTTCCGGTTGATGTCTATGTCGCCGGTTGTCCGCCCCGCCCTGAAGCGTTGATCGACGGCATTATGATGCTGCATCAAAAGGTGATGCGCGAGAAGATCAGTGGCAAGAAGGAATCTCCCATCCGCATTGATCAGCCGCTTGTGCAGGTGAAGTAGTATGGATAATCAAACGGTGCTTGCTGCATTACGTGAACGGTTTGCGGCCGAGATTCTGGCTGTCAATGAGTTTCGCGGCGATCTGAGTCTGACCTTCACGCCCAAGGGCTATCTGGCTGCGGCTCAGTTTTTGCGCGATGACCCTGATCTTGCCTATACGTTCCTGGAAAATCTTTGCGGGGTTGATTACCTCGGACGCAAGCCGCGCTTTGAAGTGGTCGCGCATCTGACCAGTATGCGCCATCGTCATCGTGTGTGTTTGAAAGTCGGTTGTGATGAGCCTGAACCAACGGTGCCGTCGCTGACGCCACTCTTCCCGACGGCCAATTATCAGGAACGCGAGACGTTCGATCTGCTTGGCATCCGGTTTGACGGCCATCCGTCGCTGACCCGCATTTTGTTGCCGGACGATTGGGTCGGCCATCCGCTCCGCAAGGATCATCCGCTTGGCGATGAAGAGATTGCGTTTACGTTCAATCAGGAACGTATTTACGCTCGTAAGCCGTTCGTGAGGGAGTAGCCGCGTATGACCGAACCGATCACTGTACCCACACCGCAGCAGATCATTGAGCCGGCTGTGGCTGGACGCACCGAGACGATGGTGCTGAATATGGGGCCGCATCATCCCAGTACCCACGGTGTGCTGCGGCTTGTGCTGGAACTTGACGGTGAGGTGGTGGTGAATGTCGCGCCTGACGTTGGCTACCTCCATACCGGCATTGAAAAGACGATGGAGAGCAAGACCTACCAGAAGGCGGTTGTGTTGACCGACCGGATGGACTATCTGGCTCCGCTTTCCAATAATCTGTGTTATGCTCTGGCAGTTGAAAAGCTGCTCGATGTTGAGATTCCAGAGCGTGCTCAGATTGCACGGGTCTTGCTCACCGAGTTGCAACGTATTTCATCGCACCTGGTCTGGCTCGGCACTCACGCCCTCGATCTGGCGGCGATGAGTGTCTTCCTTTACGCTTTCCGCGAGCGCGAGCAGATTCTCGATATTTTTGAGCTGGTCTCTGGGGCGCGCATGATGACCAGCTATTTTCGGATCGGTGGCCTGGCCTACGATCTGCCATCCGATTTTATCCCGACGGTCGAGCAGTTCCTCGCTGTTATGCCATCACGGATTGATGAGTACGAGGATTTGCTCACTGCCAACCCGCTCTGGCTCGAACGAACCGTTGGTGTTGGTGTCATTGATGCGCAATCGGCGATTGCGCTGGGCCTGACCGGTGCCAATCTACGGGCTACCGGCGTTGCGTATGATGTGCGCAAGGCGATGCCCTACAGCGGCTATGAGACCTACTCGTTTGAGATACCGGTTGGCAAGAATGGCGATATTTACGACCGCTATCGAGTGCGTATCGCCGAGATGCGCCAGAGTGTGAAGATTGTGCAGCAGGCGACCGAGCGTTTGCGTGAGTTGGGGCCTGGCCCGGTTGTGACCTCGAATCGAAAGGTTGCCCCACCGCCAAAGCGCGAGATTACCGAGAGCATGGAGTCGCTTATCCATCACTTCAAGTTGTGGACAGAAGGTTTCAAGCCGCCACGGGGTGATGCCTACGTGAGCATCGAGTCGCCGCGTGGTATTCTGGGCTGTTATGTGGTGAGTGATGGTAGCCCGAAACCGTGGCGTGTTCACTTCCGGGCGCCGTCGTTTATCAATTTGCAGAGTCTGGCTCATATGGCGAAGGGCCGGATGGTTGCCGATCTGGTCGCGTTAATTGCCAGCCTCGATCCGGTGTTGGGCGAGGTTGATCGCTAACCGACTATCATACTGCGGAGGAAAACGTGACTCTGCTCGAAACACATCAGGCTGAGATTGAGGCAATCGTGGCGCGCTACGCCAGTAAGCGTAGTGCAGTGTTGCCGTTGCTGTATCTCGCTCAGGATACCTACGGCTATCTGACCGATGAGGCAATTCGGGAAGTGGCGACCATCCTTGATCTGCCGCCAACCGATGTCTACGAGGTGGTTGGCTTTTATACCCTCTTCTATGATCGCCCGGTGGGTACCTGGGTGTTGCAGGTCTGTGATGACGTTCCCTGTTGTTTCTGTGGTGCCGAGGAGTTGATTTCCGCCTTGAAACAGGCGCTCGGCATTCGTGAGGAAGAGACGACTGCCGATGGGATGTTTACCCTCCAGCGCGTCAAGTGTCTGGCGGCATGTGATCGGGCACCGGTGTTGCAGGCCAATCTTGATTATGTGTACGATGTCACTCCCGAACGGGTCGAAGTGTTGCTCAACAACCTGCGCGCACGTGCCGCCGAAGCACGCAAGCGGGGGGTGAGTGGTCGTTTCGCTGAAGATTATGAATTTACCCGTGATGGTCGTCTGGTTCAGATTGAACGGTTTTCACCTTACCGGCCACGTGAGTTTGTGACCGAACCACCGGTCACTGAGGTTACGCCACCGCCGGCGGTGGTACCAGAGGCTGAGTCTGGTATTGATCGCCCGGAAACCCGGAAGGCCTCGCCGCTGTGATGATGCGCCGGGATGTTCGCCATTTGGTGCGCTAGAAAGTTGGGTTCGATGGGGCTGAGTGAACATATTGTGATGCGGGAACTCGATATTCCCGACATTTCCGACTTTGCCGTTTATCGCCGTCATGGTGGGTGGGAAGCTTATCGCTACGCTCTGACCGAGAAGACTCCAGCCGATATTGTACAGATGGTGAAGGACTCCGGTCTGCGTGGTCGCGGTGGGGCCGGCTTTCCCACCGGGATAAAGTGGGGTTTCCTGCCCAAAGGTGTCTACCCGCGTTATCTGCTCTGCAATTGCGATGAGTCTGAACCAGGGACGTTCAACAATCATCAGATTATTGATA
The DNA here is from genome assembly GCF_000018865.1 of Chloroflexus aurantiacus J-10-fl. Lineage (NCBI taxonomy): Bacteria > Bacillati > Chloroflexota > Chloroflexia > Chloroflexales > Chloroflexaceae > Chloroflexus > Chloroflexus aurantiacus. Next base: position 3,888,856 of record NC_010175.1, read on the forward strand.
AAAATCCCCATCAATTAATTGAAGGGGTAGCATTGTCGGCCTATGCGATTGAGGCTAACACTGCCTATATCTACATGCGCGGTGAATTTGCCGCTGCTGCCCGCACCCTGGAACGGGCCATTGCCCAGGCCTACGAAGCCGGTTTTCTAGGCAAAAATATCTTTGGCACGGGGTTTGATCTCGATATTTACGTGCATCGCGGTGCCGGCGCCTACATCTGTGGCGAAGAGACGGCTCTGATGGAGTCGCTGGAGGGCAAGATTGGTCAGCCGCGTCTGAAACCGCCCTTCCCAGCGGTTGCCGGTCTGTATGGCAAACCGACGATTATCAACAATGTTGAGACGCTGGCCAATGTGCCGCGGATCGTCGAGAAGGGGGTGGCCTGGTACCGTTCGCATGGCACCGAAAAGAGTCCCGGTACCAAGTGCTTCTCACTCAGCGGCCATGTCAACCGCCCGGGAAACTATGAATTACCGTTTGGCGTTCCGCTCCGCGAGCTGATCGAGTCGCCGGAGTACGGCGGTGGGATGAAGGGCGGCCGTCCGGTAAAGATTATCATTCCCGGTGGTGCTTCTGCGCCATGGTTGACCGCCGATCATCTCGATGTGCCGCTCGATTACGAAAGTGTCGCGGCTGCCGGTTCGATGCTCGGTTCAGGTGCTGTGATCGTCCTGAACGATACCGTTTCGGCACCGCATGTCGCGTATAAAATGGACGAGTTCTTCAAGCACGAGAGCTGCGGCAAGTGTACGCCGTGCCGTGAAGGTACCCATTGGCTGGTCCGCACGCTCCACCGTATGGTCGAAGAGGGGCATGCCACCGCTGCCGATATTGATACCCTGCACAGCATTTATCGCCAGATGGCCGGTAATTGCTTCTGCCTGCTCGGCGAGAGTGCAGTTATGCCGATCAAGAGTGCATTGCAGCTCTTCCCCCACGAGTTTGAAGCACTGGTCAAGCGGAGTAGCAGCCGTAACGGTCATCATATTCCGCTCGCCGTCCATCGCTAGACAGATCGTCAGTACGCCGCAGTGTGTCGGTGTGCGTCGTAGAACAGGGTAACGTGCAATGCCAGATGTGACGCTTACCATTGATGGAGTGCAGGTAACTGTACCTGCTGGTACCAATATTGTTGATGCTGCCCGTCAGGCAGGGATTGCCATCCCGGTCTTTTGTTACCATCCCCGCCTGAAGCCGGTAGGCATGTGTCGTATGTGTCTGGTGCAGGTTGGGACGCCGAAGGTTGATCCGGCTACCCGTCAGCCGGTGGTCGATGCCAATGGCCAGCCGGTGATCGCGATGATGCCAAAGTTGCAGACCGCCTGCACAACACCGGTCAGTCCGGGGATGGTCGTCAAGACCACCACCGAAGAGGTGAAATTTGCCCAGCGTGGCATTCTTGAGTTCCTCCTCACCTCTCACCCGCTCGATTGTCCGGTCTGTGATAAGGGTGGCGAATGCCCGTTGCAGAATCTGACGATGGGCTGGGGTCCGGCCGTCTCGCGCTTCGACTACAACGATAAAGTGCATTTCGAGAAGCCGGTCAAGCTGGGCGATCTCATCTATCTCGACCGTGAACGCTGTATTCTCTGCGGTCGTTGTGTGCGTTTCCAGGATGAAATTGCCGACGATCCGGTGCTTGGCTTCGATAACCGTGGCCGCAACTGGATGATTATCTCGAAGTCGGATCCGCCGTTCAATAGTAAGTTTTCCGGTAATACGACCGATATTTGTCCGGTCGGCGCTCTGACCAGCAGCGATTTCCGGTTTAAAGCTCGCGTGTGGGAATTGCAAAGCAAGCCGGTGGTCTGTACGCTGTGCCCGGTTGGTTGTAACCTGAGCCTTGATATGCGTCACGACCGGCTGATGCGGGTGATGCCGCGCGAAAATGTGGCGGTAAACGATATCTGGATCTGTGATAAGGGTCGTTACGGTCATCGCTTTATTGAGTCGCCTGATCGGCTTACCACACCGCTGGTGCGCCGCAATGGTACGCTGGTGCCGGTAAGCTGGGACGAAGCGCTTGAGTTTGTGGCCGATCAGTTGACAATCATTCGAGCGCGTCACGGTGGGCAGGCGCTGGCTGGTCTGGCCGGGCCACAGCTTAGCAACGAAGATTTGTATCTCTTCCAAAAACTGCTCCGTGAGCTGGGAAGCGAGAATATTGATACCGGCATTGGTGGGCCGACTGCCCTGCCGCCTGATGAGATTGGTGGCTGGCTTGCTCCTGGTCCGGCAACCGATCTGAGTCAGTTGGGTGCCGGAACGATGGTGCTGGTAGTTGGTGCTGATCCCGAAGAAGAAGCACCACTCTATATGCTTCGCCTGCGGGGAATTGCCCAACGCGGTGGTAAGCTGGTCGTGGCCGGTCTGCGACCAACGAAACTTGAGCGCTCGGCGAGCCGGGTGGTGCGCTACGCGCCAGAGGGAGAACTGGCCTTCGCTCAGGGGTTGCTCAAGGCTGCGCTTGCCCAGGGGGCGCACTCACCGCTGCTCGAACGCTTACCGGGTTGGGATAAGGTGCGTTCAATGCTGGATCGAGTTTCGCTTGGCGATCTGGCAGCAGCCTGCAATCTGACCGGCGATGAGTTGACGCAGTTGGCTAAAGATTTTCTGTCCGCTGGCCAGAGCCTGATTGTCTACGGATGGGAAGCGCGTAGTGCTGGCTCGGCTCTCACCGAAATGCTGGCTGCGCTGATGCTGCTGAGCGGGCGTGCCGGCACGGCCAATAACGGCATCATCGCCCTGCTGCCGGGTGGTAACAGCCGTGGTGCCATCGAGATGGGTGTCCGCCCTGATGCCGGTCCCGGCTACACTCCGCGTAAACAGCGTGGCCTTGATGCCACCGGTATCTGGAACGCAGCTCAAGAGGGGAAGGTACGGGCAATCTGGCTGGCCGGGGTCGATCCGGCAGCGAAGCTACCTGCGGCGCGGGCAGCGCTCGAAGCGGCTGAATTTGTGGTTGTGCAAGACCTGTTCCTGACGGCCAGTGCTGAATTTGCCGATGTTGTCTTGCCGGCAGCCAGCGTGGCTGAACGGGAAGGAACCTATACCAATGCCGAACGGCGAGTACAACGTTCGCGGCAGGCCTGTGCACCGGTTGGTGAAGCTCGACCTGACTGGCAGATCGTCGCTGCCGTGGCGCAGGCACTGGCGATGGTACCGATTGGTGGCGGGCGAAATGGACCGATTCCGGTTACAACCGAGTCCTGGTCATATATCGTAGCCGCTGATGTCGCTGCTGAAATTGCCGCTCAGGTGCCCGGTTATACCGGTGTTACCCATGCTGCGTTGGCTGCGACCGGTACCGGTGGTACCTGGGGTCGCCAGTTCGACGATGCCTTCTACTATGATGGGACGAGCTACACCAATACCGAGGGTGTTGGTCTGGTATTGCCTGCACTGGTAGGGAAAGGACAACTCCATCTGACATTCACCGGTGCCGTGACACGCTTTGCCGATGATCGGCCATTACTGCTGCTCGAACAGGTACTGGCCTATGACGGTGATCGCCATCTCCGTGGCTCGAAGCTACAGAGTTTGATTCCGCCCGGCTATGCTGCGATCAGCAGCGTGGATGCCGCAAAGCTGAATATTCACAGCGGTGATCGGGTACGTCTGATTTCGGCAGCGGGTGAACTGGTGATACCGGCGCGGGTATTGGCAGACTTGCCGGCAGGTATCGTTCTGTTGCCGGCTGGTCTGGCCGACGTCATGGCTGCTGACATTGAGACCGGGCCACGGACACGGGTTAGTCTGGCTAAGGTGGTGATGGAATAACTGCACAGGCGTATCCGCCCGAAACATCCTGTTCGGCGGATACGCACACAGGGAGCGCTTATGGATTGGCTCACCATTCTGATTATCGTTATCCAATGTTTTATTATCACGCTGGCTGTAACCACTGCCTTTGCCTATCTGACACTTTTTGAGCGGCGGATTCTGGCGCGCCTGCAAAATCGTGTTGGACCGAACCGGGCCGGGCCGGCCGGATTTCTGCAACCGGCTGCCGATGCGGTCAAACTCTTCTTCAAAGAGGATATTGTGCCGGCAATGGCCGACAAGCCGGTTTATCTGCTCGCGCCAGCACTGGCGGTTATTCCGGCGCTGATTATCTGGGCTGTCATCCCGTTTGGGTGTCTAAATCTGAACTGGGATTATCAGGCGTGTTACGATCCGGCACGTACCAATCTGTGGAATATCCTGCAAATTACCGATCTGAATATCGGTGTCCTGTATGTGTTGGCCGTGACCAGTATCGGCGTTTACGGCATTACCCTGGCAGGTTGGGCTTCAAACAATAAATATTCAATGCTCGGCGGGATCCGCTCGTCGGCGCAACTTATTTCATACGAACTGGCGTTGGGATGTGCTGTGCTCAGCGTAGTCATGACGTATGGCACCTTCTCGACCCACGAGATCGTCGCTCAACAGCAGGGCTGGTTGTGGGGGATCATTCCGCAGTTGCTCGGCTTTGTACTGTATATGGTTGCGGCTACAGCGGAAGTAGTACGGGCTCCGTTTGATCTGGTTGAAGCAGAGCAAGAGCTAACCGGTGGTTACAACACCGAGTATGGTTCGATGAAGTTTGCGCTCTTCTTCATGGCCGAATATATCAAGTTGATCGCCGTTTCTGCCCTGGCCGTCACCTTCTTCTTTGGCGGCTGGCACTTCCCCGGACTCGACATTCTTGGTCGTGGAGTGACGGCACTGGCCGGGCCGGTGGCGGGCAGCATCGTGTTTGGGATCGTCTCGCTCGGTGCTTTCCTGCTCAAAGTGGTCATCTTCCTGTTCATCTCGGTTTGGATACGTGCGTCCTGGCCGCGCCTGCGTTACGACCGCTTGATGGATTTGGGCTGGAAGTGGCTCCTACCGGTTGGTTTGCTCAATCTGGTCTACACTGCTGTGGTTATTGTGCTGATCCCGGATCGCGTTGTCCATTCGTGGGTACTGTTTGGGTTAGGTGCATTGACAATTGCCATCGCCATTGGCTTCAATCGGACACCCAAGCCGGTTGATAATGTTACACTAGTCAACGACATTCAGATACCACAGGGGAATTGATCACAGCAATCGAATGAGCCTGCTATGCTGTAGTACCGTTTGCCGGCAGCGATAGACAGGCACGATGGCTGCAAAGCAATCTCACAATAGCAACTGTTCGTTCCCGGTATCATCCTTGTGGCGATAAGGGTACGTTGCTTGCATTGACGCGAAACCGTTACGGCAGTCGAACAGGTTTGCCTGCTGAAAGGGAATGGCTCATGATCAAAGAACTGGTCAAAGGTTTAGGAACGACGCTGCGCTACATGTTCAAGCGGCCGGTGACGGTACAATACCCGGAAGTAAAACGCCCGGTACGCGAGCGCTTTCGCGGCCGTCACGAACTGAAGCGCTTCGCCAACGGTCAGGAGCGTTGTATTGGATGTGCGCTCTGCGCCGCAGCTTGCCCGGCTGACGCAATTCTGGTGATACCGGCGGAAAACGATCCGCAGAATCCGCGTTCACCCGGTGAGCGATATGCGGCCGTCTACGAGATCAATATGTTGCGCTGTATCTTCTGTGGCTACTGCGAGGATGCCTGCCCGACCAATGCCATTGTGTTGGAGCATCAATACGAGTTGAGCTTCTACGACCGTCGGGCTGCCATCTATACAAAAGAGATGCTGCTGGTGCCACCAGATAAGGGACACGGCGATCCACCACCGATTCTGGCTCAACTCAATCGCCAGCCAAGTCCACCGGCAAAGATTGATCTGTAAATGCTGGTCGATACGGTTCTGATACTGTTCGACGCCTACGGGCAAGCGGAGCGTAGCGTATGGAATTGATCCTGTTTTTGATAACCGCGCTGATCGCCATTATTGGTGCAGTTGCGATGCTGGTCTCACGCAACGCGGTACATAGCGCATTGTTCTTACTGTTAAACTTTGCAGCAATTGCCGTACTCTTTTTGTTATTAAACGCACCGTTTCTTTTTGCTATTCAGCTCACCGTCTATGCCGGCGCGATTATGGTGTTGTTCCTCTTCGTCGTGATGCTGTTAGGCGCTGAAAAAGTTGAAGATACACCTGATCAGATTCCCTGGCAGCAGCCGTTGGCATTGTTATTGGGTCTGGCTCTCCTGGTTATCTCGGTGGTGGTGGGCTTAGGCGGTGCGACAAACCCGCCGCCGGAGAGTGAAGCTCTGGCGCAGTTCAGTGATCCGCAGACGCTCGGCGCACTGCTGTTCACCGACTACCTGCTTCCGTTTGAGGTGACCGGCTTCATTTTGCTGATTGCCGTGATTGGTGTGGTGGTATTGAATCAGCGCGGGAGGAAGATCTGATGGTACCCACCTCGTATTACGTGTTGCTTAGCGCGATCTTATTTACGATTGGTGTGTTGGGTGTACTCCTGCGGCGCAATGCGATTGTCGTTTTTATGGCCGTTGAATTAATGCTGAACGCTGCCAATCTGGCCTTAGTGGCGTTTGCCCGCGAACGGTTAGGCGTGGAAGCACAGGTGATCGTCTTCTTTGTGATCACAGTTGCTGCTGCTGAGGTGGCGGTTGGTCTGGCGTTGCTGGTATCCATCTTCCGCACCAAACGCACGGCAGACGTGGATGAAGTCAGTACATTGAAGGGCTAGCCAACCATGGAACTGTTGATCTGGCTTATTCCGCTGTTACCATTTATTGGTTTTCTGCTCAATGTCTTTGTTATTCGTCAGGAACGACAGGCCGGACTGGTAGCGAGTGGCATGGTGGCGGCAGCCTTCGTGATCACGTTGATCGCGGTGGGATTTCTGGCCGGTATGCCACCAGAAGAGCGCCGGATTGTCAGCACTGCCTGGGAGTGGATCAATACCGGCAGCTTTCGGGTGCCGTTTGCAATCATGTTTGATCCGCTGACGGCGGTGATGGCGTTGCTGATTACCGGTGTCGGAGCGCTCATTCATGTTTATTCAATCGGCTATATGCATGGTGATCCGCGGGTGGTGCGCTATTTTGCGTACCTCAATCTGTTTGTCACCATGATGCTTTTCCTGGTGATGGCGAACAACCTCCTGCTGCTCTTCCTCGGTTGGGAGGGAGTCGGTCTCTGTTCGTTCCTCTTGATCGGGTTCTGGTTCGAGCGCAAGACGTCCGGTGAGGCAGCGGTGAAGGCATTTGTCGTTAACCGCATTGGCGATGCTGCCTTCATTCTGGCGATGCTGGCAATCTTTACATACTTCGGCACACTCAACTTCTACAGTGACGAAGGTGGGGGGCTGGGTTTTCTCGAACGGGTTGGCGACATTGCCGGTTTGCGGATTGGCCCCGACTGGCAACCGATCTTTGTCAGTACGGCCATCTCATTCCTGCTCCTGATCGGCGCGACCGGTAAGAGTGCGCAGTTTCCCCTCTTTGTCTGGTTGCCTGATGCGATGGCTGGCCCAACGCCGGTATCGGCCCTGATCCACGCTGCCACTATGGTGACCGGCGGTGTCTATCTAATGGCGCGTACCGAGCCACTCTTCGTCGCTTCCTTTACGACGCAAGGTTGGGTGGCCTGGATCGGTGCGCTGACGGCATTGATTGCCGGTACAGCAGCTATGGCGCAGTGGGATATTAAGCGCGTTCTGGCTTACAGCACAGTCTCGCAATTGGGGTTTATGGTGGCTGCCTGCGGCATGGGTGCCTATGTCGCCGCTATTTTTCACCTGTTGACCCACGGCATCTTCAAGGCCCTGCTCTTCCTGGCAGCCGGTTCGGTTATTCACGGCACGCACGACACTCAGGATATGCGACGCATGGGTGGTTTGAAGGATGCCATGCCGACCACCTTCCGCACCTATCTGATTGGTGCGCTGGCGCTGGCCGGTATCTTCCCGTTGGCCGGCTTCTGGAGTAAAGATGAGATTCTGGCCCACGCAGTTGCCCACGGTCATACGCCGATCTTTATCATCCTGTTTATCACCTCGCTGCTCACCGCTTTCTATATGGGGCGTCAGGTTGCGCTCATCTTCTTCGGCAAACAGCGTGATCCCGGCTACCACCCACACGAGAGTCCCCAGGTGATGACGGTGCCCCTGATTGTACTGGCGGTAGGTGCTGTTATCGGTGGGGCAATGAACCTGCCGGTCTTGCACTGGCTCACCGACTGGCTCGAACCGGTGTTGCACGAGGAGGCCGGTGAATTCAATCTCTGGCTGGCGTTGATCGCGACGCTGGGAGCAGTCGGGATGGGCTATCTGGGCTGGTGGATTTACACGACCAATGCAGCCAAAATCAAGATTGGTGGCAAAGACCCGGCGTATCGCTACAGTGGCGATATTTGGGAAGGCATGGAAGAGGCGTGGTACCTCGACCGGCTGTACCAGCGCACAGTGGTTGCCGGTTTTGAGCGATTGGCCGATTTTCTGGCCCGTGTGTTTGATCCCCAGGGTGTTGATGGTCTGGTGATGGGAGTTGGACGCTTCTTTGGTGGCCTGGCCAATGCGATGCGTACCTTCCAAACCGGCTATGTTCGCACCTATGCACTGGTCTTTACGGTTGGTGTGCTGATCGTGCTTGGATTTATGCTCTGGATTGCTCGCTAGGGACGCGGGGCAGGCTGAAGTCGGGGATAGTGTGGAATCCGGTATCGGTGTGATCGCCTGGTGCCGGTACACAATGCAGAGTAACGGTGGGTTGTGAACTGTCGATGAGTCATATCTGATGGGCAGTGATGGTTATCGGCGGCACTGTGTATCCATAGTTGTCGCCGATAGCAGCACTCAGCTAACGCCAGCTCTGCGATATGACTCGATTGAGGGAGGATTATGAATCAGCTAGGCTTTCCACTCCTCTCGCTCATTTTGTGGCTACCGACCGTCGGCGCGTTGGTGCTCTTGTTTGTACCACGCACGAATGACGAGCTGGCCCGCCGGGTATCACTGGTAACAATGATCATCGGTTTCTTGCTCTCGTTGCTGCTGCCGTTGCGCTTCGAGACAAATCCCATGCAGATTGCGGCCGTTGGTGCGCCACCGGTGATGCAATTTGTCGAAGAACTTCCCTGGCTCCCGATTGTTGGCGCGACGTACAGCCTGGGGATTGATGGCATTAGCCTCTGGCTGGTGATGCTGACCACCTTCCTCGGCCCGATTGTAGTGCTCTCGACCTGGGACTCGGTGCATAAAGATGTGCGTAACTTCCAGATTCTGCTGCTCGTTCTCCAGACGGCCATGATCGGCGTCTTTATTGCTCAGGATCTGTTGTTGTTCTACCTCTTCTGGGAGTTTACGCTCATTCCGATGACGTTCCTCATCGGTATCTGGGGAAGCCAGAATCGCATTTATGCCGCACGCAAATTCTTTCTCTACACGTTTGCCGGCTCGGTGCTCATGCTGCTGGCTTTAATCGCATTGCACATTCTCCATCGTGATGCGATTGCGGCAAGCGATCCCAATTTCCGCGGTACATTCAGTTTCAGTCAGTTTGTGAGCGACATGCGGGCCGGTCGGTTTACCCTCGATACCGTTACAGAGCGACTGTTATTTGGTGCTTTCTTCCTGGCCTTTGCGGTAAAAGTGCCGCTCTGGCCATTCCATACCTGGCTACCTGATGCACACGTCGAGGCGCCAACGGCCGGTTCGGTGGTGCTGGCCGGTGTTCTGCTCAAGCTGGGTGGCTACGGTATAATTCGTTACAACCTGACCCTCTTCCCGGCAGCGGCGCAGTGGGCCGCGCCGGCACTGGCGATCCTGGCCGTTATTGGCATTATTTACGGGGCCGCGGTCGCCTTTGCGCAATCGGACATGAAAAGGCTGGTCGCTTACTCTTCGGTCAGTCATATGGGTTTTGTGGTGCTGGGCATCTTTGCACTGAACGCAGAAGGCATAAGCGGCGCAGTATTGCAGATGGTTAACCATGGCCTCAGCACCAGTGCCCTCTTCTTGATGGTTGGTGTGCTCTACGAGCGCCGACACACCCGTGACCTGGCCGAATTTGGTGGATTGTGGAAGGTGATGCCGGTCTATGCAGCGTTTAGCTTGCTGGTTGCGCTTTCATCGGCCGGCTTGCCGGGATTAAACGGTTTTGTTGGCGAATTTACGATTATTACCGGTGCCTTCCGGTCGCCACTGCTGGGATGGGTCTACGTTGCCTTCGCGGTAGGCGGTGTGGTGCTGGCCGCAGCCTATCTGCTCAAACTCTTTCGGTCTGTCTTTATGGGTGAAGTCTCGCAGCCGGCTAATGCCAGCCTGCCTGACCTGAATCGCCGCGAGTTAACGGCCTTTGCTCTGTTGAGTATTCCGATTGTGGTGATCGGAATCTATCCGGCGCTCTTCTTTGCAGGAATGCAGCACAGTGTAGCAGCGCTGGTAGCCGATTTAATGGCGCAGGTGGCCGGGCGATAAGGCTGGCAGGTGTTCATGTCAGTAGCCCAGGCGAGGAGGAGAAAGAATGGATTCATTGACGATCCCGCCGGTGGATCTTACATTGATGGCGCCGCTCTTGATTGTAGTGACGTGGGCGACCGCTTTATTGCTGGTTGATGTGTTTTTTATCCCAACCGGGCGCAAGAAGCTAACCGGCTATCTGGCTATTGCCGGGTTGATTGTCGCGGGTCTGGCAGGATTACCGCTCTGGGGAGTAACGGGCAATACATTCGGGGGAATGCTGCGGCTCGACCCCTTCGCCCTGACACTGACCTGGATCTTTTTGCTGATCGGTATCCTCAGTATCGCGATGTCGCTCGAATACCTGCCGCGCCAGGATATTGAGCAGGGTGAATACTATCCATTGATCATGTTTGCGGTCAGTGGCATGATTCTCCTGGCCCAGGGTACCGATCTGATAGTACTCTTTTTGGGGATCGAGACGCTCTCGATCACGCTCTACATTCTGACCGGTTTTGCCTACCCGCGCCTGACCTCGGAAGAGGCGGCGATGAAGTACCTGGTGCTGGGTGCGTTCGCTGCCGGTTTTTTTGTGTACGGGATTGCCCTGATTTTTGGCGCTACCGGTTCAACTCGCCTGAGCGAGATTGGTGCCTACGCAGCCTCACGAGGGTTGGGTGATCTGAATTTGACCCTGCTCCTGGGTGGAGCAGCAATGGTGCTGATTGCCTTCTCGTTCAAAGTGGCATTGGCGCCGTTTCACATGTGGACACCGGATGTGTATCAGGGTTCACCAACGCCGGTGGCGGCATTTATGAGCGTGGGCACGAAAGGTGGTGCGCTGGCAGCGCTGGTACGTCTGTTGTTCGAGGGCTTACCGACGCTGAACGAATACTGGCTACCGGTACTGGCCGGTCTGACTGCGCTGACGATGGTGGTGGGTAACCTGGGAGCAGTTGCCCAGACCAACGTCAAGCGCATGCTGGCCTACTCCAGCATCGGGCATGCCGGCTACGTCATGCTCGGTGTGATGGTTGCCGGCGAACAGCGCGGACCAGAAGCCTTCATCTTCTACATTCTCGTGTATGCATTGAGTAATTTGGGCGCGTTCGCTGTACTGGTCGCACTTGAGCACCAGGGTGAAGAGGCGTGGCGGCTTGACGATTTTGCCGGTCTCTATCAACGGCAGCCGCTGCTGGCAGTTGCCATGGCCATCTTTATGTTCTCGCTGGCCGGTGTACCACCGACTGCCGGCTTCATGGCAAAATTCTATGCCCTTACCGCAGCCTGGGAAGGTGGCCTGCCCTGGCTGGCTCTGGTCGGTGTCTTGACAAGTGCGATTGCGGCGTTCTTCTATCTGCGGGTCATTATTCGCATGTTCATGACCGAGCCAGAGGGTGAGCCGGCTCCCGAACTCAACCGTGGTCTAACCATTGATATTGTAGTGGCAGCAATTGGCACAATTGCGATTGGTCTCATCCCGGCACCGGTGTTTGCCCTGGTCGAGCAATCAATGGTTGCACTTGGGGGATAACGCAAAGGACAGTGATAGCAGCGAGGGGCAACCGCAGTGGTTGCCCCTCTTTACTTATGTCGTTACTTTACATAAATCAGGTTGCTGCCCTTGTCACCACAGAGACGCGGAGGACACAGAGGATGGGCATAACCTGAGTTGCTACCGTGAAGCGTAACATAGCGCGTCCGTGAAAACCGGCTGCTCCCCAAACCGTTCATGCGGTTACGCCACACAGTGTTACATGCAACATCGTGCTGTTCATCCTGTCAGTCAACCGCCGTGGCCTGCTCACAGCATAGATGGCAACGTGAGTTACTTAGAACTCATTTCATAAAACGCTGTACTGTCATGCTCTAACAACCATCTCCGGTGCCATCATGCGCTGGATTGGTTGCCTTGCTCGCTCATCATGCGCGTGCCGCGAAGTTTGGAGTGCGGCAGCCATGCTGCCGCGCCAACCATGCTCCCGATCTGGCACGTGTCAGGTCGTTGACCCGGCTGGTCACGCGAATGCCAGGTGTGCTCGTCTCGATCATGCATGGAATCGGTCGGCAATGAATGAGATACCTTTATAGTAAATGTTTTGGCTCATGTTCAAAAGTGGTGCAAACGGTCAATCATCGGGGTTTATTGCGGCACAAGGACAAGTATGAGTGTACCCTATTGCACCGAGTTTGAACATGAGCCAATGTTTTTGAAACAGGTTCTACTGTCCCTGCCCCAACAAGAAATTAATCGTATCGATTAAAACCGGTGCCTCTACCGGCTCAGGAACGATGGCAATCGTCCAATCACTGGCGTAAGGTACCGACTGCAACTCATTCATCGGCAAGCCACTGACAATCACAATCGGCACATTTGCGGTTGTTTCATCTGCCCGCAGGCGTTCAATCACCTGTTCTTCGGGTGAGGCCAATGCTGGCATTGCAACAACAAACAGCGCCGGCAGCGCTGCGGGCAGCGTATCTGGGGTACAAATCGTCACGCGGAAGTCGTGCGCCGAGATCAGATCGGCCAACCGGCTAGCGGTCGTATTATCGGACGATACCACTGCAACCTCAACCATGCTCTCCTCCGCATTGTCGTGCGCGCATTGCGTTCATTGTAGCATACCGGCGGGTGATCTGCTACTCTTCACCGCTACCGGGCACGACCACATTAAAGCCGGCATCAACATAATGGATTTCGCCGGTTACGCCGGCTGCGAGCGGTGAGCAGAGATACAGGGCGGCATTTCCTACATCTTCAATCGTGACATTGCGCCGCAGGGGAGCATATTCGGCGAAATGTTTGTGCAGGCTGCGGAAATTGGCAATGCCACTGGCAGCCAGGGTGCGAATCGGGCCGGCGCTGATCGCGTTGACTCTGATCCCACGGGGGCCAAGACCGGCAGCGAGATAGCGCACGCTGGCTTCCAGCGCAGCTTTGGCGACACCCATCACATTGTAGCTGCCGATCACCTGGCGTGCACCGTGGTAGGTTAATGTCAGGACGCTGGCGTCAGGGGCAAAGATCGGTTCGGCGGCCTTGACCAGCGCGATCAGTGAGTATGCGCTGATCTCAAGGGCGATGCGGAATCCTTCGCGGGTTGTGTTCAGGATTGTGCCACTCAGCTCTTCTTTGTTGGCGAAGGCAATAGCGTGGACGAGAAAATCAATCTGTCCGAATGTTTCACGTGCCTGTTCGATCAAGGCGGTAATGTCTTCATCTTTGGACACGTCACAGGGCACGATCAACGGCGAGTTGAGGCTTTCCGCCAGCGGACGGACCCGCCGTTCAAGTGCTTCACCAAGGTACGTGAAACCGATAGTAGCTCCCTCGCGGTGTAGTGCCTGCGCAATCCCCCAGGCAATCGAGCGATCATTGGCTACGCCAAGGATCAGGCCCTTTTTTCCCTCCATCAGGCCCATGGTACATCCTCCATTATTGTGCTGTCTGGCAGCATGCTTTCCTGAGCAAACGTTGCGTTGCCTCACTAGCGCGCCATCTTACCATACTTTGGCGGATAGCACTGTGGCGGGGTGAGGGGAATGGGTGAGATGTTTTGGTTGGCCTGTCCTTCGCCATCCCTCACCCGAAACCCCGGTCACGGTTAGCACCATCTGGCAGGTGCGAGTGTGGCTTTTGCGCCAGGCCGGTTCGGTGCTGTGTGGGTGAGGGTACGATGATCAACCTATCGCCGATACATAGCAGGTAATATCAAATCTGGCAAAAGTCATGACACACCGGCCAGTATGCCCTGACTCTGCACCTGAACGATACACTGCCGGACGCCAGTTGGGGCGACGCATGCGTCGCCCCTACGCCGATGACCACATGCGTGGGGTACACCTCCACACGCACGCCGACACGCCATGCCGTGCCCTGCGCCGATGACAACCCACTAGCGACTCGCCCGTGGCACACCCGCCAACGTTTCAGCAGGAGGATCATACCGGAACAATGCACATTCCCGCTATACCCAGATGCTGCACCGTAGGACGCCAGTAGGGGCATGGCATGCCGTGCCCCTACGCCGACGGCAACTCGTCAGCGACGCGCTGGTGGCATACCTGAACAATGGCTACGTGTGTTGTTGCGTCATCCCTGCCCATAACTGCTATACATTACCCACATGTCGCGTTGCGTTAGGCTGGGCTACAAGTGCTCCTCGTGTCGGTACCCCGTGGCGCAGGCTTCCAGCCTGCGTGGAGGCATCCTCTCCACCGCCGTCAAGTGCTGGCTGTGGCCGTTGGTGTACAGGCACGAATCTGGTGCAACAACACGTCTACGCGCAGGTATCGCATTCACACCTGACCGACTCGATGGTCGTCACGAACACATCCAGCATCCCCGTGACCAGGATGGGGAACGGCGTACCACGCGCCGGATCGTGAGCACGGCTGGCGCGGCAGCATGGCTGCCGCACGCCAAACCCTGCGACACGCACATGATGTGCGCGTAAGGCAACCCATCCAGCACGTGATAGCACGGCGCCCCTACGCCGACGGCAACTCGTCAGCGACTCGCTGGTGGCATACCTGAACAATGGCTACGTGTGTTGTTGCGTCATCCCTGCCCATAACTGCTATACATTACCCACATATCGCGTTGCGTTAGGCTGGGCTACAAGTGCTCCTCGTGTCGGCACCCCGTGGCGCAGGCTTCCAGCCTGCGTGGAGGCATCCTCTCCACCGCCGTCAAGTGCTGGCCGGTGGTTGGTGTACAGGCACGAATCTGGTGCAACAACACGTCTACGCGCAGGTATCGCATTCACACCTGACCGACTCGATGGTCGTCACGAACACATCCAGCATCCCCGTGACCAGGATGGGGAACGCCGTACCACGCGCCGGATCGTGTGTACGGCTGGCGCGGCAGCATGGCTGCCACAATCCAAACCCTGCGACACCCACATGATGCGCACGTAAGGCAACCCATCCAGCACGTGATAGCACGGCTGGAGCTGCGCACTTAATAAAGTTGCAAAAATACGCAGGTGGGTCTAAGGCATTACGCCACATTCGCGCTGCCATCGTGGTCGGGTTGTAACAACTGTCGTGAGGGAAGGAGGTTGACGTCTGGGTTCATTATTTGCGACACCATTCGTCTATCAACGGTACCGATCTTTGCGAATAGCGTACACGCCGCCGGGTTGCAGGGGTGACGCATGCGTCGCCCCTACGCTACCGCAGGGGTTATCAAAGGCATAGGTGCGGAGGGTGTAGAAGCTGGAATGTCACTGCGCAGGCTGGCAGGGTATATCTGCGGTTGATCAATGCCTGCCGTTTGTTATTTCCGCTTTGCCCGTACGAATCTGTTCTAACGTCTGGAGATGACTTCCCGCAAGGCCGGGTACGGGTGGATGCAGCAATGCGCCAGGCCACTCTCGCCATATGACAGGGCTGGCTGTTGTGGCTGCCTGGATTCAAGCGGGATTATTGTGGTGTGGTCCGCAAAACCGATCTGAGACAGTTACCAAAGCGTGAATATGCTCATCGTGCAGGCGTCTCTCGTTCCGCAGTCGATTGACGGTGTGGATTTCTACTGTTGACAGTTCTTCATATACCCTCTCCCAAAATATGGTACGATGACCGTATGACGGCATATCAATTGTGATGTGCCAGATACCCGGTGTGGAGAGGAGTCTATTTGTGAGTGTTGATGCGTTTTTTCGTCGGCTGGTGTGGTTGGGGTTGGTTGCCAGTCTGCTGTTAACCGCCTGTGGTGCGCCATCTGGGCCGACTGTTGCCGGTTCGCCGACGACGGGTAATCCCCAAACGCCGCCGTCGCCGGAAGCTGGAGGTACGAGTGGTACTGTGCCGGCACCCGACGATGCAATTGCCCGAGTCGGTGAGGAGTTTATCTTGCGGCGCGATTTTGACCGGCTCTATTTGCCCGGTGCTGACCCACAGAACCTGATCGACCAAATGATCGATGTCGAGCTGGTTGTGCAGGCAGCCCTGGCCGAAGGGGCAACGGTTGATGAGGCGACTATTGACAGTCAGGTTGAGCAGTTGCGTCTCGCCCAGGCTGGAGGTGATGAAGCGCAATTTCTGACCTTTCTCCAGGATAACAATATCGCTGACGAAGAGGAATTGCGTCGGCTGCTGCGCCGTGATTATCTGATCGAGCAGATGTTGCTCAAGCACACTACGGCTGAGCAGGTGCGCGCCCGTCATATTCTGGTAGCGGCGACTCCGGAGGAGGCCGAGAGCCGGAAGGCAACTGCCGAGGCGATCCTGGCCGAATTGCAGGGTGGCGCTGATTTCGCCGCGTTGGCCCGGGCACGTTCTGATGATCCGGGATCGGCAGCGCAGGGTGGTGATCTGGGATGGGCACCGCGGGGTGTCTACGTGGAACCGTTTGAAGAAGCGGTGTTCAGCATGCAGCCCGGTGAATTGCGCCTCGTGCAAACCGATTTTGGCTGGCATATCATTGAAGTAACCGAAGGCCCGGAAGTGCGCTCGTTTACTGATCGGGCGCTCCTGGAGACCCAGGCCGGTCAGGAGGCATTTAGCGCGACCTTCCTGCCCTGGGTGGCAGAGCTGCGCAGTTCGGCTGAGGCGGCAGGCAAGATTGAGATTCTGGTTGATGTCGCCACGTTGACGCAACAGTAGCTGCTGGGGCTTGACACTGAAGACCTGGGGTATCGCGATGCAGTCATCTCGCGATACCCTTTGTTGTTGTGGGAACTGCTGCGCATTCTCGTTCATCATGATAAGTGAAGACATATCTGCTCCCGATGCAGGATAGCAGAAGAACTCCTGATGGCTGTCTGCTGATCGGGATGGATGATGATAGACACGTTGCGTATTCTGCAGGGTAGAAGGGAGATCGCTCATGCAGCACCGTCTCTGGTTGTTGTGCTTGTTTATCCTGGCCGGATGTGCAGCGGCGACGGTGCCACCTTCGCCAGAGTCATCACCGCTGCCATCCGCGTCACCAACTATTGTTGTAACCACGCCAACCAATAGTCTGCCCACCGCTGTACCAACCCTCACCCCAACGGTAGCGGCTGCCTCGCCGGTTGCGACGGCTGTTCCGCCAACGCCAACGACAATTGCGCAACCGGATGTGGTCGTGCCGGCCTATCCCGCCGAAATCATGTTTCTGCGTAACGGCTCGCTGGTTGCGCTTGACCCGGCGAGTGGTCAGGAGCGAGTTCTGGCAAGCGGGGTGCGTGATTGGGCGGTTGATGCATCTGGTCGGCAGATTGCCATCGCCAATGATCAGGGTATCAGTATTGTGGATCGGGCGAGTGGTGTCGTGCGCAGTGTCGTGAATAACCGCACTGCCTACGGGCTGAGCTGGACATCTGATGGGTTGTCGTTTGCTTATGCGGCAGCATCTGAAGCACCGGTGTTACCGTTTGATTGGGAGCGTTGGAGTCGCTGGTGCGCAGCCGCTACGGTGTACATCGTTGATCTTCCTTCCGCAACCGAGCGCACGATTGGCCCTGGCTGTGATCCTGTCTTTGCCTCGGATGGCCGGCGGCTGGCGTATGCAACGCCGCCAACGATGCAACCTGCCTTCCTTCCCTTCCCCGGTCAGACGAACGCGATTCAGTTGGTGAACCGGGCCGGTGCTAACGCATGGAATCCGGCGACGGCAGACGGATCGCCCGATCAGGGCTATCTCGTCTACGCGCCGGCCTGGTCACCCGATGCACGAGAGTTGGCTTATCAGCGGTTTCTCGGTTATCAGGCTCTGGTTGACATAAATCTGACAATGATTGCCGATAGTAGCGCAGGTGGGGGTGAGCCGGTTCTGGCCGGGGCGGGCTGGCATCGGCCACCGGCATTTGCGCCTGATGGAGAACGGGTAGCAATTATCGAGTACAACTTTAGTGATGCGCGCGGATTCACCGGGTACGACATCTGGAAGCTGTATCTGGTTGAACTGCGTGGTGAGCGCACTGAGTTTTTGCCGGGTGGTGATCTGACGTTGCGCGGTCAGTTGATCGCCCGGATTCCGCGGATTGTCGCCGCAGCCTGGTCGCCTGACGGCAGTTCGCTGGCGGTACTGGCACCGGCAGCCTGGAATCCAACCGCCGATGCCAACAATCCCCTGTATGCGAACGAGGGAATGGGAGAGATCTGGCAGCTCTTGCCCCAGGGTACCCCGCAACGGCGTCTGACGACCGCGGTGGATTATGCCAGTTCGTTGGTATGGGCACCGGCCGATCTGGTGACCGCGCAGACGGCAAGCGGGACGATCCGGTTTCCGGCTGATTGGGAACTGTTGCCGCTGGCGCAGGAATCTGATCTGATGGCGACGGCCAACGGGCGATTTATTGGGCGGCGAACCGTTGCCGATGCCTCGTTGCTGAGTGCGGCGGGTTGGGCGCAGACGGTTGCCGATTGGGTGACGGTGGTTGATGCCGAGTCGCCTTATCAGCTTCCCGATGGGAGTCAGCTTATTGCCTTTAGCGGTCAACGTTCTGATGGCAGCGCGATTGCCGGGGTTGTGCGGCTGACATCCACTGCGATTATTGTCAGCTTCGCACCGCAGGCGGAATGGCCGGACTATCGGGCGAGTGGGATTGCACTGGTCGTAGCAGCACGATAAGTTGGAGTGGGGAGTGGGGAGTGGGGATGGGCGTGCTCCATACTGGTTGTCGCGCACCGCAATTCCGGTCCCCCCTCACCTCACCCCCCTGCCCCCGCTCCTCTCCCTCGTGGGAGAGGAGCGAGGGAGGATGGTGGGCGTGTTCCATACTGGTTGTCGCGCACCGCAATTCCGGCCCCCCTCCCGGCCTCCCCCCGCTGGGGCTATGCATTACCCATACCTCGCATACTGCCTTGCCCGCGTGCCGGAGCGGGTCGGGGGCGTGATGACGGGCGTGATCCCCAGCCGGGAGCTGGGAACGCGCGCCTCCGGCGCGCACGGTGCCGGTACCAGTGCTGGAGGGAGGAGCCAGGCGCAAGCTCCCACCCCTGGCGGCATTCACAAACGGCCAGGACAGATGAACGAACCCAACGTCTACCCTATCAGGAAGCCCTGGCTCACACGTCTGCCCTCCCCTCTCCCGCCCCCGGCGCTAGGCATTACCCATACCTGGTGTCAACCACGTGTGTATCAGCGGGTATGATCGCCATAGGTGCTGTTGTGGGTGACTGGCACGATGGCAGCGCGCCGCGCCAGCCGTGTCGGCACGTGCCGGATGGGTTGCCTTACACACCCATCATGTGCGTGTCGCGCAGTTTGGCGTGCGGCAGCGTGGCTGCCGCACCAGCCGTACTCACGATCTGGCGCGGATTGCAGCGGACACCCGTGCCGGTACGTACCCCTGATGATGGGGATGGCTGAGCACAGGCCAACCGCCTGCCCCACAGCGTGCTGGTGCCGGTAGTGTGGAGGGGCGGGTTCTCAACCCGCCCCTACGGACGGTGCCTGTGCCGTTCACCTGACCATCCACGGGATGCGGTGGACGGGAATGTCTTGCATCGCGTGCCATGGATAGTTGTTCAGAGGTGATCGCAGCCGCTACGCTCCCCGCTCCCGCGCAGCGCTATGCCTTACCCATACCCAGGTTGTCAACCGCTTCGCTCATCAGTCAAACCTGTCTCATTGTGCGCGATCCTGGGCACTATCGCGTCACCCTGCTGTCGCGTGGGTCGTACGTTACGAACGGAAAGCGGATGATAGCAGCGGAGGTAGCCGTTGGATCAGACCATGGGGAAGACGCCCAGCCTGCGCACCAGCGGCCACGGCCAGCATCTGCCGGCGGTGGAGGGGATGCCTCCACAGGGAGCGCTTGCAGCCCGACCTAACGCAGCGCGACATGTGGGCAATGCATAGCCCCAGCGGGGAGACGCTCTTCTCTCCTCCCCCCAGCGGGGATACACTCATATCTCCTCCCCCCCAGCGGCTATGCATTACCCATAACTCGAATACTGCATTGCCCGCGTGCCGGAGCGGGTCGGGGGCGTGATGACGGGCGTGCTCCCCAGCCGAGAGCCAGGAGCGCGCGCCTCCGGCGCGCATGGTGCCGGTACCATTGCTGGAGGGAGGAGCCAGGCGCAAGCTCCCACCCCTGGCGGCATTCACAAACGGCCAGGACAGATGAACGAACCCAACGTATACCCTATCAGGAAGCCCTGGCTCACACGTCTGCCCTCCCCGCTATACATTACCCACAACTGGTGTCAACCACGTGCGTATCAGCGGGTATGATCGCTATTGGTGCTGGTTTGAGCGACTGGCCCGGGGCAGTTCGCTGCTCAAGCCGTGCCGGCGCGTGCTGGATTGATTGCCGTATCCGCTCGTCATGCGCGTGTCGCGCAGTTTGGAGTGCGGCAGCCATGCTGCCGCGCCAGCCGTACTCACGATTCGGCTCGTGGCATACCGTTGACCCTGCTGGTCACGAGGATGGTGGATGTATTCGTGATGGTCATCGAGTCGGTCAGGCATGCATGCGATCCCTGCGCGTAGACGTATTGTTACACCAGGTTCGTGCCTGCGTACCAGCGGTCATGGCCAGACCCTGCCGACGGTGGATGGAATGCCTCCACAGGGAGCGCTTGCAGCCCGACCTAACGCAGCGTGACATGTGGGTAATGCATAGCCCCAGCGGGGATACGCTCTTGTCTCCTCCCCCCAGCGGGGATACGCTCTTGTCTCCTCCCCCCAGCGGGGATACCCTCTTCTCTCCTCCCCCCAGCGGGGATACCCTCTTCTCTCCTCCCCCCAACGGCTATGCATTACCCACAAGTCACCTAGTAGCCGATACGATGCATCGGTGTATCACGGGCCACCAGGGATCGCCTTGGCCGTGTCCGGTAGGGGCGCACGGCCGTGCGCCCCTACCACTGCCGGTACGGGATGCTGCCGTCATCCACGGCACGACAATCGTCGCTGGCTGGCACCCGGTGATGCCCGATCAGGGTGCAGCAGCGCCCACGGCGGGGATGAGCGCCTGTCTGGAAAGCACCAGTCCTGACCTATCCCGCAAGATACCTCCGTGTGCCACCACGGTGGCCATCCGGGTGCCGTCGGTGATCCCTGTGGCGACGGGCGGATGAACCGGATAGCTTCGGCATCACGACAGGGCTGGTACCGAGCAGTGATGCCCGGGGGAGCACAGGCGGCGATAGTCCCTGATGAGAAGCGCAGATGGTACCTATAGCGTTGTGGGTAATGCATAGCGGCCTCCCCCCGCTGGGGCTATGCATTACCCACAAGTCACCTGGTAGCCGATACGATGCATCGGTGTATCACGGGCCACCAGGGATCGCCTTGGCCGTGTCCGGTAGGGGCGCACGGCCGTGCGCCCCTACCACTGCCGGTACGGGATGCTGCCGTCATCCACGGCACGACAATCGTCGCTGGCTGGCACCCGGTGATGCCCGATCAGGGTGCAGCAGCGCCCACGGCGGGGATGAGCGCCTGTCTGGGAAGCACCAGTCCTGACCTATCCCGCAAGATACCTCCGTGTGCCACCACGGTGTCCATCCAGGTGCCGTCGGTGATCCCTGGGGCGACGGGCGGATGAACCGGATAGCTTCGGCATCACGACGGGGCTGGTACCGAGCAGTGATGCCCGGGAGAGCGCAGGCGGCGAGAGTCCCTGATGAGAAGCGCAGATGGTACCTATAGCGTTGTGGGTAATGCATAGCCGCTGGGGGGAGGAGATAAGAGCGTATCCCCGCTGGGGGGGAGGAGCCTACCCCCGCCCCAAGCGGGGTTGGGCTGGGGGGCGTGTCTCTCCCCTTTCCCGCGTGCGCTTTTTATTACCAATAATCCTGTGGAAGTGTGACTGTCGCCCTGTCCCCGTGACTGGGGGTAAATGCTGTATCTCACCCCTGATGGTGAGTACGGCTGGCGCGGCAGCGTGGCTGCCGCACGCCAAACTACGCGGCACGGGCACCTCTGTCTGGAAATGGTATCCTCTCCGAAACGTGATCCCACTGCATGTGGGGAGACTCTCTTCTCGTTCCTCTCTTCTCGTTCCTCTCTTCTCGTTCCTCTCTTCTCGTTCCTATTTTCTCGCTCCTATTTTCTCGCTCCTATTTTCTCGCTCCTATTTTCTCGCTCCTATTTTCTCGTTCCTATTTTCTCGCTCCTATCTTCTCCCTCCTATCTTCTCCCTCCTCACTGGCCGAGCAGATTGCGTAAATCGGGAAACGTGCTCGATTGGCGTGGACGTGTGATCTGTTCGGCGTAGCTGCTCAGATCGCGAATGTGCTGCAAAACCTGTTGGATTTCTTCTTCATCAGTCAATTCATCCAGTCGCTCTTTGTAGCGACGGATGCGGGCCATAATTTGCGCCTTGCGGATCAGACGGGCACATTGTTCGGCTTCGTGCCTGAAACGCACATCGTCAGGGCGACGGTTCAGAACCTCGAGCAGGGCTTTGGCCTCGCTGCTTAATGGCTCGCCGAGCGTGTCTACCCAGAATTGCAAACTCTCTGGGTCGGTTGGCCGCAACTCAAGCGGTGTGGCCAGATACGCCTGCCAGATCGCCTGATGCAGCGGTTCTTCAAGCAGGTCTTCCAAACCGGCCCCGAAGAGCGCACCGGCGTCGCGGTGCTGTTTTTTGAGGTTCTCCAGCAGATTTTCGATGGCCAGATTCACCGAGGGATAGCGCAGGGCCAGGGCCAGCAAGTAGGCTTCGGTATGGCGACGGTGTTCATCGAGCGGTGTGGTGCTTACCGGAGATGTTGCCGGTAACGGTGGTGCTGATGGCCGTGATGTGCGGTTCCGCTCGCTCCGTCGCGTTGGTTGCAGACGGGTCCGAATGAGATCAACGATTAACTCGCTGCGGACACCGGTAAGCTGTTCGACCCGGGCAACGTAGACCCGCTGGGCAGCGCCGTCAAGCTCACTCAGGAGGGGAATGATTCGCTCAAGCGCCTGCCGTTGTTGGGTCGGATCGTGCATGTCGAGACCGGCGGTGTATGCCTCAAGGTAGAAATCCATCACCGGTGCGGCCTGATCGACCAGGGTTTGCCAGAGCTGGGGATCGGCAGCAATCACCTCGTCGGGATCACGTCCCGCCGGCAAGCGAATGATCCGGATGGTCACATCGTTCTCCAGGCGAACGATCCCCTGCGCCGTGGTCACCATGCGACCTTCGCCTTCCTCTTCGCTCGTCGTGCGGATGGTTTCCAGACCGCGAAGGGTTGCTTTCTGACCGGCAGCATCGGCGTCAAGCGCCAGGTAGACCTGATCGGTGAGCCGTTTAAGCTGGTTGATGTGAGCTTTGCTCAGGGCTGTTCCCAGGGGTGCCACCACATTACGAAAGCCGTGCTGGTGGGCGGTAATCACATCAACATATCCCTCAACCACAATCGCCCGGTTGGCCGTCCGAATCGCGTCGCGGGCCAGGTCTAACCCGTATAGCACCTCACTCTTCTTGAACAGCGGGGTTTCTGGAGTGTTGAGATATTTGGGTTGAGCGTCACCCAGTGCCCGACCGCCAAAGCCAATCACCTCACCGCGAATATTACGGATCGGAAAGATAATCCGGTTGCGAAAGCGGTCGTAGGGGCCACGTTCACCGGGAATAACCAACCCGGCAGTGATCAGGTCTTCGACACTGTAGCCCTTCTTTTCGTGCAGATAGGAAAAGAGATGATTCCAGTCATCGAGGCTATAGCCGATCTGAAAGGCATCAATTGCGTCCTGGTTAATCCCGCGCCTGGCGATGTAATCACGGCCAGGTTCACCGCGACTGAGATTGAGCAGCACATAGTTGAAGTAGCGAGCGGCGATACCATTAATCTCAAGCAGCCGTGCCCGCCGCGCATCTTCCTGGCGCTGGGCATCATTCTTCGGTTCAAGCCTGATCCCGGCCCTTGCAGCCAGCAGCTCCAACGCCCCCTTGAAGTCCAACCCCTGCTTACGCATCACAAAATCGAAGGCGGTACCGGAGGCGTGGCAGCCGAAGCAATAGAAACTCTGGGTGTCGGGGTAGACGTGAAAGGCCGGTGTGCGCGTATTGGGATGGAACGGACAGAAACCGACAAAACTGCGCCCGCTGCGTCGCAGGCCAACCCCCATCGAGTTGATCAGGTCAACGATGTCGATATTGGCTTTAATATCATCAATAACGCTCATAACCTTCCTCAACCCGGCAGATTACTGCACAGAGGCGTTACAGCACGTGCCACAGACGCGGGACAAAAATGCGGTTGAATGTATCGAGCGCATAGCGATCTGTCATCCCGGCGATATAATCAACCACCGCTCGTTCGATAGGCTCACCGCGTTGCTCGACAATAGTGCGTAGTTCAGCGGGAATCTCTTCGGGATGGCGGCTGAAATGCTGGTAAAGCGTTTCAATAATAAAGCGCACCTTCTCATCTTCGGCTTTGGCTTCAGGACGAAGATAGACGTGCTGATACAGAAACTCGCGCAACGTATTGGTTGCGGTCAAAATGGGCTGACTCATCGTCAGCACAGGCGGATCAGGTGGCGACCCTTCGCCGGTGGCCCACCAGTTATGATAGATCAAATCGCTGACCATAGTCGCAATCCGTTTACTATGGCTGTCGCCCAGCACAGCCACGCATTCAGCCGGTAGGTCTTCGTTGCGCAGCAATCCGGCCCGGATCGCATCATCAATATCGTGATTGATGTAGGCCACGCTATCACACAGCTTAATAATCTGGCCTTCGAGGGTACTGGCGGTGCCCCAGGCAGTTGCCGTAATATCACGCCGGGCTTTGGAGTGGAAATGTATCCCCTCGCGCACAGCGAACGTCAGATTGAGGCCGGCGCCATTCTGTTCGAGCACTTCAACAATGCGACGTGATTGCTCGTTGTGACGAAAATGACCGGGACAGATGCGGCTCAACGCCGTTTCGCCAGCGTGACCGAACGGAGCGTGACCAATGTCATGCCCCAGACCGATGGCTTCCGTCAAATCTTCGTTCAGCCGCAACGCACGGGCGACCGTTCGTGAAATCTGCGTCACCTCAAGCGTATGGGTTAGCCGGGTGCGGTAATGATCGCCGAGTGGTGCGATAAAGACCTGCGTTTTATGCTTAAGGCGCCGGAATGGCTTGGAATGCAAAATCCGATCACGGTCGCGTTGGTATGCCGTGCGGATGGGGCATGGGGGTTCGGGAACATCGCGCACGGCATCAGCACTTCTGGCGGCATATGGCGAGAGGGTTTGGGCTTCGAGTGCCTCACGCATTTCGCGTATCGATGGGTACGACATGAGTTTGCTCCGTTGATACGGTATTTGCCTGACGTGCGTTTGAGTTAACAGGTGCGATCTGCTTTACTTTAACATACATTCGGTGGTAGTGGCGGGGAGGTGGCACAGTGAGGTGGTAGCCACCTGAAATCTGTTTCAACCATGCGCAACAGCAGGTAGGGCGAGGTGTGCTCCGTTCCCTGGTATCCTGCCGTGATCTGGGAGGATGATCGTCAGCCTGGGCAGTCATCGCTATCCGCTTGATGCACTCTTTCCGTTATGCAAGGCACTATAAAGAAGATCATACCTGAGTGATTGATGCACAGTTACCATAGAACCGGTGACACTGCTGCTCGTGATATGGCCAATGCCGGGCGGACGTTGGCCGTGTATCCCTGATTGCGAATGTTTATGCTTGTACCGGCCGTTCTCGCATATAGCTGGCAAAGATCGCAAGCGCAGCAGGATCAAAATGCACTCTTTCGTGCCCGTCGGCATAACCTTGCAGGGCCGTTGCTACTACCGGGCGTTGTGCAACCATTTGTCAATCACTTTTTAGTACCAGGGATGGTGAAAAATCTTGTCCTATGACGGTACGGAACGGGTCTTCTCAGGCGTTGGTGATAGTGATAACACCAGCCATTACCAGGGCGCTGACGATTGCGCATCGTTGCATAGAAGTTGGAAAAGTGCCTTTTACACCTTTTCAACCGCCCGGCTTTGGTCACTCCCAGGATTGACAAACATATATCGAGGTTGTGTATTGACATAACTTTTCAACCTGGCGAGTGCTCGCTGTACTTATGTGTGGCTGTGCGTAGCATGATCTGCCATGAAAAGCAGCATCGGTTAGGTGCTATCTATCAGTTGGTGCTGTCCAATGCAGGACTATCACCCAGAGAATGATCAGGGTGATTAGCTATCTGAGGTTATTGTGTCAAGCGTCGCAATGCTTTGTCGTGGTGCATAGGTTGTACAGAGTATCAGCAACTGGTGGTTGGAGGCGATTTCATCCAGTGCCGTGCTTGCTGTTATGGATGACACCTGCTTATCAGCCCGAAAAACCTCCACAGATTTTACTAAGGGGTCAGCGAAGGCTTTGCCTTCACCGACCCCTAGCAGTGTCATACGCGATCTGTACCTGCTACCCCCTCACTCCGCATCCAACACCTGAATCTGGGTTGGCGTTGTGACAAAGATCGCCGGATCGCCCTGATACCAGGATATTTGCCCCATGATGGCAACCTGCTGGCCGACGTGGTACATCTGCTCCGGCGGGACGCTGAATTGTGACCAGTACGCCTTGCGGATGATGGCTTTGAAGGTTCCCTGGTGGGGATTGCTGAAGCCGAGCAGCACCTGCTTGCCGTTGTTGACAACATACTGAAGCGTACCGGTGACCGTGGCCGTATGTCCTGCCCATTCGCGCGTGGCGGTATGTGGAATGACGATCTCTTCGTGGGTCACCGG
The DNA here is from genome assembly GCF_000018865.1 of Chloroflexus aurantiacus J-10-fl. Taxonomy (NCBI): domain Bacteria; kingdom Bacillati; phylum Chloroflexota; class Chloroflexia; order Chloroflexales; family Chloroflexaceae; genus Chloroflexus; species Chloroflexus aurantiacus. Next base: position 3,915,816 of record NC_010175.1, read on the forward strand.
GATGGTTTGGGGGGCGTCGGCAACAGTCGGCATCGGCGTATTGTTCCATCCACTCGTCGGATTCCCGGCGGTCAGCGCTACAATTGCGCCATCGGCGCTACGGAAATAGAGATTCTCGTTACTGACAACCCAGGTCGCGTATTCACTCCAGTACCTATCGTATACCGTACCCTGGTTGTAGTAAATGTAGAAGCCGAAGTCGTAGGGCCGGGTGTTGTAGAGACCACTGGCGCAATAGTGGGAAGTGCTGAAAGAGCATGTGCCCGGGTTATCGTGCGAGGTGGCTACCGTGGGCAGGCGCTGGCTGGTGATCTTGTTGGTGAAACTACCGCGTGCGTCCGAGCGATCCAGGATGCGCAGGGCAAAGCCGGCCTCCCAATGCCCACCGAAGAGAATATCTCCCGCCATCGAAACATTGGGCTGTTCGTCGGTGAGCAGGTACGGATTGGCCTCACCGGGCGGCCAGTCGAAGGCGATAAAGCGTACATCACCACCGCTAAGCCCACTCACGGTCGTGTTATCCAGCACCATCTCGCCGAAGTGGGAGTCCCAGCGGGCGTCGTGGGCATGACGGGCGCGAATGATAGTATAGACGACCTCTTTGCCGTTGGGTAACCGCTTGACAACGGGTTGTGGCCCCATCGGCATATAATCATTATCACCGTAGCCACCGTGACCAACATTAGCAATAAAAGGAACAGTTCCATCGTCCAGATCAAGCACGAAGAGCGCCTGATCACCTGGATTCTGGCTCAGCATCTGCCGCATGGCGCTATTGGTCTGCGGCCATTCGCGCCAGAGGGTGTGCCAGTCCAGTTGCACTTTCACCAAGACATACCCGCTGCCGTCGGCGATGACCGGCCAGCCGTACCGGTATCTGGTGGGGTCGGCGAAGGAACGACTCGCATGCACGGGGCGCACACGCCATTGCCGTCCACCGTCGCTGTTACGAATAGCGTGTACATACAGGTCTGGCTCGGTAGCGACAATGACCAGACCGCGTGAAGGGGAGTAGGCGGGAGGCACGGCCACGGTCGCGCCGGCGTTGTAGACCCAAATTTGCTGCATCTTCTGCTTGTTGATTGCGTAGACCGAATTGCCCATCGCGAAGAGCACTCGATCAGGCAGAAGAGCTGGCGGCAACGATAGCGTGCTGCTCTGACCGGTGGCAAATTGACCCAGCACCACCCCATCACTGGCACGCAGTTTGTAGAGGGTGCCATTGGCCGAGACGACAAAGACTGATTGGGTGTCGTGATCGTAAGCGACCGTCGAGTTGATAGTCCCAATGCCGCTGCGCTGCCAGAGTTGCTGCCCACTGCTTTCACTGAGGGCAAAGACGCCATCAGTGCCGGCAGCGATGTAGACCCGTCCACCGCCGGTTACCGGCTGCACATTGCGCGGCAGCGAGCCGGTGCTGGTCACTTTGCGCACGCGACCATTGGCATCGACGCCATTCCAGATCCAGCGCAACCGCCAGGGCGGTGGCATAACCTGCGCGGTATAGCTGGTGTGCTGGGCATTGTGAGCGTGCTGACTCCACTCCCCGGAAGAGCTGCCGGTAGAACCTGGATTCATTACTAGTGGTATGTGTATCTGCGTTGGTGAACTTTGGGCGCTGAGGTACGGGAGATGTGCAGTTATTGTTCCACTTAGCGTCACCAGGGAGATGAGCAGGATGAGGGCACGAGTTGTGATGTTCATAGCGGTGTTTCTAATCCTTTGTGGGTAAAGGTCTGAACATCGAGATTCTAAATTGTCATCGTGCAGGCACCGGCCGTTGCAATGGTGTCGGCGCAGGCAATGTGATCGTATCATTGCGGGAAGAGGGGGGAAATAGGAAAAAAGGGCTAAGTGCGGTGTGGGAGTAGGGTGGTGATGTGGTAAGTGGGACATTGTGGTCGGAAGGGGTGGGAAGATATGCGAGCACGTTGCTGGATGGCTTGCTTCGGGCGATCAGGATGGAGTGCCTGTATTGTGGGTGAGTGCCCTGTTTATGCTGCCACTGTACTTCGTACCGGAAACGTTTGAAATATACCGAACGGCAGGTCACTGACAGAAGCGGTTTTAGGTGTCCGATTGACTCACACGATCAACCGGGCATCGCCTCTTTCTACAGGATGTCATGAGATGATAGTTAGATCCCTGCATGTCCAGTCAGTCTGTCAATTGCTACCCCAATTGTCGCTGCTTCCTGACCATCAATCAAAACAGCCATTTCATGGTTGAGAATCAGCCCGTTGTATGAAAGGTTTGAAGAACCAACCAGGGCACGTTTCCGGTCAACTACCAGTACTTTAGCGTGCAGATCGCCGCGTTCGTTACCAGGGTTGAACGGATAGAGTTGAAAGTGGCGGTATTTCTTCTGTAACTCATTCAGGATGTGTTGAATTGATTCGTGTTGTTCAGGCAGACGATTGACAATCATGCGTACACGTACTCCCCGTAACAACGCTACTTCTAGCAGCTTGAAAATCCGATCAGTTTTGCCGATAGCATACGCTGTCAGCAGAATTTCATCCCGAGCTTCTTCCAGCAGCTCCTCAATTGCCGACTCTATTGAACCGATTCCACTTCCCATCCATCCCAGACCACTGACAACAACCTGAATCTTGCTCATTGTAACCCTTCCAGAAGTAATTTACGGTCAAGCGACATATTCCGATGTTCACAGGAAGTTTCAGACACCAGCGAGCAGGCATAACAGGCTGCACCATTGTAGCGATCCCTGCCAAACCTTTCCTCACCACAAAGTGGATCGTTCGAGCAGATGTCCAGTGTGCGCAGAGCACGTTCCAGGACTCGCTCGAATTCTGGTACCAGGGCAATCAATCCACCCAGTGTGCCATCTCCACCGGGTTGAGCAGTATACAGCAGGATGCCTCCGTTCGCCTGACCTGTTCGCTCATCCACGTCAAGAAAGATCCGTTCACGAATAGCGGCTGAGGAATAGCCCGAATCGACTGAAAGGGCATTGATCAATCGATGTGCTAGAGTATGCCACCAGACGAAGGTGGGATGAAGCTGATGGCTGTCGCCGGCAAGCAAACTGTTTCCCAGGTATTCATCCGGGTTTTGCCACGCCTGCCACCATAACTGTGCCACGCAACCATCATCATCATTCAGAGCCGGCATGTTGTAAGGTTTGGTCTTTAGATCAAGGTCAATGAAAATCCCTTCGCCGGAGAGTTCTGCTCCGATGTACCAGCGACGACCAGGGGTAGAAGATAATTCAAAAACGGTGTCAACAGTTTGCGCTCCTGCTGACTGACCGGCCGGAATGCGCCGATAACCTCGCTGCACCATTACGACCCGTAAGCGACTGACGGGGGTGACGCGAAAGTGCAGCCGGTTCCATACTACATTACGACGTACCTGACTGAGCTGCACCTCAAAATTAGGCACTTCACCAGGGCGTTTCGGCGGTGCAGGGGGATGTCCACGCTCTGCCGCCTGGAGCAAAGCATGAAATTCATCCCGACGAAATTCATATGGTGTTTTGGAAATTGCCAGCCCGAGAATGTCTCCAATAGCGCTGAAGATCTCTTCTTCAGAATAAGATTCGATCTGGCGAAGTATTTCTGGTTCCAGTTTTTGACGATTGACCAGACTTTCCAGCGTTCTGATAAACTCCTGCTTACTCCCAAATGGACGGGTCTCATGCATTAACACGATGGCGTAAATATCGCTGATTTGTAACAGGCGATGCAGGCTGGTGTCGCACCGTGGTATAACCAGTGCAGAGACAATTTCGGGGATGCGCAAATTGGCAGCTCCGCGCTGAATGATACGGGATTCGTACTGGCAGCCGGGACGGAATGCGCCGCCTCCTTCTGGCTCCTTTTCCGGGAAGCGCCCAGAACAGGGCCAGGGCTGGCTGTATGCGACGCCTAGATTGATCTTCCCCTTGCAATCGGGACATTCGACCGTGATATTTTTCAATGCACCACTGCCATGCCATAACAGAAAAGAGGGAGAGCAGTTTTCCTGTGTGTGTGTGATAATTCCTATCCAGTCAACATCGTCCAGATGTCCGGCGGGACATGCCCGTACAAAGCGAATGGCCTGCCGGCTGGCAATTCGCCATGCTTCCCATTTGTTCTTCGCTCGGGGACACCGGGGACAGATTCGATCGTCGTCCTGTGTTTTTCGGTAAAGAATGTTATGGATCGGGCACAGTGACCATGCGGGAAACCTTTTTGTTTTATACAACGCTTTAGTTTCTGGCTTGCCCAGTTCCGCGTTGGAAGGCAGTCGCAAAATCCCTGCCCCTCCCAGCAAGCCCTGAGAAAGACGTTGATCGGTGATTTCAAAGCGTGTCGGGTTATCTATATCTGAAAAGACATCAGAGAGTTCTGTTGAAAGGATGATACGCGGGCCGTTAATCCCTTCCAGGATTGCGCCGGGTCCGTATGTGGTCAAAAACTGAGAACGGCGAATTTGTGGCATGGCTTAATCCTCGAACATGGTTGTTTCTTCAATATCGCGCAAAGATTGAGGGGCATTCTCAAAAGCAACTTCAAACCGTCCCAGATGTTGTGAGTCGCCAAGAACAACATGGCGTCGTGGTGCCCGAATCACAGCCGGTTCACTGTAAACGAATTCGTCTGGATCGGAGTGTTGTTCGGCAATCATTCGCCAGCGGTCGAGTTCTGAATTTGCTTCCCGTTCAGTGTCCCCAGGCGCAGGTCGGCGGCCTGATGGCTGATTTTGCGCACGTTCTTCAAATAGACCTGGAATAGTTTTGACCTCTGGAGCATAGCGTTTGTCTCGCATATGGTGTGCGCCTGAGAAAAATTTGCTGCTGATACGCTGTTCCACGCGCCATAGTTCATCCAGATCAACCCCGCCAATCTGACGTGCCAGACGCAGGAGAATGACAGCTACCGGTCCCAGGGCACGTTCGCGGGCCCGTGGCGAGAAAGGGGCAACTGTAACCGGCTCGACATGCCGGTACAGACCACGATGGTAGCCCGTAAAAAATTCATAGTGATCGAGGTCACGTGGACGGGTGGCGCGAAAGGAGGTAATCACCAGGCCACAGGTTCTGCGTCCTACCCGTCCAGTCGCCTGGATGTATGCGGAGGTTGTTTTGGGCTGACCGTGTACTACCATCAGGCTCAGCCGATCAACATCCACTCCGGTTCCAAACATCGATGTCGCAAAAACAGCATCCGGTGTGGACGGTGAAGGTAGTGCAGTTTCCAGTCTGCGCAGCAGATTAGGTAATTCGGTCGACTTCGAGCGGCTGGAGAGTTCCACACGCTGATATTCATCCAGATTTCGGCGATTGGAAGACCGATGCTTCAGCCATTCAGGGATGTCTTGCCGGTAAAGAGAGAGAGTACCTGCTAGTTCACGCAAGGCGTTAAAGTATCCCACCAGCGTCCAGAATGGATCCAGCTCATTATCGGGTCTTCCATTGAGGCGCAAATCTTCGGCACACTGCAAGAGAGCCGACCAGATGCGCACAATTGGTGTTTGCGCACCTTTGCCCGGAGCACAGACACCAACGTATAACCGCCCCGGTCGAGTGGCGTCAAGCGGATGCGTTTCCCCAGTAACAGCGAAAAATCTATCATCGGCGGAGAGTGCCGGGGGTGGGAATTGCGCCAGTGAACGGTTGAACAGTGCTTTAACCTGGGGATCAGCCCGACGGACAGTGGCGGTGGAAGCGATGTATTTAGGGCGCACCACGCTACCATTCACTACACGCTGACAGAGATAGTCTACCGCTGTCTCGTAAATCCCCACCATGCTACCCAGTGGACCTTCGATGAGATGCAGTTCGTCTTGCAAAATCAGGTCGGGCGGTGCGAAAGGCTCGACCTGTACGCAGGCGTCTTCTGGCGAGGGGTGCCGGAAATAGCCCACCCTGTTCGATTTTGGTAATGTAGCAAGATGATCGGCGGGATTGCCCTGACGATAATAACCGTAACGGGCATGATAATGAGTGACATTACCAAACAATGCCGCTGCTTCTCCTTCGTATGCCAGACGGGCAAACTTATCTACCGTTGAAATGACCAGCGATGGACAGCGAGCATAGATCTGATCATCAACAGTAAAAGCGGGAACAGGGATGGCTCGTGAACGTTTTTGGTACCCTGCTTCCCGGAAAGGCTCTGGAATATCTTGCCAGTCCATGTCATCGGAGAGTGGTAATCCAGACTCACGTTGTGCTGCAAGCCTCAGGTTGACCTGCCCTCTCCATTGAACCGTCCTGCTCTCGCGTGGTAGCGGTACCTGTTCTGCCCAGGCATGCTGGTTCAATTCACAGTCGGGATTAGGACAGAAGATTTCAAAGTCGATATCTTTAGATGAATTTCTCTGAGTTGTAACACTGATGATGTAATAACCCGGACGTGATGGACGGGCAGCCTGAAATGCTGCATTTGCGCCAAGGAGTGGCTGGAGCATATTCCAGACATAGGTATCCACTTCCTCAGCTTTCCATTGTTCCTGTGGTTCAATGCGTATCTGTAGAACCAGCGTGCTGCAGGTGTTGACGAAGTGTCGGATACGGACATTCTCGATCTTAACCTTTGGTTTGGGATGCCGGATATTGATTGGTGCAGTTGGAGGCAGATTCATGCCAGTCAGGTACAGTGTATGAGACCCTTCACCCAAACCCTCTTCCGGCACCGCCAGCAGCGCACCGCAGACCGGGCATTGAGTGACCTGAGCCGGTTCACCTTGGGATACATATGATGCATTCTTTTGGTTCTGACGTATGCCTTTCAAAATATCAAGTGCGCCAGGAATGTAAGAATAGGAATTGCCTGCATTTGTAAAACCAAATCCGCGTAGTTGATTGGGGGTGACGCCGCCACCGACCCAAAGACCGGCAGAGAAACGCACGCCGCCCCAGAGAAAATCGTCTTTGTGCAGACATGCCTGTGGTCGCCAGCCGGCCGGTTGGTTATCCTTCAGTCCCCAGACACGCAGGATTTCGCAGGCGGTAATGACCCCCAAAGCACGACGAAACTGCTGGATGGTAAGCAGACGTAACGTGTAACGCGAGAGCACCGCCACTCCACCACCGGTGGTGTCTCCCTGCCGGTTCCTGCGGGCGACAAGACGGCGCAGGCCGAGAAGAAAAGCTGTCAGACCCAGATAGGCTTCGGTTTTGCCGCCACCGGTGGGGAACCATAACAGGTCACAGGTTTCGCGGTCAGGACGCAGTGGATTGACCAGTGGGGGAATGTTCAGCATGATAAACGCCAGTTGAAACGGGCGCCAGGTAAATTGTCCACCGGTCTGTCCGCGATGTTTCCAGCCTGCCTGCATGGCAATGGCTTTGTTCGCAAAGCAGAACGCCAGGCGTGCGTCTTCATTTGTACAGAGCACGTCAATCGCTTCCTGAATCCTGGTCGCGGTACGTTGACACTCTTCCAGATTGCGCTGCGCAGCCATCTGAAAGTTACCATCAAGAGTTGGAACAGCACGTTCCTGTTCTGTGATCCAGGCACGATAACCGTTTACCAGTGGTTGGAGAGCAGCGCGTAACGCTTCTGGTTGCCACGTTTCGGCCAGAACTTCAGCACGGAGTTCCGGGGACGGGCCATAACTGGTGTTCCATGAAATATCTGGAGATTGAACCAGATATATTGGGACAAGTTCGGTACGCACGTCGGCGGGCGAGAATTTTGCCCGTTCGGTCTCCGGCACAATCTCTGCGTCCGTCCATGCAAAAGGCGCTTCCGCTGGACGTTCAAAGGCGGTAGACTTTTCCGGGTCAATCTCCTTCCAGATCGCCGCACACATGTGACCACGGGCCAGGGCGGTGCGATGCCGATACTGTAAAGCCAGCGACTCTTCTTCGCGGGTTTCTTCAGCCAGCAGCGTGGATTCTGTTTCAGCTATCTGTACCGGGATCAGATGTGTACCGGCCGACAGATGAACCCGAATTTGCGGCTGAAAGAGATAATCTTCTGTTTGCGGACGTGATTCTTCTGGCACGATACGCTCATTGACCAGGAAAATACTGATGCGGTAACTGTCCTCTACACGACGAGAGCGAACCAGTAAACGGATGTCTTTATCTGGCATGAAGGACTGACTATCAAGGGTGGCATTCACCGGTCCGCTGAGATACATCTCCGGCTTGCGTTCATACTCTTTGTCGGTATTGCGCAGATAACGTGCCCAGGTGATACAAATTTCGATATACGGATCACCCTGTGCTGCCTTCACCGTGAAGCTTAGCCCGATAGAACGAGGCAATGCCCGTGGGTCGAGAGCAGGCGAGAACATGCCTGTCGCTGCCACAAAGCCCTGATTATCCTGATCTTCTTCACTGGAGGTTTCTTCAATGACCTGATCTACCTGGTCTTCGATACGTTCGTCCTGCGAGCGGGCATTACGCGGCTCCAGCACACCGGTAATGTATTCCTGGCGCGGGTCCTCGTCTTGCGGCAGGATTTCGTACCGTCCATTGCGGGGTCCCAGGATTTCACGAACCAGCGCAGTCAGTAGTTCATCGCGAATGTTCATAGTTCCTCGCGGATCAGACGTTCTGTATACAGACCGATAAATGGTACCTGGAAGTCATAACCTGTCGGGTTGTGCAGGGAAGGTTTTAACCGTTCTTTCTGCACCAGTCAGCGGGTAACTGCCTAATGATCGGCATTCAACGGCACGCACGAAGGCGTTAGCATGTAACATAGCAGTTCATGACTGCTCTCGTCAAGATTCTGAGTCCAGATTTCGCGGAAGTATTCCTGACCACGCTCAAATACAATCGGGAGGTGCTCTGCACGTCTTCACGACATAACTGTTTCTTTTTCATGGTCTGCTCCAGCTATTCTGTTCGCCCCACGAACAGATGCAGATCGGTAATTTTGGGTCCGACAACAAATGGACAGACGGTCAGATCGTGAGCGGATGTCACGCCGTGGACTCCTGTGTTGCGAAGGTACACCAGGTGTTGAGCGGGCATTGGGCGCAGAGCGGTTGCCGGCGCGTCAGGCAAACCAGGTGCGCCAGATCGAGCAGGGCGTAGTTGAACATTCGTGGCTGTTCATGGTCGAGGAGCGAAGCAAGTGCGTGCCGAAAGCGTGCGCTGCGTCGGGATGAGTCTCTGACCGGCCAGCCCAGCAGTCGTCCGGTAATGCGCACGGTATTGGTGTCAAGTAGAACCTCTGGCTCGTTCCAGGCAAAGCAACGTACAGCACTGGCAATGTAATCACTGATACCGGGAAGGGAGAGCAAATCCTCTTTGCGGCGTGGAACGTTGCCGTGGTAGCGAGTGGCAATTGCCTGAAGCATCTCGTAGAACAACCGGGATCGCCAGGTTAACCCCAGTGAACCGAGCATTTGATAGATGTCACCCTGAGATGCCTGTGAGAGCGATGTGAGATCAGGATAGCGGGCCAGGAAGGCTTCATATACCGGCACAACCTGCTTTACCTGTGTCCGATGTAGCAAAATCTCTGCCAGTAAGATATGGTATGGGTCCGTCGTTTGCCGCCACGGAAATGAGCGTACATGCTCAGCCCCCCATTGGTGTAACGCTACACGCAGGGCCTGTACCTCATCGGAGCTGAATGGAAGCAGCGTATCGTTGGTCATGTATCAGCAATCAGCGTCTGAACGATAGCCTGCATCACTGGCGGACACACGGCGTTTCCCAACATCTTAATCTGTTCTCTGCGGTTACCGTGATTAATGACAAATTCCGGCGGAAACCCCATCGCTTTTTTCAATTCAGGCGGCTGAAGCATTCGCATCTCATGGCCGCCACGACCGTCCGGGCGCACCAGTGCAAAGCGGTCCAGGGTTGTAATGGTGCGCAGTGGTGTGTCAAGTGACTGCCAGCCACCAGCTTTGTCCGAACCGTAATACACGAGCAAAAAGGGTGTATCCCTGCCCAGAACATCGATAGCGTTCTGTGCTCTTACCAGCGTGCGGGCAGCCCGGTTTGCAGTTACCAGTGGTGTATAACGATAGGAGCCATTGAGGTTTATCGCATACGATGCTGGAAGTGGTTCATAACGACAGGGCACAACTGCGCGTGGTTCACGATCACGGTCGAAGAGCAGATACAGGCGACGGCGTCTTTGCGGCACACCGAATGCACTGGCAACCAGCATCTGCTCCAAAACACGATAACCACTACGCTGCATGATCTCAAGAAAATGTCTGTAGTGTTCCCATAAACGAAAAGCGGGAACATTTTCAACCACTACCCATCGTGGTTGAAACACTTCTGCAAACCGCCAGACATTCCAGGAAAGGCGAAGGCTGGCCTTGTCTTTCGGACTCGCGCCTCGTGCCACGCTGTGGCTGGTACACTCCGGTGAAGCAAGAATAAGATCAACGTGACCAATTGTTTCGTGAAAGTGGTGAATCTGCCTTCGTGACAGGATGGCAAGATCAACGTTGTAAAATCGTGCTTCCGGGAAGTTATCCTGAAATACCTGTCCGGCGAGTGCCCATTTGTCGAAACCGGCAGCGATGTCGATCCCTGCCGCTCGCGCACCGCAGGAATTACCACCAATACCACAAAATAGATCGATAGCTCGAATGGTATTCATGCCTGATTTCTCTGATCCTGCAACAGCAGGATCATATTGTATACGAAGAGTGGGCTATTCGCCACATTTCAGCTACTTCCCCGCTCCCGCTCGCGTTGTGCCCGCAGCTCTGTCGAAGAAATATCCCGGCGGAAGAGGTCTTCGGGGATGGGGGTGAAGAGCTGTTCGTAGCCTGCCGGTAGTTGCAGATCGGCGAGGGTGTAGAAGCGCCCGTTGATCTGGCGCCCGGCGACGAAGAAGCGGCATCCGGCTGCGGCCAGTTCGGCGAAGGCGGCGAACATTGCCGCTTCGTCGCCGTAGTAGCGAGGGGTTACGAGGCGCAGGGCGGTGTCGTAGCCGAGGACGAATGCCCGACCGGGGTAGAGGCGGGCTTTCTGGACGAAGAGGGGGGCGGCGGCGAGGATGACGTGGTGGCGGTGCTGGAATTGGGCGATCCGACGTTCAATCTCTTCAAGCGCGAGTTCGCCTTTGTCGGCGTTTCGGACTGTTAGCTCGAAGTGGACTGGTTTTCCGGTCATGATGACTACGGCCCGTTGCATGCCGAGATGACCAGCGTGCAATGGGTTGAAGCTGCCGGGTAGGATGGCCCCCGGCGGCGGATCGTCGATCCGCCGCTCACCAGTGGGGGTGATGGTGATTGATCCGACTCGACCACTCAGGATGTCGCTTAATTCGGCGGCATTGATCATGGCGCTGTTCCCACGTATTCGGCGACACGCAGCGAGACAACCCGTGATGCTCCGTCGTCACCCATGCTTACGCCGTACAGGGTGTCGGCTACTTCTATCGTACCACGGTTGTGGGTGATGACGATGAATTGGGTACGGTCGGTGAGGCGCTGGAGCATGGTGCGGAATCGCCCGATGTTGCTCTCGTCGAGGGCGGCGTCGGTTTCGTCGAGAATGCAGAAGGGGCTGGGGTTGACTTTCAGGATGGCGAAGAGGAGCGCCACCGCCGTGAGTGTGCGCTCGCCGCCGGAGAGGAGGGCGATGTTTTGTGGTCGTTTGCCCGGCGGGCGGGCAATGATCTCTACGCCCGGCGCAGTGCGCTTGCCGTTGTGTTCGTCGCTGTCGGTGCTTTCGACGAGTTCGAGGCGGGCACTGCCACCGCCGAAGAGTTCCTGGAATACGGCACTGAATTCGCCGGCTACTGCATTGAAGGTGTGCTCGAAGCGGCTGTGCATTGCTTCGTCGAGTTCGGCAATGAGCTGGTGCAGGGTGGCACTGGCAGCCCGTAGATCGGCAGCCTGGCTGGTCAGGAAGGCATGGCGGTTCGCCGCTTCTTCATACTCTTCCAGTGCGAGGGGATTGACGACGCCAAGGCGTAGGATGCGTGCCCGTAACGCTTCGATGGCTGCCGGTAGTTCGGATAGCGGTGGCCCTTCCTCAGCCGGCGGTGGGGCCGTCAGGTCAACTCCATCGGCAGCGGCGCGCTCGAAGAGTGTTTCGAGCCGGTCGCTGGCGCGTTGCGCTTCGCGCACGAGCCGGCTGTGTTCGGCTTCCGCAGCCAGCAGGTCGTTGGTTGCCTGAACCTCGGCTGCTTCAAGCTGAGACAGTTCAGCTTCCGCAGCGCCTATCTCTGCTTCCAGCGGTTCGATGTGACTCCGCAGGGTTTGCAGGTCGCTCAAGAGCTGTTGCTGGCGGGTGATCATGGTGGCGTAACCAGCTTCACGCTCGATCCGTTCGCTGCGGAGCGCGTTTAGGGTCGCCTCAAGGTCGTGAGCCTGGCGCGTGAGATCGGCCAGGGTGCGTTCGTGGCCGGCAAGCAATTCGGCGAGCATGCGCTGCCGGCTTTCGCCGGCGGTCAGCGTGGCCCGTAGATTGGCCAGCCGCTCTTGTCCGGCACGATCGGCCTGGGCCTGCTGTTCTTGCTTTTCGCGCAACGCTGCCAGTTCGGCCTCGGCAACTGATCGCTCGTGGCGCAACGCAGTTTGTTGTTCGCGCAGGGAGGTGAGTTGGGCGGTTAGCGATGTCAGTTCCTGTTGCAGACGTTCCTGTTGGTTCACCAGCCATTGCTGCTCTTGCTCGCTCTGGCGGGCGCGATGTTGCGCCTGCTCCAGCGCGTTGCGGGCGGCATCGCGCCGCCGTTGAGCTTCGCGTTCGGCCTGTTCGGCGTTACGGAGGCGGGTAATGGTTGCCTGCAACTCCTGATCAAGCGCCTGGCGCCGTTCGTCAATGGCGGCCAGGGCTGATCGGGCAGCGGCAACCTGTTCCGGTAGTTCGCGCAGTTCACGTTCGCGGCGCAGGGCACCGCTCTCTTTGGTTGGTGCACCACCGGTGACTGCACCGCCGCTCTGCACCTGGTCGCCGGCCAGGGTGACAATCGTCCAGCCAGGGGGGAGATTGCGCACTTCGGCGCGTGCCGTTGCCAGGTCGGTGACAACGAGGGTGCGACCGAGGAGTTGATCGACGACGATAGCGTAATCGGGATCGCAGGTGACCAGTTCTGAGGCCACGCCAATGACCTGGGATGAGAAGGCAGGCCGACGGCTGTGATCTGGACGGCGCAGGGTGTCGAGCGGGAGAAAGGTGGCCCGGCCCACGCCGGTGCGGCGGAGTTCGGCGATGGCATCTTCGGCGTCGCGCCACTGCTCAACCACAATGTGTTGCAGACGGGCACCCAGCGCCACTTCGATGGCCGTCTCCAGTTCGGGTGGTACCCGGATCAGTTGCTGTACCAGGGTGAACCGGCGACCGTGACGTTCAGCCCATTCGAGTGCGGTGCGCACGCCGGCAAATGTTCCGGCGTGGGAACGGGCCAGCCGGGTTAGCGCTTCCAGACGGGCTTCGCGTTCGGCCAGCGTGTGGCGACAGCCGGCCCGCTCTTCATCGAGTGCCGCACGCGCTTGACGTAACTGTTCGACGGCCTGCCTGGTGCTTTGGACGACTGTACTGCTTGCCTGGTATTCCTGCGCGGCAGCGGTTAAAGCCATCTGCGCATTGGCAGCCGCGGCCTGGGCGGTAGTGGCATTGATAGTTGCCTGCTGTAACGTCGCTGCAAGTCGTTCAATTTCACCATGTAACCGTTCATGCTGGGCCGTCAGTTGATCAATCTGACTGAGCACACGCGCCTCTGCGCGCGTCGCCTGTAAAGCGCGTTCCTGGGCCGTCGTGAGGGCTGCGGCGAGACTCGCTCGTGTCTGGGCGTCTGCCTGTTGTTCGCGTTCGGCCATGGCAAGCTGCTGCCGGATGGTCATCAGTTCTTGATCGATCTGGGCCAGTTGAGCAGCAATCCGATCACGCTCATCGGTCGTCGCCTGGCGGCGGTCGCTCAGCATGGTCAGTTGCCGTTCGACCTCTTCGCTGCGCCGGATGGTCGCTGCCAGCCGTTCCTGTTCGATTGCCAGATCGCGCTGGATCGCTTCTGCCTGCTGATGCAGGAGTGCCGCCTGATGATGCAATTCGCCGAGCGCTTCACGCCGTTCGCGCAGGGCCGCCCGGTGTACCTGAACAGCGGTCATTGCGCCGGCATGCACGGCCCGCCGGCGGGCCAGTTCGTCTTCAGCCTGTTGGGCTTGCAGCCGGGCCTGCTGTTCCTGAGCCTGCGCTTCGCGCCATCCGGCGTGATGCCAGCGAGCCAGCAGCGTGTGGAGTTCGGCCTGCCATTCGCGGTACTGGCGGGCCTGTCCGGCCTGACGGCGCAGGCTGCGCAAGCGGGGTTCGAGATCGGCCAGCAAGTCGGCGACGCGCTGCAAGTTGGTCTCGCTTTCGCGCAGGCGACGGATGGCTTCGGCTTTGCGTAGCTCGAACCCGCCGATTTCGGCTGCATCTTCAAACAGCCGGCGGCGTTCGGACGGGCGCAGGGTGAGAGCGGCATCAACCAGACCCTGATTGATAATCGTGTAGGAACCGCCGAGTGGTTCGACGGCGGCCAACAGATCGCGCAGTCGGACACGAGCGCGGTTGATGAAATACTCATTCTCGCCTGTTCGCGTCACGCGCCGGGTGATTGTCACTTCATCGAAATCGAGGGGCAAGAGGCGGTCGCTGTTATCAATCGTCAACGCCACCTCGGCCAGTCCTGCCGGCGGACGCTTGCCACCACCGGCAAACAGCAGCTCGCCGGCCTGTTTGCAGCGGAGCGCGGCCATGCTCTGCTCGCCGAGCACCCAGCGCACTGCATCGGCCAGGTTTGATTTGCCACTCCCGTTCGGCCCGACCACAGCCGTAATCCCGGGCTGAAACTCAAAGACGGTACGGGTCGCGAATGTCTTGAAACCTTGAATTTCCAGTCGTTTGAGGTACATCGATCCTTCGTTGTCTGATACTTGCACACCGACGAACTATTGTACTTCAGACCGGCGAAGTGGTAAAGTGAAATATCGCTTGATCGGCCTTCTCTGAGCGGCTATAATACAGCGTGCAAGGATAAGGCATTCATTGTGCATGCCTGATTAACGACAGCACGGTAATTGTTTTGCGGGTCAGACTGACAAGTCAACGAGGGTCACCGACGGGGACTTGCATCAACCACACCCGCACAAGGCGCATCGCCGGTACAGCCCGACGGCGCGTAATGGCGACAGGTTCCATGCGAGAGCGAGTGTATCGCAGCGAGGCGGTTATTCTTCGTCGTACCGATTTTGCCGAAGCCGATCGTCTGCTCCTGATTGCTACGCCAACCGGTAAGCGATGGGTTATCGCCAAAGGTGCGCGCAAGATGAAGAGTCGGCTGGCCGGCCACATCGAACTCTTCACCCACGCGCAGATGATGTTTGCCGTGGGGCGTAATCTTGATATTGTTACCCAGAGTCAGATTGTGCATGCCTTTCCGGTCTTGCGTACCGATCTGACACGGTTGGGCTGTGGGTATTACGTGGCCGAGTTATACGACCGCCTGGCCGCTGAGTCGGAAGAAAACCCGCTCCTGTTTCAACTTCTGGTCGAGACGCTGCAAGCGCTGGATGGCAGCGCCAATCCTGAACTGACGTTGCGGAGCTTTGAATTACACCTGCTCCACATCCTCGGCTATCGTCCGCAGTTGCACTATTGCGTGGTTTGTAACGAGCTGTTGACGCCGGCTGCCGACCGGTATAGCCCGACGCTCGGTGGTGTGCTCTGCCCCCGTGATCGCACCGCCGATCCAGCCGCTCTCTCAATGAACGAGCCGACCTTTCGCCTGCTGCGCTATCTGCAAGCGCAACCTGTGACGGCTGCTGAAACACTCCGTATTTCACCAGCGACACGTCAGGAAGCCGCTACACTCCTGCGGGCCAGCTTACGCCTGTTGCTCGAACGTGATCTTAAATCAGCCGGGTTTCTCGATCATCTGTTATCATCACAGTAGTACTGGTATGGTTACGACACTGCCGACATCAAAGGAGGGCGGGCCATGAGTTACGTAGAAAGCCTGCTCGGGCGGGGAGAGCAAATTCTATACATTGCCCGCCAGCACATTTTTGTGTTGATTGTGAACATCTTGACCGAATTGTCGTTGATTGCCATCCTGGTGGCTGCTGGCGTCGCCTCGAATATGGCGTTTCGGAATAATCCGGCAGCGATGATTGGCAATATCAGCGTCAGCAATCTGATTTTGCTGATCTGTATTGTGATCAGTGTGATTGTACTGATCAGTGGTTTTCTCGACTTTTTACGCTGGAATTCGGAGCAAATTGTTATTACTGACCGTCGGGTTTTGCAGATACGTGGGATTTTTAACAAACGGGTGATTGATTCCTCACTCGAAAAGATTAACGATATTGAATTGCGCCAGAGCATTTTCGGGCGTATCTTCAATTTCGGTACTATCGAGATACTCACTGCGTCCGGCAGCGAAGGTGCGAATCTGATGGATCGGATTGAAGCGCCACTGGAATTCAAGCGGGCATTGCTGGAAGCGAAGCATAATCTCGAACGGGGGTATGGCTATCTGGAAACCGATGGCTACGTACCCGGGCGACCGGTTGGTGGGGTGATTGATATTCAGCGCACGTTGGAAGAACTGGCCCGGCTGCGGGATCGGGGGATTCTGTCGCCGGAAGAGTTTGAGGCGAAGAAACGCGATCTGCTCAGCCGTATTTGATTTATTGTTCCGGTGATGTTACTGATCCCGTCAGGATCGGTGTAGATAGAGACAGGTGGTCAATGTATAACGATATCGAACAGGCTTGCGCAGCCATCGTCCCGCGGCTGCGCCTCTCGCCACGGGTTGGCCTCATTCTCGGTTCCGGCTTGAGTGCGCTGGCCGACGAGATGACTGATGCGGTTGTGATTCCGTACCGTGACATTCCCGGCTTTCACGAGCCAAAAGTCGTTGGTCATCGCGGTGAGCTGGCGATTGGGATGCTGGCCGGTCAACCGGTAGCGGCGATGCGTGGCCGGTTTCATTTCTACGAAGGCTACAGCATGCAGGAGGTAACCTTTCCGGTGCGGGTGCTGCGTGCCCTCGGCTGCGAGACGCTGATCGTTACCAATGCTGCCGGTGGTTTACGGCCCGACTGGCAGGTTGGGGATATTATGCGGATCAGCGACCAGATTTTTCTGCCGGGGATGGCCGGCCATCATCCACTGCGCGGCCCAAACGACGAGCGGCTGGGGCCGCGGTTTCCGGCGATGGTGGGCGCCTTCGATAATGATCTGGTGCCGCTGACCCGCGCAGTAGCAGCCGATCTGGGCATCACGTTGCGCGAGGGTGTCTATTGTATGCTGAGTGGCCCTCATTTCGAGAGTGCTGCCGAGTTGCGGATGCTGCGCACATTGGGAGCCGATGCGGTGGGGATGTCAACTGCGCCGGAGATTATTGTGGCAATACACGGCGGAATGCGGGTATTGGGCTTTTCCCTGATAACGAATCTGGCCTTGCCAGATGGCCCACCGGCTAACCACGAAGAGGTGATTGAAGCCGGTGAAGCGGCCAAACCGAAATTTGCCGCTCTGCTGCGCGGTATCCTGGCTCGGATGGAGTAATGTTGCCGGATGACGAGACCCAATTGCCCGGCACGGCTTGCCCGGAAGATTAATAATAGAGATGGGAATTTGCTATGCGCACACTCACACCATTGACCGCAGTGGCCGCCATTGATGACGCAACCCGAACGGCATTGGCTGCCTATTGGATCACCAGCGTCGAAGAGCTGGTGGCGACGGCACGGGCCACCAATACCGGTTTGGGCAGCGGTCTGGCTGCGCTGGCGCAGGTGTTGGGGCGCAGCGAAGATGATGTGCGAGCGATGGTGATGGCGGCGCTGGATGTGGTGCCCGACGCCAGCTCGTTCAGTGTCGATGTGGCAATGGAACCGGTTGGTACCGGCGCCATTTTCGATGATCTGCCCGAAGTTGATGCGACGGCGTTCAGCCCACCGGTTGGGCTGCCGGCAGAGGTGGCGCCACTGTTGAACCTGCCCCCACCGGTGAGCCAGGGGCCGCGCAATACTTGCGTCGCCTTTAGCATTGCGGCGATGGTGCAAATCTTGAGCAAAGACCCGACCGATCTTTCCGAGCAGTTTATTTACTGGATTAGTAAGGATCGTGACCGGATTCCGGGCGATGTTGGTACCAATCCGCTGGTCGCGATGCGAGCGGTGGCCGAGCTGGGGGTGTGTCGGGAAGAGACGTGGCCCTACCGGCCAGAGCCGGTTGATAACCAGAACCCTGGGCACGAACGACCGAGTCCGGCTGCATTTCAGGAGGCAAAACAACGCCGACTGGCGGCAGTCGAACAATTGCCGGCGCGTGATGTGCAACAGATTAAAGCTGCATTGGCGGCTGGACGACCGGTGTTAATCGGCTTGATGATCGGTGAGCATTGGACGAGTAGCGGACAGGTGCGTCGGATCGGGCGTGTGCGGCGGGCATTGCCCGGCGAGCAACGTCTGGGTGGGCACGCAATGTGTGCGCTGGGCTATCGCGATGATCCGACGGCACCCGGCGGCGGTTACTTCATCGTGCGTAATTCGTGGGGCAGTGATTGGGCAAGTGAAAATCCTGATGGGCCGGGATATTGTTACGTACCGTACCAACTGATCTTTGATGAGGGCCTGGCCGCCCTGGTGGCCACGGGTGTGATTATTGAACAACCGGAACCGGTCGCTCCTGTGCTGGGCAAGGCTGCACCTGACGAACTCACAGCCATCCTGACCGAGATGCAGGCCCTGCGGAGCCGGCTCGACGCCTTGATCGAGCGGGTACAGGCCCTGGCCGGTGTCCAATCGGCGGTAAGCGTGGCGGACACCGAAGCCGTGCCGGTCGCTCCCGCAGAGCCGGCAGTGCCGGTGGTGACCGGCTACAGCGGCCCGCTGATCCTGGTGGCCGATGATCAAAGTCCCGATGAATTGTATCCAAACGGCATCGATGGCCGGCGTGGCGAGCCACTCCTGCGCATTGATGCAAAGCGAGCCAGTGAACTGGCGCAGCACAGTGAAGACCCGAAAGACCTGCACGCGCTCCACAAAACCCGCAACGAAGCCGAAGAAAAGCATTTTGGTGTCGTCGCCGAGGTCGATCAGGAAGATTTGGCGCAGGCGCGCTGGGCGCTGGTGGTCAGCGCAACCGACGATGTGCGTCTGATCGAGGCGCTCTGGCCGTTGATTGAACATCGGGCGCAGCAGCAGGGGATTGTACTACCGGCAGTCAACTTTCGCCAGGGGGAAACCTGTGCCGAGTGGGCCGGGCGCTATGCCGATCCGAAGCAACCATGGGAGCAGCGTGCGCCAGTCCTGGTGCATCGCCCCGGTGAACGGGTGAACGCCTGGCTGGCCCGCCACGGTACAATGGCCGGCCCTGTCAAGCCGAGTCAGGGTGTACCCTTCTATCTCCTAATCGCCGCCCGGCCAGGGCCACTGGCTGAGAACGACCGCGCGTTTATCAGTTTCAATTTCCAATACGAACTCGACATCTTCTGGGGTGTAGGTCGGCTCTGTTTTACGGATGAACGTGGGCATCATCGCTACGCCGATTATCGTACCTATGCCCAACGGCTGGTTGATTACGAACGGCGGGCAGCACGAGAGATTCGTCTGCGGCGCGAGATTGTCTATTTCGGCACGCGCCACGATCTCGACAAATCAACCGAGCGTAGTGCGCTCGAACTGGTAACCCCGCTGGCTAAATGGCACGAGCGTGGGTTACCGCAAAAACAGGGTTTTGCCAAACGGCTCCTGCTGGCCGGGGATGCGACACGCAGCAATCTCGAACTGGCCCTGCGCGATGGCAATCAACCGCCGGCGATCCTCTTTAGCGCTACCCATGGACTGGGATTACCGGCCACTGATCGCGAGCTTATTCCCTATCAAGGCGCGCTCGTGACGCAAGACTGGACCGGTTTTGGTGGGATCAAGCGCGAGCACTGGTTTGCGGCGGAAGACTTGCCGACCAATCTTTCGCTTGAGGGGATGGTTGCCCTGATCTTTGCCTGTTACGGTGCCGGTTGTCCGCAGCAAGACGAATTCATTTTCGACCCCGAAAAAGGTCGCCCAATTATTGCCCCCTTCACGTTCGTTGCCCAACTGCCGCAGCAGATGCTATTGCGCGGTGCGCTAGGTGTGGTTGGCCATGTTGAACGAGCCTGGACGTATGGCTTCAGCATGGATGGTGCGCGTGGTCAAACCCAGAGCTTTGAAGATGTGATCGGGCGTCTGGTAACCGGGAAACGACTGGGGAGTGCGACCGATCAGTTCAACATCATCCAGGCCGCCCGTTCGCTCACCCTGGCTGAAGAGCTGGAGAACATCAAGTTCGGCAAGCAACCCGAACCGCGTGAGCTTTCGACGCTCTGGATGGCGCGGAATGATGCGCGCAACTATATGCTGCTCGGTGATCCGGCAGCGCGGCTGGCGATCTGAGAGGGTCTTTGCTTCGCAAGAACGCTGGCAGCGTGCGCCACTGGCGCATGATCAGGATGTCTGAACAGGTTGTCCTCTGGGAACGCGAGTTGTCGGGGCACGGCATGCCGTGCCCCTACTGTCCAGTGGTGAAGCGTTACCAGGTGTGCTACCGGTGAGTCGTAGGGGCGACGCATGCGTCGCCCCTGGAGTTTGGCCCTTTCTGGGAGGGACTTGCCATGCGGGTGCCAGCATGGTATATGGTATCGTACAAGGTTATGACCACGACCATCAGTCAGGAGGCACGCGATGCCCAGGAAGCAGTCCCCCACCCCCACGGCCACTGTTCCGGTGGTACTCGCCACGACCGTCCGCGCTTCCTGGTCGTGAGTGGCGGGGCGACCTGGCAGCAGGGGAAGCGCCGTCCGCGCCTGGGACGGCGTGCGCCGGCCTTCTCTCTAGTCAATGCGGTGGAAACGGACACGGACTGGGTGGTACCCCTGTCCGTGGGTAACATCCTGGCCTGGGTCTGGCAGCGCTGGGACCTGGAGGTCGCTCATCGCGAGCTGAACGCCGGCGTTGGGGTCGGTCAAAACCAGGGCGGGAACCAGCGGTCAGCGGTGGTCGGTGGGCCGTGGCGTGGCTGGGTCGCCGCGGTGCTGGTGCTGGCCGGCTATCGCACGTGGGGGTGGATCCGTGGCCCCACCCGACCGGAACGCTGGTGGCGGGGAGCGCAGCGGTGGCGTTTCACCACCCGGTGGCGCAGCTACCGGGCTGCCCTGTGGGGCACGGCGGCATGTCGGTCGCGCTGGACGACGTCCACGGACGATTGGCTGAACCAAGCGCACCCGATCATCGCCCTGTCCAACTCCGCACTCGGGGCGGCCAGGGCATAGGGGGGATAGCGGCCTTCTCACCCCCCAAACGACCCATCCATCAGCACGCAACCGAGAGTCACCAGCGTCTGCTCCCGACTCTAGTCATCTCTCCTGCGTCCACAAAACAGCCAAACTCCAGCGCGGCAGCATGGCTGCCGCACCAGCCGTACACACGATCCGGCACGTGTCATGTCGTTGATCCTGCTGGTCACGGGAATGATGTCCGTACTCGTTCGATCATGTCATCTGTCAGAAATGAATGAGATACCTTCTTGTAGATGTTTTTGAAATAGGCTCTATTCTGCCTGCTCTGGCAGTTGGGATGCCAACGATAGAAGTGGTATCACTGTGATCAGCGATGCGAAAGGTGCAAAATCATCTGGATTATTCGTCAGAATCCGCTTTATCCCAAATGCCTGCATTGTGGCGACGATATTTGTATCGTGGATTTGTCTGCTATAGCCCCGTTCGAGCAGTGTAAGAAGTTGGGCTGTGACTAATGGGCTTTCCTCGGCGATGTGAAAGCGCACCGCAAACTGGCGCACCGCAGCAGTTAGTTCTGTGATTGGAATACCGATGTGTGGGCGAGCTAACGTCGCCAAATATTCCCGTAGGACTTGACGACTAATCCATAGTGGCGTGTGATGCGCCTCGAAAGCCGTAATCGCCGCCCGGGCGAGATCGTAGAACGGCGAGGTATCTACACTGGCGTACACCAAAATATTTGTGTCCAGGAAGATTGGATCAGCGTCCGCGATCGTCATACAATTCCTCACGCCGAAGGGGCAGGTTGTTCGGCCATGTTTCAAGATGGATGCTTGGGAGTGGTCGCGGTTCTGGAGTTGTTACTTCCGAGGACGATTGTTGGATTACCTGCATTGTCAGATCATTGAGTAAGTACAACTTCTCTTGAAAAGAGAGTTGCCGTATGAGTTCGCGAACCTTAGTTAATTGATCCGTCGTCATTTCACTACCGCCTCCTCACGATATGCTACCCCCTACGCTGCCCAATTACAGGGTATCACGTTGCTGTTCTCCTATCAAGAGATAGTCGTATTTGCATCATCCTGGCCCCTTGACCAGACGCGAATTATTTTCCTGATGGGTGACTCTTTCTGGTGATCATCCTTCACTGCATCGTCCAGGTCAAGTAGTGGTTGTTCCATTTGCCGGTTGAGAAGGGTGACGCATGCGTCGCCCCTACACTTTCACGTGCAGTTGCATCCAGGGACAGCACCGGAGTGATCAATGGAAGCGGGTCATGCGTGCGCTGTTCTCAGCGATGGTATGCGACACGCCCTCACCCCAGCCTGATCCCGCTGGAGATATGCATTACCCACATGTCATGCTGCATTAGCCGGGCTGCAAGCGCCCCCGTGGCGCGGGCTTCCAGCCCGCGTACAGGCATCATCTCCACCGCCGGCAGGTGCTGACCGTGGCCGTTGGTGTACGGGCACGAACCTGATGCAACAACACCTCTACGCGCAGGTGGCGCATTCATGCCTGACCGCCCCGATGATCGTTATGAACACATCCAGCATCCCCGTGACCAGAAGGGGGAACGGCGTACCACGCACCGGAACGTGAGCACGGCTGGCGCGGCAGCATGGCTGCCGCACTCCAAACCATGCGCCACGCGCATGACGAGCGGGTGCAGCAATCCATTCAACACGTGATAGCACGGCTGGAGCTGCGCACTGCCGGGCCAGTCGCCCACAACAGTACCTATGGCGATCATACCCGCTGGTACAACCGTGGTTGACACCGGGTGTGGGTAATGCATAGGTGACCAGAAGGGGGAACGGCGAACCACGCGCTAGGTTGTGAGCACGGCTGGTGCGGCAGCACGGCTGCCGCACGCCAAACGTCGCGCCACGGGTAATGTCGGTCGGCAACGGTATCTCCACTGAAACGTGATCCCACTGGGCGCAGAGCTGCGGGGTAACCGCTGCGCCCTCCACGTGATCGCAAGCACGGCTGGTGCGGCAGCCATGCTGCCGCACTCCAAACCCTGCGCCACGCACACGATGCGCGTGTAAGGCAACCCATTCAGCACGTGATACCACGGCTGGAGCTGTGCGCTGCCATCGGGCCAGTTGCCCACAACAGCATCTATGGCGATCATACCCGCTGATGCGCACGTGGTTGATACCAGGTGTGGGTAATGCATAGGCTGGAGGCGAGTGCAAATGGTTCAGTGTTGGTCAGGAGCGTGGGTGGGTGGTGGGTAAGGCGGAGGCTCGCGCGCTCAGGAAGATAACACAGTGGGCGCACAGTGGTGCAGTACTCAGATGCAGTGTCGCGGCAACGTTAGATAGCGTGTTCTGAGTTCTTCTACCTGACTCTTGACGTACAGATCATTTCCGACTACACTACCAGTAATACAGATTGAGAGGAGAACCCATGACCGCCGCTCGTCGCACACCATACACGTTACCGCAACTTCCTTTTACCGGTAATCAACCCCTACACGCCGAGATTGCCGATCCGACGTGGCCACTTGCCTTTAAGACATTACTACTTCTCAATGGCGCGACCTCAGTTCACGATCAACTGCTGGTATCGCTGTCAGAAGCCGATCTCGTCGCACTCCGTGGTAGCCTGTTGTTGCTCCAGCACGACGAGCCAACCAATATTGCCTGAGCCTGACATTGTTGATGGCAAGGTGTGACGATTGTCTGACGTACAGCTATACACCGTCAGACTGTCTCGAAACGTCCTGCTGCTGAGTGTCTTATCCGTCCAGTCTGTAATGGTCATAGCTATGGATTTGTAAACAAAGAGAGGGGCAGGTGTTCAACCTGCCCCTGTTGTTGCTGATTTGGTCTGGTTCTATTAGGAGGACCCTACCCCATCAGGCTTTCACCAGATGATGGTTTGGTTCGTTTGAGTGATAGATACGTGCTATCAAATGAAGCAGGTATTGCTCAACCTCCATCACAACCAGACGTTCGGCTGGCGAGAGAGGGAGTTGACTCAGCTCTTCAAAATACCAGCGAATCATGGTTGTGGTATGCTCATACGCAACTCCCCAGCGGGGCAATACGCCCCGTGCCCAGCGTAATTCGGTTTCGGCGATCTCGAACGTGTTGAACAACAAGATTGCCCGCACCAGATCACCGAACGGTTGCACTGCCACGCTGGCCATCCGTTCGACCGGGTCGTAATTCTCTTCCAGGCGCAGGGTGTGGGTTAATTCGGGGAATGCACGTAACAATCGTCCGGCAACTCGTTTGGCGAGGGCTGGCCGATGCTCTGCGATCCGACGAGCAAGCTGGCTGGCGGTAACTTCGTCCATACGTGCCTTCCTTTGGTCGTGTACCTTGATTATAGCACGTCATGGTCCTCGTTCAGTTGTGCATTGATGCTGAATTGGGTTGACACTTCCGGTGCAGCGGTGATGGCGATCAGCCGCTGAACAGGGTCTGCGCTGCACGCACGATAGCCCGTAAACGTGGACGCTGAAGGCGATCTATAGCTTCGGCAAGTGGCACCCAATCGACGGCCACAATCTGCTCACTACCGCCCGTTGGTCGGGCGCGTCCCTTAATCGCACGCAGCAGGTAGTAATCAACAATTTTGCGCTGCTGACCGCGTGGCCCGCTGATCAGGTAGTCAATACTGCCCAGCATATCAACCACCTCAGCAGTTACGTGGGTCTCTTCGCGCACTTCGCGCACAATCGCTTCCAGCGCTGGTTCGTCGCGCTTGAGTTTGCCCTTTGGTAATGACCAGAATCCTTTTCGTTTGCGAATGAGCAAAATCTCGATGGTGCCGTCGGGTTGAATGCGATACACAACGGCGCCGACGCCGTGGATTGGTTTCATGTCAAGTTGACCCTCTTTTGACCAATTATCATATTTGATAGTGTAGATGTGTCTACATCAATTATTTCCATATCATACATCATTTTGGGAGAAAACTCGGAACGACGGGGTGTTGATTACCCTTTCACGTAGCGGTGAATAATTGCGTCAACGTGGGCACCATACCCTTCGCCGAACAGGTTGAGGTGGTTGAGCAGGTGGTACAGGTTGTAGAGATCGCGGCGATCCCGATAGCCGGGTTCAAGTGGCCAGGCTGCCTGATACGCCTGGTAGAAGCGAGGAGAGAAACCGCCAAAGAGTTCGGTGAAGGCCAGTTCGGCTTCGCGATCACTGTAGGAAATTGCTGGATCAATGAGGACCGGTGTACCACCAGGTCCGTTTAGCACATTGCCACTCCATAGATCGCCGTGGATAAGTGATGGCACATGAACGACACCACCGAGCCAATCGTCAAGATGGTCAACGATGTATGCAAGTGCGCGGCGCCGTCGTGGGTGTAGCAGACCGTTACGTTCTGCCAGTTCGATCTGCGGCAACAGGCGCTGTTCACGGAAAAATGTAATCCAATCAGTCTTCCAACCGTTGCGTTGCGGTGTCCCGCCGATAAAGTTGTCGCGTTCCAGGCCATAGGCGGCGGCGGTGCAACGGTGCAGTGCCGCCAGTTGCTCGCCGAGTCTGGTTGCATCGAGTGGATGACCGTCGCTGCTGATCCATTCACTGAGCAGGATTGCCGGTTGTTGCCCATCGGCTGCACAGGCCAGAATAACTGCCGGCACGCGAATGGTCGTGGTTGCTGCCAGTGTTTGCAGGCCATGCGCTTCAGCAGCCACCATTGCAGCCGGTGCGCCATTGTTCGCCCACTTGAGCGCGAAGTGCTGACCTTTAATGGTGATCCGGGCCAGGCGAGCACCAAAACTACCGCCGAGATGTTCGACGGCTTCGATTGGTTGCCCAAGCGCTGCAATGATTGGGTTGGTGACATGTGCCGGCAACGAGGTCATATCTGCATCATACGTGTCTAACCATAATCACGAGTCAATGATAAAAGACCGACGCCCTTGCGTCAATAATCCAACGCAAGGGCGTATCGGTACGTCAGAGCTGTTGTTGTGTAGATCGGCTAGTTGAGTTTCTGTCCCGTGTACGGGTCATACTTCCACTCGCCGGTCGGGTCTTGAGCCGGTGTGGTTGGCAATGCCAGCTCCTCTTTCGGCATCACAATCCAGAGAATGACGTAGATCAGCGGGCTGAGACCACTCAGAACGGCCAGGACAAAGACCAGACGCACGATGGTGCTGTCGATACCGAAGTAGCGGGCGATGCCACCGCATACGCCACCGAGCATGCTATCGGTTGCGCTACGGGTTAGGCGGTTGGTTCCCATGATGTTCCTCCTTGATTTCAAAGTCGTTCCCGTTTCCTGGGTATACGACGTGAATGATTGCCATTTGTTGCAGCCGTCTCCACAATCTTCTCACGACCACTTCACGAGTTCTTCAAAGTCGTGCGTTACCCTGAAGATGTCGCCGGATCATTCTGGCGTGATGAAGTCGCAACACAGCATAGCAAGGGAGGTTTGACGATGAAACGAACACTTGTCAGTAGTATTGCCGGCGCTGCGCTGGCGTTGACCCTGCTCTGGTATCAGTCGGTATCGGTTAGTGCGGCTCAAGTCGTCGAGGCGAATCCGACCACGGTCGAGCTGGGCTATGGGCGCGGTGGTGGCTGGCGTGGATGGGGAATGGTCAGTGTCGGTTATCTGGTGCGCACGTTGAGTACGCTTACCGGACTTGATACAACAACCATTCATACGGAGTTGCAGAATGGGCGGAGCCTGGCCGATATTGCAGCCGCCAATGGCAGCAGTGGCGATGCGCTGGTGCAGGCAGTCGTTGATGCGGCCAAGACCCGGCTCGATCAAGCGGTGGCTAATGGACGGTTGACCCAGGCGGAAGCCGATCAGCTTTTGACCTCGATCCGGGATCGGGCAACAACTCTGGTGAACGACACGACGTTGGGTACCCAACTGGCTAACCGGGCTGCGAAGGTTTCGCAGCGGAGCACGTTAGGCTGGTTGATCCAGGCCGCTGCCGATCAGACCGGCCTTGATCAGGCAACCATCCGCTCGCGCCTCCGCAACGGTGAGACGCTACGGGCGATTGTTACTTCAGCAGGTGGTGATCCGCAGCGGGTGATTGATGCCGCAGTTGATGCCTTCCGCCAGGCGGCGACGACTGCAATGCAGTAGGGGAGGAGATAGGAAATAGGAGATAGGGTGTAGCGCAGGCTGCGGCCTGTGCTACACTGCTATTGCACGATTCGACTGATCCTATCACGCCGGGCTTTACCCATAACCTGATGATCGCGCCGTCACGATAACCCTGATTCGGCCCAGACGTACCGGTAGTGACGCACGATTGGGCACTCCTACCGGGCATTCGTCTGGCAAGGCGCGAGATCAACGTGTCGTATTTGCCATCTTATTGGTCGTACACAAGCGACCCACAGAGAGAGTTGCTCCAGGTGAACACACAGCCAGTATTGCCATTCATTCACCCTGTTGCCGACGCATTGATCGCACCGCTGCTACCAGGCGCGGTAACACTTCACCGGCCTTTCCGTACACGGTGAACAGTGGTGAGCGAGCGGTAGTGGTTTGTTCAAGGTTGAGGATCAACACAGTCGCGCCCCGTGACAGGGCAATGCGTGGTAGTGAGGCTGCCGGTTCGACAACCCCTGATGTCCCAATCGAGCAGAAGACATCGCAGTCGAGGGTTGCAGCATAAGCAGCTTCCAGGGCACCAGGTGGCAGATATTCGCCAAACCAGACCACATCAGGGCGCAACAATGCGCCGCAGTTGGGGCACTGCGGTAGCTCTTCGTCGTAATCCCAGGTGGTATGGATTGAACCATCGACCGTACAGCGGGCACGGTGGATGTTGCCGTGCAGTTCGATCACCTGTGGGCTACCGGCCCGCTGGTGTAATCCGTCAATATTCTGCGTAACCAGCGTGAGCCTTGGTACCAGGGTCGCCAGATCGGCCAGGGCATGGTGGGCCGGGTTAGGCTGGGCAGTACAGGCTTTCACCCGTCGCTCGGCGTACCAGCGCCAGACCAGTGCTGGGTTGCGGGCAAAACCTGCCGGTGAAGCCAGTTCCTCCGGGTCAAAATGTGACCAGAGACCGGTCTGAGCATCACGAAACGTTGGAATACCACTTTCAGCCGATACGCCGGCACCGGTCAGCACGGTGACATGACGGGCCGTGGATAGAGCTGTAGCCAGTATCGTGATGACATCATCGAGATCGTTCATGACCGGCCTCCGCTACGTTCAGGACGGCTTGAACACCAGATCGAATCGGCTGGCCCGCTGGTTGGTAAAGGTGACGTGCCAGATGCCACAGGTAGGGGCCGGATTGCCCCCAGGGTACACGTGATGACGCAGATCGATCTGATCGTGACTCAATTCGAGCAGGAATGCCCGAATCGGTGAACCGTGCGAGACAATGGCAATTCGCCGGTATGGCGAATCGGCCAGTCCGGCCAGAACCTCACGTATCCGCGCCCGTACCTGCTCGAACGTTTCGCCCGGTGCATGCTCTTGCACCAGGGTGGTGAAGGCGACCGGTATGTTGAGAACATCAACCAACACCTCAGCCGTCTGGGTGGTACGGGCAAATGGTGAGACCAAGAGCTGCTCAATCCCTTTATCGGCCAGAAAGTTCGCGACCTGGCGAGCCTCAACACGCCCTCGTTCCGACAGATCAGGCCCTGGCGGTAACTGGTACGGAATAGACGGATTGTGAACAGGTTGACCGTGGCGAATAAGAAAGAGATCGGAAAGCACTGAATTTCCTTACATCTTGCTGTAGTAACAATGATCACGTATCATCATCAATAGTGTACCATACAGGATTGACGGCGCGTACTGCAACATATACAATTGATGCGGCGTCGCATCAACAAATGAGCGAACCGGTTGTCCATTACTTCAGATTCCGATACAGAAGGATACATCAATGCGGTTGATCCTTTATCTCGGCAAAGGCGGCGTCGGCAAGACTACCACTTCGGCAGCAACGGCAGTGCGCGCTGCCGAATTAGGGTATCGCACGCTGGTCGTGAGCACCGATGTAGCCCATAGTCTGGCAGATGCGCTTGATACACCGTTAGGCTCGCTGCCTACCCAGATTACCGAACGGTTGTGGGGGCAAGAGATTAATGTGCTCGACGAAGTACGTGAGCATTGGGGTGAGTTGCGGGTCTATCTGAGTAACCTGCTTCGCCGGCGCGGAGTTGATGAAGTAGCAGCCGAGGAGCTGGCGATCATTCCTGGTATGGAAGAGGTGGTTAGCCTGCTCCATATTCGCCGCCAGGCGCGTGAAGGTAATTTTGATGTGGTGATTGTGGATGCGGCGCCTACCGGAGAGACCGTTCGCCTGTTGACGATGCCCGAAACCTTTCAATGGTACGCAGCGCGGGTGATGGATTGGGAGCCGACGACATTGAAGGTGGCGCGTCCACTGGTCAAACAATTAGTCCCGGCAACCGATGTCTTTGCCAAGCTTGAACGACTAACAAAAGGTGTCGAAGCGCTGCGGGCAACCCTGACCGATCCACAGATCAGCTCTTATCGCCTGGTGGTGAACCCTGAGCGGATGGTGATTAAAGAGGCGCAGCGTGCCTCGACCTATCTGGCGCTGTTCGGCTATCCGGTTGATGGAGTCGTGCTCAATCGGGTGCTGCCGGTCGATCAGGTCGAAGGCGCTTTTATGCAGGAGTTGGCCCGTATTCAGCAGGGTTATCGGCAAATGGTCTACGATCTCTTCCGCCCCTTGCCGATTTGGGAAAGCCCCTACTTTGCGCGTGATCTGGCCGGTATTGAAGATTTGGCCATGGTTGGTCGTCGTCTGTTCGGCGATGATGATCCGGTGAAAGTCCATTTCATCGGTAAAACCCAGGAGATTGTCAAGCAGGGCGATGAGTATGTGCTGCGCTTGCCGTTGCCGCACGTCGAGATCGGTAAGGTGTCGATGACGAAGCGCGGTGATGAGCTGTTCATCGAGATTGGCAATTTCCGCCGTGATATGCTCTTGCCGACGACGCTGGCCGAACGTCCGGCACGGCGGGCCTATTTCCGCAATGGTGTGCTCGAAGTCTTCTTCGGCCCGCCAGAGACCCTCTCGCTGAAGACGGATGCCCAGGAGGAGTCGACCCCTTCATGAGTAGTGGATCACAGATTGCAATTCTCGGCGTTCCCATCGATCTTGGAGCCGGACGGCGTGGCGTCGATATGGGGCCGAGTGCCATTCGCTACGCCGGTCTGAGCCGAAGACTGGGCGAGTTGGGCTATCAGGTGGTTGATTTCGGCAATCTGACGGTGCCGATGGTCGAGACGACCCCACCGCCACCACCTGATTCACGCCTGCGCTATCTTGAGCCGATTGCCGATATGTGTGGGCGGCTGGCCCGGCAGGTGGCCGATATTGTCCAGCAGGGGATGCTGCCCCTCATTCTGGGTGGTGACCATAGTTTAACTATCGGTTCCGCCAGTGGGAGTGCGCGGCAGCGACGACTTGGTCTGATCTGGATTGATGCCCACGCCGATTTTAACGATGAACACACGACACCGAGTGGCAATATTCACGGCATGCCGCTGGCTGTGTTAACCGGACGCGGGCATCCGACGCTCACCGGTTTTGCCGGTCGCATACCGGCTTTCGATCCGGCGCACGTCGTATTGATTGCCGTGCGCGATCTCGATCCGCTGGAGCGGGAAGCATTGCGCGCTTCGCCGATCACCGTCTTTACCATGCACGAGATTGATCGCTGTGGGATGGCAACGGTGATGGAGCGGGCGCTGGCAATTGCCACGACCGGTACTGAAGGATTTCATCTCAGTTTTGATCTCGATGTTGTCGATCCGCGCGAGGCGCCCGGTGTGGGTACACCGGTAAGCAGTGGGATTTCGGCTCGCGAATCACATCTGGCGATGGAACTGATCGCCGAGAGTGGTGCGCTGCGTAGTCTGGATGTGGTCGAAGTTAATCCGATCCTCGATGAGCGTAACGCGACTGCGCAGTTGGCCGTCGATCTGGTTTTGTCAGCGTTAGGTAAACGTATTTTGTAGTGCTGGAGAACCGGCCTATACTGTCGCAATAGTGAATGTCGGGCGGGCTTCCAACCCGCCCGACATTGTCTGTCCAGGCACTAGATCGTCACCTGATACTCGACCCCATTGACGATCACGGTGTACTGACCGGCTGTAAAAGGCCCTTCCAGCATGATCCGCTGATCGAGCAACGGCGCAATCGCCGGGCAAACTTCGGCGCCGCTGTGAGCGGCATTGATCGTAATTGTGATGACATTACCCTCACGGCGCTGATTGATTCCGGCAAACGTCGTACAGCCATCTCCCAGGTACCCGACAATATGTGCCTGCACCTGGGGTGGATTGGATTCGAGCACGGCAAAATCAACCCGCTCAATAGTTACGATCCCTGCTCGTGGTGTCGGGGTTGCCGTGGTACAGGCAGTAAGGATCAACATCAGTCCGGCGATAACGAGTAAGATGATTCGACGCAGCATTTGTTTTCCTCTTTCACTAAACAACTACCGACTCTGAAACGCCGGCACGTGCGATTTGGTTCCCATTGGTAACAAACTGCTGCGCTCGCCTTACGGCAACGTGGTACAATGCACTATGCTATGGAACAACGCTGTTTGTATGATTACAACCTGTCTGAACTGACCGAACTCCTGCAAAGCTGGGGAGAACCGGCCTTTCGTGCCCGTCAACTGTACCGGCATCTGTATGTCAACCTTGCCCGCCAGGTTGATCAGATGACCGATCTGCCGCTCGCTCTGCGTTCCCGGCTCGCCGAGATACCGTTCTCGACTCTCCGCTGCGAACAGGTGCAGATCGGTGACAATGGGATGACCCGTAAGGCCCTCTTCCGCTTGCCCGACGGTGCTGTTGTTGAAACCGTATTGATGGTCTATCCCGACCGCTCAACGGTATGTGTGTCAACGCAGGCCGGTTGCGGTATGGGCTGCGTCTTCTGTGCCACCGGTCAGCTCGGTCTTCTGCGCAACCTGAGCAGTGGCGAAATCGTTGCTCAGGCAATTTGGGCTTCACAGGAGCTACGGGCGATGGGTATGGCCGGTCCGACCGGTCGCGTCAGTAACCTTGTTTTTATGGGGATGGGTGAACCATTTGCCAACTACGACCGCTGGTGGCAGGCGGTAGAGCGATTGCACGATCCGCAGGGGTTTAACCTCGGTGCCCGCAGTATGACCGTCTCCACTGTAGGGCTGGTCAAGGGGATCGAGCGATTGGCCAATGAACGCTTACCGATCAATCTGGCAATTTCGCTGCATGCGCCCGATGACGCTCTGCGCAGCGAATTGATGCCGGTCAATCGGCGTTATCCAATCGCCGATCTGATGGCTGCCACCCGCAACTATATTGCCAAAACGCGCCGGCGAGTCTCTTTCGAGTATGTGCTGTTGCAAGGCAAAAACGACCATCCGCATCAGGCAATCGCACTAGCCCGCCTGCTCCGACATTCGGCACCGCGTGGTCCGCTGCTCTTTCACGTCAATCTGATACCGTGGAACCCGGTTCCTGGCACGCCGCTTGGCCGTTCAGAGTGGGAGCGTGTGACGACGTTTCAGCAAATTTTGACCGATTACGGCATTCCCTGTACCGTGCGGGTTGAGCGAGGGGTAGAAATTGCTGCGGCGTGTGGTCAGTTGGCCGGTCGGCATAGTGTGCCACTGAACACGGTAGAACAAGAAATACCAGCACGCAACGTTACCGGATGACACCTGCGAGTTCGAGATTCCTCTTTGTACACAGACGAGAGTTGTATGGCGCCGATTCAAAATGTTAAAGGAATGCGCGATCATCTGCCGGCAGATATGATGCTACGGCAATACATCGTCAATACGCTGACGCGCATTAGTGAAAGTCACGGCTTCGAGCCTTTGCAGACCCCGATCATCGAGTATGCCGAGACGCTGGAAGGCAAGCTGGGTGATGAAGAAAAGCTGATTTACCGGTTTGAAGACCATGGTGGCCGCCGTCTGGCTCTGCGCTACGATCAGACGGTGCCGTTGGCGCGTGTGACTGCTCAATACGCCGGGCAATTAACATTACCCTGGCGCCGATATGCGTATGGGCCGAGCTATCGCGGTGAACGCCCCGCGCGTGGTCGGTATCGAGAGTTTTACCAGTTTGATCTCGATATTGTCGGGAGTGCCTCGCCATTGGCCGATGCCGAGATTGTGGCGATGTTGTGTGAAGCCCTGACTGCGCTTGGTTTTCCCGGTTTTGTCACGCTGTTAAATCACCGTCAGATCATCGGTGGTATTGCCCGTGTGAGCGGTTTGTCCGAAGAGGCTGCCGGCGGTGTCTATCGTGCCATCGATAAGTTCGACAAGATTGGCGCTGATGGTGTGCGGGCTGAGTTGATCAAGTCTGGTGTGACTCCTGCTGCGGCTGACCAGATTCTGGAGCTGGTACAAATTGATGGTACGGCAGATGAAGTTCTGGATGCACTTGCCCAAAAACTGGCCGCCGATGAGCGAGCAGTAGCAGCGATTGCCAATCTGCGTGCCGTCCTGGACGGTCTGATGGCGATGGGGGTTCCGGCTGAGCAGTATCGGGTGGCTCCTCGCCTGGCGCGCGGTCTTTCGTACTACACAGGAGTCGTCTTTGAGGCGATTACCCCGCACTGGCCGGAGGGTTCACTGCTTGGAGGTGGTCGCTACGATCACCTGATCGGGCTGTTTGCCGGTCGCAACATTCCTACGGTTGGGCTGGCCTTCGGTATTGACCGCCTGCACGATGTGATGATCGAGCTAAACCTCGGCCCGCGTCCGCAGACAACGGCTCTCGCATTTGTGACGTTGTTCGGCGCAGAACAGGTTGCCGAGAGTCTGAGGCTGGCGGCTGAGCTGCGGGCAGCAGGTATCAATACCCTTATCGCACTTGAACCAGGGAACATCGGTAAACAGTTCAAGGAGGCTGACCGGCGTGGGGTGCGGTTTGCTCTGGTCCTCGGCCCCGACGAACTGGCCCGTGGTGAGGTTGTGATCAAAGATTTACAACGCGGTGAACAACGCTCGCTTCCCCGTGCAGCGGCTATCAGTCTGCTGGCTGAGGCGTTGAGCGAGGGTAAGTAAGTGTCACGTCTCGGCAGGTTAAAACCCTGCCTCAATGCGTGGAAGGCCGGCGGGGCTGGCGGCGCAGAAAGGTGCCGCCAGCCCCGTCTATGCATTACCCATAACTGGTGTCAACCACGTGCGTATCGGCGGGGATGATCGCTATGGGTGCTGTTGTGGACGACTGGCCCAGTGGCAACGCGCTGCTCCAGCCGTGCCGGCACGTGCTGGATGGATTGCCGTACCCGCTTGGCATTCGCGTGTCGCGCAGTTTGGAGTGCGGCAGCCATGCTGCCGCAGCAGCCGTACTCACGATCCGGCGCGTGGCATACCGTTCCCCATCCTGGTCACGGCGGTGCTGAATGTGCTCATACCAATCATCGAGTCGGTCCGGCATGCGCAGCAGAGCGCACAACGGTAAGGTCAGCGGGGGAGGCTGAATGTGCTCATACCGATCATCGAGTCGGTCCGGCATGCATGCGCTACCTGCGCGTAGACGTTTCGTTGTACGAGATTCGTGCCTGCGCACCAGCGGCCACGGCCAGCACCTGACAGCGGTGGAGAGGAATGCCTCCACGCAGGCTGGAAGCCTGCGTCACGGGGAGCACGTGCAGCCCGGCCTAACGCAGCGCGACATGTGGGTAATGCATAGCAGCCCCGCAGGGGCTTCCACGCTGTCAGGTAGGGCTTCAGCCCGCATGACCCCCAACCCCGCCGGCACTTCCATGCCGTCAGAGAGGGCTTCAGCCTGCATGACCTCCAGCCCCGCCGGCACTTCAATGCTGTCCGGTAGGGCTTTAGCCCGCCTGACCTGAACCTCCGCTTTTCCAGGTCGAAGTCTGTCTCAACCTTCTCAACCTCTCTTGCCAAAAAATGCTTTAATTTATCAGGTTAAAATCCACATTTGTGAACAGATATTTTGCTATGATAGAAGAGCCGATTGTTGCAGTACTTGCAACACGTCGCTGACAAACTCCGGTCAACGCAGGCTGACATGGTCTTTATACCGGAGGGTGACGATGTTTGGTAGCAAACAGGGAAAACAGCAACGTCTCGATCAGTATGAAGCATTGCTGGCCGAAACACCACTGACTGCGGCTGAACTGGCGTATCGCCTGGGTGTGCCGCGCTCAACCGTGATCCGTGATCTGCCGCTGTTGGAAGAACGAGGATTGTTGTTGAGTGAAGACGAAGAGGGTCGGTTGCATATGTTTCGACGATGGTGGTGATTGTGTCGGCACTCGCAACAACATTCAGATGCTGTTGCCATTTTTGGGAGAGTCGGGTGCTATAACTCACATCAGAGAACAGGATGGATCACAATCGGAAAGGAAGCAGACGATGAAACCACATTACCGTTCATGGCCTGTTATGGGGATTGCAGTGGGAGTGCTGATGATGGTTCTGGCCTGTGGTGGTGGTGCGGCGACACCATCGCTCGTTGCCACATCGCCCGCTCAGGGAGAGCAATCAGCACCTGTATCGCAGACAACTGCCGTTGCGGATGCGGCGCAACCGCAGGTCTTCAACATCGGCGATGTTATCAGCATAGATAGTCTGAATCTGATTGTTCTCGGCTGGCAGGTTGTAGAGGGTAATAGCTTTGTCCAGCCTGATCCCGGACAGCGGTTCATTGCGGTCGAGATGGTAGTCGTTAATCAGGGTGACTCGCCAAAATCGGTTTCCGGCTTATGGCAGTTGTCGCTCAAGGATGCTGAGTTTCGCAAGTATACTCCCGATTTCAGTGCGACGGCTGCAATCGGTGATCGTCAGCTCGGTGGCGTGCTGGTTCCTGGTGAGCGTTTGCGAGGATGGACAGGATTTTCTATCCCGGAGGATGCCCATGGGCTGACATTAACCTTCGATGGCAACCTGTTCAGCGGTGGTACGGTTTCGGTTGCCCTTGGTGATGATCCGGTCAGGCAAGAGCCGCCGGCAACCATTCCTGGCGAGCAGCCAATCACTGCCTTCAATGTCGGTGAATCGGTTCAGGTCGGTGATCTGGTCATAACGGTCAATGAGGTTACATCACCTTCCGGCGACCGCTTCAATCAGCCAGACGATGGCTACCGGTTTGTGCTGGTTGACGTAACAATTGAGAATCGTGGTGCGCGTTCCCGCTTCCTTTCTTCAATTCAAACCTGGATCAAAGATGCGCAAGGGTATCGCTATACCGGGGATATTACGGCAACTTCGCTGGCGACGGGTGGCAGGATTGATGGCGAACTCCCTGCCGCTCAAACGGTACGTGGTCAGATTGGTTTTGAAGTGCCGGTTGACGCATCTGAGCTACGTTTTGTTTTCGATCCTGATGTGATCGGCGGTGCACCGGTATCAATCCGCTTACCGTAGCTGCTGTGCTGATTGCAGGTGAAGAGGCATCCACCCTCTTCACCTGCAAAGGAGCGTGTGTATGTCGCGATTGGAACGACTGGTTACGATAGACTCGCTCATCCGCTCCAGAACCTACCCGTCGGTAGCTGATTTTTGTGCTCGCTTTGAGTTGAGCGAGCGGGCTATTTTTGCTGACCTGGCTTACCTGCGCGAACGGATTGGGGCACCGCTGGCCTACAGTCGTCGCAATGGTGGTTATTACTATCGCGATCCGACGTGGGTCATGCCGATGTTACAGGTCACCGAGGGTGAATTACTGGCGTTTCTGATCAGTACCGAATTGAGTCGACGGTATCTGGGAACCCCATTTGCAGCGCCACTCCGTCGTCTTTTACAGCGCATGGAAGCCTATATTACAGAGCAGATAGTGGTTCATCCTGATGCATTACTGGCTCATCTCACGTTCCAGCCCGGTGCGTTGGCTGCGGTTGATCCCGAACTGGTGCAGGTGTTGCACGAATGCATTCGCGAGTGCTATCCGGTTGAAATCACCTATTTCACTGCCAGCCGGCAGGAACTGACCCACCGTCTGATAGAGCCGTACCACCTCTTTCTGGCGCGTGGCGATCTTCATGTGATTGCCTTCGATCATCTCCGTGGTGAACTGCGCCAATTTGCGCTCTACCGAATCAGGCAATGGCAGGTTCGCCGGCATGAACGGTTTGTTCGCAATCCACAGATTGATATCGCAGCGTATCTCCGCAATGGTTTTGTCGTTGAAGGCGGTACCCAGCCATTGCTGATCGAGATTGCGTTTGACCGTGAGCAGGCGCCGTATATTCGAGAACGGCAATGGCATGCGACCCAGCAGCTTGAAGATCAGCCTGATGGTGGAGTGATCCTGCGCTTTCAGAGCGGTGCTCTCGGCGAGATCAAACGTTGGGTGTTGGGCTATGGCTCGCACGCACGGGTGCTATCCCCACCCGAACTGGTGCAGATGGTTGCTGATGAGTTGCGAAAAGCCGCAGCACTGTACACGTAACTGCAACTATAGTGCAGGCTGGGATGATAGACTGCGTTTTGGTAGTAGATGTTTGAATAACGAGGGCAAGCATGAATCAGATACGCTACACCGGCCATCCATTCGTTGATGTCGGTTTTGCCACAATGACGGCGTTTGTCGGGAAGCAACGTGTTGCCGATCTCAATGCCGGTGATTTTCAACGTATTGCCGATTACATTGAGGCAAATTATGTGCGGCAGCCGTTGCAGAGGTTTCTGACAGTAGCGCTTACCACGAATGCATGGTTTGTCCAGCCGGCGTTTAACCCAGACCGTCCCGGCTTGTCGCCTGACCAACAGGCTAATGCACGTCAAAAACGTGATTACTGGGCCAAACGGCATCTGCGGCAGTGGGCAGAGGCAGCCAGAGCGCTTGAAACCTGCCTCTTCACCGGTTTGCCGGCGGCAGCATTTGAGTTGTCGGGCAAACTGCAACCCGGACGGGTCGGGCGGGCGCAGATGCCGTTGTTGCAAGGCGACGATTCGATCAATTTCTTTGTTAACGGCGACCCCGGTCTGCCGATGGCACCGGAGGCGATTCTGGCTTTGCAGGCGATGCCGTTGGGTTGTGCCAGGGTAGGCAATAATCTGCTCGCTGTGCATTGTGATGATGAGCGGTTGACGATTGCGTTTGCCAATCGGTTTTTGCAGCGTAACCTGAGCGACGTGGCAAAAGCGCAGGCTGCCGGTGAAGAGAAACTACCCGGTTCCCCGCGTAGTTTGCGGACATTGCTGATTGAGACGCTGGCCGATATTATGCGCCAGCAACTCGAAGGGGCGCAACGGACGACGATCACGGCTTACCATTTCTCTAACTTCGGTCAATCACCATTCCTGGAGCTGTATCATCTACCGCTCCAGATTACCGGTTTTCTGCTTGCGGTGTATACGCCGACCTATCGCAACCTCTGGAATGAGCTGGTTGCCCGAAGCTGGCAGCGCGTGACGCCGACCGGGAAGCGTGGGAAGGCTGCCGAACCGGCTGAACCGCGGGTGAACTATCTGTACGAAGACTTGTTCACACTCCCGGCACAGGCAGCGCAGTTTGTGCGTACCTATTTTCTCCGCATCCCTGATGTGAATCGATCTACCAATCGATCTACTGATGACCCCCGTCGCGACTATTCACTCCGTCGGGATATTGACCTTGTTTCATGGCCGCTGGTTGAACTCTTTGTGCAGGAGGTAATGCTTATGACCGATGATCGAGTGGCGATTGTGAAGGAATTGGGCGATAAACTCGCCGACTACACCCGCAAACAAGGCGGGAAGCGCTTTTTCCGTCAGTTCTTCACCGTGCAGCGGAGTGACCATTTTCTGAGCCTGCTCAACAGGACGAATATCGACTACACGCGCTATACGCAGGGGCGCGAAACGCTCTTCACTCTTGATAGTTTTCTAACCGTCTTTATGGAAGGTGAGGAGGTGTTGCGCAGCGATTGGCGTTTGATGCGCGATCTAGTGTTGATCCGTATGGTTGAACAGTTGCGAGACTGGATTGCCGGTAATCCTGATGCTGTTCCAGATGATGCGGAAGTTGCTGTTAGCGAATAATTAATGGAGAAAGGAGAGGAACAACCATGGCCTTCGTAACCGGTTTATTCTTGATTGATGCGCCGGCGTCGGCACTCAACAATCTCGGTTCGATTCCAGGTGAGCGTGAAGAGAACACGGTCGGCGTCAAAGTCATTACCACCAAAGCCGGCAATTTTCCCTATGTGTCGGCGCAGGCGTTTCGCTACTGGCTACGCACAACGCTCGAACGGCGGGTACCGGAGTGGCGTTCATCGCCGATCTTCCGTGAAGAGAAGATTGCCTACACCGACGCCAACCCGATTCGTTACTGGGACGATGATCTGTTCGGGTATATGCGGGCACCGGGCAAAGGTGAGACGGCGAAAAAGAGTCGGGAGCAGATGAGTTTGCTGGAAGAATCTACGCCGGTGACAGATACAGTTACCCGCGCTTCACCGTTCCGGGTGAGTACACTGGTCTCGATTGCACCGGTCAATCCGACCAGTGATTTTGGTGTGATGTCGCGGCACGAAGGAAATCCGGTGCCTCATGAGCATCAATTCTATCGTACCACGCTGAAAGGTCTCTTCTCGCTTGACCTGTGGGCATGTGGTACCTTCTCGTACCGCAATCGTACTGGTTTTCGCAACCTCGACGATGAGCGGGTGCGTTTGGTGAAGGATGTGGCCGGTGTCGAGCATCTCGAAAGCGAGAAGTCGTACCGCTTGCCGAAGCAAGAGCGCCTGGCCCGCGTAAAAGCCCTCTTTGCCGGGATGGCGCAATTGGAGGGTGGTGCGAAACAAGCCCTACACTACACCGATGTCAGCCCGGCGCTGGTGATCTTTGCCGTTACCACGGGTGGTAATCATGTCTTCCACCATACCGTCGGTGCGCAGCGTAATGGTTTACCAGAGATCAAGATTGACGCTTTACAGGAAGCCCTGCGTGTCTTCGCCGATGGCATCCGTTCGCCGATCTATGTGGGGTGGGTGAAGGGGTATCTCGATGAGGCACGGGCAGCTTTTGAGCAATTTGTTACTCAGCATAATGAAGAAGCTGCGGCGAAAGGTTTGCCACACATCATCCTGAGTCATCCGCGCGAAGCCTTTGCCGCCTTCATTCAGGACTGTGATACACATCCTGAATGGCTGGATTAGGGGGGATTATGCAGGCGCTCAAGATTGTGCTCGAAGCTCTGACAACTTCATTTCGCTATCCTCACTTTATGTTGGGGGTACAGCCGAGCTTTCCATTGCCGCCGCCGGCAACCATTTATGGGCACATCTGTAGCGCGTTGGGCGACTGGGTTGATCCAGCAGGACTGGCGTTTGCCTACCATTTCACCGCTGCCGGTGAAGGGCACGACCTTGAGCATATTCATGTGCTCTCGGCGTCATCGGGAAAGTTGCCCGGCGGCGAACCCAAGGTGCTTGAAGGGAACATCAATCCCTTCAAGCGCCAGCTCCTGCTCTTTCCGCGGTTGACCCTCTACCTCAACCGACCGGAGTGGATTGATGCCTTTCGTTTTCCGCGCTACCCGGTGGTTCTGGGTCGTTCACAAGACCTGGCAGCCTATACCCACATCGACATTGTCGATCTCCAGCAGGCCGATCAGGTCTATTTCGAGCATACCCTGTTGCCCTTTGCCATGGCTACCCAGGCCCCGGCGGGTGTTGTCACGCTGATGCCGCGCTGGATTAACTATCGTCAGCGTCGGCAGCCCAGCTTCGCCCGCTATCTGGTCTTGACCGAACGGATTACAACCAGGCAGATGCTGCGTTTTGGTCAGCAATCGGCAACATACTGGAGTGATCCAACAGCACCGGTTGTTGATGGATTGCCACTCGGTTTGTGGTTTCATACCTTTGTGGGAGCAGACGATGAAGCCTTTGCCATGGCCTGATTGGCAGGAAGATCTGTTGGCCAAGAGTCAGCAGTACGGCGGAGAGACATTAGCCAGTCATACGTGGGATGTTCTCTGCCGACTGGCCGATCTCTATCGGTTGCGACCGAACCTCGCAGACCTGGCAGGCGGGGTGCGCCTGTGGCATTGCCTGTACTGGGCCACCTTTCTCCACGATTTCGGGAAGGCGGCGGCAGGTTTTCAGCGACGGTTGCGTGGTGGCCCGGCATGGTCGCATCGTCACGAAGTGCTCTCGCTGGCCTTTGTCGATGCGATTGCGCATGATCTGAATGAGTTAGAACAGCGCTGGGTCGTAGCGGCGATTGTGTCGCACCACCGTGATGCACCGGAAATTCGTGAACTGTACCCTGCCGGGTTGCGCAAAGATCCGCTAAGCGATCTTTGCGCTGAACTGCAACCGGCTACTGCTGATCATCTGCATCGCTGGCTTGGCGAATGCGCGAATCCCTGGCGTATCGAGCTGGGGATGGCGGATGTGGTTGCGGAAATCAGCCCGCAATCACATCCCATTGATGCCAGACGCATCCGTTACTGGCTATCGGTCTATCACCAGTGGGTAGATATATTGACTGCTGCGGGCACAGCAACCACTGCCCGTATTCCCGGTATTTTGTTGCGCGGCCTGATCACCACTGCCGATCACATGGCGTCGGCGCATCTCCAGCGGATACCGGAACCGATACGCCACTCGTGGCAAGCAGTTATTCCTGCCGGACGGGAAACATATTCTCATCAGGTTGCAAGTGCCGGTGCGAGTGCGCAGCACGTGTTGTTGATGGCGCCAACCGGTAGTGGCAAGACCGAGGCTGCTTTGGCCTGGGCATTGGGTGATGGCAGTAACCCACCGGCGCGTATCTTCTACACACTTCCTTATCAGGCCAGTATGAACGCAATGTACGACCGACTATGCGGACTCTTCGGGAATAATGTTGTTGGTCTTCAGCACGGTCGAGCTGCCCAGGCACTCTACGCCCGTTTCCGGGATGGCGAGGAATGGTCTGCAACGACGGTGCGCAAGGTACAGTGGGAGAAGAATCTCAACCTCTTACATGCCCGTCCCCTCAAAGTACTCAGTCCCTACCAACTGCTCAAAGCTCTCTTTCAACTGCGCGGCTTTGAGGCCATGCTGACCGACTATGCACGGGCGGGTTTCATCTTCGACGAGATTCACGCCTATGAACCAGAACGACTGGCCCTTATCACCGGCTTGATGCGCTATTTGCGCCGGCATGTTGCGGCCCGCTTCTTCGTGATGTCGGCTACCTTCCCGACTCTCATTCTCGAACAGCTCAGTGATGTGCTGGATACGCCAACTATCATTCAGGCCACACCAGACATCTTTGCCCGCTTCCGTCGTCATCAGTTGTACCTGCGTGATGGCGAGCTGACCGATCCTGCAATTATCACCGAGATTGTCACCGCAGTGCGTGATGGGAAACAGGTTCTGGTCTGTGTCAATACGGTCGCACGGGCGCAGATGGTGCGTGATCTGCTAATGCAGGCTGGTTTGAGCGACGAGCAACTCATCCTGATCCACAGTCGCTTCACCTATGGAGATCGCAATCGGCTGGAGCAGACAATCGTTGAGCGCTGTCGCAGCGATAGCGCCCGGCGGCCACCGTTAGCGCTAGTGGCCACCCAGGTGGTCGAAGTTAGCCTCGACATCGATTTGGACACTCTCTACAGTGATCCGGCGCCACTGGAAGCCCTCTTGCAACGCTTCGGGCGGGTTAATCGACGGGCAGCGAAAGGAATCTGTCCCGTCTACATCTTCCGTCAGCCCAACGATGGCCAGGGAGTTTATGGTCGCCATCGTGATCCCGAACAGGCCGGTCACATCGTGCGGGTCACGCTGGCCGAACTCGAACGTCATCATGGTGACATTGTCGATGAGTCCGCAGTACAGACCTGGCTGGATACCATCTATGCCGACCCATTGTTGCGTGAGCAATGGTTGACAGCGTATCAGAACATAAGCCGGCAAGTTGAACAGATCATCAACGGCCTCTGTCCGTTCCAGAGCGATGCCCAGCGTGAAGATGAATTCGAGCAGATGTTTGACGGTGTGGACGTGGTGCCGGCCTGCTTCGAGCGCGACTATGTCAGTCTGCTGGTCGAAGAGCGCTTTATCGAGGCGAATGATTATCTGGTCAGCATTAGCAAACAGCGGTTCGCCATCTTACGCAGTCAGGGTAAGGTGCGACCTGCGGAAG
The DNA here is from genome assembly GCF_000018865.1 of Chloroflexus aurantiacus J-10-fl. Classification (NCBI taxonomy): domain Bacteria; kingdom Bacillati; phylum Chloroflexota; class Chloroflexia; order Chloroflexales; family Chloroflexaceae; genus Chloroflexus; species Chloroflexus aurantiacus. Next base: position 3,959,032 of record NC_010175.1, read on the forward strand.
AGACCGGTCAGCGACGAGTCTGGGTTGTGCAAACGCCCTACGACTCGCGTAATGGTCTCTCATTTGGCGATACGGTCATTGATCCAGATTGGAGTTAAGTATGACACTTACCGTACATCACCTCATCTTCACCGCGACGGCGGAAACCCCGGTTGTCCTGGCGGCGCAAAGTGGGCCAGCGGTACGCGGTGCGGTTTCCAATGCGCTATGGACACGCTTTTGTGCCAACAAAGAAGCACCAACGTGTGCCGATTGCCCCCTCTACAGTCGTTGCCCGGTTGCCGCGTTGGTCGCCCCGATGCGGAGTGAAGATGAGAAAGGCAGTGACCAGCGGCCCCGTCCGTATGTCGTGCGTCCGCCGCTCGCCGATGATCAGCACGCCCGGCAGGGTGAGAGCATGCATTTTCAGCCAGGCGATACCATCCGGTTTGGCCTGGGATTATTTGGGCATGCCGAAAACCTGTTCCCTTTCATCGTGATGGCGGTGCGGGAACTGGAACGTGATGGCATCGGGGTCAAACTGGACGAATTGCGCCGACGGCGGGGCCGCATTGCTCTCCGCTCTATTGAGGCGTACCATCCTCTGAGTGGAGCCAGACAGACGCTCTACCCATTACCCGGCGGAACTGTGTATTTTCCCGGTCTGCCGATTGACGCAGCAGCAGTACGTGACTACGCGGCGCGGTTGCCGACTGAAGAAATCACCCTCTTCTTCCATACCCCCATGCGGCTCATCGATCAAGATCGTCTGGTCAAGACCATCGCCTTACGGCCACTTATCCAACGCCTGATGCGTCGGCTCGATGATCTGTCGCGTGCTTACGGCGATGGCCCACTCACCATCGATTTTCGCGGATTACTGGCCCTTGCCGAACAGGTGACCGTCACCGCCGACAAAACGCGCTGGATCGACGTCGTCAGCGTCTCGTCGCGCCAGCAACGGCGGACACCGGTTGGTGGCCTGATCGGCAGTGCAACCTTTCGTGGGCCATTGGCGGAATTGCGTGAACTCATCGTATGGGGCAGCCTGATCCATGTTGGGCGCAATGCAGTCAAGGGTGATGGCTGGTACACTCTCCAGGGCATGCCGGTCTGGCCGTAGCTCCAATGGTGGCAACGGCGACAACCCGGCCTGACCTGCGTTTGTTGCTTCTGCACCTTAACAATTGAAGTAACGTTTCGGTGGGGTCATCGTCTACATATTGCGCGTTGGGGTGGTGGCGCTTGCCACCACCCTGCGCCAGGAAACATTCCCACGGGTTCATCGTCTATGTGTGGCACGATGGCAAAGATATTCGTATCGTATCTCCTTGCATCATGCGCAAACATGTGTATATTGAAAAAGAGCACTTGAACCTTAACAATCGATCACTGTTGCCCTTTCTAAGGCGACACCAGCACTCTATCCTGAAAGGAAGGCTATACCATGGAACTCATCGTCGATGAACGAGGTAGCTTCATTGGCAAGCATCAGGGCCGTTTACGGGTCACAAAGGACAACGAACGGCAAAAAGAAGTGCCGATCATGCACCTGCGCCAGGTAATTATCGCCGGTGGAGGCATTGCCATTAGTAGTGATGCAATCCGGGCGTGTAGTGAAGAGGGAATACCGATTCACTTCATTAGCAGCAATGGTACACCGCAAGCCAGCCTGTACAGTGCCGGCCTCACCGGAACTGTTCTGACCCGGCGGGCGCAACTGCGCGCGTATGACGGCCCGGCTGGTGTCGCCCTTGCCCGTGCATTCACATTAGGCAAACTCGGCAATCAAGCGAATCTTCTCCGCTATGTTGCGAAGAATCGTAAAGGAACCGCACCGGAAATATATGAACTGCTCATGGCGACTGCGGCAGAAGTTGTCGATTATCAGATTGCCGTTGAGCGGCTGCATGGAGAGACCGTCGATGACATTCGTGACGCATTAATGGGCATCGAAGGACGTTATGCAGCCCGCTACTGGCAGGCGATTGGGTCCCTGATACCGCCGGCATTGAACTGGCCAGGACGGGAAACAAGAGGTGCGAGCGATCCGTTTAATCAAGTACTCAATTACGGATATGGTGTTCTCTACGGTCAGGTTGAACATGCGATAGTACTGGCGGGTCTTGACCCCTATGCTGGCCTACTACATGCAGATCGTCCAGGAAAACCCAGTCTGGTCCTCGACCTGATCGAGGAATTCCGGCAAGCAGTTGTAGATCGGACACTCCTCGGGCAGATCACTCGTGGCTGGCAGATCGGGCGTGAGGAAGATGGGAGACTTGACCAGCCAACCCGTGAACGTATTGCCACTAAGGTCTTAGAGCGGCTTGAAACGACAGAGCCGTATGAAGGCAAACGTCAGCCACTACGTCATATTCTCCAGTGTCAGGCGCGACACATTGCGACGTATGTGCGGGGAGAGCGTGAATCTTACACCCCATTCATCATGGGATGGTAAGGAGGGCCGCGATGCAATGTCTTGTCATCTACGACATTCCCAATGATCGGGCAAGACAGCGAGTCGCTGATGCCTGCCTCGACTATGGCCTGCAACGAATTCAATATAGTGCTTTCGCCGGGAATCTCAGCCGGACCCATCAACGGGCACTATTCGGCGAAATAACCCGGCGGGTCAAAGGTCATACCGCAAACGTCCAACTTTTCGTCTTCGACAGCAAAACCTGGAGTGATCGGCGCATACTGGAGCAGCAATATGACGATGCCTGATCTTGATACGATTGAAGTCAGCGATATCAAACAGTGGCGTTACTGTCCGCGGGTTGTGTGGTACACCTACTGCCTGCCTGCCATTCGTCCAAAGACAGATTTAATGCGTCAGGGAGCTGCGAGTCACCGTGCTGAGGAAGACCGGGAAGAGCGGCGTTCACTTCGCACATATGGCCTGAAAACCGGAGAGCGTTTCTTCCACGTCTATCTACGGTCAGAGCGACTTGGCGTCAGAGGAATCCTCGACCTGGCAATTGCAGTACCCAACCGGTCAGACCCGGCAGCAAAAATAGTCGTGGTTGACTACAAAGATAGCGAGCAGGATGCCGGGCCGCACTTCAAACTTCAGGTAGGCGCCTACGCACTTCTCATAGAAGAGACGTGGGGTTTACCGGTAGAAACCGGATGGATATACCACATTCCATTACGGAAAGCGGAAAAAGTCCCAATCAGCCCCCAATTACGCAAAAACGTAATCGAAACGATTGCTGCGGTGCAAAAAGCCATTCGGACTGAAGCGCTACCACCGCCACCGTCGAGCCGGGCACTCTGCGTCAACTGCGAGTTTCGCCGCTTCTGCAACGACGTCGTATAGATCGACCCTGAGAATAGTCATATACGTAGTCGATTCGCAACTGAGTACCGAAAGCCGTCATCAACAGCGTATTGGTACTCAGTTGCTCTACGTCCAATGAGTAGATAACGCATCAGAGACAGATCGATGCACTTCGCAACCCGGACGAGATTCTGAACAAACCTGGAGTTGCGAACACAACCCCAAACAAACCCTTGCACAACCGGCCAGGACAGATATAATGAACGTATAGGAAGGCTCCAGAGATGCTTACAACGACCAACGAGAGTGATCACAGCGCATGGGTAGGAATAGAGAGGTTGGCTTTCAACAATTTCGGCTCACGGTAGAGCACTGAAACTGCCACCGGCCCCGGCCGGCGTAGGCGACGGAGTAGCTTTCAACAATTTCGGCTCACGGTAGAGCACTGAAACCGTTGACGTGGTCGTCGAGCTGGTTCCACGGGTGCGGGACTTTCAACAATTTCGGCTCACGGTAGAGCACTGAAACTGGAGCGATGACGCAGATGACGCAGGCGGCAGCGGCCTTTCAACAATTTCGGCTCACGGTAGAGCACTGAAACCGCGGCTAATTTCGCGCAACAAAATTGCGCGTGTTTGCTTTCAACAATTTCGGCTCACGGTAGAGCACTGAAACTGTAATGTTGTGTCCAGTTCGACCGACATACCAGCGCCTTTCAACAATTTCGGCTCACGGTAGAGCACTGAAACACGCAATCAGCCGCGATAGCTGGCTATGGTCGGCGGACTTTCAACAATTTCGGCTCACGGTAGAGCACTGAAACTGCGTTTGCTGGCACGCGCCGCACTTGATGGTCAGCCTTTCAACAATTTCGGCTCACGGTAGAGCACTGAAACCATACGGAGCCTGATCAAACCCATGCTCCGAATGTCTTTCAACAATTTCGGCTCACGGTAGAGCACTGAAACACGACTTCGTGCGCATTGCCACCGACCTACACAACACCTTTCAACAATTTCGGCTCACGGTAGAGCACTGAAACGTTCTTTTCGCGTTCCGGGAGTTGTTTATAAAACGTAGCTTTCAACAATTTCGGCTCACGGTAGAGCACTGAAACATAATAGGCCGCCGAGTGTTGATCAAGAAAAAAATGCTTTCAACAATTTCGGCTCACGGTAGAGCACTGAAACTACATCATTTCCCTCGCGGCGTTGCACCTCTGCTGGCGCTTTCAACAATTTCGGCTCACGGTAGAGCACTGAAACCATACGGAGCCTGATCAAACCCATGCTCCGAATGTCTTTCAACAATTTCGGCTCACGGTAGAGCACTGAAACACGACTTCGTGCGCATTGCCACCGACCTACACAACACCTTTCAACAATTTCGGCTCACGGTAGAGCACTGAAACTCGTCACGTTTGCGACTGTACGTGCGGTAGAATACCACTTTCAACAATTTCGGCTCACGGTAGAGCACTGAAACTCAAAAATTCCGCATCGTCGGCGTACCCAAGCGCAATCTTTCAACAATTTCGGCTCACGGTAGAGCACTGAAACAAGCGCAATCTCCGCCGAGCGACGAACATTGCCTGACTTTCAACAATTTCGGCTCACGGTAGAGCACTGAAACGTGTGTTATCTGGCCGGATTGACGTTCTGGCCACCACTTTCAACAATTTCGGCTCACGGTAGAGCACTGAAACACGGCGCCGAGAACGGCGTTAAGGAAATACTGGCCGGCTTTCAACAATTTCGGCTCACGGTAGAGCACTGAAACCACAACTGGTTGTAGTGTACTCGATGAAACAGGCGTCTTTCAACAATTTCGGCTCACGGTAGAGCACTGAAACATCATTCGCTCTCTGGACGGGAACGGTCCGAACCATTCACTTTCAACAATTTCGGCTCACGGTAGAGCACTGAAACCGAACGCTCACAGCAGTGGGTGAAAACGGCAACGGACTTTCAACAATTTCGGCTCACGGTAGAGCACTGAAACGTTTGCTCGGCAATGGCGGTTAATTGCGGTTCGTACTTTCAACAATTTCGGCTCACGGTAGAGCACTGAAACATCTAACGTCACCACCGGCCTGGTCTCACAAGACCCTTTCAACAATTTCGGCTCACGGTAGAGCACTGAAACCTCTGTCTTGCGACGGGGATCAGGGCGGAGGCAGCGCTTTCAACAATTTCGGCTCACGGTAGAGCACTGAAACTCGGTCACGAACTGCTTTTGGACGGGGGAAGAAGACCTTTCAACAATTTCGGCTCACGGTAGAGCACTGAAACCATTCGCCGTAAGGATTAGCAGCTCCTTAGTTTGCGGCTTTCAACAATTTCGGCTCACGGTAGAGCACTGAAACCATACCTGTGCTACGGATTGTCGGCGTATCTTTTTCTGCTTTCAACAATTTCGGCTCACGGTAGAGCACTGAAACGCCCCGGCCGGCGTAGGCGACGGAGTAGGGGTAGCGGTAGCTTTCAACAATTTCGGCTCACGGTAGAGCACTGAAACTGCTTTTCGTTGCCTCGCTGGTCGGGAAGCTCAGCGGCTTTCAACAATTTCGGCTCACGGTAGAGCACTGAAACGCGTTTTGCGGCGATGTCGGCACTACTGCCGCCGGCTCTTTCAACAATTTCGGCTCACGGTAGAGCACTGAAACACGGTGAGCGGGTGCGCTCGGCGCGCTGGCTCGGCGCCTTTCAACAATTTCGGCTCACGGTAGAGCACTGAAACTGCCGAGCGCTTGCGCACGGACGATGTGATCCTCACCTTTCAACAATTTCGGCTCACGGTAGAGCACTGAAACCGCTGCTGCTCGCAGCGTTGCGCGCATCTGCTGCATCCTTTCAACAATTTCGGCTCACGGTAGAGCACTGAAACTCTGCTTCCAGTTGTCGATAATTTGCTGCGCCTGCTCCTTTCAACAATTTCGGCTCACGGTAGAGCACTGAAACGCGTTTGAGCTTGAGCTTGACGAGACTGACGGCGACTTTCAACAATTTCGGCTCACGGTAGAGCACTGAAACGCAAGAGTTTGTCAAGGGGTATTTTGAGAGATTTTCAGCTTTCAACAATTTCGGCTCACGGTAGAGCACTGAAACGGCAAGTGAGCTGGGCCGGCTCAAGCTTACGCAGCAGTCTTTCAACAATTTCGGCTCACGGTAGAGCACTGAAACACCATCGTGCGCTACGCGACGGCCAGCGATGCGGTGCCTTTCAACAATTTCGGCTCACGGTAGAGCACTGAAACAGCGGTTTACCGCAGACGACATCGAGCGGCGGTACGGCTTTCAACAATTTCGGCTCACGGTAGAGCACTGAAACGTGTATCACTTGCAGCCGCCGCCTCTACAAGCGGCAACCCTTTCAACAATTTCGGCTCACGGTAGAGCACTGAAACTGACGTAATGTGGTCGTAATATGACGTTGACGTAATCTTTCAACAATTTCGGCTCACGGTAGAGCACTGAAACACTAATGTCGTTCAGCACGTGCTCATTCGCACACACTTTCAACAATTTCGGCTCACGGTAGAGCACTGAAACAGCAGACGGAGCAGCGACGCGACATAATCAACATCGCTTTCAACAATTTCGGCTCACGGTAGAGCACTGAAACCGCGGCAAGGCCGGCCTGTAGCGTCTGCCCGACCGTGCTTTCAACAATTTCGGCTCACGGTAGAGCACTGAAACACGGTGCAAAGTGGTGATCAAACAGTCGCCGGTTGGCTTTCAACAATTTCGGCTCACGGTAGAGCACTGAAACGTTCGTACCGAATAAGGCGGCACAATGATGTAGTTATCTTTCAACAATTTCGGCTCACGGTAGAGCACTGAAACCCGAACGGCTACTGGCCAACATCCGCGAAGAGTTAGACTTTCAACAATTTCGGCTCACGGTAGAGCACTGAAACTCCAGTTTTATGGGTTCGCGCGCGTATGGATTGCTTCCTTTCAACAATTTCGGCTCACGGTAGAGCACTGAAACGTAATGGTTTGGTAACGGGAGCGGATGTTGAAATCGCCTTTCAACAATTTCGGCTCACGGTAGAGCACTGAAACGTTTTTCGCACGCGCTACACGTCACTTCGATCATAACTTTCAACAATTTCGGCTCACGGTAGAGCACTGAAACGTCCGGGCGGGGAGTTGCGCGTGCAGTCGCAGTTTATCTTTCAACAATTTCGGCTCACGGTAGAGCACTGAAACGAGACAGTATGAGCGTCGAATGGATGGTTACAGTCATCTTTCAACAATTTCGGCTCACGGTAGAGCACTGAAACTTGCTTTTGCTAAGAACCTTTTTCCAACGGCGACGGCTTTCAACAATTTCGGCTCACGGTAGAGCACTGAAACACTAATGTCGTTCAGCACGTGCTCATTCGCACACACTTTCAACAATTTCGGCTCACGGTAGAGCACTGAAACTACTCATGTGCGGGTCATTCTGGTAATACCATCGACATGCTTTCAACAATTTCGGCTCACGGTAGAGCACTGAAACGGCGCTGGCGCTGGCGTTGGCGCTGGCGTTGGCGTTCTTCTTTCAACAATTTCGGCTCACGGTAGAGCACTGAAACACAGTGTTGCCGTTATCGCGCTACGTCAGGGCTGTTGACTTTCAACAATTTCGGCTCACGGTAGAGCACTGAAACACAGTGTTGCCGTTATCGCGCTACGTCAGGGCTGTTGACTTTCAACAATTTCGGCTCACGGTAGAGCACTGAAACAGATGCCAGTCAAGATGATAGCTGCTGCGTTCACCTTTCAACAATTTCGGCTCACGGTAGAGCACTGAAACGGTGCTTAATCCGCGCTGCGAGCAGCAGCGTTGCGCGCCTTTCAACAATTTCGGCTCACGGTAGAGCACTGAAACGGTTAGTTAGGAAGGAATGATACTATGCAACTGTCTCGTCTTTCAACAATTTCGGCTCACGGTAGAGCACTGAAACGAGTATTTCAACCGTATACATGTTAATCTCTTAATATCTCTTTCAACAATTTCGGCTCACGGTAGAGCACTGAAACGTACACCGCCTGCGGCGAGAGGCCGGCCAGCAGCCTCTTTCAACAATTTCGGCTCACGGTAGAGCACTGAAACTGTGATTGGTCACAATGTTAAACACCGCATTCTCGTTCTTTCAACAATTTCGGCTCACGGTAGAGCACTGAAACGCGGTGTGGCGTGATGCTCTTCCGGTATGCGCCCGTTCTTTCAACAATTTCGGCTCACGGTAGAGCACTGAAACACGTATCACCCGCCGCGCTCTGCACCATTTGTGCGCTTTCAACAATTTCGGCTCACGGTAGAGCACTGAAACGTGTCGAAGCAATCGAGCAGAACGAAGTGATGTATGGCCTTTCAACAATTTCGGCTCACGGTAGAGCACTGAAACGGGATGACTTTGTTACATTAAACCCTGGCTATTACCTTTCTTTCAACAATTTCGGCTCACGGTAGAGCACTGAAACCTCACTACACTGTGGTGATGAGGCTTTTGTTTTTTGCTTTCAACAATTTCGGCTCACGGTAGAGCACTGAAACACTCCACTGCCTAGCCCTACCCCGGCGCCTACCGTCTTTCAACAATTTCGGCTCACGGTAGAGCACTGAAACTTCCTTACATATCTTTTTGGACCGAATACTTCAAACTTTCAACAATTTCGGCTCACGGTAGAGCACTGAAACTAAAGATTAATAGTATGAAAAGGCCTGCCAATAGCCTTTCAACAATTTCGGCTCACGGTAGAGCACTGAAACGTGCTAAAATACAATCGCTTAATCGTTTAACTTGAACTTTCAACAATTTCGGCTCACGGTAGAGCACTGAAACTCGAAGGTGTCAATTTTACGGGAACAATCGAAATAACTTTCAACAATTTCGGCTCACGGTAGAGCACTGAAACTATATACTATCCCTACGGGGAGTGGTATGGATACTACTTTCAACAATTTCGGCTCACGGTAGAGCACTGAAACCTCACTACACTGTGGTGATGAGGCTTTTGTTTTTTGTCTTTCAACAATTTCGGCTCACGGTAGAGCACTGAAACTTATATTGCAGCGTACTGCCTGAGTGATGCACGGATCTTTCAACAATTTCGGCTCACGGTAGAGCACTGAAACGGTCGATGCGTTGCGGGCAATCGCGCTTGATGAGCAGCTTTCAACAATTTCGGCTCACGGTAGAGCACTGAAACTTCGGCAGAGGGCAGGGTCACGTCGGGATGCTGGACCTTTCAACAATTTCGGCTCACGGTAGAGCACTGAAACATCGAATTCGAATCTCATTGCTTCTCTCGACTACCGCTTTCAACAATTTCGGCTCACGGTAGAGCACTGAAACGCCAGCGTCTGCGCGATCTCCTCGACCAGCTCCTCCTTTCAACAATTTCGGCTCACGGTAGAGCACTGAAACCTGAGATGCCGGACCGCGCGGCTCAGATTGCTGCGTTTTTGCTTTCAACAATTTCGGCTCACGGTAGAGCACTGAAACCGTCGACGTGGTCGTCGAGCTGGTGCCGCGATTGCCTTTCAACAATTTCGGCTCACGGTAGAGCACTGAAACCCTGAGTCGTGCGCGTTCGGCTGGCGCGAGTTTGCCTTTCAACAATTTCGGCTCACGGTAGAGCACTGAAACATAACGGTTGCTGCGACACGGGAGGGCGAGCTAATGCCTTTCAACAATTTCGGCTCACGGTAGAGCACTGAAACCGCGGATGCCCTCGGCATGGCGCTTGCTGCCGAGCGCCGCCTTTCAACAATTTCGGCTCACGGTAGAGCACTGAAACAGGCGTTGCAGCGGTTGGTGGCTGGCGGCATCCTGACTTTCAACAATTTCGGCTCACGGTAGAGCACTGAAACACGTTGTGCGTGCAGTCGCGGCGAGGGGTGCATCTGCTTTCAACAATTTCGGCTCACGGTAGAGCACTGAAACCTCCAACGCATCGGTATACCAGCGATCATACCGCTCTTTCAACAATTTCGGCTCACGGTAGAGCACTGAAACGTCCGGGCGGGGAGTTGCGCGTGCAGTCGCAGTTTATCTTTCAACAATTTCGGCTCACGGTAGAGCACTGAAACCGTGCGTCCATCACGCTATTACGGCTGGTACGATACCTTTCAACAATTTCGGCTCACGGTAGAGCACTGAAACTCGATTGCAACAGGGTAAGCGCTGCCGTCACCCCTGCGCTTTCAACAATTTCGGCTCACGGTAGAGCACTGAAACAGTTTCTGCTGCCGCTCCTCTTCATGCTTGGCGTGCTCCCTTTCAACAATTTCGGCTCACGGTAGAGCACTGAAACCCGTGCTCAATGACCGGCAAACGGCGCAATGGGAGCCTTTCAACAATTTCGGCTCACGGTAGAGCACTGAAACCGCAGCCATGACCGACCGAAAGGTGGCGGATGATGCTTTCAACAATTTCGGCTCACGGTAGAGCACTGAAACTCTCATTATCTTCTTTTTTTCCCCTATCTCTCATCATCCCCTTTCAACAATTTCGGCTCACGGTAGAGCACTGAAACACGGTAACGTTGCTACGCGCAAGTGTGTGGTGTACACCTTTCAACAATTTCGGCTCACGGTAGAGCACTGAAACAACATTGTTGCAGGTTTTGCTCTGGCAAGCGATCAACTTTCAACAATTTCGGCTCACGGTAGAGCACTGAAACATAAACGGTGACGTTGTTCATGGTCTTATCCTTTCTTCTTTCAACAATTTCGGCTCACGGTAGAGCACTGAAACGAAGATAAAAAAAAAGAGGAGGGGGAGTGATCCCCCTTTCAACAATTTCGGCTCACGGTAGAGCACTGAAACTGCGTTATAGCGCGCGCGCAGGGCCGGCACGGTCAGCTTTCAACAATTTCGGCTCACGGTAGAGCACTGAAACTCGTGATTGTCGCTGTGTCATACCAATTCCTTGCTACCTTTCAACAATTTCGGCTCACGGTAGAGCACTGAAACGCTAACGCGGGTTTACTATAGCGCGGTTATCTGGCGTTCTTTCAACAATTTCGGCTCACGGTAGAGCACTGAAACTCGGCGCGAAGACGTGTTACATCGCCGGTGTACCACCGGCTTTCAACAATTTCGGCTCACGGTAGAGCACTGAAACCTTTTTTCACCCCCCGCTCTCTTCATCTTGTTTTCGTCTTTCAACAATTTCGGCTCACGGTAGAGCACTGAAACTGCTCGTTCATCGCGTACAGCTCAACGAGTACACCGCCTTTCAACAATTTCGGCTCACGGTAGAGCACTGAAACTCGAAAACGCCTCGACGATAGTGCTCGAGAAAGACCTTTCAACAATTTCGGCTCACGGTAGAGCACTGAAACAGTACTGTAGTCGTGTTGAGGTTGCACTCATTACATCTTTCAACAATTTCGGCTCACGGTAGAGCACTGAAACAAGCCGGCGCTGCCGGCTACGCGGCCATGGGCACACTTTCAACAATTTCGGCTCACGGTAGAGCACTGAAACTGGTGATGTTACATCACGCATCGCCCGCGCCGAGGCCGCTTTCAACAATTTCGGCTCACGGTAGAGCACTGAAACCGTCTCGATAAGGCCGCGCTTGAAGCGACCCCAGCCCTTTCAACAATTTCGGCTCACGGTAGAGCACTGAAACCGTGGACATCACGAGGCCAAGTTATGTTTACAACGCCTTTCAACAATTTCGGCTCACGGTAGAGCACTGAAACGCGGTAATGTCAAGGCGGCTTATGTGCTTAATTTTTGGCTTTCAACAATTTCGGCTCACGGTAGAGCACTGAAACTTTTTCGAGCAATTTTCGAGCGCGCACTTGTCTGCCTTTCAACAATTTCGGCTCACGGTAGAGCACTGAAACTGCCGATATTCTCGGCGAGGACTGGTCCTTCCCGGCTTTCAACAATTTCGGCTCACGGTAGAGCACTGAAACCTGTTTGGCAATCGTCGCGCGATTGGTGCGCCAGCGGCTTTCAACAATTTCGGCTCACGGTAGAGCACTGAAACACGCGCTACACGTGATTGAGTCGCTCAATACGACCACTTTCAACAATTTCGGCTCACGGTAGAGCACTGAAACATGACGGCGTACTCGATCCGGCGACGTAGGAGGGCGCACTTTCAACAATTTCGGCTCACGGTAGAGCACTGAAACAGACAACGCAAGCAGTGCGCTGCGTAACGTGCAGCGCGCTTTCAACAATTTCGGCTCACGGTAGAGCACTGAAACCTCTGGAAAGAGATCGTTGCGACAGCACAAGCGTTCTTTCAACAATTTCGGCTCACGGTAGAGCACTGAAACTCGTGAACTCGCATAGTGCTTCCTTCAGGTCCGGGACTTTCAACAATTTCGGCTCACGGTAGAGCACTGAAACTTGCCCAACAGATAAATGCAGCAAAGATGTGATCGTCTTTCAACAATTTCGGCTCACGGTAGAGCACTGAAACATCGGGAGCGGCAAGCTGTGCGTGACGCGGTGCCAACTTTCAACAATTTCGGCTCACGGTAGAGCACTGAAACTCGGGTTGTCGATCAACATACCGTACTGCTGCCAAGCTTTCAACAATTTCGGCTCACGGTAGAGCACTGAAACTGTCGCCGCCGGGAAGCCTGATCCGGTACGCCCAGCTTTCAACAATTTCGGCTCACGGTAGAGCACTGAAACGGGGGCGGCACTGGCGGAGCTGTCAAGGCTGCGCTACCTTTCAACAATTTCGGCTCACGGTAGAGCACTGAAACATCGCAATGCTCTTTTCGATGCTCGCGTTGTTCGCGTCTTTCAACAATTTCGGCTCACGGTAGAGCACTGAAACTCTTTACATGCACTTCAGGGATGGCCGTTTGAACGCTTTCAACAATTTCGGCTCACGGTAGAGCACTGAAACCGTGACACATCACCACGTGACACATCGCAACTTGACCTTTCAACAATTTCGGCTCACGGTAGAGCACTGAAACTAAACACGCGGGAGGTGAATAGCAACTGCGTGTGACTTTCAACAATTTCGGCTCACGGTAGAGCACTGAAACTCGTCTCCGCTGTCGCTGTCGCTGCTGTCGTTGTCGCCGCTTTCAACAATTTCGGCTCACGGTAGAGCACTGAAACATTGACAAGCGACTGTCGCTGCTGCGCGTGCGTCGTCTTTCAACAATTTCGGCTCACGGTAGAGCACTGAAACCTGCAGCAGTCGCGTAGTAACTGCTACTACGAGCAGTGACTTTCAACAATTTCGGCTCACGGTAGAGCACTGAAACGAGATCGACCCGGCTGGGGTCTCACAGGCGTTCACCTTTCAACAATTTCGGCTCACGGTAGAGCACTGAAACTGGGGCGATGACGCAGACGGCAGCGGCAACGATGCTGCTTTCAACAATTTCGGCTCACGGTAGAGCACTGAAACTTGTACGACGCCTCCTGACGTGCGATTTATATATTGCTTTCAACAATTTCGGCTCACGGTAGAGCACTGAAACGAGGACGTCGAGAGTGGAATTGGGGTTCTCATCAACCTCTTTCAACAATTTCGGCTCACGGTAGAGCACTGAAACTTATATTTGGGTAATATGCCCAGTTCTTACACACAATCTTTCAACAATTTCGGCTCACGGTAGAGCACTGAAACGAGACGTTTGAGCAAGATGGTAACGATTTGATATTTCCTTTCAACAATTTCGGCTCACGGTAGAGCACTGAAACGTTCACTAATCGTTACCGTTGGCATTTAGCACTCCCCTCTTTCAACAATTTCGGCTCACGGTAGAGCACTGAAACTGGATTATCGGCGCGGGTGTGGCCAACCATAATCACTTTCAACAATTTCGGCTCACGGTAGAGCACTGAAACGGCAAAACGTATCGCGGTCGGAGCGGATACTTTCACTCTTTCAACAATTTCGGCTCACGGTAGAGCACTGAAACCGTAGATCAATAACCGTACCCTGTGTGTCAAGATACCTTTCAACAATTTCGGCTCACGGTAGAGCACTGAAACCCTCTCGCGCGGTGATGGCTCGTTTACGCAGATAGCTTTCAACAATTTCGGCTCACGGTAGAGCACTGAAACCGGATGATAGCGATATTGAGGCGTTAAAGGCAGAGTTGCTTTCAACAATTTCGGCTCACGGTAGAGCACTGAAACGCGCTCGATAGCGCGGCGAAGGCTAACGGCGAAGTCGCTTTCAACAATTTCGGCTCACGGTAGAGCACTGAAACGTACTCGTTGTAACTAGACGCCGAAAGCAACCAAACTTTCAACAATTTCGGCTCACGGTAGAGCACTGAAACTACACACACGAAGGCGTCATCAACGCAGTGAGGTTCTTTCAACAATTTCGGCTCACGGTAGAGCACTGAAACGGATTAAGTCACCGATTGGCTACGAGATCATCAACCTCTTTCAACAATTTCGGCTCACGGTAGAGCACTGAAACCGAAAAACGTTCCACATCGAGGAACCTTTGCCGTCTTTCAACAATTTCGGCTCACGGTAGAGCACTGAAACCTCGCAGCAATTTTGAACCGTCCGGCGCAGTTTCACTTTCAACAATTTCGGCTCACGGTAGAGCACTGAAACCATCCCAATTATAATGGAGTCGGGATCACCCACAGGCTTTCAACAATTTCGGCTCACGGTAGAGCACTGAAACCAAATGGAATAATGCCCTATCCGCATACTCGTTGCGGCTTTCAACAATTTCGGCTCACGGTAGAGCACTGAAACTTCTACTGTCGTCATAACGAACACAAGTCAATCGACTTTCAACAATTTCGGCTCACGGTAGAGCACTGAAACCGTACGCGGAGGAAATACCGCTGGCAACATCGCTCACTTTCAACAATTTCGGCTCACGGTAGAGCACTGAAACTCGCTGTGGATGTCGGGGTTGGTGTCGGGAGCGATGTCTTTCAACAATTTCGGCTCACGGTAGAGCACTGAAACTTGACCAGAATAGGCCTGGCACTCGGCAAAGGAAGGTGACTTTCAACAATTTCGGCTCACGGTAGAGCACTGAAACGCTTTGTCACCGAGCGCCGGATCGTCGAAGATACGCGCCTTTCAACAATTTCGGCTCACGGTAGAGCACTGAAACAACGCTCTCTAAGCGTGTGTTTAGGAGCGGAACGTCGACTTTCAACAATTTCGGCTCACGGTAGAGCACTGAAACCGCGATGCGTATATCGACATTCCGCGACGCGGTTCGCTTTCAACAATTTCGGCTCACGGTAGAGCACTGAAACTCACTCATCTTTGCGACAGGGTACGAACGTGATAGCCCTTTCAACAATTTCGGCTCACGGTAGAGCACTGAAACATTGTACCCGTAGGCGGATCGGGAGGGATAAACCGACTTTCAACAATTTCGGCTCACGGTAGAGCACTGAAACCTACAGGCTTGATTATCCGGCAGATTTTGGGGTTGACTTTCAACAATTTCGGCTCACGGTAGAGCACTGAAACGGGACTACTGCCGGCGCGAACGATACAATCCTATTGCTTTCAACAATTTCGGCTCACGGTAGAGCACTGAAACCTTTCGTTGCCAGCAGCAACGCGCCGTAAACGCCGACTTTCAACAATTTCGGCTCACGGTAGAGCACTGAAACCTTTCGTTGCCAGCAGCAACGCGCCGTAAACGCCGACTTTCAACAATTTCGGCTCACGGTAGAGCACTGAAACTCGATCGCAAGCGTTCCGTCTTCAATCTCCGTCACCTTTCAACAATTTCGGCTCACGGTAGAGCACTGAAACGCGCGAACGAGCGGGTCGGGACATCGCTGAATCCCCGCTTTCAACAATTTCGGCTCACGGTAGAGCACTGAAACGGTAAGCTTGCCCGCCAGCCCTTTGTCGTCTTCTCCTTTCAACAATTTCGGCTCACGGTAGAGCACTGAAACGCTGTCGGGCAGCGAGGCAATGGTTCGTTCCACCAGCTTTCAACAATTTCGGCTCACGGTAGAGCACTGAAACACTTGTCAAGAGGGAAATCTGAGAAATCTTGATGAACTTTCAACAATTTCGGCTCACGGTAGAGCACTGAAACGCCATCAGAAAGGTATACAACTCGGTTAAGAATGGCTTTCAACAATTTCGGCTCACGGTAGAGCACTGAAACGTCGGGCGATCCAGCACTGCTGCAAATCTTTCGCTCTCTTTCAACAATTTCGGCTCACGGTAGAGCACTGAAACAGCTGTTTTAGAACGGTAGGTCTTCATTATTCTCCACTTTCAACAATTTCGGCTCACGGTAGAGCACTGAAACCGTTTTGAAGGAAGCTGAGGCAATTTTGAATCACAACTTTCAACAATTTCGGCTCACGGTAGAGCACTGAAACGCTTTGTCACCGAGCGCCGGATCGTCGAAGATACGCGCCTTTCAACAATTTCGGCTCACGGTAGAGCACTGAAACCTTCTTCTTCGTCTAGCTCTTCGTCTTCCCCATCTCCTTTCAACAATTTCGGCTCACGGTAGAGCACTGAAACTCGCTCGTCTCCCACTCTCCGCACTCTAACCCTTCCGCTTTCAACAATTTCGGCTCACGGTAGAGCACTGAAACCGCTTGCTCGCGGATGGGTATGTAACACTTCACGTCTTTCAACAATTTCGGCTCACGGTAGAGCACTGAAACGTAGAAGGGGAGTGGGGAATAGGTTTTCAACAATATCGGCTTCCGTAAAACCCTGAAACCGCTATTATTCCCTACTCCCTATTTCCTATTTTCTATTCCCTATTTCCTATTCCCCATTCCCCCTTCCCCACTCAGGAGCGCACCGAAACCACTCCCCTACCAGAATGTGCTATCATTACGCGAGCATGATCGTGCCGCGTTTGCTGTAAGGTGTTCTGCGATAATTCCCATGGCTACTATTGAGTTGCACGCCTGGTATCGACAGTATCGTAAGCTGAAGGAGGAGGCCGCTGATGCGATCCTTCTTTTTCGGTTTGGTGATTTTTATGAGACGTTTGATGATGATGCGAAGTTGATTGCTGAATTACTTGACATAACGCTGACGCGCAAGGAGTATGCGGTTGATAAGCGTTTGCCCAAGGATCAGCAGAAGTTGTATGCGCCCATGGCCGGGATGCCTTATCACGCTGTGGATCGCTATGTTTCTGAGTTGATCGCGCGCGGGTATCGGGTCGCTATCGCTGAGCAGTTGAGTGAGACTGAGGCGATGCGTAATGATACACGACCGCGCTCGGTCTATGCCGCCGGGCTGACGCCGGTCGAGAGTAGCGGGAAGATGGTGCAGCGGGCGATTGTGCGGGTGATTACGCCGGGGACGGTGATTGATCCGGCTATGCTGCCCGACCGTACCAATAATTATCTCGCTGCGGTGATTGTTGAACAGGGTAAGGTCGGTCTGGCTTATGCTGATCTTTCTACCGGTGAGTTCGCTGCGGCAGAGTTTACCGATGCCCGGGCGTTGATGCAGTTGCAGGCCGAGCTGGCCCGGCTGTCACCGGCTGAGGTGTTGGTGCCTGATGATGAGGCACTGCGCTTGCCTAATCTGGAGCCGGTGCAGGCCCGCCTTAGTCAGGATTTGGCACCCCTGACGAAGGAGGAGCGTGAGGCTCTGTTGCCCCACGAGCGGGTCGCTCGCCGTCTGGAAGGTGCGAGTGCGGCGAGTTGGACGCAGGGGTATGTGACGGAGTGGCCGCTTTGGCGTTGGGAGTTGGCGACGACGACTGAGGTGTTGTGTGAGCATTTGGCGCTGCCGTCGCTGGCGGTGTGCGGTCTGGACGGGCGTCCACTTGCGACCCGGGCAGCCGGTGCGTTGTTGCAGTATGCGCAGGTCACTCAGCGCCAGCGCGTGAGTCAGTTGCGTGCTTTGCGGGTGTATCATACCGGCGCGTATATGCTGCTCGATCCACAGACCCGCCGTAATCTGGAGCTGCTTGAGAGTGGTGGTCGCCAGGGAGCGAAGGCGTCGTTGATTGCGGTGCTTGATCGTACCTGTACTGCGATGGGGGCGCGTTTGTTGCGCCGTTGGATTACGCAGCCGTTGATTGTGATCGAACCGCTTCAGGTGCGTCAGCACGCCGTCGCTCGTCTGGTGGCTGAGACGATGGCTCGTCTGGAGGTGCGTTCGGCGCTCGCCGATTTGCCCGATATGGAGCGGGCACTCAATCGGATTGCGCAGGGTATCACGGTCGCTACGCCGCGTGATATGACGCAGTTGCGGGCGGCGTTGCGTAAGTTGCCCGCTGTTGCGCAGGCGGTGCAGGCGCTGTTGCCCGATTTGCTCGCTGCTGAGATGCCCGGTGAGCCGCCGCTGGTGTTCGATGTCTGCGCCGATGTGCTTGACCTGCTCGAACGGGCGCTTGATGATGATCCGCCGGCGTTGCTCGGTTCGTCGAATTATTTGCGCGCAGCCGAAGAGGGTGGCGAACGGCCCCGGCGGGTGATTCGCCCCGGTTTTGATCAGCGTCTCGATGCGTTGATTCGGGCCAGTCGCCACGCTCAGGAGTTTATTGATCGTCTGGAGAGTAAGGAGCGCGAGCGAACCGGTATCCGTTCGCTCAAAGTGGGCTATAACCAGGTGTTTGGTTACTATATCGAGATTTCGCGCGCTGTTGATGCGAAGTTGATCCCGGCCCACTACGAACGTAAGCAGACGCTGGTCAACGCCGAGCGCTATGTCACCGAAGAGTTGAAGTACTATGAAGGGCTGTTGAGTGATGCCCGTCTGAAGCTGGTCGATCTTGAGCGTGATATTTTTCAGCGGCTCTGCGATGAGTTGCAACCGCATCTTGATCGGTTGCGCGCTACGATTGCGGCGGTTGCGCGTATTGATGCGCTGGCAGCGCTGGCCGAGGTTGCTGTGCGTGGTCGTTATGTGCAACCACGATTGCGCACTGATCGGGTGTTGCGGATTAAGCAGGGGCGCCACCCGGTGGTGGAACGTACTCTGAGTGAGCCGTTTATCGGGAACGATATTGATCTTGATGGCGAACAGGCACAGATTTTGATTATCACCGGGCCGAATATGGCCGGTAAGAGTACGTTTTTGCGTCAGGTGGCTTTGATTACGCTGATGGCGCAAATTGGTTCGTTTGTGCCGGCTGATGAGGCTGAGATTGGCCTGGTTGATCGCATTTTTACCCGGATTGGTGCTCAAGATGATATTGCAACCGGCCAGAGTACGTTTATGGTCGAGATGACCGAGACGGCAGCGCTGCTGATGCAAAGTACGCCGCGCTCGTTGATCATTCTCGATGAGGTTGGCCGTGGTACCAGTACTTACGATGGGATGGCGATTGCCCGTGCCGTCGTGGAGTATATTCACGATCATCCGCGCCTGGGCTGTCGGACGCTGTTTGCGACCCATTACCACGAGTTGATCGCGCTCGAACGTGAGTTGCCTCGTGTCCGTAATTATCATATGGCGGCGGTGGAGCGTGATGGTCGGGTGGTCTTTTTGCATGAATTGCGACCCGGGGGCGCTGATCGCTCTTACGGCATCCACGTCGCTGAGCTGGCCGGTATTCCGCCAGAGGTGATTCGGCGGGCCAGTGCCTTGCTGGCCGATCTTGAGGGTCAGCGCCCGCCATCCTCACCTGCCCAACCACCTGCCCCACCGGCACCGGTCGTTGTGCCGGCGCAGGAAACCGGTCAGGGGATGCAATTGTCGTTTTTTGATCTGGCACCGCATCCGGTGGTAGAGTATTTACGTCGGCTTCGCATCGAGGAGCTGACACCACTTGAAGCGTTAAACCGGCTGGCCGAACTTCAGCGGCTGGCCGGGCAGGGATAGAAATGGAGCAAGACATCTGTGCAGATCGCCCGTGACCTTACTCCCGGCCTGGCCAACCGGGCGACGGTGTTGACGATTGGCCGTTTCGATGGTGTGCATCTGGGTCATCAGCAATTGATTCGGACGACGGTTGAACGGGCACGTGCCCTTGATATGCTAAGTGCAGTGTTGACATGGGAACCGCACCCACGGGCTGTGTTACAGCCCGGTCAGCCGTTGCAGTTGTTGAGTGATCTGGACGAGAAGATTGAGCAGATTCGTCGGCTTGAACCGGATTTGCTGGTTATTGCTCCGTTCACACCCGCTATTCGCAATTTGACCGCTGCCGAGTATATGGCGCGGATTGTGGCAGCTATGCCGGTGCGCGAGATTTGGGTCGGCGAGGACTTTGCGATGGGGCGGGGACGCGAAGGCGATATTCCGCGCCTGATGGAGATTGGTCGTGAGTTGGGCTTTGCAGTCGGTGCTCTGAGTAAGTATACGGTGGCCGGCATCCCGGTCAGCTCGTCGCGTATTCGTGAGTTGGTGCTGGCCGGTAATGTAGCCGGTGCCGGTGCCTTGCTTGGTCGTCCGTTCGCGCTCCGTGGTGTTGTTACCCGCGGTGATGGTCGTGGCCGCCAGATCGGTTTTCCTACCGCGAATGTTCAGGTGAGTAGTGATGTGGTATTGCCGGCCAATGGGGTCTATGCCTGTCGTGCGTATCTGCCAGATTCGACGATGGTGCCGGCAGTGACGAACATTGGGGTGCGTCCCACGTTTGCCGGAACGCAACGGGTGGTTGAAGCACATCTGCTTGACTGGCAAGGCGATCTGTACGATCAGCCACTGCGTCTTGAATTGTTGATTCGGCTGCGGAATGAACGGAAGTTCAATAGTGTCGATGATCTGGTGGCGCAAATTACCAGTGATGTCGCCGAGGCACGAGCGATTCTGGGGTTGGAGACGAGTTCGTAGCGGGCAGGCTTGATCCTGCCCGCGATCAATTGCTAACGTGCCGTCCACCCCAGCGCCATTTCGTACACGGAGCCGGTTATCGCCCCTGCTGCATCTGAACAGAGAAATGCCGCCAGTCCGGCCACCTCCGCCGGTTCGATCAGGCGCTTGATCGCGGCTGGTTCGAGCATGATTTTCTCGATCACCTGATCTTCGGGAATGCCCCGTGTGCGCGATTGATCCGCGATCTGTTTCTCGACCAGCGGTGTTCTGACGTATGCCGGTGCGATCAGGTTGACGGTAATGCCGTAAGGGCCACCCTCAAGTGCGGCAGTGCGCGTGAGACCGAGTAAGCCATGTTTGGCCGAGATGTAGGCGCTTTTGAACGGTGAGGCACGCAGGCTATGTACCGAACCAATATTGACAATCCGTCCCCAGCGGTT
Organism: Chloroflexus aurantiacus J-10-fl; assembly: GCF_000018865.1. Classification (NCBI taxonomy): domain Bacteria; kingdom Bacillati; phylum Chloroflexota; class Chloroflexia; order Chloroflexales; family Chloroflexaceae; genus Chloroflexus; species Chloroflexus aurantiacus. The sequence goes on from NC_010175.1 coordinate 3,980,429, forward strand.
GGCTTTCATCCCCGGCCAGACGTATTTGGTGAGCCGGAACGGTGCCGTTAGCATCACGGCAATCATTGTCTCCCAACGCTCTTCAGGGAAGTCTTCGATAGCGTCGATATGCTGAAAGCCGGCATTGTTGATTAGCACGTCAACCCGACCATATGCATTGAGCGCTGCATCAACCGCTTGCCGGCACCCGGCCTGCGTGGCTAAATCAACGCCGGCAAAGATGCCACCCAGCCGTTCAGCGGCTGCTTCGCCGGCGGCACCCGGCAGATCAACCAGCACAACCCGATACCCGTCGGCAGCGAATCGCTCGGCGCAGGCCAGGCCGATGCCACTGGCGGCGCCGGTGATGAGTGCAACCTTATCACCCATCGTTGTAACCTCCTTTGGTTATGACATAGCGAATATAGCTAGATGATGTCGCGAATCAGGGCAACAACGGCTGCTGGCGATTGATCGGCATTGACATAATGAACAGGCACGCGACCGGTGTAGTAATTCAGCACGGGTGCAGTCTCTTGTTCGTAAAGGCGTAGACGTGTGCGAATCACGTCGGGATGATCATCTTCTCGTTGTACCAGGGTGCCACCTCGTGCCAGGCATTGGGCAATCTTTGCTGTATCATCGATATGGACGGTGATGTCCTGGCCGTCATCTCGCCGACAAATCCGGCGACCGCTCAGTCGGTGTACTATGGTCGCCTCGTCCAGGGTCAGCACGATCACTGCGTCTACTCGTCGTCCCAGATCGGCCAGAATTGTCTCCAGCATGTGTGCCTGCGCGACACTACGCGGGTACCCGTCGAGAAGGCAGTCTTGATCAATAGGAATGCGCTGCAACCAGTTCCGCATCAGTTCCGCCATGACGCTATCCGGTGCCAGTTGACCCTGTTCGAGTAATGGCTCAATGTACCGACCGAGCGCACTCTGAGCACGAATCTCGGCCCGCAGTTGTTGACCGGTGGCAATAACCGCCATCCCGGTCACTTGCGCCAGTTGGCCGGCAATAGTGGTCTTGCCGGCACCAGGCGGTCCTATCAAAAGTATCGTTCGTCCTGTCACGATGTTGTTCGTTGTTTAGCCTGAAACACGGTTGATAGCGTCGTCGAGACCAGGGTAGTCGGGTGCAATCTGTTTCAGAGTCTGGAAGGTTGCCAGTGCTTCGTCCCATCGTCCCTGCTCTTCGTAGGTGCGACCCAATCCGAAGTAGGCACTCGTGTATGATGAATCAAGTTCGATAGCGCGTTTGAACATCGACTCAGCTTCCGGGTAGCGATCACTCAGGAAGAGGCTCCATCCCAAACCATTGAAAATCTCTGGATTTTCATTGTCGAGTTGCAGCGCCTTCTCAAACGCTTCAATCGACTCGGCATAGCGATCCTGGTATTGCAGAATCCAGCCAAGACCATTATATGCAAATCCAAAATAATCGTCGCGGGCAATGGCAGCACGGTAGGCCGTTTCCGCCTGTTGATACAGTTCGCGCTGGACATTCTCGTCGGTTGCATCATAGCCCGCGAAGAGGCTCGCTTCACCCAGAAATGCATGGGCCACTGCGGAGTAGGGATTGGCATCAATCACTTGCTTGAAATAGTCGATGGCCTGCTGCATATCGTTGTCGTCGAACGCCAATCGTCCCAGCCCAAGCAGAGCAAAACTTTCATCATCGTTCAAGTCTAGTGCCTGATTGAACGCCTTTTCGGCCTCGTCCGTCTGGCTGTTGAAGTAGGCGACCCAGCCCAGCCCGACCTGAGCCGGACTGAAATTGGGATCGAGGGCCAATGCCGCATTGAACTCATTCCTGGCACTATCAAAATCACGAGCCGCTGAGAGGTAAATTGTTGCCAGTTCGTAGTGGAAGACGGCCAGGGCAGGGTAGGCATCGATGGCCTGTTCGAGGCTGGTAATCGCCTGGTCGAGTACATTGGCGTCCTGACGAAGGGTGTAATCCTGCCCAAACGCCCATCCCAGCAAGACCTGGGTAAAGGCTTTTGTCAAAGGATCGGCAGTCGCGAGGCGATCTTCAGCATCGCTGATAGCCGTGAACGCTTCACTCATCAGGTTGTCATTTCGGCTGTCGGCAGCATTGGTTGCCAGCACCGCCGCGCGTAAGGCGTAGCCAATAGCCGAAGATGGATCGGCGTCAATAGCACGTTCGCTTGCCTCACGTGCCTGCACGACATCACCGAGCTGGAAGTAGATATAACCGGTAATCCCTTCACCAATAGCCTGCGCTGCGCCATCGTTGATGCCAGCCAACGGCTTTGCCGCCGTAAGTGCCTCTTCCCAGTCGCCCTTGGCCAGATACGCCCATGCCAGCCGGCTATGTGCCACCGGGTTGGCAGCATCGGCGGCTACAGCAGCCCGATAAGCCGTAATCGCATCGTCTAACCCCTGCGACCGCGCCAATGCTGCATCTCCTTCACTGATATGCGTTTCGGCAGGGTTGGTCGCAACCGGTGGCGTCGTCGGACGCAGCAGGAAGAAGGTGGTCAGGCCACCACCGATGAGCAGAACGCCAACAATCAAGCCCACAATCAGGCCAACCGGTGTTCGTTTGCCGGCGGTTGGCGCTGGTGTTGCCGGTACGTTAAACGGGTGTGGGGTCGGTGCCGATGGGCTGGCACTGTACGGATGTGTTGCCGGTGCGGCAGGTGTTTGAACGTAAACTGGTGGTGGCGTTACCGGTGTTGTCGGTGCGTAAGCGGGTGGTTGAGATGCCGGTGTGGTTGGGCCGTAGGCTGGCGGTTGAGATGCCGGTGTGGTTGGGCCGTAGGCTGGCGGTTGAGATGCCGGTGTGGTTGGGCCGTAAGCGGGTGGTGTCTGAGAACCTGCATTGGAAACAGCCGGCATACCGCGCTGTGGAGTGAGCGGGCGGCTCAGTTCACGCTCGCTCAAACCAACGGCCTGGCGCAGAGCGGCGACCATTTCCGCCGCTGAAGCGAAACGTGCTTCCGGCTTACGGGCTAACGCCCGCATAATCACATCCTCGACTGCGGGAGGTAAATCGCCACGCACGTCACGGGGTGGAATGGGAGCGTGGACAAGTCGTGCCGCCAGCATCGCCATCGGCGTTTCCGCTTTGAACGGAAATGCCCCCGTGAGCAGCTCATAAAGCATGACTCCCAGCGCATAGATATCGGTTGGTGGGCCGACATTGGGCAGCCCCTGGGCCTGTTCGGGAGACATATATTCAGGCGTGCCCATAACTGTCCCGGCCATGGTGAGACCGCTACTATTGGCTCCCGTGCCCCGTGCCAGGCCGAAGTCAGTCAGGTAGATCCACCCCTCATCGGTGATCATAACGTTCGAGGGCTTAATGTCGCGGTGAATAATCCCCTGGCGATGAGCATAATCGAGTGCTTCGCCAACCTGAGCGAGAATCTGGGCCGCTCGTGCCACCGGCAATGCACCCTCTTGTTGCAACAACTGCTTCAGGGTACGTCCCTGAATGTATTTCATCGCGATATAGTGATAGCCCGCCACTTCACCGACTTCGTAAATCGGCATGATGTGCGGATGTTCCAGACGGGCTGCGCTACGCGCCTCTTGCCGGAAACGAGCGATATAGCTCTCATCATTGGTTAAACCCGGCGGCAAAATCTTCAGTGCCACAATCCGATCCAGGTCGGTCTGTCGGGCCTTGTAAACCACCGCCATCCCGCCGCGTCCCAATTCAGAGAGTATTTCGAACCGACCTATGGTTTGACCTACCAGAGATAATTCGCTCATAACCCCCACTCTCACTCAACCTGGCAGAGGCGCGTTCACCATTATCGAAGCGAATTGTTACGCACCGGCTGCATAGGTATAACGACTAACCAGGTTACCATTCGCGTCGCGTAATATTGCACTATCCCCTGTATTGTTCCAGATCGGGCGTCGTGCGCCCCAATACAGATTGGCGGCATCATCCGTCCCGCTCTTTGTCCACAGCTTCACTTCTGCGCCGCCAGCAAGGGTAAAAGCCGGGAAGGTGTAGGTGTGTTTGTTACCTTCGTCCACCAGTGTCCAACCGGTGAGATCAACCGTTTCGTGCGAAGCGTTGGTAATGACCACAAATTCACCTTCCAGATCATTTCCCGGCGGATCATACTCTATATACGTAATACTCACGTTCGGCGGTTCAGCAACCAGGCGCTCGATGTCAACAATCGACTCGGCGACTTCGTCGGTCAGTAGCTCGGCCACATCTTCTTCAATGGGTTCATTATCGGGTGCAGGTGTGGATGCTCCCGGTGCTGTCACCGGTTCAGGTGTGGATGCTCCCGGTGTTGTCACCGGTTCAGGTGTGGATGACCCCACTGCTGTCACCGGCTCAGGTGTGATCATCACGGTCAGATGTTGTTCGGTTGCGGGCTGCGGTTTTCTGGTTGAGGGTGCCGGCGCGTCCTCTGCCCAACGTTTGATCTCAGGCTCGACGATCCGGGCAAAATCACCGGGCAGACTGGCAAACCCGCGACTCAACTCGTACAGAGCGCGCTCGATATGTGTGCGGCTTTGGTTCGGTAAAAGACCGAGTGGCAAGCGGAGCAGCGCAAAACCAAATCGACCGACTTGAACTGTTGTCTCTGCAATCGCGTTGTAAAGCGGATCGTCGTGGTGTGTGCGGTTAGTCATCGCACCCTCCTCTGTACATCAGGCCGCGGTATCACACGAACAGCACTACTGCAAACTGGTTACCAAACCGGCATATTTGTCGGTCAGGATACGGGCGTGGTCTTCGCTAACTCCCTCGGCAATGACGTGGAAGAATGGCCCATCCGGGTCAGGCAGGATAAGCACCCATTCCTCACCCAGTTCAATCTTGATGCCGTCAATCTGCTCGCCGTGGCGCTCGTGGTATTGCTGGTTGAGAATGCGCATCACCTTACCCTTGCTTTCCCAGCGACACGGAACGCGGGTTTGCCAGAGGTAGTACGGCGGCAAATCCGCCAGTACCTCACTTAGAGTCGTCTGGTTAAGCGAAAGCAGCTCCATCAGGCGTGCAATAGCGAACATACCGTCGGCAACGGGATAGAAATGGGGAAAGATATAATTACCGGTGCCATCACCTAGCAGCAGGAGATCGGCGCGTTCAGCCGCCAGATTCATTAATGCGCCCAGATTGGCTCGTGTGCGAATGATGCTGCCGCCGTAACGGGCGGCGATCTGCTCAAAGGCGCGTGGTGCTGTCACCGGTACAGCAACCACTCCGCCACCGTTTGCCCGCATTGCCAGCGCGGTAATTGCTGCCAGTGCTCGCAGGGGATGGAGACGCCGGCCCTGATCATCGATCAGAAAAATCTTCTCGCCGCCAGGGTCGAGCCTCACACCAAATTGTGCTCCCACAACCGGTGTGATCTTGGTCAGCCGATTCATCGCCGCTTCAAAATCAGCACTCGTCTGAAAGACCATCCGTTCGTCGAGATAGACATTCAGCTCAACCGCATCGGCCTGCATGCGCCGTAAGATTTCGGCCATGACGGTGCTGGTACTGGTGTTGGCATAATCGATAACGATGGGAAAGCCTTTCCCGAATGCGGCATTCTGGCCCAGTGCGCGCATAAATGCGGCCCGGTAGGTCTCTTCAACGTCTTCACCGTAGAAGATACGCCCAATTTCATCAAGATAGGCTCGCCGGTAATCTTCCCGGAAGAAGGTGCTCTCGATTTTGCGTTCGGTTGCACTGTTAATATCCAACCCAAGGTGATTGAAAAACTTAATCTCGGCGACCCGATTGTCGAATGGTGAAATACGCACATGGACGCCACCGGCGGCGCCACTGGCGTGGGTGTAGTAGCGGGCAATCGGGATCGGCACATTACGCAAATCGCAGACATTCACCCCAGCCGAAGGCAGGCCGGCAATAATCGCCCGTTTCAGCATCCGTGGCGTGAAGTGCGCATCACGATTGATGGTTACCGTGGCGCCACGCGGCAGGGTGGCACCGTAGGCTGCACCAAGGCGGGCGCACATTTCTGGGGTGATCTCAATGTTGACCAGGCCGGTAATGCCGTAGCGCCCAAAGAGGACGCGCCGGCCTTGACTACCCCAGATAATGCTAGAGGTAACTGTCGCGCCTTCGTCAACCTCTTTCGAGGGCCAGATTTTGACGTTGGGTTGGACAACGGCGCCCGCGCCAATTTGCACGCCGTCACCGATAACGGCGCCCTCAAAGATCATGGCGCGTGAACGAATGTTGCACTGACGAAGCACAATCGCCCCACGCAATTCCGCCCGTTCACCGATGTACGAATTGCGCCAGATGATCGAGCGGTCGATGTTGGCCCGACTATCGACAATGGTGTAATCGCGAATGACGGATGGCCCGTGAATGATCACGCCACCCTTGATCTTGGCGCCATGGCCGAGATAGATTGGCCCGTGTAATTGGGCATCGGGCGCAATTTCGGCATCGCGGTCAACCCAGATGTCACCACCGATGTTGTGCCCGACGCGCGGCAGATTTACCTTGCCCGACAGGTAATCACCGCAGGCTCGCATATACTCCTCGATAGTGCCGACATCTGTCCAATACCCGTTTGCGATGTAGCCCTGGAGCCGGTCACCACGATGAAGCATGCGCGGAAAGACATCTTTTGACCAGTCGGTTACTTTGCCGCGTTCGATGTAGCTGAAGATGTCGGGATTGAAGACATAGATACCGGTGTTGACCGTGTCGGAAAAGACTTCTCCCCAGCTCGGTTTTTCGAGCAACTGCCGAATGCGCCCCTGTTCATCGGTGATGATAACGCCGTAATCGAGCGGATTGGAAACACGGGTCAAGGTGACGGTGGCTGTAGCGCCAGAGGCCATGTGATATTCGATAATTTGCGAGAGATTGAAATCGGTGAGTGCATCACCAGAGATAACCAGAAATGGTTCGGTCAATAAATGTTCGGCATTTTTGACACTACCGGCAGTACCGAGCGGCACTTCTTCCAGCGAATAGGTGATATTGACGCCATACGCGCTACCATCACCGTAATAGTCCTGGATAACATTCGCCAGATACTGCACTGTAATGATAATATCGGTAATCCCGTGGAGCTTGAGTAATTCAATGATATGCTGCATCACCGGTCTATCGACCAGCGACACCATTGGCTTGGGGCGATTAATCGTAAGTGGTCGCAGGCGAGTGCCCTCGCCGCCGGCCATCACAACGGCTTTCATGGCGGCTCCTGCAAACTATATGATACCGCGACGATAATTGCGCTTCGTAGCGGGGAACTGCTTCCGCACAAACATCTTTAGTATATCATGCTCCAAAGCTGACCGGCAACCTCTTGCCGAAAACCGCCTCTCGTGCTATACTCGCCAGCGGGGACGTGGCGGAATGGCAGACGCGCATGACTTAGGATCATGTGCCGCAAGGCGTGTGGGTTCAACTCCCATCGTCCCCACCATTCTTATCGTGCAGCATTAACGCTGCACGGTTTTTGTTGTAGCTTTGTGTACAGGCTGAGGGCGATCCGTCGTCGTTCGTGGTCAATACTCAAGATGGTTGTTTGTACCCTCCTTCCCAGGCTGAAAGCTTGCTTCAGCGGCTGTTGATCAGGCGGAATCTGGCTGATGTGAGCGAGGCCCTGGACACCGGGTAGCAGTTCGATGAAGATGCCGAAATCGGTGATGCCGGCTACTGTCCCCTGTACCTGCATACCTGCATTCAATTGCTGTGCGACCGCCAGCCATGGATCGGGGTGGACGCGGCGCATGCTGAGATTGGCACGGAGGCGCTGTTCATCGATGCCGGTAATGACGGCCTGTATCTCCTGGCCTGGGTGTAACGCATGGCGTGCATCACCGATCCAGCGCCAGTCGATCTCACCGACATGGACGAAACCCTCAATGCCACCCAGCTCAATCACTGCCCCGTAGCGGAGGACACGTAAAACGCTGCCATTGACAATCTGACCAATAGTCAGGCCGGCGAGTCGTTGTCGGCGTTGGCGGATACGTTCGTTGTACGTCTCAGAGAGCACTGTTTCTGGGACAATGCCGTTGTTGAATGACGATGCTGGTGACGCGGATTGCGACTGAAGCAACACGGCACACTGCGCCGCGTATGCCCGTACCTCGGCACTCTGGTCGTTGGTGGCAAGGTTGCTGATGATCGGGAGCGCCTCTTTGTCCTGCCATTCGACCAGGATGTTTAGAACCTTTTTGATCAGAGGACGGTGACGAACAACTGCCCGCTCCAGGAATGCCCGTAGTTCTGGTGCCGCCGCCCGATAGCCGGTCATGTGGAAGAACCGAATGACTTCGTTGAGGAGATGACGGCCTTCCTCGTTGAGCAACGGGAGCAGGGCCGGTGCTGCCTCGATGGCCTGTAACTGGATCAGAGTACGTACTGCCAGCGTCCGCAGGCCGACAACGTAGCGCGCAATCTCAACCAACAGCGGAATCGCAGCACGCGCCTGGAGCCGGGCCAGCGCCTGCATGGCCACACTGGCCGCCCGGCTGGGAATATGCTGTTGGCGCTCGTGCCAGGCGTCGATGCAATCTTCGAGCAGGCGAAGGAGGCCGGGAACAGCATTAACTGACCGGAGTATGCCGGCAGCTTCGGCGGCAGCAATACGGATGATCAGATGCTGTCTGTTGAGAAATTCCGGCAAGGTGACCGTTAGCGTGTGATCGCCAAGTCGCGCCAGCGCTGTGATGGCCGCGGCGACAATCGGTGGTTCGGGATCGTCGAGACAGGCAGCGATTTGGGCATGGGCCAGCGCTACCTGCCGTCGGCCTAGCGTCCTGATCGCTGCGGCAGCCACAAATGGTTTGGGATCATCGATAGCTGACAGCAGCGCGTCAATCACGGTTGGTGAAAGTGGCTTGCTACTGTAGCCAATTGCTTCGGCTGCCACTTCGCGTACCATTGCTCGCCGATGATGAAGAGCTGGTAAGGCCAGCTCTGGATCAACATCGAGCGTGACCAGACGACTGGCTGCACGGGCACGGGCCAGTTGATCGGGCGAATGGATCGCCCGTGCCAGTTCTTCGAGCTGATCGGTGAGTAGCTCGCTGAGCCGGTCACGGTCGCGGTAAGGATCGCCTTCGTAGTCATCCAGGTCTGTCATATACAGTTACCTGTGGTTAGATACCGCGTCCGCCAGCAGATGTCGTTGCACTTTACCGAGCGCGTTCCGCGGTAACGACGTGACGAAGTGAATGCGTCGTGGCCGTTTGTACGCAGCCAGATGCATTCGACAGAACTCAATAAGGTCAGCCGCTGTAACTGCCTGGCCGTTGGTCACAACCGCTGCTACCGGTACTTCACCCAGGTCAGGATCGGCTTCGCCGTACACTGCGCATTCAGCTACTGCCGGGTGTTGGGCAAGCACCTCCTCAACCTCGCGTGGATAGATGTTGTAGCCACCACTAATGATCAGGTCGCGACTGCGTCCGGTGATGTGGAAATAGCCATCGTCATCGACAAAGCCGAGATCGCCGGTATAAAACCAGCCATCAGCCGTGAAAGCGGCTGCGGTGGCTGCCGGATTTCGCCAGTAGCCGCGAAAGAGGTGTGGCCCACGCACCTGAATCTCACCGATCTGACCGGTTGGGAGTGGTTGACCTGTTGTCCGGTCAACAATGCGCGCTTCCTGCCCAGGGAAGGGCATGCCAACACTGCCGGGCCGCCGCTCGCCAGCGTAAGGGTTGGTCAGGTTCATTCCGGTTTCGGTCATGCCGTAACGTTCGAGTATCGGTTGACCGAAAAGACTGGCAAAATCGGCAAATGTCTGCGGGCTGAGTGGAGCTGATCCAGAAACAAAGAGGCGCAGGCGATGTTCCGGCACTCCCTGGTGGCGGGCAGCTTCGATCAACCGGATATACATCGTGGGTACGCCAAAGAAGAGGGTGATCGCCGGATCGTGCATGCGTTGGAGCGCAACATCAGCATCGAAACGGCTATGCAGTTCCAGACTGGCGCCGTTCCGAATGGTACCGTGAACGCCAACACCCAGGCCGTGGACATGAAAGAGCGGGAGCATCAAGAGCAAGCGGTCATGTTCAGTCCAGCGCCAGGCTGTGCTAATTGCAGCGCAGTTTGCGGCAAGGCTGGCGTGTGTATGGACTGCACCTTTGGCTCGACCGGTTGTGCCTGATGTATAGGCGATGAGTGCCATTTCATCAGCGGCGGGTGGTGTGAACAGCCCAGGGTCGGCAGGTGGCGCACCGCATAGCTCTGCCAATGGTTTGAGCAGATGTGGTCGCGATTCTGGCATTGCTGCCGTGATGAAGGCTTCATTCTCGGTCGTGGCCACAACAATTGCCGGCTCTGAGTCGGACAGCAGATGACTCAATTCGGTGTGGCGATACTGTGGATTTATCAGGACGACTGCTGCACCGGCCAGTTGGGCACCGAAATAGGCAGCGATGAACGCCGGCGTGTTGGGTAGCGCGAGGGCAATCCGATCACCTCGATTAATACCCAGACTGTGAAAGCGACCTGCCCAGCCGGCCACTGCCCGGGCCAGATCGGCATAGGTGATCAGATGTTGGTCAAAAACGATACATGGCCGATGTGGTGTTGTCTCGGCGTGTTGAAGCAGGGTAGCGACAATCGGTGATAACGACATGAGTAACTCCACAGTATCAGGCGAACACGAACTAAGGTCTGTTTGATGGGTTTGCCTATCCCCATTCCATTGTTGCGGGTCAGCTTTAAGAGTACGTTTGCTGTTGTTGTATTGCATTATAGCGAGGGCAGTCATCATCGTGAGTTACAAGATCACGACGAACGGCGAAGCTCTCGCGAGCCTCGCCGTTCTGTGGGGGTTAAAGAGGGCGCAACAGTCCCGTTACTTGTCGCGCTTTGCTTCACCGAGTGCGGCCTGGGCAGCCGCCAGTCGAGCAATCGGCACCCGATACGGTGAACAACTGACGTAGTTCAGGCCAACCCGATGGAAGAACTCGACACTGGCCGGATCACCGCCGTGCTCACCACAGACACCGACCTTCAGATCAGGTCGGGTTGACCGGCCCCGTTCGGTACCGATCTGCACCAGTTGCCCGACCCCACGCTGATCAATGGTCTGGAACGGATCATCGGGGATCAGCTTCTTTTCGACATAGATCGGCAAAAAGCGCCCTGAGTCGTCTCGTGAAAGACCGAGCGTAGTTTGGGTCAGGTCGTTGGTGCCAAAGCTGAAGAATTCTGCCACCTGAGCGATTTCATCAGCCACCAGCGCAGCCCGCGGCAGCTCGATCATCGTGCCAACCAGGTAGGGAACTTCAATCCCGGCTTCGGCAAAGACTTCGGCGGCAACCCGACGCACGATCTCCTCTTGCAGCTTCAACTCGCTCACATGGCCGACCAGTGGGATCATAACTTCGGGATGGACATCGATCCCTTCCGCCTTGACTTTGACAGCCGCCTTGAAGATCGCCCGTGCCTGCATTTCGGTGATTTCGGGGTAGAGGATGCCCAACCGACAACCACGGAAACCCAGCATCGGGTTTGCCTCGCGCAGGCTTTCAACCCGGGCCTTGACCTTGCGCGGATCGACGCCTAGCTTGTTGGCCAGCGCCTCGATCTCTTCGTCATCATGGGGTAGGAATTCGTGCAGCGGTGGGTCGAGGGTGCGAATCGTCACCGGTAGACCGGCCATTTCGCGGAACAGACCCTCGAAGTCGCCCTGCTGAAGCGGTTCGATCTTGGCCAACGCAGCCCGACGCTCTTCTACCGTGTCGGCCAGGATCATCTCGCGCATGGCATCGATCCGGTCACCTTCAAAGAACATGTGCTCAGTCCGGCAGAGACCGATCCCTTCGGCACCGAACTGACGGGCAACACGGGCGTCGCGCGGAATATCGGCATTGGCCCGCACACCGAGCTTGCGGAATTCATCGGCCCACGACATCAAGGTGGCAAAATCGCCCGAAAGTTCGGGTTCCACCGTCGGCATCTTGCCGGCGAAGACCTCACCACTACCGCCGTCGAGGGTAATCCAATCGCCTTTGCGGATCGTTGTCCCATTCACGGTCATTAACTGGTCGGCGTAGCTAATGCGCAAATCACCGGCACCCGCAACGCACGGTTTGCCCATGCCACGGGCAACCACGGCAGCGTGCGACGTCATGCCGCCGCGGGCGGTCAGGATAGCCTGCGCGGCCACCATGCCGTGAAAATCTTCGGGTGCAGTCTCGACGCGCACCAGGATCACCTTTTCGCCGGTTTTGGCCAGCTCCTCGGCTTCGTCGGGATCGAAAACCACTTTACCGGACGCAGCACCGGGTGAGGCCGGTAGGCCAACAGTCAGAGGATGGGCGTCCTTGCGAGCCGCAGGATCGATCATGGGGTGGAGCAATTGATCGAGTGCATGCGGATCAACCCGCTGAACAGCAGTTGCCCGGTCGATCAAGCCCTCGTTGACCATATCAACGGCGATCTTCACCGCAGCCGCGCCGGTGCGTTTGCCGGTACGGGTTTGCAACATCCATAGCTTGCCACGCTCGATAGTAAATTCGACATCCTGCATGTCTTTGTAATGCCGTTCGAGCTGCTTGGCAATCTGATGGAATTGCTCGTAGACTTCAGGCATCTCTTGGGCCAGTTTGCTGATCGGCTGTGGTGTGCGAATACCGGCGACGACATCTTCACCCTGGGCATTTACCAGATATTCACCGAAAATTTCCGGCTCGCCGGTGCTGGGATTGCGGGTGAAGGCAACGCCGGTTGCCGAGTCATTCCCCATATTGCCGAAGACCATGGCCTGGACATTGACTGCCGTGCCGAGATTATCGGGAATCTTGTTAACGCGGCGGTAATCGACAGCGCGCCGTCCATTCCATGAGCGGAACACGGCGGCAATCGCTGCGCGCAACTGCTCGAAGGGGTCTTCGGGAAAATCGACACCAACATCTTCCTTGATGATCGCTTTGAACTTCTCGGCCAGCGCCAACAACTCTTCGGTGGTTAGATCGGTGTCCTGGCGTTGACCGTGACCTTTCGCTTCGTCCATCTCGTGCTCGAAGCGATCACCGTCAACACCCAACACAATCTTGCCGAAGAGCTGGACAAAGCGGCGGTAGGCATCGGCGGCGAACCGGGGATTATTGGTGAGGCGCGCCAGCCCTTCGCGAGTCTGCTGGTTTAGACCGAGGTTGAGTACCGTATCCATCATACCCGGCATCGAGAACTTGGCGCCTGACCGCACCGAGACCAGGAGAGGGTTGGACGGATCGCCAAACCGTTTGCCGGTTTGCGCCTCGATATCTTTCAAGCCTTCCAGTACCTGTTCCCACATGCCTTCGGGGAACTGCTGGCCGTTTTCGTAATAGGCATTGCACGCTTCGGTTGTGATTGTAAAACCGGGTGGAACTGGCACCCCGGTTCGTGTCATCTCGGCGACACCTGCCCCCTTCCCGCCAAGGAGATCGCGCATCGACGCATTTCCTTCCCGGAAGAGGTAGACCCACTTCTTTGTCATAACCTGTTTCCTCCTTGAACAAGGCAGCTTTGTGAAGTCCTGGTGAGCTTGCAGTGATAGTGATGCCGGGCTACGCGACTTGCGTAACACACAAAAACCCTTCCTTCCGCCACCTATACCTGGGTTTCATGTTGTTTAGCCGGCTTCGCCTCGCCTTCATGGTAGGGAAATAGTACGAGAATACAATGGTAGATAACGCAACTGTACCGTACAGTATCACAACTGTGGTACGCTCTGAAATATGCAATGTGGATATGATCCACAAACCGTTCTCGTTCCGAATACATCCAAACGTCTGATCGCATCCCAACTGGCTCAACCAGCCTCACGCAAGGTTTTTACCCCTCGTGATGCGTTGCCAGGCGTCGAAAGATAGATGTATTGACCATCTACCTGTGCGTCGCAGCGCAACAGTGTGTTGTATGGACTCTTTTACCGGTGGCGAGAATGTGTTTGCTATCATACAATGAACCAATCGTATGGTCAAGGGAAGTGGCAATCCGGTGCGTGTTCAGGCATGGCTTCTGGACGCTGTATGACTGGTGCGCAAGCGAGATCGGGTGAGAGCGTGGTTTTGCTGTTTCTTGATGTTTGTGATGAGTTCAACTCATTGCAACCACCTCATCCGCGCTATTGCCCCGGCGGTGGCAGGGTCTGCCGTCTATTGCCTTGTGCAACGACGTGCAAGCGACTACGCATACCCTCAGACAAGCAGGGGATGATCCGGTGCAACGTGCTGTTTCTGTTAGAGAAGGGAGATGGATTCCATGAAGTTAGATTGGGATCGGTTGCGGTTTCCGCCAGATACGTTACGGTTGACGACCATCGAGACTCATGCTGCCGGTGAGCCGTTACGGATTGTCACCGGCGGTCTACCAGACATTATCGGGACAACGATCCTCGAACGCCGTCGTTTTATGCGCGATCACCTCGATCATGTCCGGCGAGCATTGATGTGGGAGCCGCGAGGTCATTTCAATATGTACGGTTGTGTGATCACGCCGCCGGTGAGTGCCGAAGCCGACGCTGGCGTGCTCTTTATGCACAACGAAGGGTACAGCACGATGTGCGGTCACGGCGTTATTGCGCTCGTCACTGTGCTGGTCGAGAGTGGCGCGGTGGTAGGAGAAGGTGATCAGGCGATGGTCACTCTCGATACACCTGCCGGGCTGGTGAAGGCAACCGCGCACCTTGAAAGCGGCAGAGTAATCCGGGTCTCATTTCGTAACGTCCCATCATTTGTATATGCACGCGATCTACAGGTTGATGTACCGGGTTATGGTCAGGTGGTGTGCGATGTGGCGTGGGGAGGGGCGTTTTATGCCGTTCTGCCGGCAGCCCAGCTTGGGCTTCGGGTAACCCCAGAACAGACAGCGGCGCTGGTTGTGGCAGGTGAAGCAATCAAGCGGGCGGTGAGCGATGTTCTACCGCTCCATCATCCTCACGATCCAGACCTGGGTTTTCTGTACGGTACGATCTTGACCGACCAGCCCGAAGATGCCGCTCACCATAGTCGCAATATCTGCGTATTTGCCAATGCTGAAGTAGATCGTTCACCGACGGGTACGGGCGTTTCGGCGCGCCTGGCTATTCACTATGCCAAAGGCGAAATAGCCGCCGGCGAGGAGATTGTGATCGAGAGCATTTTGGGCCGCCATAGCACATTTAGCGGGCGGGTGGTGGATTGTACCCAGGTCGGTTCGTACCCCGCCATTATCCCCGAAGTGAGTGGCCGGGCATTTGTGATCGGGCGAAGCGAATTTATTGTCGATCCGCGTGATCCGTTAGGGAGTGGCTTTTTAGTCGCGCAGATCGGATCGCCGTGATGTAGCACAGCGACGAGCGCACCGACCGCACTTGATAGGTGTGGTCGGTGCAGAAGCAACACCCATCACCAATCCTGACCTGCGTTCAGGGAAGCTGGCTGAAGCGGCGTGAGATCAGAGTGATAATCTCGTCAGCACTTTCCTCAATCGATTTGTCGGTGACATTGATTGTTGTCCAGCCGTGCTGCCGAAACGTTCTTCTGGCCCATTCCACTTCGTCGTAAGCTGCATCGAGACTGGTATAATTGCCGCCAATACTGACCCCCATCCGGCGCTGGCGCCAGCGGCGGCGGGCCGTGATCTGCTCGGCTTCCACGATTAAGCCAATCACCCGTCGGGGATCGACCTGGAAGAGTTCAGCCGGAAGTGGTACTTCGCGAACCAGGGGGACATTGGCAACTTTCCAGCCCAACACGGCCAGATACATACTGAGCGGGGTTTTGCCGACACGAGAGATACCGACCAGCACAATATCAGCCTGATGTAGCTCGTGAGGTTTGTTACCGTCGTCGTGCGCAACGGTGTATTCAATCGCATCGAGTCGTTCAAAGTAGGCCGAGCGGCGGGGCTGGTACAGGCCGGGTTTTCCGAGCGGTTCTTTGCGCAACACGGTGGCCAGGCGCGACAATACACTACCGACCAGATCGATCTCGGCGACACCACGTTCACGGGCCAGCCGCATCAGTTCACGACGGAGAGAGGGTTCCATCAGCGTATGCAGAATCGTTCCGTTCTGATGAGCTGCTCGTTCAACCACCTCGGCAATCTGACTCAGGTCGCGCACATTAGGGATAATAATTAAGGGCACTTCAGCCCCTTCAAACTGCGAAAGGGTTAGTCGGGCGACCTGCTCGCCGACGGCGCCGGCACCGCCGGAAACAATGTAGAGGGGAGGTGCGGTTTGCGAGACTGGCTGGTCACTCATTTGCAAGCGTCCTGTAATGCGTACAGCGCTGAAAATCCGGCACAATTGCTGTAGACGAAATAATGCGTATACTGATATGATACCACTAAAAGCGGACATAACGCAGCGAGCATGACTTATGGAAATCTTTTCAATCGACGGCGCGAAAATCCATGCCATTGATACCGGGCCGCGTAATGCCCAATTGGCGATCCTGATCCATGGCTGGTCAAGTTCATCGTTCGCGATGTCGCCTTTGATTCCACTGTTGAGTCGGCGTTTTCGCTGCATTGCCGTCGATCTCCCTGGCTATGGTGAATCGCCACCGTTGCGTGAACGAGCGACAATTGGTCGCTATGCGCAGATCATCGGTCGCCTGATAACCGGCTTGAGCGAACATCCAGCGGTGCTGGTCGGTCATTCGATGGGGGGGATGATCAGTGCGACACTGGCGTTGCAGATTCCCCAGTTAGTTGATCGGATGGTCTTGCTCTGCCCGACCATATCCGGGCGGTTATCATTCTGGATCAACACCTTTGTCTCACCGATCACCATGCTTGAGCGTTTTCCGCTCTTTAGCCGACTACTCGCGCTGCTTGAGCCGTCGATGCTCTATGTTACCGACAGCCTGATGAAACCGGCTTCATTTGCCGAGCGTTCGGCAATCAGCGAGGCCGACTATCTGCGGCTGCGGGCTGATGCCCGGCGACCGGGGCAGGGTCGGGTGCGGGCCGAATGTTTTGTGGCGATGCGTAATCAGGATTTGAGCGGACGATTGCGCGAATTGGAGACGCCGGCGCTGGTTATTTGGGGGGCGGAAGACAATACGGTGCCGTTGCGTGATGCAGGTGTGATCGCCGATGAATGGCGTAGTGCCGATCTGCGGATTGTGCCAAAAGCCGGACACTGGCCACACTTTGAGACGCCAGACGTGACGCTGCGCTATATTGCCAGTTACCTGGGTTTACCCTCGATTGTTGGTGAACCGGACATTCTGGTGCAGCCTGCCGAGGTGACGACCCAAATTACGGAGTTTCTGGCGAACTCGCAAATCGGTAGCGGTTTGAGTCTGGCTCAACGCACCCGGCTGGCCGCCCATTTAGAGCGACGCCGCTATCCACCCGGCACTCTGGTGGATCGCACCAATCAGGAATCGACCGATCTCTATCTGGTGCAGGAAGGTTCATTAGAGGTCTGGAGTCCGCCGTTGGAGGGCGATCCAGATAGTCAACGCCTGTTGATGACGGTTGTTGCCGGTCAAATTACCGGTGAGATGTCACTCCTCGATGGGGGCAGGCGAAGTGCCGATCTGCGGGCCGGTGAAGATGGAGTAACGATTCTGGCCTTGCGACGCGAACGGTTACGGGCACTGGCCGAAGACGATCCGGCGCTTGGAAATGCGGTACTCTGGAATATTGCTACTGCCCTGGCTTTACGCTTGCGGCTGGCAAACTGGCAACAGCAGGGATTGGTACGTCAGTTACAGGCACTCAGACAGTAGACATAGCGAGAATAGCATCCTATGGAAACAACAAAGCATCGTTTCAGCGAACTATCGTGGCCTCAGCTTGGATTACTGATTGGCGGTGATGGACTGGTGTTCATCATATTTGCGCTGTTGGGGCGCAGCTCGCATGGATTGTCCGATGAGCAGCCGCTACTCGCGGCGGTGCGCGTAGCCTGGCCCTTCTTCGTTGGCTGGCTGCTGGTTGCACCGTGGACAGGAGTACTCCGCCAGCACCCACCCTTACGGATGATCGGGCTGTCGTTGGGAACATGGCTGGTTGCATTGCCGGTTGGTCTTTTGTTGCGGTGGTTTCAGCTTGGCCGGTCTAGCCCGTTCAGTTTTGCGTTGGTAACCTTTCTGACGGTGGCTGCCCTCTTGATCATCTGGCGGGGTGGTTACAGTTGGTGGATGATGCGACGGACGATATCATAAGCAACGCAACAGAACCGGCGGGCAAGCGTGGCCGGTGCCCGCCGGTCAGCCTCATAACGCGAGAGCACGAAACGCGCTGTTCATTCATCCTCCCCGACAGCGACTCAGCCGCCCGTCTCAGAAGGATACACCTGTCACACCCCAACTGCCAGCTCAAGCGGCAATCGCTCCTCGATCCAGTAGCGTAGACCGGGATAGTGCAACTCGATCCCCAAATCGTGACGCATACGGGCATTACTCAGGCGAACCGATGCGGTTAATGCCCCAATCACCGAGCGGTCGATACCGGCGCGCAGCCCGACATTGGGATCGAACGTGCGTGGTGGCAACATCCCAAGTCGGCGTCGCACTTCACTGACAAGATCGATCAGGCGTAGTGGCTCGTCATCACCGACATTGTAAATCGCACCGATTTGACCAACTTCGGCAGCCCGCAATAATACCTCTACTGCATCGTCAACGTGAATATGGGGGACGAAGTTGCGTCCATTACCGTAAATCGTTAACTGACCACTGGCAATCGCTTCAAGTGGATCACGGTCGGGGCCATAGACGGTAGCCATACGCAAGATAATGGCCGGGAAGCGATAGGCTCGTACTGCCTGCAATACCGTCTGTTCGGCGGTGGCAAAGATGGAGCCAAGCGGATAAGAGGGTGCAACCGGGCTATCTTCGTCAACCCAGCTCTCGCCGTGATCGCCGTAGGCGGCGATACTCGACGCCCACAGGTAGGTACGCACCGTGCGAGAGCGGACCGACATCGCAATCAGATGCTGGTTGCCATCAATGTAGAGGGCGCGTAGCAGTGCCGGATTATCGATTGGCATCCGGTTCGTGAGATTGAAAACAACGTCAATCTCGTCAGTAATCCCATCGATGGTTTCGGGGCGGGTGAGATCACCGATCCAGACTGCCATCCCACGAGCGGCAAGGCGTTCAACAACTGGATCTTCGGCGCTGTAGACAAGACCGCGCACGCGATGGCCGGCGGCTAAGAGACGCGCTGCCAGTCGCGAACCGATGTATCCCGCCGCGCCGGCAATCAAGTAATGAGTCATAGGTCACCTCGTCGTGTAGGGGCGGGTGACTTCACTGACACCGCCCGACTGTCATAGCAGGCTGCACATCGGTGGATGCGGTGCTTGTCTGTGAAGGTGCAGCAGGTTGCTCATTATTGTAGCACGTGATACCCACAGTCGCTAGCGGAAATTTACCTGACAAAAGCTGGGCAATAGGTGGACTGGAATGTAGAGGTTTTAAACATCCGGGCAGGAGGTTGTTACTACAGGAGAGGTAGGGAGTCTCCACGCTCTGATGGTAGAACTTATTTCATCCAGGTTGCTACCTTTGTGATCACAGAGACACGGAGGGCACAGAGGATGGGCATAACCCGGGTTGCTACCGTGAGGCGTGACGTAGCGCGTCCATAGAAACTGGCTGCTCCTCACATCGTTCATGCGGTTACGCCATCCGGTGTTGTGTGCAACATCGTGCTGTACAGCCGTGGCCTGCTCACAGCATAGATGGCAACTTGAGTTATTTCATAAAAGCTGTGCGGTCGTGCTACCCACCATCGCACAGGCTCAGGAACACTTGTCCGCTCACCACACCAACGATGCGGTTATTCCTGCGAAGTGATCTACTCTCCAGGCAGGCAAGTCCCTTCACCGTCTGCCCGCTTGATTGCCTCGCATAGGTTCTGAACAGCGGCTAAATCCGGTAAGCATGCAGGGGTAGAGCAATCTCTACCCCTGCATGGCGTTTCTGACAGGTTACCAGACACTAGTTACGGAATCCGTTCGTAAGCCGGTAAGGTCAGGAATTCCACAAACTCTGGATCGGTTGTAATCTCGTCAAACAGCTCGGCAGCCTCTTCGTAGCGACCGTCTTCGTAGGCGGGACCGAGTATCTCACGAACCTTGTGCAGCTCTTCAGGCAGCATCTGCCGGAAGAGTTCCACCGTCACTTTGCGACCATCCTCCAGTACACCCTTCGGGCTGCGAATCCATTGCCAGATCTGGGCACGCGAAATCTCGGCGGTGGCGGCATCTTCCATCAGGTTGAAGACCGGAACACAGCCGTTGCCGGCCAGCCAGGCGCCGAGGTACTGGATCCCAACGTTGATATTCAGGCGCATACCCTGCTCGGTGATCGGTTTTTCCGGCCCAAATGCCAGGAGATCGGCAGCAGTTACCTGCACATCATCACGCTGACGGTTAATCTGGTTCGGCGTTGGCATTAGCCGGTCGAACACTTCCATCGCCACCGGAACCAGACCGGGGTGGGCCACCCAGGTGCCATCGTGGCCGTCAGAGGCTTCACGCTCCTTGTCGGCCCGCACTTTTGCCAGCGCTGCTTCATTGGCAACCGGATCGTTCTTAATCGGAATCTGAGCCGCCATACCACCCATCGCGTGGGCGCCACGGCGGTGACAGGTCTTGATCGCCAGCAGTGAATATGAACGCATGAAGTGGGTAGTCATCGTAACCAGTGCCCGGTCGGCCAGACAGAAGTTGGGGTCGTTGCGGAACTTTTTGATACACGAGAAGATATAATCCCAGCGTCCACAATTCAGACCGGCTGAGTGGTTGCGCAGTTCGTAGAGAATCTCGTCCATCTCGAACGCCGCCAGAATCGTTTCGATCAAGACCGTGGCCTTGATAGTTCCCTGGGGAATGCCGCGCAACTCCTGGGCCAGCACAAAGATGTCATTCCACAACCGTGCTTCGAGGTGGCTCTCCATTTTGGGCAGGTAGAAATAGGGGCCACCCTGCACATCGATGGCAGTCTGGGCATTGTGGAAGAAGTAGAGACCGAAGTCGAAGATAGCACCAGAGATCGGCTCACCATCAACCAGCATATGCTTTTCGTTGAGATGCCAGCCCCGCGGGCGAACAAACAGGATGGCCGGATTGTTGTTCAGGGCGTAGTGCTTGCCTTCAGGGCTGGTATATGTAATGGTACGACGCAGAGCATCGCGCAGGTTGATCTGGCCTTCAACCTGATTCTGCCAGGTTGGCGTATTGGCATCTTCAAAATCGGCCATGAACACCTTTGCCCCTGAATTGAGCGCATTGATGATCATCTTACGGTCAACCGGGCCGGTAATCTCAACGCGCCGATCCTGAATCTGGGGTGGGATGGGGGCAATCGTCCACTCGCTCTCGCGGATATGGGCTGTCTCAGGCAGAAAATCCGGTCGCTCGCCTGCATCAATTGCGCGTTGACGTTCAGCGCGGCGGGCAAGCAGTTCCAGACGACGGGTATTGAAGCGGCGGTGGAGTGTGGCCAGAAATTCCAGTGCTTCGGGAGTGAGAATCTCGGCGTATGCGGGAGTAATCGGTGCGGTAATCGTCACGCCAGCCGGTAACCGGGAGGTGGTCATGCAAACCCTCCTTTCATAATGTGAAAAACCTTTTCGCCAGTCATTATACCAGAAATCGGTTATCACGTTGTGCAGCGGCAAGGTTGTGTGTGCCGAAATATATCACCACAGAGACACGGAGGACACAGTGGATGGGTGTAACCTGGGTTGCTACCGTGAGGCGTGACGTATGACATCTACAGGAACTGGCGGCTCCTCGTTGCTACCTTATATCTCACCACAGAGACACGGAGGACACAGAGAATGGGTGTAACCCGGATTGCTACCGTGAGGGGTGACGTATGACATCTACAGGAACTGGCGGCTCTTCACATCGCGCATGTGGTTACACTCTATGGTGTTGCGTGCAAGGTTGTGCTGTTCAGCCTGGCAGTCAGCCGCCGAGGTCTGCTCACAGCGTAGGTGGCAACTTGGATTATACTAGAACTTGTTTCAAAAAACATCTACCAGAAGTTATCTCATTCTACCGACCGACTCCAGGATCGTGACAGGCACACCGCATCCGCGTGACCAGCCGGATCAACAGCATGCCACGCACCGGATCGTAAGCACGGCTGGCGCGGCAGCATGGCTGCCGCACTCCAAACGACGCAACACACGGATGATGGGCGAGCAAGGCAACCAATGCAGCACGTGATGGCACTGGAGATGGTTATTAGAGCGCGATAGGACAGCTTTTTATGACATAAGTTCTAACTCAAGTTGCTACCTTTATCACCACAGAGACACGGAGGACACAGAGAATGGGTGTAACCCGGATTGCTACCGTGAGGGGTGACGTATGACATCTACAGGAACTGGCGGCTCCTCACATCGCGCATGTGGTTACACTCTATGGTGTTGCGTGCAAGGTCGTGCTGTTCAGCCTGGCAGTCAGCCGCCGTGGTCTGCTCACAGCATACGTAACAACTTGAGTTGAGCAACCACAACGTCCACCGCAACCAGGAACTCCGGCGCAGCGCTCAATGCTCCCCACTTCCGCACTGCAGGAGAAGGAGCGGGGATGAGGACGTTCTGGTCGTCCTCAAGTCCTATCCCTGCTATACGCTCGAACGTTCTGCCCGCCCTGCAAGCTGGCGGGGACAGGTAGGAAGACTTCTCTATGACCGGCAGGATGCTCGGTGCGACACGCGCGTGGCGTCGATCACGGTCGGTGTGGAAGCACGGCTTCCGCACTCCAATCATTTACCCGTATATACCACGTAGTCGCGCCATAAGCCGAAAAACCGGGTACAATAGAGGCGATGTACCATTACACGAGGAAGCCTATGCCAGAGTATATCGCCACTATTGGTCTTGAGATTCATGCTCATGTGTTAACTGCCTCGAAGATGTTCGATGGATGCAGTACCGATTATGCCGGTGCACCGCCGAACACACGTGTATCGGTGGTGAGTCTCGGTCTCCCTGGTGCACTACCGGTACTGAATGCCCGTGCGGTAGAGCTTGCAGCGCTCTGTGGGCTGGCGCTCGGCTGTCGGGTGAACGAGCGCTCAATCTTTGCCCGCAAGTCGTACCCTTACCCCGATCTGCCGAAGGGCTTTCAAATAACCCAATACGATGAACCACTCTGTAGCGATGGTGCTATCGAGATACGGACTGCTGCCGGTGAGGTGCGTCGCATCGGTATCGAGCGGCTGCATATCGAAGAGGATACCGGTCGCCTGATTCACAGTCCTGACGGTGCCTCACTCATTGACTACAACCGCAGTGGAATGCCACTGATGGAGATTGTTACCCGACCTGATATTCGTACTCCTGAAGAGGCGCGCCTGACGTTCGAGAAGATTCGGCAAATTCTGGTCTGGATTGGTGCCAACAGTGGTAATCTCGAAGAAGGTGCATTGCGCTGTGATGCCAACGTGAGTGTCCGCCCGGCAGGCTCTGAACGCTTTGGGGCGAAGGTTGAGATCAAGAATATCAATTCGTTCCGGTTTGTGGAACGGGCATTGACGTATGAGATCGAGCGCCAGATCCGCATTTTAGAAGCCGGTGGTACTGTCGAGCAAGAGACGCGCGGCTGGCGAGAGGATCTTGGCCGTACCGAAGGGCAGCGCTCGAAAGAGTACGCGCATGACTACCGGTATTTTCCCGAGCCTGACATTCCGCCACTGGTGCTTTCGCCAGAATGGATCGCTGCTCGCCAGGCTGAATTACCTGAGCTGCCCGATGCCCGCCGGGCACGGCTGATGGCAACCCACGGCCTATCGTGGCAAGATGCCGATTTGCTAACGCAGGAACGGGCAATTGCCGATTATTACGAGGCGGCAGTCGCAGCAGTTAACCGTCCTGATGGCGCAAAAGAGGTTGCGAACTGGGTGTTGAACGAAGGGTTCCGTTTGCTGAAGGATCGGGGCGAGCCGGCAACGGTGCTGATCGAACGGATGCCGGTACAGCGATTGGCAACGCTCATTGATCTGGTACAGCAGGGCACGATTACCCGCGTCGTGGCCAGGCAGCTCTTCGAGGAGGTGTTTACGACCGGCGCCGATCCGGCAGCACTGGTGGCCGAGCGTGGTTTGACGCAGATTAGCGATGATGGCGCCTTGCTGGAAGCAGTACGTGCAGCGCTGGCCGATGAAAAAGCGGCAAAAGCGATTGCTGAATATCGCAAGGGTAAGACAACGGCCATCCAGTTTCTGGTGGGTATGGTCATGCGGGCAACAAAGGGGCAGGCGAATGCCCAGCGGGTACGTGAATTGTTAGAGGCGGAACTGCAATGACGCTGGCCGGTGACGAGTCTACTACAGTCAATCCACTCACGCTGATGGAGTCGGCGCGGGAAAAATACACCCTGGCGCGAGCGCGTCGCGAGGTACCGGAACTGGCCCTGCTCAGCCTGCATGGTGCGATTGAGGATACGTTGCGTGCTCACCTTTTGCGCATCAGATCATCGGCAGCGCTCGGCCCTTTTGCCGGTGTCCTGACGGCGATGCAGACGCTTGATCAGGCGCCACTTAGTCCAGAGGAGGTTGATGCTGTCCAGCGTCTGCATCGACTGCGTGGTCGGATCGCCCGTGGCGAGCATCTGGCGGTGACCGGTGAGACTCTGGCGGCCTATCAGCGGCTGGCGGTCATGCTGTTACCCCGGTATGGGGTGCAGGTTGTACCGCCAGCCGAACCGGATCGCCCTCGATCAACCCGACCCTTGCAGGCGCGGACAACGCTGCCTGACGATGAGCCGGTGCAGGTACGTCTCCGTGATCGCCATACGCAGTACGATGATGCACGGCGGATCCGGGCACTCGGTGATCGGGGTCTGTCCGATCCGATGGCTCGCAATGAGCGTGTGCCGGTTGTGCCGGGCTGGATTGCTCCCACCTTGATTATTGTGAGCATTTTTGTGATCGGTATGGCAGTTGCCCTCTTCCTGCAAAACCCAACGCCATCGGTGTTGCCGACGGTCACTGTTGGCGGGTTGTCGCCGGTACCGACCGGTCAGGCTCCGGGATTAGCACCAGGCGAAACACCGATTACCGGACAAACGCCGTCGCCTGCATTTGCAGACGTTACGCCAACCACTGAAGCACCACCAACTGCTGCTCCGACAGGACTGGCAGTTGGAAGGAGAGCGACTGTCAGTAGCGAAATACCTGCTCTCAATGTTCGGGTTGAGCCGGGGACCAATGCGGCAGTTCGAGTTGCTCTGGCACCCGGAACCGAGGTGGAGATTATTGCCGGCCCGGTTGAGCGCGATGGACTGACGTGGTGGCAGGTGCGGAGTGCCGGTATTGAGGGATGGTGTGCCGGAGAGTTGTTACAACCATTACCGTAAATAGTGGTATAATGGGAAGCCGAACAGTTACGGTATGGTGCGCCGGAGTGGCGAAAAGGCAAACGCTGCGGTCTTAAAAACCGCTGGGGGAAACCCCTTACGGGTTCGAGTCCCGTCTCCGGCACCATGGTGCGATGAAGAGCGGCCATCATGGTCGCTCTTCTGATTCTGTTCAGAGTGGGGCGAAGTCTGATGGCACGGTTATTCTATTGAGCGATGACATCAGAGCAACTCTGAGCGTAGGGTAATGTTAAATCTTCATGACAGTTTCCTGCCATCGGGTCTATGCACGACGCAGATCGTCCGGCGAACCCGGCTGTAGGGGCGGGTGCGGTAGGGGCGGGTTTAGAACCCGCCCCTACAATCCTGTTACGAAGGAGTCCGGCGTGTCCAGCGCCAGCTTTCCAGCAGAAGGGTGAGGCCAACGAGCAAGAACAAACCGGGTAACAGTAGTCGTGGTATGAGAAACAGTACCCCTAGCCCGAACAGCCAGATGGCGTTACGAATGCCCGAGGTAAGTGTTCCCCGCCGCAGGTGAATGATCATCTGGGCAATGCCGAGTACCATGAGAAAGTTGGGCCAGATCATCGGTGGTAGCCGGAAGATGACCGGGATCAGGAGTGCAGCACCGATGAGCAACAGGGTAATCCCTGCATCAAACTCGTCGAGACGTGCCTGTCGTGGTTGAGGTGGGGAGACGGTACGTGGCACGTTGCTGGCTGGTTGTCCGGCACTACGCTGAATGGCTTCGCCGCAATACACGCAAAAGCGCGCATAGGGTGGATTGGCGGTGCTGCATACCGGGCAAGTAATGGCTGCATCAGCCGTCGGTGGTAGCTGAATGGTTTCACCGGTTGCTACACGTACCGCAGTGCCACATTCGATGCAGAAGCGAGCATCATCGGGTAATACTGTGTTGCAGCGGGGGCAATGCATAGCCTTCCCTTTCTATGCTTACCGTGAAGTGCAGGGTCACGATTCGGTCAACTCAGGTGGGCTAAAGGCCCGTGCGCCCGGTTTGCTTCGCCTCGTTCTGCACTCTGCAAGAGTCCGGCATGTCTGTCAGTATGACGCTCATGGCCCGGCTATGGTTGCACTATTCGCCGTAGACAGGCCAACGCCTCCCGTTGCATCAGGGCGGGTGCTTCGTTGAGGGCTATGTCGCCGATGGTGACGCTGTACAGGTAGGACTCAACACCGAAGATAGCACAACGCGCTGCCGGTGTGGGTGGTAGGCCAGGGGCACTTGCAGCGTGAACTGCCGCTGCTGCACGTCGTGGATCGGATTGAATGCTGGTATCGGTAAGCAGGCTGCTCAGGGCGGGTAGCCTCCCTAGTGCTGCACTCAGGCGTAGTTGAACCTCCGGTTGATAGAGGGTCTTGAGCAGGGCAGTAATATCGGTGGTGGTAGCCTGACCAGCGCGATGGCGCATCAGGAGACTGCCACCGATTAAAGGTTGGGCCGGAGCGCCGGCAAAGGCCGGCAATGGGGCAACTCCAATCTGAAAGGTGTCACTGATCGTCTGATATGTCTGCCATGCCCAGTCGCCATCAATCGCGTAAGCCGCCATTCCCTGCGCCAGCAGACGTTGACCGCGGGCGTAGCTGTCACCATTGCGAGGCGCGGCCCGGTACAGGTCGCGCAGCAGGGTCAGGGTGGCCGTCATTGCCGGTGTATCAAGCGTCGGTTCGCTGCCATCGGGAGTCGTGAAGGAGCCGCCGGCAGCGTAGAACCACGGGGCCATCCAGCGCGCTGCGCCCCAACCCTGCACAAAACCGGCTCGCTCTGGAGTGCGTGCGGTCTGGGCTGCCGTGACGAGATCGGTGGCTGTTGTCGGCAATGCGCGGTCGGGCTGATACAGCAAGAGGAGCATATCTTGGGCTGTGATTGGTGCACCCCATACCGTGGTGGATTCACCGGCAAGGCTGCGCAGGCCGGGTAAGAGATCGGCGGGGAGATCGATGTCCAATGGCGCCAGTGACTGATCGGCTAACAGCCCGACCAGCCCCTCTTGATTGGCCCAGATCAGGTCAGGTGGGGGTAAGCCAAGCAAACGGTCGGTAGCCAGACTCAGCAAGAGGCCGTCTGGATCGCGTGGAACGATCAGCACTTCGATGCCTGCAATCTGTGCTGCCTGCTGCAATGCATCCGCGACAACGGCCTGTGCTGCGACCGGTTCTGCCACCCAAACAGTAAGCTGACGGGGAGCGGGTGTTGCTGTTGGTGCCGGTGTCGCCGTTGGAATCGCGGTGTTGGTTGGAAATGGTGTTGGTGTGGAACGGATCGCGACAGGAGATGCCACGGCGGTGGCGGTTGGTGCAGGTGGCGCAGCAGCACAGGCAGAGCAGATCAGGGCCACGACGCATAACAGCGTCATGGCACTGATAGACCGTAGGTGTACGCTGTTATCCTTGCAGATGTGCCTCAAGGAACCAGAGGTCTTTATCGATAGCACGGGCAATCTCGGTCATCAAATCAGCCGTTGCCTGATCGCTTAGCTCAGTCGCAAAATCGATCCCCTGGCGGGTGGTTTGGGCATATGCGGCAAACCTGTCGGCGAGCGCCGCCACATGGCTCAGGCCGTCAGTAATATCGGTGGGGTATTCGGGTATCCGCGATGCGGCAGCAGCCATGCGAGCGGTACCTAGCGGCATCCCGCCCAATGCGGTAATGCGCTCGGCCAGCAGATCGACAAACCCATTCAGCCGAGCGGCAAGCTCGTCGAAGAGTTCGTGAAGTTCCAGAAATTGTGGCCCTTTGACATTCCAGTGCGCCTGTTTGGCCTGGCTCATCAGATCGAAGGTGTCAGCCAGTTGTTGGTTGAGCATAGTAATCAGCGAGCGACGGCGCTCGACGGGAATGTCTATACGGGTAGCAAATTCCGTAGTCTGTGCCATGTCTTCCCTCCTTCCTCTTCTCGTCTTACCCAAAACCGTAGTGATGACGGTTGGTTGTGGCGATGACAGCAGGAAAGGGTGTCATCACTGATGCTTTCATCATACCAGAGTAAGGGTAGTTTTGCCAGTCCGGGGGTTATACTACACGTAACTCAAGTTGCTACCTTTGTCACCACAGAGACACGGAGGACACAGAGGATGTGCATAACCTGGTTTGCTACCATGAGGCGTGATGAAGTGCGTCCATAAGAACTGGCTGCTCCTCACATCGTTTATGCGGTAATGCCACACGGTGTTGAGGGCAACATAGCGCCGATCCTGGCAGTCAGCTTCCGTGCCTGCTCACCGTGTAGGTGGCAACTTGGGTTACACGTATGGAACATGTTTCGATGGCAAAGATGCGATTCGCTGGTGCAACCCTCTCGCTCTGAGGGGTGGGCTGGGGGCAGAGGCCCGTGTAGAGCGCATTGCGGTGCCGGTGCTGGATGAAACCGGCTCAACATCTGGAAAGAACGAAACGTGTCGTGATGGCAAAGATGCGATTCGCTGGTGCAACCCTCTCGCTCTGAGGGGTAGGCTGGGGGCAGAGGCCCGTGTAGAGCGCATTGCGGTGCCGGTGCTGGATGAAACCGGCTCAACATCTGGAAAGAACGAAACGTGTCGTGATGGCAAAGATGCGATTCGCTGGTGCAACCCTCTCGCTCTGAGGGGTGGGCTGGGGGCAGAGGCCCGTGTAGAGCGCATTGCGGTGCCGGTGCTGGATCAGGCCGGCTTAACACCTGGAAAGAATACATAGTGATAACCGCAGATCGGATTGCGGTGGCGATGAATTTCACTCCTGCCGGCTCACGGGCGCTGGTAACAACCGGTCATCCGATATTTGCGACCGGTTTGGGGGGAACTGATGGGTACTATGTGACGATGCCGTGGGGAAGGTAGCATACGGTATTGTCACTAGCGAGGCACACATTGCGCAAGAGCGAGTATAATGCCGATGCTCCAGGCATGTCTTGTGGGCAACCCTGGTATTCGATTTGGAATGGGGTATTCGTTGTGTCAACAGTTTCCGAAACAGCAATTGCCGAGATTCATCGGGTCACGACCGCGATTCGTGAGCAAATTGGCCGTGTTATTGTCGGTAAGGAAGCGATCATTGATTTGTTACTGGCCGCTTTGCTATGCGAAGGTCACGTGCTGCTTGAAGATGTGCCGGGTACTGGTAAAACGACGCTGGCGCGCACGCTGGCCGGTACGTTGGGATGTACGTTTCAGCGGATTCAGTTTACACCGGATTTGTTGCCGTCTGATGTAACCGGGCTATCGTTCTTCAACCAAAAGATCGGTGAGTTTCAGTTTCGTCCCGGTCCGATCTTTGCCCAGATTGTGTTGACCGATGAGATTAACCGGGCCACGCCGCGCACTCAGAGTGCGCTGCTCGAAGCGATGCAGGAGCGGACGGTGTCGATTGATGGTGAGACGCGCCCGTTGCCGCGTCCCTTCCTGGTGATTGCGACGCAGAACCCGATAGAGCTGGAGGGTACCTTTCCGTTGCCGGAAGCGCAGCTTGATCGGTTTTTAATCAAGGTCGCTATGGGGTATCCGAGTGCAGTGGAAGAAGAAGAGATTGTGCAGCGGTCGCTGACACCAGCGGGTAATCTGTCGTTAGCGCCGGTTGTGAGTGCAGAGCAAGTCAGAGGGTTGCAGGAAGCGGTGCGTGGGGTTGCGATCAATCCACCGGTACGGCAGTATCTGGTGGCGATCACGCGGGCGACCCGTGAGCGGGCCGAGATCGAACTCGGTGCGAGTCCACGTGGTTCGTTGGCGCTCGCTCATCTGGCACAGGCGCGAGCAGCGATGGCGGGACGCAGTTTTGTGTTGCCGGATGATGTGAAGGCGATGGTGGTACCGGCGCTTAACCATCGGCTCATTCTGACCGCCGAGGCGCGTCTGCGTGGGCAGACGACGACCGCCATTCTCGAACAGATTCTGGCTCAGATACCGGTGCCGGTAGAGGGTGAGGGAGTGACGGGGTGATGGTTGTGTGTCGCTTGTCGGCAGTCCAACCGGGTATGTGGAAGCATGGCCGGTCGGTCATGTGCCAGAGCGGTGGTGTCTCCGTGCCTGAGACGAGAGTCACGTAACGACATGGTTCGCGCTGTGACCTGTGCCGGATCGCAAGTACGGCTGGCGCGGCAGCATGGCTGCCGCACGCCAAATGATGCGTCACAGGCAATCCGGTCTGGGCAGCAGTATTCCCTCCGGCGCAGATGCACCCTCGACCCGCAGCGGTACCGCTACCCTAGGCGCCGGATCGCGAGTACGGCTGGCGCGGCAGCATGGCTGCCGCACGCCAAACTGTGCGGCACGCGCATGACGAGAGGGAAAGGCAACCAATCCAGTGGATGATTTCAGCGCAGATGGATGCAGGTGCTGCTCGTTTCCATAACGGCTTGCCCGGTGGAAACGCCGTTCTTTGTCTCTGCACACAGGTCACCGTTAGTGTGACGGTGCGATCACGAGCGGTAACTTCTGGTAAACTACTTAATCTGCCGGGGCACGACCATTCTGTAAGCGCAAAATGGTAGGCCAGACCTCATCTGCCGGGAGTGGATGCGCAAACAGGTAGCCTTGCAGGATGTCGCAACCCATGCTGATCAGCGCCGAGCGTTGTTCAGGTGTCTCAACCCCCTCGGCGATCACTGCCAGACCCAGGCTGTGGGCCAGGTTGATGATTGCGCGGAGGAGTGCACGGCTGTTGGTGACCATATTGCTTTGCTCGTCGATGGCCCGCACAAACGCCTGATCAATTTTCAGTGCATCGAGGCGAAGCTGGCGCAGATAGGCCAGTGAAGAGTAGCCGGTACCGAAGTCATCGAGCGCGATACGTATACCAAGTTGACGTAACTGATCAATCTGGCGGGCAGCATAGATTGGGTCATCGAGCATCACTCCTTCGGTGATCTCCAGCTCAAGCCAGTTTGCCGGCAGCCCACTGGAATGTAAGATCGCAGCCACTTCAGAGACAAACTCGGGTCGTAGTAACTGCCGGGCCGACACATTGATACTGATGCGCAAGAGAGGGTAGCCGGCCTTGTGCCAGGCCATAGCCTGGCGACATGCCTCGCGTAACACCCAGGAACCGATCTCGATGATCAGATCACTCTCTTCGGCAATAGGGACAAATTCACCCGGTGGGATCAGTCCGCGTTGTGGATGATGCCAGCGCACCAGTGCCTCGACACTGGCAACCTGTTCGGTAACCAGATCGTACTGTGGCTGGTAGTAGACGATCAGTTGCTGACGTTCAATGGCGCGCCGCAATTGAACTTCCAGTGCCAGCCGGGTATGAGCACGGCGACTATGTTCGGGCCGGTAGTGTAAAAACCCGCTTCGTTTAAATTCCTTTGCCCGATGCATTGCACTGTCGGCATTTTTGAGCAGCGTCACACTATCGACGCCATCGCGTGGAAAAAGACTGATACCGATACTGGCGGTCAAACGCAGCTCCTGTCCTTCATGGATATACGGCGTCTGCAATGCATCGAGGAGACGTTGAGCTGCAATATCGGCCAGCCGGGCATCGGGCAAATCGGGCATCAGCAACAAGAACTCATCACCACCCATCCGACCAAGGGTGTCTTGTGGACGGACGCAGGCGGCAAATGCCTGACTGACGTGTTTCAGGAAGCGATCACCAATCGGATGGCCCAGCGAGTCATTCACCTGTTTAAAGCCATCGAGATCGATGAAGAGCAAAGCAACCGTATGTCGGCGTTCACGTGCATCACGCAATGCCAGCTCGATCCGCTCCTGGAGGAGATGGCGATTCGGCAGACCGGTCAGAGGATCGTAGCGCACCTGATAGTGGAGTTGGGCATTCAGTCGGGTATGATCGGCGATCAGGTTGAGCAGATCGGTAATAACACGGAGCAGCGACTGATCACGTTCTGGCATCCAGTCGGTTTGGGTGTGGAAGATAGCCAGTGCGCCATCATCACCGGCGAGTGGCCAGAGCCAGCAGCCGGTAACACCGTACTGGCTCAGTTCAGTCCAGTGGGTATGTACATTAATCGAGATTGGGGTTGTGGTGCGATGGTGATGGGCAAGTAATTGTCGAATGCGTGCTTCAAGGCGTTCAGCTTCATCGAGTAGTCGTTCACTTGAAGCTGTTGCATGCCCGTCAATGCCTACCCATACCAGCCAGTGCGGTCGTTGCCGTTCGATCAACTCCACCAGCCTGGTCAGAACTGTGGTTACTGGACTATGTTGCAGGAGGAGCGCCAGGATTTCTGAGCGATCATGTTCGAGGAATGCTGCCAGTTTCTGCGCACTAATATCACGATGTAACGCGATAAAGTGGGTAGTTTGTCCATAATCATCGGTGACCGGTGACAGACTCAGATCAACCCAGATTGGTTCACCGATGCGCGTGTAGTAGAGCAATTCAAGGCGAATCGGTTTGCGCTGTTCCATTGCCTGCCATAGAGTTTGCAGGCTCATCACATCGGTAGCGGGGCCGTGCAAAATGCGCAGGCTACGTCCGATCAACTCATGGGTGGCATAGCCGGTCAGGCGGCTACAGGCTGCGTTCGCATAGCGAATAAATGGCCCGGGTGAATATAACGGCTCTGCATCAAGGATCAGTACAGCATCATTGGTATGGATCACAACCGACTCGAGCAGGCGGAGGCGCTCCTCAACCTGTTTGCGGCTGGTAATGTCACGGACAACAATCAGCGTACCACCATTTGCCAGTTCATCGTGGTGAAGCGGATCAATGCTGACATCGACGATGATCGTGCGACCATCGGGTAAGCGGTGCAGGAGTTCACCGCGCCATCCTGGCGTATGGCTGAGCGGGTTCCATTCGACGGTCTGCGCGGGTAATGGCTCAGCGACAAACAGGCGTGAAAGCGGTTGATCCAGCACCTCGGCGGGATTGACGCCGTAAAGATAGGCGGCCATGTCATTCAAATAGACAATTGCACCACTGCGATCAGTGACAATCACCGCCTCGTTGATTTGGGACAAGACGTGGACTTGCAGGTGGAGGCGACGCTCGGCTTCAATCCGGTCGGTGACATCGTAGCCAAAAGACAGTACTTGCGGTTCGCCTGCACCTTCGATCAGAACTCCCTGTACCTCAACTGCACGCACCACATGATCGCGGGCATAGATGTGATAGAGCATAGGAGGAAGAGGTTGACCGTTGCGTAATGCCTGCCGGCGTTGCCACATAATCGCGTGTTCGTCAGCAGCCAAAAATTCGGTAATCGGACGGTTCAACAGCTCTTCAGGGGTGTTCACACCAAAAATGCGTGCGCCGGCGGGATTGCAATAGCGGATAATTCCATCAGGCAGGCTGCTGATGATAATCATCATTGGTGCCAGTTCGAGGAGCTGGCGGTAGCACACATGATGGCTACGTAATGCATAATCGGCAGCCAGCAATGGGGTGATGTCGTAGCCACTCAGCACAATGCCGTTAATGCCGGGATGTTGCTGGCGATTACACGACCGCAATTCAAAGATACGCCAGCTCCCGTCGTGATGCTGCAACCGCACCCGCAAGGGTTGAGATTGATATTGACCGACTGTCAGTTGACTGAGATGTTGTTCGACAGCAGTGGATTCGTCAGGATGCACTAATTCGCAGAAGTGGCGGTTAAGAAGCGCAATCGGTTCGTAGTCGAGTAGAGTAATAAAGGATTGGTTAACAAAACGAATAGTATGATCAATATCAAGAATAACAATGATTTCAGCAATACATTCCAACAAACCTCGCCAGGTTGTTGCGATGTCATCATAATCGAATTGAGACGAGATAGTGTTGTCAGTCATACTGGCAGTGATAATGTGCTGATTTCTTTACCGACCTCACGAGTATACCGCTTTTACTGCATGACGTTACAAGAGTGTATACAGAAATAGATACCTGCTCCTGCATGAATAAATTGTTAATCAAGCAGGAGCAGGCATCGGTGTGCTCAGCTACATTTCTGGCGATCAGGTCAGTAGTTGCCACACATCGAATCCTAATGAAAAGAGAATGATAAACAGAATAACACTGGAGAGTGGGAGCATATCAAAACGGCGCGGGTGACGGGTTTGCCAGAAGTAGCGTAAACTGCGCACGAGCATGGTTATTGCCAGTAGATCAAGCACAATAACGAGGGGGAGTGAAATATCAGTCGTCAACCCGATCAGCGGTAATACCACCGGTAGCAGCACATACTGAAGCGTGCAGCGGGTCGCTGAGATGAAGAGTGAGAAACTAAAGGCTCGCTCGCCTGGCGTTGCCGGCACTACTTCTTCCTCGTCACCCACATCATTGTTCAGCGGTACTTCGGTTGATGCCGGTGGTGGCGAGAGGAAGAGTAATCGGTCAAATACACGGTCAAGGGTGTCGGTAAGCGCTGACATAGGCATTGTTATGTAGACGGACTATGAACTACATTCTACTATGTATTATACTGTGTTTTCCTGCAATGCAGTGCAGGGTGATGTGGGCAAGTGACCGGTGTGCGAAAGTATATTGGAAACGCGATCTATCCGATGATCCGGGTGATGGGTATGCATGGAAAGCTCTCGTTGTGATTGTATTCGTTCTAATACCAGATCTGTTCGCAATACCCTCATCATCGCACACCGGTATTGCAGTATACTGATACAAGATGAATGCTTTTGATACCGTGTACACAGGTCTATGCGTTATCTCAAACCGTTTCTGGTTGTCCTTCTGCTGCCACTGGCCGGGTTATGGTGGTTCGGGAGCAATGTTTTGATAACCGAATGGCTGCTCGGTCATAGTGAAGGTTTTCAGCGTTTTGTCATCTGGCTCATTTCTACCTTACAGAGTAGTGGTTACGTCACTATTATCTTGCTCGGTGTAGGGTATGTTCTGATTAGCCTGCTTGAAATGCTCTTGTGGCCAACCGGTACGCTGACCCGCCGCTGGGGTGTCTCGGCCCTGATCTTCTGGCTGGCCCTGGTTGGGATCGAAGCCATCGGTACCTTCAACGGCTATAGCATTCGCTACACCGGTATGCTGGCGATTGATGGAATGCCACCGCCGGAGTGGGGGCGCTGGCTCAGTGGCATTCCGGTTGCGTTGTTGTGTGCGTTCGCTCCTGAAGGGCTTATTCGTTGGGCCTTGTTACAGGTTTGGGCCTGGTGGCGGCAGTGGTCTGTCAGGCCGGTTGTG
Organism: Chloroflexus aurantiacus J-10-fl; assembly: GCF_000018865.1. NCBI lineage: Bacteria > Bacillati > Chloroflexota > Chloroflexia > Chloroflexales > Chloroflexaceae > Chloroflexus > Chloroflexus aurantiacus. The sequence continues at coordinate 4,015,771 of NC_010175.1, forward strand.
GTGAGCAAAGGGTAAGGGGTTGTGTTGTTCTGTCCACGTATACACAGGTATGCCGGCGACAAAGACCTGTTGGACAACCGGGTCTGGCATCAGGCGCACGCAGATGAGGTCGGCACTGCGTCCCGGTTGAATACTGCCAATGACGTGATCGAGGCCGACCGCCCGTGCCGGGTTGTAGCTGACCAGGGCTACTGCGGCAGGAAGGCTCAGGGTACCGCGATCAGCCAGGCGAAAGATAACCGGTAAGAGTGAAGCCGGATAGTAGTCGGCGCAGAGCCAATCGACGACACCGGCTTCAATCGCGCTCAATGCACTCAGATTTCCGCCACTCGATTTGCCACGCAGAACGTTCGGTGCGCCCATGCCAACCGACATCCCACTCGTATGGGCGGCCTTCGCTGCACTCATCGTCGTTGGAAATTCGGTAATGTGGATGCCGGATTCTGCCCATCGGGCAATACGCTCCGGCGAGTCGTCATCGTGGCTGGCTATCGGTAAGCCATGATCGCGAGCGATGCGCACCACCTGATCAATCCGATACGGAATGTCGGCCTGTGCGGCCCGTTTACGGGCCAGAATTTCATCAATTTCATCAGCGCTGCGTCCGGTCGTCTGCGCTACATAGGCCCGAAAAGCAGCTTCGGTTGTGTATTGACCCTGGCCTGGACTGTGATCCATGATCGAGACCAGGCGCAACAACGGATGACCGGCAATCGTCTTGAGGGCAACCAGGCCGCGATCACTGCTGATTTCGACCCGAGCGTGTACCAGATGCCGTGCCCCGCAGTGCCGTTCGCTGGACAGGCGGTGAAGAAAATCGTAGACGAAGCGTTCGCTCCGGACACCAAATTCAGCATCATCCAGTGACAGCGCATGAAACTGGCAGGTGACGCCACAACCGAGTAAGAGCCGATCCGCAGCGTGGATCGCAATCCCGACCTCAATTTCAACCCCAGGACGCGGCTGTACCAGTTTTTCGATAATGTCACAGTGCAGATCGACCAGGCCGGGTAGCAGGTAGGAACCACTGAGATCGAATTGGGGTACGGTCGGTGTTTGTGGATAGCTACCCTGTCCGATGGAGCCGATTTTACCGTTTTCAACCAGCACCCATCCGCTATCGACTACCCGGTCAGGCAATACGATGGTTGCATTCGCTAGCAGAAACTGCACACACCACCTCACTCGTTAAACGTCCACTTACGGTCGGCATACGCCCCCAGGCCGGCCAGATCGTGAGAGACACTGATAATCGCTGTCCCATCATGTTGGGCAGCCTGGATCATCTCAATCACGATCCGTTTAGTTCCTTCGTCAAGACTGGCAGTAGGTTCATCGAGCAGTAGCAGCCGTGGTCGGGCAATGAATGCCCGGCCCAGATTGATCCGTTGCTGTTCACCACCACTAAACGTGACCGGACTGGCCGGCCATAGCGACCGGGCAATGCCCAGCCGTTCCAGCCATTCCTGTCCGATGTGTCTGGCTGTGGCGCGATCCATTCCCTGGCGGTAGAGCGGTTCACAGATAGTGTCAAGGGCCGATACCCGTGGCAGAACGCGCAAAAACTGTGAACAGAACCCAATTTCGCGTTCGCGGAGATGCAAAATGACATCGTCCGCCGCCAGTCTGAGATCAATCCGCCCAAATTGTTCTGAGGAAAACCAGATATGACCAGCGTCGGGGATATAGGTGCGATAAATGCACTTCAGAATGCTGGTTTTGCCCATTCCACTGCGACCATAAATGAGAAGGTGTTCGCCGGCATGCACTGTCAGGTTCACATCGCGCACCGGTGTAATTGTGCGACCGTCGATCAGGTGCAGGGTGAAGGATTTAACCAGATGGTCTACTTCGAGCAGTGGCTGCATAGATTGAGATCACCTTTACAGGGCTGATGAGACAAGCAACTGTGTATACGGATGCTGCGGGTCTTCCAGAATCTGATCGGTAAGACCGGCTTCAACAATGTGACCATTCTTCATCACAATCGTGCGTCGAGCCAGTTGGCGAACGACGCCAAGGTCGTGTGATACCAGCAGCATGGTGATGCGATCTTCCCACTGAATCCGACGCAGCAGGTCGAGGATGCGAGCCTGTACTGACACATCCAGACCGCTGGTGATTTCGTCAAGGAGCAGGATGGTGGGTCGGCTGGCCAGCGCCTTGGCGATCTGGACGCGCTGGAGCATCCCACCACTAAACGTGGGTGGTTCATCGTCAATGCGCTCAGGGGGAAGTTCGGTTTTCACCATCAATTCGGTGGTACGTGCGCGAATACGACCAAAGTGTCGCCATTCGGCGAGAAGCAGTTTTTCGGCTACATTCCCGCCTATCGAGAAGCGCATGTTCAGCCCAAGCTCTGGCCGCTGGTAGACGATACCAAGGTGGGTATTCCGAAACAGCCGTGCTTCGTAGCGGTTCAGAGTCGTGAGATCGTGTGCTGTCTCGCCGTCTGCACGGTACCAGATGTGACCACGGTCGGGTTGTACAGTAAGGTGGATCATCTGCAAGAGTGTGCTTTTGCCGCTGCCACTCTCTCCAACAATGCCAAGTACTTCGCCCTTTGCCAGTTGCAGGTTCACGTCCACACATGCCCACACGGTGCCACAACGCGGACAACGGGAGCGTCCCTGTGTGGGGCCGGTAAGCTGGTGACAGTCGGCACAGGTTGGGCCGAAGTGTTTGTAGAGATGATCTACGCGCAAGATCCAGTCTTCATCGATCACGTTGTTCACCCTGTCGTTTAGCACAAAATGCAACATCGGAACAGGTCATCTCCCAACGTCCGCCATTTGCATCAGCAACAAAGTGTGACGTCAGGAAGGTGTTTTCGGCACCACAACGCGCACAGCGTTGACCAGGCCGATATTCGGTGCGGAAGGGATAGTCTTCAAATTGCAATGGTTCGACCGGCGTATGTGGCGGTACAGCGTAGATCCGCTTCTCGCGCCCGGCACCGAACAGATAGAGCGTCTCGGCCATATGCAGTTTAGGCACATCCCAGCGTGGAATGGGGGTTGTATCCATCATGTAGCGGTGATTCACAATAACCGGGTACTGGCTGGCAATCCGTAAATCACCGGCCCGGACAACACTCTCGTACAGGTACACCCACATCTTGCCGTAATCGGTTTCACCGTGCATAGTGATCGCACGTTCGAGGCTGGGTTCAACCCAACGCAATGGATCGGCCATCGGCACCTGCAAGACCAGAATCTGATCGGCCCGTAGCGGTTCTTCGGGAATGCGGTGACGGGTCTGGATCAGGCTCGCTGCAGCCGTATCGGTCGTGGTAGCCACGCCGGTTGTGCGGTGAATCAATCGCCGCAGGTTGACGGCATTCACACTCTCGTCATCACCCTGGTCGATGACTTTCAGCGTATCATCTGGCGTAATGATTGATAGCGTGATCTGAAGACCACCGGTGCCCCAGCCGCGTGCAATCGGTAGATCGCGACTGGCAAAAGGTATGAGGTGACCGGGCAGCGCAACAGCCTTGAGCAGGCTCCGTCGAATTTCACGCTTCGCATCTTCATCAAGAAGCGCGAAACTGTACAACTGGTCGGCAGACTCATTCACCATCATACCTTACTCCGTCAGTGCCTGATCAACCAACTGGTGCAGGCGACTCTGTTGCTGTGCGTGATGATCACGGGCGCGGTCAAGCACGCTGAGATCGGCGGCAAACGTGACGTAATGTGGTAGCTTGAAATGCGCTACAAAACCGCTGGCCTCAATGCCATCGGTGTGCAGCAGAACAAACTCCTCATCGGCAGCAGGGCCTGATTCTCCCGCCAGACTACCGGCACGGGCCTGGGTCAGCACACTGTCAAGAATAGCCATACTCATGGTTTTCAGCTCACTCTGCCCGAAGGCAAAGCCGTAGCCGACATTGAAACGCGGGGTGCCGGTGCGACTGGTAACGCTATGCGCTTTCGAGGCCACCTCGGTCTCGGTAACTTCAATCTCGCCAATGGTTATTGGTTCGCCGGTAAGCGGGTGCGCGACCTGAATGGCCAGGTAGCCATAACGCAACTCCACCAATGCCGGATGGGCATCGCCATACCCGCGCACACTACTGTACGCCAGACACATCAGACTACCGGTGTCGGCTTGCATCAGAGCTTGCAGCCGGGCACTGCGCGGACAGGGAAAGACCAACGGTTCACGAGTAATATCGAACGGTTCCGTTTCCTCACTGTCGGCTGGAATATCAACAATCATCTGCTCCTGCCGCATATAATCGGCAACTTTGGGAAACCGCCCCCATTCACCGGAACGAATCCCTCCCTTTTCAACAAGAGCAGCGTACTGCTCAGCCGCTCGTGCAACATCGACAATCGTTTCGTGAGCCAGATCAGGTTGGAGCAGCCGGATGAGATAATCGCTGGCCGGTCCCAATATCTGACCGCCGGGGATGTCCTTGAAAGAAGCCGAAATGCGACGCAGACACGAGATGTCGCGTCCAGAAGCCGGAAGCGAGGCCATAACACGTGGGAGTGTTGTGCGGTAGGCACGCAGGAGAAACGCCGCTTCGATGCTATCTCCCTCGGCCTGTTTCAGGGCCAGCGCGGCCAGTAATGGCGCGTAAAGCGCACCTTCGTGCATTGCCCGGCTCACCGCGTGGCGTAACTGATCGCGAATCTGGGGTAACTGGAGCGGTGTACTGCCACCCAACAGCCGTAAACAGGTGACAAGCTCCTCGGCACGGCTGATGGCTTCACTACCGCCACGAACGGCAACATATCCCATGGTTGCTCCTCGAATTGGTTAGCTCGTTGGTATTAATATCCGGGTTGTGCGTGGTATGCCCAGGCAGCGACCATTGTCGTCAATCAGAAAGAGATCGATCCCCAACGGAAAGCGATCTCGCCGGGCAAGTAATAGCTCTATCTGGATCGGGGTGTGAGACGTTATCCCGACCGTGGCAATGCCGGCAATACCCGGCCCCGTCAGGCGGAAGGTGCTACCGGTAGCTACCAGATCTGACACACAGAGAAACGCCGTACAACTCTGTTCCGGGTAGATCAGCGATCCCTCTTGTAGCTCGCTCAAGCGCGAAAGACTGGAGGTATCGTGCAGCAGAGCAAAATCGGCGATGGCCGGTGCAACCACTCGTGAACCACTGCGGAGTGTAATCCAGCGAGACAGCGGCTGGTCGTCAGTGAGCCACCTGTTATCATGTGCATGCACGAAACTCACTCGCTGATCAAGCAGGCTCATACAGGCAGCTACTGCCGTTGTGTTCGGCGGCCTGCCATCGGGTAGTGGCGGCAAGTCGCTATAGGGCGGTGGCGGGAGCTGGCCGATCTTCCCTGGACGGGCCAGACAATCGAGCAATACCCGGAAGGCGCGACTGTTAAACAGCTCAATTGGTGTTGGTGGCGAAGCGACAATCGTCATCATCAGAATGTCTCGAAATCTACCCGCGTTGCAGCGGCGGCGGCGAACCGGCGTTCGTATGCTGTGCCAAGCTGGTGACCAAGTGCGGCAATCTTCGGTCTGAGATCGGCATGGGGATCGCCCGGCATACGGAGCGCGGCATCCAGGATGGCAAGGGCCGTAGCGTGATCGGGGTCACGTCCGATGACCATTCCAAACCCAAACTGACCATTCAGCTCCAGGCGGGTTTCGGTGACCAGAATCTCCCCGGCGTTGAACAGGGTTTCGGCCACACCGTCGCGCATACGCAACTGTACCAGTACATAGCGGGGACCGCTGATAAAGCGGATCGCGTGCTGGTCGTAACATGCCAGCACCTGATCGGCCAATTCACAAACCAGGTGCGGTGGACTGCAACTGAGAATGTGCGATAGCGTTAGCATGGGATCACTTCTGTTCTATCTTGCCAACCGTCGCTTTCAGGTGAGTTGCACCCCATTCGAGCAGGATCGCGAAGATCAGCACTGCATACGTGAACATACCGAGTTCGCGGAGATTCAGATAGAAGGCACTGGCCATAAACATATCGAATCCGATCCCGCCGGCACCGGCCACTGCACCCATCGCAATCGCGACTGAAAAGTTGATCTCAAAGCGCACAAATGTCCACGAGAGCAGGGCAGAAGCAGTGGACGGTGTTACCGCTTGAAACACGGTCTGCCACCAATTGGCACCACAGGCGCGCAGGGCTTCCAGTATTCCCGGATCAAGCTCTTCAAATGTTTCGGCATATGCCTTCACCAGATAACTGATCGAATGGAAGGTCATGCCAATAACTGCTGCCACACTGCCCAACCCGGTCGTTACGGCAAAAAACAAGACCCAAAGTACTGTTGGAACTGCACGTATAAACGCCATCACAGCTTTCACCACGTTAGTGACGTGCAGTGGGGCAAGATTCTGAGCTGCTATGAGTGCAAGAAAAAAGGCGATCCCAGCGCCAAACACCGTTGTCAGCAAACCGAGACAGACAGTAATCAGCAGCTCCCGCAGTAATTCAAACCAGTTTAGATTATCCAGACGCGCTTCGAGAAAGACGATGCGAAAACTGTTGAGCATATCACCAAATGCGGCTACGGGATCAACATTGCGCGTGTCAAGGGTCAGCAAGCCGTAAATAGTCAATATGCTCAGCACAATCAGCGTTCCCTGGATGACCAGATTCGCCTTGTTGGCCGGACGTACTCGAATTCGCGCGGGTTGAGTGGCTTCCATCAGAGAATGATCCTCCGAATGTGATTCGATACCGTTTCAATCAACAAAACTGCTGCTACTGTCACCAGCACGACCAGGCTGGCCGAGCCATAACTGAAGTTTTTGAAGTAGAGATCGAACAAGAAACCGATACCGGTTCCGGTGAGAATGCCGACCAGCGTGGCGCTGCGGATATTGGTCTCGATCATATAGAGCAGCCAGCTAATCAGTTGGGGAAGACAGGATGGAATAACACTCTGACTGATGATGGCACCATAATTTGCGCCAGTTGCCCGCAGTGCCTCAACCGGCTCAGTCCCAACCTCATCGATGGTTTCAATCATAACGCGGGTGATAAAGCCCAGCGAGACAAAAAAGAGCGCGAAAAAACCGGTGAACCCACTTTGCCCGAACGAGAAAAGCAGAATAAGGGCCCAAACCGAGACATCAATATTCCGAAAGATACTGGCGATAGCGCGGGCCGGCAGGCTAAGCCAGCGATGCGGCCGGGTCGTATTCGCACCGAGGATCGCCAGTCCTAATCCGAAAACCGCAGCGATACTCGAAGAAGCGATTGCCGCCAGCACAGTTTCCTGCAATCTGGTCAGAATTGTCGGCAAACGTGACCAGGCTCGTGCATCGGGGATAAAATTGCTGACCGCCCAGGCAAACGATTGCGGCACAGCAAGCAATCCCTTTACCACATCAAACTGGGTAAGCAAGATGCTACCATACGTGAAGCCGAAGATAGCCGCGAAGAAGAGTATCGACTGCATGCGGCGCCGTCGAAAGAAGGTTTCAGGCTGCATAGCGCTCTTTCAAATCCAGAATAAGTTCACCGGCCTCCGAACCGTAGATCTGATAAATCTGTGCATTACTCAGGGCCTGGGGTACTCCGTCGTAGAGAATCTTTCCCCGGTTGATGCCAATAATTCGTTCTGCATAGTGGAGAGCAACATCAACCTGGTGTAGATTTACCAGAACAGTAATCCCCAACGTTCGATTAATCTCGCGCAACGTATCCATAATGATCTTGGCCGAACTCGGATCGAGTGAAGCGATTGGCTCATCACACAGCAGCATTCTGGGTTGTTGAACCAGCGCACGGGCAATGCCGACTCGTTGTTTCTGTCCACCGCTCAACTGGTCACAACGTTTGTACATCTGCTCTTCCAGGCCCAACATCTCCAGAATACGCACAGCCTCTCGTTTCTCTTGTTCACTGTAAAGACCGAGAATACCCTGAATCGTATTCTTGTAACCCAGGCGTCCGTGCAGAACATTTTCCAGCACGCTGAGACGATTAACCAGATTGTAGTGCTGAAAAATCATACCGATCTGCGTGCGATGGTGGCGGAGCGCCTGACCGCGTAATTTGGGAACACTCACTCCATCGAAACGAATGTCACCACTGGTAATATCAATAAGTCGATTAATACAGCGGAGCAGTGTTGATTTACCGGCACCAGAGGGGCCAATGATGGCAACGAATTCGCCGGGCTGCACCGCAAAGGTAATCTCGTTCAGAGCCAGCGTTTCAGTGCCGTAGCGCTTGGTTACAGCGTCTGCTTCAAGCAAAGGCATGCTTATCTCCTCTTAGAATGACGTGGGATTGAAGCCGACATAACGTCGGCTTCAATCCGAACGTCTGGTTAATTAGCGCAGCTCGCGAATTGGATTGAAGAAGGCGTCATCGACAACCAGAAAACGCTCGGCGTTGGTCTTGCGGAAAAGTGGCTTGAAACCGGCGTCTATCTCCTCCTTCGTAGCGAAGATTTTAGGGTTATTCGCTACGGCATCCGAGGTCAATGCATCTTGCAGACGCTTGATCTCATCAGCGCTCAACATACTGCTGTTAGCGACGAAGGGAGCGTTGAGAACGGGCGTTGATGCAATGAGTACAAACTCAGCGCCGGGAAACTTATCGAACGGTTCATCAGCGTTAGGGAGTACGCGATACACAGCACCGGGTCGATTTGCTTCACCCTCAACCAGCTCTACATAGTTGGCAACACAGGCATCGCAAAATGCAGCCACGTCAACTTTGCCTGACAGCAGATTTACTGCCGACCCCTGATGTGATCCGCCAAACAGAACTTCACTGAAGAACTTACCGTTACCACCCTCAATCAGATCGTCTGCCGTCAGTGCCTTCCACTTATCCTGCTGGCTGAAATATCGCACGATGTCCGCCGAAGGCACACGGAAACCGGATGTCGAACTGCTCGACACAAAGGAGAAGCGCTTGCCCTGGATATTGTCAATCTTGAAGACACCGTTCTCCTGATAGTTTCCTTCCTGACCACGCATGACGGCCAGCCAACTGTAGTAGACGGCTGTCTCTAACCGACCATCACTGCCGCTTGGAATGACGAGTGGAATGACTTTATCGTTCTTGTCGTGTGCCTGTACGTAGGCTTCGGCACCGAAGAAGCCGAGATGGGCGGTGTTGTTCGCCAACGCTTCAACAGCAATAAGGTAGTCTGTTGTTGTCCGATGTTCTACCGGGCGGCCAAGCGTCTCGCTAACAACTGCACCGATAGCCTCACGAGCATCTCTCAGCTCTGAACCCGACTCGTTAGGTAACCACGCGAAGATGATTGGTGAATTTGGATTTGACGCTGTCCCACTGTTTCCACACGCTGCTAATGCAACAGCAACCGCCAGGATCACGAACAAAAGCCGCATAGACCGCATATCGAAATTTCTCCTTACCAGAGGGAACCAGGCGATACCTTTGCACCGCCTCATGCAGTCTAGGCAGCTTATGTTATGCAAAGATTATAAATATATAGACTCTTTAATAAGAATTGCTGAAAGTCTGACTAAGAGGTATTCACTCGTCTCTCACATTTTCTTCGATCAACCGCTCAACAATCACCACATCGCGCCAGCGACCATCAAGACGGGCATGCTTCTCGTAGATACCGACCTCACGGAAGCCAACGGAAGCCAGCATCGCCCGACTGGCCGTATTTTCCACAAAGACCCGTGAAAGCAATTTCCAAAAACCGGCCCGGCTCGCCGCTTCGAGCAGGGCCAGCATCGTCAGCCGACCGATACCTCGTCCGCGCCACTCACGGGCCACGTACACCGAAAACTCGGCGACACCGGCGTAACACTCACGGGCCCGGTACGGAAACGTAGCGGCGAAGGCCACCACCTGATCGTTAACAATCGTCACCACGATTGGAAAGCGGTCGTTGAACCAGGCCGCCACGTCTTGCGCAGTGCGGGCATTGGTCTCGAAGGTAGCGATGCGGTCGGCGATGCCCTGGTTGTAGATTTCAGCAATCGCTGCCGCATCGTGTGGGTTTGCCATGCGCGTAAAAACACTATTCATCGGTTCACATCCACCACCACCCGCCCACGAGTCTGGGCGTTGGTAATCTGTTCGGCATACGCCGGCAGGTCGGCGAAGGGGATAACGGTTGTCATCCGTTCCAGCAGATCGGGTGAGAGATCGTGCGCCAATCGCGCCCAGGCCGCGAGGCGCTCTTCACGCGGCACCATCACCGACTCAACGCCGATCATGGTCACGCCGCGCAGGATGAAGGGGTAGACGCTCGTCGTAAACTCGGCGCCACCGGCATTCCCACAAATAGCAACCGCACTGCGCATCGCCATAGCGCGCAAGACGCCGGAAAGTACGGCACCACCGACCGTATCAACCGCACCGCCCCAGCGTTCGCTTTCGAGTGGTCGGCCAGGGCCACTGAGCACACTGCGGTCAAGAATGGCACTTGCTCCCAGTTCACGCAGATAGGCTTCTTCATGAGGACGACCGGTTGCGGCCACAACCTGATGCCCGGCTTTAGCCAGTAAAGCAACGGCAACACTGCCCACCCCACCGGCGGCACCGGTCACGAGGACTTCCCGCCCAGGGATGAAGCCATGCCGCTCTAACGCCAGCACGCACAGCATTGCCGTGAATCCCGCTGTGCCGATGGTCATGGCGTGCTTGAGACTCATACCCTCTGGCAATGGCACCAGCCATTCACCTTTGACACGAGTATACTGGCTGTAGCCACCCCAGTGTCGCTCACCAACGCCCCAACCGGTCAACACAACCGGATCACCAGGACGGTAACGCGGATCGGCAGACTCAACAACGGTACCGGCAAAATCGATGCCGGGTGCTAATGGGCTGCTGCGCAAGATTTTGCCTTTACCGGTAATTGCCAGACCATCTTTGTAGTTGAGGGTCGAATAAGCAACTTTGACCAGAACGTCCCCGGCAGGTAGGGCACTGAGCGGTAGTTCGCGAAACTCCACCCGCCGACCATCGCCTCCCTCTTCTACGACCAGTGCTGTAAAGCGTTCTTCGCTCATCTCGCCGGCTCCTTTGCTCCTCATCGGGGAGAGTCACTCTCTTGTTTGACCCATCATCTGCATGCTGTACTGTCGATTATAATGAAGGAAGGAATCTTTGCCAACTGGAACCGCCTTATCACCCGTCACGGAGTTCGTATGATCCATGCGCTTGATCACGTGGTCATTTTGGTTGAGCAGTTGTCGTCGGCGGTAGCGGCATACACCGCTGCCGGATTTGTCGTTGCGCCGGGTGGCGAACACGCCGATGGTGCGACCCACAATGCCCTGATCAGCTTCCCCGACGGTACCTACCTCGAACTACTCGCATTTCGCCGACCTGCCCCCGAACATCGCTGGTGGCGACACGTCGCCGCCGGGCCGGGGTTGATCGATTTTGCTCTGTTGCCGGTCAATACCACAATTGCCGTCGCTGCGGCAGCCGACCGTGGGCTGATCATGAATGGCCCGGTGGCCGGCGGGCGCATCCGCCCCGATGGGTTGAGTCTGGCCTGGGAGACGGCCTGGCCACCCAGCCCTGATTTGCCGTTTTTGTGCGGTGATGTAACCGACCGTTCGCTGCGCGTGCCCGATGCCGATTTCTGGGGACACACAAATGGCGCACGGGGGATTGCCGAGGTGATAGTGGCGGTGGTTGATCCGGTGGCGAGTGCTGGTCGTTATGCGATGCTGTTAGGCATCACGCCGCAGGCGGCCCCGGCTGAAGCACGGATTCCGCTGGGTGAGAGCGAGATTGTGCTGCGCGGCCCTGATTCAGGCGATCAACAAGTACTTGATCGATTGGCTCGTCGCGGCGAAGGCATTTGTGCCATCACGTTGAAGGGGTTGCACTTTCCCGATCTCACGACGACGCTCGGGGCGACGATTATGGCTGCCCGTGTAGAATAGGATAATACGTGCGTGGCTGCTGAGTTTGATCGTTTCGGCCAACGGGTGCGTGCCGAGCGAGGTGGATTTTTCGACCGTGACCGCTCGATTACCCTGGTGCGGGCACCGGGATGGGTTGATCTGTCAGGTGGGATCGTCGCTGAAGCCGGTATCCAAACCTTGCTCTGGCCAACCGGCGGTGGCGTGCTGGTGGCCCTTCAGCCCGATCCCGAACCGATCATTCGGATTCGGGTTGGTCAGCGCACCGACTCGATCCCCTGCACCGCTCTGTTCCTGCCAGGTGGACCACGTGAATACGCCGACGCAGTAAACGAAATCGACCGTCATTGCCCACCCCGCAGTCCGTGGTGGGAACCGGCGTTGATGGCCTGGGTTGCCTTGATGCGGGAAGAATTTGTTCGCTTCGGTGGCGGGGCGAGAATCCTGCTACAGCCACAGGCGGCGCCAGGTAGCGCTGCAACCGTCATCGCCGCGTTCGCGCAGGCGCTGGTCTCGGCGTATCAGGTTCATCTCGCGCCACGCGAACTGGCGATCACCTGTGCCGAAGGCTTGCGGCAGATCGACAGTCGCAGCTTCGACCTCATCGGTACGCTGACCACCGTCTGCGCCCCGGCAAACGAAGTGATGGTCGTCCAACCACACACAGCCTCAATTGGTGGGAGTGTCCATCTTCCTCCAGGTTGCGCGATCTGGACGCTGCGCGTTGGCGAGGAGGCGCGTCAACTGCCATCACGGTTGCGAGCAGCACTGGCGCTCCTCGATCAGATCATCGGCGAGGGGGGCATTGTCAACAGTGAACCCGGCACCAGACTGGCTGCGCTGAAGCTAACCGATTTTGTTCGCGATGGCCGTGAGCGTCTGCTCGCTGCATTGACCGCGCATCCCGCTGTGATCGGCGAACAAAACGCAGGCTCCTTCTTGCCGGCACTGGCAGGTTTTGCCCTTGCCGAGCAGCAGCGTACACGGCTTATTCTGGCCCTGCTGCGGGCAGCGGCAAATCGCACCCAGCGCGAAGACGATCTGCGGTTGATCGGTGAGTTGCTGACGCAGAGCCATTGGGAACAGGCTGCACTCGGTTTGACCGACCCCCACGCCGATGCCCTTGCCGCCCGGATGAGCAGTTCGACCGTGTTCGGTGTGCGCCAACCGGTGGCCGCATCACAGGCAACACTGGTCGTCTTTGCCCGTAATGATGCCGAAGCTGATATTAAACGGATTGCTATGGAATATGAGGCAATGGCCGGCGTACCGGTAACGGTTATCGGTGGCAGCCTGGCCGGTGTCAGTATGGGTAGTGTGCGCAGCGGGTAGAAGAGCACTCACGTGCGATGCAAGTATACATAAAACCATGTCACAAGAACGTTCTTGTCCACAATGCAGTTCAGCAGTGCCACACGATGCACAGGTATGCCCTCACTGTGGCACGCAACTATCGAACAAAACAACATCTCCAACTGACGCGGCGTTATCAGCAATGGTACCGTCCTTTATCCGCACCGGCAGGCAACCAACAATCCTCCTTGTTGTGATCATACTGGTGATCGTTATAGGTGGCACTGCTCTCGTCACCTGGATGAGCCGTCGCTCGCCAGTTGCCCCGTTGGTGGCGCCCACAGCGTCAGTGACATCACTCCCGCCATCGCCCACCGCTATCAGGAGTGTGGACAGTCAATCTCCCTCATCCGACACTGTGTCCGTGACGCAGACCGCTCAGGCGCGCACGGCCCAGGCGCTGGTGCAAATGGCTGCTACGCAAACAGCCACGGCACTGCAAGCTGAATTAACAGCCCTTTTTGCCGATGCTCAGCGCGTCTTCTACGATGAATTTGTTGATAACCGCAATGCCTGGTTTACCGGTGTCTTCCAGGACATTGAGCTTAACCTGATCGAAGATGGGGTTTTTAAGGTATTATGGTCAGGCAAGGATACGTCATACGAAGTGTACGAATTGAGTTCATTCACCGACTTTATCGGTGAAGTTGATTGCCGGATTGCTCGTGGCGGCGGTGACGGGAGTTGCGGCCTGATCTTTGCCCAACAACGCAACGTTGGTTTCTACAAGTTTGAGTTTTTTATCGACTACTATCGTCTCTCCATCATCCTGGCAGAAGGTGAGCCGGTCATCCTGGCAGAAGGCGACCCGCGCCGTATCACGACGGTAGGCGATCAAAATCGGTTACGGGTGATCAGACAGGGTGAGCGGATTCGGCTGTTTATCAACGATGCGCTGGCTGCCGATCTGCGCGACAATACCCTGGGTGCAGGGCGGGTAGGTGTCTCGACGGCCTGTTACAATGCTGAAGGTGGGGTCGAAGTCCATTTCGACAATTTCGGTATCTGGTCGCTGGCATCAGGTTCGTGAAAGGGTAACCGATGCAATCACCATTTCCCCATCTGCTTGAGGAGTTTGTCGTTGTCACCGCCCCGATGGAACGGGTTGAGCGAGTGATAACCGACGAGGCGTTGATGAAACGCTGGATGTCGCCGGCAGTTCAATTCACACCGCTCGATGGCTGGCAATTTGAGCGCGGCGCACGCTGGCGGCTGCGCCTTACCGGGGTTGGGCCGCTGCTCGAAGCCGGTTACGTAGTCGTGGAACGTCGCCCTGGACTGGTGCTGTGGGCATTCGACGGTTTCTGGGAGGGATTCGATGCCTGGCAGTGGCTGCCCTGGCAAGAGCGATCCGATCAAACGCTGATCCATAACCGGGTTGAATATCGGTTACGTGTCCCCGGGCTTGATCTGATCTGGCCGTTGACCGTTGCCCCATTGATGAAGCTGGACGCCCAGGCCCAAATGGTGCGCTTGCGTCAGATATGTGAGCAGCGAGAGGCTGTGCAGTTTCAGCCATAAAGTGATCGGGCGTGTATCCAGGACTTGTTACAATCGCTGGCGTGTCTGTATCGTATCGGGCGGATTACGTCGCGTTTCGGACAATTCCTCACGTCCAATTCATTGTACGTTCAATATCTCCATGCCAGACCTGTCGTATCATTGAATGACAATCCAGTACTGGATGGAATAGAAAGGAACCGTATGCTTCCCCTTACAGACACCGTCCCTTCCCGTACATTTCCGGCAGTGAACTGGGCATTGCTGGCAGCGAATGTTATCGTCTTCCTGTTGATGGTCGGAAATGAACGGCTTACCGAAGCCTGGGTCGCGACCCTGGCCCTCGTACCGGCGCGCTTTCTTGCCAATCCACTCGATCCCACCCAACTACTCACCATTTTCACCTCAATGTTTATGCACGGCGGCTGGTTTCACCTCTTCAGCAATATGCTGGCCCTCTACATCTTCGGCGACAATGTGGAAGATCGGATGGGGAGTCAGCGTTATCTAATCTTCTACCTGCTGTGTGGCGTAGCCGCCGCATTTGCTCACATCCTCTTCAATCCGACTTCGCCGATCCCTACCGTTGGCGCCAGTGGTGCGTTGAGTGGTGTGCTGGCAGCGTATCTGTTGTTCTTCCCGACGGCACGGGTAGTGACGCTGATACCGATCTTCTTCTTGCCGTGGCTGGTCGAAGTACCGGCTATCGTGTACCTTGGTCTGTGGTTTATTTCGCAACTGGCAAATGGTCTCTTCTCCATCATCATCGACGTTCAGGAGATGGGTGGCGTAGCGTGGTGGGCGCACATTGGTGGATTTGTGGCCGGGCTGGTGCTGGCACCATTGTTTCGGCAGCGGCGTTATGTACGGCGCTACTATCTGGACGAGTATTATCCCTGGTGAGTGTAATGTGAGGAGCGTGGTATGGATTTCTTGTCACTGCTGTGGTTGTTCTTCATCATTTCATCGTTGCAGCCGGTGATCAGGCAGCGTATGCTCGACGCCGCACGTCAGCGTCTGCTCGAACAGTTGGAACGCAAGCGTAAGAGTCGGGTGATTGTCCTGATCCACCGTCAAGAGACCATGAGTCTGCTCGGTTTTCCACTGGTACGCTATATCAACATCGAAGACTCTGAAGCGGTATTGCGGGCGATTAAGATGACAGATCGCGATATTCCGATTGATCTGATCCTGCACACACCGGGTGGGTTAGTGCTGGCTGCCGAACAGATTGCCCGTGCCCTCACCAAACACGCCGCAAAGGTAACCGTCTTCGTTCCGCATTATGCAATGTCTGGCGGAACCTTGATTGCGCTGGCTGCCGATGAGATTGTGATGGACGAGAATGCCGTGTTGGGGCCGGTTGATCCACAGTTGGGCCAGCATCCGGCAGCTTCGATCCTGAGTGTTCTTGAACGCAAACCACTGAGCGAGATTGATGACGAGACGTTGATGATGGCCGATATTGCCGAAAAGGCTATTCGCCAGGTGAAGCGCACCGTTTGTGAGCTACTGCGTGACAAGATGCCGGTTGAGCGGGCCGAAGAAGTGGCTCACACCCTGGCCAGTGGGGTATGGACACACGATTATCCGATTACGGTCAGCGAAGCCCGCGAATTGGGTTTGCCGATCAGCACCGAAGTGCCAGAAGAGATTTATCAGATTATGGCGCTCTACCCACAAACGGCTCAGCGCCGGCCATCGGTTGAGTATATCCCAGCACCGCGCTCACGTCAGTCGAGTGTTTGACGCACATCGGTGATGGCTTCTTCTGTACTTTGGGTGAAGAGCGAGACGCTAATCGCTCTTCACCAGCTCCTTCTCGCCCGGTATTGAGAACACTATCGTCTCCTTGGATCAGACCTGGTGTAATAGCGTTCACAACCCGTGATCCGAGATCACCCTTCTACCACATCCTGGTGCAGAACCGGCGTTTTCGCTTCGCACGCTGTTAAATCACGTTTCGGGGAGGATGCCGTTTCCATACCGGGTTGCCCGTAGTGCGTGGTGTGGAGTGCGGCAGCCATACTGCCGCGCCAGCCGTGCTCATAATCCGGTACAGGTCATAGCGGATTCCCTGCGGGCCACGAGAACGACCTGCGCGTAGAGCACATTCATTCGGCACACTGGGAGCGCGCGCCGGAGGCGCGCCAACAGTGCCTCGCGCCCTTGCATCAGATCGCAACAGCGGGAACCACCCTGCCCCGCAGACTCCCGCCCCCAGCGGGGGCGGGTTGGGGGGCGTGTCTGCATACGCTGGGAGTGCGCGCCTCCGGCGCACCAACAGTGCCTCGCGCCCCTGCATCAGATCGCGACAGTAGGATCGCACCACAGACTCCCTCCCCTAGCGGGGGCGGGTTGGGGTGGGGGCGTGTCGCAGATCACAGCCGGATACAGCACCAGCATGCTATGCTCACCACCCATCACCCGGGCACTGCAACAGAATGCACAGAACCATTCAGTGTACCCCCACCAACCCACCAACGGCTCGCCGATAGCACACCCGGTAGCACTCTTCTTCATTAAGACACCGCTAACAAACTGTGAATGTTCAATAAGCAATCTCCGCTTGAAATCTGGTATCGACACAATATAATACTCAGTTAACAATATCTTAACTACGACGTAACGGTGATTGACAATGCCGCTCGCACTTCGTCTGGTAGACATTAGTGGTCCATTCGTCGATCAGTCTGCGCCGGTGCGGAACTGGTCGTCATTTCCGTTCAGTCAAATAGATATACCCGCTCCGCCTTACGTTGATCAGGCTCGCCTGCAACGTGGCGTTGAGCGCGCCCTGGCATATCTGGACGCGGTGCAGGCTCAGGGCTACACCGGTATTGTGATCGACAACCTGGCGCACCTGGTGACCTTCGATCAGGCACCCCGGCAATACTATGCACCCGATAGCCCTTTTCGGCTACGGGCACTGGCCTACCGGCAGGCTTTGTGGCCACTTCTCACTGAGGCGGCGAACCGTGGGATGCCGGTCTACGTCACCACTGATATGCAGTGGATGACCTCTGAGTTGCGCAAGGTCGCCGGTGCGCTCACTGCCGATAATCCTCGTCTGGCAGCGATCAATCAGGCCGCATTCATCGATCTCTTTTCCGCCCTGCCAATGGTGCAGGGTGTGATAATCCGGATCGGTGAGACTGGTGGTGCTCATGATCTCGCCGGTTATACCGGCCATCTGCTGTATCACGATGTTGCGACGATCCGTCACCTGATCGCCACATTACTCCCGGTGTGCGTAACCTTTGATCGCCACCTGGTCATACGTACCTGGACGCTGGGAATCGGTGAGGCGGGTGATCTCATCTCATCGCCGGCCCGCTATGCGGCAGTATTTGCCGATCAGCATGATCCACATCTCCTGGTTTCGATCAAACATACACCGGCTGATTTCTTTCGTTTCTTGCCGCCCAATCCAACCCTGGGCTTGCCCGGCCCTCGTCAACTGGTCGAAGTGCAGAATCGTCGCGAATATGAGTTATTTGGATTGGTTCCGGCTGGTGTGGTTCATTTGCACAGCGCTGCGATCCGCCGCGCAGCAACCAGTCCGCAGTGCGTGGGTATCTGGGCATGGAACAGCACCGGTGGTTGGGGTGGCGGGGGTGCGACACTCGGACCAAACGGCTGGAACCTCTGGACTGAAGTCAGCAGTGCGGTGACCGCAGCCCTTGCCCGTCAGCCCGATATTGATGCTGAAGCTTTCGTGCGTACCTGGTTTGCGCAGCGACTGGCGAACTACAGTCCGCCATTTGCCGAAGCTGTTGCGACCGCTTATCTCGTTTCTGAGCAGTTGATCGAAGAGGGGTGGTATTTCGGACGCTTACCGGCATTGACAAACGTCAAAGGGATGGTGACCCCTTCGTTGCTCTGGGTCTGGTGGATGCATCCCACAGCCGCGCTGCCGGTCTGGGTATACCTTGCCGAATCGCTGACTGCCATCGAGCCGGTGATAAACCGGGCTGAACAGGCAGTGCAGCAGGCGCAGCGTCTTCGCGATCACGTCGCTGCTACAGCTCCCTCGTCGGACCCTCTGGCCCAACAGATCGTGACCAGTCTCGTATATTTGCACGATGCGCTGACAATCGCCTGGCGCACGCGGGCGTTCCTGTTGCCGTTGGCGGCAGCGGTGAAATCACGCCGGCGTCCTGTACTCGACGCCGCGGCGCAGGCATTGGTCGCGGCCATCCAGCACCACAGGGAACACTGGGGTGAGCGCACCGACTTCCCGCCACTCGAACTTGATGAACTGACCGATTTTCTCGCTACCTGGCAACGCTCACCTGCCCTGGTCTGGCACCGGGCAAAGCTTGCAGCCTGGATTGTCACGCTGCTTCGCCGTCAAAGCGCTGGGGTAGTGCGCATTGGCCCAAAGACCGGTGCGTTGCTCCCGCCGCCGGTGCGTCGTCACTTGCTGCAAACTACCTTGCCCTGGCTGAGCCGACGGCTGAATCTGTTACCTGATATCTTTTTCGAGACCGGGCCGGCGATTGGTGAGTGGGCACGCTAAACAACAGCGTCTGCGTCCAGGCCGGGCCATGGTCATACATTTATGATACAGACTCGACCGGTCGCCCGAACTGTCGCCATACACGCTCGCGCACCACACCGGCAACCCCGCGCCATCCCCAATACCTGCCGTGCACCAGCGTAGCACGTCGCTGTAATGCCCGCCGCAGATCGGCTGCGCCGGTGCCGGCAAAGAGCGTGCGCCCGGCACCAATCATTGTAAGATTGTGTGCATCACTACCGCCGATGTGGGTCAACCCCCATCGCTGAGCACACCGGGCCGCTCGCTCATTGTTCATCGGATTCCACAGACTGGCGTTGAAGACCTCGATACCGTCAAGCTGCATCCAATCAACATCAGTCCGCTCCGGGCCAAGCAGGTGCCGTCGTCCAATGGAAGGTACCAGCATGCCGAAAGGATGGGCAGCGAAAGCCATGCCACCTTGATCATGAATCCGTGCGACGGTTTCTGTAACACTCAGACCCGCCGGAACTGGCTGCTCAATGAACAGTGCCAGCAGATGGCCGCTGCGCGTCGAGATTTCACAGCCAACGATCACGTCAATGCCATAGTGCGATGCCCGTTCACGGGCGTAGAGTGCTCCGCGTAGCGTATCGTGGTCGGTAATCGCAATCACCCGCAAATCGGTTTCGGTTGCTACATACGATAAAACCGCCTCTGGCGAGGCGGTACCATCACTGGCTGTAGTATGAATGTGGAGATCGGCAGCGGTGAGTAGTGATTCCACGGGCTACACTCCCTCTTGTTCTGTGATGCGGCACACATGTCAACCCTGATCATACGATCAGGATATCTTTGCCGTACTTAGTGTAGCCCGCTTTGTTCAAGAACTTGTGATGAATGGATCAAGCGCAGATAAACAACAGGTAAACAATTAGCGACCCGGAAGCAACGTATACTCGGCCACTGCCCGTCGCTCGCTCCGATTACCATACGCACTGAAAGCGTAGCGCCCGGCCGGATTCTGCTCACTCAGATACAGTTCAGTTGTAAACGAACCATCGGCTGCTGCCGTCACATCACCGAGCCACTCGGTCGAGTAGTCAGGTCGGGTAGCCCAAATCGTAATCACCTCGCCGGGGAGAAAACCGGTGCCGCGTAATGACACTGCACTGCGTTGCTGACTGCTGCCCGGTCCTACCTCCAACCCGGCAGTACCGCGTGGGCGGAGAGCATCGCCAACCTGTACCTCAAACTCAACGATACCATTACCACCACTCTGCAAGCCGCGTGCCGTCAATGCATACCGACCGACCGGTACACCGTTACTGTCTATTGCCAGCCCAATCCGCCCCTGACCATCGGCAATCTGTACACCGAGATCGGCAACTGCGTTGTTCGGATACCGTAACCAGAGTGCAACCCGCTCACCGGGTTTATACCCACTACCGCTGAACGTGAAGGTATTACCTTGCGTTTGTACTGCCCGATCAACCGTCAATTGAACACCGGCCGTAGTGCCGGGTGCAGGGGCAATGTCAACGTCGATACTGGCGTAGGCTTCGCGACCACTCTGCCAGCCGCGAGCGGTGTAAGTGTAGCGCCCGGTTGGGGTAAACGTTGCGCCGAGAAAATCGGGAAGGTACGGGTGACTGAATTGACCACGCTCATCGATGGTGAGCACCGTCACCCCATAGACCGTGTAGTCGGGATAGGTAATCCAGATACTCACCTTCTCGCCGGGCACAAAACCACTGCCGTACAGCGTCACCGTCGTGTTTTGCCGGGCAACAGTTGGTGAAACAGTGAGACTGGCGGTTTGGGCATTGGCCGACCAGCTCCAAATAGCGATAATGCTCCCCAGGATACCGGTCAGCAACAGCGCGAAGATGGTAAGGCGTGAACGGTTAATCATCGTCATAGGAGTCTCCTTATGGGTCACCGACAAAACGGCTTCATCCCTACGAACGATGATGGTTGACGTTCTCACCACCGAAAGATTACAGGGAGTTGAACAACTGTTGGAGGCTCACGTTTCAGAGAGGAGACCGTTCGCCAGCCAGCATTACCCGTACCGCGAAGTGTGGAGTGCGGCAGCCATGCTGCCGCGCCAGCCATGCTCACGCACAGACACAGGTCGCAGCGGACACCCGTACCGGTTCGTGACCCGTGACGCATCGCCTGGCGTAGCCGGGAGCGCGCGCTTCCAGCGTGCTTGACCAGAAATGTATCACCAGCCAGTGTTAGAGCGGATACCATTTCCAGCCAGCATTGACCGTATCGCGAAGTGTGGAGTGCGGCAGCCATGCTGCCGCGCCAGCCGTGCTCACGCACAGACACAGGTCGCAGCGGACTCCCGTGCCGGTTCGTGACCCGTGACGCATCGCCTGGCGTAGCCGGGAGCGCGCGCTTCCAGCGTGCTTGACCAGAAATGTATCACCAGCCAGTGTTAGAGCGGATACCATTTCCAGCCAGCATTGACCGTATCGCGAAGTGTGGAGTGCGGCAGCCATGCTGCCGCGCCAGCCGTGCTCACGCACAGACACAGGTCGCAGCGGACTCTCGTGCCGGTTCGTGACCCGTGACGCATCGCCTGGCGTAGCCGGGAGCACGCGCTTCCAGCGTGCTTGACCAGAAATGTATCACCAGCCAGTGTTAGAGCGGATACCATTTCCAGCCAGCATTACCCGTACCGCGAAGTGTGGAGTGCGGCAGCCATGCTGCCGCGCCAGCCGTGCTCACGCACAGACACAGGTCGCAGCGGACTCTCGTGCCGGTTCGTGACCCGTGACGCATCGCCTGGCGTAGCCGGGAGCACGCGCTTCCAGCGTGCTTGACCAGAAATGTATCACCAGCCAGTGTTAGAGCGGATACCGTTCGCCAGCCAGCATTGACCGTACCGCGAAGTGTGGAGTGCGGCAGCCATGCTGCCGCGCCAGCCATGCTCACGCACAGACACAGGTCGCAGCGGACACCCGTACCGGTTCGTGACCCGTGACGCATCGCCTGGCGTAGCCGGGAGCACGCGCTTCCAGCGTGCTTGACCAGAAATGTATCACCAGCCAGTGTTAGAGCGGATACCATTTCCAGCCAGCATTACCCGTACCGCGAAGTGTGGAGTGCGGCAGCCATGCTGCCGCGCCAGCCATGCTCACGCACAGACACAGGTCGCAGCGGACACCCGTACCGGTTCGTGACCCGTGACGCATCGCCTGGCGTAGCCGGGAGCGCGCGCTTCCAGCGTGCTTGACCAGAAATGTATCACCAGCCAGTGTTAGAGCGGATACCATTTCCAGCCAGCATTGACCGTATCGCGAAGTGTGGAGTGCGGCAGCCATGCTGCCGCGCCAGCCGTGCTCACGCACAGACACAGGTCGCAGCGGACACCCGTACCGGTTCGTGACCCGTGACGCATCGCCTGGCGTAGCCGGGAGCACGCGCTTCCAGCGTGCTTGACCAGAAATGTATCACCAGCCAGTGTTAGAGCGGATACCGTTCGCCAGCCAGCATTGACCGTATCGCGAAGTTTGGAGTGCGGCAGCCATGCTGCCGCGCCAGCCGTGCTCACGCACAGACACAGGTCGCAGCGGACACCCGTACCGGTTCGTGACCCGTGACGCATCGCCTGGCGTAGCCGGGAGCGCGCCTCCGGTGCGCATTACCAGCGGTGTATCGCCAACCAGAACCGGCGCCTGACAGCGGCAGCCATGCTGCCTGAGAGCTGGGAGCGCGCCTCCGGCGCGCATTACCAGCGGTGTATCGCAGGCCAGAACCGATGCCCGACAGCAAGCGGCGCGTTGCAGCTTCTGGCAGCGGGCAGATAAAGGGTATTGCATGTTGGCATTCTTTATGTTATCGTTTTTGATAACGATGTTGAAGTTGATATATCAAAAAGGTTCTGCCTATGCCACTCAAAAACTTTGCCGTTGTAAATCACCCGGCGCGCATGCGCATCTTTCAGGCGCTTACCGGGGTTGAACTCTCCATCAATCAATTATCACGTGTCCTACCCGACATCCCTAAACCGTCGCTGTACCGACACGTACACAAAATGCTGGAAGCAGGCGTGGTGCGCGTTGCCCGTACACGCCACATTCACGGGATCGAAGAGCGCTTCTTCATCGCCGAGGAAGGCTTGATTGACCCGGCAGATGTTTTTCAGCCCGGCGGGTTAGAGCAGTTCGCCGACCATGTTCAGTTATACGGTTCGTCGGTAGCCCAAGACCTGGCGAATTACGTGCTGGAGCGTGGCGAACCTGACCTGAATAACATCATTGCCCGGGAATACACGTTTTACGCAACAGAGGAAGAGTTCATGAAGGTACGTCAGGCAATCTGCGATCTGTTAGAGGAACTGCAAAAGAATCCCCCCGCTGCAGGACGCACCAAACGTCGCATGTTTGTGATGGGCCATCCACTGCGAGCGGCACTACTGGCAGACCAGGCAAATTCGGACGCAGGGTAAGTCTTACTTCAGGAGGTTGCTATACCTGAACGGTAGGAGCATGGATGTCGTGCCCCTACCATTGATCGGTCAGCGTGATCTGGCAGGGGTATCGCATCGGGCCGTGACATACACCTCCCGCTGGCCGACGATGCAGATCAGCGATGTCTCTTTTTTGCTGGTCTGAGACAAAATGAGTCAAGGGTTTGCATGCGCTGCCGGGATAGGGTGCGCGTCGCTCGCCTGCGTGCTTTGGTAGTCAGAGAGGGTGCAAATCGGTGAAGGGCAATCGCTGCTGGCCGGCAACATGTACTGCCTGCCACGCCAGTGCTCATTTCCTGAGCCTCTTCACTCCCACCATGACCGCCATCCCCGCCGTAAGCAGCGCTACCACCCACGCCATCGTGGCAAGCGGCACGATAGTTGCTTGCTTAAGCGCGATCCCACTGGCTGCCCAGGCTACCACCAGCGGCAAAATCCCATCTTGCCAGCGGTGGACAAACCACCAGCTCAGGCCGGCAGCCAGTCCCAGCAGCACCATCGTACTCACAATCCCACCGGTGCCGGTATCGCGCCAGCCCAGCTCGTACAGCAAGACACCACCATTGACCAGGGTGGCGACGCAAATCCAGCCCAGGTACAGGCTAAACGTTGGCTGTACCAGCCACTGCTCGCCAACCTCTGCCTGGCCGGGACCACGCAGGGCCAGATAGACACCAATCAGCCCACCCAGCACGACCAGCATTGCCGGTAGTGAGAGCAGGGGCAGATTGTAGTGCCAGAAGATGAGCCACGCAATATTGCCGACACAGCTCAGTCCGAACCAGGGCGCGGCGGCCCGCAGGCGGGGATTGGTTGCCTGCGCCGGGAGAAGCTGATAGATCGCATAACCAATGAGACCGATATAAATCAAGCTCCAAATCGAGAACACATAGCCGGGCGGTGTGATAAAAAGAGGGTAGCGGTCTGAAATCTCACCGGTGGTCTGGCCGTTGAGTGGCAACGTATTCGCCAGAACGTTGGTCACAATAGTTGCCAGCAAGCCAATCACCACCCCAATCTGTTGCAAATGAAATATTGGACGAGCAAGTGATGTGTTCATCGTAATCTCCATTATAATGATGGTACCGAGGCGAAGTGCGTAGACTCGCCTACCTGTATTGTATGAGGAGAATGGTCGCCATGCCAGACTGGAAGAGCTATCTTGCCGAACATCAGGAACGTTTTCTTGCCGAGTTGGTTGATTTTCTGCGCATTCCCAGCATCTCGGCCATCTCGGCCCACGCTGGAGACGTGCTGCGTGCTGCCGAATGGGTAGCAAATCGCCTGACTCAGGCCGGCATGGAGCATGTCGCGATCCTGCCTACCGGTGGTCATCCGGTGGTCTATGCCGATTGGCTACATGCGCCGGGTAAGCCAACGGTATTGATCTACGGCCATTTTGACGTGCAACCGGTTGATCCTCTCGATCTATGGACCCATCCGCCCTTTGAGCCGCATATCGAACATGACCGCATTTATGCCCGTGGCGCGAGTGATGATAAAGGCAACATGCTCATTCCAATCCTGGCAGTGGAGGCGTTGCTGCGGAGCAGCGGATCGCTACCGGTCAATATCAAGTTCTTCTTCGAGGGCCAGGAAGAGATTGGCAGTCCGCAGATTCCGGCATTCCTGCAACACGAGCGTGAACGGTTTGCTTGCGATCTCGTCTTGAGCGCCGATGGTGGACAGTGGAGCGAGGATCAGCCTCAAATTCTGGTTGGCCTGCGCGGCGGCTGTGGGTTGCAGATCGACGTTCGTGCTGCAAATATGGACTTGCATTCGGGCATGTATGGCGGTGTCGTCCAAAATCCGATTCATGCGCTGGTCCACATCCTCGCCTCGATGCGCTCGGACGATGGTATGATCACCGTTCCCGGCTTCTACGATCAGGTGCGACCACTGACCCCCGCCGACCGCGAGCGGATTGCGGCCATTCCCTTCGATGAAGAGAAGTTGAAGTCATCCCTCGGCGTGCCGGCCCTCTTCGGTGAAGCCGGTTTTACCCCGCGCGAGCGTGAGTGGGTACGGCCAACGCTTGAAGTTAACGGTATCTGGGGCGGTTTCCAGCAGGAAGGCATCAAGACCGTCTTGCCGTCTGAAGCCCACGCCAAAATTACCTGTCGGCTGGTGCCCGACCAGGAACCCCAGGTGATCCTCGATCTGTTGCAGGCGCACATCAAGCGCCATACCCCACCCGGCGTAACCGTGACCGTGACACCACTCGCCTTTCAGGCGTTCCCCTACCTCATTCCCGAAGACGATCCGGGCAATGTTGCCGTGCGTGAAGTCCTGATCGAGCTGTATGGCCGCGAGCCGTATTACGTGCGGAGTGGTGGTTCGATCCCGGTGTGTACCCTCTTCCAGCGCCAGCTTGGTGCCTATACCAGCAACTTTGCCTTTGGCCTGGACGATGAGCGCTTCCACGCGCCCGATGAATTCTTCCGCTTGAGCAGTTTCCGCAAAGGGCAAACCGCCTACTGCATGCTGCTTGAGCGGCTGGGACGGTGAGGATAGCCCGGCTGTCAGCATCTGTCCGGTAACTCACGATTCTGTGTGTCTGGTCAGTCGAATGCAGACTACATCGCATGAGTGCGGAACCTGCACTTCCGCACTCATAAGCTGCGGATAGAGATTGTGTTGACGATGTCTGATAGGTAACCCGACGTGAGCCTGCAAAGGAGAGAGTATATGCTCGATTACGCTGCTTTGTATCGCCGCGAGCGTACCATTCAGCAACTGGTGGATGGTTTAACCATAGCCGATCTCCACGCCGAGACCGACGAAATGTACGACACAGTGGAACGGCTGATTGCCGACTGCACTGATGCAGATGTGACCTTTCAGCCGGTTGATCCCAAAGCGCACGATCCATTCGCCAGCGATCCCAATGCAGTTAACCAGGCATGGACACTCGGCCATGTGATCGTTCATCTCACTGCTTCGTGCGAAGAGTCGGCGTTTCTGGCCGCAGAAATGGCGCGTGGCGTGCCATTTCATGGCCGTTCGCGCTATGAAGTGCCCTGGGAAACCGTCACAACAATGGCTCAGGTCCGTCAGCGTCTCGCCGAGAGTCGCCGCATGCTCCATGCCTCATTGAATATGTGGCCCGACCATCCACATCTCGACTACATTGTCGAACCGTGGCCGGGCGCGCCGCCGGTTGATGCGCGTGGTCGGTTTGTATTGGGGCTGGCCCACGCCTACGATCATCTCGGCCAGATTGCCGAGATTGTGCGTCAGGCAAAGGCAAGTGCCCATTCCTGACCGGTGTTTCGCAGTAGCACACACCTGTTGTCCTGAGAACGCCTCTAATTGGTTGGGATGGGAAATATTCCAATAGTGCCGGCAATTCACCAGCCTGGGCACGGCCTGGGGTACAGCCAGGCGCGATTCGGTGGCAGAGCGATCTACAGCGTATAACCCATGATTACTCGTGAGAGTTGGATACGCACATGCGGTGTCTATACATACGGTGATAGTGTGTAGGCTTACTGACACTGCATGAGTCTTACCGCAAGTATTGATCGGGGTATGGTGAACAACCATACCCCGATCATTTGTCACTTGTAGATTCAGGAACTATTGCTTGTTGACACCCTTCTGCATTGCCCGCCACACCACTTCATCGCGCATCGGCAGTTCGTAGATACGGGCACCGGTGGCATCGCGAATCGCATTGGCGAGCGCTGCTGCCCCGGCGGTGATCGGTGGCTCGCCAACACCACGTGCGCCAAACGGCCCGTTGGGTGCCGGATTGGTGACCAGAACAGTTTCAATCGACGGCACATCTGCCGCACGTGGCAGGGTGTAATCCATAAGACTGGCCGTCAATAGCTCGCCATTTTCGTCGTAGCGGAGTGCTTCGTGCAACCCCCAACCAATTCCCTGCACGGCACCACCGTGAATCTGGCCTTCCACCATCAGCGGGTTGAGCGGAAACCCGACATCCTGGATTGCGACATACCGCAACGGTTGCACTCGTCCGGTTTCGTTGTCTACCGTGACCTGCACAATATGCGCGACAAAGCCGGGAGCATTTTCGGCGGGTGCTGTTCGTCCTTCACCGACAATAGGTCCCGGCCCGCCCTGCTGTTCCTGAGCACGCCGGGCAACCTCGCCAATTGGCAGTGTGCGTCCAGGTAAGCCCCGGACATGGATAGCGCCATCACGCAGGTCGAGATCGTCAATGCGGGCTTCCAACATATCAGCAGCAACCTCCAGAAGCTGCCGCCGGGCTTCCTGGGCCGCCGCAGCTACCGCACCGGCAACACTGTACGTGATCTGACTGCCGCCACTCGGCCCGGCAAACGGCCCGCTGCGGGTATCACCGGCCACAATCTCGACCTGTTCGGGTGGTACACCCAGAATCTCCGCCGCCACCAGCACGAAGCTGCTGTTGACACCTGAAATGTCAACCGAGCCGACGTGGACGCGCACGATCCCATCGGTGTCAACCCGACAAACGGCTGCGGCGGGTGACATCCCACACGGCCAGCCGCCAATCGCCAGGCCGACTCCGCTGCCCGGTGTGCGCTCGCGCCAGAGCGGATGGTTGGCCGCGGCTTCCAGCACCTGCCGTAGCCCCATCGACGGCCACGGGTCGTTGTTGCCCATCGGGTCGCCGGTCGTCGCTGCGTTTCGCAAGCGTAGCTCAAGCGGATCAAGCTCCAGACGGCGAGCCAGCTCGTCAATGCTCGACTCGAGCGCGAACGTAACTTGCGGTGCCCCCGGCGCACGGTATGCGCCGGCCTGGGGTTTGTGGGTGAGGACTTCAACCACATCAATCTGGACGTTGGGGCAGCGGTAGTAGCCGCCGAGTAGCGTGCTCATGATGCCGCCCAGCGTGAAGGGGTAGACGCCGTTGTCGATCACCATCTCGGCCACTATTGCCGTGAGGACTCCTTCACGAGTTGCCCCCAGTTTGATCGTGATGGTACTGGCCGGTGAGGGGGTGGTGGTCAGAAAGTCTTCACTGCGGTCAAGGACGATCCGTACCGGACGCCCAACGGCCAGCGCAGCAGCGGCAGCCAGTGGATCGAGAATGCCGTATTTGGCGCCAAACCCACCGCCGACCGTCATCGGTACCACCGTTACCTGACTTGTCCGCAGTCCAAGCAAACGAGCGACTTCATCGCGAACCCCAAACTGCCCCTGCGTGCTGGTGTACAGGGTAATGTGTTTGCGGATCGGTTCGATATCGGCGACTACGGCGTGCGGTTCCAGGTAGCCCTGGTGGACTATCGCCGTTCGATAGGTGCCTGCGACCACCACCTCAGCAGTGGCGAGCGCCGCCAGGGCATCACCCCGACTGAAGCGTTTCTGTTCATGGATGTTCGAGGCGACGTGGTCACTCTGCTCTTCGCCACGGGCCACGGCGGCGTGGGCCGCAGTTAAATCGGTGTCGGCCTTCGGCGCGCCTTGCGGCCAAATCACCGGTGCCGCCGGATCGAGGGCGGCTTCCGCAGTAACCGGTGCCGGCAACGGTTCATAATCGATCTGCAAGGCAGCCACACCATCCTCGGCAGCCGCCAGACTGGTGGCCAGAACCAGCGCAACCGGTTCACCACGGTAGCGAACAACCTCTCTGGCGAGGGTTGTCGTCTGTCGTGATGAGGGCTGCCGATTGCGTGTGGGTAGATCGTCGGCAGTCAATACCGCGACCACGCCGGGAATCTTCAGCGCCGCCGCAGTATCGATCCGGGTAATTCGGGCATGGGCGAACAGGCTGAGGGCCAGCTTGCCGTGCAGCATACCCGGCAGGGAAACATCTCCGGCGTAACGGGCACGACCGGTCACCTTCTCGACGCCATCGACTAATTTACGCGCTTTGCCAAGGTAGCGATGCGGGGCTTGTTGTGTCATGCTTGTAACTCCTCTGTGAACCTCTCCCCGTCTATCGTACCATAATGTGAGTGTGGGATAACGAAGCAGCACAAGCGGCTGCCTGTGCTGCATACATACCGTCAGCGCGGAATAAGCCGGCCCGATGCGTGGTTTCTTCACATAGCGCAGTGCCGAACTGACGTTTTCAGAACCGGTCTTTCTCCATAGTGATCGCTCAGGAACCAATACTCAACAACAACGTTCCGCGAAGAGCGCCCTGATTATCCAGGCCAACGGTACCGGTGGATGTGATCGCCTTGAACGGTGCCAGACGTTGTTCGAGGTCGGGATCGGCCAGATCGGTACCGACCCGATTGTACAGTTCTCGCACAGCCGTGAGGTTGACGTGAAGGATACCGCTGTTCGGAGAGGGTAATGCCCGCAGCGCGTCGGCATAGTCGCTCTGGCTTGACAATTTCTGTTCAGCTCCAAATGCCGACTCCATCGCCTGACGACCGAATGCAATCACCAGATCATTCCCGTTGAAGCCGTAGCCGACAAAGAGATCGCCTTCTTCTATCGCCTGTACCTGAGTACGACCCAGTGATGTGTCGGTAAACACCAGACCGAACGAATCGGCAACAAAAGCACTTATCCGCTCCATCCCTTGTTCAGCGGCAGACCGGTCGGCAACTCGTAGCGCGAAATACCCGCCAACCGGCAGGTCGTTGCTGTCAAGCGGTAACACAGTAATCACACCCTCGCCGTGGAACCAGCGAAACAGATCGCGCTCGAAGTCGATGTTCAGGCTTGCTTCAAGATCGTCGAGCGTATTTGCCGTTTCGGGTGAGGCGGCAAGCTGATCACGCAATTGCTGCCCCCAGTCTTCGGGAATGAGAAAACTGAACACACCAAGTGCCGCACTATCGACATCGCCCGCCCGTTCTGGCGAAACGGCAGGCCGTAATTGAGCGATCCGTTCGCGCAAGTCGTTCCCCAGCCGATTCTGATCAAACACCGAGACGGCGTCGAAGCGCAGACCCCGCTCAATGACCGCCATCGTTAGCCCTACTCCTTGCAGAGCCTGGGCCGCAGCCTGTGCATCGTTTAAGGTAGCCGTTGGTACCGTATCGGTGGACGACTCAAGCAACGCATCGGTGAGGCGGGCGATAGTATCACCAGAAATATAAATGGTTGCCATGCGGTCGCCGGGGAGAGCCTGGATTACTGTCTGAAATGATGTATTGCGGGCAAGCGTACTGTCATTCTCTTGTTGCACCAACGTAGCAATGTTCTCGGCCTTATTGGCGAAAACGACCGTGTTCCGGGCCAGGGCAAACGCTGCAAACGGTGTTGTATCGCTTTCGCTGGCGTAAATCGTCACGTTGTTGATAGTGTTTGTCGTAAAGCGTTCGCCTTTCTGTTCGCGGAACGCCCGTTGCTTGTCGAGAAAAGCCTGCGCAGCCCGTTGATCGCGTACCGCTGCCAGCAAGAGAATGTTCGTTTCCCGATCCAGTGGTGTCGAGAACGGATTCATCGGATCAGCCGGCTCCAGGCCAGACAGATTAGTCAACTCTTCGATAGGCAGACCGTACAGGGCCAGTGCCATCTCAGCACCGATCCATGGGGCAATATCTTCGGCGAATGTAACCCCAAAGCGTTCCGCCAGCAGATCCGAAGTCGTCTCACTCTCCTGATAGTCAAACGTTTCAGGAAATGCCTGCCGCAGGCGTTCGATATTGGGGAGATCGCTGAGATTGGGGGTGAACGTGGCATATATTTGCGTTTCCGCCGGCAATAATTCGGGCAAGTTATTGGCCCGTTGCGTCAACAGCGTAAATGCCAGTGCAGCGCCGCCGATCACAATCAGTAAGATGCCTGCCAGGCCACCACCGATCAGGATCGGTAATAGATTGCGTCGGCGTGGTTCAGGTGTAGCAGGCGGTAACGAAAATGGGTCGGGAGCAGTCACTGTTGCCTCCTTACTTGCGGGTAAGCCTGGTCTGTTGCTGCAATATACGCAGGAGCCACGAAGCGAGTTTCATCTCTGGAAACTACCTCAAAAAAGATGTTGGGGATTGACGCAATCAGCCATCGCTTGATGGAATACCTGTACTGGAAAGTTCCCTCTGTGCCCTCCGTACCCTGGTAGTGCAACAAAAACCACCGAGCCACAGAGAACACGGCAGAGTGTACTACCTCTGGGTCCTCTGTGGCTCGGTGGTGCAACAGTAACAACCCTACACGACGTTCACGTACCCGCTGAACATCCTCTCAAATATCCAGCTCAACCACCTCGTTCGCGTGGGTTTGAATAAACCGCCGGCGTGGTGGCACCAGGTCTCCCATCAACATCGTAAACGTCTCATCGGCGCGTGCGGCATCTTCCAGCGTCACCTGAAGAATAACCCGGTTTTGCGGATTCATCGTCGTCTCCCAGAGCTGTTCGGCGTTCATTTCACCCAGCCCTTTGTAACGCTGGATTTCTACCTTGGTACCGGGTGGCAATTTGCTCAGATACGCATCACGCTCAGCATCAGAGTAGGTGTAGACCTGCTCGCGACCGTGTTTGATCCGGTAGAGTGGCGGTTGGGCGATGAACAAATGACCGTTGGTAATGAGCGGTCGCATATGCCGGAAGAAGAAGGTCAACAGCAGCGTGCGGATATGGCTGCCGTCAACATCGGCGTCGGTCATCAGGAAAATGCGGTGATAGCGCAGTTTACTGAGATCAAACTGATCACCGATAGACGTACCGATGGCGGTAATTAGCGCACGCACCTCGGCATTCGAGAGCATGCGATCAAGCCGACTCTTTTCGACATTAAGAATCTTCCCGCGCAACGGCAAAATCGCCTGAAAGCGCCGGTCACGTCCCTGTTTCGCCGTGCCGCCTGCGCTATCACCCTCAACAATGTAGAGTTCACAGCGGGCCGGATTGGGGTCTGAACAATCGGCGAGCTTACCGGGGAGCGAGAACCCCTCCATTGCGCTCTTGCGTGCTGTCTCGCGTACCTTCTGTACGGCCAGCCTGGTACGCGCAGCAGAAATAGCTTTTTCGATAATACGCCGCGCTTCAGTGGGATTCTCGTCGAGCCAGGCACTGAACGCATCGCTGAACACCGTCGCCACCGCACTGGCCGCCTCCGGGCTGACCAGCTTCTCTTTGGTTTGCGACGAGAACTGAGGGTCTTTCAGCTTAACGCTGATAACCGCCGTCAAGCCCTCGCGCACATCATCACCGGTCAGGTTGCTTTCGTTGTCTTTCAACAGCCCCTTTGCCCGCGCATAATTGTTGATGACACGGGTCAGTGCGGTGCGAAATCCTGACAGGTGCGATCCACCATCGGCGTTGTTGATGTTATTGGCAAAAGTGTAGACGTTATCGGTATCGAACGAATCGGTGTACTGGAGCGCCACCTCAACCATCACATCGTCAACAATCCGCTCGACATAAAACGGTTGACGATGGAGTACCGTCTTTTCCTTGTTCAGATGGCGGACATAGGAAACGATTCCGCCTTCAAAATAGAAGTTGAGTTCACGGTTTGTCCGTTCATCAACAAACTTAAAGCGCAACCCCTTATTGAGATAGCTCATCTCGCGGAAGCGCTGGGCCAGCGTATCGAAATTGTAGTCAAGCGTTTGAATGATGGATGTGTCGGGCAAAAAGCGCGTCGTCGTACCGTGGCGGTCGGTTGGTTCGAGATCGATTACATCGGTGACCGGCACACCGGCCCGATATTCCTGGTAGTAGTGGCGGCCATTGCGATACACGTCTACTCGCATATAAGCCGACAGGGCATTAACAGCCGAGACGCCGACGCCGTGCAGGCCAGACGAAACCTTATAGCCACCGCTGCCGAATTTACCACCGGCGTGCAGGCGCGTCATCACCAGGGTCAGCGTGCTGATCCCCTCTTTGGGATGAATACCGACCGGAATCCCCGACCCATCATCACTGACGGTCACCGAGCCATCACGATGAATGGTAACGCTCACGCTGGTTGCACGACCGGCCATCACCTCATCGACCGAATTGTCAACCACTTCACGCACCATCGTATGCAGGCCATTGATGTCGGTTGGGCCAATATACATACCGGGGCGCTTGCGCACGGCTTCCATGCCCTCAAGCACCTGAATCTGACTTTCATCGTAGGTTGTCGGTGTCTCGCTTGTCATAGTCTGTTTTCCTTATAGTGTCACATTGTGTTTCGCCCTACGCCGGCAATAGCGTGGCGGCGTGATAGCGATAAAACTGTAAACGAGCGGCACGAATGCCACTGCCAATGCAGGCATTACCGATGATTGCCGGTGCCAGCCAGCCTGGTTGGGTTGCCAGCGAGCGCCAGAGCTGAGCAAAGCCAACCTCAATCACCGTACAGATGGCTAAAAATGTGGTAATCGCTAACCAACGCTGACGAGCGAATTGCCAGCTTTGGTAAAGAGCCTGGAGTGGGCGCTCATCACTCAGGGTGATAATTTCTGGCGTGAACCCAAATCCAATCAGGCCGGCGATCACCAGTACGATCCATCCGTAATAGATCAACGTTGTCGTCGCCGGCATGAGCAGCATTGTCAGCAGACTCAATCCACCGATTGGTGCGATCACACACCCGATCAGTACGAAGACGATGCTCAGGCGCAGGGCAACGTTAAGCGTTCGTCGCAACACCGTCTGCCAGGGTAAGCGCTCGCGCAGAATGATCTGGCGTAAGCTCACCAAAAACCAGCTACTCAGCGCCAGGGTTATCACGTTAAGTATCATCACCACCCCTGCAAATTCCATCACCGGCAGAGCGGGTGGTGGTGGTACTACTGCATCCAGGCCAGGAGCCAGGATGGGAATGCTGTTGGTTACAACCAGTAAGGTACGGGCATCAACGGCGTGTAATGTCCCGATCCACTGCGCTGCAACACTTTGGTTGTATGAAAAGGGCATCGCCAGTGTGATTGCACTGCCAAGCCAGAGATAGACACTCAACCCAATTGAGAAGAGCAGAATAAAAGGCTGACGGTGAATGACTGTATAGCCCACCGCCAGTGCATCGGTTATATGAAGTGTTTGGCGCATGCGTGTACTCATTCGCTCGCCCGATTCTGCTTTATTATACCACATTTCGGTGTTTCATGGTGATGGTTTTAGTTCATATGTTCTACTATCAGGATCAATCAGGCGACAACTCAAAACCATCCTCAATCAATTGATGCCCCGGCGAGTATAGAAACTATTTCAAAAAACATCTACGAGAAGGTATCTTATTCATTACCGACCGATTCCATGTTCGTGACGATCACACCCGGCATCCTCGTGACCAGCAGGTCAACGACGTGACACGCGCCATATCGTGTGTACGGCTGGCGCGGCAGCATGGCTGCCGCACTCCAAACGACGCCACACGCGGATGATGAGCGAACAAGGCAACCTATCTAACACGTGATGGCACTGGCGATGGCCGGTAACCATCCTCGCTTCCATACCGGCAGACTGGGAGCAGGATCGACTAGAACCTGTTTCAAAAAACATCTACTATGAAGTTGTCTCATTGTGACCAGCCGGGTCAACGACGTGACACGCGCCAGATTGTGAGCACGGCTGGCGCGGCAGCATGGCTGCCGCACTCCACACGCTACGCCGTGCACATGCCAGGCGGATAAGGCATCCTATCCAACACGTGATGGCACTGGCGATGGCCGGCAACCATCCTCGCTTCCATACCGGCAGACTGGGAGCAGGATCGACGAGAACCTGTTTCAAAAAACATCTACTATGAAGGTGTCTCATTGTAACCAGCCGGGTCAACGACGTGACACGCGCCATATCGTGTGTACGGCTGGCGCGGCAGCATGGCTGCCGCACTCCAAACTACGCCACACGCGGATGATGAGCGAACAAGGCAACCTATCTAACACGTGATGGCACTGGCGATGGTCGGCAACCATCCTCGCTTCCATACCGGCAGACTGGGAGCAGGATCGACGAGAACCTGTTTCAAAAAACATCTACTATGAAGGTATCTCATTGTAACCAGCCGGGTCAACGACGTGACACGCGCCATATCGTGTGTACGGCTGGCGCGGCAGCATGGCTGCCGCACTCCAAACTACGCCACATGCGGATGATGAGCGAACAAGGCAACCTATCTAACACGTGATGGCACTGGCGATGGTTATTAGAGCGCGATAGTACAGCTTTTTATGAAATAAGTTTTATCTTTGTTGATTGGCAAGCGTTCATGCGCCTGTACAGTGGTCGGCTAGCACGACAGAGCAGCTTTTATAAAATAAGTTCTATTCTACCTCTTACCTCCCACCTTCTCTCTCCTACCTCCCACCGTCTCGTCCCTACCTCTCTCGCTCCTACCTCCCACCGTCTCGCCCCTACCTCTCTCGCTCCTACCTCCCACCGTCTCGCTCCTACCTTCTCCCGTCTCGCTCCTACCTCCCTCGCTCCTACCTTCTCCCGTCTCGCTCCTCCCTCCTCCTGTCTCGCCCCTACCTCTCTCGCTCCTACCTCCCACCGTCTCGCTCCTCCCTCCTCCTGTCTCGCCCCTACCTCTCTCGCTCCTACCTCCCACCGTCTCGCTCCTACCTTCTCCCGTCTCGCTCCTACCTCCCTCGCTCCTACCTCCCCCCGTCTCGCTCCTCCCTCCTCCTGTCTCGCCCCTACCTCTCTCGCTCCTCCCTCCCCCCGTCTCGCTCCTCCCTCCTCCTGTCTCGCCCCTACCTCTCTCGCTCCTCCCTCCCCCCGTCTCGCTCCTCCCTCTCTCGCTCCTCCCTCCTCCCGTCTCGCTCCTCCCTCCCCCCGTCTCGCTCCTCCCTCTCTCGCTCCTACCTCTCTCGCTCCTCCCTCCCCCCGTCTCGCCCCTACCTCTCTCGCTCCTCCCTCCCCCCGTCTCGCTCCTCCCTCTCTCGCTCCTCCCTCCTCCCGTCTCGCTCCTCCCTCCCCCCGTCTCGCTCCTACCTCTCTCGCTCCTCCCTCCCCCCGTCTCGCCCCTACCTCCCCCCGTCTTGCCCCTACCTCTCTCTCCTACCTCCTCCCGTCTCGCCCCTACCTTCTCCCATCTATCTCCTATCTCCTATTTCCTACTTTCTATCTCCTCCCTCCCCCATCTTAGGCCAGATTCAGGTTTGCGGAATTGCCGATACTGTTGTATACTGTCTACGGCTAGGGTACAGCCACAGGGTATTAGTGTGTACTAAGCCCATGGCCCGAACCCTGACGAGCAGTAGGTTGTCAATGCTTTGTTGAAACTGGCGACAGGTATACCAACCCATTACAGGCAAAGACAACCGTCGTATGGTTTGTAACCTGGCTGGCAGTTGGTATGGGCGGTAAGCTTATCAGGCTGTTCAAGGTTGTCGTATGAATCGTCTGTGAGGGCTATTCACAAGCCGCTTCCGCTGCCTCTGTGTAGTGGCTTATCGCAGCAGTCTGCGTTGTTCGGGTGGAAAGTGGGTTGAACCCACTTTTCTTATTATCAGGCGAGTTACAGCGATGAAAAGCGATTTTTACGCGGCAATTACTCAGATTGCATCCGAGCGCGGTATTCCAAAAGAGGCCATCATCGATGTGATGGAACGGGCATTGGTGAGTGCGTATCGACGTTTATTAGGCCCGAATCCGCCGGCTATCGATGTGGTTGTCAAGCTCGATCCGGTAAGTGGTGTGGCGCGGGTGTACGCTGAGAAACAGGTTGTTGATGAAGTGTACGATGAGCGTTTTGAGATCGATCTCGAAGCGGCTCGCCGCATTAAACCTGATGCGCAGATCGGCGAGGCAGTCCTGGTCGAGAGTACCCCGCGTGATTTCGGGCGGATTGCTGCTCAAACCGCCAAGCAAGTTGTCTTGCAGGGCATCAAGGATATTGAGCGCAATTACATCTACAGCGAGTTTGAGGATCGCGAAGGGGAATTGCTCACGGCAACCGTTCAGCGCAATAACGGCCCGCGCGGTAACGTGATTCTTGAACTTGGGAAAGCCGAAGCCATCATTCCACCGAAAGAGCAGGTAGCGAATGACCGCTACTACCACGGGCAGCGGCTGAAAGTCTATTTGATGGAAGTCAAGAAGGATGAGCGAGGGCCACGCCTGATCGCCTCTCGTGCGCATAAGAATTTGATCCTCCGTCTCTTCGAGATGGAGGTGCCTGAAATCTACAATGGCGCCGTTGAGATTAAGTCTATCGCTCGCGAGCCGGGGCTGCGCACGAAGGTCGCCGTCGCCGCTCGTCAAGAGGGGATCGATCCGGTTGGTTCGTGTGTCGGTATGCGCGGTATCCGCATTCAGAATATCGTGAACGAGCTGAACGGCGAGAAGATCGATGTTGTGCAGTGGTCGTCTGATCCGCGCGAGTACATTGCCAACGCACTTTCGCCGGCTCAGGTGGTCGAAGTTCATCTTAATGATCACGAGCACACCGCCCTGGTTATTGTGCCCGATAAGCAATTGTCACTGGCAATTGGTAAAGAAGGGCAAAATGTACGCCTGGCCGAGAAGCTGACCGGTTGGCGAATCGATATCAAGAGTGCCTCGGTGCTGCTTGAAGAGGAACGAGCAGCGGCTGAGGCGCGTGCGGAGGCGGAAGCTGAACAGATGGCGATTGAGGCTGAGCTGGCAATGGCTCCGATAGAGACACGAGTGGTGCAACCGGATGGTACCATTCGCTACCGTGGCCATCGCTATGGCCCTCTTGGTTCCGATCTGGTCGGTAAGACGGTACAGGTGCGAGCGACCTCGCAGAAGATTTTTATCTATTACAATGACCGCCTGTTCGCTTCCTACATTTTGCTGGAAGGTGGACAGGTAGTGCCCGATGAGGAGTAAGGTCATGGCGGCCAACCCTAAGACCGCTACACCACGTCCACGGCACGTACCGAAGCGTATGTGCATTGTTTGTCGCCAGAGTGATGCCAAACGTGCATTGATTCGGCTGGTACGCAATGCTGATGGGCGCGTGGTGATCGATCCGACCGGGAAGCAACCCGGACGAGGTGCGTATCTGTGTCGCAATCCATTATGTTGGGCGCAGGCGTTGCGTCGCAATGCTCTCGAACGGGCATTGAAGATTGCGACACTGCATCCAGATGATCGGGCAGTCATCGAAGCAATGGGGCAACAGTTGCTTCAGGAAACGGAGTCAACGGCGTCTGCGTAAACGCTTTTGCACGCATCGAAGAATTCAGAGGCTCGTCTGCGTGTGATTGGCTAGTCTGTAAGAGACAACTGCTCTAAGCGCCGTTGACGTACACGTGCCTGAACAATGCAGGAGATCGATGGCGGTTTACCATTGCTCTCCTCAGAAAGGAAGTTGATAATGAGCGATAAACCACGACGTGATACAGGCAGTACGGGCACAGGCAGTGGACGCAGCACAGGCCAGTCTGGCAGTAATCGAGCCGTTGGCGCGCCTAACCCTGGTACAGGACGTAGTCCAAATGCTTCGACCGGTGGGAACCGGTCGGCTGGGAATCAAGCCGGCAATAGTGGTCGTCCGGCTTCCGCTGGACGTAATCAGGCGACTACACCGGCTCCTAATCGAAATACACCTCCTGCTGGCGCCCGGCAGGGTGGTGCTGCCAATGCGCGTACCGGTACACCACCGGTTGCGCGTGGTGGTGGTGGCGGGGTAACGCCGCCGACCGGACGCGGTGGGAACAATCCACGCGCAGCACGTAATCAGCCACGCAGCCGCCAGCAACCTGAAGAACGCGAGCGCGAGCACGTCTTGCGCCGTCCGCCACCTCAACCGGCAGCGCGCCCGGTGGTGCGCCCGCGTGGCCCGGTTGCCTTGCCTCCGGTAATGACCGTGCGTGAACTTTCGGAAGCGACCGGTATTGGCGCGGCAGATATTCTCAAGGCGATGCTGAAAGCGGGGATGCTGGCGAATATCAATCAGCAAATTGATTATGAAACCGCTGCACTGATTATGGCCGACTTTGGCATTGAGACGACCGAAGATGTGCCTGAGCAGATGGCCGGTATCGTTGAAGATGTCAAAGAGGTTTTGCGGGCACAGCCACCCGAAGAGATGCGGCCACGACCACCGGTGGTGACCATTATGGGTCACGTTGACCACGGTAAGACCAAGCTGCTCGATGCGATCCGCTCAACCCGTGTCGCCGAGGGTGAGGCCGGTGGCATTACGCAGCATATTGGCGCGTATCAGATTGAGGTTAATCACCGCAAGATCACCTTCCTGGATACGCCGGGTCACGAAGCATTTACCGCAATGCGTGCCCGTGGTGCTCAGGTGACGGACATTGTGGTGCTGGTGGTGGCTGCCGATGACGGTGTGAAACCGCAAACCGAAGAGGCGATTGCGCACGTGAAGGCTGCCGGTGTGCCGATGATTGTGGCGATTAATAAGATTGATCTGCCCACGGCCAACCCTGATCGGATCAAGCAGCAGTTGGCAAACGTTGGAGTGATTGTTGAAGAGTACGGCGGAAATGTGCCTTGTGTTCACGTTTCGGCACGCCAGAAAATCAATATTGACGGTTTGCTAGAGATGATCTTGCTGGTTGCCGATCTCGAAGATCTGCGCGCCAATCCAAACGCTCCCGCTGTGGGCACCATCATTGAGGCCAAACTCGATAAGAGCCGCGGCCCGGTGGCGACTGTCTTGATCCAGAATGGAACGCTCCATCTGGAGGATAATGTTCTGGTGGGATGCGTGGCCGGTAAGATCAAGTCGATGTTCAGTGATAGTGGCAAACGTCTGCGCCATGCCGAACCGTCTACACCGGTAGAGATTGTTGGTCTGGAAGGTGTGCCACAGGCTGGTGATATTTTGCAGGTCATGGATGACCTGGTTGTAGCCCGTGAAATTGCTCTGCAACGTCAACGCCAGCAACGGGCAGAGGTTATGGCCGCTGCTGCGCGCGGTACCAGCCTCGAAGAGTTGTTCGGCAAGGTGAAACAGGGCCAGGTGAAAGAGTTGAACCTGATCCTGAAAGCCGATGTCCAGGGTTCGCTCGATGCTATTGCCCATTTGATCGAGCAGTTGAACCAGTCGCAGCAGGCCGTACAGACCCGCATCATCCATCGCGGCGTAGGAGCAATTACTGAGGGTGATGTCAACCTGGCCCTGGCCAGTCACGCGATCATCATCGGCTTTAATGCGCGCCCCGACCCGGCAGCGCGTCGCCACGCCGAGCAGCACGGGATCGATATTCGCTTCTACAATATCATCTATCAGTTGCAGGATGATCTGAAGAAGGCGATGGCCGGTATGCTGGCCCCCACTGTCAAAGAGGTGGTCGAAGGCTATGCCGAGGTACGCAATACCTTCCGCTTGCCAACCCGTGAGGTCGTCGCCGGTGTCTACGTTTCCGATGGAAAGATCACCCGTACTGGTCAGAATGTGCGTGTGCTACGGCGAGGCGTGGTGATCCACGACGGTAAAATCTCGTCACTCAAACGGTTTAAAGATGATGTGCGCGAGGTGACTGCCGGCTACGAGTGCGGTCTGATTGTCGAGGGCTTCAACGATATCGAAGTCGGTGATGCCCTGGAGTTCTACCGCCAGGAGACGGTTGCCGCCTCGTTGTAGGTGCGATAATCGGCAAGATGTTCGCCCGCCTCTGACGCACACCTCACGAGGGGTGTGCGTCAGAGTGACTCGCTGCGTATAACGACAGAATCATGACTGGTAATCTCCTATCATTCGTGATACCCTGAGAAGAGTATCTGTCGAACCCAAGGCAATCCCTGGCGATCTGTATGCCCGGACTTACCAGGGTAGCTAGAAAGAGAAGAAGCATATGGCAAAACACCGCTTGCAACAGGTTGCCGATACCATGCAACGTGTGCTTGGTGATGTCATACAGAAAGAGCTAAAAGATCCGCGGGTCGGTTTTGCAACAGTAACCGGCGTTGAGGTCAGCGCCGATCTGCAACACGCAAAGGTGCGCATTTCGGTCATGGGTTCACCAGAAGAACGTGAAGCGGCAATGGCTGCGTTACAGCGCGCACGAGGCTTTTTGCGCAAACGAGTGGCCGAGGAGATGAGTTATATGCGCTTTGTTCCTGAATTGCACCTGATTCAGGACACCTCTCTCGACTACACGATGCATATGGACGAAGTATTCCGCGCTATTCAACACGAGCGGTTAGTCAATCCGCCCAAACTTGACGATGAACAGTAATCTCGTTCCGTTCGATCCCTATTACAAGAAGCGGATCACGTATGTATGGCGTGGTCAGCAGTTTGCATTCGATGTGGCGCATACGATCTTCTCTTCGTTTCAGATCGATGAAGGGACTGATTTACTGCTGCGTCTGATCGAGCCGGCATTCCCGGAACCACAGCGTATTCTCGATGTGGGTTGCGGTTGCGGAGTCATCGGGATTTGCCTTGCCCGCCGCTTTCCGCAGGCTGATGTGACTCTAGTCGATAAAGACCTGCTTGCCGTGCGCTACGCTCGTCACAATGCCGAATTGAACGCCACAACGAATGTAACCGTCCTTGGCAGCGTCGGTTTGAGCGAGGCGCCTCCCGGCCCATACGATTTAATTGTCTCGAACATCCCGGCAAAGATTGGTGACTACGCTATCGAGCATGAGTTCATTCTGGAACCGTTGCGCCATTTACGTCCCGGCGGCGAATACTGGTTTGTTGTTGTGAGCGGCCTCAACCACCTGATACCCCGCCTTGGGCCGCGCCACAATCTGCGTCTCAAAGAGATCAAGAAGCGGGCTGGTCATTCGGTGTACCGCATTATCGCGCCAGCAGCTACGGTACCAACAGGAGGCTTATGATCTACACCGATCCCCGGCAAGCGGTCGAACCGATCCGGTCACTGCTGGATCAGACTCAACGGATTCTGGTGCTGAGCCACGTGAATCCTGATGGTGATGCGATTGGGTCAATGTTGGCAACTATGCACGTCTTGCGTGCATTGGGTAAAGAAGCGATTGCAGTCGCTTCCTCTCCGCCGATTGACTACTGTGCTGTTTTGCCCGGTTTTCCCGATTTGCTCGTGTATCAATCCGGCACCAAGCTCCCGGCCTGCGATCTGATCTGGATGGTAGATGTGGCCCATCTCTCGCGCGCCGGTCTGATCTACGATGAGCACGCAGCGTTTCTCAACAATCGGCCACTCATCATTGTTGATCACCATGCCACCAATGACGGCGGTGGTACGGTGAGTCTCATTCAGCCGCAGATCCCTTCCTGCGCTGAGGTTTTACTCGATCTGTTTACCGCACTCGCCTGGCCGATCTCGGCTGACGCAGCAACATGCCTCTACCTGGGCATGCTCACCGACACGCAGAGCTTTCAGACACCAAATGTTGCTCCTGCAACGATGCGTCGCGCTGCAATGTTGCTGGAAGCCGGTGCTGCCAAACAACCGGTCATCGATGCTGTCTTCTTTTCGATTCCACCGTCTACCCTGCGTTTGACCGGTATGGCAATGGCGCAGCTCCAGCAGGAAGATGGTATCTTCTGGACGGTCGTTTCCCAAGAGATGTTGCAGGCGGCGAATGCTGATGAGTCGGCAACCGATGATACGGTCTCCCGCCTCCAACGGGTGGCCGGCATGCGGGCCTGTGTCCTCTTTCGCGAACGTCCTGATGGAACGGTAAAGATCAGTTTGCGTTCGGTACCGGGGGTTGACGTGGCGGCAGTTGCTCAGCGTTGGGGTGGTGGTGGTCACCGTCAGGCTGCGGGGGCAACGTTGACCATGAGCCTCACTGCGGCAGTGGATGCAGTCCTTCCCGCCCTACGCGAAGCTGTGCATGGGAAGCAATGACAGCATTAACAGGATTTCTGGTTGTCGATAAACCGGCTGGTCTGACATCGCACGATGTGGTGGCCCGCGTGCGCCGACTGGCAGGGCGGGCGGTAAAGGTTGGCCACGCCGGTACCCTCGATCCGGCAGCAACGGGTGTATTACCCGTTGCCCTGGGCAGTGCGACGCGACTGATCGATCAGTTGGTCGATGCCCGGAAGGGCTACCGTGGCGTCGTGCGCCTCGGTGTGCAGACA
The DNA here is from genome assembly GCF_000018865.1 of Chloroflexus aurantiacus J-10-fl. Taxonomy (NCBI): domain Bacteria; kingdom Bacillati; phylum Chloroflexota; class Chloroflexia; order Chloroflexales; family Chloroflexaceae; genus Chloroflexus; species Chloroflexus aurantiacus. The sequence continues at coordinate 4,059,248 of NC_010175.1, forward strand.
ACGACCGATGATGCCGAGGGTGAACCGGTAGCGACCCTGCCGGTACCAGTATTCACGATCACGGAAATCGCCGCTGTCCTGGCCCAGTTTCGGGGTGACATTCTCCAACAACCTCCCGCCTTTTCGGCCTTGCATGTCGCCGGTCAGCGCGCCTACGCCCTGGCCCGCGCTGGTGATCAGGTGACGCTAGCGCCGCGCCTCGTGCGGATTGATCGTCTGGAGCTGCTTGATTGGGCCTCACCCGATCTCACCATCGAGGTCGAATGCGGCAAAGGGGTCTACATTCGCGCACTGGCCCGCGACATTGGCGCTGCCCTTGGCTGCGGTGGGCATCTGGTCTCATTACAGCGTACCTTCGTCGGCCCCTTTCGTCTCGCACAGGCGGTACCGCTGGCAAACTTGACCGATCAGTCGTGCTTACTCAACCATCTCCTGCCGCCGGAAACGGTTCTGCAAGACTGGCCCCTCGTCCAGGTTGATGCCGACGATGCCAACCGACTACGTCATGGAATGGCCATTACGGCAACCGAACCCGACGCACCGCATGCACGGGCACACGATCCAGCCGGTAAGCTCATCGCACTCCTCAAACGTGATGGTGACAACTGGCGACCGGTAAAGGTGTTGGGGTGAATATCCGAAACAATCCATAAGCGCGAACGCCTATCCTGCAAGGTACCTGCAACTGATACAAGCCAAAGCCTATGAACGCCACTACGCGCCTCTACTACGACGACTCCTACCTGACAACGTTCAACGCGCAGGTGATCGCCACGACCGAACGTCAAGGGCTGCCTGCGGTCGCCCTCGATCAGAGCGCCTTCTACCCAGAGGGTGGTGGTCAACCCGCCGATCAGGGCTGGCTATCTGCCGCCACCGATCCTGACCGGCGCTGGCCGGTGATTGACGTGCAGAGTGACAACGGCGTTGTCTGGCATATCCTGGCGACCGGCGTTCAGCTTCCCGAACCGGGAACTATCGTCACCGGTCAGATCAACTGGGAACGCCGCTTCGACCACATGCAACAACACTGTGGTCAGCACATCCTCACCGCAGCCTTCATCGCGACGTGCAATGCACCAACCGTCTCCTTCCATCTGAGCGAGCGCAGCGTCACCATTGATCTCAGCATCGGCGAACTCAGCCTGGATCAGGTCCAGGCTGCCGAAGCCTGGGCCAATCGTGCCGTGTGGGCAAACCTACCGATCCATGCCCGCTTTGTATCGCCGACCGAACTGGCTCAGATCCCGCTGCGCAAACCACCGACCGTCAGTGACGCAGTGCGCGTAGTCAGCATTGGTGACATCGATCACTCAGCGTGTGGCGGCACCCATCCGGCCCGCAGTGGTGAAGTCGGCGCGATTGCCGTTCTGGGGTGGGGGCGACAACGTGGCCTGATCCGGGTCGAGTTTGTGTGTGGGAACCGCGTCATTACCGCCCTTCACGAACGGGATACCGCTGTGCGGACGGCTGCCGCAGCGTTGAGCGTGGGCTGGGCAGAACTTCCGCAGACCGTCAATCGCTTGCAAGAGACCCAGCAATCGCTTCAACGCGAACTGCGCCAGACCCAGCGCGAACTCGATGCACTGCGGGCAGCGCAGTGGTATGCGCAGACCCCACCCGTCAACGGGCGGCGTATCGTGACCGCCACCCTTCCCGCTGCCGACGCCGAGCGCCTGCGCACCATTGCCGGCTTTATCGCTGAACTGCCGGGTGGCATTGCCATTGTCGCCGGCGGCAGCGAACGACCGCAGATCGTCGTTGCCTGCGCCGAAGACAGTGCCGGCGACGCCCGGCAAATCCTGGCCGCCGGGATGGCCGTCCTCGGTGGGCGTGGCGGTGGCAATGCCCGCCTTGCTCAGGGCGGTGGCGGCTCACCCGACGCCCTGGCTGCGGCAATGGCAGCGATGATCGAGCGTGCGGGGGCATCTGAATAGGGAACGCGGATCGGCGCGGATTTGGCGGATAGACGCGGATGATCCGTGAGTATCCGCGTCAACCCGCGTGTATCCGTGTTCTATAAACAGGACACGCGGATCGGTGCGCATCACCTCGCCGGTGTAAATCCCTCTCCCAACACCTCTTCGACTTCGCCGATAATGACGAATGCGGCGGGGTCTATATTGCTCACAATGTTTTTCAAAGCACCGATTTCTGTGCGTGCTACCACGCATAGCAACACCGCTCTGGTTGCGCCGGTATAACCACCAATTGCTTCAAGCTGCGTGACTCCGCGTCCGATGCGGTGCAATACCGCCTGGCGAATCGGTTCAGGCGACGAGGTGATGATGAGCGCCTGGCGAGCACCTTTGCCTGCTGCCAGGACGGTGTCGATGGCACGACTGGCCGTGAACGCGACCAGCAGGGCGTACAGAATCTTCTCCGGCCCGTAACTGAACAGTGCAGCCGTGAACACCATGGTGTCGAAGCCGAGCAGGCTACGCCCCGGTTGCACGCCAAAGCGCCGCTCAATGAGCCGGGCCAGAATGTCGCTGCCGCCGGTGGTGCCTCGCGCCCGCAAGACCAGGCCAATACCAATGCCGTCAATCACGCCGCCGTAAAGACTGTAGAGCAGGGGATCATTCGTGATCGGACGCGCAAATGGCGCCAGACCATCGATTGCCAGCGACATGACAACTACGGTGTAGAAGGTACGGACGCCAAACACTGCTCCACCCAGATAGCGCCAGCCGGCAATCAGCAGCGGAATGTTCAATATCAAAACGACCACGCCAACCGGGGTTCCAATAAAGGTGTTCAGTAGTTGCGCGACACCGGTCAGACCACCGGTGACTACCTGATTAGGAACCAGAAAAAAGCGTACTGCCGTGGCACTTAGCAAGGCACCAACCGTGAGCAGGGCATAGTCGGTGAGGGTACGGGCGATATGTCGCCAGCGTGGCGATGTTGTCATAATCTGGCTCCAGATGGAATGGTTACCTGGCAAATGGATACTACAGGACTATTCTGTATAACACAGGAAAAAGGTGTGATGCATCTCTGATTGACAGATACATCACACCTTTCGGCGTGCCGGTACGTTCCGGTTTACATCATCCTCTTCAGGAACTACCCGAAACATCCTGCCGGGTGGGGTAGAAGCCTACAAGCCGGCAGCGCGGCGCAGCTCTTCCACCCGATTCGTGCGCTCCCATGGCAGATCGATGTCAGTCCGCCCGAAATGTCCACCAGCCGCCGTCTTGCGGTAGATCGGACGCCGCAGATCAAGATCGCGGATAATCGCACCTGGCCGCAGATCAAAGACCTCATTCACCGCTTTGAGGATGACTTCATCGGGAACGGCAGCGGTACCGAAGGTTTCGACGCTGAGCGAGAGCGGGCGGGCGACGCCGATAGCGTAGCTCACTTGCAGTTCGACCCGACGGGCCAGTCCAGCGGCGACAATGTTCTTCGCAACCCAGCGGCAGGCGTAGGCAGCACTGCGATCAACTTTTGAGGGGTCTTTGCCGCTGAAGGCACCACCACCATGGCGGGCAACGCCACCGTAAGTGTCCACAATGATCTTGCGCCCGGTGAGGCCGCTGTCACCCATTGGCCCACCGATCACGAAGCGACCGGTTGGATTGATGAAAATTTTGGTCTGGCTATCCAGCCATGCTTCGGGAATTTCTGTCTTGATGACGTGCTCGATCAAATCGGCGCGGATTTGATCCTGAGTGATGTCCGGTGCATGCTGGCTGCTGATCAGCACAGTATCAACCCGCACCGGTTTGCCAAAGCTGTACTCAACCGTCACTTGCGATTTGGCGTCGGGACGCAGATAGGGTAGTGTGCCATCTTTGCGTACCCGCTCCAGCCGACGGATCAGGCGATGGGCCAGGGCGATGCTGGCCGGCATCAGTTCCGGCGTCTCATCACAGGCGAAGCCGAACATCATCCCTTGATCGCCGGCCCCAACCGCTTCCACGTCATCGGCCATAGCGCCGATCTTGGCTTCAAGCGCTTTATCAACACCCATCGCAATATCGGGCGATTGACCGTGAATGGCGACCATCACGCCACAGGTGTCGGCGTCGAAGCCATATTCGGCGCTGGTATAGCCAATCTCTTTCACCGTGCGGCGGACGATCTCTTCAATCGGAATGTAGCCGCGTTCGTAAGTTACTTCACCCAGCACCACGATCAGACCGGTGGTTGTCGCCGTTTCCACTGCCACCCGTGCCTTCGGGTCGTGACTCAGGAACGCATCGAGAATTGCGTCGCTGATCTGATCACACATTTTGTCGGGATGGCCCTCGCTGACACTCTCACTGGTGAAGTAGAAGCGAGGCGAGTTCATAAATGTGTTTGCCATAGGTAACCTCTGTTGTCGTTCTGGAGCTTATTTCTTCAGCGCCCTACTGCGCTGTACGTCACTTGTTAATGGAAGGCTGCAACGAGGCAATGATGGTTGCTTGCGGCGTGGCGATGTGATGCACCGATCACACCGTCACGCCGCTGTAGAAGAACAACGAATTACGTGCCCTCTTGCCAGGAATTGAGATACGCCTCTTGTTCGGCGGTGAGGGTGTCGATCTTGATGCCCATCGCCGCCAACTTCAGCGCTGCAATCTCGCGATCCAGCTCTTTGGGCAGGGCATGCACACCAACCGGTAGTTTGCCCTGGTTGCGCAACAAAAACTCGCTGGCCAGCGCCTGATTGGCGAAGCTCATATCCATCACCGCGCTCGGATGGCCTTCTGCACTGGCCAGATTAATCAGCCGTCCTTCACCGAGCAGGTTGATCGCCCGGCCATCGCGCAGAATGTACTGGTCAACAAACGCACGCGGCTGCCGCTTTTCAACACTCAGTGCCTCGAGCGCAGGAATATTGATCTCGACGTTGAAGTGACCACTATTCGCGATCACACAACCGTCTTTCATAACGGCAAAGGCATTGCTGTCGATCACGTGCTTGTTGCCGGTTGCAGTGACGATGAAATCGGCCTGAGATGCAGCCTCTTCCATTGGCATCACCCGGAAGCCGTCCATCACTGCTTCAAGCGCCTTGATGGGATCAACTTCGGTCACAATCACATTCGCCCCCAGGCCGCGTGCGCGCTCGGCAATCCCGCGTGAGCACCAGCCATAACCGGCAACCACAAAGGTCTTGCCGGCCAGCAGAATATTGGTAGCGCGAATAATCCCGTCGAGCGTGCTTTGACCGGTGCCGTACCGGTTATCGAACATGTGCTTGGTGTCACTGTCGTTCACAGCGATGACCGGGAACGGCAGGACACCCTCTTTGGCCATCGCCTTCAGGCGAATGACGCCGGTTGTAGTCTCTTCGGTGCTACCGACCATGTGTGGGATCAGATCGGGGCGATCCCTCAGCACACCGGTCACCAGATCGGCGCCGTCGTCCATGGTTAACTGCGGATTGTGATCGAGCGCAGCCCGGATGTGGCTGTAATACACCTCGTTGCTTTCGCCTTTGATTGCGAAAACCGGAATCTCTTCATAGGCCACCAGAGCAGCAGCAACGTCATCCTGCGTGCTCAGAGGGTTGGATGCAACCAGCACCACGTCGGCACCGCCAGCAGCCAAAGTCCGCATGAGGTTGGCAGTCTCGGTGGTAACGTGCAGACAGGCGCTGATGCGCAGACCGGCCAGTGGGCGCTCGCGGGCAAAGCGCTCGCGGATCAGGCGCAGCACGGGCATCTCTTTTTCGGCCCACTCAATGCGCTTGCGGCCTTGCTCGGCCAGATTGATATCTTTGATGTCGTAGCTTACGGTCATAGCTGGTAGACTCTCCTTTACTAATAACCAGGCGACGTGCCGACCGGCCATTCCGGTGTGAGTGTCGGCTGGTGGACAACAGTATGTGTGGCAGTAGCAGCACTACGAAAGAGTGCCTCCATTGCAGCCAGGTTGTCGAGCGACTCGGTCAACGGCATTGCCCCGATTGCCGGTACCGGAGCGCCACCGCTTGCCAGCGCAGCAAAGCCCTCGGCTTCGAGCCGAAAGTGATCGGCAGCCGGGATCGTCACTGTCTCTACCGTCACGTGACGACCACCGCGGGCAATCGCGATTGTGGTTGCCAGATCAGGTGTCGGATTGAACGGTCGTTCAAGATGAATCCATCCTGCGCTGCCGATGATTTCGATGCGCTGATTCCATGCACTCTGAAAGCTGCAAGTAATGGTGGCCACCCGATCTTCAGCAAACCAGAGCAGGCCGCTCAGACTCAGATCAACCGGTTCGCCGGTAACAAAGGCACTGGCTTTTTGGGGCGCACTGCCAAAAGCCATACGGGCATAGCTCAGCGGGTAGCATCCGATGTCGTACAGCGCACCGCCGCCCAATTCAGGGTTGAGCCGGATGTTTGTCGTATCATCGAGCAAAAAGGCAAAATTGCCTCTCACCTGTTTCACATCACCGATAACGCCATCAGCCAGTAAGCGTTGAACGGTGATGGTTTGCGGATGGAAGCGGTACATAAAGGCTTCCATCAACAAACGTCGGTGCGCCTGCGCTGCGGCAGCCATCGCCAGGCCATCGGCCAGGGTCGTCGCCAGCGGCTTTTCACACAGCACGTGTTTGCCGGCCTGCAACGCCGCAATCGACCAGCGTGCATGCAGGCTGTTGGGCAGCGCATTGTACACCGCCTCAACGTCGGGATCGTTCAGCAAGGCTTCATAGTCGCTATAGGCGCGAGCGATCCCAAATTCGCCGGCGAAGGCGGTCGCACGTTCGGCATCACGGGCTGCAACGGCAACAACCTGCTCGGTCGCTGATACTGCCACAGCGGAAGCAAAGCGACGGGCAATCCGACCTGCACTCAATATCCCCCACTTCATGCTGCCTCCCGTAGTGAAAAGAGGTCGTGCGGCAGATCGTGACCAAATGCCTCTCGATAACGCTGCGCGAATTGGGTGGGGGTAAAGCGATGTTCCTGGCAGCCACGCTCTTCAATCGCATACGCTGCACAGAGGGCCGCAATCCGTCCGGTGACGTCAAGTGGCAATTGTCGGGCCAGACCAAAGGCAATCCCGGCCAGATAGGCATCACCGGCACCGGTTGGATCGCGCACTTCAGCGACCGGTGCAACCGGAATAGTGGCAGCCAGTTGTCCATCCACGTAGATGTGCGATCCTTCGACACCACGAGTGACCACAGTGATTGGGGCCTGGGCGATCAACTCCGCTTCACTGATGCCGAGACATTTTGCCATCATCCCAAACTCATAGTCGTTGCTGATCAGGACGCGCGCCCCTTTCAGGCCCACCGTCAGCAAATCAGCATCGAGGCGGGGTGTTTGCTTGCCCGGATCGAAGATGTACGGTACCCCCATCTGCTGGCATTCAAGCGCAAAGCGACGCATAGCGTCTGGATTGGTCGGCGAGATGAGCACCAGATCATCAGCAGTCAGACCACGATTGATCAGGGTGTTATGGTGATCGTGCCCCATGGCGCCGGCATAAAATGCCACAATCTGATTATTTGCCTGATCGGTATTAATAAAACACGAGGAGGTAAACTCATGTTCAATAATTGTAATTCCGCTGGTGTCAACCCCGTGTTCTTCTAAGAGTTCGCGGTAAGCACCAAAATCATGGCCGGCGGTACCAACGATGAGTGGGCGTTCACCGAGAAGCGCTAAATTATATGCAATATTTCCGGCTACTCCACCGCGCAACTTGCGCATCGAATCTACAAGAAAACTAACCGAAATGATATGTGCCTTATCGGTTAGCATAAAATCTTTAAAATAACCGGGAAAGTCCATAATGTAATCAAAGGCCAGGGAACCGGTGACTACAATTTTCACAGCGTCTGCTCCTCATGCTCAGCCCGCACCAGGCGGAATTTCGATATTTTATTGATTGCTAACACTTATTGCCTGCTGCATCAAGTGCGCTGTTTCGCTACAAAGCTGCAACGCCTGCTCAGCATAGGCTGGACTCATATAGCTCAAGCTACCGGTAAATGAGAGAAATGATTGTTGCTGCACAATGTGCAAGGCGACACCGGTTGTCTCTGCCACCTGCTGCATTCCCTTTAACACCTGATCGCGCAAATCGGTTGCCGTTGCGGTGTCGATCTGCCGATGTTCAGTTGGAATAATGCCCCAGGCCAGACAGCCACCATCGGTCAGGAATTCGGTGAGCGCCGACGTAGCTTTCAATAATGAGTCGAGCTGCTCTGTTACATGCAGACCGATGACATCAACCGGCAAATGCAGTATCTCTGACCAACGCACGTGACCGCTCAGAAAGATGCCACGCCAGGAAGGTAAGTCGGCCAGAAAGCGGTTAAGCATGTCGAGGCCATCCTCCCAGGTCAATGGACATAACGGTGTGGAGAGCGCATCAAGGAATGGCTCCTCAATCATTGCCAGACGATGATCTGCATAGCCCTGGACTTGTTCGTGTTGCCAGATGACGCGCAGGCTACAGAATTGGAGAATGATCTCGCGCCATCCCGGATCGTAAGCCAGTGGTCGCTCGTGATCATCGGTTAAAGCCAGACTCAGGCTCACCGGGCCAATGGTCTCATATTTCAACAGTAGGGGTTGGCGGTCTTCTGCGTTCAATCGACGCAAGATCTCTTCCAACGCGGTGTAGGCCGAACCGGTCAGGGCAGCCGGCTGTGTATCGCCGCGCAGGTATGCCAGACTCACCTTTGTTGCTTCCTGCTCCAGGATAGCCTGATCGACCATCAAACGGTCACGCTCAATATCAATCTGAATGCCCGGCAAGCCCTGCGCTGCCAGAGCGAATGGGGTATCGGCCAGTGTCCGGGGAGGCGGGAGTGGCCATGCCGGCGTTTGCGGTTGATAGCGACAGATCAATTGTGCAGCCTGCGCCAGGCTCTGGTGAGGGAGACCACCGCGCAAGAGTGGCTGACAGGCCGGTAACAGTGCTCCGAACCTGCTCATCGCCCACTCTCAAGCTGACGCAATGCGGCCAGATATGGCGGTCGCACGATGCCCCGTTCCGTAATAATCGCTGTCACCAATTCGTTTGGTGTCACATCAAAAGCCGGATGCGCAGCTCGCACACCCTGGGGCGCAATTGCTACGCCGGCAATGTGGGTGACTTCGGCAGGATCACGCTCTTCAATCGGAATATCGGCGCCGCTTGCTGTCGCGAGATCGATGGTTGAAGAGGGTGCAGCGACGTAGAAGGGAATATTGTGGTAGCGTGCGAGTACTGCCAGGCCATATGTACCAATTTTGTTTGCGACATCCCCATTAGCTGCAATGCGATCCGCACCGACAATCACGCAATCTATCTGCCCACGCTGCATCATAAAGGCAGCCATATTATCGGTGATCAACGTCTGCGGAATGCCGGCTTGCAAGAGTTCCCACGCCGTCAATCGGGCACCTTGCAGGAATGGCCGCGTCTCATCAACAAAGACATGGACAGGCCGCCCCTGGGCAAAGGCGGTGCGGATCGGGGCCAGGGCAGTACCATAACCGGCTGTTGCCAGCCCACCAGCGTTACAGTGGGTGAGGACGTGACCTCGTGGCGGGATCAATGACGCCCCATGCTCACCAATGGCGTGACACATTGCCAGGTCTTCAGCAAAGATCGCTTCTGCCTCAGCGTGCAGCGCGTGTTTGATCGCTTCCACTCCTTCGCTTGCCACCGCCTCCGCCCGGCGGAGCATGCGGCTGGTGGCCCACGCCAGATTGACGGCGGTTGGGCGTTGCGAATCGAGCGTTGCTTTGGCCTGGACGAGTTCGGTCAGGAGTGCTGAAGGGGTAAGCGCAACACTTTGCTGCGCGACGAGGGCCATACCGTATGCGGCAGTGCAGCCAATGGCTGGTGCACCACGTACTTGCATACTCCGAATCGCGTATGCAACTGCTGCCAGATCGGTGCAGCGCACAACCTCCATCGTGTGTGGTAACTTGCGCTGATCGATCAGGCAGACTGCGTCATTTTCCCACCAGACTGTGCGGAGTTCCATAGGCGTCGCAATAAGATGGAGCCACTCGCACGGCGAGAGGCTCCGATAGACTTCGTTCCTCTCATCTTTCGGCCAATGATATCCATTGCCGCTGGATTTGGCACCTTCCCTGGCGGGGGTTGCCGGGCGTCATCGGGCCAGTCCCTCAGCCCATCTCGATGAGCATCTGAAGTTCGCCGACGCACCATGGCGCCGCACGCGAACGTTGTCTGCGATTATAGCATGATTGCGGGTTTGCAGCAAGTAGTATCGCCTCACACCTCAATCTATACTGCACGCGGCTGGGCCATTCCTCCGATACGATCAGTGTGTCGGGGTATTTTGGCGTACAGAAGCCAGGTTTTCACTCACGTCGTTGTTGCCGGTGACAGAAAAGGGGCAGGTCGCGAACCTGCCCCGTACTGAAGGTAACTTTTATACTCTGTTCTATGCTCCTGAGCGAACCTCTACTTCATCCTGGCGGCCACGCTTAAACCAGTTGCGCCACTCGCGATGCTCCCACACCACCAGCAATTGCGCCGCGTTGAAGATCGACGAGTACGTTCCGCTGACCAACCCGATAAGCAGGATTAAGACAAAATTGCGGATGGTATCGCCGCCAAACAGCAGCAGCGCTGTCAGGGTGAAGAAGGTCGTCAACTGCGCATTGATCGACCGTGGCAGGGTTTGCACCAGACTGTGGTTCACGATGTCATCGAACGTCTCGGCGGGATGACGATTGATTAGATTTTCACGGATGCGATCAAACACCACAATCGTATCGTGTACCGAGAAGCTCAGTGTGGTGAGCAAGGCCGTCAGGAAGAGAGCATCAACCTCTAACCCGATGGTAGCTCCCAGGATAGCAGCAATGCCTAGCACGACTAACACATCGTGCAGCATCGCAATCAGGGCACAGACACCGTAACGAAAAGGATGTGGCGCCTTGCGAAACGCCCATGTCAGGTAGAGCAGAATGATCAACGAAGCCCCGAGCACGGCAATGATAGCGCTGCGCGTTGACTCGGCACTGACTGTTGGCCCAACGCTCTCTAGCCGCTCACGACTGACTGTGCCAAAAGCGTCGGTCAGGGCTTTCGTAACGGCATCGATTTCGGCATTTGGGTCAGACTCGCTCAATGGTCGTGTTCGCACCAGCGCGGCAGCTACCGGTTGGCCGTCAATCACCGTTGGGCTGAGCTGAACCTGTGCGCTCTCGAAGCCGGCCTCCGCAAAAGCCTGCGCGATCCGGTCGGTGCTTAATGTCTCAGGCGTAACATCGGGAAAGCGCAATTCCCACAATGCGCCACCGGCGAAGTCAATGCTCGGTCGTAAGCCAATTCCCGGTCGTCCCGTCGTCAGCAACGGGTGCAGGAAGAGCATATACAGGCCGGGCAAGATAATCAGCAGTGAAAAGGCAAACCACCAATAACGACGGCGGACGAGATGTTCCATACAGGCGTTACTCCAGTATTGCGCGGTGTCCGTGTGATCGACCGAATTCGTTTCCTGTTACGCGGCGGTCTGTACCGTTGGTGATGGCTCGCGGCGATCTACACCAAACCACCAGGCTCGTTCATCGCTGAACAGAGGCAGTACCAGCCGCAGGAAGGTTCGCGACACAACAAGCGCCGTAAACAGACTAACGACGATGCCAAGTCCCAGGGTCAGGGCAAAGCCCTTAATCAGGCTGACGCCGAAGCTGTTGCCAAACATAAACAGGACAATGCTGGTAATCAGCGTTGAAACACTCGAGTCCCGGATGGCTGGCCACGACTCGACAAACCCTAGTTCGAGCGCACTGCGAATGTCACGACCGCGACGGTACTCTTCGCGTAGACGGGCGAAGATCAAGACGTTGGCATCAACCGCCAATCCAATCGAAAGGATGAAACCGGCAATGCCCGGCAGAGTCAGGGTGACTGGGATCAGACGGTAAATCGCGAAGCTGATAATCGTGTAAATCAGCAGCGCCACCGTTGCAATCAATCCTGGGCCGCGGTAGAACAAGATCATGAAGATAGCGACTACTGCCAGCCCAATAATTCCTGCAGTGATACTGGCCTGTACACTCTCCTGACCGAGGGTTGCCGTCACAGTACGACTTGTCTCGACTACCAGGGGTACCGGCAGGGCACCGTATTTCAACTGATTGAAGATACGGGTTCGCTCGTCCTCGTTGCTCACTTCAATGATTCCAGAACCGTCCGTCAGCGCAGCATTAATCACCGGGCAACTCACAACTGTGTTGTCGAGCACAATACACATTGGCCGGCCAACATTCGCTGCGGTAAAGGATGCCAGCCGCTGTGCTGACTCACCCCGGAAGGCAAACGAGACGGCCGGACGACTGCCGAGGGTGCCACCCTGCGAGAAGGTCGGTTGTACGGCACTGGTGTCCAGATCGGCACCATCAGTAATGCTCTGGTAGATAGGGCCGAGGGTGGTAGGATCGGTAATGTTTCTGCTTTCGAGCAACTGAGGTGGCGGAATGGGGCTACTCGATGTCCGCACAATGGCGCCGTCGGCCAGGAATTCCCCTTGCGAGTCGATGAACTCGAGCCGGCCGGTGCCGCGCAGGGTCTCGATAGCCTGTTCGGGATTGGCTACCCCTGGCAGCTCAACAATAATGCGGTTATTTCCCGCTTGCTGAACAACCGTTTCGCCAACACCGAGACCATTAACCCGCTGCTCGATAACACGCGCCGCCGTGGCAATCTCGTCGGCAGTGGCATCGGGATCGGCTGAGCGCAACAGCACCTGAATCCCACCCTGTAAGTCAAGCCCAAGCCGCACACTGACATCGCGGCCCAGGAAGGTGTTGTTGGGTGCGAAATTAATCGCCAGTGCCAGACCAGTCGCAATGATCGTGATGATAAGCGCTAGAATGTTACGGTTCTGCACGGTTGCGTGCTCCTCACTCGTATCGAAAAAGCCGGCCCATTATAGGCCGACAGCGACAGCGCGTCAAGATAATCCCGGCAAAGAATGACAAAGTTATCTCTGTACAGCACTCGCACAGGTATGAGATAACTTCTCTCTGCTCTGCCTGAAGATCGTCGCCACATTCCTGACAGCGGGATCTCACAGACTCTTCACCTCTGTCAGGAAGTGGCGTGTTGTTTATCGTCCCGCCGCTCGTAACGCTGCGTCGATAGCGGTAAACAGGCGACCCGAGTCGACAATCTGACCATTGACGCTGAATGACGGCGTCGCCTGCACACCGAGGGCTGCGGCCTCTTGGGCGGCGGCCAGAATTGCTTCGCGGTGCGTGCCGGCCTGCATACAGGCGTCAAATGCCGCCCGGTCGATACCGATACGTCCTGCGTAGCCACTAAACACATTCAGCGGCGAGCTTAGCTGGGCCCACAGGCTCTGGTTGGCAAAAAGCTGATCGTGCATTTCCCAATACTTACCCTGATCGCCGGCACAGCGGGCGGCTTCGGCGGCGGCAACGGCGTTGGGGTGAATATTGGTGAGCGGAAGTTCGTGATAGATAAACTGTACCCGACCGGTATTGATGTAGTCGCGCTCAAGGATAGGGGCCAGATTACGGCTGAAGTAGGCACATCCCGGACACTGGTAATCCTCGAAAGCGATTACCTTGACCGCTGCGTTTGGATCACCTTTATAGTAAAATCCCTCTTCCGTCCGTCCAACCGGCGCTGTCGGCGCCTTCACCTCGGTGTTGTTGCGAGTCAGCAGGACGACCAGACCCGTAATGGCAATCACTGCAACGACGCCAACTGCAATATACAAGTAGAGAAGGTTGTTCTGCTTTGCCGTCTTCACACGACGACCGCGGGTGCTCTGCACGCTCATAATCGGCTCCTGATCTGATGCCTTATAAAACTCGCGTTATTATAGCGACTGCCTGATCACTCGTCAATTACCCGATCAGGGTTGCTACAAATTCTAACTCCAGCCGTACCTCATCGGCTACGGTATCCACCGACGGTGAATCGGGAATGGTCAGGTTGAAGTCGCGATAAAGAATGGTGGTTGTGGCCAGGCCACTGATCTCGCTCTGACTCACCGGAGTCACGGTGACGGTAAACGTTACCGGACGGGTTACATCGGTAATCGTAAGATCACCCTCAATGGTAAACTCGAACGGTACGCCAATTGTTACCGTGTCGGGCAAACCGGTAATCACTCGTGGCGTAAATGTGATCAGCTCAAACTGATTGGTACGCAAAATGGCATTCTTGATGGCCCGGTTACGAAGTTCGTTATCGGTGGTCAGGGTTCGGGCATTAATCTGGATCACACCAACCTGAGCCGCTTGCGGATAATTGGGATCGAGCGCAATCTGGCCGGCAACCTGATCGGTTACGCCGACCACAGTGATCGGACTACCGCGCAGAACTTCATCGATCAGAAAACGTGCTTCAGAGCGGTTCTGATCAATCGCAAAGAGCTGGAGGACCGGTCCGCTGCTTGCAGCAGGTGTCGTTGCAGTGGCCTCCGGTGCCGCAGTTTCTGTAGCCGCCGGAGCGACGGTAGGTACATCCTGCGCAGCGGTGGGAACGGCGGTAGGAGCAGCTAACGTAGGAGCTGTGGTTGGCAGAGCCAGCGGTACCGCTTCCAGTGGCCCGCTTGCCGCCTCTGGCGGTCGAAAGACATACGCGATCAAGCCGCCGGCAATCAGTACAATGATAGCTCCGACAATTAATGCAATGCGCCGAATAGACATAACGATAACACCTCTTGTTAGCTCAGTATCTGTGTAGCGTTCCACCAATTATCATACCGGATCAGTGATGGCAATGGCAGGTTTCTCATCAAATACTTAATTTTTATGTTGTGACATATAAACACAATTTGTGTCAAAAAGTGTTATACTTTCTGGGCAACGCGCTTCGCACGGAGGTGAACAATGAGACGCTCAATCCCGTGGCAACGGATAGGCCGCATCACATTACTGATATTACGTTATGTATTCGGGGCAACCTTTGCGTATGGGGCGTACCACAAACTTACCCGCCGATGGATGACCTCTACAGTTCTGCGCGAACATTTTGAACAACGGCTGTCCGAGATTGACCCACACAGTTTCAGTGCCGCTTATCTGCGCTTTTTTGCCATTCCGTTCTACCGACCGATTGCATGGGTGCTGACCATCGGTCAAATCATTGTGGCTTTCAGTATGCTGACCGGGATTGGGGTGCGGCAGAGTGCAGCACTGGCCCTGTTTTTGCTGGTGAATATCAGTGCCGGTTCGTACTTTAACGCCAGTATGCCACCGTATCTGATAACGGCAGTTTTGCTGATGCTTGACCTTGAACGTGGTCGGGAGGGGGATGATAAGCCGGTTTCATCAATTCGTGAGCGTTTGCTCGAATAATCTCACAGATCGCATCTGCGGAGTGCGGCAGCTTGGCTTCCGCACCTGCCGTACTCTGCGCCGACCGTGCGGCACTGCGCCAAAACGCTGGTCACTGTCGCCTGGCCTGTCAACATCGTGGTCGCAGCATCTCTGACAAGATTGCGAAGTGTTTGGTGTTCTATTCAAATCTGGTGTCAGTCATCGCTTGTGATCGCATTATCACGGCGGTGACCTGAGTGCGGGTAGGAGAACGACGTGGTATCACCCACCGATGTGGAGACGGTTTCCCGGTTGGGTTGTCCGTAACGCATGGTTTGGAGTAAGGCAGCCATGCTTCCGCACCTGCCGTACTCTGCGCCGACCGTGCGGCACTGCGCCAAAACGCTGGTCACTGTCGCCTAGCCTGTCAACGCCGTGGTAGAGGCATCTCTGTCAATGAGATGCATGCAGTGTTATACGCTTTGCTACCGATGGATTAAGATAATTTCTCGCAGAAATATCCTTACACCATCTTGCAGTCAGCAAAGACGGTATTATAATGACTCGCGTCACCACTAATCGCCGGCATCGTGTCGGCGGTTTTTGTCTTGCGTGAGGATGCGATGTCTGAACCTGCCATTGTTGCCGATTCATTGACCTACCGTTACGGTGATCTGCTCGCTGTCGATCACATCAGCTTCACGGTAGAACGAGGCGAAATCCTTGGGTTTCTGGGACCAAACGGAGCCGGTAAATCAACCACGGTGAAGATGCTGACCGGCCAGCTCCGCCCGTTGAGCGGGCGGGCCCTCTTGTTGGGAATTGACGTGTCCCGCCATCCCAAGCAGGTCCAGGCCCGGATTGGCGTCTGCTTCGAGCAACCAAATCTCTACGAGGAGTTGAGCGCCGCCGATAATCTGCGCCTCTTTGCCCGTCTCTTCAATGTCCGCGATCTTGATCTGACGGCCTTGCTGCGGCGCGTCGGTCTCGATGGACGTGGGAATGATCTGGTCAGTCACTATTCCAAAGGCATGAAACAGCGCTTGATGATCGCCCGCGCGCTGGTCAATCGGCCTGATATTCTCTTTCTGGATGAACCTACCGAAGGTCTCGATCCAACATCTGCCGAGGCGATCCGCCGTGTGATTCGCGAAGAACAGGAGCGCGGCGCGACCATCTTCCTCACCACCCACGACATGTACGAAGCGGATCGGCTCTGTCATCGGGTTGCCTTTATCAACAGTGGACGGATTGTGGCCCTCGATACGCCTCACAACCTCAAGCAGCAGTACGGTAAGCGGATGGTGCGGGCCGAAGTGGTTGGCCCCGATGGTTCGCTGCTGACCCGCGAGATTATTCTTGACCAACCGGAGACTGCCGCCGAGATGGCGAACCTGCTTCAGCACGAAAAGGTGATTACGTTGCACAGCGAAGAGGCTACGCTGGAAGATATTTTCATTCAGCTTACCGGACGCGGGCTGGCTTGATTATTGTCCGCTTCGAGTGAAGGAATACCCGCTATGAATATCGCTGCGCTCTGGGCATTGATAACGAAAGACGCCCGCCTCTACTTCGCGAATCGGCTCTTCGCCCTGGTGACGGTGCTGGGCCTGGTGGCGTACATCGCGATCTATTTTCTGTTGCCGGCAACGGTTGATGAGACACTGCGGCTGGGTATGGTGATTCCCGAATTGCCACCAGCCCTGGCTGAAGCCCTGACCGACGATGCCGTCCAGATCGAGCGCTTCACCGATGCGACGGCCTTACGTGCTGCTGTAGCCAGCGGTGAAGTGACCGTTGGCATTGCCTTTCCCGCCGATCTCTTCGATCAGCTTCGCCAGGGATCACGCCCAACAGTTGAACTGTTCCTGGCACCTGAAGTACCGCCGGATTTTGTGTCCGTCTACGAGGCTGCGGCCCGCGAATTGAGTTTCAACCTGGTCGGGCAAGAATTGCCGGTCGTCATCAGCGAAGAGATTCTCGGCCCCGATATGGCCGGTGCGCAGATTGCCCCCCGGCAGCGGATGTTGCCACTCTTCGCAGTGCTGGTGTTGATGGTCGAATGCCTTGGCCTGGCCAGCCTGATCGCCGCCGAGGTCGAACAGGGCACGATCCGCGCCCTGCTGGTGACCCCTCTCTCATTGCGCGGCCTCTTCGTCGCCAAAACACTCTTCGGCTCACTCTTTGCCTTTGTCCAGGCAGTCCTGCTACTGGCGGTTACCGGTGGCCTGGTGCGCGAACCGCTGCTCAACCTGACCGCACTGTTCATCGGATCGGTGCTGATGACCGGCACTGCCTTTCTCATCGCCTCGCTTGGCCGTGACCTGATGTCGGTGATGGGCTGGGGCATGCTGGCCCTGCTGATCATGGCGTTGCCGACCTTTACCGTTCTCCTGCCCGGCTTAGCGGCGGACTGGGTGCAATTCATTCCCACCCACTATCTGGTAGACACCATCTACCGCTCACTCAACTTCGGTGCCGGCTGGAGTGAGGTCGGCGGAAACCTGCTGCCACTAACGGCTTCCGCCCTCTTGTTCCTGGCTCTGGGCATGGCCATTTTGCAACGGAGGTTCGTATGAGTCTGCGCCGCATTCTGGCTCTCCTCTACCGCGAAGCGGTCCAGGGGCCAAAGAACTTTATCTTCATTTTCACGATTGTGGTTCCGTTGGGCTTAAGTCTCGCCCTCGGCCTGATCTTTGGCACCTTCTTCAGCGGCAAACCGCGGCTGGGCATCTTCGACAACGGCTCGTCGCAGATCACGCAATTTGCCGAGGCCATGCCCGGATTGATTGTTCAGCGCTATACGAGCGAGGCTGAACTGCGGACAGCGACTGCCAGAGGTGCGGTGGATGTTGGTATTGTGTTGCAGGACGGATTTGATCAACGTCTCCTTAGCGGCCAACGGGGCAGCCTGACCGTCTACGTGTGGGGCGAGAGTTTGTTACGCGACCGAGTCTTGATCGGTACCGCACTTGCCGACTGGCTACGTGCGCTGGCCGGTCACGAGTCGCCGGTGGTCATCACCACCTCCGTCCTGGGCGCTAACAGTGATCTGACCTGGCAGCAGCGTTTGCTACCGCTACTCGTGCTGATGACAGTCGTGTTTGGCGCGTTAATGTTGCCGGCCTCCTCATTGGTGAGCGAAAAACAACGTCGCACACTGACTGCCTTGCTGGTAACACCGGTGACCCGCGCTGAAATCTATGTTGCCAAGGGTATGCTGGGAGTTGCCCTGAGTACGGTGATAGCGTTGCTAGTACTGGCGCTGAATGGTGCCTGGAGTGATCAGATTGGCCTGGTGTTACTGGTGCTCTTGCTGGGGGCAATCTTATCGGCAGAGTTTGGGGTGCTGTTAGGCGTGTTGGTGAAAGATATCAACTCGCTCTTTGCCACCGTGAAAGCGCTGGGTCTACTGCTCTACGCTCCGGCGTTGATCGCACTCTTTCCGGTAATTCCGCAGTGGATCGCCCAAATCTTCCCGACGTACTACATGGTCGATCCGGTGATTGCGATTGTCCAGCGCGGTGCCACCCTGAACGATATTGCTCCGCATCTGGCAGTACTGGTGGCCATGATTGTGGCGCTGGCGGCAGGTTTACGGGTGGTTCGGGAACGATAATCACCGGCAAAAGAGAGCTGGTTTATTATCACCACAGAGGCACAGAGAGGATGATTGAATCAATCCCTCTGTGTCTTCTGTGTCTCGGTGGTGAACATACCCAAACCACAATTTTGTCGAGCAAAGTTGACATAAATACCTCCTAAAACCTCTGTGCTCTCCGTGTCTCTGTGGTGAATACATCCGTGTTGCGGTGGGGAACATATCCAAACTACAATTATGTCGGGTAAAAGTTGACATAAAATCCTTTGTCTCCTCTGTGTCTCTGTGGTGAATACATCCATGTCTCTGTGGTGAATACAGACGTGGTACAATAGCCACGCCGTGCAGGTTTATATCTAAATCCCTTCTCCCGGTACTGGCTTTGTCCATCGGTACGTGAGTGCTGACTACGAAGGAGTTTGCATGACCACGCTTGCTGCCTCGACCGATAATCGTCGCGAACAGGTTGGCTGGTATTTTTACGACTGGGCCAATTCGGCATTTTCGACCACAGTAGTGACCGTTTTCTTAGGGCCATACCTCACCTCAATTACCCGTAATGCGGCTGATGCGAATGGATTTGTCTATCCGTTTGGGATACCGGTGGCAGCCGGTTCTTTTTTTCCTTACATGGTTTCGCTCTCGGTCTTGTTACAGGTCTTCTTTTTACCCATCCTTGGTGCCATTGCCGATTACTCCAACGCTCGCAAGCAAATGCTGGCGATCTTTGCGTATGTAGGGGCATTTGCCACTATGGGCCTCTACTTTCTTGAAGGCACCAACTATCTGCTGGGTGGAATCCTGTTCCTGATCGCCAACCTCACCTTTGGCGCCTCGATAGTCTTTTACAACGCTTTCTTGCCGGATATTGCCAGTCCTGATCGGCGAGACGCCGTTTCTTCACAGGGATGGGCGCTTGGATATCTGGGCGGCGGCTTATTACTGGCGGCCAACCTGGTCTTCTTTTTAAATGCCGGCTCGTTCGGGGTTGAGAGTGGGATGGCGGTGCGAATCAGCCTGGTGTCCGCCGGCATGTGGTGGGCCATTTTTACGCTCATTCCAATGTGGACGCTACGGAACCGTGGTGCAGTTCGGCGCTTACCGCCTGGCGAGAACTATTTGACGGTCGGCTTCCGTCAGTTAGCCCACACATTTCGGCAGATGCGCGGTTATCCACAAACCCTGCTCTTCCTGGCGGCGTATCTACTCTACAACGACGGTATTCAGGCGGTCATTGCGCTGGCTGCGCAATTCGGGGCCGAAGAGCTTGGCATCGGCGAGTCAACCCGGATTGCCACTATCTTGATGGTACAGTTCGTCGCTTTCTTCGGCGCCCTGATCTTCGGTGCTCTGGCAACACGGTTGGGTTCAAAACGAGTGTTGCTGGGTAGTCTGGTCATTTGGACACTGGTCGTCAGTTATGCCTACATTATGCCGGCCAACAACGATGTGCAATTCTTTGCACTCGGTGCGGCAATTGCCCTGGTGTTGGGGGGGAGTCAGGCAATCAGTAGGTCGCTGTTTTCGCTCATGATCCCTGATGGTCAGGAGGCAGAGTACTTTAGCCTGTACGAAGTGGGTGAGCGCGGCACGAGCTGGCTGGCGCCACTCTTGTTCGGGGTTGCCTACCAGATGACCGGTAGCTACCGGATCGCCATTGTCTCACTGATTATCTTTTTCATCAGTGGGTTTATCCTGCTCTTGTTCGTGAATGTACGGCGGGCGGCTGCCGAAGCCGGTAATCAGGCACCGGCGCATGTGTAGAACTCATTTCAAAAAAGCTGTGCTGTCGTGCGTCCAGACAGTTGCCCAGGCGTCTGAATGCTTGCCAATCGTCAACAACAGTCTACCCGGCTCCTGGCCTGTTGGCAGAGCGCAGCTCCGGTCGTATCATCACGTGCTGAATTGGTTGCCTTACCCGCTCGTTATGCCTGTGTCGTAGCGTTTGGAGTGCGGCAGCCATGCTGCCGCAACAGCCGTGCTCATGATCCGGCGCGTGGCACGTCGTTGACCCTACTGGTCACGGAGATGCTGGATGTGCTCGTTACAATCATAGAGACGGTCAAGAATGAATGAGATAACTTCTCGTAAATGTTTTTGAAACAGGTTCTAAATATCGACGTTCTGCCATTCACGCTTGAGCCAACCCGGGAGGGGCAGCCCACGTGGTGCCCCTCCCTCATGGTTCCTGACCCTGTTCATTGGCTGGTGCTGTCCAGATTGGCAGCGTGAACGAGAAGCTGCTGCCACTCCCCTCAACACTCTTCACCCAGATTCGACCACCGTGGAGTTCGACCAGCAAACGAGAGATATACAATCCCAAACCAACCCCACTCTTCTGGCGGGTATTGCTGTTATCAACGCGCTGAAACCGCTCAAACAACCGGGCCTGATCTTCAGGTTTGATACCGATTCCTTCATCGCGCACCACAATTAACATCCACTGACCGGGCGGATGCGTCGCCGGCAAGTCGTCTGCGTTGGCTCTGCGCACGGTGAGCTGAATTTCACTTCCTTCCGGGCTATACTTGATGGCGTTGCTCAGCAGATTGAAGATAATCTGTTTGACCTTGTCACGGTCGGCAAAGACCGGTGGTAACGGCGTTCGGGCATCGATCAAGAGTTTGTGATGGATCAATTGAGTATGCAACTGGAGGGTCAGCTCTTCAATCACCTGCCACAGACCAACTGCCCAGCGGTTCAGCTTTACGACACCGGCCTCCAGCCGTGACACATCCAGCAAATCTTTGACCATCTTAAACAATCGCTCTGCCTCATTAGAGACCGTCTGCAAAAACTCGCGCTGGCTCTCGTAGTCGAGGTCTTGCCGGTTCAGCAGAATCTCGGTATAACCGAGAATTGAGGTCAGTGGTGTGCGCAGTTCGTGCGACACAATGCCGATAAACTCATCTTTGAGCCGGTCAGACTCGCGCTCGCGTGTACGATCACTGACCACCCACAATCGTCCGGTAAGCTGTTGCTGACTATCGCGGGTTGGTACTGAGAGCACGTGTAATTCCTGGTATGGGTTGCGGAGCTGGAGGCTCGTTTCAAACGTCTGATCAGGGGTGCGCTGACCGAGATCACAAAATTCGCTGAGCCGGAATGGATCGTTGAGCCGCGCCAGCAAATGCTCAACCAGATCAATCCCGACGTAGAACGACGGCCGTTGTGGCTGCGCATCTAAGCGCCAGACCTGATTCCAGGCCGGATTGGCCCGAATAACTCGTCCATTCAAATCGAGGAGCGCCAGCCCTATCGGTAGACTGCTGAAGACCTGACCGAGATGGTACGATGTTTCGTAAGCGGCCTGATAAGACATCGCACGGGCCAGCGGGTGGGCAGCGCGCTCGCAGAGGGTGGTAATGAACGCCAGCACCTCTTCGGTAAAGGTTGTCGACCGACGACTATGCAGGATGAGCACTGCCAATACCCGATCATCGACGATAATCGGGGCTGCCAGCTCGGCCAGAAATGGCATCGCGTTCGGCAATCCCGGCTCGCGTCCTGCATCACGAACCAGCAAAGGTCGTCGCATCTGAACTGCCTGACCGGCCAGGCCTATCTCCCAACTCCAACGCTGCCGCGGTAGAGCGGGCAGTGCGCGTCTGGAACGCTCGGCTTCGTACCCTTCGTACAGGTGCAGCACCAGTTCACGTTTGTCATAATCGACCAGTGCAACTGCTCCTGCTTCAGCACCGCTCCCCTCTAATGCCCGACGCAAGATGACTCCGGTCAGCTCGTGCAGGTCAATAGTACGGTCGAGCTGTTCATTAAGAGCGATCATCTTTTGGCGTAGTGAAGGGGTGAGCGTCAGGCCAATCGGTGTTTCACCGGCAAAGCGTGGTGTCGGTAACTGGGGGAGCCGGGCACCCTCTTGGGCAATAGCAGCCGCCAGCAGCGGCTTCAGTGCCTCGATAAGCTCGCTGATTCTGCCGGTAAATCGTCGTAGATCGTCGTTGCGTAGTTCGAGAACCCCCCACAATCTGCCGCCCCAAAAGATCGGTGCTCCCAGATAACCGGCAGGGATCACGGGCAAGTTTTTATCTGGCTGACCGGCACTACCGAGCGCAATCGTCTTGATAACCGTCTTCCCGCCAAGTGCTACCGAACGAGTCAGGGTATCGTCCCACGGATAAGCCCACGACTCCGGCGAAAAAATCTGCTGGCGATGCGCACCGGGTCGTGCGGATTGTAACCAGCAGGTCAGGCGTGCATCCCGGTAGCGGATTGCGAGACGCAAAAGCCCGAAGAGCCGATGGATACGTTGTACCAGCGGCAATTCCTCCTGCAATAAACGGGAAGCCGCACTCAGTACACTCAAGTAGCCGGTTGTGATGTCTTCTGGTTCGTGTGTCATTGTCGTGTATTGTAGCTAACCGTGAGTAGCTGTCAATTATCTCGTAATAACTCTGTGCTATGATATGCTACATCCATCGGTATTACGGTGGAACACAAGGAGCAAACTATGTTTACGGCAATCGATCATATCGGGTTGGTGGTAGCCGATCTCGACGCTGCCATCGATTTTTATCGCACTGCATACGATGTGACCGAATGGGAGCGGATTGAACTCCCTGAACGCCATGCGCTGATCGGTGTTGCTCGTTTTGGTGATGTCTTGATCGAATTAATTGCCCCAACCAGCGATCAGGCCAGCTTTGCCCGCTTCCTGCGCGAAAAAGGGCCGGGTATGCATCATATTGCCTATCGGGTTGATGATATTTATGCGGCGTTAGCTACATTGCAGGCGCGTGGTTTACCATTGATTGACCGTGAACCTCGCCCTGGTATCCACGACACACTGGTTGCGTTTGTCCATCCGAAAGCCGGCGGACAGGGTGTATTGGTTGAGCTAGTGCAACATCGTTCCCCACATCACAGGTAAGTCAAGAAAACAGATTTGGAGCAGCATGTATGACATGGAATGACGAAGAACATCGTCGCTTGCTGGTAAGCACGAGTATCGGGTATACGGCGTACACTGCCTGGGCACGGCAGGCTCGCCGTGAACGACTGTTTAACATCGCCCGTTTGCTTGATGCGTCGGCAGCGGTTAAACGGGTTCGTGCCGAGCAGTCGTTGCGGCGTCTGGGTGAAGTCGCGAAGACGACGACCAACATTGAGCGGGCACTTGCCGGTCTCGAACCAGAAGCCGTTGTCACCGGCCCTGTCACCGGTACCAGCGCATTTCAACGCGAGTTACTGGAGCGTGCAGCACGAGCACTGGCCGCGGGACGCGATCTGATCTACACCGAGTTAGGTGATCTCTTTGTATGCAGTATGTGTGGTCAGTTGATGGAAGGTGATCCACTTCCATTCTGCTCCATCTGTGGCACGGTGCGTGAGGGGTTTCTGGATTTTCGGATTGTCGATTGTATGGGGACATTAGGCCCCTCTACAATTGTACGTCGCCTCGAACAGGGCCTCCGCACTGTGCAGGATCTGGTTGTCGATCTGACTGAAGAGCAGCTTTCAACCCCGGTGAATGGCTTTCCTGCCTGTAAAGACCTGATCGGCCATCTGACCGACATGGACATCGTCTTTCGCGAGCGGGCATGGATGATTCTTGAGACGAACCAGCCCAGGCTGCCCTCAGCCCATCCGCCAACCTTGCAGCACGCCGTGAAGTATCGCACGGTACCAATTGCTGATCTCCTCGAACAGTACACCTCAAGCCGACAACAGACACTCAACCTGCTTCGCGGTTTGACCCAGGCTGCCTGGCAGCGCATCGGCTACCACGCGATATTCGGCCCGGTCCCCCTGCTGCATCAAGGAAACTGGGTGGTCACACACGAACAGGGGCATCTGATTGAACTGGCGCAAATGCGGCACAATTTGTTGCATGGCGGCAATCAGATGATCGAGATTGCGCAGGAAGTGCTGCATCCATAGCCGGCACCGGCAATTGTCAGAAATAGTAACGGGGCGACCTTCCAGTCGCCCCGTCATGCATGAGAGTGTTTCAGTTGCGCTTACGTTAAATCTAACCCACTCAGACTATCGTAGAGCACATCAAGATTTTCCAGCGCCAGCCCGGTACCGATGGCAACGCACGAAGCCGGCTGATCGGCGACATAGCAGGGCACACCGGTGACATCGGTCAGGAGATCGTTAATGCGCCGCAGCATCGATCCACCGCCGGTCATCACCATGCCCTTATCGATAATGTCCGAGCTTAATTCAGGTGGGGTTTCGACCAGTACTGCTCGCACAGCATTGATAATAGCTTCCAACGGTTCCTGAATCGCCTCAGTAATCTCGTTGCTATCAACCTGGATTGTGCGCGGCAGACCGGTGACCTGATCACGGCCACGTACCTGCGTCACCAGCGGCTTATCAAGTGGCAGCGCCGAGCCAATCTCAATTTTAACCGCTTCGGCAGTCCGCTCACCGATCAAAAGATTGTATTTGCGCTTGATATACGCAGCAATCGCTTCATCGAACCGGTTGCCACCGACACGCACCGAGGTGCTGACTACAATATCGTTCAATGAAATCACCGCTACTTCAGTGGTGCCACCGCCGATGTCAATCACCAGGTTGCCTGACGGCTGGGCGATGGGAATGTTCGCCCCAATGGCGGCGGCCAGTGGTTCGCGGATGAGATAGGCCTTGCCGGCACCTGCTTCGAGTGCGGCATAGCGTACTGCTCGCATCTCAACACTGGTCACGCCGGCGGGAATACAGATCATCACTTCAGGCCGTGAAAAGCGGAAGCGCCCTGCGGCGCGGCCAATGAAGTGACGTAACATCTCTTCGGTAACAACGTAATCGGCGATCACGCCGTTGCGCATCGGACGCACTACTTCGATACTCTCCGGCTCACGGCCCAACATCGCCATCGCCTCTGCGCCAACGGCGCGAACCCGGCCATCGCGGGTGCTCAGTGCGACCACCGATGGTTCCGAGAGAACGATCCCTTTACCTTTGACATAGACTAAGACATTGGCAGTGCCAAGATCAATCCCGATTTTGCGGGCCATACGTAATATTCCTGCTGTGATGTGTTTGGTTACGGACGCTACACCTCGACAGAATAAGGCAGCGTATATAATCGCGCCGTATTATAGCAAATTTACGTCAGTTTGTGTTGAGCATATGGGTGATGAAAAGCTCGCTGGGGGCGGGGACTACCGGTACCGGATGACTCCCGCTGCCGCAAGCTGGTTCCAGCTTGCAATACCTCGTTGGACGAAGTCACCGATATGTTGCAGGTGGTGAGCGAGCAGCGCGCCGGAGGCGTGCGCTCAGTTGGGCGCGCTCAGTGTCCCAGGGACGCGGGTCAGCGGCGCGCGCTCCCGGTACTCCCAGGCGATGCCTGACGGTGACCGTCCGTATGGATAGCAAGCATTGATATTGGGGCTGATGCCAGCAGTGCGTTGCGACACGCCCCCACCCTCACCCGCCCCCGCTGGGGGCGGGAACTAGCGGTACCGGATGACTCCCGCTGCCGCAAGCTGGTTCCAGCTTGCGATACCTCGTTGGACGAAGTCACCGATATGTTGCAGGTGGTGAACGAGCAGCGCGCCGGAGGCGCGCGCTCCCAGCGCTCCCAGGCGATGCCAGACGGTGACCGTCCGTATGGATAGCAAGCATTGATATTGGGGCTGATGCCAGCAGTGCGTTGCGACACGCCCCCACCCTCACCCGCCCCCAGCGGGGGCGGGAACTAGCGGTACCGGATGACTCCCGCTGCCGCAAGCTGGTTCCAGCCTGCGATACCTCGTTGGACGAAGGCACCGGTATGTTGCAGGTGGTGAGCGAGCAGCGCGCCGGAGGCGCGCGCTCCCAGTTGGGCGCGCTCAGTGTCCCAGGGACGCGGGTCAGCGGCGCGCGCTCCCAGCGCTCCCAGGATATGCCTGACGGTGACCGGCAGTCATGCTACGACACCAGTTTGATATAAACCTGGCTTCCGCACACCAAATCTGCGACACGGGCAGCTCTGACGTGAATGGTATTCACTCCGGCGTGTGATGTCTGCGAGTTACTCCTGCTCCACTTACACAACAAAACCCCTTCCCCGAAGATCGGGAAGGGGTCACCAGACTGGAAAAGCGTGGTAGATACCTGCTACGACTGTCGCCGCTTGATTTTATGGAGCTGCGCAACCCGCAGGCGCACCATCTCTTTGCGCAACTTGGCTTCGGCCAGCGCCATATCGCGTTCGCTCTGAGCTTCGCGCCGGCGGGCTTCAGCTTCTGCCCGCGCCTGT
Source organism: Chloroflexus aurantiacus J-10-fl (assembly GCF_000018865.1). Classification (NCBI taxonomy): domain Bacteria; kingdom Bacillati; phylum Chloroflexota; class Chloroflexia; order Chloroflexales; family Chloroflexaceae; genus Chloroflexus; species Chloroflexus aurantiacus. The sequence continues at coordinate 4,086,275 of NC_010175.1, forward strand.
TCAGCTCGTGCTTCATCAATCTCGTCGGCCCGCTCGACCGTATCGGCCAGGATGGTAACCCGATGGGGAAGTACCTCCATAAAGCCGCCGGATACAGCAAACGGTGTGCGCTCGCCATTCTTAATAATGTCTAGCTCGCCTGGTTCGAGAATCGTCATGAGCGGAGCGTGGCGCGGCAGAATACCAACGCGGCCATCTTTCGTTGGTGCACTAATCATATCAACGTCATCCGAGAGGATAACGCGCTCGGCGGTGACAATCTCCAGATGGATGGGCATGGACTGCTCCTTCTGCCTGCCGTAGATGTGAACCGGCGACAACACAGACTGGCCGTCGCCGGTTTAACCCTACTTCTGGCTGGCCTCGTAAGCGGCCAGTACGTCATCGAAATCGCCCTGCATGTAGAAGAACGACTCAGGAATGTGATCGCCTTCACCATTCAGGAGACGGGCAAAACTCTCGACCGTCTTCTTCACCGGCACATACTTACCGGGGCGACCGGTAAACTGCTGGGCCACCGTAAACGGTTGCGAGAAGAACAGCTCGATCTTGCGGGCGCGCTGCACCGTCAGCTTGTCTTCGTCACTCAGCTCTTCCATACCGAGAATGGCAATGATATCCTTGAGGTCTTTGTAGCGCTGCAAAACACGCTTCACCTCTTGGGCCACCCGGTAGTGCTCCTCGCCGACGATGTTGGGATCGAGAATCCGTGACGTTGAAGCCAACGGATCGACCGCCGGGAAGATTGCTCGCTCGGCAATGCTGCGTTCGAGCGAGATCGTTGCGTCAAGGTGGCTAAACACCGTTGCTGGTGCCGGGTCTGTGTAGTCGTCAGCCGGCACGTATACCGCTTGCATCGAGGTGATCGAACCACGCTTGGTTGACGTAATCCGCTCTTGCAATTCACCCATTTCGGTGCCCAGCGTTGGCTGATAACCTACCTGGGACGGCATACGACCGAGGAGTGATGAAACCTCTGAACCGGCCTGTACGAAGCGGAAGATATTGTCAATAAAGAGCAGAATATCGCGACCCTCATCGCGGAAGTACTCGGCCATGGTCAGGGCAGTCAGACCGACCCGCAAGCGAGCACCTGGTGGTTCATTCATCTGACCGAACACCATCACCGTCTTGTCGAACACGGTGGTGTTTTCGTCGATCCGGGCTTCCTTCATTTCGTGGATGAGGTCATTTCCCTCGCGGGATCGCTCACCTACGCCGGCGAAGACTGAGAACCCCGACTGCTCTTTAGCGATATTGGCAATCAACTCCTGGATCACCACCGTCTTACCCACACCAGCACCACCGAAGATGGCGGTCTTGCCACCACGGGTAAACGGCGCAATCAGGTCGATCACCTTAATCCCGGTTTCAAAAATCTGAGCCTGGGTATTCTGCTCTTCAAAGCTGGGCGGATCACGGTGAATTGGGCGGCGCTCAACCTCTGGACCGATAGGTCCCATACCATCGATTGGGTCTCCCAACACATTGAACACGCGCCCAAGTGTAGCCGGGCCGACCGGCACCGCGATAGGCCGACCGGTATCAATGACCTCAAGACCACGGCGCAGACCATCGGTCGAACCCATTGCAACCGCCTTTACCACGCCATTGCCGAGCTGCTGTTGCACCTCGCAGACGAGACGGTCGCCATTCCCTAATGGAATTTCGATTGCATTATAGATTTCCGGTACCTCGTCTTCCGGGAATTTGGCCCGGATGACCACACCGATAATCTCTTGAATAACCCCCTTGGCCGGCATCGGCTCCTCCTCTTGTCATTAACTGGTGAGAGCAGCGGCGCCCGAAGCGATTTCGCTGACCTCTTTAGTAATGGCGGCCTGCCGCGCTTTGTTAAACGACAGGGTCAAATCGCGGACCAGATCTTTGGCGTTGTTCGTTGCATTACGCATCGCAACCATTCGTGCACTGTGTTCACTGGCGATGCTTTCAAGAACTGCCTGATAAATCTGGGTTTCGACATAACGCGGCAGAATGCTATTGAGAACTTCTTCTTCTCCCGGCTCGTAGGTATAATCAACATTCGTCGTGGTCGAGATGTCAGGACTCTCTACCGGTAACAATTGCTTGATAGCCGGACGTTGCACCAACGTATTGATGAACTCACTATAAATAATGTAGAGTTCATCATACTTGCCCGACTGAAACCCATTAATGGCGCTAATTGCGACACCCAGGATTGCTTCGAGCTTTGGTGCATCGCCGAGACGGGTTGCTTCACCTGCCGGGGCAAAACCGGTTCGTAAGAAGAAATCGCGCCCCTTACGACCGAACGTATACACATCAACGGTGCGTCCCATAGCGCGTTGCTCGGTGATAAAGCGACCGGCGCGACGTAGCACATTCGCCACCAGGCTCCCGCAAAGCCCTCGATCAGGCGTTACAACTAGCAGTGCAACACTTTTCACCGTCTCGCGCTTTTCAAGCAACGTACCGCGACGTGCCGCTCCCACGACTCGAGCAGTAAGATTGGCCATAACCTCCCGCATCCGGTCGGCATATGGCCGGGTAGCTAACACATTCCGTTGGGCGCGCCGCATCTTCGATGCTGACACCATCTCCATCGCTCGCGTAATCTGAGCAACATTCTTCACAGAGCGGATGCGGCGCTTAATCTCGCGACTACTCGGCATATCGAACCCTTTGCAGTCTGGATTCCGGCGAGCGCTTCAGAGGGACGCTCGCCGGTAGCCTTCTGCTAGCTATAGTTGCTGGTTGCCTTAAATTCCTTAATCGCCGCTTCCAGCGCCTCTTTCACTTCAGGCGTCGGGAACTTGCGATCAAGGCGATTGTCGTAGATCAGCTTCCGCACCTCGGGGTGAGCGGTGCGCAGGAAGGCCAGAAAGTCATCGCGCCACTTGGTGATCAACGGCACCGGTACATCATCGAGATAGTTGTTGGTTGCTGCGTACAGCACGGCTACCTGGTCTTCGACCGGAAGCGGCTGATACTGTGGTTGCTTCAGCAATTCTTGCAGACGCTGACCGCGCTCGATTTGCGCTTTGGTCGTCGCATCGAGATCGCTGGCAAACTGGGCGAATGCAGCCAGGTCACGGAACTGTGCCAGCTCACCTTTCAGCTTACCGGCAACTGCCCGCATTGCCCGGGTCTGTGCAGCACCACCGACACGCGACACCGAGATACCGACGTTGAGCGCCGGACGTTGACCGGCATTGAACAGGTCGGACTCCAGATAAATCTGGCCGTCGGTGATCGAGATGACGTTCGTCGGAATGTAGGCCGACACGTCGTTTGCCTGCGTCTCGATGACCGGCAACGCGGTCAGCGAACCACCACCGTACTCTTCATTCAGACGAGCGGCGCGTTCAAGCAGACGCGAGTGCAGGTAGAAGACATCACCGGGATAGGCTTCGCGGCCGGGTGGGCGGCGGAGCAAGAGAGATACCTGGCGATAGGCAACAGCGTGCTTGCTCAGGTCGTCGTAGACGATCAGGGCATCCTTGACCAGTTGCCCATTGAGCATAACGCCGTTTTCCATAATCTCTTCGCCCATCGCACAACCGGCGTAGGGGGCGATGTACTGCAACGCAGCGCTCTCGGAGGCGGTTGCCGACACGACGATGGTGTACTCCATCGCGCCAAATCGTTCGAGCGTTCCGACCACCTGGGCAACCTGTGCCCGGCGCTGACCAATGGCAACGTAGATACATACCATCCCCTGGCCCTTCTGGTTGAGGATGGTATCAATGGCCACCGCCGTCTTACCGGTCTGGCGGTCACCGATAATCAGCTCACGCTGACCGCGTCCAATCGGAATCAGCGCGTCAATGGCAATGATACCGGTTTGCACCGGTGTATCAACCGACTTACGGGTAATCACACCAGGGGCAATGCGCTCGATGGGGCGGGTCTTCTCGTAGACGATTGGCCCCTTACCATCGATTGGTTGCCCAAGTGGATTCACCACTCGTCCCAACAACCCCTGCCCAACCGGCACCGAAATCACCCGGCCGGTTGAGGTAACCATATCCCCTTCCTCAATCGTCTCATCGTCACCAAGGATAATGGCGGCGACGCTATCCTGTTCGAGGTTCAGGGCAATACCGTAAATCGACTCATTGCGACCGGCTTTCGGGGGAAATTCAACAATCTCAGAGGCGACGACCTGATCAAGGCCGGACAGCCGCGCGACGCCGTCTCCGACGGCAATCACCGTACCGACATTGACCTGGCGCGGCTGAAGGTCGACGCCGCTCGTGATCCCCTGCTTCAGCCGGGCGATCAATTCCTCAGTAATCGTCGTCATGCTCTACTCCGTCGCGCTGGTAGCCGGCGATACCGGGCCAGCGAGCTGGACTCTAACTTGCCTGTAACACACGCTGAATGGCGCTCAGGCGGGCACGCAGGCTATTATCAAGCACCTGATCGCCAACCCGAATAATCAAACCACCAATCAACGTTGGATCGACATGATATGTGACATGGACATCGCCGTAGCGCTGCTGCAATTCGCGGGTAATCCGCTCTTTCTGCTCGGCGCTCAGCTCAATCGCGCTGGTGACACTGGCATCAACTGCGCGGCTACCGGTTTCAAGATACCCCGGCAGAGCAGCGGCCACCGCATTAAGTTCACCGGTCAGCCCCTCTTTAGCCATGGTGAGCAAGAAATTGCGCACCTGTGGCAGCAGGTCGGCCGGCAAGACGGCGGCTGCCTCGCTGGCTGAAAGACCGGCAATGCGTGGAGCAGCAGCGCGTATCTGTTCAGCGGCCGTTGTTAAGAGCGCCTCTACCAGCGGCGCAGCCAGCGCTCGTGCGTCAATGGTCGTTGCCATACTCTCGTTTCCTCACGCAAACCAGGCACCTGCCAGTCTGCGACGTTAGTTGCGGCGATCCAGTGCTGCCAGCGACTCAGCAATCAGAGCATCGTGACCACGCGCTTGCAGCTCTGCACCGAGCACACGGCTGGCGGTCAAGGTAACCAGATCGGCAATCTGGCTCTTGGCCTCGCTCAACATCCGAATGCGCTCTTGCTCGGCCTGGGCGCGAGCCTCTTCCTTCAGACGCTCAGCCTCACGACGCGCCTGGGCAATGATCTCAGCCTCCTGCTGCTTGGCTCGCTCCTGCGCCTGGGCCACGATTTTAGCGGCCTCCTGGCGTGCCCGGGCAATTTCTGCCTCGTAGTCACGCCTGGCATTTGCCAATTGTTCGCGCACCTTCTCGGCATCCCGTACACTCTCTTCAATCCGCCGGGTGCGCTCATTCAGCAGGTTCATCACCGGCCGGTATAGCAGCGCGCGCAGAATGAAGATGAGCAACAGGAAGTTGATCAGTTGCGCAATAAACAGGGTCGGATTAATACCTAATGCTTCCACCCTTCAAACCTCCTGTAACGCGCAATCGCTTACTGCAACACGCCGAAACCGATCAAGAATGCAATCACCAAACCGAAGATTGCCAGTGCTTCAGTAAAGGCGATACCGATGAACATGTACGTCACGACACGGTTTTCGATCTCAGGATTGCGGCCAATCGCCTGCACCGCACCCGATACAATGATACCGATGCCGACACCTGGCCCAATTGCGCCCAAACCCACAGCGAGCGCGGTAGCGACGAGATTCAAACCCTCCATGATTGAGATGCCTCCTTAAAAGCAGACTCTGCGACGAACCCAATATCAAACATTCTAGCGGATAATTCCGCCCGAACTCATCAATGTGCGTGCTCCTCATCGTGGCCGGTGACGGCAATATTCAGGAACGCATAGGTTAACAGCGCAAAGATCAGCGCCTGGATGAAGCCAACGAACACTTCAAAGCCGTAGAAGGGCAGTGGTAACAGGAGTGGCACCAGGAATGCCATCACGACCAGCAACACTTCACCGGCAAAGATATTGCCGAAAAGACGGAAGGCCAACGCGAAGGGCTTGACTAGCTCTGAGATAAACTCAATGATCCCGACAAACGACATGATGCCATTTGTGTTGAAGAACTTCTTCAAATACCCTGGGCCAAGCGCCCGGAAGCCCCAGTACTCGATGAAGACGAACGAGATAACAGCAATTGCGAAGGTAAAATTGAGATCGGCTGCCGGTGCCCGGAAGAGCGGAACCAGCTTCTTGCCCTGAGCAGCACAGGTATCGTGAATCTCCTCACCCTCGGCGGCTGCAACACTGCTCAGCGGAGCAGCCGGTGCTGCCAGCGCCAGACGCTCATCGACAACCGCGTGCTCTTCTTTCTTCTCGTGGCAAACGCCAATTGAGCCTACTCCGGGCAGCAAACCAAACCAGTTGCCGAAGAGCACGAAGAGGAAGATCGTTGCTACCAGCGGAAAAGCAGTGGCAACATATTTGGCGTTAATGTTGCGGAAGAGATTGTAGAGTGACTCGAGGATGAACTCCATGACGTTCTGCAACCCGCGTGGCACCATTTGCAAGTTGCGGGTAGCAGCCACAGCCAGAGCGATCACGAAGATGTCAATAATAATCGCAACAACGAATGAATTGGTGATTGGAAAGCCGGGAATACCGTCGAAAATGACCTCAGCGGCGACTTCTACGTGCGGTGGGCCGGTGTAGAGGAAGAAGCGACTGGCAATCGAAATGATGAGCGCTCCTACAATAATGAGAATGTTTCGAGTCCGCGTTGACAACGCCTACCTCCTGCTCGACAACGTCGGAACTATGCAGCGCCCGGGTATTGCTCTCTGTGCGCTGCTGCCCGATGGACGAACAACAACTTCCTTGTTCGATCTTTCACAATCAGTATAACGCACCTCGCAAAATTTCGCAACTTGCCTGCCCCATTGATGGCCGGTTCACTTGCAGTTCTACGAGGCCGACGCGAGTATACCATAGCTACGCGGGATGGGCAACTGATGTTATGGCAGGGTGCAGTGGTGGAGTTCTCCCCTTCCTGTGTGTTGCGGTCTTTCACTCGTTTGGCCGGGCGGGCTGGTGTGTCGGTGGTTGTAAAATCCTTCACCTCAAGGTATTGAGGTTTCCGTGTGGCTGTTCTCAGGCTTGATCACGTTCTCAACAGTGTGGGTAAGACGACAAGGGCGTTGTATCAAATCTTGCGTGATTGTGCATTACTGCCTGCCATCGGCTATGCGGTGATCGGTGATTGTCCTTATCCCTTGGATAGTCAGGTGAACGGTACAGGTACCGTCCGTAGGGGCGGGTTATCAACCCGCCCCTACCGAACCCGCCCCTATGCACCACCGGCACCAGCACGCTGAGGGGCAGGCTGCCGGCCTGCGTTCAGCCATCCCCATTATCAGAGTCACGTACCGGCACGGGAGTCCGCTGCAATTCGCGTCGGATCATGAGTACGGCTGGCGCGGCAGCATGGCTGCCGCACTCCAAACTGCGCGACACGCGCATAACGAGCGGGTACGGCAATCCATCCAGCACGTGCCGGCACGGCTGGAGCGGTGCCCTGTCACCTGGTCAGTCGACCAAAACAGCATACATGGCGATCATACCGCTGATACACCCATGGTTGACACCAGTTGTGGGTAATGCATAGCGTATCGCGGGAGAGGGGAGGACTGAGGTTTGATTCAGGTCTTCCTGATGACGTAGACGCTATGTTAGTTTGTATTTTCTGTCCACCCTTAAACGCGACAATCCATGGGGATCAGCGATACGATCCGACCGAACGTAGCGATGCCGTCAGCGGTGGCGCCATATGCACCTGGCGGTGGTCATCACGCGGGATATGGCGCACGAGGGGGTAGGGGCGGGTTCTAAACCCGCCCCTACCAAACCCGCCTCTACCAAACCCGCCCCTACTAAACCCGCCCCTACGGCAAACTGATGTCCGGTCAGCGCACATTGTGCGTGAGGCGTGTACATCACTGCCTGACAGCGAATATGCTGTGATCGGTGATTATCTGTTGCTGTAGTGACAGTCGGTGGGGATTACCGCCACGACTCGGATGGCCGCAAGGTGAGCGGATGAATGTGACGATGCCCTCAGCGGTGGCGTCATTCACACCTGGCGGTGTCCATCACGCGGGATGTGGCGCACGAGGGGGTAGGGGCGGGTTCCAAACCCGCCCCTACCAAACCCGCCTCTACCAAACCCGCCCTACCAAACCCGCCCCTACGGCAAACTGATGTCCGGTCAGCGCACATTGTGCGTGAGGCGTGTACATCACTGCCTGACAGCAAATATGCTGTGATCGGTGATTATCTGTCCCCATGGTGACAGTCTGTGGGGATTACCGCCACGACTCGGAATGGCCGCAGGGTGAGCGGATGAATGTGGCGATGCCGTCAGCGGTGGCGTCATTCACACCTGGCGGTGGTCATCACGCGGGATATGGCGAACAAGGAAGTAGGGGCGGGTTCTAAACCCGCCCCTACCGAACCCGCCCCTACGGCAAACCGATGTCTGGTCAGCGCACATTGTGCGCGAATCCTGTATACACTGCCTGACCACGAATATGCCGTGATCGGTGATTATCTGTTGCTGTAGTGACAGTCGGTGGGGATTACCGCCACGACTCGGATGGCCGCAGAGTGAGCGGATGAATGTGGCGATGCCGTCAATAGTGATGCCATCTACACCTGGCGGTGGTCATCACGCCGATAGAGCGTGCTGTGTCAGGTTGTGGGGGGGGTGACTCGAGTGATGCAGGTGATGACAGATATGCGGATTACCCTGACACCCTGCACAAAGCAGGGGTCAGGGAAGGAACGTGTTTTAGCGGGCGAGTACGTCGCGCAATTCCCGGATGGCACGTTTGGCGTTGACCCACACGGCACCGATTTTCGAGCTGGCGACACGCTTGTTGAAAACCAACACGAGCAGAAATCGCTGAGCTACGTCGAAGCAGTAGAGATCGATATTTACCCCTTCGTGGATGTAGACGCTTGTTGCATCTTCTTCACGGAGCTGGCGGGCCACTTCACCGGTGGTTGAAAAGCCGGTTGAGAGGAGTGGTAAGACGATCATCAACGGCAGGTTGCCCTTGTCGCCGGTTTCGACCAGGATCATGCCTGCACGATCAGTTAACATAATACTTTGAGTGCCCAGGTCTTGCCCCAACTGGCTCATAACACTGCGGATAGCTGCGATATTCTGCTCGGTAACGATCAGGTTATGACCATCGCTGCGCCAGGTTGATGGCGGTGCAGGTGGTGGGGTTGAGGTTGATCCTGGAGCAGATGAAGGGGCCGGCGATTGTGTGCGGCGTTCAGCAGCTGCACGTGAGCGAGCTGCCAACCCACCACGTGTCGATGCCGTTTCACGGGCCGCACGTTCGGCGGCTTCTCGTTCAGCAGCTTCGCGCTCGGCAGCTTCACGAGCAGCTCTTTCAGCGGCTTCTCGTTCAGCTCGGGAAGGTAAGACGACTCGTGCCGGTGTAAATTGCCGCCGTGGTGATGAATCGGTAGGTGTTTCACCTGATGTTGAACGTACTGGTTCACTCTTTGCAGGTGGTGTCGGTGTGCTCTCTACCGGTTTGGCTACTTCGCGTACCGCTTCGGTAGGTGCCGGGGCAGGTGCTGGAGTTGCCGGCAGCGGCTCAGTTCGTGGTGTGTTAAGGGCTGTATGGATTGCGTGACGTACCATGTCCAGACTCAACTCACCGGTGAGTACACTGCTAACGCCAGCCGTTTGCGCACGTTCGCGGTCGGTGCTGCTCAGGTTGTTTCCCCAAAGAAGGACACGGGTGTTCGGGTCAAAATTTGGCACAATTTCAGCCAAATCAAGACCGCTCATCTCGTCAAGATCAATCTCGCTCAGTACCAGATCAGGTGGTTCGGTACTGATCGACCACAAGGCATCGTTTGCCGATGTAAACATTTGTACTTCAGCGTCGCCGGCCAGCGCCTCTGGTAGGCTACGGAGCGTTGGGTTAGCGCGGGCGACTACGACGATACGATACGTCATTGAATTCTCTCACACTATCGCTCAAAGTAGAAACCATCTACTACTGTTCACTAGTATACTCGAAATAGCTACAACTTGAAGCAAATTTTAGAGGCAAGATTACCACTGTTTACGCGATCACCTCGACACAACTTCTGGGTAGCCAGATAGCTTCACCGCTGTCCAGCAACACTTCAACGGCGGCGGTGCGTATACCGGCAGGGATGCGTTGTGGGAGAGCAGGCAGGCTACGCACACGCCCGATCCGCCCAAGGTGATCGTGGTCGAGCAGTCGCACCGTGGCCCCGATCCGTAATGGTGGCCGCGGTGGTTCAAGTGATGCGTTGCTGCTTCGGGACAGGGGGATGATGACTCGTGGTCGACGGTGTGGATGGCGAAGACTGGTACTACTCTCGATGTAGACTTCGCGCCGATCATTGCCGGCAAGTAATTCAAACAACGGTTTTGCCATCGGTGCACTGCCTATCCCTTCGGTCAACACAATTGTCAGTGGCGAGTCAGTCTGGGAAACCCATTGCCAGTTACGCAGACCGGGAAGAAAAGGCAGACGCTTTGTCCATTGGAAAAACTCACGCAGGACACTTTCGCTGATACTACCGATAATGATGCCACGAACCTGATTTTCAACCGCTTTGCGGAGTGCAGCAGCACTGATCCCGCTCCCCCCGATGAGCACAGCATACATGCTTTGCGCATCAATCATCGCCTCGGTGATTGGCTCGCCCGGATCAAGGGTGAGCAGGCGGGTGACACCGTAACAATCATTTCCCAGGCTGGCGATCCCGAAGATTTGGGCTGCCGGGGTTTCGATGACTACCCGTTGTTGATCGATGATTTCCATCACAATACCGCGAATGCCGGCTGTTACGGTGATTTGCTGTGGTTCTGGCTGAAGAATTGCATAACCGGTTGCAGGATCGACGGCGTAGAGGATGCCATTAACCGGGCTAAGGACACGGCGACTCAGCAGGCCGCGCCGGCGCGCCAGGACGGCACCGGCATTTACCGGCTGACCTATCGGTGCGACGACGGCACGAGCGGCCTGATCGGGTGGTAACGCCAGTGCCTGCGCAAGGTTAATCATGTATGGAGGATTGTGCTTCTGACCACGAGCCACAATATCGTCAGGCTCGACGCGACCACCCTGTCTAACCAGAATTTCCCCCGGTTGGGGAAGTGTGCGATCAAGGCGAGCTACCGTGCTCTTGATAACCGGCGGTACACCATCGGGTACGTACAGCATAGTGTTTCCGTGTGTGGTGCAGGGGTGTTAACTCTGCGCAATTATACCATGTTCGCAGTGCAGACACGCAAGGTACAGTTTACTATCAGCGTTCATCTCGTGCGTTCACGAGTAGTGATCTGTCAGATGACGAGCCTTTTGCGCCTGGTGATGCATGACTCGTTTCATTTGCAATGTTTGGGCAACGATTGCCTACAGGCTAATATCTGGACTACGTTACTGCAATTATCGATCACGGTTTTCACAGCATTGGTGAGATAACCTGATGTATGTCTCGTCAGTATATCTTGACCGGTACGCCGAGATCGGCCCATTCGTAAAGCCACTGGGCATCATCGATCCGTAAATTAATACAACCGTGTGACATCCGCACGCCACTGCCGTGGGCGTTATGCCAGTAGGTTCCGTGGAGAGCAACTCCACCGACGACATACTGAACCCACGGCACATTGGGTACATACCAGCATTCACCACCGAGGCAGCCACTCATTGTTTGTTGGGGTAAGCGGTAGTAGATGGTGAAATCGCCGCGTGGTGTATTGAAACCGTCGCGTCCGGTGGCAACCGGTGCTGAAAAGACTAACAGGTTGTCCTCGTAGGCGAAGAGGTATTGGCGCGCCAGATCGACTTCAATGCGGCGTGACCATAAACCGGGACTCCAATCAACGGCACCAGGGAGACGGGCAACCGGTGTTGTGTTGATGCCGTGCAATGTGGCGATTTGAAGACCGAGATCATCAATTTGAACTTCAAAGAGGCTATCAAGATCGAGGCCGTAGATGGCTTGCTGTTGACGGAAGAAAGGCGCGAGTGATTCCGGTCGGTAGAGAAAACGGGCGCGCTCGAAGTATTGGACAAGCGTGCCGTTCTCGTCACGTTCTTCGCTGAGGGGAAAGCCGAAGACCGGCAAGCCGCCATGGCGCTCCCAGAATTCAAAGAATTCACCACGCAGAGTGTAGCCGGTTTCCGGGAAGAAGGCACCGATTGCGGTGTCGGTCGCGGGCGGAGGGATTGTGGGCTGGTGTGCCAGCCATTCGCGTCCGATCAGACCAAGCTGCACCTGCTGAGGTGTGCCGGCGTATTCGGGGTGGTACTCAAAACGGGCACGTTCAAAGTATTGGACAATCCGGCCATCAATGACCAGTTCTTCACTGATCGGCATGCCGAAGGTGTGAAGCTGACCATTAGCCCGCCAGAAATCGAGAAAGCCGACCCGGTTTGAGAGATGATGGCCGGTAGCTGGAAAGTAGACGGTGCGAACGACCGGTAATTGTTTTGACCAGGTCGCTGATCCTGCCGTAGCCGGGTTGATCCAGTACAACCAGAGTAGCAGGCTACATCCGATCAAACCGGCCAGGATAAATTGAGTGGGTGATGCGTGGCGACCAATCCGCATAGGCAACTCTGAACAATGGCGCTCGTTGGTGGAAAAACTGTCGTCTTTGAGTTTGTCATCCGTTCGAGAAATGGTGTAATTCGGGCGAGATTGTGACTCGTCTCAATGTGCGGCTTTTCTCTGTGTTGGCTTGTGTACTTATTCACTTCGGGCGATCACGCAGGTATTATATCAGGTTAAGATGGGTTATTTTCTTCAAAATCGCTTAAAACTTTTTTCAATATGGTTTTCGTTTGTGATCAGCCGGGATGTGACGGTGTGGGGACATAAATTAGCGCCAACTAGAAGTTGTCTCAAATTACTGACGGATCACATGATCGTGAGGAGCACACACAGTATCCCCGTGACCGGCAGGGTTAACGGCAAGCCACGCGCCGGATCGTGAGCACGGCTGTCGACTCCACACGCTGCGACACGCGCATGACAAGCGGGCAAGGTACCCCATCCGACGCCTGATGACACGACCGGAGCTGCGCTCTGCCAATGGGTCAGGAGCAGGGTAGGCTGTCGTTAGTGATTGGTAAGCGTTCATGCGCTTGTGCGACAGGCTGGGAGCACGATAGTACAGCTTTTGTGAAATTAAGTTCTACCTCCAATTTTATCTCCCCAACGCTACGTGCCTGACAATGTTCACATTCGATATTCTCAACTCACGTTATACTACACGCAATGCGAACGATTACGATGGTAGTGCACCGGTCATTCGGGGCTGGTGGCAAACGCATGGCGTCATCTTCAGGCACCCATACATGTAAGCAGTGAGCGTCATATATGGCCGATCTCTTCACACCGCTACAGGTTGCCGGTCGGCAGTTGCGCAATCGGATTGTGATGGCGCCGGCACCGAGTGGGCTGGCCGGTTCTGATGGCTTTTGCCATAGCGCTCTGATCAGTTATTACGAGCGACGAGCAAAGGCCGGGGTAGGTCTGATTGTTACTGAACCGATGCTTATTTGTGCGCCATCAACACCGACGAGTCATCTCGGTATCTGGCACGATTGTTTTGTTCCTGCACTCCGGCGGCTTTCAGCCGCAGCCCATGCGTTTGGGAGCCGGATTGTCTTTTTGCTGGAAGTTCCGCTTGCTGATATAGCAATGCCCATGCTCGTTGAGAGCTACGTACAGGGTGCCTGGCGTGCATTAGCCGCCAGTGCAGATGGCGTATTCATCTCGGTTGCCGATGGTGGATTGTTAGCGACGATCATTGCGGCAAATCGGCAGTCGGGTAACGGCAGGCAAATACCGATCACTGAACGTATTCTGCCGTTACTGACTATCATTGAACAGATTCGCCGAAACTATGGTCGTCACATATGGGTTGGGTTGCGTATGCCGGCAGCGGAACTGGTGGCGGATGGCCTGACCCACCAGGATGCCCGGCTGATTGCCCGACGGGCCGTGGCTGCCGGTGCGCAATTTCTGGATGTGACGATTAATCGTTATTCGCCTGATGTAGCACGCTTTCCGGGCTGGACGCTCCCCCTGGTTGCGAGTATCCATCGTATCGCCAGTGAAGCAGTTGTGATTGGCTCCGGGCAATTGAGTGATCCGTGGCTGGCCGATGCGGCCATTCAGGACGGAAGTGTTGATTTGGTCATGCTGTGTACCGCTCTGCGGCTCTTGCCTGAATGGCCGCAACTGGCACGCCGGGTGCTGGGAATGGTCAGCGTAAAATGACCAGCATGACTCCTGCCGCCACTGCCGATCCGATCACGCCGGCAACGTTTGGACACATTGCCTGCCAGATTAAGAAGTTGTGCCGATCCTCTGCCTGCGCAACGGTATGCGCAACTCGTGCCGACATTGGGACGGCTGACACGCCAGCCGCGCCGATCAGCGGATTGATTTTGTTACGGGTAAAGAGATTGTAAAATTTGGCGAACAAGACACCGCCTGCGGTCGAGATGGCAAATGCGCAGGCACCAAGGGCAAAGATGGCGATAGATCGCGGGGTGAGAAAGTTGCTGGCCTGCGTACTGGCACCGACGGTCAGACCGAGCATAATGGTCACGCTATCGATCAGGGCGCTGCGTGCTGTTTTGGCCAGTCGTTCGGTGACACCGCTCTCTTTGAGGAGATTGCCGAAGAAGAGCATGCCAAGCAGCGGTAATGTATCCGGGACGATGAGCACACAGACGATCAGGCCAATGATCGGGAACAGGATACGTTGTGTGCGGCTGACCTCGGCGGGTGGTGGCATGCGGATCAGGCGCTCTTCGCGGGTGGTGAGCAGGCGCATGATCGGTGGTTGAATGACCGGCACCAGGGCCATGTACGAGTAGGCAGAGACGGCAATCGCGCCGAGGAGATCAGGTGCGAGCCGTGAGGCAATGAAAATGGCCGTTGGCCCATCAGCCCCGCCGATGATCCCAATTGCCGCCGCAGCCCGCAGCAAACGAAGAGGATCGTTAGCGTCGGCCAGATCGAGGAACGGGAGATACTGTCCCAGAAAGACAGCCATTAAGAGCGTGAAGAAGATACCGAGCTGAGCAGCAGCACCGAGCAAGATCAGGCGCGGCTGGGCAATCAGGGCCGAGAAGTCGGTCATTGCCCCGATGCCGAGAAAGATGAGGGGCGGGAAGACGCCGGCGATGACTCCGAAGTAGATGTAGTTCAAGACGCTGCCCTGGTCGTAGACACCCTGCCCCATGCCTGGTTCAAATGGCATATTGCCGAGAATGATGCCGAATCCAATCGGTACCAGGAGGAGTGGCTCGAAGTTGCGGGCAATTGCCAGATAGACGAACACACAGCCGACGACGATCATCAACAGATTGCCCCATGCCAGATGGGCAATCCCGCTTGCTTCAAAAAAACCAATCAGCCATTCCATCAGGCAAACTCCAGGAGTGGTTGACCTTGACGCACCGAGTCGCCGACTTTCACATTGATGGCACGGATGGTGCCGGCAATCGGTGAGCTAACGTTAGAATTCATCTTCATTGCCTCAATCACGACCAGCGGATCATTTTCCTTTACCTGATCGCCGACATTTACCTTGATTTCGGCCACGATGCCGGCAATGGGTGATACCAGCACGCCTGGGCCGGTTGGATTTGGTGAGGTCGGCCTTGGTGCAGAGTCGGTGCGTGTCGGCGATTGTGGCGGTGGTACGGCATTCACACTGGTTGGAGCATGCAACGCTGGCTCGTCATCGTCGGCTAATACCTCGACTTCGACCTCGTAGGTGATACCGTTGACAGTGATGCGTAAGCGCTTCATATGCTCTCCGTCATGCAGGGTCGTCCTTTTGATCTACACGCCCGTTTAGCGAATATCCTGCAACGACTGATGCAATCTTATCGGCGTAACTGGCGATTAGCCATTACGCTGATGCGGCCCAGTCGTGCCCAGTTCACCGATAGTTGTCGGTAGTAGCGCACACGCAAGATACGTACCGGCTGGTCGAGTGCCGTCACTGCCGCTGCGGTCAGGATGGCAATGAGTTGGGGATCGAGTTGATCGGCAGCGACAGGATTCCTCTCTGGTTTGGATGGCGGTGTGATAGTATCTGGCGTGGTTGAGCGGAAGAGTCGTTGCGTGGCATTGAGTGCGCCTAAGACCAGAGCCACAATTATTAACACGATGAAGACGATGCTTATACCGGTAATCGCGATCTGCAAGCCGGTCAGGAGCGGATTAGCGCCAGGATCGACCATAGACTCTCCTTTGAGATTTAGAGCGGAACCAGGCCGTGCTTCTTTTGCGGACGGAACTCACGTTTGGTGCGCAGCGAGGCCAGGGCCAGGCTGAGGTAGCGGCGGGTTTCGCTGGGGGCAATGATGCTATCGATAAGGTTGCGACCGGCACCGACGTAGGGTGAGGCAAACTCAGCCCGGTACTGGCGTACAAATTCGGCACGCGCCGCAGCCGGGTCGTCCGCCTGCTTGATCTGGTCGCGGTAGATGATGTTAACCGCGCCCTCTGGCCCCATGACCGCGATTTCGGCGCCTGGCCAGGCGGCTACCCGATCCGCCCCCAGGTCTTTGCCGCACATGGCCAGGTAGGCGCCGCCGTAGGCTTTGCGCAGGATGATTGATATTTTCGGTGTGGTTGCGGCGGAGTAGGCGAAGAGCATCTTCGCGCCGTGCCGAATGATGCCGCCGCGTTCCTGGGCAACGCCGGGCAGGAAGCCTGGGACGTCAATAAATGTGATGAGTGGAATGTTGAAGGCGTTGCAAAAACGGACAAAACGCGCTATCTTATCCGAAGCGTCAATATCGAGTACTCCTGCCATCACCATCGGCTGATTGGCAACAATTCCAACGGTACTGCCGTCGATGCGGGCAAACCCGATTACGGCGTTGTCGGCGAAGCCACGCTGGACTTCGAGAAAGTCCCCATCATCAACGATCCGCTTGATGATGGGTATGACATCGTATGGTTCACGTGGATCAGCGGGGATGATGGTGTCGAGCACCGGATCGTTGAACAGGCGCAGTTCGCCGTCACCGCGATCAGGTGGGTCTTCGAGGTTGTTCGCCGGTAGGAAACTCAGCAGTCGCTTGCAGATTGCAATTGCTTCCACATCGTTCTCAGCAATGAAATGGGCAACGCCGCTACGTACTTGAGCTTCAGGGCCGCCGAGTTCGTCACCGGTGACGTGTTCGCCGGTCACTTGTTTGAGTACTTCCGGGCCGGTGATGAACATCTCGCTGCCCCGCACCATGATGATGAAGTCCATCAAAGCCGGCGAATAGGCGGCACCGCCCGCGCATGGCCCGGCGATAATGGCGATTTGGGGTACTACTCCGGAGAGCAGGACGTTGCGGTAGAAGATGCGACCATAGCCACTGAGGGCATCAATGCCCTCCTGGATGCGAGCACCGCCGCTATCGTTGATGGTGATAAACGGCGAACCGCATTTGAACGCGAGATCCATCGTCTGACAGATCTTATCGGCGTGCATCTCGCCGACCGAGCCGCCGGCAACGGTAAAGTCCTGAGCGGCAACAAAGACCTGGCGGCCATCAACACTGCCACAACCGGTGATGACGCCTTCAGCCGGTATCTCCTTGTCGGCCATGCCAAAGGCGGTACAGCGGTGACGGGCAAAGAGGAAGAGTTCCTGAAACGTTTCCGGTTCAATCAGCAGGTGAATACGTTCGCGGGCAGTCAGTTTACCGGCTTGATGCTGGCGTGCGATACGGTCTGGGCCACCGCCCTGTTCCAGGCGCTGCCGGTACTGGCGCAGGGATTCAATGCGAGCACGCATCGTTGGCGGTGCTTGTCGGGCCAGCTCTTGTTGAGTCATCGCAACCCTCCCTTGGATTCATTGCTTCACTCGCCTGGCGCTGTCTATGCAGGGAGTGAACATCGGTGTCAGGGTTGAGCGCTGTGGGGGATGTACAGAAGTCAGTATAGCACTCGCAATTGTTGCGAGCGGTAAGATCGGGTCATTCTTTGCTAACTGTGCATTGTCGTTGTATTCACGGAGTGAACAGATGACAACCATTCCATTTCGTCAAGCAGGGTTTGTGGTAACGGTGCTGGCAGTGTCAGTGCTGCTGGCGAAAGGGACGTGGTTTTCCGCTTCAGCCGTCATTCCGGCATTGACTGCCGAATGGGCCTTGAACGACACAGTTCGGGCATGGCTCACGATGTCGGTGCAGTTGGGTTTTGCCTGTGGCGCGTTTATCTCGGCAGTGCTGGGATTGGCGGATCGCTGGCCGACCCACTGGTTTTTTGCCGGTTCAGCCTTGCTGGCGGCGTTGTGTACGGCGTTGATTGCGTGGTGGGCCAATGGCCCTCTACTGGCGTTACCACTGCGTTTTTTGACGGGCATGGCACTGGCTGGAGTGTATCCGGTTGGGATGAAAATCATGGCGACATGGACGCAACGGGGGCGTGGGCTGGCAATCGGGGTGTTGGTCGGAGCACTGACTGTCGGTTCGGCCTCGCCGCATCTGCTGAATGTTATGGGTGGGATTGATGACTGGCGGCGGACGTTGTTGATGGCTGCCGGTCTGGCAGTTGTGGGTGGGCTGATCGTTGCGCTTATGGTACGCGAAGGGCCACTACGCACAGCGGCACCGCGTTTCAGTTGGTCGCAGGTGGTGGACGTGGCACGTGAACGACCGGTGTTGCTGGCGAATCTGGGGTATCTGGGCCATATGTGGGAGCTGTACGCGGCGTGGGCATGGTTGCCGCTTTTCCTGCTGGCCAGCTTCGAGGAGCGCGGTATCGCGGCGTCGTGGGCGGGCCTGGTGGCTTTTGCCGCGATTGCAATGGGTGGGCTGGGGAGTGTGCTGGCCGGGCTGCTTGCCGACCGGATCGGGCGAACGACCATCACGATAGCAGCAATGGCGGTGAGTGGCAGTTGCGCACTCGCGATAGGCTTTACCTTTGGCGGAGAACCATGGGTGGTTGCTGTACTGGCGATGGTATGGGGATTAACGATTGTTGCCGACTCGGCCCAATTCTCGGCAGCGGTAAGCGAACTCTCACCGCCGGGCCGTACCGGTACGGCGCTGACGTTGCAGACCAGTCTGGGGTTTCTGCTCACCCTGATCACCATCTGGCTCATCCCACCACTGGTCAATCTGGTTGGCTGGCGGTGGGCCTTTGCCGGGCTGGCAGTTGGCCCGGCAATCGGGATTTGGGCGATGGCGACGCTGCGGCGTTCGCCGGCAGCGGCACGGCTGGCGGGTGGACGTGGATAAGAGCGGAAAGGGCATGCAGCCGATTGGATTCTGTCATACAATGACATAATGCAATAATAAC
Organism: Chloroflexus aurantiacus J-10-fl; assembly: GCF_000018865.1. Taxonomy (NCBI): domain Bacteria; kingdom Bacillati; phylum Chloroflexota; class Chloroflexia; order Chloroflexales; family Chloroflexaceae; genus Chloroflexus; species Chloroflexus aurantiacus. The sequence continues at coordinate 4,105,521 of NC_010175.1, forward strand.
TCTTAGCCAATCGGGTGGAGTGGCGCATGTCCGTTGACCTCCTTACCTTATCCATTGCGCTTAATCTTGCTAACCTTCTGCAAAGTGCCGCGCTTACCGGGCTGGCGCTGGCAAACCGAGACAGGGTTGGGCCAGTCTGGTGGGCTGCCGGTATGGGAGTGCTGGCAGCAGGTCTGATCCTGACCACGTTACGTGATGTAGCCCTACTAGCGCTGGAACTACACGCGATCAGCAATGCGTTGGTGGGGATCGGCATGCTCTTGCTTCACTACGGCGTGTGCCGCTTCTTCGGTGATAGTGGCGGTCGGCGATGGTTCTGGCTGGCCGGTGGCCTGATCGTTGCCGCCAATCTGATGCTGGTGTTCACCGGTGATGCACCACCGCTCCGTCGCATCCTGTTTTCAGTTGTGGTTGCTCTGGTCTCCATGCTGATTGCCCAGCGTTTACTACGCGAGTTACGAACTGATACAAGGCCGGTCGTGCTGTTTCTGGCGATAGTCTTTCTCGTTAACAGCACCTTTTTCGCATTGCGTGCAGTTGCCTCGGTAGCAGAATCAGACTGGTTAACAGTTTCACCGCCATGGCAAACTGCCACCTATCTGGTTGCGATAGCAACGACCACATTATGGACATTCGGTCTGATTTTGCTGGTCAATCAGGAACTGGTCAACAGGCAGCATGAAGCTGTCCAGCAACTTGAGCAGATTTTTGCCGCGCAACCCGATGCCGTGCTCTTGTCGCGGTTGACAGATGGTGTGTTCGTGAAGGTCAATCACGGCTTCACGACGATTAGTGGCTACAGCGCGGACGAGGCAATCGGCAAAGATGCGCTCACGCTCAACCTCTGGCGTTCACCAGAGGATCGTCGGCGATGGGCTGAGATCATGCGTCGTGAGGGTGCCTGTAGCGGCATGGAATTTGATTTTCGTCGTCGTGACGGTACCTTTCGCACCTGCATCCTTTCATCGCAAGTGGTAATGATCAGAGGTGTACCACACGCGATTAGCATTGTCCATGACATCAGCGAACGAAAGCGGATGGAAGAGGCATTGCGGCGTAGTGATGCCCGGTACCGTCTGATTGCCGAGAACACAACCGATGTGATCTGGCTGTACGATCCATTCAAATCGCAGTTCACCTTTTTCAGCCCATCGATAGAAAAACTGATCGGCTATTCGGCAGCCGAAGCGCTTGATCTGCCATTGTCAGCTTTTCTGAAGCCAGATTCGATACAGCATGTCAAGACAGCGCTCGATTACATGCTTCACGAGTGGGAAGGAGAACTAACGAACGCGCCACCATGGACAGCCGAGATCGATCTAATTCATCGTGATGGACAGATCGTACAGGCCGAAATCGTCACCTCGTTTGTGCGCGATGAAGAAGGTCAATTGATGGTACTGGGTGTAGCGCGCGATATTACTGCACGCAAGCAGACCGAGATAGAGTTGCGCCTGGCTCGCCAGCAGGCCGAGGCGGCCAATCGAGCTAAGAGTGCGTTTCTGGCGAATGTCAGTCATGAGTTACGGACTCCGCTCCACGCCGTGCTTGGTTTTGCCCAGTTGATGAGCCGTGATGATAATTTAACGGCGACTCAGCATGAGTATCTGGCAATTATCAATCGGAACAGCGAGCACCTCTTACATCTGATCAATGAAGTGCTTGATCTGGCGAAGATTGAATCCGGGCGCTACACCTACACACCAAATCCGCTCGACGTTCGACGATTACTGGCCGATCTGCAAGCGTTGTTTGGGCCACAAGCAGAAGCGAAACAATTACAACTTATCGTCACCTGTGAAGAACAAGTTCCGCCGATGATTGTGAGCGACGAAGCCAAGATTCGCCATATTTTGATCAATTTACTGGGAAATGCGATCAAGTTTACTCATGGTGGCAGTGTTCGTCTGCGAGCTGATACCGATAAACAACAGATGTACTTTATTGTAGAAGATACCGGTGTTGGCATTTCGCCCCTTGAGCAACCGTACCTCTTTCGGCCATTCTTTCAAGGAAAACAGACTGCCAATGCGTCTTCAGATACTGGGGTTGGTTTGGGGTTGAGTATCAGTTATGAGTTTGCCCGTTTGATCGGCGGTGATCTCTCGGTGTACAGTGCGGGCGAGGGGCAGGGTGCTCGATTTACGCTCACATTGCCATTGCGTACCCCCGTCACCTCATCATTTGTATTGCCGGCAGAGCCGGTCAAGCGCGCTATTCAGGTACGTGCCGATCAGCCGGTCTACCGCATGCTGGTGGCCGATGATCAACCAACCCATGCCTTACTGCTGATTTCGTTGTTGCGACGATTGGGCTTTGCGGTTCAATCGGTCACTGATGGTGAGCAGGCGCTGGCCGTCTGGCGTGAGTGGCAACCACATATGATCTGGCTTGACCTGCGGATGCCGCAGATGGATGGATTGACGGTGGCGCGGCAGATTCGCGCAATCTGTGCGACTGAACCAGGATTATTGCAGCCGGTGATTATTGCGCTGTCAGCCCATGTGCTGGGTGACACGGCAGCGAGTGTACTGGCTGCCGGTTGCGATGAATTTCTGGCGAAACCGTTTCCTGAGCACGAGGTGGTTCGACTGATCGAACAACATCTGAATGTGCAATTTGAGTATGCCAGTGTAGTGATACGTGAGGTGCCGGAAACAGCAATTCACGATCAGGGGTATCACCCGGCGTGGTGTCAGGCGTTGCGTCAGGCTGTCCAGGTTGCGCATTTTCAGCGGTTGCAGGAATTAGTGGGAATGATTGAGGATCAACGTCCTGATGATGCGCGGCAGCTCCGCAACTGGATCGAGACGTTCGATTACGAGGCAGTGCGACAGTGGCTTGACCGGTTGGTTTCTTCTCAAACGGTGGATCGTGTTGTATAGTATATGCAGGTTAAAAATGCATATACTATTTTTTTATCCATGACCACAAATCGTTCACCTGTCATTCTCGTCGTTGATGACACTCCGGCGAATCTGCTGTTGCTCACCCAGCTTCTGAGTGCGCAGTCTTACGATGTGCGCCCGGTCACTCAGGGGACAGCGGCCTTAACGGCAATCCGCACCATTCGCCCCGATCTCGTCTTGCTTGATATTCGGATGCCGGATATGGATGGTTACGAGGTTTGCCAGCAACTGAAAGCGGATGAGGAAACAGCGCAGATACCGGTGATCTTCATTAGCGCACTGGATGACGTTGAAGATAAAGTACGGGCATTTGAGTGTGGCGGGGTGGATTATATTGCAAAGCCGTTTCAACCTCTCGAAGTACTGGCACGGGTGCGCACCCACCTGGCGCTGGCCCAGGCGCGCAAAGCTCTCGAAGCTGCCAATCGCGAACTCCAACGAGCATTGGCCCGTGAAGCTGAGCTGGCCCGGATGGATTGGCTGACCGGCGTGTATAATCGGAGCCATTTCTACGAGCTGGCCCGCCACGAGTTTGCGATTGCTACCCGTTATGAACGACCACTGACGATGTGTATGCTCGATGTTGATCACTTTAAGCAGATTAATGATCGCTATGGTCATCTGGTTGGTGATCAGGTCTTACGGGCGGTTGCTCAAACTGTCGCGCACCAGATACGCACTGCCGATAGCATCGGTCGTTTTGGGGGAGAGGAATTCATTCTGTTGTTGCCGAACACGAATCTCCCTTCTGCACTTACGCTGGCCGAACGCTTGCGGGTAACGATTGCCGATTTACAGGTTCACACCGATAGGGGCATTGTCACAGCAACGATCAGTGTCGGCGTGGCTGAACGCCAGTCAACTGATACCACGATTGAGCGTTTAATTGATCGCGCCGATCGGGCATTGTACGCTGCGAAACGGCAAGGGCGTAACTGTGTGGTCGGGGTGTAAGAGTCTGCTCCCACTCCTCTTATCCTTCCTCACCGAGGTGCTGAAAACAAGGAGAACGCGCATGACAATGCCGGTCATTGAACTCCACGACCTTACGGTCTACTATGGGCGGCGGCGTGGTATTGAAGGGCTTGATCTGGCAGTTGAGGCGGGTGAGGTGTTCGGCTTTCTTGGCCCGAATGGGGCCGGCAAGACGACCACCCTGCGGGTGCTCCTCGATCTGATCAGGCCGGTACGCGGTCGGGCGCTTATCTTTGGTCAGGATTGCCGGCGGCACGGGCCGGCCATTCGCCGGCAGGTGGGGTATCTCCCTGGCGAGCTGAATCTGCCACCCCAGCAGACTGCTCGTCAGTATCTGGCAATGCTCGATGCAGTGCGTGGCCGGGTCGTTGAGCCGGCCTATCTGAAACAACTGTGTGATCAACTCGAATTAGATCTGGATCGTCCGCTGCGTACCTATTCGCGTGGAAATAAACAGAAAGTGGGCCTGATTGCCGCTTTTATGTTCCGTCCACGCTTGCTGATCCTCGATGAACCAACTGGTGGGCTTGATCCGCTGGCGCAGCAGGCAGTGATCGAGCTGGTACGGGCCGCACGGAGTGAGGGACGCACCGTCTTCTTTTCTTCGCATGTGTTACCTGAAGTCCAGGCAGTGTGTGACCGGGTAGGGATTATTCGTGAGGGTCGACTGGTGACGGTAGAGCGCATCGACACGCTGCTGCAACGGCAACAGGTGCATCGCATGCGGCTGCGCTTTGCCCATCAATTGCCACCTACCGTGTTTTCCTTGCCCGGTGTCACGATACTGGCGCACAGCGGCAACGACATCATGCTTGAAGTACGATCAGGGTTGGCGGATGTGCTACGGATCGCCGCCGAGCAAGCAGTGATCGAACTGGAGACGATCCCGCTTACGCTGGAAGAGGTCTTTCTGGCCTACTACGGTGGACAAGGAGAAAACCATGCTCAGCCTGTTTTGGCATGAATTGCGTATGCGGCGTATGCTGTTGATCGGCTGGGGCAGTGGCCTGCTGGTCTTTTTCAGTGTCTACCTGGCGTTTTATCCAGCTTTGCCCGCTGAAATGCGTAACCTCGATTTGCAGGCGATTGAACTGTACCGGGCATTTGGTAATCTCAGCATGGCTACCTTTGAGGGGTATATTGGCTCGACCATCTTCCACTTTTTTAGTGTCCTGATCGGAGTGTTAGCCATTGTCACCGGCACCGGTGTGCTGGCAGGTGAAGAAGATGCCGGTACGCTCGAATTGCAAATGGCGCTGCCGCTGACACGCTGGCAACTGGTGACGGCGAAGGTGTTGGAACTGGCAGCCATTGCGCTGGTTGTGTTGACGATGGCTGGCATCGCTGCCGCGCTGGTCTTTCTGGCGATTCGCTCTCAGCTCACCACTAATCTCGATGCCGGCGACCTCTTTCGTGCGGTCATCGCGCACTGGCCATTGGTTTTTCTCTTCCAAATGATTAGTTTGTGGTTGGGCACGGTGACCCCCTCGCGACGGGTGGCGCTGGCGCTGGCAGCGGTTGTGCTGGTGGTGAGTTTTCTTGGCTACAACCTGGTCGGTATGTCGCCTGATCTGGAGTGGTTGCAGCCATTGTCGCCATTTCACTATCGCCCTTCAACGCCTGACGCCCTAGACGGTGGGCCGGCAGCGAGTGATCTGCTGGTATTGAGTGGTGCAGCGCTGGTGTTCTATTTGCTGGCAATCGTGAGCTTTGAGCAGCGTGATGTTACGGTTGGAGCCTGGCTTTGGACGAGGCTGGTGAGACGGCGGGTGGTATGAGGTTGCATTGATCGGCAGGACGGCGTCGCTATGCCGGGCTAGAGAGGATCAAGATTGTCGGCTCAATCCTTGTCGCTCACCTTGAGAAAGTTAGGTGTGTCGCCATACCCAACAGCGAGGCCGTGTCTATGGTATACTGCATAGCAGAAACGAAGGGATATTTGCGGTATTGCCGCCGATTGAAGTACACATGTCAGATCAACTGCACATCCGTAATTTCAGCATCATCGCTCACGTCGATCACGGCAAAACAACGCTGAGTGATCGCTTACTTGAAGCAACGCGCACGATCAGCGAGCGTGAACAGCGCGAGCAACTGCTCGACTCGCTCGATCTGGAACGCGAAAAAGGGATCACGATCAAGTTAAAGCCGGTGCGCATGGAGTATCGCGCAGCCGATGGTCAGCTTTACCAGCTTAACCTGATCGATACGCCCGGTCACGTGGATTTTAGCTACGAAGTCAACCGCTCGCTGGCAGCGTGCGAAGGGGCGTTGCTGGTTGTTGATGCCTCGCAGGGGATTGAGGCGCAGACCCTCGCCAATACCTATCTGGCGCTGGAAAATGATCTGGTGATTATTCCGGTCGTCAACAAGATCGACCTGCCCGGTGCGCATCCCGAAGAGGTGGCGCAGGAGATTGAGACGGTGATTGGTATTCCCGCCGAGGATGCGATCATGGCTTCGGCGAAGGAAGGAATCGGGATTGCCGAGATTCTGGAGGCGATTGTCCGCCGTATTCCACCGCCACGTGGTCAACGCCAGCAGCCGGCACGGGCGCTCATCTTTGACTCGCACTACGATCCGTACAAAGGTGTCATTGCCTATGTTCGGGTTGTTGATGGTGCCTTCACCAGTCGTGATCGGGTGCGCTTTATGGGCACCGGTGCCCAGGCCGAAACCCTCGAACTCGGCATCTTCCGCCCGGCCATGACTCCGCTGAATGAACTGGTTGCCGGTGAAGTGGGCTATATTGCCACCGGCTTGAAGAGCGTGGCCGACTGTCAGGTGGGTGATACGATCACTCTGGCCGACGCCCCGGCTGCCGAGCCGCTACCCGGTTATCGCCCGGCCAAACCGATGGTCTTCGCCGGTCTCTATCCCATCGACTCGAATGCCTATCCTGAGTTGCGTGAAGCGCTCGAACGTCTGAAACTGAACGATGCGGCGCTCTCGTTTCAGCCGGAAAGCTCGGCGGCGCTGGGATTTGGGTTCCGCTGCGGATTTCTCGGCCTTTTGCACATGGAGATTGTGCGTGAACGGCTTGAACGCGAGTATAAGCTCGATCTGCTGATCACCGCACCCTCGGTCGAATACCAGGTTTTGCTCTCTGATGGCGAGATTGTGACCGTCGCCAATCCATCGGAGATGCCCGATCAGTCGCGGGTTGAAGCGATTGAGGAGCCGGTGGTCGAGATTAGTGTGATCGCACCGGTGCGCTATATCGGGACGATTATGGAGCTGGTGACGACCCGACGCGGGACGTTCATCAGTATGGATTATCTTGACCCGACACGGGTGCTCTTGAAATATCGGATGCCTCTGGCCGAGATCGTGATCGATTTCTACGATCAACTGAAGAGCCGCACGCAAGGTTACGCCTCACTCGATTATCATCTGGCCGGCTATCAGGAAGCTGACCTGGTGAAGCTGGATATTCTGGTCAACGGGCAACCGGTTGATGCCCTCTCGCTGATTGTGCATCGCGATTTTGCCTACCAGCGTGGTCGTGATCTGGTGGAACGGCTACGGCAGTTGATCCCGCGCCAGATGTTCGAGGTGCCGATCCAGGCCGCGATTGGCTCGAAGGTGATTGCCCGCGAGACGATCCGCGCCTTGCGCAAGGATGTGCTGGCGAAGTGTTACGGTGGTGACGTCACGCGCAAACGGAAGCTGCTCGAAAAGCAGAAAGAGGGCAAGAAGCGCATGAAGATGGTGGGGAGTGTGGAGATTCCCCAGGAAGCCTTCATGGCGATCCTGTCACTCAATGAAACGGGTAGCGAGCGTGAGCGGTAGGGTTGTGAGGATGAACGAGGCGAATGTCTATTCGCCTCGTATTTTTGCGAAGGAAGCTGCCTGAGCGGTTCTCTAGCTGGTAAGCATGTGTGCTGTGTAAGGGGAGAAGCCGTCGATGCGTCGTCTGCTATGGTTGTTTGCGCTTCTGGTGCTGGCCGGGTGTCAGAGTGCCGTTCAGGGTCAGCAGTGGGAAACGGTCGATTCACCGGTCGCATTCCGGCTGGGTACACAAGTCTTCACCGTTGCCGATGTCAATGCTGAGATCAAGCGGGCGATTGGTGATGGGGTAGCGAATGCACTGGCCAGTGGTCAGACACGTGAGCAGGTCGAACAGATTGTGGTCGAGAATGATCTGCGTCGCCAGATTTTCGAGCAGATGATCCAGAATGAGCTGCTGTTGCAATATGCACGCCAGCATGGGATCGGGATTGATCCGGCAGCACTCGATGCTGAAATTGCCGCCCGCCTGCCGGCTGACGCCGACCCGGCGGAGGTGCAGGATTTGCGCAACGTGCTGGCGCGTGAGCAGATCGTCTTTGCAGTGATTGCCCGCAACACACGCGCCGATATGGCGCGGGCACGCCATATTCTGGTTGCCGATGAGGCTACAGCGCAGGCAACGCTGGCCGAATTGCAGGCCGGTGCCGATTTTGCAACGCTGGCTGCCCAACGTTCGCAGGATACCGGGTCGGCGGCCAATGGCGGTGATCTGGGATGGACGCCACGTGGTGAGTTTGTGCCCCAGTTTGAAGAGGCGATCTTCTCACTACCGCTCAATACACCGCAAATTGTGCAAACCGATTTTGGTTTTCATATTGTTGAGGTGTTGGAGCGTGAGAGTCAGCGTCCATTTTCATCTTTCGACGATCTGCGCACACGGCGCAACGCCAGCCAGTTTTATCAAGAGACATTTGTGCCCTGGTACGAGGAGCTACGCCGGCAAGCCGAACTGAGTGGTGAGTTGCAGATTGCTGCCGGTTTTGATCCCAATACGTTGCCGATACCCTTCCCGGAAACACCATGAATAATGCCTTCTCTACCCTACTGGACGTGGCGATAGCACGTGGGTTGATCGATCCGGTATCAATGCAGGTTTTCGCTATCGATTCGGTGTTACAATCGCCACCGTTGCCTGCTGCGCAGAAGGTATTGCCCTGGGTAGAAGAACAGAAATTGGGCAGGTATCAACCGCCGCGCCTGCCCTATCCGCTGGCGCGCCATACCCCGGCATTGATCTGGGGATCGGCTGCGTCCTTTAACGTTGGTCTGTTAGCAGCAGTGCTTGGTGAGCGTTATCCCGATCACCATCCGTTGACGATCATTACCTTACCGGGTGATACTGTGCATTCCTGCCAGTTGCGTGATCTGCCAACGGTGAGCCTGTCCGATGCGCAAATGGTTGCACTCGTGGTTCCGGCTCTACCGCTGGCCGATGATCGACGTGGTTTTGAGCGTCTGCAATGGGTCGTCAGTCGTTTGCTCGGCCCTGATGGCTGTCCGTGGGATGTGCGTCAGACCCATCAAAGCCTGCGGCAACACCTCATCGCCGAGGTCTACGAAGCGGTTGAGGCGCTGGATACCGGTAATATGACGGAACTCTGTGAAGAGTTGGGGGATGTGCTCTTGCAGGTCTTTGTGCATAGCGAGATGGCACGGCAGGTGGGCACGTTCACCATTGAAGATGTCATTCAGACGGTGGCCGATAAGCTGGTATTCCGTCATCCGCACGTCTTTGCTACAACTGAGGTTGATGGTCCTGAACAGGTATTGCGCAACTGGTATCAGCTCAAAGCGCAAGAGCAGGCGGCGAAGGGCAAGGTGCGCAACAGTGCGCTTGATGGTGTGCCGGCGGCGCTGCCGGCGCTGATGATGGCGCAGGAATTTTCCCGCAAAGCCATCCGTGTAGGGTTCACGTGGCACGATCTCGATCAGGTGTGGGCCAAAGTCACCGAAGAGTTGCATGAATTGCGCACTGCCGCTGATCCGGCGGCGCAACAGGCCGAATTAGGCGATCTGCTCTTTGCGCTGGCAACGCTGGCGCACTGGTTAAAGCTGGATGCCGAGATAGCTTTGCGCGATGCAGCTATGCGCTACAAACAACGCTTTCAGTTCGTTGAGCAGATGGCTGCGCAAAGCGGGCGTGCATTGCAGGATTGTTCACTGGCTGAAATGATGGCCTGGTGGGCAGAAGCCAAAACCCTGGGCAACGGATGGTGAGATGAAACCCATGCCGCTTGCGCTTAACGATGTCGTGCAGTTACGGAAGCCACACGCCTGTGGTGGTGATACCTGGCGGATCGTGCGGCTGGGTGCCGACATCGGTCTGCGCTGTGAAACGTGTGGTCGGCGCGTGTTGTTGCCACGCTCAGAGGTCGAACGTCGGATCAAGCGGTTTGTGGTGCGGAGCGAAGATGCGCAGGGTGCTGAGTAGGTGACGGATTGTCGCCGTGTGTGGGCATATTTCGCCTGTACTTCGCGTGGTATCATTTCAAATCTGCCGTCATATAAGGTCATAGCGTGCTCGATAGTGGGGTAGGCTGACAGCCTGCCCCACCAGGGTCACGTACCGGCTCAGGTACGTGTTGGGACTCGCACCTGCCATACGTGCGGTAGATGCGGAAGCGTGGCTGCCGCACTCCAAAGATGCGTCACGGGCAATCCAGCCTGAAAGCGGAAACGCTGTCCTATCTGCGGTCTCTGACAACGTCCATACCAGCCCTTAGTACTATCCTTGCTTGCCGGTTAGCGATAGTCACGGTATGATGGCAGTATCGCGTTTAGATCAGGTTTGTACGTCTATATGAGATACTGTTTCAGACAAGGCCGTTTACACCTTGATGGCAACACCACTGATCGAGGATTGGTGACCTGGATATACCGGTTAATGCTCGTTGGGCTGCTATGGATGCTGTTGGCAACCGGTGTGGCAGCTCAATCGGTACAACCGATTTATTTCGTCGAGTACGATGGCGTGCTGAGTAGCTATGCTGCCGGGTATCTTCGCCGTGCGCTGCGTGAGGCGGAGGCGGCGAATGCCCAGGCGCTGATTGTCCAGCTTACGCCACGTGGTGCGGTTATGCAAGAGGCACGCACGCTGGCGGGAGAGATTGCCGAAGCGAAGGTGCCGGTTGTTGTGTTTATCAGTCCAGCCGGTCACGATGCCGGTGCTGCCGGAACGTGGTTACTGGCGGCGGCGCATGTTGCGGCAATGGCTCCAGAGAGCCAGTTTGGGATTGCGGCACCGTTGTTCGTCCCTGCAATGGGGGTGAGCGAAACGACCCAGGAACTTTTGCTTAACGAGCAATTACAGCAGTTTGAAGAATGGGGTGCAGCCCGTCAACGGGATGTGAGTTGGGCTGATGTTGCCTTACGCAGTGGATTTATTGCAACCGCAGCGCAGGCTATCGAGGGTTCACCGCCGATCATCGACATTGTTGCGCGTGATGTAGACGAGCTTCTGCTGCGGCTGGAAGGACGTGTCATTACCCTCGCTGATGGCTCTCAGGTCACACTGGCAACGCTTGGGGGACGGCCACGGGTCGTTGAAGTGAATCTTATCGAGGCAGTTTTGCTGGTTCTGGCCAACCCGACCGTTGTCTTTATCCTGTTGATTATGGCCGGGCTGGCTTTTTATGCAGAGTTTCTCAGTCCAACTGTTGGTATTCTGGCCGGTTTAGGTGTGATCTTGCTGGCCGGCGCGATTGTGGGCATGATTGCCTTGCCGGTGCAGTGGCTCAGTGTGTTGGGTATTCTTATCGCCTTTGGTCTGGTAGCGGCGGATCTCTTTGTGCCATCGCATGGTACGTTGACAGTCATTGGGGTGGGCATTATGATCGCCAGCTCATTAACGCTCTTCGATCAAGTACAGGCACCTGGGGTTACGGTAGCCTTGTGGGCGGTCATTCTGGTGGCAGTGTTGATTGCAATCTTTGCGATTAGTGGGGTCTGGCTGGCGTTACGTTCCCGGAACCGTCCGGTCACGACCGGTCAAGAGGGTCTGATCGGTCGGTTAGCTGAGGTGCGCAAACGGCTCGATCCAGAGGGTATGGTCTTCGTGGAAGGTGCGCTCTGGCGGGCGGTATGCGAAAATGGAACTGCTGAGGAAGGTGAATTTGTGCGCGTCACCGGTATCTATGCTCTGCGGTTGACGGTGCGGCGGATTGATACCGGCGAATCTTCGCCGCCACAATTGTGAGTGTGGCGTGTCATGACTCTTATCACAAGCTTGGGATAGAAAGGAGCAGGACTATGGGAAGTGCAACGTTCTTTGTACTGGCCTGTCTGGCGGTACTTGCCTTTATTGCCCTGATGATTCTGTTGTCGGCAATCAAAATTGTGCCTGAATATGAGCGTGGGGTGATCTTCCGTCTGGGTCGGTTGATGGGGCCGCGAGGGCCGGGTATCTTCTTTGTGATTCCGGTGTTCGAGCGGATGGTACGGGTAGATATGCGGGTGATCACGATGGACGTGCCGGTTCAGGAGGTGATTACACTTGACAACGTCACGATTAAGGTGAATGCGGTGCTCTATTTCCAGGTGATCAATCCGAACTGGGCAGTGACAAAGGTGATGGACTATATCCGGGCGACAATGCAAATCGCGCAGACGACGCTCCGCAGTGTTGTTGGTCAGGTCGAGCTTGACGAATTGCTGGCGCAACGCGAGAAGATTAATCAGAAGTTGCAGCAGATTATTGACGAGCAGACCGAGCCGTGGGGGATTAAGGTGACGATTGTGGAGGTGAAGGACGTGGAGCTGCCGCAGAACATGCAGCGGGCGATGGCGCGTCAGGCCGAAGCCGAGCGTGAGAAGCGGGCCAAGCTGATCCACGCCGATGGTGAGTTGCAGGCGTCGCGTACACTTGCGGAGGCAGCGCGAGTGCTGGCCAGTGAACCGACGACGTTGCAGTTGCGCTATTTGCAGACGTTGACCGAGATCGCTACCGAGAAGAACAGTACGATTATCTTCCCGCTGCCGATTGATATGCTCAAGACCTTCCTGGCGTCAAACAACGGGGCTACCAGTGATGAGCGGCGGATTGTCCGGAGTGAAGAGGCATAACCGTACAGGGGATAGGGGCGAAGCGTACTTCGCCCCTATTTGCGCGCAATGATGGCGATGCTGGCAATGAGAAGGATGGCTCCGACAATGCCGGTAGCGGTAAAGCGTTCGCCGAGGAGGAGAATCGCCAGCAGCGCCGAGCCAAGTGGTTCGAGGAGCGTAATGGTGGCCGCAGTGGTCGCGCGCACACTGCGCATGCCGCGCACGTACAGTGCATACGCGATGGCCGTAGGTACGATGCTGAGGTAGATCAGCACCAGCCAGCCCTGCACGGGATAATCAACCACCAGGCCGGTGGAGAGTGCTGCCGGCAGCAGCAGGATGGCACCCAGCGTGAAGGATAGGGCAACCGGCACAACTGGATGGTAATCGGCGGCAATCAGGCGTGCGCCAAGCACGACTAGACTGTACGAGAAGCCGGCAGTGAGGGCCAGCGCCGTCCCGATCAGCAGATCGACAGTGGATTCCACCTGGGGCGCACCACCAACCAGGAGACCGGCACCGACTACGGCACCGCCAATTGCCAGCCAGGTCGCAGGTCGTAGTCGCTCGCCGAGGAACGCACGCGCCAGGAGCGCGGTAAAGATCGGCGCGCTACAGATGTTAATCAGCACAGCCGCTGCCACGCCGAGGTAGGGAATGGCGGCAAAATAGGCGACCTGATAGCCGGCAAAGGCACCACCGATCAACCCCAGTGTCCAGCGATGGCGCGGTTGAATGCGGAATGCCTGTTGTCCGGCCAGGAGGCGGGCGGTTATCAGGAGCACTGGTGCCGAGAGGAGCAATCGTAAAAAGCCAATTGAGAGGGAATTGGTTTCCGTTAAGCGGTAGAGCCAGCCAACCGCGACCCCAATAGTTCCCCAGCTAAGTGCAGCGATCACGACCATTGCTACATCGAGCGGACGTTGTGCTTCATCGAGGCGTTGCATAACAGTCACAGGTACATACTAGCCCCCGTGCAATCGTCACGGGGGCTATTAAGGCTTACACACAAGCGATAAAGAGCTTAATCCAGATAGCCGCGGAGCTTCTTACCGAGATGGGGATGGCGGAGCTTGCGAAGGGCAACTGCTTCAATCTGGCGAATGCGCTCGCGGGTAATCCCAAACTCGATACCGACCTCTTCGAGCGTGCGGTAACGACCGTCTTTGAGACCGTAGCGCAATTGAATGATCTTCCGCTCGCGTTCGGGCAGCTTCATCAAAACCTCTTCGAGCTGCTCGCGCAGCAACGAGGCAGCAGCCGCTTCGGCGGGAGTGGAAATACGATCATCCTCAATAAAATCGCCCATCCGTCCTTCACCCTCTTGCCCGACCGGCATCTCCAGGGAAAGGGGATGCATGCTCGCCTCAAGCGTGCGCCGTACTTTACCAGCAGAGATACCCATTGCATCGGCGATCTCTTCCGGCGTTGGCTCACGCTGCATCGTCTGCTGGAGGCGATGAGACGTGCGCTTCACCTGACTAATTGCCTCACCCATATGGACGGGGAGACGGATCGTGCGGCTCTGATCGGCAATCGCACGAGTAATCGCCTGACGGATCCACCACGTTGCGTAAGTGCTAAACTTATGCCCCTTTTTGTAATCAAATTTCTCAACTGCCCGCATCAGGCCAATATTTCCCTCTTGGACGAGATCCATCATCGTCAGGCCGTAGGACGTGTACTTCTTGGCAATACTGACGACCAGGCGCAGATTAGCCTGAATGAGATGATGGCGGGCATCCTGTCCCTGCTGGACTGCCCGTTCAAGCTCGAACCGCTCGCGGGCCGAGGTGTATTCTTCGCGATCAAGGCGCTGGCGAGCAGCAGCACCTGCTTCCATTGCTTTTGCCAGTTCAACCTCTTGTTCGGCAGTCAGCAACGGTACCTGCCCGATCTCTTGCAAGTACATGCGAACCGGGTCATCAAATGCAATATCGCCCAAATCAGGCAAATCAGCAATGAGATCAGCATCTGGATCAGGTTCAAAATCGGTCGGGCCATCGAGTTCATCACTTGACTCGATTACTTTGATCCCTTCAGCTTGCAGCATCGCATAAAGCTGATCGATCTCAGCAATGTCGTGCTCTGGGTTTGGAAAAGTAGCAAGAATGTCGGCGTGGGTGATGTAGCCACGCACACGAGCTGCGGCGAGCAATTGCTCGATCATTGCCTCTGACTCCGGTGTAGCTTTGCTCAACATCGTTCAACCAGTACTCTGTTGATGGCGTCAGGCTGGCGTGACGACCATCACTAGGCCGTTGATGAGACGGCGGGCTGCTGCAATCGGTTTTTTCGTCTTCAGGAATATTGAAAGGCCACAGCGACACTACTGAAACGCCGGGCCTTACACGTCGCGTACTCCCTGTTGCTTCGGCAAAGGAATGGGGTTGAGAGAAGGCCCTCAAACCCCAAGCTGTCACCGCGATAGAGGGACGCAAACGTGGCACCCCATTAGACGTAACTAACGCTACTATAGCACTGTTGGAGTATCAGAGTCAACCCCCTCTTTGGACTGATTCTGAAAAAACATGTGATAAATGATCTTATTGTTCGTTTGAGCTGGTCACTCTGGCTGCGTGTCGGGCAAATACGCGCTAATGCGTGAGAGGAGAAAATTGCGAATATCGTTACGCAGGTAGCAGAAGGCGCGCACACTGATACCGTTAGGCTCGACAACCAGCTCAATCGGACGAATGCGGCGTTCGAGGGGGTGGGGATTGCTATTAGAAGTATACATAATACGCAGGGTAGAACCGGTAGCCAGTGCAGCAGCCAGTGGCGGCGGGGCTTCCGGTTCAGGGTCATTGGGGCGCAGACCACGCGCAAAACGGAGAACATCACCCAGGGTTATGATACCGAAGCTAATCATTTCATTGACGAAATGATCAAAGAGTGCGCGTAGGGTCAACACGTCATCCATTGCCCGATGGGTGGGTGCCGGCAGGCCGAACGTCGTGGCCAGTGCCGCCAGGCTCAGTGAACCGCGACGGATACCGAGGCGTCGGGCCAGTTCGAGGGTGTCGAGCGCCGGGCCGGTAAAGGGTGGATAACCGGCCCGACACAGTTCCATATTCAAAAAGGACTCGTCGAAGGGAAGGTTGTGGGCGATACGCACCGCATTCTGACTGAGTTGAACAACCTGTGGCGCAATGTCGGTAAATAAAGGCGCATTGTTCAGTTCTGCCGGCTGAAGACCGTTAATTTGGGCTGCCTGCGGATCGAGTTCGCGTTCGGGATTAATTAACGTATTAATCCTGCCCACCTCCTGGCCATGCTCCCAGCGGAGCATGGCCACTTCGCAGATGCGATGACCGGCCTGAATCTCAAGCCCGGTCGTCTCAACATCGAAGAAGATGAGCGGCACGTCGGTAATGGGTTGTTGTAGTTCAATGCCTGTCATTGTGTCACCGGCACCTGCGCTGCAACATCGTCGGGAATGCCTAGCAGGCTTGCCTGTACCCAACCCTCACGGTCACGAACATTGCGTACTCGATACCAGGTGCCGTCGGCGGTGCGCTCAAACAACTCGACCACCTCATTGACCTCAACCCGATCAATTTGCGCACTGGCCGGATCGGCAGCCAGGTAGAGCGGACCGCTGACAAAGACCGTCACGACATTGGCTACCGGTGTTTCGGCAGCGATCAGGTCGGTGACGGCAATGAGGGTTACGCTGACCCAACCTATTTCATCGCGAACAGTGCGTACATAATACCATTGGGCATTGGGAGTACGGGCCAGGATTTGGACCTGTTCACCGGCGTTGATCCCGCCGATCACGTTGTCAATACCCGTGTACGGCAAACTGCGCACATTCCCACCATTGGTGACGGCGACCGGTTGACCGGTAGGCAACGTTGGGGTTGGGGTTGCCGTTGGCGACGGCGGTGGAGTTGGGGTTGTCTGCGCTGCCGGAGGCTGAGTGGCCGTTGGTGATACGGTAGGTGAAGGTGCCTCTGCCACGCCACCTGTTTCCCCATAGAAGGCGGACTCGAAGTTTGCCAGCACCTCCAGCTCGGCTTCAGCGCTTACGCTACCGTCTGGTGTGCTGACGACGACGGTATAGCGTCGTCCACGCGGTGTTGGATCGCCATCAGGGAGTTTTTCGGTGCGCAAATCACCCCGGTCGCGGCGAATACGAATGGTCTGAGCAGGATCGATCCAGCTCAGTGGTTGTCCGTCGGCGCGTAGTTCAACTTGCAACTCACTGTCATCAGGCAGACCGGTACTACGCACTCGCACCCCGATGGTCAGCGGATCGGCACGGACAATGGCTGCATCTTCTATCGTAATGGTGACCGGTACCGGTGAAGGTGTGGGTGTTGGTGGTGGGCCGGCAGTCTGATCGTTATTTAAGCTCAATACCAGTATCCCAATTCCCAGACACAGCAATACCGGGATCAGCACAAAGAGGATTTTGGCTGCCAGGGAGAGATTACGCAGTCGATCTTGCCAGCTTTGTGGTTCTTCCAGCGGTACCGCCGTGTAATCAATCGGCGTTGCCGGAGGAAGTTCCAGTTCAGGTGCCGATTGCTGAGCAGAACGACGGCGACGAATCAGGATGACGACCAGCAGAATAACGATAAGTCCAAGAATGATAAGCCCGATGGCTAGTGGTGTTGGCATCTGATTGAGCGTTGTTTGCATGCGTAACCTCGAATACAATCGCTTCGAATGCCTATAATATGCGAATCCGGCAGTATCTGCAACTCGTACTAGCAGAAATAGTAGAATTTATCACAAGATCAGCACTTTCCGGCATTGGGGCAGCGTTTTATTTCGCCGGCTCGCCAAATCGTCGGTCTGTCAGACGTATCTTGCCCAAAACGATACCGGGGATCGCTCCCAGGGCAGGGCGACGCTGTGCACGCGAGAAGGTACAGTCATTCATTGTATTGTTGCTGCGTGAGCGATAGCACGCCGTCGTGGATGATGTACAGGCAAAAATGGCTATAATATTGATAGCCGAATAGTAGCACGAGGTTATCCATGGCGACACCATCCATCCCACCGATTCAGCGTTCGTGGGCACGTTGTCAGGCACGTGGGCTAGACCCGACGTGTGCACCGCAAACCGGGATGATTAATCTGAGTGGGTGGAGCCATCTGCAAGCCCTGGTTCGTTCGTCAATAGAAGATTTGTATCAACTTAGTGACCATCCCGGTTTTGTGGTGGTCATTTGTGATGATCAGGGAACGATCATCGATATGGCCGGGGATAGCGCCATTATGGCGCAGGCGCAGCAGTATGGGATTGGATATGGGATCACGCTGGCCGAGGAGTATGCCGGTACTAATGCAGTTGATCTGGCTTTGCGCGAAGCTCTGCCCTGTCAGACCGCCGGTGATGACCACTACTGTCAGTGGTTACAATCGTTTGCGCTGGCTGCGGCACCGATTTTTAGCCCTGATGGTCGGGCATTAGGTGCGCTAGCCATCCTCAGCCTGGCCGAAGAGCGGCATCCGTATGCGCTTGGAATGGTTATCGCGGCAGCGCAGGCATTTCATAGTCAATTACGTGCTGAACGGTTACTGAACGAAGCGAACGATCAGCTTACCGAACTCTACGCGACGCTTGATACGATCAACGAAGGGTTGATCTTTGTTGGCCCTAACGGGGAAATCCGGCGCTTGAGTCGGCGTGTCGCCAGCATTCTGGGTATCAATGTCCGCTCGGCTGCCGGGCGCCCGCTGACCAGTGTGATTTCACCGCCACCTGCAATTGCCGCTGCGCTCCAGCAACTCAGTACGCTCGAAGAGCAAGAGGTGATCTGGCAAACACCGACCGGAGCACAGGCGGTTATCTGTGGGGTGCGCCCGGTGTGGGATCGCAGCCGTCGCTACCTGGGCAGTGTGATCACGCTGCGACCAACTGAAAGTGTGCGTCAACTCGTCCAACAAGTGGTCGGGGCACGGGCGGCATTTACGTTTCGTGATATTGTTGGTCAGAGTGAGAGTATGCGGCAGGCAATGCGCCAGGCGCGGCTGGCGGCTGCCGGTCGGGGGGCAATTTTGTTGCGAGGTGAAGCCGGTGTCGGCAAGGAGATTTTTGCCCAGGCGATCCACAATGCCAGTAGTCGCGCCGGCGGCCCGTTCATTCGCGTCTCGTGTGCGGCAATTCCTCGCCAGTTGATTGATAGCGAGTTATTTGGGGTGGAGGGGACGGATCGTCAGCCTGGACGCCCTGGGAAGCTGGAGCTGGCCCATGGAGGCGTATTGTATCTCGAAGCTATCGATGCCCTCTCGTTCGATCAACAGACCAGTCTGCTGCGGGTGATAGAGATGGGACGGGTGATCCGTACCGGTGGAGCGCGCCCGATACCGGTTGATGTGCGGGTGATTACCACCGGTCATGGTCTTGAGCAACTGGTGGAAGAGGGTCGTTTTCGCGCCGATCTGTACGCCCGCCTGAGTGCGTTTGTGGTTGATATTCCACCGCTGCGGCAGCGTGGCGACGATATTATCCTGCTGGCTAATCATATGATCCGGCGGTTGAGTGAACAGTTCGGGCGACAAGTGGCGCTCGATCCAGATGCGTTAGCTGCGTTGCGGACGTATCCGTGGCCGGGGAATGTCCGTGAACTGGAAGTGGTGCTGGAGCAGATGGTACAGACGAACGCCAAGAGTGTGCTCACGGTGTCGGATTTGCCCCCGGCCATTGCTCGCCACACCACACCGTTACTCATCTCTGACAGCCCACGTCTGGCCGAAACCCAGGAGTTGAGTGAACGAGACGCCATCTTACGGGCCGGGCGGGCAGCGGGCGGGCGGTTAGGCCGGGCAGCCGCGTTGTTGGGGATCAGTCGGGCCACCCTCTGGCGTAAGATGACCCGTTATCGAATTTCGCGTGAGGATATGGTACCGTAGTCCGACGGGTGGTTGTGTTCGAGTTGTGCGCAACTGGTATGATGTAACAGGACTACCGTCTGGCAGCATCCCAAACGTTATTGTTGAGACCCTTTATGCGACAATTGACCGGCCCCTGTCGTCTGGTATTGCTGTGCCTGGTTGCCGGGTTGTTGTGTGCTGACGCGCTCATCCCGCATGATCGGGTTACACAACCATTTGCAATCCGCGCCCTGGCGGAGTCGCGTGCAGTTGGGATCAACAGCCATCTCACTACCCGTTACCCCGATTCGGCTACAATGCCAATTCCGGCGGCGATCCTGGCTGATCTCGGTGTGCAATGGGTGCGCGAAGATTTACACTGGCACCGGATTCAGCCCGATCCCGCCACCTGGGATTGGACATTCAGCGATGCCGCACTCTCGGCATTGCACCGGCAGCGCTTGCAGGTACTGGCTGTGTTGGGGCCGGCAGTCGGATGGGCCACGCCCGATCCTACCGATCATCCCAACCATATCTCGTTTGCTGCCCCAGACGAGGCCGCATTTGTGGCGTATGTGGCAGCGGTTGTGCAACGTTACCGGCACGTCGTGAAACACTGGCAGGTCTGGAATGAGCCGGATCAGGCGTTATTTTGGCGACCGGCTCCCGATCCTGAGCAGTATACGCGCCTGTTGACCGCAACAGCACGGACGATCCGGGCAATTGATCCAACGGCGACGATTGTGCTGGGAGGGATTAATCCGTTTGAGACCAGTTTTCTGCGGGCGATTGCAGCCTATGGGGGCTGGCATGCCTTTGATGTCATTGCCATCCATCCCTATGTCGATCCGCTGAACCCGGTAGAAGGCAACCTGATCGCTGCGGCTGATGGGGTGAGAGCTATTGCCGCGCGCTATGGCTGGAAACCGGTATGGGCAACTGAAGTTGGCTGGGCAAGTGGGGCGAGCGACCGCGATCCGCTGGCGCTGATTGATGCTGCGCAACAGGCGGCCTATTTGCCGCAGGCGTACTATGCCCTCTGGCAGGGCGGAGTCAGCCATGTTTTCTGGTACGCGCTGAAAGATGATCCGCACAACACGTATGGCTTGTTCGCGTATGGCAGCGGACGGGCCGATTTCAGTCGCGCCAAGCCGGTAGCGGCTGCCCTGCGCGATCTGGCAGCATCTATGCCCACGGTGGACGCAGCTATGCCAGTGACGACCATTCACCTGCTTGATCGGCAGGTGGCATGGCAACGTCCCGCCCAACCAAATGGATCGATCCGGCAAGCACAGGACGGCTTGCATATTGCGTATCGGTTCACCACCCGCGCCAATGATTACGTCGCCTTTGAGCTGCGGGAACCAATCGCACTGCCTGCCCATACCAGAGCATTGATGGTGCGTCTGTCTGGCGATGGCAGTGCGCATCATCTGCGTCTTTGGGTACGCGACGCCGAGGGTGAACGTTTCGCGCTGACCGTTGGGATGATTGGCCCGGAAGCGGATCAGGTTTTATCGGCGCCAATCGGGTATCGGGCGCTCCAGTATGGGTATGTTTCTGGTGAGGGCAATCGGCGTCCCGATGCACCACTGGCATTGCAGGCGATTGTGGTTGACGATCAGTATGATGGGTGGAGTGGTGTGGGAGAGTTGATCATTGGCGAGATTGCTGCATTGGTCGGTGAAGCCGGTGATGGTAGTTATTACACATTACCGGTCGGCGACACACGACCGGGCACTGCATCAGAGATGACAGTCAAGATCACGGCGGGTGCGGCAGTGTGGCTGCGGCACACCATACCGGCGACACGATGAACCGGTCAGGATATAGATGACCGAACGCTAACCAGAGATGACAGTCAAGAGCACAGTTGGTGCGGTAGCGTAGCTTCCACGCGCCACTGGCCGTGGAAAGAGTTCTGATGTGGCATCCACGTGACCAGCACGGTCAACAGCGTAACACGCACCTGGTACGAAGCACGGCTGGTGCGGCAGCCATGCTGCCGCACTCCAAACTTCGCAATACGCGCACAACGAGCGGGCAAGGTACATAATCCAGTGCGTGATGGCACCGCAGATGGTCAGCAGCCATCCCCGTTACTATACCGGCAGCCTGGGAGCAGGCTAGAGCCTATTTCAAAAAACATCTACGAGAAGGTATCTCATTCATTGCCTACCGGTTCCGTAATCGTGACAAGCACACACCATCCTCGTGTCCATCCGGATCAACGACGTGACACGCGCCATATCGTGTGTACGGCTGGTGCGGCAGCATGGCTGCCGCACTCCAAACTTCGCAACACGCGCACAACGAGCGGGCAAGGTACATAATCCAGTGCGTGATGGTACCGCAGATGATCAGCAGCCATCCCCGCTACTATACCGGCAGCCTGGGAGTAGGATACACACTCTTCTGCATCCTACCTCCTCTTTCCTAACTCCTATTTCCTATCTCCTATCTCCTACCCTTCCCCCTTCAACCCGCGAACGACTCAATCACCGCCTGATACAACTCAATCGTCTGGCGGGCAATTGCGTCCCAGCTAAATACCTGTTCGACCCGACGCCGACCAGCCTGACCGAACTGATAACGCAGGTCGGGATTGGCCAGCAGACGATTGATCGCAGCCGCCAGATCTGCCGAGAATGCGGCGGGATCGACGGGATCGAAACTGCCCGGCTTAAGATTGGGATCGACCAGCAACCCCGTCTCTTCAGGAATGACAACCTCTTTGATACCACCGACCGCCGAAGCCACCACAGCCGTCTCACAGGCCATCGCCTCAAGATTGATAATGCCGAACGGCTCGTACACACTCGGACAACAGAAGACGGCGGCGTGCGAGTAGAATTGAATCACATCCTGGCGGGGAAGCATCTCGCGAATCCAGATCACACCGGGACGGTGGGCGCTCACGGCGGCGACCCGTTCCTCCATCTCGATCCCGATCTCTTTCGTATCAGGAGCGCCGGCGCAGAGCACGATTTGCGCTGTCGGGTCGATGTGCGGGATGGCATTCACCAGATGGATAATCCCTTTCTGGCGCGTAATCCGTCCGACGAAGAGCACGAAGGGGCGGGTTGGATCAACGCCGTACCGTTCAAGGGCATCGGTTGCGCTGGTTTTCCGGTACTCGTTGAGATCGATCCCGTTGTAGATGACGTGGACACGCTCTGGATTGATATTAAACAGGCGCAGAATATCGGCGCGGGTCTCTTTGGAAACGGCGATCACGGCATGGGCCTGCTCAATCGCCGTGCGTTCGATCCACGAGCTAAGATGGTAGGCGTTGCCCAGTTGTTCAACCTTCCAGGGGCGTAATGGTTCGAGCGAGTGGATGGTTAATACGTAGGGAATCCCCCATAGCTTGCTGGCGAACAGACCCGCCAGGTCGGTGTACCAGGTATGACAATGAACCACGCTGGCGTCGAGCGTATCTTTTGCCATCGCCAGCGAGCGGGCAACTGCGTCGACCGCACCGGCAAAGCGGGGATCGGTATTCTGGCGTGCCTCTTCCCAGCGGGGATAGCCGCGCACCTTCAGGTTGGCTGTGTCAACGTGTTGGTCGCCAAAGCAACGAACTTCAACCGGTACCATCCGGCTAAGCGCCTGGCTCAGATACTCGACGTGGACACCGGCTCCGCCATAAATATACGGTGGGTACTCATTCGTAAAGAGGGCCACACGGCGCAGTTCAGGCATAGCAAGCCTCTTCTCTCATGGTATGATGAACTCGTTTCTTCAGTATACATGGTTTTGCGCCAACAAGAACAGCCTGGATCGCATATCATGTCATGCACCGGAGAGGATATCTGCAATGCTTGAGTTATTCGTTCGCGGTCTTTTGTTTGGGCTGGCGATTGCGGCACCGGTCGGGCCGATTGGCTTGCTCTGTATCAGGCGCACGATAACCGACGGGCGATTAACCGGTTTCATCAGCGGGTTAGGCGCTGCCACGGCGGATGCGCTCTACGGCAGTATTGCCGCGCTGGGTTTACAGGCGATGAGCCTGATCCTGCTTGGGCTAAGTTCCCTGCTTCAGCTTGCAGGTGGTATCGCCTTGATCTGGATCGGCCTGACAATCATGCTTGCCCGACCTGACCCGGTTATTGCCCAACCGACCATCACCCGGCGAGGCTTGCTTGGCGCATATCTCTCAACCTTCTTTCTTACACTGACCAACCCGGCGACCATCTTGATCTTCACCGTTATCTTTGCCGGTTTGGGCCTGGGTACTGCCGGTAACTGGCTCAACGGGATGACGCTGGTTGCCGGGGTTGCCTTCGGCTCGGCGCTCTGGTGGACGTTGTTGAGCAGTGGGGTTGCGCTGGTACGCGGGCGGGTGACCGTGCCGGTGTTGCGGGTGATCAATCTGGTGTCAGGGTTGGTGATTATCGGGTTTGGGGTAGCCGCCTTGTTGAGTAGAGGCCTGTGATGACGTACACAGTGATTGTAGCAAATGCACCGGCGATTGATCTCACGCCGTACCAGCGGTTGCTGACGCTTGCCGACCGGCTGATTGCCGCAGATGGCGGCGGTACTGCCCTGTTTGCCGGCGGCTACACGCCGCACGTGATCATTGGTGATCTCGACTCAATTGCTGCGGAAGCGCTGACTGCGTATCAGGCACAAGGGGTCGCGATTGAACGGCATCGCCCCGACAAAGACGAGACCGATCTCGAACTGGCGTTGCTGGCCGCAGCCGCTATGGGTGCGACCCGGATCGACGTGATCGGGGCACTGGGTGGACGTTGGGATCAATCGCTGGCGAACGTCATGTTGTTGGGGATGCCGGAGCTGCGTGGCCGCCGGGTTCGTCTGCTCGACGTTCCGCAACAAATTTGGCTGGTGGATCGTGAGAGTATCATCCCCGGCCTCGTAGGTGATACCGTCTCGTTGCTGCCGTTTGGCGGCGATGCCCACGGTATCACGACCGCAGGACTGGCCTATCCGCTTACGAATGGAACGCTTTACCATGACCGGGCACGTGGCGTGAGCAATGTTATCAATAACCTGCCGGCGCGCGTTTCGGTTGGGCAGGGCATGCTGCTAGTGGTACTGACGACGCAGGCTGAGCCAGTGTAGGGAGTTGGTCTGCGCCGGTGTGCCACAGGCGACGAATAGCCTTGCGTTTTCGAGAGGAATATCGCAATGCTTCTCGACCTATCCTCACTGGTTCGCGTGATTCAAGCCCTCGATGCTGCGCTGCGTATCGTGAATGATCGGTCGTGGTTCGATGCGCAGAGCGCGGAGGTTCAGCAGACCATCATGGCCGGTGTCGTGCAAAACTTCGAGTTCGTGTACGAATTGTGTATCAAGATGATACGGCGGCGGCTTGAACTGGATGCTGCTTTTCCAGAAGAGGTTGATGTCAGTAATTTTCGTAACTTCATCCGTACAGCGGCCGAAAAGGGTCTCATCACCGATGTCGAAGCCTGGTTTCGCTATCGCTTGTTGCGTAATATGACTTCTCACACATACGACAGTGCGAAAGCGTTGATGGTATGTCAACATGCAGGTGAACTACTTGCCGAAGCGCAAGTAGTATTGAAAGCTCTGGATAGACGGAATGAACAGACAAACGATTGAGGTTCAACCGGAGCATCTGGCTATCGTATGCGCGATTCTGCGTAAACACGTTCCCCACTACGATGTCCGGGCCTTCGGTTCACGGGTGCAAGGTCGGGCCAGACGGTACTCCGATCTTGATCTGGTCATTATGACCGATGAACCGCTTGCGCTTGACGTGCTGGCGGGCCTGGCCGAAGATTTCACCGATTCCGATTTACCCTGGAAGGTTGATATTGTAGATTGGGCCACAACTGATGCGGGGTTTCGGGCTATCATCGCACGCGACAGCGTGCTGATACAGCGTGGCATACAGCAATGCCAGGAAGCAAAAGGGGCAGGATAAACAACCTGCCCCTACACAACGCGCACAAACTTACGGCGACCAACCTGTACCACGACATTAGCACCGGGCGACAGGGTTAGGGCGTAGTCCTCAACCCGTTCACCGTCAACCCGCACGCCACCACCGTCAATCAGGCGGCGCGCCTCACTCTTGCTAGGGGCGAGACCGCTGGCGACCAACACCTCAACTATCCCGCTCGGTGCTGTGAGGGTAAACGTTGGAATATCCTCTGGAATCTCGCGCTCAACGAATTGACGAACGAAGGCAGCTTCGGCGGCAGCGGCAGCAGCCGGGTCGTGGAACTGCGCCACAATCTCACGCGCCAGCCGCATTTTCAGATCGCGTGGATTGACCTGCCCGGCGGCCATTGCCAGCTTCATCTCGTCTATCTCTGCCAGCGGCACATCGGTCAGCACTTCAAAATAGAGAGGTAATACCTCGTCGCTCATTGACATAATGCGACCATACATTTCCGATGGCGGCATCCGAATATCAACCGTGTTATTAAACGTCTTCGACATCTTACGGCCATCGGTGCCGGGAATGAGCGGCACGAGGAACACCTGTTGCGGGGTCATACCCAGTTGCGCCATCAATTCACGACCGGCGAGGATATTGAATTTCTGGTCGGTACCACCGAATTCTACATCGGCCTTGATCGCCACCGAGTCATACGCCTGAAGCATTGGATACATCAATTCGAGGATGGTCAGTGGCGCACCGGTTTCATACCGCTTACGGAACGTTTCGTGGGCCAGCATTTGGGCCAGGGTGAAGCGACCGGCCAGATCGAGGGCATGCTCCAGCGTGAATTGCCCAAACCATTCACTCTGCCAGCGCACCTCGGTGCGTTGGCGATCAACCACGCGGAAAAACTGCTCCATGTAGGTCTCGGCGTTGGCCCGTACTTCAGCAGCCGACAGGCGGGTACGGGTTTCGTCGCGACCGCTCGGATCGCCGATTTGTGCCGTCCAATCACCAACAATCAACACCACCTGGTGCCCCAATTCCTGGAAAGCACGCAATTTGCGCAGACCAACGGCATGGCCGATGTGCATATCGGGCTTGGTGGGATCAAAGCCCTGTTTTAGCCTCAGCGGCGTTCCACTTTGCAAGCGAGCGCGTAGTTCGCTCTCGACGATCACTTCGGCAACGCCGCGCCGTAGTAGTTCGGACAGATCCATCCCAGACGCTCCCAGCGCTTTATGAAGACTGCAAACGTAGTTTATGCTAACAGGGAGCGGGGTGTGTGTCAAGCGGAAAACGCGAGCGGATGTTGGGAGTATTCGGACACCTCACAGGAAGGTGTAGCCATGCAGTCATGGTTGTCAATTTATTGTCATACTGCCGATAGACTACATCGCTATAATGATAGTATCGATTTGTTATATCAGCGCTTGCAAGTGAAAACGTATTTCGCATGACTGGGCGTCCGGATCAGTTCCAGAAATACGTACCAGACATCTATGAATGCAGCACCGATCATTGAATTTCGCTTATTCGGCGTTCCACGTCTACGTTTCAATCAACGCGACATTCACTTCCGGCGCCGTCAACCGCTGGCAATTATGGCAATGCTGGCCTTGAGCGAGCGCTCGGTTACCCGTGATGAGCTGATCTATGTTCTCTGGCCGGATGTGCCCCAACCGGTTGGCCGGCAACGTCTGCGTCGCTCGCTCTGGCACCTGCGTCAGGCGATTGGTCCCCTCGCCGATAACGTGTTGCGTGATGAACCCGGGGGAAAAGCCGAGATCCTTTCCCTCGATACCAGCCAGTGTTACATCGATGCCTGTGTCTTCGTCCAGTTGGCCGGTCAGGTTGCAGAACTACCTGATCGCGAGAGTATTCGAGTTGCCGAGCAAGCAACGCAGCTTTACACCGGGCCATTGCTGAGTGGGTTAGAACGCATCGAGTCGACAGAGTTTGAACACTGGGTATTGCAGCAGCGCGAACGCTTTGCGCGTCTTCACCTCGATGTATGGCGGCGTCTGGTTGATGGTTACACCGCGATTGCTCATTTTGAACGGGCGATCACAGCAGCCGAGCATGCGTTGGCACTTGATCCGCTCTCCGAAGCGCTACACCGCAAATTGATGTGGCTCTGCGCCCGCACCGGACGACGTGCCGATGCGATTCATCAATTTGCATACTGCACAGCGTTGCTCCGCGAGGAATTGGGGCTTGATCCGGAAGCCATGACCTCGGCGTTGTATCAGGCGATTTTGAATGATCAGATTGAGGATGTTTATCATCTTGCGTTCCGTGACCATAAATACCAAACCAGCAGGAGAGATGTGAGTCGGCGTCAATGGCCACCGGGTTTAGGCATAACTCATCTTCCGGCGCTGACGGAACTCCTGACACCGTTGCGTGAGGGATTGACCGGCACGCCGCAGGTTGTTTGCATACAAGGGGCAGCCGGCAGTGGGAAGAGTTATCTGGTACGGCAGGTACTGGAGACGATCCGGGGCGCGATGCCAGAGGTACAGATATGGACGGCCAGTGCGCAGCAGCTCGATACGTACATCCCCTTCGGAATGGTCAGCGATGTGTTTAATGTGGCCTTGCGTCACCGGCTCAATCAGCCATTCACCACAATGCAGGCTGCGGCACCACCCGATCCCTGGATGAACGAGGTTGTGCGTTTGTTACCCGAACTACGGGCGATCTTTTCGCGCTTACTCCCATTTCGTGCTCCTTCGGAAACGGTGCCGCATCTGGCATATCGCCGGCTGTTGCAGGCAATACCGCGTGCATTTCAGGCGCTCATTGGTACCGATCCTGTTCTTATCGTTCTGGAAGACGTTGATCAGACCGATCCGCTTTCTACAGAAGCGTTTGCCTGGTTTATCCGCTCCCTATCCGCTATCAAAGTGTCACTGCTCGTCACCTGTCGTGATGATAGTACGATCAAGAAGATCATCGCCGACTCAGGCATGCCTGATCGCCTGCGTTCATTTACCATTCCGCCCATCGATCAACAGGCGGTGCTCCGTCTGGCGCAGGATGCAGGACTGAGTGTTTCTGCCGGTAAGCAACTCTGGCAGCAAACGCATGGCGAACCGTTGGCGATTCGTGAAATCTTACGCGCCATCACAATGGCTCCCGCTTCGGTTACACCACCTTCATCGCTTGCGGAGGCAGTCCATCTCCAGTTGCAGATGTGTGATGCTGCCCTACGGCGTATTGTTGAGGTGCTGGCTGTGATCTGCTGTGGAAGTGGCCTGCTTATTCAACAGGTGAGTGGCTGTACCGGCGATGAGGTTGAGGAAGCCTGTACATATTTTCAGCAACTCAATTGGATTGGTACAACCGAGACCCACTACTTTATCGCCCATCCAGAAATTCGCGCGGCCATCCTTGCGCAGCTCAATCCGGTGCGCCGTCAGCAACTGCATCGGCAAACCGCATTATGGCTGCGTCAGGTGAATGTAGAACCGGCACGTATTGCCTACCATTTGGAAGCGGCTGCTCAACCGGAAGAAGCTGCCCGGATGTGGCTTCAGGCTGCTCGCCGTGCCCACGCGATCTGTGTGCGCGACGCAGCGTTGTATGCGGTTCAGCGTGGTCTGGGCCTGGCCCAAGAGCGGCCGACACTGTTTGATCTGTTGTGTGAGCAAGAAACCATAACGCACGACTATGGGTTACGTTCAGAACAACAGATGGCCCTTGACGCGCTTGAACAACTTGTCAGCCAGACTCCCGATCATCCCGAATGGTGGATTGAGGTTTACCAGCGCCGTGGTCGCTATGCCCTGGTGTGTAATCGCTGGCAGGAAGCAGTTGATGCGTTGCAACGGGCTGCGGCTCACACCTTGCATCGTGATAGCGCTATTCTGTGCTCACTTGCTCGTGCCCTCGCTCATCAGCAGAAATGGAGCGAAGCCGAGGACGTTCTCCGTCAGACGGAACAGATCGTGCAGCACCAGGATCGCGATGCTCAGATTCGCTACTGGTGTACGTATGCCGATGTTGAACAGATGCGCGAGCGCACTGCGGCGGTAGAGGGTGCGCTCAAACGGGCAGTACAGTTGTCTGAGCCGACATCACCTTTACTGCCACAGGTCATGCTTCAACTGGGGACAATTGCTGCGCTCCGTAACAACTTCACGCAAGCGTTGCTCTACGCCCAGGAAGCACAGCGCCTCTTTGCTCAACGTGGTATGCCTGATCGAGAAGCTGCCGCCGCTGTCCTGGTTGCCCGGATGCTGGCGCGGCAACATCAATATGACGAGGCATTGGCAGCCTATCAACGGGCCTATGCCGGTTATGCCGCCATCGATCTGCGCCAGGGTATGGCTGCCAGTCGCGTAAATATGGCGACGCTGCTGCTACGGTTGGGCGCATTTGCTGAAGGTGAAGCGATGGCCCGTGAGGCGTACAACCTCTTCGCAAGTGTCCAGGATGGCCGGGGGATGTGTGTTGCCGCCAGTAACATCGGGGCAGCACTGGTATGGGGTGGTCGTGGTGCCGATGCTGAAGTATGGCTGCGTGAATCGTATGAACGGGCCGTTGCCGTTCCGCTGCCTGCTCAACAGGCGGCAGCGCTGGCAAACCTCGGCGCAGCGCTGCTCCAGCAGGGGCGGCTGGTGGAAGCTCGCCAGATGATGGAGCAGGGCCTGGCGCTGCGGGCAGAACAGGGGCATCTCGATGTCAGTATTGATCGGGCATTTCTGGCAATGGCCTGTCTGCGTCTCGGCGATATCGACGCTGCTGACAGGCATAGCCTGGATGCTGTCGAAGACCTGATTCGGGTGCCGCAGATTGAGAACCCGCAGCAAGTCTGGTTTGCACGGGCCCAGATTCTGCGTGCTCAGGGCCGCATGACGGAAGCTGTCGCAGCTTTGAAGTCAGCGGTGGAGTGTCTCCAGCGCAGTACACATCAACTGCCGGCACAATACCAGGAACAGTACTGTACCGTGTTTACCTTCAATCGCGCCATCCTGTGCGCCTACGACAATGATGTCTGGCCTGATCCGCCGCTGTTAGTATGAGATGATCACTCCACAAGAGCACCAGCTTCAGTCTACGAGTCTGAAGCTCTCCCTGACGATGCCCCCGCGAGGATTGCATAAGAGCAAGGGCAGACCTCACACCCCACCACCAGGCCGGCCATCCCGGCCTTCCACGTTCTGAGTCAGGGTTTTCATTTACCGCCTCTCCGCCCCACTGCCCTTACGGCTTTCCATGGAGTGAGGCAGATTTTGAATCTGCCGGTGATGTCAGCGATCTACATCAGGGTGTTGAAGCGATAGTGGATGGCCGAAATGAAATGCACGGCCATGTAGACGCTTTGTAGACGCTACCCTCGGTATGCTTGAGTAACCACGATGTAGACGGCAATTGCTTTACCCAGGAGAATCTGCTATGAAACAGCTCATCTATCTTATCCTTGCGATAAGCCTGATCAGTAGCTCGGCGTCATTGACTTTTGCTCAGCATACGCTGCCGGCATCGCACGGGGTACAAGGGGAAACCGGTTCGGTGAATGGCACGCTTGCCACCATTCCAGACGCCTGGGCAGATGACGTATACTATTTCCCGTTAACGTTACACAACAGCGTTGTCTTCTGGCCTGGATCGCCACCATCCTGCTCACCCACGTTAGAGTTCCCTGATCCTTGTCAAATCTCCAGTCGTACTGCGAATGGCGCACCTTCAACAAGCACTGCCCGTCTCTTGCACAATGCCGGCAATACCGGACCATTCATCAAATCGAACCTCGCCGTTGACGACACACATGTATACTGGATCGGTAGCGACTTCCAGATCAAACGCTTACCGCGTAGCGCTACAACCACGACGACGCCAGAGGTGATCGGAAGCACAACGTATACCACCTCAACCCTGCGCTTCGAGATTGATGTAGACGCCAACTACATCTTCTGGATAGAGAGCAATACTGCGTCGCCGATTTCGGGTCGGTTGTTTCGCATGCCAAAATCGGGTGGTGCAGTACAACTGATGGCGGAACGTACTATCAGTGGCTTCGGTGCAGGGTATTTTGAGAAATTGCGCGCCGATGGTTCTGGCGGTGCGTATTATGTGTCTACCTTCTTCAGCAGCCTGTTTCGTACTGTTCCAGACGGTGCCGGCTTCACCTCTACCTTTCTTGGAATTGCCGGTGTTGCTTCCTATGCCCTTAGCAGTTCTCATATCTACTGGGCAGAGAGGCTCGCTAACCTCGTCATCAAACGTGCACCGCGCAGCAATCCCAGCGCTGTTGAGACTCTGGCGAATCGGGGCAACACCGGTACCCCCACAGCACCGGTCATTGCCGTCGACAACCTGAATGTCTACTGGCAAGAGGTGCGTGGGTCTACTGGCCCTATCTTTCGGCTGGCGTTAAGTGGTGGTACACCAGAGCAAATTACCGATAACCAGGGTGCTGCTCTGGCTCTGGCGAGTAATGGCCGCTACCTCTTCTGGAATAACGGCACAATGTACCGTTTGCCGGTCAATGCTTCGACCTGGACGCTTGATCTGGATGTGACGGGCCTGGAAGTGGTGCAGATAGTTCAAAACCCGAATAACGATGTGCCCCTGGTAAGTGGCAAGGAGACGTTTGTGCGCGTCTTCCCACGTATTCTCAGTAGTTCACCGTCCAGGGCTACGGTCGATCTATGGCCGAATGTCCTGCTGTACGGGACACGCGGTGGTACACCGCTGCCCGACTCGCCGCTTGAACCGGTGTATTACGTCGGCAATGCGCGTAGTGTGGGATCGACCATTGATCGGCGCGACATCAATAGTGGGGTCTGGTTCCGCCTGCCGGCTTCCTGGGCAGATGGGACAGTACAGTTGCGTGCTGTCGTCAATCCCCGCCGTGTGCAAACTGAGACCAACTATACTAATAACGAAGTGTCACGGACGGTCTCGTTTGTGCGGAAAGCCCCGATCTGTCTGGACATCAAACCGGTCAGCACCGAGCGTGGGGTAACCATTTCGGCATGGCCCCGCGATGAAGGGGCACGGCGCTTCATCCAGTCTTTCTTCGTTCGTGCAGAGCAGTTGTTACCTACGCATGAACTGCGGGTCTTTATGCGTGGCGGTGATCCATTGCGCAAACCGCGCTGGTATCTCTTTGAGAGCGATCCGTTTGGTCTGTCGCGCACCAACGCCGATAGCGGATGGATGCTCTTCCTGCTCAAACTCAACACTCTCTTCGATAGCAATCTGTGTAGCGATGGCGGCAGGACGCTGCGTACCGTGATGGCGCAGGATTTTCCCGACCGTGAAGTCAATGGGATGAATCTTGAAGACACGGTGCTGTTTTTCACCTTCTGGAACCCTAATGGTAATTTTGCCCAGAATGTGCCGGGTGGTGGCGTGACCCTGGCGCATGAGATTGCTCATGCGTATGGTCGCGGTCATATTAACTGTCCGGTGGGAACCCCTGATGGTGTTGATGGGAGCTATCCGCATCCGACCTGCCAGATCGGTACTCCTGGCCCGAATGAGTTTCTCGGTTTCGACTCCGGTCTGAGTCGCAGGTTTGGTCAACCGCCGAGTCTCCTCTTGCCAGAGACAACCGGCGATCTGATGTCATACGCGCATCATATTCCGCGACCACGCTGGACATCGAATTATACCTGGCAAGGCATCTTCAACCAGATCAGTAATCGTAGCCTGGCGGTCGCAGATACCGGAGAAGATGTTTCGATTGCTCAGTCCACCGTCTCATTCATTGTCACCGGCTTCATTTCAGGGACGGTTGCTGAAATGCGCGAGT
The DNA here is from genome assembly GCF_000018865.1 of Chloroflexus aurantiacus J-10-fl. NCBI lineage: Bacteria > Bacillati > Chloroflexota > Chloroflexia > Chloroflexales > Chloroflexaceae > Chloroflexus > Chloroflexus aurantiacus. The sequence goes on from NC_010175.1 coordinate 4,138,720, forward strand.
CGTTCCAGTTGCCTGAACCACTGCTTAGCCAGGTCACTGCTCAGATCAACGCCAGTACAGTAGAAAGCTCTGAGTATCGTATTCGGGCATTCAACGGCACAACACTGCTCGCCGACCGACCGTTGCGTGTTGCCGAGGCTGACGGTGATCTGGCGCCCGGTACATCGGAACCGGATCTGATTGGCTTTTTCCAGCGTCTCGATCTGACGCAGCGTCCTACCCGGATCGAGATTGTTCAGGTGGGAGGTAGTAGTATCGGTGGGCTGAATGTCAGCCCCAATCCGCCTACAGTGTCGATTACTGCGCCCACCGCAGGCAGTACTGTGAATCGCACGCTGACCGTAAGCTGGAATGCCAGCGATCCGGATGGTGGCGTTCTGCATCATATGGTGCGCTACAGTGCCGATAATGGTACCACCTGGACGGTCATTGCTCAGGGTCTGACGGCCAATACGCTCAACGTAGATATTGCCAGCTTACCGGGTGGCACGGCACGTGTGCAGGTTATTACCACCGACGGCTTGAATACCGCGATTGCCACATCTGCGGCGTTCTCGGTGGCACGTCGCACACCGGAGGTGTCGATCTTACTGGAAGGCGGACCTGTATTTGCGCCGGGCGACTCGATCACCCTGCGGAGCCGGGCCTACGATCCAGAAGACGGTTTTCTGAGTGGCTCACGATTGCAGTGGCAAATTACCGGCCCGCTCAGTATTACCGGTGATGGCGGGCAGTTAACCCTGCTCAACCTGCCGCCCGGCCTCTACACGGCTCGCCTCCAGGCAACTGATAGCGATAGCGGTAGTGGTGAGGATACTATTCAATTCTCTGTTTCACCCAAACGGATCAGCGATGATAGTACTGCACCGGTTGTCGATGGTTTCTGTGAAGATGCTGCCTACAACGCCGATCCACACCCTGTATCACTCCGCTACAATGAAGGCACTCCCTCGGCAACAGCGGCGCAGGTGCGGTTTGTGCGCGTAGGAGCGTACCTGTATGCCTGCTTCAGCGGCCTACCGCTCAGCACAAGTGCCACGGAAGCAGCCATCTTGAAATTCGATCTCAACAACAGTGCCGATGCACTGCAACAGGCGGACGACCTGATTATGCTGATCCAACGCGATGGCGTTGTCCGCAGTGGGCGTGGTAATGGCAGTGTGAACGATGTCTTCGACCCGATCCCGCAGAGCGTGACCGGAGCGGTAAGTGCCGGTACCACCAGTTGGAGTGCGGAAATGCAGATAGCGGTTGACCGCTTTGGGGGTTGGGATCGATTTGTGCGCATGCTGGTTGCCCATGATACCCGATCAGCCTGGCCGCGGGGAAGCGTTGCCTACGAACCGCAGCGCTGGGGAGTGACAATGCTGGGAGAGGTGAACTATCGGGTGAACCTGCCGTTGGTCGTCAAGTAAAGGTATGCTCCAGGGGAGAGGTTCCGTCGTTCCTCTCCCCTGCTGATGTCTTAGGGACGGACGGCATGTCCGGGCTAACACAACCTCTGCCGCATTGGGACACTCCAGCGCGGGCAAGAGTGCGCCCGGAACCATCCCACCGGGTTGTGCGGGCTGAAGCCATCCCTCACGACGTAAAAGCCCCGGTGGGGCTGGATAAGAGTGCGTTCAGGTTCGTTCCATGGCTGGAGTTTAACAATCGTTGGCCTCTTCTTAGTGGATTTGTCTTACCTCATCCTGGTCTGGTTGGCTTGAGTCTATTGATTGCCTTCACCGCAATCGTATGGTATCAAGAACAAGAGCTTTTGGAAGAAGCGGAATGCACGATTCACAGCCCGTGATGTGACCAGGCACTGCGGAATCTGAGCCGCACACATCGTCATAGGCGATCACGGAGCCTGACATCACCTGTAGCTGACTGGCGGTAATCGGGGTGTTTTTGATAAGTTGTCTCACTCGCTGGCTATACCGGTCTATGACACCTGTACCATTTATCCGCCAGCAGCTAATGCCTGGCGTTAGGCCCATGAAAGAGAGTATGCCTATGAATAGTGAATATGTCGAGCGTTTCGAGTCACCTGACGGCAGCTTCGCGATTGAAGTAATGTCGGAAGAGGTGCGCATGTCGCACTGGATTAACTCTTTTCGTATTGTCAAGAACGGCAGCGGAGTCGTTGTCTGGGAGCCGGCCAGGAGCTGGTCTTTAGAATCTCACACGTGGCTCAATGGAAATGAGGTGGAGTTGGTGTTGCGCAAATACCCAGACAGTCCGTACTTAACGGTTCGTATAGATTGCATCGGGCGTACTGCTCAGTTTAATAATGCCGTCTTCCCGTTGGCTACTTTAGAGACTGTTATGAACCTTGAAACCTGAAAGGGACAAGTCAACAAGATGGCAAAGGCAACGACGTGCAACCTGACCAGCGTCGCCGCCAGGCGTTCGTTATCGCCGTCGGCTTTGGCAACCCACCGGCTGGTGTGGGCTGAAGCCCTCCCTCACGACGTGGCAGCCCCGCCAGGGCTAGAGGCCCCCACACTCCGCCGGCAGGCCAGCCCACCGGGGCTGGTGTGGCTTGAGGCAGGGTTTTAACCCGCCGGAGCAGCACCGGCCAGGAACGACTGCCTCATCGTGCCAGTGTCGCCAGCGCCGCCTGCAACTGATCAGAGAGATTGAGGGGACTGCCGTCCAGGCGAATGATAACCTGCGCCCCAGCCTGCTGGGCGATGGTGGCATCCTCGTCATCGTTGATCAACGCAATCAGCGTGGAATTGTGATTCACTTGTTGCCAGATCTGAATTGGTGTGGATCGCTGAAACTCAGCAACAATAAGCGCCGGATGGGGATTGTGAGCGAGTAATCCCTGGGCTGCGATCTCGTTATCGGCAATGAGCAGGCGATAGCCACGTACATTGAGCGTAGCAATAATTGCTGCGCGCACAATGTCATTATGACAGACGATAAGCGCTTCGGGTGATGAACCACTGCGGCGGTCGTTGAGAGAGGGGGGGATTGCATCATCACTGCGCCGATCTATCTTATACGCACTGCCGGCAATCTGCTTGGCCGCCTGCTTCAATTCCGCCGCAACCCGCCCTATTTCGTCATAATTGCGAAAGCTGCGTGTGTAGGTCGTTACCACTGCGATAGAAAGGCTAATAATTCCAAACTGACGCACAATACCGTAGCGATCTGTGGCAACCAGATAGCCCCGTTGGAGATCTGCCTCGTCGTACAGGGTACGAACACGCTGGTCAAAGACCTGGATAATACGCTTGCACAACGTCTCAGGGTCAGCACCGAAGTGAATCACCACAAAATCGTCGCCACCGATATGACCGATAAAGTCTCCCGAAGGGCACTGTTCCTGTAAGACACTGGCCACGAGGTGTAGCGCCTTGTCGCCACGTGCAAACCCATAAACATCATTGAACGCTTTGAAATTATCGAGATCGATATACAGCAGGGCAAATTTAGCCCCTTGCTGGAGTTGACGATTGATCTCGGCCTGAATGGAGACATTGCCGGGTAAGCCGGTGAGCGGATTCCGGGCCGGTAATTGCGATGCTCGTCGCAATTGTGAGCGTACACGGGCCAGCAATACTTCGCGTTCATAAGGTTTGACAATATAGTCATCGGCACCGGTCTCCAATCCTTCAACAATGCGCGACGACTCGCCAAGTGCGGTGAGGATGAGCATCGGCAGGTGTGACGTGCGGGTGTCGTTACGCAGTTGGCGGATTGCCTCCAGGCCATCCATCAACGGCATGAGCAGATCAACCAGGATCAAATCCGGTGGCTGTTCCTGGGCGCGTTCCACCAGGAGGTGGCCATTAGGTACCAGTTCTACCTCGTACCCTTCGCTTACTAGAATTTCCCGCAGGAGCATGCCCACATCTGGTTCATCTTCGGCAACGAGAATGCGAGCCGGTGCTGTCATGTCACGCTCCTACCGCATTATATGAATCATATGAGCAGATGCCCAATGAAAGCGAAATCTTTCTGATGACTATAGGATACCACACACACTGGTGATCCGTGAAGGTGACGTTGATCCTAAAATTGTATACCGTCTTGACTTAAAAAGGGTCTTTCAAAATCAGAAATGTATGCTATAATTACTATCTTGCGTGGCATATCTTTGCCACGAAGTAATCTGGATATGTGAAACGGAATACCATGACGACTTTTGCTGAGTTGGGCCTGAGTGATGCGCTGGTGAGCACATTGAGCGGGCTTGGCTACGACGAACCAACACCCATTCAGGCCCAGGCTATTCCATTGTTACTTGCCGGTCGCGACGTGATCGCTCAGGCCCAGACCGGCACCGGGAAGACGGCAGCATTTGCGTTGCCGATGATTGAACGTGTCACCGACGCGCTGGTGGTGCAGGCGCTTGTCCTGGCCCCTACCCGCGAGCTGGCCGTCCAGGTGGCAGAGGCGATCCATCGCTATGGTCGCCACCGTTCGTTGCGCGTGTTACCGATTTATGGCGGCCAGCCTATCGAGCGCCAGTTGCGCGGGCTGGCTCAGGGGACGCAGGTCGTGGTCGGGACTCCAGGTCGGGTGCTCGATCATCTGAAGCGTGGCAGTCTGCGCTTTGATCACCTGCGCATGGTGGTGCTTGACGAAGCCGATGAGATGCTCGATATGGGCTTCGCCGAGGAGTTGGAGGCGATTTTGCAGTTGACGCCAACGGAACGGCAGACCGCTCTCTTCTCGGCGACGTTGCCGCCGGCAGTGCAAAACCTGACCCTGCGTTATACCCGCCAGCCGGTGCGGGTGAGCATTGCTGCCGAGCAATTAACGACCCCGCGTATCCGGCAAACCTACTACGAAGTGCTGGCCCGCGACAAGCTCGATGCTCTCTGCCGGGTGCTCGACGCCGAGATGCCTCAGTTGGCGATTGTGTTCTGCCGAACACGCCAGGAGGCCGATGATATTGGTGAACGGCTGCAAGGCCGGGGCTACGCTGCCGAGTCGCTGCACGGCGACTTAAGCCAGGCCGCCCGTGATCGGGTGATGCGGCGTTTCCGCGAAGGGCAACTTGACGTGTTGGTGGCAACCGATGTTGCGGCCCGCGGCCTTGACATCGCCGAGGTGAGTCACGTTATCAACTACGATGTGCCTACCGACCCCGAAAGCTACGTACACCGGATTGGTCGTACCGGACGGGCCGGGCGTGAAGGGGTGGCGATCACCTTTATCACCCCACGCGAACGCCGCATGTTGCAGATCATCGAGCGGGTGACACGCACCCGGATCGAGCGCTGCCAGATGCCGACGCTGGCCGATGTAGCGGCCCGCCGTCGTTCGGCGCTGGTCGATCAATTGCGGACGGCGATGGCCGATCCTGCGCTTGCCGGCTACACCACCCTGGTCGACGAACTGGCTGGCACAGGTGATCTGCGCACGGTAGCTGCCGCTGCGTTGAAATTGCTCTTGAACGAAGATCAGACCGATCAGGTGGATACGATTACCCGGCTCGACCCACCGCCTGCTGAGCGTCCGCAGCGCGAACGCTCGGAACGATCTGCGCGTTCGCCACGCACCAAAGCCGACACACGCAGCGAGCGTGTTGAGCGGACGATGGTGCGCTTGCAGATCAACCTTGGTCGCAACGATCAGATTCGCCCTGCTGACATCGTCGGCGCCATTGCAAACGAGTCCGGTTTGCCCGGACGCAGCATCGGCGAGATCGAAATTCGGGCACGGACAAGCGTCGTCGAAGTACCGCGTCGGGCAGCCCAACAGGTGCTCCAGGCGCTTAATCGGACAACGTTGCGCGGTCAGCGTGTCCGGGCTGTGCTCCTGGCAGAGGCGGCAGTGGCAGCCTGAACGGCTGGCTATGATGGGGGGGATTGACCAGCTTCAATCCACGTCCATCATCCAAACGCTCTAGCATTGCCATCGCCTCTACCACGGCTCTGCCAAATTGCAGAGAGAAGCGGGCGCTTGCCCGCTTCTTTCCTTTCAGCCTCGCCGGGCTATGCTATAATCAGTGGCGAGATGCGTACACCTGTGCGAACAATGATGGAAAGGATGGGCATGAGCGCCGAGCGGCTGGTCAATCCACATTCAGATAGCGACGACCAACAGGTTGAAAAGAGCCTTCGTCCCCGCACCCTCAGCGAGTTTATCGGCCAGGAGAAGGTTGTCGAGCAACTGCGGATTGCCATCGCCGCGGCTCGTGGGCGGAATGAGTCGCTCGATCACACCCTCTTTTATGGCCCACCGGGGTTGGGCAAAACATCGCTGGCGAACGTGGTGGCCAACGAAATGGGTGCCAAAATCAAGATTACCAGTGGGCCGGCAATTGAACGGGCCGGCGATCTGGCTGCTATCCTGACCAATCTCCAGGCCAATGATGTATTGTTTATCGATGAGGTGCATCGCCTGAATCGGGCCGTTGAAGAGGTGCTGTACCCGGCGATGGAAGATTTTGCGCTCGATCTGGTGGTTGGCAAAGGTCCCGGTGCCCGTAGCTTGCGCCTTAACCTGCCCCGCTTTACCGTGATCGGGGCCACCACTCGTTTGGCGTTACTCACCTCACCCCTGCGCGACCGTTTCGTCGCCGTGCATCGGCTGGTCTTCTATTCTGATGACGCGATGACCGAAATTGTCAGCCGTTCAGCGCGCATTCTTGGCGTTCCTATCAGCCCCGAAGGTGCCCGCGAAATTGGTCGTCGCGCCAGAGGGACACCACGGATTGCGAACCGGATTTTGCGCCGGGTGCGCGATTATGCTCAGGTTGTGGCCGACGGCGCGATCACGCTTCAGGTGGCGCGGGATGCGCTGGCCCAGCTTGAGATCGACGAATTGGGCCTTGATGAGAATGACCGTCGTCTGCTCCGGGCAATCATTGAACTGTTCAACGGTGGCCCGGTCGGTCTCAGTACCCTCGCCGCAGCCCTGGCCGAAGAGGTTGATGCTATCGAAGACGTGTACGAACCATTTTTGCTGCAACTCGGTTTCTTGCAGCGCACCCCACGAGGGCGGATTGCAACCCGGCGGGCTTACGAACATCTTGGCCTGCCCTACCCCGAACGCACCCTACCGGCTGATGACGAGAGTGGACCGCAACAGGCAACACTATTTTAACTATGCCGCACCATCCCTTGCTTTCGATTGCCATCATTGCCCGTGATGAAGAGCGTCATCTTGCCGGTTGTCTGCGCAGCATCGCCGGCCTGAGCGATGATGTGGTCGTTATCGTGGATGCCCAGACTCGTGACGCTACCGCAGCGATTGCTACAGATCACGGTTGCCGGGTGTTGATTGAGCCGTGGCGTGGCTTTAGTGCCCAACGAAACCTCGCGCTGCGCCGGTGTCGAGGCGATTGGGTACTCTTCATTGATGCAGATGAGCGCCTGACGCCGGAACTATTCATCGAACTTGCCACATGGAAGCAGACAACCCCTCCGCCCGACCTTGCCGGCTACCGGATTCCCCGCTACAACCTGTTTTTTGGTCGGCGTCTGCGTGGTGGTGGCTGGTACCCGGATTTTCAGCTTCGCCTGCTGCGGCGCAATGCGGCTCATTACGATGAGCAGGTCGCAGTACACGAAGTGGCAACGCTGAATGGCACCGTCGGGACACTGCGCGGGCATCTGCTCCATCTCAACATCGAACGGCTTGATGAATTGTGGCAAAAACAGGCCCGCTACGCGCTCGCCGAGGCAATGACGCTGTATCGGCATGGTAGACGGATGCGGCTGCGTAATCTGATCGGTGCGCCGGCGCGTGAGTTTTGGCGCCGCTACGTTCAGCTCGGCGGTTGGCGGGATGCCTGGCTGGGGCTGTTTCTCTGCGCCACTCTGGCCTGGCACGAAGTGGTGAAGTTTTGTATGCTGTACGGATTACGGCATATGTCACGACCGTGACCTTGGACTCACTGCCTAACAATTCCAGCACACCACCTGTCGCCATTTCTCGCTCTTCTTAAAACAACTTTTACCCCGTGAAGGTGACTTGTGGTATGATTAGTTAAGGAGTCAAACCCCGGTGGCGCCCGGACGTTATCCCGTTGTTGTCGAACAGTTACCCTGGAATGATGAACGTCAAACTTGTAGAGGTCATGATCCGCTAGCCGACTATCATCTCGATGCTACGCCTGAACGATGTACTGCTGGACGCCCGTAGGGGCAACGCATGCGTCGCCCCTACGGCCACTAGCGACTTGCCGGTGGTAGACCTGGTAGCGCTTCAGCACAAGGATCACATCTGAACAGTGCATGTTGTTGAGCAAGAGTTGGTATGACACAGGTAAGATAAGAGGACACTCACCATTCGCTGTTCGGTTGTGCAGGAACTGTAATCCGAACTGACGTCTGAACCAGGTGCTTGCTATCGGCACGGGGCCGGTCTGACTGACCAGGCAGAACATCTGGCTCAGGTTGGAGCCGGTACCACTCCTGCGACGAAGCCACGGAGGAGTTAGCGATTCGCAAAGCCTATTTCTCGCCGAAAAGAGAGATGCTCAAGATGAGTTCGCCAAATCCGATAACTGCTGCACTTGCCCAACGCCCACTTCTAATCCTCGACGGGGCATTGGCTACGGAGCTGGAGCGGCGTGGTTGCGATCTCGCCGATCCGCTCTGGTCGGCGAAGGTGTTGATCGAAAATCCATCGTTGATCCAGGCTGTGCACGCCGACTATTTTGCGGCTGGTGCTGATGTTGCCATTACTGCGAGTTATCAGGCAACGATTCCCGGTTTTATGGCGCGTGGAATCGCTCCTGATCAGGCAATTCTGCTCTTACAGCGCTCGGTCGCATTGGCGCAGGCTGCGCGTGATCAATTTTGGGCTGACCCGGCGAATCGCGAAGGGCGTCTACGACCACTGGTTGCAGCCTCGGTAGGCCCGTATGGTGCATTTTTGCACGACGGCTCGGAATATCGCGGCAACTACGGCTTATCCGTGGCTGAATTGATTGAGTTCCATCGACCTCGCATGGCTGCTCTGGCGGCTGCCCGGCCTGATCTCTTTGCCTGTGAAACGATCCCCTGTCTCGACGAAGCACGGGCATTAGTTGCGCTCCTGCCCGAATTTCCGCACCTGACCGCATGGATTAGTTTCAGTGCTCGCGATGGTGCTCACACCGCTCAGGGTGAACCAATTGCCGAATGTGCTGCTGAGATTGCTGCTCATCCCCAGGTGGCCGCAATTGGAGTTAACTGTACAGCTCCTCGCTTCCTTCCCGATCTCATTCGCGCTGTACAGGCTGTTACCGACAAGCCGATTGTGGTCTACCCTAATTCGGGAGAAGTCTATGACCCGGTTGGGCAATGTTGGATTGGTACGACTGAGATTGACGATTTTGTAGCCCAGGCCAGGCAATGGTACGCTATGGGGGCACGGCTGATCGGTGGTTGCTGCCGGACTACTCCTGACCACATTCGAGCGTTGGCTGCCTGGGCCGCTGCCGGGGTGAATCATGATTGAGGCATGGCCGTTCGATCCTTTCGTTATTCCCTCGCCGCAGGTATTACGAGTCGGTGCATACCCACTGCACGGCGCGCCGGTTTTTCACGTCGATCCTGATCACTATTACGCCGAATTGATGCTGAAACGGGCATTGTTGGCTGCCGACCACTCGTACTATGTGCAGGCATACCCTGAGAGTCTGCCGGCACAGTGGGAACTGCTGGAATGGGGATTGGCTGAGCTACACCGTTCCTACCCTGATTGGTTCGTGCTGCGACAGCGTGGGGCAGAACTGGAGTGGGAAAATCGGCTGACCAACCAGGTGTCAACAATTCGGATTGGTGATGATCTCGGTCTGTTGCCAATCGACTGGCTCGGTCGCCAGGTGCAGGAAGATTTGCTGCTGATGGCGGTTGATGAAGCGTCCGGGCATCCGCTCATTGCCGGTCAGCTCTGCTTTCCCAACCGCTGGTGCCTCTCCGATAAGATGGGGTTACCGCTGGCCGCTATCCACGGGCCGGTGCCCGGTTTCATCGCGCAACTGGCCCGATCAACTGATCAATTGATAAGTCGATTGCAGCCGCAGCGTCCCGTCTGGCGGCGTAACTGGTCACTGGTTGTGTTACCCGATCTTGATCTCTCTCCGCGCCTCGGTCCCCTCGATCAGCAAAAGAGCACAGTAACCGCAGACAATGCCGGTGAACGTGTCTTCTACCGTGTGGAGCGACAGACACTTGTGCGTATGGCCCGCCATCCGGTCGTCTTGTTTACGGTGCGCACCTACGTGGCCCCGCTGGCACAACTGACCAGCAATCCGCAGTGGACGGCTGCCATGGCTCAGCTTCTCCGCCAGCTCGATCCGGCAATTCTCGACTATAAAGGAATTACCCCCTACTTGCGTCCGCTTCTAGAGCATCTGGATCGTCGACTGTACGATCTGGTGTCATAGTCTGCCGCACATCGCTTAGCCATACAGGCTGAGTTGCCAGACAAAGATGTGCTATCATATGTCGGCGATGAGGCGAATGGAGGAGACGTTCATGAGAGAGAATCCAGAACGGCAGACTAGAGGTACCGATCCCCGACCAGGTGATGCGGCTCAGCGACGTGACACAGCACGTACTGAACGTCTTGACGCCACAGCGTCTGCGCCGCACTGGCGACCGACATCTGCTGTCAGTGGTACTACATACAGCGGCAATTTTTCCCAGATTTTGATTCGGTGGTTACAACAACGGGGTTGGATGTACCTGATTGGTGGCCTTGTGCTCATCGTCCTGATTTTTATTCTGTCGCTGTCTCTCCTACGGGGTGATCGTCGAGAAGCACCATTAGGTGTTCCTACTGCCCCCATGCTTGAACAACCCACAACTGCTACTGATATCCAAAGTGGTACCGGCACCTTAGCTCCCACCGCAGCCCCAACACCCGCTCCGCGCTTCTTTGTGGTCATCAATACTGGCGGTCAGGGTCTCTTCCTCCGCCCTCAACCCAATCGCAACAACCAGCCAATTGCTACGCTTCCTGATGGCACCCGCGTTGAGCAGATCGGCGATGATGTTGTCGGTGCTGATTTTGTCTGGCGACCGGTACGCACCCCCGATGGCCTGGAAGGGTACGTCGCTGTCGATTTTCTTGCCCCGGCTCAGTAAAACAATGTCAGTTCGTAAGGGCACGGTACGCCGTGCCCTTACCGGCAACTATCAACCCTGGTGGTGTCCCTGTGAGGTGCCGGTAGACACCCCGAAAGTGCACGCCGCCGGCTTGTCCACCACCTGAAACCGCACGCCTTTCCTGCTTCCGGTAGAGCAGTGCAACCCTGAACAAACTCGTACATACGCGAGAGTCCCCACACCGGTAATTCCCGCCCCCGGCAGGGCGGGAAGGGTGGGGGGTATTTCACATCATATCTGGAAGTAGAGAAGACGTGACCCGCTATCAGTGGTGTGATCTGTCCTGAAAACAAGAGCTAACCGCTAATCTTCTTTCCCTCCAGAAACCTGGCGTTCCATCACCTTCGTCAGGTCAGGTGCAGCAATGGAGAGAAAAAGATCAACCAGTTGCGGATCAAAATGTTTACCCTTTTGATCGTGAATGTATTGCCAGGCTTGCTCACGACTCCAAGCCTTGCGGTAGGGTCGATCATTGGTCAGCGCATCCCAAACATCAACCAGGGCAAAGATACGGGCCGCGAGTGGAATCTGTTCACCGCGCAAGCCTCGTGGGTAGCCGGTACCATCCCATTTTTCATGATGGCAATATGGAATGTCCAGGGCGGGGCGCAGGTAAGCGATTGGGTAGAGTAACTCGTAGGCATAGGTTGTGTGGCGACGCATAATCTCCCATTCTTCTTCGGTTAGTGGTCCTGGTTTGTGCAAAATGGCGTCTGGTACGCCAATTTTGCCAATATCATGGAGCATCGCCCCGCGCCACATATTGATCTGCTCTTCTGGAGGAATATTGAGTGCCTGCGCCACAGCCAGCGTAAGTTGAGCGACTCGTTGTGAATGTCCCTCTGTCTCTTTGTCCCGGAGATCGAGGGCACGTGACCAGCCGATCAGCGTTTGATCATACGCTTCGGCAATCGCCTGGGCTGCCTGCCGGGCTTGCTCGGTCAGGAGACGCTCCTGAGCTGCTGCGCGCTCGCGCTCTTCAATTAATCGGCGGTAGCGGTTGATCCGCTGCATCGTGCGCACCCGCAGGCGCAACTCGCTCAATTCGACCGGCTTGGATAAAAACTCATCAGCCCCGGCTTTTACCCCTTCCAGCCGCGAAGCCCGATCATCAAGCGCAGTAATCATAATAATGGGAACTTCAGCCGTCAGCGGATCTTCACGCAACATGCGGCAGACACTGAACCCATCGAGATCGGGCATCATGACATCAAGCAGGATGAGATCGGGTAACTCGGACCTGGCAGCCGCAATGCCGATTTGCCCTGATGCTGCGGTGCGGACGACACAGCGTTCACGTTTGAGCAGGCTACTTAGAATATCACGCACGTTAGGGTCATCGTCGATGACCAACACATTATAGGGTTGATTTTGCATAGGCTATGATGCTTTCCGGCTTAACGGATGTCGCTGCGATGTTTATTGTAGCATGGCGTGACGTGGTATATCGGGTTCAAATCGTACTGATAAAATTTCGGCACAACCACATCTGTAAATATATATAGCCTGGCTGTGTTCAGTGACGACATCGTAAAGCGATTGCTCGATCATCACACATTTTGAACTTCACGGTAAAAATCCTTTACTCATTTTAGACCAGTACAATTACTATCATATTACCAAAGCCATCACGCTTTTTGTTGATAGTTCCATATCAAACAGTTTGCAAGCGGAGTGTAAGGGGGAAGACTGCGATATTAGACACCATCGCATCAACAGGCAGACAACAGCGTAACTCCCGCTTCAGGCTGTGTACCGAAAACGGGTGGCCTACGCTCATCCATACACCACTGCCGCTCTGTGTAATATCAAATCTGGTTTGCTAAAAGCCATCGCTTGTGAGTGCCCCATCACGCTGGCAGTGATCGCGACGACGGAGAACAGCATCGCCCCTATACACACCGTGGTATCACGTGCCGGCGTGGATACGGTGTTCAGGTCGGATTGCCCGTGACGCATCGTTTGGCGTGGGGAAGCCACGCTTCCCCATCCGCCGCACGCACTGGCAGGCGTGGGTCGCAGGGTGTACCGTTGCCCCAATTGTTGAAACGTCGTTGAATCGCCTGATCGTCGGGCGTCTGGGCTAAGGTGAACAACATTCGTATGAGTGAAGGCAATCCTTCACCCACCCGTTATTCTGTGCGCTATTGCCGCGATCTGGTAATCTGCGCAATATCGTGCGGTCTAATGCGATCCCATCAGGCTGCTACCTTCTCGCGCACCAGTTGTTCGCTAAACTCCCATAACCTCTTCGCCAGGGCTGCACCTTGCGCTGCGGCTGATGGTTTGACAGGCTTCTTGCGCACAAAATACTGCCCACTGATCTCAGCAACTTCTGGTGATGAAGCCAGGTAAATCGAGGTCGCTGCTCCATGTTCCGGCGAGAGCATGAAGGGGCGAGCAAGGCGGAAGAAGAAGGCAAACAGGCCACGGGAGTCGGCGGCAAAATTGGTAGCGACTGCGCCGGGGTGCAGGCTGTTTGCAGTCACCCCACTGCCCTGCAAGCGACGGGCCAGTTCGTTTGTGAACAGAATGTTGCACAGCTTGGAGTCACTGTAAGCCTGGGCAATGTTGGGGCGCTGGGGAGAAGCGATCTGTGGGATTGCGATTCTGCCGGCGACATGCGCGAAAGAAGAAACGTTGATAATACGGGCCGGCGCACTGGCGATAATCCGTTCGAGCAACAGGTTGGTGAGCAGGAAGGGTGCCAGATGATTAACGGCAAAGGTCATTTCGTAACCGTCGGCGCTGGCCAGGGGTTCTGATACAAACAGACCGGCATTGTTAACCAGGACATCGATCCGTGGGCAGCGCTCCAGAATGTCACCGGCAGCACGGCGTACTGATGCCAGTGAGGCAAAATCGGCCAGTACTAGCTCTGGTTCTGGTGCTCCTTTAGCTTCTTGCATGATCCGTTGCCGGGCCGCTTCACCCTTGCTCTGCGAACGGCAAACCATGATCACGCGCGCTCCCATCGCGGCAAGCTCGCGTGCCGTAACGTAACCAATACCCGAATTAGCACCGGTGACAATCACCGTCTTGCCTTGCATTATCTGCTCCATCGTTACTTGCCTCATTCATACAAAAACCCCGGTACATCAACCGGGGTCTTCTCGTGTCACGTACATCCTTTTGTACTATACCACAGGTACAGGCGCTACTTGTCTGATCATGGTTCTCAGGACAAGGGTGAAGCGCAAAGTGGGTTTATAGCTTATCGAAGGCGCGCAACCGGTCAATAGTGACCTGTTCCTCTGGTGGGCATTCGGTGGCGAACCAGGCGTCGAGAATTTCGCGCACCAGTTCAGGCGTTGTGGTACGCAGACTCAGTGCCAGCACATTCGCATCGTTCCATTTTCGCGCTCCTGCTGCCGTTTGTGCATCGTGACAGAGGGCTGCACGGATACCGGGCACTTTGTTGGCGGCGATACTTACACCGGTACCGGTGTAGCAGCACACAATACCCTGATCGGCCTGCCCGGTGGCCACAGCTTCGCCAACTGCCCGTCCAACATCGGGCCATGGGTCTGATGTACCGGCAAGTGGTCCAAACAAGATCACGTCATGACCACGCTGTTTGAGTTCGGTGATAAGCGCATCGGTCATGTAAGTCCGTTCATCACTCCCTACAGCAATCCGCATACGACATCCTTTCCAACTGTATGGCTCTCACCGTCCCGGCATTGGGGAGGATGCTCCATACTGTTCAATCCTGTTTCGGAGTCGTGCAGCCAGATGTGGACTGGCCGAACCGAGGGCGGCGAGAATGAGTTCAGCTTCAGCACGATACGCAGCGATCCGTTCCGCCGACCAATGGTCAGGAGGTGGTGTTGATAGATTACTGATCCGGTCGGCCAGCTTCACCAGCCAGACTTCGTGCGGTTGTTGCTTGATACGGCGCAGGCTGTCGGCCATCCGTTCGGCCTGGGGGAGAGTCAGGTCTTTTGTAAGCGCCCGCACTCCTGCCGTGATTGCCGAACCGAAGAGCTGAGACAACTGCGCCTCGTCAGTATCAGTATCCTCAAGCACATCGTGCAAAAGCGCACAACAAAGCGCCAGCGTTGTGTCGTGCCCTGGCTCAATCATCAGCGTTGTCGCCACTTCCAGGGCAACGTCGCATAGATGCACGAGGTACGGCCAGGTACTGCCAGGGCGCACCTGGCCATTGTGAGCCTGGGCAGCAAAGAAGAGTGCAGCCTGTACCAGATCAGGTGTTTGCATACCGGTTCAGATCAGGCCAGATGTCACGTGACGCACTACCATGGCTACGGAGCCTGGTCAACCGGTTGTGCGTCACGCTCCTTCGTAATATCGCGCAACGTGCTGAGATCACGGATCCGTTCCGTGAAGAGAATCCCGTTGAGATGATCAACTTCGTGCTGAATGGCCCAGCCCAATAGATCACCGGCGCGGCGCAAGCGATGGTGTTTGCCGTTCAAATCCTGAAACTCAACTGTTACCCAGGTCTGACGCGGCACCATCCCGTACCAGCCGGGCAGACTGAGACACCCTTCGTCGCGCATGACCTCTTCCCCGCTCATCTTGACAATGCGCGGGTTAATCAACACGTATGGTTCGGCTGGTGCCACTTCAACCACACTGCCGTCGGCACGCTCCTCATATTCGGCAGGGATTTCAATAATACAAAGCTGGATGGGAATGCCAATTTGGGGCGCGGCCAGCCCGACTCCGTGAGCAGCGCGCATGGTTTCAAACATGTCGGCCACCAGTTGCTTGAGATTGCGATCTGGCAACTTGACCGGGCGACATTGCATCTTGAGGATCTTGCGATCCTCAGCATCATCAATCCGCAAAATACGTCGAATAGCCATATGATGTGTGTTCCTTGCCCGTAGGCTTCAATCAGTTACTTCTGCCATTCTACGACAGCGTGAGGTTTGCGGCAAGGTTTCCAGATGGTGGGATGAAAGAGGGAATTACTTGCATCCTCACTCCTTTGACAAGCCAAATATCCGTCTGGAGATGCTGGTCATGACAGATATATTTGTGGTACCTTACCCACGTAAGCTGCATCTCTGGAAGCCGAGGATGTATGACAACTACTACCACCCGCGTTGAACAGCCGGTTTTGTTTGCCGGTTTGACCCCAACCGATCTGACAATGTTACTTGTCGTGTTGATCTGGGGTGCTAATTTTAGCATTGTGAAGGCTGCGTTAACCGAAATCCCCCCGCTGGTGTTTGCGACGTTACGCTTTACGAGTGCGAGTGTGCTTTTAGTGGGCTTTATGTTTTGGCGTGAAGGGAAGCGAGCACTCCCTGATCGGCGCACGTTCTGGAAGTTGACCTGGATTGGTGTGGTCGGCAATACAATCTATCAGGCGCTCTTCACGTATAGTTTGACCATGACCACGGCAGCGAACGGTTCGCTGATTATTGCTACAACGCCGGCGCTGGTTGCTTTGGCGGCAGCGTTGCTCGGTATTGAGCGGATCCGTCGCGTTATGGCAGTTGGGATTGCGCTGGCGATTAGCGGGGTGGCGTTGGTGGTGGCCGAACGTGGTCTGAGTCTCGGTGGTCAGGGATTGCTGGGTGATCTACTGATGCTCGGTGCTGCATTCTGCTGGATGATGTACACCCTCGGCGTCCGTACTCTCGGTCAGGGTCTATCTCCACTGGCTATCACAACCTGGACGATGGTAACCGGTGTGCCGGGCATGATCTTGATTAGCCTGCCGGATTGGTCAACAGTTGTCTGGGATCAGGTGAGCCTGCAAGCGTGGCTTGCACTGGCATATTCGACGTTACTGGCACTGGTGCTGGCCTATGTCCTTTGGAATAACAGTGTGCGTGTGGCCGGCAGTGCACGCACGGCGATCTACGGCTGCGCCATTCCGCTCGTAGCAACCCTTATTGCCTGGCCGCTCATCGGTGAACAGCCGACATGGGTGCAGGGTATTGGTGGCTTGCTGATCGTCAGCGGGGTCTTGCTGACCCGTCGTCCGTGACCGGTGTCGTTTCTCGTGGTACTATACTAGAATGTAAATCTTTGCAACCGCCGGTACTCGGTCAGCGGTTCGTCGTGTGTTCAGGTTATCAATGGTAACACCATTGCCAGCAACATTCCATCAACTCGCAAGTGTTCAGGCACTCGGCAAAGTGTTGGCTGACCTGCCGGGCATTGCAGCGCTGGCAGCGTCGCTACGTCCTGGCTATCAAACGATTGCGCCAGTGCCGGCGGCAGCCCGTCCGGCATTGCTTGCTGCGCTGGCCTATCACCGCACGACCCCAACCCTCTACATCACTCTCAGTGCCGAGAGCGCGCTCCGTGCAGCCGACGATCTCCGGCAGTGGTTAGGGTCGGATCAGGTCTGGCTCTTCCCTCCCGCCGATGCATTGCCATACGAGCAGATGTCTCCCGGTCGCGATGTCCTTGCGCGACGACTGGCTGTGTTGCGTGGGTTGCAGACAGGGTCATTTTCCGGGGTGATTGTAACTTCGGTGAAGGCGCTGATGCAACCAACGTTGCCACCGTCTGATCTGGCGAACGCCACGATCCGGCTTCAGCGTGGGATGCAGGTGTCGATTGAGGAGACCGTTGTAACCCTGCTGGACAACGGCTATCAACGGGTGGCGATGGTCGAAGAGCCAGGTGAGCTGAGTCGGCGTGGCGCGATCCTTGATGTCTGGCCACCAGGTGATGAGCTACCGTTGCGCATTGAGTGGTTTGATGACGAGATCGACAGTCTGCGTCGGTTTGATCCGGCAACCCAGCGCAGCGAGCAGCGCCTGGAGCGGGCCGACATTGGTCCACCCCACGAAATTCCATTCTGGCGCCGTGATGAGGCACTGCGCCGGATTGATGCCCTTGATATGAGTCAGCTTCGTCGTGAAGTTCGCGATGAATGGGCTGTCGCTCGTGAACAACTCGCCGGTGGTCAGCGCTTTGAGGGGAGGGCCTTCTATGCCCCATTCTTCTACGATCAGACGGCGACCCTGCTGGATTACCTGCCACCGCAGAGCATGGTGGCTTTGGCGGAAGGTCATCTTCTTGCCCAACATGCCGATGAAATTGATGTGCAGGCCGCCGGCTATCGGGATCAATTGCTGGCGCTGGGTGAGTTGCCGCCTGACTTTCCACGCCCTTATCTGCGCTGGAGTGAGTTGCACTTGAAGGAATCCGCGAAGCTCGTCGTTGTTGATCTAAGCCACAACGAATATCCTGACGCTTTGCCCCCGTTGTCGTTTGGTGTTCCGCCGCTATACGGTGGGCAATTACGCCGCCTGATTGATACGGTTGTTGAGCAGGTACGGGGCGGAGAGCTGGTGGTCGCAGTTACGGCACAGGCGGCGCGCCTGCAAGAATTGGTGGGTGAGCGGTTGGCACAGGAAACAGTCAGTGGCCGTTTCGTGCCGATTCACGGCGGACTCGAAGCCGGTTTCACACTCGCCGATCTTCACCTGACCCTACTCACCGACAGCGAGATTTTTGGTGTGCGCCAGCGCCGGCCACTCGCCGAGCGTCGTCGTAAAACCGGTACGACTGATCGTGCTGCATTTCTGCGCACGTTAAAGCCGGGCGATTACGTAGTACATATCGAGCACGGTATTGCCATCTTCGACGGCATGATTCGTCGTACCGTCAGCGAAGTCGAGCGCGAATATCTGGTGCTTCGTTACGCTGGTGAAGACAAAATCTACGTGCCGGTTGATCAGATCGACCGGGTAACCCGCTATATCGGCGCTGGTGATGGCCCACCGACGCTGACCCGCCTCGGTACCCAGGACTGGGAGCGTACCAAGCGCAAAGTCCGGGCTGCGGTACAGGATTTGGCCGAAGAGCTGCTACGCCTCTATGCTCAGCGTCAGCTTAAATCCGGCTACGCCTTTTCCCCCGATAACGAATGGCAGCGTGAACTTGAAGCCAGTTTTCCCTATCTGGAAACCGATGATCAGCTCCGGGCAATTGCCGAGGTCAAGGCCGATATGGAGAAGCCAACGCCGATGGATCGCCTGGTGTGTGGTGATGTAGGCTTTGGCAAAACAGAAGTCGCCTTGCGTGCTGCCTTCAAAGCGGTTCAGGACGGAAAGCAAGTGGCTATTCTGGTGCCGACTACTGTACTGGCTCAGCAACATTTCGACACCTTCCGCAAGCGCATGGCGGCCTTTCCGGTGACGGTTGAAATGCTCTCGCGGTTTCGCTCGCCGAAAGAACAAGATGCAATTATCCGCGATCTGGCGCGGGGTAAGATCGACATCATTATCGGCACTCATCGGCTGCTCTCCAACGACGTTGTCTTTCGCAACCTTGGCCTGGTGATTATTGATGAGGAACAACGCTTTGGCGTCCGTCACAAAGAGCGCCTCAAGTTGATGCGCACCGAAGTGGATGTCTTAACCCTGACCGCCACTCCCATCCCGCGCACCTTGCATATGGCGTTGGCCGGTATTCGCGATCTGAGCGTGATTGATACGCCTCCCGAAGACCGTATCCCGATCAAGACCTACGTGGTGCCGACCGATGATCACCTTATCCAGGAGGTGATCCGGCGTGAACTCGAACGCGAAGGACAGGTGTACGTTGTCCACAATCGGGTGCAGAGCATCTATCACGTGGCCGAACGGTTGCGCCGGCTCGTACCGGAAGCCCGCATTGCGGTCGGCCATGGCCAGCTTGCCGAGCGCGAGCTGGAGCAGGTAATGATCGACTTCTTCGAGGGTCGCTATGATGTGTTGGTCTGTACCACGATTATCGAGAGTGGTCTCGATGTGCCGAATGCCAATACCATCATCATCGACGACGCGACCAATTACGGCCTGGCCCAGCTCTATCAGTTACGTGGTCGGGTCGGGCGCGGTGCAACCCGAGCCTATGCCTACCTGCTATACAATGCAGCCCGCGTTATGACCAACGACGCACGTTTGCGCCTGGAAGCGATTCAGGAAGCAACTGAACTCGGCGCCGGTTTTCGGATTGCCATGCGTGATCTGGAGATTCGCGGTGCCGGTAATCTCCTTGGTGCTGAACAGTCGGGCCACATTGCTGCCGTCGGTTTTGATCTCTACTCGCGGTTGTTGGAACAGGCTGTGCGAAAACTGAAGCAGGATGTGGATGAACTGGCAGAAACGGCGACCGATAGCTCGGTTACGCCGGCGGTGATGGCCGAGAGTCTGCGTGCGCCAAACGTGTCGGAACGTGTGCTGGTAGCGCCGCTGGTAACGATTGATCTGCCGCTTACTGCTTACCTGCCGCCCGACTACATCAGCGATGAAACTGTGCGGCTGGCCGTCTATCAACGTATGGTTGATGCAACCACCCTTGATGAAGTTCGTGGGTTGCGCCAGGAGCTGATCGACCGCTTTGGGGGGCCGTTACCCGAACCGGTGTTACACCTGATCCTGTGGTTACAGATTCGACTGCTGGCGTTGCAGGCCGGCGTGGCCTCGATTACGACAGAAGGCGATGTCTTCTTCATCCGGCTGTCAACACCGCTCGCTGCGGGCGTGCGCGAACGATTGCGCCGACGGTTTCCGCGTGATGCCGCGATTGCCTTTGGTCCGCAATCGATCCGTCTTGACCGCCGGCTCCTCGGATCGCAATGGCCTGAGCGACTCCTGGCAGTGGTAGAGTTACTGGCCGGCTACAGTGGCACCTGATACGCATTGATTACGGCCACCGTCTTTACACTGCGGCGAGCTGACCACGGCGAAAGACAACAATCACCCGGTCGAACTGATAGCGCTGCGCGGCGCCGTGAAAAATAACCCCGTCATAGGCGTACCGGTCAAGCCACCACTCAATCACGGCATCAGTCTCGATATCAAGCCCCAGCCCTGCTGCTTCGCGCTTTATCTGCTTTACCTGTCGTTTCCATTCACCCAACTCAATAGTGAGCGGATGTTCAACCCGAACGTGATACAGCGTAGGGCCGGGCACCAGCAGGCGTTGCCACCAGCTTCGTCGTTTCGTCGAATCGGTTGCGACCTCGGTCAGCACCAGTCCTCTGCCAGCCGGCGTGCGTTGCTGAACATTGCCCCCCACAAGGCGGTATGTTCCCTGCACAGCGCTACCGGCAAGCCAGTGCTTCATCTCGTCGGCAGACATCTGTCTAATGGTTTCACGAACATCTGACACCCGCAAGACGCGCGGTGGCGCCATAATTTGTATCTCCGGCAGCGGTTGATGCTGAATCACCTCACCATTCGCGTTACGCCACTCAGCACGGATTACCTGCATCGGTGGATCGCTTCCTTCACGGTAACGAAAACCGAGCCGACTTTTGCCCTCTTCGGACTCGGCAGTCGCCGCAATCGTGACGTGGAGCTGAATGCCGCCACCACAACCTGGGGCCGGAAACCAGACTCGTTCAGCAGTAAAGGTATGTGCCATACGTGAACCGGAGATGGCGTAGCGCTTTTCGCGGCGCCAGCCATTGCCGCTCAAGCCGCTCCATCCCCCAACAACCGCCCGTAATGGTGCGTAGATGGCTACAACATGCTGCGCACCGGGTGGTTCGTCGAGCACCCACATACCCGGCGGAATAGCTCCTGATGAGGGCAACCGGATGGTTCCACCGATCACGCTCTGTTCGACGCGGGCGTTCGGTAAGCGAACGGTCATGATACTGCCTGGAGAAGACGATGTTGCTTCCGGTGCCGGCAATGGCTGAAGCTGATGCCCACACTCGATACAAAAGCGCGGGTTGCCGTTGGGCAAGAGCGCACCACAGTTCGGGCAAAAGCGTGGTGAACGATGAACGCTATTCATACGGCCTCGTGAGCTGGTAGGGGTGTCAGACTACCTTTTATTATACTCGCCTATCGGGTTCTGGGCCGTCCATACGCATGAATAAACAAACGATGGTGTCAGGCAGCGATGACTGCATTATAAATAACGTCTCATCACCTTCCTGCCTACTTGACGCCAACCGATCCATCATCTACCATACCAGACAGCACAGCCTGGTGCGGAACGACAACTAAAACGGAGAATAGAATGGGTCGAATACTGGAACAACTCGGATTGTGGATTGAGAGTATTATTCTCGCCATCGGCTATCCTGGCATTACGCTGGTCATGCTCGCCGAAAACCTCTTTCCTCCTATCCCGTCTGAGCTGGTAATGCCGTTTGCCGGCTTCCTGGTAGGGCGCGGTGAGATGAACCTCTTTCTGGCTATTGCCGCGGGAACGCTCGGTTCAGTTCTGGGTGCAATTGTCCTCTACTACATTGGCATGCTGGCCGGTGAACCGCTGGTACGGCCCTTTTTCCGCCATTATGGCCGTTTCTTTCTGCTCTCCGAGCAAGACCTCGATAAAGCCCTTAATGCGTTTACCACCCATGGCGAGATTATCGTGTTGGGTGGCCGTGTGATCCCGATCATTCGCAGCCTGATTTCGTTGCCGGCTGGTATGAATCGCATGCCGCTGAGCCGGTTTTTGCTCTTTACCACCATTGGTTCGACGATCTGGACATCGCTGCTGACTATTGGCGGCGTCATTCTTGGCGCCAACTGGGAATTTGTAATTGAGATCGTTGATCAGTATCAGAAGCTGGTGCTGGTGGCACTGGCCATCGCTGTAGTAGTTTTCGTTGTGCAGCGACTCCGCGGTTTGCGCAAGCCGATGCTGCCCCAGAGTGAGTAACTGGCTGGCTTCGTCGTTATGAACCAGGATGATAGTTTGGTCACAGATCAGGAAGCCAGGTTGAACCAGCTCTCGCCCCTTACGGTTACTGAACGTGAGTTGTGTTGTACATTGGCTCCGCTGCTACCGACAGCAAAGTGGCTTGTGATTGGGCCAACGACCTGGACGATTGTCGATGGTGCTGCCCAACCAACCCCATTTTGGCCGTTGCCGACAACAGCGACGCCTCTGGGCGTCGCCTTTGCTACCGATGGAGCCGATAACCTTGATGGCTTCTGGATGCCGCTGACATCGCATGGGCGTACCGTTGGCGGTCTGATTCTGTTATCTGACACCTCAATATCGTCGTCGCTGATCAACCAGCTTGCCTTGCTGGTTGAAGGTATCTATGTCCGCCGAATGGCAATTCGCCAGGTTATCTGGCAACATTTGCTTGCTCAGATTAACGTGCGCTATGCTGCTGGTGAAGAGCGATTTGCATTACTGAGTGAAGTGTTATCGCGTAGCCTGGGGCTTGTCCCACAAGCAATGACAAAGGCGCAGGTGACCATTCCGTACACCTTTGAACATCAAGGGGAACCGTATGGGCGCTCACGACCATTTTGGCCTGACGAGGTGCACTTCATCGAGCTGGCGCTGGCAATTGCCCATCCGGCGGTTACTCGATCACGGGTGTTGGGTCTGGCAGCCGCCGGCATTGCCCACGATCTGAACAACCTGCTGACAGTGATTCTTGGTCGTGCCCAACTCCTCGAACTCGATGCAATTGACGAGCAGATCAGCGATCTGCAGATGATCGAAACCGCCGCTGAAACCGGCGCCGGCAGTGCCCGTCGTTTGCAACGGTTCGCCCAGCTTGATCACATTGCTGCACATCCGGTAGACCTGGCGACAGTTGCTTTCGCCGCTGTAGCAATGGCCCGGCGTGCACTCGCGCAACCGGATCATGTTCAGGTAGTCGTGAACCTGCCCGTTTTGCCATCGGTAGCCGGCGATGAGAGCCTGCTTCATACAGCGCTGACTGGTCTCATTGTCTCGGCTGCACAGGAATTGCCGGCTGGCAGTATCATCACAGTCAGTGGCGGTGCTGATGGCGATAACGCCTGGATCGAGGTTATCGATCCTGCGCTACCCCCAAACACCGATCTCCGGGCGTTGTCAGGCCAAACGCGCCGTGCCCACACACTGGAACTGGCAATTGCACGTCAGGTTGCCCGTGTTCACCATGGTCATTTACGGATTGAACCCGATCTGTCGGGAGGTACCCGTGTCCAGTTGATAATCCCGCGCTGGAAGCAAGAGAACGGAAGAGAATATGCAGGCCTGGAAACTCCGCAACCGTGAAATTGTATTGCATCAACCGCCATTTCTGACGGTTGAACGTCATCATATCGAATTACCTGATGGGCGTGACATTCCTAACTGGCAGTGGATCATTACGCCAGAATATGTGAATGTGGCAGCGATCACCGTTGACCAGCGGTTTGTCCTGTTTCGGCAAGAGAAGTATGCAGTGGAAGGGCTTTCATTGGCACCGGTAGGCGGCTATCTCGAACCTGGCGAGGATCCACTGCTGGCCGCCCAACGCGAATTACGGGAAGAGAGCGGCTACGTTGCATCGGAATGGGAATGTCTGGGGCGCTATGCGGTTGATGGCAACCGGGGTGCTGGAGTTGCGCACCTCTTCCTCGCCCGCCAGGCGACGTTTGTCGGCAAAGGCGAGAGCGATGATCTCGAAGCCCAAGAACTGGTGTTATTATCAATAGATGATGTGCAGCAGGCACTAGCCGCCGGTGAGTTTAAGGTACTGGCCTGGGCAACCGTCATCGCGCTGGCCCTGCTGCGTTTGCAGAGGTGATCACCAAAACAACATTCGGCTATCCCTAAAGGAATCACCTCCAACCCTATTTTCTATTTTCTACGTTCTATTTTCTAAATCCTATGGGAAGAGGTCGCTATCCAGCTCGCCTGTACGTTACTGCGCCACCACCTGAGATTGCGGCGCGCTACTATCGTTCGTGGCCGGCAAAAGAACTTTACCATACGCCGGAACACTTTCCACCCGTGAGCGCGGA
The DNA here is from genome assembly GCF_000018865.1 of Chloroflexus aurantiacus J-10-fl. NCBI lineage: Bacteria > Bacillati > Chloroflexota > Chloroflexia > Chloroflexales > Chloroflexaceae > Chloroflexus > Chloroflexus aurantiacus. The sequence goes on from NC_010175.1 coordinate 4,163,450, forward strand.
GGGGTTGTTTGGCTACAATGCACCACTGACGCTCGAATTTGGCTGTGCAACTGGTGAGTACTTGTGTGCACTGGCAGCCGCCCAGCCATCCTCTTGCTTTGTGGGCATCGATATTGTTGCCAAGCCGCTCTACCGCGCCGTTGAGCGGGCCGTGGCAGGAAATCTCTCGAACATCCTGTTCATTCATGCCGATGCCCGGCTTATTTATCAGCGCATCCCTACTGCCGCATTGCACAGCATTATTCTCCACTTTCCACCACCACTCCTGCGTAATCGTCAGCGCAATCAGTTACTCGTTTCGCCGCAATTGCTGGAGTGTGCGGCGCGCACGCTCGTTCCTGGCGGCTATCTCAGCTTTCTCACCGATCATCCGGCCCTCTTCGCCTTGATGCAAGAACTCTTACCCGCCTTTCCTGCGCTGCGTGCCACACCGGCTTCGGTAGAGGAGCTGGCAGTCTTCGAGTCGCATTACCATCGCCGCTGGGCCGCTCGTGGCCGCACGATTAGCGGTCTACGGATCGAGCGGGTGATGGAGGACTAGGGGAGAGGAAATAGGAAATAGGAAATAGAAAATAGGGACGAGGAGTGAGGGAGGAGGGTAAGTTCTAGAGTTTGTAAAGCTGTCCCGTCGTAATGGCCTGGTGAATGTTGACAACGTACCTTAGACAGCATATGCTACTTTCAGATCGACCGAAAGGAATGGAGTAGCCTGTCGTCCATTTGCGCCTCAATGACACGCTGAATTAGCACCCTTCTACGTTCCGTGATGCGTGTGTCACGGTATTTGGGGTACGGCAGCCATGCTGCCGTAGCAGCCGTGCTTTGTAGCAGGCGCGTGTCACGCTGTTGACCATGCTGATCACGGGTAAGACGATGAGTATGGAGTGTCGAGTTGGTTGTGGCGCATGTTGCATTGCACCCTCAATCTCGTCGCCAATTCCTGGGATGCCGAACGGTAAACCGGCTGGTGTGCGCTGTGTGCAGTTAACTGCTGATAACCGGTGTGCCCTGTACGGCAAACCAGAACGTCCAGCGGTATGTGTGAGCCTGCGTCCACACCCCGATATGTGTGGCCGTAACGCTCAAGAGGCGCTGCGGCTACTGACGGCGCTCGAATTAATGACCCAACCTGAAAAATAACTGAAATGTTATCTGAATCGGTCGTAAGTTGCAACTCAATTGACCGAATTTGCGTTATTATTGCAGAGAAGAGATCGTGGCTACCCCCTCACATGGAAAGATTCTTGTAACAAAATTAGGGTATGATACATGTGAGGATCAGGTAGACGATCAACGCACACCGCAGTGCGCTCTACCGGGTCCAGGATTCTCTATGTATGGGTGTCGAGGCGGGCCGGAACCATACCAGCTACGGTAGACCGGATCGACATCCCAGGAAAGGAAGCCGCAGTGACTGACTTCGATCTGGAACGTTTGAGCATCCCTGAGCTCGAACGGCTGCGGGACGCAATTAATCAGCGCCTGCTCCAACTGCGTTACAGTACGCCGCGTTCGCTGCCAGAACTGTTACGCATGCTGGAGGAGGTCAAGATTATCCTGAGTGATCAGGGTAAGGAATGGCGTTCGCTCGAGCGCTGGCAATGGATGGACGGTCAGATTCGCTTCTGGCTCAACCCTGCCGATCAGGTACGTTATCGAGCAGGATGGTATACAATCGAAGAGCTAATCCTCTGGTCGCAGGATCGTGGTCCAGTGCTCGTTCCACAAGAAGAGGAAGAGGAAGATCTCGAAGGATGGACGGAGATCAATGGTGTTCGCATTCGCTGGTTGCCTGACGGTACGATGGAGCGCCAGTGATCGAGCAGCCTGACATTGCCTGTCCCGAAGCCGTCCATTAGGTTTGCTGCAAGAGCGCAGCGACGGTACAATTCAATACTGTGCGCTGCGCTCAGATGGAAATCTTTGTCAATCTTCTAAAGCCCCAGCCAGTGCGTAAGCACCGGTGCCAGCAATGATGTCATTGCGCCATTAAGCCCCATTGCCAGGCCAGCCAGCGCACCGGCTTCGCTGCTGAATTGCAACGACCGCGCAGTACCGAGGCCGTGTGAGGCCAGGCCAAGTGCGAAGCCACGTTCACCATCGTCGCGAACTCCGGCCAGACCCAGCAACTCCCAGCCCAGGAGCGCCCCTACCATCCCGGTGACGATCACGATCACTGCTGTCAGCGATGGCAGTCCACCCAACTGCTCGGCGATGCCCATTGCAATTGGGGTTGTGATCGATTTGGGAGCTAATGAACGTAGAGTTACGTCTGATAAACCGAAAAGCCTTCCGCTCAATACTGCCGCCGCAATCCCGGTTGCCGAGCCAACGACCAGCCCGGTCAGGGCCGGCCAGAAGATTCTGCGTAGCGTTCGTTCCGCTTCGTAGAGCGGGATCGCCAGTGCAACTGTTGCCGGCCCCAGCAGAAAGTGAACGAATTGCGCCCCGTCAAAATAGGTTGCGTAGGGAGTATTGGTCAGTAGCAGGATACTTACTATCGTTACAATTGACAACAAAACTGGATTCAACAACGGGGATGAGCCGAGGCGACGGCTGATTACTGTCATCAGGCGATAGACGGCAATCGTTGCCGTTAGCCAGAGCAATGGGGTTTGAGCGAGGTAGACCCAGATTGAAAAGATTCGTTCATCCATGATGGTCTAACCCTTTCGATTGCGCAGAAGGCGAATGGTCAAACCGGTTACTAACAGCGTTACCATCGTTGAGACAACAATCGCTGCCAGCAGTGGCGCCCCCTCGCGACTGAGTAATGGCAGATGGACGATCACGCCTACACCGGCAGGGACAAACAGTAGCGGCAGATGGGCCAGGATGTTATGAGCAGTTGTTTCAAGCGGTGCTGGCACCTTGCCTTGCCAGCGTAATACGGTGAATAAGAGGAGCATACCGACAACTGGGCCGGGAACCGGTAAATTAAGCGCGCGACTCACGATTTCGCCGATAAGCTGGCAAAGCAACAGTCCCAAAATGGCATCAACCACGACGGATACCTCCCTTCTACGACAACAATCGCAAACCCTGACCACTTCGTTTGCGATCCCTACTATAATAGAAGGCAGAGGACGCACCCATACTGGCGTCCAGGAGGAGTTATGACAAAACCGATTGTGGCCATTGTTGGCCGCCCAAACGTTGGTAAATCGACATTTTTCAACCGCTTAATTGGCGAGCGGCGCGCGATTGTCGAGGACCTGCCCGGCACGACGCGCGACCGTCTCTATGGTGATACCTTTTGGAATGGGCGCGAGTTCACCGTCGTCGATACGGCAGGTGTCCTCTTCGGTGGTGAAGATCCGAACCTGCCCGAAGCCGAGATTGCCCGTCGTACCCGTGCTCAGGCTGAACACGCGATTGCTGAGGCAGACGCGATCATCTTTATTGTTGACGGTCGTGACGGTCTGACTGCCGCTGATTCTGATGTTGCCGACGTGTTACGCACCACGTCGAAACCGGTTGTGCTGGCCGTCAACAAGTGTGACAGTCAGGAACGCATGCTCGATGCGGTTGAGTTTTATGCGCTCAATCTTGGCGAACCGATCCCGATGAGCGCATTTCATGGCCTGGGAACGGGGGATGTGCTCGACCGCCTGACCGAGTATCTGCCGCCAAAGACCTTTACCCAAGAGGAAGAGCGCCATCTACGGATTGCGATTGTCGGTCGACCAAATGTAGGCAAGTCTTCGCTGCTGAACCGTCTGCTCGGTCAAGAGCGCAGCGTCGTAAGCTCGATTCCAGGTACTACACGCGATCCTATCGATACCACCATTACCTATCACGGTGAACCGATTACACTGATCGATACTGCCGGTATTCGGCGGGCCGGAAAGATCGAGCGTGGTATTGAGAAATATAGCGTGCTGCGCACATTGCGGGCAATTGAACGATGCGACGTAGCGCTGCTGCTGATCGATGCGACTGAAGGGGTAACAGCCCAGGATACCCACATTGCCGGTATGGTGGTTGAGGCCAAGAAAGGCTTGATCCTGGTCGTCAATAAGTGGGACGCCATTGAGAAAGACTCGCATACCTACTACGCATTCCAGGATCAGGTTCGCGAGGCATTTAAGTTTGTCGATTATGCACCGATTGTTTTTGTGTCGGCATTGACCGGTCAGCGCGTCTCGCACCTGCTCGACTATGCGCGTGAAGTGTATGTCCAGCGGCAGAAGCGAGTGCCGACCAGCGAGCTGAACAACTTCTTGCGGGAAGTGATGTTGCAACAGCCACCGATGGCGGTCAAGAAGGGAGCACATCTGCGCCTGTACTATGCAGTGCAACCACAAACCGAGCCGCCGGTTTTTCTCTTCTTTGCCAACGATGGTGAGTTAGTCCACTGGTCGTATGCTCGCTACCTCGAAAATCGTTTGCGCGAACGTTATGGTTTTCAGGGCACGCCAATCGTGATCGTGTTCCGTTCGCGTGAACGAAAAGAGGAACGTTGAACGTTGTTTCTATAGGCTTGTATCCGCTCATGATCATTGCTTAACGTCTATTGCAAGGCGGCATGTTGTTGATCGTTGCAGGTCAACACGGCTGCCTTTCTTATTGCAGGAGGATTGTGACAATGCATATTACCGACATCTGGCCGGGTCTACCATATCCGCTTGGCGCGACGTGGGACGGTGAGGGGGTAAACTTCGCTATCTTCTCAGCCCATGCCACGCGCGTCGAGTTGTGTCTGTTTGATAGTCCAACGGCACCTCGTGAAGCGGTACGTATCGCCTTGCCAGAACGTACGGATGATGTCTGGCACGGCTACATTCCCGGTTTGCGACCTGGTCAGCTCTACGGTTATCGCGTCCACGGCCCGTATCTGCCACAACAGGGGCATCGCTTTAATCCACATAAGCTGTTGATCGATCCTTACGCCCGTGCTCTCTGCGGCGAATTGACCTGGGATAAGGCAAACTATGGCTACCGCGTTGATAGTCCATACGGTGATCTGACCATCGGTAAGCGGGATAGCGCACCGTATATCCCACGTTCGGTAGTTATCGATCCCACCTTCGATTGGGGCGATGATCGCCATCCCAATATTCCTTTGGCCGACTCGGTTATCTACGAGCTGCATGTCAAAGGCTTCACCAGGCTTCACCCAGAAGTACCCGAAAATCTGCGTGGGACCTACGCCGGTCTGGCATCGCCGGCAGTTATTGACTATCTCAAGCAATTAGGGGTGACAGCGGTTGAACTCTTGCCGGTCCATGCCTTCATTACCGATCAGTTCCTGGCTGATCGTGGTCTGACCAACTATTGGGGGTATCAGCCGATCAACTATTTCAGCCCGGAGCCGCGCTATGCCAGTCAGTCCGATCCGCAGGCACAGGTGAATGAGTTCAAGGCAATGGTTAAGGCACTCCACGCCGCCGGGATTGAAGTCATTATCGACGTGGTCTACAACCATACCGGTGAAGGTAATCACCTGGGGCCGACGCTGAGCTTTCGCGGGATTGACAACGTGGCCTATTACCGCCTCGTTCCCGATCAACCGCGTTACTACCTTGACGACACCGGTACCGGCAATAGCCTTGACCTGAACCATCCACGCACGCTTCAGTTAGTGCTCGACTCATTGCGTTATTGGGTCACTGAGATGCATGTTGATGGGTTCCGGTTTGATCTTGCCCGTACCCTTGCCCGTGGCCCGGCCGGTTCTGACCTGCCCAGTCCCTTCTTCACGGCTGTTCGCCAGGACCCGGTGCTCTCGCGGGTGAAACTGATCGCCGAACCGTGGGATGTTGGTTTTGATGGCTATTGGGTAGGTCGCTTTCCGGCACCCTGGGCAGAATGGAATGGTCGTTACCGCGATACCGTGCGCTGCTTCTGGAAGGGTGATCCCGGTCAGGCCGCCGATTTTGCCTCGCGTTTTATGGGATCGATGGATCTCTACCATCACAATGGCCGTCGTCCATATCATTCCATCAATTTCGTGACGGCGCACGATGGCTTCACCTTGCGCGATCTGGTGTCGTACAACGAAAAGCATAATGAAGCCAACGGTGAAGATAATCGTGATGGCGATAGCCACAACAACTCGTGGAATTGTGGGGTAGAGGGGCCAACCGATGACCCCGACATTCGGGCGTTGCGACTGCGACAAATGATGAACTTTATCGCTACGCTCTTTCTGTCACAGGGCACCCCGATGTTACTGGCCGGTGATGAGCGTGGGCGAACCCAACAAGGAAATAACAACGCCTATTGTCAGGACAACCCGATCTCGTGGGTTGACTGGGAACCCGACTCAGAAGCCGAGGTGTTACTTGCGTTTACTCAACGCCTGATCGGCTTTCGTCGTGAACATCCGGTGTTGCGTCGCCGTCGCTTCTTCGTTGGCCATCTCGGTAACGCCGAATACGATGTTGAGTGGCTCAGTCCTGATGGTCAGGAGGTTAGTCCAGAGTTGTGGCAACATCCTGAATTGCGTTGTATTGGCGTCTTACTCAATGGTGCGGTTATCGATGATCGCAACGAACGCGGCGAATCGATGCGTGATGATGTGTTACTGGTATTGATCAATGCCGGCGATGAGCCGGTACCATTCATTCTGCCCGACTGGCCAGACGATGCAAGCTGGCATGTAGTTATCGATACGGCCCGGCCTGACCTTACCACACCGCTACCGGTAACCGATCAAATGTATCAAATTCAACCGCGGGCACTGGCAGTCTTGATCGAAAAGGTGTCTGTTGCACCGCCGGTACAGATCGAGCCGGCAGCGAAATAGCTAATTTGCTTCCTGGTAGCACTTCCGTAAGACCAATTCATATACTAAAATACGTAGTATCCACACTGTGTGCGGCAGGTACCCTGCCGCACTTTCCTGGGGTGATGGTAGTTGTGGTGCGGCCACGCCGGCAGGTGGAGATACGTTTTTTGCAATCCTGTGCCGGCAACATACGGCATCCTGACTTCGTCCGGTTGTGTGTGATGTCGCACTGATACGCTACTGGTGTTGTCAGATAAGCGATGGAGCAAGCGCGACCGGCGCCTACCGGTCTATACAAGAAATCATGCCACGGAGCGTCAAGTGATCGAACCTTCTCTTCACCCGCTAAAACAACAGCTTGATGTTTCTGACCCATTGGCAGCCCTAAAAGCAGAAGTGACACGTTTGCGGTTGCAGAATCACTTCCTGCGCACGGTGGTCAACGAAATGACCAGCGGTGTGATTGTGGCTGATGCGCAACCCGATTACCCTATTACCTTCGTCAACCGGGCTTTCTGCACCATCACCGGCTATGCTCCAGAAGAGGTGATTGGTCGTCATTGTCTCTTCTTGCAGGGGCCAGGTACTGATCAGGCTGCCGTGACTCGGATCTGTGAAGCCATCGCTGCCGCGCGTCCTGTTCACGAACGTCTGCTCAATTACCGTAAAGATGGTCAACCTTTCTGGAGTCAGATTGCGATCAGTCCGGTTCGTGATGATCAGGGGCGGGTGACGGCTTTCATCGGCTTGCAAACAGACGTGACGGCGCAGGTGCTGGTTGAGCAAGCGCTGGCTGAACGTGAACAGTTGTTGCGCGCAGTGGGTAAGATGGCTCAGATCGGGGGATGGGAGCTTGATCTGGTCACGCAACGCATGGTCTGGTCGGAAGAGATGTTTGCGATTCATGAGTTGCCGATAGGCGAGCCTCCGACACCAGATGTTGCTTTGTGGTTTTATCCCCCGGAAGTACACCATCTTGTGCGCGAAGCCTTTGAACGCTGCCTTGCAACCGGTGCCGAATGGGATATTGAATTGCCGTTTCGTACCGCACGTGGCCAGTCCCGTTGGGTGCGCTCTATTGGCCAGCCGGTCTGGGAAGATGGTCAGATTCGTAAGCTACGGGGTACGTTTCAAGATATTACTCGCAGCAAAGAGAACGAACTGGCACTGCGAGCAAGTGAGCAGCGGTATCGCATGCTGGCCGATATGTTGCCGGGTACTATCGTGTTCATGTTCGATACCGGCCTGCGGCTGACTCTGGTTGCCGGGGCTGATCTCAAGCGGCTTGGCATCGATGCAGCCCGATTTGAAGGTCAGTGTCTGACCGATCTCTTCGATGAACCTCATCGCTCGGTACTACTACCGCTCTGTTATCAGGCTCTTCTCGGCCAATCATCACGCATTGACTACACGTTCCGTGGGGAAATCTTCGACACGTCGATTATGCCGATTGAACGTGCTTCAGGTCAGATAAGCGGTGGTTTGATTGTGGGCCGTAATATCACGGCAGAGCGGCAGATTACCGCCGATCTTTTGCGGGCGAAAGAGGCTGCGGAACGGACCGAACGAGCACAAGCGGCGTTTTTGTCGGCAATCAGCCATGAAATGCGCACACCGCTCAATGCGGTGATCGCCAGCGCTGAGCTGTTGCTAACCGATACCTTAACCCCGTCGCAGCGCTCATTGATCGAAACAATACGAATTGGCGGCGAGGCTCTGCTAGCGCTGGTGAATAATGTACTCGATCTCTCGAAGATCGAAGCGGGCCGGGTGGAAATTGCTGCCGAACCAACCGATGTGCGCGCTATCGTGCACGCAGTGCTTAATCTGTTCAAGCGAGAAGCCGATCAGAAAGGTCTCCTGATCGAAGCAGTGATTGATCCACACCTGCCAGCACTCATTGTCAGTGATCCGGCTCGCTTGCGCCAGATGTTGATGAATCTGGTGAGTAATGCAATCAGGTTCACCGACCGCGGTGGCGTCCTGATCACGGCCAGTGTGATAGGGATGGCTACTGATCATCCCCAGGTGGAAATTGCCGTTCGAGATACCGGTACCGGTATCTCGGCCCAACAGCGTAGCCACCTGTTTCAGCCTTTCAATCACGTTGATAATGATCAAACTCGACAAAGCGGCGCTGGCTTAGGGCTGGCAATCAGCGCTCAGTTGGCACATTTGATGGGCGGTGAATTAACGGTTGCTGGTCAGCCGGGGCAGGGTTCAACGTTCACGGTAACGCTACCGCTTCAGCCGGTAGCGTACTCGCCGCCGGTGACCGCAGGACAGTCGGTAGCGAGTGGACAATCGGCAGTCCTGCGGGTGTTGGTTGCTGAAGACAACGAAATTAATCAGCAGGTGGTGCTTCGTCTCCTTCAGGCGCTGGGGCATCAGGTTACGATTGTGGCGAACGGCGTTGAGGCCGTGCAGAAAGTGCAGCAACAATCATTTGATGTCATCTTGATGGATGTCCAGATGCCGGAAATGGATGGGGAAGAGGCTACGCGCCGGATTCGGGCATTGGGCAACCAGATTCAGCAACCGCGCATTATTGCCCTGACGGTGTATGCGTTAGCCGATGTACGCGAACGTTGCCTGGCAGCCGGGATGGATGGTTTTCTTACTAAACCGGTACGTCTGCAAGATTTACGCAATGCGTTGTCTACGAACCCTGTGCCATCCCAACCGTCAACTGTCAATACCTGGCAGAGTGATCCCGTCATCGACTGGACGGTATTTGGTGAACTATTGACAGCTCTCGTTGATCAACAACCTGAGATCGTAACCAGAACCCTGGCGCTCATTCAACACGAATTTCAACAGCAACTTGACCAACTGCGTGTTTCGATTGCGCGTGGTGATGTCGAACAGGTGCAGCGATTGGCCCATCGGCTTAAAGGCAGTGCGCGGCAGATCGGAGCAGTACGGGTAGCACACGCGGCAAAAGCTCTCGAACATGCAGCAACGGCACGGATGCAGCTCGAACCGCTTTTTGATGCTCTGCAATACGCGGTTACCGAGACGCTCAGACTATTTGCGGAGAGCCAGAGCCGACACGAAAATCACCGTTGACAGTTATCGGCCACTGTGTTACCGTAGAATCATCCCAGCCAGCAATCTACTGACAGTGAAGTCAACTGCATACCGTCAGGAGGAGTACGCGATGGCGAAGAAAATCCTCTTTCTCGTTGGCGACTATGTCGAAGATTACGAGGTGATGGTACCATTTCAGGCCCTGGCCGCACTTGGTTATCAGGTTCACGCGGTTTGTCCGGGGAAGAAGGCGGGAGAGTTCGTGCGGACGGCGGTACACGATTTTGAAGGCGATCAGACCTACAGCGAAAAACGTGGTCACAACTTTACTCTGAATTACTCCTTCGATGAAGTCAATGAGCACGAGTACGATGCGCTGGTCATTCCCGGTGGTCGTGCGCCAGAGTACATCCGGCTCAATCCACGGGTGCTTGAAATCACCCGCCACTTCTTCACTGCGAATAAACCGGTAGCTGCAATCTGTCATGGTCTTCAGGTCCTGGCTGCCGCCGGGGTACTTAACGGTCGCCGCTGCACCGCGTATGCGGCTGTCGGCCCAGACCTGCCGCTGATCGGGGCGGAGTATCACGAATTACCTGCCGATCAGGCAATTACTGACGGCAACCTGGTCACGGCACCGGCCTGGCCGGCTCATCCGGCGTGGCTGGCTCAGTTCCTCAAGGTACTCGGTGCAAAGATCGAGATTGAACCACAGACCGAAGCTGTACCGGCATAACACCCACAGCGTGCGCTAACTGTTATGGTGAGTAGCACAGGCATCAGCCTGTGCTACTTCGTCAACGGGAACTCTACAGGGGATGACTTCGTCTAACGAAAGAGGTACTATTTTGTCTTGCCAGCGGCGGTCGTTCCCGGTACAATGCCTGTATGATCATCCATCGCGAGATTGCCTATGCCGTATGTCTCTTTTATCTACCCTGAAGCACTCTGGTTGTTACTGATACCGATTGGGATGGTGGTGCTTGCGCTGCTGTCTCCACGTCGGTTGTCACCAGTTCGATTCTGGGGTAGTCTTGCCGTGCGTACTACCATTGCGGTAGTGCTGGTCTTTGCCTTTGCCGGTATTCAATTTGTGCGACCGGTAGATCGGCTAACGACTGTCTTTCTCCTCGACGGTAGTGACTCGATGCCGGCCTCGACCCGTGCCCAGGCAGAGGCATTTATTCGCGATGCGTTGCAAGCGATGCCTGCCGATGATCAGGCGGCAATCATCGTGTTTGGCGATAATGCGCTGGTTGAGCGTGCTCCCGAAAGTGATCCCCGGTTAGGGCGAATTACGTCTATCCCAATCGCCAATCGCACCAATATCGAGGCGGCCATTCAGCTCGGCCTGGCACTGTTTCCCGCCGATACGCAAAAGCGACTGGTTCTTCTCTCGGACGGTGGTGAGAACAGCGGGCGGGCAATTGATGCCGCCCGCCTGGCCGCCAGCCGCGGTATCCCAATCGATATTGTTGATCTCACCCTGGTTGATGCTGATGCAGAGGCGTTGATTGCCAGTGTTGAAGCACCGAATAACGTGCGTGATGGTCAAGAAGCACTGATTGTAGCGAATGTAGAGAGTAATGTCGCACAGTCGGCAGTTGTGCGTCTGATCGATGACCTGGGAGTCATTGAGGAACGCAACCTTGAATTAACGCCGGGAACGACGCGGGTCGAATTTCTGGTACCGGTTGAAGGCAGTGGTTTTCGGCGCTATCGCGTGCAGGTTGAGGCGGCCAGTGATGGCCGTGTGCAAAATAATGAAGCTGCCGCGCTGATCCGTGTGCAGGGGCCGCCGCGTATTCTGCTCGTTGCGCAAACTGCTGCCGATGCCCGCCCCTTGATGACTGCACTGACCGCTACCGGCATAATTGCCGAGCTGGTATCACCCGAAGCTGCACCGCGTACACTGGCCGATCTTAGTACCTACGATGCGCTGGTGCTAGTGAATACGCCGGCACGGATGTTACCGGTTGGTCTAATGCAGGCGATTCCCGGTTATGTGCGCGATCTGGGTCGTGGCTTGTTAATGATTGGTGGCGAAGACAGCTTTGGTGTCGGTGGATATGGTCGGACTGCGGTTGAAGAGGCGTTGCCGGTGTACATGGACGTGCGTAACCGTGAGTTGCGTCCCGACCTGGCAATTGTCTTTGTGATTGATAAGTCAGGATCGATGGACGCCTGCCACTGTGCCGATCCTGACCGTGGTGCGCCGATCACATCTTCTTCCGAACGCAAGATCGATATTGCCAAAGATGCAATTGTGCAGGCTGCCGCCTTGCTTGGCCCGCAAGATACTGTTGGTGTTGTGACGTTTGATGGTGCAGCATCTGCAACCTTTCCGGCCACACGCGGGGCTACGGTCGAACAGGTTATGGATGCAGTCAGCGGTGTTGAACCGCGTGGGCCAACTAACATTCGCGCCGGTTTGCTGCGGGCCGAAGAGATGTTGCAGCAGGTCGATGCCCGGATCAAACACATGATCCTGCTCACCGATGGGTGGGGAAGTGGTGGCGATCAGCTTGATCTGGCAGCACGCTTGCGCGAACAAGGCATTACTCTGACCGTGGTAGCTGCCGGGAGTGGTTCGGCAGCCTATCTGAAACAACTGGCTGCCGAAGGTGGTGGTCGGTATTATCCGGCTGCGGATATGGCCGAGGTGCCACAAATCTTCGTTCAGGAAACCATTACCGCGATTGGGAATTATATCGTTGAACAGCCATTTGTGCCGGTACGGTATAGCAATAGTCCGATCCTGGCCGGTATCAATGCCACGCCACCGTTGTATGGCTACAATGGCAGCACGTTGAAAGATACTGCGCAGTTACTGCTGGCTACTGAAGATCAACAACCAATCCTGGCGACCTGGCAATTTGGCCTGGGGCGCAGTGCAGCCTGGTTGAGTGACACTAAGGGGAAGTGGGCACGTGACTGGATCACGTGGGAAGGCTTTCCACGTTTTGCTGCTCAACTGGTTGGTGATTTGACGCCACGTGGTGGGCAGAATGTCAATACGGAAGTCTCCGTTGTTGGTGGCGAGACGGTAATTCGGCTGGTCACAGCCACAGCCCAGAATGACTTAACCGTTGTTGCTACCCTGATCGGTGGTGATGGCTCGCGGCGTGAAGTGCCGCTTATGCAGGTGGCTCCGAATCAATATCAGGCGCGATTGGAAAGCCCTGCTCCGGGAACCTACCTGGTGCAGATTGCCGGCACCAGCGCTGATCGCGTGGTGGTGCAAGAGACTGCCGGGATGGTTGTCCCCTATTCGTCGGAATATCGTAGTGCGCAAGCCAATCCTGGCCTGCTGGCAGAACTGGCAGCGACGACCAATGGTCGGTTGTTGAATGAACCGGCAGATGTCTTCGACCGTTTGAACCACGTCTTTTCGGCGCAGGAGGTGGCGTTGCCACTGCTCTGGCTGGCCCTGATGTTGTTACCGCTTGACATTGCCTTGCGGCGGTTGATGTTGCGGCGGAGTGATTTCGGCGCCCTGGGTTCGCTTGCCAGCCGATTGCGACCGGCAGGCGCGACGCCGGTCGCGCCTGACCCGGTGCTCAGCCGGTTACGGGCCGCCCGTGATCAGGTTCGCCAACAGATAGCCGGTGAGCGGATTCAGGTACCACCAACTGAAACAGCATCATCTGAACCGCAACCACCACCTGCACCACCTCCGACTGACGATGCGTTGAGCCGGTTACGTGCTGCCAAGGAGCGAGCACGCAGACAAATTACCGGTGACGGAGACAGGTAAGTAATGGGTATGGTTGTTCATGAACAATCGACTGACACCTTTCAGTCCTGGCTTGGTCGCCTGCTGTTGGCACTCGTTATCGGTTGTCTGGTTGGTATTCTCGCCTATCTGGCAGCACGCGCGGCAGGATCGGTCTGGCTCTTGCTTCACCAACAAGAGCTTATCAATGCCACCCGCCAGGCATTGCAGCAAGGGGTGATGAGCCTGGCCGATACCAATCTGCGTGCTCTCCGCCTGGCCGCCGAAGCGCAGCAGTATCACATTTCTGAGGTAAGTACCTGGTTTGGCTTCGGGACGGGACTCATTGCGGCGATCTTTTCCTTCGTGCGCCTGGAAAGTCAGCAGGAGTAGAGACGGGTCACTGGCGAACTCAGCAGGAGCGGGAACGCGCCGGGTCAGCCCAGTGTTCCCGCTTTCACTTTCCAGGTGTCAAGCTCTGCCGGTGAATGACGTTATCTGTCATCTACTCATCTCACCCTCGCGCTGCCAGAGCGTTGTCGGCAATTCCAGCACAAACGATGATGGCTGATCGGCATCGGCGCAGACCAGTAAAGCACGCATGGCTCGCGAACAGCCGACGTAAAACAGCCGCCGCTCCTGGTCAATCATTGCGTCGCGCTCTTCCACCGGTAGATGATCGTAGTTGTGCGGCAGATGATCCTGCGCTAATCGCATCACCGCCACAAACGGAAACTCCAATCCCTTTGCTGAGTGGATCGTCAATACTTTGACAACCGGCTTTCGCAAGTCGATCTGCCGCTTTTCCATAAATTCCGCCGACATCCCAAGTTGTTGCAACTGGTCGCAGATTTGCTGGGCCACTTGTTTGCTATGGCAAAGCACTGCACCGGCGTGTGCAGGCAGTCGCCAGCGGCGAGCGGCAGCAATGAAGAAGCTACGGATCGCCTGGGCTTCTTCTGCAACACTACGACAAAAACGCACTACCGGCAGAGAGCCGTGATGAACGGCGCTTACTTCCTGATCACTTTCAGTCGTGCCCAAAATGGATGTGCAGGCAGTGGCAATCTCGGCTGTGTTGCGATAGTTGCGCCGCAAAACAAAGCTGCGACCACGAACATTCAATTCGCTATCGATCTGTTGCCACGAAAAACCACGTTGATAGAGCGACTGACCGGCGTCGGCAGTCAGGTAGACCGCACGGGGCGACTCAACACGGGCCAGCAGGTAACGCAATGCGACCGGCGACAGGTCTTGTGCTTCGTCGATAACAATGGCGCGATACGGTCGCTGAGATTGCCGTAATGCCAGTTCGAGTGCACGCTGGCGAAATTGTCCCCAAGTCGTCAATTGCTGGTGCTGGAGCATGCTCTTCCAGGTCTCGTATACTGCCCAGATCGCTTCCCGAATTGGGGGTCGTAACGGAAGCTTACGGCCTGTCCTTGGTCTGGTCAGGTATTCATCACGACTCTGCAAGCCCCAATGCTCAATCACACTGGTAAATTCATCGAGCAGATAGGCTTCACCAAGGGTCTGTAGCACCTCACGCCGTCGCAGTCGTTCGTGCTCGTTTGTCGCCGGTAGGATCGCGGTGTGCAGTGCCTCACGCAACATCTGGATCATCTGCTCTTCAGTGGCAATCCGCGGTGTGCCGTAGGTGGCGGCATACTGGCGAAACATTAGCGCATCGACAGTATTGACTTCTACCCCGTTGCTGGTCAGATCACCTTCAAGCAGACGCTCCAGTAATTGTTCCGAATAGGCGGTTAATGTGTTGGTGAAGGTTGTAAATAAGACTGGAGTCATGCCTTGCTGAACAAGGCGTTGCACGCGGTAGAGGGCAACGATTGATTTGCCGGTTCCCGGTCCACCCCGTACCAGAACGGGACTTTCGAGTGATGCTGTGACCAGCCGTTGCTGTTCAGGGTCAAGAACCAGCAGAAAATCGGTCAGTTCACCGGCAACAAACCGGTCGAGATCGTCTGCTTCAGCGATCAGGTATTGCGGTTGTTGCAAAATCTCGTCAACGCTCCGTGGATACAAAATATCGAGTAGCCGGTCAATGACCTGTGACGGTACCTGAGCATTGATTAAATCGTCTTCGGTTTGTATCTGTATGAGTGTGTCCCAATACTGCTCTGGGATCAACCAGCGCCGTAAATTATCGGCAGTCAACTGGTATGGCAGTGGTTGCGATGGACTACCTGTTATGGTTTCATCAGGCGAGAGCTGTCGGGGGAGAGGTGGTGTTGGTTCAGGCTCCGCAGTGAGCGGTTCGCTCGCCGAAGCTATTGCAACAGCCTCAGAGAGATCGGTATCGGGCAGATCAACGTGACCAAAATCGCGCTGATACGTCTGATCATCACGTTTACGGATAGCAACCAGCTTGACCCATCCCGCACCAAATGTATAAATCAGGCGGTAGTCGCCAATTCTAATTCGATAAAGTGGAGGTTCACGATTCTTGAGCTTTTTGGCATCACCCTGGGCTGAAACAGGATCATGCTCAAGGATTTTGACCTTCTGGGTGACCAGTTTCTGGATTTTGCCCGGTAGCCCAAGAAGTTCGTTGAAAAAGGTTGGTGGTGTAATAAGCTGATATTTGGTCATCGAACGATCCTGATGGTTGGACAAAGAGATTACGCTTAGAAACAAGCCTGATCTGAAAACTGTTCTTATGATAGCATCTCGAATGAGACCTGCAAAGGAATTTTTATGAAAAAAAGATCAGGAACCGGACGATACACTCATTGTACGGTTCCTGATGTTGATGTCTGATTTGTGATCAGACGGTTTTAATCATCATCGTTGTCATCGTCATCGTCGCCATCGTCGTCATCGTCATCACCGGGTGGTGGCGGCGGTGGTGGCGGTGGTGGCGGTGGCGGCGGTGGCGGTGGTGCGACCGTCGGTGGCGGTGGTGGTGCGACCGTCGGTGGCGGTGGTGGCGGTGGTGGCGGTGGCGGTGGTTCAGTCGGTGATGCAGTCGCTGATGCAGTCGGTGATGCAGTCGGTGATGCAGTTGGTGATGCAGTTGGTGATGCAGTTGGTGATGCAGTCGGTGATGCAGTTGGCGACGTGGTTGGTGACGGGGTTACTGTCACTACTGTCGGTGAAGGAGTCGAGACAGGTTGTCGCGTAGGCGTGACGAATAAATCGTCCCGTCTGTCATCGTCTACTTCCACGATAATCTCTATCGCCTGAACACCATCATCTGTTGTACGTCCACGCACCAGTATCTCGGCTCCTGGTGCTACCTGACCACGAATTTGCGTGTTAGGATCAATAATGACGTTGATACCACTGACCTGCCACTGCGCTAAGCTTACTTGCTCAACGACACCCTGGAACTCAACAGCTTCCTTGCGTCGTCGTTCGATCAGGGTCGTCACCTCACTGCGGCGACGCTCTTCAAGCGAGGCTTTGAGGCGTTCATCATTGCCACTCAGCGCAAGCTGGACACGCTCCACCGTGCGTTTTGCTCCGTAGAGCGGATCGCCGGGCAATGCCGCATTTGCCGCCCAGCTCAGGCTGCCTCCGAAGAGAAGCATGGCAAGGATGAGACTGGCTGCAATCATTGCCAGCCGTTGCCAGTGCATGATGCGCGGTTGCGGCGTTGCAGCTCGTTGGAGGAAAGCCCGTCGTGAGGCGATTTTCGCCTCCGGGGTTGGGTCAGATGCCAGATCAAAGAGCGATGCCGCAGCAATCAGCATTGGCCGCAGAGTTGTAGCCTGCTCAGGGTAGCGCGCCAATACTTCATCAATCGTTGCACCTGCGGCGAGGGCATCGATACAATCGTTTAAGATGGTGTCTAACGATTTGTCTGTCATTCGACCACCCCCGGTGTCATTTGGCGTGCCAGTGCCGCAATCGCACGTGCCTGTAGTTGTTTAACAGCACCCTCAGTTTTGCCAAGAATACGGGCGACTTCCTGAATTGGTAGATTTTGAGCAAAACGTAGAGCTAAAACGTGTTGTTGATCAGGTGTTAGTTGGCTGATTGCCAGGCGTAGTTCTTCATTTGTCGCAGCTTTCTCAGCTATTTCCGATGGGAGTGGTTCGCGACTCATAAGTTGTTCATCAAGGCTGGTCTGCGGGGAACGATAGCTGCGTCGAAAGTGATCGCTCACAACATTGGCCGCTACCCCGAAGAGCCATCCACGTAAATTGTTTGGTAGCGATTTACGCTGGCGTAATGTACTGAGAAAACGAGTAAACACTTCGCTGACCAAATCTTCACATGTGTAACGGTCACCTACCCGGAAAGAGATGTATCGGTAAAGTGGCTGATAATATGTATCGTGAATTGCCGCCAACGCATCAGTATCCAGTTCATACGCCCGGCGGAGCAGTTCTGCATCGTCGAGCACAGCAACTCCTTTGATTGGTATCGCTTTTTAGGACGGAATGAGCTGCATTCATTCCGTCCGCTCCCCCTCAGTGATGGTTGTGGTACGTTCCGTTGCTCATTATCATTGATTAATCGTCATCGTCGTCATCGTCGTCATCGTCGTCATCGTCGTCATCGTCGTCATCGTCGTCATCGTCATGGTGGCCTCCGCGATGATCATCACCGTAGCCCGGTGTAGTGGCTGGCGGGCTGGTTGGCTCAGGCGTCGGCACAACGGTTGGCGGGCTGGTTGGTGTTGGCGTCGGCACAACAGTTGGCGGGCTGGTTGGTGTTGGACGACGGTCATCTTGTGAGGTGTCGTCGCCACGGCCACGGTCATCATTACGGTCGTCGGGCGTAGTGTCGTCGCCACGGCCACGGTCATCATTACGGTCGTCGGGCGTGGTGTCGTCGCTGCCGCGTCCACGGTCGTCGGGCGTGGTGTCGTCGCTGCCGCGTCCACGGTCGTCGGGCGTGGTGTCGTCGCTGCCGCGTCCACGGTCATCGGGGGTGGTGTCGTCGTCACCACGGCCACGGTCATCGGTGCGGTTGTCGGGCGTGGTGTCGTTGCCACGGCCACGGTCATCGGTGCGGTCATCGGGCGTGGTGTCGTCACCGCGGCCACGGTCATCGGTTCGGTCATCGGGAGTAGTGTCGTCGTTGTGCTGATCCTGATCGTTACGTTGTGATACTGTCGTAGGTGCAGTTCTGTTATCGGTGATGATCTGCTCACGGCGCGACTGTGAAAAGATTGGGTGACTCTCAAGCCAGTGAGCTGCGGCATTTCCACCTAATATAATAACCAAAACCAGGCTGATAGCCAGTGCTGTGGGCAACAAACGAGAGTAGCGTTGCAGGTTCATCGGGTACTCCTTTCGGTAAGCCTTGAACGAGTTCCACTCTTTTTGTCGCCCGTTGTTGAAAAAAGTTATGCTTCGGGGAAGCTATCTCGTGAGTCTTGAGTAATCTGCAACAATTCTCACGTAGAGTGCAGGAATCTGGCTTCGCACTCATCATTTCGCCAAAGCGTAGTTGCGTTGCCTGTCTGGCAAGGCTTGACCTGTGTTCTAAAAACATAGCACCGGCGTTACAAAGCTGTCACGCCGGTGCCATTGAGATGTAGCGTTTTCTTATGGTCGTTTAGGGCTGAAATGGCTGCGGTTCGGGGATGGTGTTCGGATCAACATCACCACTGACCGGATCGACACCGGTGGTCAATTCACCCGTCGTCAGCGCAGCCAGAATCTCTTCCATGCGGCGTTTTACCGCATCCGGGACATCATCAGCCGTGTCGTGGTAATCGGCGTAGCCAATACCGCCGTTGGCGGCCTCGTACAGCGCGATACCATTGCCCTTAAAGGTGCCGTTGACCACAGCCTTGATCTGGTCGTACACGGCCACATCAACCCGCTTGATAGCCGAGGAGAGGATGCGGTCGGCACCGGGAGCCGTGCCGTTGGCGAAGGTGGTCACGTATTCGTCCTGGTCAACGCCGATGACGTAGACGCCACGGGCAGCCGCTTCCTTGATCGCCCCCGAACCGGTCGGGCCGCCAGCACCGAAGATCACGTCGGCACCCTCACCGATCATCTGCTGCGCCGTGCTTGCCCCCAGCGCCGGGTCGATGAAGGTGGGCAGGTAGACACCGAGCAGGTTGATGTCAGGCTTGACATAGCGCGCGCCGTTGTCGAAGGCGTTCTTGAAGCGCTTGACCGGTGGAATCTCAACCCCGGCTACGACGCCAACGGTACCGGTTTGGGTCATCATCCCGGCGAGCGCACCGGCCAGGAAGCCGGCCTGGTCTTCGCGGAACTGCAAGCCAACCAGATTGTCGGTGACGGTGCCCGGCTCGTAGAACTGGTCCACACCGATGAAGATGATGTCGGGATGTTCGGCGGCAAACTTCTTGGTGGCATCGGCAATCAGGAAGCCGACGGTCACAATCACATCGAAGCCCTCATCGACGAAGGTCTGAATGTTCTTCTCGTAGTCAGCCTGCGCCTGGGTTTCGATGTACTTGTACTCCAGCCCAAACTCTTGCGCCGCCCGCAACGCACCGAGGTGGGCAAACTCGTTAAAGGTGCCGTCATTCACTTTGCCCAGATCGGTGACCAGAGCAATCTTGGGCAACTTCACATCTGCTGGACGGAACGGCTGTGGCTCAGGGATGGTGTTCGGATCAACATCACCACTGACCGGATCGACACCGGTGGTCAATTCACCCGTCGTCAGCGCAGCCAGAATCTCTTCCATGCGGCGTTTTACCGCATCCGGGACATCATCAGCCGTGTCGTGGTAATCGGCGTAGCCAATACCGCCGTTGGCGGCCTCGTACAGCGCGATACCATTGCCCTTAAAGGTGCCGTTGACCACAGCCTTGATCTGGTCGTACACGGCCACATCAACCCGCTTGATAGCCGAGGAGAGGATGCGGTCGGCGCCGGGAGCCGTGCCGTTGGCGAAGGTGGTCACGTATTCGTCCTGGTCAACGCCGATGACGTAGACGCCACGGGCAGCCGCTTCCTTGATCGCCCCCGAACCGGTCGGGCCACCAGCACCGAAGATCACGTCGGCACCCTCACCGATCATCTGCTGCGCCGTGCTTGCCCCCAGCGCCGGGTCGATGAAGGTGGGCAGGTAGACACCGAGCAGGTTGATGTCAGGCTTGACATAGCGCGCACCGTTGTCGAAGGCGTTCTTGAAGCGCTTGACCGGTGGAATCTCAACCCCGGCTACGACGCCAACGGTACCGGTTTGGGTCATCATCCCGGCGAGCGCACCGGCCAGGAAGCCGGCCTGGTCTTCGCGGAACTGCAAGCCAACCAGATTGTCGGTGACGGTGCCCGGCTCGTAGAACTGGTCCACACCGATGAAGATGATGTCGGGATGTTCGGCGGCAAACTTCTTGGTGGCATCGGCAATCAGGAAGCCGACGGTCACAATCACATCGAAGCCCTCATCGACGAAGGTCTGAATGTTCTTCTCGTAGTCGGCCTGCGCCTGGGTCTCGATGTACTTGTACTCCAGCCCAAACTCTTGCGCCGCCCGCAACGCACCGAGGTGGGCAAACTCGTTAAAGGTGCCGTCATTCACTTTGCCCAGATCGGTAACCAATGCGATCCGGGGCTTGGAGGAATCTGTGGTGCCGGTTGTTGGTACAGCGGTTGGCGCAGCAGTCGGCGCTGTTGTTGCCGTAGGCTGGACTGCTGCTGGTTGACCACCACACGCAGCGAGTAGCGGTACCAGAAGCGTAAAGAGTGCTACCAGCGTCAGTAGAGTCTTGCGCATGTTCCATTCTCCTGATCTACAACGATCGGATCCAATAAGAAGCGCCATGGGGGCGACATGGCCCTTCCCGGTTGGAGCATCAACTGATGCCCGCAAACACGTTGGATTGGCGCGATTATAGCACAAGTCGCGCAACCTTTTCTTTGCTACTGCGTATGTTATACTGAAAGCTGCAAAGTGAAAGGTTTCCTGAATGATGTACCATCGCTCAATACAATGCGCTTTGCTGCACACGTTTTATGGAGTTCACGGTATCTAAACCCGTGAACTTTTGTTGTTTTATGGTCACTTAGTCCACAAGGAGGAGGTATGGCCTTACCGTTGGGGATTGTGCTGGGCTTGCTGGCGTGGTTTATCGTTCGCTACATCGCCTTCAGCTTCTACACCGTCGATCAAAACGAGCGGGCAGTAAAGACCATTTTTGGTCGGGCAGAGCGTCTGCCTGGCCCTCCGGTAGAAGACCCGTTCGCTGAATACATGCGTCCCGAAGAGCGTGAGCGCTACCGCTATCCGCAGTTACGGGTGATTCCGCCAGGTGGACCGTACTTCAAGTGGCCGTGGGAGCGGATTTATAAGGTCTCAATTGCGACCCAGACCATCAATATGGCACTCGATCTCGAAGATCCGCGAGCGAATCACGGCGGAACCATGCTGGAAGCGGTTACAAAGGATCAGCTCAACGTTGGTCTACGTGGTCAAATTCGCTATCGCGTTTCGGAACGACACCTCTACGCCTACCTCTTTGGGGTGAAGAACCCGGTCGTGCATGTGATGGGTTACTTCATCTCGATTTTGCGCGAACGGATCGCCAATTTCGCCGCACCGGCTACTGATACCGGCCAGTTGAGCATGGCAGCGGGTGATGGAGCTGATGTCAGTGGGGTTTCGATCAACGATCTGCGCAAGAATCTCCGCGATCTGAATGAGCTGATGGATCGCGAGTGTCTTTCCTCAGCGGCACGCTATGGCATCATTCTTGACGCATCGCTGATCACCGAGATTGATGCACCGCCGGAGGTGGAGGCGGCGATGGCAGCAATCAACACGGCGCACAACCAGGTCTCTTCGGATATTAGCCTGGCCCAGGCCGCAGCCGACCAGAAGATCGTGCAGTCGAAGCGGGCAGTGGAGATCGAGACGCTCAAGGCCCAGGCTGAAGTGGAACCGTTGCTGGCACTGGCCGAACAGTTGCGCGCGCTGAAGAGCAACGGTGGCCCTGAGGTCCTGCAGGCCTATCTGCGGAATGTACGGCTTGGTCTCTATCAACAGGCTGAACGGGTAATCATGGAGGTAGAACAATGACCTTCGTGCTCTCAACCATTGTGGTGGCTTCGATCACCTTTGTCCTGGCATTTATTCTTGCCCCAACCTTTTTCGGTCTGCTCCGTCTGTTCGGCTTCTACACGATTGTGCAGGAGGGTACCTGCCACGTGTACACGCTCTTCGGCAGCGTGGTTGGTGTCTTGCGCGAGCCGGGGCTGGTGATCTTGCCATTCCATTTGGGCGTCAATGCCTTCTTGATCAGCTTCTTTGGTCGGCGGTACGTGATCGATATGCGCCTCGATCAGCGCTATCTACGCAGCCAGCCGGTCAATTCGGAAGAGGGCGCACCAATGGGGATCGGGGTCTGGTACGAGATGTCGATTAGCGATCCGGTAGCCTATCTGTTCAAGAACGCCGATCCACAGGGTTCGCTGGCTGCCAACGTCAGTAATGCCGTGGTACGTACCTTGAGCAACATGCCGTTGGCTCAAATGCTGGAAAATCGCCACGCGATGAGCCAGGCAGTACGAGCTGAGGTTTCACCGAAGGCTTCTGAGTGGGGATACCGGTTGGGATCGGTGTACATTCGGAAAGTGCATTTTCGCGATCAGACAATGATCCGCCAGATCGAAGCGAAGGTCGTTAATCGGCTCCGCCAGGTTACATCGGCAATTTTACAAGATGGTGCCAATCGGGTGAATATTATCACCAGTACTGCCGAACGAAAAGCTGCGATTGAGTTTGCCCGTGCCAAGGCAGTGCGACCGCAGATTTTAGGGCAGGCGCTGGCCCGCATTGGGGCTGACCCCGAAGTACGTGATGCTCTGTTCACTATCCTCGAACTGCAAAACCTGGCCGAAAGTAAGGCACGAGTCACTCTTGTACCGGCGCAGGCTGAACAACGGATAATGCCCGCTCTAATGGCCGCGCAGGATAGTCGAAAATAGGGTAATTACTGGAAGAACCTGCTGCCCGTCAGACATGCTTACGGCGGGCAGCAGGTGTATGGGTGGTTGCCATCTGCTACCTCCACTCCGGCTTTCTTTACACTACCTGAACCGGCGAACATGGTAGCCTGTTCGCTTACACCTTCTATTGTTGATGGCTTTGTTCTGCCTGCAGGGCCAGTGCTCGCAATTGCTCGAACAGCTCAATATTCAGGAGCACAGCCGATGGATACCCTTTCTGCGTAATCACGACCGGTTGTCCACTCACCTTTGCTCGCCGGATCAGTGCGGCCAGACTGGCTGCCGCCTGTGAGATGGGAACCACACCTCCCTGTAAGTCGATATTGATCGAGCGTGCCATGTTTGTGCCCCTTTGTGATAGTGCCAGTAATGGTGTGATTGCATTGTAGCACGCTGCACTCAAACTGCATAGAGCAAAAATGAGGTCAAAGGTAACCAGACAGGCTTTTTTCGTCTTCTTCCTGTGCCCATTCACGGTGGTGATTTTAGCTAGCCGATGGAGAATAATTCCTCTCAACCATCGAACGCCGGGCTTTTAGCACGGAAACGCCAGATTAAACTTGCTCTCTAAACGTAGACAGAGCTTTAACAGTTCGCCAACGTCATTCTAACAATGGTTTGTTATGGTATAGCCAGGCTCGATTGAGAGCACGACCAGTGGAAACAACAAGAAACGATAGACAATAAAAAAACGAGGATGCAAGGAGGACGACTATGACGAACCTGACCCGTTGGGATCCCTTCCGTGAGATGACTCAACTGCTCGACGACACCTTCTTCACCGGCTTCACCGGTGTGCTGCCCCGCAACGGCAGCCTGGTGCCGGCGCTCGATCTCAGCGAGACGGCTGATGCCTATCACATCGAGATGGCAGTGCCGGGCATGACCGCCGATCAACTGAACATTACCTTCGAGAACAACGTGCTCACAATTAGTGGCGAGATTACGCAGAGCAGCGATCGCAAAGAGCGCCAGTATCACGTCACCGAGCGCCGCTTCGGTCGCTTCAGCCGCAGCATTCGCCTGCCCAATCAGATCCATCCGGATCGGATTGAGGCCCGGCTCGAGAATGGCGTGCTGACGGTGACCGTGCCGAAGGCTGAAGAGATCAAGCCGCGCAAGATCGCAGTCAACGTCGCCCAATAGTCGTCGCACCAGCATCACCGGTTGAAGTCACAGCGCGTGAGGCATAGTTCCTCACGCGCTGTTCTGTTTTCCGGCTACGTAAATCGAGTACAATAGAAACATATCCCTTTGAATGGCGAAAAACGGCAATGGACGCCGGGCAAGCGGTGCCTTCACCGGCAAGGAGATGGCATGGACGAGATTAATGATGAGTTATTGCAACAGGCCCATTATTGGATGCGCCTTACCCGTGCGCTCGATGACCGGGGTACGTTTCTGCACAAGCAGAGCAAAATTGTCGGTGGCTACTTTTCGCAAATCGGGCACGAGGCGCTCAGTGTTGCAGCGGCGCTAAGCCTGGGGCCACGCGATATTATTGCGCCGATGCACCGCGATTTGGGGGCCTACCTGGTGCGTGGCTTGACCCCGAAGCGTATTCTTGCTCAGTGGTTAGGACGCGAGACCGGTGTGACCCGTGGACGTGACGCGAATCTACACGGTATGGGTGATCTAAGCCTGGGCATTATTGGCTTTATCAGCCATCTGCCGGCTTCGACCGGCGTGATCACCGGTGTTGCTCACGCAATCAAGCTCAAAGGCGAACCACGGGTTGCCATGTGTTTTTTTGGTGATGGCAGTGCTTCACAAGGACTGGCTCATGAAGCGATGAATTGGGCGAGTGTCTTTAAATTGCCGATGGTGATTATCTGCGAAAATAATCAGTACGCCTACTCAACCCCGCTGAGCCGGCAGATGGCAATCACAGATATTGCCCAGCGGGCAGCCGGTTACGCGATGCCGGGGGTGATTGTAGATGGCAACGATTTTGCCGCAGTGTATCGTGCAACCAAAGAAGCGGTCGAACGGGCACGCGCTGGTGGTGGGCCGACATTCATCGAATGTAAGACGATGCGTATGCGCGGTCACGCCATTCACGACAATATGGCCTACGTGCCGAAAGAATTGCTCGCCGAATGGGAAGCTCGCGACCCAATTGCCCGTATAGAGGAAGTGTTGCGCAGCCGTGGTTTACTCGATGATGCAAAGCTGGCTGCCCTGTTGGCCCGGATCGAAGCCGAGCTTGATGAGGCACAGGCGTTCGCTGAAGCTTCACCGTATCCCGATCCGGCAACGCTGACCGATGGCGTCTATGCGTGAACCACGAGCAGGAGGCAGGCAATGACGTGGGATCAAGGTTTACATAAATCGACAACCGTCCTGAGTGACGATCAGGGGACACGCGAGTTGACCTATCTGGAGGCAATCCGGGCCGCACTGCGTTACGAGATGCAGCGTGATCCGCGTGTGCTGGTGATGGGTGAAGATATTGGTGTGTATGGTGGCGCATTCAAGGTAACCCAGGGATTGATTGATGAATTCGGTGAGGATCGGGTGATCGACACCCCCATGACCGAACTGGCCATGCTCTACGCAGCGATTGGCATGTCGTTCGAGGGCTTCTTGCCGGTGGTCGAAATGCAATTCGCCGACTTCATCTCAACCGGTTTTGATGCTCTGGTGCAGTTTGCGGCGACCAACCATTTTCGCTGGCGTCAACCGGTGCCGATTACGGTACGTGCTCCCGGTGGCGGCGGCTTGCGGGCCGGCCCCTTCCATTCGCAATCGAACGAAGCCTGGTTTATCCATACTCCCGGTCTGAAGGTGGTTGCCCCGGCGACTCCCGCCGACGCCTACGGTCTGCTGCTCAGCGCCATTCGTGACCCCAATCCGGTGATCTACTACGAGACAAAGTACCTCTACCGTTCGCTCAAAGGGATGGTGCCGGAAGGCGATGCGCCAGTACCAATCGGGCAGGCAGCACTGCGACGTACCGGTGAGGAGGTGAGCATTATTACTTACGGAGCGATGGTGCAAGAAGCGCTAAGTGCAGCCCAGACCCTTGAACAGGAAGGGCATAGCGTCGAAGTGCTTGATCTGCGTACCCTCAAACCACTCGACGAAGATGCTATTCTGACGACGGCGCGTAAAACCGGCAAGGTTTTGATTGTTCACGAAGCGAATCGTACTTGCGGCGTAGGTGGTGAGGTGGCTGCAATCATTGCTGAACGCGCCTTTGAGTATCTTGATGGGCCGATTATCCGTCTGGCCGCACCTGATACGCCGGTGCCGTACAGTCCACCTCTGGAAGATGCCTACCGGCCCAACGCAACCAAAATTCTGGCCGCAGCCCGTGATCTGCTGGCGTATTGAGGCGGGTGGGGTAACTACTGCACACACCGCGGCAGATACGGTTTCCTGCTTGGATTATCTGTGGCGCATGGTCTGGCGTACAGAACGGAAACGCCAGTTTTGCGCTTCCACGTTCCCTGGGAGCGTCGCCTCCGGTGCGCTCCCCACCTGCACCGGCGTACTTCAGCGGGAGTCATCCCACACCAGCGATTCCCGCCCACAGCGGGGGCGGGTCAGGGTGGGGGCGTGTCGTAAATTATTGCTGGTCGTAACACCAGCCTGCACCAGCCCCTGGGAGCGCGCACCTCCGGCGCGCTCATCGTCTGCACCGGTGTGCGAGAGCGGGAGTCATCCCACACCAGCGATTCCCGCCCACAGCGGGGGCGGGTCAGGGTGGGGGCGTGTCGTAAATTATTGCTGGTCGTAACACCAGCCTGCACCAGCCCCTGGGAGCGCGCGCCTCCGGCGCGCTCCCCACCTGCACCGGCGTACTTCAGCGGAAGTCATCCCACACCGGCGATTCCCGCCCCCAGCGGGGGCGGGTCAGGGTGGGGGCGTGTCGTAAATCAGTGCTGGTCACAGCACCACGGCACCGGCCTGCACCAGCCCCTGGGAGCGCGCACATCCGGCGCGCTCATGATCTGCGCCAGTGCACTTTAGCGGGAGTCATCCCACACCGGTGATTCCCGCCCCCAGCGGGGGCGGGTCAGGGTGGGGAGCGTGTCGTAAATCATTGCTGGTCACAGCGCCGGCAAACCTCGCACGCCACGCACCACCCTGGCCCTGCACGTGCGTGCGATGGCCCTGAACCGATCAGTGTGTCTGCAAGAACCTATAAGAGACTCACTGGTCACATGCTAACAGTACGACCGGTGTCCTGGCATTCAGGGCGCCACCTTTACCGCACGCAGCATAACTTATGGTATCCTAAACAATTGGTGCGACCTGCTCAAACGTCGTGGAGCATGTATGATTGCCCTTGCCGCCAATGTCCGTCTCTCACTGACTCGAATTCCGCTTGCGGTCTGGCGTA
The DNA here is from genome assembly GCF_000018865.1 of Chloroflexus aurantiacus J-10-fl. Taxonomy (NCBI): domain Bacteria; kingdom Bacillati; phylum Chloroflexota; class Chloroflexia; order Chloroflexales; family Chloroflexaceae; genus Chloroflexus; species Chloroflexus aurantiacus. Next base: position 4,191,184 of record NC_010175.1, read on the forward strand.
TTCTGGCACACAGTTTCATCTTTGGTTTCGCCCTGAGTATTGCCGACATCCTGTTTAACTTCTACCTTGTCAGTCAGGGTTACACCATCAACGATGTTGGCCTGTTATCAATGGTGAGCCGGGCAGCCGGAATGTTGATGGGATTACCAATCGGCTGGTTGATTGACCGTTTGGGGCCGCAACGGGCAATGATCACCGGTGTTGTTGTCTTCGCATTGGGTTGGGCAGCGTTATTGCAGGCGCCCTCATTACCATGGCTGATCACGGCGCAGTTTGTAGTGGGAGCCAGCTATCTGCTGGCGGCAACTGCGGTTACTCCGCTGATGGCATTGGTAACCACAGAAGAGCAGCGCCCGCTGGTCTTCGGCATGAATGCCTCGGCGACCCTGATCGTCGGCCTGATTGGCAGTGCCGTTGGGGGTGTGTTGCCGATGCTGGCGGCGGGAATCATTGCCGTCGATCCCCAATCGACGGCTGCCTACCGTCTGGCACTTGTCTCGGTGATCGGATGCAGTATTATCGCGCTGCTCCCGGTGCTTGCCCGCCTGCCGGCGGTGGTCGAGACCAGCACTGCTGGTGATGTCGATGGGCAGGCAACGCGCCATTCCTGGCTCACCCTGGTCTGGTTTGCGGTACCATCCCTGCTGCTCGGTATTGGTGGTGGTGCGATTCTGCCCTTCCAAAATCTCTTCTTTCGTGATCAGTTTGGGCTGAGCGATGCCGGCGTTGGCCTGGCACTGGCCCTATCCTCACTGGGTGCCGGTATCGGCGCGCTAGTGGGTGCGCCGGTTGTTCGGCGGATTGGCTTGCAGCGTGGAGCGGCTCTGCTGCGTCTGGGCGCAACGCCAGCGATGCTCTTGATGCTTACACCGTGGCTACCGGCAGCGATCATCGGCTTCTTCGCCCGTGGCTTCTTTATCGCCGCCAGCTACCCCATGAATGATGCACTGGTGATGGGGGCAACCCCACCGGCCCAACGTGGTCTGGCGATGAGCTTGATGAGTCTGCTTTGGGCAGGGGGATGGGCAATCTCGGCAGTCATTTGGGGTTGGGTAGCCCCACTCTTCGGGTATGGGCCGCAGATTATCGCGGCAGCAGTTGCATATGCTTTATCGGCTTTTGTGATCTGGAGCCTGCGCCTGCAACGGATCGCAGCGCAGCCCACTGCATAGGAGCAGGTTATGGTGTGGGATCCAAACTGGCTGGATCGGCCTGTAGCACTGGTTGGTTTAAGTGGATGTGGCAAGTCAACCCTGGCCCGGTTGCTGGCACGCGCCCTGAGCTGGCCCTGGTACGATACCGACGCGGCGATTGCCGCCGCCGCCGGTATGAGTGTGGCCGATCTGTTTCAGACCTATGGCGAGGCCGAGTTTCGCGTGCGCGAGACAGCCGCGCTGACCGAAGCACTGCGTGAAGCGCAGGTGATTGCTACCGGCGGTGGCATTGTCTTGCAGCCGGAAAACCGACGTATGCTGCGCGAATATGCGACGGTGATCTGGCTGGATGCTGCTGATGCGACGATCCTGACCCGGCTGGCTGCCGATGCCGAACAACGCCCATTGTTGCACGGCGATGCCGCAGCGCGACTGGCCGAATTACGTGCGCGACGTACACCGTTGTATGCTGAAGTGGCTGATGTAATCATCGCCACCGATGGCAAAACACCGCTTGAACTGGTGCAGCAGGTGATAGCGGCGCTTCGTCAGGGGCGATAGAGCAGGTCAACAAGTTGACATAATAATATCCAGGACAGACAACCCCGGTTGTCTGCCCTGGATGCAGATTCATTAGCGTTCTTTTCAACCGCGATAGTTGCACGGCGATGCCGCAGCGCGACTGGCCGAATGACGTGCGCGACGCACACCGCTGTATGCTGAAGTGGCTGATGTAATCATCGCCACCGATGGCAAAACACCGCTTGAACTGGTGCAGCAGGTGATAGCGGCGCTTCGTCAGGGGCGATAGAGCAGGACGATAAGTTGACATAATAAAATCCAGGACAGACAACCTCAGTCAGGTGTCTGCCCTGGATGCAGATTCATTAGCGTTCTTTTCAACCGCGATAGTTGCACGGCGATGCCGCGGCGCGACTGGCCGAATTACGTGCGCGACGCACACCGCTGTATGCTGAAGTGGCTGATGTAATTATCGCCACCGATGGCAAAACACCGCTTGAACTGGTGCAGCAGGTGGTAGCGGCGCTTCGTCAGGGGCGATAGAGCAGGACAACAAGTTGACATAATAATATCCAGGACAGACAACCTTGGTTGTCTGTCCTGGATGCAGATTCAGCAACGTACTTTTCAGCTGCGGCGGAAGACAAACGTCCCGTTCTCGACATCAACCACAATCGTGCTGCCCTCCGGGAAGGCCCCCTGGAGCAATTGCAGCGCCAGCGGGTTCTGGATGCGTTGCTGGATGACCCGCTTGAGCGGGCGAGCGCCGTAGACCGGATCATAGCCTTCGGCAGCCAGTTGGGCACGGGCTGCGTCGGTCAGCACCAGATTGAGCTTACGGTCGGCCAGCAGTTTGCGCAACCGGTTGAGCTGAATCTCAACGATCCGGTCAATGTGTTCGCGGCTGAGCGGCGAAAAGACGATCACTTCATCGATCCGGTTCAAGAACTCTGGGCGGAGCACACCCCGCAATTCTTCCATAACCGCCGCCCGGATTTCGCTTTGGCCGGCGCCGGCGCGCGTCAATTCCTGAATCGTCGTGCTGGCAATGTTACTGGTCATGATGATGACCGTGTTCTTGAAGTTGACGATCCGGCCCTGGCCGTCGGTAAGGCGGCCATCATCGAGCACTTGCAGCAAGACGTTGAAGACATCGGGATGCGCCTTCTCGATTTCATCGAACAGAACGACGCTGTAGGGTTTGCGCCGCACCGCCTCGGTCAATTGACCACCCTCGTCGTAGCCAACGTAGCCGGGAGGCGCACCGATCAGTCGAGCAACGGAGTGTTTCTCCATGTACTCGGACATATCGATCCGGATCATCGCCTGCTCATCGTCGAAGAGGAACTCGGCCAGCGCCCGAGCCAGCTCGGTTTTACCCACACCGGTTGGGCCAAGGAAGAGGAAGCTACCCAACGGACGGTTCGGGTCTTGCAAGCCGGCGCGCGCACGCCGTACTGCGTTCGAGACGGCAATCACCGCTTCATCCTGACCGACTACCCGCTGATGCAGGCGCTCTTCCATATGCACCAGCTTCTCTAGCTCACCTTCGAGAAGCTTCGTGACCGGAATACCCGTCCACTTCGAGATGATCTCGGCAATGTCGGTTTCGGTCACTTCCTGGCGCAACAGGCGGCTCTGGCTACCAAGTTGAGCTTCGGCAGCCTGTAATTCGCGCTCCAGGCTGACCAGAGTACCGTATTGCAGCTCAGCCGCCTTGTTGTAGTCGTACTGCCGTTGGGCCTGCTCGATGGCAGCGCGCGTCTGTTCGATCTTCTCTTTGAGCTGCTGGATACGCTCAAGTTCCTGTCGTTCGCGCTGGATTTGCGCTTCAAGCGCACTGCGCTGCTCGCGCAGATTGGCAAGCTCCTGCTCTAGCTTCTCCAGCCGCTCTTTGCTGGCCTGATCTTTCTCTTTGCGCAGCGCTTCCCGCTCAATTTCCAATTGCATTATGCGCCGCTTGAGGTCGTCAAGCTCTTGCGGATCGGATGTGATCTCCATGCGCAGACGGGCCGCTGCTTCATCGATCAGGTCAATAGCTTTGTCGGGCAGGAACCGATCCGAGATGTAGCGATCCGAGAGCATTGCCGCCGCGATCAGCGCACCGTCAGTAATGCGCACACCGTGATGGGTCTCGTAGCGCTCTTTCAGACCACGCAAGATCGAGATGGTGTCTTCAACCGACGGTGGATCAACCATCACCGGTTGGAAGCGTCGTTCAAGCGCGGCATCTTTCTCGATGTGTTTCCGATACTCATCGAGCGTGGTTGCGCCAACCATGTGCAGCTCACCGCGGGCCAGCATTGGCTTCAGCATATTCCCGGCATCCATTGCCCCCTCGGCTGCACCGGCACCGACCACGGTATGCAGCTCGTCGACGAACAGAATAATATCGTCGCGCTCCTGAATCTCTTTGAGAACTGCTTTCAGTCGTTCTTCAAACTCACCCCGATATTTAGCGCCGGCAATCAGGGCGCCTAGATCAAGTGCAATCACCCGTTTATTCTTGAGCGCTTCTGGCACATCACCGCGTACAATGCGCTGAGCCAGTCCCTCTACGATGGCCGTCTTACCAACACCCGGCTCACCGATCAGCACCGGGTTGTTCTTCGTGCGCCGTGAGAGAATCTGGATTACACGCCGAATCTCTTCATCACGCCCGATCACGGGGTCAAGCTTATTCCGCGCTGCCAGCTCGGTCAGATCACGTCCGTACTGTTCCAGCGCCGCATAGGTGCCTTCGGGCGTCGGGCTGGTAACGCGCTGAGCACCTCGTACTTCACGCAGCACCATCAACAGCTTATCGCGGGTCAGACCGGCCTGTTTGAGAACTCGCTCGGCACCGCCGCCGGCATGATCGAGGATCGCCAGCAAAAGATGCTCGGTGCTGACATATTCATCACCGAATTGAGCCAGCTCATCGTGGGCTTTGATCAACACGGTGCGGAGCCGCGAACCGAGCTGTACCTGAGCGCCACCGCCACTCATCCGCGGGAAGCGGCTAATCTCATTATTAATCTGCTGCTTCAAAGCGCCAACCGGCAGGTTCAGCTTCGCCAGAACCTGGGGGACAACACCGTCACTCTGGTCGAGTAGCGCGTAGAGCAGGTGTTCCGGTTGAACTTCCGCATTGCCGAGCCGCTCGGCTGCTGCCTGTGCTGCGGCAATGGCCTCGTATGATTTTTGCGTAAAACGATTTGTATTGAAGGACATACGTCCACCTCCTTAACAGTTTGTGCTGATGTTACTGTAGCATTGCGGTATCTGTCGTGCGATAGTGCAATGTTAACGTTCTATTGGAAATCTCAGAATTGTGCGTTACTTTTGCCCCTGATTCACGGTTTCATATATGACGACATGTACAGAGCAAAGGGGGCAACCGTGGACGATCAATATATTCCTGCGTTACCCTGGTATCGCCGACCGCAACGGTTGATCGCGATTGTATGTGCGGTCATTGGGGGACTGTTAATTGCCTTTGGCCCAGAGATGCGGTTCATCATCGCGTCTGACGAAGCACCTGCTGTCCTCGATGATCAGATGCTGAAGCTGCCAACCCCTACCGTCGCCTTGGCAGTCGTCTACGTTTCAGGGGCAGTCGCCGCGCCGGATGTCTATCGGCTACCGCTCAATGCACGGGTGATTGACGTACTGCAAGCAGCGGGTGGTCTGACCGATCAGGCAGACATCAGCGGCCTCAATTTAGCTGCTCTCGTTCGTGACGGCGAGCATATCCGGGTGCCGTTTGCGGGTGAAGCTGTTGCGTTACTGGTAGCCGATGTGCAACAGACAGGATTGCTTGATCTTAATCGTGCAAGTGCTGCCGATCTCGAAGAGCTACCTGGCGTTGGGGCAACACTGGCTGCCCGCATTATTGAACGGCGTGAAACGCAAGGCCCTTACCGTAGTGTGGAAGAACTGCGGGAAGTGAGCGGGATCGGTGAGAAACTCTTTGCCCAGATTGCGCCGCTTGTCACAATCGGCCCGTAGGCAACTATTTCGTTTACAACCTTGCACAAAATAGCATAGTAGCATATACTCGCAGTGGCACACAGGTGATGGGCAGGAATGCCGGGCATACCCTCTGCCGGCAGGATGGCGGTGCAAGTGCTTGTTGAAGCGCTGAGTGGATCAACTAAAGGTTCTGATGCGAATGTCTTTACTATGCGCTACACGCTCTGATCTCTACTCATCGAGCCGATGATTGCAAAGGGTATCTACAAACCCGATAACTGCTCAACTGCACCTGTGAAGCAGATGAAAGAAGCCGGTACAGGCATATAGCGTCAAATGCGGAGGTATATGCGTCGCACAAAGATTGTTGCCACTCTAGGGCCGGCGACCAGCACCCCTGAACGGATCGCCGGACTGATTCGGGCCGGTATGAACGTCGCTCGGCTCAACTTCTCGCATGGTACCCATGCCGAGCACGCAGCACGGATTGCAATGGTGCGACGGGCAGCGGCGGAGGCTGGACGGCATGTAGCGATTCTGCAGGACTTGCAAGGCCCGAAGATTCGTACCGGGCCACTTGAAAATGGGCAACCGGTTGAACTGGTTGCCGGACAGCGGTTTGTGATTACGACTGAGCCGATCGTTGGCGATGCGCATCGAGTCAGTACCACCTATCGTGCGTTGCCACTCGATGTTCGTCCGCGGGATCGGATTCTTCTCTCAGATGGCCTGATCGAGCTGGTTGTGACCGGCCATACCGACACCGAAGTGGAGACGGAAGTCGTTCACGGTGGTCGGCTCCGCGAACATCAAGGGATTAACCTGCCGGGAGTGCGGGTCAGTGCTCCGGCTGCAACCGAGAAAGACCTGGCCGATCTGGCGTTTGGTCTCGAACAGGGAGTAGATTATGTCGCGCTCTCGTTTGTTCGGCGCGCCAGTGATGTGCGTGAGGTGAAAGAGTTTATCCGGCGGGCAGGTAAACAAACACCGGTCATCGCCAAGATCGAGCGTCCGGAGGCGCTTGACGTGTTGCCGGAGATTCTGGCTGAAGCTGACGGGATCATGGTGGCGCGTGGTGATCTGGGCGTCGAGATGCCACCGGAGCGGGTGCCGATTGTGCAGAAACAGATTATTGCCGCCGCCAATCAGGCGCTGCTTCCGGTCATTACGGCGACCCAGATGCTCGAGTCGATGATCCACAACCCGCGACCGACACGGGCTGAGGCCAGTGATGTGGCGAATGCCATCATTGACGGCACTGATGCCGTTATGCTCAGTGGCGAAACCGCTGCTGGGGCCTATCCGATTGAAGCGGTGCAGATGATGGCATTAATTGCTGATGCGGTTGAAGCATCGTATACCGGTGGCCAGCACTCGACAACACCGCGGTGGTCGATTGCGCCGGCGCAATCGACGCCGCGTGCCATTGCCGCAGCAGCATGCACAATCGCCAACTCATTGCCGGTACGTTTCATTGTCGTTCTCACCCAAAGCGGTGCGAGTGCCCGTCTGGTATCGCACTACCGGCCTGAAGTGCCAATTCTGGCATTCTGTCCCAGTGAAGAGACCGCCCGCCGTACCAGTCTCTACTGGGGTGTCACCCCCATTGTGATCGAGGCGCGTGATCGCCTCGACGAACTTGAACAACAGATTGTGCGCATGATGCGCGAAACCGGAATGGTTCGAAAAGGCGATTTGATCGTACTGAGCGGCGGCCATCCGGTTTACCGCTACGGGCCGACCAATTTCCTAAAGGTGATCACGATAGAGTAGGGTGCGTTGCAGAAACCTACAAGGCCGGGCAATGATGATCAGTGTCCACAATGACCATCGAGAACAAAAAGCTCGGCCACGAAGGGAACTGCACGCCCCGTCATCTGATCAAAAGACACTTGTCAGACGATTACAATCGAAGAACAGTGAGTGCGGAAGCCCGCCTTCCGCACTCCAAACGCGCCATACGTGTGTTCAGGGCGCAAAAGGGGATTAGCGCGGAAACACCTTGCCATTTCTCTACTTTCTATTTCCTATTTCCTATCTTCTCTCTTCTGCTCATCCTTGACAGTCATCATATCGGGTGTTACGCTGTAGCAAAGAACAGACCATGTCAAGCGTGAAGACCATGCGCATTGTCTCGCTGCTACCAGGAACAACCGAAATTGTCTGTGCATTAGGTCTGGCTGACCATCTGGTAGCTGTGACCCACGAATGTGATTATCCGCCGGAGGTGAAAGGACTACCGGTTGTAACCCGGAGCCTGCTCGACGAAACAGAGACCGCTTCCTCTTCCGAGATAGATACGGCTGTACGTGAACGTGCTCGCAATGAACTATCAATCTACGAGCTTGACATGGAGTTGCTATCATCGTTACAGCCCGATATTATCTTAACCCAGGCGTTGTGTGATGTCTGTGCTGTACCGCTGCATCAGGTCGAGGCCAGTCTGGCTAACCCGGCGATCCAGGTGCTTTCATTTGAACCGGTTGATCTGGCCGGTATTTTTGGTTCGATCAAAGCGATTGGGCGTGCGTTGGGTGTGGCTGAACGGGCCGAACATCTCGTCAACGAACTCACAGCGCGGGTTGAGCGAGTGAAGACACTGGCAGCGCAGGCAACTTCACGGCCACGGGTGGTTTGTATCGAATGGCTCGATCCGGTTTTCGGTCCTGGCCACTGGGTGCCCGAAATGGTAGCAATTGCAGGTGGTCAGCCACTCCTTGGCACTGCGGGTGGGCATTCGCGACGGATCATCTGGACTGATGTGATAGCGAGTGCGCCTGAAGTATTGATTGTGATGCCGTGTGGATTCACGCTTGAGCGAACGATTGCTGAAGCGCGCGCTATTCTTCCCCAACGAGCCGGTTGGGATGCGCTACCGGCGGTACGAATGGGAAGAGTCTTTGCGGTAGATGGTAACGCCTACTTTAGCCGACCCGGGCCGCGGATCGTTGACAGTCTGGAATTATTGGCTTCCATGATCCATCCCGAACTGTTTGCCGGTTGGGGGCCGACAGGAGCGAGTGCTGTTATACAGTGAGTAGTGATCGATCCATCACATATACAAACCACGACGAGAGGGGATTATGGAGTCACCAAACATCACAATTGCGCTAGCCTTGCAAATACTGGCTACAGAAGTAGATAAACCAATGCGCATTACGCAACTGTGTGATGTAATCAATGAGCGATGGTCGATCCGTTTTTCAGCCGGCTTCGTCCGTTCCCGCCTCAAGAATGATTATGCCCGGCTTGGATGGTTACGAATTAACCAGAGTCAATACCTGCCGCTGCGGGTAGCGCTTGAAGGAGTACAGTTTCGTTGCTGGCCTGGCCAGCAACATATTGAAAGTGGTTCGATACCTCTCATACTCTTATATCCTTTCGTGTCTCGTGTTGAGGATTCAATAACATGGATCTACGATGAGGAAAAGAAAACGCTAGCGGTTATCAGCCTTCGGGACGATGTCGATAGTTATCATGTTGTTAAACTTCAGAAATGGTTTCAAAAGCAACATTTTGCTCCAGGCGATAGTATTATTGTGAAGATACACTATCGACAGATCGGTGTTCGACTCGAACAACATTTGTACTTTACCCATGAACGAGCGGCTGACTTCCGTGCTCAGGCAGTCATTGACCAGGAGCGTGAATTGGTCGAGGCGGCGGTTGAACAGTACAGAAAACTCGGTCGTGACCAACCCACACCCTCTGATCAAATTGTGTTATCGGCCATTGCCGGTAAGCCATGGCGAACGTCGTACCCTGGTCGACCGTGGCAATATTTGTTGCATGCAGATGGTCGTCTGGCATTGATTTCCGATGGCCTGCTTGTTCAGTCTACCGGATTGCAGATCTCTTCAGGCGGGCCGTTACATCAGCCGGCGACCATGAATAGTGACATTGCTACACTGCAATCACATCTGCCGATTGATCTCAAACCGGCTACTCCTTCATCTACTTCGGCATCACGGAAGGCGCCTGCCTTATCGCCTGCCGATCTGCGTGCAAAAATACTGGCGGAAATTACTGCATTACAACAAGAGATTCAGCATTCGCGTGAACAGGACAGGCAAGCTGGAATCTGGAATGGTATACTGACCAACCGTTCACGGGAAGCGGATCTGAAAGAGGAAGAAGATGTCCTGATGGAAGAATTGGACGATCTTGTCAACGACATCTTCTTTGAATGGCAGGATTCCATGCTGCGTGAAGCTGATCGGATCAGTGCGCGATTAAATGAAGTGCTACCGTTAGAGGTAAAACGGAGACTGGCTCAAGCCGAACCAGAAGAAGTGGAAGGTATCTTGAGCAATCAACTGCCGTATCTGTTTCAAAAGGCGCCTGATCTCTTTCCCAGGATAGACTTACCGACATCTTCGTTGCCAAAGTCTGTCGATACATCATTCAATCAACAGCAAAACCTTGAGGAAATGGGCTTTGAGATAAGCGATGATTGGGATGATGATTTTTGGGATGCAGAATTTGATGAAGATGATATAGAAGATGAGACGGAAGACGATAGATACTTTCAACTGATTGATCAAAGTCTGACATTGATCAATCTGTACATAGATTATTTGCAAGAGACTGGCAAAAAATTATCGACTGCTCGCAACTACGCCAGGCCCCCACGACTTTATGCCGATTTTCTAGCATCATTCTACGACCGTTCTCTGGATCAAGGTGATTACGCAACGCTTGACGAGTTTTTGTTTTATTATTACCCTTATCATTACGCTTACAGTTCAGGGAGCGAGGTGCGAGAGATTTGCATAGCGCTAAAAAGGTTCTATGCTTTTCTCAAAGAACGTGGTTTGATTGACAGTGACCAGTTTGCCGAAGCGATGTGGCAACGGCGGTTTCAGGCAGCAAAACTCGCTAACCTTTACAAGCAACTGGCAGATAAATATGCCGATCAGACCGATCTGCTAGAGCAACTGTTTACACCTTATTTCTCCAAACGTTGACACGTGTCTGGTATTGGTGATCTTAGAGCCTGTTATGGACTTTTCGGTTCTGCTCGTATATCCTGACGCTATGACACGAAAAGCCTATCCCAGTGATGTTTCCGATGAGGAGTGGGCGTTTGTCGCGCCCTATTTGACGCTGATGGACGAAGCAGCGCCGCAGCGGAACTATTCCCTGCGCGAAGTCTACAACGGGCTGCGCTACCTTCTGCGTACCGGTGCGCCGTGGCGGATGCTGCCCAACGACGTACCGCCGTGGCACGTGGTGTATCAACAGACCCAGCGCTGGCTGAAAGCGGGCGTGTTTGAGCAGATGGTGCATGATGTGCGGATGCTGCTGCGCGACATCACCGACCGCACACCCCAGCCCCGTGCCGTCATTATGGACAGCCGGACGCTCCAATCGACGCCGGAAAGCGGGGAACGTGCTGGCTACGATGGACACAAGCGGCGCAAAGGCTCGACGGTGCATCTGGCGGTGGATACCCTGGGGCACCTGCTGGCGGTTTTGGTCACGCCAGCCAACGACCAAGACCGGGCGCAGGTAGCGGCACTGGCGCAGCGCATTCAAGAGGTAACTGGCGACACGGTAGCGGTGGCCTTCGTTGACCAGGGCGACCCTGGTGAGCAACCGGCAGCCGATGCCGCCGCCCACGGCAGTCGCCTGGCGGTGGTCACGCTGCCGACCGCCAAACGGGGCGTTGTCTTGCTGCCGCGGCGCTGGGTGGTCGAGCGCAGGTTTGCCTGGATGACGCGCTTCCGTCGCCTGGTGCGTGACGACGAACGTGTGGCAGCGACGCTGGCCGGCTTGCATGTCGTTGCCGTTGCCATCTTGTTGGCCCATCGGTTTGTCGCTCTCATGGTTCAAAGTTCATAACAGGCTCTAATCTACGTATTGCGCAAAAACTAAATTACCGGCCTGGTAGGTATAGAAGGTCTATACAAACTTCCTATCAGCGAATCGCATTGGTAGTGTTCAACGCATGGTGATTGGTAGAAATGGATGCACAGGAATATCCTCAAGACCTGCCAGCGCTCGCACGCGTGGGTCGCGAACGGCGTACTCGTATGATGCGTGTATTCCTCGATCCATCAGGAATTCAATAACGATGGTTGAGACAAGGTAGCCCCACACCCCGATACTTCTCAGCCAGAGGTGCCTGTCCTGATCGCCGATCTCGATACACACCACCCTATCACGCTGATCGATGAATGCCGCAATCGTGATCGACCCTCCCAAGGCTACTGGCCAAAGCACTGGGGCAAGCGCGCTGAACAGATTATCTCCTTGGATCTCCTTGACCCGATCCAGAACCTTCTGCCACATTGTAAGCCCATCCCGATACAATCCCCACGGGCTACACAGTCGGTAGTAATCAACTAACTCTGCATGCGGTTGTTCCCCACAGAATGCCGCAAGCTGCTCAATCTCCTCTGGTGTGAGACCGGGCCCGTCGACGATGGTGACGTACAGACGCGCTTCGACATCCTTGATCCACGCAATCAGGGAGTCAGTAAGTCCCACCGGAGGTGGCGGTACGTCGAATTCTTGCCACATGGCGTCTTGCCTCCTGGTCATTCCAGTTCTCGCAACGCTTTCTTGTATTGATTGCGGGTCATCCCAGGTCCCGGAACAATCTCACAATGGGCACGGCAGGCTCGTGGTGAGAGACGGGTTGGATCGCTAGGGGTTCGAATAACACCTCATCCTTTCGCTTTGATCTGTGCTACCGTTTGCTCCACCGTAGTGCTCTCAGGTCGAAGCTCCCGCAAGACCTCTTCGGCGCTTATCATACGCTTGTCAAAGACGAACAGATCTGTTTCACCTGAACAGAGTTGAAAGCCAGGTTTGCCTGCTTCAACAACACGCATCACGATATCAGCGTCGTCCAGCCGGGCAACGGCCTCCACCTCCGCCCCACCCCGCGCCGCCGCCTGCGCCGCCCCCGCCGCCTCATCGGCGTGGGCCATGGTGGGCAGGGTAGCGGCGATGGTGTCGGCGTGGGCAGCGGTGCACAGCGCATCGGCGATGAGGCGGCGTGGATAATGCCAGGCTGTTCAGGTTAGTGGCCAAAGCCAATCCGCTGGTTTAGGTCAGGCCGTTCTGATGGACATCGTAAGATCATAAGCGATGCGGGCGATATCGACGACGAAGCGCCTGCATCGCTGTCCAGTAGCTTAACCAAGCGTTGCCGGAGTGTGTGAAGATAGCGGGCAGGCGTATCGCCACGATCGCTCAGCATCTGAGCGAGTACCACCAGTCACACGTGGATCTCCTTGCTGGTATTCGACGGCGACATCTCGACTATTGCGCCGTGGGAACCCTGGCGTGTTGCTACCTAAAGATAGCTGAGCATGAACAGCGGACGTTTGTGGAGCATCAGCGATGGACTGTTGCTGGACTGCTATAGCTGTGCCCACTCTGCGGTTTGTCCTCCAGTGTTTAAGCGTGCAGGTGCCGTACACACGTGCATGCGAGCGGTTCAACCGATTACTCGAACTCGTCCACAGTCAAACTGGTAAGGGCCAAGGCACAGTCGACTTTGGTCTTGATATCCTGATAAAGTACCGGGATACCATACATTGTGATCATCTCTAATAGCTATAAGTGATCGTTGGTGACCACGGCGAGTGCATCCTGCAGCGCTGCGATGAGCGCTCGGCAGTCCTGTTCTGCCAAGAAGACTTCGATGTCGCCGTTATGCTCGCGTGATAGGCAGAGGCCAATCTGCGCCCCCACCACACGCACGAGGACCACGGCTTCCTCTTGGGAATCGACATCCGTAAAACGGATCACTGCGATATCTTGCGAAGTCATTGAACCTCCACCCACAATCCCGGTATATCCTCACCCGGAAGATATCGGACATGAGGTTTGCCTGGTGTATCAAGATGCCAGTGCGGCCCTCGATGGTAAGCAGGCGCAGTCGTGTGATAGGGATGCTGTTCATAGGTGATTTTCACAGTATCGGATGGCTTCCATACCACTTTGCTCCTTCCAGGCGTCCCTGCTGTATCTGGAATGCGTTCTCCCTGCAGACCGAGGAAATCATCCATCTCCTCTGGCGTATGGGGCCATCGAGGAGGCGTGCCGCCAACGACATCTGCCCCCGCCCCACCCCGCGCCACCACCCGCCCCGCATCCGCCCCCTTGCTCCCCCCGATGATCCCAACCCGAAGCAAGTCATCGCGGGGCAAGCCGACCGGCAGCATGTCATCAGGTTCGGCCGCTTCCAGCGCGGCGGTCAGGGCCAGGTTGGCGGTCGCCGCGCGCTTCTCCTCAGCAGGAGCCTCCGGGTCGGCCAGCGTGCGGGTGGCTTGGAAGGCATCCCACGCCGTCCAGCCGTCGTCAATCGCCTTTAGCAGCGCCAGCCCGCCAGCGATGAGCACCGGCAGCAGCGGCAGATGCCCCGTCGGGTCGGTGTATTTCAGCGGATTGTTCAGCGCATACGCATAGCGGTTCAGGTCCTGCGGATTGACCGGGCCGCTGCCGGCGCTGCGCCACATCCCCTGCGCCGTTGCATCGCTCGGCCAGACGGTGAGCGGCGGGCTGCCGGGGATGATGGTGTCGGCAGAGAGAAACTGCCCGATGTCGGGATCGTCGTACCGTGCATGATACGACACCAATGCGCTGGCGTCCAGGTGCTGTCCGATGGCGGTGAACGTGGTCGGACGGATGCCTCCCGCTGCACACAGCGGCCCACGGGTCGTCGTACTGCACCCCGCTCAGCCCGCTGTCGCTGCGCGTCACCGCGCTCACGCTCCCCACCTGGTCGCTGTGCAGATACCACGTCCCCTGATCGCTGCGCCTCACGCCGATGACATCGGCGCCAAACCGATAGCTGTGCGTCGTTGCGCCGCCCACGGTATGCTCCCAGCGGGCGACGGTGACGACCATTCACTACCGGTCAGGCTTTTGTTACGCATGACCGATCCTCCTGACATTAAGCGACCATCCTTTGCCAACCGGACCGGCCTGGCAGAGTTCGTGCCATCCACAGGTTTATTCCCATAGCGCGGGAGAAGGGCTGGTGGTGAGGGTCACAAGGAAACAGTCAAATGAATGCAGATCACCAGTAGGAGCACCTGGCCATGCGAGCCTATAGCTAATTGTGTCTGGAGGATTGGGACGTGCGGGAAGACTCGGCGGATGAACATTCTTTTGCGAGCCGGAGGCCCGCGCTCCCAGCGCCTGGGGTGGGTTATTGGGAGGTGAGGGAGGATGCAGCGGATGAACATTCTTTTGCGGGCCGGAGGCCCGCGCTCCCAGCGTCCAGGGATGGCTGGACACTTGCCGGTAACGCCGCCTGCATCCGTTTCCCCTCACCTGTCATCCTTGAACTTCCTATCTCTTATCTCCTATCTCCTAATCTTCTATCTCCTATCTTCTATCTCCTATCTCCTACCTCCTATCTCCTACCTCCTACCTCCTCCCCCTACCCCGCCTGCTGTGGCGCAACTTCTTTCGCCGTAGTTACCTCTTCGCGCTGTTCACGCTTACGGCGCAGATCATCAGGGCTGTGCGAAGGGGCCAGAAATGTCACTGCCAGTGCCAGCAATGCAAACACCAGCGGCGCGGCAAAGACTGCGGTCAGCGCAGCCGCCAGTGCCAGCCGTGGCTCGCCGGCAAGGGTCATCGCGGTTGCTCCCTCGCCGATCAGTGCTTCAACCGGAACGGCATCGGCTTGTAAGCCGCGTGCTGCCAGCTCTGCACTCAACCGGTTCGTCAGTAAGGTGCCCAGCACAGCCACCCCAATCGTCCCGCCAATCGTGCGCGAAAATTGCAAACTCGCGGTTGCCGCTCCCAACACGTTGCGGGCCACCGTGCTCTGCACTGCTATCAAAAACGAGGGAATGCTGGCACCCATGCCAATCCCCATCAGCCCCAGCGCAATGGCCAGTTCAAGCCGACTCATATCGGGGCGTAGCCGGGCCATGAGGATGGCACCCGCTACAAACATGACCATCCCGCCAATCGTGAGCGTGCGATAGCTCATGCGCAACAACAGCCGGCCACCGATAATGCTGGTAAAGACCCATCCCAGCATCAGTGGCGTCAGGGTGGTGCCGGCCTCGGTTGCGCTTGTGCCCAGCACCCCCTGCGCGAAGAGTGGCACGTAGTTCATGCTGCCGAACAGCACACCACCGGCCAGAATGCCATGGAGACAGGCAATCGCGAATGTGCGGTCACGCAACAGGTGAAACGGGAGAATTGGTGCCGGTGCCCGCAGTTCAACCATCACCAGCAAGGCCAGCGTTGCTACAGCAGCGCTTAACATAAGAATGCCGCTGGGCGTTGTTGGCTGATCGAGTCCGAGCAGCAGTAGAATAATTCCGACGCTCAACAACAATGCACCGGCAATATCGATGGGTGGTCGTTTGGCGTTTGCACGTACCGGATCACGCCACGCTATCCAGACCAGTGCCGCAGCGATAGCCGCCGGAGGGAGGTTAATCCAAAACACCCAGTGCCATGAAATCTGATCAACCAGAAACCCGCCGATCAGTGGGCCAATCACCGAGCTGATGCCCCACACCCCTGAAAAAAGCCCCTGCACCTTTGCTCGCTGGTCAAGCGTGAAAATATCACCGACGATGATAAAGGCCAGTGGGAGCAGTCCGCCGGCGCCCAACCCCTGGAGTGCGCGTGCTGCAATTAGCATAGGCATTGTGGTTGCCAGCCCACACAAGAGTGAACCCAGGCTAAAGATAGCGATTGCTACCATATAGACCGGCCTGCGTCCGAAGAGGTCTGACAGACGCCCGAAAATAGGGCCGGCGGTCGTGCTGGTCAGCATATAAATGGCAAAAACCCAGCTAAAACTCTCAATGTCACCCAAATCGCGCACAATGCCCGGCATGGCTGTAGCGATAACGGTCGACTCCATCGAAGCCATAAACAGGCTCATCATCACGCCCATCGTGATCAGGATAGTGTGTTGGCGACTCACAAAGGCTCCTTGTTATACGTGTGTGGTTGACCTGCTTGCACGGGGGTTATTTGCGTCTCCATCGCCGCCAATTGTCTTTATAAGAGGGTTGGTTGGCCGGCGGTATCCGACGTAGCGCAACGGAAATTGGTGAATAGTCCAATATTGCCCTATTAAATAGTACCTTGAAATTGTGCGTGATGCAAGCCGTGAAGTCGATGTTTCAGACGGAAACTTTCGGGGCAGGAATCAGGGGCCGCCCCAGCGCCCCCTCACCCTCTTTTCCTATTTTCTCCTCTCCTAATCTCCTGTCTTCTATCTTCTCCTCTCCTAATCTCCTATCTTCTATCTTCTATCTTCTCCTCTTCTAATCTCCTATCTTCTATCTTCTATCTCCTCCTCCGTGCCCCCGCGTCTCTGTGGTGCAACAAAAAAACAAGCGCACAGAAGGAAGGGGCCGCCCCAGCGCCCCCTTACCCTCTTTTCCTATCTCCTATCTCCTCCTCCGTGCCCTCCGTGTCTCTGTGGTGCAACAAAAAACTAGAACCTGTTTCAAAAAACATCTCCTATGAGGGTATCTCATTCGTTGCCGACCGGTTCCATGATCATAACGAGCACATCCGGCATTCGCGTGACCAGCCGGGTCAACGACCTGACACGTGCCAGATCGTGCGTACGGCTGGCGCGGCAGCATGGCTGCCGCACGCCAAACGTCGCGACACGCGGATGATGAGCGAGCAAGGCAACCAATCCAGCGCGTGATGGCACCGGAGATGGTTATTAGAGCGCGATAGTACAGCGTTTTATGAAATAAGTTCTAGCGCACAAAATGAGGGAGCTATCCCAGCGCCCCCTCACCCTCTTTATCTATTTCCTATTTCCTATCTTCTATCTTCTATCTTCTACTACACCGTCCCCGCTGCTTCTGGACGTGAACGCGCCGGTAGTCGGTTTGAGCCAATCATTACCGAACGCTTCCGTTCGATCTTGCGCGCACGGCGCGGCTGTGGTTGAACCGCCAGTTGCGTACCGTTCCGCCACAGCCGCAGATCGATCAGCTCACCGGCCAGCTCACGTGCAGCTTCCAGCCCGATGGCATACCCCTTTTCGGGGGTGCTCAAATCGAGCGTATGGATGGACGCAACATCAGGCTGAATCAGCACATCGGGCGGATGCTGCTGCAAACGCAGCTCGGTTGCTTCCGCCATCAGCAAACTCAACGCACGCTGGGCAACTGCAAACTGCTTCGGCGCAAACATAAAACGCGCCAGCAGGCTATCGTTCTCTTCAGGTTGGAGCGAGAACCCGGCCTGGGCATCGCGCAAATCAACCGCGATTACCCGCTGAGCACCCAGCTCATACGCCACATCAACCGGTAAATTGTTGAGAATGCCGCCATCGGCCAGGAGCATGTCACCGTAGGGCACCGGTGGGAAGAGCGCCGGGAGTGCGGTGGTTGCCAGCAATGCCGGCACAACTGGCCCCTCGTTAAGGACAACCGTCTCGCCACTGACCAGATCGGTTGCCACGACCGCACATGGCAGGTTAAGATCGGCAAAGGTGCGGTCACCGAGGAGACGATACAGCATCTCCTCCCGCCGCCGCTGGCCGATAATGCCGGTGCCGGTTGGGTCGGGAGTAGCAATACGGCGCAATGCGCTCTGGCGAAAAACGTCCTGGATCGCAGCGAGATCAAAGCCCGCAGCGTAGAGCACGGCAACCGCACCTCCTGCTGAGGTGCCAACAATCAGGTCAATCGGAATATCGAGTTCCTGAATCACCTGCAAGACACCGATGTGCGCTGCCCCCTTGCCGCCGCCGCCACTCAGGGCCAGCCCGATCCGGCGCGTCTCAGGGGGCGGTGCCGGTCGTTGCAGTCGTTCGCGGATGGTTGTAATCCAACGTGTCATATTCATAGTTTCAATTATACGCAACGTGTCTAGCCCGGCGAAAGCGACTTGCGACTGATACTGAGATGGCTTATCCCTTGCAGAGGCTGGTATATGTCAGACATCCACTTCCACGCTGTGTGATGCGCAACATCTGGAGTGCGGAAGCTATGCTCCGCACATCCCGTGCTCGATCTGGGTGCGTGTTGTACCGGTTACGCTGTCGGTTGTGAGTATGAGATGAGGGTTAACGACCATCTGCGGTGCCATCACGCGCTGGATGGGTGGCCTTGCCAGCTCCTCATGCGCATGTCGCAGCGTTTGGCGTGCGGCAGCCATGCACACGTTCCGGTGGGTGTCACGCCATGATGAGCAGCACGACGTTGCCCTCAACACCGGATGGCGTGATCGGATGAGCGATGTGGGGAGCAGCCAGTTCCCATTGGCGTGCTACGTCACGTCTCACGATAGCAATCCGGGTTATTCACATACTCCGTGTCCTCAGTGTCTCTGTGGTGGCAAAGGTAGCAACTTTGGTTAGTAAATGTTTTTGCTCTAGCGTGACTCAAGGAAAGGTGTTCCCTTCGCCTACCCTTCAGGCATCTCGAAAGACGCCCAAATCATCAGCAAAAAGCTAACGTAATTAATCGGCGTGCGGATGGCGTTGAGCGTGTTCCACGTGCTGCGAGCGTTCTCCCAGTCGGCGGGCGGCGCTGCTGGATCCCAGGCCAGTACAGCATTATTGATTGGAACATTTAGAACAATTGTGAATATCCCAACCCCGAAGAAAAAGAGCGCCCAGCCCAGTGCGGTAAGACGCCAATAGGCAGTGTTACGCTGTTGCCACAGACGCACCAGTGGATACAACGGCAACAGCATCGCCAGATTGGCAACGACAATCACGCCTGTCGGGAAGGCATCGAGCGAGCGAATAAGCCCTTGTTCGACTCTGGCGTATTCCGTGGCGTTCAGGGTCATCAAGGCGGGGATGACCCCCTGCTCAAAGGTGTAGAGCAAACCGGCAAACAACCCAATTGCGAACGTGGATATCAGATGAACGATGCGAATGCTTTTCACGCGAAACTCCTTTGCTGCAAGCAATTACCATAGTGGCGGCTCGAAGATCTTGAGCAGCACGATGATCACCACCAGCACGCCCATCAATGCACCGACCTGATTGGATCGCTGTGCCAGCATTTGATACTCTGGGTCGTTGATCCCGCTGGCTTCCAGGGTTTTGATCTGACGGCTAAGCAGTGGCGTATACACGCCATAGGCGATTGCCATTGCTACGATGTACAAGCCTATGGCGACCCATAGAAAAGGTGCGACGGCTTTGCCCATCGCAATCATCAGTACGCCGGTGACTCCGCCTGCGAGATAGCACGGATTGGCGACATAATCGTCAATGAACTTGACGCCGCGCAGGGCAAACGCCATGCTGGCCGGGTCCTTTGTGCCCCGGATAATCCAGATGACATAACTTGCATTCAAGCCAACGGCAACCATTGTGGCAAAGATATGCACGAATACGAGCAGGGTGTAGATCAAGGGTGGTGCGCCTTCGGGTGGTACGTGCATCGCAGACCTCCATTGACTGAACCGAATGCTTTGACTATAATCCACACTATCTGGACAGTCTATAGCTATGAATCCGTTTTTCTTTGCCAATCGTCCGGGATTATGGATACGCTTACCTACATTCTCAATCTTGCGCGCCTGAAGAGTAGCGTCTATTGTCGCTCTGAACTCGGTTCACCCTGGGGACTGCACTTTGCCTCACGTTCCTGCGCGGTTTTTCACGTATTGCACCGTGGCAATGGCTTTTTTCGGGTAGCAGGAACACCTGAATGGACACCGCTACGTGAAGGCGATCTGTTACTCTTACCCCATGGTCAGGAACATCTCCTGCTAGAGACGCCTGATACGCATCCGCTGCGCAATCTGGAACTCGATCAGTGGGGGAAATGCGCCCTGATGCGCTGGAGTGATATGCCCAGCGCGGTGCTGTTGTGCGGCACATTCGATTTCGAGTATGTGCATGCAGCATCGCTATTCCGGTATCTACCAGACGTGATTCACATTCCGTACCACGCAGCACGGCCGCTCAATCGGGTCCTGGAGTTGATGGCAGATGAGGCCGAGTCGCAACGACCGGCGAAAGAGGTTGTCTTGCGCCGCCTGGCCGACATTCTGTTTGTGCAGATCGTGCAGTATTGGGTGGAAATGCATGGCACGCAAGGTAGTGGCTGGCTGGGTGCCTTCCACGACCCGCTGATCGGCAAGGCGCTGGCACTGATGCATGCACACCCCCAGCAGGACTGGCAGGTAGCCTCACTGGCACGTGCGCTGGCGTGTTCGCGTTCAACGTTTGCCGCCCGCTTTACGGCGCTGGTCGGTGAGCCACCGATGGAATATCTGACGCGCTGGCGGATGCAGATAGCGTCGCGCCTGTTGATTGAAGACCCTTCG
Organism: Chloroflexus aurantiacus J-10-fl; assembly: GCF_000018865.1. Taxonomy (NCBI): domain Bacteria; kingdom Bacillati; phylum Chloroflexota; class Chloroflexia; order Chloroflexales; family Chloroflexaceae; genus Chloroflexus; species Chloroflexus aurantiacus. Next base: position 4,212,072 of record NC_010175.1, read on the forward strand.
TTGCGTGTTGGTGAGGTTGCCGCTCGTGTAGGCTATCGCTCCGAGGCAGCCTTTAGCAAAGCGTTTAAGCGCCTGATCGGCATCGCGCCCACCGCGTATCGCAGCGCGGCGGGGCATCGCGTTGAGGCAACTCGACCTGAAGTGCATATCGGTGTTCGTACTACCGAAGCGGTAGCGACAGGCGCAGGTATGCATACCTGATGCCTTGAGGTTATTTGGGAAACCCTGAACATCTGGTGCGTGAACCGCCTGAATTGCAGTGATGGGTACGCAACGATGCGCTCGGATTTTACTTGAGTTACAGATGAAGTTATAATGAAGCCCTTAGCCGATGGTCGCAGGTTGCAGTCTATCATTTTATGCAATCTACGTCGCAGTTTACCTTAATCACCTGTATGCCAATCCCCATCCTGCAAACAAAACTCCATCCACCATCTCTCGCAGACTGCTTTGTCCCCCGCCCTCGGCTAACTGAACGGATTCACACCGCTCTTAATAACAGGCTCACTATTATCGCTGCCCCACCAGGCTTTGGCAAGACCACTGTAATGGCTGCCTGGCTTGCAACGAATACATCCGAAAATGTGGCATGGTATTCACTGGAAGAAGACGATAATGATCCCATCTGCTTTTTTACCTGTATTGCTGCTGCGCTTCAGACCGTAGCCCCTGTTTCTGCACTTGAGTCTGCGCTTGGAGCAGCCGTTGCCAACCCCCGCGAGCTGACCGTGGCCCTGCTCAACGATCTCTTTGTGTTTTCAGACCGAAGTGTTGTTCTGGTGTTCGATGATTACCATCACATCACCCGGCAGCCCATCCACGACGCGCTCGTCTATCTGATTGATCATCTCCCCAACAACATTCACCTCGTCTTCATCAGCCGCGTCGATCCTCCCCTGCCCCTGGGGCGCTGGCGCGTGCGTGGACAGTTGACCGAGATCCGAGCCGATGATTTGCGCTTCACCGAAGCCGAAGCCGCGCAGTTTCTGAACCAAACGATGGGGCTTTCGTTGAGCGCCGAAGCCATCCGGACTCTGGAGGAGCGTACCGAAGGCTGGGTAGCGGGATTGCAACTTGCTGCGCTCTCCCTGCAAAAATCCTCGAACCCTGGTCAAATCATTGCTGCGTTCGCGGGCAGTAATCGCTACGTGGCAGACTATCTCACCGACGAAGTGCTTGCGCGCCAGCCTGAGTCGCTGCGCGATTTCCTGCTGAAAACATCCATCCTTGAACGGTTCAACGCAGCGTTATGTAATCATCTCTTACAATGTGTCTGTTCCGAATCCATACTTACAGACCTGGAACGTGCCAACCTGTTCATCATTCCCCTCGACTCGGATGCCAACTGGTATCGCTACCATCATCTCTTTGCCGATCTGTTGAAGCGGCGGCTTGCCCAGGCCAACCCTGCCGGGATTACCGATCTTCATCGCCGTGCGGCGGAATGGTTCGAGCAAAACAATTTTACGCTCGACGCCATCCGTCACTGGATTGCTGCTGATGAGCCTGAACGGGTCGCTGCTTTGATGGAACGCACGCTCAGTCAAAGCTGGGGACATGCAGAGCTTGCCGGTCTTATGCATCGAATCGAGGCGCTGCCCGATACTGTGCTGGCAAAGTATCCCATCCTCAGTGCCTTTCTCGGCTGGACATGGCTTTGGCTTGGTTACGACAATGCCCGCACGCTGCCGTTGCTTGAACGCGCCGAAAGAAACCTGAAGGACGAGCCGCAAGCCAGCTATGCCCGTGGACGTTTTCAGGTCATCCGCAGTTATATCGCCCGGGCAGTCCACAATGATGCACCGCACGCCTGGCTACTTGCGGAACAGGCATTGCAACAACTTGCCGAACACGATTTGCTCTGGCGCGGGTTTGCCCAATCTAATATTGCCATTGTGACGCATTCGATGGGACTGGGTCTTGCCCAGACGGAACGTGCATACAACGAAGCCATTCGGCTCTGCCGTGCCGCGGGAGACCCAACCACTGCCTGGATTGCCGAGTGCGCACGAGTGCAGGTAGTGCGCGAATGCGGCGACTTGCAGCGTTCCATGACCCTGAATCGTCGTTTGATCGACATGATCGAGCGACAGGGCGCACCAGCGCTGGTGCGCGGCTGGGTACATATCAACCAGGCGCTTGGATATTACCTGATCAATGACTTGAAGCATGCCTGGCTGGAAGTCAATATGACGCAAAACCTGCAAACTCAAAGCAGCGGCATGCCTGATGTCAGTTTACGCCTGTATGCACTCTTGACCAGACTTGAACTGCTCAACGGCAACGAAGCCGCTGCTCGCCAGGCAGCCGATGACCTGGTTACCCTGGCATACCGCGGTGGCGTGACCAATGCCATAGATTGGGCGTATGCCGTCCGCGCCGAGTTGATGTTCAGGCTCAAAGATTGGGCAGCGTTCGACTCGTATGCGCGGACGTATCAACCGCCGCAGCAGCCGCTGTTCTTTCCTTACCGCTTGCAGACGCTGCTGCAAGTGCGTTACCTGACGCGCCAAAAAGCCTGGAATGAGGGTCGCCGTCTGGTGGCGGAGCAGGTGCGGCTGGCGCGCGAAGCGGGGTATGTCGAATACGAGATGGAACTGCACATCGTCAGCGCGTTACTAGAGCAGAAGGCGGGGAATCCTTCTGTCGCAATGAACATGCTGGGGCGTGCGCTGGAAATTGGCAAGGCAAACGGCTATGTGCGCATCTTCCTTGAGGAAGGGGAAGAGATGAGACATCTGCTGACGCAGATCCACAGGTTGCGCAGGGATGATTTTGTGGCAGAGTTACTGGCGGCATTTGGCAAACCCGCGCAGGTGGTACAATCATCCCTGATTGAGCCGCTGACCGAACGCGAAATCGAAGTGTTGCGGTTGATTGCCGAAGGATTGTCCAACCCAGAAATTGCGGAAAAACTTGTTCTCTCGGTTGGCACGGTCAAGACCCATGTCAAACATATCTACGGCAAGTTGAACGTGGATGACCGTGTGAAAGCGGCAGGTATGGCACGCGAACTGGGATTACTTAAATGAAGGACATCCGAAGGCGACTGTTCCTTATCTGACAAGAAAAAATGTGAAAGATCATCAGTAATCCGAAAGAGACCAACAGAATATTGCCTGGCAGCTTTACGCTGATTTTTCTTTCTTGTTTTACTCTATTCCGTTGGAATTGATAATTCTGCTAACAGGGATTGACCTTCCATCAATTTGAAAGGTCAATCCTATCACGAGTTTTAGCTGTCCAGTTTGCTCAGATCGCCGCCACCGCTGATCTTCTTGGTCAATGTAGGCGAGCCGAGATACCTCACATTGCCGCTACCGCTGATGGACACATCCAGCGTGTCCACTGCCCAGACCGTAACATCACCGCTGCCATTGACCGCCACCTCCACGATGGATGCCTTGAGTTTTTCTGCCAACAGATCGCCAGAACCAGATACTTTTACATGTAGTCTATCGGTTGTACCCGCCGCCTCCATCAAACCCGAGCTGTTGACTTCGGCAAGGATAGTCTTTGCCGCCACGTTGGGCAGGATCATGTCGCCCGAACCGCTGATGCGGACGGAGAGTGAAGCCACATCCAGGTTGACGAAGGTCACATCGCCAGAGCCGTTGATGTTGATGTCCAGTGAGTCTGCGGTGAAATCCTCCACGCGGATATCCGCCGAGCCAGAAAGGTCAATGGCGCTCAATTTGGGCAGGGTCACGCGGTAGATGAGCGTCTCAAATTGCAGCATGGAGACCTCGGGGGTGGTACGCAGAGTCAGCACGCCCTTCTCCACCTCCACCTGCAAAACGGGCAGGATGTTGTCATCGGCTTCGATGCTCAGGCTGAAGTTGTCGCCCTGTTCGATGTACATCACGCCTGATGTCCCAAGGCGGATCTGATCGAAATCGCGTACATCGAAGGTTTGGGTGACCATGTTTCCCGATCCGGTCACCGCGCCAGGCGGGGTGAAACTACACGCGGAAAGCGCAACCACGAACACGAGTAACCAAACGATAAGTTGTTTCATGATGTTTCTCCTTGTTGCCTGTAATGGCAATGATTCACGCGGTTAGGATCGATATCTTCCCTGTAACCGCGCAGCAAATAGACACCGTACAGTGCCATCAGCCCCGAAATAACGACCTTCAAAATCGGGATGTACAGCGCCACTTCGCCCGCTTCCATGCCGCCTGTGGCGCTGAATTGCAGGAAGTCATTGAAGGCATGGAGCAGCACCAGCGGCACGACACTGTTCAAGCGGATGCGCAGTGCGCCAAGACCGATTGCTCCCAGAAACGAAGCAATGATTTGCGCCAACACGAAGATAGGATCACGCCCGACCAACAGCGAGTTGATATGGATAATGCCAAACAGCCCTGCCGAGATGAGCACTGCGTTCATTACGCCTTGTGGTCTGAGCGCATGCAGCAGCACGCCGCGAAAGATTGCTTCTTCCTGAAAACCGATCAACAGCGTCACAATAAGCAGGACGATGATGTTGCCGGGCGCGGGAAGTTGCGGTTGAAACAAGAGCGTTGGTCCAATCAACAGCACCAGCGGCACGAGTAAAAGGTGTACATTCTGCCATTGCGTTGGCGCGTTGAAGCCTGCCTCGCGCCACCAGCCCAAAACGGAAAGGATGACGATGGCAAGTAGTGCGTTGAGCATCAACAGCGGCAGGTCGAGCGCGACCAGCGGTACACCTGATGCCTTGCTAAAGAAGAACCCCGCCAGAACGAACACTTCAAGCACGAGTATGACGAGCACGGAAAATACCAACGGTTGTCTTGTAATCAGGTTTTTCATTTTTTCCTCCTTGCTGCCAAGTGTAGGGCGGGGAGCTGCTTTTTCCATCTCCCAATCGGGAGATTTCAGTCGGGGGATAAACTACCCCCATCAATCCCTCCATGGGGAGATGGAGGGATTGATGGGGCTGTATTAAGATGAGCATATGAACACGACACGACAACCATCGTTGTATACAATTCGGCTACGCGGTAAACTGGATCGCGAACAGGCTGCATGGTTTCCAGAGTTGACCCATACTGACGACGAAGACGGCAATACCCTGCTGACGGGTGAACTGCCCGATCAGTCGGCACTGATGGGCATACTCTTTCGTGCCCACAATCTCAATTTGAAGATCTTGTGTGTGAAATTGAAGGTTCCCGTTGAAAGGGATAACAATGGATAAGTTGTCTGATTCCATGTTCGATAGTTCGGTTTGTACTCCTGTAGTGTACAGACCTTCTGATCCTCTGCACCCATATGCTCTGGATACTTAAATCCTGGGATAGACGGCATCGCTTCCATCTTCACGTCTATCAGGGCCATGCAATTGAGAATTAAGGAGAAAAAATGGAAATGCTGAAGTTATTCAATCGCGGGCTACGTTTCTTACTTGAACTCTGTGGCCTCATCGTGTTTGGGTATTGGGGATTCCAAACCGGCGACAACATGATGATGAAATTCCTGCTTGGGCTTGGCGTTCCTATCCTGTTCGCTGTGGTGTGGGGAACATTCCTGGCCCCCAAATCCACGCGGCGACTGAGAGAACCATGGCGCTCACTGATCGAACTCATCATCTTTGCGCTGGCGTGTTGGGCATTGTATAGCACAGGTGCAGTCAATCTATCGGTCGCGTTTGGTGGTATCTATATCGTCAACAAAATATTGACAGTACTTTGGAGACAACAATGAACAAACGAAATTGGCTGGCAGTTTTCGGTGTTGTGTACGTGTTGGCCTGGTTGATCGGGTTGGTAATCCCTACAGGCACGCTATCCCCATCTATGCCTGATGCAGAGCTTCGTCAGGCGCTGCTTGCCAATCAAACAGCGCGCCTGATACAGGTTTATCTCATTGACGGTGTGGCGGGTATTTCCATCCTGCTCTTCGCGGTTGCAGTATGCGGTCTATTCCAGACTCCAGGAGAAAAGAATCTTGCCCGTGTGGTTTTGAGCGCAGGCATTGCTGCGGGTACAATGTCACTGGTGCAGGCAAGCATTCAGCAGACCATGGTCAATTCGGCTCTACTCACTTCCGCCGAAACTCCCTTTCGTACCTTGCTGGTGTTGATCAACCAGATTGACACGTTCAAGTTGATGGCGCTGGCTTTGCTGAGCGTTTCCATCTCCACCATCGGTTTGCGCACCCATCTGCTCCCTGCCTGGGTCAACTGGTCTGGTATTGTCCTTGCTATTGCTCTGCTGCTCGGCGGACTCAGTTTCGCCTTTACCAATGCCATGCTCACCGTCATTCTGTTCGCTTCCCTCCCCATGCTGCTGATCTGGGTGGGTGCAGTTAGTACGGTGATGATGAACGATTTCAAACAAGGGATGAGATAATGAAAACGATGATCCGCCCTGAAACAGCCGATGATTTCAACGCCATTTACCTGATCAACCAACTGGCATTCAACCGCGAAAATGAAGCGCACCTGGTGGAGGAACTGCGCTCTGCTGGAGCGATCATCTTGTCGCTGGTGGCACAGATGGAGGATAGAATCGTCGGCCATATCCTGTTTTCACCGGTTGTAATCACCGATGCCGACGCGCACTGGCAGGCTGTCGGATTGGGACCGATGGCAGTCCTGCCTCAGCTTCAACATCGGGGAATTGGTTCAGCCCTCATCCATGCCGGGCTGGCTGAACTCAACAAGCTCGGTCACGATGTCGTCGTTGTGCTGGGGCATCCCGGCTTCTATCCCCGCTTCGGGTTTAAGCCGTCTAAACCATTTGGCATTGCGTGGGAGATTGATGTGCCTGAAGAAGTGTTCATGGTGAAGGAATTGCGTAGTGGGGCGCTCAACGGTAGAAAGGGTGTCGTCCGCTATCACCCTGCGTTCAATGGAGTTGAATAATCACTATTGGTAGGATGTAATTGAAACTATGAACCTGCGCGCCCATCTGGAACAACTGCGAACCGAAATGAACGTACCCGCCCTCGCTGCCTTTGTTGTCAGCCATGAGTCCACCCTCGCTGCGGATGTGGTTGGGTTGCGCCACGCTGATCACCCAAACGACCCGCTTACCCTGGTAGATTACTTCCAAATCGGCTCCAACGCCAAAGCGTTTATCGCCACTACCTGCGCTGCATTGGTCGAAAAAGGGCTTATCACGTGGAATACTCCCGTCGCCAGCCTGTTTCCCGAACTGTCAGGGGCAATCCTTCCCCCTTACCGCACCATCACGCTGCGACATCTGTTGCAACATCGTTCCGGTTTGCCCGCTTACACCGACACAGACAGCCCCGATTTCATCCTGCCCGATTTCGATAACGTACCTGATAGCGCACACGTTAATCACTTTGCGATCTGGCTGATGCAAACCTGCCCGCCACGCGATCCGCCAGGCAGTCAATTCACCTATTCCAATGCCGGTTACAGCCTGGCGGCTGCCATACTGGAACGCGCAGCCGAAAGCCCATGGAATCTTCTCTTGGACAATCTTGTGCTCAGGCCGCTCAACATCCAGGCGTATCCTGGCATACAACATCCAGCGCGCATAAATGCAGCGCAACCCTGGGGTCATTGGTTTGAAAACGGCATATATCACCCCTGCGCTGTCGATCAAGAGATTGTTCCACCTTGTTTTGCACCTGCTGGGGATATGTGCATCTCCCTGCCAGACTATGCCCGCTTTTTGCAATTCCACCTGAAGGGGCTGCAAGGCAAAGACGATCTTCTGCCTGCTGCGCTTATCCAGACTCTTCACAACGACGGAGCATTGGGACAGGGCATGGGCTGGGGAATCAATGCGCTGCGCGGCATGGAGTCGCTTGGGCGCTGGAGCCTGCACGCCGGTTCAACCGGCACATTTTATGCTATTGCTGCCCTCTCACATGACTATAACCTGGGCTTTGCTTTATTCACAAATGCTGGTGTGCCTGAGTTAACCTTTGCGCTCAAAAGCCTGATTTCCAATTGGTTTCGCCTGTAAATATCTCTATCAGACGCGCTCCTTCACGCCTTACGGTAGTAACTCAGGTTATGCCCATCCTCTGTGTCCTCTGTGTCTCTGCGGTGATAAAGGTAGCGACTTGGGTTATTACGGGGGTAGATTGGATATCTACCCCCTGTAGCCTTTTCCTCCTAAAACTCCCACCACACCCAATTGTATGATGTCACCGGGAACGGTCGTGATGGGAAGTCCCCACCCGGCTTGGGCAGTTTGTCGTTAATTGGGTTCACCGTTGTGCTACGGGCGTAGATATAGGCTGGCTTGCCGGCATTCATATCAAAGGCGGTCTTCACCCACGCCTGTGCAATCGTAAGTTGTGCCCACGGAAAATCAATCCCCAGGAAGGATGGCATCCGCATGTTGTTCATCAACTGACCACCGAATGCGACGTCGGCCATGTTGCTGTTGAAGCCGAGCAGCATATGGGCACCCTGAAAGGCGTTAAACCAGCGTCGGATAGGCTCACTACCGGCTGCATATCCCTGTACCCGCAGCGTCTGACACGAGGCGAAGCCGACCCAGCGCAGAGATTGATAACGGGCGTTCGTGCCATCAAACCAGGTGCTATCCTTGTTTGACGCCATTGAGATGCCACCTGGTCCACCGTGGCCGGCGTAGTATACGAAGGCCGCCCGATCAACACCGAATGTACAATCAATCCCACCCAGACTGCAATCACGCCAGTCGCGCTCCCAGGCTGCCGAATTTGACCAGAAGAAGCGCTGGGTATAGCCGTAACTCAGCATACCGAACCGTAACCCATTGACATCGGGTATCACACCGGGCAGATCCGATCCTCCCGTCCCGGCTGGTGGATAGTCCCAGTTGCCTTCGATCCCGAAGGTGTAGCTGGCTTGACTGAGTTCGATCTGCGGTATCGCACTGGAACTGGTACCCGCGCGAATGATCACCGGAATATAAAGAAACCGAAAATCGGGAGTCAGGCTAATGCTCGCGTCACGTTGCACGCCATTGTCGTCGGTCACCCGCAAGATGACGGTTTGAGCGTCTGGTGTCGTCTCGCGCAGACTCGCCGGTAGGGTTGTCGTTAACGTTACTGTGCCGGGAGTGTTGCGGGTGGCCGGATTGCTCAGCGGTGTCTCATCGCCGAGGAACCACTGATAGGTATACGGAGCGGTGCCATCGGCGATGGTGCCGTTGAAGGTTACTGCACTACCCGGCTGAAATGTGCTGCCATTGGTGGGTGAGGTAATGTTGACCGTCGGTGCAAACCCTCCCGATCCACCTGCTGCCAGAGGTACTGAGAACGAGCGGAGCACAATCTCCTCGCCACCCGGTAGCGTGACCGTGATATTGTCAAATACAGCCTCTGGTTCGATAATAGACTGCTCAACGGCGAAATCGTCAACCTGATAACTCAATACCGGATTGGGCACATTCACCGTTGCGCCGGGGTATGATCGCTCGACGGTCTGCTGCACCTCGTTGCGCACCTGGTCGAAGCTCCGCACCGGTACCTCTGCTACAAAATCAAGACTCCTGCCATGGAAGGGCATGGCAATCGCCGCTAAACCGGGGACTGAACTATCCAGTGAGTCTCCACCTCCCTGTTGAGTAAGCAGCGTGTCGGTTGTCGTAAACAGGAGCGATAGATGGCCGCCCGCGCCACCGATAGGGATGAACTGCTGACCATTGACAAAACCAAACGGTACTTCAACCACCACACCAACCACCGACTCAGTAACCTGGCCCAGGCCGGCACCGCTGACCGGTACCTGCGCTGCCCGGATGAGGATAGTGCGGCCAAAGTCTTTCGGGTCACTACACGTGCCTGGTATTGTGGGCAGACGTACCGGATAGTTACTCTGGCTGTTTCCAATCAGTGTGCCGTCGTGGCTGACCAGATCGTTATTCCTGAGAAAGAGACAGGCCAGGCGTTTGGCTTCCTCTTCATCTACTGCACCAGTCGGCGTTTCACGTCCCAAACCATCAATGTCATACGCGAAAAAACCGCCTGATGCCTCATATTGAGTCAGCACCGTGCGGTTTTGTTCGTTCAAACGAAAGAGGCGGTTCTTGCCACGGAATTCATCCTGACCCGCGGTTGCGGTACGACCAATCCCTTCGAGTAAGCCACCTAACTGTTGGGTGGTGTCATTGCTCACGAGTAATTTTGTTAAGCGAAAGACTGGTAGGAATGTCGTGGTCTGAGCCGGTGCCGGAGTTGCTGGCCAGAGTGCCAGACACAGCGCACTCATTATGAACAGCGTGAACCATACCTGTGCGCGCACCCTGAGTCTCATGGTCTCCTCCTCACTCCATACTCGCGGAAACAATCCGCCTGAAATGAGGACGAGAAAGAGTTTAAGGTTAGACATTTCAGGCTTTTATGATCTTAAACGTATATCCCAACAGAAATAATCACCCGAAAGTACTGTGTCATGCATTGATTGCAAGCGGATGTCGTATAATTCTACTGCTATATCACGCTTTGGGAAGTTTGTGTGGCCTATCACAACATTGTTATCAGTCGTGCTATAATCGCTCTACCACAAGATGGAATGGCCTTCCGTTGCAAAGGTACAACCGAAGGAGATGACCGATGGCCAACAGTTTTGGTGCTCGCTCGACTCTCACGGTCGGCGACCGAACCTACGAAATCTACCGACTTGACGCTCTGACTGCCCATGGTGTAAATCTTGCCCGCCTGCCCTATTCGCTCCGCATTCTGCTGGAAAATCTTCTCCGTCACGAGGACGGACGTACCGTTACCGCCGATGACATTCTGGCCCTCGCTAACTGGCAACCCCAGGCTGAGCCGGAACGCGAAGTAGCGTTTATGCCGGCCCGCGTTATTCTGCAAGACTTTACCGGTGTGCCGTGCGTTGTCGATCTGGCGGCAATGCGTGATGCGATGGCTGAATTGGGTGGTGATCCTCGTCGCATCAATCCGTTGCAGCCGGTTGAGCTGGTGATTGACCACTCGGTACAGGTCGATGCCTACGGCTCAGAAGCTGCTCTGTTGATCAACAAAGATCTGGAGTTCCAGCGGAATGTTGAGCGCTATGCCTTCCTGCGTTGGGGGCAGACGGCGTTTGATAACTTCAAGGTCGTGCCTCCCGGCAACGGCATTGTCCACCAGGTCAACCTGGAGTATCTGGCCCGTGTCGTCTTCACCAGCGACGAGAATCCACGCGCTACCGGGCCGGTACAGGCCTATCCCGATACACTGGTTGGTACCGACTCACACACCACGATGATCAATGGTCTTGGTGTGTTAGGCTGGGGTGTTGGCGGTATCGAAGCTGAGGCTGCGATGCTCGGTCAGCCACTCTCGATGCTGATCCCCCAGGTGGTTGGTTTTAAGCTGACCGGGCGTTTGCGTGAAGGGGCAACCGCGACTGACCTGGTGCTGACAGTAACCCAGATGCTGCGCAAGCTGGGTGTCGTGGGCAAGTTTGTCGAGTTCTTCGGTCCCGGGCTGGCCCATCTGCCGCTGGCCGACCGGGCCACGATTGCGAATATGGCACCTGAATACGGTGCGACCTGCGGTATCTTCCCGGTCGACGAGGAGACACTCCGCTATCTGCGCTTCTCGGGTCGCAGTGAAGAGCGGGTGGCGCTGGTCGAGGCCTATTTCAAAGCGCAAGGCCTCTTCCACGATGAGCACACTCCCGAAGCTGAATATTCGACGGTGCTCGAACTCGATCTGAGCACGGTTGAGCCGAGTGTTGCCGGTCCCAAGCGGCCAGAGGGGCGCGTGCCGCTGCACGAGGTCAATCGCACGTTCCACATGGCCGTGCCGACAATTATCAATCCAACCCAGCCCGATACCGCCCTCTCGGCAGCCGATTTTGCTGCCACAGCGGTAGCCGTGCCCGGTGCCGATTACAAGCTGCATCACGGTTCGGTAGTCATTGCTGCGATCACATCCTGTACCAATACTTCTAACCCATCGGTGATGGTGGCTGCCGGCCTGTTGGCCAAAAAGGCGGTTGAAGCCGGTTTGAGTGTGAAGCCGTGGGTGAAGACTTCACTGGCTCCAGGCTCGAAGGTTGTGACCGAATACCTGACCAACGCCGGTCTGCTGCCCTATCTCGAAGCGCTTCGCTTCCACGTCGTCGGTTACGGCTGCACAACCTGTATCGGGAATTCGGGACCGCTCGCCCCGGAAATCAGCCAGACCATCGAGCAGTCTGGTCTGGTCGCGGTCTCTGTGCTCTCCGGTAATCGCAACTTCGAGGGTCGTGTCCAGCAGGATGTGAAGGCCAACTATCTGATGTCGCCGCCACTTGTGGTCGCCTACGCCATCGCCGGTCGCATCGACATCGATCTCGACAAGGAGCCGCTTGGGGTTGGTAAGGATGGTAAGCCGGTCTACCTGCGCGACATCTGGCCTTCGCAGGCTGAAGTCCAGCAAACTATCGAGACGGCCATCCAGTCCGAGATGTATCGCCGTTCGTATGCCAGTGTCTTTGTGGGTGATGAGCGGTGGGAGAATATTCCGGTGCCGGCCGGTGATCGCTTCGCCTGGGATCCGCAGAGCACCTACGTGCGTCGACCACCCTACTTCGACCAGATGAGTCCAACGCCGCCGGCACGGGTGGCCGAGATCCATGGGGCACGTGTCCTGGCGTTCCTCGGCGACAGCATCACCACCGATCACATCAGCCCTGCCGGGAGCATCAAAGTCAACTCTCCCGCCGGCAAGTATCTGATCGAGCATGGTGTGGCACCGGCAGATTTCAACAGCTATGGTGCGCGCCGTGGTAACCACGAAGTGATGGTACGCGGTACCTTTGCCAATGTCCGTCTCCGCAACAAGCTGGCGCCGGGTACCGAAGGTGGCTTCACCACCTATCTCCCAACCGGCGAGGTGATGACGATCTACGATGCGGCGATGCGTTACCAGGCCGATGGCACGCCGCTGGTGGTGATTGCCGGCAAGGAATACGGCAATGGCTCATCGCGTGACTGGGCAGCCAAAGGGCCGTATCTGCAAGGCGTGAAGGCGGTTATCGCCGAGAGCTTCGAGCGTATCCATCGCTCAAATCTGGTCGGGATGGGTATTGTGCCGTTGCAGTTTATGCCCGGCGAAAACGCGGCCAGCCTTGGCCTGACCGGTCACGAAGTCTATGATGTTATCGGTCTGGCCGATGCTATTGCCAGCGGCTTCGCCAACGGGCGCATCCTGACGGTGCGGGCAACTGCCGGTGATGGCACGGTGCGCGAATTCCAGGTTCGTGTCCGCATCGACACACCGCAGGAAGTCGAATACTACCGCCACGGTGGTATTTTGCAGTACGTGCTGCGCCAGTTGCTGGCTGAAGATCAGCAGGGATAATACCTGCGGCAAGGTGAACAGGCACATCCACCACCCGTAGGGGCGGGTTTAGAACCCGCCCCTACGGAACCTGCCCATTCCGTATAAAGCCGCCGATCTTCACGGATCGTTGCGAGTGGGACGGATAGTCACGGATCACCCCTTTTCTGCGCCCCGGATCAGCGTGTCGCCAGTGTGGAGTGCGGCAGCCATGCTGCCGCGCCGACCGTACTCCCCGCCCCCAACCGGCGCGCAGCGCCAGCATGGTGGGGATGACACCAAATCTGGTTTCATAGAAGTCATAGATAGAAGTCATAGCAAGTTATCTGGAACTCGTTGGTGCGTCTCTGCTATCAAATCTGCTACAATCCAATTTGGCTTCCCGGTTCGCCGCATCGCTTGTATGGCAAGGTGAATAGGCACATCAACCACCCGTAGGAGCGGGTTCTAAACCCGCCCCTACAGATCACCGCATATTCAGTCCCAGGCAGTGCTGCACAATGTTATTCAAGATTTGACATAAGAAGTTACACCCTCTTCCACCCCGTCACCGCACCCCTTCCAGCCGATCTTCGAGATCGGCATAGATCTCGCGCAACTGGGCCAGCGTCTCTTCATCGGCTTGCCAGAACCCACGGTTATGGGCTTCGAGGAGCCGTCCGGCAATGCTGGCGGTGGCATGCGGGTTGAGACTGGCTAACCGCTCACGCATCGCCGGATCGAGCAGGTAGGTCTCGGCCACTCCCTGGTAGACCCAGTCTTCAACCGCCTGCGCGGTTGCACTCCAGCCGAAGGTATTGCTCACTCGAATCTCGATCTCGTGGACACCCTCGTAGCCGTGTTTGAGCATCCCTTCGTACCATTTCGGGTTGAGCAACTTGGCCCGACTCTCCAGACGTACCACCTGTTCCAGCGAGCGAACGCGACTGGCTCCCGGCGTGACTAACTCGGCTACTTCACCCATCAACGTCGTCGGACGCACACCACGGGTCTTCTCAACGCTCTTAGTCAGGCCACCGAGATACTCGTAGTAGTGGTCAATGTCACTAATGCCATTCTCAACGCTATCAATGTTCTGGAAGGTGACACTCACCGTTGCCAGTGCTCGCTCCATCAGGGCGCGTGACTCACTCCATTCACCACCCGGCTGAAGCGCAAAACCCTTGCGTGTTATAAACGCTTCGGCCAGTTGCCCATCTTCCTCCCACGTACTGCTCTCGACCAGATGGTTGACATTTGCCCCGTAGCTGCCCGAGGCGTTCGAGAAGACACGTGTCGCCGCCGCTTCGACACTCAACCCCAATTCAGCAGCCTGGGCTAAGGCATGGGCGCGAACAAAGTTCTGCTCAGGCGGCTCATCGGCGGTAGCTGCCAGTCGAATCGCCCGGTCGATCAGACGCGCCTGCGCTGCAAACAGATCGCGGAAAATACCACTCACCGTCAGCACAACGTCGATGCGTGGCCGACCGAGTTCGGCCAGCGGTATCAGTTCGACAGTGGTGATCCGACCGAGTTCATCGGCAACCGCACGGGCACCGATCAGCGCCAACGCCTGGGCAATCCCTTCTCCCTCGGTCTTAATGTTGTCGGTTCCCCACAGCACCATCGCGACCGTTTCAGGGTACGCACCCTGCTCGGCGCGTATCCGTTCCAGGAGTTCATGGGCGACTGCCGTGCCGGAAGTTGCTGCGGCCTGAGTGGGAATATGGAACGGATCAAAGGCGTGAATATTGCGTCCGGTCGGCACAACGGTAGGATTCCGCACCACATCATTCCCGGCCGAGGGTAATACATAGCCGCCATTCAAGGCACGGAGCAGACTGCTCACTTCGCGCTCGGTCGTCATGCGGCGTTGAATATCGAGCAGGTAGTTCCACAGCGGTGCGAGGAGGTGAGGATTTAAATTGACATAACGCTTCAACGCTTCATCGGCGGCCCGCCCGTCA
The DNA here is from genome assembly GCF_000018865.1 of Chloroflexus aurantiacus J-10-fl. Taxonomy (NCBI): domain Bacteria; kingdom Bacillati; phylum Chloroflexota; class Chloroflexia; order Chloroflexales; family Chloroflexaceae; genus Chloroflexus; species Chloroflexus aurantiacus. The sequence goes on from NC_010175.1 coordinate 4,227,254, forward strand.
CCGTGCTCGACCAGGGCAGTGATCGCCGCCCGGCAAATCTCTTCGATATGGCGATACTGTTGCTGCGCTGCCGGATCGTGGCGCAGGCGCCCGGTGAGTGCAGCGTAATCCAGTCCCAATGCGCGCCCGACCAATACCGGCAACGGTTCGAGCGGTGCCTGATTGGGGCCGCCTGGGACACGGGCAAAGGTTGCGATCAGATTAAGCGTATCGATCTGCTCACCGGTCTGTGGCGGCTCGCCAAGCACATGCAACCCAACCGGGATCATCCGCTCTTCGACCTGCAATAGCTCGTGACTCAGCGCAGCTACATACGCATCACCTTCACCCTCGGCAACCAGATGCAGCGCTTCGGCCTGCGTGCGCAGATCGGCAAGCAAGCCAGGGTCAGGCTGAGCGCGGTACCGATCAATACTATCTTTGAGTGCACGTAGCCCTTTGTACAGACCGGCTTGCTGTACCGGTGGTACCAGATAACTGATCAGTGTAGCCATACCGCGCCGACGGGCAATGCTGCCTTCGCTCGGATTGTTCACGCAGTAGTAGTAGAAGTTGGGGAGCGCGCCGATCAGGCGCAAAGGCCAGCATTTGGCACTAAGACCTGCCTGTTTTCCCGGCATAAATTCGAGCGCACCATGCGTGCCAAAGTGCAGCACGGCGTGAGCCTGGAAGACTTTGCGCAACCAGACGTAATACGCAGCAAAACCGTGGTGTGGTGCCGCGTCTTTGCTCATGAGCAAACGAATGGGATCGCGTTCATAGCCAAAGCTTGGTTGCAGACCGACAAACACGTTGCCAAAGCGCCGCCCTAGAATGTGCAGACGCTTCCCGTCGCTCAGCAACTCACCCGGCGCCGGCCCCCAGTACGGCTCTATATCGACATAATCCGGGAAGAGCCGCCGATACTCCTCAACCGGCAGCGAATCGGCGACATTCCCATCGGTTCCGTAGAGCAGAGCATTCCCTTCTACCACCATCCGTCGCAGATCATCAACACTTGCCGGCAGATCGACTGTGTAGCCGGCGGCGTGGAGCGCCTGCATCAGGCGAAAGACACTGGTGAACACATCGAGGTAGGCCGCTGTCCCGGCATTTCCCAGGTTAGGCGGAAAATTGAAGAGCGTGATGGCAATCCGGCGCTCGGCAGGTGGTGTGCGCCGCAGGGCAACCCGTGCGGCAATTCGCTCGGCGGCCAGATCAATCTCGGCGAGGAGTGGCGTAATCTCTTCGCGTCCGCGTTGCATACCGCCGACCACCAGCGGGTCGGTGGCACCATCAAGTTCGGGGAGCGATACATTCAGGGCGAGTTGAAATGGAGCAATGCCGCGATCGTCGGTACGCCACTGCTCGATGTGTTGAAATACCAGAGGGAAGAGATCGAGTGTCGGCGTATCGAGTTGATCAAGCGTAGCGCTGGCCTGATCAGGATCAGTACTGGCCGGTCCTCCGACCAGAGCAAAACCGGTCGTGTTGACCAGCAGATCGACATCGGCAGTCGGCGCCTGCCCTCGCTGCCGGGCAGGTCTGGTGAAGAACCGTTCGACGGTAGGTCGCATATCGAGCGTCGGGCTATATGCGGCGCGCGCCTCGATACCACGGGCTTCGAGGGCGCGAATCAGGGCGTCGAGATGAGCACGATTTCCCGACAACGCAAAGGGCCGCATAGTAAGCAGGCCAACACTGCCCTTGTGCAAAGCGTGCCGCTGTTTGCGCCGCCAGGCCCGATAAGTCTCCAGATCGGCGAAGGGAGCTGGCGACTCAGGGTGAAATACACCCATCTCTGGGATGTCCTGCGGGTCGAGCACCGGTAGCTTTCCTTTATAGCCCGGCACGTAACGTTCGATGAGCATTAACAACAGACGGCGCAGATTTTCCGGCGAGCTGGCGGCCCAGAACTGATGCGCCATCACGTAAGTGTGAATATCACGCGCCTTACCGGGCAAAAACTTCAGCATCTTGCTCAGACCGCGCACCAGCGACATCTGGCGTTGAATTTCGCCGTGCCCGTGTTTGGGTTGAAACTGACTCAGCCACTGCCGAAATGCACTCTGCTCGGCTGCGGGTTTGGGGCGCAGATCAAACTTACCGACGCGGGTCTGGCGAATCAGCGAAGGGCTACTCATAATCATACAGACCGGGCAGGACGCCGACGAGAGAATATCACTCAACGGGCGCACATACTCCTCGCCGAAGAGCATCGAACCAAAGACAAAATCGGCCCGCGCTACAGCGGCTGCCAGGTGTTCCCAATCAGCCGCGCTGTGCATGTTCGACGGTGTAAAGTAATCAATTGCCAGCCGCAATCCGTACTCACGCTCGATACTCGCGGCTGCCTGCCGTAGAGCGGGAGCGTTGTTCGCTTCGATACATAAAAACACGAAGCGCATAGCCGATCTCCTTAAATACGCTGCTACCTGAACTGAGTACATTATATGATATGTCATTATAGAGATATAGTCTCAAAATAGAAAGATCGCATCCCAGAATGTCAATTCTGAGTGAAGGTTTGGTAACCGGCCTGGTTTGGATTGGGGTACAGCGAATAACAAGGCACAGCGCTCGGCAAGAAGATGCTCAACAACGTACTGACAGCACTGTGTAGTGCCGACTGTTGTAAGACGAATATCGGGAATAACCCAAGTGCTACCTTTATCACTACAGAGACATTGAGGACACAGAGAATGGGTATAACCCGAAAGGCTCTTAAGGCGTCAAGTAGCACGTGTATGGGAAATGGCTGCCCCCAACGGTTCATACAGTTACGCTGCACGGTACAGCTTCCAGGCTGCCGGTATGACAGCGAGGAGAGCTGACGACCATCATTGATTCCATCACGCGCTGGATTTGGTTGCCTTGCCCGCCCATTATGCGCGTGTCGCGTCGTTTGGAGTGCGGCAGCGTGGCTGCCGCGCCAACCGTGCTCAGGCTCAAGGTCTGGTCACAGCGATTTCCGTACCGGTCGCATGAACAATATGCAGAGGTACAGGTGATAGACAAGCGCGGACGGGAAGCATCCCCCTGGAGCGAGGTACCCCTCACTGGCCTGATCAGCAGCGATACGTCCATCTGTCCAGCGCCACAGGCCGCCGTCTGCGCTACGTTTGTTACATCACCGAACAGTGCAATTGATCGTATTGACCTCTCTGGACAACGCACCGTCCAGGCTCCCAACAGCGGATCTTCCTCTGCGCTCTCCGTGTCTCTATGGTCAATCTCCCTATCCTCACCCGTCTCCACTGATCATTTTGCGGTATAATTTCATGGCACCTACTTGACAGCATGGCAAGAGTGGTGTATAGTTGTTTGCGAAAAGGTTGTAAGCAAAACAATGTCAGACACAACTATTAGTGGCAGGGCAAAACCGTACTCAGACTCTCAGTTGCTGCCATTGATGCAGTAACATACCTTGCTTCGGTACCAGACGGTTTTGTTCCTGCTGCACACAATGCTCTGACATAACTGTGTGCCAAAAGGAGGTGGTTTGTCTCTACCGTACCGGGTCTAATGCCTTTTCGATGAATTTGTCTATCTGTTCGTCATTCCAGATTTCCGTTGTTGTGCTGTTGTCGTAGAAGACACAGTCAAGGAGTACAACCGTGAGTGCAATGAAGCGTGCTTTGATTGCTCTGTTCCTCGCCGCCGCAATGATTTTGGCGGCATGTGGTTCGAATCAGACGGCCACTCAGCCGACCACCGCTCCTGCCGAGCAGCCGACCACCGCTCCTGCCGAGCAGCCGACCACCGCTCCTGCCGAGCAGCCCACCACCGCACCCTCTGCTCAACAGGTTACCATTCGTATCTGGCATCAGTGGGATGGTGCGTATCTGACTGCGATTGAGCAGGCTTTCCGTGATTACGAAGCCGCCAATCCGAATGTCAAGATCGATCTCTCGAAGCCGGAAGATGTCAGCAATGCGTTGAATGTGGCGATTCCCGCCGGTGAAGGCCCCGATATTATCGGTTGGGCGAATGACCAGATCGGTCAGCAGGCACTGGTTGGCAACATCGTCGCGCTGAACGATTACGGCATCACCGAGGATTTCCTGCGCAGCACCTATGAGCCGGCTGCAGTCAATGGTGTGATCTGGCAGGGCAAGATTTGGGCATTGCCGGAGACCCAGGAAGGTATTGCTCTAATCTACAACAAGGCAGTCGTGGGCGATATGCAGTTGCCGACCAGCCTCGATGAGCTGTTGCAGATGGCGAAGGATTTCCGCGCTGCCAACCCTGACAAGACCTTCGTCTGCAACCAGGGCTTCGGTGGTAACGATGCGTACCACGTCGCTCCGATCTACTTCGGCTACGGTGTTCCGAGCTATGTTGACGATGAGGGCAATGTCTACGTTAACACGCCGGAGATGATCAAGGGTGGCGAGTGGCTGGCCGAGATGAGCAAGGTCTCGTTCAGCGAGCAGAGCTACGACATCTGCAAGGCTGCTCTGGCTGAAGGCAAGGCGGCTATGTGGTGGACCGGCCCGTGGGCGATTGCCGGTATCGAGCAGGATGGTGTTGATTACGGCATTCTGCCGATGGGCAAGCCCTTCGTCGGTATCAAGACCCTGATGCTGACCCGCAATGCGGTTGAGCGCGGCAATGCTGAGGTGGCGCTCGATATTATGAAGTACTTCACCAGCGCCGAGGTGCAGGCGAAGCTGGCCTTGACCAACAAGACGGTGCCCGCAGCGACCGCAGCGCTCCAGAACCCCGAGGTCGCCGCGCTGCCCACGCTGGCCGGCTTTGGTGCCGCCCTTAATACGGGTGTGCCGATGGCCAACACCCCCTTCGCTTCGGCCCAGTGGGGTCCGGTCGGTGAGGCAAGCGTTGCCATCTGGACCGGTGCGCAGACGCCGGCTGAGGCGCTGGCCGCTGCCCAGCAGGCGATTGAAGCTGCGATTATGCAGATGAAGTAAACCTTCCGTGTAGGGGTGAGCAAGGTTCGCTCACCCCTTTTGAACGCCGTCGTTATCAACAACACGAGCCGGACCACGCTGTCCGGCTCACTCACTACACCCGCTGCGCCGGTTGGGCGCCCGGTAGCCGATGACTGGCCTGCCGGTTGCTTCCAGTGAGGTACGCACATGGTCTCGTGGTCTAATCGCCGCAAAGCGCTCACCGTTCTGCTCTTCACCGGTCCCACTATCATTGGTATTTTGCTGTTCAATATTTATCCTATTCTGCTCAGTGTATATACCTCGTTTACCAATCGTAATCGTTTTCGCCCCAACCCCGATTGTGACGTGTTTCTGACCGGTATCCTCGATCCGCTGTGCTGGCCGCAATTCCGTACCAGCGCACCGGTTGGTCTGGGACAGCCGTACCGGTTACAAGACCCTCTCTTTGCGAATTACGCGAATCTGATCGGTAATCTCTTTACCCCAGAGGCGTTGTCGGCAATGGCTGCCATTGCCCTCTGCTTTGTGCCCCTGGTCGCGGCTGCGTTCGTGAACCGACGCTTGCAGCGCATGATGGAACCGCCGGTCGCGCCGTCGATTGTCTGGTTGGGAGCGTTGGTGCTGGGTTTTATCCTGGCGGCGGTTATCAATGTCGCCAATGCGTATGAGACGCTGATGCGCAGCGGCGATTTTGTGGTTGTGGTCTTCCGCACGTTGCTCTTTGTGGTTGCACGGGTGCCGTTCAGTTTTCTGCTTGGTCTGACCTTTGCCCTGCTGCTGAACAGTGACTATCTCCCCGGTCGCACGTTGTTTCGGGTGTTGCTCTTCGTGCCATGGGCTGCATCCTCACTGGCGATTCTGATGGCCCTGATCTGGCAGTTCTTCTTCCGCGAACAGGGAACCCTCAATCAGGTGTTGGCGATCTTTGGGATTGACGGCCCGTCCTGGCTCCGTGATCCGGTCAGTGCGTTTGCAATTGTGGTGCTGGTTGACACCTGGTTTTCGTATCCCTTCTTTATGATCGTGATTCTGGGTGCGCTGCAGGCGGTTCCTCGCGATGTGTACGAAGCGGCTGAGCTGGATGGCGCTTCCTGGTGGCAGCAGCTTACCCGTATTACCTTGCCGCTGATCCGTCCGGCAGTACTTCCGGCAACGGTCTTGACCTCGATCACCGCATTTCAGATGTTCGGTACGGTGTGGGCAATCACTCAGGGTGGGCCGGTGAATGAGGTCGGTCGGCCCGGTGCAACTGAGTTTGTGATTGTGTACGCCTACAAGCAGATTTTTCAAACTCAGAATTACGGTAACGCGACCGCTTTTGCCGTCATTCTCTTCATTTTCCTGTTTACGGCTACCCTCTATAGCCTCCGGTTGACGCGCATCACGAAAGGGGCCTACGAGTCATGATTCGCAAGCCTTCTCGACCGGTGTTGGTGTTGCAGTACACCATCCTTATTCTCGGCGTGCTGTTTGCTGTCTATCCGCTCTGGTTTGCTTTTCTCGCCTCTGGTCGTACCGGTGATCGCCTCTACACGCTCAATCTGCTCGGAATGTTTATTCCCACGGAATGGACGTTCGAGAACTATCGGGCGATGATCTTCGACCGGCCACTCCTGACGTGGTTGCGTAATAGCATCTATGTCGCTGGTGTGACGACGGTTGCCTCGCTGGTCATTACTACCTCAGCCGCATTTGCCTTTTCGCGCTTTAAGTTTTACGGTCGCGAGTTTGCTCTGATTTTGCTGCTGGCAATTCAGACCTTCCCCGGTGTGTTGAGTCTGGTTGCGGTTGCCCAGTTGCTGACGGCGTTGGGGCTGTATGGCAAGCACGAAGGGCTTATTCTGGCTTATACAACCGGTACCCTCGTCTTTAGTACCTGGAATATGAAGGGCTATTTCGATACCATTCCGATTGAGCTGGAAGAAGCGGCAATGATCGATGGCTGTGGTCCGATCCAGTCGTTTATCTTAATCGCATTGCCCCTGGCCCGTCCTGCACTGGCGGTTACCGCACTGCTCGGTTTCCTGGCCGGGTGGGGTGATTTCATCTTTGCCTCGGTGCTGGTACCGGCTCCCGATAGCATGAAGCTGGTGGTTCCCGGCCTGTTCAGTCTTGCCAATAGCCAGAGCGTGCCGTGGGGTAATTTTGCGGCTGGTGGTTTGTTGATTATCCTACCGACCATTATTGTCTTTTTGATGCTCCAGCGCTTCCTGGTGTCGGGATTAACGGTTGGTGGTGTAAAGGGATAAATCAGCGTGCGTTCCGGTGTCTCTCGTGGCCGACTGATCGGCGTGATCGTCCTGGCCGCTCTCTTGCGCTTGTGGGCAGTACTAACGTTGCCGGTTGATTTCGATGAGCCGGTGTATGTTGGTGCTGCCCTTGATTATGCGAATCTCATGCGCCAGGGCGATTGGGCAGGTGTGATCGATTATCCCGGTAATCGTCAGCATCCGGCATTACATAAGTTGATGTATGCTGGTGGCGCGTTACTGCTCGGTGAAGCCGCGAATCAAACCACAGTCCTCTACGTGGCGCGCTTGATGTCCACTCTGCTGGGGACGGTTGCGGTTGCGCTGCTGGCCTTCACTGCCGGCCCACTGGCAGCCGGTTTGCTGGCAATTCACACCCTTACAGTGAAGTACACGGCACAGGCGTACCTCGAAGCATTGCCCCTGGCGCTCTCGATTGCTGCCGTCGGCGCGTGGGAATACGCCTCACGCCGGGAGCCTGCTCGCCAGCGCATCTGGTGGTGGCTGGGGGCGGTTGCCTGGGGGCTGGCGACCGCTGCCAAGATGAATTACGCCATCATTGCCGCGCCGGCAATGATCGTGTTGTTGATTCAGCGCGGCCAAGCGCGACGCATACCTGTGCTGGCCGGGATTGCACTTCTGAGTTTTGTCGCGGCCAACCCCACGCTCTGGCGGCAGCCGTTGGAACGCCTGATTGCTATGGCCGGTTTCTGGACAGCGTACATGCAAGGGAGTGAGGTGCAGGCTGCCGGCTATCCCTGGTATCAGCCGCTCATCTGGTTGGCAACGGCACCGGCTGTGGGCTGGCATCCAGAGGTTTTCTTCTTCCCCGGCCCCGATCCGTGGTTAACGCTGCTGGCCTGTCTTGCGCTGCCGATGGCCTGGCGTGATCCCCAGCGTCGTTACCTGGTTGTCTGGTTCCTGAGCGGCATCCTTATCCTGCTGCTCTGGCCGACGAAATGGCCACAGTATGTGTTGACGCTGGTTACGCCGACCGTCTTGCTGGCCGCACCCCTGCTGTCGCGTTTCGTGACCTGGCTGTATCAGCTCAATGATTACTGGGGCTGGAGCACCATCATGGCGCTGCGCCCGCCCCGCATGGCATTAATTGCGCTCGCCTTGCTGGTCGGGTTCATCGGCACGGTGTATGCCAGTGCATTGATTATGGTGACCGTCGGCAGTATCGGGTGGCGTTCAATCCCTCCAACAACCGGTGGTCTTCCGCCAGGGCCGGTGTACGCGATCCAGCCCTTGCGCGATGGCCGGGTTGCGTTGGGTGGGGAAGCTGGTCTGACCATCTGGCAGGCGCCCCTCGTGAGCGAAGATCCGCCACGCTGGCGCCATCTGGACCTGGGACAGGTCTATGCCCTGGCCGAAACGACTGCCGGTCTATGGGTGGCAAGTGATCGGGGGCTGGCCCTGGTACAGGGTGATGACGACTGGACGTGGCAAACGCCAGCTTTACCGGAGCTGCCGAATCTGTTGGTTCGTACAGTTGCGGCGGCGCCGGATGGTACCCTCTGGGTCGGCACGAATGCCGGTGGTATGGTGCGCAGCATTGATGGTCGCTGGCAATGGTTGCCGCAGGCTGGCCGTGGGGGACTGGTACTGTCGCTTGCTATCGAGCCATCCGGCGCGGTATGGTTTGGTGGGATCGGTGTGCTGAGTCGCTATCTACCGGCTTACGACACCTGGCAACATTTTGAACGGACAGCCGGTTTTGCCGGTGCCGGGGTGTCGGCAATTCTGATCGATCAACACGGCGTGGTATGGGCGGCCACGCTGGGCGAAGGGCTGGCGCGTTGGGATGGAACGCGCTGGGAATGGTTGACCACTGCTAATCGCCGGCTACCGGCGCAGACCATCACGACACTGCTCGAAACTGCTGCCGGTGAGATTTGGGTTGGGGCTGCCCGGCCATTGACGACGGGCGGCTTTCTGTTGCGTTACGATGGGAGCGAATGGCACTCCTATCTGCCACGCAATTCAGGCTTTACCGGTGCCGAGCCATTAGCATTGGCGGTAGATCGCTCAAATCTGCTATGGATCGGTACGCGAACTGATGGTATCCTTACCTATCAACTGAGTGCTGATCAGCGGAGTAGTTTCCTTCCATAGGCTTTGGCCGAGAAAGAAGATGTTCTATGCCACTATACCGTCATCTCGATCTTCAGAGTCGCTACGTCACTTCTCGTCCGGTCGATGTCTGGCTTCCCGCAGCAACCGGTGATCAACCGCTACCGGTCATCTACATGCACGATGGCCAAAACCTCTTCGATCCGACACTTCGCGCCGATGGTGAAGTCTGGGCGGTTGATCAGGCCATCGAGCGGCTGTGCGCTACCTACAACTGGCCCGGTGCGATTGTTGTCGGGGTCTGGTGTACCGATCAGCGCTGGCGCGAGTATGCGCCGCAAAAGCCCTTTGCTGCTCTCCGGCAGACGCGAGGCTGGGAAAGCATTGTTGAACGCATGGGTGGCGAACCGGTCTCTGATGCCTACCTCTCCTTTTTGGTCGAAGAGGTGAGACCGTTTGTTGATCGCCACTATCCTACCCTACCCGATGCCTCAAATACCTTCTTGATGGGATCGAGCATGGGCGGCTTGATCTCACTCTATGGCGTGTGCCAGTACCCCGATCTGTTTGCTGGCGCCGGATGTCTCTCGACCCACTGGCCGGCTGGCGGTAATCTGCTGGTCGATGAACTGGCAGCCCTCTTGCCGCCTGCCGGTCGCCATCGGTTCTATTTCGACTATGGTACGGTTGGGTTAGATGCAGAATATGAACCCTTCCAGCAGCGTATGGACCGCCTGCTGGAGCAGGCTGGTTATCGTCACGGGCATGACTGGCTGACGCGCAAGTTTCCGGGTGCAGCGCACAACGAAGCAGCCTGGCGAGCGCGGGTAGCTGATGTGATCGCCTTTTTGGTATTGGGAAGGGTGGCCGGCGAATAATCACTGCCCCCTTCAGCGGCTGTTCGGCTCAGGCAGTGCATCTGCCATTCTCGTCCAGAGGGGTCTATGCGGCGATTTCTGGTACTGATTGGCATCGTCGGGCTGGCGTGTGTGCTGATAGGTGGATTGGGTGGCTTTGCCATGTTCTGGTTCAGACGAGAAGAACAACCGGTCATCGTCTGGGAGCTTGACAATATTAACTCAGCGTTATTCCTGCGCAATGATCTACTCGCTGTTGCAGACGACAGGCAGACAACGTTCCGGCGTTTTCCTGACAATCAGGTGCTTCAGACTCTACCGGTCGGCGGTTACCTCGCTTTGCATCCGGATCGCACCCTGCTTGCTATCGGTAGTTGGGGTACAGTCTGGCTGTACGATCCTGTAAGCGGCGAACGACAAGCAACCTTCAATTGCTGGCCACGGGGTGAGCATGTATATCCAATGAGCCTGGCTTTTTCCCCTGATGGATCTATCCTTGCTGTCAGTGAGTTTCACCACAGTCGGGGCCAGGAGGTACAGCTTTGGGACGTAATGAATCAACGGCAGATTGACTCAATCCTGCTCGCTGATCCTGACGCGGCGACCATCATCGCACTTGCCTTTAGCCCTGATGGTAAACATCTGGTTGTTGGTACCGATGCCAGTGTCTGGCTGGTTGATGTCGCACAACGCACCGTTAGCCGGCAAATCCAGCCCAGGCCGAGCGGGAGCATTGCGTTTAGTCCCGACGGTTCTCGTCTGGTCCTGGGTGGTAAGTTTATTCATGTCTACGATACTGCAACCTGGCAGCTCGCGTATAGAATTTCTTTTCCCGGAGAGAAAGAAGAACGTTCACCGCAGGAATTTATCGCTGCTCGCAAGATGCCAGTGGCGATTAGTCCTGATGGCCGCTGGCTGGCGACTCCTAACCGACCTCCGCCTGGCGATAGCTTCTCGTTTTTCGAGCCAGGTCCGCCGCGCCAGACCATTGCGCTGCGCAATCCTGCCGATGGTCGGCGAAAACGCATCTTGAGCGGCAGCCCAATTCGCCTGAATATCTTAATGTTTAGTCCCGATGGGGAGTGGTTGCTGGATGTGGGGTTGAGTGACGTGAGGGCATGGCGGGTTGAGAATTGACGCTGAGCCAATCACGCGCTGGACTAAAAATCGTTCGCGCTCCGTGATGCGCGTGTTGAGTCGTTGGCGTGCGGGAGCCAGGTTTCCGCTTCAACCTTGCTCTACGTCGGTCGCGTGTCACACCGGCTATCTTCAGGTCAATATGATTAACCAGACGCACTCCTGACCGCTTATTAGCATCAAATCTGGTGCAAGCGACTTCATAACATGTGATCCGATGATCACTCTGGCATCATACTTGAGCGCGGAGGCAGAGAGTCGATCTTTCTGCCATGGACACAGGGGGATTGCATATCAGAGAGGATACCATTGCCAGACAGGATTACTCGTGTCGCGTGGTATGGTGGAGTGCGGCTGGCACGCTGCCGTGCCAGCCGTACTCGTGATCAGGTATGGGGCGAAGTGGTTTACTCTCGAATCACTGGGACAACATGCGTACCGGGAAAACCTACCCTGTTCCCGACCCGTTGGTAGAGAGAAGCTCAAGCCGTACCATAACGCGCTGGATTGGTTGCCTTGCCCGCTCGTCATGCGCGTGGCGCGGCGTTTGGAGTGCGGTAGCCATGCTGCCGCAGCAGCCGTGCTCACGATCCGGTGCGCGTCATGCCGTTGACCTGCCGGTCACGAGGATGCTGTGCGTACTCGTCACACTCATGGAGACGATCAGTAATGGGAGATGTTTTTTGGAACAGGCTAGATGTTTAGGAGTACCGATGCCTTCGTTCTCTCAATGCAGGGCGGGCTGAATTGAATGTAACCAGGAGTTCCCAGTTTATTTCACCATTGTTGCAGAACTTCTCAATAAATCTTTGCGTAAACTGATTTACAATCGTAGCGTAAGCCCGATGAAATGCTTCATTTCGCTCTTTTGCTTCAAATCCTAATGGTTCTATAATCTGCGTATACAATTCTTCCACACCATCTGAAATAAATGACCAGAAAGCCTGACCACACAGCTTTTGATAATCTCCCTTGTTCCCTGTATCTTGACCGTAACAGCATCCATTCACAGCAAAAATCTGAAGCTCAGGCTGTGATTGCCGAATCTCTGCAATTGCTGCCTGAAAGTTCTCGCGCATCTTGCGAATTTGATCGGCGTTTCCCCAGTTCGGTCCTGACTTGATAGATACCAGGTAGTACTCATTCCCGGTTTGAAACTCTAAGTCAATGCTGGGTCGTTCAGATTTTTTGCCATTAAATGTACGCTTGCAAATGTGAATTGCCAATCCCTCTAAAAACTCACCAAACATTGTCTCTTCTTGTGAAGAGAGATGTGCATCAAGCAGAGAACGAACAAGATCAGATGCAACTAAAATATTCTTTGCGCGAAAAAGGTATGGATTTTTGCGTCTCAAGATCTGCTCTAGCTCCAGGTTTCGCAGACTATTAAGCCTGGCTTCATGAAACTTGCCAATATGTTCCTGGACATATTGTCTGATGTCTGTCAGTAAAAATTACTCATAGGAGTCGTGGTGCTTCTCTGGCAATTTCTTCCTCGGCCAGCGCAAAATACTCAGGTAGTATCTCAATACCTATTGCACGACGATTCATACGTCGAGCGACTTTGATCGTAGTACCGGAACCCATAAACGGATCAAGCACCATGTCCCCTTCGCGGGTAAAGAGTTTAATGAACCACTCTGGGAGTGCCTCTGGAAATACCGCGCTGTGGCGTCGATTCTTTGTCTCCGTCGCCAAGTGAAGGACGTTGGTCGGGTAGACCATCTCTCGTTCCAGCCAGTTTGCGACTCGCTTGCCAAAACCGCTCCCTACCCGTGAGTTGTCACGTACCAGATCTGTCTGGCTTAGATTTCTGAGCCGTTTATCTGCCCATTGTCCCATCGGAATCATCACTTCTTCCTGAAACATTTTGAAGCGTTTTGTTTTGTTAAATTGTAGTAGTCGTTCCTAGGCATCACGGAAGCGGTTCGGCCATTTGCCAGGGTAGCAGTTTTTCTTGTGCCAGATGAACTCTTCTGTCCATAACCATCCCTGCTGTCGCAGGGCCAGTATCAGTTCAATGACGTATGTATGGCGCTCGCCGTTTTCTGCTTTTTCCTTGATATTCAGGATGAATGTGCCATCTGGTTTCAAAACACGCAATAGCTCCCGACCTATTGGCAAGAACCATTCTACGTACTTATCAGGATGAATACCACCGTAGGTGTTTTTTCTGCGATCAGCGTAGGGGGGTGATGTGAATATCAGGTCAACCGAGTTGTCCGGTATATCTTTGAGAACGTCACGACAATCACCCAGGATGAGCGTTGTGTTGTTGTCCATAGCGTCGCAGCCTTGCTACAAAATAAGAACATTGTTTCGTATTTTACTGTTTTCCCGTCTCTTCGTCAACCACAATCACCCGCGTTGCCGCACGGCGCAGGCGATCCCGCAGGGCACGCCCCAGGCCGGCTTCGTCGAGATCGCGGGTAAACATGCGATCGGGCTGGCGTTCGTCAAGCGCCCGCAGCGCGGCGTATAGCCGCCGGGCAATGATCGCCGGATCAGAAGTTGGGCCGAGCGATTCCCGCTCAACTGGTAAGTCGTGCATCAGCGCGAGGTCTTCCTCTGGCAAAAGGAGACCAACGCGCAGTCCACGGGCCAGCGCTGCTTCGGTTTCGGCGCGTAGCCGGGCGAGAACCGAGTCCGGTTTGCCACTAAACAACCATAATTCGTGATCGGGGGCATAGTGGCGCTCCAGGAGACCGGGCGCGGTCAGGCCATGCGCTTCATCGGCGGTAGGTTGTGAACGGAGTTGCACCTCGCCGATCAGGTCGGTCAACGTTTCAAGGCTAATCCCGCCAGGGCGCAAAAGTGTCGGCGGATCGGTGGTGCAGTCGAGCACGGTTGACTCAATGCCAATCGGCGTCGCCCCACCATCAATCACCGCCGCGATCCGTCCATCGAGATCAGCCAGCACGTGATCGGCAGTGGTTGGACTGGTGTGTCCGAAGCGGTTGGCACTTGGTGCGGCAACCGGTACACCGGCAGCCCGCAGCAGCTCCTGGGCAATCGGATGTGAAGGTACCCGTACCGCGACCGTTTCACGTCCGGCAGTCACTGTCAACGGTACACGAGGATGGCGCGGTACGATCAGCGTGAGTGGGCCTGGCCAGCAGGCCGCTGCCAGCCTGCCGGCAAGTGGTGGAACTGTCGCAGCCACCAGTGGCAGATCGGTGGCTGCCGTGATGTGGACGATCAGCGGATCATTCGCCGGACGCCCCTTCGCGGTAAAAATGGCCGCTACGGCACGCTCGTCGAGCGCATGCCCGCCTAGCCCGTAGACCGTTTCGGTCGGGAAGGCGACAAGTTCGCCACGCCGGAGGAGTTCGCCGGCCATGGCAATTGCAGCGGGTGAGGTGTCGAGCCGTTTGGTATGCATCAGCCTGTATTCTTCAATCCGGCAGCAATGCCGTTGATTGACATCAACAAAACCGTTTCCAATTCGCCCTGTTCTTCGGGCGGCGCAGCGCGCAATCGGCGGAGCAGTTCAATCTGGACAAAGCTGAGTGGATCGATGTACGGGTTGCGCTGCCGAATCGCCCGCTGAAGTACCGGTTGATGGGCCAACAGATCGTTGCGTTCGGTGATCTGACAGATCATACGTTCGGTGCGGCGGAATTCGCTCTCGATCCGCTGAAAGATCCGTTCGGCCAGATGACGATCCGGCACCAGGCTGGCGTAAGCGCGGGCAATGTTCATATCGGCTTTCAGCATGATCATCTGCGCGTTATCCAGCAGCGTGCTGAAAAAGGGCCAGTGCTGGTACATGGTGCGCAATAGATGCAGGTGATGCGGATCGGCTTCCACAAATGCTTCCAGCGCACTGCCCAGGCCAAACCAGCCCGGAATCGTGTGCCGACTCTGCATCCAGCTAAAGACCCATGGAATGGCCCGCAGGTCTTCGATCCGATCACTCTTGCGGCGCGAGACCGGACGTGAGCCGATGCGTAGCCGGTTGAATTCGGCCACCGGTGTGGCACTGCGAAAATAGATCAGAAAATCCGGGTCTTCGTAAACCAGTTGCCGGTAGACAGTACGTGCCGTAGTCGCCATCTCCTCCATCGCGGCCAGCCAGGTTGGTTCGGGCTGCCGCGCCATGCCGGGAAAGCCCGCCCGCAACACGGCATTAACCACCTGTTCGAGGTGACGATGGGCAGTCCGCGGATCGAGATAACGGTCTGAGATCATTTCACCCTGGTCAGTAACCTTGATCTGACCGTGGAGGGTTCCGGGTGGTTGGGCGAGGATGGCCTGTCCGGCAGGGCCGCCACCGCGGCCAACAGCGCCACCGCGGCCAACAGCGCCACCGCGGCCATGGAAGAGGCGCAAGCGGACGCCGTGCCGATCTGTGACCGCTGTCAGTTCCACCTGTGCCCGGTAGAGTGCCCAGTTTGCAGCCACAAAGCCACCCTCTTTGTTGCTGTCGGAATAACCGAGC
Source organism: Chloroflexus aurantiacus J-10-fl (assembly GCF_000018865.1). NCBI lineage: Bacteria > Bacillati > Chloroflexota > Chloroflexia > Chloroflexales > Chloroflexaceae > Chloroflexus > Chloroflexus aurantiacus. The sequence goes on from NC_010175.1 coordinate 4,242,906, forward strand.
ATCACCTCTTGCAGGTTGTCGCGTAGCGCCAGATGCTCACGGTACACCGGCAAGCGGAGCAGTTCATCCAGGAGCGCCGGTGCGCGTTGCAGGTCGTCACCCGTTTCAAACAGCGGCACAATATGCAACTGACTGGCCTGACCGGGCTGGTAGAGACCGGCATCGCGGCAGAGCAGCAACACTGCCAGCAGATCGCTGACCTGACTGGTGGTCGAGATGATGTACGTCTGAAAGATTTCTGGGTCGAGCTGTTCGCTGATTGCCGCTATGACCCGAAAGGTGTGAATGGTTTCCGCCGTCGCCGGACTGAAATGACTGAGTCGGCTGGGCGTGAGTGGGCGCGGTCGGCGAATTTCCACGCTCAACACCGCAATCCGCTCTGCCTCATCGAGCGCTTCGTAATCGTCGACCACACCAGCAGCGGCCAGGATTTCGCTCAGGGCTGCTGTGTGCCGGCTGGCGTGCTGGCGCACGTCGAGGGTGGCCGTGTGCAGATGGCAAACTGCCACGAGCGTTCGTACATCGCGCAACAGACCCTCGGCGATTAACGTACTGCCGTTATTGCGCAGACTGGCATCGATCAGGTCGAGATCGGCTAAGAGTTCGCGGCTATGGTAGTAGATGTCGGGTCGCCGTGCGAGCGGTGGATCGATCCCCCAACGAGGCGTGTAGTCCAACGTGTACTGAAGGGTGTTGTGCAGCCGGGCCTGAATAAAATGGCACAACTGGCGGTATGGCTCGCAGCGGTAATGCGGGTTGAGCGTCGCTGCTGCATCTGGCATCAACTCGCGATATTCGGCGATGCGATCAATGATCGCCGTATCCACCTTCACCTGCTGCACCGATTGGCTCAAATCGGTGATCAGCCGATCAAGGCAATCTATCAGATAACGCAGCATTGCGCTCCGCATCAGCCGTACCGTCTCGACCGTTACCTCTGGCGTCACGAAGGGATTGCCGTCGCGATCCCCGCCCATCCAGCTTCCAAAGCGCAGAAATGGCGGCAGACGCCAGGGGTGATCCGGATATGCTGCTTGCAGCGCATCACTCATCTCACGATAGATGTGCGGTAGGAGTTCCCAGAGGACGGTTTGAAAGAAGAACAGTCCATTCTCCACTTCGTCGAGCACCGATGGTCGCCGATTACGCACATCATCGCTCTGCCACAACCCGACGATCTCCCGCTCGATGCGGGTAAGCGCGGCCTGCCGGTCGGCAGGTAAGACCAACCGCTCTCCAAATGTCAAATCGACCAGCGTATCAAAAATGCGCCGCAGTTTAATCAGGATTGTGCGCCGGCGCGACTCGGTCGGGTGCGCCGTCAACACCGGCATAATCAGCGCGTGATCCAGCCATTCCTGGATCGCAGGTGCCGGTACTCCGTGACGCTTCAGCAATTCGATAGCGTCGGCAATACTCTCGGCACGGGGGGCGGGCGCATGGCGTAGATCGCGCGCCCGCAAAACGCGCAGACGTTCAACCCCTTCCGCCAGATTGACCAATCCAAAATAGAGCGTGAATGCCTTGACCAGACTGCGTAATTGTGGCAAATCCAGATCGGCAATCAATTGGGGAAGTGCCTGTGGATCGGTGTTGGTTGGTGCATTGCGGAGGTCTTTAGCCATCCGGCGCACCTGTTCCACCAGTGCCAGTGCTTCGCTACCGTGTTGACCGATAATGACCCGGCCAAGTGCATCGCCTAGTGCGCGAATGTTTGCCGATAACAGATCATGTTCGTTAGCAGTGGTTCGTCCGCTCATACGTTTACTCGCCGCCTTCCGCCACCAGTTCCTCAAGGTGGGCGACATCATTCATCCGTAATAGCCGCCAGCCACTTCGCCCGCGGACGATTTCGCTCAACGAACCATTGTCGAGCCACAATTTGCTAAAGTTTGCCAGATCGAGACCGATGATGTGACAGAACAAGGCGCGGATGGAGCCGCCATGCGAAACCACGATAATCGTCTCACCATTGCGGTGAGCGGCCTCGATCCGGGCAAACGCCCGCAGCACCCTTGCTTGCAATTGGGCATAACTTTCGCCGCCGAGACGCACAGTTCGTGCCGGGTCGCGGTCGTATTCGCGCATATGGTCGGGGAAGCGCTGATAGAGTTCGTCGGGGGTTAGCCCTTCCCATAACCCGACATCAATCTCGCGCAAATCCGGCATAGCAACCGGTTGCAGATTGACGTGTGACCCAATAATCTCGGCTGTCTCCCATGCGCGGGGCAGATCGCTACTGTACAGAGCAACTGCCCCGCTCCGAACCAATCGTATCCCTGCCCGTCGGGCCTGTTCGCGCCCACGCTCGTTGAGCGGTATCGGCGCGTGACCCTGGTACTGTAACGTTTGATTCCACGGCGTCTCGCCGTGTCGCACAAGAATGAGACGCATAACTCCTGTTGGGCGACGCAGCGCCGCCGTCTACTCTGATCAGCGTACCAGTTCGCGGCTGATCACGAGGCGCTGAATCTCACTTGTCCCTTCGTAAATCTCGGTAATCTTCGCGTCACGGAAGAACCGTTCCACCGGATACTCTTTCGAGTAGCCGTTTGAACCGTGCAGTTGCACCGCCTTCGTCGCCACCCACATCGCCGTCTCGGAAGCAAAGAGCTTCGCCATCGAGGCGTCTTTGATGAAATCAAGCCCCTGATCTTTGCGCCAGGCGGCTTCGTAGGTGAGCAGACGGGCCGCTTTGATACGGGTTGCCATATCGGCCAGCGTAAAGCCGACGGCCTGGAATTCGTGGATCGGTTTGCCGAATTGTTCACGAACTTTGCTGTACTCCAGTGCCGCCTCGAACGCGCCTTGCGCAATCCCGACCGCCTGTGCCGCAATCCCGATGCGACCGGCGTTGAGAATCGTCATCGCAATCTTGAAACCCTGACCCTCTTCGCCGAGCCGCCGCCACGCCGGTATGCGGTAGTCGTCATACGCCATCTGGCAGCTATGTGCACTGCGAATGCCGAGCTTGTTCTCGACTTTGACCACCCGACAACCTGGCGCGTGGGTGTCAACCAGAAATGCGGTGATGCCTTTCGTACCCTTGCTGGGGTCGGTCATCGCCATCAAGATAATGGTGTCGGCGTGATCACCGTTAGTAACCCAGTTCTTGACGCCGTTGATAACGTAATAGTCGCCATCGCGCACAGCAGTTGTTCGTTGGGCTGCGGCGTCCGAACCGGCGCCCGGTTCACTGAGCGAGAATGCCCCAAGCATCCGCCCACTTGCCAGCGGTACCAGCAGCTCACGCTTCTGCTCTTCGGTGCCAAACTTCTCGATCCCGTAGCACACCAGCGAGTTATTCACCGAGGCGATCACACCCAGTGACGGATCAACCCGCGAGAGTTCTTCAATCACTATCGCATACGAGACATAATCCATTCCGGCGCCACCGTACTCTTCGCTAACGGCGACACCCATCAGACCGAGTTCACCCATTTTGCGCACCAATTCGGCAGGCCAGCGGGCATGTTCATCACGTTCAGCGACAGTTGGTTTGGCCTCTTTCTCGGCAAACTGGCGCACCATGTCGCGGAGCATCTGCTGATCTTCGGTAAGCTGGAACTCCATGATCGCCTCCTTCATTCGTATTTGCGCTTGCGCTGACCGCTATATCCCATTCTACGCGAGCTGTTCACCTCAAGCAAGCGTTGTCAGCCATTCACGCAGCAGCTCGCTTAGCTGATCGGGCGCTTCCAACATTGGCATATGGCCGACATTGGCCAGGAGATGGTGTGGTACGCCAAGCCCGCTCGCCAGTTCGGCGCCGAGTTTGGGCGGGGTAAGGCGGTCGTCGCTGCCGGTGATCACCAGCGCCGGGCAGTGGATGTCACCGAGCCGGTTCCGCACGTCGAACCCATCGCACGCCTGAAAATCGGCCAGCAGAATCGCCGGGTCAAGCGCGGCGTATTCGGCCCTGGCTTCAGCAAAAAGCGTTGGGTCGGCGGCAGGGCTAAAGAGCCAGGTAACCAGTGTGGTGATGGTTGCCTGTCGGGTAGCCTCGTCGCCGGCCAACCCATCGAGCAGCGCAGGAGCAACTCGCAAACGGGCAGCACTGCCGAACAGGCCCAGACCGGCAACGATCTGCGGCGTCGTGATTGCAAGCTGCAAGGCAATCGCTCCGCCCATCGAATGACCGATAATCAGGGCTGGTGGTAGGGCAAGTGCCTGGTGAAGCGCAGCGATCTGCGCTGCATAGCGTTCAATCGTAATCGGGCCGGCCAGTGGTGACCGACCGTGACCCGGCAGGTCAACGGCGATAAACTGAACTGTTGGCGGCAACAGGGCAAATAGCCGGCCCCAATGGCGACCACTCCCCCCGGCACCGTGAACAAAAATCAACGGCACCCCGTTCGTGCCTCGCCGCATCACAAACAGATCGCCGGCTGTTGTCGTCACGAGTGGCATCAGCCCATAATCTCATCAATCGCGGCGGCCAACGCAAAGTCCTTCTCGGTCAACCCGCCGGCATCGTGGGTGGTGAGCGCCAGTCGCACCCGGTTATAACGAATATCAATATCGGGGTGATGGCCGGCAGCCTCAGCCAGAAACGCAACGTGGGTCACGAACGCAATCGCCGCCGGAAAATTAGCTAACCGAAAAGTACGGACAATCTCGTTGTTCTCAAGGCTCCAATCGGGTCGCTGAGCCAACTGTTCGGCAATTTCAGCTTCGCTTAAGCGTGGCATAGGAAACACTACTCCTTGTGACTATCTAACGGGTAGATTGAGAGCGTTATCGCTGATAATGATACCACACTACGCCGGGCAACAAACGCTACTCGTCCAGGTCTCGCATCCGTATGTTTCGGATTTGGTGTATAGACGCATCACTTCCGTGTCCATCTGCCAGGGGCGTATAGCATACGCCGGCCACCTGCTCGCCCCTGCCAATCCAGAGAGGGATCAAAGCGGAAGACTCACGGCAGTTCGGCCAACCGTCGGATCAGACTGGCAAAACTCTCGAACGGAAACGCACCACGCACAATCCGACCGTTAATGATAAAGTTCGGCGTTGAGTTAATTCCCAGGCGGGTAGCCGTCTCAACCTCGGCGATGATAGTCGCCTCAGTCGCCGGATCGTCGAGACAGGCACGCAACTGCGCTGTATCCACACCGAGTTTTCCGGCCAGCTCGATCAACACATCCCGGTCACGATTGGGCACCCCGCCCCACTCAACATTGTGGGTTTGAAACAGCATCTCATACACCGGCCAGAACTGCCCCTGTGCAGCGGCGCAATGGGCCACGCCGGCTGCCAGTAATGCCGAAGGGTGGATCGAAGTCAGCGGAAAGTCACGTACAACGAGCCTGACAACGCCAGTTTCAACGAATTCGCGCACAATCCGGGGGCGCGACTCACTAACGAAGCGGGCACAAAATGGACACTCATAATCGGTAAACTCGATCATAAGCACCGGTGCATTCGGATCACCCATCGCCCGTGGATCGTCGTCGGTGAGCTTCAGCAGTTCGACCAAATCAACAGGTGGCGCAGGAGTAGGTGTCGGACGGCTCAGTTCAGTTGGGGCCGGGGGAACGGTAGGCAAACCTTGCAAGGCTACCTGAGTCTGGCGAAGTTCCACTGCCGAGCGGGTCGGTACTGGTGGTACTGCACTGCCACAGCCGGTCACAACGAACACGAGTATCAGGAGTAAAGAAAAGCGCATAATTTTGTCGTGAAGGTAATATACTGGAACGTATTTCATACAAACTGAGTGGCCGTGCTACCCGACCATCGCACAGGCGCATGAACCCTTGCCAATCACTAACGACAGTATATCATGCTCCCAGTCTACCGGTATGGCAGCGAGGAGTGTTAACGACTGCCTCCAGTGCCATCACGTACTGGCGTGGATACAGCTTCCCGACCGGATTGCCCGTGTTGCAGCGTTTGGAGTGCGGCAGCCACGCTGCCGCGCCAACCGTCCTCTTGCCCAGGCGCGTGGTGCAGCGCATACCCATACCAATCCGCACCCCTGCTGACCGAAATGCACGAGCGCGGACTGGCGACCTTTTCCCGCTCACACCGTAGAATCACCGCTGGCGTGGATACAGCTTCCCGACCAGGTTGCCCGTGTCGCGAGTTTGGAGTGCGGCAGCCACGCTGCCGCGCCAACCGTCCTCTTGCCCAGGCGCGTGGTGCAGCGCATACCCATACCAATCCGCACCCCTGCTGACCGAAATGCACGAGCGCGGACTGGCGACCTTTTCCCGCTCACACCGTAGAATCACCCGCTGGCGTGGATACAGCTTCCCGACCAGGTTGCCCGTGTCGCGAGTTTGGAGTGCGGCAGCCATGCTGCCGCACAGCCGTCCTCTTGCGCAGACGCGGGTCGCAGCGCGTACCCATACCGATCCGCACCCCTGCTGACCGAAATGCACGAGCGCGGACTGGCGACCTTTTCCCGCTCACACCGTAGAATCACCCGCTGGCGTGGATACAGCTTCCCGACCAGGTTGCCCGTGTTGCAGCGTTTGGAGTGCGGCAGCCATGCTGCCGCACAGCCGTACTCTTGCGCAAACGCGGGTCGCAGCGCATACCCATACCAATCCGCCCCCCTGCTGACCGAAATGCACGAGCGCGGACTGGCGACCTTTTCCCGCTTACACCGTAGAATCACCCGCTGGTGTGGATGCAGCTTCCCGACCAGGTTGCCCGTGTCGCGAGTTTGGAGTGCGGCAGCCATGCTGCCGCACAGCCGTACTCTTGCGCAAACGCGGGTCGCAGCGCGTACCCATACCAATCCGCCCCCCTGCTGACCGAAATGCACGAGCGCGGACTGGCGACCTTTTCCCGCTTACACCGTAGAATCACCCGCTGGCGTGGATACAGCTTCCCGACCAGGTTGCCCGTGTCGCGAGTTTGGAGTGCGGCAGCCATGCTGCCGCACCGCCATCCTCTTGCCCAGGCGCGTGGTGCAGCGCATACCCATACCGATCCGCCCCACTGCTGACCGAAATGCACGAATACAGGCCAACAGCCTTTCGCTGCCCACACCGTAGGAACACCCGCTGGTGTGGATGCAGCTTCCCGACCAGGTTGCCCGTGTCGCGAGTTTGGAGTGCGGCAGCCATGCTGCCGCACAGCCGTCCTCTTGCGCAGACGCGGGTCGCAGCGCGTACCCATACCGATCCGCCCCCCTGCTGACCGAAATGCACGAGCGCGGACTGGCGACCTTTTCCCGCTCACACCGTAGAATCACCCGCTGGCGTGGATACAGCTTCCCGACCAGGTTGCCCGTGTCGCGAGTTTGGAGTGCGGCAGCCACGCTGCCGCGCCAACCATCCTCTTGCCCAGGCGCGTGGTGCAGCGCATACCCATACCGATCCGCCCCACTGCTGACCGAAATGCACGAGCGCGGACTGGCGACCTTTTCCCGCTCACACCGTAGAATCACCCGCTGGCGTGGATACAGCTTCCCGACCAGGTTGCCCGTGTTGCAGCGTTTGGAGTGCGGCAGCCATGCTGCCGCACAGCCGTCCTCTTGCGCAGACGCGGGTTGCAGCGCAGTAGGGGCGACGCATGCGTCGCCCCTACAACTCGACACCAACGTGTTGACCGACTGCCACCCTCTACCCGTCGGCGGCGGCCAGCGCCGTTGCCGCACCCAATGGTTTGGTTTCACCACGGGCAAAACCGGGCACATCAACCCGTTGCAAAATCACAATACAGACCAGCAACCCAATTGCTTCCAACAGGAAGACACTGGCGTAAGCAAGAGGCAGCGATCCGCTCATCCAGAGCGCAACATCACGTACTGCGCCGCCGGCGAAGATGCCGAGACCTCGGAAGAGAAGCTGGGTCATCGACCAGAGGCCAAGATAGGCCGCAGCATGGCGTTCGGTGGTCATTGCGGCCAGCAGCGAGACCGCACCGACTGTATAGATGCCAAAACCAAGCCCGAACATGACCAGCACCGGGATCAACAGTGCCTGCCATTCGGTAATCGCCAGCACACTCAACAGGAAGGAAGAGCGGCAGCGCAGTCAGGGCAAGACCCAGCATTGCCACCCCGGTCTGCTCGTGGGCTGCCCGGCGACGGGTAAAGTAGACGGTTGCCAGCAGGCTGATCACCACACCGACGCCCCAGTAGGCATTGAAGCGTGTTGTCTGACCATTGTCCAGCCCAAACACATCGCCACCAAACGGTTCGAGTACGGCATCCTGGGCGAAGGCGCTGACTGCACCAAGAGCGAGGAAAAGGAAGAAGCGGCGCGCACGCACATCAGACCACATCTGCCGCAGGAGGGGCAAGAATGGCTCTGGTGGAGTCGGGTCAGTTTCGACCGCACTGGCCGGTCGTTCGGCTCGCCAGAGTGCAAAGGCAATAAAGCCAAAGGCGATGCTCATCCCGATCAACACCAGCCGCCAGAAGCTGGCCTGATCGTACACCGGCATCAAACGACCATAAATAACACCGGCCACCGGGAAGCTGATCACCAGGAACACCTGGACAATCGCCAGTGCCTGCCCGCGCCGGGCCGGCGGTGCACTATCGCGCACCAGACTGAGATAGGTACTCCCTGAAATGAGCGTCCCAACACCGTAAATGAGAAAGGCAAAAAATGCTAATGACCACCCTGCAACCGATGCCGGATCGGTTGCCAGCAGAGCCGTCACTATCGGCAATAAAGGCAGTGAAAGCAGCATCGGCAAGCGCCCACCCCAGATGAATGGGAGCCGGCGTAAAGTGCCCGGCGGGCGCAGATCAGAGCGGTAACCGGCCCAGATGCTGAGCGGAGCAAGCAGGTAGCGCAACGCCGAGAGAAGGGCAACCGGTGTCGCAGCCAGCGCCAGGTCGGTGATCAGCACTCGATTGAGAACCCCTGATGTCAACAAATCGATGAACGATGAACCGATATGAAAAGTACCCAGCTTGAGAGTCCGTGGGACATTCAATCGTTGCTCAGTCGTCGGTTCCACACTTTACTCCTCTGTTGTTTCATATCCGCTCACAACAGCCAGTTGGACTTCATTAGCCACGCGACTGATGCGTCGCAGCAGCCGCGCACTCTCCGAGGGGCGTACACGAGCTTCTTCAGGCAAATCCATCGCCGCCTCAACCAGCGAATCGCGAAAAAAGAGCGCTGCGGCAATCGCATCTGTTAACGGCAGTCCTGCCGCACGGGCCAGACGGGCATAGCTGTGACCAATCGCCCGTGCCTCATCAAGGAGTGGACTCTGTTCGTCGTGGGTGCTGACGTAACGCAACACAACACCCATCAACTGCTGGCCAACCCGTCGCCATGCCAGCCACTCCTGCTCGTTCATCGCGTGCATCCAGGCTGGTGCCGACGACGAATGCGCCAGTTCATTACGGGTCTGGGCCAATGCTTTGCTGGCCAGGACACTACTGATCGATTGCGATGGTAATGGTCGGCGCGAAGCCAAGGCCAGAATGTCGGCGCGGGCAAAACGACGGTGTCCACCCGGCGTGATATACACCGGCACGGCACCTTCATCTGCCCAGAGCCGGAGGGTTGAGGCATGCACGCCGAGAAGCTTACTTGCTGCCGACAGCGAAAGATAGGTTGCTGTTTCCTTGTCGCTCATAGGAGTCTTGTTAAATCTGTTTAAACCTATTCAAAGTATAACATATCTCCCGCTGCACCAAAGACGATACAGCGGGAGAAGCGCGTACTTATGCGTAAAGTTGTCTTATTTCAACCGAAAACCGAGTCGATGCAGCACTTCACGCAGGACATCACGACCCGAAAGGGTATGCGGCCCGGCAACCCGACGTGCCGAGTGATCGACCCAATCGCCTTCTACATTCATCTGTTGGGCCGCGTAAAAGGCGCTCATTGTCGCGTTGTAACGTTCGACAGCAGGTGGTATCTGCTCTGGCCGGTAGACTTCCCGGTGAAGTACCGCCTCCTGGGGCAAACGTGGTTTAATCGCTGCCGGTCGTGCCGGATTGGGACGACCCACACACATCCCGAACACCGGCATCACCATCGGTGGCAGTTGCAATTCAGCCGCTACCTCCAGTGGATGATTGCGAATGGCGCCAATGTAGACGGTACCGAGGCCGAGCGACTCGGCGGCAACGACAGCATTCTGTGCTGCCAGGGCCGCATCTATCACACCCACCAGCCACATTTCCAGGTAGTCAAGCCCCTCGTGTGGCATCTGCCGGGCATCAGCCGCCTGGGCAATGCGGTGCAGATCGGCCAGCCAGACCAGGAAAAGCGGTGCCCGCCGAATCTGGTTTTGATCACCGGCCAGGGTCGCCAGGCGATGCTTTCGTTCGGGGTCAGTCACCGCAACCACACTCCACGTCTGGAGATTTGATGATGTGGCCGCAGATTGGGCCGCTGCAATCATCGTTTCAAGCGTGCCTTCCGGCAGTGGTTCGTTACTGTACGAACGTACAGAACGGTGACTCAGTAACAGGTCGATGATCGGGGTGCTGATGATGGATGGCGGAATATCATTGCCGTAACGCTGGTGTAAGAGTTCTTGCGTTGTGGTTGTGGTATCGGTCATAGATAATGGTTCCTCTACATGATTGGTTGTTAAGTCAAAGATATGCCGATTATACACGAAACTGCGCGACAATCCGGTAACAGGATAGACACTGCAACGGTTAACTTATCAGCTTCATCTGTGGGCGGTGATGTCCATATCGTGTAGCGTGGAGTGGTGTACAAGCACATCTGGGAGTGCGTGTCTCCGGCGCACCCCACTGGAGAGACAACCGGGAGCGCGTGCCTCCGGTGCGCCCCCTCCTGGAAACACGGCCATGAGCGCACGCCTCCGGCGCGCATCCAACCAGGTGCGGCAAGCTATGTCTACTTCCACCAGAGTATCGCCCTCCTGCACCAGCTCGCGCTAGCGAGAGCCATCCGGCCCCGGCACTTCCCGCCCCTAGCGGGTGCGGGTGGAGCAGCGGCAATGCCAACGCGGCAGGTGGATATTCCCATGGAACGTAGGGGGCGGACAGATACCCATACCGGCTGCGGTGGTGGTATGGTCTATACAACACAAAGCGGGGCGAATGTTCATCGCCCCGCTTCGTCGCCACCCGATTGCGTACATTATTACCCGTTAGACGGAGCAGGTGGCGTCTCACCGCCGGCTTCATTGCGCCGCTGAGCATCGATGATCGTAATCTCCGGTGCAGGCCGCTCTGGAGCCGGCAACACAACCGGTTCACGGCGACGGCGTACCAGCGTGGTCTGCGAGCGCGACAGGGCAGCGGCAAAACCGAAGGCCGGTCGTTCAGGCTTCTCGTTCGGTGGTAGGTAAGGATGCTCTGCCTCCACCCGTGCCAGAATCTCCTTCACATCGATGTCAGTCAACTCGTTACGCAGGATCAGCGCCTCAGCGATAGCAATCACCGCCATGCGATTCTGTTCGAGCATCTGCTTCACGATGCGGTACTGCTCTTGCAGAATCGCTTCTACGCGCGGTTTGACATCAGGTGCCGACAAGCCCTGCATCCCAAAGAGCAGGTACGAGAAGAAGCTGTTATCCATCCCATACGCACCGACCATCATCGCCGCAATGCCGGTAGCGCTCTGTAGATCACCGGTTACACCGCTCATCTGGGTACCGAGGAAGAGTTCTTCCGCAGCCCGGCTGGCCAGTGAGATCTTGATCCGATCCAGCAGCTCCTCGCGGGTACGGGTGTGAATCTCTTCTTCCGGTTTCCATGCCGCGAAGCCAAGGGCATTGCCGTGACGGACAATAGTCACCTTCGTGAGGCGCTCTTTCTTCAACAGCTTCACCGCAGCGTAGGCGTGACCTGCTTCGTGATACGCGATTCGGCGCCGCTCTTCATACGACATACTGCGAATCGGCTGCTTCAAGCCCCACTCGTGAATTTCACGCGCCTGGGTGAAGTCCCAATAATTGATTGCAGCCCGACCGTCAAAGTGCGCATGAATGGTTGCCTCATTGATCACGTACTTGATCGCAACCGGGGTGTAGCCAATGGTGTCGGCAACCATCCGGTCAATAGGCATTGGTTCATGCTTCACCTTGCTCAGATAGTACTCGATCACCTCACGGCGTCCATCGGCATCGGGCGGCTCAACCGCGATCTTGCGATCAAAGCGACCAGGACGGAGCAGTGCGGCATCGAGAGTCTCGGCAAGGTTAGTGGCTGCCATCGTAAGCACTGGTGGCATCTCTGCCTTACCACGGCGTAAACCGACCAGACGCAGCAGCTTACCCCACCAGGTCTGCTCTTGCGGCGGTGGATCCATCTGGAGCAGCAACTCATTGAGCAGGCTGCTACCACCACCCATCATACCGCCAACCCCCATCACCACATTCTCGCGGTTATTCATCCCGGCACCAGCAGCTCCTGTCCCCATCAGGTTTGAGCTGCGCGCCATTCCAATCGCATCAATTTCATCAATAAAGAGGATGCAGGCACCGTACTCACGGGCAAGACGGCGGGCTTTGCGGTACAGATTCATCACCTTAATATTGCCCATGCCCATCCAGGCCGAGAGTAGCGAGGGCGCGCTCAGATACCCAAACGGCACCCCGGCCTCGGTCGAAATAGCCTGCGCCAGATAGCTCTTCCCGGTACCAGGTGGGCCAATCAGCAGAATGCCACGGGTGACTTCACCACCCATCTGCTTAAACTCTTTGGCACCTTTCAACAGGGTAACCACCCGACGAGCCGCTTCTAGTACCTCTGGATTACCGCGATAATCCTTAAAGCTCACGCCTGTCTCTCCCGGCTTAACCCAGTAGATGCGGGTACGGGCCATGAAGAAGTACATGAGCCAGAACTGAAAGCCGATAAAGAAGAAGAGGTAAACGGCCACCGGGATGATCTGCAAGATGAGATCACCGATTTCACCGGTGATGATGATGTTGAAGATACCCGGTAGGAGATTAGCCGCCAGCCAGATACCAATCGCCAGGAAGATCATTGCTCGCAGGAAACGGAATAGCTTCCAGTTCCAGCGCTCGAAGAGCTTGGCGATCTTCTTCTCCAGCTCTTGCTCGCGATTGGTAGCGGAAGAATCGGGGGTTGGGCGGTAAGGCTCAATTGCCATGCGCGACTCCCATTTCTGAATTGACGTAATAACTGCGTATGACGACAGTAATTACAAAGGGGAATAGGCCGTGATTGATGCAATAGCTTTATAATGAAGTATACCGACAGAGTATTATTCGGTCAAGGCGAGAAAAATGAGAAAGCGTTAAGGAAATGCAGTGGCGCGACTGGCGGCGATGGCTTGATGGTCTGTCAGTAGTTGTGTTGCTGGCCTATGGCTGGCTGGCCTGGAGTGTGCAAACTGGTACGACTGCCATTGATCCGGTTTATGCCGATCTCCGTGCGCGTGGGGTATTGCGGGTAGCGGTTGATGCCGGTTACCGGCCCTTTGTCGAGGAGCGAGGTGGCCGGCTGGTGGGGTTTGACATCGATCTGATTACGGCGCTGGCCAACGAATTAGGGTTTGAGGTTGTGTTCGTGCGGAGTGGGTTTGATGCACTCTACGACCAGTTAACCAGTCGTCAGGCCGATCTGATTGCCTCGGCTCTGCCTTACGCGCCAGAGCAAGGGTACCGTGCGCGCTTCTCCCAGCCTTATTTCGATGGTGGCTTGATGCTACTGACCAGGAACGATAGCACTATCGCTGATCTTGCCGATCTGCGAGGGCAACGTATCGGTGTGGTACTGGGAAGTGAGGGTGACGCGCTGGCGTATCGCTTCGCGCAGACAACTCCGCTGCACCGCTATACCGCTGATGAAGCCGCCCCCCTGATCGAGGCATTGCAGCGCGGTGAAGTTGATGCGATTATTCTCGACCACGTTACCGCATTGGGTGCATTGGCGACCGGTGATCTGCGGATTGCTACCGCTCTCAGCTACGAGCCGTATGTGCTGGTTATGCCGGCGTCAGCTTTTCAATTGGAAAGTGAAATTAATCGTGCGCTGGATCGGCTGAAGGAACAGGGTGTGCTACACGAGTTGCAACGGCGCTGGATGCTGAAGGGTGAGTAGTATATGTCATACGGCGGGCCTTGTAGGGGCACGGCATGCCGTGCCCCTACGTCTACGCCGACGAAAATCCGGCAGATCGGTCACGTGCAGCCGTGCCCCTACGTCTACGCCGACGAAAATCCGGCAGATCGGTCACATGCAGCCAGATGTGCCAGCGGCACGCCGTTCCCCTACCGCACGCCGACGACAACCCACGAGCGACCAGGCGTATGATGGTACGTTGCTCGCCGGTCATGGGCACGACAAGTGGGCGATGCGGTAGCCTTCTACCCACCATCATTGAATCGATAACCGACATGTGGCTCGGTAATGATGTAGCGCGGATGCGAAGGGTCTGGTTCAATCTTCACCCGTAAACGGCGAATAACCCCTTTGACGTAGTCAGTTGAATCGGTATACTGTGGCCCCCATACTCTCTGCACTATCTGTCGCGCAGTGACGACACCATCGCGGTGCGCGACTAGTTCGGCCAGTACCGCGTATTCTATCGGCGTTAGATTGATCGTCTCCCCCTGACGCTGCACAATACGGCGGTTTGTATCAATCACCAGATCGGCACATTGAATAACCGTCTGTTCACTACGGCCACGACGTAAGACTGCCCGGATGCGGGCCAGCAGTTCGCTCAACCGGAAGGGCTTAACCAGGTAATCATCGGCACCGTTATCAAGGGCGGTGACAATATCCGCTTCGGCACCTTTCACACTAATCACAATGATCGGGGTTGAACGTTGCTGGCGGATTCGCTGACAGACAGCAATGCCGTGCAGCGATGGCATGACGAGATCGAGGAGCACCAGATCGGGAACAAGGTGACTAAACTTCTGCAATGCGCTCTCGCCGTCGTGCGCGATAGCAATGTTGTATCCCTGTGCCCGCAGTGAAGGCGTGATCGCAGCAACAATTCCCGGATCATCGTCGACGATAAGGATGCGCTGGTTCATACCTGCTCTCCTCCGTGAAACTCCAACGGGCACCACGCAGTTGGTTGGTCGTTGATGAACGGTAGGGTAATCCGAAATACGCTGCCACCTCCCGGTCGTTCGTCTACCCAGATGCTTCCCTGATGGGCAGTAACGATACCATGACAGATCGCAAGCCCTAACCCACTCCCGCTCCGGTGACTGCGTCGATCACGCTCTAAGCGGTAAAATCGGTCAAAGATGCGGTGCCGTTCGCTGGCCGGAATGCCCGGCCCGCGATCACCAACACTCAGCACCAGATCGGTATGGGTACAGAAGGCTTCCAGCGTAATCGGCCCCTCAGATGGCCCATACTTCTGAGCATTTTCCAGCAAATTCCATAGCACCTGCGTGATAAGTGACGGGTCGATATACAGCAGTGGCAGTGTCGGTGATACGCATACCTCAACGCGACAGGTCGGATATTGCTGGTGAAAGCTGGTGACAACGTCTTGTACCAGAGCATTGAATTCCACCCACTCGCGGTCGAGCGGGAGTGTCCCTGCTTCAATTCGCGAGAGATCGAGCAGTTGATCGACAAATCGACTCAGGCGTGCTGTTTCCCGAGCAATATTCGATAGCAGGGCACGATGTTCACCAGGTGATACGTGATGTTGCCGCTCTAGTAAATCTTCGACCGAGGCGCGAATTGCGGTCAACGGCGAGCGAAGGTCGTGCGATACACCGGCCAGGAAGGTGCTCTTCAAATGGTTCGCTTGCCGTAGGGCTTCATTCTCGCTTGCTACCTGACGCAGGCGGGCATTACTCAGGGTCAGCCCCAATTGTTGGGCAATGGTCAACAGCAGCGTCAGGTCTTCACCGCTGATATGACGATGCGCACGACTTCCAATTACCAGGGCACCGGCATTGGTGGCGTGGAGGATCAAGGGCAACGCCACCAGATCACAAAATCCATGAAGCGGCAACAGGGCGGCTTCAGGGGCAACAGCGTGTTGACGACACAGCCAGATCGGTTGGCCTGTGCTGATGACGGTGTCGATTAAGGCCAGCATGTGCGTCTGATCAATGGCGATCTGCGGGACGGCAGTGACTGCCAGTTGTTTCTCTTCTTTGAGCACAATAATCCCTACATCGAGATTGGTGAGCGCCAGAATGCGTTGCAGGACAATATCGATCTGGCGAATCGGATCGAGGAGGGTGCTGAGAAACAGGGCCAGGGTATTCAGCACTTCGGTCTGTGCTGCGTATGCCTGTAAGTCGGTGTAGAGACGCGCATGCCGCAAGATGGCTGCACTGTGCGTTGCCAGCGTTGCGCCGCTCTGTTGGTCAATCTCGGTCCAGGGCTGTGTCGGTAGACGAACGGCCAGGATGACGCCACTAATGTCGGGTAGTGGGAATCCGATGACTTCGGCGGTGGGGGTTAATGTACGCTTGAGAAACGGGCCAGGCGAAGCGCGCCAGGTCAGAATGGTTGGATCATTGATAGCCCGTTGGAGCGAGGCCAGCGCGTGACGTCCAATTTCTCCTGGTGCATGCCAGACGTGCGTGCATAGTGTGTCTCCCGGAGGACCTTCCACGAGCATCACACCACTGGCATTGAGTAAGCGACCCATCTGTTCTGTGATTACGTTGGGGGCGTGAGCTGGATCGATCACACTACTCACAATCCGTATCGCATCGGTTAGGCGCTCAAGAATGTTCGATGGCTCACCACTCGTCGTTGTTGCATTGGTCGTTGCTGGTGGTGTCCAGCCGGGAAAGGTGCGTGGTCGGATCGGTTGTTTGATGCGCTCCAGGCGGTACCGACGCTGAACCTCAGCCGCAGCAGCAGCCATAATGCCGGTTAAAAAAGGGCGTACCAGCCGATAGTCGCCGGTAATATCGAGCACGCCAATCAACGACCCATTATCAGGGTGGAACACCGGTGCCGCCGTGCAGGTTACGTCTTGCCAGCCGCTGCAATAGTGTTCGGCGCCTACCAGTTGCACCACATGGCCGGTGGCCAGCGCCACACCTATCGCATTGGTTCCGGCTACCGCTTCACTCCAGTTGCTACCCGGCAGTAAGCCTTTGCGAGCAAGTTTACGGCGACAGGCAGGATCGCCATCGACATCGAGCAGCGTTCCCTCGGCATCACTGATCGCAACGACGTAGCCAGCATTACCGAGTGTTGCTCGTAAGCGGAGCAATACCGGACTGGCAGCACGCAGGAATGCCACGTTCAGCTCGTGCAGATCGCGCAATTGTTGATCGCTGGTGGTCGCAAAGCGGGCCAGATTGAGATCGGCATTGACGGCGAATGCCCGACACCGTTGCCACGACTCGCGGATGACGGTACGCATCGGTGAGAGATCGACCTCGGTATTGGCGAGAAACTGTTCACGTAGCGTCGCAATCTGCCACACCAGGGGGTCAAGATCGGCCATGGTCGTTATATGCAGCGTTGCTCCGCTCATAGCGCCTCCCTGCGCCTGAAACCTGTTATCCACCTGTCTGGTTGCGGTAATCTGGTTATACCACACCTCAATCAGAGCGTCTACCACTTGCACCCGTTTTTTCACCACTTTTTCACCGCACCCCATCTCCGCCCCTGCTACGATGAAGCCATCCCACTTCCCACGAATCCAGTCACAAGGTCGGTGATCAGTGTCATTGAGGACAGGAGGCGCTTATGTATCGCACTGCTGATGGTCGTGAGATCTTCGTTATTGATGCCCACACCCATTTGTGGGATGCCAGCCCAGAGAATCAGCGCGGTAAGCTGGGGAAAGGCTGGATCGATTGCTTCTACGCTTACCACAAGAATCTGTCACCCGCCGATAAGGTTTGGACGCTCGAACACTATCAGCGCTATTCGGTGACCGATATGGCGCGTGATCTGTTTGTCGAAGGGTACGTTGATATGTGCATTCTTCAGTCAACGAACCTCTTTGATTTCTACCACACCGGCTTTAACCCTATCGAACGTAATGCCCAGTTGAAAGAGGCGTTTCCTGAGCGGGTGATCCTGAACGGTTCATTCGATCCACGCCATGGCGAAGACGGCCCACTTGGTCTGAATGCCCTGCGCCGGGCAAAAGCACAATATGACATTCAGGGTGTCAAGCTCTACACCGCAGAGTGGCACAATGGCTCGCGTGGCTGGAAGTTGAATGATCCGGCAGCTTACCGCTTCTTTGAAGAGTGTGAGCGGCTTGGCATCAGGAACATTCACATCCACAAAGGCCCCACCATCTGGCCGCTTGATCGCGATGCGTTTGATGTTGCCGATGTTGATCATGTGGCGACCGATTTTCCCGGCCTGACCTTTATCGTCGAGCATTGTGGTTTGCCGCGCCTGGAAGACTTCTGCTGGATTGCAACCCAGGAGACCAATGTCTGGGGTGGCCTGGCGGTGGCAATGCCGTTCATTCACTCGCGCCCGCGCTATTTTGCCGAAGTGATGGCGAATCTGCTCTACTGGCTCGGCCCGGATAAGCTGACCTTTGCCAGCGATTACGCTCTCTGGACGCCGGGCTGGCTGATCGATAAGTTCATGGCGTTTGAGTTACCGGCGGATCTCGAGGCTGAGTTTGGAGTAAAGCTCACCATGGAGACTAAGGAGAAGATTCTCGGTCTGAATGCTGCCCGTCTCTACGGTATCGATGTTGAGGCGAAGAAGGCTCAACTGCGGAATATGCCGGTTGTGCTTGATGGTGCGACACCTGCGGTTGCGTGAAAGGTACCTGCCAATGCCGACACTTACCGAGATTTATCGTGCGCTGGCCGAGGTGTACGATCCCGAACTTGATACACCGATCACCGAATTGGGGTTTGTCAATGAGGTGCATGTGGCCGATGGTCATGTCACGGTGACCTACACGGTGCCTACATTCTGGTGTGCGCCAAACTTCGTCTTTATGATGTCGCAAGACATTCGCCACGAGGTAGCGCAGGTTCCGGGCGTGACCCAGGTTACCGTGATCGTCCACAACAATTGTCTGGAAGACGAGATCAACCGTGGGGTGAATGCCGGTCGCAGCTTCGCCGAGACCTTCCCCGACGACGTTGATCGACAGGCCGATCTTGAAGCATTGCGTCATACGTTCACCGTCAAGGGTTTTCTGGCGCGGCAGGATGTCTTGATTCGGCGAATGCGTCAGGCCGGCCTGGCCGACGCGGTGATTCTGGCCTTGCGCATCGGTGACGTGATGGTACAGGGAGAGGATCTGTTGCTGCAAACGACCCCACCGCAGCGAGTGGCGCTGGCCGCAGCCGATTTACGCCGGTATCTTCACAAACGACGCCGGTTGCATCTGGCAATAACCGCCGATGCCTACCTGTTCACAACCGTTGAAGATCGCCCTATTACAGAAGCTGAACTACCTGCCTATCTGCGCTACTCGCGCTCGGCCCGGCTCAACATTGCCTTCAACACCAGTCTTTGTGAAGGACTGTTGCGTACACAGTTCTTTCCTGAACGTCAGTACGACTATTCCAGTGTGGGTGATCGCCTGATGATTGGATAGAGAGGACAAACCTATGCGTGCTGCCCGTCTCCACGAGTACGATGAACATCTTAATGTCCAACTGCAACTCGAAGACGTGCCATTGCCGAAGATCACCAAACCCGGTGACGTTATCGTTCGCATCGGTGCAGCCGGCCTGTGTCGTACCGATCTGCACATCATCGAAGGGGTTTGGAAAGATATTCAAGACCCCCAACGCACGCTGCTCCCCTACATCCTCGGCCACGAGAACGCAGGTTGGGTCGAAGAGGTTGGGCCTGGCGTGACCTCAGTCAAGGTCGGTGATCCAGTTATTTGCCATCCGTTACGCTCGTGTGGCGTCTGCCTTGGTTGTCGGCGCGGTGAGGACATGTACTGCGAGCACGGTAGTTTCCCCGGTCTCAACTGTGATGGTGGGTTCGCCGAGTACATGCTCACCAACGAACGGGCGTTGATTAAGCTCAATCCCAACGTGGCTCCGGTTGATGTTGCACCCCTGGCCGATGCGGGCATTACCGCCTATCGGGTAGCCAAAAAGGCTGCCCGGAAATTAAATCCCGGCCAGTACTGTGTTATTCTCGGTGTTGGTGGATTGGGACATATTGCACTGCAATCGGTACGCGAATTGTGCGGGGCACGCATTATCGCCATTGATCGTTCAGAGGCGGCTCGTCAGTTAGCTCGTAATTTGGGGGCGCACTACGTGCTCGATGGCAGTGATACCATTGTGCAAGAGGTGAAGGAGCTAACGCACGGTGGCGCTCACGTGGTGATTGACTTCGTCGGTGAACTGGGTGCTGAACAGGTCTCGTGGCAAATGCTGCGACAGGGCGGAACCCATTTTGTGGTTGGCTATGGTGGGGCGGTTCACGTGCCAACCGTGCACATGATCATTACCGAAATAGCCATTGAAGGTAGCTTGGTCGGTAACTACGTCGAGCTGGTTGAACTGATGGAACTGAATGCCGAAGGTCGGGTTAAGCTTCACGGTCAGCAATACCGGCTTGATCAGATCAACCAGGCGATTGACGATTTCAAGAACCGACGAATTGCCGGTAGAGCGGTGATTGTGCCCTAGGCGATAGGCTGAACCGTTGTCATTGGGATAATCGGGCACGTCACATTACCGGGCAGGTAGAGGCATGGCCTTGTCTGCCCGGTAATGTTGACCCGGATGATACGGCAGCTTGCGATCCTTGATGTTTGGCGTGTGTGGTGGTAGGGGCGGGTTCCGAACCCGCCCCTACGGTCGTTGTGTGTTCCAGACTACATTGCCATCGCGATGGATCATCAGAGCGTAGAACAGGGGCGCACAGTCGTGCGCCCCTACTGATGTGATGTTACCACGACGTTACTATCGGTGCGAAATGCTTTGGGCAAACGGAGATTGGCAGGAAGGGTAACTCCTTCCTGCCGGTGTTCTTCAGCGCTCGGTCGGATTGGAGAGAAGCTGCCGCAACAATTCTTCCCTTGATGCCGGTGGTGTGGTCAACAATTCGGCGAGAAGCTGATCTGCGCGCGGCGCCGAAGGGCGACGCACCGGCCAGAATTGCAACCCCAGACCTCCGACCAGCAAGATGAAGCCAACCACGAACCAGAATGAGGCGTTGAACGGTGTGTTTGTGGCTGTGCGGGGCAGGCGATTCGGCAACTGATTGCTATTCCCTGCTGGTGCCGACTCGCTGTCGGTATCAATACCGGTAAAAGGCAGTTTTGGTGGAATGGACTCAGGTATGGCCGGAGCTACTGCTGGTGGTGGAACTGGTGCCGCCGTTGGAGCTTCCACGGTCAGCCCTGACTCTGTGGCGTTATTGGGAGCCGGACTGGTAAAGAAGAGATGGGCAACCACCGTATCGCCAGGGCCAACGGCAATCTCCAGCGGTGGCTGGCCGGGTGATCCCTGCTCTGGGGTTAATTGCAGGGCCAGCACATAGAACCCCGACTCAACCCAACGATCATAATTACCATTATTGTCACTGTAAACTACTGCATCACCAACTTGCACAGCGATATTGGGTGCAGGTGCATGGGTTCGCAGATCTATAATCGTCCCGGTAACCCGACCCATCGGTACTACCGTTGGCTCGCTGGTAGGCACGATATTGACCGGCGGTATAGTTGGGCGTGGCGATGGTTGCAGCGCTGGTGCTGCGGTCGACGGCGTGGGAAGTGGTAGCAACGTAAAACCAATGACCATTGCGATCACGCCGCAAATCATCATACCAAAGCTGATCATTCGTCGTTGCATAAGCAACTCCTTACCCCTTTAGCGGTTGCAAGTGTGGCTGGCGCAGACAACAATCGCCACGGAGACAATTGTAACATCAGCCGCTCTGTTATGCTATATCACCGTTGTGTCCTGCGGGTTGTATGGCAGGTGTGCTGACAACCCGCAGGGTATTGACCTATTCTGATACCACGATAGTGATGTCAGCGCGATTGTTTGTCTCATTACCCTCTTCGATGGCGCCGAACGGTGACCGTATATCACCCGATACGTTGCGGTTCCAGCTATCGACGTAGACATAGATTGTGTTGCGGCCAGGTGGCAGGCGTCCATTCCACGTCGGTGAACTGGCAGCCGGATCATATCCGAACGGGTTAGTCGTACTGCGTGGGAAGCTGATCAGGGTCACGCTCTCGCCGGGCTGGAGCGTGCCATCAAAGAACCAGGCGAGTCCTTGCCGTGCCAGCTCGTTCCACGGCTCGTTAACGTTCGGTGGTCGGCTGGGGTTGACGTAAAGATCAACCCAGAAGTTGCTGGCTGGTTCGCGGCCTACATTGGTGACCGTGACGCGATAGGTGACCGGTATATTCTTGTTCGGGCTGGTTGGCGTTGCCTGTACGCTGACGATCAGATCCGGCGGACCTTGCGCGATGGTCATTGGCAAGAAGAGCATGACCCGCGGGTAGTAACCCATATCTATGGTGACACTCTGTCCGGCATTGAGCGTGAAGGTTACTTCAGGTCCGTCACTATCGGTAGCGTCATCGCCGACATTGGGTTGTGCCGACAGGTAACCGAGCCGATTGACAAAGATAACAGTAACCTGACCCGGCGGTAAACCGGCTACGGAGTAGGTACCATTGGTATCGGTGGCGACTTCAACTGTCTGCGGCAGTGTTGGCGTCAGGGTTGGCGTGTAAATGACGGTGACTCTGACGCTGCTGGCACGGTTGGTTTCCGATGGATCACGGATGTTGTTTTCATTGGTGTCGAACCATGCGATACCGTTCACGTTGCCGGTTCCGCGCAAGCCAGCGTCGATGCCTGCCAACGCCTGTCCACTGGTGAGAGTGAAGGTCGCGGTTGTGCCATCATTGCGGAAATCGTTGTCGTTGTCAACGGTGATGGAACCGCTGCCGTTGTTGGTGGTCGCGTAGCCGGCGGGCAGGCTCAACTGCAACGAATAGCTGCCTGGGGTGAGATTGCTGAACGTGTAGCTCCCATTTGCCAGAGTCTGTGTGGTTGCCACCGCTGTTCCACCACCATCACGCAGCGTGATGGTGATGCCAGGCAGGCCAGGTTCACCACTGTCGAACAGTCCGTTACCGTTGACATCAAGCCAGACGGTATCGCCAACAGCCGTTGTGCGATAGAGGCCAAAGTCAATTGTCGTGTTGTTGGCGTTGAGCGTGACACTACTGCCAACGGCATTGCTATCGGTGGCCGGGTTACCACCCTGGTTAGCTGCACTTAAGAGATAACCGAACCGCTCAACTGTCTGGATCGTTACTGTGCTGCCGGGTGGAATGTTGCCAATGGTGTAGTTAGGATTCAAACCACTGGCAGTGGTCGAGACGGTGCTCAATGTGAACGATGGGTTGGTTGTGTTAATGACATTACCGGTCGTCGTGACGAGAACTGTCACCGTTACACCATCGAGCGCCTGCTCGCCGCTATCCTGGATGCCGTTGGCATTGGTGTCCTCCCACACCAGGTCACCAATGGCTAGCGTACCGCGCAGACCGGCATCAATGTAGGTAATGTTTGCCGCTGAGGCAACGGTAAAGGTAGCAGTACAACCGCTTGAGTCAATATCACTGTTATTGTCGGTCGTGAGTGTGCTACCCTGGGTTGTTGGCGTAAAGCCGGTTGGAAGCGTGATACAGATCTGGTATGTCGTGTTAGTCAGACCGGTCGGTTCGATGCCGGTGATGGCGAATGCACCGTTCACGTCAGTCGTAACCGGAGTACCGGGGCCGCTGCTACTTCCGATCAACCTGACGCTGATACTTTCCATCCCAGGTTCACCGCTGTCGAACAGGCCATCGCTGTCGGTATCGAACCAGACAGTGCCACTGATCTGGGCTGTGCGGTAGTAACCAAACGGTACTGCTGCTGTTTGCCCGCTCAAAACCGGGCCAGTGCTGGCCGTGCCGGTATTACCCGGCGAACGAGTGAAACCGGAAGGATCGCTAACGATGCTTACCGTGTAGGTGCCGGGCGGGCCGCTGAAGGTCGCAATGCCAGAGAGATCGGTCTGTATCGTGCCACTAACCGGGCCGTTGAACGACACTGGAATCAGTCGGATGCCGGCTTCACCGCTCTCAAAAGTATTGTTAATCGTCACTGTTTCGTTGAATACCCGTGCGCTGACGGTGACATTCTGATAGTACCCCTGGTCGCGACTTTCGGTCGCACCGGCGTTCAGCGTCTGATTAGTCAGTTCTGCCGTCCCATCGCTGTCGGTTGCATTACTTCCCTGGTCGGCCGGCGTGATCTGATAGGCTGGGGTCGCCGTCGGCGGCGTGAAACTCAGCGAGAAGGTGGCGGCAGGCAGGCCGCTAAAGCTGTAGTTTCCACTGCTATCGCTGGCTACACTGCGTGTGATGGTAGTGTTCAAATTGGGCAAACTGACTGTTGCCGTCAGATTGACCGTGACATTTGCCAGCAGTTCGTCGTTGGTACCACCGCGCTGCCCATCATAGTCGCCGTCAACGAAGGTGATACCGTTGACAGTACCGGTGCCGATCATGGCTGCCGAGCGATTCGTGGTTTGACCATCGGTGACCGTGAACAGATCGGTGCGTCCATTGTTTCCAACAAGCGTCGCAACGCTGTTGTCGCCGGTATTCGCTGCCACGAAGCTGACATTGGTCGAGTCGGGATTGACAAATTCGAGCCGATAGCTTGCTCCCTCAACATTATTGATGGTGAAGTTACCGTTGCTATCGGTTGTTGTGGTTGATACGACGGTGTCTGTTGTATCAAGCAATCGTACCGTTACCCCACTGATCCCTGGCTCACCACTGGCCAGGTTGTCTGCCGGGCCGGCGGTGCCGTCAAAGAAGACCCGTCCGCTGACCGTGCCAAAGGTATAGAACCCGAAGACGTTGGTCGTACCCGGCGGTGTTGTTTCAGTTTGCGAACTACCACCGCTACTCAATGGTGAACCGGCTACCGGCACAGCGGCTGTTGAGCCTGATGAGGGCAGGAGACCACTGAGTGCACTGGAGCCTTCATCAACATTGAGGTTATACGAACCCGGGCGGATGGTAAAGGTTACCAGACCACCGGTTGTCGTGGTTCTGGTCAGTACCGGTGTGCCGCCTTGTTCGAGGAAGACACGAACGCCGACAATCCCATTTTCTCCGCTATCCCACTGATTGTTGCGTCCAGCCGATGGTTCGCGGAAGACGCGGGCGGTGATGGTTACGTTACGGAAGTAACCCTGATCGACATTCGTAATCGTTCCGCCAGCCGCGGGATTAGTGATGGTGACGGTCGGGCCATCGCTATCAATCGTATCGTCACTGCCGACATTGGCGTCACTGGCAATATAGGTAGAAGATGGCGGAGCAAAGATTACGGTGTAGCTCACGCCGTTGCCACCGGGTAAGTTGTTAAAGGCATAGGTGGGGGCAGGCGTGTTGAGGGTTGCCTGATAGGTGGCGACCAGATTGGTCAGATTCGCGGTTACCGTCAATGTGACGGTGGCACCACTCAGATTGGTGTCGCCGGCATCTTGCAGATTGTCGGCATTGTTGTCTTCAAAGATACGACCACTGACCGTTGTTTGACCTCGGAAACCGGCATTGATGTTGGTCAGAGAACCGTTATAGGGGACGGTCAGCGTATTCGTGCTACTGGTGGCAACATTTCCGGCGGTAGTTACATCGCTATCACCACCGGTGATAAAGACATAGTTGCCGGTATCTGGATTGGTGAAGCGCACCGTGTAATCGGCAGGCAGAATATTGTTGAATGTATACGTACCGTTTGTCGCAGTCGTTGTGGTAGCAACTACGGTATTAGACGTGTCAACAAGTTCAACGGTAACATTGCGTAGACGTGGCTCGCCGCTGTTAGCCAGACCATCGGCATTGGCATCGAAGAAGGTAAGCCCACTGATGCTACCCGGACGGTAGTAGCCAAAATCCGCGTTCACTGCTGCCTGGCTATTCAAATTCGCGAAGCTAACACTACCGGTATTACCGGGGGAAGCCAGATAACCGGTTGGTGTGGTGACCGTGACCGTATACGAACCGGGGCGCAGATTAAAGATGGCTTCTCCACCGATATTTGTGGTGAGCGTCTGCGCTTCGGTGCCGGTGACTTGAACGGTGACCCCGCTAATTCCAGGTTCACCACCTTCAAGCGTGTTGTTGATCGTCACTGTCTCACCAAAGACACGGACGACAATGCGTACTGGACGATAGAAGCCGGCATCAATGCCATTGTTTGCTGTGTTTAAGGTCGGGGTAAAAATGTCGGTACGCCAGACGCTGCCACCGACGTTAGATATGAGATCGCTGTAGTCTGGATATGTGGTCTCAGTTGGATCAATCGTTGCACCGGATGGCTGTAGACTACCGACGAAACCGATGTATCCGGCACCGGCGGTTGAGAGGTCAAAGGTGGCATAGATCGGCTCGGCAGGCAGGCCAGGGAGGTTGTAAAATCCACTGGCGTTACTTGTGGCAGTGCCCAGAAGCGTGTTGTCGCTGGCTCGATAGGCACTAATCGTAACATTTGGAATGCCTGCTTCACCCGCATCGAACACGCCATCCCCATCCGCATCTTCAAACACCCGGTTACCGATACTGGCTCTTGTCATGCCGAAGTCGACAGTGGTATCTTCGGGTGTGGTGTCGTTGACGGTCGTTACACGATAAACGTAGCGATCACCGTTGGTGTTAGTTGCAGCAGTTCCTGTAGAATTACCCAGCCCTACCAGCGCCCCGCCGGGTTGGAAGTTGGTCGGGTCAAGCACGATGCGATACGTGCTCCCTAACGGTAAATCATCGAACAGGTAGTAGCCAGGTTGGCTGGTATTGGGATTATTGGAGGTAACGGTAGCAATCTCTCCGCCATTGCGAATGCCGTCGTTGGCGATACCACCGCCGCGACCATCGTCAACAAAGACGGTCACGCCATTGATGCCGGCTTCACCAGTGTCTTGAGTACCATCACTATCGTCATCAAGCCAGACAAAATCGCCAACCACACCCTTGTAGAAGCCAAAGCGCTGATCGGTGCTGGTATTGGTTGTTGCGTTCAGAGTGATGGATGGCCCGGTAACATCACCCGCAGGTACACCGTCTGGCGAACCCACATCACCGCCGGTCGCGTTTGGTGAATTGGCTGCGCCGAAGAGCAGGGCACCACTGGCAAACTGACTGTTTGGAATCACCACCTGATACGTTGTGGCAAGGGGGAGATTGGGGAAGACGAAGATACCCCCTTCTTCAGGCTGGGTTGAGCCGATGCGCTGGCGGGTGGTGGTCGTTGCGACAGTGGTTGACGTTGACGTGTTTACCAGTTGGACAGTAACCCCGTTCAGGCGAGGCTCGGTCGTATCCCACAATCCATTCCGGTTGTTATCGCGCCAGACGAAACCACTGATGGCACCACGGGTGAAACCGATGTCAACATTGTCGATATTAACGCCGCGTCCGGTGTTGGGGAACGATGCTTCGACGTTGCCACCGGTCAGCACTGCATTTGAGTCACGGATACCGGGGTTGGGATCGCCGTCGTTGACAAAGGATTGGGTGACGATGTAGCCCGTAGGGATGTCAGCCGCCAGGATACGCACCCGATACCCGGCACCGGTCGGAGCGTTGTTGAACGTGGCCCGGCCCAGTGAGTCGGTATTTACCGGCCCGGCAACCGTGTTGCCGATGCTGTCAACCAGGCGGACCGGCAGACCACTGAATGCCGGCTCGCCGGCATCCTGAATTCCATCGGCATCACTGTCGTCCCAGACCCGCACCGAAATGCTGCGGGTACCTGCCGGAGCACCGGTATCTATCGAACCGCCGTCAAGCTCTCGCAGACCAATGCGTTGGGTGACGGCACCGCCGGCAATGGTTACAAACGACAACAAACCGGGGTTGTCTGGCCCCGGTACTGACACAACGCGGGCGCCGATATTGCTAACCTCGATGCGGTAATTACCATCGGGAAGCGCGGGGAAGACAACCTGCCCGCCGGTATCAGTCGTGTTCAGCCCAACGATCACACTCTCAGCAGAGTAGACGGCGATTTGAACCCCACCGATCCCGGTCTCACCACTGTCGAATGTACCGTCACGATCACTATCCAGATAGACCTGAACAGTTAGCGTACCGGCAGCGAAGACCGACAGGGCCGCGCCAAAGATCATACTGATTGTACAGACAAGAATGAGGGCAAGAAGGAACAATCGTTTTCTGGCAGGTGTGGTCTGGATTCTGGCGAGTGTCTGGTGAGCCATTCGTGTTCTCTCATCACTTACACAAGAGCAGGTACACTATGAATTACAATGCGCAGTACAACGATTTTATTGTACTGCGCACCAGTATCAGAGTGCAATAGTTAATTATTCCTTCTCGACGTTAGTACTACATTGGTGATTGCAATGAGATGCTCAATGGTCTGACCACAGGAGTTTTGTTTAAGGGTCAGAGATACTATTACTGCGTTCCTGATTGAAGTGGGAAGCGCAACGACTCGGCTAACGCTTCACCGCGCCGGACATGGTAGACATCGATCCGTAAGCTGGTGAGATGGTTGAGGAGTGGAGTTGGGTCATTCCATCCGCCATAACTGCGCGGATCGATAAAAATCACAGCAGCCCGTGCCCCACGGTAGAGGTGTTGTTGCAGGGCAGTAATCCAGCGAGGGTCGAGATCGGACGTAATAATGATCAATGTCGTATCACGCCCGAAGCGCTGCCCCTCGGCGATCAGGAGTTCGGCCAGCGAATGTTGCCCGACGGCGCGTAGTACGGCCAGCAATTCGAGCATCTTCCAGAGCTGACGCTCCTCACGTTCAGCCGGAATGACCTCAAGTCGTTCACTCCAGGCGAGCAGGCCAACGATCCGGTTTTGGGCGAGCAGGGTACGGGCAAGCGAAGCAGCAACATACACTGCATGCTCTTCCGTGGAGTCAGGTGGTGGGCGATGGCGAGGTGGAGGTTGGCGCTGCCACCAGGGAGCGCTCTGCCGTTCATCGCGTTCCGGTTGTGCTGATGGCATACGCACGACCGCTCGCTCATGGCAATCGAGAATGAGATAAATGTCGGCGAACGGGTCTAGCTCGAATTCTTTGACCATCAGCCGTCCGTGGCGGGCAGTACTGCGCCAGTGAATGCGGTTCAGGCTATCGCCGGGTTGATAATCACGGATCGTCGCAACATTGGGGGTCATCGTATGTGTGCGGATGAGGCTCGACGATCCACCGATCAGGTCGGCACCGGGCAGCCGAACATCGGGCAAGACCTCGGTGGGTGGATAGACGATGATCTCGCCACCACCGGCAATCAGGCGAGAGAAGCGGAAGAGGCCGAACGGATCACTGCTGATGATCCGGGTTGGGCCGAGTCTGAACCGTCCGCGATGGGTACATAGCGTGCGTGTTGTCCAGCGTGTTGTCTCGCGGCTACCCAGATAGGTGACGAAACCGGCTTCGTGGTTGGGGAGATCCGACTCGTCTTGTAGTTCGATCCACAGTTTGGGTAACCACCAGCGGTTACGAATCGTAATTCGTTCCCGCGTATATTCACCAACGCTGGCGCGGAGGCTGGAGTGTTCACGCTCGACGCTTAGACCACGCAAATTGAGCCACGTCCAGGTGAGCGCTACCAGAGGTAAACCGTCCAGAATGTAGCTCAGGTGGAAAAAGAGGCGTTGACCGGTGCTTTGGGCAGCCAGATAACTGGCACCGGCGAGGAGCAAGATTAAGAGTGGGCGGGTAACATTCATGTTGGAACCGTAAGCATTATGATACGTCTTATCGAATTGTAGCACAACGTGAGGTGGGAATGGGGAGTGGGGAACTGTCGTTGCAGACGACCTTCACGATGATGAGCGCGGGAAGGTGTGAGTTGATGAGAACACCGGTGGCGCTGACCGGCAGTCGGGCAGGGAAGGGTGCGGTGCGGTGACAGCAGTGGTGGCACTGACCGGCAGTCGGGCAGGGAGGCACGGCGCTGACCGGCGGTCGGGCGGGGGAAGGCGCGGCAGCCTGGCTGCCGCACTCCAAAAAGCAGTGATGGCAGTGGTAGCGCTGACTGGCGGTTGGGCGGGGATGCGGTGTGGTGACGGCAGAAGTGGCGCTGACCGGCGGTCGGGCGGGGGAAGGCGCGGCAGCCTGGCTGCCGCACTCCAAAAAGTGGTGACGGCAGCGGTGGCGCAGACCGGCAGTTGGGTGGGGAGTGCCTGGCAGCGAGCAGGCTTCTAGCCTGCTCCAAGCTTGCTACGGCGGGCTGCGGGTTCGCACGTGCGAGATGAGAGCGAGTACTGACGATCTTGCGAATAGTTTTTTATGCTATAATTGCGTATGCAACGAAATAGATGATTGAGCGACTTGAGGTGGCACATGAGCGGTCGGCGGGTTAGTGGTGTTCTCCTCCATCCTTCGGCGTTACCGGGCAGCGGAGGGATTGGCGATATTGGTGACATGGCGTACCGGTTTGTAGACTGGCTGGCAACGGCGAAGCAGCGACGCTGGCAGATTATGCCACTTGGGCCAACCAGCTATGGTGACTCGCCGTATGCCGGTTTGTCGGCACTGGCAGGGAATCCGTTGCTCATTTCACTTGAACAACTGGTGCAGATGGGATGGCTTGATGAGGGGGCGCTGGTTGGGGCACCGGGTAGCAACGGTGATTGGATCGACTACGGTGCGATCATTCCCTGGAAGCTGACTCGTTTAGAGTGGGCGTTTGCCCGTTTTCTTGCGCATGGTAGTGCAGATCAGCGGGCGGCATTTGCGCGATTCTGTGACGAACAGCATGCGTGGCTAGACACATTTGCCCTCTTTGCGGCGCTGAAGGAAGCCTACCGGGGTGCGCCATGGAACCGCTGGGATGCGGCTCTGGCGCGACGTGAACCGACGGCTCTGGCAGAGGCTCGTCAGCGGCTGGCGGATCGCATTCGCTTTCAGCAATTCTTGCAATGGCTCTTTTTCAGCCAGTGGGCTGCACTGCGCCAGTACGCGAATGAGCGTGGTATTCAGATTATCGGCGATCTACCGATTTTTGTAGCGTTCGACAGTGCCGATGTCTGGGCCAATCCCGATATTTTCCATCTGGATGATGCAGGTAATCCAACCGTCGTTGCCGGTGTGCCACCAGACTACTTCAGTCCTACCGGTCAACGCTGGGGTAATCCGCTCTACCGCTGGGATCGGCTGGCGGAACGGCAGTATGACTGGTGGATTGAGCGATTTCGGGTGCTCTTGCAGTTGGTAGACATTGTGCGTATCGATCACTTCCGTGGCTTTGCAGCGTATTGGGAAGTGCCGGCAATGGCGGAAACGGCGCTCGAAGGGCGCTGGGTGCCCGGCCCTGGCGCAGCCCTCTTTGAAGCGGTACAGGACCGGTTGGGTTCGTTGCCAATCATCGCTGAGGATTTGGGCCTGATTACGCCTGATGTGGAAGCGTTACGCCGGCAACTCGGTTTTCCCGGCATGGCAGTTTTGCAATTTGCCTGGGGTGGCGACGCGACCAGTAACTACTTACCGCACAACTATACCCATGACCTCGTGGTGTACACCGGTACTCACGATAATGATACGACGGTAGGCTGGTGGTCAACGCTGGATGAGCGTACTCGCCAGCACGTGCGGGATTATCTGGGCGCACGTGACGATCATATCGCGTGGGATTTTATTCGGGCGGCCTTGATGTCGGTCGCTGATACGGCCATTATTCCCATGCAAGATGTGTTGGGATTGGGTTCATGGGCACGGCTTAATCTGCCGGGCAGAGCGGAGGGTAATTGGGCGTGGCGCATGCGAAGAGACCAGCTCAGTTTCGATCTGGCGCATCATCTGGCGTACCTGACCGGGTTGTACGGGCGGGTGTAGGGCGTCTGCCGGTTAAAACCTGGTAGCGTAGAGGCAAAGACACACCAGATACCGATTACTGCGAAGGTGGTAGGGGCACGGCATGCCGTGCCCCCTGCGTCGCCAACACCCACTGGCGACTTGCTGGTGGCATAACCCGCTAACGCTTCTGCACAAGGATCAAACATGAACGATGCACATTGTTGAGCAAGATTTGTATTATCTGTGAATGTCCGGTATTGTATTAGTGGCTGATGTTTTGGGAGCGTTAGCGGCGCGTGCTGTCAGATGTGACATAATGCGAGAAGGGCGACACACATGTCGCCCTTCGCTGTTCTCCCGGTATCTGTTTGTGAGACCACTTCTAGTCAAGATAGCTATGTAACCGCTGACCAACGCTGGGATGGCGCAGGCGACGTAACGCTTCGGCCTCGATCTGGCGGGTGCGTTCGCGCGTGATGCCAAACGTTGCCCCAACCTCTTCGAGGGTGCGGCGTTGACCATCAATCAAGCCGTAGCGCAACTGGAGAATCTTGCGTTCACGTTCCGGCAGCTCGTTCAGAGCAGCCGTTAACTCGGCGTGAAGCATCTTCTGCTCGGCGATCTCCATCGGTGAAGCCACCGTCTCATCAGCCAGTGTTTCGCTCACCCGACCTTCCTGCTCGTTGTTGAGCGGTTGTTCGAGCGAGATAGGCTGAGTTGAAGCGCGGATCAGGCGCTTGACTTTGCGCACACTCATATTGAGGGCGTGAGCCAGCTCCTCGGCAGTTGGTTCGCGCTCCAGCTCCTGTTCAAGGCGATAGATGGCGCGGCGCAGATGCACAATCGACTCGCTGAGATGAACGGGGAGACGGATAAGACGGCTCTGCTCGGCGATAGCCCTGGTTACGGCCTGGCGGATCCACCAGGTGGCATAGGTGCTGAAGCGATTACCCTTCGTGTAGTCAAACTTCTCGACTGCACGCATCAGGCCGATGTTCCCCTCTTGCACGAGATCCATGAAGGCCATCGGACTGCCGATATACTTCTTCGCCACACTCACCACCAGGCGCAGATTGGCCTGAATCAGGCGCCGCCGCGCCTCTTCACCGCGAGCCATTTCCATCTCCAGCCGCATCCGTTCGCGGTCGTTGGCGAAATCCTCGTTGCGTAGACGTTGCCGTGCCTCTTTACCGCGACTGTACTGCCGGGCCAGCTCTACTTCCTCTTCGGCGGTAAGCAGTGGAACCTGACCGATCTCTTGCAAGTAGAGCTGTACCGAATCCTCAACTGGCTCAAAATCACCCTCGCTCTCGAGGTCATCGAGTGGCTCCAGTTCTGCTACCTCGAGATCCTCTGGTTCGGGATCAACATCGCCATCCCACTCAGCATCGAGTTCGGTGGCCTCCGCGGACAATTCCGGCTCCATTTCACTATCGGCTGCGTGCTTTTGAGGGAAGGCTTTCACGGCAGTACTCCTTCATCTCCGGTTGACGGCAACGATTCCGCGACCGTTCTTTGCGAGGCGTTAATAATTCGCTATCTGGATATACGCCTCCTCAAAGATTTTGGATGAGTATATTTTCGATCTTTGCACAGGTTTTGTCAAGATCATGTACGGATTAATTTTGCACTCATTTTCGGGCGTGGGCATCAATCGTCTGCCCGGTCTGGCTTCGAGGAGGCAGTGCAGCCAGTTCAACCACCGCCGGCCCGATCTCGTCGGGGCTAAGCAGACCGGTGCGCACCTCTGGTACTGTTGTACGTACCATATGCGTATCGGCGAAGCCACCGGGATGCACGATATTGACATTAATCCCGAAGCGACGAAGGTCTTTGGCCATCACCCGGGCCAGGCCATCGACGCCGGCTTTGGCCGCATAGTAAGCGGCAAAACCGGGTACAGCGATGCGTTCAAGCGGTGCGCCAATGACGATAATGTTGCCACCACCAGCTTCAATCATCTGGGGAATGACTGCACGAGCGCTCAGGAACACTCCTTTGAGAAGCGTATCGATCACTGCATCCCACTGCTCTTCGCTGGTCTCCTGAATCGGGGCACGCAGGCCAACACCAGCAGCCGCAACCAGTACGCGGATGGGGCCAAAGTGGTCGTAAGCCTGAGCCACGGCCTGGTTCAGTTGAGCACGGTCACGCACATCAGCCGTCAGCCCCAAACCGCTCTGGCCGCTTTCTTCAATGAGCCAGACCGTTTCGGCAACCTCGTCGGCACTGCGGGCTAATACCGAAACCTGGGCACCGGCACGGGCCAGCGCCAGCGCACTGGCCCGACCGAGACCACGACCACCACCGGTCACCAGAGCATGTATGCCGTTTAACGTCATAACCCTTCTCCTTTTGTCAATGTTTTGCAAATATTTTGCACTACACCATCGTTATACCACACTTTGCCGCAGCGAGGGACGCAATGATGGTTGTTATGACGACATTGTATGAATTTAGCTCATTCATCACCGGTAGGCCAGACAATCGTGACGGTTATGCGCGTCGTACCTGTGACCGGCACGACCAGCGTCTGGAGCATGGTGGGGGAAGCTGTGCATACGCATGCCGGGTCACGCGACACCTGCATCGCGGATCGTGGATGGTGCAGCTTTATAAGTTCATGTCAGGTGGGTTATAATGCAAGCGTATTTTCACCGGTTCTCAGGCAAGTTAGCGAGAGCAAAGCAATGCTGGATACTTTACCGTTGCCGACCGCCTATGCACCTGATGGAGGGTCGGTGCAGTGTAATCGTTTATGGCTGGAGTTGAGTGATGGCGGAGGAGTTGCGAGAGACCTGGTGGAAGCCTGTGCACAGATTCTGGCCTGGAACGAGTCTGAGGTTGCAGCAGCCAGGCAATGGATTGCGACACTCTCTGCCGGCGATCCGCCGCTGCAACTGGCAGCGCCGTTGCGCCGTGACCCGACACGTCATGTTCAGATCATGATCCTACGCAGTGAGGCCGCATTGACCGCTCAGGTTGTCGAAGTGACAGCGCTGTTGACTGCGCAACGTGCAGCTCAGCATCAGCTTGATGTGATTTTGAGCGCACTGGACAGTCTGGAAGAGGGCTTTCTGCTGCTTGATAAAGATGATCGGATCGTCTTCTGCAATCGACGCTACCGTGAATTGTATGCCATCAGTGCTGATCTCGTGACACCTGGCCGTCCATTTGCCGAAATGATTCGGATTGGCGCCGAGCGAGGGCAGTACGCTGAAGCGATTGGGCGGGTTGACGAGTGGGTTGCGGAGCGGTTGCGGAAACATGCCGCACTTGAACCGGTCGAGCAACATCTCGCCGATGGGCGCTGGATTCGGATTGTTGAGCGAAGAACTGCCGATGGGGGGATCGTCGGATTGCGGATTGACATCACTGAATTGAAGAAGGCAGAGGAGCTGCGCCGGCAACTGGCAGTGCGCGAAGAGGTCATTGCAACCCAGGCTGCATTGCTGGCTGAGCTGTCGACACCCTTACTCGAAGTTGCCACACGAGTACTGTTGGCACCAATGGTCGGCGCATTCGATAGTGCACGGGTGGCGACGTTAATCGAGTCACTCTTACAGGCAGTGCAGCGCCGACAGGTACGCATTGTTGTGCTCGATGTAACCGGGGTGCCGGTGATTGATACGCAGGTTGCGCATGCTATTTTGCAGTGCGCTACGTCGTTGCGCTTGCTCGGTGCTCAGTTGGTGATCACCGGGATCCGTCCTGATGTTGCGCAGACTCTGGTTGCGCTTGGTGTTGATCTAAGCACGATTGTGACCCGTGCCGATCTACGTGATGGAGTGCAGTATGCGTTGCGGCAGAGCAGGTGAGGTGTCGCACACCCAGGATGTCTCTATCCGCAGGTGAGAGCGCTGTGTGTGGCAGTGTTTACGTAAACTATAACCCAAGTTGCTACCTTTGCCACCACAGAGTCACGGAGGACACAATTATAACTCGAGTTGCTACCATGAAATGCGAAGTAGTGCGTCGATGGGAACTGGCTACTACCCACATGGTTCATACCGTTACAGCGCACGGTGTTGTGCGCAGTGTCGTGCTGTTCATCCTGGCAGTCAGCCTCCGTAGCCTGCTCACAGCGTAGGTGGCAACTTGGGTTACCTCAAGCGTTGTCCTTTTCCCCTCTTGCGCGCCTCTCATCTAACAGGATATGCAAGGCGGAATGATCCAGTTCACCCAGGCCGCGCTCTACCAGTGTTTCGTAGCGTGCGATGGTGTCGTTAAGATGTGGTAAAGCAATGCCTGCTGCCGATGCCATTGCTGCGGCCATGCGCAGATCTTTGAGCTGGGTGGTTACCTTGCCGCCAGGGGTGTAGCGTCGCGCTGCCATGCGCTGGCCGTGGATCTGGAGCACTTTTGAGTCGGCAAAACCGCCGGCCAATGCTGTTCGTAACAGTGCCGGGTCGATCCCGTAGGCTTCGGCCAGAACCATCGCCTCGGCGACAGCCTGGATTGTCAGGCCGACAATAAGCTGGTTGATGACTTTTACTGTATGTCCGGCACCCGGCGGGCCAACGTGGGTTGGGCGCCCCAATGCACGAAGGATCGGTTCTGCCCGTTCGACATCGCTGGCCGTGCCGCCAACCATGATGGCCAGTGTTCCGGCAGCCGCACCCTCTGGCCCGCCTGAAACAGGTGCATCAACCCAGCCGATGCCGCGGTTTGCCAGGGTTGTGGCATGGGTCTGGGAGTGACGTGGATCGGAGCTGCCCATGTCGATGATTAACTGCCCCTCGCGCAAGAGAGGATCAAGCCGGCTTAAGAGTTCAGCGACTGCCGTTGAGTCGCTGAGCATCAGGATGAGGGTCTCGGCCTGAGCCGCTTCAGCCAGTGTTGCGGCCAGTGGTATCCCTTCAGTGAGCGCGGGGTCGAGTGGTGAGCGATTCCAGCCGGTAACGTTGAATCCTGCCTTCAACAATGTACGCGCCATTGGCCTTCCCATTAAACCCAGGCCGATTAATGCAATCTTCATTGGCTTGTCTCCGTCAGCATGGTGCGCTCCATAAGGC
The DNA here is from genome assembly GCF_000018865.1 of Chloroflexus aurantiacus J-10-fl. Classification (NCBI taxonomy): domain Bacteria; kingdom Bacillati; phylum Chloroflexota; class Chloroflexia; order Chloroflexales; family Chloroflexaceae; genus Chloroflexus; species Chloroflexus aurantiacus. The sequence continues at coordinate 4,279,568 of NC_010175.1, forward strand.
GGCGTAGTCGTACTGTTGGATGATTGGTCTCGTAGGCAACATCGTCCCAGCGCACGACTGCACCGGCAGGAATGGGGCGAAGGGTGCGGATGTTGTGGGCCAGGCCAATCGGGAGTGCGCCCAGCGCAACCGAGTCGGCTGCCGGCATCAGTTTGCCGTAGACAGTGTAGCCACCTTCGCCATCAAGGGTCTCGCCTTCGATCAGATCGCGTTTGGCAACCGCAACCACGTCGCCGAGGAATGCCTGTGGGTATCCGGTTGGCTCCTGCCGTAAGCCGACCCGCAATACGGAGATTGGTAATTCCAGTCCAATGAGGTGGGATGGCCGATACAGGGCACTGTACGTGCCGCTGGCGTCGGTCACCAGACCGTATTCGGCAAAACAGCGCCGCACGTAGTCGTCAGGGGCTGCGAAGACGACGTAAACGCCCCAGCGCAGGTCACGAAATACCGGCCGTCCATCACGCTCTAACGACGAGACAACCTCGACCGTTCCTGCATGTGAGAGTTGCCCGCCCGCTTCACGTGGACGCAAGACGTGAGGGAGATCGTCCACGCCACACGGTGGAAATGCCAGGCCGTGCGGTTGTGGACGCAGCAGGCAGGCATTAGCGACAGCCGCCATCTCAATCGCCGATTTGGTGCCGTCAAGGAATGAGTTGAACATCTGGGGGTTCATCCCACCTGCGGCGGCCTGTTCGGCACTGAGGCCGTAATAGTGCCAGACCGTTTCCGGCGTGCTCTGATGATAGTGTGGTAGATAACGGGTTCCCTTGCCGGCGCAGATCACCTCGAATCCACACGCCCGTGCCCATTCGACCTGTTCGGCAATTAATGCCGGCTGATCGCCGTAGGCCAGTGAGTAGACCACGCCTGCCTCGGCAGCGCGGCGGGCAAGGAATGGCCCCAGGAGGGCATCGGCTTCAACATTGACCATAACGATGTGGCGGTGGTGCTCAATTGCCATCAGACAATGGGCCACACCGGCCGCCGGCGCGCCGGTTGCTTCAACAATGACCTCAATCCCCTCTGCCGCAATCAGAGCAGGTGCGTCATCGCCAATAAAGGTCGTGCCGTGTTGCAGAGCGGCGGCTAGCGATGGAGCGGCATACTGCTCCTTTGGCCAACCGGCGCGCTCTAATGCCAGCCGCGCCCGTTCCGGCGCCAGGTCTGCGACGCCGACGACGTGTAGTCCCTTCACCCGTCGCGCCTGGGCCAGAAACATGGTGCCAAATTTGCCGGCGCCAATCAGACCTACCCGTAACGGTCGCCCTTCCGCAACACGACGGGCCAGGAGCGCGTGTAGATCGTTCATATTCTCCTCAATCTGCTACTCAGCCGGTATCTTTTGCCAGACATTCATCGATAAATCATATTTTACTCGATAGATTGTGGTACACTGCCAGTATGCAGGAACAATTAATCAGACAACTTCGTCGCCTGAGTGCGCAACGCTGGCGGCAGTATACAATTGAACAACTGATACGTTCGCTCAGTATCGGGCTGCTTGTCGCTTGTATTGGCGCAATGCTGCCGGTGTTTGGCTTTGCCCCATTGCCACGGTCGCTGTTTGGCTGGATCATTGTCGGTAGTACGATGGTTGGCTGTCTACGGGCGCTGAAGTTCCGGCTGACACCAACGACGGCCGCCCGTCGCCTGGATCGGCGGTTTGGGCTGCAAGAGCAATTGAGCACGGCTCTGGAACTACAGGGCGCTCAAGTAGGGGTTGCCGGCAGGTTGCAGGCACAGGCGCAAGAGAGTGTACAGCGCGTGCAAAGGTATCTCAGCCGATCCCGTCAGCCGATCTGGTCAGAAGCACTCATGCCAGTCGCGTTACTGTTGATGCTCGCCGGCTTGCTGATGATCGTCTCCCCGCCAATCCCAGCCGTTGGTGAAGCGGAACCGTTGCCCGATCTTCTCCAACCCGATCCGGTTGCCACCCAACCCGATCCGATTCCCACTGAAGCTGCTCTCTCACCGGTATCAGGTAATGATCTGGACGTGATTTCAGCGCTGGCCGATGCCCTGCGCGATCAGGCATTGACGCGCCCCGCAGCAGAAGCTCTCGATCAGGGTGATCTTGCCGGGGCGGCTGATGCCCTGCGCGAACTGGCCGATCAGATGGGTGAGATTTCACCGGCAGCTCGCGAAGCATTGGCCGAGTCGTTGCGCGAGGCAGCCCGTGCAATCGACCAGACCCGTCCTGATCTCGCCGATCAGTTGCGAGCCACTGCTGATGCACTTCAGTACGGCGATGGTGTTGCCGGTGCGACCGGTATGGATGCGCTGGCCGATGCGCTTGAGCGTCAACCGACGGCACCGGTAGCCGGCGGTGGCGGTGGGGCCGGGAATACGCCGGGGAGCCAGCGCCGTGAGCAGTCGTTTAACCCATCTGGGGTTGATGGTACGCCGTTAGAGCTAACGACTGATGGTAGTGGTCAGGTGCCGACAACCGGTACGTCTGCTGAACAATCAACCGGTGCTTCAGCGGGTGAACTGGTGATTCGTCCCGGCAGCGTCAATGCCGGTGGCCCGGTGCAGACAGCCACCGATCCGCTTCAGATTCCTACGGATGTTCGCGATGTGGTTCGCAACTATTTTTCGCCGTAAATCAGATAATCCGCCGCCACCTTTGTTCGACGAAGCCTTTCTGCGTCGGCTTGAACGACTGAGTCTGCAAGCGCAGCGAACGCTGCGCGGTACGCCAATTGTTGGTCGGTATCCCGGTCGGCAACCGATGCCGGCAACCATTTTTAGCGATCATCGTCCCTATACGCCCGGTGATGATCCCAGGTATCTTGACTGGCATGTCTACGCTCGCCAGGAACATCTGCTGGTGCGTTTGGGTGAAACCGAACAGGATGTGGCGGTTAGTCTGATCCTTGATACCTCGCGTAGTATGGTGACCGGCGATCCGGAACGGTTGCGCCGGGCAATTCAGTTGACCGGTGCCATGGGCTATCTGGCATTGGCCCACGGTGATCGAGTGACCGTCTTGACCGGTGATCAACCACAGCCACTCTTTGGCCCGGCACGTGGCAAAATGCGCGCGGTTGAACTCTTCAAGGCGCTGCGTGACCTGACACCGACCCGTCGCATCGATTTAGAGCAGGCAGCTCGCCAGATAGTGCAACATCATCCCAGGGGCGGTCTGGTGTTGTTACTCTCCGACCTGCTCACCCCGATGCCGATTGAGCGGCTGAACCAGATTTTGCCTGCACCGCGCTGGCAGGTTATGGTGCTGCACCTGCTGAGTAACGCCGATCTGAACCCGAATCTGTACGGGCCGCTGGAGCTGGTTGATAGCGAAACCGGTGATCAGTTGGTTGTTGATCTTGATGAGGCGACATTGGCGGCTTATCGTGCTGCGGTACAGCATTGGCGTACATCAATCGCTCAGCACTGCTCTGCCCGTGGTTTGCATTATGCGCCGGTATTGACCGATTGGGTGCTGGAACGGCAAGTGATCCCGTTTTTGCGCATCCGCCGCTTTCTGACCTGACGTCGGTTAGGCGCGTTTGCTGTTGTGCAAATCCGGTATTGAGCATCGCCGGTCGTGATTCCGTTCAGGGCAGTTGCTCTCTGCGCGGATGTTCGTGATAACGACGTATCACATGTGCCAGGCTCTGAGTCTGTCAATGTAGGAGACCCATGACACTACTTGCGCCATTGGGCTTACTCGCACTGCTAGCGCTGCCGGTGATCGTGATATTGCATCTGATCCAATCACGGCGGCGGCGGGTAGAAGTGCCTTCCCTGCTCCTCTGGCAACAACTGCCACTACAGCCCATAGCTCGTCGTCGGCGCCGGCTACGCCTGACTCTCTTGCTCTTCTTGCATTTGTTGGCCGCATTTCTGATCGGCATGGCCATTGCCCAACCCCAAATAACCTGGCCGTGGCTCGGTTCGCCACGCAATCTCGCCATCATTATTGATACGTCGACCAGTATGGCGCTGGTCGAAGATGGCAGGAGTCGGCTGGATCAGGCTCGTCAACAGGCAGCGACGTTGATTGGGCAGATGCGAGGTTCCGATCAGGTGATATTGATCAGTGCCGGCCCGCAGGCGCGTCTGATCGACCGGGGGCAGGTGGTTGATAGAGAGCGATTACTCGCTGCCCTTGTTGCATTGCGTATTGAAGGTGCCGGGAGTGATGTTACCGGCGCGCTGACTATCGCCGAGACGTTTCTGATCGATCAACCGGGTGCCGGGGTTGTTATGCTGACTGATGGGGCCTTACCACCACCTGATCTCACCGCACGACAACTACCCATTCGGGTCGAGGTGTTGGGTACCGTGCAGGCAAATCGTGCGGTCGTGACTCTGGCTGCACAACCGGGGCCGGCGAACGAAGTTCATATCTACGCTCGTTTGTTGAACGCCGGTGATCGCTTCTTCCGTGGCCCGGTTCGGCTCTGGATCGACGATCAGAACAGCCTGACCGAAACCGTGACAATGCAGGCAGGTGCTACGCTCGAATTGACCTGGACACTTCCCGGCCCGGCCCGCCAGGTGCGGCTAGAGATTGCCGGTAACGATGGCTTACCACTCGACGATACTGCCACGGTGGTGATGAATAATCAACAACCGGTTCGAGTCCTCTTGGTTGGCAGTGACGTTGAGGCGCTTACGCGCGCGCTGCAAGCGATGCCGGATGTAACCCTGACGACAATATCATCAGCAACCTATAATCCCGATCAGGCTCCTCTGGCCGATGTTACCGTTTTGGTGAACACGCTGCCGTCGCGCTGGCCGGAGGGTGGGGTGCTGGTCATCAATCCGCCTGATGGGTCGCTGCTGGCGGTTCAGGGGCGGGCGCCGGCTGAGGCAACCGTGACGCTGACCCCTGCCGGTGAAACGCTGCTACGCGATATTAATCTGAGCGGTGTGAACTGGGGATCAGTAGTGCTCGGTAATCCGCCCGATTGGTTGACGCCGCTGGCCTTCAGTGGCAATCATCCGCTTATCTTGCGGGGCCGTTTTGAGCGCAGTGATGTCGCGGTCTGGAACTTTGATCTGACCGATCATCCCATCACCAGACGCCTGGCGTTTCCGTTACTGGTGGCCCGTACCATTCGTGACCTGGCGCCGCCGGTATTGCCAACGGCAGTGACGTTTGGCACACCTGTCATCTACGCGACCGATCTACGGACGACTGACCTGGAAGTGCGCCATCCAGACGGTGTCCGTGACGTGATGACCATCCAACCGGCGTTGCCCGTCGCGTTGGAACCGTCACAAGCCGGGCTTTACCAGGTTCGTGAGCTGTCTGGCGGGCAGGTGCTGCGCGAGGCGCAGATTCCGGTGAACGCTGGTTCTCTGCTCGAATCTGATGTGACGCCACGGATTGACAATACCACCGTTAACCCGACATTCGCGCCGATGCCGGCTACACGTACTCCCGTGCCACAGCCTGTATGGTCGTGGCTGGTGATCGCGGCTATCGGCATCCTGGTCGCAGAATGGCTCTACATTCAGCGCAGACCAATCCAGGAGGGACGATGATCTGGCAAGCACCGCATATGTTCTGGCTGCTTCTGGTTCTGCCGGCGCTGCTGCTCATCTGGCGTCGTGCCGGCAACCGTCTGCCCTGGAGCGTGGTTGGGATGCGCCTGGCAATCGTCGCGTTGCTGGTTGGTGCCCTGGCCGATCCTATCCGCCCGTTACCCGGTGCGCCACTCGCCGGCCCGCTGATCGTGCTCTATGATCAATCCGATAGCCTGACACCTGCCGGGCAGGCGGCTATTCGCGCCGAAGCCGAAGCGATTGCCGCTGCCGCCGGCCCCGAGACCCGGCTGCTCGCGTTCGGGGCTGATGTGGTGGCAGGTGGTGATCGGCTCCCCGATGGCGCCGGTAGTGATCTGGCCGCCGCCATCGCCACCGTTCGCCACCTGCTCCCCGGTGGCGGGAGAGTCATTCTGATCAGCGATGGTCAGACGACGGGGGGTGATGCTCTGATTGCCGCACAACAGGCTGCGCAGGTCGGTATTCGGATTGATGTGCGTCTTGTCTCGCCACCAGCGGTTTCTGAAGTAGCAGTGACGCGCTTCGATGCGCCTGCGTTTGTGCGTAGTGGGGAAACCTTTGAACTACGCATCGCTACGTTTTACCAGTCACCGGTCAGTAGTGACGCGCTGGCCGCCCGGTTACGGGTATGGGCAGACGATCAACTGCTCGGTGAAGAACCGATCTTTATTCCTTCCGGTTCCTACGAGTTTGTAGCGACGCACACCGCCACCGAACCTGGTGTTATCCGTCTGCGCACCGAGCTTGTGCCCGATAGGAATGACACATTTACAGCGAACAATGTAGCGGGTGCGACCACGCTGGTCATGCCGCCACCAAATATCCTGTTGATTGAAGATAGTGGTGATGAGGGTGCTGTCCTCGCCGATGCGTTACGTCGGGCCGATATGGTGATCGAACGCAGCAGCGCCTCTGAACTGCCGGCCAACCTCGATCTGCTTACCCGCTTCGACGGCTTCGTGCTGGTTGATGTTCCGGCCACTCAGCTCTCATTAGAGCAGATGGTTGCCCTGCGCGAGGTGGTACGTAGCGAAGGCAAAGGCTTGACCGTCATCGGTGGTAATCAGTCGTTCACCCTTGGCGGGTATGCCGAAACCCCTCTCGCCGATGCACTGCCGCTGTTGATGACACCACCGCCACGCCCACAGCGAGCGCCAGTGTCGATCCTGTTCATTATTGACCGTTCGGCCAGTATGAGTGCTACCTTTGGGATCAGCAAATTTGATATGGCCAAAGAGGCTGCCATCCTCTCACTGACGACGCTCCAACCGGGTGACCGGGTTGGTGTGTTGGCCTTCGATACCGAGACGATCTGGACGGTGCCGTTCCGCACGGTTGGCGAAGGTGTTTCGCTGGTTGAGTTGCAAGACCAGATTGCGACAATGTCGCTCGGTGGTGGAACGAATATCGAACGCGCCCTTTCGGTTGGGCTACCGGCGCTGGCGAACGAACCGTACAGCACACGCCATGCGGTATTACTGACCGATGGTCGGAGTTACAGCAACAACTACCCGCGCTACCAGCAACTGGTCGAGACTGCGCGCGCTGCGCAGATAACGCTCTCGACAATCGCCATTGGTAGTGACTCTGACACCGAACTCCTCAATCAGTTAGCCAGTTGGGGGAATGGCCGTTACTACTTTGTCGCCGACGCGACCGATCTCCCGCGGATCACGTTTCAAGAGAGCGAGATCGCAACCGCTGAACTCACCGTCGAGCAACCGGTACCGGTGATCTTGCATCAGCCTCACCCCCTGGTACGAAACCTCAATCCGCGTGAACTCCCTCCGCTTGACGGATACATCGCCCTCCAGCCACGTCCTGAAGCCTCAATGGTGCTGAAAAGTCCTGCGGAAGACCCGCTGCTGGCAGTCTGGCAGTATGGGTTGGGGCGCAGCGTCGCCTGGGCGGCGAGTGCAACCTCGCCGTGGGCAGGTTCATGGCCGGGTTGGCCAGGCTACGAGCAATTCTGGGCGCAGATCGTGCAGTACACGCTACCAACCCCCGATAGCGGCCCGTTGCAAGTGCAGGTTGAAACTGCGCATGGCCGTACCCGCCTGGTCGTTGACGCTCGCTCTGCCGGAGGGAAGCCGATAGACCTGGCCCAGGTCACTGCCCGAATCGCGCTCCCCAACGGAAACGAGCAGAACATCAATCTGATCCAGGTCGCGCCGGGGCGATACGCTCGCGATCTTTCGTTTACAAGCGTTGGCCCCTATGCGATCACGGTGACCCTCTTCGCCAACGGGCAGACGTTACAACGTAGCATCGGCTACGTCCAACTACCCCCGGCGGAGTATGCGTTTCCGCCACCACAGCCATTACAGGGTGAGCGTTTACTGGAACAGATTGCCACACTAACCGGTGGGAGTATGGAGGTTGATCTCTCTGCGACCACACCGGCGGCTCGCACAAGCGGCGAAGTAGTAGCGCTCTGGCCATACCTGGCCGGACTGGCACTCCTGCTCTGGCTGGTCGAGATTGCCCTGCGCAGAAATCGCCTGCTCGTGTAGTGCGGCTGAGACCACAGCACGGTAGCCCAACCTGAAGGCTACTGGTATCGGCTTGAGCCGCACCGATTCCTTCACCTCACAACAGGCGTATACTTTCAGGAAAGCGTCAGCAGATAAGGGAGCAACCTTCGTACCCACAACGATATGATACCTGAGATTGATCACATCATCACCACCGCGATTCACGAGCGTATCTTTCCAGGCGCCATTGTCCTGGTGGCGCAGGACACCCACATCCTGCATGCGGCTGCTTATGGCACCACGATGTACGATGACCCCGGCACCATGCCGGTCACGCTCGATACCATCTACGATCTGGCGTCGTTAACCAAAGTCTTCACCGCCACCGCCGCACTCCGCCTGCACGACGCCGGCATGCTACCACTCGACCAACCCATCCAGCACTGGCTACCGGCACTGCATGCACCCGACATCACCGTTCGCCATCTCCTGAGTCACTCCAGTGGTCTGACCGTCCAACTGGCGCCCTTAGCCCGCGCCGGCGCCGCAACGATCAGAACAATGGTCTACACAGCCACTCCCCGCCATCCACCCGGTCGCATCGTTGAGTATGCCAACCTCAACACCCTGTTGTTGGGTGATGTCGTGACCGCGATCTACGGTGGTTCACTGGCCGACGCCCTGACCGAACTGGTCTGTGTACCGCTCGGCCTGCACAAGACGCGCTTCAACCCACCGACGGAGTGGCGGGCAACCATTGCCCCCACCGAATGGGACTGGGAATGGCGTGGTGGCCTTGTACACGGCGTGGTGCATGACGAAAGCACGTATGCGCTGGGCGGCGTTGCCGGTCATGCCGGCCTCTTCGGCCCGGCGGCTGAAGCATTGCGGCTGGTACAGCTCTTCATCCAGGAAGGAGCCTGGCAAGACCGCCAGCTCCTGCGGGCCGGCACAGCACTGGCTGCACTAACCCCACAACCGGCCTCCGACACCAGCCGATTGGTGAGTGGCCTGGGCTGGATGCTACACCGCCCATACATGGGGAGCGCCATCCACCACGGCTTCGGCCATAGTGGCTTCACCGGCCCCCTCCTGATCGGCATTCCCCAGCGGAGACTGGCAATCGTCCTGCTGTGCAACCGCACCTACCCCAAACGAACACCGCCGCCGTACCGTCACCATGCGATTGCTGCTATGGTTGTAGACGCAATCATCCAGGCGATAGATCGTTAGCGCTCTTGCCAGCCAGATTGCCATAAGTACGGGTATAATGATAGAGAGCGATAAAACCGTTTGATTCAACCTCTTCCAGGAGAGTGATATGAGTCGCAAACGCTATCAGCAATGGTTTCGCATTCTGAGTGCCGTCATCATCGGCATTCTGGTTCTGGCATTAGTTGTAACGGCGATTGTGCCGTACTGATCGATAGAAAACACCTATGCGCTACACAATGCTTTACGATGGCAACTGCCGGATATGTCGCAGCCAGGCCGCATTGATTGCCGGTTACGATGATCACAACCAGATCGAGCTACTCGACGCCAACAGCACCAGTGCACGGGAACGTTTTCCCCAAATTAGCCACGAAGAAGCGATGGGGCAATTGCATGTCGTCGGCCCAGACGGTACCATCTACCGTGGTGCCGAGGCAGTACGCGAAATTCTCCTACAGCTACCGACACTGCGCGGTTTAGGTGAACTCTTGCGCCTGCCTGGTGCCCTGACACTGGCTCAGCCGGTGTACGAATTGATTGCCCGCAATCGCTATCTCTTCGGCGGTAGCACGACGTGCGATGATGATGCCTGTCGACGTCGCTAATGCCGTATCCGGCTTGCCAGTAACCCAGGTTGCTACCTTTGTCACCACAGAGGATTAGGTATAACCTGAGTTGCTACCGTGAGGCGTGACGTAGCGCATCGATGGGAACTGGATACTCCCCACATCGTTCATGCAGGTACGCCACACAGTGTTGCGCACAACGTCGTGCTGTTTATCCTGGCGGTCAAACTCCATGGCATGCCCATAGTACAGGCGGCAACTTGAGTTATCAGTAGTAATCTGATCGATATGCGAGCCTTGGCGTCGAGAAGCTGAACAACGTTTTACATCCTGGCTACACAGGCAGCCAGTTCAGGACACCACATGAAATAGGGAAACTCCCGAACCGGCTGCGTATGTGACAAGCCCATTCGCCGCACACTATGCTGCACTCCCGATAACACTATCCGTTGCCGTGCAATCGACGTAATGTTTCCTCAAGCTCGCGGAGACGAGCTTCGACTTCCGCCCGTGCCGCCGCTTCTGCCGCTCGTGCTTCGGCTTCACGGCGGGCCTGTGCTTCAGCGGCGGCGCGAGCCTCGGCTTCACGGCGGGCCTGTTCTTCAGCAGCGGCGCGTGCTGCCGCTTCTGCGGCACGCGCTTCGGCTTCATGGCGGGCCTGTTCTTCAGCAGCGGCGCGGGCCTCGGCTTCACGGCGGGCCTGTTCTTCAGCAGCGGCGCGAGCCTCGGCCTCACGGCGGGCTTGTTCTTCAGCCAGGCGTGCTCGCTCTTCCGCTAGCGCCCGGGCTGCCGCTTCCTGGCGGGCACGCCGCACCACCTCAGTGTAGTCGCCGATCTCCACCCCCTGCTCGTCGTAGCATACCACGTGGTCGCCCATAATTCCGACCCAGAGCCGGGCTATCGCCAGATACACCCGCCCATTCGCGTCGAGCCGCTGGCGTACATAGCGATCCCCGACCAATCGATAGTCCAGTAAGCGCAGCTGTCGTGGCTCAGAGCGGGTGGTGTCGACGATCACGTACTGCGCCACCCTTGCCCAGGCATAGTGCTCAACCTTGGCCTCCAGATCATTCTGGCGGGTCTCCGGCGAGGTAATCTCAATGATGAGCGCCGGACGCTGGCCTTCATCCCGCACATCGAAAGTGCTCCAGTTCCGCCGTGCGGGGAGACCGGGAATGACCGTCACATCCGGGCTGTGCGGGCGGAGGTTGGGCACGTCCCAGGCGATACGCACATCGGTGAGCACAATGGCTATCCCCGACGGCTCCAGGCGCTCCCGCAACACACTGGTGAGATACATCCGGTCGGTTTCGTGACGGTCGCGCTATGCACGATGACGTCTCCCACCTCCGGATGGAGGACATCCTCGAGAGTGAGTGGCACCTGTTCGAGGTGATGGGGATCGTCGGGGGTGGGGCGGGGCACAAAGCGCCAGCCGTAGCGAAACGGGTCGTCGGCAGGGGCTGTACGTGGTGCGCGCGCACGAGTCAGGTTGGGCTTGAGGTGGGTCATCGTGATACCTCCCTGATGATGTTGGTATCGGCGTGGAAGCGGCGTTGGAACAGTATTGTACCACACCGGATCGCCAGCGTGCCGGGTGATGCGTGTGGGAGAGAGACGGTCTGTTGATGGTCGGTGCGCAAAGGCAGCAGTGGCGGGCAGATGGAAGAGCGTACTGGATCATAATGCGCTCCTGAGCAGAAACGGTGTTCTCTATATAAACCGGTTCAGGAGCGCAAACGTTGCGCGGAATATAGTGAGTAAATCATATCTTGAATGACATCATTCGGGTCGTCAGACCCATGCTGGCGCACTGCCGGCGTACTACCAGTGCGCTTATGGTGGTTTGTCAGCGGTGCACACGAACCGGTTCACGGGTTATCACGCTCAGGTACAGCGCCAGCGTGATGGGTGATGAGTGGGTAACGGTGGTGTTGTATCCACCAGTGACCTGCGACACGCCCCGATCCTATTTCATCTCTGGGGGTGGGAACTACCGGTGACAGATGGCTCCTGCTGTCGCGTGTTGGCTCAGGGGAGCGATATACCGTAACTTCTATGTCCCCTTCCCGCCGTCAGGCCAGTCCTGCCGTCATGCGGGCTGAAGCCCTGCCTGACCGCGTGCAAGCCCCGTTAGGGCAAGTGCGATACCCCCTCCTCGCGCTACCCCACCAGTCCCGCCTATGCATTACCCACATGTCACACAGAAGCCGGTATGACCCCTCATAACACATCGTGCTGAACACGGCGCATCGTTCGTCACGCACACCAGGCGTCAGGTGTTCCGCAGCCTCGATCCCGCGTGCAGCCAAACCCGCCGATCTGGTCGTGCGGGCTGAAGCCCTCCCTCACGACGTGGAAGCCCCGTTGGGGTTATCCACACGTGCGTCTGGCACCACTCCTCGCCGTCAGGTCAGCCCCGGCGGGGCTTCTACGAATTGAGGCTGGGTTTTAACCCGCCGACTCGCCGGCCCTCATCCCCGGCCCCTCGCCCGCATGCGAGCTATGCAGTATTCGAGTTATGGGTAATGCATGGCAGTCCCGCACGGGGGTGCACGAAGCGAGAACAGGGTTCTACCCTATCGATTCTGATGACAAACGCTTGCAGAAACATTAGAGAAGCTGATCTTGGGGTCGGTCAACTCACCCCTTCACGGCGATCCTCGCGCCAGCGGAAGACAAATTGCTTATCGCCGGATCGATCACGGCGAAACCGCCAGAGGCGGGTTGGTCGCCCACGGCCTTCACGCATATAGGGTGTCTCTTCCAGAATACCGGCCTCTTTGATCTTGCGGTAGAAATTGCCCTTGTCGAGCTTTTCCCCCAAAATCTGCTCGTAAATGTGTTTCAATTCGAGGATCGAGAAGAGTTCAGGTAGCAACTGAAACGCCAGCGTCGTATACTCAAGCTTCGAGCGCAATCGCGAGAGGGCATAGGCCAGAATCTGATCGTGATCGAAGGCCAACGGCGTGGGCAGGTGGTCAACCGGGAACCAGCGCACATCGCTGTTCTCAGCGCTCACCCGGATCGTCTGTGCATCAGCGCGTACCAGTGCAATGTAGGCCACACTGATCACACGGTGACGCGGATCGCGCTGAACATCGCCGAAGGTGTAGAGCTGCTCAAGGTACACATCTCGTACCCCAGTCTCCTCTTCGAGTTCACGACGTGCAGCCTCTTCAAGCGATTCGTCAAGCCGGATGAAACCGCCCGGTATCGCCCAGCGTCCTTCAAATGGCCAGCGCTTGCGCTGTACCAGTAAGACGTGCAGGGTACGATTGATCAGGCTGAAGATGACCACATCGACCGTGACAGCCGGCAGTTGATATTTGCTGATGTCGTAAGGTACCGGGCGTTCATCCTGCATGATCGATTATCTCCCTCCGTTGTGATTTAGTGTTATTTATACACTAAAATACTAACGGTGTCAACTCATTGCTGCTGCTGCCGCGCCGAGGAGACCGGCTTTCGGTTCGAGAATGACGTGAATCGGCACCTGGCTCAGCAATTCACTGAAACGTCCTTTATCACGGAAGACCTGTAGGAATCGTTCACGCTTGATCAATGGCAGCATCCGTGGTGGTAAACCACCGCCAATGTATACGCCGCCGGTCGCCAGTACCTTTAACGCCAGATTGCCGGCTTCGGCTGCCAGAATGTCAACGAACAGTTCAAGGGTGGTACGGCATACCAGGCACATCTGTTCGGTTGCCATCCCGGCCTGGACAATGACCGGTGTGGGATCACTGGCAGCGGCCAGTTGCTCGGCGACCGCCGGCGTTTCGCGTTGGAGCAGTCGATCACGTACAAAAGCGTACAAATTCGGTATGCCAATGCCCGAGCAGACACGTTCGTAGCTGACGTGATTGTACCGTTGATGCAGGTAATCGAGCAGATCTTTTTCAACCTGATTGCGGGGCGCGAATGTCGTGTGACCGCCTTCAGAGGGGTGCGGGCGATAGCGCACCCCGTCCCAGGTGAGAAATGCCTCACCCAGACCGGTACCAGGGGCGATGACCCCAATTGCGCCACCAGCAATGGCTTGCCCCGCAGTAAGTGTCTCCAGATCAGCAGGTTCGAGAATCGGAACCGATTGGGCAATCGCTTCCAGATCGTTTAACAGGCGTACCGGTGCGCCGTTTAACACTGTACTCAATCTGGCAGCGTCAATTGTCCAGCTCAGATTCGTGATACTGGCCCGTCCGCTGACCACCGGCCCGGCGACGCCAAACGCTGCGCCCTCAATGGGAACCGGATGTTGTTCGCGAAACTCAGCGATCATCGTCTCTAAATCGGGATAACGCGCACTGGCAAATGTCTGTTCAAAAACCGGATGATGTGGCCCGGTCGCCTGATCAAAGAGGGCCAGAATTGTCTTTGTGCCGCCGATGTCACCGGCCAGATACATAGATCACCTGCATTATTTCAACACATGCCCTGTCCACAAGAGTAAGGTTCTGTTTTGACCCGCTTGCATCCTTTAGCCCATCACTTACCCGGAACGGCCTCACCCAACGCTATGCGCAGCTCGCTAATGGCATCCGGGATTGGTTGCGGGCCAAATACCGCCGATCCAACCACTGCCACCGTCGCACCGGCAGTTGCACAGGCGGCGATGGTGGTTGGATTTACCCCACCATCAACCATAATCTCCACCGGACGATCACCCAGCAGGGTGCGCAGCCGCTGTACTTTTGCGAGTACCGACGGAATGAGCGTCTGTCCGCCAAAACCGGGATTGACCGTCATTAACAAGATGAGTTCTACCTGATCGATTAGCTCTTCGACCATGCTGAGAGGAGTTGCCGGGTTGATAGCAACCCCGGCTTTTTTGCCCAGATTGTGGATCATTTGCACGGCCCGATGCACGTGAGGCGTCGCTTCAGCGTGGACGGTTATCAGATCGGCACCGGCAGCGGCAAAGTCGGCCAGGTAGCGTTCCGGCTCAACAATCATCAGGTGAGCATCGAGTAATGCTCCGTATTGATCGGCTAGTGGTCGCAATGCGCGAACAACCAGCGGACCGAAACTAATATTCGGCACAAACCGGCCATCCATCACATCGAGATGAATCCAGTCAATACCGGCAGCACAGGCTGTGGCAACCTGTTCGCCCAAACGCGCAAAATCAGCCGTGAGAATTGAAGGCGCAAGCCGCATAGCATCCCTGTTGTTATGATGGTTTCAATCCACGCCTTCCGCGAATGAAAGCCTACCAGGCTATTGTACCGCAATCGCTGGTGGTCACGTGCTGCACACCGTCCGGGCCGGCTACGAAGAGATCGGTTGCCAGACCAATGAACAGACCGTGTTCGACAATGCCGGCTCGCGCTGATAGCTGAGCTGCCAGCGCTGCCGGATCATTGAGTGGGCCGCACTTCCAATCGAGAATGAGGTTTCCCTGATCGGTACGGAAGGGTTGACCATCGGCCCGCAGGCGAAGCTGCACCGTTCCGCCTTGTGCCTCCAGCCAGCGTGCAGTGGCGCGCCAGCCAAAATCGACGACTTCGAGCGGTAAGGCAAAGCGTGTACCGAGGGCTGGTGACAGTTTGCTGTCATCAACAATAATCGCGACCCGCCGACTGGCCTGCGCGACCATCTTTTCACGCAATAGTGCTCCGCCGCCTCCTTTTATTAACGATAGTTGCGGATCAACCTCGTCAGCGCCGTCAATGGTCAAATCCACCGCAGCGACTTCGTCGAGCGTTGTGAGCGGAATACCCAGTTCGCGAGCCAGTTGGGCAGTGCCCTCGGCACACGGTACACCAACGATGTCGTTCAGATCACCCTGGTGCAGACGTTCGGCAATCATGCGTGTTGCGTAGGCGGCAGTACTGCCAAAGCCCAACCCGATCACCATCCCTGGCCGTACCAGGGCTACCGCCGCCGCTGCCGCCATTGCTTTGCGTGTCTCAGTTGACGTTGTATTCATCGTCGCTGTCACTCTTGTTCTGTGAAGTGCCTAGACCATTCTTTGCAGCCACGCTGAACGGGTGTGCAATTGGGCAGCCGTCGGCGCTGCTACATTGACCAGTGATAGCATATCATATGGCGCGACAGCCAGTGTCACCGGGACGTCAATCAACGCATCTCCCCGGAAGAGGGTCAACCGCACGACATCACCGGGTTGACGTTCAAGCAGTCGTTGCTGCAAACGCTCTTCATTGACGCGCCAGCCATCGAGGGCAACCAGCTCATCATCGGCATATACCCCCGCTTCGTAAGCAGGGCCGTCACTGCGCACTGTAGCCACAATGGTGCGCTCACCCT
This sequence comes from Chloroflexus aurantiacus J-10-fl, assembly GCF_000018865.1. Classification (NCBI taxonomy): domain Bacteria; kingdom Bacillati; phylum Chloroflexota; class Chloroflexia; order Chloroflexales; family Chloroflexaceae; genus Chloroflexus; species Chloroflexus aurantiacus. Next base: position 4,295,619 of record NC_010175.1, read on the forward strand.
GTTTCTTCCAACTCACACCCAGCCATGCCGGTGGCTGACCATCGGGCCGTGGTCGGCGGTATTGCCAGCGCGGTTCCAACCCGACAACAGCCAGCGCTGCTGCATAATCCAGCTCGTCGACACCGACAACATAGCGTTCGTAGAGCGAACGTAAGCCATTGTCTGTACCGCCAATCGCTTCAATTGCCGCCAGTACTGCGCCGTCCTCCGGGATGCCAGGCCCGGTGATTGGGTAACGCTGGTACAAATAGCGCATCACATCGTCGAAGCTGCGTTCGTTATTGGTTTGCGCCCGGATCGCCATGTCAAACATCCAGCACACCAACGCACCTTTCAAATAGTACGAGATGCTTGAATTGATACTGTTTTCATCAGGACGGTAGAACTTAATCCAGGCATCAAAACTACTCTGTTCGAGGCTCTGGAGACGACGACCGGGTTGACTCTGCAATTGGACGATCTTCTCTGCCAGTTTTTGCAAATAACGCTCTTCACTCATCAGCCCGGCCCGTACCAGAAGCAAATCGTCGTAATAGCTGGTGGCACCCTCCATCAACCACAGGAGTCGGGTGTAGTTCTCGTTTTGATAATCGAACGGCCCCAGGGGTGCCGGGCGCAATCGCTTGACGTTCCAGGCGTGAAACAGTTCGTGCGAGGTCAGACTCAAATAGCGCTCGTAGTGCTCACCGAATGTCCAGCGGTCAACCATATTGGTAGCACTATTGCGATGCTCGAGTCCACCACCCTTGCCATCGGTCAGATGCACGATGAAGGTATAGTCGCGGTAGGGTAGACTACCGAACATTGCTCGCTGCACCTCAACGATTCGTTTGGTGTCGGCCAGCAATCGCTCTTCGTTTTCGTTGCCGTGGCCCCAAATGGCAATAGTGTGTGGGACATCATCAACCGTGAAGGTGAGCAAGCGATGCGTTCCGCATTCAACCGGGCAATCGATCAATTCATCGTAATCGGTGGCCTGGAATGAAGCGCGCTGCGGACGCGCCGGATCGGGCGGTAACGCGGTCAGGCCGGTCGTCACCTGCCAGCCGGTGGGCGGATCGACGTGCAGGGCCAATGGTTCCTGCGTGCGACCGTGGACATACATAAACACATTTGCGCCATTGAAATAGCCGTGCGATCCGTCAAGATGACTGGTACGCACGGTAAGATCAAATGCGTATACTTTGTAGGTCACTATCACCCGCGACGCAGCACCGGCCTCAACCAGCCAGCAATCTTTGCGAATTTTTCGCCACGGCAACCGCACACCCTGCGTGTCAACTGCTTGAAATTCCTGCACATGGCGTGCAAACTCACGAATCATATATGAACCAGGAGTCCATGCCGGTAACGATAGGCGAATCTCACCGGTTTCGTTACGTTCGATCTCGATCTGCACATGAAAGAGGTGGGAATGCGGCATTGGCATTGCAATCGTATAGGTGATCATGATGAAGCTCCTTGTCCAAAGCTATCGAAAAGAGCATGAATGTCGGTGCATGACAGGCAATTGTTCGTAACAATAACCTGCAAAACCGGTGAGCGCAACGTTTCTCACGTGTTTGTGAGATATGCAAACACACCCAAGTATAGCATGGCAGCGCACGGGGGCTGAAAGCCAAAAGGCCGGGTGGATTCTGGTGGAGGAGAGTTCATGAGCCGTGATCCGACAATTCCCCTGCCACCACCCCTAAGCGTTGAGATGCCAAACTGGCATTCTCGCTCCGCATGCAGTGAGATCACGTTTCGGCGAAGATACCGTTACCGGGCAGTGATGCCCGTGTCGCGTGGTACGGAGTGCGGCAGCCATGCTGCCGCACCAGCCGTACTCACAATCCGGCGCGGATTGCAGCGGACTCCCGTGCCGGCACGTGCCTCTGATGATAGGGATGGCTGAACGCAGGCCAGCAGCCTGCCCCACAGCGTGCTGGTGTCGGTGGGACGCAGGGGCGGTTCCGTAGGGGCGGGTTCTAAACCCGCCCCTACAGACGGTGCCTGGGCCGTTCACCTGACCATCCAGGGGAGGTGGTGAATAAGGGACATCACCCGATCACGATGGTCGTGATCACAGACCCGGCGAACGGCATTGCCGCTGCACCCGCCGGGGTGGATACGGGTTTCCGGCGGCGTTACCCGTGGCGCGTGGTATGGAGTGCGGCAGCCACGCTGCCGCACCAGCCGTGCTCACGATCCGGCGAGGCTTGCAGCGGACTCCCGTGCCGGTACGTGCCTCTGATGATGGTGGGACGTAGGGGCGGTTCCGTAGGGGCGGGTTTAGAACCTGCCCCTACGGATTGTCGCGTGGGTGTTACGTCACGAACGGGAAGCGGATGGTCGCAGTGGTGGCGGAGGTAGATGGTGTATTAGACCGTGGCGCAGGCTTCTAGCCTGTGCACCAGCGGCCACGACCAGCACATGACGGCGGTAGTGGGGATGCCTGCACGCGGGCTGGAAGCCCTCGCCACGGGGAGCGCTTGCAGCCCGGCCTAACGCAGCGTGACACGTGGGTAATGCATAGCCTGCACTGCGGTAGGGGGGCCGGGGCTGAGGGCTTTCAGCTCATCATCAAGCCCTACCGCTTGCCCGCGCTCACAGGTTCTGTTCATCCTTGAGCCGTTGGGATCAGGGGACATCAGTTCAAGATGTGTCTCTGATGTTGTGCAGTGAGCAACGTCGCGTGGAGTCGCACTGGTTGATAACGACAAGCAAATTGCATAGGCGCAAGCCTGTGCATTCGCGGCTGAAGAGTGCCGAAGACCGGGTCTGGTGTAAAGCTAGGTGCTGATCAAGCGTTGACTACGCTCCAACCGCTCGATCCACGGGGCGAGAAATGGTTGCCAGACCGCCTGCCCATCAATCAGCATAGACAACCTTTGTGCTTCGGCTGACATCATTTCTTGCAAGGCAACGATTAATCCGTCTGCTTGCTCAAACTCACCGGCAGTCTCGAAGAGGGTGCGCATCATCGTGAAGCGATCCCCAATTGGGATTGAAAATCCGAGCCGGCGGGCCAACTGTGAGCAATCGGCGCGGCTGAAGAAGATGCCGGCGCGTACCGGTGTAATGAGATGACGTATCAGCGTGTTGAGGTCATCTGTTTCTGGCGAGGCAGCGCTCGTGGCGAGCGGAATGTATGAGCGAGATGAGGACGGTACCGGTTGAAGACGCTCCAGCTCGCTCTCGATAAATTCTACCGCGAGGGTGGCCAGGGTTTGATAGAGTGGATGACCGGGAATGCGCTGCACAGCATGCGCCCAAACCGGCACCCAGACGGCGAGATGGTTGCCGAGAAAGGACGCTGCGTGTTGGTGTGCCCACTGCTGCAATCTACTGTCGCCATCGGCCAGAGCTGCTGCTTCAGTGGCGATCAGGCGGGCAAGAAAGAGGAATTCGATCCCCAAATGGTCGGGAGCACCAACAGTCTGCGGTGGCGTAAAGCCACAGGTAGCGTAGAAAGCCGCCACCTGATCGGCGGCTGCGGTGTTGAGCATGAGTTCTTCGTCGCGGTAAAGCGACTCGTAAGGGTAGACATTGCGTCCGAAGGTCTGCTCATACGCAACCGCCAGGCTCTCCGGTTGATCTGTCATCACCGTTGCCAGTTCAGGCAGTGCCACCGCCTCCGCCCAAAGCTGAGCGGAAGGCGGTGCGATAAGGAGACGGCCAATGACATCGGCCAGGGTCTGGCGGGCTACAAGGTCAGCGGTATCGTTCACGATTTTTTCTCCGGCAGGAAATACGCCTCACGGGCCGGGCGGAACGGTCGCAACAGCCAGTGTGGCCGACGCATGCCGTTTGGTGACACCTTGCTTGCCGGTCGCGTCATCGCCAGCCATTCACGGTAGACTTCGTGTGCCCGTTTGGTATCGACATAAATGTCGCCATAGCGGTCGTTCGGGCCGGCTGGTTCGAGGCGTACTTTCTGATGCCAGCAGTGCATGCCGCTGATTGGATCAGGGTGTACGGCAAAGGTCAGGTTCTGATGCACACCGGCATCTTCCCACCAGATGCGCGAGGTGTCGGGATCGTCGCTCTCGTAGGGGCGGATGCCGTGAAGCTGACGCATACGCCATTCACCCTGACCCTCTTGTTTGAGTTCGACCAGAGCAGTCGAGAGTCGACCGCCGCCATCTTCCTGGAGTCGCCATCGCCCCAGATGGTGCGAACAGGCGATGACACCAGGGCGAATGCCTTCAGTCACCCAAACCCGATCAACGAAGTAGCCGATCTCGGTCACGACTTTGATCAGGTCACCGGTACGCAAGCCGAGCCGTTCGGCATCGCTGGTGTGAATCCAGACCGGGTTCTTGTGGCTGATCTCGTATAGCCACTTGGCATTCCCGCTGCGGGTGTGAATCAGTGTAGGTAGTCGGAAGGTAGAGAGCAGTACCGCCTCATTCTTGCTCCGGTCAATCTTGCTGGGATGCACGTGGCTGTGAATGTACGTAGGAATAGCGTACTCCGGCCACCCCCAATCGCGTAAGGTAGTTGAGTAGAACTCAAGCCGGCGCGACGGGGTGGGGAAGCCGGTCACAATCGAACCGTCTTCCAGTTTGATACCAATTGGTCGGCCACGTTCGGGATCAGGCTCGAAGTAGGGCAATGGCGTAATATTCGACGATGGTGGTGCCGGTGTTTTGGTGTAGACGATACCGGTATTCGGATCAATCGTCGCGTCGCTCAGGTCAGCCGCACTGAGTGGTTTATCGAAGGTGGGTTGTACGCCCTTCCGCAGCTCGAATGCACCGTAGCGACGCATGTATTCCAGCGGGGTTAATCCCTCTTTCGCCGCGGCTTCGGGCAGACCCGGCACGTGGTTCTCGAACATCCAGCCGTAGAACTCATCAACAGTAATCTTCTGACCAGGTCGGTACGGGCTTTCAAAGGTCTTGCGAATACCCAGGCTACCATCGGGATCAATCCGCCACGACAACTCGATCCAGAACTCAACCTCTTCCCAGACTTCGCCGGGATTAGCGTCACGGGTATCGTTCACCGGCTTGCCCAGGCGGCGCATTGCTTCGCGCAGAACCGGCTGACGGAAGGCAATCCAGCAACCGGCGTGCGTCTCCTGGCTCATCACATCGTGGCGCTCGGCGCCGACACCCATCGGCAAAATATAGTCGGCAAACCAGCCGGTCTCGCTCCACGTCGGCGAGAGATGGACGTGGAGACCGATCTTGCTCTCGTCGGTCAAGACCTCCAGCCAGCTCATGCCATCGGGGTTTGTCCAGAGCGGATTGTAGACACGGGTGAAATAGGTGTCAACCTTACCCCGTCCTTCTTTCAGGAAGTGCGGGAGCAAAATGCTCATTTCATAGAAATTGAGCGGATACTCCTGTGGCCAGGTCAGCTCATTCCAGACCTTCACGTGGGGTGCCATGTTCGGGTGACGCGGAATCCATTTGTCCCACACATTGGCCGATGTTCCACCTTCGACCCCAATCGATCCGGTCAGGACATTGAGGAACCAGAGACAACGAGCGACCATCCAGCCGCCGAGGTTGGCACTGGTTGCGCTGCGCCAGCTATGGGTGGCGAGTTTGCCTTCGCAACGGGCGATGATTTTGGCTACACGCTCGATCTGCTCAGCACTGACTCCACTCTCCTGGGCCGCAAACTCAAAGGTATACTGAGCGTAAAGCTCTTGCAACTTCATCTCGAAATGCTCAAAGCTAACCGGTAGATCGGGATGTTCGGCCCGCAGATAATCTGCCCAATTGACCCAGCGGCGCACAAAATCGCGATTGTACTGCCCGGTACGAATGAGATAGTTAGCAATCGCAAGCAGAATTGCCGTCTCGCTGCCCGGCCACGGCGAGAGCCACTCATCGGCCAGTGAGGCGGTGTTCGAGAGGCGGGTATCGAGCACGATGAGCTTTGCGCCGGCCATCTTACCTTCCATAATCCGCTGGGCGTGCGGGTTGAAATAGTGGCCGGTCTCAAGATGCGAGCTGATGAGGAGAATGACACGCGCATTCGCGTGATCGGGTGAAGGCCGGTCGAGTCCCATCCACATCGCCTGCCCACAGCGTGCACCTGACGAGCAGACGTTGGTGTGCGAGTTGTGACCATCGACGCCCCATGCCGGCAATACCCACTCCATAAAGCCATCGTGACCGGGACGACCAACGTGGTAGATGATCTCGGTCTGGCGCTTCTCGATAATTGCTTTGCGGATACGACCGGCAATATCGTCGAGCGCTTCATCCCACGAGACGCGCACCCATTTGCCTTCACCACGCTTGCCAGCACGCTTCAAAGGATAGAGAATCCGGTCGGGGTCATAGACCTGATTGAGCGTTGCCGGCCCTTTCGCACAGTTGCGACCGCGACTACCGGGGTGGAGCGGGTTGCCCTCGAACTTTTTGATCTTGAGGGTTTCGACATCAACGTAGGCCAGCAGTCCACAGGCACTCTCGCAATTGAAGCAGACCGTCGGTACCAGCGTGTAGCGGCGGGCAACCTTTTGCGGCCAGGCTTTGGGATCGTACTCCGTCCAGTCTTGCCAGCGTTCGACCGGTGGGTAGTCACGCAGTTCCTGGCTACTGGTTAGCGTTGCCGTGGGTGTAGTACTGGTGACATACGCCTGTACTGGTGGTGTGAGCGGCTCAACCCGCGAAGATGATCGTTGACCAAGTGTTCCAAGCAGGCGATGAAGGAGTGATGTCGCCATAATGATACCTCTCTTAACTGTTCGGCACGTGTTGCGGCGCCATGACGAAAGCGTATTCAAAGGCGTACAACCCGGCAATTGCGGCCAGTCCGGCTACTGCCAGGAGTGGCATCGCCAGGGTCGGAGCAATGAACGCCAGGATGATGCACAGCACCGGGAGAACGTGACCGAGAGCAATCGCTCCTTGCCAGAAGTGGTTGCGGTAGCGGCCGTGGCTAATATCGTGCGCGGCGCGGGCAGCAACTTCACTGGCATGAGGGATACCGAACTCACCAACCAGGAGCATAAAGAGATCGATCAGCAAACTACCGGCAAAGAGCCAGCCGAGCAGGGTGAGAAATGCTGCCGGCATAGCCACAAACGGTGCGAGCAGCAAGAGCGTACCGGCACCAACCATCACAGCCTGCACCAGGAGATGGGCCGGCAAGAGGGGACTTTGCCACAGGTCACGCCCCTCGGCCTGCGCGAAGAGGAACGCGGTGTAAATGGCTGCCAGCACGGCCAGCGGCATCCCGATCCAGGCCAGGATTGGCCGCAAGCCTGAGACAGCGGCTTCTGGCCAGATATTCAAGGCAGCGCCGGCCTCAGCCAGGAACCACAGCCCGCCAACCAGCGTAAAGGCAATCAGGATAAACGCCCCGCGTGTCAGCCAGCTCCGCCATTGTGGGCGGGTGAGAATGGTAAAGAACAGATGCGGCTTTTCCAGATCAAACACCAGCAGAGCGGTTGTAATACCAATGAAGAGCAGACTTACAAAGAGCGCAATTGCCAGCAGTGGTGCAGTCAGCGGCGCCAGTCCAAGACCAACAGCGGCGGCCACTGCGAGAAAGACACCACTCCCAATCCCTTTTGTCACCAGATATGCCGGTACCGGCCAGTGCCACGGAATCTTGTGTTGAGCGTTGTAGCCGGTTTGCACCATGTGACCGGCCACCCGGCCACCCAGCATCAGCGCGCTCTGACCACTTCCCAGCCCCTGTTCACGCGGCGGGCGAATCTTTGCTCCCGAAGCCGCAGTAAGCGGAATGACCTCACGGGCATGTTGTTTTCGTCCGTTCGTATGGTGGTGACCAACCAGTTGCTCGCTCACCACATCAGCCCACATAAAGGTAGAACTGGTCGTCGAGGCGGTTGGCGTCAATGTGGTTTGGTCAGCATCAATGTAAAACAGCTTGGGTGCGGTGCCCTGTTCAGGCTTGCGCACCGAAACCGGCTCACGGGCAATTAATTGGCTGATCAGACTATTGGGATCATCGAGATCGCCAGAGATGATCGCCTGTTCGGGACAGACAATTTCACAAGCCGGTTTCAACCCCTGATCGATACGGTGCGCACAGAAGTGGCACTTCGCCGCATTGTGGCTCTCTGGATCAATGTAAATGGCGTCGTAAGGACAGGCCTGCAAACAGGCTTTGCAGCCGATGCACACCTTCGGATCAAACTCTACAATCCCGTCGGTGCGCTGATACATTGCTGTGACCGGACAAATGCGAACACAAGGTGGATTGGCGCAGTGGTTACAACGTGTCACCTGAAAATGGCGCCGGGTGGAGGGGAAGGTGCCGGTCTCTACATACTTCACCCACGTGCGGTAAACCCCAAGTGGAACTTCATTCTCCGACTTGCAGGCAGTACTGCATGCGTGGCAACCGATGCACTTCCGCTGATCGATGAGGAAGCCGTAGTTTGTCATGGCCAGCTCTTTCTGGCTATAGCATAAGAACCTCGACTAGGCAAATAATAGCAGAGATGCATCTATCGAACAAGTAGATATTTTCGATAACTAATATCGAAAATATGCATACATTATCGAAGATAGCTCTTTAATATGCCTTCCATCCTGCAAACGGATTGCGTTGTAATACCAGGAAAGAGACCTGCCTGGATTCGTGGCCACTTTGGGATTACTGCACGCTGCGAGCATGTGGTCAAGGGTACTGATATACGTTCGCATCTGGCGGCTGTTCAGGAATGTTGGGTTATCTGGTTGACAGATGGTGCGCGGAGAGGCATTGCTGTCACCCTGCCGGTCACAGGCACAACGCATAGTCTCGTTATCATCAGGCTTGTTGGTATCGGCGGGCGACACATGCGTCGTCCCTACCTGGGCTGGACTGGCTATTCTTCACGTCCGGTAATGCGCGTGTCGCGTGGTGTGCGGAATCCTCTTTTCCACTGAGTTTGATGCCGGGCGGATGTCGCAGCGGTCACCGTTTAGATGTACTTCTCGTGTTCAAGCATTACCGGGTATGCCAGCGGCGAGGGGCTGGTGGGTTGTTGTCGGCGTCGTAGGTGCCACGCATGCGTCGCCCTACTGTCGCGCTGGTATCCAGCCGTGCATCGTTCAAGGGCAGCATCAGGGTGATAGCTGGCTGGCGTGTCATTGTTCTGCCGGATTTGACATAAACCGGTCGTCACCTGGATTCTCATCAGCTTCAATCATTCCAGGACAACAACATCCATGCTGTTCACAACCAATTGACCTTCTTGTCTGCAAGATTGATACGTTCGGTGCATACAATCTCAGCTCATTATGCATAAAATAGAATGCATAAAATAGAGTATCTTTACATGGCGTATTTTCACGAAGCGACACCCCCCATGTTCAACGGGTTAACCGAATTCTTACCTTTTTCGCAACGCCTGCCTGCACCGGCTGGCGCGCTCTCGAAAACTGAAAGCCGTGTTACGTTGACCTGCCGCTGATACCTGATTGAAGAAGGAAGCGGCTACGGTTGCGTTAGTGATCAGAAGAGACATATCTGGCATACATGTTGGCATGCCTGCCACAACAGTGAATGTCTGTAAAGAGGGAGCAGAGGCAATAATGACCGTTCCTGGTGTGTTGCCTCATTGCATAGAGTATGTCAGTGGGAAGTGACGTATTCGCAGAAAGGGCCAGCTATGGTATATATTGCATCAGAAATAAAATTGTTGGGAGGCAAAGTGACACTTAATCTGCATTTACTACGCATTTACGTTGCCGTGCTTGAACAGGGCAGTTTCACGAAAGCAGCCGAAGTCCTCACAATGAGTCAATCGGCGGTATCGCGGGCAGTGCAAGAGCTTGAACGTCAACTTGGCACGACTCTGCTCGAACGGCGTGCGCGCGGTGTGGCCCCAACGATGGCCGGTACTATCCTGGGTGAGCATGCCCGACGCATCTTTACGCATGAGCGGCTGGCTATCGAGGCGTTGAACGAACTACGCGGTCTGCAACGAGGTCGGCTGGCAATTGGTGCAAGTAGTACGATTGGTATTTACCTGCTACCCCCACTCCTCGGTAACTATCATCGTCGGTATCCGGGCATCGAGTTGTTCCTGGATATTGGCAATACCCAACAGATTATTGAACGCCTGTTATCCTATCAGATTGATGTCGCTTACGTGGAAGGGCCGGTAGCAGCGAACGAAGACTTGCAGGTAGTGCCGTGGCGAAGTGACGAGATGGTTGTGATTGCCTCTCCCGATCATCCGCTTACCCGTCGGGTCACCCTGGATTGTTCTGATCTCCAGGATGCCCCTTTCATTATGCGTGAACCTGGCTCAGGCACACGTAAGGTGATGGAACAGGCACTGGCAGCACATAACGTGACGGTACGTCCGGTGATGGAATTGGGGAGTACCGAAGCCGTGAAGCAGGCAGTGAGTGCCGGATTAGGGTTGAGCATGGTTTCGCGCTTTACGATCCAATCTGAGCTGATTGCCGGTAAGCTGCGGGTACTCAATATTCCTGGTCTCAATATACAACGTCAGTTGAGCCGCGTCCGTCTGCACGACCGTCCTCAGAGTCTGGCCCTGGAAGCATGGTTTAAGAATCGTGGCTGAGGTATTGGCGTCCGCGCTCGATATCACACGTCGGTTGTACACCTGCCTCGGTAGCAAGGTGTGGTTTTTGTATCAGAGAGCTGACTGGCGGGTACGGGATGCGATCATTCCCGGTAAATTGATCCAGTAAGCAGTTATTTCTGGTCTGCGAACACCAGTGCATACCAGTTCGGTGTGCCTGAACGTTTCAGATCAAAGGTTCGTTCACCTTCCAGACCAGCTACCCTCTGTTTGTTACACCTCAATCCGCACTCCACGCCAGAAGGCAATATAGCCAGCTATCTGCCGGGCTGCCTCTTTCGGTGTCGGGTAGTACCAGGCTGCATCACGATTCACCTGACCGTTCACCACTACGTCGTAGTAACTAGCCGTTCCTTTCCACGGGCACACCGTATGGGTCTGGCTGTCACGCAAATATTCGCGACGCACCGATTCCGGCGGGAAATAGTGATTACCCTCAACGACGATGGTTGTCGGGCTTTCGGCGATCACAGTACCGTTCCAGACTGCACGGGGCATACGTTTCCTCCATCACGTATCGCAATTTTTTTCATGATGCCACAAGTCGCGCACCTTTTGCGGGTCAAAACCGGTTCTATTAATAGGAAATCTGTCCAGAGGATTTGATGTATGGATGATATTGTCCGCTACTACCTCGGTTTCAATCTGGTACCCGGTATTGGCCCGTTGCGGCTGGCCCGCCTGATCGAACGTTGTGGCTCGATTGCTGAGGCGTGGTACGCCGATGAAGCGGCGATGGTTGCTGCCGGCCTTGATGCGCGTAGTATGGCCGGTTTGCGTGCAGTTCGCGAGAGCATCGATCTCGATGCTGAGCTGGCACGGGTTCGGACTGCCGGCATTACGCCGGTGGCAGTCGTTGATCCACTCTATCCACCTTTGCTGCGCATGACTCCGGCACCTCCGCCACTGCTCTATCTGCGCGGCACGCTTACGCCTGCCGATCAGCGGGCGGTCGCGATTGTTGGTACGCGCCATCCCAGTCATTATGGACGTGAAGTAGCACGACGCTTGGCCCGTGATCTGGCGACTGCGGGAGTGACGATTGTCAGTGGTCTGGCTTTAGGCATTGACACAATTGCCCACACTGCCGCACTGGAGGCTGGTGGCCGCACAATTGCCGTGCTGGCCAGTGGGGTTGATCGGATCTATCCTGAACGCAACCATGCTCTGGCCGGGCAGATCATTGCATCGGGAGCATTGTTAAGCGATTATCCACCGGGCACCCCGCCGGCACCCCTCAATTTTCCGCCGCGCAACCGTATTATCTCCGGGCTGAGTCTGGCAACGATAGTAGTTGAAGCAGGTGCGAACAGCGGTGCCCTTATCACTGTCCAGTTTGCTCTCGATCAAGGACGCGAGGTGATGGCCGTCCCCGGATCAATTTTTAGTCCGTTGAGTGTTGGCCCGCATCGCCTGATCCGTGATGGGGCAGTCATTGTTACCAGCGCCGATGATGTGCTGGCAGCACTCAATCTCGATCAATGTGGAGAGGCGTTTGAACCGTCGTTAGAACTTGCGCTGACTGCGGAAGAAGAAGCGATCTATGCCGTGGTTGAAGCAGAACCGCAGCATATCGATGTTATCGGTCGTGCTGCCGGTCAATCCGCAGCGGCGACAGCAGCAGCACTGGCTTTGTTAGAGTTGAAAGGATTGGTGCGGCAGGTAGCCCCGCTCTACTACGCACGGGGCAGATAACCCGCCTGACAGTATGTTCTAAAAGTCAAAAGCCGCCTCTGGCCGGTTTGCGAACGCATCGGCCAGCATTCGGCGGGTGCGGGTGAGCAGTGGTGGCAGATGATTGGGATCAAAGAAACCCACATTCACATTTTCGTGCCCGGCCTGTTGGAGTTCACCGCCGACAATACGGGCGGCAAAAAAGATCGCCAGGATTTGTGACTGATCACCGTTGGGGTAGCTCCAGGCAAAATCGGGGCCACTGTAGATGCCAATCAGCTTTTCGGGTCGCAACAGCAGACCGGTCTCCTCGCGCACCTCCCGTACCAGGCCCTGGGCCGGCGACTCATCGAGGTTAATCGTACCACCCGGCACATCCCAGAGCATCACATCCGCCCGCCGACAGAGCAGAATCTGGCCGGCTTCATTGCGCACAAAACCACTTGCCCGTACCTGTAAAATTCGCTGATGACCGACGTAACTACGCAGCCAGCGCGTATATTTGACCGTCATAGCCCGCTCCTTTGCTCGAATTGCCGGCTATTATAGCAGAACTGCGTAGCAGCAGGTGCGGAATGGGATGACAAGGTTGCGCCGCACGTTAACTGACCAGGAAAGTAGGCGCTGAAAATGAAAGTGTACCTCAAGACGTCGCTATCGCACTCACTGACTTCCAGACTCTAGCGCCAGGATGATGCTTTACCTTGCCAGGTACTGGTCCAAGGTGTAAATGTTGAGGTCACTGAAGACCTACTGGTGGATGACCCACGCCGTCCAGCCGTGGTAGTACCCTTCGGGAGGATCGCCCTGATACCACGCACGTCGGACAATGCCCTGTCGGGTCGGTGTATGTCAACGGATTGTTCAGCGCGTACGCAGAACGGTTCAGGTCCTGCGGATTGACCGGGCCGCTGCTTTCCGGCTTCCATGCTGCCACTGCAGTTGGTGTTAGAGCACAACCTCTCTACTTGAGCACCCTGACCGGTTGCTTTTCAGCAGGCCAGAGCACCACTTTATAATAATCGTCACCAGAAGTGGCATTCGTGTCTGCAACGGCGTTGGTATTTCCGTAGCATACCCTTACTCCATAGATGCCGGGCCGCACACTGATGCGCGGCGCCGTGCTGAATTCGTTTTCCGGCGACCATACCACCAGGCGTCCCGATGGTACCTCGATGCTTGTTTCGACGACGTGATCAAACTCGTCAACTGCGTCTATCGGTCTTCTATCGAGCACCTGGACAATGACCCGTGTCTCGCCGCCATAACGAACAGTTCCGATACTTATCAGGCAGCTATTGACCGCAAGCAGGCCACCCCCCTGGCTCGTATCCCAGATTGTACTGGTATCAGCACTACATTCCTCGTCTTCCACATAAAACTGATAGTGGTCAGTGATGATAGTGTACTCGTACTGCATAGACGCCTCACAGCATACTGGTATACCACGACGAGCAGGTGATTGGCTATTGGGATCCATGATGCTACCGGTCCGACGTCGACGCCGCGCCTGTGTTGTTCGCTCCACACGTGGATATGCGGTGCAACGCACTATCGCATCTACCATCCACCGGCGTCGCATAGGCCCCTGCGCGAAGGAGCGCACTGTCAGTCCAACAACTATAGTGCCCCGTCTATAGATAACCCTGATTACTGCGGCTGTATTGCCCCAGTGCCTCGGCGCTGAATATTCCGAATCTCTCCACCTTGTCGTCGACTACACGCAAGGCAGTGAGGATATAACCACTGGGGCGCGCCAGGTGGACTCAGCGCATTGGGTGGTTGATGGTCAGGGATGAAGTTTCCATCGATCGTCCCTGGGTCTGTCGCCCCACACGTATGACAGCCAGTCATCCGCCCTATTTCATTTATGGCATCGCGCTCCTCGCGCGTAAAATCTCGTCCTGGTCCTCTCGCTGGTATCGAGTCTCCAGCATATGGCCCTGGAGTGAGGGTGGAGGGCCGTGTGCGACTACTTCCCGCCCCCTTGCTCCCCCCGATGATCCCAACCCGAAGCAAGTCATCGAGGGGCAAGCCGACCGGCAGCAGGTCATCAGGTTCGGCCGCTTCCAGCGCAGCGGTCAGGGCCAGGTTGACGGTCGCCGCGCGCTTCTCCTCAGCAGGAGCCTCCGGGTCGGCCAGCGTGCGGGTGGCTTGCACGGCATCCCACGCCGTCCAGCCATCGTCAATCGCCTTCAGCAGCGCCAGCCCGCCAATGAGCAGCACCGGCAGCAGCGGCAGATGCCCCGTCGGGTCGGTGGCGGGCAGCGGATTGTTCAGCGCATCGGCGGAGCGGTTCAGGTCCTGCGGATTGACCGGGCTGCTGCCGGCACTGCGCCACATCCCCTGCGCGGTCGCATCGCTCGGCCAGACGGTGAGCGGCGGGCTGCCGGGGATGATGGTGTCGGCAGGATATGAGCTTCTCAGACCTCAATCAAAGACATGATCACTGCACTTTCAACGAAAATGATCACCATCAATTTGCAGCGCTCCACCAATTGGAAAGACCCTCAGGAACCACTGCCTACGTCATCTCACACGCACAGCACAGGCAGTGCTTGCCCTACGGTAGCCCTAAAATACCATACAACTTATTCAGCACGCGATGGAGGGCTTCCTCGAACGTATGCAGGTCTTCACCCTGTTCAACCAATCGTTCCCGTTGCCACGTCATAAAGAGGGGGATAAACCATAGCAGCGCGACCATTCGCCGACTCAGCGGTGCATCATGTGCCTGCTCGATTGCCGAAAGAAGGGTGAGGAGCCGTTCGAGCCCAGCTTCATCAAACTCACCCGCTCTCAAACGGGCGAAGAAGCCTGTCGGTTGTTCCCATTCCTGTTCAAGAGCGTGAATAATGGGTTCGCTATCCATTCCCTCACCTCTGCTATGCGATCATACGTTCATTTCCCAAGAAATCTCTTTCCTTCCTCGTCGTGATTCTATGCCTCAGTTCCAGGATGATCTATTGAATGCGTATGATTGCTTCAGGCGGGATAAAATCACGGATTAGGACTTCCTTGTCATGCTTAGCCCACTGGGATAGCCTTCCTTTGACACCTGGAATTCCGTTCGAGATATCGACGATCTCAGAACGAACTTTCGTCAGGTCGATTTGCACAACGCCGTATCGGCCATATTTTTCGATGGCAATGCGTTTATCCTTTGTGGTAGAAATCCAGGGACTGGCTCGCAGTCCTGCGACGTGGCTTTTCGGATCTACATTGCGTAAACCCGGTGCTCTGGCAACGATACCTTTTGTTGGATCCTCGCCTTGAGCAAGTCCGCGATAGACTATGGATGCCTCGCGCGCAGACTCCGAAATCTGCCCCGCCCCCGCCTCCCCACCCCTTATCGCCGCCTGCGCCGCCCCCGCCGCCTCATCGGCGCGGGCCATAGCGTGCAGGGCACCCGCCGCGTCGTCGGCGTGGGCTGCGGCGCGGATCAGCATCCCGCCGCCCGCCACCATCGGCAGCGCCAGGCTGGCTACATCTGCTGCCAGCGCCAGCCCGCTGGTCCACGTCAGGCCATTCTGCGAGATGTCGTAGAGGTCATAGGCGATGAAGGCGATATCAATCGCGCTCTCGATCCAATGCCCCGTCGGGTCGGTATTCTTGACCGGATTGTTCAATCCGTAGCTATACCGGTTCAGGTCCTGCGGGTTGGCCGGCCCGCCGCCCTCCGCTGCCCACGCCGCCCGCGCGGTGGCATCGCCCGGCTAGGCCGTCAGCGCCCCCGCCCCGGCACCACGCTGTCGGCGCTGATGAACCGCCCCAGCCCCGGATCATAGTAGCGGGCATGATACTCCAGCAGTCCCGTCCCGTCCAGCCGCTGGCCGGTATACTTCAGCGTGGTCTTCCCCACGCTGCCCGCGCGCACCTTCCCCCATGGGTCGAATGCCTGCTGGCTGGCGAGCGCGCCGGCGCTGGTGGTCGTCAGGCTCACGCTGCCGAGGCCGGCCCTGAGCAGAGCGATGGGTGGTCGCTGTGGATGCGCCGCGACACGCCAGCTGCGCCCGCGGACGCCGTTCGTGCTCAGACTGCCTGCCCTGCGCGGGTGGCGTCCGGAGCAGTCCCGTCCGCCCCGGAGCCCCACGGATGGGGCGTCACCCCAGCCCCCGGAGTGCATGACTCTACCGTGCTGCGGGCCCTACGGCCATGCCCGGCGGATACCAGGACAGCTGGGCAACACTGAGGCCGGGAGCCCGCGCCAGCGGGTGCCATTGCATAGCCGAGCGCTTCTGCACGAGCGTTTACCTACGAAGATCGCTCAATCTTTATTCGAGTATTGACTACCGTACAGAAAATGTGTTCGAAACAGTGATACGTGCCACTTCTGGTATGCTTCTCCGTACGAACGACTTGTAGTAGTCAGGAGGAGCGCCATGAGCGACACGCATCGCCGCTATCGTGCCATAAAACAGGCCATCATGCAATTCTATCACCCGCGCCCGCAAGGCCATCGCGAACGCCATTTCAATACCTTGGTCGCCCTGATCTGCGGCTTGGCCGGTGGTCAGCACGCCCACCTCTCCACGATTGCTGACCATGCTCCTTCCAACCGTGCCACCCAGGCAAGTCTGATCAAACGCTTTCGGCGCTGGCTTGAGCACGACGACCAAACGCTCCAAAGCTGGTTTTTGCCCGTCGCGCAAGAACTCCTGAGCACCCTGGCTGCTCAGCCGCTCCACTTGGTGATGGATGGCAGTGTAGTCGGGCGTGGCTGTCTGGCCTTGATGCTGAGTGTGGTCTACCACGGACGCGCCTTGCCGCTGTGCTGGGTGGTTGTTGCGGGCAGCAAAGGTCTTTTCCCCTGAGGCCACTCACTGTGCATTGCTCTCTCAGGTCCAGCCGCTCATCCCGCCCGGCACTAGCGTCACCTTCTTGGGCGATGGTGAGTTTGACGGCATCGATCTGCAAGAGCAGCTGCGCCAGGCGCACTGGCACTACGTCTGCCGCACGGCCTCCAACATCTTGCTCTCGGCTGGCGGCGATGCCTTTCATGTTGCCGATCTGGGGCCAGCGCGCGGCGAGGTGCTGGCGCTCACTCCGGCCTGGATGACCAAGAAGCAGTATGGGCCGATCAGCATCCCGGCCGTCTGGGAGCAGCAGTATGAGCAGCCGATCTATCTGGTCACCAACATGCTCGACCTGGATACTGCGCTCAAGTCATATCGCAAACGTGGGCACATTGAAACGTTCTTCTCCGACCAGAAAAGCCGCGGCTTCCACATCCACAAAAGCCATCTCAGCGACCCAGCTCGCTTGAGCCGTTTGTTGATTGCCGCATGCCTGGCGTATGTGTGGCTGGTGTACCTGGGCGTGTGCGCGCTGCGGGATGGCTGGATGCAACAGCTCCATCGAGTGCATCGGTGTGACCTGAGCCTGTTTCGGCTGGGAATGCGCTTGCTGGCGCGCTGTCTCAAAGAGTATATCCCAATCCCTGAGGGCTTGATAGTTCCAGCAATCTTGCCGGCTGCACGCATCCAGACACCGAACAAGAAGGCAGCCTAGCCCACATGTTCTGTACGGTAGTGAACTTCGTGCATCCAGTTGTGTACTTTGTCCTGTCGTAGCGCAACGACTTTGGAGATCGTCTGACAGTTGCGGACACTCCCATGGTAAAGCGGGGTAACGGAACGCGCAATATGGTTTTGTTGCTATCCTGTCGTTCTATCAACCCGCTACCGGGTATTGGACGAACTCAATAGCCTGTCCAGGTCCAGGTTCTGCCCGAACGGTTGTCTGCACCCTAGAACTGATGGTCACCGTCACCATATTGCGATGCTATCTGGCAGGACATGTCACTTTCCCAGAGACTCTATTAACAGCAATACACGCAAACGGATTGCGTATAGAGCACACCTTGTTGTGCATCACTGTTCGTTCTTCCATTAACAGCAATACCGCCACTTAATTCATTATCTATGCTTACTTCGTATTTGTCGAAAATTTCTTGGGAGAAGTGATGCACCTCAGATGCAAGAAGGTCTTTCTATGTCGAAAACATCAACTCCTCGTTCTTCAAGTAACTCCTCAAACTGGTCGGTACCCTTTTCTTTACGATACAGATACTCGGATTGTGAGATCAAACACGCCAGGTAGACCCGTCCAGGTCTCGAGTCGCAAACTAGCTCTCCAAAGCCTTCGGGAAATCCAAATGGTTGGGCAAAGTAGATTGCTTGTTTACCAAATCGTTGCGCGAATTCGGGAGCAATATTGCTAATGCCACCTATTACTGTTCCCCTGCGCAATATTAACCGATTCTTAATTATATAGAACAGCGTATTAGCCAACACAAAAGGAATAGATTCCCAACCGCCACTTATCGGCAAGATTACCTCTGCCAAATTGGCAATGGCCTCTTCATACAGGGATAATCCGAGAGAGCAAAATGCACGGCAACCCGAAAAGATGTTGTCGAAGGTTAAGATTTGTATGCAGCTTGCCTTCTCATCTTCCGGACAAAATACATGGTGATCGATGGGATTTGCACCCAGGTGAAGAACGAAATGGTCAAAATAGCATAAGCCCAATGACTTCTCATTCATACGATGCTCCTTGTTCAAACTTCCTACTGCGATTGCAGGATGGACATTGAGCCCTCAATTTTGTGACGTCATTGTATTCATCTAGCACCTGCTTACGTGTCCAACCGAACATTCTTGCAACTCTATCTCTCCAAGGTGGGGTGTGGTCCAGATCTGGTTTCGTCATTGTTCGTCCGCAAGTCGGACAGATCATTTCACCTTCCTCATTTCGCGTAGCTTTGGATTCAACTGCTTCACGTACTCCCTTTCTGAAGCCACTTGGCCGCTTTGTGACATCGTTGGCATTCTTGTGCAGTTGCCCGGCTTGCGGTACAGCCCGCTGCAACTACCCCCCCACCCCGCGCCGCCGCCTGCGCCGCCCCCGCCGCCTCATCGGCGTGGGCTGCGGCGCGGATCAGTGCCCCTCCGCCGCCAGGAACGACGGGCAGCACGGTGGATGCGGTGTCGGCAGCGAGCGCGGCCCAATTCCAGGGGTCGCTGGGATGTTGCCAGACGGCAGCGGCGCTCAGGACCAGATTGGCAAGGTCCCACGCCGTCTCAACCCAATGCCCCGTCGGGTCGGTGTATGTCAGTGGATGGTTCAGCGCATCGGCGGAGCGGTTCAGGTCCTGCGGGTTGACCGGGCCGCTGCCGGCGCTGCGCCCCATCCCCTGCGCCGTTGCATCGCTCGGCCAGACGGTGAGCGGCCCCGCGCCGACGACGCTGCTGTCCGGCGTAATGAACTGCCCGCTAGCCGGATCATCGTACCGGGCATGATACTCCAGCAACCCCCTGGCATCCAGGTGCTGTCCGGTGTCGGTGAACGCAGGTGAACGCAGTCTGACCGATACCCCCGCTGCGCACCGCGCCTCAGGAGGATGGTCTGGGACGTGCCTCCGTCGTTTCCGTTGGCGCCGTGGGTGTCTGCTCCCACCCCAGTTTTGCTCATCAGATTGCCCGGCGCGTCGTAGGGAGATATCTCCGCCCTGGGTGGCGTTTCGTCGTTGAGCGTGAACGTAGCTCGCGTGGGTAAGCATTGCCTGTATCGCCAGGGCACTGCTCCCACTCTCGCCTCGGACGTGGGTGCAGCGGCGACCGCCCTAGGCGTGGCGCACGTGCGCCCAGGCGCACGCTCCACGTCCCGGCGGCTCGTGCGCTACCCGCTAGTCTTCTGACTGTGGCGGCGGCGCCTGGCGAGCGGCGAGCTGCTCCAGGCGGGCCAACGCGTCACGGGCTTCGCGGCGCAACTGCTCCTCGGAGATCTCGAACGGAGTTTCCTCGCCTGGAGCACAGCCAGGCCAGTAGCAGTCGACTGCCGCGAAGAGGGCATCCAGGATCAAGAACAGTTCTTTGTCCATACCTCCCGGTTCGGCTAGGAAAGCCGCCATGTACCGTTCCTCGAACTCTGCTGCAGAGATCTCGTGCGTGAGAAAGGCTTCGATCAGGCGCTTATATTCCGTCAGGGTCATCGCTATCCTCCGCCAAGTGAGCCAGTGGTCGTCAGATGCTGGATCTGTTCCGGGCTGAGCTTCCACCCGCTAAGAAACGTGCCGTTGAGATCGGTCATGACATTCAATCCTGTGGCAGAGTCGTAGTAATGGATCACGTCTTGACCACGATAGGTGCCGCGAATGACCTGGGTTGTTGGAGCCGTCGGCACAGCAGGTCCTTACTTCGTGTATCAAGTTGCGTGCTTTGTCCTGTTGTAGGGCACCGACTTTGGAGATCGTCTGACATATGCAGACACTCCCATGGTAAAGCGGGGTAACGGAACGTGCAATATGGTTTTGCTGACATCCTGTCGTTCTATCACTCTGCTACCGGGTGTTGGACGAACTCAGTTGTCCGCTCCAGGCATTCTCTCGAACGATTCCCAACATCCTCGAACAGGATCATTACCGCAATTGCAATACTATCTGGCAGGACATGCCGCTCTCGCCGGGAGGGAGGTCTTTGGGGAATCCCTGAAATTGTCCATCCTTGGGAGGACGCGAATACATATAAAGGATGTCGTCATCAGGAAGATCATCGATAAACTCATTCCCACTCCGTGCCGCCGCCTGCGCCGCGCCCGCCGCCTCATCGGCGTGGGCTGCGGCGCGGATCAGTGCCCCTCCGCCGCCAGGAACGACGGGCAGCACGGTGGATGCGGTGTCGGCAGCGAGCGCGGCCCAATTCCAGGGGTCGCTGGGATGTTGCCAGACGGCAGCGGCGCTCAGGGCCAGATTGGCAAGGTCCCACGCGCTCTCAACCCAATGCCCCGTCAGGTCGGTGGATGTCAGCGGGGTGTTCAGCGCATCAGCGCGCTGTGCTCGCCATCACCCGGAACGTACTGTTCGAGACGGGGTGATGGGGGAGCGGGAAGCGATGACCATGTTGGGCGATGTACCGGCCTCAGACTGCGACCACAGTGATAGGATACCTGCTTTCCTCCCGCGCTGGGGGACCGGTGACATCGTGTTAGCGCGACTTCCTGCCCCGCCGTGCTGCCCAGGTTGCCTGTGCGCCCCTTCTGGGGCAGGCTTCACCGTTCTGCCTCGGGGTCCTCGGGATAGAGCGGTGGATACCCGTTCTCGAATGTGAGTCCGGCGAGGGCCTTGGCCGGGTCGGCCACCGGCGTTGCGGCGCCTAGTGCGATCCACGGTATCTCCACTCGCGCCAGAAGGCCGGTCTTGGTGATACCAACAAAGGCGTCACGCCCAAAGCCGGCGTGCGACGGTCGCGGTTCTCGTCGCAGGGTGATATACAGTAACCCATCGTCGTTGACTTCGACATTCTCAAAGCCGTGCAATTGATGCTGGAGCGTGGCAAGGGCGATCTCCGGCTCTTCATATATCAACAATTCGATGCCAAAGAGACGGCCATCGGCATCGGTGTCACATAGGGCGGTGACGTTATACCATCGTCGAGGTTCGGCGGGGGCGAATACCAGGATCAGATTACTGCCACCATTATAGATAGGGATATCAAACCACATCAGGACGCTCCTTTCGCCGCTATAACAGCCACTCCAGTACTTACTGAATAATCCCAAGCTCCTTAGCGATTTCGATAAGTTTAGGCTTAAACTCACTCCGGGGGTAGGCAGTGACTACCCGCCCTGCCCGGTCGATGACATACGCACCTTCGCTGGTGATACAGAGGAAGCGCTGACCATTGTGTTGGGCGAGCACCGCTTTGGGAAGCTGCTGCCAGGCCTCGACCATCTCCCGCGTTACCTGGTGCTGTTTGGTAGCATGATACGTAAGGAGTGTGATCGATATCCCTGGGTCCTCAACGAGCGTGCCATACTGACCGAAAGACCGGCCGAGCGGAAGCAGGGACCCCGCCCCCTTGCTCCCCCCGATGATTCCAAGCCGCAGCAAGTCATCGAGGGGCAAGCCAACCGGCAGCAGGTCATCAGGTTCGGCCGCTTCCAGCGTGGCGGTCAGCGCCAGATTGGCAGCCGCCGCGCGTCGTTCCTCCACCGACGCCTGCGGATCGGCCAGCGTGCGGGTGGCTTGGAAGGCATCCCACGCCGTCCAGCCGTAGTCAATCGCCTTCAGCAGCGCAATCCCGCCAACGAGCAGCACCGGCAGCAGCGGCAAATGCCCCGTCGGGTCAGTGTATTTCAGTGGATTGTTCAGCGCATAGGCGTAGCGGTTCAGGTCCTGCGGATTGACCGGGCCGCTGCCGGCGCTGCGCCACATCCCCTGCGCGGTCGCGTCGCTCGGCCAGACGGTGAGCGGCGGGCTGCCGGGGATGATGGTGTCGGCGGAGAGAAACCGCCCGATGTCGGGATCGTAGTATCGTGCATTATAATACAACAATCCACTGGCGTCACGCGCTTGCCCGGTATACGCTCGATTCGTCGCCGTGATCGGGACGTGGCCGGCCTGGACGGCCGGTACCCGTAGGGCACCCCACGGGTCATACTCCTGCCGGATGACGCTCCCCTGGGCCGTGGTGGCAACGCTGATACTGCCCAGGTGATCCAGGTGGAGGAAGGTGCACGTGCCACTGGTGACGTCACGCACGCCGACCAGTCGCTGCCCAAGGGTATAGACATGGCGAATGCTGCTGCCGTGCTGTTCCCAGAGGCCTCCGACGACGCGCTGGCGGACCCCGTTGCTGATGACCGTGACCCGCGCGCCGGTCGCATCATAGCCATATTGCTCACTGACCCCGGCTGTGCTCACGCTGGCCGGTAACCCGTGGGCGTTCCAGACAATCTGCCGCCCATTCACCGCCGTGAGATTGCCTGCCGCGTCGGCCCGCACCTCCTGCCCACCGATGGTCGTCGGTCGGTGCGGGCCATTCCCGGCGGTGCCATAGGTGATCGGCAGGTCTGCTTTCCGGGTCAGATTGCCCACGCTGTCATAGGTATACTGCTCGGTGAGCCGGAGTGCGCCATTCCAGTAGAGCGCGCCGGTGCTGGCGTACACGTCGCGCCCATCAAGTGCCCCCCGGTCATAGCTGACTCCCCGCTGGCCGGCATGAATGACCTGGGAGCCGATCTGAATGGTGTCGATGAAGAGATTGCGGTCGTCGTTCCCCACCACACCATCGTTCTCGAAGAGCAGGTCAATGGTCTGATCGGCGTCGAGGGGGGTTGGGTGGGTATAGGTATAGGTCTGAAAGGTCGTGCTGGTGACCGTCCAGCGCTGGACGATGGCGCCGTTGATCCGTAGCGCCATGCTCGGCCAGACCCCGCCGGCTGCGGTGCCCCGTGCCCGGATGGTCAGGGTCGGACTGCGGGTGGTGGCATCAAGCACACTGGCGCGGATCAGGCGATCCCGATCGTCGTAGGCAAAGGTCTGAATGGCGCTTCCTTCGGCAATTCGCGTCAGATTGTGATGACCGTCATAAGCATAGCTCCGATCAACGATACTCCCCGGCGCACTGGCCGTTCCCAGCAGCCAGCGGGTGGGCCGGGCTGCTGCGTCGTAGTCCCAGCGTTCACGTAGCCCGTTCGGGTAGTGGAGATCGGTCAACAGGTTATGCGCATTGTATCGGCCATGACTGACAATAACCCCATCGAGCGAGCTGGTAAGCTGAGTCGGTTGCCAGCCGGCGTTGTAGCTCGTGGTGACGATCTCACTTGTGCCATTCGTGTCCGGATATGTCACGCTCTGCACAAGGTCGTTGGCGTAATAGCTCCAACTGATGGTGAGCATTGGCTGCGCCGGCAGGCTCTGACTCATACTAAGGCGCCGATTCCGCGCATCATAGTTCCAGCGTACCGTGACACCATCCCTGACGGCATGCTCGATCAGGCGTCCAGCATTGTCGTAGCGGTAAACGTATTGATCGTGTACCGGATCGGCTGGACAGCCATCATCAAGTCGCTCGTGGACACCGATGAGGCGATCGACAACATCGTAGCGGTAGCAAAGTCGCTGACCGCGGGGATCAATCTGCCGGATGAGATTACCATTGATGTCGTAGACGTACAACCAGGTGCCGACATCGGGATCATTGAGCTGGGTTTTTCGCCCAAGACCATCATATGTAATGGTTGTTATGCTCCCATCGCTCCGCACAACTTCCCGTAGCAGGTCCAGGGCTGAGTAACGATACCGGGTGACCCTTGCTGTACCGCTAAAGGGGTATTCCAGAACTTCCACTAATCGATCTTGGGCGTCAAGTCGGTAATCAGTCCGCACACCGCGTGGTGTCAAGACAGTCTTTATGGTATACCGGTCGCTCCCTGTTCCTCCTACCCCGTAGGTTATGGTCGTGGTATGTCCCAGAGGATCAATGACCTGACGTTCGCGATCTAGCGCATCATACGTTGTGATCGTCCAACGTACCTGAGCATCAGGTGGCTGGTAGGTTGCCCCCATGCCATTGACAAGCCATGGCTGACTCTGCTGAATGACCCGCCCTAGAGCGTCGTAGCGCTTCTCTCGAATAATCCGTTGGATGGCTGTCCCATCGCTCGTTTCCTGGGCAGTCTGGATCAAGCGGCCAAATCCATCGTAAAAGTGATGGGTTGTCCGGTAGGGATCGCTGCTGCTCAATCCGTCGCGTTCCTGGAGGGTATAGCGAACTGGCAGTTCAGCATCGGCATACCATATCCGCAGCGACGGCTCCACCCGCCGATCTCCCGGCCTGGTGATTGACGTCGTGCGCCCGAAAACGTCATATGTTGCACACACCACATCGTCTGTCAGTGTGGGAATGATTGTCTCTGGCGCACTGGTCGTACAACTGTAGCTGTTGTCACCATTTAGCGGCCCATCAACCTCAATCAGTGTGCCCAGGCGGAGATCGTACACTGCCCGACTGGTAGCGCCACTTGGATCGGTATACTGCACCGGCAACCAGCGATAGACCTGATGATAGACGGTCGTTGCAGTTCGTGCAGGACTGCCACCTCCCGGTGCGCTCACTACCCACGTACCGTTCTGGTAGGTGGCGGTAGCTGCTCCACTGTAGGTACTACTGGTGACCTGCTGTCCGCTCGCATCATAGGTAAAGGTGTGATCCCGTCCACTGATCGTCATCCCGTTGGGGATAGTTGTTGTGCCCGGTGGCACATTGAACGTGATCTCACGGGTCAGCAAGCCGCGTGTCCCAATGCCGGCCTGGGTCGTGGCACCATCGTAAAAACGCAGGCTGAAACCGATGCGTTGCCCCTGTCCATCGGTGACCACTGTTACCCACACTCGATTGGTTAGATACACTGTCCCCTGGTCAACGATGGTATGATGCTGTCGTGTCGTGCGTATCAGTACCCCATTGGCGATAAGATCGCGACGCGTGACATTGCCGTAAGGTTGTTGATTGCTGTTAGTGTTGTGACCAGGGGAAAGGTCGTAAAACGTAACCGTGCAACGCTCAACACTTGACCCATTGGCCGGTAGATTGACGCACTGTTGCTGCTCACCGCTAAAAGCACGCCACAACCCGGCTCGCCGATAATTGTTACTGAGCGTTGCTGAATTTGGCACCTGTGGATCTGCGCCAAAGAAGGGGAGTGGAACGTGGAGATAGCTAAAGGTCGTCTGCTGGAGGAGTGTCCCTTGTTCATCAGTGATCTCAACCCGATATGGTCGCCCTTTCCAGGCTTCATACACGACCATCCGCTGAAAACAGGGATCACTCTCGTTGACTGCCAGGCGATTGTTCGGGAGGGTAACCAGCGCTGGATTGCAGGTCTGAAATGCGTCAAGATTGGGACCACCGTTCCCCTGGTAGAAATATTCAACCACACGTTTGAGTAACGGTGTGGACGTAGTATTCCCTGCATAGACGTGAGTAATGACCCGACCATGACCACGAAATTCCCGCGCTTCGGGGCGGGCCATAAATTGGCGGCTATCCCCGTTGCCACTCGGTGGATACATAGCAAACACGACGGTTGCCGCATGGGTTCGTGTATTGAGCGCCGGGGCGCTATAGCTGTACGTGGTAAGGGTCTGGGTTGACCTGCCGGGAATTGCCGTCTCGCTGCGCAGCACGCTGGCAACCCGATGATAGTTTATTTCCAGCCAGCTACTGTTCGCTGGGAATGTCTTTTCATAGGTGATGGTGAGGCTACCACCCTGACCGTTTGTGATCGTCGCCAAACGATTCGCGCCGGGATTGGGTGCATTGACGGAGGTGTCTCGTGGATGGTAGGTAAAGGTTGTTGCCGGTAATGCCTGTATTCCATCGCTCCCAACGAGTTGGACTGCCTTGAGCGTTAACACGCGCTGGCCGTTGCGGGCATCGCTGAAAACACTCTCGTTCAGCGAGGCATACGATAAAACGAGACGCCGTACCAGTTCGTAGTTTGCTCCCGGCCTACTCCAGACGCTAATGCTATCAACCCGGTATTTTTGGTGAGGTGTGATCTGCCGCCAGTATGCATTCCCTGGGTAGGGGTGTTCATAGTTTGCATCTACTCCCGCACTGATCCCGGTTGCGCGATCGGCCGTCTCGAAGGTAATCCGATAGCGTGGGGTGCCGGTGCCAGGTGTTGCTCCGTCAAACCCCCACCGAATCTCGGCCAGATACCAGGTTGGGGTAAAAACTGTTCCCGGGACGACATCAATGTGGTACAGGTATTCGATCCGGTTCCCGTGTACATCAACGACCTGGGTCAGCAGCCATCCGTATATCTCCGGTGTATTGACATCCGTATCGGGACGATTCCAGAGAGGTTGCGTAAAATCATATCGGGTACCATCGGTTGTCCAGGCACGCCAGATATATGTTCCGTTCGACTGCTCAGCCCGAACCCGCACAAAATGCTCATCGACCGCATGCCAGCTCCAACACTCAAGTGCGGCTCCATTTTGATAGTCAGTACATGGGCTGAGCAGTTGTCCGCGCACGATGTCGAATGAACGACCCTCAAATACCAGTGAGAAGTGATCCCAGTTACTACCGGCCAGGCTCTTGTTGCGCATGACCGATCCGCCTGCATTAAGCGACCATCCTTTGCCGACCGGACCGGCCTGCCAGAGTTCACGCAATCCACCAGGTCCATCTGAGGCTGCACTGGAATACGAGAGGCTGACAACCGGTTTCAATCCGCCTGGCCCTGCCGGAACCTCGATCTGGATGCCGTAGCTCATTGCACCGCTAAAGGTGCCGACCTGAAAGCCTTGCAATGAAGGAACATACGTGGTTGATATCGTCGATCCATCGCCGAGTGTGAAGGGAGTAAAGTGATCGACGGTTGCCCAGGCTATCCCTGTTGCCGGCTCCACGGTTGTCGGCAGCGGTATCCAACGGCTCTGTTCTTCATCGAAGTAGAAGAGTGTCAGGTCTGACTCGGCAATCCCGCGTGCAGCAAGTTGTTCGGGTGTATACCGCACCCGAATGGTCAGCGGTGCATCGAAGGTTCTGACCGATTTGCCTTGCTCGTCGAAGGCCTCCAGGTAAAAAGTACCCAGATGTGGTCGTCCATGGATCTCTGGTGGAGGTACAACGCTTCTCCTGTCAGATTGCGTGGTATACCGTACAGTGAGACGACGACGACTCAGCGTTGCCGGCATCTCAACGGTTACAGGTGCATCAGGTAGGTTGAGCGTTGCTGTACGTCCTGGATCAAAGGTTGTTTCGGTCGTGAGTGGTTTGGTATCGATCAGTGCGCCACCACGCACGAACCATGGTTCTGCAACACCGGCGGCTTGAATCTGGCCCTGGAGGACAATCGCCTGCCCCGCTAACGGCTGATCAACCTGTATGGTTCCGGTAAGCACGGCCGTTCCATACGGTGCCAGTTCAGCGATTGACCATTGCCAGGTATGGTCAGCAGGTGAGACGACGGCTACTGCCTTTGTGGCAGTGTCAGCAGACTCGGCGGGAAGTCCGGCCAATATCCCTTTTGGCCCTGCAAGCGTAACAGTAACATCACGGGCGACGTAAGGTGAACGATTCCAGATGGTAACGTTGATGAGAGCAGGGGTTCCAGGTGAAAGGGGATCGGGTGAAACGGTAACAGCTCCGGCCAGGGTTGGTATACCCGGATCAGGAGGCTGTGGAGCAAGCTGTAAGGAAGCTACCGCTGCGGGGGGGGGGGGGGGCGGGCGGTGGTTCGGTGACTGGCGGCTGTTGTGGATCAGCCTGTATCCCTGTTGGTGGCAGGAGGGTTATGAAGAATATCCACGCGACAAACCATGACCACCATCGCTGTGCTCGCCGCTGCCAGAGCATACCTGCATCCTCCCTGTCATAATCGTGCCGGCGAACACCTGCGTAGATGGTAGTACTATCACATAGTGCCGCCGAAGAAGGTAAACCCAGGAATATGAGAACGCTACTGACGCATAAGAGTATAGAGAATTCGATATCGCCTGTCAAGCGAATTCAGGATCAGGTGTCAGCGGAAAGAGGAGTGGTGGAGGGTATGCTCCCGCCTCACGCCTATGCACTACCACATGTCGCAGGTAGCCAGTGATCAAAAGGCCAGCAACCAACAGGGCGGAGGCATTGCCCCCGCCCTGTTGTTGTTCACACCGGTTGCAACAGGCGTTGTTCCTTAGCTAATCCGCTCGAAAATGCCTGCGGCACCCATACCTCCCCCGATGCACATCGTCACCATGCCGTAACGACCGCCGCGCCGCTCGAGTTCATCGAGGATCTGGACGGTCAATTTGGCACCGGTGCATCCCAGCGGATGTCCCAACGCAATTGCACCGCCGTTGACATTCACCCGCTCTTCGTCAAGATCGAGCTGACGAATGACGGCAATCGATTGGGCGGCGAAGGCTTCATTGAGTTCGATCAGATCAATGTCGGCAAGGGTCAGGCCGGCCAGCTTCAGCGCTTTGGGTATGGCAACGACCGGGCCAATCCCCATAACTTCTGGCTCCACGCCGCCGACTGCGAAGCTCACGAAGCGTGCCCGTGGTTTCAAGCCTAGCGCTGCCGCACGTTCAGCACTCATCACGACAACAGCAGCCGCACCATCGCTCATCTGGGATGAGTTGCCGGCGGTGACGGTGCCTTCGGCGGCAAAGACTGGCTTCAGTTTCGCCAGGGCCTCGGCTGAGGTGTCGGCACGTGGTCCCTCATCGCGGTCGAAGACCATGACACGGCGCTGTGGGCGACCGTCTGCTCCCGGCTCGACTAGCTCCACTTCTACCGGCACAATGCTCCGGTCGAACAGTCCGGCAGCCTGTGCTGCCAGTGCGCGCTGGTGGGACCGCAAGGCGAAAGCATCCTGCTCTTCACGATCAATTTCAAAGCGCCGCGCTACCTGCTCGGCAGTTAAGCCCATGCTCATGTACACTGCCGGATCGTGCTGGGCCAGATAGGGGTTCGGCGAGAACTTGTTGCCACTCATCGGTACCATGCTCATGCTTTCGGTACCGCCGGCCACCACGACATCACTTTGCCCTGACATAACCTGGTAGGCCGCCATCGCAATCGTCTGCAATCCCGAAGCGCAGAACCGGTTGACGGTAACGCCACACACGCTGTCGGGGAGGCCGGCGCGTTGGGCGGCGATCCGGGCAACGTTCAGGCCCTGTTCGCCTTCGGGCATTGCACAGCCCATAATCACGTCTTCCACCAATGCCGGATCAATGCCGGCCCGTTCGATAGCCGCTTTCACGACGATTGCTGCCAGATCGTCAGGGCGAACGGTACGCAGTGCACCTCGACCGGCTTTGCCGACTGCCGTGCGTACTCCAGAAACAATCACTGCCTCACGCATTGTGATACTCCTTTGTTCATCGTGAGTGCCATTAGAACCGGGGATGTGTCTTACTTCTGTTTCAGTTACGAAGGAACAGGCCCATATCTCGTTGCCTCGGTAGCACAGGCTACCAGCCTGCGCTACCGCCGTTTGGTGAGAGAACTGTCAGGTTTTCCGGCTGATGATCTGTAACCCGATGTCTCTCGGTATAATTGCCGCCTGTGAACAGTCATCGCAACGGCAACGTCTCTCACCCACAACAAGATACACCCAGCTTAATTCCGCAATGGCTTACCGTGTTCGAGCATATGCCGGGCGCGGGCCTGCGTGCGCGGGTCTTTAAGCAATTCGAGAACCATCGCCCGTTCGAGCGCGTGCATATACACATCGTCAACCCACTGCGGGCTGCTCAGTTCGCCACCACACAGCACGTAGGCCAGCTTGTCGGCAATCACTGCATCGTATGGCGTGGCAAAACCGCCTTCGCGCATCTGATAGATGGCAATCCGTGCCGCTGCCAGACCATCCCGCCCTAGCGCATAGCAGGGTTTTGCTGTGACTGCCGGTGTATATCCCTCCGCGACCAGGCGTAACACTTCGCGTTTCGCTTCACCGATCAGGTAGTCCGGGTTGAAGACAATCCGGTCGGTTGGCCGTAGCAGGCCAAGTTCTTTGGCTTCGTGAGCACTGGTGGCGACCTTCGCCAGCGCAATCGTCTCGAAGACCTGCTGGAAGGCTTTCAGTGGATCACTGCCGTTGCGCACGGCGGCGGCAATAATTCGCCGGTTCATCTCGGTGCAGCCGCCCCAGGCTGGAATCACCCCCACACCGAATTCGACAAAGCCCATGTAGGTTTCGGCAGCCGCAACCGAGGCCGCACTGTGCATCGAAAGTTCAACCCCGCCGCCTAATGTCTGGCCGAACGGAGCGCTCACAATAGGTTTGGCGCTATCGCGCATGCGCCGGAACGTCTGTTGAACCAGGGCTGCGTACTCGTCAATATCGTCCCAGGCCCCGGTCATTACCGCTGCACCGACATCGTTGAGATCGAGACCTGCCGAGAAGCGTGGCCCCTGATTGCCGACCACCATGCCAACCCACGGTCCCTGATCCAGTTCGTCGAGAGCCTTAATCAGCATCTCGATTACCTGTCCGCCAATGGTGTTCGCTTTCGAGTGCAGCTCGAAGCACAACACCCCATCACCAAGATCGATGACACTGGCGCTCTCATTCCCATGCAGTTCGCGTCCAGCCGCTTTGAGCGCAGCCAGATCGATTGCGCGTGGGTCACGCTGAATCGGTTCCAGTCGGCCTGTCGCAACGTTATAGGCCGCTGGCGTGCCGTCGATCTCACCGTAAAAACGACCATCGGTGGCAATTAGTTGATCCACCCATGCCGGGAGACTCTCACCAAAAGCGCGCATCCGACTCGCCGTTTCCGCGATCCCCATCGCCTGCCAGAGCTGGAATGGTCCCTGCTCGTGGGCAAAACCCCAGCGCATGGCGTTGTCAACGTCGGCAACACTGTCGGCAATCTCAGGTAAGCGGCGGGCAGCGTAGGCCATCATGGGGTAGACGGCAGCGGCGACCAGTTGGGCACCCCGATCACCTTCCTCGGCCCGACCGAGAATGAAGCGCAGGCGTTCGGGGAGCGATTTGATCTTACGTGCTGCACCGATCAGTTCATCAACTGCCGCGGTTCCCTGGGGTGGTACGTATTCGAGCGTCTGCAAGTCGAGCGCCCAGAATTCACGTTTCCCATTCTGCCGCACCTCTTTGTAAAAGCCCTGGCCGACCTTCTTCCCCAGCTTGCCGGCGGCCACCAGCTTTTGCGTCAGGTCATTCTGCCGGTAGACATCACGACTCTCGTCATCGGGAATCGCATCGTACAGATTTGCGGCGACGTAAGCCATCACATCGATCCCAACCTGGTCGAGCAGGCGGAAGCTCGCCGTATTCGGGCGTCCAATCAGCGGGCCGGTGAGGGCATCCACCTCTTCAACCCGGTAGCCGTGTTGCAGGGCATAATTGATCAGAACCTGTCCGGCGTACACAAAGATTCGGTTGCCGATAAAGTTGGGGCGATCTTTACAGATAACTACCCCTTTGCCCAGCCGCTCTTCGGCAAACTGACGGAACGCCGCTACTACAGCCGGATCGGCATCGTCGCCGGGAATAATTTCGAGCAGTCGCAGGTACCGTGGTGGGTTGAAGAAGTGGCTGCCGAAGAAGTGCCGGCGGAAGGCTTCACTCCGCCCTTCCGCGATGATTCGGATCGGAATACCTGACGTGTTGGTGGTGACGATTGCGTGCGGTTTGCGCACCTCTTCCAGGCGCGCCATCAAGGACTGCTTGGGGCCAATTTGCTCGACAATCGCTTCGACGATCCAGTCGCATTCGGCCAGCCGGTGAAAATCGTCTTCAGTGTTGCCCAGCGTAATCAGTTCGGCAGTCCGCTCACTGTAGAGGTTTGATGGCCGGGCCTTGCGCATCCGCTCAAAACCCTGCTGTACAATCCGGTTGCGGACTTGCGGGTGGTTGAGGGTGAGACCTTTTGCTTCTTCCTCAGCGGTAAGTGAAGAGGGTGGGACATCGAGCAAGATGACCGGAATACCGGTTCCGGCCACCAGAGCAGCAATTGCGGCACCCATTGTGCCGGCGCCGATCACGCCAACGCGCTTGATCTGATAGGTCATCGGGTCCTCCTTGACCATTGCAGCCGCGCTTTCCACAAGCGAAAGCGCTCTCCACATCGTGACGCACAAGTCGGGTTGTATGGTTGGTCGCGACCTAACCCTTAGACGCACTGCGTCATGGAATGCCCATATCATACCACAAGTTGGCGTTTGTTGGGAAGAGGGAATGTTGACGCACGCCGGGCTTATTGCTACAATTGTTAAGTGATCTACTTGACTATATGGAGGGGTGCATGCGTATCTCAAGTAAAGGCGATTATGGCCTGCGTGCTCTGTTCGATCTGGCGCAACGGTACGGCGAGGGGCCGATCCAGAGCGAAGCTATTGCCATCCGCCAGGGCATTCCGGTCAATTATCTCAACCAGTTGCTCATCACCTTGCGACGGGCCGGCTTAGTCGAGAGTCTCCGGGGGCCGCAGGGTGGTCATCTCCTTGCTCGTTCCCCCGAATCGATTACGCTCCTGGAAGTG
This sequence comes from Chloroflexus aurantiacus J-10-fl, assembly GCF_000018865.1. NCBI lineage: Bacteria > Bacillati > Chloroflexota > Chloroflexia > Chloroflexales > Chloroflexaceae > Chloroflexus > Chloroflexus aurantiacus. The sequence goes on from NC_010175.1 coordinate 4,328,624, forward strand.
CTAACCGTCCTCGAAGGTCCTATTTTGCCCGCTGAAGGTGGTCGCGATGATCTTCAGCCTACCGAGCCGTCAGATCGCGCCGTGATCGATGAAATCTGGAGCGAGTTGCGCACCACCATCGAACGCCGCCTGGCTGCCATCACGCTTGATGATCTCTGCCAGCGTAAGCGCAGCCAGGATGGCACGGTGATGTATTACATCTGAAAAGCGAACGGTCTTCTTTACAGGTCTCGTCTTCACATAATAACCCATGTTGTCACCTATGCTGCGAGCAGGCTACGCGCAGCTAACTGCCAGGATGAACAACATGACGCTGCGCACAACATCGTGCAACGTAACTGTATGAGCCGTTTGGGAAGCAGCCAGTTCCTATAAACGCACTCCTTCTTGCCTCAAGACTCTAGAACTTATTTCACAAAAGCTGTGCGGTCGTGCTCCCAGACGGTCGTACAAGCGCATGAACGCTTGCCAATCGCCGACGACAGCATATCACGCTCCCAGATTGCTGGTATGGCATTGGGAAGGGCTGACGAGCATCGCCAGTGCCATCACGCACGATCGGTTGCCTTGCCCGCTCATTATGCGCGTGTCGCGAAGTTTGGAGTGCGGCAGCCATGCTGCCGCAATAGGCGTGCTTCGTATCAGGTGCATGTCACGTTGCTGACCCTGCTGGTCACGGAGATGCTATGTGTGCTCGCCACGATTATAGAGTCTGTCAGGAATGAATGAGATACCTTCCAGTAGATGTTTTTGAAACAGGTTCTAGTTATACCCATCCTCTGTGCCCTCTGTGCCTCTGTGGTGACAAAAGTAGCAACCTGGGTTCTTCATATAACAAGACCCATACTCTCCATCCAGAAGCGCAGCCATGACATTGTGCCGGCAATCAGCAGGGTTGGGATAAGGGCAATCGTTGCCGGTCGCGCCAGTTGGCGAATACTGGTCACTTTTCCTTCATACCCCATAAACAGACTGGTTACCAGGAGACACACCAGGTAGAGCACACCGAGGATGCCGAAGAAAGCGAGAAAGGCCAACGGCCAGAAGGTGATGCCCAGGTTGCCGTAAATTGCCGCCAGCGCCAGCAGGTCGATGGCGATGATACCGAGGAGTTCTGTCCAGCGGGTGAAGACCGGCTGCTGCGGATCGACGTTTTGGCGCAGCGTGTTGTTGAGCACGATGTGGAGCATTGTCGCAATCGTGATCCCCATTCCCATCCCGGTGAGCGTGCGCAAGAAGTTGTCAGGCGGGTACCAGTTGGGTAAGCCAAGATCGAGAAATAGCGAGTTGAAGCCATCAACCGCCATAATTGCCACAAATGCCACCAGGGTGAGCGAGATGTGCCCCGGCGGGAGTTTACCGGCCCGCCCCCGTCCAATCGCGTAGAGGTAGATGAAGGTGAGCATGAAACTCAGGTAGATGCCACTGTTACGTGCGCAAAGCGGAAATTGCAATCCACCGACAAAGATGTTGTGCTGCTGTGCACAGATGCCATGCACAACTGCATACATCTTCCATTCCAGCGGCATCCCCGGACTAAAGAGCAGCGCTACCAGCAGCGCACTAAAACTACCGGCGAAGATTGCTCCCCACGGCAGCGGACGTCGGGTTTCGGCCTGGCGCGCTGCAATGCGCTCTTGGGCCATCCGCAAAATCTCATCGGGTGTATACTCGCTCATCGTACCTCCGCTAATCGTTCGGCCAGTCGTTCGGCTGTGAGCGCACCTACGTGGCGAACGGCAATCGTTCCGTCGCTGTTGATGAAGAACGTCGTCGGCAAATTAATCACCCCATACCGTTCACCAATCACGCCATCACGGTCAGTGATGAGCGGGAAGCTGACTCCGACCTTCGGCGCAAAGGCACTGATCGCCTCAGTTGATTCATTGCGGTTCACCGCCAGAATGACCAGGTCGGGATTGGTACGCCGCGCCGCGTCGAGCGTCGGCATCTCTTCGACACACGGCAGGCACCATGTTGCCCAGAAGTTGACAATCACGGGCTTGCCCCGCAGATCGCTCAACTTGTATGTGCCATCGGCCAGGGTATAGCTAAAGTCGGGGGCCATCTCGCCGGGAATAGCCGCCCAGTCCGGTCGGGTGTCGATCAGACGACTTTCCGCCGCTATTGGTGTATCACCAACCAACAGCGCTTGACTGGGCGGTGTTGTGGTGCCACAGGCAACCAGGATCAGGCTGAGGAGAATGATCAATCGTTTCATCGTGCGCTTCGTCAGGTCTATGGTTCGTATACTCTTGGGTTTCATTGTACCACGCTTGCCGTGGCAGGTCGGCTTCATGGCGGAGTGGGTTATGTGTTTGGGACTGATCACCGGCAATCTTCACAGCTCGCGACCGGCAATAATGCTCGCATGCCAGCCAGGGTGTACTTCCTGCAACCGCGCGAATTCTTCGCGAGTGTAAACGAACAGATCAATGCCGACCGGAAATCCAACCGGCAAAAAGTCAGCGACTCGCTCGCGCGGCGGCTTGTCTGTGGCAGAGACGATCAGGCAGAGATCAACATCACTACCCGGTGACGGCAAACCGTTCACCCATGAACCAAACCAGATCACACGCTCAATTTGCGGGTGTTCTGAACGCAGTCTGGCGATATACTGCTCAACCGCCTGCTCGATACGAGCGCGATCAACTGATTTGATGACGACAGAATGTGAGGATGGCTTCGGCGTATTGGATGGCATGGTGTGCCTCTGTTGCAGTGTAGAAATCGGTAGGTGCTCCCGAATCGAAACCGTTTGGGTAGCGGGTAGGAATATAATGCTTGTCAAGTATACGTGCGTAATCGATCAGTTCTGGTGGAGTCTGGATAGACTCGGGCAAATTACCGATCAATACCGTAAGCGTATGCCCCCAGGCGTCCATTCCCAGTTTGTGGAATACAGCTTTGATCGCTTTTTCGGCAGCCTGTTGGGCAGCGAAACAGCTCCACTCATAATCTCCATCGTCGAGCGCATTGCGAGCGTGACGTAAATCTGCCTCTGCCTGTCGCCACCAGTCTTCGTAACGATTGCCCATCGCTATTCTCTCCGTAATGGCTAGAACCATTTTGTAAGCAGAATGTCTTATTGGACGAAATCTTGATAATCGTTAGCGCGGCCAGATTACTCTTCAATAGTCATCTCTGAAATCATACACCATGTCACAGGCTATTGCACAGAGTCAGATGTTGTAGAACCTGTTTCAAAAAACAGCTACTATGAGGGTATCTCATTTGTTGCCGACCGGTTCCATGATCGTAGATCGTAACGAGCACACCCTGCATTCGCGTGACCAGCCGGATCAACGACCTGACACGTGCCAGTTCGTGAGCAAGGCTGGCGCGGCAGCATGGCTGCCGCACTCCAAACGTCGCGACACGCGGATGATGAGCGAATAAGGCAACCAATCCAGCGCGTGATAGCACCACAGATGGTTGTTAGAGCGCGACAGCACAGCGTTTTATGAAATAATAGCGGGGCAGGCGAGAAGCATCCTCCCGCTCTCTTTCAATCACGTGATGCTGTGTAAGGTGTTGCACGAGCGCGGGCTGAAAGCCCAACGCACAGGGAGTAGATTCGGTGCCTCGTCTGTAACTCAGCAGGATGCCGTGAAGGGTTGACCAATGACGATTGCTTGCCAGGAGTGTCTGTTCTGCCGGTACCCGTAGGGACGTACCGCCTTGCACCCTGACGTTGCGTTCGCGGCACGGCTTACTCGTACCGGCGCTACCTTGTCAGTACTCTACACTTGCCCTGCGCTGCTGGCATGCGATCACACGTTCTGTTTACTCTCAGGGTAGCCCATAGGCAAGCTGTGTGCCCATCTTCTGCACTACCAACCCGCCCCATCACTCAGCATGTCGGACGCACCGCCCTACCTGGTTTATAATACCCCAATTGATAACCGATACGTGTCTCGTCTGCAACTGGTCACTCATGTCACTATCGTATCGCATTCGACAGTTTCGTAGCGCTGTACGTGCCCGGATCACACCCGCCGAATACGATCTGGTGCGTCATCTGTTGACGCCGGCAGAGCAGCGCCTGTTTCATCAGATGCCACGCTACGATCAGCGGCACTGCCTGGACGTGTATTACACGCTGGTCGCGGCAGGTGAACAAGATGTGTTTCTCCTGCGCGCCGCACTCTACCACGATTGTGGTAAAGTTGACGACCACGGACGGCCAATGGCGCTTGGCTGGTACGTGCTGGCAACTATTCTCAAACGCTGGCCGGCCCTGTACCTGATTGCTGCCCGTTTGATCGCGCCTATCGCTCTCTATGCTGGCCATGCCGCCCGTGGAGCACAGATGGCCGCTGCCGCCGGTTGTCCACCGGAAATTGTTGAAACCATACGTCATTACCATGATCCCAACCCCCGTGGTCGTGCTGCCCGCCTGCAGTGGGCCGATGAACAAAACTGATCTATGCCTTACGCCGTCACCTTACCAGAGTTCACCGGCCCTCTCGATCTGCTGTTGCGTCTGATCGAACGGGCCGAACTGGATATCACGACCATCGCCCTGGCCAGTGTCGCCGACCAGTACCTGGCCCACGTCCGTACATTAGAAGAGGTTGAACCGCGTGAACTGGCTGAGTTTGTGAGTATGGCAGCGCGGTTGATTCTGATCAAGTCACGAGCGCTGTTGCCCCGTTCACCAACTACACCTGCTGAGGCAGGTGACGAGGACGCAGGACAGCTTGTGGCCCAGTTGGAGTTGTACCGCCGTTTCAAACAGGCTGCCGAAGTCCTGCGCCGCTGGCAGGATCAGGGCCGGAGCACGTTTGTCCGTCTGGCCCCACCGCCGCTCCTCCCTGCTCCTGCCCCCATCAGCTATCGTATTACCGATCTGCTCCACGCGCTTGAACGTCGGCGTCAGCTCCAGTTGCCACTGGCTCAGCCTGAACCGATTGTACTCGCGCCACGATTGACGGTCGCCGAAGTGGCGGAGCGGATTCGTGCGCGGTTGGAACGAACGGCCTGGTTTGATTTTACCGATCTGCTGAGTAATGACCCAACGACCGAAGAGGTGATCGTCTCGTTTTGGGCGATGCTCGAACTGCTCAAGCGACGGGCGATTGTTGTCGAACAGACAATGCTATTCGGACCTATTCTCATCGGGCGAGGAACGGCACCCATTGTCACCGAACCGGCTGACGAAGATGAGTTGTAATTGCCGGCGGCATATGCGACAATGTGAATGATCATAACGAGGTAATCATGACTGACTCTGCGCATATGGCGGCTGATTCTACTCATCGCACGCTTCCGTTAGGCGATCTGCTGGCATTTGGCGATGCGTTACGTGCCGACGATACGCCCGAAAGCCTGCTGGCTGAGGTTGTCGAGACCTTACGCCGGATCGTCGGTAGTCCGGCAGTCTATGCCCGCTTACGCGACCTCGACAGTGATACGCTCTACGCAGTAGCCTTTGCCGGTGTTGATGCACCACTGGTCGAACGTTTACGGGCCACACCGATTGGGCCGGCAATCTACCAGCCACTCCTGCGCCCGGAATACCGACAGAGTAGTTCATACCTGATCCCGGCAGCAGTGCTCCCCCCCGATGTGCCGGATACCGAAGCGATTATTCCGGCCTCGGCACTGTTAACGCCGTTGCGCGGGCGGGGAGACCGCTTGATCGGCGTCATTGTGCTGGCATGGCCCGATCAACCCGACCTGGTCACTGTGCGTATGGTCGAAGCGATTGCCCGTCAGGCGGCGCTGGCAGTCGAAAATGTTCGCCTGGCCGAACGGAGCGCCCGCTTGCTGGCGAAAGAGCAACTGCTGGCTGAACTGGGGCGTGCGGTTGGGGCAACGCTTGATTTGGATACTATTTTGCATCAGACGATTGATCGGCTGGCTGCTGCATTCGGTAGTGGCCTGGTCGCACTGCTCGATAATCAAGAGACATTAATGGTCGTGGCAGCGGCACCGCCGCTCGACACATTGATCGGCAGGCAATTGCCGTTACTCTCTGGATCGCTGGCCTGGGTAGTGCAGAGCGGTCAGCCTTTTGTGGTAGACGATTGTCGGTTGCATGCCCCGGATATGGCTCTGTTCGGCCCCGACATCGCGTCGTGTATCATCGCCCCGTTGCGGAGTGGTGGTCGGGTGATCGGGATGCTGAGTGTAGTTAGCCGGCAGGCCGGCGTGTTCAGCGACGAAGATGTTGATCTGCTGGAGGCAATTGCCGCACAGGTGAGTGGGCCGGTCGTCAGCGCACGCCTCTACGCCGAGTCGCAACGACTGGCAGCGCAGGTGCAGAGGCGTGCCGATCAGCTCGCTGTGCTCAACTCGATTGCCCGCATCGTCACCGCAACGCTCGATCTGCGCGAGTCGCTGCCACTGGCAACAGAGCAGATACAGCGCGGTTTTGGTTATCCGCAGGTTGACCTCTTCCTGCTCGAAGAAGAGGCCAATGAGCTGATCCTGGTCGCATCCGCCGGTCGTTATGCACCAGAGCGAGTTGGCTATCGCCAACACATCAATCTGGGACTGGTCGGACGTGCAGCGCGGAGTGGTCGGATTGTGCGCGCCGAGGATGTCGCGGCAGAAGCAGATTATCTCGGTCTCAGCGAGCGGCTCGATATTCGTTCAGAGCTGTGTGTACCGCTGATCTCCAATGGCAAGACGCTGGGAGTGCTCAATATTGAATCGCCCGAACGAGCCGGCCTGACCGAAGAGGATGCAGCGGTACTGGAGACCGTCGCCGATATGCTGGCCGGTGCCGTAGAGAATGGGCGCCTCTACCAGCGGGCGCAGCAGGCTGCTGCCCTGGAAGAACGCAATCGCCTCGCCCGTGAATTACACGACAGCGTTAGTCAGCAGCTCTTCAGTATGACCCTGACCGCACAGGCCGCCCGATCACAGTTCGAGCGGAACCCGGCTCGCGTCCCGGCCCTGCTCGACCGGCTACACGAGACGGCAACTGCGGCGCTGGCCGAAATGCGTGCCCTAATCTTTCAGTTACGTCCGCCGGCACTGCGCGACCAGGGACTCGTCGCTGCTATTCAGCAACACGCCCAACATCTGGCCCATCGTGAAGGATTGCGGATAGAATTAAATGTAATCGGTGATGAGCGCCACGCGCGCGGCATCGAGCAACCCCTCTTTCGGATTGTTCAGGAGGCGCTCAATAACATTGTGAAGCATGCAGCCGCCCGCAATGTGCACGAATTCAATGCCGATCAGGTTGCGATTCGGGTCATTGACGATGGCAAAGGTTTCGATCCGGCGGCTCGCCCCTCTGGCGAAGGCCGACACCTCGGCTTACTCAGCATGCGCGAACGCGCAGCAGAATTGGGCGGTTCGTTCAACGTCCATTCTCGTCCTGGGGCCGGTGCCGAGGTTGAGGTTGTCGTGCCACTACGTGGTCGTCATGGCAATCTTGAACGACCTGAGTAACATGAGATGCGAGACAGGTAATACCAGTTGCTTGACATAATCAGCGACGTGGGAAGGGTAGCAAGAAGGGGGTAGGTGGATGGAACAGATTACGGTGCTGCTCATTGATGACCATCGCGTCGTGCGCCAGGGGTTGCGCGATTTTCTCGAATTACAACCCGATATCGAGGTAGTCGGAGAAGCGGGTAGTGGTGCCGAAGGTGTGGAACTGGCCCGTGAATTGCTGCCCGATGTGGTCTTGATGGATCTCGTCATGCCCGGTATTGATGGGGTCGAAACCACACGCCGCTTGAAAGCGGTTAGCCCCTCGTCACAGGTAATTGTCCTGACCAGTTTTGCCGACGACGACAAGGTCTTTCCTGCTATCAAAGCCGGCGCAATCTCATACCTGCTCAAAGACATCTCGCCCGAAGATCTGGCCCACGCGATCCGGGCGGCGTGTCGCGGTGAAGCCGTTCTTCATCCCGATGTGGCGGCCAAATTGATGCAGGAGTTCAATACGCCGCGCCCAAACGAAGCACCGGTCGAGCAGCTCACCCCGCGTGAGATGGATGTGCTGCGGCTGGTCGCGAAGGGTATGTCGAACAAGGAGATCGCCGAGACATTGATCGTCTCGGAAAAGACGGTCAAAACCCATATCAGCAATATTCTTTCAAAGCTACACCTGGCCGACCGTACCCAGGTAGCGATCTACGCCCTCCGCAAGCGGCTTGTCCCAATCGATGAGGAAGAATAATGACAGCACGGGTTGTATTACTGGGTACCGGAACAGGTTTGCCCGATCCTGATCGAGCGTATACGCATCTGGTCTGGGATGGGCCGGGTGGGCCATTCCTGGTTGATGTCGGTGGTGAGAGCTACCGTCGCATGCTGGCGGCCGGTATCGATCCACAGAGGCTCACCGGCGTTCTCCTGACCCACAGCCACTGTGATCACATTAACGGCTTACCGGCGCTCCTCTTCAGCCTCCGTCTGGGTGGGCGTACCGAACCGTTACCGATCTACAGCTTACCGGCAACCATCGAACTGACCGCCGCGTTCCTGGCCGCAGCGGGTCTGGAAGATTGTGCCACACCGGTCATCTGGCAACCAGTTACCCCCGGCGAACCCCTACAGCTTCGTGATGGCCTGGTCATCACGACGGCAATAACCGCGCACAGCCGACCCTGTCTTGCTCTGCGCTTTGCAGCTCCGAACGTGCCGGCAGTGTGCTATTCCTCTGATACTGAACCGTGTCCGGCAGTCGTCGATCTGGCTACCGGCGCACAGATATTGATCCACGAAGCGACCACTGCTGAACCATTTGCCGGCCATACCACCCCGCGTCAGGCCGGTGCCGTGGCCGCTGCTGCCGGTGTGCGTCGGCTTATCCTGGTACATTTCAGTCCACGCTGGACAATGCCGGTTGATCAGGCGTTGGCCGAAATTGCCGTCGGCGGTTTTCATGGTGACGCAGCAGTAGGGGTTGATCTACAAGAGCTAACCCTGCTTCCAGAGAGGTAGACTGTCGAACTACATCCACATCCCGCGAACGGTTAACTGCGCCTGGTGTCATCCGGCGTACAAACGCCATCAGGTTGGAGTGTTTGGTAACTCTGCGGCAATTGCCATTGCCATGTTACCTTGAAGCGCGGAAGGTATGCTCCCGCGCTTCCTGTACTCCGTTCCGCCCGAATGTGACACTCATAGCAAATCTGATCGCGTAGAAGTGATGACACAGGGCCAGCGCTGCTCTACCCCCTGGGAACGCGCGCCTCCGGCTCGCCCGATACCTGGCACACCGCGTGTTCTTTACCCACACTGAATTGTTCACACCCGATCCCAGGTCATTTTTGATATGAAGCATCGGTCTTGCCTCACCACAGGTCCGAGCAGCGCGAGCACAGATTTCACGGCATGTTCGACAGCTAGCTGGCTGTTATCCAGCGCAGAGCGCCAGCGTTGCAACACAACGTCCTGACGGGCTTCTTCCAGAAAACCCTCGGCCAGCCGCAAACGGTAGATCGCTTCTCGATCCTTCACGCAAATCCCTCCCACGTCGATGGCCAGGTGGAAAATGGTGCATCCCAAACCAGGTCGTGACCTTTCAGACAGCGTTGGAGATGATAGTGCTCAATTTGCCGACGAATCCACTCCAGGCGAGGAGTAATGTATCCTTGCGGATCGAATAGCACCACACCATCCAAAGCAATATCCAGGTAGAGCGATGGCAGGCGAGATTCGAACTCCTGTGGGGTTTTTGCCAGCAAACTGGTCTGCCCTCGCCAGGCATCCGGGAGCATCTTCTTGAGGAAGAAATGACGAGCCAGCGCCCGTTCAGGCAGATCATGGGCAATCACCAGCAGGTCCCAATCGCTTTCCGGACTCGACTCACCACGGGCGCGAGAGCCGAAGAGAACGACAGACAACAGTCCAGGACCTAACCCCTGATGCAGGGATTCCACCACCGGCGATAACGTCAATTTGAGCTGATCATTTCGGCCTTGAGATATGTTCATCTGTACACGTGCTCATCTAAGGCAATGATACTGCTACTTTTGGTGGCACTTTGCGGTTGGTTGCCGGTAATCTGTAAAATTCAGCGCCGTTCCTATCTGCTAATTATATTTGTTTGCTCAGGGTTTGATCGATCCGATGGAGAACATGTTTTGCTACTTCAAGTGCCTGGATAGCATCTTGCTCATCCGATAAGCCTTCCGGTAACATTCCAGGCAACGCATCGGGATAAGGGGGTAAACCTCGCCCCTGGCTGATAATTAAGCCCTTGACAGCTTTTTCAACACACTGCTGGGCATGGAAACAAGCCTGGTTGGCTCATGTTCAAACTCAGTGCAATGTAGTATACTCTCATATCGTATCACAAGTGAGCCTATGGAATGTCCGATTGATGACCTGTTCGATGAGGAATGGAGTGACCAGTGGGTGATGGCGTATTTCCATCCCACCGGCTTGTCATGTCCAGGCTGTCGGCGCGGCATCGATGCGGCACGTTGCTTTCGGCGCACCCATCGGAGTAGGGCGACGGTCTCTCGCTTTCGTCAGTGTCACGGTGTGTACAACGTCTCCACGGGAATCATCGTTCAGGGGAAACAGCTTCGTCCGGCGCAGGTGATTCTGCTCGTGCGAGGGGTATGCAACGGAGAGCCGTCGACGGTGCCGGCAACGGACGTGGGGATCAGCCGCACGACGGTCCACACCCTCCGGCGGGCGGTGCAGCACACCGCCTGGCAACGGCAACCGGATACCCCGCTGGACGATCAGGACACTGAAACCGATGAGCTGTTCCAGCATGCGGGGGAAACAAGGAACGAAGCCCCCCGATCCAACCGATCCCCCGCGACGGCGGGTCAACCGGCGGCGGGGGCACGGCACAGACGAACACGACCGTCCGCCGATGGTGGGCACGGTGGGCAGGACGAGCGGGCAGGTACGGCTCCGGGTGGTGCAGCGCACCAGCCGCGCTATCCTGGTAGCGCACGTCACTCGTTGTACCGGTGCGCAGGCGGTGGTCTGTACCGATGACTGGCGAGGCGATGCGCAGCTTGCGGGGTGCATCACGCCGTTGACCACGGCTACCGGATGTGGGCACGCGATGCAGATGGTGATGGAACACGCGAGGTGTACGTAACCACCTGCGAGTGACGGTGGGCAATGGTGCGCACGTTCCTCCGCCCGTTTCGAGGTGTACATAAAAAGCACGTAGCCACGCATGTGGCAATATGCGAGGTTCGTAGCAACGAGCAACGAAGGTTCATCGCTCAGTTGGTTAGAGCCTGTTATGGACTTTTCGGTTCTGCTCGTATATCATGGCGCTATGACACGAACAGCCTATCTCAGTGATGGTTCTGATGAAGAGTGGGCGTTCGTCGCGCCCTCGGTGACGCTGATGGACGAAGCAGCGCCGCAGCGGAACTACCCCCTGCGCGATGTCGCCAACGGGCTGCGCTCCATGCTGCGCACGGGTGCACCGTGGCGGATGCTGCCCACCGACGTGCCGCCGGGCCCGTGGTGGATCACCAGACCCAGCGCTGGCTGAAAGCGGGCGTGGTTGCGCAGATGGTGCATGACGTGCGGATGCTGGTGCGTGACATCGGGGCACCTGTTGGCAGTAGTGGTCACCCCGGCCAACGACCACGATCGGGCACAGGTGGCGGCGCTGGCGCAGCGCATGTACATGTAGGAGATACCTGGTGACACGGTGACACGGTAGCGGTGGCCGTCGGTGACCAGGGGTACACCGGTGCGCAACCGGCAGCCGAGGCCGCCGCCCACGGCAGTCGCGTGGCGGTGGTCACGCTGCTGACCGCCACACGAGGCGTTGTCGTGCTGCCGTGGCGCTGGGTGGTCGAGCGCAGGTTCGCCTGGATGACGCGCTTCCGTCGCCTGGTGCGTGACGACGACCGTGTGGCGGCGACGCTGGCCGGCTTGCATGTCGTTGCCGTTGCCATCGTGGTGGCCCATCGGTTTGTCTCGCTCATGGTTCAACATTCATAACAGGCTCTAGGCTGCACTACTTTTGAACATGAGCCTCAAAGTTATTACCGTTAGTCAATGAGCGTTCAATTGTTGAAAGATCAAGGAAAAAACTGTAGCTCCAGCCCATCTTTCACCGCAGCCATTTGCGCGATCTACGAGAACATGGTATCATTCTCGCAATCCGAGCGACATGAAGTCAATGCTGTGCGATGGGGCCGCAGGCAGTGGATCGCCTTATTTCAATGGGACCGCACGGTTTGCAGCACCGGAAGGTCCGGTGTATTCGCGTAACCGTATTCAGATGATACAGGAGAGGACATGCGCAAACACATTACTCTGGTTCTGGCAGGTTTACTCAGCCTGGTGCTGGCCGCCTGTGGTGGTCAGGCCCAACAGGCACCTACAACAGCGCCGGCTCAGCCGGCAACCTCGGCACCAGAACAGCCGACCGCAGCGCCGGCTCAGCCGGCCCCGACTGCTGCACCGGCTGCAACTTCAGCTCCGGCAGGTGGCACCACCAATCAGCCGGCTGCCGGTGGTCAGATTGAACGAATTCTCAGCCGTGGCACGCTGATCTGTGGTGTCAACAATAACCCACTGCCCGGTTTCGCATCGGTCGACTCGGCTGGTGTCTACCGCGGCTTTGACATCGATTTCTGCCGTGCTGTCGCTGCTGCCCTCTTCGACGATCCGACGAAGGTTGAGTTCCGTCCATTGAGTGCGCAGGAGCGCTTCACTGCATTGCAGAGCGGTGAGATTGATGTTCTCATCCGCAATAGCACCTGGACCCTGGGCCGTGATGGAACGCTCGGTCTGGACTGGGCACCGACCACCTTCTACGACGGTCAGGGGATGATGGTACGCAAGGACAGTGGTATCGAGACGCTTGAAGACATGGATGGCGCAACCATCTGTGTGCAGACCGGTAGCACCACTGAGTTGAACCTGGCCGACCAGTTCCGTGCCCGTGGTCTGACCTTCACGCCGGTGGTCTTCCCCGATGGCGACGCGACACGCGCTGCGTATGATGCCGGCCAGTGTGACGGCTTTACGACTGACAAGTCGGGTCTCATCTCCAGCCTGACCCTGCTGACGAATCCGGCCGATCACAAGATTCTTGACGTGACGATGTCGAAGGAGCCGCTTGGCCCGGCAGTGCGCCAGGGTGATCCGCAGTGGTTCGATGCGGTGCGCTGGATCGTCTTCGCCACCTTCCAGGCTGAAGAGTACGGCATTACGTCGCAGAATCTCGATCAATTCCTTGGCAGCGATGTGCCGGAGATTCGCCGCTTCCTCGGTATCGAAGGTGAGCTGGGTGCCGGTATCGGTCTGCCCAACGATTTTGCCGCTCGTGTGGTACGCCACGTCGGGAACTATGCTGAGATTTACAACCGTAATCTCGGCCCCGACACGCCATTCAATCTGCCCCGTGGCCTGAATGCGTTGTACACCGAGGGTGGTCTGCTCTACTCTCCGCCCTTCCGCTAAGCATCACCTCAACGGCGGAGGAGAAACATCCTCCGCCGTTGCCACCTGAAGGATGCTTCAGGTGTCTGGTTGATTGCCTGCCATCCTGTCACAACGTTCTACTCGCAGTGTTGCAAGGCTATCTGGTCGAAGCACTGTTCCAAATGCAATCTGCGTTTATGTGGATTGGTGCCTCAAGGTCTTACCCTTCAGGAGAAAGTTATGGCTGTTGGTTCGCCATCGGTTCCTCCCGGCAAAATAAATATTCCTTTTTATCGTGATACGCGGATTATTGCGATCATTGTTCAAGTGGTGTTTGCTATTTTGGTGATCGCACTGGTTTGGTTTTTGTATTCAAATATGATTAATGGCCTGCGCCAGGCTAATCTGTTGCCTACGTTCTCTTTTCTGTCTGTGCCGGCCGGCTTTCCTATTTCTGAAAGTGTTATAGAGTACGATCCCTCCATGACGTATGGGCGAGCGTTTATTGTTGGTATTTTGAATACCGTCCGTGTGGCTGTAATCGGTATTATTCTTGCTACGCTACTGGGACTAATTCTCGGTATTGCTCGCCTCTCTGATAACTGGTTGTTGCGTAATGTGGCATTAGTCTATGTTGAAATTGTGCGTAATGTTCCTTTGCTTTTGCAGTTAATCTTTTGGTTTTCGCTTACCCGCCTTTTTCCCCGTATTCAGGAGAGTATTGATGTCGGCGGATTGATGTTTTTGCATAATCGCGGCATTACTCTGGCCTGGCCGCAGGCGGGTAATGATTTCGATGCCTGGATGGTGTGGGTCTATGCCGGTATTGTGATTGGGATCGTCTTCTACGTGGTACGCCGGATTCAATTTGTGCGTCGTGACCGACCCGGCGTTGCCTTGCCGTATGCATTGCTCATCGCACTGGGTGTCGCGCTGCTCGGCTTTCTGGTCACCTATCTGACGACGGGTGTCTGGCCGGTTAGCCTTTCCATACCAGTGTTGCAGCGCTTTAATTTCGACGGTGGCATAACGGTTACCAATAGCTTCGCAGCCTTGTTGATTGGCTTAGTGATTTACACCGCAGTCTTCATCGGCGAGATTGTGCGCAGCGGTATTCTGGCGGTCAGCAAAGGCCAGCGTGAAGCAGCGCGTGCCCTCGGTCTGACCCCCGGGCAGACAATGCGGCTGGTGATCCTGCCCCAGGCGCTGCGAGTGATTATTCCGCCACTGACCAGTCAGTATCTCAACCTGACCAAGAACAGCAGTCTGGCAATTGCAATTGCTTATCCCGATCTCTTCTACGTCGCCAATACGATTAACAATCAGACCGGCCAGGCTGTACCGGTGATCTTGATGCTCATGGCCAGTTATCTTTCGGTCAGTTTGCTGACGTCGCTGTTTATGAACTGGTATAACCGTCGCATCCAGCTTGTCGAGCGATAAGGAGACGCCTGTGGCTACTGAAGTTAGTCGTCCAACTTCGCGCCGTGCACCGCGTCAGCAGATTGGTCTGATCGAGTGGTTGCGCAAAAATCTCTTTTCAACCTGGTACAACGCGATTATTACTATCGTCCTCCTGTACATTGTTGTCCAGGCCGTAACCAGTTTTGTTTCCTGGATGGTGACGGCTCCTGGCTGGCCGGCTGCGTTCACGAACATTAAGCTCTTACTTACCTGGACGTATCCGGTCGATCAGCTCTGGCGACCGCAGGCAGCTATGGCGCTGGTCTTGCTGCTGCTGGGATTGAGTGCCGGTGTGTGGGGTGGAACCGTGCGAATGGTTGCCTTTGGGGCAGCCGCAATCAGTGTTGGGATCGGTTTTGCCGCCTTTACCTTCCCCGATTTGCCGGATCAGACCTCACTGCCCGGTTGGCTCTTTATGTTTCTCTGTGCCGGGTTACTGGTGGGTAGTGATCAACTGGCACGTCGGCTAGGCAAACGTCTCCGTTGGCCACTTATTATCGCCTGGCTACTCTCATACCCGGCGGTTATCCTGATTTTGCGCGGTGGTCTTGGCCTGCCAATCGTTGAGACAAAGCTGTGGGGCGGTTTGCTTTTGACGTTGTTGCTGGCGATCAGTGGTATCGTGCTCTCGTTTCCGCTAGGGGTGTTGCTGGCATTGGGGCGCCGGAGTTCATTGCCGGTTATTCGCGTGTTTTGCGTGCTCTATATTGAGCTGATCCGTGGTGTGCCACTGGTGACAGTGCTCTTTATGGGTGCCCTCTTGCTGCCGCTCTTCATCCCCGGTGGCGAGAGTATTGATGCGCTGGTACGGGCAATTGTCGCGGTGACCCTGTTTAGCGCAGCCTACCTGGCCGAAAATGTGCGTGGTGGCTTGCAGTCGATTCCCAAAGGGCAGATCGAAGCAGCGCGGGCCCTTGGTCTAAATGTATTTCAGACCACATTGCTCATTACGTTGCCGCAGGCGCTGCGCGCGGTGGTGCCGGTGCTGGTCGGTCAGTTCATCGCCCTGTTCAAAGACACCTCACTGGTCGTGATCATCGGTCTGGTCGATCTCCTCGGCGCAGCGCAAAATATCGTCGGTCAACCGCAGTGGCTCGGTACGCCGGGTGGGGTCTGGCGCGAGACATTCCTGGTGATCGCTGCTATCTATTGGGTCTTCAGCTTCACCATGTCACGCATCAGTAAGCGCATTGAAGACCAGATCGCTCGCAGCCGGCATTGATGATGTGCCTCGTGAGAATCGGTTAGCTGCCGTTCTGATGAGCTTTGACATACCTTTTGGATATAAACCCGGTGTGAAAGGAATATCGTATGAGTGGCAATGGGAGCAGTGAGTATATCATCATCTGCGAAAACGTTAATAAATGGTACGGTGATTTTCATGCCCTCAAAGATGTCAGCCTGCGCGTGAAACGTGGCGAAGTGGTCGTTATCTGCGGGCCGTCAGGGAGTGGCAAGAGCACCTTCATTCGGACGATTAACCGGCTTGAGGAGCATCAGGAAGGCCGGATTATCGTCGATGGCATTGAAATGACCAGCGATATTCGCAACATCGATGCCATCCGGCGTGAAGTAGGGATGGTGTTCCAGCAATTTAACCTCTTTCCGCATCTGACGGTGATGCAGAACATCACGCTGGCCCCGATTTGGGTGCGGAAAAAGACGCGCAAAGAGAGCGAAGCGAAGGCTCTCGAATTGCTCGAGCGGGTTGGGATCAAGGAGCAGGCGTACAAATATCCCGGTCAGCTCTCTGGTGGTCAGCAGCAGCGGGTTGCGATTGCCCGGGCGCTGGCAATGGAGCCACGGATCATGCTCTTTGATGAGCCGACCTCAGCCCTCGATCCTGAGATGGTGAAAGAGGTGCTCGATGTAATGAAGACGCTGGCCCGTAGTGGTATGACCATGCTGTGTGTGACGCACGAAATGGGCTTTGCGCGTGAAGTGGCTGACCGGATTGTCTTTATGGATCAGGGGCAGATTGTTGAAGAGGGTACTCCTGATCAGTTCTTCACGAATCCACGCAATGAGCGCACGAAGCTGTTCTTGAGCCAGATTTTGTGACGGTGCCGGTCGGCGACGATCAGACGGCGCATATCCTGCGCATACAAAGCAACTCGAGTGCGGAAGGCTAGCTTCCGCACTCGAGTTGCTACCTATGCTGTCAGCAGGCCATTGAGGCTGATAACAGCACGACGTTGCCTTTAACACCGTGTGGCGTAACCACATGAATAATGTGGATGGCAGCCAGTCTCCATAGACGTGCTACGTCACGCCTCACAGTAGCAACATAGAGTATACCCCTCCTCTATGTCCTCCGTGTCTCTGTGGTGACAATAAGATGGCAACCTGGTTATCCTTCCGCACTCGCTATGCATAGGAAGACGTATTGGGTCGTTGGTCTGACGATATGCAGGACAGGTTCTTCTACGCCTCTTCTTCATCATCTGCTGCGGCTTCCTGGCGCCGGGCAATGACCGCAGCGTAAATAGCTTCAATGGCGATAGCCGCCCGTTCCCACGACAGTTCAGCCACTGCACGCGCACGGGCACCGGCTGCCCGTGCGGCTGCCAGCTCCCGATTGGTGAGCGCCAGCTCCAACTGGGCAGCAAAATCGGCGGCATTACCCAGGCGGGCGTAAAAACCGTATGGCCCCAGTATTTCGCGATTGACCGGCGTATCGAAGGCAACTACCGGCAAGCCCATTGCCATGTAATTGCCGATTTTGCCATTTCCTTCGGTCAGACTCATCTTTGGCGCAACTGCTACCTCACCCAGCGCCAGATAACTGTGTAGATCGCGGTAGATAATGCGGCCCGGTAACGTGACGTGATCTGCGATCCCCAGACTGGCGGCCAGGTTACGGTAGCTCTGCGGATCAGGATGACCCATAATCAGGAAATGAAGGTCTGGGTAGACCTGACACATCTGACGGGCGACGTCGAGGAGCAGATTGGTGCCCTGATAGGGCGCGAGCAGACCGATATAGACGACGATACGCCGGTCGGGGGGGATACCAAGCTGCGCACGTAATTCGGCGCGCTGGGTTGTCCATTCCGGCGAGCCGTCAAACGGGCGAAACCGCTCGGTATCTACGCCATCGGCAATGGTGAAGAGACGATCTTCAGGGACAGAGCCGTCACGACGCAAGAGATTCGCAGCATTGTGGGTTGAGGTCATCACGGCATCAGCGGCGCGATTCAGCATGCGCTCCAAACGAGTCAGCGGGATGAACAGAGGGTTACTCCGCCGGATAAAGCCATGATCGAGCATCTCACTTGTCATACTGCCCTGATAATCGAGAATGAGTGGTCGGCGGAGCAAACGCTGGAGTGGCAACCCAATGGCCGCCGCTTCGTGGGTATGAGCGTGAATAATATCCGGGCGCATACGGAGTGCAGTCCGCAAGGCACGCCATCCCAAACCGATGTCGAGATAGAGTTTGTGCCGCGATGAACCAACAACGGCCCGCTTGATCCATGGCACATCCCACGACCGATAGATCGTAATACCCGGAATATCATCACCGTTGTGGTAGGTAACCAGAACGATGCGGTGACCACGACGTTGGAGCGCACGAATCTCTTCCAGAATGCGGACGTGGTTGCCGTAGTCGGAGAAGAAGCTCGTCGAGGCAATCATCAAAATGTTGTATGGCATAGCAGTACATGGCATTAGCCACCCGCAGCAGCAGACGACACGTCGCTACTGCTACGCTGCACGACGAGGTACAACGGTGGCCCGGCTGACGGTTGGGCGCCGGCAAGAATGGCTTCATAATGGAGATCGGGATCAGGTAAGCCGAGTTGCGCAATCCATTCGTCAGGCATCGTATCAGGATCGAAAGTCAGGTAAACGACGCCTCGTTCCCCGTAGAAGGTCGTTTCAACCGCCTCGAAGCGCTCTTCACAGACGGTTGCCCCTTCGTACAGGCCACGCGCCCAGCTTACCCCATTTCCCCCCACCTCAATCCAGACACTCCGTGTTTGCAGATGTCTGGCCAGTGCCTGCGCAAGCGTGCGGTCGGCAAAGTAGCGCGGGTCTTCCCAAATTGCCACCCAACCCTGCGCTGATGGCGCAATGAAGAAGTGGCGCGTGGGTTTATCAGGTATCATAATAATACCGCTCACATCGTGCGGTGCGCGCTGCGTGGCACTAAAACCCTGTTCGATCAGAAGGATGAGCAGGGTTTCCGCTACTACAGCATGATCTGGATGAGCAACATAAATGGCTGCGCTATTGTTCATCATCTGCGCTATTGTACGTCAGTCGTTGTTCCTGTGCAAATGGAGTGTCTGCTATGAATCTTGCTGAACTGCGGAAAGAATATACCCAGCGCGGTTTGTCTGAAGCAGAGGCCGATCCCGATCCGATGGTGCAGTTTACGCGCTGGCTACGTGAAGCTGCTGACGCGGGATTAATCGAACCGAATGCCATGGCGTTGGCGACCATTGATCCTGATGGTCGGCCTTCGGTGCGTATGGTCTTGCTGAAAGGAATTGATGAGCGCGGTTTTGTCTTTTTTACCAACTATGAAAGCCGGAAGGGACAGGCACTGGCTGCTCATCCGATGGCAGCTCTGGTATTCTACTGGCCGGAACTGGAACGGCAGGTGCGGATTTAAGGCTCTGTCGAAAGGGTGGCCGATGAGGAGGCAGATGCCTACTATGCCAGCCGGCCACGCGATAGCCGGATCGGAGCCTGGGCATCACCCCAGAGCCAACCGATAGCCCATCGTTCTGAATTGGAGCAGCGCGTAGCCGAATTCGCTGCTCGCTTTGCCGATCAGGAACCGCCACGACCGCCCTTTTGGGGCGGGTATCGGGTCATCCCCGACCGGATTGAATTCTGGCAGGGGCGGCCATCGCGTTTGCACGACCGGCTCCTGTATACGCGCACCGAACATGGCTGGCACCGTGAGCGGCTCGCGCCATAGAAAAACCACGCACAGGATGCGTGAAAGCATCGTTCAGATGTATCTGTGACGAGTGGTTTTCGGATATGCTTTACGACCGTTGGTTGTGGGGCCGGCGGGTCGTATGTGTCAACACCTGCTGTCGCAGGCAAACTGTAACGTCTACACGTGCCTCTTGCACAATGGTATAGATGATTTTATAGATAACTGCTGTACGTTGCTCTCACTGCCGGTATCGTTTATAATGACGGCAACGATTTCCCGGTTTATCGGGGTGTCTTCCGGCCTCGCCCGCATATAGTGATACAGACAGGTGGCCGGTTATGTGGAGGAGGATCGCACGCATGTTTGGTACAAACCGCAAACCCGCCCAGCCGCCGACAGTTGTGAATGGACGGCCAGAGACGGTGATCGGTGCCAACACACGTTTCGTCGGCACCTTGAATGCCGAGGGAAATGTTCGCATCGATGGCGCTGTGGAAGGCGATATTGAGGTGGTTGGTAATCTGATCATCGGTGAGACGGGGCGGGTGATTGCGACCATAAAAGCGCGTAATGTTCACGTGTCAGGTGCAGTGAAGGGGCAGATTACTGCTCTTGAGCAGTTGGAAATCTCACCCACGGGTAAAGTATGGGGTGATATTACCACGGCTGCGCTGCATATCGAACCGGGTGGTCTCTTCCGTGGCCAAAGCTCGATGACCACCAACATTGACGAACCGCTGCTGCTTGAACCACCGCGCTCGACTACCGAGTCGTGATCGCTTTGATTATAAGTACTGCTAGCTTGCACAGCAGGTTTTGTGCTCTGTCGTGCAAGCGTATACCCTTATGCGCCGTTATCGCTCATCGCCAAAGCAATCGTTCACCTTTACCACATTGCGCCGGAACTGGGCGATGGTGCGTGGACGCTTCCGTCGTTGGCTGACGACGACTTTCCCCGGTGGTGGACGTACTCTCACGTCGCTGACGATCATGGCGATATTGCTGGTCATGATCGGCAGTATTTCGGTTAACCTGGTGAACCAGCTTCTGATTGCGCGTCATCTCGAGCAGGAGCTGGCTACAGCGCAGGTTGAGATCGAGGCATTGCAGGCGACAACGCAAGCTTTAGCGGCGCAGCTCGAATACGAGCGATCCGATGCAGCAACTGAAGCCTGGGCGCGTGATTTAGGGTTGGCACGTGATGGCGATATTATTGTGGTACCGGAGCGCGTGCCAACCTTGTCTCTTCCCCCCACACCCACCATTCCGCCGACACCAGAACCGACACCCCAACCGCTTCCGAACTGGCAACGCTGGTGGCAGGCTTTTTTTCCGTAAAAGACGGGTCATACGCACTGCCGCTTAATCCGCACTATCTGTCTCGGGGTCTTGCTCCATTGCAATGGCCATTTTTTCAAGCTCATTTAACAACACGATCTCAAGAATACCGATTTGTGAACTATTGGCGATGGCAATGGCTTGCCAGATAAGCCGACGTGCTGTACGCATGTCGTTGCGTTTTGCGTGCAGCAGAGCCTGGGTGCGTAATCCCAGCACCTGACCATAACGGTCGCCAATCGCACGGGCAACGTAGAGGGCGTGCGGTAATTGCTCTTCTACCATCTCATACTGGCTACTGAACAGCGTTACATGACATAATCCAATCAGGGCACGGTTCTCAACAATCCAGTCATTAGCAGCGCGTGCCAGTTTGATGGCTTGTTGGAATCTACTCGTTGCGCGCTGGAATGCACCAAGCTCAAATTGAATCCAGCCCTCCAGTTCATAACTTTGGGCAATGATAATGTCGGGGAGTATCAGATCGTTTAGCGGTTGTGGTGTTGATACCTGCCGGGGTACCAGTGCACATAATCGATTGACCCGACGGAGTATCTCCAGAGCCTGGTTCGATTGCCCCTTGAGTGCCAGGTGTTGCGCATTGATCAGCCAGATGCAGGCCTGTAACAGGCGACTAAAGCCGGCGTGGTGGTGTCCCTGGCGTACCGTAGCCTGCGCATATGTCATCTGTTCATCAATCAGGTGGAACTGCCCACTGACAAGGACGTGATGGAGGTACAGTACTGCGGCCAGTGCCTGCATCGCCGGCTGTGCCTGCTCGTTGAACAATTGTTGGATCAGGCGAAAATCTTCTTCCTGGTAAAGATGATTGCCGATGCGATCATTAAGCAGCATGCGTAACCCGATCAGGTCGATTCGCCGACCGATAGGACCGGCCAGGCCTGCCCCTTGTTCAATGTAACGAAGTGCGCTGTGGAACAGCGAACGCCGGGCACAGATCAACGCTGCCTGCCAGCAATGCTCGACAGCCACAGGCCACAACTCGGCGCGTATGCTGTGGTCGATGACAACGTCGTACACTGCCAGTGGTGCATCCTGTCCGGCTAATTCCTGTTGATATGTGGACTGGTACCAGTTGCTAATCGCCTGATGGAGATGCCTTCGTTGCGCAAAGAGGAGACTTGTGTATGCCGCTTCGTGAGCAATACCATAGATAAACCGGTATACTGGCTCTGGTTCAGCCATTTCCATCTCGATCAATTGATCGCGCAGCAACGCTTCAATATCTTCGCGCAGTTCACTCTCGGTAATGTGGGCCGGGTGAATATGGAGTAACAAGCGCAAGGGAAAGCTGCGCCCAATCACGGCTGCGGCTTTGAAGGTAAGACGGGTGCGCTCCTCCATACGATCTATGTGCGCCTGCACAATGCCCAATGCCGAACTAGAGAGTTGCATCGGTGGTAATGGCCTCAAGAGTCGGGCGGTATCATTCTCAATAGCGATCAGTTCTTTTTGCAGCAGGAGGCGCACGTATTCTTTGATAAACAACGGCTGACCGGCAGCGTATCGTTCAAGATAGTGGAGCAGGCGATGATCAACATCTTTTACCCCAATGAGTTGCTGGATAAGCATTGCCCGTTCGTAAACAGGCAATCGATCCAAAACGTGGTGTGTGGTGAAGGGGTATTGTCGTATATGGCTCGTGAACGATGCCAGATGTTCGGGCGCTGGTCGATAAGAGATAACGACCAGCAGGGGAAGTTGAGGTAACAGGGCATCAATAACATCCTGAGTCAGTATCAACGAGGCGGTATCAGCCCAATGGATGTCTTCGAGTACGATTAAGAGCGGTTCGTGCTTTAAACGACTAATCAGCAACTCCACTATCAGTGGGCTTATGTCGGTTGATTTTGTTGTGTAGTCAAAGCCATCAATCTTAAACAGATGGGCTAGTGCTGCAATATGTTGTGGCCGGGCCGAAGAGAACGTGGTTGCGATGTGGTGTAAACGTGCCTGACGTACCTGCATCGGTGCACTGTCATCAATATCACATAGTTCGCTAAGAATGTTACGCCACAGATGCAGGGGCTGTTCTTGCATGCCACTTCGACATTCGCCTCGGAAACCCTGGTAGCCGTACTCAATCCATCTGGCACTCAGATGGTGTATCAGGCTTGATTTACCGATGCCGGCTTCACCCTCGATCAATAATACCTGACCCTCTTGCCGGGCGACATCCAGGATGTGATCGATCATCTGGCGCTCTTGGGTGCGCCCAATCAGCTCGGTGTAGGCGGGTAGCGAGGCCTGGAGTGACGAAAATGGACGTTCGTCGGTGAAGGCATGTTTTGCCAACACAACTGCCGCCGGGATACTGCGACTATAGCCCTTTACATTCCGCTGTTGTGGCGGCGATGTGCGATACCGACCAAGGGTGTCTTGTCGTACACGCCCAGAAATGACAATGTCACCGGGTTGCGCCTGTTCCATTAAGAGCGCGGCCAGGTTCATGTCTTCACCCTGTGCGGTATACACCCGTCGCAAACGGCTTCCCACCTCTCCCACGAAGACTGAGCCGACGGTGATACCTGCCTTGCGAATGATGCCTCGGTCGCGCAACTCTACTGCACATCCCACAGCCCGGCTGGTGTCGTCTCCGTGAGCAACTGGTGCCCCAAACAGAAAGACCATCACTGCGCCTTTATTACCGACTTCAATTTCGTTGAGCCAACCCCCCCACCGCATGGCAATTGCTTGTGCCTGCATTACCAGGGGTTGTAACGCTGTTGGGTCTTCAGGCAGATCAAAAGCCGCAAATACCGGTACGCACCGGCGATATTCGGCTACCAGGGTGTTTAAACGGAGACGACGGGCAAAGCTGGGGGGCAGGAAATGTTCCCACGTCAGGATGGGTGTTTCAGGTGGCGGCTGGTAATCACAGAACCGGGTTGGCCGGAACGCCGGTAATAAGAGCTGTACCTCCCCTGGTTTGGCTTGTTGTTCCGCGAGACTGGCTGCGTCAATTGGTGCACCGATCAGCACCGGGTGGATGCCTTGATTGGGAATCCCAACCAGTAACAGGTGGACGATCCCAACGCTTACACCAACTCGAATTTCAAGGGTAAAGGGTCCGTTCGGGGTCACGATTGGATTGAGGGCAGCAATTGCATTATGCAGGGCATGACCACAGTGAATCGCCATTGCAGGATCGGTCATGCCCGGCCACCAGGCTGTTAACGCATCACCGGCTATGTGGATAACATCACCGCCGTTAGCAACGATAGTGGCAATCATGACCTCAAAATAGCTGGTTAAGATACCATGCAGACGCTCAGCGCCATCAGGCAGAGTGGAGAATGTTGCTGTCAGGCGGGTGAATCCACTCAGATCGGTGTAGAGAATCGTGCCCTGGTAGGTCTGTATCTGACCTGCGCGTAGCAGACCGGCGCTAAGCTGGTCACGAAGTGTAGCGGGTACATAAGCGCGAAATAGTTGGCTCGATGTCTGCTGTTCCATTGTTCGGGGAGATAAATAATTATCGCCTGTCTTTATTGTACCCTAAATCAGGCTGTAAAAATCGGTATGGTATACTGTCAAACGATGATAAACAGTATTTCTTACACAAGGCGAAGACATAAGTCTTCAGGTAGATGGGTGTTGTTTAAGATACAGAAAGGCTGTCTGTGAGCCCTGAACGTCTACAAAAAGTATTGGCCAGCGCTGGTATCGCATCCCGACGTGACTGCGAAGCCCTGATTGCTGCCGGGCGCGTGATGGTGAATGGTCGGGTCGTTGTTGTACCGGGAACACGTGTTGACCTCGATCACGATGAAGTGTTGGTGGATGGTCAACCGTTACAGATGCCGACCAAACGTACCTATATTATGCTGCATAAACCGGCAGGCGTCGTTTCAACCGCAGAAGATACGCATGGTCGTCCAACAGTGCTCGATCTGGTGAATGTACCGGCACGGGTGTTTCCGGTTGGGCGCCTTGATATGGATAGCGAAGGTCTAATTCTCCTCACCGATGACGGCGAGCTGGCCTACGCACTGACACATCCCAGCTTTGAAGTTGAAAAAGAGTACCGGGTGCTGCTTGATCGAGCACTGACTCCGGAAGCGCTGCGTAGCTGGCGTAACGGGGTTTTGCTCGATGGCGAAATGACTGCACCAGCCTGGGTTGAGCTGATTGGCACTGCTCCAGAAGGCGTATGGGTACGGATCGTCCTCCGTGAGGGGCGGAAGCGCCAGATTCGAGCGGTTGCGAAGCTGCTTGGATATGAGGTGCGTCGATTGATCCGCGTGCGTGAAGGTGATCTGGTGCTCGGTGATTTGCCACCACGGGCCTGGCGGCATCTGACTGATGAAGAGGTGGCTGCATTACGTACTCACATTGCGAAACGTCGCCCCCCGGTAGAGCGATCGCCAGGAGTGGCTCCATCATCGGTACGTAATCGTGATGACGAGCGACCATCCTATCGCACGCCTGATATTCGATCACGTGGGGATCGTGATGACCGAGGGCGGGAGTTCGAGCGGGAGCCGCGGGCGCGGCGCGATAGCGGCGAGCGGGGATGGGAGTTTGAGCGAGAACCACGGGCACGGCGCGATAGC
Source organism: Chloroflexus aurantiacus J-10-fl (assembly GCF_000018865.1). NCBI lineage: Bacteria > Bacillati > Chloroflexota > Chloroflexia > Chloroflexales > Chloroflexaceae > Chloroflexus > Chloroflexus aurantiacus. Next base: position 4,354,235 of record NC_010175.1, read on the forward strand.
GGCGAGCGGGGGCGAGAGTTTGAGCGAGAACCACGGGCACGGCGCGATAGCGGCGAGCGGGGACGGGAGTTTGAGCGAGAACCACGGGCACGGCGCGATAGCGGCGAGCGGGGGCGGGAGTTTGAGCGAGAACCACGGGCACGGCGCGATAGCGGCGAGCGGGGGCGGGAGTTTGAGCGAGAACCACGGGCACGGCGCGATAGCGGCGAGCGGGGGCGAGAGTTTGAGCGAGAACCACGGGCACGGCGCGATAGCGGCGAGCGGGGGCGGGAGTTTGAGCGAGAACCACGGGCGCGGCGCGATAGCGGCGAGCGGGGGCGGGAGTTTGAGCGAGAACCACGGGCACGGCGCGATAGCGGCGAGCGGGGGCGGGAGTTTGAGCGAGAACCACGGGCGCGGCGTGATGCCGGCGAGCGGGGGCGGGAGTTTGAGCGGGAACCACAGGCGCGGCGTGATGCCGGCGAGCGGGGGCGGGAGTTTGAGCGGGAACCACGGGCACGCAGCGAAGAACGCTCTCGTTCGACGCCGTCTCGTAGTGGGCCAAAAAGTAAACCACCATCTGCACGATCATCGCAACAGCCGCGCTCTACCGGAGGGGAACATCAGCGGCGTAACGAACGTGCACGCCGTAACAAAGAGAAAGATCAGGAATAACTTCAATGCTTACAAACTCTGAAAGAGCGGTGCTGATCAGCTTGACAATGGTTAAGATAGTGGTATAAATGTTGACGTGTATACTTGTGATAGATGCCACAAGGAAGGAAGCAACCGATGAAGATTACATTGCGCATGATGGTCCTGGCCGTATTAACGGCGATGGCAATGGTGCTGGCTGCCTGCGGTGGTGGCGGGAGTAGCGGTGGCTCTACCGGTGGTGGTTCCGGTAGCGGGCCGGTAACGATTGAAATCGGCTCAAAGGGTGAAGAGCTTGCCTTTGACAAAACAGAGTTGACAGTTTCTGCCGGTCAAACTGTAACCATTCGCTTCAAGAATAACTCGGCTGTTCAGCAGCACAACTGGATTCTGGTCAAGGGTGGTGAGGCCGAGGCTGCCAACATTGCTAACGCCGGTCTGAGCGCCGGCCCGGCGGCCAACTATTTGCCGGCTGACAAGAGCAACATCATTGCCGAGTCGCCGCTGGCTAACGGTAACGAGACGGTAGAGGTCACCTTCACTGCCCCAGCCGCCGGTACGTACCTCTACATTTGTACGGTGCCCGGTCACTACCCACTGATGCAGGGTAAGCTGGTCGTTAACTAAAAATACAGTTTCGCTGAAACGCCGGAATCCAGGGCACGACTATATGCCCTGGATTTCTATTGTTGGCGAATTCAAACGGAACACTATACAATCCTTAATATCTCACTCTTCAACCTTCACGCCGTTCTTCTGATACCAACTTTGCTCAACAATATTCGTCGTTCAGGTGTGCCAACGGCAAGTCGGTGAGTTGTCGTCGGGATGCAATAGGGTCACGGCACGCATCTGGATACGGGCGTTGGAAAACGCCGTCTGGGGGAGTTGTCGCCGGCATGGCAGTAGGGGCACGGCATGCCGTGCCCCTACCGGCGTCAGCCGCATACAATGACGTGCTAAATGGGATATTGTGTACGCTCCGTATAAACGTGTTGCATGGTTTAGCGTGCAGCAGCCAAACTGCTACAACCGCCGTGCTCATCCACACCATCCTGTCGGCTATGCTCGCCTGCCTGCCACCGGCAGATTGTATTATCCAGTCAAGCCAGGCTAAATTTTACATAAAATGATCTTTCTTCCTCTCTCCTCTCTCCTCTCTCCTCTCTCCTCTCTCCTCTCTCCTCTCTTCTACCTTCTACCTTCTACCTTCTATCTCCTATCTTCTATCTTCTATCTTCTATCTCCTATTTTCTATCTCCTACCTCCTAATCCCCCAAATCCATCCTCACAACCCACATCCCGCCTCAGCGATCATACGTATATCAATCAGAACACATAGGGACGTGATATACTGAACACAAGAGTTGTGATATGAGGGTTAGCCATCATGTTTCATCGCCTCCCGTTTCTAAGCCAACGGATTGGTAACTTTGTAAGCTGGCGTCGTATTCCGCCACCACGCCGGAAGCTCTGGCTGCTTGGCACGGTCTTGATGCTGGTTGGTGCCGGCTTGCTAATCTATGTTTTATTCACCACACTACAAATAGAATATTATCGATGGGCGGCGCGCGGTGACTCGCCGCTACCTGCGCCACAGTTGACCACCAGTGGCTTTCGTCCGGCTGATGCACGCCCGTTGCCGCTCCTGGCTGATGATACCGTTGCTGTCCCTGCACCAACTGCCGTCGGTGGCATGATTAATTCGACGACTGTTACGAATGGTGTTCAGGCGATAGTGCCACGTTCAACCGGTGCCTTTGCCGGTGTGGACAGTGGCTTGCTGATTTCTGAGCCACCTGCACCGGTGCAAACCGATTGGGTGGCGACGGTTGAACGGCTGGTTATTCCGAAGATTAACGTTGACTCGAAAGTTATCGAGGTGGGCTGGGAGACGATTGAGGAAAATGGTCAGTTGATTTCGGTCTGGCAGGTTGCCGAATTCGCTGTGGGTCAACATCGCGGCTCGGCCAATCCCGGTGATGGCGACAACATTGTACTGGCGGGTCACGTTGGCGGCTATGGTCGGGTTTTCAAAGACCTCTTTTATCTCCAACCCGGTGATGAAGTGATTGTGTACAGTCGTGGCCAGCCTTACCGCTACATCGTTCACGAGCGTATTATCGTTGATGAAGAGGGAGTACCCGCCGAGCAGCGGCTGGCAAATGCACGCTACATTGCTCCCACCGGGTATGAAGTGGTGACGATGGTAACGTGTTGGCCGCCAAGTGGGCCGGACAAGTTCAAGCAGCGGGTGATTATACGGGCATTACCGGTAACACCAGACGATGATGATACAACCACTCCTGGCAGCCGTCCCTAATCGTGGTGTGCTTCGTTGATTTGAGTCGTCTCAAGCATCTGCAGAATACTGGCTCCGCGGATGAAAACCCGGCGTAGTCCGGCAGGGCGGCTGGCGGCCAGTTGTCCGCTGCTGATCAGGCGCTTGACTGTGCTCAGGCTCACACCGAGCAGACGGGCAACCTCTTCGCGCGAATAGACAGCATCAGGGTTGATTCCTTCGCGGCGCGCCATAAGACATTCCTTTGCAGGTAATAACTCTTTGGAAGAGTGTGCGTTTTAGGGCTTTTGCGCAATGATCGTCAAACTACCACCGACGTGTCGATAGTATTGATCCATCCAATCCTGTGGTGGCACGAGGGTGGTGTCAGGCAATTGCTGTAAACGACTCCTGAGGATCCGTATGGTTCGCCATAAGGTAGGCGTGCGTTTGCGCCGCAACATGGCAATCTGATCAGCCGTAAGTAATGATAACCAGTGATTTGCTGCCCATTGCTGCATGTCTTCGATAGAGGTACCGTAGAGTTCGTGATTGAATAAGGCCAGTTCTTGCAATCCTGCATGCCGCAGTGCATGACGGTAGTCGTCAAGTTTAGGTCGCGATTCGTGAATGTTGTAAGCGGTTTCCTGAGCAATATTTGGTGCATCTTGCTCGGGTGTGACGTGATCGGCGATACAGGGTTCGTGAATGGCAATCAGCTTACCACCCCTGCGCAAAACACGCGCTGCTTCGCTCAGTAGGGTTGCCAAACAGCTTGAGTGATGGAGAGCGGCGGAAGCGAAGACAATATCAAAACTCTCATCGGCAAGCGGTAGTCTCTGGCTGCTGGCAATCAGAAGATCGTATTGCACATTTGCGTGTTGCATAAGTGCAAGTGATCGTCCCAGTCCAATTTGATCATCATCATTGATCTCAACCGCTACTGCGTGACAACCACGTATCGCAAATTGTTTCGCTGCCCAGCCCCTGCCCGCACCAATGTCAACAACCATGGCACCAGGGCGAGGTCGTACAATATTGAGCACGATGTCGAACGCACGTGCGATGTCAATCCAGGGCGGAATTGGTACATACGGCAAGCGAAAATCGATATCAATCCCTGTCTGATCGTAGCAACCGGCATCTTTTGCCATCTGCACCCAGCCGGCTGCTTCTGCTGCAAGCTGCTTCCATTCCTCATTTTCGACATACAGGTATGCGATACCCTTCGTTATCGCATACGTACGCCGGCACTGAGTACAGAGCAACTGACCTTGTTCAACCCAGTCACCGACTGTTGCCTCCGATAGGGACAACTGTGATCGACACTGCGGACATCGAAGGTAGTGTAGTAATTTCAGAAGCATCTTGATGCTCGTAAATGGAAGAGAGATAAGGCTTCTATTACTGGGAACTGGTCAAAATTCCTAGATCAACCCAAACAACCGATACACTCCCAGCACACACAATACCGCCAGGCTTATCCCGGCAATGACCTGCATCAGGGTGTGATTACGGGTGCGCAGACGTGCCCACCCCAACACGACGGCGGCGATCCAGCAGATGCCACCCAGCGCGGGTAGATAGATGCTGGCCAGGGTTGCGCATGAGCCAATACTGGCGGAATGAATGCTGATTTTCCAGAACAGGTTGATGAAAAATGAGATCAGGTTCATGACCGCCACCGACACCAGCATGGCGAGTAGTGGCAATGGCGCATTGAGCAGCCAGAGTAGCAGTGTGCCAATGGTGACATTCAGCATCCCAAACAGGTAAAGCTCATTGCGCTGACTTCGGATAGAGATGTCGTCATCACTGTATGCGCCCTGGTGGAGGCGAATGTTAAAGAAGATCGTGGGTGGGACAACATGGATAAGCGCACAGAACAGTGCCCACCACAATCCCTGTGTGCGGTTTTCACTACCGAGCACGCCGACGATGAAGATGCTGACGATGCCAAGCGGTACCGGATGCAGTATCTGTGAAATACGACGGGCAATTGCATATCCGCGACCCGGTAATGCCCCTCGACTCAGTGCTTCGGCAGTTAGATCATTCGGTGGCATCATCTTCACAACCCTCAGCGAGCCGTAGTTGTAGCTACAAGCTCACGATACATAGCGACAAGCTCCTGACCGGCCCGTTCCCAGCGAAATGCGGCTGCCTGCTGTGGGCCGGCTATCCGCAGCGAAGCCGGATTGCTCAGTGCGGTACGAATGCCGTCAGCAATATCCTCTGGCTCTAGCGGATCAACGAATATCGCGGCTGTTCCGGCTACTTCCGGCAGGCTGGATACCTTTGTGGTTACTACCGGTGTACCACAGGCGAGTGCTTCGAGTACCGGAAAGCCAAACCCTTCGTATAACGACGGGTAGACGAAGGCTTCAGCTAGATTATACAATGCCGGCAAATCTTCGTCGGCAACAAAATCCAGAAAATGAACCCGTTCACTCAGGTGATACTGTTCAACCGCCGCGAAGATGTCATCGTATAACCAACCTTTTCGTCCGGCCAGCAGCAGGTGTAGATCAGGGTACTCGTTCTGCAGTAACGCAAAGGCTTGCAGCAGTCGAACCAGATTCTTGCGCGGTTCAAGGGTGCCAACGAAGAGCAAAAATCGCGCAGGCAGGTGAAGTCGTTCACGCACTCTCACGACTGCATCGCCGGTCAGCGGTCGAAACCGCTCATCAACCGCCGGGTAGAGCAGCCGAACCCGCTGCCTGGGGATGCCGTAGAGGCGACCGAGATCACCGGCAGTTGCCTTTGAGTCAACGATGATCAGGTTGGCGCGTTGTAATGAACGTGGTACAGCCGTACTCAAATAGCGACGGAGGTTCGGTTCGGCACAGGCCGGCTCAACCAAAAAGGTCAGGTCGTGGATTGTGAGCAATGTGCGCGCTTTCGTTGGGGGTAGAACGAAATCGGGAGCATGCACAATATCCAATGGGCCAACAAACCACTCAATCCGTAGCGGCAAGCGCAGCCGCTGCCAGAGGATCGTGAGCAGACGAGGGCTGATTGGCAGTGGTCGTAGGGTGATATTGCGATAGGTGGCGGCCAGGTTGTGGGCATAGCGGGCAAAAGGACTTTGTGCGTCCAGGCCACCGGCAGCGTAGAAGAGTTGAAAATCGAGGTCAGGGCCGGCCTGCGCAGCAGCCCGTATCAGCTCGCGCGTGTAACGGCCAATACCGGCACCCTGCCAGATTCCTGCTGTGTAATCAACACCGATGCGCATAGTTATTTTCGCCGACTGAACAGGTAGAGAATGAAGCCAAACACAACGATGCTCCAGAAATTGATCAGTCGGTCAAGCAATGTCACTGCGCTCCCCAGGCTGCTCGCAATCCCGAAAAAGGTCAGGACAACGGTGATGGTTCCTTCAACAACCCCAAGACCTGCTGGTGTCACCGGCAATGCGGTCAGTAACGATGATGCCAGGGCTACGAAGATAATGGCAGCCAGCGTTAAGTTGAGACCCGTATGGCTAAGTGACTGGATCACGAACCACAGCCGAAACCCTTCGAGCAACCAGATCGAACCGGTAAGGAGAAATAACCGTGGCAAAATCACCGGCGTAAACGATCTCAACGCTGATTGTTCAAAATTGCCGTAGACGCGATGCAGACGGTTGGGAATGAACCAGCGGATTTGCGGGCCAAGCCAGCGCATACCGATTAATCCGCTGATGATGATGACGACCAGCAAGCCGCCGAAACCAAAGACAATTTGAGTGCCTTCTGGCATCTGGGCACCAAATGTAAGATACCCTGAGAGCACCAGTAAGCCGAACAGACCGATCATGTCGAGGAGACGTTCGGCAAAAATCGTACCAAACGTTGCCGAGAACGAGACATTCCCATTATGCTTGAGCAAATACCCGCGATACGCATCACCGAGTTTGGCCGGCACGATGCAGTTGGCAAACCACGAGAGGTAGATATATTCAATCAGCGCCGGAAATGATGCCCACGAGTTCTGCCCTGCCTGTACCGGCACTCCGGCATTGATCAGGAGCATGCGCCAGCGGAAAGCACGGAGCGGGAAGGTTAAATAAAAGACAATGAGTCCAGCAACGAGCAACCACGGATCGGCTGACCGCATATATTGCCATGTCGTTGCCAGATCGATATCGAGACCACGCACTACAAAGACAATGATCGCTATTGCAAGCCCAAACGAGATCAGCGTGCGGGGCTGGCGCAATCGTTGACCGAGTGAAAATGTGCCACGCTCATCGCTGGGGATGTCTTCTTTATCAACTGATGAATTGACCGGTATTTGCTGATCGCTCATAACCTGATATACCTTCCCGCCCCTGGCAGTTGATCTGTATGACTTCTGATCTTATCGTACCCGGCAGATAGCGTATACGCAACCTGTGTTAATGTTGCGGCTGATGTTCGTCACAATACCATGCCCAGAAGCGGGCAAGTCCTTCTTCAATGGCCACACGCGGTGCGAAATCGAGCAATTGACCGGCTTTGGTTGTGTCTGCATAGGTGATCGGTGGCTCTGTGGCCGGCAATGGCTTGATCTCGATCTGGGCCGGGTAGCCGGTAATCTGTTCCAGGAGGTTGACAAAGCGACGCAGCTCGACCGGTTGCGAATGACCAAGATTGAAGATTTCGTAGGGATGCGGTCGATCAAGGGCGTTAATCACCCCGCTGACAATATCATCGATATAGGTGTAATCGCGGAACAGATTTTCGCCACCGTTGAAGAGGGTAATCGGCTGGCCACGCACCATTCGTTCCACAAACAGGTATGGTGTCATATCGGGCCGTCCACGTGGGCCGTAGACGGTAAAGAAGCGCACCACACTGGTGGGAATGCCGTACAGGCTGTGAAAAGTATATGCCAGAACTTCAGCCGCTTTTTTGGTTGCTGCATAAGGTGATAACGGTCGGTCAGTGTTATCATCTTCGCGGAATGGCACCCGGTTTGTTTTTCCGTATACCGATGAGGTAGATGCCAGTACCAGATTTTCTACTTCGCTACGCCGGGCGTAATCGAGAATTACCAGACTCCCACCAACATTGACGGCTTCATAGAGCTGCGGATTGGCAATCGATGGGCGTGGGCCGGGCATCGCAGCCAGGTGGGCAACGAAACGTGGACGGTAGCGAGTGAAAATGTGTGCTACCGTGTCGGGATCACGAATATCACCCTCTATCAATGTAAACCCCGGCTGTTGCATCGCCTGCGCGAGGTTGCGCCGTTTACGATCTGGACTGTAATAATCGACAAAATTGTCAAAACCGATTACCTGTTCACCCCGTGCCAGCAGACGATCCACCAGATGACTTCCAATAAAACCGGCTGCACCGGTAACAAGATAGGTCATAACTCCTCTTTGCGCTCGGCGTCAATGGTTGCCAGCATGGCAATAATGACGCCAAATTGAACACCCATGTTCAAGACGTGCAGATTTTCAAATAGATTGTGTCCGTTCAGCGCCCCTGCTACACCGATACCACCGAGCGTTATGCCACGGATCATCCAGGTTTGTGCCTGACGTAACGCTCTGATGGCAGAATACCAGATGCTGCCGAGAAAAACCAGATATGCACTTGCTCCGATGAGACCACTCTCCGCAGTGATGTGCAGGTAGTAGTTGTGCGCATGACCACGAGAATCATACCATGGCTTGATCCAGGTGGGGCTTTGCCCACTGTAGACCAGTCGTTCGTAGGCGATGCTAAAATTACCAGGACCGACGCCGAGAAGTGGTCGCTCCTGCACCATATGCCACGCTGCCTGAAGATGCGCCATCCGCTCCACAACCGCAAAGTTTTCAGGGGTGATCTCAACGTTGCGGGTGTCGAACGGGCGCAGGCTGGCGATGATGGAAACCACCCGATTGCTCAGCGCAGTTGGCAACAGCCCACTGTTGATCAGCAAAAGACCACTCAAACCAACAAGGAGTGCGGCCATCCCAACACGGATCAGCATGGCGCGCCCGTACCGCCCGCCAAAGGCAATGCCCATTGCTAATGCGCCGATCAATGCGCCAATCCATCCGCCACGGGAGAAGCTTGCCAGCAGACCTCCCAGCAGGCTGCCGGTCGCTACCAGCAGGATGCTGAACAGCATCCAGAACCGAATGTGGTACTGACGGGTTTCTACAAGTGCTATCAGCATCCCAACGGCAAGTGGCCAGGACTGATTTAGATAGCCGGCAAAGGAATTCGGTTGTCCAATCGTGCCGTATGCCCGCACCCGCCCACCGCCAATCGCAAAGCTCTCAGGACCGAAGCCATTGACGAATTGCGTCACGCCAATCAGTGCAGTGATGGCCGGAGCCACCAGTAAACACGTGACTAATACGGTTCGACGCCATGCAGCACGCAACCGATCCTGCAATACCCACACGGTAGCGACATAAATGAGTAGTACCGTTCCCCAGCGGAGGGTCTCTTTTAAGCCTTCAGTGCGACTCAGTGGGGTTGCCGCAGCAGCGAGGGCAAGACACCAGACCAGGACAGCGAGCGAGAGGCCGGGTGCTGTCAGCTTTGGCCAGGGTTGATGAATACGCCCTATGAGACTCAGCGCGACCAGGACGAAACAAGCCTGGGTTAGACTCAAGCCACCGGGTAAGATAACCAGTTGCTGAAACGGTACCGAAAGCACGGCCAGCGCGACCGGCCAGACTGGATCGCAGAGGGTTAGTCCCAGCGCAGCGAGGCCGATCAACCAGCTCACTGCTACCAGAGGTGGGGTGAACCCCAGGATACACCCGGTGACGGCTGCACCAATCAGCCACATCCACAGGCGATGTTCACGGTAGATGGTGATGAGGGCAGGAAATTGCATTACCACGCACCACGACCGGATAATACTGCCGGAATAACCATCATCAAGATGCGGAGATCAAGGCTCAATGACCAGTTTTCGGCATAGTAAATATCAAGCCGAACCTGCTCATCAAATGAGATCTCGCTCCGCCCAAGGGCCTGGGGTAGACAGGCCAGTCCTGGAAGTACTTCTAACCGGCGTCGATGCCATGGTTCATAACGCTCTACCTCTTCTGGTAACGCTGGTCGTGGCCCGATCAGACTCATATCACCGCGTAGCACATTGAACAATTGCGGCAGCTCATCGAGGCTGGTGCGCCGCAACCAGCGCCCGACTCGTGTCACCCGTGGATCGGCGCGCATCTTAAACAGGGGGCCATCTGCTTCGTTGTGGGCCAGTAGCTCCTGGCGACGCTGTTCGGCATCTGGTACCATCGTGCGGAATTTGTAGCAGGTAAACAGATGACCATGCTTGCCCACCCGTTGCTGGCGAAAAATGATCGGACGCCCTGAGTCGAGCCAGATCAATCCCGCAATGATGATGGCAAGCGGCAGCGTCAGTGGCAGACTAAGCAGAACCATCGTCAAATCAAAGATGCGTTTCAGGGCAAGATTCAGACCGTGGAGTTGAATCTCTTTCGGTTGGAGGAGTGGAACACCACTCAAATGCATAATATCAACCCGGTCAAAACTGAGTTGATAAATGTCGGGTGCAATCTGATACTCGATGCCCAGGGCCTGACAACGAGCGGCCAGTTCCGGGAGACGGTCATATTCCCAAAAGGGGAGAGCAATAATGACGTGTTGAATCCGGTGTTGTTCAACAACGTCTTCAAAATCATCAAGATTGCCGAGGTGTTGAAAGACGCGGGCCCGGTTGCCGGTAATGATTGGCTCGTTACTCAGGTAGCCGACCAGGGTATAGCCAACACCTGGCGAAGCCGTGAGCGATTGCATTACCAGTTGGCCCAGGCCGGTACCTCCAACCACCAGCACACGCTCACGGCCGAGACCGCGTGTCCAGAACCAGTGGCGAATGCCGATAAGCAGAAGACGCCAGCTAAGCAGAAGAGCGATAATGGTGACAACAGCAAAGGCAAAAATCAGTCGTGAGTAGAAAAATGGCCGGTACAGAAAGACCACCACCATCAGGAGTGCAATCATTGTGATCACACTTCCGGTAATGGCAGCGGCTTCGTCCATCATGGTTATTCGGCGACTGGGCCGATAAAATCCACGCCCGATAAACCGCAAGCCTAACAAGACTTGCAACATGATAACAATTGGCAGGAAGGCGCTAAAAGGTACCAGATTTTCTGTGGCAACTTCAGCCACAATCCGATCAAAGGGTGGTGGCCAGCTTACCTGATAGCGCAGCAGATATGCCAGCGCAAATCCGCTGAAGATGAGCACCTGATCAATAAGAAACAATCCGACACTCATCCAGCGTCGTTGATACTGAATGCGCTGGCGAGTGGCGGATGATGAACTGTCAGATACTGGCGGGTATTCAATCATGCGAACATCCGGCTGTCTGCTTGCGTAAGCTGACAACGGTGTACCTGCGTCAATGCAACAATTTACGACGAGGTAACGTCCTGATGATAAGCAGAGGCGTCTCCCGGTTGCTCTGAATAACCGGCAATGGATTGGCGATGTTCGACATAGAGCATGATGCCCGGTGAAGCTGCGATCAGAAGCATGAGTGCAATCAGGCTTATCCAGAGCATACGCAACGTTTCCCCTTGTACAAATCGATATGCATGCAATCATCACTGCGCATCATGACGCAGCGCCTTATCTTACCACAACCTGATCACTGTGTAAGCTGATAAAAAGATGATAGACGGGACTGTTTTCGTCCCGTCTATCAGTATTTGTATACTCCTACGCTGCACGGGCAGCGGTTGGCTCTTCTGTCCCTTCCGCAGCGGCTTCGATCTGAGCTACGGCATCGCGCGGCCTGACGGTCAGGAAGACAGTGCGATAATAGTCCCAACGGGCCAGAATCTCACTCCCTCGTGGACTCTTTGTCAATGCAACATGGCGGCGAATGAGATCGCGCAGCCGCTTTTCATCTCGCTCGCTGAGGGGACGTAGCTCAACCAGTTGCGGATTGTAGCGTTGCGCAAACGTTCCGGCTTCGTCAAGAACATACGCAACACCGCCGGTCATTCCGGCCCCGAAATTACGCCCGGTTGGCCCGAGAACGACAACCACCCCACCGGTCATATACTCGCACCCGTGGTCGCCAACCCCCTCGACGACGGCTGTTGCGCCGGAATTTCGCACCGCAAAGCGCTCACCGACACGACCGGCTGCGTAGAGTTCACCGCCGGTAGCACCGTACAGGATGGTGTTTCCGGCAATGACATTCTCGTGCCAGACATATTGGGCCTGCGGTGATGGCGCAATGGTGATGAGACCACCGGCCATTCCTTTCCCTACATAGTCGTTGGCATCGCCGATGAGGTGGAGGGTGACGCCGGGCGCATTGAACGCACCAAAGCTCTGGCCGGCGTGGCCATGGAAGGTGATGGTGATGGTGTCCGGTGGTAAACCTTTATCACCGTACAGTTGCCCAATCGTCCCCGACAGGCGAGCGCCAACCGAGCGATCACAGTTGTTGATCTGATAATGCAGGCGCACAGGACCGTCAGCGGCGAGTGCCTTGGCGGCATCAGCCATGATGCGGTCATTCAGGCTCTCTTCAGCAGGAAGGGCATTGGGTTTACCGCCATGGCGAATCGGCCCTTGCCCGACGAGTGTTGCCGCGCCGAGCACCGGTGTCATATCGAGCAGATCGGCTGTTTCGAGGCCAGTATGACGCTGGCGCAACAGGTCGGTGCGACCAACAGCCTCTTCAATCGAGCGCAGGCCGAGACTCGCCAGAATTTCGCGTACTTCCTGGGCCAGGTAGCGGAAGAAGGCCATCACCATTTCTGGCTTGCCAGGGAATTTTGCCCGCAGATCGCTACGTTGGGTGGCAATACCGACCGGACAGGTGTTGTTATGACAGGCTCGTGCCATAATACACCCTTCGGCGACCAGGGCAGCCGTGCCGAACGAGAACTCATCAGCACCGAGTAAGGCTGCCATGACCACGTCCCGGCCTGTCTTTAGCCCACCATCAGCGCGGAGGCGTACTCGCTCCCGTAGGCCGTTGAGAATGAGTGTCTGTTGGGTTTCGGCTAAGCCCAATTCCCACGGCACACCGGCATTCTTGATACTGCTCAGTGGCGACGCACCGGTTCCACCGGCATGACCACTAATCAGAATGATGTCAGCATATCCCTTCGCCACTCCGGCGGCGATGGTACCCACCCCGGCTGTTGCCACGAGCTTTACGGAAACCCGTGCATTCGGGTTCACCTGCTTGAGGTCGTAGATCAACTGGGCCAGGTCTTCAATGCTGTAAATATCGTGGTGTGGCGGCGGACTGATTAGTGCTACACCGGGCACCGTATGGCGAATCCGGGCAATCTCCTCGTTCACCTTGTGGCCGGGCAACTGACCGCCTTCGCCAGGCTTGGCTCCCTGGGCCATCTTGATTTGCAATTCACTGGCGCTGGCCAGGTAGGCAGGGGTCACGCCGAAACGGCCTGATGCCACCTGCTTGATGCGGGAATTGCGTTCGTCGTGGTAACGTTCCGGCGCTTCACCACCTTCACCGCTATTCGCCATTGCCCCCAGCCGATTCATGGCGATTGACAGAGTTTCATGGGCTTCGGAGCTGGTTGAGCCGTGGCTCATCGCCGCAGTCGAAAACCGCTTGACAATCGACTCAATCGGTTCGACTTCATCAATCGGAACGGGCGGCCCAGCCGGTACGAACTCCAGCAGATCGCGCGGTTCAACCGGCGGTCGGTTATTGACCAGATCGGCATAAGCCCGGTAGGTGGCGTAGCCTTCGCTGCTGAGTGATGGCCCGGTGCTATCACCGTTGAGAGCGTGCGGGTTGCGTACAGCTTTGTGCAGGGCATGTACCACTGTCGGGCTGAAAGCGTGATATTCACCGTCCTTCTTGAATTTGTAGAAACCGGGATGCGGCAGGGTTACGCGACCGGTCTGGAAGGCACGGGCATGGCGAGCAGCCAGATCGCGGGCAATCCGGCTAAACGAAAGCCCACCCACGCGCGAAGGTGTACCGGTAAAACAGCGCTCGACTACTTCGTTGGCTAATCCAACCGCCTCAAAAATCTGGGCACCACAGTAACTGTCGAGGGTCGAAATACCCATCTTCGACATAATCTTCAGCAGACCCTTTTCCAGGGCATGGATGTAGTGGTGCTCAGCCTCATCGGCGAGCGTGAACGCTCGTGGATCACTCGCATCCCGCTCGACCCCGTGTTCGGCGCGCTGGCGCACGGCATCACGCTCAAGCGCAATACGGCGAACACTGACCAGGGCCAGATATGGGTTGATCGCCTCAGCGCCATAACCGATCAATGCCGCCATGTGGTGGACTTCACGGGCTTCCCCGGTTTCCACCAGCAGACTGACCCGCGAGCGCAAGCCGGTGCGGATGAGGTGATGGTGGACGGCGCCGGTTGCCAGCAGGATGGGCAGGGCAGCATGGTCAGCATCAACGCCACGATCACTGAGAATAACAATTGCCGCCCCTTGCTCAACCGCAGTTGCTGCTTCGGCGCAGATCCTGTCGAGTGTCTGCAACAGCCTCTCAGCCGAGATGTGATTGGCCGGGAAGAGTAAACTGATCGTCACCGAACTGAGCAATGGATCAGGGTGAGTGCGAATTGCCTGCAACTGGGCATCGGTCAGGATGGGCGACGTCAGTTGGAGCAGATGGGCGTGTTCTGGTGTTTCCAGCAGGATCGAGCGGCGGCGACCGATGCCTACGCTCAACGACATTACCAGCTCTTCGCGGAGCGGATCAATAGGTGGGTTGGTGACCTCGGCAAAGCGCTGCTTGAAGAAGTGGAAGAGTGGACGACCTAATTCCCATTGCGAGAGTGGTGGAATTGGCGTATCGTCTCCCATCGATCCAACCGGTTCGTGCCCGGTCATGCCCATTGGTTTGAGAATGACATTCAGCTCTTCCGATGTATAGCCGAACGCCATCTGAAGTGGTTGCCAATCAGTTTCCGTGTCAGCAGGCAGAGAGGGTAAGTTCGCCGGAAGATAACACAAATGCTGGTTGAGCCATTCAGCGTAGGGCCGGCGTGCGGCTAAAAGCGCCTTTACCTCGCTGTTGGTGTAAATCTGACCCTGAGCGGTATCAACAGCCAGCATCTGGCCGGGGCCGAGTTTGCCCTTACAGACGATGCGGGTTTCAGCAATCGGTACCGCACCAACTTCCGATCCCGACACGACCAGGCCATCATCAGTCACGATATAACGTGCCGGACGCAGACCGTTGCGGTCGAGGGCAGTCCCGACAATGGTGCCGTCAGAGAACGCCAGGGCTGCCGGGCCGTCCCAGGGTTCCATCAGACAGGAGTGGTACTGATAAAACGCTCGCAGGGCAGGATCGATGTCGGGTATCTTTTCCCAGGCTTCCGGCACCAGCATTGCTGCCGCGTGGCGAATATCGCGTCCGGCCATCACCAGCAGCTCCAGCGTATTATCGAGCATTGCCGAGTCAGAACCGCTCTCATCAATAACCGGGAGCAGATCACGCATCGGTGGAGCGCCACCGGGTAGAAAGTCGTCTGGAAGCGTAATCGCCTGTTCGCGGGCGCGCATCCAGTTCACATTACCCTGCAACGTATTAATTTCACCGTTGTGCGACAGCATGCGGAACGGCTGCGCCCGTTCCCAGGTTGGGAAGGTATTGGTGCTGTAACGCTGGTGGTAGACAGCGATAGCTGTGGTGAAGTCAGGATCACGCAGATCGAGATAAAAATCGGCCAGGTGTGAACCTAACAGCAAGCCCTTGTAGACGACGGTGCGCGACGAAAACGAGGGCACGTAAGCCGGTAAACCGGCATCGCGGAAGCTCCGCTCCATCGTCTTGCGGGCCAGGAACAGAGTACGCTCGAATGTCCGGTCGTCCATACCCTGCGGACGACCAACGATCACCTGGCGAATAGCCGGCATCGCGCGCCGTGCCCGCTCTCCCAGCACGTCGGGATCAACCGGTACCTCACGCCAGCACAGCAATGGTAACCGGTGGGTCGTCAGAGCTGCTTCAACCAGCGTGCAAGCCCTCGCATACTGATCGGGATCGGTAGGTAGAAAAAGCATTGCCAGCGCGAGATCGGTATCGGCTATCGCAATACCCTTAGCCGCCAGTTCCCGGCGTAACAGCCGGCGAGGGATCTGGGTGAGCACTCCGGCGCCATCGCCGGTACGTGCATCATCGGCTACGGCACCGCGATGCTCAAGGCGGCCCAGGGCCGTCAGGGCCAGATCAAGAATATCGTGGCTATCCCGACCATTAACACGAGCGACAAAACCGATCCCGCATGCATCGTGCTCAAAGCGCGGATCATACAGTCGGGCAGGGTCTCGCGCGGGAAGATACATTGCTCGTTCCTTGCTGCTACAAATATAACGGATACCAGATAATGTAAAGATAACAAAAACGCGCTCACCACTCCTCTCCAGCGAGGTAAGGGTCGAGCGCGCTCTCGTTCTTTAAATCAGTAAAGTATTATGCATCTACCGTACTGCGACGGCGATCCGAAATGGCTACAAAGCCAATCTTAATTATTTTGATAAACTATGATGATAAAATAAGGAAGTGTTCTCAACAAATCACACTGCTTCTTTGAGTGTGAGTGTTGTACCACCCGGTACGATTATACGTCGCTGTTATTGTGGATTATTACCAGATACTATACAGCATATTGGGCAAGTATGTCAAGCGATTTTGTGCGAAAGTACCAAATGGCAACCGTGTCTATGTTGATCATGAAGAGATAACGATTATCACTGAATGGCAGAGGTTTTGGTTTGCAGCATTTTATCAATCTGTGCCAGACAGCGTGATAGAGACGGTGTCACCCGCAGCAACCGCACCATACCCGATCACGAGCACAACGATACGTTCTTATGACCCAACACGAAGAGAAGCTTTGGTAAGCGTTCTGTATACAGGTTAGAGCCTGAATGTGATATGCAGGACTCTGTCCAGGAATAGATGGCACCGTGAAGCACGTGCTACGATAGACAAATTTCTCCACCCTCTTCCCCTCTCTCCTATCTCCTATCTTCTATCTTCTATCTTCTATCTCCTATCTCCTATCTCCTATCTCCTATCTCCTATCTCCTATCTCCTATCTCCTTCCGTCAGTTGCTGCAATTCCTCCACCAGCTTGCGTGCCTGCGGCGAAAGGTTGGTCGGCAAAACGGCGCTGACGGTAACGTAGAGATCGCCATGCTGATGACTATGCATCAGCGGCATCCCCTGACCGGCAATACGAAATACCCGTCCGTTCTGGGTTTGCGGTGGAATATTCAGGGTCAGAGTTTTACCTGACAGCAGTGGAATCTGGGTTTGTCCTCCCAGTAGCAGGGTATACATACTCACCGGGATAGTCGTGTGCAGATCATTGCCCTTACGTTCAAACCGCTCGTGCGGTTTGACGGTCACGACCAGGTAGAGATCGCCACGCCGACCACCATTGAGACCAGGCGCGCCTTCCCCCGGCACGCGCACCCGTTTGCCGGTATCGATGCCGGCAGGAATCTTTACGGTAATTGTGCGTGGTGTGCCGTTAGGGTTTGAAAACTGAACTGTGCGTTGGGTACCGTTATACGCTTCCTCAAGCGTCAGCTCAACCGGTTGTTCAACATCTTGCCCATCGAGACGTACATTGAACCCACCGCCGGTTGTGCGGCGCTGCCCAAAGAGTGTCTCAAATAAATCAGCAAAATCCTGACTACCGTAATCAAAACCGCCAAACCCGGTTTGTTCGTAACGGCGAAAATCACTGCCAAAGCGGTCATATTTCGCACGTTGCTCTTTGTCGGATAGCACCTGATAGGCTTCGTTAATCTCTTTGAAGCGTGCTTCAGCTTTCGGATCACCTGGATTAACGTCAGGGTGGTACTTTCGAGCCAGCCGTCGGTATGCCTGCTTTATCTCTTCGTCGCTGGCGGTACGGCTTACCCCCAATACCTGATAATAATCCTTCATAGATGTGCCTCGCACCGTGAATGGAAGCGCAGCATACCGGTCTTGTGCTGCTGAGGGCTTATGTTTGATTGTAGAGAGGCTTGTCGGCAACGTCAAGATCGCCTGTGTTAGATATATGTATATTCTGAGTGATGACCGCAAATCGCTACTCTGTGTTAAAAATAGATTAAGCGCATCAGAAAGAGAAAAATTGCCCCTCTACTACTTGCCAAAATTGCGTATCTACGGTACTATGCGTATGCCCATTTCGGTTGAACGTCGGTTTGCACCTTGCGGTTTGCGTGTCTTGGGAAGATCGGCCTGGCTACCGGCTATCACCCGGTGCCCAGGGTCGGTTCTGGTTGTTCGTGACTTGAAACGGAGAGCATGTCCTATGGAAAAGATCTCGCGTCGGCGGTTTCTCAAGGGGACGGTCGCTCTGGGAGCTGGTGCATTGCTGTCGATCTACAGCGACGGCAGCTTTCGGTTGGCGTTAGCGCAGGAGAATCCGGTCTTTCGTATGCGGGTGTTGCATACCAATGACCATCACGCCCGCATTGAACCGGTATTCAGTGGGAATAACCCGGTTCACGGTGGTGTTTCGCGACGCAAAGCACTGATTGACAAGATTCGACGGGAAACGGCATTACCAACCTTGCTGGTTGATGCCGGTGACGTTTTTCAGGGAACACTGTACTTCAATCAGTATAACGGGATGGCCGATCTCGAATTCTACAATGCGATGGGATACGAGGCGATGGCCATCGGCAACCACGAGTTTGATAAAGGGCCGCAGGCACTGGTAGATTTCATCACCCGGGCCAAATTTCCGGTATTGAGCGCCAATATCAGCGTTGCCGCCGGTAATCCGCTGGCCGGTCTGATCAAGCCACGTACCATTATCGAAAAAGATGGCAGGAAGATTGGTATCTTCAGTCTGACTCCGGAAGATACTGGGGTGCTCTCGAATGCCGGGCCGGGTATTAGTTTTACTTCGGCGATTGAAGCCGCCCGGCAACAGGTGGCTGCCTTGAAAGCCGAAGGGGTGTTTACCATTATTGCCCTGACCCACGTTGGAATTAACGTTGATCGCCAGATTGCTCGTGAAGTCGGGGGGATGAGCCTGATTATCGGCGGTCACTCCCATACCCCAATGGCGCCAATGAACAACGTCAAGACGCCGCCGTACCCCGAACTGATTGCCGGTCCCGATGGGAAGCCGGTGGTTGTGGTGACCGATTGGGAGTGGGGGCGCTGGTTGGGTGATATTACGGTTGCCTTCAACGCTTCCGGTACCGTGATCGATCTACAGGGTAACCCGACCGAAATCGTACCATCACTCACCGCCGATCAAGGCTTCGAGAACCGGATCGCCGTCTTCCGTGGCCCAATCGATCAGTTGCGGGCACGTGTGGTTGGTTCTACCGCGGTTGAGCTTGATGGTAGTCGGACAAATGTTCGCTCTCGTGAAACCAACCTGGGGAATTTGATCGCCGATGCGATGCTGGCTAAAGTGCGCAATTCGGGGGCAACGATTGCGATTATGAATGGTGGTGGTATTCGCACCTCGATCCCGGCTGGACCGATTACGGTTGGTCAAATCCTGGAAGTGTTGCCATTCGGTAACACCCTGGCGCTGGTCACCCTGACCGGTGCGCAGGTGATAGAGGCGTTGAATAATGGTGTGAGCCAGGTGGAGAGTGGTGCCGGTCGCTTCCCGCAGGTTGCCGGAATTCGCTTCACCTACGATCCTTCTCTCCCGGCAAGTGGCCGGGTTACCAGCGTGACGGTCGGTGGTTCACCGATTGATCCAGGTGCCGACTATATCGTGGTAACTAATAACTTCCTGCTGGCGGGTGGTGATGGCTACAGCGTCTTTACCCGTGGGCGCAACCAGGTAGACACCGGCTTTATCCTGGCCGATGTGGTAGAGGAGTATGTTGCGGCGAACTCACCGCTTAATCCGACAGTCGATGGCCGGATTGCAGTTGGCGCTGCGCCGGCAACAACTCCGGCTCAGCCGACCGCACCGACTCCGGCGACGTTACCCAATACTGGTGGCGCGCTGACTCCGCTGGCGTGGCTGGCCGGATTGGGTGCAGCCGCACTGGCCGGTGGTGCTGCCTTGCAACGCTCCGCCGCTGAAAGCCCCGAAAAGGAAGAGGTTGACACAGACGTGGAGGCGGTTCGCTAAACCGGTTCGGTTCGTAACTACGGCAAAGGGGCGCGACTCGCGCCCCTTTGCTCTTCCACTCGTGGTGCCGGCAGGAAGCCGCGACCGGCAATGTGGTACTGACTGGAAGCCAGTACCACTCCTGTTCGACTCGTGACCACGCTTAAAGAGTCAGACCTCCATCAACCGGTAACACCTCACCGGTGATAAAGCTCGCCTCATCAGATGCAAGGAAAAGATAGGCGTAGGCCATATCCTCGGCAGTACCTAACCGGCGTAGCGGTGTACGGCCTTTGAACTCCTCAAGCACCTTTTCCGGCACGTGAGCAATCATCTCAGTTTGGGTGAAGCCAGGGGCAACGGCATTGACGCGGATGCCACTTGGCCCAAATTCGCGGGCCCAGGTCTTGGTCATTCCAATCACGCCAGCTTTGGTAGCGACATAATTGGTCTGACCGAAATTACCTTCAAACGCCACGATAGAAGCTGCATTAATAATAGAGCCGCCGCCCTGCTCGATCATGATTGGAGCCACATATTTGGTGCAGAGCCAGACGCCTTTCAGATTGACATTGATCACGGCATCAAATTGCTCTTCAGTCATCTTGATCATCCGGGCATCGCGTGTAATGCCGGCATTGTTCACCAATACGTCAATTCTACCCGCCCATTCAACAACTGCTTTTACCGCAGCTTCCACCGAGGCGGCCTGGCCTACGTTCATGAAAAACGCTTTGGCTTCACCGCCAGCATCCACAATCGCCTGAGCTGTTGCCTGGGCTGCTTCCTCATTAATATCGGCAACGGCAACTTTGGCGCCGTGCTGACCAAACAACAGGGCGGTTGCCCGTCCAATCCCCTGACCAGCACCGGTAATCAGGGCTACTTTGCCACTGAGACGCATTGTTTTCTCCTTTTCAGTTCACAAACACGCCGAAAACGGCACAAAAGACCAGACCGGTGAAGAGACCGGCTATCATGAAAACTTGACAGCACAAAACGGTGCATCGTCAGCATTACTGATGACGATGTCAACCGCTGTGCGTATCAACGAAATAAGGGGATGTCAGGTGCTACGCTCGCTCAACCAGGCTTCCATCAGGGGCCAGGCACGTTTGCTGGCGCCACTGCCGACCATAATACCGATATGGCCACCTTTCAATTCGATCAATTTCTTATCTTTACTTCCGACCCGATCCATGATTGAGCGTGATTGACAGTTGGGCACAATGTGATCTTTATCGGCAATCACATTCAAGAGATTAGCCCTGATATTCGCTACATCAACCACACGCCCTTCCATCATAAGCCTGTTCTCCATCAAGCGGTTTTCGCGGAAAAATTCCACGACCCACTGACGGAAAGCAGCACCCGGAAAGTCGACGTTATCGGTCACCCACGTGTTCATCGCCAGCCATGCCTCGACGACTGCCGGGTTGTCGAGGTTGTCCCATAGCTTGAGGTAGGTGCCGATATAGTTCTCAACCGGCTTCAGCATCTTGTTGCCGTATTCGATCACGGCTGCCGGGACATTTCCAAACTGGCGAACCAGTTCATCAACGTTGTAATACTCGGTATTGAGCCAGCGACTGAAGGTACTTCCCTCTTTGTCGCTGAAATCGAGCGGTGCGGTAAGCAGGATCAAATTGCGCAGGCCATCATCGGGGCGCATCGCCGCGTAAATTGTGACAATCGTGGCTCCGATACACCAGCCGAGCATCGAGAACTCACGCTTACCGCTATGCCGCTGCATCGCCCGAATGGCCCGTGGCAGGAACTTCAGCGAATAATCTTCAAAATCGTAATGGGCATCTTCCAAGCCTGGACGGCCCCAATCGAGCAGATAGACTTCATAGCCGTGCTGGAGCAGGTATTCTACGAAGCTATTGCCGGGGCGCAGATCGAAGATATACGGTCGATTGATCAAGGCGAAGACGAGCAAGATCGGTACCGGCTTGCGCTGCTCCGGTGGTACTTGCGGGTAGTAATGGTAAAGACGCATCTTGTTCAACGCCCAGATCTGCTCTTTGGGCGTCTGACCGACAGCAACTCGGATACGATTGGTAGCGATGCGAGCAGCCATGTCACTGCTCTTCGTTGTGCGCTCGATCTCTTTCAGCAACTGCTCGGTCATCCGCTCAAGATCGATTGGCGCGGCATCAGAACTGGTCATGATCAAACACTCCTACTCTTTGTCTTCAGTCGTTGCCTTGCGGATACGACCGGAGGGACGGACGGCGGCAAGAGCGGTCAGTTGTTCCTCAATACCCCGCAGGCGTTCATCAATCACGCCAACGTCAACCGCGGTGGGTGTTTGCGCAACTGCCAGCTTGCGCACCAGGTCAGTCAATTCATCGAGTTGAGCCTGCATATCATCGAGACGAAATTCGATGTTTGTTAATCGTTCGGCCAGGGTCACTACCTCATTACGAGAGGGAAGCTGAGCCTGAGCCAGATAGCGCTCCATGTATTGTTGGACGGCCTGCTGTACCGGCCCTGAGACGGCCAGGAGCGCATCGAGTTGGGCGCCAATCGCCTGAGAGAACGTTTCGGTATTGACCATCGCGGTCAGGCTTTTTGCCCATGCTTCCAGGCTGGCGTCGCGCCAGGCGCGCCAGGTCCCGATTGGATCATTCGGGTCAAAGCCATTTGGAGGCTGAGTCATTGCCAATCTCCTTGTAATGACACGCCACAAAGGCGCGTTGAGATGCGCGGTTCTGCTTGTAGGGTAGTGATTGTAGTTACAGGATGGTTACATGCAGTATACACTGCTCAGGGCAGGGTGTGGTAAAGCTCTATACACTCAGAGTTGAGGAGCTATAGAGTATGAGGGGTAGTATCCACAAGAGTTCGCAACGTGAAGTGTACCTGTTGCAATATCGCAGGATGGGGAAGACCCGTAAGGTTTCCCCATCCCCTGCAGGAACTATTGAGAATGGCGTCAGGTGTCGTTGATGAAGCGCAGTTGACACTGTGGAATCATCAACCCTAGCCGACTACAACGCACGATCCGCTGTAACCGGTTGGGTGGCGACACGCTGGCCGGTTGCCGGCCACCACCAGATAATCGCGATGCTTAACAGCAGGACAATCGTTGTCACCAATCCGCCTTCCGGCCCGAATGCACCGCCGGTGAACCAGTCAGGACCGGTCTCAACCAGATTGAAGATCATGCCACCGCTAACCATCTGGCCGCTCACTTGCAGTCCGAAGAGGTTTCCCTGCGCCCAGTTCCAGATCGAATGGAAGGCACAGATACCCCACAGTGACTCTTCACGCAGAGCGTAGAGTGCGCCAAACAGACCGTACAGAGCCAGATTGATCATTGCCAGCACACTCATGTTGGGGTTGAGAGCGTGCATAAAGGCAAAGAAGAGCGATGAGATGAGTAATCCGACCCATACCCGGTAGCGTGCCGAGAGGGTCGGTAACATCCAGCCCCGGGTGACAATTTCTTCGGCTGCGCCCTGAATCAGCCAGCCCGGGAAGAAGACAAGCACGACTCCACCGAGCGCCGCCAGCCCAACCTGTGCAGGATCACTATCCTCGATAGCAATGTAACCCAAGAGTGCCATTAGCCCTACAGTTGCTGTGAATGCAGCCAACCCGATGAGCAGGCCGCGACCGTAGAGGAAGAGGATGCTTCCCCGCTCGAAGCCAAGAGTGGTGAAAGAACGTCGCTCGTAAAAGCGTATCCACAACCAGGTGAACAGAATCATTGCCCCGAAGGCCACCATTAACTGAAGGGACAACCCAAGCCCTGATAGCAGCGGCGGTTGGGTAAGCGCACTCTCTTCAGTTATCGGTATGATACCGGCGAGGAAAAGCATGAAGACAATCGGCAAGGCAAAAAGCTGCGAACCAAAAGCGATGAATAAACCAACCAGTATCACTGCCCACCAGGGTGGTAGACGTTGACCACTGCGCGCCAGATCGTACAGACGGTTGTGCGTAAGCCACTGAGGGATCATATCTGCTCCTTATTATCAATAATAATATCGTTATCATTTATTCTAACAATAACCATACATCGTCGTCAAGAGGGATCGAGTCGGGTAAAAGATGATCTGTAACCCTGGCTCTGCTACCCCTGGTGTTGGTTGTGCAAGCGACCTGTGCGTCCGGGTGACATCACTATCGTTCAGGTGTGATCCTCGTGCTACGGTGTTAACAGGTATGCCATTGGCGAGTCGCCGGTGGATTGGTGTGGGTGTAGGGGCGACGCATGCGTCGCCCCTACTGGCGCTGGTGCCGGGAAGCCATGCATTACCCATAACTGGCGTCAACCACGTGCGTATCAGCGAGTATGAACGCCACGGGTGCTGTTGTGGGCAACTGGCCCGGTGGCAACGCGCAGCTCCAGCCGTGCTATCACGTACTGGAAAGGTTGCCTTACGCGCCCATCATGTGCGTGTCGCAGGGTTTGGAGTGCGGCAGCCATGCTGCCGCGCCAGCCGTACACACGATCCGGCGCGTGTCACAACGTTCCTCATCCTGGTCACGGAGAAACTGGATGTGATCGTTTCGATCAGCGAGTCGGTCCGGCATGAATGCGATACCTGTGTGTAAACGTTTGGTTATACCAGGTTCGTGCCTGCGCACCATTGGCTACAGCCAGCACCTGACGGCGGTTGAGAGGATGCCTCCACGCAGGCTGGAAGTCTGCGCCATGGAGAGCTGCCACGGGGAGCGCTTGCAGCCCGGCCTAACGCAGCGTGACGTGTGAGTAATGCATAGGGTAAAGGGAGGGGCTTTATTGCTGGCGGCAAGCGAATCGGCGGCCTGTACACTGGAGAGTCGCTGGTGGATTGTCATCGGCAACGCATGCGACGCTCCTCCTGGCGCTAGCATCCAGCGTCGGCATCGTAGGGGCGACGCATGCGTCGCCTCTACTGGCTCCGGTGCAGGGAAAGGAGGGGCTTTATTGCTGGTGGTACAGCGAGCAGGCAGCCGGTACAATTGGACAACCGGGTGCATAGCGACAGGCAGCATTAGTACAGGTAAGTCGCCACAAAGTAGTGAAGCTTTCCGGAATGAACATCTGGCGATAGTGTAACTTGTTGAAAGAGAAGAATGAAATCCATGGGGCTAGACAGTGAGGATAGAGTACGGTATACTCATGTCAGGAATATTTAGAAACTTGGCTAAATGTCTATGGAACAGTCGATAACTCGCACTCTTCAGGCACTCTCGGATCCGACGCGGCGGGCGATCATTCGAATGCTCAACGAGCGCGATATGACCGCTGGCGAAATTGCTGCCCACTTCGCGATCTCGGCACCGAGTGTTTCTCATCATTTGAATGTATTGAAAACAGCCGATCTGGTGACTGCCGAGCGACAGGGGCAGCGGATTGTGTATCGGTTAAATGCTACGGTTTTGCAAGAGATGCTCAGTAGCTTGCTGGATTTATTGCGCATCGGCGTCGAGCGGAAGGAGGACGGACATGCGTAATCTACGGTTGATGCTGGTCGTTGTGGTGCTGATGTGGGGGTTTGGTCTGATCATGCTACCGTCCATTCCCGATCCGGCGCCTATCCACTGGAATGCTGTAGGTGAGGTAGATGGCTATGGCAGTCCGTGGATTGTAGCTTTGTTGCCACCAATCATGGCAACAATCATGGCTCTCCTGGCATTGGTGTTGCCACGCATCGACCCACGTGGTCAGGGGTATACGGGATTTTTCCGTACCTATGCGCTGATTATGAACAGTCTGGTGCTGTTTTTTGCCGGGTTACAGGTCATTACGATTGGCGTGGCTGTGGGATGGCCGGTCAGCGTTCCGCGTCTACTAAGTGTGGGAATGTCACTCTTGATCATCGTGTTGGGTAACGAGTTAGGACGGGTAACTCCCAACTATTTTGTCGGTATTCGTACACCGTGGACACTCGCCGATCCCGACGTCTGGCGCAAGACACATCGGGTTGGGGCCAGGTTGTTTGTCGCTGGTGGTGGCCTGGCTGCTCTGTCCAGTCTGGTGGTGCCTGAAGCGTGGCTCTTCGTGGCAACCTTGTTATTCGTGATCGTACCGGTGCTGGCAACGATTCCGTATTCGTATGTGGTCTGGCGGCAATTACGGAGTGGTTAAGTATTTGCCGCGAAGAAGAGAAGGAAACGTGAATGGCTGCTCTCAATTGGCGAGGTATAGGCTGGTTTACTGGATTAGCAATGGGCTTCGCGTGGCTCTGCTGCTTACCACTCTGGCTCAGTGGTCAGGGTCTAAATCATCCGTTAGCGTTTGCACTCATCTTACTAATGATGTTTACGCCATCGCTGGCGACGCTCATTGTAGTACGCTGGATCAGTCCACCACCGGTTGGTATCGTCAAAGCAACCGGTCTGGGGTTGGGAAAGGGACGGCGATGGGGATGGTACTGGTTGTTTGCCTGGACAGTACCGGCGCTGGTGATGGTCATTTCGCCATTTTTCAGTGCGTTGCTTGGGGTCTACGACCTCGATCTGTCGCTGTCAGGCTTTCGTGAGTTGTTGAACACAGCGGGCGCAGGTGATGCGCTGGCTAACGTATCACTATGGCCGATTGTGATCACGCAGTTGCTGGTTGCGCTGGCAATTGGCCCGCTGTTAAACGCGATTCCGGTGTTTGGTGAAGAGTGGGGCTGGCGCGGGTATTTGCTACCCCAACTGCTGCCACTTGGTCAATGGCCGGCGCTGATCATCAGTGGCGTCATCTGGGGCTTGTGGCATGCCCCGATTATCCTCCTGGGTTACAACTATCCCACCAATCCGGTGTTGGGTGTAGTGATGATGACGGTCTTCTGTGTGCTGGTGGGTACGCTGCTCGGCTGGACACGACTCGCAACTGGAAGTGTCTGGCCAGCCGTTATCGGTCACGCCGGCTTGAATGCCTTTGGCGGAGTGGTTGCCCTTTTTGCCCGTGCCGGCTCATCAGTCGACACCATTTGGGCGACGGCCCTGGGCATAACCGGCTGGCCGTTGTGGTTGATGGTCATCGCCATCCTTGTTCTTGCTCGCCGGTTGCCGGTGAGTGATGCGCCTGATAATCCAGGGAGGATGGACATGGTGTCAACAACTGTTAGATAGTATATTTCTCGCTTTAATTAATTATGGCCACAGAGCAACTCTGTGGTCTTTTTTTTGTGAATTTTTGTATTTTAAACTAATTTTTGATAAGTAAATAGATATTGACATTTGTTTTTTGGGTGATAAAATAAAGAAGAGTTGTTTTTCATTGCCTTATTGGTTAATTGTTCAATGCCTCTTTTTAATCATTTAATTCTTTTTAGAAATTTTTAACAAACTACTGTACGTGTCAAACCTTGTTGTTGTCCGAGTAGATGGTGTGTTATCGACATCAGAAGATTTCAGGTGTGAAACGAAAGGTGATATTGTATGGTGGAACATTGCTACCCTCAGAGAAAGCGAAGCAGGCATGCCTCTTCCTTCTGGAGATACGTTTTGGCTGTCTGCTTCTTACTCTTCCTGTTGAGTATTGCTGGATGCGCATTTGCCTCTGTTCAGCCCCGTAAAGCGAAGGCCTTGATCTTTACGCGCAGTGGTGGTTTTGCCGGCGTCTCCGATGAGCTAACTATTGATCTGGAGACAGGCACTGCGCATTTACAGAACGGAAAGGAAATACGAACCACAACACTATCACAAGAACAACGTACACGCCTGCAAGCACTAATTGCAGGTCTTGATCTGAGTAGTCTCCCGGCAACGCCGTCGCAAGAGCAATGTTGTGATTTGTTGATGTATCGGATTCAGATTGACACCGTCGTTATTCAAACCACTGATGGAGAGATACCGCCTGCGTTGCAGCCATTAATTGCAGAACTGAATGTGATAGTGTCAGGAATGCTCTCTCAATAGCCCGGTTCATAAATGTTGGGTGTAACGAAAGGGAGGGGTTATATGCGTACACGTCGCGTCTTTTCCTGGCTCACACTTATCATCGTGTTCTGTTGGCAACTAGGACTGGTCGCTTCATTCTCGCCAGCTCCTGTCGTATTGGCGGCCCCTCCGAGCGAGCGACCACAGCGAGTCTTTGTAGATGAGTTTGTTGCTCCCCATCCAACCCTTGCAGTAGCATTGCCGGGTGCTGCCGGCAATGATCCGAAGACGGTTGCGCTCGACTTTTTACAAGGGCCAGGTGTAAGTTTGGTGAATACTGTGAGTGATCTCACCTGGATGCCTGTACGAAGCGAGGCAGTTGATGAGGGTGTGACGGTAGTCCGGCTAGGTCAGTACAAAGATCAAATTCGGATTTGGGGTGCCGATCTGGCGCTTCAGGTGGCTGGTGATACGGTACGTAGTGTCAGTGGTGCATTTATTCCACAAGTGTCGGCAGATACAAAGCCAGTGATTTCTCTGGATGAAGCGATCAAGCTGGCAACTGTGGCCTTGCAGAACGACCCACCGCGGCACGATGACGCGGAACTTGCTTTCCTGACCACGGCTTTTGCCAAGGCTCGTCTTGACGAGCATGAACTGGTCTTTTTCAATCCTGAGCTGTTTGGATTGGAAGAGAGTGATACAGCCCTTGCCTATCGGTTAGTGTTAACAGCGCCAGATGACAGTGTCAGCGCAACCGTTGTCGTTGATGCGATATCCGGTAAAGTTCGTCTCAGTTTTTCGAACTATCACAGCGGGTTGAATCGAGTAATTCGGGATGCTGGTGGGGTAAGTACGACATCTGGAAGTGTATGTTATACCGAAAGTGGCCCTTCCGGTACGCCACATCCTGATTGTGTAGCAGCTTTTACGAATACCGGTCTAACATACAACTATTTCTGGAGCACCTTTGCTCGTGATAGCTATAATGGGTCTGGTGCTACTATGATTGCAGTCGTGCGGTATGGCACGGCTGCAAATGCTTTCTGGAATGGGTCGCTAACAGCGTATGGACCAGGCTTTGCTACTCGCGATGTTGTAGCCCACGAATGGACGCATGCGGTAACGCAGTATACTGCCGGTCTCATTTATAACGGTCAATCGGGTGCTCTAAACGAGTCGTTCTCTGATGTGTTTGGGGCGATGGTTGATAGCGACGACTGGCTGATGGGTGAAGACACACCAATTGGT
Source organism: Chloroflexus aurantiacus J-10-fl (assembly GCF_000018865.1). Lineage (NCBI taxonomy): Bacteria > Bacillati > Chloroflexota > Chloroflexia > Chloroflexales > Chloroflexaceae > Chloroflexus > Chloroflexus aurantiacus. The sequence continues at coordinate 4,383,262 of NC_010175.1, forward strand.
GTGATCCGTAGTCTAGCTAATCCCCCTGCGTACAATCAACCTGATCGAGTGAGTAATTATGTGTGTACCACCAGTGATAATGGCGGAGTACACATTAATAGTGGTATCCCCAATAAAGCGGCATACCTGATGGCCGAGGGTGGAACGTTCAACGGACGCACGATCACCGCGATTGGTCGTCTTGCTACTGCGCGCATTTTTTACCGTGCGCTTACTGGTTACTTAACCTCGGCATCCACATTCACAGACTTGTATAACGCTTTGCTGGCAGCGGCATCTTCGCTGTATGGCTCATCGTCATCGCAGTATCAGGCAACGCTTAATGCTGCTCAGGCAGTAGGGCTCAATACACCGGTTCCTTGTGGTGGTTCGGCTACACCTGATAGTTATGAACCCGATAACAGTCCAGCTACAGCAAGCTCGATCACAGTTAACAGTGCGGCACAAAACCACAACTTCCATATAGCCGGTGATCAGGACTGGGTCACATTCAATGCAACGAGTGGAACCGTTTATACAATTCGGACCAGCGGTTTGCAGAGCAGTGCTGATACCGTTCTGGCATTGTTTGCGAATAATGGGTCTCTCCTGTTGACCCAAAATGACGATTACGGCGGTAGCCTGGCATCACAGATTGTCTGGACGGCAACAGCCAATGCACCTCTGCACGTGCGGGTTACCAATTTTGGTGGCCGGGGTGGTGCGAATACTGGCTACAGCCTGACCGTGACATCATCTGCTCCAACAACGCCACCCGATGCATACGAACCTGATAACGCGCTTAGCACTGCCAGATCAATTACAGTGGGTGGTGCAGCACAGCGTCACAACTTCCATATCGCCGGTGATCAAGATTGGGTGCGGTTTAGTGCAACAGCGGGTACTACGTATCGTATCGAGACACTTAATCTCGGTGCAACCGCTGACACTGTGCTTGAACTGTACAATGGGAGTGCTGTACGCCTGACCTACAATGATGATTACGGTGGTACTCTGGCATCACGAATCGATTGGTATGCGCCAACCAGTGGTACCTTCTTCGTAAGAGTACGACATTACAGCTCTGCTGCGTATGGTACAACGACCAGTTACGATATACGAGTTCTAGGTATACCGGTAACTGGTGACAGCTATGAACCTGACAACAGCCAGAGTACGGCCCGGCCAATTGCGGTCAATGGCGCAACGCAGACCCATACCTTCCACGTTCCAGGCGATCAGGACTGGGTATGCTTTAATGCCGTAGCCGGACAATCGTATGTCATCGAGACGTTGAATCTGGCCTCTGGTAATGATACTGTCCTCGAGTTGTATAACAGTAGCGGAACCCTGCTGGCCTACAATGATGATTACGGCGGTACTCTGGCATCACGTATTGGATACACCTCACCTGTGGCGCAACAGTTGTGTGTGAAGGTGAGGCATTACAGCAGTAGTGCCGGTGGTACGCATTTGCGGTATGATTTACGCGTTGTAACAGTCGATAGCGCCACTCCTGACTCGTATGAGCCGGACAACTCCCCTTCAGAAGCTCGTACAATTACACCAGGGACACTCGATGCGCCCAATACAACGATTCATAACTTCCACGTCGCGGGTGATCAGGACTGGGTAAGCCTTACTGCGGTTGCCGGTGGTTTCTACCGCTTTGAAACCGATAGCCTTGAGTCACGTGCCGATACCGTCATTTCACTCTTCAACTCATCGCTATCGCTGTTGGCTGAAGACGACGATGGTGGCGAAGGTCTGGCATCACGTCTAACCTGGTATGCGCCAAGTGATGGAACCTACTATCTCCGCGTTCGCCATTACAATAGTAGTATTGGCGGTTCGCAAACTGGATACCGGCTACGTATTGGAGCATATTATACTCCCGCTACTCCTGATGCCTACGAGCCTGATAATACGCTGGCTACTGCCAAACCAATTTCAACCGGTGGGGCAACTCAAGACCACAACTTCCACGCCATTGGTGATCAGGATTGGGTTTACTTCGATGCAGTAAATGGTGTCGAGTACACGATGCTCACCAGTGATCTTGGTACCCGTGCTGACACGGTGCTTGAGTTGTATAGCAGCAGTGGTAGCTTGCTGGCGTTCAATGATGATTATAGTGGGTTAGCGTCACGGATTGTCTGGCAAGCCCCTGCAACCGGTCGCTTTTATCTGAAAGTACGCCAGTATAACGGTAATGTGTATGGTGCCAATACCAATTATCGTCTGAGAATCTCTAGCGCAACGCCTGATGCGTATGAACCAGACAACACACTCAGTGCTGCTCGCCCAATTACCGTTAATGGCGGATCACAGAGCCATAACTTCCATGCTGCCGGCGATCAAGACTGGATTGTTTTTGGGGCCACTGCCGGTTATCTTTATCGCATCGAAACTTTCAATCTGGCTTCCTGCAGTGATACGGTGCTTGAGTTGTATAACAGTAGCGGCACCTTGCTGGCGTTCAACGATGACGGTGGTGGCGGTTGGGCATCGCGAATTGATTGGACGGCGCCTTCCTCAGGGAATTTCTATGTGAAGGTGCGTCACTATAGCTCTGCGGCTTACGGTGCCTGTACTGCATATGAGGTTCGGGTGACTAGTAGTGGGTCCGTGGGTGACAGTTATGAGCCGGATAATACCCTTGCAACTGCTCGCCCGATCACTGTCAATGGAACTGCACAAAGGCATAATTTCCACGTTGCCGGTGATCTAGACTGGGTCTACTTCGATATCAGTTCTGGTTATCGCTACAATATACGTACCTTTAATCTGGGTTCGTGTAGCGACACAGTGCTCGAGTTGTATGATAGCAGTGGTACCACCAGGCTGGCGTATGATGATGATGGTGGCGGTGGTCTGGCATCACGGATTGAATTCATTGCCTTAACCAATACCAGACTTAACCTCAAAGTTCGCCACTATAGCGCTTCGGCGAGTGGTCCATGTACCCAGTATGATCTGGAGGTGACCAGAATCGCAGGAATTACCCCTGATGCCTATGAACCCGATGATACTTCTGCTCAGGCACGTCTCTTCACCGTCAATGGCAGTGGTCAAAACCGGAATTTCCATACACCAACTGATCTAGACTGGGTTGTCTTCGGGGCTACAGCCGGCACAACGTACACCATCTACACCTACAATTTAGGAGCCGAAGCCGATACGGTCCTGGAACTGTACCGAAGCGATGGTACAATGATCGCGTATAACGATGATGGTGGTGGCGGCTGGGCATCACGGATTGTCTGGACAGCATCGGCTACCGGTAGTTACTTCGTTAAGATTCGGCCCTACGGTTCAACCGGTGGACGGCCAACATCAACCTACTCGTTCCGGATTATTACCGGCACTACATTGAGTAACGAAGACGAAGCAGGCCATGCGCTAACACCACTCGTCACAACACAGAATGAGGAGGTAAGTGGTAATCGCCTGCGTGTAGTGGATGTTACCGTTGATACTACTCCGCGTCCCGGCCAGGAATTTACGACGGTTATCCGGGCTGTAGGTTCGGCTGAGAGTGTCAAACTCGTGATCACGCCGAAGAGCAGTCTGGTTGACTTACTTGCCATCGAGCCACTCGCTGCGGATGGGCAGCCGTTGGCAGAGAATGGATGGCTTGCTCAGGAGTTGAGCACTGGCGATCTGGTAATTATGACGGCCTGGAGTGCCGACCAACCAACCGACTTTGTGCGGTTGCGCTGGCGGCTGCGGGCAACTCTTGACGAAAAACTGCTCGTCTTGCCTGTCCAGGTGCTGGCCACTGATGGAAGTGGTGATTTCTGGCAGAGCCAGGTCGCTGTAGCGGTACCAACTGTCGCCGGTGCAGCCAAGATCGATGAGGTTTCACCAACGTTCGTTACCATTTCCTCGACCGCAACGCTGAGTATTCGGGTGAGTGGTCTGAATGGTGAACTGCCAAAAGCATATCTCGTTGATATGAATGGGCAGAACGAGCAGCAATTCGCCGCTATTTCATACGCACCGGGTTCGGACGATACACTCATCGCTTCGTTTGATCCTTCCTTCAAGTCAGGCTTCTACAAGGTGCGGCTTGATTTGGCGGATGGAAGCCAGGTCTTCTCAGAGGTGATAGTGCGTCTCCTATCGCCGGGTGAGCGAGTCTACAACGTGTACGTCCCGACAACACTGCGGTAGGGATCGTTGCGATCCGGGTGTAGGGAACTAAAAACCGAAGGGGACAGTCAGCTTGCTACTGTCCCCTTCGGTTTTGTAGAATGATCGAGCTTTAGGTTATACAAGTGTGGACAGATTAACTGTGTTGCGCTAACCCATCATACAACCGCACAACCTGAGTTGGCGGCGTAATACCCTCATCCCGCAATCGTGCACGCAGCCGTTTGATCAGCTCGTGGCGAAGGAGAAACTGGTCGGTAAAGGTTTGACCGCGCAAGACGACGGTAAAGCGCGTTCCTGATGGATCGACTCCGTTGAAGCGAATGAGTGGCTCGAAGGTCGCTACACCACCAGTAGTGGTGGTCAGAATCTCACGGGCGACCTCAAGGGCCACTCTTTCGGTGTGTTCCAGATCGGCATCAGGTCCGACCGCAAAGTCGACCAGGACTGCTAGTTCCGGTTCAGGTCGGCTAAAATTGGTAACGATCTGGGTGATCATTTGGGCGTTGGGAATGATGATAATGTTGTTCGCCAGTTGCTGGATGTAGGTGTCAGACCAGCGAATATCGGTGACAAATCCCTCTTCGCCAGAGGCAAGCCGAATGTAGTCGCCGGGTCGTACCCGATTAGAGACGATAATCTGTACCCCGGCAAAAAAGTTGGCTAACGGCTCGCGGAGGGCAAGGGTAAGGCCGAGACTCGATCCGGCAATGACAGTCAGCACCGGGCCGAGCGGAACACCGTAGCTGACCAGCAGGGTACCACCAATCGCTAATGCCCCCAGAACACGCAACAGGTTATTGATGAGTGAAATGTTTCCGATCTGACGGTGGCGGAGATAGCTATCGACAAGATTGGTGATTAACCGCACAATAAAGATAGCAAGTGCCAGCGTCGAAGCGATACTGAGGATAGGTTGCCAGGACTCGATCAAGGGCGGAGCGATAACCTGATCGCCGACCAGGTTGATCAAGAGTACGAGCGTCCAGAAGGTAAACTGTCCCCCAAGCGCGATGGCGATGGCTTCGATCACAATCGCGTTGCGAGCATCGGCCCAGCGTTTGATGTATGGACGCACCAGCCAATCGAGAATGAGACTGCCGGCCAGGAGCACTACGGCGAGAATAATGGTTTCGGTACGTTCAATTTCGTTCGTAATCATACAGGTATTATAGCCAACTTTGATAGGAGTACAAACCAGATGATGGACGATGAGCAGCGAATTGCCGATTTACGTCGCATGCAGCGAGTTGCAACCGGTTTACTCGTAGCAGCGGGAATTGTCTTCGTGCTGGCGAGTATCTGGCGTGATGTCGCACCGTGGGTGCCGTTCGTGCGGGCATTTGCCGAGGCAGCAATGGTCGGCGCCTTTGCCGACTGGTTTGCGGTTACTGCACTTTTTCGGCATCCACTTGGGTTGCCGATCCCACATACAGCGATCATTCCCCGTCGTAAAGAACGCATTGCTGTTAGCTTCGGTCGTTTTATTGAACATAATTTTCTTGACCCTGATCAGATTACCAAACGAATTCGCCATCATGATCCGATTACCCGTATAGCGCACTGGCTACGCCAGCCTGAACACTCACAGCAGGTGGCAGACGTAGTGGCCGACGCAATCAGTGGTCTGTTGCGGGTCATTGACGATGATGACGTGAGCCAGGCGCTGGCACGAGGGCTGAATCAACGTCTCGAAAGCATCCCGGCGGCACCGCTGGCCGGTCGTCTGCTTGGGATCTTTCTCACCGGTGGTAGACAGCGCGATGCGCTGATGCAGCTTATCCATTTGCTGGCAGAAGTTATTGCTAAGAATGAAACGGAAATCCGGCGCCGGATTGCCGGTGAGCTACCACCGTGGGTGCCCCGTATTGTCGATCAGCGTATCTACGAACGGTTGCTGGAAGGAGTGCAGCGCTTGTTGCGTGAATTGCGTGATACGCCGGATCATCCGCTCTTCCAGCAGTTTACCAACTTGATTGATCGCTGGATCGTCGATTTACAGTTTGACCCCCAGGTTCAGCAGCAGGGTGAAGCATTGAAGCGTGAGCTGATGGCACACCCGATGGTGCGAGAGCTGGTTCAGGCAAGCTGGCGTGACCTGAAGCTAACCCTTCTTGCCCAGAGTGTATCACCTGCGTCACCGTTGCGCCATTCGATTGCCACTGCACTGACGCGGTTTGCCGATCTTCTCGAACACAATGCGGAATGGCGTGACAAAATAGACACCTGGATCGCGGCGGCGGTGGTGGCCATTGTCCGGCGTTACCGGCACGCGATAGGTGAATTTGTCACGCAGACGGTCAATAACTGGGATACGGAGGTAACAACGCGCAAAATCGAGCTGCAATTCGGGCGTGATCTGCAATTTATTCGCATTAATGGTACCATTGTAGGTGGCCTGGTTGGCCTGATTATTTACAGTGTTTCTCTTCTCTTTTCCTGAGTGAGCGATGCTGCTCGTGACGCGAGGAGGCGCATGATGACGAAGCAGAGTAAACGAACGACCATCGACGGCCATCGTCTGCATCCCGAAAGTCTGATGATGAGTTATGGGTATGTGCCGGCACTCTCTGAAGGTGCGATCAAGTGTCCGATTTTTCAGACCTCAACCTTCGTGTTTCAGACCGCTGAAGAGGGTAAAGCCTTCTTCGAGCTGGCCTACGGTCTACGCCATCCCCGTGAGGGCGAAGAGATTGGCCTGATCTACAGCCGGCTTAACAACCCCGATCTTGAAATTCTGGAAGACCGGCTTACGCTGTGGGATCAGGCTGAGGCCGCAGCAGTGTTTGCCAGCGGGATGGCGGCTATCACCACCACCCTGCTCACCTTCTTACGGCCCGGCGATGTCATTGTGCATAGTGAACCGGTCTATGGCGGTACTGATTACCTGTTGAAGCACGTCTTACCGTCATTGGGGATACGACGATTTGGTTTTATGTCGGGTGTCTCACCCGAACAGGTTGAAGTTCAACTGCGACGAGCCGGCCTGTTCGATGCGGTAGGGATGATCTATCTTGAAACGCCGGCGAATCCAACAAATGCGCTGGTAGACATTGCCGGCTTTGCAGCGCTGGCGAAGCGGATGCCACGACGAGTCTTAACCGCAGTTGATAATACATTTCTCGGCCCGCTCTGGCAACATCCCCTGGCCCATGGTGCCGATCTGGTGCTCTACTCGGCCACCAAGTATATCGGTGGCCACAGTGATGTGATTGCCGGGGTCTGTCTGGGCAGTCGTGAGTTGCTGGCCCAGGTGAAGGGGATGCGCACCATTATGGGAACGATGGCGGGTGCGCATACCGGCTGGCTCCTGCTACGGTCGCTGGAGACGCTCAAGATTCGGATGGAGACGCAGCAAGCCGGCGCACGTCGGGTAGCCGATTTTCTGGCAACCCATCCCAAAGTGGCGCGGGTCTACTATCTCGGCCATCTTGAGAGTAATGACCCCCAATACCACATCTATCGGCGGCAATGTTTGGGACCGGGGGCAATGATCTCGTTTGATCTGCACGGTGGTGAGGCGGAAGCGTTTCGCTTTCTCAACCATCTGCAATTGATCCACCTGGCAGTGAGTCTGGGTGGTACCGAGTCGCTGGCCGAGCACCCGGCTTCGATGACCCACTCGGATGTCGATCCCGAAGAGCGCATCGAGTTTGGGATTGGCCCGGCCATGATCCGGCTGTCGGTAGGAGTGGAGCATCCTGATGATCTGATCGCCGATCTGAATCAGGCGTTGCGGGCGGTATAATTTTCGAGAAGTTAGAAAATAGGAGATAGGAGTTAGAAAATAGGGGATAGGAAAGAGGGAGAGGAGGTCGGGTGTAGGGAAGACATTCTCGAACCTTGGTCTGTTATTGGGGCTGGTTGGGGTAGGTGAAGGTATTGCCTTTGCCTACCCTCGCAGATTGGCCAGGTATAGGCTATGCGGACAGGTGCGATGGGATTTTCAGAAGTTAGAAAATAGGAGATAGGAAAGAGGGAGTGGAGGCCGGGTGTAGGGAAGAAATTTTCTTACCTGGGTCTGTTATGGAGCTGGTTGGGGTAGGTGAGGGTGTGGCCTTTGCCTACCCTCGCAGATTGGCCCGGTACAGGCTATGCAGACAGGTGCGATGGGATTTTCAGAAGTTAGAAAATAGGAGATAGGGGTTAGGAAATAGGAGTAGGAAAGAGGGAGTGGAGGTCGGGTATAGGGAAAACATTCTCTTACCTGGGGCTGTTATCAGGGCTGGTTGGGGTGGTGAAGGTATTGCCTTTGCCTACCCTCGCAGATTGGCCAGGTATAGGCTATGCGGACAGGTGTTCAGCGATAGTCCCCATATGAAGGATCGTGTCTTCTGATAGAAATCTCTCGCTCGATACCATCAGGAATCCCAGAACCGCATTCTCGATACCATTGTCAATTATCCATCATCCATCGCGATAAGTACGATTATTACCTGTCCATAGATGCGGTATAATTGTGCTGGTTGCACTGTTGGCCAACGCTACACCTTCCCTGTCTCGCACGTGAACGCTTTGCTTTTATGACCGACATCACGGGGTTATCTGCCTTTGCTAAGGTCTGGATGTTATGAAGAAATTGATATCCTTATTGCACTCTTTTTCACATAAGAAAGCTTGACATGTACACAAAAGCGCAGCATCATGCATATATATCTCTGTTTGATGTTTCGGTAGGATAAGAACAACGCTTCCATCTTCGCAAGAAAGAACGTATCCGAATAATCATACCGGGATAGGCGAAGGCATTGCCCTCGCTCACCTATCACATTTGCTCAAAGCGATACGATACATCGGCAACGTAGAACGCGGTTATGTCGGTGTTCTTTTCGTATGTCGGAACAATACCGGGAAAACGAGGAGACTACCATCGAATCATTGCCCCCTTTGACAGCCGATGATACAGTGCGTGCGATTGTCAGCCATGACACCGATGGAGCGATTATTGTTGATCGCAGCGGTGTTGTACGGTTTTTGAATAGTGCTGCCGAACGACTGCTCAATCGTCATGGCGCAGAATTGCACGGCAAGGTCTTTGGTTTTCCGCTCGTAGTAGGTGAGCGGGCGGAAGTGGAGGTTTTGCGTCCGAATGGCGATTTCTCGGTCGCCGAGATGCGGGTGCTGGCGATTCGGTGGGAGGGTCAAGACGCAATCTTAATTACGTTGCGCGACATCACCGCCGAGCGTCAGGCAGAAGCAGCGCTCCGCGAAGCAGAAGAGTTCAGTATTGCGATTTTGAATTCATTGACCAGCGAGATTGCGGTGATTGACGAGCACGGCAGGATTATTGCCGTGAATGAAGCCTGGCTGGATTTCGGTCGGCGCAACGGTATTACCGATCTGTCAGCGATTGGAATTGGGGTAGATTATTTTGCGGTTTGTGCCGCAGTCAGCGATGATGTGTATACTGCTGAGATTTTGCGTGGCTTGAAGGCAGTGCTCCGTGGTGAAATAACCGAATTCATGCACGAGTACCCGTGTACTGGCCCGCAGGGAACCCGCTGGTTTGCGCTGCGGGCAGTACCACTGCGTGGGACACGTCGGGGATTGGTGATTTCTCATCAGGATATTACCGATCAGCGTCGGGCAGCCCAGATCGCGGCTGAAGCAGAGATGTTGCGCGAACAGTTGCGGCAGATGGAACGAGAGCTGGTTAACGTTGAAGCTATTTCTCGTCCAGAAGAGGTACAACGTTCGCGACTGGCACCGCTTCGCCAGCGTGCTCCCGATCTCTTTGCGCATGCGCTGGAACGTTACGGCGCTATTCTGGAAGAAGCTCTACACAGTCGGGTGCATCGCACGCCAATGCCTTCACAGGCTCTCCGCGAATTAGGCGAGTGGCTGGGGGCGGTCTGGGCTACGCCGCGTGATTTAATTGATACCCATTTGCAAGCGATCCGTGAACGTAGTCAGTTTTATGCGCCCAAAAAGATTCAGGCCTACTTTGAAGAAGGACGTCTGCTGTTGTTAGAGCTAATGGGTTATCTTGCATCGTACTATCGAGCAGTAGCGGCGGGTGAATTGCGTGATCAGGATAAGTAGTAAGAGTTGACTGCTGGCGGGATGAGTCTGTGAGTAAAATTGTTTTGCAGCTCTATATTGCAGGTCACACACCTCGTGCCGAACGTGCAATTGGCACGTTGCGTCGTATGATTGAGTCGGAACTGGCCGGTTACGAGTGTGATTTGACGATCATTGATGTTCTTGCCAACCCGCAGCAGGCAGAAGATCAGAAGATTCTGGCCACTCCGACACTGATTAAGAGTTCGCCTCCACCATACCGGCGGGTGATTGGCGATCTTTCCAGTGTCACCGATCTGTTGCAAGTGTTGAACTTACCTCCAAAATCGTGAGTTTGCTATTCATTGGTACCAACAAGGAGCAATCTGGTGTGCGCTGATCAGATCGAACGCCTGCCTACCGGAATTACCGGTTTTGACCATATTGCTAACGGTGGTTTGCCGAAGGGTCGCACAACGCTGGTTTCGGGTACCGCCGGTAGCGCAAAGACCGTCTTTGCTGCCCAGTTTCTGGCGGCTGGTATCAAACGTGGTGAACCAGGGGTCTTTGTGACCTTTGAAGAGACCCCAGATGCTTTGCGCCGTAATATGCTGGGTTTTGGATGGGATATTGCCCGCTGGGAAGCAGAAGGGAAGTGGGCTTTTGTTGATGTGTCGCCTCAACCTGACGAAGAGATTGTCGAGTTGGGTTCATACGATCTCGGAGCATTACTGGCCCGCATTGAGCATGCGGTACGTAGCATCGGGGCCGTTCGGCTGTCCCTCGACTCGCTCGGCGCCATCTTCACCCGCTTAAGCGATACCAGAGTGGTACGCAACGAGCTGCTGCGGATTGTCAGTACCCTACGCCGGCTGGAAGTGACAGCAGTCTTGACCGCTGAACGAACGCAAGAATACGGAGAGATTGCGCGCTACGGGGTCGAGGAGTTTGTCTCCGACGATGTGGTCATTTTGCGCAATGTGCTCGAAGATGAGAAGCGGCGGCGCACGGTCGAAATTCTCAAGTTTCGTGGTACGTCGCACCAAAAGGGTAGCTTTCCCTTCACCGTTATCCCCGGCGAAGGGATTCATGTCATTCCGCTCTCGGCGATTGAGCTGAAGCAACGATCTTCCAATGTTCGGATTACATCGGGAAACGCTGAGCTGGATCGCATGTGTGGCGGTGGTTTCTTCCGCGATTCGATTGTGCTGGTGAGCGGTGCTACCGGAACCGGTAAAACGCTTATGGCCACAACCTTTATGGCTGCCGGGGTTCGCCAGCAGGAACGCTCGCTACTCTTCGCTTTTGAAGAGAGTCGCGATCAGCTCTTCCGTAATGCGATTGGTTGGGGGATCGATTTCGAGCAGATGGAGCGCGATGGTTTGTTGCGTGTGATCTGCAATTATCCCGAAGTAACCAGTCTGGAAGATCAGTTGATCTTTATGAAGGCCGAAATTGATCGCTTTCGTCCACAACGGGTAGCGGTAGATAGCCTCTCGGCACTAGAGCGGGTAGCCACAATTAAAGGGTTTCGCGAATTTGTGATCGGTTTGACGTCATTTATCAAGCATCAAGAAATGGCCGGTCTCTACACGGCGACTACCCCAACCCTGCTCGGCGGTTCGTCGGTGACAGAGGCACATATTTCGACCATCACCGACTCGATCATTCTGTTGCGGTATGTTGAGCTGTTTGGCGAGATGCGCCGCGGGTTAACGGTCTTGAAAATGCGCGGTTCTGGTCACGATAAGGATATTCGTGAGTTTACGATTGATAGTCGTGGAATGCACATCGGTCGTCCATTCCGCAACATTTCAGGCATTTTGTCAGGTCAATTCACCCACATTGCCCCAAGTGAAATTGATCGCCTGAGTGCGATGTTTCGCGACGAAGAAAGTAGCGAGGCGCGCGATCAATCATCTTGAAGGCTTTTCGGAGTCCTGGCCGGTAAGAGGAGACTATTCACAGTGCGGCAAGACCACTCTGAACGCAATCCACAGTCTGCCGATCTCGAGTCGTCGAATCTGGATCGACAGGCTCTCTATGCGATTCTTGCCAACAATATTAATGCCTTGCTCATTCTCGATCTCGGCGGTGTCGTACTCTTCGCCAATGAAGCAGCCCAGCGTCTGTTTGGTCGGCAGTCTGCTCAACTGACCGGCAGTCCATTTGGTTTTCCACTTCAGCCCGGCCTGACAGTGGACGCCGAGATTGTGCGCCCTGATAACTCAGTCGTGATTGTCGATCTACGGGTTGAGCCGATAGAGTGGCAGGGTACGCCGGCAATGCTGGCCGTGCTGCACGATATTACTGATCGAAAGCAGGCCGAACAGCAATTGATCGAGACGCAGCAGCTTTTGCATTCGGCGCTGGACGCCCTGCCAACCGCTATTGCTATCCTCAATCAGTACGGTCAGGTCTTAGCCGCGAATGTCCGTTGGTTGCAACTGGGGCCTCTGCTTGGTGTTGAGACGGTCGATTGTGCAGTCGGCGCATCGTTTCTGGCGGCGTGCCATTTGGGAGGTAAAACGGCAGGTGTCATCGCTCAGGCCATTGAACGTCTGTTACATGGCGATGTGACGCGATACGAAGATGAGTTTGCGGTAGGGAAAGAAGCGCGACGCTGGCTGGAAATACGGGTGGTGCGCTTTGGTTCTGGCGAGCGGGTGCGGGCCGTGGTGGTGCTTGACGACATCTCGGCCCGACGGAAGGCTGAGCAGATCGCCCTCGCTCGTCGCCGGGTGTTGGAATTGATAGCTCGCCAGTACGATTTACGAACAATTACCCGCGAATTGTTACACCTGATTGGAGAGCAAGTTCCTGATCTGATCTACGCTGCTTGTGTTGTGCGTTCGAGTAATCTGTTTGTTAGCTATAGCACATCGTTACCGGAAGAGGCGATCAAACATCTTGACGCCTGGGCTGGTGAGGTGCTGGCATCCGAGCTGCGTCCGCAGCAGCGGATGTTATCGCTGCGGGTAGACCCTTCCCGGTGGCCGGTAGTTGATTACATCCTGCAAGCATACGCGGTGAGCGAAACGTGGATGATGGCATTGCGAACCAACCGCGATGTCGATAGCTGGCTACTCGTTTGCCGACAGCAGAATAACCCACTGACAGCCGAAGAACAGCTTCTGATTGAACAGTTTGAACAGTTGAGCCTTATCGCGCTCGAACAGCACGCTACACTGCATAAACTCGCCTATCAGGCGCATCACGATGCACTCACCGGCTTACCGAACCGGCTGCTGTTCGAGGATCGCTTGCAGCAGGCGATTGAGCATGCCCGGCGGGCAAATACCATGGTTGCTGTGCTCTTCATCGATCTCGACCGTTTCAAACACGTCAATGATACCCTTGGTCACACAACCGGTGATATGCTCCTGATCCAGGTTGCTCGTCGCTTTGAAGCATGCATACGCGCAACCGATACTATTGCCCGTCATGGGGGTGATGAATTCTTACTGGTGTTGTCTGACATTACGTCGCCCCAGCAAGTGACACACGTTGTGCGTCGTCTCCACGAGGCGCTCGACCAGCCCTTCTTCGTCAACGGCCACGAGATTTTTGTGAGTGCCAGTATCGGCGCCAGTCTGTATCCGATTGACGGTACCGATGTGATTGCATTACAACGGGCTGCCGATGTTGCAATGTATCGTGCCAAGCAGCTTTTGCACAACAGTTTCCAATTTTTTGATGCGGCAATTACCGATGTCTCTATCGAACGATTACAGATCGAGAACCTTCTACGACGGGCGATTGAACGACACGAGCTGTTGCTCTACTATCAACCAAAAGTTGACCGCACGGGGCAGTTGGTCGGTTTAGAGGCGTTGTTGCGCTGGCAACATCCTGAATTGGGAATGGTTTCTCCGGCGCGGTTTATTCCAATTGCCGAAGAAACGGGTCTGATCGTGCCCATTGGCAGATGGGTGCTGCGTGAGGTGGCGCGTCAGGTGACGCAATGGTGGCGCGATGGTCTGAAGGTTGTCCCTGTTGCCGTGAATGTGTCGGTGATCCAGTTTACGCAAGCCGATTTTGCGCAGACTGTTGCCGACACGGTAGCGCAGACTGCATTACCATTTTCCTGGCTGGAACTTGAATTAACCGAAAGTATGCTGATGGGCCAGATTGATGATTTACGTCGCCAGCTCGGTGAGTTGCGCCAGCTTGGGGTGACGCTGGCGATTGATGATTTTGGTACCGGTTACTCCTCACTGTCCTACCTGCACCGTTTACCGATCAACGTGCTGAAGATTGACCGGTCATTTGTTGCGCGTCTCGACCAGGACGATGCCGGAGTTGAACGAAGCCTGATCACCACGATTATCACCCTCGGTCATCATCTTGGGGTGCAGATCGTTGCTGAAGGGGTCGAGACGGCTGGTCAACGTCAGATATTGTTTGACGCCGGTTGTGATGTGTTTCAAGGCTATCACATCAGTCGTCCATTACCTGCCGGTGTGGTACGAGGATGGCTGGAACAGAACGCAGGTACAGGGTGAGCGGAGAAACGTAGGGGCGGGTTCCAAACCCGCCCCTACGTTGCATGTACCTGTTCACATTGCCATCTAAGAGATACGGCGAACAGTTACGCCTTGAATCGCGTACCACGCATTGATAGCGAAGTCCTGCTTCTCGTCATCCCGTTACTCGTTCATCCTGTTGAACCGTTGTTACGCCGTGCAAGGGCTGCCTTGAGCAGGCGCCAGATTGTTCGATGACGTGGCATGACCTCGAAGACCTGACCGTTTTTACCCTCGCGCACAATGCGTAGGGCGAGTTCGGCTGTCTCTTCGGCTGTCGTGCCGAAGATGCGGAGGACGCGGGGCAATTGCTTGATCGCCTCACCACCGGGGCCAACCGTTTCAAAATGATTGATCATGTCTGTCGGCACCATCCCAGGGGTGAGCACGTTGAAGCGCAGGTAGGGGTGGTCTTGATAGTCGCGGGCAAAGGCTTCGGTCAGACGTACAATCGCCGCTTTTGATGTGCTGTATGCCGAGAGAAAGCGCTGGGCACGTTTTGCCCCACCACCGGAGAGATTGATGATCTGACCGTTACGTTGTTTGATCATGTACGGCAATGCTGCCCGACAACCGTAATAGGTACCGAGCAGATTGACCCTGATCACCTGTTCCCAGGCATCGGGCGGTATGTCCAGTGCATAGCCGAATGGCCCTGAGATGCCGGCGTTGTTGACCCAGAGATCGATCCGTCCCATCCTTTCCACAGCGGCACTTGCCAGGGCTTCAACCTCGTTGCGATTGGCGACATCGCAGCGAATACCGGTGACGTTCAAACCAGCAGCCTGCAACGCGCGTTCAGCTTCAGTAAGGTTGGTTGGATTGGTTGATGAGATAATAACCTGCGCACCGGCACGGGCCAGCGCTTCAGCAATTGCCCGGCCAATCCCACGGCTGCCGCCGGTGACGACGGCTTTCAGATCGCGTAAGTCGGATGGTGTACGAGCCATGATCTCCTCACTGGCACAAAACAAGCGAACTCCAAACAGGTTAACGGCGTCGGATAGTCAGGTGATCACCTTCCCGGACAGCACGAATTGACACGCCACGCAGTCCTGGCGGCAAGAGCAGGTGGCGGCGGTATGGGCCAAGTGAAACGACGAGTTCATCGCCACTGACGCTGATGCTCAGATCGTCACGGGCCACGCCGGGTAAGCGCAGGCGTAGAGATGGATCATCGGCTGGGCCAATGGTAATGGGTGGCGGTTGTGGCATCGGTGATAGCATCAGGTCTTGAGCGACATCGATGACGGGATCGATAGCGCCTGGTGTGGCGCCGAAGGGTAAGCGCAACAATGGCAGGTTCGGCCAGCGGGCCTTCACTGCTGCCAGTACGTCTTCCTGTTCGTGGATGACAGACGCTAACCGGTGTCCGGCATCCAATGCCGTCAACAAAGGCCCGATAATAAGGGCATCGAGATTCATACCGAAGAGTGGAAATGCCGGGGCAGAGATAGTGGCTGCGCGCAAGCCGGCTTGATCAGGCCGAATGACCAGCCGTGCTCGCACATGTGCCGGATCGAGGGCTGTATCACGAAGTTGCTCGAACGTAACCCGCGCATCTTGCAGGCGGCCAATCTGCTCAAAGGGTAGTAAATTGGCGGGCAAGGCAGCCCGGGCCAGCGACTCACTCGACTGACCGGGGCCGCGATCAAGCCCGAAAAGCTGACGCATAAGCCAGCGAAAGGTGTCGGGAATGGCTAACGCACGAATGAGGCCATCGGGAGGGCCGGCATCGACGCAAATCACAGCATAGTTACGGCGGGCGTGAATTGCCAGGCGATACACGGCCAGAAACAGATCGATACCGGGCAGCAACGGCAAATCTTCACCGTTCACCGGTGGGCCTGGAAGCTGAACCCGTGCTCGCAGATCATTCCAGATACCGTTCAACTCGTTCAGTGTGTTGCATGCCCAGAAATCAAGGCTGGTACGAAGCGTCATTGGCTCGGACGCTGGTGTGACACCCAACAGGGTAGCGGCAGGGTGCGTCGGTACGAGGCTGGCCAGCAGCGTCGCTTGCCCCTGCGCTGCGAAACCGACAGCCGAAGCAGTGGCAGCCAATGCACTGGCTTCACCACTGAAAAGAATAATCTGCGAGTGTGACGGCCACATTGTATTGATCCTGCCTGCTGAACGGGAAATATATCCGTTGCTTATCGGCTATTATAACGCGGGAATGCCCGATACCTGCTGCCGCTTTGGTCACAGCTATCCGCTATAATGAGTCGTGTCAAACGCTACAGTGCGTTCTCGTATCTCGTTCTGTTCAGGGAGGCGACATGGCAGAGTCATTGATGCAACAACCGCTCGGCGCCATCCTCGATGCACTGGCTTCGCGTGCCCCTACCCCCGGTGGTGGGAGTGTTGCGGCCTTAACCGGCGCTATGGCAGCCGGGTTAGTGAGTATGGTGTGCGAGCTGACTATTGGTAAGCCGCAATTTGCCACTCTTGAAGGTGAACTACGCGCTATTCATGCCCAGGCCGAGCAGTTGCGTAGTGAATTGCAGCGACTGGCAGATGAAGACATCACCGTATTCAACCGACTGGCGGCTGCCTACAAGCTCCCGCGAACGACGGAAGCTGATGCAGCAACGCGGAAGGCAGCGATTCAGCAGATTACCAGGCTGGCAGCGGAAGTGCCACTACGCACAGCACAGGCGGCAACGGCGCTGCTGCCGCTCTGTACAACGCTGGCCAATAACTGTGCACGCCTGGTGGTCAGTGATGTCGGTGTAGCGGCATTTCTGATCCGGGCCGCCGTGCAGAGTGCTGCGCTGAACGTTGAAATTAATTTGGCCGCCTTGGAAGATCAATTGTTCGTGCGCGAGACACGGGCGCAGTTGCAAGACCTGCTGATCGGACTTGGTGATGAAGTTGATGGTATCGTCACCATTGTTCGGGGAAGGATGGCGGGATGAGCGCACGCATCCTCGATGGTAAGGCACTGGCGCAAGAGCTACGGGCCGAAGCCGCAGCCCAGATTGCTGAATTGCGCACTCAGATTGATCGTCCACCTACAATCGCCGTGGTGCAGGTCGGTGATGATCCGGCGGCAACCCGCTATGTGCGGAGCATTGACCGCCTGTGTCAGTCGTTGGGAGCTGCCTGCCGGGCAATTGCACTTCCGGCAGAAACGGCGCAGGCCGACCTGGAAGCGACCGTGGCGACGCTGAGTGCAGATGATCGGATTGACGGTATCTTACTGCAATTACCGTTACCGGCGGGTTTAACCCTCGATGGTGTGCTAAGCCGGCTTGCCCCGGAAAAGGATCTCGATGGTATTCACCCGATCAACGCCGGCTTGCTGGCGCAGGGGCGGCCAACCCTCACACCCAACACCCCGGCTGGTGGCATTGAACTCATGCGGCGTTATGGTATCGACATTCGCGGGCGGCGTGCCGCAGTGGTTGGCCGCTCGGCAATTGTTGGTCGACCTATGGCCCTCCTGCTACTACAAGCCGATGCGACAGTGACAATCTGTCATTCCCGGACACCCGATCTCGGTGCAGTTTTGCGCGAGTGCGATATTATCGCTGCGGCTGCCGGTCGTCCTGGTCTGATCACTGCCGATATGGTCAAACCCGGTGCAACCGTAATCGACTTCGGTACCAATGTGTTAGCCGATGGAAGTATGGTTGGCGATGTCGATTTTGCTGCCGTGGCCGAGGTGGCCGGGGCAATTACGCCGGTACCCGGTGGTACCGGGCCGGTGACCAACATCATGTTGATGCGGAATCTGATCACGGCAACGCGCACTCGTCTCGGCATCTAACCACCTGTAGCTACTCACGAGCAAGGACGAGACATATAGGTTGGCGTGCGAGGTGACAATCTCGCACGTAACAAATCACTCTGGCCGTCAGGTGTTACCAGCCCAAAGGTTGTCTAACTCGTCTCGCTGACTCGTTGGGATATGTGCCACGGAACAGTCCTGGACGAGTGAAGGAATGCGCCGGTATGAAGATTCTGGTTCTCGGTAATGATGGACGCGCTCACGCGCTGGTTTGGAAACTCTTTGCCAGCCCGACGGCTGACGTCCTGGTGGCGCCGGGCAACGGTGGTGCGTGCCAGATTGCCCCCCAGGTTGATCTTGATCCACTCCAACCGGCGCATGTAGCGCAATGGGCATTTAACGAACAGATTGATCTCATCGTTCCTGCCGGAAGTGAACCGCTCTGGGCCGGTTTGGTTGATGAGGTCGTGAGTATGCATATTGGCGTATGTGGTGCTTCACAGCGCAGCACACGCATCGAATGGAGTCGCTGTTACGCCAAGGAATTGCTCTTGCGCTATCAGCTCCCAACACCGAACGGACGCTGTTTTGCTAGCTTACCGATGGCGGAAAAATATCTGGCTGCTCAGCAATTACCGGTGGTGCTGCGTGGCGATCACCCGGCTACCGGTGAAGGTGTCTACTTCGACCGCTACACAGCCCTTGAGGCGTTGCGGTCATTCTTTGTTACCCGCCCGGTGGAAGGGAGCAGTCACGGGGTTGTGATTGAAGAATATGTGGCAGGGCCACTGGTCAGCTTTTCGGCTATTACCGATGGCAGTCATCTGGTATCGCTGTTACCGGCTCGTATCTACGAAGGGATGGGACCACAGCCAGATAGCCCGCCCGCACCCGGTATGGGGGCAATTACTGGTAATTCAACCTATGCCCAGCGCTTGACGAGCTATCTTGAACGACACATCATGCAGCCCCTTATCGCGGCAATTGCGCGCGAACAATTGCCCTACTGGGGGATTATCGGCGTTGATTGCATTATTGGTGATCACGGCCCACGCATCGTTGGCCTGCGTTGCAGTCTTCGCGATATGGAGGCACAGGCTGTTTTGCCACGCCTGATTGATGATCTGGTGCCATACTACGAAGCCGCCATTGCCCGTAGTTTACAGCGTCTACCGCCACTGCGTTGGCGCGATGAGGCGAGTGTAGCGCTGGCCCTGGTTACGCAAGGCTACCCTCATCATTATCCGATCAATGCAGCAGTTGAGGGTATTGGCGATGTGGACGAAGGTGTACTGGTCTTTCACGACCAGACCGAGTCGCCGTTTATCTTGCGCTACGATCCGTCTCGTCGTGAGCGCCTGTTGGGTAGTCAGAGCGGTAGTCTCTACTTGACCGGTGGTCATGTGGTAACCGTAGTAGCATTGGGGGCAACGCTGGCCGGTGCACGAGGTCGTGCACTCATTAACGCCGAACGCATTCGCTTTCCCGGTCGGACGTATCGCGACGATGTAGGGGCTGGTGAGCGTTGATCGCACTAAGGGTTCCTGCTTTGATCTATGAGGATAATTGTCGATGAACATCTCGATTGCTGCTACTGATGACGAAATTGCCGCCTGCTATCCGATCATGCACCAGTTGCGACCGCATCTTACTCAATCTGAATTTGTTCCACGGATTCGTCGGTTGATGGAAATGGGCTACCGTTTGGCAGCACTTACTGACGAGGGTGAAGTTGTCGCGGTCGCCGGCTTTCGGTTCGGCGAGAATCTGGCCTGGGGCCGCTTTCTTTACGTTGACGATCTGGTGACCGATGCCAATCGGCGTTCACGTGGCTACGGATCCGCACTCCTGAACTGGTTGAAACAGCACGCTGCGGCTGCCGGCTGTGATCAGCTACACCTTGATTCCGGTACCTGGCGTAAAGATGCTCACCGGTTCTACGAGCGGGAAGGCATGCGGTTGAGCAGCTTTCATTTTGTGAGTGCGGTGCGGGCGGAGTGATTGGGAATGAGAAAGAAGAGAGGAAATAGGAGAGAGAAAAGAGGAGAGAAAGGTGGATATTGAGGGTAGGAGTTATTTTGTTAATCTACGCAAATACGTGCTGGATGTAATGACTATGCGCAGTGATTCACGTGTTGCCTGAGTGTGCGGAAGTCGTAGTTTCGCGCTCATTGTGGCCTGTGTCATATCAAGTCTTATTGCATAAAAGCTGTGCGGTCGTGCTATCCGACCATCGCACAGGTTTATGAACGCTCTCTCCTTCGCCAGAGTCGCGTACTGGATGGGTGCGCCCCGCGTCTGCCGGTACGCACGATGGATGTTTCCGCATTCTGAACGATACGCCACGGGCAACCGTATCCACTCGGTGTAATACCGTGGACAGCCGAAGTACCGTTCTTCGTCTCCCTGATCAGGTTGCCGCCGGGGTGATGGAGAAATGACCAGTGATGACTTCGTGCTTGTGAGCGCGTGGACACAGGTCATCATCACATATAATCCATCCAGGTCTGATAACAAATTGATATAACCTCGTTGATTGACTTTCATGACGCAGTGTGTTATACTCGAATCGGATAACGCAATGCGTTATGTGACTACCGAAATCGCTCAGACTATGCTATGATACAGACAGTCTGAACACCAGTTACTCGCACAAAGCAGGAGGTTACTCATGACAACCGTAGAAGAGATTGAAGTTAACGTGCGCCAGATCGACGAGACGCCACCGCAGGTCAATCCGAGCGTTCAGGTATTTGAGGTCGTTCGCAAGTTGATGCTGGCCGGGATCGGCGCTTTCGCGCTCAGCCGCGAAGAGGCCGAGGCTTTCCTCAACCGGCTGGTTGAGCGTGGTGAGCTGGCGCAGAAGGATGCGCAGAAGCTGTTTGATGAGGCGATGGAGCGCTTCCGCAAGACGGCGCTGCCGCAGACAGATCAGGTACAGACCAATCTCAACAACCTCACAGCCCAGGTCGAGACCAGCTTCGAGCAGTTCCTCAATCGGCTTAATATTCCATCGAAGCGGGATATTGATGAGCTGAGCGCCAAGATTGCGCAACTGGCCGTGCGCGTCGAAGAGCTGCGCCGTGCACAGGAGGCGCCGGCCCGTACCCGTGGCCGCAGCGAGGCTAAGGAAGAGAGCAGCGAGAAGTAATTCTTCTGATATTCACTGAACGCCGGCGCTACGGTGATGCCCGTAGTTGCCGGCGTTTTGGCGCAGCGTGTTATAATTGCCGCTGAGACTATCAGGTTCGTCTGGAGTAATGGATAGTGTAGCCGGAACGCTCTCAGTTTCACACCAGCAACGTCTGGCACAAGGCGGCAATTCTATGCATCTGATCAAGAAATACGCGAATCGCAAACTGTATCATACGAATCAGAAACGTTACATTACCCTCGATGGTATTGCCCGATTGGTGCAGGAGGGTGAAACTGTTCAGGTACTCGACAACGAGACCGGCGACGATATTACCGCTAACATTCTGGCCCAGGTCGTGTTGCATGCCCGCGGTCGTCAATCGCCGTTACCAACCAATTTGCTGACCGATCTGATTCAGGTGGGTGGTGACACGATTGCCAATTTGCGCCGTGCCCTCTTCAGTTCGCTTGGGGGCGACGATTTGATCGAAGCCGAAATTGGGCGGCGGATCGATGTGCTGGTGGATGAGGGTGAACTCTCACCGGAGGAAGCTGATCGCTGGCGCAAACTGCTATTGCGGCAGGAGTTTGCGCACGACGCCCGTAACCGGCTGGCCGACCGGATTGCTGATGTTCCCACTCGTAACGATGTCGAACGGCTGCATGCGCAAATCGATGCGCTGGCCAGTACGGTCGAACAATTATTGCGGCGGCGCTAAAGGGTTCATTTTGGTATTAAACGCAATTGTATAGCGGTTCGGCTGGTTTACGTGGTGCAATGACAGATAGGGCCAGACAGGTTACAACGAGCCTGATGTACCCTTGTGGGTCAGCAGGTTGTTTACTCTTCTAAACACTCCACGTCATTCCTGTGCGCCGGGTGCGCGTTAGTGCAGAGAGGCATGGTATGCATCGTAGCAAGGCTGCTCTGGTCCTCGCCGGCGGAGGTGTTGCTGGCGCCGCTTACGAAATTGGAGCGCTCTGTGCCATTGATCAAGTGCTCGAACATCTTTCTGTTAATGAATTTGATGTCTACGTCGGCACCAGTGCCGGAGCGTTGATCAGTGCCTGTCTGGCGAACAATATGTCACCACGCACGTTAATTAGCGTGCTTGAAAGCTCGCTGCTCGGGATTGATCAGCTTGAGCCACACCATCTCTATCAGTTGAATATCACCGATCTTCTGTATCGGGCTGCTCATCTACCCGGTGCCCTGGTACAGGCGATACAGCGTTGGGTCCGTGAGGGTGGTGAAGTTTCGTTACTCGATCTGATTGAAACTGTGGCGGTAGGCTTGCCGACCGGCCTCTACGACTCGCGATCCCTTGAGCAGTACTTGCGCGCAGCCCTTGAGCAGCCCGGTCGCTCGAATCGTTTCGCCGATCTTGATCATGAGTTAATGATTGTCGCTACCGATCTTGATACGGGTGAACGGGCGATTTTCGGTTTGCCACCTCTTGATAATGTGCCAATCTCGCTCGCAGTGTGTGCTTCGGCAGCTATCCCCATTTTTTATCGACCGGTACGAATTGGAGATCACGACTATATCGACGGCGGTCTGCGAGGTACAGCCAGTCTCGATGTGGCAATTGAGCGCGGTGCAGAATTGATCGTCTGTATCAACCCGATGGTGCCTTTCGATAATCGTCGGCATCCACCCGGTGCGGCCATTAGTGATCAGGGAATCCAGCGTATTGGCAATCAGGTGTTTCGTACTTTTATCCATGCCGGCCTGCATTACCATATCAAACAGGTGCGCCGACGCCATCCTGAAGTTGATATTATCTTGATTGAGCCGTCCCGTCAGGATCGGACGATGTTTGCCGAGAATACGATGCGCTTTCATACCCGGATGACGATTGCCCGGCATGGCTTTGAGAGTGTGGCCCGCCAGTTGTGCGAACATTATCCTTACTATCGTGCAATGCTGGCTCGTCACGGTATTACCATCAGCGATGAGCGCATCCGCCAGGATCTCCGCAATTTGCAAATGGCCGGCGATAATCCACATCTGGTACGTGCAGCCCTGGTGACAGGTGGTTCACTGCATACAGCGCCAGCCGGCCTGGCCTCGACCCTGGCTGAACTCGACCGTTTACTGTCGCGCCTTGAGGTAACCCGCTGAGATGATAGTCTATATTGCCTACCCAACCAGCCTGAATTTGCAATCGGCGAATGCGCTGCAAACCTTTACGACGCTCCGTGAATTGCGCGCCCGTCGTCCTGATACACTGGCACTCATTCCAAGATGGGGATTTGAACCGAGTCGATTTCAAGAATTGAATGTCGTCCATTTACCGCGACCGGCCATTGGTAAGCTGTCACGATTGTATAAGAGCACGCTGTTGTATTATCTCGAACATTCGGTATTTGCGGCGATGACCGCAGCCTTTGTTGCTCCACAGCGTCGTCAGGTTGAAGCAGTCTATATTCGTCAACCGATCATTGCTGCGTGGTGGGCCGGCTGCTTTGGTCCACAATTGGGCATACCGGTGATTTACGAGGCTCACGATCTCGAATCACGTAATCCCTCACGCGCAAAAGAACGTTGGGCACGAGGTTTACTCGACTTGATCGACCGTACTGCGCTGTGTCGGGCAACTGCTGTGGCTTCGCTTACCAATGATTTTCGCTGTCTGCTCTCCCAGATCGGCTGGCGCGATCCCGCAGATGTCGCTGTCATTCCCGATGCCTACGATGAGCAGATCTTTACGCCGCAGGATCGTGCGCAGTGTCGGGCCGAACTCGGCTTACCTCCAGATCTGCCAATCGTTGCGTATGCCGGTATGACTTTTGCCCATCGCTGGCTCGATGGTCTTTTGAGCGCCCTTCGTTCACTCAAGACAACCTACCCCACCCTCACGGGGCTGATTCTTGGAGGCCGTCCTGGTGAACGGGCTGCGCTGACTGCCCACGCAGTGAGTGAGGGCTTTCGCGTGGCCGACACAACAACGACACCGGCTGATCTCTACATCCTGCCACCCCGTCCACAAGTCGACGTGGTACGTTGCCTGGGTGCGGCTGATGTGCTGGTTATTCCTGATACCGTCACCGATGTTACTGCGTCGCCTTTGAAGCTGTTTGAGTATCTGGCCCTGGGTTTGCCGCTTGTGTTGCCGGCGATTCCAGCTCTACACGAGATCGTTCCGCCTCATCTGGCGTACAGTTTCCCTCGGCGCAACCTGACCGGCTTACAGGAAGCACTGTCCGCAGCCCTCAATGAACGTGATCCGGCACTGGCAACCGCCCGCCGGGTAGTTGCCGCCGACCATACGTATGGCCGGCGAGCTGAGCGGATTCTGGCCCTGGTGGATCGGGTACGGGCAACGGCATGAGCGTGGATGTGCGGCTATGTCTGCACGGCAAGGTACTGCTAACCGGCGAGTTCAAACCCTGCCTCAATTCGTGGAAGGCTGGCGGGGCTGGTCCGGTGAGCGTACTTGATCGCAGCCCCTGTGGGGCTGGCACGTGGTGAGGGAGAGTTTCAACCCGCACGATCCGGCGGGTTAGGCTTGCGGGCGCGCTCTTGTTTAGCCCCATACTTGCACACCGCGATGGAGCGCTCAATACCGCTGCGTCAAGGTGCCGGGAGAGAGCGTACCTTGACAGTTATTAAACCAGATATAAGTGACTTATGAAGCACGATCAGTAGGGGTGCACAGCTGCGCCCCTACTGTGTCTATGCCAGGCTGTCGGCATCGCTCATAGCAAATCTTGAGTGATACGGTGCATTACCGGACATCACCAGATATGCGATGTTCTGTGATGATCCGTCCCATTCGCGACGATCCGTGGTATCACCTGCAGGATTACGGATGGTGGGCAGAGACGGGTTCTGGAGGGGCGGGTTCTGGAGGGGCGGGTTCTGGAGGGGCGGGTTCTGGAGGGGCGGGTTCTGGAGGGGCGGGTTCTGGAGGGGCGGGTTATGAACCCGCCCCTACTACGAGGGATGCGGCGAACGAGGGGTGGCGAAAGGGTGCGTCTTGGATTGCGCGCCATGCGTTGGCCTGTACCAGATTTGGCATCAGATTGCAACCGGTGCCTGCCAGAGGCAAATGCGACCGTCGTGGGCGCCGGTAGCCAGTAATTGCCCATCGGGACTAAAGCTCAGACAACTGACACCAGCGCTATGTTCGAGGATCGGCGGGTGAGGTTGGCCCTGTTCGGCCAGCCAGAAGCGAGCACTACGATCTTCACTGGCTGAGGCAAGCAATGGTACACAAGGACTGAAGGCCAGACCGCGTACCGGTGCCGTATGGCCGTGTAATGTGTCAAGGGCGTGAAAATCTTTTACGCGCCAAAGGCGGATAGTGGTACCACTGCATGCGGCCAGGATCGTACCGGCTGGATTAAAGGCGACGCTGTAGATAAAGGTATTGAATCCTTCGATTGGTTTCAGGGGTTGGTGATCGGCAATCTGCCAGAGGTAGATCGCGCCATCGTAACAACCGGCAGCTAACATCGATCCATCAGGCGAAAAGCTCAACGAGTGTACGAATGGACAGGTGAACAAACCAATTGGTTCTATCTTTCCTTTCCGAATTTCGTAGAGGGTGATCGCTTCTCCCCAACCGCCAACCGCCAGATAACGACCATCAGGACTGAAACAGACACTCTCGACAGGGCAACCGGTCTGGTGAATGAGTTGCACCATCTGCCAGTTGTCTGTTGTCCAGAGTCGTATCGTTTCATCATCGCTGCCGGTTGCAGCCAGTGTGCTATCAGGGCTGACAGCAACAGCGCGGATGGTGCTCTCGTGACCGCGCAGCGTGTGGATTTGCTCGCCGCTGCTCAGGTTCCACACCCCAACCGTATAATCGTCGTAGCCGGCCAGTAACCAGCGACTGTTTGGGTCAAAGGATAGGCTGCGTACCTGTGAACCGGTGATCATACGACGGAGCAGGGTGCCAACCGGTGTTGGTGATGAGGTCTGCGGTTGGGAAACAGGTGCAGCCTGGGTGGGAGTGGCCGGCTTTGATGAGGCGGGTGTTGCGGTCGTGTCGTTAGATGAAGAAGATGCTGTCTGGGCAATAGGCCGGATTGCAGCGGGTGAACCACTCGTGGTTGGTCGGCCACGCAGCCGGTGTAGTGCCTCGCGCATTTCGCGCGCTGATTGTGGTCGCTGATTGATCAGCGTCGCCATTCCCTGCTCAATCAATTGGGCTAACCCTTCGGGCACATGGGGAGCCAGGCTCCGAATTGGGCGGAGTGGATCGGGTTGACCATTGACCAGGCTGGCCATGCGGGTCATTGCATCAGGGGGTAAAACGCCGGTGAGCAAGTGATACAGCGTTGCTGATAGCGAGTAAATATCACTCCGCGGATCGGGTTCACCATCACGCATTTGTTCGTATGGTGCGTAGGGAGGGGTAAAACCGTAGACTTTGCGGGTGCCTGAACCATCAATATCAGCGACAACCGTCATACCGCCGCGCGCCAGGCCAAAATCGAGCAGGATAATATCATGATTTGGCGTTAACTTCAGGTTTTTCGGCTTAATGTCACGATGAATGACAGGCACTGGACGGGTATGCAGGTAGTGTAATACATCAAGTAGTTGATCGGTCCACTTCACAACCAGCGGCAACACTTGCGGCGATGCAAAGCGCCGTCCCAGGCGAGCCAGTTGATTGCCCAGGTCTTCGCCGTGGATGAATTCCATCACCAGAAACTGGCCCTGTGGCTCGATGAAATGGTCAATAACTCGGGGTAGCGCCTGATGGCGCAGCCGGGCCAGAATTTGCGCTTCCCGTTCAAATGCCTGCCGGTACGCATCGTCGTTGAACAGGGTCTGTTTGAGGGCAACATCGATGCGCAGGCGCAGATCGCGGGCGTGGTAGACAGCACCCATCCCACCTTTTGCGATCTGAGAGATGACACGATACCGACCCTGTAAGACTGTTTCCGGCGTAAGCATCCACTAACCCTTGCTCTGTTTTAAACCAAACTATCCCTTATTATAACAAAATGTCGGAGCAGCGGTACGTATACCACTGCTCCAGATAAAAGTAAAATACTATGTACGAGTCTACTATAAAAGACCGTATACTCCAGTCAGGATGTTGATCACTATCTCATAGTGCGTCAGTCCCAAAGATTGCAACGCTCACGCACGTTAAGCCCAATGTCCGGCAGTAAATGCGGTAGGTGCGGAAGCGTGGACTCCGCACCTCAAACCAGGCGATAGTTCGTGATACGGCTTTACGGCTCTACATAAGGCCGTATGCTTCGGCCAGAATCTCGATTGGATGGCGGGTGGTAACGCCGGTAGCGCCGCTAATTTGCCAGCGACAGGTCTCGCTATCGCAAAGCGCAAGCTGTTGACCGCTTGAACGCACAAACTCGAACAGCGGCTTGCCAACATCCATTGCGATCTGGTACTTCTCGCGTTTCAACCCATACGTTCCGGCAATACCGCAGCACTCGGCGCGGCTTTCGTGCAGGCGCAGACCAGGAACCAGACTCAACACGTCGAGTACCGGGCGTCCGATCCGGTGCGCACGTAACTGGCACGGTGGATGGTAGGGCAGGCTGCGTTCCAGCGGGCGAAAATCGGTACGCAACCGACCCTGTTCGTGCAGATCGCGCAGAAATTCAAAGATGTCGTAGGTGCCGGCAGCTACTGCTCGCACATCATCACCGTGTAATCCGAGCAGTTCTGGCGCTTCTTCTTTCAGGGTGAGCGTGCAACTGGTGCTGGTGCCAACAATCGGAATACCGGCACGTGCATACGGTAAGAGTTGCGCAACATTGTATTCGTGATGCTTCTGCGCCGCCGGAAAATCGCCGTTGGAGAGTAACGGCAAACCACAACAGCGTTG
This sequence comes from Chloroflexus aurantiacus J-10-fl, assembly GCF_000018865.1. Taxonomy (NCBI): domain Bacteria; kingdom Bacillati; phylum Chloroflexota; class Chloroflexia; order Chloroflexales; family Chloroflexaceae; genus Chloroflexus; species Chloroflexus aurantiacus. Next base: position 4,411,614 of record NC_010175.1, read on the forward strand.
GGATGGAATGATCACCTCGAAGCCAAGGTGTTCGAGGACGGCGATGGCAGCTTTGCCAACGTGTGGTTCGTAAAAGTTGGTGCTGCAACCGTGGAAGTAGACCACCTGTGGACGGCGACCGGCCGCTGTCGCTTTGCGACGTTGGAACCAGCGCCGAAACGTGTAGGTGCTGGCTTTAGGCAGTGGCGCATGGCGGTGAATACCCATCACCTGCTCGATGAGCCAGCGGGCCGGGGCGAACTGAAGCGTGAAATTCACCAGTGGGGCGTGCGGGCCGCAGCTCAGCCGTCCAACCAGGCCAGAGCGGGCAATGATTCGATTGCGGAGCGGCATACCGCGTTCGGCCACGATCTGGGCGCGGGCACGGGCATTTAATTCGGCAATGCGCACCCCGGTTGGGCAGACCTGGTTACATACCCGGCAACCTGAGCAATAATCAACCGAGGCGTCGGGAACGGGCTGTGCAGCATGGCGAAAACGTTGCGCTTGTGGCCCAACGTATTTCGGGCCAGGAAAGGCATCGGTCACTGCTGCCACCGGACAGGCGGACGTGCAGATGTTGCACTTGATGCAGTGATCAAGCGATTGCGTGAGCGATAGCTCGATGTGATCCATAGCGTTTATTCCTCTTGGCCGACTACTGCTGCCCGGCTTTCCAGCCGGTGGCAATAGCGACACCCTCAAGGCATCCTTCCCGAATCGGGTCAAAACCGGCAAGTGCACTGCCGGCAACCATCACATTGTCGTAGACCAGTTGACCACCGGCGTCGAGGGGGCGCAGATCACGATCAACGCGCACTCCGCTCTGGAAGACAGGATGACCGTCTTCAGCAAGGAAACGGGGCGCAAACCAGCCCGCTCTCCCGGCGGGAGTCTGGAGGGGAAGGTCAAGCGCAGTTTCCCGGAGCTGACCTTCCGGTGTTGCCCGCACCCCACCACCGAGGATGCCACCGGTAGCCAGTACCCAACGGCGGGCAGTGTGCCGTTGCTCACGAGCAGCTGCCTCACTGAAAACAGCAACCAGTGTCTGCTGAATATGCTCACCGCGTTGGACAAAACCGCCTAACTGCACCCTGCCGCCCAGGCGGATCAATTCGTCTTCCAGCATATGATAGAGCCGCATCCCGGCCACAGAGGTGGGAAGCGTAGGAATTTCAAAGATCAGTGCGCCAGACCGATTCTGCAAATCACGTACTACCTCGGTCGCATGTTTCAAACCGAGAATAGCCGGCATCCCAATGCGTGCATACCCTCCCTTGCGCACCAGACCTGCGAGCTGGTCGCCGACACTGGCCCGAAAAGCGGGCTGATCGAACAGGCGCGCCAGCGTCACCGGGTTAAAGTCACGCTGACGACCGGTTGGAGGAAGGGTAAGCTGCGCTGCTTCAGCATGAATGCCCTGCGCACGCAGGTTGGCCGCGATCAGGGGCGGGAAGAAGTCACGCAGTTCGCCGAAGCTGGCGATCAGGGTAGGCCGTCCATCACGCAACTGGCGGGCGTCGCCGGCGATCATCGTTGCCGGGGCAAAGGCGGTAGGGCGCAATGCTCCCAGTGCGGTGGGGAGAAAGACGTTACGGTTGAGATTGCCGGCAAGCGGATAGCCAGCAGCCTCGCAGATTGCCCGCAGCCGGGCAATTCCCTGCTCGATCATAGTCGGCCCGCTCAGCGCGTAGGGATGGTGAGGGTGTTCTACTGCCAGTTGGGTAATCCCGGCCAAAGGATCATCTGCCGCTGCCAGCAGATCGATACAGCCGCTGGCCCAGTGGGTCGTTCCGTGGCCCTTCGCCAGCACCAGAACTTTTTCCCCCCGTTCGGCACGCCCGATGGCGGCCATCATGCCGGCCAGGCCGGCACCAATGACAATCGTATCGTACATATCACTCTCCCGGCAACCTATGCCTGCACATACTCAGTTGCAATTGCCGGGTGTTGCGTCACCAATCCACCACCCGGTTCGGCCAGTGTACGCAGGCGATCAATGCCCAGCACACCCACGTAGATCAGTTCATCGAGGCGTGCCTGTCGCAACTGGTCGCCCCACAATACCGGCGTCAGACCTTTCCAGCGTTCCTGGAGGAAGTGCATGATCGCTTCGTTGGTATGAACATGGCTGAGACCTGCTGCACAGCGTTGTTCATAGAGCAGGTTGGCAGTGCGGTAGATACACCAGCCGCCCTGACACGGCCCCATGCCCATACGTACATCGCGGCGAATATCGTCAAGATTATGCGCACCAGCATCAATTGCAGCCTGAATCCGGTCGCGTGTTACCAGCTCGCATTCACAGATCAGATCACCAGCCGCGTGGTGACTCTCAACGAGCGCCAATGGTTTCCCCAACCAGTAGTGAGGAGTTTGCGCAGCCGGATTGGGTGAAACAGTGACCGTCGCGCGGCTACTGTGCTCGAAACGGGGCACCGGCAAGACCTCGCTTGCCGTGCGACAGGGTTGAGTATTACCCAGGCGGCGAGCAATCTCATTGACTGTTTGTTCGGCCATCAGCCGATAGGTTGTCCATTTACCGCCAACAATCGAGAAGATACCACTCACGCCATCACGTTCTTCGTGGTCAAGTAATTTGAACGTGCGGGGAATATCGCGGTCGCTAGCCACATCTTTATCTTTGTAGAGCGGGCGCACGCCAGCCCAGGCTCGTAAAGCACGATACTGACGGAAGCCGGGAATGAGCTTCTCGCCTTCGTCGAGCATAAACTGTATCTCTTCGGGTTCGATCCCAAAGACATCGGGATCGGGAACGTGCACATCGGTCGTACCGATCACAGCAACCGTGTGAATTGGCACGATAATGTCACCATCAGACGGCAGCTTACAGCGATTGACCACAGTATTCACCATACGGTGGTTCATCGCAACCATGGTACCTTTACCGGGCACGACATTCACCGTTAGACCGGCCAGGGCGGCAATCTTCCCGGCCCAGGCACCTGCCGCGTTGAGCACATACGCGCAGTCGATCCGCACCCGTTCACCGCTACGTAAATCCTCGGCGATTGCGCCTACGACGCGATCCCCGACCCGAATGAGTTCGACAACATGATGGTAGGTGCGAATATCAGCACCATATTCACGTGCCGCCAGTGCGACCGAATGGGTAGCAAGGAACGAGTCGGCAGAGCCGTCGGGAACTTCAAAGACGCGGGAAATACGGGGGTTAAGGAGTGGTTCACGACGCAGCATCTCGGCGACGCTGATCTCCTGGACCGGTACACCGGTACGATGGCAGTTGGCGACGAAGACATCGCCATAGCTCTCATCGTCCCACGGTGTAATCACAAAGAAGCCAGAGGTTTGCTCGATACAATGCGGCATGATCCGCCGCAAAATCGCATTTTCGTGGGCGCATTCGCTGGCTGACTGGGGGTCTTTGGTTACGTAGCGCCCACCTGAGTGGAGCAGGCCATGATAGCGACCGGTGGTACCGTGTGTCAAATCGCCCTTTTCTACCAGCACACAACGGATACCGCGCATTGCCAGATCGAGTGCGCAACCGGTGCCGGTAGCGCCGCCACCAATAACCAGCACATCGGTGGAGATAGTCTGCATAATGAACTCCTGACGGGCAGCAAGACCGGCAGGAGATGTCCCGCCGGTCTTGCCACAATGGTCTGTTCGGGTGCGGTGAGGGTGGTTTACTCCACCCAATCGAAGGTACGGGTAACTGCCTTCTTCCAGCCCCGATAGAGCCGCTCGCGGGTTGCTTCATCCATCTGTGGTGTCCAGGTGTGATCAACACCCCAGTTGGCCCGCATCTCATCGGTATTTGACCAGAAGCCGACTGCTAAACCGGCTGCATAGGCAGCACCGAGCGATGTGGTCTCTGCAACCTTGGGCCGAATAACGGGCACACCCAAAATATCGGCCTGGAATTGCATCAGGGTATTATTGTACACCATACCACCGTCGACCTTCAAGGCGGTCAGCTTGACGCCTGAGTCCTGCTCCATCGCGTCGAGCACCTCGCGCGTCTGGTAGGCAGTGGCTTCGAGCACGGCGCGGGCGAGGTGGTCTTTGTTGACATAACGAGTCAGGCCGACAATCACACCACGGGCGTCCGAGCGCCAGTAGGGTGCGAAGAGTCCAGAGAAGGCCGGCACGAAGTAGATACCGCCGTTATCTTCGACCAGATTTGCCAGCGCCTCGACTTCTGCCGAGGATGTAATCAGACCGAGGTTATCGCGGAGCCACTGCACCAGAGCACCGGTGATAGCGATTGAGCCTTCGAGGGCGTAGACGGCGGGTTGATCGCCGAACTTGTAACAGACGGTGGTCAGCAGGCCACTCTTGGATGGAACCAGTTTCGTGCCGGTGTTGAGCAGCATAAACGAACCGGTACCGTAGGTATTTTTGGCCTCACCGACATCGAAGCAGGTTTGTCCGACCATAGCCGCCTGCTGATCGCCCAGGATACCGGCCACCGGCACACCGGCCAGTTCACCTGTTGCCGTACCGTAAACCATGCTGGAGGGTACGATCTTGGGCAGCATCTGGCGCGGAATCCCCATAATGCCGAGAATCTCATCATCCCAATCAAGGGTTTCGAGATTCATCAACATCGTGCGTGAGGCGTTGGTCACATCGGTAACGTGGACACCACCGTTGGGCCCACCGGTGAGCCACCAGGTCAGGAAGGTATCGATGTTACCAAACACCACATCACCGGCCTCCGCCGCCTCACGGGCGCCGGGCACATTGTCGAGAATCCAGCGAATCTTGGGACCGGAGAAGTAGGTTGCCAGTGGCAAGCCAACCTTGGGGCGGAACCGATCCTGACCGCCGTCGGCGGCAAGTTCATTACAAATCTGGTCGGTGCGGGTGTCTTGCCAGACTATCGCATTGTACACCGGTCGGCCTGTTTTGCGATTCCAGACCACCGTTGTCTCGCGCTGATTGGTAATGCCGACGGCGACAATATCGCTTGCGCTCAGGCCGCCTTTGCTTAGTGCCCCACGAATCACACTTTGGGTACGCTCCCAAATCTCATCAGGGCTGTGTTCTACCCAGCCGGGGCGGGGATAAATCTGCTCGTGTTCTTTCTGATCGTAGCAAATGACATTCCCGCTATGGTCGAAGATCATACAGCGGGTACTGGTTGTGCCCTGGTCGATAGCAGCGGCGTACTTTGCCATAATTGAAGACTCCTTTGTCTACGCTCACACGATCCGGTTGGAACGACATCACCCTTTGGCAGCCTGTTCGACTACCTCAAGCAGCGCCTGCGCCATCAGATAAGCAGATGCTGCACCGGGATCGCGATGACCAATCGAACGTTCACCAAGATAGGATGCGCGGCCTTTAGTTGCCAGCATCGGTTCGGTTGCGATCATGCCCTGCTCGCAGGCGGCAACTGCGGCGCGCATTGCTGCCAGCAGATCACCGCTTGCTGCATACTGTTCTTTCAACGTATCAATTGCAGGCGCGATCGCATCGATCATCGTCTTTTCGCCACGAGTCGCTTTGCCACGGGTCTGAATACCTTCCAGGGCAGCGCTCAGTGCGGCGATCAATTCTTCTGCGCCGATGGTTGTGCGATCACCAATCGCCGTGCTGGCCCGCAGAAATGCTGTGCCGTACAACGGCCCGCTGGCACCACCAACCGTAGAGATCAGCGTCATCCCGGTCAGTTTCAGCAAACCGCTGATGCTACGGTCGTTCGCGGTTGGCAGCTTACTCATCACCGTACTGAAGCCACGATCCAGGTTGACACCGTGATCCGCATCACCGATTGCGGCATCGAGCCTGGTCAGATATTCGCGCTGCTCTTTGACCCGTTCGGCAACCAACTGGAGAAAACTTGTGACATGATCGGCGGTGATCTGCATGGCCCCTCTTTGTCCAATCTGGTGGCGGGGTAATCACCCCGCCACAATACCGCTAATTGCCCTTACATGCCCCAACGTAACGCCGGTGTATGCACCGGTGCATCCCAAAGTTTGATCATCTCATCGTCCAGGCGGAGAAGCGTAAAGCTGACACCGGCCATCTCAAGCGATGTGATATAGCTTCCCACCAGTGAACGAGCAATCGTAATATTGCGATCCTTCAGGATACGTGCCAATTCATTGTACATCACGTACAGCTCAATCAGCGGTGTGCCACCCATACCGTTGACAAACGCCAGCACCGCATCACCGCTCTTGAAGGGCAGGTCTTCCAGGATCGGGCCAGCCAGCATCTCAGCAATATCCCGTGCTGGAGCCAACTTCTCGCGGCGCCGGCCTGGTTCGCCGTGAATGCCGATACCAACTTCCATCTCATCATCGGCCAGCTCGAAACCCGGCTTCCCGGCCTGGGGTACGGTACAGGGTGTTAGCGCCATCCCCATGCTGCGGCCACTGGCATTGACTCGCTCGGCAATTGCCTTACAGGTCGCCAGATCGGCACCGGCCTCAGCCGCAGCCCCAACGATCTTCTCGAGCAGAACAGTCACACCCACGCCACGACGACCTGCCGTCCAGGTGCTGTTTTCGACCGCCACGTCATCGTTTGTCACCACACTGGCAACTTCAATGCCCTCGGCAGCGGCCAGTTCAGCCGCCATCTCGAAGTTCATCACGTCACCGGTGTAGTTTTTGACGATGTGCAAAACACCCTTCCCGCCGTTCACCGCCTTGGTTGCCGCCAGCATCTGATCCGGCACCGGCGAGGTAAAGACGGCACCGGGACAGGCAGCATCGAGCATACCGTAGCCGACAAAACCACCGTGCATCGGTTCGTGGCCTGAGCCGCCACCGGAGATGACACCGACCTTGTTGTGTGGTGCGCCGACGCGCACGATGTAATCAGGATCGTAGTGAACCTGAATCAGGTCGGCATGGGCAATTGCCATTCCGGCTAATGCCTCTTTTACGACATTCTCCGGTGCGTTGATCAACTTCTTCACAGGCTTCCTCCCTTGAAGCGATGACTGCTAACCGTTCGCAACGATGCGTAGCACATCACATACCTAACGCATTCGCCAATAGAGCTGCAATGGAACCGCCAATGATTGGACCAACAACCGGTACCCACGAGTAACCCCAGTTGCTGTCGCCCTTGCCGGCGATAGGCAACACAAAGTGGGCAATGCGCGGGCCAAGATCGCGGGCCGGGTTAATTGCGTAGCCGGTTGGTCCACCGAGTGAGAGACCAATGCCCCACACCAGTGCCGCAACCAGGTACGGGCCGAGACCACTGGCCGGGCTACCACCCGTAGCGCCATCGCCGCTGAAGATGGCGAAGATGATAAAGACCAGAGCGAAGGTGCCAATCACTTCGGTGATGATGTTGTTGACCGGATTGTTGATTGCCGGGCCGGTGCTGAAACAGGCCAGCTTCAGACCGGGGTCTTTGGTAACTTCCCAGTGCGAGAGGTAGGTCAGCCAGACCAGGGTTGCCCCAATGAAGGCACCGATGAACTGGGCAATAATGTGCATCACCGCAGTACCAACATCGTAGCCACCGCGGATCATCACGGCAATCGTGACTGCCGGATTGAGATCGGCTCCTGGGCTACCCAACGCGGCTGCGGTAAACACACCACTCATCACGGCAAAGGCCCAGCCCGTGGTAATCACGATCCAGCCACCACCATTCCCCTTCGATTGCGTCAGCAGAACGTTGGCAACAACACCATTGCCAAACAGGATCAGCACCATTGTGCCGAAAACTTCGCCCAGAAAGGACGCAGGCATAGAGGGTCTCCTCCTTGCAACACAAAACAGGCGGAACCAGTTCCTACGAATCACCCTTGATCCAGCGTTCAAACAGAGAACGTGATGCGCGCCGATTCTTACCCGCAACATAGCACGTTGCGATGCACGCGCTGCGTGGCGTGCCGGCGCATCTGAACTGGGCGTGCGCGCCGTCTACATCGCAGCACCCGGCGACCCGCCCTGCGCACCTCCTTTCTCACCGAACTATGCGGTAACACGATGCATTGCACCGTGCAATGCGCAAACAATGGCCTGTCCCATTTGTTGGGCGTATAAGATATTGATGTGTCCGTTTGGTGGGGCATTAATTCGTTGTTGGGAAGTTGCCCCTCTTCATTGAGTTGCTGCGCAATTATCGTAACAAATTGCGCTGAGGGGCGTCAAGCTGTGAAAAAGCCGTGCAGTGTGCAAAAGTGTTTCAATATTGAAACATCGAACCGTTTCGCACCCGACGCGATTACTGTTCAATGTCCAATACCTGATCAACACTCTGTTCAACGAGGAGTGGTAGACCACTACCGGGGGTTGCAATCAGAATCGGCGGGATATAGAAGCGCCCGGCAGTCGTGCTTTGGGCAGTCACAGTGAAGCGGTAGACACCGGGTGGCAGATTGACGCCGCTGAGGCGCACACGTCGCCGTTCACGATCTATCTGAACATAGGAGAATTCGGCCAGGTTGCCGACGCGCACCGGTGTCAGCCCCGCCGGCAGCGGGACGGTGACATCACAGCGGATCAGGGATGTTCTGACCAGCAACAATACCTCAATCTGCACCGGTTGATTTACCGCCAGGGGGATGCTGGACGGACGATAGCTCAGGCGGACGCGCAGGTCTTCAATCGGTGATCGTTCAATCTTTTGGCTACGGATTGCAATGAGTGCCGGGCCACGCAGGGGTTCGATCCGTACCACCCCGCCACGTACTTGCCAGCGTGCTACGTCGTTTGGTGAGGTTGTCGTCAGCAGGTCATTGTTGTACCAGACCCGAACGCCGGCATTGTCGTTCTTAAGCGTATCACCCAGCGCAAGCGCGACACGGGCAGCTTCGTAAGGTGTCGGCCAGCCATCAATATCCCAACGCCGTAAGAGAGCAGTGCGCCAGGTGGTCAGACGGGGATCGGTGGGGCGATCACTACTGAGCGCCTGCACGACGCTGGCACTTACTGCCAGGGCGCTCGATGGCATGCCTTCGGCACCGGCCCAGGGCAGACCACCGCCGGCAGTTGACCAGAACTGTGCCAGTAGTGTGCTGCGGTCTTGGGTACGGTGCAACGCACTGAACGCCCGCCCGGTCGGGCCTGGAGGATCAGTCAGGCCGGCTGACCCATCGGTAACCCCATGCAGCGACAAGACGTAATCAATGTACGCCTGCAAATCGGGTGTTGCGGTCGTTCGGGTGCGGCGCAGATAGAGGATTCCCGGATCACTCAGTGGGTTCGTCTGATTGGAAGGATTATCGATCCGGGCAATCGCTTCAAGGACAAAGGCAGTGATGAATGGATCAGATGGCTGATTCGGCCACCATCCCCAACCACCATCGGGATTGCGCAGGGCACGCAACTGGCCGGGTATGCTCTCTACTGCTGCCTGCCAGCGTTCGGCGTCGGTGGCTGTGGGAGCGGTACGCTGCAATTCGTGTCCGATAATGAGGGCCGCAGCCAGCATGTCAGCCGTAGGTGTAGGTGATTGAAGCAGGCGTTGCGCCTGATCTGCCAGCGCTGAACGTGCGTTAGGGGCAACGGCAATCTCAGTATCACCGTCGGGGATGGTCAGTTCCAGGGGGTCGCTTACCAGCCGGGTTTGTGAGCTAGTGGCAATACGCTCGTCACGCACAACCGGTACGGCATATTCGATGGGTGGTAATGGGATACTATCGATCACTTCATAACGTAAACCCACGATAGACACGTCTGCCTGGGTCTGCAATCGCCAGGATGCATTAACGGTTGTACTGGCCGGGATGGTTATCGTCTGCTCAGGCGGATCAAGCAGGGTACCGCCGCTGGTCAACAGGCGCACCCGTACTGTACGCGCCTGCGCGTCGATGTTGCGCAAGATAAGCGTGGCAACGGCGGTGTCATTGTTCCGGAGTGGTGGTAAAGGAATGGCAATAGCTTCAACCGGTTGGAATGTGTCAAGGAGTATGCCGGTCGCTGTAGCAGTTCCAGAGTCGGCGATGGCAATCACGTCGAGGCGCCAGCGCCCTGATTGTTGTGGTAGGCGGAGCGAGATTTGATGCTGATCGCCGGTTGATTGCACGGTTGAGGGTACAACAATGCCGGGTAGACCGCTCAGTTGTTCGCCTGGCAACCAGTGGCTGATTCCAGGGATCAAGGTTGATCGCCGGGGCATGGATAGGAGTTAGCGTTGTCAGGAATGTACTCATCGGCGCGGTAACGGTTAGCGTGATGGTCGTTCCCGGCACGACCTCGGTTTGTGGTAGGGAAAGTAATGGCGACGCCGGTGGATCGATCTGGAGCACCGCTGTATGTACCCAAAGCCGGGTGCCATCGTCGATCAAGGCTGTGATGAGCGTCGTTGGTGGTAAGTCGTTGGTGATGGGAAATGGAATAATCGTACCGGGCTGCAACGTTGTCAGGATAGTACGGGCTGTGTCACCCTGCCCTGCAATCAGCAAGAGAGTGCCACCGCCGGTTGGACCACTGATCAACAGCCGTGCTGTCTCACCAACAGTGTAGGCAGTGCGATCAGTAACCAGCATTGGTTCAGCGGTGGCAATACCGGACCCTGCGACCCATAATTGGCGACGACTCACACTTAACCCAGAGCGCACGGTGACTTCGTAGCGACCGGGGGCGAGCGGAACCAGTTCGGTGTTGGCTGTGCCACCGGCGTTGGTACGCACTCGCCGTACCAGCAACGGCGGATCGTTACTGGTGCGCCGTACTTCCAGTTCTACCAGGCTGTTGGGGATGGGTGGACCGTCCACCTGTTGCAGCGAGATAGTTACTCTGGCCCGTTCATCGCGTTCAATAACCCCTGGTGCCTCGATAGTGAGCCGTGGGCTGCGTGGCGCGATGATCCCTTCCGCGCTATACGGTAATTGTTCGCCGTCGGGTAACTGTGCAGTCAGCTCTAGGCGGTAGCGAAGCGGGCGAATCAGGGCTTCGGCTGCCGGCAGTGTAATCTGCACCCGCCCGCTCTGATCGGTAATAGCACTCGCCAGCGTTTCAGCGGCTGAACCCAACACGTCGCCGCTTGTCCCATCAAGCTCAGGTGTCGATAGTGTTTCGAGCCGGAGCGTCCAGCTCACCGCGACACCAGCGACCGGTAAGCCGGCGCGAACCACATCGATGGCGAGACTGTTGGTGAGGGTCGGTGTCACGCGAATAGTTGTGGTGGTCGTCGGCACAAAGACCTGAATCGGCACTGCATACGTTGTCTCACCGATACTTACCTGCACCGTGTAGGTGCCGGGTGCTGTACGGGCATCGAGGCGCAGGCTTCCGTCAAGTTGGCCGGTATCGTTGATTGTGCAGGTAACGGCAGTTGGTTCACCGGCGAGTTTTGGACCCTCCAGCTTGAGCCGACAGGAGTTGATAGTGGGTAGCGTCACCCGGCCATCAGGCTGACGTTCACGGACGATGCCGCTGATACGCACAATCCCGCCTGGGCGATAACTCAGGCGATCAGGTGCCAGCAGGGCAAGAGTTTCCGAGCCGGTTGATCGCGCAAGCACAGTACGGGCCAGCGCAATACCTTCCCCTTCAGCAATAGCGATGATCGTCCGATTGGCGATACTGCCAACCAGAGTGCCCAATCCGGCAAGTGGCACGCGCCACACCCCCTGCTCGTTGCTGGTACCGCGACTGATCAGAGCTTCATCGAGGTAGATCGTGAGCGGGATGTCGGCGAGCGGTTTTCCGTTGCCGTTGCTGGTAACCCACAACAGCAACTCATCACCGTTGGGGACGACTGTCAGACGGATTGCGGAGACGAGTAATAATTGATCAACGCGCAAACCATTGTCGGCTGTTAGCCGTAGATAGTAGGCACCGGGGGGGAGCAATGCTCCTTCACTATTGCTGGTAAGGGAAAAGACGCTACGCACCAATTCATCAGGCGGATCGTTGAGTATTTCGCGCCAGGCCCGGACTAATGGCTGCCCGTACCGTTCCGGGATAAATCCTGGCCATTCGTCAGAGCGCAATGAGATGGCACGGATCAGAGTTGTGGCATCGAGCTGGTACAGTTGTGCATTCAGGGCATTGAGGTTCATTCGCTCGATGGTAATAGCCGGCGTTGCATTGGCCGGGAAGCGTTGCAGCAGATCGCCGACAACCCGTAGTGTCGGTGGGGAGCTGGCGGTGCGAATCGTCAGTGAAATATCGTTTTGGAGTGGTACCCCGCTGCGGTCGCGGGTGCCGGCGGCAATGGTGATGGTGTAGGTCGTTGCTGCCTGCACAACCGGGCGGAGACTGACCCGATTGTCATCAACGGTCAGATGAACGTCGTTCACCGGAGGATCAAAACGCAATCCGGCTCGCAGTTCAGTCTCGTCCATTGGTGTACTGAAGATCAGGCGAATCTCTTGATCAGGTAGAAGCGATTGACCCTGGCCGGGGAAAGAGGCAATTAATGCCGGTTCCGGCTCAACATAAAATCGCCAACTGGACAACGCTGCTCCGGTTTCGCCGGTACGGAGACGTACCTGATAGGTTTGACCAGGTACCCAACCGGTGTAGGGGGTAAACGATACGACGTAGCGTCCATCATCCATGACGCCGGTCATATCGCCGCTAATCGGCGGCGTAATGTCGAGCACACTGCTGAGCAAGCGCGTATCAATTGGCGCATCGAAGACCAGAACCAGGGGTTGTTGCGGGTTTACCCATCGCGCTTCTGGCGGTGGGGTCTGGTCAATGAGCTGCGGCCAGGGTGTGCTGAACTGCCAGCGAAACGGTTGCCCTAATTCAATGCCCCTTGCATCGCGGAGCGTGGCATCAATGGTCAACGTGTAGGTGGTTGCCGCAGTAAACGCCATCATCGGTTGTAGCAGCAGGGTCTGTGGATCGAGCCACTCGCCGTTAAGTGGCCAGGGCGGAGAGAGGCGTATCTGCGCGAGAGACACCAGTTGACCAATTGCATCCTCAGCCACCATAGGCTGGCTAAAGATGAGCGCAATCGGTGCATCGAGCCGGCGTGGGGCCAGGGCCGTGCGAATCGTTGGTTGGGCTGCCGTGACAAACGTGACATCCAGCGGCTGCGACAATGGCCGCCACCACCGACTCTGCGCGTTCGTTGCCACGTGAATGCGATACACAGTTGCCGGTTGTAAGGGTTGGGCAGGCACTATCTGCAACACGCGCATATCGTCCGACCACTGATAAGTAGCGGCCAGCGGCGGATCGATGCGGAGAGCGCGTATCACCGTAAATGGATTCATCGGCGTACTGAAGGCGAGCGTGATGGAGCTGCGTGGTGGTACAGTTCGGCTTTGGGGCAATGGATCGCGGAGTTGAACCGTAGGTGTCTCTACCCACGGCGACAACGGTACCAGCCAGCGCATTGCCAGCCCACATAGTAAGCTCGCAACTACTCCGACCAACAGAATTGTCCAGAGGCGGGCCAGTCTCTGTATCCCGCGCTGCATGCTCACGTTCATGCTGGCTTCGACCGACGCTGCACGCTGATCGCGTGTCGTGAATGCTTCAGAACACCTATTAGTATACCATTGTCATCCAAGGGGGGAGCGGATGCTATCCGACGTAGTCAATGGGCTGGTGTGTTTGTGAGTGCCGGCATTACGTGTTCATAATTCATATTCCACGCCCAGGCTACCCGTGCCGACTGTTCGGAAGAGGGTAGGGGCGGGTTCTAAACCCGCCCCTACCCGCCTGCCGAACGAATCTGTCTCGATAGCATCCGCCCCGATACGATAGACATTGTATGTTCCCGTTCAAATTGCCATTGCGATGGATGATTGACGATGTATTCACGTCAGAGCAAGCAGTGGTAACGAAAGGGTTCGTCTTGAATCGCGGGCCATGCTTTGGATTGTATCAGATTTAATATGCGAAGGTTTTCCGTCAGCGCGTATTGGTTGTGCTCACGTTGCTAAACCTGCCGACAGCACCTGATCGCGATGACGATCCATCCATTCCGAAAACCATTGTCCCTGTCCCAACAGTTCCAAATGGTACTCAGGTTCAGCATCTGGTGTGCTGAGGGTACGCCGCAGGTTCCCCTGGAGCCAGACGACTTCGAGCATGACCGTGAGTGCGGCAGCTTCCTGGTGTGACAGGGGCGTGATTGCATTGTACGCATGGAGCAGCAGTCGAACCCGTTCGAGATCAAGTGGTGCGCGATATACCCCCCACGTTGACCAGCCTGGGGGTGGTGAGCCAATCGCCATATCTACCAGGGCATCAGCGACATCGACCAGGCGGGCATCGACACAGACCTGATCGTAGTCGATCAGCGCCGCTACTGCATCACCACGAAAGATAAGGTTGTCGCGATGCACATCACCGTGGATAAGCAGATGTGGGAGAGCGGTATAGGCTTCGTCACTCAGTTTATGGCACAAATCGGCGATCCGTCGTTCGTACCAGTGTAACGGGATGGTCAACTCACCCAGGATGTCACGCGTGATCAGGCGTTCGGTCAGACTACGTAGACTGGAAGGCAGGTAACGGGGCGTTAATGCAGGGGGGAGATCGGGAAAACCGGCAACCGCCCGGTGATAACTGGCCAGCACACGGCCAATATCGCTCAACTGTTGAGGGCGGGCAGGATTAAATTCGTCGCCGATGATAAAGATGCTCAGCTCGTAGACTCGGTCATTAACGATAACCATCGTCTCGCCATTGCGGGCCGGCAGGATACGTGGCGCCGGGAAACCGCGCTGGCGAAGCCAATCGAGCAACCGATGGCGAAATGTAATCGATTGAAGACCACTGACACGACGATTGCGACGGATCACAAAGCGGCCAACACTGGTTTCGATAAACGCTGTTTCATTGATCATCCCCCGGCCGGCAGCCCGTACCGACCGTAGCTCACCTACATCATAGTGGGCCAATACACGGGAAATCTCGTCGTGTGTCAGCATGGAGTAACCTCATCATAGTACACCGTTTCTATTCTACCATTGCGAGGAACGATCCTCGATGACTGCGTTGCATATTGTGATAGCATTCACTGGGAATGTGCATGATTTGATACAAGCCGTGTTATACTTAGGATATGGTGACAGGGCACGGAACAGGACATCACGGACAATCGCCAGTACGGGTTCCGCTTTCCAGTGGAGCGCCACTGGTTGAGGCGACGTTTGCCAGTCGTCCGAGCCAGTTTCTGGTCGAAGCCCAGATGGGTGGGCGAATGGTGCGTGCGCATCTCGCCGACCGGGGGCGATTAACCGATTTGCTAACACCAGGAGCGCGCCTGTTGCTCGCCTCACGCGAGGAAATTGGGCGGAAGACGGCATTTCAGGTGGTAGCAGTCTATCAGGATGGCGACCTGGTCTCGCTTGACACCCAATTACCCAATCGCCTGGTGGCGGCAGCATTGTCGCTCGGTGCGCTTCCCCAATTCGCGCGTTATTCGCGGGTACAGCGAGAAGTACAGCTTGGCCCGCATCGCATCGATTTTCGCTTAAGTGAAGGACTGGATACCTGTCTGCTGGAGGTCAAGTCGGTGACCCGGCTGGTTGATGGGATTGCCGTCTTTCCCGACGCACCGACTGAGCGTGGGGGGCGCCATCTGGAGCTACTGATCAATGCTGCCCGGAATGGTCAGCGGGCGGCTGTAGTGTTCATCATTCAACGCTCGCGTGGTTGCGCATTTGCCCCCGATGTGACCGTTGATCCGGCGTTCAGCCGGTCGTTACGAGAAGCACGCTCGGTTGGTGTTGAGATATACGCCTACCGTTGCCCGGTCGATCCGTCTGGTATCACGCTGGGCCAGGAGGTGCCGGTCTTCGCCTCGTTTGCAGCCGTACCGTTCGAGCTGCGGCAACACTGATGAAGCCGTGTTGCACTCACTCCAGTTCGCGCAAGAGCGTGACCAACCGCTCATTCAACAACCTGTACCCCGCTGCATTGATGTGAAGCAGATCATCACGAAACGGCTCAGCCACATACCCCGTTTCATCGGCCAGGATCGCTGCACTGTCGAAGATAATGACATCTGGGGCTGCCATAGCATGGATTGCCTGATTGACGCGGGTAATCGCCGCCGTGATCCGACTGGTTGATGGATCGAGCCGTTCAAGCGCATTTGGGCCAAGGGGAAAGATGGTGGTCAGGATAACCCGACTGCCATCATTGCGGGCGAGGGTCAGCATCTCGCGCAGATTGGCAATAGTTGCCTGCGTAATCGCCTCGCTGTCATCGTCGTCGTCCAGAATTGCCAGCGCCGCCAGATCATTGACACCGACCTGCATAATCACCAGTTCTGGCTTGAGCGGACTAACATGGAGCCGGTAGCGCAGGCGCGCCTGGGCGCTAGTATGGCCGGGAACACCGCGGTTGACCATCGTAAAGCCGTCCGGTGGTGGCCATGCTGCGGCTCGCGAGTCACCGAACATCACGATACGCGCTGATGGCGAGCGATCATTGCTGATAGCGGTCAAACCCAGCGGATCAAGCCGAGTCAGATGAAACAGCCGTTCAAAATGACGGGCGCGCTGCCAGGCCAGCAATCCCCCTAGACAGACTACCCCCAGCACAGCGAGCCAGATAAGCCAGAGCCAACGTGTCAATTGCGAGCCTCCGAAGTCGTCATCATCTTTGCGTACTGCACAATCTTTTTTACCACAACAAATACTGAAACGCACGTGCAAGAACCGGAGGTTGGGAAATGCACCGTAGAGTGGGGAGTGGTGATGGGCGTTCTCGATACTGGTTCCCGCTCACCGCAATCCCGCCCCCCTCCCGACCTCCCCTGCTGGGGGGAGGCAAACTCCCGCCCCCAGCGGGGGCGGGCCGGGGTGGGAGTGTGTCTCCTTACCTCACCCCCCAGCCCCCGCTCCTCTCCCTTGGCAGGAGAGGAGCGGGGGAGTAGTGATGGGCGTGCTCGATACTGGTTCCCGATCACCTTAATCCCGCCCCCCTCCCGACCTCCCCCCGCTGGGGGGAGGCAAACTCCCGCCCCCGGACACGCGCCTGCACACGGGCTATGCAGTATCCAAGGTATGGGTAATGTGCGCCGGAGGCGCGCGCTCCCAGCTCCCGGATGGGGAGCACGCTCCCCCCACTCCCCACTCCCCACTCCCCACTCCCCACTCCCCACGCCACCAATGCTTGCCGCGACGTTACCTGCTCAGCGGGGTGCCACCACCAGTGCAGGTAGCCGGGCGGCACCTGCGGCGATGATCAGGCAGGCACAGCCGCTTATGAAGAAGGCACTCCCCAGCCCAAAAGGAGTAACCACCATGGCACCGATGAGGGGAGCGACGGCGCGGGCTGCTGAGACAATTGAGCTGTCGAGGCCGTATACTGCGCCTTCATTCCCTTCGGCGGTGTAACGACCGAGGAGTGCGCTGAGCGAGGGGGTGATACCGCCGATTGCCGCACCACTCAGGGCTTGCAGGATCAGGAGCTGCCAGATATTGGTGACGATGCCTTGCGGCAGAAGTGCGATTCCCGCCACCAGGGCGCTGACCATTAACACCTGCTGATGCCCGATGCGATCACCGAGGCGCCCCAGCCAGATGGCGGTCGCTGTGCCGGCGGCTGATGAAATGCCAACTATCAGGCCGGTGTAGGCGCTTACCGGATCGGTTGGGGAGAGCAGGCTGGCAATGAATAGCGGTGCGAACGGCAGCAGGATCGTTTGGGACAGGCTGCTGAGGAAGCGCATGCTGTAGGCCGGTCTGATGCCGGGTGTGCGTAAGATGCTCAACCAGCTTTGCCACATGCTCAACGACGGCCGTTTGGTGGCAGAGGCCGTCTGGCGCACGCCGCGCACCCCAACCGTGACCAGGATGCCGGAGATGAGCAGGAGTGCTGCGGTGGTGATGAAGGTCGCCCGAAAGCCGAGGGTTTCGGCCATGATGCCGCCGATTAGCGGGCCGGCTGCGGTGCCACTCCATAAGCCCATCTGGAGCGTCCCCATCGCGAAGCCCATGCGTTCGCGGGGGGTGACGGTTGCTACCAGGGCATTGGCAGCCGAGATGGTGCCGGTGATCATGCCCTGGATGGTGCGTAGCAGGGTTAATTCTTCGGCGGAACGGGCAAAACCCATGAGCAGCAGGATAATGGCACCGCCGTACATGGCCCGTTCGACCATCAGTTTGTAGCCGAGCCGGTCGGCCAGTGATCCCCAGATCGGTGCGGCAATTGCCATGGTCAGGGCTTGCAGTGAGAAGACCAGACCTGACCAGAGGGCAACGTCGCCGATGGTCACCACGCCCAGATAGGCGACGTACAACGGCAGAAATGGAAAGATGATCGAAAACCCGATTGCCGAAAGAAACTGGGCGACGAACATGATCCAGAGGGTTGTTTGCCAGCGTGTTTGCATGATCGTATTCAGGGAATATCTCTCTCGTTATAACGGCAGGGCTGATGCGGTCAAGCCTGTCCCAGGCTGGGCAATACGCTGGTGGCAAAGGATTCCAGTCGATCCAAATCATCAAGATCAAGCCATTGCACCATGATCCGTTGCACGCCGACAGCGGCAAATGCCTGAATCTGTTCGACAATCTCGTCGGCGACGCCGACCAGGATGCCGCGGGCACGCAATTGCTGGCGGTCGCGTCCGGCCAGCAGCCGCTCCACTTCGTGTTTGTCGCGCCCAAACACCGACCCGATCATTAGTGTGCGCCGTACCGCCTCGCGTGGCCGACCGGCTGCGTCCAGCAGGTTGTCGAGTTTGGCGTTGAGTTCGGCAAAGCGGGCCGGCGGTACGAAGACGGCATTCCATTCGTCGGCGTAGCGGGCGATGAGGGGTAATGTGCGCTGCTCTCCATTGCCGCCGATCACAATCGGCGGGCCGCCCGGTCGCTGGGGGCGGGGCAATAGAATGGCTTCGCGCAACTGGTAGTACTCGCCGATCCAGGTGACCGGTGTGTCACTGCGCAGGAGGCGGGTCACGACTTCGAGACCTTCGCGGAAGCGTTGAAAGCGCGGCGCTACTTCCAGCAGGTCAAAGCCGAACATTGTATGTTCGCGTTCCTGCCAGCCCGCACCCAGGCCGAGCTGTAACCGTCCACCGGACAGGTCGTCGACGGCGGCGGCCATTCTGGCGGTCATGGCCGGATGGCGGAATGAGACCGGTGAGACCAACGGCCCGAATTCGATCCGTTTGGTATGCGAGGCCAGCCAGGTCAGGGAAACCCACAATTCGAGCGATTCCTTCTCTGGGGGATTGGCGTTGGTGAAGTGATCGGAGCGGTAGAGACCGGCAAACCCTAAATCTTCAGCCGCCTGCGCCAGCCGCTGCCAGCGCGACCAGGTCAGTCCATTCTGGCCTTCAATCATCAAGGCTACGTCAATTGTCATCTTCAGTACTCCTGATCGGCGAAACCTGCTATAGTATGAACGGGCCGCGTTGCGGCGTGTGGATAGTATACCGCGAAAAATAGTTGATGCGTCCATTTTTTGTCTACGGAACGTTAAAACGGGGACAATCAAACTATGCCCGGCTGTTGGCCGGCTATACGCTGCGCGAGGTACGGGCCTGGTTGCCGGCGGCGGCGATCTACACTGCCGGGCCGTACCCGTTTCTGGTGCAGGCTGCCGATCTGGTGCCCGCTGGTGCGATTGTGTTTGGCGAACTGATCGAGGTGCAGCCTGACCACTACCAGCGGTTGTTGCAGTTGCTCGATGGATTGGAAGATTATGTTCCCGGGCGGGCCGGTAATCTGTACGAACGGATTGTGGTGACGGTGCAGACGGCTGACGGTGCGCGGGAAGCGTGGGTGTACGTCGCCGGTCGAGCTGCGGAAGCAGCGATCCGACGTGGCGAATTGCGCTGGATTAGTAATGGTGAGTGGTGATACCACATGACCCTGGAGAAGACCATGACGCAACGAATTGTCAATATCGGTCTGGTGCAGATGCGCTGTACCGCCGATCCTGACTTCAATATGGCGACGGCGGAAGCCGGGATTCGGGCTGCGGCGGCGCAGGGGGCGCAGATTGTGTGTCTGCCGGAGCTGTTTCGTTCGCTCTATTTCTGTCAGAGCGAGAATCATGTTTTCTTCGCTCTGGCCGAGCCGGTGCCCGGCCCCAGTACCGAGCGGCTCAGTAAATTGGCTGCTGAGTTGCAGGTGGTGATTGTGGCCAGTCTGTTCGAGAAACGGGCGGAAGGTCTCTACCACAATACGGCGGCGGTGATCGATGCTGATGGCCGGTATCTGGGGAAGTACCGTAAGATGCACATTCCCGATGATCCGCTCTTCTACGAGAAGTTTTATTTCACGCCGGGTGATCTGGGGTTCAAGGTGTTCAAAACACGCTACGCCCGGATCGGGGTGCTAATCTGCTGGGATCAGTGGTACCCCGAAGCGGCCCGGCTCACGGCGCTGCGCGGAGCCGATGTGCTCTGTTATCCGACGGCAATTGGCTGGCATCCCGCCGAGAAGGCTGAGTACGGTGTAGCGCAACATCAGAGCTGGGAGATTATCCAGCGCTCACACGGGATTGCCAACGGTTGTTACGTCGTGAGCATCAATCGTACCGGTCACGAAGGTGATCCTGCCGGTGGGATCGAGTTCTGGGGGCAGAGCTTTATCTCCGATCCTTCGGGAACGGTGATCGTGCGGGCGCCGGTTGATGAGCCGGCGGTGCTGGTCGCCCCCATCGATCTGGCAAAGATTGATGTGCAGCGTACTCACTGGCCATTTCTGCGCGACCGCCGGATTGATGCCTACGGTGAGATTACGCGCCGTTATCTTGATGAGGAGTAAGCGTTATGGCAACCCCTGCCGAACTGGGTTACCGGATGCCCGCCGAATGGGAACCGCATCAGGCTACGTGGCTTTCGTGGCCGCATAAAGAGGAGAGCTGGCCGGGTATTATTGACCGTATCTGGCCGGTGTACGCCCGTTTTGTCGCCGAACTGGCGCGTGGCGAGACGGTGCATATCAATGTGAACGATGCTGCCATGGCCGATCAGGCGCGCTTCTTCCTGGCCGAAGCAGGAGCTGTCGGCGATATTCGCTTGCACGAATTTCCAACCAACGATGCCTGGTGCCGCGATCACGGTGCTATTTTCGTGGTGCGTGATACGCCTGCCGGGCGCGAGCTGGCCGCCACCGATTGGGAGTTTAATGCCTGGGGCGGGAAGTATCCTCCTTACGATCTCGACAACCAGATTCCGGCGCGGATGGCCGCGTATCTGGGAGTGCCACGGTTCTGTGGCGGGATGGTGCTGGAGGGTGGTTCGATTGATGTGGATGGGAACGGCTTATTGCTGACCTCCGAGCAGTGCCTGCTCAACCCCAACCGTAATCCGCACCTGGATCGGGCGGCTATCGAGCAGCGTCTGCGCGAGATGCTCGGTGTTCACACCATTCTCTGGCTGGGTGAAGGGATTGTCGGTGATGATACCGATGGTCATATTGATGATCTGGCCCGCTTTGTTGCGCCTGGAGTGGTGGTGACCGTTGTCGAGGACGATCCACTTGACGAGAATTATCACGTGCTCCAGGACAATCTCCGCCGGCTGCAACTGATGCGGGATGCTGCCGGCAGGCCGCTCACGGTGCTGACCATTCCGATGCCGCCGCCGGTGGTGTTTCAGGGTCAGCGCTTACCAGCCTCGTATGCCAATTTTTACATCGCCAACCACGCGGTGATCGTACCTACGTTCAATCATCCCAACGATCAGCGGGCATGTGCCGTCTTACAGCAGTGTTTTCCTGATCGGCGCGTGGTGGGGATCGAAGCGACCGATGTTATCTGGGGCCTGGGATCGTGGCATTGTCTCAGTCAGCAGGTGCCGGCGGGATTGATCAATGTTGGATGATAAGCATCAGTAGGGGCGACGCATGCGTCGCCCCTACCGACCCTGCTCTAAAATCTCGCGGATGCGGTTGTGCGGTTCGATGTTTTCCTGATCGGCGCGTGGTAGGGATCGAAGCGACCGATGTCATCTGGGGCCTGGGATCGTGGCATTGTCTCAGCCAGCAGGTGCCGGCGGGATTGATCAATGTTGGATGATAAGCATCAGTAGGGGCGACGCATGTGTCGCCCCTACCGGCCCTGCTCTAAAACCTCGCGGATGCGGTTGTGCGGTTCGATGTGCAAGACACCGGCTGAACGGGCCACCGGCACCAGTTCAGCCGGTTCGAGGACACACAGGAACGGATTATCGCCTCCCAGCGCACGATGATCGGCAGCACTGAGACAGAACAGATCGAATGTCCCCATGATGTAGCGCGGCAATTCAAAAATGTCATCGCTACCGGGTGCCAGCTCAATCCAGCGATCCATCGTTGGAATGCTGACGACCATTGCCTCATCAGCGATATTCCGCACTTTCAGCACCGGTTCATGTTCCGGCGGCAGGGTCAGGCTCACCGGTGAGCAGCCTTGACCGGTAACCGTGAGGTCAACCGTCGGTGTTGGGGCTGCGCAGGCACTGCATAGCAACACGAAAAGGATCAGCCATCTGCTCATAGTCACAATTGACCGGCTAGCGACACTGGTGAATCACCGGTACGAAGACCTGATACCCGGTGTCGGTCGGCGTAGCGTTGGCCGACAGATCGGGTGGCAGATCGGGGCCGCGCACAATTCCCAGTGGATTATATGCCGACAGGCCGGGGAAGATGGTACCGAGCTTCGGGTTACCGAGCCGACGCACCAGAATCTCGCTCAGCACCTGACGATAATCGGTCGTGATTTGCAGGTCTTGCCGTTTATCGAGCTGATCGGGATGCAATCCCGGCCAGGTACCGTAGATGCGACGGCCATTCACGTTACCGCCCAATACCATCATCACATTGCCGTGACCGTGATCGGTACCATTCGACTGATTGCGTCCCAGGCGACGGCCAAACTCGCTGAGCACGACAATGGTTAACCGGCTGTGATAGGCAGCGAGGTCGTTGTAGAAGGCATGGAGACCCTGTGAAAGAATGCCTAACCGGTCGGGGAGATAGCCGGTTCCGTCACTGTTGGCCTGCGCTTCGTGCGTATCCCAGCCACCGAAGTCAATCGTTGCGACTTGCAGCCCAAGATCAGCTTTGATCAATTGCGCCACCGTCTTCAAGGCATCGCCAAACGATCCCGAAGGATATGTGGTACCAGTGGCCGGGGTATAGCTGCCCAGGCTCCGCATCACATCAATCACCTGCGTAACCCGGCGGCCAGCCGGTGCCAGTGGGTTAATCGAACTCCGGTTGTAGATTTCGCGGAGCGTGCTGAGAAAGGGGTAGTTCTCTTGGGAGCGGTTGTAGCGCCAGCCGGTGCTGATATTGAAGCTACTGGGTGAGGTGACGGCAACCGCGCCTGCATAGTTCAACAGCGAAGCAGGTGGTGCGCTATTGGCAGCGATTGCCGGCAACAGCGTGCTGACCCCACCCTGGCTTTGTAAATGACGGGTGAGCCAGCCGCTGCTGGTTGTTTTGTTCCCCGGCGTCCCGCGTTCGATATAGTCCATGGCGTCAAAATGGCTGCGCGTATCATCATCGAGGCCACAGGCGTGGATGAACGCAAGGTGACCACTGTTGTACAGATCGCGCAGATGGGGCATTCTGCTGTTTAGCCCAAAGCTGGACGTATTGAATGACGGGTTGTTCTGATCAATACGCAACGGCGCATTCGCTCCGCTCAAAGGTAATGCCAGCGTTCCGCGGGCGTTCCGATAATGCGGATCATCGTATGGACTGAGCAGACTCAGCCCATCGCAGCCACCGCGCAGAAAAATCTGCACGAAAATCTCATTCGTTGCCTGGGGTTGGGCCGGCTCGGCGAAGGCCAGTTGGCCGACGCGAGCCGCAGCCATCGCTGCAATTGCAGCGCTACATCCCATCAGAAATTCGCGACGAGTCCATTGCATTGGTGTATTCTCCTCTGGTGTGGCGCTGATTATCGCAGCCAGAATTCAGGACTGGTAGCCAGTAACTGTACCATGGCAACTATCCGGTCATTAACGGCGTCCGCTGATCCCCAATCTGGAGCACCGCGCAGCGGCTGAGGTGGCTGGTTCGGATCGCCACCTTGTGCCAGAAAGTTAATGAGCAGGGTACGGAGATCTCCGGTGGGAATGTAGGTCAGCATGCGCTGGAGCCAAAAGTCAACGATCCCTGCACATGAGAGGCCAGGCGGCGTTTGACCAACAATATCAATTGTTACATTACCACCCCAGGATTGAGCCATGGTGTAAAAGATGTTCCATGTTCTAAGCAAGGCGTTCGTATTCGCCCAGTAATCGGCTCGGTCAGGATGGCCGGTAGGCGTGTCCCAGCCGAAGAGGCGATGACCGGTCTGATCCGCGCTCCAGAACAAACTTGACCAATAACCACCCTGCGTTGCATCGCCGTTCACGGCTGGAACGTCGTTGGGCAAGGCAGCGTTGGTGGCGCGCAAAAATGCCCACATTGCCTCAAGGGGGCGACATATCTTGGCACCAAAGGCACTTTTTGCCTCTGGGGAAAGCAGAATAGCTTCAACGACGCGCCGAATCTGATCGGGCGAATCACGATGCTGCATCCAGACGCTCCACGCCGTGTTGATGAGTGACTCCGGTGGATTGTCGGCTACCAGCCGTCGGCACAGTTTAGTGCAGAGATGGCGGGCTGTACCCGGGTGACGGGCTGCGAGGCGTAGAGCTTCCATACCGTCACGTTCTGCACCGTTGTTGAAGGGAAAGTTGGGGGCAGGTTCGATGCCGGGCAGGGGGGCTGGTGCCAGCACAGTCTTGGGATAGTTATCGTGCCAGGACTCCATGAGGTAGAAAGCACCGGTATTAGGTCGCCCATCACGGCCATTGGCAATTGTCCAGCCGGTCAGGCAGCGTGAGGCATCGTAGACATCGTAGTCAATATAAGCAGATGCATAGCGCTCGCTGCCGTACTCTACAACCGGAATATTGCCGCGTTGACTGTAGAACTTAAGGTAGTTGTCGCTTCCCAGTGTATGCAACTCGAAGAGTTCACGGGCAAAATTCTCGTTGCCGCCTTCGCCGCCGCCGGCTTTATTACTCACGTTGTTGAGGTAGTACATCATGGCAACGCTTTTGGTGACCTCAACCAGCATGGTGTAAAAATTACCCAGGGCATGCGTGCGAATAATGCGGTCGTAGTCGGGCCAGGTTGCAGCGATCCGCTGATCGGCAGTAGCCCGCACATTGAAATGGTTGTGCCAGAAATCAACCATCACCTCGAAGAGCTGACGGCGACTGTACACAGCCCGCAGCCACGTCGCCACTCGTACCTCTTCGTAAGGCCGGATGCGCTCCGCCCAGGGCAGATCAGGCACTACCCGCTGTTGCCAGAGGGTTTCTCGCGAGGCTGATAACCAGCTTAGTGGCCGAACTTCATTGATGGTACTGCTGTTGTGGGTGTAGCGAATCTTGAGCTGGGCGGACAGAATGCGATTAGCGCAAGGGGTGTTGTCAATTGCAGTGTAGTTCAGTTGCTGCCGAACCCAATTGTTGAACCGTTCTTCATCACTCGCGCCAGGAGTGGCATCGTACATCGCCATCAATTCAGGGCTGGGGCCGAAAGCCAGCCGACGCATCGCAATCGTGCGTAGCGAAGCCGGCTGAGTGTACGAACAGGCGGCAACCGGTGCAGGTGAGGTGCCTACGGCTGCCAGTCCGGCAGCGGCTAGCCCGGCAATCAGGGCAACACCGCCTTCGAGCACGTCACGTCGAGTTAGTTCCATATGCTTTTGATCTGATATGTTGTTGCTTCCGATCTACCTGAGAAAATTGTAATCTTTACCAAAAAACTACTACCATCACCAGAAGGTACTATCTTTAGCCGGCAACAGGTACGTTGTTTCAGTAGGACGCTGGCCCGGATAGAGAGATGTTGCTGGAGGTGCGGTGCGCGCCGGAGGCGCGCGCTCCCAGTGCTTTGCCCAGGGGCGGCGGGAGGTACGCGCCGGATGTGTGCGCGCCCAGGGTACCGTGGTGCAGGATCAGACCGACGGTATGACCTGTGTCCCTTTTGCCACATCAGCGGTGCGCGCCGGAGGCGCGCGCTCCCAGTGCTTTGCCCAGGGGCGGCGGGAGGTACGCGCCGGATGTGTGCGCGCCCAGGGTACCGTGGTGCAGGATCAGACCGACGGTATGACCTGTGTCCCTTTTGCCACATCAGCGGTGCGCGCCAGAGGCGCGCGCTCCCAGTGCTTTGCCCAGGGGCGGCGGGAGGTGCGCGCCGGATGTGCGCACTCCCAGGGTAGCGTGGGACAGGTTCAGCCCGACGGTATGACCTGTGTCCCTTTTGCCACATCAGCGGTGCGCGCCAGAGGCGCGCGCTCCCAGTGCTTTGCCCAGGGGCGGCGGGAGGTGTGCGCCGGATATGTGCGTTCCCTGGGTACCGTGGTGCAGGATCAGACCGACGGTATGACCTGTGTCCCTTTTGCCACATTAGCGGTGCGCGCCAGAGGCGCGCGCTCCCAGTGCTTTGCCCAGGGGCGGCGGGAGGTGCGCGCCGGATGTGTGCGCTCCCAGGGAAGACGGCATTGCGGGTGTAGAGATCACAACGCCATCACGCGATTCTGAACGCCGGGCCGTGACAATCTGGTATACTGACGCCAATAGCGCGAGGAGGCGGTTATGAAGCGAGTTGTCAGTATCAGTCTTGGCTCGTCACTCCGTGATTATCAGATCACGGTGAAGGTTTTGGGGCAGCATGTCGAGGTGCGTCGCATCGGTACGAACGGCGATGTTGCGCAAGCCATGGCGCTGGTACGCGAGTTTGATGGCAAGGTGGACGCTATCGGACTCGGTGGTTTAACACCGGTTTTTCGCATCGGTCGGGCACGCTATCCCCATCAGGAAGCCATCCATATCGCAGCTCAGGCCCAGCGAACACCGGTCGTTGATGGGGGTGTGGTCAAGGCGACGCTTGAGCGCTGGGCGATTGCGCAGGCAGTGCGCCAGCTTCCTTCATTGTTGCGTTACAAGCGGGTGCTGATTACCAGCGGCGTTGAACGTTATCAATTGGCTGCTGCTATCAGTCAGTACGAACCGGAGTTGCGCTTCGCCGATCCGATCATTCACGCCGGGATTCCTTTCCTGCCACCACCACGCTCGCTCGAACAGCTTGAACTCTACGCGGCAACCGCGTTACCGATCCTCGCCCTTCTCCCCTATCGCTTTATCCATCCGGTGGCGCTCGGCCAGGAAGGTTTTGACAGCCGTGCAGTTGAACTATTCCGCTGGGCGGATGTGATTGCCGGCGATTTTGCCTTCATTCGGCGCTTTGCCCCCAATGATCTGACGCGCAAGACGATTATCACCGATGACCCCTCACCTGCCGAGATCGAAGATCTGCGGCGACGCGGCGTAACGACGCTGGTGACGATGACGCCACCTCTCAGTAATGAGCGGCCCTTCCTCGCCGCCGATGCGCTGGAGGCGGTGATTACGGCGATTACCGAGAGCACGCGCCAACCGGGAGACGCTGAGGTGATCGACTTTATTACGGCAGCCGGTTGGGGGCCGACGGTGCAAGACCTGAACCCGCGCCCCAAGCCGCGCTTCGCATTTGTCATTCACCCGCTGCGTACCGAACTGATCGCCAATCACAAATGGTTCCGCTGGACACGCTATATGCCACAGCGCCTGGTGGAGCTGGTGGCGGCTCATTTCCCGCCCCTTTACCTCTCGCGCATCCGTGGCATTCGCTCGAAGGCCACCGGTGAAGAGGTTGAGGGGATTCTGTTGACGCTGGGAACGACACCGCGCGAGATGATGCGCCGTCCGCCCGGTTTTACCTACCGCCGCCTGATCAAAGCCGCCCGAATGGCCGAACGGATGGGAGCGCAGATTATGGGGTTGGGAGCCTTCACGTCGGTTGTCGGTGATGCCGGTATTACGGTGGCGCAGAAGGTGGATATTGGCATTACATCGGGCAACTCGCTGACGGTAGCCGCGACGCTGGAAGCGGCCAAGCAGGCGGTAGTGCTGATGAAGGGAGGACGCCCTGAGCGGGTACGGGCAGTCGTGATTGGCGCCACGGGTTCGATTGGCGCAGTCTGTGCCCGCTTGCTGGCCCAGGCCGTCCACGATGTAGTCCTGGTGGCACCACGCGCCGAACGTCTGATCGCGCTCAAGAAGCAGATCGAGGCCGAGACGCCGGGCGCACGGGTGGTGGCCGCGACCTACGCCGATGCCTACATTGGTGATGCCGATCTGATCATCACAACCACCAGCGCCCTGACCGGTAAAGTGATCAACATCGACAAACTCAAACCTGGTGCAGTGGTCTGTGATGTGGCCCGTCCGCCAGACGTGAAGGAGGAAGACGCCCGGCGGCGCCCTGATGTGCTGGTGATTGAAAGTGGTGAGATTGTATTGCCGGGCGAACCGGATTTTGGCTTCGATATAGATATGCCGCCTGGTACAGCCTACGCCTGTTTGTCAGAGACGGCGCTGCTGGCGATGGAAGGTAAATTTGAAGACTACACGCTAGGCCGTAATATCGAGATCGAACGGGTTAAGGAGGTCTATCGGCTGTGGAAGAAGCATGGCCTTGAACTAGCCCGCCTGCGCTCGTTTGGGGTCTACGTTACCGATGAGATGATCGCCGAAAAGCGCCGCCTGGCCGAAGAGCGTCGTCGCCAGTTGGGCTTGCCTGCCGAGAAGGTGCTGGATCAATCATCGTGAGCACTGTACAACTTGAATGGATTACGACACAGCCATCATCGCCACGACCAGCACCACCTGTCGTGCTGGTCCACGGTGCCTGGCATGGGGCCTGGTGCTGGACCGAACAAGCCATCCCTGATCTGGTAGCACGTGGCCTGACGGTACACGCGATCAGTCTTCGTGGGCATGGCCGTAGTGCGCCTGCCGGCCCGTTGACGACGATCTGTGATTATGTGCGCGATGTGCAAACGGTGGTGCGCAAACTCCCTCAACCACCGCTTGTTGTCGGCCATAGCTCTGGTGGATATGTTGTGCAATTGCTAATGAGTGGGCGTTGTGGAACAGCGCCGCCGTTGGCCGGGGCTGTGCTGCTATGCAGCTCGCCGGTGTCGAGTCCCACCTACTTTTTGCGCCGTCTGCGTGAGCGAGCACCAATGGTTGACATTCGCGCCTTGCTACGCCGGGAAGCAGAGGCGGTACGGGCTGCGCTGTTTCGAGCGGATATTGCGCCAGCCGATCTCGAACGTTACCGCCGGCAATTGGTGCGCGAACCGCCACTTGTAACCTTAACCAGCATGGTTATTCGCCCCCGCCCGCTGCGAGTGCAGGTACCGGTGTTGGTGATTGCTGCCGGGTGTGATGCCATCTTCGATGTGCCTGCTCAGCAGGAGCTGGCGGCGGCGTATCGCGCCGAACTCATCGTGATCCCTGAAGCTGCGCATGACCTGATGCTTGACCCGGCCTGGCCGCTGGCAGGTGCCGCGATTGCGCATTTTGCCGCTACCCTTCACCGATCCGTACCCTCAACTGCAAGGTAAAAGACGATACCCAATCAGGCATCGGGAGATATTGTATGAACGTAGCCACCGAACCGGCCATTGTTGTCCATCAATTGAGCAAAATCTACGAGGTTCCTGAGCGTGATCCGGGTTTACTGGCCGCAGTGCGTAGCCTGTTTCGGCGACGGGTGCGTGCCATCCCGGCGGTGTCCGCTGTCAGTTTCACCATTCAACCGGGTGAAGTGGTTGGATTTCTCGGTCCGAATGGGGCCGGGAAAACTACCACCCTCAAGATGCTGACCGGCCTGCTCCATCCAACCGCCGGTGATGTGCGTGTCTTCGGCTACATTCCGTCTCGCCGCGAACCGGCTTTCTTGCGCCGGATTACGCTGGTGATGGGTAATCGCAATCAGTTACAGTGGGACCTTCCGGCACTCGATTCGTTTGAGCTACTGCGGGCAATCTATCGCTTACCACCGGCAGCATTTCGGGCGACTCGTGATGAATTGATTGAGTTGCTCGAAGTTGGCCATCTGGTGCGCAAACCGGTGCGTAATCTTTCGCTCGGTGAGCGTATGAAGATGGAGATTATCGGCGCGCTGCTGCACCGTCCACAGGCATTGTTTCTCGATGAACCGACCCTCGGCCTCGACGTAACAATGCAGCGGCGGATTCGGGCGTTTGTGGCCGAATACAATCGGCGTACCGGAGCAACAGTATTGCTCACCAGTCACTATATGGCGGATGTCGAGGCTCTCTGTCGGCGGGTAATTGTGATCCATCACGGGCAAGTCCTCTTCGACGGGCCACTGCACAATCTGGTCGATCAGTTTGCTGCCTATCGCAAACTGATTGTGACCCTCAGCGAAAGTGGGAGCGATCTATCCCGCTTCGGTGAGGTGATCGATCAGGATGGCCTGCGGTACACCTTGCGCATCCCGAAAGCGACAGCTCCGGCGGTGACGGCCCGGATTCTGGCTGAAGTACCCGTTGCTGATGTGACGGTTGAGGAACCGCCGATTGATGATGTTATTGAGCAGGTGTTTGCGGTAGGTGCGAGTCATTAAGACCGGCAAAGGCGACATATGTCTGGAATTATTGATTTTTATCGGGCCGCGATGAAACAGGCAATCCTGGTGCAATTTCAGTATCGGGCGGCCAACTATTTCTACATAATCGGCATGATCAGCGAGCCGATCATCTATCTGGTGGTCTGGAGTGTGGTTGCGGCTGCGCAGGGTGGGACGGTCGGCGGGTACGATGCCGGTGCTTTCGCCGCCTACTATATCGTCTGGACGCTGGTACGCAATATGAATATCGTCTTTACGCCATACGGTTGGGAGCAGCGGATTCGCACCGGTGAGTTGTCGGCAGTGCTCTTGCGTCCACTGCATCCATTGCACTACGACATCGCCTTTTTTGCCGGCTGGAAGGTGGTCGTCATTCTGTTCTGGTTGCCGATTGCCGCAGTGCTGGCGTGGCTCTTCCGGCCAACCCTTGCCCCAACCTGGCTTGAGATCGCAGTATTTGCCGTCGCCATCTGGGGTGCATTTCTCATCCGTATGATGTTTCTCTGGTTGCTGGGCCTGATTTCCTTCTGGACGACCCGCGTGGCGGCGATCTACGAACTCTTCTTTGCCTTTGAATTGTTTCTTTCCGGGCGCATCGCACCGCTGGCGCTCTTCCCTGAGTGGGCGCGCACACTGGCCGATTGGCTGCCATTTCGCTGGACGTTTGGTTTTCCCATCGAGGCTCTGATTGGGCAATTAAGTGTCGCCGGCTTGATCGGTGGCCTGGCGATGCAGGCATTCTGGATACTCCTCGGTTTGGGACTGGTGCTACTGGTCTGGCGTCGTGCTGTGCAACGCTACACGGCGGTTGGTGGTTAAGCAAGGTGTTGTATAGCAGAGAGATGAAGGGCGTGGTATGGAGCTGGTGCGCTTAATTGCCATCTTTGCCCGGGTTGGCATCCTCAACGAGATGCAATACCGGGTTAATTTCTTCTTCCAGATGCTGGAGTCGGCGATTAGTCTGGCGACCGGACTGATCGGTCTGGGGCTGGTCTTTCAACACACCACCATTCTGGCCGGTTGGCAACCGGCGGAATTGCTGGTCGTGATGGGGATTTACGTGCTGATGAGTGGCATCGTGCAGGCGGTGATTCAGCCGAATATGTTGCGGCTGGCGCAGGATGTGCTTGAGGGCAAGCTCGATTATGCCCTCACGAAACCGGTCGATAGCCAGTTGCTGGTGAGTATTCGGGAATGGCAGGCGTGGCGCTTTACCAATGTCGTATTGGGCTTGCTGGTCGTCGGATGGGCGCTCGTCTCTTTGCAGGCAAGTGTCAGTTTAGGGCAGATCGTGCTCTTTGTCCTTATGCTGGGCTGTGGGGTAGTGGCGCTCTATGCTTTCTGGCTGATTCTGGCCACGACCAGTTTTTGGGTCATTCAGATCGAAAGTTTGATCAATTTGTTTGAAGGTATTTTTGCCGCCGGACGCTGGCCGACCAGTATCTACCCTGGCTGGTTGCGCGCAATCCTGACCTTTCTGGTGCCGGTTGCGTTTGCAGTCACCGTTCCGGCAGAAGCGCTTACCGCTCGTTTGAACAGTTCAACGCTGGCGTTAGCGGTTGGCGTGAGTTTCACCCTCTTCTTGCTGGCGCGTCTGCTATGGCGATGGGGTGTCCGTCGCTATAGTGGTGCCAGTGCCTGAAGCCATCACCAGTGTGATACGGTTGCCGGCAATAATGCCCGTGTGGACAACGGTATCACGCTGGTTTGTAATGGTCTACCTGTTGTGCTGATCGCGCAGGTCGGCAAGCATACGTTCAGGTACCTGCACGGCAACCACTTCACCCTGCACCGTCGTTTCGCCATCAACCTCGATCCAGGCTTCGATCACCACCTTGCGTCCCGCCATCTCTTTCACGCGCCCGTGAATGATCAGCTCAGGGCCGAGCGGGGTGGGTCGCAGAAAATTCACCCGTAACGATGCGGTTACGAAGCGCAGATATGGCGCGGTTCCCGGTTCACGTCCGGCGGCAGCGTAGGCCGCGGCGGCTGCGGTGCCGGTGCCGTGGCAGTCGATCAGCGAGGCGAGCAGCCCGC
The DNA here is from genome assembly GCF_000018865.1 of Chloroflexus aurantiacus J-10-fl. Classification (NCBI taxonomy): domain Bacteria; kingdom Bacillati; phylum Chloroflexota; class Chloroflexia; order Chloroflexales; family Chloroflexaceae; genus Chloroflexus; species Chloroflexus aurantiacus. The sequence continues at coordinate 4,443,955 of NC_010175.1, forward strand.
CGTAGACATAACCGGGTATTGCCGTATGGTATGAACGGGGCGTGAAACGGGCGATGGCTTCGTTGCCGTTCCATACACTCTTGATATGTGATATGCAACCCATCGGGGTTGAGACGACCACAACCGTAGCAGTGGCTCAATTCATCGGGGTAGGTGTCTTGAATAGCTTGCATGACCTGTCCTGTACAACATCGTAGATTACGGTCGGCGGAGATAGATCCAGGCTGAGGGGCCGCGTTGCCCCATGACGACAGTTTCACCGGGGACAAACTGCTCGATAATAAACCGCTCCTGGAGCGCTGTCATGAGCAGGTTTTGATCGACTCTGGTTTTCAGCATCTGTGCATCAGGCTTTGTCGCGTCGCTGAGATGAACGAAGAACACGAACAGGCCGCCGGGCTTGAGGAGGCGGCGCACTTCATCGAGATAAGCGTACAATTCCGGTTCGCTAAAGCCATGGCCGCAGCCGACATCAATCGCCAGATCGTAGGGTTCGTTCAGAAATGCCAGATTGGTGGCATCAGCCACGAAGAGACGTACCCGGTCACCAACACCGGCAGCCGCTACGCGCTCTTGCGCCATGGCGATGGCTTCAGGGACAAAATCGACCCCATCAACCTGCCAGCCTGCGCGAGCCAGCCAGACACAAGCGCGCCCGGTGCCACAGCCGAGGTCTATAGCCCGGCTTGGTGGTAACTCCTGACTGAGCGCAATGATCTCAGGCGGTGGATCGGGGTGATCCCACGGAATCTCACCGGTCAGATAACGCTCACGCATGCGCTGAAAACGGTCAGACATAGTACAAAACCTCTGTTACAGATCGTGTCTTGCCCGTTTCAAGGCCCGATCAATATCACGGGCCGCATCGCGCCGGGCAATATCCTCGCGCTTATCGTAGATCTTCTTCCCACGTGCTACACCAAGCTCAACTTTAGCCCGGCGTCCTTTGAAATAGACCTTCAGCGGCACCAGGGTCATCCCCTTCATGCGCACCAGGCCATTGAGGCGGTTGATTTCACGTCGGTGCAGCAGCAGTTTGCGCGGACGCATCGGATCGTGGTTGAAGTATTTGCCCGACTGCTCGTAAGGCGCAATGTGGGCATCATACAGGAACACTTCATCATCGATCACACGGGCAAAACTGCCGCGCAAGTTGACCCGTCCGGCGCGCACCGATTTAATTTCGCTGCCGGAGAGGACAATGCCCGCTTCAATCGTCTCTTCAATATCGTAATCGTGGCGCGCCTTACGGTTCTCGGCGACCACACCAGGGTGTTTGTGTTTTGTTGCTGTCACGTCTCACTCACTCAGAACAGAAACTGACGACGGTACCGGTTGGGGATCGTTGATCAGCCATTCAATCGCACTTCCCAGGCCAATCGTAGCCCAGAAGAGAGCCGCCATGTGGCTAAACTCAATATTGAAAAAGTAGTGGTCGGCCAGCCCGACGGCCAGTGCGGCGACGATGGCCCCCTGGCAGCCCAACAACCAGCTCGATGCTTCCTCATCGAGGGCCGGCAGAATGCGCAGACTACGGGTAAACCAGAGCGCGACCAGGCCAAGAAACACTGCCAGTCCAACCAGACCCATCCGTTGACCAATCGCCAGGTAGATGCTACTCACCCCGGCGGAGAGGTCAAGATCGGGAGCCTGACCGAAGCCAATGCCAAACACCGGATAACGCTGAATGATCGCAATCGCATTGGCGTATTCGTCGAGCCGCATCTGTTGTGCCTGATCGCGGAACTGGACGCCGGAGAGTACCCGGTTGATAAACTCATCGGCATAACCCAGCCCAAAGAGCAGCACGGCACCGAGAATACTGACTGCCAGCATATGACGCCAGAGCTGTCGGTAGCGCACAGTGGCCAGAAAGGCGGCGGCAATGATCAGGCCGAAGAGGGCTGCCCGCGAAAACGTTAACAGGAGAGTCAGCACCTGCACGCCACCAAGCATTGCCAGCATCCAGCGCGGCAAGATGGGGCGCGGCGCTGCCAGTTGGGTGAGGGTGAGCACTGCTACCAGGGCCAGCATCCCACCAAAGCTGTTCGGATCGACGCCGAAACCGATGGCCCGCTCCAGCCCATTCGGATCATCTTCCACATACCGCAACACACGGCCACTGGTCGGATACCCGATCCGCCCTAGCGCAACCAGCAGTTGGAGGGCCATCGCGTCGGGCAACACCCACAGGATCAATCCGATCAGTGCCGAAATACCGCCCACAATGATGAGGGTACGGACGATCAACCGGGCAGTAGCGCGGTCGCGCACACAATTGATCACGGTGAAGTAGCAGATCACACCAAGGACAAATTTTGCATAATTGTGAAGTGTTTGCGGGTCTGGTAAGCCACGAGCACCGAGCACCAGTGAAAAGAGCGTCAGGCCAAGAAAGCCAATCAGGGACAGGCCGAGCGAACCGAAGCGTACATCATAGGCATCGGAACGGGCCAGGCTACGTAAAAACCAGACCGCATTCAGGGCCACCAACACCAGGGTCAGAAAGTTGGGTGTAATGATCGCCTTAAACGGCAGCGTACCGAACGGAATGATCGTCGCCACTGCCAGCGCTGCAATCAGCCCGGCCTGGACACTGACCAGCAGGGCTGTGGCAACAAAAAGTGCCAGCAGACCGGCGATGGCGTAGAGCGGTCCGAAGGCCGTGACACCACCAATAATACCGCCGGTGACCAGGGCCAGACCGGCGGTGAGCAGAGGCGATTGAACAATACGGTCGCGCAACGATACGGGTTGCGCAGAAGGATTAACGAGCATACGGCATATCAGAGATGCGCATCAGCTTATCCCAGCGGTGGGTTGCCTCGATATAGCGTACCGTTCCCGAACGAGAACGCATAACCACGCTGTGCGTGCGGGCACCGCCACCAAAATATTCTACACCACGCAGAAACTCTCCCGACGTGATACCGGTTGCCGCGACAACCACATTTTCGCCGCGCACCAGATCGCGGGTTGTCAGCACCTGTTTCGGGTCAAGACCCAGTTCAGCAAGACGCGCCCGCTCTTCATCGTTGCGGGGCCAGACCTTGCACTGAATCTCGCCACCCAGACATTTCAGCGCGGCGGCAGTCAACACCGCTTCGGGAGCACCACCGATTCCCATCAGAATATCTGCGGGCGGATTTTCAATACTTGTCATAATACCGGCACTCACATCGCCGTGGGGAATTAACTTAATGCGAGCACCGATCTCACGAATTTGACGGATCAAATCCTTATGACGTGGACGGTCGAGCACGACTACCGTCACATCTTCCACCTGTTTATTGAGGGTACGGGCAACGGCGCGGATATTGTAGGCAACCGGAGCATTGATGTCAATCACTCCCTTTGCCCGTTCGCCAACGGCCAGCTTATCCATATACGGGATACCGCGCCAGTTATAGAACGAATGGCGTTCAGCGACGGCAACAATCGCGATAGCGCCGGGCATACCCTCAGCCAGCAGGGTCGTACCCTCGACCGGATCAACCGCTACATCAATCTCTTCCCCTTCGCCGTTTCCTACCCGCTCACCGATATACAACATCGGTGCCTCGTCCTTCTCCCCCTCGCCGATGACCACAATCCCGTTCATTGGCACGCTATTCAGCGCCATGCGCATGGCATCAACCGCGGCCTGATCGGCGCTGTTTTTATCACCGCGACCCATCCAGCGTCCGGAGCGCAGAGCAGCAGCTTCAGTTGCGCGCACCAGATCCATCCCAAGGTTACGCTCCATCGCGCACCTCCATCCTCACACACCGGCAATCCCCTCGCAAAGGCGCGCCGGCTTGCGCCTTCCTGTTGTCCTGCATTGTAGCATAGAAGAACTGGTGACCTGCGAAGCGTAGAGCCTCTGCTATTTCTGGTTTTGATCACCGGTGATGATTGTGCTGCCACTGACATTCCCGCCAATCGCAACCGAACGGTTGCCGGAGGCGATGACGTTCACCCCGGCAGGCCGAATCTGACCCAACAGGCTTGTCAGTTCCGCCGCTAATGTAGGGTCGTCGGCTAGTAGTTTCTTGAGTTGTTGTCGGAATGTAGCCTGCGCATCAGGATCATTGGGTGTTTTGGCAACATCTTCTGCTGCTTCCTGGGCAGCAGCTTTACCGGCGATCTTCGGTTGCAGCTTCTGCCATAACGCTTTCGCCCAGTTCCATCCCTCGGTACCCAGGTTCTTACCCGCCTCTTCGGCGGCAGTTTCACCGGCTTTGAGTAAATAGGGGAGAAAAGGGGCTAGAAAGGCGACCAGTTGTTGCAGCGCTTGTGGATCCACGGACGACTCCTGTGCTTCCTTCAGTTGGCAGATACGATGATGATTCATTATAGCTACTTTTATCGCGGCTTGCGGCAAGAAAAACCGTGATCTTGTCCGATAGAGGTAGAACTTCTTTCCGATCGATTGCCTTGCCCGCACGTCATGCGCGTGTTGTGGCGTTTGGAGTGCGGCAGCCATGCTGCCGCACCAGCCGTGCTTCGGGCCGGGCGCTTGTCACGCGGTTGACCGTGCTAGTCACGGGTATGCGGTGTGTGCTCGTCACGACTATAGAGTCCGTCAGTAAACGTGAGATAACGTCTAAGCAAGGGGGCTGACAACCATCTTCGCTGCCATCACACGCTGGATTGATTGCCTTGCTCGCTCATCATGCACGTGTCGCAGCGTTTGGAGTGCAGCAGCCATGCTGCCGCACCAGCCGTGCTTCGGGCCGGGCGCTTGTCACACTATTGACCGTGCTGGTCACGGGTATGCGGTGTGTGCTCGTCACGACCATAGAGTCCGTCAGTAGCATGAGATAACTTTTAGCATACACCCGCCACGTCGGTTGCGACCCGCCGTCGTGTCCTCTGTGGCCTGGTGGTTTTCATGTCGCCACCAGGTTCCAGCGAACGCTGCCTGCATCCAGTCACCGTGTGATTATTTTACATGTTATAATCTTGCGGTAATAGGGCTTAAGATGCTGATGTACAAGTGAGGCTACCGATGCAGAACCTATGGCACGATCTGGAACCCGGTCCAGACGTTCCGAATGTCATTCATGTTGTAGTTGAAATTCCAAAGGGATCACGCAACAAATATGAATTTGACAAGCGGATTGGGGCATTCCGCCTTGATCGCGTGCTCTACTCTGCCGTGCAATACCCCGGCGATTACGGCTTTATGCCGCAGACGTACTACGATGATGGCGATCCGCTCGACGTGCTGGTGATGACCAACCTGCCCACCTTCCCCGGTTGTATTGTCGAAGCACGGCCACTGGGGTTGTTCCGTATGCTCGATAAGGGTGAGCCGGATGACAAAGTGCTCGCCGTGCTACAGTACGATCCCTTCTTCGCCGACTACCACAACTACACGGCACTGCCGGCGCACTATCTGCGCGAAGTCGAGCACTTCTTTACCGTTTACAAAGACCTGGAGGGCTCACGGGTCGAACCGGTCGGCTGGGAGTCGGCGGATGTGGCTCGCGAGCGGATTCAGTACTCGATAGATCGCTACTGGGATATGCGCGCCGGTCGCGTGCTCAAACGTGCCTGATCGGATGGTCATGACTTCACGCCGTTCACTTTCGCATCGCACAGCCTATTCGGCGGGCGGTGTTATTTATCGGATTGTTGCCACGCAGATCGAAGTGGCACTGATTGCAACCGATCGTGGTGAGCGTTGGGGGCTGCCCAAAGGGCACGTAAACCGGGGCGAAACCGCGGAGGCTGCGGCTGTGCGCGAAATAGCCGAAGAGACCGGGCTTGAGGGCGTTGTGGAGCGGCATCTGGCGACAATTGAGTACTGGTTTCGCTCCGGTCATGGCCGGGTCCACAAGTATGTCGATCTGTTTCTGCTCCGCTATGAACGGGGTGAGGTGCGACCACAGATCGGCGAAGTTGACGATGCTCGCTGGTTCCCGCTCGATGAAGCGCTCCAGCGGGTTTCATTCGAGCGGGAACGTGATGTGCTGTTGTTGGCCCGGCAGGCACTCTGTGATGCGAGCGGTAATGCAAAGGTATGATCTACACTATCGAAGTGCAACTGGATGAAGGTATCACCGCCGATAGCGAGCTGGTTGAACGCGCTGCGGCGGCAGTGCTGGCCGCCGAGCAGATGCCGGAAGGCTGTGAGGTTGGAATTCGCATCACCACCGATGATGAGCTTCACCGTCTGAATCGCGATTTTCGCGGGGTTGATGCGCCAACCGATGTTCTTTCGTTTGCCGATGATGGGCACGATAGCCGCTTTGTGGTCGCACCGGATCAGCCACGCTACCTCGGCGATATTGCGATCTCGTACCAGCGGGTCCTGGCCCAGGCCGCCGAGTACGGCCACAGTCCGGCTCGCGAACTGGCGTATCTGACAGTGCATGGCGTTCTGCACCTGCTCGGCTACGACCACGAGCAAGGCCCCGCTGAAGCGGCACGCATGCGTACCCGCGAAGAAGAGATCATGACTATCCTTGGTCTGCCACGCGAGTAGTATCTGTTTCACGGATGATATTTGTGTTGGAATGGGGGTGGAAGGCATTCCTTCCGCCCTCATTGCATGTCACTCGCCTATCGCTGATTGCGGTTCGCTGACCGATCAAACCCGCCAATTCACCTGCCTAGCGCCGGTGTCGGCCAAAGATCATGTCAACGCCGTAGTCGATTACCAGATAGAGACCAACCGCCAGCAGCAGTAATCCCCACCACGGCATCTGCAAAAAGATCACAATATGCAGGCGCGACCAGATCAACCAAAAGACGAACAAGATGATCAACGTACTGATGAGTGAACGAATCTGACGTGTCATAAGCTCCGATCCTGCTCTGGTGCCACTACCGTGGCAGTGCTTGCCGTTTGCCGCCGAAACCTGGTGTACCTCATTCAACCTGCTGGCGTATGTCACATGATCTGTACATGCGTTTTCAAGGGAATTATTCCCCATCTTTTGCATCATGTAGTACTACGCTATTTTGATACTAATAGCCTATTGCTAACCATCCTTTCAGGCAGATACATTATGACCAGTATTCGTTCAGTTTTCATTGTTGCGGAGGAGACCAATGCCACTGCCTTTCATCCCTCTCATTTTGTTGGGTGGCTCGGTAATTGCCGGCATCAAGGGCGCCGTTGATACTTTCTCTGCCATTCAACAGATCAACGAACTACAAGAGGCGTACAACGAGCGACGAGCTGAATACGAAGAACGTAGAGCAGAGTACGAAAAAGCTCACAATCGCCTTGTTGTTCGTATGAATGAACTCAACGATCTGCGCCTGCGTGCATATGATACGATCAAAGAAGCTGCTGAGTTTCTGAAACGGGCAAAAGTCAAGAAGCGACATCTTGCTGAACGAATTGCCAGGCCGCGTCTGGAACAACCCGACAATTGGCAAGGTGCCCACGTTGATCCCATCGAGGCATTTCAGGCTGTGCTTAAAGCGGGTGGGGCCGGCACAGCAACAGCCGCAACGGTCTACAGCACTGTTGGCACTTTGGGTGTCGCCTCAACCGGTACAGCGATCAGCACGTTGAGTGGAGCCGCTGCCACCAATGCGACACTGGCCTGGCTGGGTGGAGGTGCGCTGGCTGCCGGTGGTGGCGGGATGGCACTCGGTACGGCTGTGCTCGGCGGATTGGTTGCCGGTCCGGCCCTGTTGACTGCCGGTTTCTTCGCCCAGGGAACAGTTGCTCAGATTAAAACTAAAGTCGAACGACAGATCGCAGAGATGGGAGCCGCTGAAGAGGAGATGCAAAATCGCATTGCTGAATACAAGGTTATTCAAGACCGTATCGAAGAGCTGGAGATGACGATCAAGCAGATGAACGCTACCCTGACCGACATGCTCGCCACTGCCGATCCGAACCGTGATCAAGACCTGTTTGAGATAGCAAGGGTTGCGAAGGGGCTGGCTGAGGCCATTGATGTGAAGACATTACCACAGGCAGCCTGAGACAGAGGAATAACTATGAGCAATCCTGCACAGCATATTATTCGATACGCCGCTCGCCAGGTGCCCGCGCTCGACGCCATCTCGGTCATTACCGCCTTTACCGAGACACTTAAGATTATCCAGGCCGAAGAGACAAAGCGTGCGCAGATTGCGGCGCAGCGCGATGTGTTGATCGAGGCGCTTGAGATCGAGCGCGAGGTTATGCTGGCCTACTTTGAGCAGCGCTTCGCCGAGCGCCGGCAAGCCCTTGACCGCTTCTTTCTCCTGCTGGATTACGGTGTCACCCACCACGATACGGCGAGTATCGATGCTGCGCTCACCGGTATTCTTGGCATTATTCAAGACAATCCGCTACGTGATTTTGAGACGTTCAAAAAGTGTATGGCGCGCCCGGATTTTATAATTGAATTGTGATTGTGTTTCCGGCGAGCGACCGGCAGCGGAGAGATGAATGTATGACGCCAGGGGACATTAGCCATTGCCCCCTGGCGTCGTTCATGCTGCTCGTGAGGTAGAACCGGTTTCAAAAACATCTACCATTGCCGGCAGATTCTACGATTGTAACGAGCACAGCCGGCATCCTCGTGACCAAATCGGTTCAACAGCGGGCCACGCGCCGGATTGTGAGCACGGCTGGCGCGGTAGCACGGCTGCCGCACTCCATACGCTGCGCCACATCCTCTGTGGTGACCAACGCACCTCAACCCCCGTTATCATCCCCGCTCACTTCCGCTACAGTTCCATCCTTTCCGTGCGCTCCCCCGCCAGCCGCACCACCTCGCCCCAGCTCTGCACCAGCGCATTGTACGACAGCGCCTCATCAGCCCACTTCTTGCGCTCGCAGATGCTGTACAGGCGGTAGGCCAGCTCACGGGCCACCGCGGTGCCATCACGTGCTGGATTGATTGCCTTTTCCGCCCATTATGGGCCTGTCGCGTCGTTTGGCGTGCGGCAGCCACGCTGCCGCACCAGTCGTGCGAATGCAGGTTCCCTGCAGTGGTCAGGTCATTCGCCCACGTAAACTGCGCGCCTACTCCCAATCATCTTCTTCTGCCGGTAGCGGTGGATGTGTCGCCGGGCCGGCAACCCGGATATGCTCGCAAATGGTTGCCCGTTGGCCGAGGACAAAGACGCGGTGCCGGGCGGTGGCGCGTAGGGTCGGGGCAGCGTGGGCACGTGCCCGATCAAGCAGGTGCTGATCCGCAACGAGAGTAACGAGACGGCCACCGGGTTTGAGCACGCGGGCAATCTGTTGCAAGACATCGCGGTACAGTTCGGCCAGGTCGTCGCCTTCGTTGATCTGGTTGCCAAACGGCAAATTGACGGCTACTTTGTTGACGCTGGCATCGGGCAATGGCAGTCTGGCGGCGTTCCAGCGCCGAATTTGGATCTGGCCGCGTATCTGGCGCAGGTTGGTGTTCATTGCCGAGACCGCCGCCGGGCTGATGTCACCACCGTAGAGCGCAGTAAATGGCCCGGCTGCCGCTCGTTCGAGGAGCAGTGTGCCGGCACCGGCCATCGGATCGAGAAAAATATCATCAGCCTGCGGATAGGTGAGCATCACCATTGCGGCTGCCAGCGCCGGGCGCAGCGAGGCCGGCAGGTGTGCAGCCTTGTCGCGCAGACGCATTGAAGCGTCTGAAAGGCGAATCGCGACGATCAACTCCTGCTCGAACAGCGTCGCCCAGACTTCCAGATCGGCGTCTTCATCAACCGGCTGCCAGCGTCCGGGCCAGCCATCGCGGATAGCGTCGGCGACAGCCCTACCCACATCGCGGCGGTGGAAGCTGTGTTTTCCGACCATACGGGTCACAACCCGAAAACTGCCGTTTCGTTTGCCGCCGTTGAAACGTCGCCATAGCTCTAGCGCCGGCTTAATCGCTTCTTCGTTGCGGGTGGCGGCGTGAATCTGGCGTAGTCCCCGTTCGTCGGGAGCAATTTTGAAGCCGCGTGCAGCGACCACGAAGACATCCTCGATGGTACGCAGCGCTAGCAACGAGCGGGGTGAGCCACGATAGTCGGTTAAGATCAGGTCGTTGCGCGCCGGCACCGCACGCACGCCGATCTGACGTGGTGCGGGACGGTCTGTCTCCGGGCGAATGGTCTGTTCGACTTCGCGCCAGGTCAGCGCAGCCAGGCCGGGAATGGTTTGTAATACGTAGAGCATATGAAGGTCGTCATCCTACATGGTGTCGATATAATCGAGAATAATCTGGTACAGGCTCGTCAGACTGGCAATCTCTACCCACTCCTCTGCCGAATGCAGGCCGGCCCCAACCGGGCCGAGGCAGATGGCAGGGATGCCAATGTGCGAATAGTAACGGGCATCGGTCGCAAAATGTTCGCGGTAGAAACGGGGGGTGTGGCCGATATGCCGTTCGACGATGTCGGCAATGCGCCCGACTTCCTGGTGTTCGGGATCGGTGCGCAGGCCGGCACTGGCCATGACACTGATGAATTCGGCGTCGGGAAACGCTGCCGCCAGATCGGCTTGAATCGTCTCCGGTGTGGTGTCAGCCGTCCAGCGAATATCAAACGTAACCAGCGCCTCTGCCGGCACCTGATTCCGCGAACCTGCCCCCATGCGAATCTCGGTTGGTGTTACCGACGTTCGCCAATCGTGAGGGCCAGTTGGTGGTGGGTAGCGCTCGCTTATCGCTTGAATGCCCTGCATCAGTCGGTAGACAGGGTTATCGCCTTCCCAGGGCCGTGATCCATGAGCAGCTCGACCGGGAATGCGCAACTGTGCCCACATCCCGCCTTTGTGCTCGAACATAATCCCCAGGTCGGTTGGTTCCAGGCAGAGCATAAAGTCGCAGTGCCATCCTTCATCGCGCAACCGACCGGTGCCGTGGCGTCCACCAATCTCTTCGTCGGTGACGAATTGAAAACCGACATCCGGCGGATTGGGCCGTTGAGCCAGATCGCGGATCAGGCGCATCATCACGGCAATGCTGCCCTTCATATCCTGACTGCCACGGCCATAGATGCGGCCATCACGCACCTCTGGTACGAACTGTGCCGGCTGTCCAACCACGACATCCAGATGTCCGTTGAGCATCAGACGCGGCGAGCGCGTGGGTTGCAGCGTAACGACCAGCGCCGGCTTGTCGGCTACACAGCTCTTTTCGATCTGGATGCCCGGAACGTCGGCAAGATAATCGGCGACATAATCTATCGCCGCCTGTAACTGATCGGGACGGTCGGCAATCGTCTCAAAACGGATCAGGTCGCAGGTGAGACGAATCAATTCATCACGAAGTTCAGTCATACGCTTGCTCTCGGTGTGATGGCGATTGCTACAGGCAATCGCTACTAACTGCTTCCTAGTGTACCACGTTGTGAAACATCGCGAGTCTGGCGAGAGAGACGGCAGAGCGCTCTATTCGCCAGTTCTGCGCTTGAGGTAGATTGCCTTCGTCTGGTTGCTCCGTTATCCTGCAACCAGACGGCTGAATGGCGGTAAGACACTGGGGGCAACGACAGCGGTAACGGCGTAGAGGCGAGCCTTCCAACTGGGATAGATGTGGTGACGGCGAGCGGCGATGCCGGCAAGACTGGCTCTCACCACCGGTCGTGGCCGGTCGATCATCCAGCCCGGCACCCGGCGTTGGGTCGTGGTGCCGTATTGCGGTGATTCGAGAATGTCGGTTTGGGTGAAAAATGGGTAGACGGTACTGACACAATAGCCGTCGGCGGCGAGACCATCGGCAAAGCCCCGCAGCGCAAATTTGGTTGCGCTGTAGACACTGATGTTGGGCAAGGCCGCCCAGCCAAGGATAGAAGAGATAAAAACGATCTGACTGCGGGGCCGGTTGCGCAAGGCAGGGAGCAGCCTGGCGGTCAGTCGAATCGGGGCGTGCAGGTTAATGCGCAGCAGGCGTTCAGCCGCCTCGACCGGTAGTGCTTCGAGGGGGCCATACAACCCGACCCCCGCATTGTGAATGACCAGATCGAGGTCAGGGGCAATCCGTAACACCTGTTCGGCCAGGTGGTCACAGCTCGCCGGGTCGCTCAGATCAGCCGGCAGCAGCGATCTGATCCGACCGAACCGGTTGGGCGACTGGGCGGCAAATTCGGCAGCGGCTTTCAGCCGCTGCGGATTATGGCTGCTGAGGATAAGGTCGGCTCCTGCGGCCAGTAACTGGCGGGCAAACTCTCGCCCCAATCCGCCACCCGCACCGGTGAGCAGCACGACCCGACCGGCAAAGGCATTCATACGCTTTCCTCATCGTCGGTTGCCAGGTTATCGATCTCGTTCATGCTCTGCCGGCTGGCTAATTCGAGCCGGTTGAGACGACGCTGAAACTGGTTCAGAGCAAATGTACTGAACGTCTCGATCTGCAAATTAAACGGCATCGGATCATAGCAGGCAAAGATTTCGTCGATGACCCCCATCGCATACAGTACCAGCTCATTCATCCGCTCGACAATGTGATCCCAGACCTGTGGATCGGTGGCAATGAGGCGCGAGAGCAGGTAGACGCCGTAGGCAATATGGCGCGACTCATCCTGTTTGAGCAGGCGAATCCCCTCGCGCGTGCCCGGCATGATGTCCTGGCTATCGAGGATGGTGAAATAGGCGTGATAGCCGGTCTCGGCCAGCACACCCTCGACAATCATATTGTAGGTAAGCGATGCTTCGGCGAGATTGAGCGGCGATGGATCGTGATCGAGGCGATGCAGGGCAGCCGGTAGAGCTTCGTAAATCAACGCCCGATAACTGGCCGTGTGGTACCGGCTCAGATCGGGATCGACACGGGCGACTTCACTGATAAAGCGAGCGAAGAAGTCGGTATGTTTGGCTTCTTCAAAGAGGAAGGTGGTGAGATACAGCTCCTCCTCTAACCGACCTTCCCTGGCAATCGTGCGGATCAGCGGAAGCAGATCGAGCGTCACCGCCTCTTCACCGGCCTGAAACAGCGCAGTGAGGCGCAACAACAGATCGCGTTCCTCGTCGCGGAGCTGTTCCCAATCACGAATATCACGGCTCAGATCGATGAGCGAGGGATTCCAGATGCCAAACCGCTTGGCCTTCTCGAAGAGTCGCATTGGCGGACTGTTGCGATTCAGGCCACGGCTGGTGGTAACAAAATCGGTGTGGGACATACATAAACTCCTGCAAACCTTCAACCTTGCAACCTATCCTTCGCATCAACACTGATCGGCAACGTCAGACAATCGAGCAGCGCAGTACCGGCCCACAGCGCAACTTCGGGGATGGGGGAAGTGGCTAGTGTTGTGAGTGCGCTACGTGCACAGGTGTTGAAATCCTGGCATTGTTGGGTAAGCGCCGTAATCGCCGCGTAGCGGATGGCCAATGATTGCTCACCAGGCTCGTTTGCCAACTGAGCCAGACACGCTATAGTCTCTTTATCGGTTTGTTGCGCGAGCGCCCTGATGGCAAAGCAGCGCAATCGTTCAGAGGTGCTGGTATCGCAGGCGATCTCGCGGATCATGGCATCGGTCGGAGCTACGGTACAAAGATGCTGCAATGCCAGCAGTCTCAGAATGTCAGGCATCTTTGGATCGATAATAAGTTGTCGTAAGAGCGGATGTTGCGGATCGGCTGCGGCCAGCAGGGCAAATGCCTGTGTTTGCAATGCCGGGTAGGGCGAGAGCAGTCCTTCAACAAACACGGTAACTGCTTCAGGGCCGGCCATATCGCGCAACGCTGCTGCCGCGGCCAGTCGAATCGTCAGATCGGGATGGCTGCGAATAATCCGCATGAGGATCGGTGCAGCAGTATCGATCTGGGTGGCGAGTGCATTCACGGCGGCCAATCCACAAGCCCGGTCAGCATCAAATGCCATGCGATGCAGAAGATTGATCGGCGCGGGGCGATCACTGCGACTCAGGGCGCGCAATGCGGCACTCCGCAGTGGATCAGGCTGGGTGGTCATCAGTTCGATCACCCGATCAATGGGTGCGCTGGCAACCGCGTCAAGCGCTGCGGCCCGGAGTGCGGGTGACTCCTGATCGTTGTTGACAATATTCATCAATTGCGGGGTTGTTGAAGGATCAGCACCACGCCCCAACACGTGCAGGGCCATAAAACGAATCGGCTCAGAATGTTCTGCGCCGGCCATAGTCAATAGGATTTCGATGGTCTCTGCCGAAAATGGTGGCCGTACCTGATCGAGTGCCGCACACGCCAGGTTTGTATCGGCCTGGCTGGCCAGTTGGATGAGAGCTTGCGTACCGTCTGGACGTTCGGCAATCGTATTCAGGGCAGCGCTCCGGAGTAGCGGATCATCAGCCGCATTGCGGGCAATGTGCACAAGATCGTTGGTTGCATAGATACCGAGCAGATCGGCGAACGGGCGCGGTGCGCTACTATCCAGCAGGGTAACGTCGAACAAAGCGCGCACGGCCGGTTCAAGGGCGGGTTGTTGCCTGCCAATCAGATTAATCGCTCGTACTGCCGCGCTCCTGATCTGCAATACCTGCAAGGCAATCAGTGCTGAAGGTCGATCTAGCAGGTTGTTACCGTTATCGATAGTTGTACCTGATGTGATAAAGAGATCGGCCAGTACAGCACGGCGTATATCGTCGGCTTCCTGGAACCACTGTTCGACAGGGCCGATCAACGCCGGTAGAGCACTGAGCCAGGCATCCAGCAATTGAACACCAAAGGTTGGGGTTATCAGGTGACCGAGTGCCGATAACGCCTGACGGCTCCCGCACAGGCCAGGCGCAGTGATGATGGTGATGGTAAAGCCGGTATCGATGTCGGGTTGATGCAGGTGTTGGATCAGAGCGGTACGTGCTGCCACTGCTGCGGGATGGTTCTGCGCAGCGATCTGACCGAGGGCGTATCCTGCGGCGCGCCGCAGGAGCGGTGGGTGATGAGGACTGAGAAACGGTGTCAGAACCGATACTGCCTGTGGGTAGTGGGTAAGTTGATAGGCCGCTGCTGCACGCACGATCACCGGCTCTGTTTCGGTTTGCAACAACCGCTTGAGCAGGGAGAGACCATTGCTCAGGCGGTGGAGTAACCGGATTGCCCGAAGTCTGAGATCAAGCGTCAATCGCTGACTCAACGCAAAACCGGCAAGAAAGGTAGCGCCGGCAGGATGGGCTGCCAGATCGGTCAATGCTTCATCACGAGCCACCCATGGCTGATGGGGTTGTGTTACGAAACGAGCCAGTTGATCCACGTGCCCCGACCTTAGCCAGACGGAACGGGCCGCCTGTCGGACTTCGGCCATAGGGTCGGCAGCGGCTTGCACCAGATCGGCAAGGGGCAGCGCAGCCGGTGCCAGGGCGCGAACTGATGGTGGTAGATCGAGGTGGTGGAGCAGATGATGAGCGATAGTCTGCTGACGCTCTTCACCTGCGGCGCCACTGAGCAGCAGACGCAGGCCAAGCTGTAGCGACGGATGTGCCAGCCAGGAGAGGGTATCGTTATGCACCACAGCCAGTAAACAGCGTCCGGCCTGACCTATCAGGTCGGTGTGTGGCGGTAACGGTGGTGGTAGCGTCCGTCGTTGACAGAGCAAATCTATCGCTTGCCAGCGAAGCGCGGGTGGGGCGTCGCCGGCATCGAGCAGGTCGGTTAGCAATGTGATAGCGGCAGTCGGTGCCAGTTGACCGACAATTCGTTCCAGCAAGGTGTTTACCTGAGCCGGCTGGGTGCGACCGATGTCGATCAAAATGATGGGTAGTGCCGGTACGAGGGTATTGAGTGCTTCTCCTCCGTACTGACAAAGCTCTTCCAGAATTGGGCGACTCAGGGCCGGATCAAGCCGAGGTCGTTCCCGTAGCGCACGGGCGATCAGAAACAGTCGTTCGCCGGTTGGGATATTGGCTTCGGCGAGGGCAGTGATCAGCGGTTGGGGATCGGGAATGATCCCAAAGGTTAAGGGCAGGCATAGGGCACGCCATTGCGTACCGGCATTGCGAATACTCGTGGCGTCGAGTTGCGGTTGGGCTGCCAGTGTCAGTGCCTGCTGATACGCACGATAGGCACTGTATCCAATCCGCCAGCCGGCCTGATCATTACTTGTCGCCAGAATTGGTGCCGCGAAAGCGGCTATCCGCTCGTAGAGTGCTGCACGAGAGACCGGCCAGCCGCTCAGTGGCTGCGTTAACGCCAGCATGATAAGCTCTGCCGGACGTTCGCGTAGCAAAATCAGCGGATCGCGCTCAAACAGTGGTAGCAGGGTTTGGGTGTCGGTATGTGGAAAGAGTGCCTGAAGCCATGAACTGAGCAGTTCCGATGGCAATGGTGTGAGAGCATGGTGGCGGAAGCCAGGCCACAACTCTCCCGGTGGGAGCGTAATGACGGCTCGCGCCTGCGGCCAGCGTTCAGAAAGACTCGTTAGAAACCGTTGCCAGATAGAACGACGAGCCAGCGGCAGGTCTTCCCAATCATCGACAAGGAGGAGACAGGGCAGGTTGTGTTCTAACGGATTTGGGGCCAGATTCCGTCGGGCCAGCGTGCGGACAACAATAGCCCGCGGGGTCAGACTCGGTGTATCAATCTCGCTGAGGAGTAGACGTATCAGCGGCACCGTGGTCTGACCGGCAAGCCAGCGGTGAGCAATTTGAGCCAGGGCCAGACTCCGTCCACTGGCCGGTGGTCCCAGCAGCGCCAGATGGCGGGTGTCGGCCAGGATAGAAGCCGGCTCAAGATCGATGGCAAACGGCAAATCGAGTGCCCCCGGCAACACCCGATGCAGCGGTTCTGCATCCAGCCACTGCTCGATTGTGCTGCGTACTTCACGGGGTAGTCGGCGCGGCAAGAAAATATCACGGAGCGCACGCGGCACGAAATGAAGTTCAGGACGTTTGGCGCTCCGTTCACTCATATTCGTTTCCCAACTACCGGTAGACGCATCACGATAGACTACTATTCTTCAAGATGAGTGCCGGCTTACTGTGAGACTCTGGTTTAGAAGAAGCCGCGTCCGGCACTCTTCGTCAGGCGTGGATCGAGCTTGCCGGCGAAGGATTGCAGACTCTCGGCATCTAAACGCTCAAGGGCCTCCAGCTCTTCATCGGTCAGATCGTAGCCGGCGCAGGCGGCGCGAGCATCAGCGATCAGCTTTTCACGAAACTCCGCATCAATAACGGCACGACCAATAATCTGTTCGACGGCTGACTGTGACATGTTACCCCTCCTTCATAGCTGTCGTCAATCGAGACAACTCACCTTGTGCACCGATAGCAGCCAGTTCCTGCCTGGCATATTCTAAATACGTTGTAGCTTCGGGAAGGTTACACCGATACAACGCTCGTCCAAAACGGGCTGCGGTGCATGCGTGTTCAAACCGACAATTGATCTTGTTGAAGATGGTGATAGCCTGCGTAAAGTACTCGGCAAACGGCTCACCGCGCTCGGCGGCGATCTCACCGGCCAGTCGTAGCGCCATTGCCCGATCAAACTGGCTCCCTATATGTTCGGCCAGATCGGCTGCCTGCCTGGCGTTTGTCGCTGCGGCTTCAAGTAATGCAGAACGTTGTGCCATGTCGGTCAATTGCGTACTTTGGGCAAGGAGTGCCTCGGCTGCCGCCCACAAAGCTTCGACCGTCAATTGCGGCACCTGAAGCTGCTCGCCGATCTGGCGGGCTTCTTCGGCGTAGGCGAGTGCAGTCGAGGGATCACCATCCGCGGTGGTTGCTAACGCCATCAGCGCTAGCGTATTGCCATACTGGTATCTGTTGGCCTGTTCGGTGTAAATCGGCAATGCCTGCTGATAGGCTTGCAACGCTTGCTGGTATGCGCCACGGGCATAGGCGATGATCCCTAGCATATCGTCGGCCTGAGCTACACCAAGGCGATCTCCCATCTCTTCGCACAAGGCCAGGGCATCACGACAGGCCACTTCGGCCTCGTCGTAATGCGCTAATCGGTAATGAGCATACGCTGCATTGAGTAGAACGCTCGATAGCGCATATTTTGCACTGACTTTACGGGCTAATGTTTCGGCCTGAGTGTAGTGTTCAACCGCAACAGCATAATCACTCTGCAATTGGGCCAGATAACCGAGATTGTTGTGCGTGCGGGCCTGAGCGTAGAGATCATCAATCGCTTCCTGGGCACTCAAGGCATTCAGGAAGTGATAGCGTGCACGATCATAGTGGCCGCGCATGCCGTAAATCATCCCCAATTGCTGCTGAAGTTCAGCCGCGATCCGCTCATCTTCAATGCTACGCTGATCATTGCGAATGCGGGCCAATCCCGACTCGCACATTGCCAGTGCTTCATCGAAGGCGCCAAGACGGGTAAGGGTTTGGGCAAGGTCGGCAGCAATTGCGGCCAGCAACAACGGGGGCGTATGATACATATCCGTGGTGGCGATTGCTTCGGCCTGGCGAAGTTGAGTCAGTGCATCCTGATAACGCCCTTGCTTTTCGAGCGCGGCTCCCCACGAGCGTAGCACCTCTGCCTGTACGACCGGTGGCAGGTCGCTTCCACCCAGGGCAAGCATCCGCTGATAGGTTGCCTGCGCCTCATCGTACTGGCCGATGGCAGCCAGGGTTTCGCCCAACCCTTCCATCGCTTCCCACAGCCGCGGATCGTTGCCCCGCTCGCCGATGATGTCAATCGCCCAACGGTAATAGGTGATTGCCTGCTGATTGGCATACTCATCACGGGCCAGATGACCGGACAGCAGCAAATACTGGATAGCGCGCTCTGAGGCATCACTCAGGCGATAGTGATGGGCCAGCAGAAAGATGGGGGTGGCCAGTGATCGCACGGCACGGTTGGTCAGCGGGCCATTACGCCCAATCTGCACGATCTGGTGCTGGCGCGCAGCCGTGTATTCCCGGCGGAGACGGACAAGCTCGCCGGCATAGCGTTGTTCGAGATATTCGCCGATCCGTCGATGCAGTTCGCGTCGGCGGGCAAAGAGGGTACTTTGGTAGACAACTTCATGCAGTAAGGCGTGACGGAAGATATGAACCCGTTCAGGAGCTTCGCGTTCGAGTAACGTCAACTCTTGATGGTCGAGCTGAGCAATGGTCTGAATGAGGCGAGTCGTATCTTCACCGTATACCGCCTGCAACACAGGGACGGGAAAACGCTGACCGACTACCGCTGCCACTCGTAACATAGCCCGCGAACGCTCGTCAAGCTGGTCGAGTCGTGTCAAGAGGAGACCACTCAGGCTGTCCGGTAGTTCAGCGAGCGAGGTGTTACCCGCCTGGACGACTCGCACCAGTTCCTCAATGAAGAGGGGATTGCCCGCTGCGCGTTCAATAATCTGCGCTTTTACCTCCGGCGAAAGCCGTGATCCGGCAGGGATGGCAGCAATCAGATCGGCACTGTCGCTTGCCGGCAATTCGGTTAGCGTCAGCAATTCAGCACCATCGCCGAGTGGATCACCGTTCCAGTCCAGCACGTTTCGGTGCAGGCCAAGCAGAAAGATTGGCTTACTGGCAATCGATCCGGCAATGTAGCGCCAGAGATCGAGTGAAATGTGATCGGCCCATTGCAGATTATCGAAAATCATGACCAGGCCGTGACCGAGGGCGGCGGTATGGATAAGAGCACGGATAATCTCGAAGCGGCGTTTCTGGCGTTGCTGCGGATCAAGTACGCGAGTAACAGGGTTATCGTCGAGATCGAGCTTCACCAGATCGGCGATAATTGGCGCCCAGTCGTCACTGATCGCCGCTGCATCCAGCATCTGGCGTAATCTGGCAGCCCGGGTCGCGTGATCGTCATGACTCGACATACCACACAGCGCCTGCAAGGCATCGCTCCAGGGGGCATAGGGGGTGCTTTGCTGGTAGGCGAGGCAACGAACACTCACGATCCGGGTCTGACGGGGAACAGAGGTAATCAATAACTCGGCAGCCAGACGGGTCTTGCCAATCCCGGCTTCGCCATTCATGCGGACAACACGCCCATACCCACTCAACGCAATGGCCAGCCGTTCTTGCAGCCAGCCTAGCTCGTACCGGCGCCCCACAATCGCGTGTTGGGCAACCGGTGACGATGCTTCCCGCAACCCTACCACTCGCAGCAGTTCGAGTGGCTCACGTTTCCCGCGAGCAGTAACGGTACGCGAGTCGGCGAAGGCAATGGTCGTACCAACGGAAACCGCAAAGGTCGTGGTTGCCCGAATCTCGCCCCAATCGCTGTGGCTCATGACCCGCGCCGCCACATTGACGGCGTCTCCCATAACGGTGTACTCTTTGCGTTCGGCATCACCGACGTTGCCGGCAAAGACATTGCCACTGTTTAGCCCGATGCGGAGCCGCAGTTGGGCAAGGCTGATCCCTGCCGGTTGGGACGTGATGAGCGAATGAAACGCACGTTGAAGATCGAGCGCTGCGCGTGCCGCCCGCTCGGCGTGATCCTCTTGCGCGATAGGGGCACCAAAGATCGCCAGGATTTTGCTACCCTCTGCCGCGAGGTCGATTTTGTTGACGTACCCGCCGTAATGCTCAATTGCGGTAAAACAGACCCGCCATACGGCATCAATGATCTGGGCGGCGCGTTCGGGTGGCAAATCCTCGACTAGCGGTGCCAGTCCTTCGATTTGGGCAAACAGGACTGATACGGGACGCAGGTCAGCTTCCAGGCGTGGCCGCTGCGGGTCGCTCATGATCCGGTCGACCAGCGTTGCCGGCAGGTAGGGACTGAGCCGTTCCAGAGTCCAGATCAGGTGAAATGCGGTGTCGCGACCGGGTGGTGGTGTCTTGAACGGAGCGGCCGGACTCGTCGCTAGAGTCTGGCCTTCTATCGTTTGTAACTTTACATAACCGTCGGTTAGTAATTCACCCTGGGCACGCCCGGCCAGGGCAGACCAGGCGTATGGCCCCAGCACAATCTCACCACGTCCCCCCAGCTCCTCTGCCCGTGCTACCCGCTCGACGCAGGAACCCATGGCGCTGTAGCGCAACGACTCGGAGCGTCCGGCACTGACCATAGCGATGCGCCCGCTTTCAACGCCGATGTGCATAGTCAACGGGAACGAACCGATCCCCGGCACGTCACGTACAAAATTGGCCTGACGTTGTAGCAGGTCACGGGCAACCACCGTGGCAGTGTAAGCGTGATCGGGATCGGTAAACAAGACCAGCAGGGCATCGCCGCCAAAGGTGATCAGATCACCGCCGGCTTCCTGGATGCGGCGAATGAGCGCACCGAAGTACGTGTTCAGCGTATCGGTAACAATCTCGATGCCTTCCCGACCAATACTGCTCAAGCGTTCGGCCAGCGCCGTCGAGCCGCTAATGTCGGCAAATAGTAACGAGCCGTCAACCCATTCCACCCATGGTTGATTGTCGGTTGTACGCAGGCGATGGTTCACCAGACGGCGTGGCAGGTATGTCGAGAGCGTATACTGAGCACTGGCAAGAAGGGCGCATAGTTGATAGAGTTCGTGCGGTCGTAGACGATCAAGCCAGAGCGCGTTAGCCTGCTCGTTGCCAAGATAGCGTGCAATGCGCTGCTGATCAATCTGGTAAGCACTATATTCAGACATTGGCTGATCGTTCCTGTACGCTGAATGGTGAGATTGCAGTCTTACACCATGAGCCGGTACTGTTGTGCAGGAGTAACTGACACTTCATACATTGTTGTTGGAGACATACATCGCTTCCATTATAGCAGAGGAGGGAAGGGTGTAGGGGGGTTGGGGATGATAGTTTTGTAAGGCGTTGTCTTGTGCGTCGTTGAAAAGCGGTGGCCCAGGTGTTACATAGCCGAACGCAGGCCGGCAGCCTGCCCCACAGCGTGCTGGTGGTACGTAAGGGTAGATTCCGCAGGGGCGGGTTCCGTAGGGGCGGGTTTAGAACCCGCCCCTACGGACCTATGCATTACCCATATGTCGCGCTGCGTTAGGCTGGGCTGCAAGTGCTCCCCGTGGCGCAGGCTTCCAGCCTGCGTGGAGGCATTCCTCTCCACCGCTGTCAGGTGCTGGCCGTGACCGCTGGTGCGCAGGCACGAATCTCTTACAACATAACCGTCTACACGCAGGGGTATCGCATGCATGCCGGACCGACTCGATGATCGGTATGAGCACATTCAGCACCCCCGTGACCAGGATGGGGAACGGTATGCCACGCGCCGGATCGTGAGCACGGCTGGCGCGGCAGCATGGCTGCCGCACTCCAAACTGCGAGACACGCGCATGCCGAGCGGGTACAGCAATCCATCCAGCACGTGCCGGCACGGCTGGAGCAGCGCTCTGCCATCGGGCCAGTCGCCCACAACAGCACCTATGGCGATCATCCCCGCTGATACGCATGTGGTTGACACCAGTTGTGGGTAATGCATAGCGGGGGCGGGTGATGGGAGGGCAGACGTGTGATCCAGGGCTTTCTGATAGGGTAGACGTTGCGTTCGATCATCTATCCTGGCCGTCCGTGAATGCCGCCAGGGGCGGGAGCTTGCGCCTGGCTCCTCCCTCCAGCACTGGTACCGGCACCATGCGCGCCGGAGGCGCGCGCTCCCAGCTCCCGGCTGGGGAGCACGCCCGTCATCACTCCCCCGACCCGCTCCGGCACGCGGGCAATGCAGTATTCGCGTTATGGGTAATGCATAGCCTACGGATGGTGCCTGTGCCATTAACCTTAACTATACAAGGGATGCGGTGAATGAGAGAAGAGAATGTCTAAATCGCATGTAGTGTATCGGATGTATCCAGATGTGATCTCATTCCTCTACGCTCCTCTCTTTCGGGTGGCGCTATGCATTACCGTTCAGGTTCGGTGTCGAGGCAATCGTTGACCGGCCTGTCACCCGGCTGTTGCCTCAGTATACGAACTCCTCGATGTGGTATAACACAACCTTCGTGCCCGCCGGCACGATTGCCCGCACACCTTGCTTAAGCTGTTCAAGCTGGGCCGCCAGCGCCGCCTCACTGAGCGGAGGGCTGTCAATCGCCTGCATCTGGGCAAGATAGGGGGTGTCGGGTGGGATCATCAGCGGTGACAGGTAGATAATATCTTCCGGGCCAGGGTGCATCGCGGCAATGGTGGCAAGCGAATGTTGCACATGATCGGCGGCCAGCCGCTCACCGCCGGCACCAACCAGCAGAATGATACCAACGGCGATACCGGCAGCTTTGATCGTGCGCACGGCCTCGATAGCCTCTGCCGGTGAGCCGGGTTTGTTCAGCAAACGAAAGACCGTCTCATCACCACTCTCCAATCCCAGATAGACGCGGCGTACTCCGGCTGCCGCCAGTTCGCGATAGTCCGCCAGTGTTTTGCGCTCGGCGCCAAAGATGTCGAGGAAGGCGTAGATGCCTTTGAAATCGGCATCTGGCCCGATGGTGAACTCTTCATGCACCACCTGCAAGAGATCGCGCAGACGTGGCTGAGGGATGATCAGCGCATTGGCATCGCCGAGAAAGATGGCCTTGCGCAGACCCAGGCCGGCGCCAACGAATGTTTTCACCTGTTGGATGTGCTCACGAAATGAGGCGGGTGTGTGAATGCGAAACGCCCGGTCACGATAGAAGGTACAGAAATGGCACCGGTTCCAGCTACATCCCTCTGTCGCCTGGAGCACAAGCGCCCGGTATTGATCAGGCGGCAGAATGCTGATCGGTTTATAGACGGTCAGAAAGCGTTCACGTTCGGCTTCCAAACGATCTACATCCCAGTGCCGAATGCGATCAAACCAGGCCCGTGCCTCTGCTGCGGCTTGTGGTTCGAGGCGGTCGATCATGCGGTGGGCGTGATTGAGCAGATCGCCGAGAACGGCTCGCCGTTCGGCAGCAGACAGTTTGCGTCGTTCTTTGTGTCCGCGAGATACCACCCGCTTCAGCAGTACATCACCGCTCAGTCCACGAACATAGTTGGTTCCGTGGAGAAAGGCAACGATTGGTCGGCCCTCCCGATCAAATGAGATGATGGTTCGTAGTTCCTCGGCGAGGGTCAGGTACTGTGGCTGTAAGGCAATCGTGATCGCAGGTTTTGTCGGCATAAGGCACCGGCACCGACAGTCGTCTCATCTGTGTTGAAAAGACCGACGGTCGCCCGGTCGGTCGCAGGTTGTCCACGCCTCCGGTATGGCGTATGGGAAGTGCGGAAGTCAGGCTTCCGCACTTCAGAAGAGAGCGACATAACCCCGTCTGCTGAGATACGTCCTACTCTGGCAGCAAGGTATCCCACCACAACCGGCCCTGCCGTCGCTGCATCAGATCGACGTGAATGTGCTTGACTTCGGTATACTCGTCCAGGCCGTAGCGCCCCATTTCGCGGCCAAAACCACTCTGGCGATAGCCACCAAACGGTGCCCGTGGGTTCAGGACGTGGTGTTCGTTGATCCAGACGGTACCGGCACGGATGCGTCGCACTACCGACAACGCATGCTGGAGATCGCGTGACCAGACTGAAGCGGCGAGGCCGTAGATGCTATCATTCGCGATCCGAATCGCCTCACCGATCTCGTCGTAGGCAATGACGGACAGCACCGGGCCAAAGATCTCCTCACGGGCGATCCGCATCTCAGGGCGCACACCGGTAAAAATGGTCGGCTCGACATAATGGCCATTGGCAAAGGCTTCGCCTATCGGTCTGCCACCACCGATAACGACAGTTGCTCCCTCTTCACGACCAACTGCAATGTAGTACTCCACCTTCTCGCGCTGCCGTTCGCTGATCAGCGGGCCGATGTCGGTCTCCAGATCCATGGGGTCACCGATCCGCATCCCGCGCACCCGTTCGACCAGCCGCTCGACCAGCGTATCGTGGAGGGCGTGCGGTACCAGCAAACGCGAACCGGCCTCGCACAATTGCCCGGAGTGGTAGAACGCTCCCCACAACACTCCATCGACGACCAGATCGAGGTCGGCATCGGGCAGGATCAGCATCGCATTCTTCCCGCCCAGTTCCAGGGTGACCCGTTTGATGTGCGGTGCCGCCAGCGCCATGATCTTGCGTCCGACTTCGGTGCTGCCGGTGAAGGCGACTTTGTCGACCGCCGGGTGAGTAACCAGATACTCCCCAACATCGCCACCAGGCCCCAACACCAGATTGATCACCCCTTTCGGCAGTAAATTGAGATCGTGAATGGTCTGGAAAATCGCCAGCGTGCTCAGTGGTGCGAGTGAGGATGGCTTAAAGACGACCGTATTGCCGGTTGCCAGCGCCGGGCCAAGCTTCCAGGCTGCCATACAAAAGGCGTAATTCCAGGGAATAATCTGGGCACACACCCCGATTGGTTCACGCCAGACAAAATTCCACGACACGCTCGGCAGATCGTTCCACGGGAGTGGCTCGTAAGGATGCTTGCGCGCCATTTCGGCACAACCGCGCAGAATTTCCAGGCCAAGGGTAATATCGTTGTAGGTTGTCTTGCGGATCGGTACCCCGGCATCGCGCGACTCAATCTCGGCCAGCTCAAAGTTGCGTGCTTCGAGGGCATCGGCAATTGCGTGGAGAATTTCCGCACGTTGGGCCGGGGATGTATGCGGCCAGGGGCCGTGATCGAACGCGGCGCGGGCGGCGCGGACTGCCCGGTCAACATCGCTGTGGGTAGCACTGGCACAGGTGGCAATGGGCTGGCTGGTAGCCGGATCATAGACGGTGAAGGTTTGGCCATTCTCTGCCGGTTGCCACGCACCATCAATGTACAGGTCATAGTGGGGTAACCCGGTCGGGGAGTGTTCGTGCGTCATTGCCAGACTCCTTCATCTGGTGGGGAGTGATTACATTGCTGCTTTGCGTCAATAGTGTAACACGCCGCGTTATAAAACTCAAGTGGTGCGTGAACGTGCTTTGTGCAGCAAAGCAGCGCGGGTGGCTTCATCGATAAAGGCAGCGGACAGGGCATGAGCCTGCAATGTCCGTAGTTCTTCGGTAGTGAGACCAAGCCGGTCGCGGGCAATGCGATATTCGTGTGGCAGATCGATGGCGCTAA
The DNA here is from genome assembly GCF_000018865.1 of Chloroflexus aurantiacus J-10-fl. Lineage (NCBI taxonomy): Bacteria > Bacillati > Chloroflexota > Chloroflexia > Chloroflexales > Chloroflexaceae > Chloroflexus > Chloroflexus aurantiacus. Next base: position 4,469,720 of record NC_010175.1, read on the forward strand.
TGCCGGGGTCATCGGTGTTGAGCGTGACCAGCAGGCCACGGCGCAATAGTTGTGGTAGCGGGTGGCTCTCGTAGCCGCTGACCGTCTGGGTTTGCACGTTACTGGTCGGGCATACCTCCAGGGCAACCCCACGTTCGGCGATCAGTTGCAAAACAGCCGGGTCTTCGACAGCCCGCACGCCGTGGCCGATACGTTCAGCACCCAGTTCCTCAATCGCTTGCCGGACACTCCACGCGCCGGCGGCTTCACCGGCATGCACCGTGATGCGCAGACCGGCGGCGCGAGCACGGGCAAAGTGCTTCACAAACCGGGTACCGGGAAAATTGGCTTCATCGCCGGCGAGATCGATCCCGACTACACCTTCACTCATCAGCGCGATGGCTGCTTCCAATTCGCGCCAGCAGCTCTCTTCACCCATGTGACGTGACATAATCCCGATGATCTGTGCCTGAACCGGGTAGCGGGCCATGCCGGCACGCACACCCCGGCAAACCGCCGCCAGCACGCGGGTCGGATCGAGACCGTAGCGTTCGCCCATGAATGCCGGTGAGCAGCGTAACTCGATGTAGTCGATTCCTTCATTGGCTGCATCTTCGACATTCTCTTCGGCAATGCGCGCCACTACATCTTCATCAACGCAGATCAGCTTCAGAAGATCGAAACGCGCGATGAAATCCATTACTGAAGCTGCCACACCCTGAATCTGCGCGTATGGGCGTAATCCTTCGACGGTGTCGGCAGGCAGGCGAATACCATACGTGCGGGCAACGTCGAGGATAGTGGTGAGCCGCACATTGCCATCGAGATGGCGATGCAAGTCGATCAATGGCACATCACGGGCTATGGGAGCTGTGTCAGCTTGTGCTTGCAGGGTCATAACTCTCGTGCGGTGGCAATAATATCGCTCAACACACCGGCTGCGGTCACTTCTACGCCGGCGCCGGGGCCACGGACGACAAGCGGGCGATCAGCGTAGCGATTCGTCGTGAAACTGATCATATTATCTGGGCCGCGCAGACTGGCGAGCGGATGATCGGTGGGCAATTCGCGCAGGCCAACCTCGACCCCATTGTCAGGACTGATGCGGGTGATGTAGCGCAACACCTTCCCGTTAGCACTGGCCACCTGCAAACGGTTCATCACCTCGTGTTCTGCTTCCTCAAGCCGTTGGAGAAATTCGGTGACGCTGATCTCTTTCAGGGTCGCCGGGAAGAGTGGCTCGGCGATTACAGCATCAGGCGGCAGATGCATGCCACAGGTACGGGCCAGAATGAGCGCTTTACGGGCGACATCCGCACCGCTCAGATCGTCGCGAGGATCGGGTTCGGTGTAACCGAGCTGGTGGGCCGTGCGTACTGCATCGGCGAAGCCAACCCCACGTTCAAGCTCACTCATGAGAAAGCCGAGGGTTCCACTCAAGGCCGCTTCAATGGCGCGTACCTCGTCGCCGCTATCGATCAGGCTTTGCAGCACACCAATCACCGGTAAGCCTGCGCCGACGGTTGCTTCGTAGCGGGTCGCGCCACGTTCAGTCAGCGCGGCAAAGAGTTCATAACTCTCACACAACGGTCGTTTGTTGGCCAGCACCACCCGGTGTCCGGCAGAGATAGCAGCAGCAAGCGGTGCCGCGTGACTCCCCGCCGCCGTGACGTCAACCACGATAGCCATCGTTGCCGGTAAGAGTTCCAGCCAGTGTCGATCAGTAATAGCGTGGGCAAGACTATCAATATGATGACCCGCCGCTTTGGCGGTAAGCACAGTCTGAATCTGATCATCGGTGAGTGCCGGATCGCCGGCCAGTGCGCCACGGCTGTCCACCAGGGCTGTGTAGCGCAAGTCGATGCCATAGCGTCGGCGAATGGTCGGTGCCACAGCCAGCATCTGACGGACAAGTGCCCGACCAACACCACCAAGACCAAGTTGAATAATCGGTGTCATAGCTTCCCCTGGTCTCCGTCCAATGTGCGGCTATTGTACCACAGGGTGTGTTGCTGTCTGGCAGCCTGATCGGTTGCACGGATTTGACGGTCTGCCGCGCTCGACGTACAATGAAGAACCGGAAAAGATGACTTGTCACCTATTTGAGGTTCCTATGCAGTGCGAAGTACAGACCGGTGATCTGTTGGGGGTTACAGCGGATCTGGCGGTGTTGCTCTACGCTGAGGATGAGACTCTACCATCAGCGGTTGCAGCGCTATGTGAGCCTGAAGATACCACCGGACGCTGGCAGAGTCAGACACTTATCTATCCGCGAGGAGCATTGCCGGCCCGTCGGTTGTTGTTGATCGGGATGGGGAAGCGTTCGGCCATTACGGCTGACACAGTCCGTCAGGCGGCGGCGCTGGCTGTTCGCTATGCCCAGGATGCGAAGGTGGCAACATTCCATATCGGCTACAACGGCAATCTACCACTGACACCGGCGGTGTTCGGGCAGGCATTTGCCGAGGGAAGTGTTCTGGGTGCGTATCGTTACACCCGCTACAAGAGTGACGCCAAAGAGCAACCGACGCAGAAAGCCGTTTTGCAGGCCGCTACTGACGCTGATGCAGCGGCAGCCGGAGTACGCCGTGGTCAGATCATCGCTCAGGCCACAGCGTTTGCCCGCGATCTGGCCAATGGCCCCGGTAATGATGTCACTCCAGCGTTCCTTGGTCAAACCGCTCTTGCCTTGGGCGAGCGGTACGGCTTGAAGACAATGGTGCTCGATAAGGCGCAGTTGATCGAACAGGGCTTCGGTGGCATCCTCGCCGTCGGTCAGGGTTCGGCCAATGAACCGCGCTTTATTGTGATGGAGTATGGCTCACCCGATCAAGGGCCACCGATCTGCCTGGTCGGTAAAGGCATTACCTTCGACACCGGTGGGATCAGTATCAAACCGGCAGAGAAGATGGACGACATGAAGATGGATATGAGCGGTGCGGCTGCGGTGTTCGGCGCGATGCAGGCCGTCGCCGAATTGCAACTGCCGCTCTATGTCGTCGGTATTGTTTGTGCTGCCGAGAATATGCCGAGCGCGACGGCGTATCGCCCCGGCGACATTATCCGTACCCTCAGCGGTAAGACGGTTGAAGTGCTGAATACGGATGCTGAAGGGCGGATCGTGCTGGCCGATGGTCTCTTCTACGCGCAGCGCTACCAACCCGCTGCGATTGTCGATCTGGCGACGCTCACCGGTGCGATTATGATCGCCCTTGGCCCCCACGCGATTGGGATGATGGGGAACAATCAAGAGCTGGCCAATCGGCTGATTGCTGCCGGTGAAGCAACCGCCGAGCGCGTCTGGCAGTTGCCGCTTTGGGACGAGTATCGCGATGCGATGAAGAGCGAGATCGCCGATCTCAAGAATACCGGTGGCCGCTATGGTGGTGCGATTACCGCAGCCGGTTTTCTGGCCGCGTTTGTCGGTGATTATCCGTGGGCGCACCTCGATATTGCCGGTACTGCCTGGGTAGAAAAGCCGAACCGAACCTATCAGTCACGGGGGGCAACCGGGGTTGGTGTCCGGCTGTTGGTTGAGCTACTGCAAGGGTACGTGGGTCAGCAGTCATAACCTGAATAACGGCGGGGCAGGTTGTACATCTGCCCCGCTGGAGCGGACTCCAGGGGTGACGCAGGCGTCGCCCCTGGTTCATTTCTGGCGGGTAACGAATGAAGTCGCGTTTATTGCGAACGACGGCGGGACGACTTACGTCCGCGTTGCACCATGATCTGCCAGGCCTCATCGGGATCAACCCTGGAGCGCAATCGTTGATCGCTGATCCGATTGGCCTGCCGATCATTGAGTTCGGCAATCTCGCGTAACAGCTCTTCATCTTCGGGTGAAATATTCACCTGCTCACGCCAGTAACGCCATGCAATGATACCAATGCCTCCCAGAATCAGCGTGACCAGTATCGCGACAACGAGACCACCAATCTGTTCCATAGGCGCCTCTCAGCGTGCTTGACTGATTGTCTGTCGGATCAGCGCAAAAAGCTGATGCCGGGTAAAGGGTTTATTCAAGACCGGATATGGTGGTTCACTGCCATTGGCCATCACTCGTTGCAGATATCCTGACATCAAAATAACCCGTAACTGGGGGAATGAAGCCTGCAACTCATAGGCCAGCGTGATTCCATCAGTATGTGGTAATACCACATCTGTTATCAAAAGGTGTAATTCATCACCGTGCTGTTGGGCAAGCGCCATTGCTTCTTGCGCGTGCGTTGCTTCCAGCACCGTGTAGCCCTGTTCGCGAAGCAAGCGGGCAGCCATCTGGCGTACACCGGGTTCATCCTCAACCAACAGGATTGTCTCGTTCCCAAACCGCTCGACGAGTGGAGTCGGCGTGGACAGCGTATCTGGTGCAGGCGTCATCGTTCCGGCAGGCATTGCCGGTAGGGCAACGGTGAAACAACTGCCGGCACCGGGCTGGCTATCGACGGTAAAAAAGCCGCCGTGTTGGGTCACGATGCCGCTGCAAATCGCCAATCCTAACCCGCTGCCCTTGCCCATTGGCTTGGTCGTAAAGTAGGGTTCAAAAATATGACCACGGATTGTTTCATCAATCCCGATACCGGTATCACACACTGAAAGTAACACATATTTGCCGGCTTTTGCCTGACTAAATGCCGGAATGTTACCGGCCTCGACATACTGCATCGAGGTACGAATGGTTAATTCGCCACCATTGGGCATAGCATCTCGTGCATTAACCACCAGATTCATTAATACCTGTTCAAATTGATGTGGATCGATATTGATAGAATCAATCGGTTCACACAGTTCTAATCGTAAATGAATGTGTTCACCAATGATTCGCTTCAGCATATTCATAATATCGTTAATCTGGTGGTTGACATTGATCGGCTTTGGCTGTCCGGGCTGGCGGCGAGCAAACGTCAACAACTGACGCACCAGCTCGCTGGCACGGGCCGTACTCTGCCGGACCGATTCGAGTTCAGGATAGATCGGATGATCTGGTGCAATCTCCAGCATCGCCAGCTCGACATTACCGGTAATCACCGTGAGGATATTATTGAAGTCGTGCGCAATCCCACCGGCTAGCTGACCGATAGCTTCCATTTTTTGCGCCTGCAACAGTTGAGTCTGAAGCCGGGCCTGTTCACGTTCGGCCTGTTTTCGTTCGGCAATCTCGCGTTGCGCCGCAGCATAGAGATTGGCATTGTCGAGCACAAGCGCAGCCAGTTGGGTGAGCAGCATGGCATGCTGAATTTCGTCAGGCGTGAAGGGGGTACCCTGTTGATTTCGCGCCAGGCCAAGCACACCCAGGCAGGCATCTTTGACGATGATCGGAATGGTCATCGCCGGCCCAAAATGGAATGGCTCATAGTCAATAGCGTGTTCGGGCCAATCCGTATAATTCAGAATGATAGCCGGTTGTCGTGTGTGAAATGCGCGCCAGGACAGCGGTGCTGTAGATACCGTTTTTTGCCGCGATACGTGTTCCGGTAAAGGTGGTGTACAGGCACGAATGACCAGTGTTTGATCATCCTCCACCAGGAGTAATTCTGTGTAACTGACATTGAGCAACTTGTAAGCGCTATCGGTAATGGCCTGCAACAGATCATCCATCTCTCGCCGATTAAACCAATCGAGTGTGAGACGGTGCAGGGCTGCCAGTTGGTCGCGTTGTCGGCGCAGACTCTCTTCGGCCTGGCGAATATTGGTAATATCGACATCCATGCACACAATATCGCTGACGTTACCCTGAAAGAACAAGGGGAACATGGCTGAGTAGACCCAGCGTATATCACCATTCCTGGCCTGAATCTGCCATGTGCGCGGTGGTGGTGCCTGGCCGCTTCGCCAGATCTGTTGAATGAGATGTTCGAATTCGGCGACCTCATCTCCTGTCAAGATCAGATCTTGCAAGCGGCGGCCACATGCTTCGGCAGCCGTGTACCCGTAAAATTGCTCGCACACCCGGTTCCATTCCAGAATGATTCCGTGCTGATCGAAACGCTGAATAGCCACCAGCGGCGTCTGTTCGATCATGTCGGTAAAGCGGCGTAACGCCTCTTGCAGTTGTTGTTCAACCTTCTTGCGCTCGGTAATTTCGCGAAAGACCAGCAGGCGACCGCCAGGTTTACCAGTCCTGTCATCAATTGGACTAATCGTAATATCAAAAAACCGATCAGGATGGTATGGGCAATTGAGTTCGATCCGCAGCGCCTCAGTTGTCTGCGTGGCTTTCAACAATGCCGGCCAGTTCAGTACCTCTACCAGTGGCTTATTTGTGTACTGTTTGACTCTGAAAAGGCGTTCGGCTGCCGGGTTGGCATCGACGATACGCCCCCCCTCATCGAGAACGATCATCGCATCTGACATTGCCTCGATGAGCCGGTTTCTGGCAACTGGGGCCAGATTCAGGAATTTATGCCGATACAAACCTAGCAGAATGAACGGAGCTGAGAAGAGGAAAGAAATCGGTGTTATATCAACACCGAGATGTGTAACCTGACTGAGATATGTCCAGTTTGAGAGAAATGGAAAGATAAAACCCATCCCCAGCCAAAGCATCTGGCGACGGAAAAGGGGCGAAGCCTGCCAGAATGCACCGGCGATCAGCGCCAGACCGGTAGTGAGACAGAGGTATGAATAGCCGATGTGAAACCAGTACCACCGGCCAGGGATCACTTCGAGATTAGCCGGCGTTGTGTCACTCAGCAGAAATTCGTGAAAAAAGAGGAAGTGCCACTGGTTCGTCAGAACAATGGTAATAGTTATCAGCGGTACAACGAAGATCAGCCAGCGTGCGCGCGAGCGACTCCACGGCTGAAAATCGAGGTAAGCAAAACCGAAGAGCAACCAGATAGGTGGTAGAAGGGTTGTTCCTAATTGCTGAACAGTGCGCCAGAAGATTTTGCTCTCCAGCGTAGATGCCATCAATTCCAACGCATCAGCACCGGCCCACACGACAATTGCCGCCAGCATGGCGAGAAACTCTCTCCCCCCCGGTCTGTCGCGGCGTGGCCAGAGATAGATGGAGACGCCTACGGTAATCAGACAAACAAACCAGAGCAGGCCGATGTATATGGAGATGTCGATGGCAACTGGCGGCATAGTTTGTAACCTCCGGTGCGCCGAACATTGGAGCTGAATTGATAACGCACCTTCACTGTGCAATGATATTGTAGCCGGAAAGTAAAGCGTGTGGAGTCATCATCATGGTGTAATTCCTGGATACGTTGTGTCGACGTGTTCAAACCACTACAGAGTAGAAGTCAGATCATCAGTCATTGACAGGCCAGATGATCGTGCGCTGGCCGCTGCGCCGCGCGCCTGGTAACGGGCATAATAGGTACAGGGTCGTGCTTCCTGTACCCCAGTCACGTGATACTCGCATCGCTGAGTGTAAAACGTAAACGCTTCATGAATTTGTAGCTTCTACATTAAACATATCGAACGTCATTGTAGTCAATACTGTGACGACGATCATGTTCCACTTTTGAAACATGCATCTGATTGACAGCACCCCAGATCAAGACGATAATAATTCCAGTTCCCGCCTGGTTTAAGGTAAAAGTGAATGACCCGCCTGGAAGCGTTCGGAGGCAGCTATGGCTCCAATTTGGAGTTTGCGAGAGTTTTTGGCACGTAAGCGCGAGGCACTATCCGCATTCCGTTCGCGTCTACGTGATCAGCCCCCTTCACCGGTGACGTTGCGTGCCGCAGTGACTGTCGCTGCCGGTACCGGCCTGCGTCCGGTGCGGGTGCGCGATCATACGGTGATCAGTGACTCAGGGCCGGCCCTCGGTGGGTACGATCTGGGGCCAAATGCGCCAGAGTTGCTGTTAGCGGCAATGGCCAGTTGTATCGCTCATTCGGCGCTGGCAATTGCCGCCGACCGTGAACTGGCGATTGACGATCTTCAGGTAGAAGTCAGTGGTCAGATAGACTATCGTGGTGCGCTGTCCGTCAGTGCCGATGCTCCGGTAGCCCCAACCGGCCTGCATTATACCCTCAAGTATCGAGGCGAAGTCACTGATGCCGAGATGACAGCACTGCAAGCCGATCTGGAACGTCTCTGTCCGGTGTTGCTGGCAGTTTTGCAACCGCAACCGTTATCCGGTCAGGTGCAGCGGCTTGAGGCATAGCGTATCAGGATAATGCTTTCCTGGCTCTGATGATAGTTGGTTCGTCTGGTGAGCAAAAGGAGAGGTTGTATGTGTCCACCACGCTTTATCGAGTCGATTCAATCCCCTGAAATCAGTCGGCGCAATTTGCTCAAATTTGGTTTGGGAGCAGCGGTTGCTGCCGTTGCCGCACCGTTAACGGCGGAAGCGGCGACGGCTACGCGGGCCAGTTTCCGAAATGTGGCTGATTTAACTCATTTGTTGGGCACGCAATTTCCGCTTTTCCCCGGTGCGGCACCATTTCAGATTACTCCGGTGGTTTTTCACGAGCGCGATGGCTACTATGGCAGCATTCTGAATTACTGGGAGCATTCCGGTACACACATGGATGCGCCGGTGCATTTTGCTCCCAATGGTTTGTTTGTTGATCAGATTCCGGTCAGTTCGCTGGTGGTGCCGGCAGTGGTGATTAACATTAGCGAGCGGGCAGCCCGCGATCCCGATACGGTCGTTACCCCAGACGATATTCGGGCGTGGGAGCGGCGTTACGGCCGGATACCCAATAATGCCGCCGTGTTGATGGCAAGCGGTTGGGGGGCACGTGCCCATTCGGTTGAACTCTTCCGCAATACCGACTCGAGTGGGGTGATGCACTTCCCCGGTTTCGGGAAGGATGCGATTGATTTTCTACTCACCGAGCGGAGTATCAGCGGTATCGGGGTTGATACCTTGAGTCTCGATCACGGCCCCTCGACGACCTTTGCCGTGCATTATACGTTGTTACCGACGAACCGCTGGGGTTTGGAGAATCTGGCGAATCTGGAGTCGATCCCACCAAGCGGCGCAACGCTGGTGGTTGGGGCACCGAAAATCGCTGCCGGCTCCGGTGGACCGAGCCGGGTGTTCGCGCTGTGGTAATCAGGGGTATATGCGCACATAGCCGGGGTAGCACAGACTGAAGCCTGTGCTACCTCCGTTCTTCTCTACACAATCCCCTGATCGTAGAAGTGACGAATCTGATCGGCCGAATAGCCCAACTCTGCCAATACCGCTGCGGTATCTGCACCGAGCGCGGGCGGGGCAGAGCGGATGGTTGCAGGAGTGGCACTGAATACCGGCGCCGGACCAACCATCCGGATACCGTCAATACTGCGAACCATGCCTCTGGCCTGCGCCTGTCGGCTGTTCAGAGCCGTTGGAATGTCGTTGACCGGGCCACACGGCACCTGAGCCGCTCGCAATCGCTCGATCCAGAAGGCCACCGACTCGCCGGCCATGACCTCAGCAATCGCCGTAATGATCTGTTCGCGGTTCGTTACTCTGGCCGGGTTGGTTGCGAAACGCTCATCGGTGGCCCATTCGGGGTGGTTAAGCGCCTGACAGAAACGGGTGAATTGCTGATCGTTCCCCACCGCCACCATAACATACCCATCAGCAGCCGCAAACGGTTGATAGGGAACAATGGTGGAGTGGGCATTGCCGTAGCGACGTGGTGGCTTGCCGGAAACCAGGTAGGCTGATGCCACGTTTGCCAGCCAACTGAGTTGCACATCAAAGAGGGACAGATCGATATACTGCCCTTCTCCGCTGTGGGTGCGGTAGTGCAATGCCGCCAGAATGCTGGTTGCGGCGTACAGGCCGGTAGTAATGTCCGCAACGGCAACGCCGGTCTTCATTGGCGGGCCATCCGGTTCACCGGTGATACTCATCAACCCGCCTTCGGCCTGAATCACCGTGTCGTAACCAGGACGGTCGGCATCAGGACCGTACTGACCGTAGCCGGTAATGCTACAGTAAATGAGTCGCGGATTGAGCGGACGTAGATCGTTGTATCCCAATCCCATCCGGGCCATTGTTCCAGGCAAAAAATTCTCAATCAGCACGTCGGCACGTCGGGCGAGTTCACGGGCAATCGCCTGGCCGGTAGGATGCTTGAGATTGAGGGTGATGCTCTGTTTGTTGCGGTTGACGGCAATGAAATAGGCACTCAGGCCATTATCGGCGAAGGGTGGTCCCCACTGGCGGGTTTCATCACCGGTACCCGGTTGTTCAATCTTGATCACCCGTGCGCCCATATCGGCGAGAACCATTGTCGCATATGGGCCGGCCAGAACCCGACTGAAATCAAGAATCAGGAGATCAGCAAGTGCAGTTGGCATAGGCGAGCACCTTTAGCACTGTTAGCGGTACAGCGAGTATGTCATTGCGTTGTGATTGCAATGCCGGCAGGTATGATACCATCCTTTGTATCAGCGTTGTTCTCAGCAAAATTGAGGAGTGAGGTATGAGTGAACGAATTGGCTTCATTGGGCTGGGGATCATGGGGCGTGGCATGGCGGCCAACATTCTGCGAGCCGGGTTCCCGTTGACGGTGTGGAACCGCACGCCGGGGCGGGCCGATGAACTGGTTGCTGCCGGCGCTCAGTTAGCAACCTCACCGGCCGATCTGGCTGCCCGCAGTGATATTGTGATCAGTTGTGTGAGTGATACCCCCGATGTAGAAGCCGTTCTGTTTGGACCGCAAGGGGTGATCGAAGGTGCACGGGCCGGAATGTTGGTCATTGATATGAGTACCATCAGCCCGCAAGGCGCACAGCAGTTTGCCGCTCGCCTGCACGATCACGGGATTGGCTTTCTCGATGCGCCGGTGAGCGGTGGCAGTGAAGGAGCCGCACGCGGAACGCTCAGCATTATGGTTGGTGGACCGGCCCCGCTGGTGGAACGGGCGATGCCGGTCTTTCAGGCGATGGGCAAAACGATCACACACGTCGGCGATCACGGTGCCGGCCAGACGGTCAAGCTGGTGAATCAAATTCTGGTGGTGGGGACGATGCTGGCTATCAGCGAAGCACTGGTCTTCGCCCAGGCCAGCGGCGTCGATTTAGAGAAGACGCTGGCAGCGGTGAGTGGTGGTGCCGCCGGAAGCTGGATGCTCTCGAACCGTGGGCCGCAGGTCATTCGCCGCGACTGGCGGCCCGGCTTTACCATCGACCTCCAGCAAAAAGATTTACGATTGGTGCTGGCCGCTGCCGATGCGGTCGGCGCGCCAATGCTGACCACTTCGACCGTGTTTCATCTCTACCGCACCCTGCAACAGGCCGGATTAGGTCACGAGGGGAATCATGCCCTGATCAAAGCGATAGAGCGCCTGGCAGGGATTGAGGTGGGGCAGCGGAGTGAGTGAGGATGGTGATTGGATAACATTTGCAATAGCACGGCTCGTCATCACAGGTGCGGGTTATTGATGGGCGGACTGTCGATCCGCCCATCACCCTGCTCGTCTACTTAATCTTGATCCGCTCACCACTCCACTGCTCCCACAGCCAGACCAGCAAATACAGCCCACAGATACCGAGCATCACCACATTTGCGAACACCGCAGCATTGATGATCAGGCCGGTCTGACCGATAATCCGTACCAGGTTCCCGATTGGTGCCAGCACACCGAGCAGCCCTACCAGTGCAGCCAGCCATTCAAAACGGCGAGAGTTACTGGAGCGCTCAATTGCTATTCCCAGACCGAGCAGAACCAGGCCAAACAGTGCAGGAATGGTTGAGGTGATGGCAGCAGTAGCGAAAACACCGCCGATGCCAAGAACAATAAGCAGGATCGCAGCAGCAATGGTGCTATTAACAGGCATATCGTCACTCCGTCTACAGGTTAAACCATCACTGATTGATACGGAGTAATTGTCATGTTGGATGCGAAAGCAATGTATATATGGCTGTTCTTAAACATATACATATTCGTTTATGAAGAGAACGTTGATAAAACAGTATTCTATACATTGCCCAATGACGCATCCTACGGTAATTGCCGGATCATTGCCACTTCATCACAGCGATCCTGCTTGAAGCAGGTGGCGCAATCTTGCCAGATTTTATGCGGGAGGCGTAATTTTGGAATCTCGCGAAATCCCAATGAGCTAAAGAACCCTACCTGCAATGTCAGCGTGAAGAGCGTTGGAATGCCAAGTTCCAATGCTTCGGTGAAGAGCGGCTCGATCAGACGGCGCCCAATGCCACGGCCCTGAAACGACGGATGGACGGCAACGCTTACCACTTCGGCCAGATCGGCCCAGGTGATATGCAGCGCTGCACAACCGATCACCTCACCATCGGCTTCGGCAACATTGAAGTTCCGTACCCGATTGTAGAGTTGATCGAGGGTTTTGGGCAGCATATCGCCACGGGCGGCGTAGTAGTTGATAATCTCGTAGAGCCGTGGCACATCACCGACCCGTGCCCGGCGAATTGTGACGGCAGCGTCAGGGCGAATGTGAAGGACCGGCAGGCTTACCGGCGGTGCGTAGAGTGGACTGGTCATAGCTGTGCTGTTTTCCTCTTCAATGATACAAAATGCTGATGCCGAACGACTATTCATCATTCAACAAACTGTCACGCCAGCGAGCACACTGTTCGCGAACCCGCTGTGGTGCAGTCCCGCCGTAACTGGCTTTTTGCGCGACGCTGCGCTGCATGTCGAACACATCATAAATGCTCGCATCGAGCGATGGCTCGACGGCCTGGTAATCCGCAAGGGGAAGCTGCCGCAGGCTTACCCCACGGGTCAGTGCGCGCTGTACCAGTTGACCAACCTTGCTGTGGGCAACGCGGAACGGTACGCCACGCCGCACCAGCTCGTCGGCCAGATCGGTGGCCAGCATGGCATCGTCGAGCGCTGCTGCCATGCGCTCAGGCCGTACTGTCATGGTCGCAATGGCCGCTGCGGCTACCTGCAAACCCAGATCGAGCGTATCAAAACTGTCAAAGAGCGGTTCTTTGTCCTCTTGCATGTCTTTGTTGTAGGTCAGCGGCAACCCTTTCAGGACCGTCAGCAAGGCGACAAGGTTGCCCAGCAGGCGACCACTTTTGCCGCGCAGCAATTCCATACTATCGGGATTCTTCTTTTGTGGCATCAGACTTGAGCCGGTACTGTAGGCATCAGCCAGTTCGAGAAAGCCAAATTCAGCACTGGCGTAGAGGATCACATCTTCGGCCAATCGGCTCAGGTGGACACCGATTAAGGCACAGGCAAAGAGCACTTCGGCAACAAAATCACGATCACTGACTGCATCGAGTGAGTTGGCGGACAGCTCATCAAATTCATCGAGCAACTCGGTCAGGCGCTCGCGTTCGACGCCGAGTGAATTACCGGCCAACGCACCGGCACCGAGAGGCAGTACACGCATCCGGCGGATGGCATCGTTCAGACGACTCCGGTCACGGGCAAACATCTCAACATACGCCAGACACCAATGCCCAAAGGTGATCGGTTGCGCACGCTGAAGATGGGTATAACCCGGCATCACCGTGGCAGTGTGTTGTTCGGCCTGGGCCAGCAGAGCAAGTTGCAGATCGCGCAGACGCCGATCAAGCTGGCGCGCAATCCCGATAGTGTAGAGGCGCATATCGGTTGCCACCTGATCGTTGCGTGAGCGCCCGGTGTGTAGCTTGAGCGCCGCATCGCCGATTAACTCGCGCAGGCGCCGCTCAACAGCGGTATGAATGTCTTCGTCACCCGCTGCGGCCACGAAGCTCCCGTTCGCGAATTCGGCCCGCACCAGTTCCAGCCCGCGCACGAGGTCGGCGTGTTCGGTTTCATTAATCAGACCGGCCTGCAATAGGGCACCGGCCCAGGCGATACTGCCGGCAATATCGACCTCGGCCAAACGGACATCAAAATGGAAGGAGTCGTTGAAGCGACGCATCTCCGCCGCTGTCGGTTCACTGAAACGTCCACCCCAAAGCCGGTGTTCCATCTCTCTACTCCTCTATCGCAATGACAACGGTGCACTGGCCGCCGTCTGATGATGTTCGATATTCAGACCACAACGTATCAGCAATTGCCAGTAGTTGCCGACAAGCGTACCGGCCAGCCGGCCAATCTCTTCAAGTTCGCGAGCTGCAATCAGCGCCATCGCCAGACTCGGCCAGTCACGGGGCTGGAGGGAGAAAGCGAAACTCTCGCCCAGACCCGCCGCCAGCCGGCGGGTCGGCCAGCACCGGTTGATCAGGCAGAGCGCCGTATACATTTCGGTCAGGATGGTCGGTACCAGTAGCATTCCCACCTGCTCCTCACGACGAACAGCAGCCGCCCGTAGTTCGCTGTAGCGCGGGAAGACCAGTTGCGGCAGGTAAGGCAGAATACTGCGGTAGAAGGCAGGTTCTGGTACCGTCCTGGCCTGCGCTAACCAATCCTGTACGCGATCAGCATTGCCGACCAGCGGCTGTAACAGGTCCAGCCAGCACAACCACTGCGGCCAGCGCAAATCAGGTTCCCGCAACAGACTCTCCAGGGCAGCCAGTCCAATCGTGTGGATCGTCACCGGTATTCCTTGCAGCATAAAGCTCTGCTGCGTATATTGAACGGTGCTGTCGGCTACTACCAGCAGCTCCAGCGGATCGAAATCGGTGAGCGGTGTTTCCGGGGCAAGCATACCACCCACCACGAGCGGAGCGCCCGCTAGCCGGGCAAGGCGCTCACACAACTCACGGGCAATCGATTGGCGGGTGGTGTACTCCATACCGTCGCTCCACTCTCACGTGCGGTATTCGGCATTAATCCGCACATAGTCGTAGCTAAAATCGCACGTCCACACGGTCGCCTGCCCATCACCGAGGCCGAGGTCGGCGTCGATAGTAATTTCAGGGACATCGAGCAACTGATGCGCTGCCTTCTCATCAAAAGGTAATGGCAGACCATTTTCCAACACGCGCATCCCCCCAAACGACAGCACCACCCGGTCGGGGTCTACGGTCGCCCCTGAATAGCCAATCGCACACAAGACACGCCCCCAGTTGGGATCGGCGCCGAACAGCGCCGTCTTGACCAGCGGCGAGCGGGCGATAGTCATAGCCGCCACCTTTGCTTCGGCATCGTTCACCGCCCCTCGCACCGTGATAGTCACAAAACGAGTGGCTCCTTCGCCATCACGCACAATCGCGTGGGCAAGATGCTGACACACTGCGACCAGACCGGCGTAAAAGGCCGAACCGGCAGGGGAGTCGAGGTCAGTAATGGGTGGTGCCGGGCTGGCACCGTTTGCCATAACCAGCAGCGTATCGTTGGTGCTGGTATCGCCATCAATGCTGATGCTGTTGAAGCTCACCTCTAGCGCCCGGCGAAGCGCCTGGTCGAGTACCGCCCGTGGTACGGTCGCATCGGTTGTGACCACCGCCAGCATTGTCGCCATATTGGGATGGATCATCCCGGCCCCCTTAGCCATCCCACCAATTGTGATCACCTGACCATCAGGGAGCGTAACCGCCACTGCGCAATACTTGGGGCGGGTATCGGTGGTCATGATCGCCCGCGCAGCCGCCGGGCCGTGATCCTGACTCAAGTGGGAAGCAGCGACGGCGATCCCGCGCACAATCTTCTCAACCGGCATGGGAACGCCAATCGTTCCGGTAGACATAACAAAAACGCTTTGGGGCGGCAAATCCAGCGCCTGTTCGACAGCCTGAGCCATCGCAGCGGCGGCGGCATCGCCATCACTCCCGGTACAGGCATTGGCATTACCGGCATTAATCACAACGGCACGCAGATCGTGGCCCTGCGCCATCAGCGCCATATCGTAGCGCACCGGTGCAGCCTTAACCGCATTCGTGGTAAAGACGGCTGCCGCCGTCGCCGGATAATCGCTCACCAGCAGCGCCAGATCGTCGCGATTGGCGTATTTGATCCCACACGCTGCCACCCCGGCACGCCAGCCGCGTGGACTGGTCACATGACCATCGGCGAGAAACGTTACCATACCAGATCACTCCTCGGTTGGTACCGGTGAAGCGGGATGGGTGTCTTCCCAGCGCACCGACTCCACAGCACCAATCCCCTGCAAATGGGCGATGTCGTTGTACGAATTGAGCCGCCAGAGCTGTTGATGCCGTCGATTCACGCGCTCCCACCAGGTAATGCTGGTATTGCGGGTGTGAAAATCAATGGGCGGCACCACCAGACTCGGCATACGGAAGAAGTGGATAAACGAACAGTCGATCACCCCACCGTGACAGACGACTACAATCGTTTTACCCTCATACTCGGTGGTAATGCGGGTCAGCGCCCGGCTCACCCGCAAGGTGAAATCGCCCCAGCTTTCACCGCCGGGGGCAATCGGACGCAACGGATACCGATCAAAATCCGGTACTCCAAACAACGCCCAGGCTTCCTGGTTCGTCATGCCATCGGCTTCACCAACCCGCAACTCCTGCACGTCATCATCGAAGATGATGGGCAGCCCCAGGGCAGGCTGAATAATCTCGGCAGTCTGGCGGGCACGCGGCAAGGTGGATGAAATCAGCACATCGGCTTTGATCTCACCGCTGGTTGCCAGCCGGTCACGCAGTCGTTCGGCCTGCGCGATCCCACGTTTGGTAAGCCCGGCATCTCCGCGCATGCCGGCAACAATTGGTTGAACATTAGCGACCGACTCACCGTGACGGATCAGATATAAGTGTGTCATAGTCCCCTGTGCTCTGTAATGGCGAATACATAGAAGAAGCCAGCCTGCGCGCTGGCAAGCTGGCCTGAGAACATTCCTTCCAGAAGTGCAGGCGCGGCTAGCCAGTGCGTGTGACTGGCTGACGACGGTGACGACGACGGTCATAAAATACAGCCGTGCGGCTGTGAGAACAAATACAGACAGTAAACGTCGTAAACATCGTCTCCTCACCTGCTGCGATCAACGTGAGTAGTATACCACAGATTGATCGAATGCTGATACGCTGTTACGCGGCAGGACGGGAGGCTGATTGGGTATGTGAGGGTCCACACTATGGTGCCTTCTGATGGGTAATGAATACGATCCAGCGATGCTGTGGACGTGGTGATGCAATGTACAACGCTTAATGCACGCAGATACACCTATCTCTGTTATGGTATTTATTGCTTATACAAATGTCAATTGTAGTGGTTTGTCAGATTCTACTGATGGTGTAATTGCTGTTGCAAAGCCTGGTTTTATCAATAATGCTTCTTCCATCTCATTTCGTAAGTCTTCTGTCGAACCTACATGATAAAAATGAGAAACTGTCCGCTCGATCAATCCGTTCCAATATTGAGCGATGTGCTGATTTTGACGATATCGGTTTTCTTTCCACATAGACAACGCAAAGCCACAAGGCAGATGCTGCGTCACCGTTGCTAACTCAGCCGCATCATGTTCAGTCCATTGTTGATAGTAATCTGTATGTCTGCCAATGTAAGGCGGATCAAGGTAGACAAAGTCGTCCGGCGTAACATGGTGCAGGCAATCTCGCCAATCTCCAATCCGAAACTCCCACGCTTTGCCTTTCATAATATTACGAATCTGAGTTATTTGATTAACGATTTTCGTGATATATGCCTGACGAAAGCGATCTGTCTTTCGACAAAACGGAACATTAAATTCACCTTTTTTATTAAAACGCATGACACCGTTAAAACATGACCGATTCAAGAAAATAAAATCCAAGGGATCACCACTTTTGTTAAAACGTTCCCTGACAAAGTAGTAGTAATCTTCGCCTTTTAATAATAGCTTCTTTCCTTCTTCTGTCAAATACTTTCGTACAGTTTCAGGAAATATTTTTCCTTCATATATCATCTGATACAGGCGTATGATATGAGGATTGATGTCATTTACAATTGCATAATCGGGCTGAACATTGAAAAGTACAGCTCCTGAACCTAAAAATGGCTCAATCCATCGTCCCTGACCGTGCCAGGAGATATTACTTAGAATAAACTTAGTCAGTTTAGTCTTAATTCCTTGACACTTTATTGGTGGAACAATGACTCGTTGTACTGTACGTGGTAAACCTCTAGTGTTCATATTGTAAAC
Source organism: Chloroflexus aurantiacus J-10-fl (assembly GCF_000018865.1). Taxonomy (NCBI): domain Bacteria; kingdom Bacillati; phylum Chloroflexota; class Chloroflexia; order Chloroflexales; family Chloroflexaceae; genus Chloroflexus; species Chloroflexus aurantiacus. The sequence continues at coordinate 4,487,622 of NC_010175.1, forward strand.
CTTTATACCGCAAATAGCTTCGTAGATCTGTATATGGTGGTCTGACCAATTCTGCTGCTCTTGCCATATCTTTAGTCAGGTAAAACATCCAGTAGTCATCAAAAATGTCTTCACCGAGTAATGCAAAAGGGCCTGTTCCACTTAAAAGTCTGCTGATTTCTGTAACGGAACCTATATTCTTTGTGTTACCACTGCCTGGACGATCAGAGGCTATTTTGTATTTCTCATGCACAAAGAATTGAAAATCTCTGATAACCGAGATAATTCTTTCAATATCTTCCAGGTTATATGTTCTTCGTTCGTCAATAGATGTATCTGCCTTTGAATAAATGATACCCAGAACAAAGTGTCCGCTGTACGAACCGTAGGGGAAAGTCACATTCTTTGTGCTGTGCCGCTCGCGAAAATATCCTGTAAAGCTGCCCAGTGTCATGCCGTTAACGCGATCATTATCAATTCGGTAAGTACTTTTCAGATCAAGCGCAAAGCGATTACCGTCAACATCCACGAAACTTATATCTGGATAGAAATTCTGTTATTCAGACAAGAACATTTTAAGCTGGTTTTGTTCGGCGAATTGTGCTAATCGGGGAAAAAGAAGGATTTCCAAAAGTTTTGAGATGACTTTCGTATCTGCCGAAATCGTGTAAATATTCCTGGCTACGTCAATAAAACCTTTGACAATCCAGTCACCGGTTTGTGTTGAAACGACCGGGTTGAATGTTGCTACTTCATTTCGCAGAGCTTCCAGGAATTGGCTGCGATTCATGTTTTCGTCCGTCAAAAGTGGCTCATGTTCAAAAAAGTAGTCCAACCTAACCACTGAGCGATACACCCAAGAGCGATCCGTTGCTCATTGATACGAACTTCGCCTATCGCCACAAATGCAGCCAGATACGTTTTGTGTACGCCACGAAACGGGTGCAGACCAGTGCGCACCGTTATCCATCATCCCTCGCAGGTGGTCACATGCACCACTCGTTTCCTATCTCTTTGTGTGTCCGGACCCGGTGGCCATGGTCCAACGTGCGATGCACCCAGGCACGATGCGCATATCTTCGTTATGCATCGGTGCCGAGCATCGCCTGTGCTCAGTGCAGTGCTCCACGCGCTGTGCTTCATCGGTGCCACGCCCACCGCCTGGCCATGGCAACCCATTGGGATGGACATCGTTCATCACCACTGGTCACTGCGTTCATCATCGAACAGGTCATCAATTGGACATTCCATAGCTCTCCTTTGATACAACAATTCTGTCACAGTATACTATATCGCACTGATTTTGAACATGAGCCTCAATCTTTCATCCATATCAATCAATAGTAACCTGTCTCAACATAAGGTTGCCTGAAAGAAGTTTTCGTTGTACCATACGTGCACACACACCCAATCACACCCACAGACGGCTTTGAGAGTGATACAAACTGATCAGAAGCAGCTTGATTAAAACCGTCCTGGTTCTAAATCGTATAGAATATGCCTGTCCTCTATTCCCAATAATGTGAAAGCACGAACATGAACACCCTCACAGTGTATAATTTCGGCCCAATAACATCAGCAAGTGTTACCTTTTCAGATTTGACAGTCTTTGTTGGTCCACAGGCTACAGGTAAAAGTATTTTTCTCCAGTTGCACAAATTACTGCTGGATATTGTTCCGATTCGCAATCGATTCAAGCGTTTCAATGTCGATTGGGCGGGAAAGACGAGTCATTTCCTTGAGTTGTATTTTGGTGAAGGCATGGCTAATCTGTACCAGCCTGAGAAAACACAGATTCTCAGTAATAATATCGCTGTTCAACTAGAAAGAGTCATTTCTGAAAACAGTCGTCATCGGCAAGAGAAAGAGAAGATGTTCTACATCCCTGCGCAACGAGTGATGAGTTTGCGTGATGGATCGACCCGACCATTTACTGAGTACCGTTCAGGTGATCCCTTTGTGTTGCGTGAGTTTAGCGAAACAGTACATAACCTGCTCCAATCAGAATTCGCAGTATCTTCGCAACTGTTCCCACCGGAACATCGCCTCAAAAAGCAATTACGAACTATGCTGCTGGAACATGTTTTTGGTAGCTTTGGGTTACAGATTGATACAGAGCACTCAGTAAAACGCATCGTCCTTAGTAGCAGAGAGGGGGAAGTAAAGCTACCGTATTCAGTGTGGTCAGCAGGTCAGCGCGAGTTTGTACCACTACTACTGGGACTTTATTGGTTGTTGCCGCCTAATCGCATGCGTCGCAATGCGCTGGAGTGGGTTGTTATTGAAGAACCTGAAATGGGTTTGCATCCAAGGGCAATCTCTGCTCTGCTGGCCCTGGTGCTAGAGCTGCTTGCACGTGGCTACAAAATCTGTATTTCGACCCACTCGCCGCATATTCTGGATATCGTTTGGGCATTGCAGATTATGCAAAAGCATCAAGGAACAGCACAGGATGTCCTGGATATGCTCCATCTCTCCGTAGATCAGGAGACAAGAAAACTTGCTTCAAGTGCGTTAGCAAAAGGTTCAAAGGTCTATTTCTTCAAGCGCGATGGAAATGTGATCGATATTTCTGGCCTTGATCCGGGTTCAGAGGATGGTGATGAGTCTGGTTGGGGTGGATTAACGGAATTTAGTGCCAACGTGGGCGATGTGGTTGCACGTGTGGTCAATCGCTCGACCGGAGGGGCTGCGTTTCCCTTGCAAACGAGCCAATGTTTGTGAATAAGGTAGGCGCCTTTTTAAGAACATTCATACAGAGAAATTGCACAGGGCACCACCTGTGGGTGCCCCTTCGGCATACAGTTCAGTGTACTGCCGCTGGCTGTCAATCCATCCACTCTACACCACAATCAGCTCACGGGGGAAGGTGGTCAGTGAGCGACTACCATCGGGGGTGATGACCACATCATCTTCTATACGCACACCGAACTGACCGGGCAGGTAGATGCCTGGTTCAACGGTGAAGGTGGTGCCTGGCAACAATGGTGCATCACTGCCGGCAACAATGTTGGGCAGTTCGTGGGTTTCCAGGCCGAGGCCATGGCCGGTGCGGTGAACAAATGCTGCCCCGTAACCGGCATCCTCGATCACCTTGCGCGCCGCGGCGTCAATCGTGGCGCCGCTCACGCCGGGCCGGCAGGCGTTGCGGCCAGCCGTGTTCGCTGCCAGCACGATGTCGTAGACGTGGCGGGCCATGGGGCCGGGATCGCCAATCGCTATCGTGCGGGTAATGTCTGAATGGTAACCCTGGTAGACGGCACCGCAGTCGATAATCACCAGATCACCGGTTTGCAGTATGCGATCACTGTTTTCGTGGTGAGGATTGGCAGCATTGGGACCACTGGCTACCATATTCGCGAAGCTCTCGCCGTCGGCACCGGCTGCCAGGATGGCGTCGCTCAGCATACGCGAGAGGGTTCGCTCGCTCAGTCCGGCACGAATCTGTCTGATGAAGGTATGCAATGCCTGCTCGACAATCGCTACGGCGCGCTCCATAAGCGCCAGCTCTTCGGCATCTTTAACCATCCGTAGTTCACTCAGTAGCGGATCAAGATCAGCCGTGCGCAGACCGGGCGCAACAGCCTCCAATGCCCGCAGCTCCATCACCCGCATGACGGTGTGCTCAACGGCCAACGGTTTATCTGGTACGGTGGCGCCAAAAGCGGCTGTGATGCCGTCTGCCAATGCCTTCAATGGCCCTTCGGCATCACTCCAGGCAAAGAATTGGGTTGCGAAAGGAACACTTGCCCGCACCCGTTCGAGTTCGAGCTGGGGCAGCACCATAACCGGTGGGTTACCGTTCGCCGGTAGCAAGAGCAGGGTGAGCCGTTTTCCGGGATGAAAGCGCAGGCTGGTGAGATAGGCGAGATTGGTAGCCGGCATCAAGGCGGCACCGGCGTAATCTGCGGCAACCAGACGCTCTACCAGGCGGGACAGACGTGCAGACATGCGGCGCTCCTCTCTAGCGCATTCAACGTTGGGTCGGTAGTTGGCCGCGGGCGGCTAATTCTTGCGGCAGCAAGATAGCGTACAGCATCTCGTTGACCGGCACCGGAACACCGGCGGCACGCGCCAGGCGTACCAGCGCTCCATTCTGGCTGGCCAGTTCTGAAGGCTGGCCGCTCATAATATCGCGCTGCAGCGAGGCTGTCCCTTCGTAAGGCATGCTATCGATAAACGCCATCATTGTGCTCACCGCATTGTCCGGCAGCATCACACCGCGAGCGGCGGCCACATCAACCACCTCTTGCAAACAACGTTCGACCAGGGGGCGGGTTTCAGGCAGGGAACGCCAGACCCCAATCGGGGCGCGGGTAGCAGCGCCAAACCCACTCCAGGCGCAAATCAGCATGAACTTCTGCCAGAGCGCAACGTGGATGTTTTCGGGGATAAAGGCGCGAATACCGGCCCCCTCCAGTGCGGCCTGAATCCGCGCCAGGCGAGGGGTATGGCGATTGTCGAGTTCACCGAAATCGATAGAGGGCGGATTGACTCCGGCATGAACAATCACACCCGGTGCAGCCCGATAGGCAATGATGCGGCACAAGCCGGCCAACACATGTTCGGCGCCGAGTACCTCTGCCAGTTCGGTCGGCGCATCGACCCCATTGAGCAGCGGAAGCACAGCCGTCTCTGGGCCGATCAGCGGTTGCATCGCGTATGCCGCTTCACGCACCTGCCAGCCTTTCACACCCACAATCACCAGATCAACCGGGCCTACCTCGGCGGGTTGATCGGTTGCCTTCACGTCCGGTAACCAGAAATCGCCGGCAATGCTCTGCACGCGCAGGCCATGGCTTCGCATAGCTGCCAGATGATCGCCCCGGGCAATAAAGAAAACGTCGTGACCGGCCTGGGCCAGACGACCACCGAAGTAGCCGCCGACACCACCAACACCAACAATCGCTATCCGCATTGGGTTTTCGACACTCATACAGCACTCTTACGACAATTCAACGATAAGCTTTAGCGCTCCCAGCCGCAACTCATCACCGTGCTGGATCGGCTGCGGCTGACGGGGTGGTATCTTGCTGTTATTCCGAAAGCTCCCATTTGTGCTATCAAGGTCTTCGTAGTAGACCTGGCCCTGTTGTACCAGAAAGCGCCCATGGCGGCGACCAACGCCACGTTCCAGACCGCCGTGAGCGGTCAAATCAATATCAGGGTAAAAATTGCTTACCGGATCGGCGCGCCCAACGGTGGCCTGGCCGGTGGCCGGTAATGAGAGCACCGTGCCATTTTCAAGCCGTAACCGTACCCCGGCCAGCGAACTACGTACCGGTGGGGCTACCGCAGGAATAGATGGAACCGGCGGAGGTGGAACTGGTGGTACAGAGGTTGGCCGGGCCGGTGGCGGCATTTGGATGGTGGCCGGTTGCGGCGGTGGATAGACAGGTTGTGGTGGAACACCGGGGAATGGCGATCCAACTCCCGGCGGCGAAGCCACAGGTCGATTGAAGAGCGGGGCACCGCAACTATCGCAGAAGGCTTCACCTGGAATAACGCTGGTACCGCACTGCGGGCAGGTGGTTGGCCCGGCACTTACCGTACCGCCACCTGCTACAGGCGGTGCAACAGGTACCGGTGTGGCAGCCTGGGGTGGAGCAGCCGGAACCGGAATCAATTGCGCACCGCACTGATCACAGAAACGGGCACTATCGGGATTGGCAACACCACATTGTGGACAGAATGGCACAACGTTCCTCCGTATCTGACTAAGACGTTCTTCGTCACGTGGGCGAGGCCGGGATCGCCCAATTCTGTAGTCACGAGTCGCGAATGGTACCATCTCCATTCACTCTTTCGACTCGCCGTTTCTCATACGACTCGTGTACAACAGATGAAGTTGCAGCGTTGCTCCATGCCATTCATGCATATTGTTGATATGTCCACTATAGCACAAGATTCGGATCAACGATGGCAGCACCTCACCTGTAGTCCTGCCGTTTGCCGACATCCAGCAGCGCTTCCTCGTGCTCTTCAGCACCAATCCCAAAGATCAGCCGCACCCCTCGATCATACGTGAAATAGCTATACGCCCAATTGAGCAGGACTAACGCCCGGTTGCGAAAACCGACCAGAGCCATCAAATGGACAAACAGCCAGCCAACCCAGGCCAGCCAGCCGCTCAGTCGCACGCCGAAGGCGTCGAGTACGGCAGCACTGCGGCCAATTGTTGCCATCTGGCCCTTATCGTGGTACTGAAAGGGCTGCATCGGTCGCCCGTCAATCTGAGCCAGTATATTACGTGCAGCCTGTTCACCCATCTGGATGGCTACCGGCGCCACCATTGGGTAGGCAACCCCGGGGCGATAGCCTTCCAGGTACGCCATATCACCGATCACAAAGACGCGATCATCGTCTGGCAAGGTAAGCTGAGGAGTTACCACCACACGCGCACCACGGCCGAGTGTTACCCCCAGCGCATCGGCCAATGGCGCACCCCGTACTCCGGCGGCCCAGACAACGGTTTTCGCGGCGAGGCTGGAGCCATCGCGAAACCGGAGGCCGTTTGTATCTGCATCGGCGACCGGCGTGTTCAGGCGAACCTCAACACCCATGCGTTGCAGACGGTGCAACGCAGCCTGTTGCAACGAATCTGGAAATGAGGCGAGAATACGGTCGGTAGCTTCGATCAGAACAACCCGGGCCTGGCGGACATCGAGCATCGGATAATCGTGGCGAATCACATGGCGGATAAGCTCGACAAAGGCGCCGGCCAGTTCAACACCGGTTGGGCCACCGCCAACCACAGCAAACGTCAACAACGCCATCCGCTTATCCGGATCGCTCTCGGCAGCAGCCCGTTCACAACACAACAAGACGTGGTTACGCAACCGTTGGGCTTCGTTCAGGTCTTTCATCCCCAGGGTATGACGGGCAATCCGCTCGTTACCGAAGAAATTGGTGGTGCTGCCGGCTGCCAGAATCAGATAGTCGTACTGCACACTACCGGTATTGGTATGCACAAGCTGACGGGTAAAATCAACGCTGTGAACTTCGGCGAGCAGAAAGTTCACATTACGGTAACGGCGCAGAATGGCGCGCACCGGATAGGCAATCGACTCCGGTTCCAGGCCGGCGGTTGCGACCTGGTAGAGCAACGGCCAGAAACCGTGGTAGTTGGTACGATTGATCAGCAGCACATCCACCGGCGCCTGCGCCAGAGTACGAACTGCGGCCAGACCGCCGAAACCGGCACCTACGATCACAACTCGTGGGCGACGGGACTGAGCAGGCTGGTTGGATATGATATGCGGCGAAGACACGATTTGCCTCCTTTCTAGTGAAATCATTCACAAAATATCACGAGCACCCAACCCCGTCAATCCGTCGCCAGAACGAACCTCGCTAGATCAGCGCTGTACGATCACCCATCCCCGTCGGTCACGTCGCGGAAGTGGCAGCGGTGGCAAGGGCCAGACATCATCGATCCAGACGAGCGTGACATAACGAGCCGTGGCGTGAGCCGACCAGAAGTCTGGATCGGCGATGGCGAGATCGTGCTCGTATGCCCGACGAATCTCGTGTATCTCGCCTGCCGAAAGTGGGCGACTGATTACCTCTGTCGCCAGCGCTAGTCCGGCCAGTGGCCCACCGGCACCCTTGAGAAGCAGGATGTCGCCGACTGCAACACGACCAAATGGAGGACGGCGGTCGTGTGCAAAACGGCTTTCGATCCGTTTTTGTCCGCTAAGGATGCGACTCAGATACGGTTCACGTAGAATGACCAGGTGGATGGTTGGGTTGCTTTGTGTATGGTACCACCGGCTCAGACGCTCGTGCCACGTCGGTTGGGATTGGGTTGCCGCGATGATCTGTTGCCAGAGTTGTGGTGATAATTGCATCCCTGTTGCCAGATGGGGAATTCATACGACATACGTATCATAACACAGGATGACCAGGTTAGGAGTATTGTCCACCGCAATACCGGTATTCAATGAACATTGCATCTACGCAGCCTGATAGTAAGGTGGCTGGCGGAGTATATGTTCCGGCAGCAAATGCTCGGCTAGATTGAGGGTGTACTGATTGTACAGATTGGTAGTACAATACAATAACGCGCCGCAGCAGGCAGACGTTGTGGCCACGACCGGCGGAGGTTTGTGTGGAGATCGATATTGCGCTCGTGCGCGCATGGGCGCAACAAGCCGGTGATATGCTTTTGCGCTCGTACTTCAATCAGGTGTCGCCAGAACGAAAACTCGACAAGAGTCTGGTGACGGCGGCAGATCGTGCGATTGAGGATTGGTTACGCGCTGCAATTCACGCTCGCTTTCCCGATCATGGTGTGTTGGGTGAGGAGCGCGATCCGGTTGGCCTCGACCGTGAGTATATCTGGGTTATCGATCCGATTGACGGCACCAGCTCGTTTGTGTCAGGATTACCGATGTGGGCCGTCTCTATCGGTATTCTGCGCCGCGGCGAGCCGCAGGCTGGTGTGATTTATCTGCCGGTCTTGGGCGATTGTTATTGGGCAGTTGCCGGTGGTCAGGCGTTCTGGAATGATGTGCCGATACAGGTTGCACCCCCTCAACCGCCTGGCCCCAACGATTGGATTGCCATTCCTTCGACCTTCCACCGGGCGTATACCATCCACTACCCCGGTAAAGTACGGGTGCTGGGATCGGTTGCTGCCGATTGTTGTTATGTAGCCCGTGGTCAGGCCAAAGCCGCTATTATCGGTAAAGCAAAGGTGTGGGATGTTGCTGCCGGCTGGGTGATTGTACAGGCAGCCGGCGGGGTGGTTTGTCCGCTGGAAGGAACCCTGCCCGACTGGATGACACTGCTGCAAACGATTCGCTTGCCGGCGCCGGTCGTGATCGGACACCCACAACAGGTAACTCAGGTGTGTGCGGTTGTGCGGCGCATTAAGCCTTGAATTGGCACGAGCACTTCAAGCGCCTTTCAGAGGTGTGTGAACTTGAACTAACACCTATGGGCGACTACGCGGATGAACGCGGATATGCGCTGATTGGGCGGATACTCGTGGATAGCTCCACTCCGCACCCCCCTCCGCGTCGATCCGCGTCATTCGCGTGTATCCGCGTTCCGCATCACCCGTGCCTACTCCTGGATGAGCCGGATGCACCCGGAACAACGCGGCTTGGGCGGATACTCGCGGATAGCTCCACTCCGCACCCCCCTCCGCGCCGATCCGCGTCATTCGCGTGTATCCGCGTTTCGCATCACCCGTGCCTACTCCTGGATGCGCCGGATGCACCCGGAACAACGCGGCTTGGGCGGATACTCGTGGATAGCTCCACTCCGCACCCCCATCCGCGCCGGTCTGCGTCATTCGCGTGTATCCGCGTTCCGCATCACCCGTGCCTACTCCTGGATGCGCCGGATGCACCCGGAACAACGCGGCTTGGGCGGATACTCGTGGATAGCTCCACTCCGCACCCCCCTCCGCGCCGGTCTGTGTCATTCGCGTGTATCCGCGTTCCGCATCACCCGTGCCTACTCCCGGATGCGCCGGATGCACGCGGAACAACGCGGCTTGGGCGGATACTCGGCTCCACTCCGCACCCCCATCCGCGCCGATCCGCGTCATTCGCGTGTATCCGCGTTCCGCATCTTCGCTGATCGCCTCTCGTATGAGCCTGGAATGCGTTCTCCTGTTTCCCCTGTTCGCCAACCATCAGCATTTCGTATTATAATGACCGGTATCAGTTGTGGCAGCAAATACACAAAGGAGTGACCATCATGACTGCGCCTGCTGTGCGCCACATTCGTCTTGTCACTGAAATACCCGGCCCGCGTTCGCGCGCATTACTGGCGCGGCGTGATGCGGCGGTGGTTGCCGGTTTGGGGCGGGCAACGCCGATAGCGATTGCCTCCGGCCAGGGTGCGCTGGTGACCGATGTTGATGGCAATACCCTGATCGATTTTGTTAGTGGGATTGGGACGCTCGCCGTCGGCCACTGTCCTCCTGAAGTGGTTCAGGCGATTCAGGCTCAGGCCGAACAGTTGATCCATCTTTCGGCGTTAGTTGGCACCTACGAACCGTATGTCGCCCTCTGCGAGCGGTTAAATGCGCTGGCACCCATCAGCGAGCCGTGCAAGACGTTGCTATCGAATTCGGGCGCCGAAGGGGTGGAAAATGCGATCAAATTTGCCCGCGCTGCGACCGGTCGTCCGGCCATTATCGTGTTCGATGGCGCGTACCACGGGCGAACGCTGCTTACGCTTTCGCTCACGTCCCGCACCTACTTCAAAAAGAAATTCGGCCCCTTTGCCCCAGAGATTTACCGCGCACCTTTTCCTTACGCTTATCGGATGGGCATGAGTGAAGCGGAGGCAGTTGAGCAGTGCTGGGCCGCATTTGAACGCATGCAGATTGCCGGTGTCGATCCCGAAACGGTGGCTGCGGTCTTGATTGAACCGGTGCAGGGTGAAGGTGGCTTTATCCCGGTGCCGGTCGAATTTATGCGGCGCTTACGCGAATTCTGCACGCGCAACGGCTCACTGTTGATTGTCGATGAAGTGCAGAGTGGTTTTGGCCGTACCGGTACGCTCTTCGCGATTGAGCAGTTTGGGGTTGAACCCGACATCATTGTAGCGGCCAAGAGTATTGCTGCCGGTATGCCACTGGCTGCCACAATTGGTCGTGCCCGCATTATGGATTGCGCCCACTACGGCGGTGTCGGTGGTACCTACGGCGGCAATCCGCTCGCCTGTGTCGCAGCGCTGGCCACTATCGATCTGATTGAACGCGAGCGCTTGCTGGAACGGGCAAAGGTGATCGGCCAACAGATTCGGGCCAGATTTGAACCATTACTGACCGATGATTCACTCGATCCACTGGTTGGTGATGTTCGTGGTCTGGGGGCAATGATCGGGATCGAGCTGGTCAAGGATCGCCGCAAACGCACGCCAGCCGCCGCCGAAGAGGTGCTGGCGATCCTGGGGCGTGCGCTTGAACGTGGTGTGCTGGCGATGCGGGCCGGTCTGTATGTGAACTGTATCCGCTTGCTGGTACCACTTGTTATCACCGATGATCAGCTCGATGAAGGGTTAGAGGTGCTGATAGGGGCAATGCGCCACTGAAGAGCATTGAGGCAGCCGTGAAGGGTGAGCGTGCAGGAACCCTGTGCGCTCGCTGTGATCACGTGCTGCCTTATTCCAAAGGAGAATATCTCATGACTATTGTCGTTGTTCAGACCAGACCTGAACATATTCCGCAGCTAGTCATTCACCAACAAGTCTGTTTTCCTCACCTGCATCCCGACGATCACTTTGACGCCGAGAACTTTGCCAATCATTTACGCCTGTTTCCCGAAGGGCAACATGTGGCCCTCGATGGTGATCGCGTCGTCGGGCAGAGTAGCACCTTCCGGATCAGCGGTGAGAAAGTCTTTCATCACCACACGTTTGAAGAGATCGTCGATCACGGCAATTTTGGCAACCACGATCCGGCAGGTGAATGGCTGTATGGCGCTGATATGAGTGTGCATCCCGATTACCGGGGACGCGGTATCAGCCGGATGTTGTACGATGCGCGCAAAGCACTTATTCGGCGTCTCGGCCTGAAAGGTATGGTCGCCGGTGGCATGCTGCCCGGCTACGCTGCCTATCGTGACCAGATGACGGTCGAAGAGTATGTGGATGCGGTTGTGGCAGGGCGTTTGACCGATCCGACCCTCACCCCTCAGTTACGGAATGGGTTTACGGTGCGCGGCATTATCTACAACCATATTCGTGATAGCAATATGCCGCATGCCGCGCTCATTGTCTGGGAACCGTGACCCTCTGCGCATCATCGTATCCTGCGGCGGATGCCATGCACGATGCCACCGATACACCCTAAACCCAGTGCCACGCCGATCAGCCACAATTCACTGCCGGCGGCAGGCAGGCTGGTACTGGCAGTGGCCGCCATCACCACCTGAATATCGGTACGCGGAGCATTGCCGGTAATGACCGGAATGAGTGTGTTGGTCGAGAATAGCGTGCGTCCGCCGGATTGAATCCGACCTTGCAGCGTATACACTCGCCCTGCGTCGATCAGAGCCGGATTGTAGGCCAGATTGAAGCGAAACGGTGGTTGAGCGCCATTTGTCGTGAAGGTCTGTTCAACCACCACCCGCCCACCGGTTCCCTGTGATGTCACCTCAGCAATCTGAAGTGTTACCAGTGCATCGGCAGGCAGTGCAATCTGCTCGCGATAGGTAATAATCCCGCTCAGACTGGCCGTCGGTTGGGCGATTGCGCTGGCGGGTATCAATGTCAGGAGCAGACCAATCAGCGTATAGATTGTCCGCCGCATATCCAGCATAGCGTTCTCCATGTTGCAAAACAGGCGAGAGAAGATGGTATACTCAAGATTATAAACGATAGAGATGCGCGAAAGTTACCGATGCGGGACATTGCGCGTTCACATGACACGACGCTGGAGAAGTTATGCCACTCTATCTGGTTACGGTGGCGTCATCTGCCATCAGATCACCACAGCACCTCTACCTGCTGGCCGGCGCTGAACTTATGCCATCAGCAGTCACATCGTTAGCCGATCAACTGTTACACGATCCGGTGGTGCAACAGGTTCACTGGCAAGTCGTTGAAGACGGTCAGGCGCTCACCGATCCGTTTCTACCGCCAACTGATGCGTTGGTGATTGAAGTTGCCTACCGTCCCGGTGTAACCGATAGTGAAGGTGAGAGTGTAGTTGAAGGGGCGCGTCGGCTGGGCATTCGCAGTCTGGAACATGCCCGCTCGTTGCGCCGGTATATTCTACCTGCGACGACCGATCCCGCGCAGGCAGCGGCGGATCTTGCAATTGATGTCGTCCAAACCACTATTGCCTACCATCCCGGTGACCAGACGACGGCACGGGCCGCTTTTTACGCACTGCTGGTCGCCGAGCCACATCCCACTACCCCGCACGTGGCGATGGTTCCTCTCCGTACTGCCGATGACGCTGAGCTGATGGCGATCAGTCAACGTGGTGTGCTGGCGCTTGATCTGGCCGAGATGCGTGCGATACAGGCCTATTTTGTTGCCCAGGGCCGCGATCCGACCGATGGTGAACTTGAGACTATCGCCCAGACCTGGAGTGAACACTGTTCCCATAAGACGTTCAAAGCCCGCGTACAGTATTCTCAACCACCAGAAGATCTATCGGTTGACAGCGAGCACTATCCGATGCTTGCCCGACTTGCCGTCGGCAACTGCACCATTGATAGCCTCATCCGCACCTTTCTGATGCGGGCAACCCAAGAGGTGCTCTCTGGGCGTCAGGATGAATGGGTGTTGAGTGCCTTTGTTGATAACGCCGGCATTCTGGCCTTTGGGGATCGTCACGAGGTTTCGTACAAGGTCGAGACCCACAACCATCCCAGCGCCCTCGAACCGTTCGGCGGCGCGAATACCGGTGTGGGTGGTGTCATCCGCGATGTGCTGGGGGTTTCGGCACGCCCGATTGCCAATATTGACGTGCTCTGTTTCGGCATGCCCGACGCACCGCCACCACCGGCAGGCGTGCTGCATCCGCGCCGGATCGCCAGCGGGGTGGTCGCCGGGATTCGTGACTACGGAAATAAACTCGGTATTCCGACTGTTGGCGGTGCAGTGCTGTTCGATCCCGGCTATACCGCCAATCCATTGGTCTACTGTGGCACCGTTGGCCTCGCCCCGCGTGGTCTCCACCCGCGAAACGTGCGTCCGGGAGACATTATTGTGGTTATGGGTGGCCGCACCGGGCGTGATGGGATTCACGGTGCAACCTTCTCCAGCATCGAACTGACGCACACGACTGCCAGTGAGGTGGGCAGTGCGGTACAGATCGGTGACCCGATCACCGAGAAGAAAATGCTCGACGTGCTCTTGCAGGCACGTGATGCCGGCCTCTATTCGGCAATTACCGATTGTGGTGCAGGTGGCTTATCGTCCGCAGTCGGCGAAATGGGGGCTGAACTGGGTGCCGAAGTGCATCTCGAACACGTTCCCTGCAAGTATGCCGGTTTGCAACCGTGGGAAATCTGGCTTTCCGAGGCGCAGGAGCGGATGGTGCTGGCAGTACCGCCCGACCGCCTGATCGCTCTGCTCACGCTGTGTACGGCTGAGGAGGTGGAGGCGACCCCGATTGGCCGCTTCACCGACGATAAGCGGCTGCGCGTTTTCTATCGCGATCTGGCAGTTGTCGATCTCGACATGCACTTCCTCCACGAAGGCCGCCCCCAGCGGGTGCTGAATGCCGAATGGCAGCCTTCACCGGCGTTGAGTCAATCACCACACCTGACCAACGTCGATCCAGAGCAGGCCCTGCTGGCCCTCCTCGCCCATCCTTCAATCGCCTCCAAGGAGCGTATCATCCGCACCTACGATCACGAAGTCGGTGGTGGTACGGTTATCAAACCGCTGGTTGGTGCCAGCCTGGCCGGGCCTTCCGATGCGACCGTTCTGCAGCCTCTCCCTGGTGAGACTGTCGGGCTGGCGTTAGGCTTTGGCATCTGCCCGCGCTACGGACGACACGATCCCTACTGGATGGCCCTGGCCGCAATTGATGAGGCACTGCGTAATGTTGTCGCAGTGGGGGGCGATCCTGAGCGGACGGCTATTCTCGATAACTTCTGCTGGGGCGATCCAAAGCAACCTGATCGCATGGCCGGCCTGGTACGGGCAGCCGCTGCCTGTTACGACGGTGCCGTTGCCTTCGGCACCCCCTTTATCAGCGGGAAAGACTCGCTCAACAACGAATATCGCGACGCCGAAGGCCGCCGGGTTGCCATCCCGCCGACCCTCCTGATCTCGGCGCTGGCCGAGGTGCCGGACATCCGACAGTGTGTCACGATGGACGTGAAGCAGCCCGGCGATGTCATCTACCTCCTCGGTGCCACCCGATCTGAATTTGCCGGCAGTCATCTGGCGGCAGTCGGTATGATCGACGACGTTGGCGCCTTGCCCAGGGTTGATCTGGTGGCGGCACGCACGACGTTCCGTACTTTGCATCAGGCCATCCGCGCCGGCCTGGTGCGCGCCTGCCACGATCTCAGCGAAGGTGGGCTGGCAGTAGCCGCTGCCGAGATGGCGATTGCCGGTGAACTGGGTCTGCATCTCGTGCTCGATAAACTGGATGTCGATCCAATCACTGCCCTGTTTAGTGAAACCCCAAGCCGATTCTTAATTGCAGTTGATCCAGCCCATACAGCAGCGTTCGAGGCCATGTTCGCCGGCCTGCCGCTCGTGCGCTTAGGTGTAGTGACTGGTACACCGGCGTTACGGGTCGAGTGGCAGGAACGATCGCTGATCAACGTACCGGTAACAACCCTGCGTGATGTCTGGCAGCATAGCCTCGATGTGATCAATGTAAAGGATAGCGACCTATGAGCGGGCAGTCTCCGCTAAGTTGTGCTGAATTTGTGATCGAAGTCGAACAACGGTTGCAGGCCGAACCTGCCATCGACTTTCTCGGTCGTGAAGGGGAAGTGATCCAGGTGCGCGCCGGTCAGCGTCGGTTGCGGATCGACATAAAACCCTTTTACAATGCCTATACGCAGGCTCCAGAGCACTTTGATCTGGTGTATGCGACGCTGCTCCGTGTCCTGTATGAACAGGTACCTGCTCGTGAAGCAAAAACATTTAGCGAAGTAGCGCAGCGCGTTCTCCCCATGCTCAAGCCGATTGTGCTACTCAACGCCGTCTTCGAGAAAAAATTGCCGATGCTGGCGTATCGTCCATTTCTTGCCGATCTCATTATCACCTACGTCATCGACGAACCGCAGACGGTGGCGTACATCAACGAACGGCATCTCGAACGGTGGGGAATTGGCGAGCACGTGCTTCACGAGCAAGCGCTGACCAACCTGGCTGCCCGCACTCAGGAGCGGGCCAGGTTTCTGGTGACCGGAGAAGGGGCACAGCGCCTGATTATCGCCAATTCGCAAGATGGGTATGACGCTACTCGCATCTTACTGCCCAACCTCCTGGCAAGCTGGCAACCCCACTTTCCGGGAACGATGGTGATCGGCATTCCCAATCGCGATTTTCTCATCGCCTTCAGCGATGCCGACGAAAGCATTCTGACCAGCGTCGCGCACCAGATTCAGCTCGATGCTGCTCAGCGTGACAATGGCTTAACCGACCAACTCTTCACGATTGAGGATGGTCAGGTACGTGAATATCATTGGGTGTAGTAGCGTGCGCCGTTGTGTGATGGCGTGCAAGGAGTGGGAGTTCTGTTCGCGCTTATCATAACCCTTGTGTTCTACGCTGCGGCGGGATGGCTTTGGTGGCAGCAGCGCAACCCATTGTACATTCTGGCGCTGCTGGCGGGTCAACTGAGTACCTGGCTCGATCCGTTGTGGCGCTTGCTCTACACACTCCAGACAGTGCCCGGCCTCGGATCGCTCATCGCAGCCCTCGCGACACCCTTTGATCCGATCCGCTCGCTACCGGCGGCATGGCCCGATCCATTACCGGCCCTGATCATCGTTGGCCTTTACCTGTACCGCTGGTGGACACCAGGTCTGGGCAGTGGTCTCTTCACGTTTGTTGTGTTTGTAAGTTTTCAGTTGCTCATCAGCATCCTCAATCTGCGACCGGCCACGCCGCCACTGCTCTTACAAACACTCCCGTTTGGTGTGCGCGTGGAGCTACTCGCCGCGCTGATGAGTGCAACCATTAGCTACGGTCTCTGTTACGTCTTTCTCACCGTCCAGAACTACTCGTGGCCAAGTATGGCAGTCGCCATTTTGCCGATGCCGACCCTGTTCAGCGTCCTGATCTACGGCGTCATCGGTGCGCCGCTCCTTATCGGGCGCTTGCTGCCAGATGGTGAGTGGCCTGGGCGGATCGGGCTGATCTTAACCCTCGCCCTGCTTGGCTGGTGTGTCTACATCATCAGTAGTGCGCTTAATCGCTTGGATCGCTGGCGATGAGCAAAACTGTACTCACTCCAGAATTGCTCTTGTCTGCCTACGCGCAGGGCATCTTCCCAATGGCAGACGCACGTGGCGAGATTGGCTGGTACGAACCGATTCGACGGGCGATTATTCCGCTCGACGAACGGTTTCACGTTCCGCGACGGCTGGCGCGCACCGTGCGCTCGGGGTTCTATACCGTGACGTTTGATGCGGCCTTTGCAGATGTGATTGAAGCGTGTGCAGCCCCGGCGCCGGGCCGTGAAACAACCTGGATTTCGCCCGAGATCATTCGTGCGTACACCGAATTACACCGTCTGGGATACGCGCATAGTGTAGAGTGCTGGCGCGATGGTCAACTGGCCGGGGGGCTATACGGGGTAGCGCTTGGCGGTCTCTTTGCCGGTGAGAGCATGTTTCATCGCATGCGCGATGCCAGCAAAGTCGCCCTGGTGCACCTCGTTGAACGCTTGCGCCGTGGCGGCTTTGTGCTTCTTGACTCACAATTCCTCACCGGGACGCACATGCTGCAATTTGGCGCCATCGAGATACCGCGCGCCGAATATCACCGGCTCCTGCGCCAGGCATTGACCGTCCCGGCGACATGGTAAACGCCGTTGAAGCATCGACACAAGAAATATGCGACGTACCAGAACGGTACGTCGCATGCTGTTTGTGTCTGGTGTAAACCCTACTTGCTCTTTCGTTTGCGTTCGCGACGGGCTTCACGGCGACCGGTCGTCGCAACCGGGCGAGGTGTAGCCGGTGCAGCGGCGGCTGGATTCTGGCGTGGGGCCGGGGTGCGGGTACGCGCATTGCGTACGAGTTCGGGCAAGACATTGCGCATGTAGTATACGACGTAACCGCCCAAAATCAGCTCGATCACGAGCTGAATGTAAAACCAAAAGCGCTGATTAAATGTAGGTACGTTGAGCATACGGGCCACGCCCAATGCTACGCCAAACCCACCTACAATCAGCAGAGCGATCCCCAGTTGGCGAAAAAATGTTGCTCGTGCAACGTTTCGCTCCGTGTGTAGCCAGATGAAGTAGGCGCCGCTCGCGACCAAAATAATCTGCACAATAAAGAAAGTCCACGCATATGAGCCAAATTGAGGGCTAACAGTAATGAAGTAGTCAAAGAAACCCATAAGAACAAGCCTCTCCTCACGGTCGCAGAGCGTCTCTCAAGATTGATTGTAGCGGCGATTATAGCAGCGCCGTGAATGATCGTCAACAATGTCCACGCTACGATGCACGTGTCGCGTCGTTTGGCGTGCAGTCCCGCTGGAGGCGGGAGCTACCGGCACAGAATGATTCCCGCTGTCGCGTGGTGGGGCTGGCTTGCGCTACCCCGCCGGACGAAGCTACTGCGGGCCGGGGCAGGTGGGGGCGCGCTGGAGGCGTGTGTTTCCAGGGTGACGCTACTGTGGGCTGGGGATGCGTTCGCTCCCAGGGCGAAGACCTGCGGGCCGGGGCAGGCGGGGAGCGGGTTGGTTCCGGCAGGGCGTGCCGGCGGCGGGGGAGCACCGTTCGGCGGGTGGGATAGGGGCGGGGAACATCGTGCCCGGCGTGGCGCAGGCGTTCAGCCTGGCCTGGACGTTGGCCCTTGTCGAGCAGGACGTGCGATGTGGCGTGCCAGACTGGTATGAGCCATCATCAAACGGAGCAATGACCAGCCAGGAAGTATCCGACGCAGCAGTCCCCTACCCCTACGTGCCTGTGGTGATCGCAACCCTGCTGACGCTCAGCGCAACGTACCACGGCACGCAACCGGGATGCACCAGCGGTTAATACCAGCGCTCACTCCTGCTCTCCGTCCAGGCGTTGGACGAAATTAATTTCGTCCAACGCTGCGAGGCACCAGTCGCTGACGACGGCGCTTGCCCTCCCTCCGTCCATGACCTATGCATTACCCACCTGTCACGCTGCGTTATGCCAGGCTGCACGCATTCCCCGTGGCACTGGCTTCCAGCCCGCGTGCCGGCATCATCGCCACCGCCGGCAGGGGCTGGCCATGCCCCACGGTCGGATACACTGTCTCCCGCCGCTACCACTGCGACCATCCGCTGCCCATGCGTGACGTGAGACCCACGCGACAGCGATGCAACACGATAGTGCCCAGGATCGCGCACAAAGAGATAGGTGCTGCTCATGAGCGAAGAAGGTGACAACCTGGGTATGGATGATGCATAGCACTGCGTGGGAGCGGGGAGCGTAGCGGCTGTGATCACCTCTGAACAACCATCCATGGCACGCCATGGCACACGATGCAAGACATTCCCATCCACCGCATCCCGTGGATGGTCAGGTGAACGGTACAGGTACCGTCCGCAGGGGCGGGTTGAGAACCCGCCCCTACGGAACCCGCCTCTACACACCACCGGCACCAGCACGCTGTGGGGCAGGCGATCAACCTGCGTTCAGCCCTCCCCATCATCAGAGTCACGTACCGGCACGGGAGTCCGCTGCAATCCGCGCCGGATCGTGAGCATGGCTGGCGCGGCAGCATGGCTGCCGCACTCCACACCGCGCGACACACGTATGACGAACGGGTAAAGCAATTCATCCAGCACGTGCTGACACGGCTGGAGCGGCGCACTGTCACCTGGCCAGTCGCCCACAACAGCACCTATGGCGATCATCCCCGCTGATACGCACGTGGTTGACACCAGTTGTGCGTAATGCATAGGTCCATGACACAGGGTAGGGGCGGGTTCTGAACCCGCCCCTCCTCCAGGGGGCGTCGCGGGGCAACACATGCGTAGGGGCGACGCATGCGTCGCCCCTACCACGGTACTACACTGCACGATACACCGCTGGACATCTGTAGGGGCACGGCATGCCGTGCCCCTACGACGCCAACGACAATCCACGAGCGACTCACCAGGAGCACACCCGGTGACGCTTTTGCAAAAGGATTACATCCGAACAATGCACATTATCGAGCAAGATTCGGTATGAGACAGTAGGTATTCCTATAGCTCATACATTCCGTCTGTTTTTGCAGGGCTTGGGGAGGAAGCATCCACCCTCACCCGCTTCCGCTGGCGGCGGGACGCAGCGCTGCCGGCTGTCTCTCACTGTCGCGAGTTGGGGTTGGGTTGCGCTACTCTACCGGACGAAGGCACTGCGGGCCGGGGCAGGTGGGGGTGTGCCGGAGGCGTGTGTTTCCAGGGCACACCAGTTCTGATGATGCACCGTATGGATCAAGGTTTGATACGAGCCGTGGGAAATTCACAAACCTTTTCGCTAGACATATACAGCAAAAATATGTATAATGTGCAAAAGATTACAAATAATGAAAAAAGGGAGCATGTTATGCCTTACCGCATTCGTCGCCGTGCCCACGATCTGATCTGGGTGGTGATGGAGGAACATCTGCACCTGGCCGAAGCGGAACGGTATTATCACGAAATGTGGCGCTTGCTCGATCAGTGTCCAAAGCCGACGGATTTGCTGGTCGATGGTCGTCGTATCTCTGGCGCTGATCGCGGCGCACGGCAGCGTACTGAGGCTATCGTTCACCATAAGCATCTTGGTCGGATTGCCTTTATCGTGTCTGAGCATCATCTGCTGATATTTGCTCCACTGGTACGTTTTGTCAGTGGCATCGGGTTGTTTGCCACTGAACAAGAGGCGCTGCGTTTTCTGGGTACGGTGATGGAATACGGTGACTGATCACGTCTGTCTCTGGTGTCGCAACCGCTGCAACAACGAATGCGCTGCCTGGTCGCGGGTCGCCCGGCAGGCGAGATGCCTCTTGCAGGCGTCCCGCAAAACAGTAGCTTTCTCTCTCCACACGCCTCGTCCGGCATGCTGCCCGGTCACGATCCTGGTGTACCAATCCTCATGGTTGCTCTGTTGATAGCATCCTCACCGTTGGGCATGCCCATCTGCGTCAGGTCGGTGACGACCATCTCCCGCCGCTGGTTTAATGATCGCCACAAGAGTCTTTGCTTATATGCACAGGCTTTGTTAATTTTATGTCCAGATTGTATTTTACGTCACACCACCGCATAATATACACAGGACATTTGTTTAAAGGCAAGGAGCAATGGAGCTATGAGCCAGCCACTTGAGTTTGTGATGGTGCTCGGCTTACAGCGCTACAGCCAGGATTTCTTCCGTCGTGCTGAAGCCGAAGTACGTAAAGAAGTTCCCGATTTTCGCCTGCATATCTTTGAAGATCGTGATGTCACTGCTCGTCCTGCTGAGGTGGAAGCGGCAATTGCCCGCTGTCAGTGTCTGATCCTCTCGCTAATCACCCTCAACGAAACGGCAGAGGTGCTGGTGCCGATGGTCGAACGTCACGATCCGCCGGTCGTCTTTTCGTTTGAGGGCTTGCCCGAAGTGATGCGTTTGAATAAGGTTGGTTCTTACAACCTTAAAGCCGGTAAAGGCATGCCAAAGCCCGTGCAGAATATTGCCCGACTGCTGGTTGGTGGGCGCGAGGAAGATGCATTCTACGGCTACGTCAAATTGCAAAAAATCACGTCTAAACTGATCAATTTCTTGCCCGGTAAACGTCTGAACGATTTTCGTAACTGGACGAATGTCAATAATTACTGGAACCATCGCAGTGTGGCGAATGCTGCCAATATGTTTAAGCTGATCCTGCGCGAGTATGGCGGGATGAGCCATTTGCGGGTTGACCCCGTGGTTGAGATGCCGAATATGGGCTTTGCCCACCCTGATGCGCCGCGTCTCTTTGCCAGTCCCGCCGAGTACGAACGCTGGGAGAAGGAGCGCAATCGCGCACGCAAAGATGTGCCGCCGCCGCTCGGCACGGTGGCAGTGTTGTCATTTCGCGCTCATATCCTGTCTGGCGCCGACTATCATCACAAAATTGTGCGCGCTCTGGAAGCTGCCGGATTGCGCGTGTTGCCGATTTTTGTAATGGGTATCGAGAGCCATATCGTGGTGCGCGAGTGGCTAAGCCATATGAAGGTTGATCTGGTGATTAATACGATGGGCTTTCCCCTCGTTGGTGGACCTGCCGGTTCGACCAAGGCCGGGTTAACGGTTGATGTGGCTCGCGAGCTGTTGAGTAAACTCGATACCCCCTATATCGTGGCTCAACCACTGTTCGTGCAGGATGAAGATGACTGGCGTGAGCGTGGCGTAGGGCCGTTGCAGAGTACGTTTCTCTTCAGTTTGCCGGAGATGGATGGGGCAGTCGCCCCGGTTGTGCTCGGCGGGATGCGGGGTAGTACGATCACGACTGTTCCGGATCGGCTTGAGCGGCTGGCCCGCATGGCCCGTGGGTTTGTCCGGCTGCGCAAGAAAGCGAATCGGGACAAGAAGGTGGCAATCATCGTCTACAACTATCCGCCAGGTCAGGGGAAGGTGGCCACGGCTGCCCTGCTTGATGTGCCGGCCAGTCTGATTGCGATCCTCGACCGGCTGGCGGCTGAAGGGTACGATGTGGGCCGTTACCCCCGCGATCCGGCTGTCTTTGCCCGCTGCCTTGAGGGTCTGGTGAGCGATCAGCCGCTGCCACCCGGCCATCCGCCGGTAGTGATTGGTACCAGCGCCGACCGCCAGGATTTTTATCGCTGGCTCCGGCCAATCGATCAAGAGCGGATCAACGCACGGTGGGGCGAATTTCCCGGTGATATTGCACCGCTCGGTCGCGACAAGGTGCGGCTGGCCGGTACCCAGATTGGGAATATCTTTATCGGTGTGCAACCGGTGATCGGTATGCCCGGTGACCCGATGCGTCTGCTCTTCGACAAAGAAAACACACCGCACCATCAATACGCGCTCTTCTACCGCTATCTCAGCGAGCAGTTTGGAGCCGATGCAATTATCCATCTCGGTATGCACGGTACCGCCGAGTGGATGCCCGGCGTGCAACTCGGTGTGACCGACCGCTGCTGGCCTGATGTGTTGTTGGGTGAGGTGCCCAATTTCTACGTCTATCCCATCAATAACCCCGCCGAAGCCAATATTGCCAAGCGTCGCGGCTACAGCACGATCATCGGTCACGCCATCCCGCCGTATGGTCGTGCCGGGTTGTACCGCGAATTGCAGGCCCTGCAAGACCTGCTGACTGAATATCGCGAGCGTCCGGCAGCTCTGGCCGATGATGATCAAAGCCCTGAAGCGGTAGCGATTATGCAAAAGATCGCTCTGCTCAATCTGGATCAGGATTTGGTGCGCCAGCCCGATGAACCGTTCAGCCGTTTTGCGTCGCGTGCGTATGCGTATCTGCGCGATCTGGCAACCACCATGATCACGGATCGGCTGCATGTGCTGGGTAGCGCACCACCACCGGAAGAACAGCTTACGCTAATCGTCGAAACGCTGAAGGTGCCACGGGGCGAACTGCCCGGCCTGGCCGATCTGCTGTTGTCGGCACGGCAGCCCGGTTTGCGCTACAACGAATTACTGGCACAGGCGCGTCAGGGTGATGCCACCGCATTAGCCTTGCGCGAAGAGATTGAAACCCGCTGTACTGAGCTGGTGCAGCAGACTGTCTTCGGCCAGATGACCCCTGAACGGGCTGCGCAGACCTTTGGTCTGCCAGTAGCGGAGGTTACAGGTCTGGTACAGCACGGGCGGGCCTTGCTGGCTGCATTGCGCGACAACACACAGGAGCTGGATTTTCTGATGCATGGTCTGGCCGGACGCTACATTCCGGCAGCCCCCGGCGGTGACATCATTCGCGATGGTGTGACCGTGTTGCCGACCGGACGCAACATTCACAGCCTTGATCCGTTCCGCGTGCCGACAGATAGTGCCTATGAGCGCGGTGTTCGCATTGCCGAGGCGCTCATTGCTGCTCATCGCGCCGAGACCGGTCAGTACCCGGAGACGATTGCCCAGGTGCTGTGGGGGCTGGATGCGATCAAGACCAAAGGCGAGTCGATTGGGATTGTCCTCGGCCTGATCGGAGCGCGACCGGTCAAGGATGGTCAGGGTAAGGTGGGTCGTTATGCCCTGATCCCACTAGCTGAACTGGGGCGACCACGGATCGACGTGCTCATGACCGCTTCCGGCATCTTCCGCGATATTTTTGCCGGTACCATGGATATGCTTGATCGCCTGGTGCGTGAGGCTGCGTCGGCTGATGAACCACCGACCATGAACTACATCCGCAAACACGTGCAAGAGATGATGGCTACCGGGAAGACCTTCGATCAGGCGACCGCCCGCATCTTTACCCAGGCCGCCGGTACCTACGGGACTGATGTTGACGAGGCGATTGAAGGCAGCGCCTGGGAAAAACGGGAAGAACTTGAGGAGCTGTTTATCAAGCGGAATGCGTATGCCTTCGGTGGACGGCAAAACGGTGAGGCACGTCCCGAAGTCCTGCGCACCTTGCTCGGCACGGTGAGTCGAGTGGCCCAGGAGATCGACAGCGTCGAATATGGTCTCACCGACATGCAGCACTACTACGGTTATTCAGGAGCCTTAAAAGCGGCTGCCGAACGGGCCACCGGTCAGCGCGTACCGCTCAATTTTGTTGAGAGCTTTACGGCTGAGACCAAACTGCAAACCCTGGAGCAGACGCTGCGGGTCGAATACCGCACGAAATTCCTCAACCCGAAGTGGTACGAGGGCATGTTGCGCCACGGCCACAATGGTGCCGCCGAGATTGCCAGCCGCTTCACCTACATGCTGGGGTGGAGCGCCACCACCGATGCGGTCGATCAGTGGGTCTACGACGAAGCAGCCCAAACCTTCGTGCTCGACGATGCCATGCGAACCCGAATTGAAGCTCTCAACCCGGCGGCAGCGCGCAATATGGTAGGGCGTTTGCTGGAAGCGAACGCAAGAGGGATGTGGCAGACCGATGAGGCAACCCTCGAACGGCTACGCGAACTACACGCCGACCTGGAAGACCGTTTAGAGGGTGTGGTTGGGTAACCGATCCCTCACCTCACCCCCGCCCCCCGCTCTTCTCGCCCGGGGAGAGGAGCGGGGGAGTTACATTGTTTGCTCTTGAGATCACTCTTGCTGTCGGAACGTATGGGCCAGGGCACCATTGCGCAGCCTTCTGATCATTCCCTTTCTTACCTTCCTTTGCGCCATCTATACCCCTTGACAGAACCACAAAACGGTTATACACTTCAAATAGTTTGAAAAACAAAACTATTTGGAGATTCAAATCATGTATCACGAACTTGATCCGCCCTACACCGCCGAACAGGTTGCCAAACTCTTCAACCTTGTACACAGTGAACTCATGGGTCAGAGTATGGAGACGCTCCTGCAATTTCTTCAGCGCTCCAATCTCTCGATGCCGCGTCTGGTCTCGCTGATGTACATTCAGCGGCAGCGCGCAACCACTATTTCATCCTTGAGCGAACATCTCAATCTGACTCTCGGTACGACCAGTCAGATGATCGAGCAGCTCGTGCAGGATGGCCTGGTTGAGCGCTCTGAAGCGCCGCATGATCGCCGCCAGAAACTGGTTTCCCTTACCGCAACCGGTGAAGCGATTGTCGCCGAAGCGCGCCAGATTCGATTGCATGAGGCCAGCCGTCATCTCAGCCGGTTGCCACCTGCATTGCTCGCGCAGTTGGGACAGGCGCTGCACGCCGCCTGTCGCGAGTGGAATCTTGTGACTACCACGTAGGCTTGCCGACTTACCACGCTTTGGTACGTGTTACCCCCAACGTGCCTGCGCGTGTGGGGGCGGCTCTGCCTGTGCCCGATTTTGACTTGTTATGACGACGCAGGAGCATGAACAAACCTATGACAACCACAACCTCTTCCCCGACTGCTACAACTGTCCGCATTGACTACGCTGTAATGCTCGATCAACGGAGCAAGGTGCTGATCTTGATCGGAGTCTTGCTGGGTCTGTTTCTCTCGGCACTGGATCAGACGATTGTTTCCACCGCACTCCCGCGCATCGTTGCCGATTTGCAGGGGATCGAATTGATCGGCTGGGTCTCAACCAGTTATCTGCTGGCCTCAACGGCGATGGTGCCGATCTATGGCAAACTGTCCGATATTTACGGGCGCAAGTACGTTTTGTTGTTCGGGATCGTGGTCTTTCTGCTCGGTTCGCTACTATGCGGGCTGGCCGCCGATATGACGCAGTTGGTCGTCTTTCGTGGCTTGCAGGGCTTCGGGGCTGCGGCCCTCACCTCAACCGCATTTGCGATTCCGGCTGACCTCTTCGCGCCGGCAGAACGGGCACGTTACATGGGGTTGTTCGGCGCAGTGTTCGGGTTGTCGAGTGTGGTTGGCCCATTCATTGGTGGTCTCTTGACCGACAATCTGAGCTGGCATTGGGTCTTTTTCGTCAACCTCCCGCTGGGTGTGATCGCCCTTGGGTTTATCGTTGCCAAATTGCCACGCCTGCACAGTGGGCTTATGCCGGCCATTGATTACGCCGGTGCCGCGACTCTGTTGTTGACCGTGATCCCATTCTTGCTGGCACTGACGCTCGACAAGAATGATTATCCGTGGACATCGCCCCTTATTCTGAGCATGTTTGCCGTCAGTGCCGTCGGCCTCGTTCTCTTCCTCCTGATCGAACGGCGTGCCGAGTCGCCGATTCTGCCGTTGCATCTGTTCCGCATTCCCACCTTTACGCTGACGGCGTTGATTGGGGTGACGGTAGGAGCGACTCTGTTTGCGGCGATCTTCTTTCTCTCGCTCTATCTGGTGAATGTGCTGGGGGTAAGTGCGACGGCTGCCGGGACGACGCTTATTCCCCTGACGCTGAGTCTGGTGGTGGGGGCGATGGTGTCATCGCAAATCGTGCAGCGCACCGGCAACTATAAGTGGGTGATCATTGTCGGGATGGCGATCATTGTCGGGTCACTCTGGTGGCTGACGACGCTCACACCGGACACGTCGATCTGGATGGTGCGCCTGCGAATGATTGCGCTCGGTTTGGGGTTGGGGCCATCAATGCCCATCCTTAATCTGGCAATGCAGAATGCAGTGCCGCGCACCGATCTGGGTGCAGCCACTGCCAGTCGACAGTTCTTTCAACAAATCGGCCAGGTGGTGGGGTCGGCGGTCTTTGGCGCACTGCTTACCGGTGTCCTCACGACGAGCCTGAGCACGAGTCTGGCCCCAATTCAGGCTCAGTTACCGCCCGATCTGGCAGCCCGCTTCGATAGCAGCGCACTTCGGAACGGCATGAGTGCAGGTGAGGGTGCGAGTGGCGAGGTGGTCGATCCGGCAGTTCGTATTGAGCAAGCCATTGCCGAACAGTTTGCCGTGCGACGCGATCTTATCACTCGTGCGCTGCGTGATGCCGATCCGGCAGCGATTGCCACGTTGCGCAGCGATCCCCAATTGCCGGCGCAGCAGAAGGCGATGCTGGAGATGGTAGAGACACTACCGGCGGCTGCGCGCGAACAGGCGCTCACGCAGGTGCTTGCCCGGCTGGACGAAGCGGAACAAACGGCACGTGCCGAAGGTCGTGCGCTGGGTCAACAGATCAGTACTGCTTTGAAGAACGCCTTTACCGACAGCGTCACCACTATCTACCGGTACGCAGTCTGGCTCGCCGTTATTGGACTGATCCTGGCGCTGTTCATTCCCCAACTGCCGCTTCAGCGCAGCTATGGCCAGGATTTGCCGCCACTGATGGAGTGAGTTTCAGGACGTTACCTCGTCCATTTGGGGGAGTGGGGATGGATGTGCTCCAGGGTATTCACCCGCCTCCAGCGGGCTATGCATACTGGTGTCAACCACGGGTGTACCAGCGGCTATGATCGCCATGGGTGCTGTTTTGGGCGACTAGCCCGGTGACAGTGCGCCGCCCCAGCTGTGCCAGCACGTGCTGGATGAATTGCCTTACCCGCTCGCCATACGCGTGTCGCGCGGTTTGGAGTGCGGCAGCCATGCTGCCGCGCCAGCCGCGCTCACGATCCGGCGCGTGTCACTCCGTTCCCCATCCTGGTCACGGGAATGCTGGATGTGCTTGTTTCGATCATAGAGTCGGTCAGGAATGAATGCGATACCTGTGCGTAGACGTTTGGTTGCACCAGGTTCGTGCCTGCACACCATCGGCCACGGCCAGCCCCTGCCGGCGGTAGAGATGATGCCTCTACGCGGGCTGGAAGCCCACGCCACGGGGAGCACTTGCATCCCGACATAACGCAGCGTGACATGTGGGTAATGTATAGTCCAGCAGGGTCGGTGGGGTGGGGGTGGGTTGCCCTTATTAACCTCACCTAGCCCCCGCTTCTCTTCCACCAGGAAAGGAGCGGGAAATCCCAGGTTCAGGGAAAGGGAGAGGGGAATAATCATATTCCCCGAATTCAACACTCTCTACCAATGACGGGCGGGTGGCTACGATCAGCCGTAGCTATAGCGAACGGTATTTCCGTGTCGATGCACAATCTGGCAACTCCAGGTATATAATACGCCCAAGGAACCGCTGCCCTGTTTTAACGAGGTGTCACTGTGACGACTCAACGTCCGCGTCGTGGTCGTGGCCGCAAGCGCAGTTCAGCGCTGACCGTCCAGCGTCGGTTGTGGCTGATCAGCCGTCTTGGGCGGGGAGCGGCCCTTCCTGAAGAGTTGATTGCCGATGCGCGTCGCGTCTTTGGTGAGTCGGTCTACCCATCGAATGCCTTAACTGCGCTTCGTCGCGATTTCCACGCTATTCGTAATGAGTTTCGTTGTACGCTCAAGCGCCAGCTTGATGGCCGGTATGCCCTGACCGATTTTGGCCGTCTGACGTTACTGCATCTGCCGGATGAGGAGATGGAAGCCCTGGCTTTTCTCGTCTCGTTCTTTAGCGAGGGAAGCTGGCCGAACCGGTTGCAGATACGTTCACTCTTAGAGCATATTATTGCCCTGCTACCTGATAAACAACGGCAAACGATCCAGCAACCGATCACGTTTCGGGTTGAATTGCCCCAGAGTAGTACAACCGTTGATCAGAAATTGCTGATGCGCCTGCAACGGAATCTGCGTCGCCACGCTGTGCAGTTTCAGTACCGCTCGAACTACAGCGATGAGCCTGAGTCGCACCGGGTTGCCCCGATACGGCTGTTTGTTCGCGATGGGCATACGTATCTTGAAGCCTATTGCTACAATTCGTCCCAGCAGGTAACGATTGGGCAATACATAACCTATCGCGTTGATCGGATCATTCCCGGCACACTCCAGGTTGAACGACGGGCCTTACCACCAGAGCTGCCACCACGCCGGATGTGGTCAATTCGCTACCGCCTTTCACCGCAGGTTGCACGTAATCGGGATATTTCGCTGTGGTTTTCGCAAAGCACGGTGACATATCTTGAAGATGGCAGCGCAGAGGTGTCGGCTCAGACCGGCGATCTCTGGCAGGCTGAACAGATCCTCCTGCGCTATCGCGATCATTGTCAGGTGCTCGAACCGCCAGAGTTGATCGAGCAGATGCGGCAAACTATCGAGCGCATGCGGCTGTTATACGCGCAGGATCAGCCGGTGCACAAGGGATGAGACAGACATCACGTGCCGTTCACTAACGCCAGAAAAAGGCCAGGTAGAAGAGCGCAATGATAATCATACTTGCCACCACGAGCACGGTCAGATACCGTCTGGGCAACGGTTTTGGCAATGAGATGGACGACAGGTCGGCCAGCTCGGCTTGAAGTGCAGCCAGATCTACTCGCCGTTGGGAGAGTATCGGTTGACACATCTGTGTGATCAGGTGCCGTGCAGTTGATGGCAGATTTTTCACGTCGAGCAGATCGTGGAGAATCTGGCCGAGGGCAAAGAGATCGCTGCGCTCGTCAATGGGATAGCCGGCCAGTTGTTCAGGTGGCGTGTAGCCGGGTCGGCCAATACCGGCAAGATCGGCGACAGTCTGGTAACGATACCGGCTCTGGCCGAAATCGATTAACGACACCTCACCCTGTGAGTGAACGATAATATTCTGCGGATGCAGATCGCCGTGAATGATCCCGTTTGCGTGCAGAATGCGCACGTTCTGACAGAGATTCTGGGCGATGCGCACGGCATCATGCGGACGACCGGCGGCAAGAATTTGGGCCAGCGTTTCACCAGCAATGTAGCTCATCACGAAATAGTATTTTGGTGGTATGTCTTTGATTTTGCCCATCGTGATGAACTGCGGAAAACGCGGGTTTTTTCCATTGTCTGAGGACAACGCCGAGATTGCCAGTGTCATCATGATCTCGTGGTAGAACATGCGGGCCGCGGCACGCGGTGACAGGCTACGGGCAGTAGGTGCCAACCACTTAATGACGACAGGTTTGCCACTTTCGTGGTCGAATGCCAGATCGACGATACTATGTGCGGTACGGGCTAGTTGGCGCGTGATCTCGAAGCGATGACCGATCCATCGTTCCACAGCCCGATAGTTCATCACGATTCCTCCAGGGTTCTGAGTAACTGCCGGTACGAGGTCAAACCGGGGAAGGTGAAGATTTTATCGCCGACCGTGATGGTCAGGGTGCCGCAATCAAGCAGCCACTCAAACGGACTCTGATGCGAACTCCATTGGCTGATATAGATCCGCTCGATGGCCTGGCGCCGGTTGAATGGAAATCCCTCGCTAATGATCAGCCGATCATGGGTGATTGAGAGCGTGAACTGAGCCTCTCGTAACGCAAGCAAGACTGCGATAACGAAGACAAAGATGCTACCTGAAGCAAAGATGATGGTCAGAAACGGCCCCAGCTTCGCTGTCTTGAATACCAATGCGAGCATGCCACCAGAGAGTGCGGCGTATGCGAGGCACCTGGAGGATTGTCGTAGTGGATGCCGACGGAACGTGGTCGGGGGATACGGATGGAGAATTCTCGCCATAGGTCTCCTCCTTTACCAGTTGGTAGTAGCCGGTTAACTATGCCAGGCTGGTGCTGCCGTGCAGGTATCCGTCAGGCATCTATGATGTTAAAAACTGGTTGCAGTTCACCTCCTTTTTTTATTACCTTCTATACTCAATTGATGATCATTTGGTTACTAGTATTCTACGTATACCTGAGAGTTATGTCATCAATCGGAAGACTCATGATCGGTTGATATTTGATCATCAAACGGATCATTCATTCATCATGAAGAGATGCTATTACGCGAGAAATTTTGCACAAACAGAGGTAAAATCTTCAGAGTTGTCTGCCCATGCCTCGGTCAGACGATAGGTTGTGGCAGGATTGACATCAAACCTGAAGAAATTCAATGTATGGCACGCGATTCAAGGGGCGGGTTGGGAACCCGCCCCTACGGGTGCGACACAACGGGCGGGTTGTGACCCCGGGGCGGGTTGGGAACCCGCCCCTACGGGTGCGACACAACGGGCGAGTTGGGAACCCGGGGCGGGTTGTGACCCCGCCCCTACAGGCGTGACAAAACAGGCGTCCTTCAAGATAATGCCAATGTTCCTACCAGTTCGGGGCAAAGAAAAAGCGGCGCATCCGCTGCGCCGCGAGGAATCTGACGATGTGGCAACCCGTGATGGTTATGACTCATTGCTATCGAAACTACTATCCTTCTGCAAGAGACCGAGGTCATACCCTCTGGCAACGGCGTGTGCTCGACTGCGAACGCGCAGTTTCTCGAAGATTGCCTGCACGTCACGCTTGATGACGCCAATGCCCCAGGCCAGCCGGGTGCTAATCTCCTGATCGGTTAATCCTTTTGCCATCAATTCCAGAATCTGCTGTTCACGCACAGACAATTGCTCGAACGCATCACGCCGAATCTGAGGCGAACGTACCGTCTCAATCGCATGGTGTAAGAGTTGTTCAAGCTGATCGAAATCGTTAAGCTGCTCCTTCATCACTGCCACATCCGCTCCATGCCGACGGGCCTGCTCAACCAATTCGGCGTGAGCAGTCATCGCCAGTACTGCAACCTCCGGCGCTTGCTGCTTGATGCGCCGGATCGCTTCCAGGCCACGTTCGTAATGCTGGCGCATACTTAAGCCACCGGTACGTTCCTCTTTCCAGTGCAGATCGATCATGATCACATCCGGGCGTAATGAGATGGCTTTCGTTACTGCCTCGGTAGAGGTAAACGCCTCCCCGATCAAGTCAATCGTCGGCAATTCGGCGAGCATCTCCTTCAGACCTTTGACGAAAGGCAAGATGTCGTCGGCAATCAAGACGCGGATGGTTGCTCCCATAACAACTCCTACTTCAGCACACCTTCCACAACAATCATAACCCCTCCATCTGGACGATTACCAATGTTGACAGTAGCGCCAATGCGCTTTGCCCGTTCTTTTATGCTGTAAATGCCATAGGCCTGCTCGGCGTTGTGAATATCGCGATCAGCAGGCAAGCCGCGACCATTGTCGGCGATACACAGAGTGAAGGTCGCTTCATGCACGTGCAGATCGATCCAGACCTTGCCATCTGTTCGCTCTTGCAAACCGGCATGCTTGGCGATATTGGCCAGCGCTTCCCGACAAATACGGAACAGGATTGTTGCGATTTCAGGGGGTAGATTGACGGGATCGGGCAGATTAAGCCTGATCTCTACGTGATGACCGATCCGTTCCTGTACGAAGTCAATATGTTCGGTGAGAATTTCGCGAAACGGACGTTCAAGATTTACTGTACCGCGCAGATCATCCTGGATATGATGCAATTCCTGGTAGAGGTAGCGAGCGGCACGGTTGATCTGTTGCAATGCGGGACTGACCTGATCAGAGTCGCACCCTTGTTCCAGTTGTTTTATGAGCCTGTTATTGCGGAAAATAACAGCCCCCTGCAAAAAATTGACCATATCGTGAACATCTATCCCTAACTGATCGCGGACACTCTGGCGCAGATTGACACTCTCCAGGCTATGCACGATCTGGCGTCGGAAGAGATCGAACAGGTCTTTCGTGGTATCGGGGAAACCGTTTTCGTGTTCATACGCATAATTTTCCAACACTACCACGCCAATCGGCTGATGGTTACGGCAGAGCGGTGCAGCCAGTAGCGAACGACTCCGCCCACTCGGCAGGTGATCAAACGTATCATCGGTCAAGCCGTAGTGCTCGTAATAGACGGTGAGTTGCTCGCCGCTGAGGTGAACCATCTCCGGTTCATGCATGATTTGTCTTGCCAGATTGACATATTCGGGTGAAAGCTCCTGGCGCAACGATGAGACGATAGTGGGTTGCTCATTGGCCGGGAAGAGCAAGATCGCACAGTGCTCGCATTCAAACATCTGGAAGCCCAGCCGGGCATACGTATCAAGCAGCGCTGACTGATTGTTGATACCGACCAGGCTGGTGCTCTGCTTGAGCAGGTGGCTTAAGTTGACCCGTTGTTTCTCTTGGGCCTCGATGAGGCGGGCATTTTCAATTGCTGATGCCGCAGCGCTCGCCACCAGAATACCGATGATGCTATCGCCGAACCGGTAAAAATTCACCGTCCGGCTATCCAATGCGATCATGCCAATCGATTGACCGTGAGCGATGAGTGGAATGTACAGGATGCTCCGAATATGCTCGCTTTGATAGCGATCAGCCTCTTCGTAGAAGTGCGGATAGTCCTGGCGGACATCAGCCACACACAATGGGTCGTTCCACGTCATAACATAATGATTGGGTAGCCGCTGATCGTTGATATCGAACGAAATAAGTTGCAGCGCATCCGGGTCGGCGAACCCATCATGCTTCTCTATTCTCAGATAGTCACCATAACGGATTTGAATTGAGGCACTGTCATATCCGATCAGATCGCGCAAAGCATCGAGTGTATTTTGATACACCCCTTCGACACCATGGCTAATGTTTTCACCGATCCGCTGAATATGGTGACGTAAGCGTTCTTCTTGCTCTTTGCGCCAGAACGCCTCGGCTGCCAGCGCGGCGTGGGTAGCGAATGCCGAGAAACGCTCTTGATCGGCAGGTGTAAACTGGCGTGGCGACGGGTAGTCAAGCGCGAGGATGCCGGCAATTCCCAGATGACCGATCAGCGGTGCAACCATCATGGCCCCGATGGGGGCCGTACCTGGGATAAAATCAGCGTCCTGCCCGGTATCCGGCACAAACTGAATCCGGCCTTCGCGCAGCGCACGGGCATTGATGCCAACAATTGGGCTGGGCGGCGTCCCGTAATCAAAACCGCGTCGATGACGCGCATACACATACTCTAATGTCTGCTGAGAGCGGTTCAGCCGCCGAATTTCACATTTACTGGCTTCAGGAAAAGCGGCCATTGCCTCTTCGACAATCGTCTCGAAGACATTCCGCTTTTCGGCACTGGCGGCATAGATGCGATAAAAGCGGCGCGTCTCGGCCAGTTGTTGTTCCTGCTTGCGCGATAGTTCGCGGTATTCGAGCGCCCGTCCCAGACGTTCGGCAATGATGTTCAGATCAAATTCATGGGCGCGGTTAAAACCGTGGGGATGGAGATCGAGTGTCTGCCTGTCAAGATAATTGACCAGCCGAATGACGCCCAGAATGCGGTGGCGCCCGTTGATCGGAACCGCCAGCAGATGACGCACCTTGCCGCTCGGTAATGCCTGCTGGTACCGCGATACGTTGGCGTGCAGGACTTTGGGGTGTTCATCGAGATTGTTAACCCGTATGGTACATCCAAAGCGCGAATTGGGATGCCTCAGCAGGGTGAGACCGGTTACACCCTGCCCTGGTTCATAGGTCTCGCTAAACGGGAGGGGAGGCCCGCTGGTAAGGTCACGTTCCAACCGTCCATCACGCAACCAGAAGAGCGCCACAGACTCGGCGCAAAACTGCTCACGGATCGAATCCAGGAACTGTTTGAGGGCATCGTTAAAACCACCATCATCACGCTCCACAATCCGATCCAGGAGCTGTTCGTATAGCTCAAGCTGAACAGCCCGGGGACGGTCGAGAAACATCAGCACGTAATTGTCTTCGGCTAGATGGTGTACAGTAATCTCAAAGTCGTGTTTGCGCCCACTGCTATCAATCATTGTGTGGCGGAAGGTGCTGTTGGCTGCGCCGGCTGGTGCCAGACAGGCTGTGCAATTTTCTCCCACACAGCCGAGATACTGATAACAGGTTTTGTCGTTCTGCCATTCACCAAAGTATCGGCGCAGCCCGGCATTGACAAACTGAATCCGTCGTTTGCGGTCGATAATGCAGATACCTGACTGGTAGTGATCAAGAATCTGCGCAACCTCCGAACGCGGATCGATCAATGCATCGGGATTCAGGTTGGTACGACGGGTGACGAAGATGATAGCAATACCCAGCGAATTAATAGTGAGTGGGATAAAGGGACCGAAGGGGGATGGGTAGACAAACAGGCCGGTGATTGCTGAACTACCCAGGGTGAGCAGGATAGAAGCAGTTCTGTAAGGGTTTTGCAAAAAGCGTACTGCGCTTAAAATCGGTATCAGGTACAATGTCCAGAAAATACCATCTGCTGAACCAAGATAATAGATCGCCATGCTTAGTAAAAGTGTTTCGATAATATTTTGCAGCAATTTAACTTGTGGACGTTTCCATGTCTCTGGCTTCCAGAAGCCACCAATAGCTGTTCCTATCTGGAACGTGTACATGAACAGTACAAAAAGAGTGCCATAGAAACGCTGATTGGTATTTAAATTATCAAAGCGGAGGAATGTCCAGATAGTAAACAGGAACAATCCACCAAAGCGCAGTAACCATATCCAGATGAGTGCGCCTCGCTCCTGGCCGATCCAGGCCCGAAATTTCCGTATAGCGAGCTTATGGTCGCTGAAGAACAGTTTGATGATTGCCAGGAGTTCGGCCACAGACGCTGCTCGTTGTTCTCGACCGATCCAGGCCCGAAATTTCCGCACAGCGAGCTTGCGGTCGCTGAAGAACAGCTTGATGATTGCCAGGAGTTCGGTCACAGACGTTGCTCCTTTCGCAAACCAACGATGGGTATACTGTATTGTATCGTTGATGAGCGGTACTGCGAAGAGCTGAAGGGATCTTTTATTGCCCCATTATGTGATCCATTTGATACAATACCTGGCGACACCACCTGATATTTGCTGCCACTTGCCTTCAGGGGCAGTCTGTTTCCCGTTGTTTTCACCCAAAGTCAGGACACATTCATGAAAGATCAGTTCTGTCTGCCGGCGTTGAGTGTTTTACGACTCAGAATTTCGTTGCGTCTGGCGAGTGCAGCACGCCTTCCCGCCTTCAAAGGGGCACTCTTCCGCGGTGCTCTGGGGTATGCGTTGCAGCGGATCGGATGCCCCCCGGTATGTTGGGGACACGGTAGCACCTGTCCGGCGGCAATTCCGTTGTGTGCGTACCGTGAATTGTTTGAAGTCGCATTGCCGTCTGACAAGGCCGTACTACACGATTTGCGCGATGCCCCCCGTCCCTTCGTTATCGAGCTACCGCTCGATCAGCGACGGCAGTATGCAGCCGGTGATGTCCTGGAAGCGAATATCCTGCTGTTTGGGCAGGGGATCAACCTGCTGGCACACGTGATCCTGGCCTTCGCCGATGTCGCCCGCACCGGCCTGGGCCGTTATCAGGTGCAGGCACGTCTCGAACAGGTGGAAGCCCTGGCCTATGGACAACCGTTCGGGGTGCCGATCTATCGTGATGGCGAGCGTCTGTTTTCGGCGCATGCATTGCCGATCTTTAATCTGGCCGAGTTACGTCTCCGTGCTACCAGACAATCACCACGGGTCCGTTTAGTCTTACGCACGCCATTGCGGATTAAGACGCGCGGTAGCTTGATGGAGCGGTTTGAGATGCCGGCACTGGTTCAGGCAATTGCCTGGCGTCTGCATGCGCTGAACTACTGTTACGGGAGTGAACCCTGGAACGTTGATTACCGACCGGTGATCGATGAAGCCCGCCAGATCACGATTGCCCACGATACAACGCATTGGGTTGATTGGGAACGTTCGAGTACTCGCCCCGGTAAGCGCCAGTCAATGATACTCGGTGGACTCATCGGATCGGTCACCTTGCATGATGTACCGCCGGCAGTTCAGAGTCTGTTGCTGGCGGCGAGTGTGGTTCACGTGGGTAAGGCATGCGTGTTTGGTCACGGTCAACTGGAACTAGATCATGCCCTTTGAGGAGTGTCACCATGGATTTCAGCGAGCAATTAGAACGCTTCATCGCACGGGTTGACAAGCGGCGCACGCCGGCCTTGATCATTCCCGGTAGCCGGCAGGCCGATACCGCCGCATTGTTGATTGCCGCCCTGCGACCGGAACGAGTCGCATTCTTGCTGACGCCGGAAACAACCAACTTTCCCGCCCAGATGGCAGAAAGGCTTGGACGCCAGCCCGACGCTGGATGGCTTTGTAAAACGGCTCGCTATACCGACATTAATCAAGTATACCGCGAATTGCGGGCCGTGATTGAAGCGTGGTCTGATCTGGAGCGTGAGCAGATTCTGGTTGATCTGACCGGCGGCACCAAACCGATGACGGTAGGGCTGGCGAAGGCAGCTTACGTCCTGGGGTTGGGTACGGTCTACATTGAGAGTGATTACGCACAGAATCGCGTCATCCCCGGCACACAGCGACTGATCGAACCATCTGACCCCTACGAGGTCTTTGGTGATCTGGAAGCCGGGGAAGCCAGGCGTTTCTTCAACGCCCACGACTACGTCAGTGCTGAACGAATCTACGCCGATCTGGCCCGACGGGTGCCGGCAGAAGATGGCACCTTCTATGCGTGCATGGCGCAACTGGCACGCGCGTATACACAGTGGGAGTCGTTTGACATAACGACCGCGGTGAAGACAATGGCCGATCTGCTGGCGCATCCGCTGCCGGCCAGGCTGGCACTGTATCAATCCACCTTGCACGATCACTATCAGGCCCTGATCAGCCTGGATGCCACGATCAAGGCAATGAGCAATCAGCAGCAGGCACTGACAACCTTAGCCAATCGGCAAGCGATCCTGCCCCTGCTCGGTTCGCTCTACGCCAATGCTCTACGTCGCGAAACTCAGCGCCGCTACGACACCGCAGCGCTGTTGCGCTACCGCTGTCTGGAATTGATGAGCCAGCACCGGCTGGCAACCCGTGGGGTGTGGGTAGAAAAACCCGACCTCGATCAGCTCAAAGCACAAATCCCAGACCTCGATAGAAGCTATCGTGCAGTTGAACGGACACTCGGCTTTCGCGAACGAGGACTCCAACCGAACCGCGACGGTCAATACAGCTCAATCACCCTGCTCAATGGCTATATGTTATTAACGGCTCTCAGTGATCCCCTGATCCAGACCATCACGCTCACCGACATCCGGCAACGGGTGAATGTACGGAATAAGAGTATTCTGGCCCACGGCTTCCGGCAGATTACCGAAGCCGAATACCGTGAATTTGCCAGGGTGGTGGAACAGCTTCTGGATCAATTCTTCACCATCGCCCAGGAGCAGCGGTCGTCCTGGGAAGAGCGGTACCGGTTTATCGAGCTGCCCGCAACATAGCTGGATAGGGCAACCACTCGTTAAGGGGGGAGTATGGCAACAGAGGAGAATCGGCGACGGCGTGGTGGCGGTACACGACGTAGTTCGCTGCTGACCTTTTACCGTCGACTCTGGCTGGTGCGTCGTTTGGTACGAGGGGCGGCTACAGCGCGTGAACTAATTGCCGATGCCCGCCGTGCGTTTGATGATGAGATCTACCCATCTAACGCCACGGCTGCACTACACCACGATTTTGACGCCCTCCGTGAGCTGTTTTACTGCACGATCAAACGCACCCACCACGGCAGGTATGCGTTGGTCGATTATGGACATCTTGCCCTCTTCGATTTGAGTGATGAGGAATTGGCTACGTTCAGCTTTCTGGTAGCACTTTTTTCCGACAACATAACCCCCAATGCGCATGACGTTCAGCACCTGCTACAACGGATCATTGCGCTCTTACCGTCCGAGCGGCGGGCAGTGTTGGAGCGCACTACGGCACACCTTCAGATCGAGACACCTGCCACAACCACGTCACCCGATGGAGAATTGCTGAAACGATTGCAAACCACGCTTGGCCGGCATTATATCCGCTTCCGCTACCGTTCTACCCATAGCCCGGCACAGATCGAAGAAGATCATCGGGTAGCCCCCTATCGTTTACTGGTACGCGATGGCCATACATATCTCGAAGCCTTCTGCCTGGCTGCACCGCACAGCGCGATCATTAACCATTACGTTACCTATCGTGTTGATCGGATCGTGGCAGGATCGCTGTTGGTAGAACCGAAGCGATTGCCACCAATTGCACCGCCACGTAAGACCTGGCAGATCCGCTATCGCCTGGCTGCTCACGTCGCCCGGCAGCGCGATATAGCCCTTTGGTTCACCAACAGTTCCGTCACATTTCTCCCCGATGGGAGTGCCGAGATCACTGCGCAAACAACCGATCTCTGGCAGGCACGTCAGGTGTTACTTCGCTATCGTGAACATTGCCAGGTGATCGAACCGGCAGAACTGGTGGACATGATTCGCACCAGTCTCCAAAAGATGCAGGAGTACTATCAATGAACAGGCGAAGCTGGTCTGAAATATTCGAGACTATAAACAATCCCGGCGTACCGGTGCTCTTTCTACTTGGGACGATGATTTTTGCCGTGCTCGGCAATGCATTCTACGATTTGCTCGTCACCACGATCCAGGGTCAAACCGGCAGTACCGGCGATGTTGTCTACGTGATCATTACCGTTTTTGCGTTCTTAGCGTTGCTGGGGATTGTCATCATCCTTTGGGTCTGGTACAACCTGCGTCGCCGCCGCAGAACCCGGTTGAGCGATACGGTCAAGCTGACGCAGACCTATCCGGTTTTGGTGCTCTTTGTAAGTGCTAATCCGCGCGGGAGCGAATGGACAGCCATTCAACACCACTTTCGCGATAGCAAACTCCAACAACTATGGCTGATTGCCAGTGCCGAAGCCGAGAAAAAAGCACAAC
The DNA here is from genome assembly GCF_000018865.1 of Chloroflexus aurantiacus J-10-fl. Classification (NCBI taxonomy): domain Bacteria; kingdom Bacillati; phylum Chloroflexota; class Chloroflexia; order Chloroflexales; family Chloroflexaceae; genus Chloroflexus; species Chloroflexus aurantiacus. Next base: position 4,527,240 of record NC_010175.1, read on the forward strand.
AGCTTCGCGAACAGGTGCAGCAGCGGTATAACCAAGCAGTACGCATTTCAATTCTCTCGATTGCCAGTGCACACGATATTCCCCAGGCGTACCGGGTTGTCACACAAATCTTCGAGCTGATTGTCGATCAGATCGATCAGGCAATTGTTGACATTACAAGTGGTACCAAGCAGATGAGTGCCGGTGCAGTGCTGGCCTGTCGTGAATATGGGGTGCCAATGCAATACGTTTTGGGTGATTTAAAGGGTGGCAAAGTTGATGAAGGGAGTGAAGGTGAATTGATGAAAGTACTGCTGTAATGGTGGTGGGTGGCGGGTACGGCTATCGGCACCACCGGCCGGTGTCGAAGCTATTTCACCCACCTACGCAGCAATCACGCCGCTGAATGGGATGCCTTCCACGTGCCGTACTGCACGTAGTGCGTTGGTTGGAGCGCGGAAACGTTGCTTTCGCATCGCCTGTGCTCCATACCAGGATCGGGGCACACCGATCAACCGGCAGCTCACGGTCATGATGTGCGATCAAGGTACGACTATCTGGCTTTGCAACAATGACTTCTCGTTATTGTTGAGACAGGTTCTGACGATCTGAACATCCTGGTGTTTTGGCGCAGAGGACAGCGTGATGACGACATCTGTGCCGGCCAGGGTTGAATCTCGGTCTGGAGACCCGGGTGACTACGTCATCCGGGTTCTGCTTTTAACATCCTCGCCGTTATTCCGGTACTTCGCGCATTTGTGAAAACCTCTTCTGGCATGCTAAGGTTACAGCGTCAATGTTCCAGCACATCAAGCCACACGCCGGCGGCCAACAGTTTTCTCAGAAGGAGGGGGGTATGGTATGGTGTCTCGTTTCGTTCGCTACCTTGTGCAGTGGATTGGCCGTGTTAGCCTTAACCGTCAAACCAGAACGGATTCGGCTGCCCCGGCTCACACTCCGTCGTCTCCTGCGCGGTTGTCTGGCTACCACCTTTCTCGCCGCAGCGGCCATTTTCGCGCTCTTGAGCTACCTGCTGATCACGTAACCGGGTGGCTCGTTGTCCAGATCGATGGCACGCTGGGCTTTCCCGCACGTGGTATGGCCGGTTTGGGGATTGTGGTGCGAAATGAGCACGGTGACGTGATACGTTTGTACGATGAATGTGCACCTGCTCATACCAGTAATGAAGCTGAGTATTGGGCGTTCATCGTCGCGTTACGGCTGGTGCAACGCGACTTTCCAAATCGGCGTGTACGCTGTCTGACCGATAGTCGGCTCGTGGTCGATCAGCTTAGCGGTGCTGCCGCGGTGCGGCGTGAACCTTTGCGCACTCTTTATTACACTGCCCGCACCCTGGTCGCCCAATTTCCACCACAATCGCTTGAACTGGTAGCTATTCCCCGTGAGCTTAATCGGTTGGCCGATGCGCTTGCGTGGGATGCGTTAGAAGGACGGCGAGCCATCCTTGATCGGTTGACAGGATTGGCTGAATAAGGCTCTGCTGAGGTGAAGCGCGCCAGGATGGTCATCTGCCGGCACGCCGGCGCAGCAGGCGTGCCGGCTACCATCCAGAGTCGTGTCCCGGAGTGTACGAGAGGGTGATAGCAACAGGCATGCTGCTACTAGCCACGAAAACGACCGTAGCTCTGCGATCCGGGGCTGGCATGTATCAGACACCGGGCAGCAGAATACCACAATATGAAAGTGAAGGAGTACAACCATGCTGGTCTTTCCACGCTATTCAGGCCCATCACTGATTGAACAGGTTTGCACGGTTGAAAATCTCACCAATGCCTGGCGACGTGTGCGCTCGAACATCAAAGTGTCGCGGCGTACTCGTAGTGCCGGGATTGATCAGATAACGCTGCACGATTTTGCCGCCGACTGGCCGAATCAAATGGTTCGGCTGGCCGAGGAGCTACGTGATGGGAGCTATCGTCCATTACCGCCACGGCGGGTAGCGATTGCCAAAGCGAGTGGCGGTGAACGGGCCATTGCGATTCTGACCATCCGTGATCGAATTGCGCAACGGGCCGTCCAACAGGTCTTAACGCCACTCTTTGAACCACTATTTCTCGACTGTTCGTATGGGTCGCGATTGGCAGTTGGTGTCCCGGAGGCAATTGAACGAGTGGTTCGCTATACCGAACAAGGGTTGATCTGGGTTATTGATGGTGATATTCGTGCGTATTTTGACTCTATCGATCACGGGATTCTCCTAGGCCTGTTACGACAACGGATTGATGAACCGGCGATCCTGCATCTCATCGCTCAATGGCTGGCCGTTGGCTCTGTCCATACTGAGACCCCAGACGAGACCCTGCCTGATAGTCCTCTCGTTGCGCTGCTGCGTCGGAGTGGCGAATTGATCCATGAGGCATTAAACGCCCCATCCGATCCACTACCGACAGCGTATGACTATCCCGATCTCTCCAGGCCGGCGTCGCCTCATTCCGGTATACCAACCGGTCTATTTGCTGCACTCAGCCTCGCTCAACCGGCATTCGAGATCGCTCGCCAACTGACCCCTCTACTGAAGCGGATCGGTGCCCAACGCCTGGCAGTAGGCGGCGCATTGGCTGTGGGGACAGTTCTGTTGAGCGAGCTTGTCCATCGAGCACAGGCCAGCCATGATCGGCGTGGCACCTTGCAGGGTGGACCACTCTCGCCGTTGCTGGCAAACATCTACCTCCATCCATTTGACCTGGCGATGACCGCGCACGGAGCCAGGATGGTACGCTTCGTTGACGACTTTGTCGTGATGTGTCCTGATCGCACGACTGCTGAACACACCCTCGTTCTGGTAGAACGCCAACTGGCCACGTTGCGCTTAACGCTCAACCCCCAGAAGACCCGGATTGTGGCTTACGCTGGTGGAATTGAATTTCTCGGTCAGGCATTAGCACCGCGACGTCGGCAAGGTTTTCTCCATGGAATCAGCGATTTTCATAGCGCTGAACAGCGGTTACGCGAACACGTTGAACGACTACGCAGACCAGACAAACCACCGACATCTGATCGATAAGACGGATATTCTGCCAATCAGGAGGTAGTGGATGGCTACGTTATACATTCAGGAACAGGGGACGACCGTGCGCAAACGGGACAATCAGATCATCATCATCCGTGACGGTAGTATCCTGCAAGAAATACCGCTGAATAAAGTCGATCAGATCGTCCTCATGGGGCGTGGAGTCCAAATCTCAACGGCTCTCCTGGTCGAATTGTTGCTACGGGGCATTCCCGTGATGATCACAAATCAACACGGTAGCCGTCATTATGCAACGCTAAGTGCGGGTCCGTCGCGTTTTGGCCCATTACGTCTACGCCAGAGTCAACTGATTATCGATCCGGTCTGGTCACTCGAACTGGTTCGTGGGATTGTGGCTGCAAAACTGGCCGCGCAACGCCTCATTCTTTCTGGGACAGGTTGGCCGTCTGCTGCTGGGGCCATTGCTCAGATCGATACGGCTCTTCAGCGATTGCCCGCTGCCACGACCCTTGATATAGCGCGGGGCTTTGAAGGGGCAGCCGCCGCAGCCTATTTCGGTGCCTGGCGCAATGTCTTTCAGCAAGGATGGGGATTTCAGGGGCGCGCCTTCCATCCGCCACCCGATCCTATCAATGCCCTGCTCTCATTTGGATATACCCTCTTGTTGCACGATGTCCTGAGCGCAGTTCAATTTACCGGCCTCGACCCGTATCTGGGGGTTTTTCATGCCGTTGAAACCGGTCGGCCATCATTAGCGCTTGACGTCATGGAAGAATTTCGACCACTGGTTGTTGATCGCCTGGTACTCAGCCTGATCACAACCGGCACAATAACGCGGAGTCAATTCGTGCGTACTCAATCTGAGCAGCCAAACGCAATCTACCTGACTCCCGATGCCCGCAAACTGGTGGTCAGTCGCTATGAAGCCCTCATGAAGGCGCCATTCCGCCTGTCTGACGGCACGCAGACGGCCATGAGGCGGGTTATTCTCTTACAAACCCAAATGGTGGCCCGCATGATTCGTGGCGAACAGGCTGCCTACGAAGGAGTCATTCGATGAAAATGTTCACAGTTATCAGTTATGATATCGTCGATGATCAGCGTCGCACCAGCGTGATGAAGGTGCTGAAAGGATACGGTGTGCGCGTTCAGTACAGCGTCTTCGAAGCCATTCTCGACGCACGCGAGTTTCACGACCTGAGCAACCAGCTTCGCAAGATTATTGATCCAGGCCAGGATAGTATACGCTGCTATCGTCTGGACCAGGTAGCTGCTCAACGCACGGTCATCTACGGTATTGGCCTTACCACAACCGATCCGACACATTACATGGTATAGCTACGAATCTGTCATCCAGATACGGAGCAACCGACCATCAGGAGATGACGGTGGTTGTGATGGCGATAGCCGTCCACCACCGTTTCCGGTTCGTTGTAATTGCGGCCTTCCTTTCGCCGATGGCTGACGAGCTGATCTGTTACGAGAAAGCCTGGTTAAATTGAGGATACGATCAATGCGGAAGCAACGCTCGGCCTGTCGCGTTGTGCAGTAGGCATAGAGTAACCACCGTTCACCGTGGCGTTCGATACGGAGTGGTTGGACCAGCCGCTCGTGAGCGAGTTGCTGTGGTGGCTGGTAGGATAGCAGGAGAGCTTCCCGGCGACGGATAGCGGTATGCACCTGTTGTAACGTGTCATTCAATCGGGCTGGATCGGGCGCTGGAACCACTGCTGGCCGATTACCCTCTTCCTGTAATCGATCTGATATACACCAATGTTCGTCGCTGCTCACCGCAGCATCAACTACCGGTGTAAGCGCTGCCGCTTGCGTTGGGTGCAATGATACAAAAGGTGGCGAAGATGCATTCACCTGCGTCGGCGGAGGGAGTACATGCGCTTCCGCTGGGAATGACGCAGGCGCGGGGGGCGGCATTTGGCCTTCCGGCTCAGCAATCGTCAGGACACCTGTTCGCTCTAATGTACGGATAAGTGCCTGCTCGCGTCCTGGTGTTACCAATGCGATACCGGGTGCAATCTGGGTTGCCAGTGAACGATGGACAACCGACCGGCATCCATCGGCAGACAGCACGGTCGGTGTATCGCACACCAGAACAGTGCGTGTGATCAAACGAGCACACGGTACAACACCGGTTGGCACCCAACCTGGCAGTTGATCATCGAGTCGCCGTTGCCAGACTCTGGCAAGATCGGACAGATCCTGACCACCGGCTAGTAATCGCCGTATACGAGCCGTATCAATCTGCCAGCGTAGAACAGATTGATCAACACCGACGAATGTCAGCCAGGACTGTACTGTCCTCAGATCATCATCAACATCTGTTATAGGGGTTGTTATCAAACGGTTCTGGTCATCATAATGCCACGACATCGTAGTTGTCGGTGCCCACGTTGTGGGAAGCACGCCTAACCACGTGAGTGGACCGGCAACAGCTGCATACCACACTCGCTGCTGACTACGGTATGTCCAGGGCATCCGCCTGATCGGTGTCAGACAATGTGTTGTACCATCAACCAGCGGACCAAATGATGCGTGCAACGTAACGAACGAAGAGTCAACAGGAATACCTGATGAAGTGACCATCATTCCCCAGTGCAATAATCGACGGCGTAATGCAGGCCAGTCAAGTCCGCGGACAGATATACGTAACCGGGTCAACCAGCGCTCTGTTCGCGGCTGACATTCCCAGGCTGTGCGGAGAAGTGACAGTTTTTCGGCAACGGTCATGCGGAGAAACTGCTGGAAAGCAGGACTGGGAGCAACCGTGGCACCGATGCGTTGTAGCAGACGCAGATCAACCAGGAGCGGTAACAGCCACTGCCACAATTCGGGATCACATCCAGGTGCCAGGTCGCGTAACCGCCGCAGTGCCGGACCGGTAAAAGAACGATCGTGTCGTATGGAGAGCGGACGTTGAGCAGAAGCGATTAAAATGGTATAGGTTGCGATCAGGGCTGGTGCAGTCGCTACTGCTGACAGATCTGGAACAGGGCCGGCTTGCGCCGGTAATGGTTTTGGTAACCAGCGGCGTAATTCAGGTGCCAGTACCCAACCTGCCGGATGGTGTGGTCGTGCGGGGCGAGGCAACAACCATCCCAACAAAACCAGGGTTTCACCAACCGTTCGTGGTCGGCGGTCCAAACGCAGTTCGCGTAGTGGACGGATAGGGCCAAGCATGTGTTCAATCGTCGTGGGGGAAAGCGTACCCCGGCGTAGGCGGAGCATTTGCAGAGCCTGTTGCGTTTCGGCTGTGAGCATAAAATAGCGTGTCCGTACAGCTTCAGGGCGACAAATTGCTCGTCTCAGTACACTCAGACAACACACAGCCTCAGCCTGACGGGGAAGAGGCACACGATGCGTAGCAGCGATCAAACGTTGCAGGACAACAGGCACATCTGCAAGGTAACACGCCCAGCGCAGCATAGTCTTGCCTTTCAACCAATGACCTGATACAATGACAGTACTGATACCATCATACACAAAAGTGCCGGCCATTGCCATTGTGTACAATGAAGGTGGGCATCGGTTATCTGGGAAAAAGCGCATACATCTGCTTGAAACCCTGCCCCCCTGGTGTGAGACGGACAGCAGAGCATTGCCCCGCAATGAAGGGGTTTGAAACAGGTTCAAAGATTAGTTCTCGGCGGATCGGTAATCCGTCAGCAGAGCATTGCCCCGCAATGAAGGGGTTTGAAACTCTCACTTTCTAGCGTAGCTAAAACTTGCCTGTACGAACAGCAGAGCATTGCCCCGCAATGAAGGGGTTTGAAACGTAAACGCCGAAGTCGCCCACGTTCTCGGGCATACGACAGCAGAGCATTGCCCCGCAATGAAGGGGTTTGAAACGCGTGTGTGTGGTGTTACTCAGCCGGCTGGCCGTTGCAGCAGAGCATTGCCCCGCAATGAAGGGGTTTGAAACGTAACACCACACACACGCCCGGATCGTGACGCGCCATCCAGCAGAGCATTGCCCCGCAATGAAGGGGTTTGAAACTTGAGCGCGGGCTCGCGTCTACCGCGTCAGCCGCCTCCAGCAGAGCATTGCCCCGCAATGAAGGGGTTTGAAACCACGCAGCGTGACGGTGGCGATCTGGTGGCGCTGCCAGCAGAGCATTGCCCCGCAATGAAGGGGTTTGAAACTAACCATGGCGACCAGCAGCACGATGGCGTACATGGCGCAGCAGAGCATTGCCCCGCAATGAAGGGGTTTGAAACCTGAGACTACTTGTCGCTGGCGGCGGCCTCGAACTGGCAGCAGAGCATTGCCCCGCAATGAAGGGGTTTGAAACTAACCATGGCGACCAGCAGCACGATGGCGTACATGGCGCAGCAGAGCATTGCCCCGCAATGAAGGGGTTTGAAACCTTACCAGCCAGCATGTAGAACAGCTTGGCCGGCACCTCAGCAGAGCATTGCCCCGCAATGAAGGGGTTTGAAACTTGATGGCGTACTTGACGAGCTTCTTGGTGTTCCAGCAGCAGAGCATTGCCCCGCAATGAAGGGGTTTGAAACAAGCAGTCCAGGTCGATGGTCTTGGGCGCGGCGTTGGCAGCAGAGCATTGCCCCGCAATGAAGGGGTTTGAAACGCGTGTCGCCGCCGCAGACCAGGTTGACGATCACCGCAGCAGAGCATTGCCCCGCAATGAAGGGGTTTGAAACTCGCTGGACGTCACCGTGAAGCAGGATCATCGGCTTCAGCAGAGCATTGCCCCGCAATGAAGGGGTTTGAAACCGTTGAAGGTCTTGATCTCCTCGCCGTTGGCGAACACCAGCAGAGCATTGCCCCGCAATGAAGGGGTTTGAAACGTGCCATCGAACTCTTCCTCCGACTCCGACGCTTGTCGACAGCAGAGCATTGCCCCGCAATGAAGGGGTTTGAAACCCCCCATCGCGCGCAGGTCATCAGTGACGCTGTTGAGCAGCAGAGCATTGCCCCGCAATGAAGGGGTTTGAAACCCACGCAACCTCGCCATTCACCATCCACCCCGTATAGCAGCAGAGCATTGCCCCGTAATGAAGGGGTTTGAAACGGAACCTAGGCGGCCTCGACAATCGCGTTGCGGCGGCAGCAGAGCATTGCCCCGCAATGAAGGGGTTTGAAACATCGATGCCGAAAGGCCTGCCGTTGGGCAGGCCTTTTCCAGCAGAGCATTGCCCCGCAATGAAGGGGTTTGAAACGCCAGAACCAGCATCACACCCAGCGGCATGAGCAGGCAGCAGAGCATTGCCCCGCAATGAAGGGGTTTGAAACGCGACCTCGGCGTAGACCGGGGCGGCGGAGAGCGACCAGCAGAGCATTGCCCCGCAATGAAGGGGTTTGAAACACGAGGGCCGTGCCGATCTGCTGGAGCCGGAGGTCGACAGCAGAGCATTGCCCCGCAATGAAGGGGTTTGAAACACAGCCCCACGAACGCGCCAATGAACTGCGGGCAACTCAGCAGAGCATTGCCCCGCAATGAAGGGGTTTGAAACGTCCTTGGGGCATAAGCCTCCGTGGACGCGGGTGAACCCAGCAGAGCATTGCCCCGCAATGAAGGGGTTTGAAACTTTTCTTGATCACGTCCCAGACGTCGCCGGGCATGGTCAGCAGAGCATTGCCCCGCAATGAAGGGGTTTGAAACACGTTCTCCTTGTCTCTAGCCTTGAAGGCTTTCAAACGGCAGCAGAGCATTGCCCCGCAATGAAGGGGTTTGAAACACTTACGGATACCTATGGATAACAAACGAACGGCGAGCAGCAGAGCATTGCCCCGCAATGAAGGGGTTTGAAACCTCAAAGTGGCTGATGATGTGCGCGCGGTGATGGGCCAGCAGAGCATTGCCCCGCAATGAAGGGGTTTGAAACTGGCGGCGATCTTGTCGCAAGAGTACCGCACTAGCGTACCCAGCAGAGCATTGCCCCGCAATGAAGGGGTTTGAAACGCAGGTGCAGTTTGCGCTTGATGTTACGATCAGTGCAGCAGAGCATTGCCCCGCAATGAAGGGGTTTGAAACCCAGGTAGCGGCAATTCCGGCGTACGACGGTGCAGCCGGCAGCAGAGCATTGCCCCGCAATGAAGGGGTTTGAAACACGACCGACGACGGACGCGGAACTAGGCGGCCTCGACAGCAGAGCATTGCCCCGCAATGAAGGGGTTTGAAACCTGCGGCTGCGGCGCTGCCCACAGACGTCGTCCCCCGCAGCAGAGCATTGCCCCGCAATGAAGGGGTTTGAAACCTTGTCGAGCTCAATGAAGAGGCGGGGCAGGGAAGACAGCAGAGCATTGCCCCGCAATGAAGGGGTTTGAAACATCGAGGTTGAGCACCGTGGGCAGCTCGCGCTCGAGGCAGCAGAGCATTGCCCCGCAATGAAGGGGTTTGAAACCCTATAGGAGGCTTGCCGACGTCCAGTACACCGGGGCCGCAGCAGAGCATTGCCCCGCAATGAAGGGGTTTGAAACAGCGGTCTTTGCTCCTTATCGATGATAACACACGAGCAGCAGAGCATTGCCCCGCAATGAAGGGGTTTGAAACTCGGCGGCGAAACAGATAGTCCGCAGCCAGATAAATCAGCAGAGCATTGCCCCGCAATGAAGGGGTTTGAAACCGAAGATGCGGAACTGCGCGGCGAGAAGCACCACGGTCAGCAGAGCATTGCCCCGCAATGAAGGGGTTTGAAACTCGGTGGCGGTGAAGTTGTTCAGCACCCAGTTGGCTGCCAGCAGAGCATTGCCCCGCAATGAAGGGGTTTGAAACCGAGAGAATGCCGTAGTTCTCGGCGTCTCTCGAGAAGCAGCAGAGCATTGCCCCGCAATGAAGGGGTTTGAAACCTCTCGTATCGCAGTGAATCCCAAAGGGAGAGACGACAGCAGAGCATTGCCCCGCAATGAAGGGGTTTGAAACGTTTGGTTCCATCAGAACTACGAACCGGACTTCCGGCAGCAGAGCATTGCCCCGCAATGAAGGGGTTTGAAACCCCGACGTTGTAGTGCATGGGAAGGAAGTGGTGACGGAACAGCAGAGCATTGCCCCGCAATGAAGGGGTTTGAAACAAAAGACGATGGACGGAGGACGCGGACGTGGCTAGCCAGCAGAGCATTGCCCCGCAATGAAGGGGTTTGAAACTCCTGTCACTGAGGGGGTTTAAACAAACCCCCGCGGATCAGCAGAGCATTGCCCCGCAATGAAGGGGTTTGAAACCTGACGATGCTCATAACCGAGACCTCCACGGGAGACTCAGCAGAGCATTGCCCCGCAATGAAGGGGTTTGAAACGACGCCACGGGCGACGACTTGTTGTCACACGCCGCTTCAGCAGAGCATTGCCCCGCAATGAAGGGGTTTGAAACGCGTTGCCGAGCACGTCGGCCATCACGCCCTTCATAAACAGCAGAGCATTGCCCCGCAATGAAGGGGTTTGAAACCACGCAGCGTGACGGTGGCGATCTGGTGGCGCTGCCAGCAGAGCATTGCCCCGCAATGAAGGGGTTTGAAACATGATTCATGCGCGCACCGTGTCTCGCCGTTGCGAGGGCAGCAGAGCATTGCCCCGCAATGAAGGGGTTTGAAACACCGTCTTGCGAACTCGCCGCATCCTTGGAAGGATGCCAGCAGAGCATTGCCCCGCAATGAAGGGGTTTGAAACTCGAAAGGCATCATCTCGCCAAACCCCGCGACCCCCCAGCAGAGCATTGCCCCGCAATGAAGGGGTTTGAAACTTTATTGTCCAATCGCGTGCGCGTGCGTGTGCTAGACAGCAGAGCATTGCCCCGCAATGAAGGGGTTTGAAACCCTCAACGGTGGGGCGATCCAGGATGCCGAAGTCGCCGCAGCAGAGCATTGCCCCGCAATGAAGGGGTTTGAAACTAAGGAGTGCCTATGCCCCAAAACTAGCGTTTGGCAACAGCAGAGCATTGCCCCGCAATGAAGGGGTTTGAAACCCGTTACGTGCGTGCGATGGCCTCGCCACGCTACTTACAGCAGAGCATTGCCCCGCAATGAAGGGGTTTGAAACGCCCGTGACCTCGTACTTCTCTACCATCGCCGGGATCTCCAGCAGAGCATTGCCCCGCAATGAAGGGGTTTGAAACCCACGACGCTACCGGGGTAGCCGTCGCGGTCGCCGTTGCAGCAGAGCATTGCCCCGCAATGAAGGGGTTTGAAACGGGTCCGCCTTTCTTTTTTCTTATTCTTTTCTGCCTCCAGCAGAGCATTGCCCCGCAATGAAGGGGTTTGAAACTCCGCCTCATCGTAGAAGCCGAACGTCCTGATGTCGTCAGCAGAGCATTGCCCCGCAATGAAGGGGTTTGAAACTTCTCGCCGTCCGCGTAGACGTACACCGTGCCGGCGTGCCAGCAGAGCATTGCCCCGCAATGAAGGGGTTTGAAACAAGCACTCGGGGCACGTGTCGGAGTTCGACACGTCGCAGCAGAGCATTGCCCCGCAATGAAGGGGTTTGAAACACGACGGACGTGGCTAGAAGGTCTTGGCGAGCGAGGCCAGCAGAGCATTGCCCCGCAATGAAGGGGTTTGAAACATCCCGGAGGATGTGGGTGAACCTACTGCCGGACACAACCAGCAGAGCATTGCCCCGCAATGAAGGGGTTTGAAACAATGATCAGGACAACCCCGAGAAGCTGGGCGGCGCCATCAGCAGAGCATTGCCCCGCAATGAAGGGGTTTGAAACCTGCGGAGCATCGTTTACGGCGTGGACTACCCGGGTATCAGCAGAGCATTGCCCCGCAATGAAGGGGTTTGAAACACGACGGACGTGGCTAGAAGGTCTTGGCGAGCGAGGCCAGCAGAGCATTGCCCCGCAATGAAGGGGTTTGAAACATCCCGGAGGATGTGGGTGAACCTACTGCCGGACACAACCAGCAGAGCATTGCCCCGCAATGAAGGGGTTTGAAACACGACAAAGAGCAAGAGCGTGATCAGCGTCGCGATCCAGCAGAGCATTGCCCCGCAATGAAGGGGTTTGAAACACGACCGGGGCCGCGGTGGGCTCGGCCGCGGCGGACCAGCAGAGCATTGCCCCGCAATGAAGGGGTTTGAAACTTGCCGTCGCTGTCGTTGTCGTAGAACCAGAGGCCGACAGCAGAGCATTGCCCCGCAATGAAGGGGTTTGAAACATGCCGAGGAGCAGAGCCCCCGCCACCACGACCGAGATCAGCAGAGCATTGCCCCGCAATGAAGGGGTTTGAAACAGCAGCTACTTCTGGTCGCAGCCGCCCATCGTCTCGTTCAGCAGAGCATTGCCCCGCAATGAAGGGGTTTGAAACGCGAAGTCCTGGCCCCTGCGGTCGTACTCGCTGACGAGCAGCAGAGCATTGCCCCGCAATGAAGGGGTTTGAAACCTCATCATCTGCACCTTGCCCTGGTCGAGCGTGGCGGCCGCAGCAGAGCATTGCCCCGCAATGAAGGGGTTTGAAACGTCTGTAGGGGCGACGCATGCGTCGCCCCTACATGCCCCAGTAGCGCAGTACCTCGTAATAAAGGGGTTTGAAACTGATCCAAGATATAATGATGGTCGAAGTTACGATCATCAGCAGCACGAGTGCCCCGCCATGAAGGGGTTTAAAACCCGATCAGCCTACACAACATCCGTCGTATACCCTTCCCGGCAGCGCAGTGCCCCGCCACGAAGGGGTTTGAAACCCAATTCTCTGTCGTGGTCGCGGTGTGCCCCCTAGAGGCCGCAGCAGTGCCCCGCCAAGAAGGGGTTTGAAACCCGTCCGTGTGTCTGCATTGAAAATGTTGACCCAATTCACCAGCGCATTGCCCCGCAATGAAGGGGTTTGAAACGTCACACAATGCCCGGTAGGGCGCATGTTCTGTGCCTCTGCCGATGTTACCCGATGTGGTTCTTCTTCTGCTTCCACTTGCGCTATGCAACCCCACACTTTGAGTCGCCTGCGGCATTGGAGTGGAGAAAACTATCAGTAGCGACGTAGCTTGCTACTTCCTTCTTTTGTACAGTAAATGATCACTTCTCCTGCGCGATACCTCAAATCTTGCTATACTACATAACACATAGATCGCGTTGGAAAGGAGCCGGGCATGGCCGCTCGTCGCATTTTGCTGACGATTATCGGGCTGTTGAGTGTGGTGATCCTGATAGGGAGTTTGAGCGCCGGGGTGGTTGCTTTTCTGCTCATAACCAATCGCCCTGTCGATCAGAAGTTACTGGTACTGGGGCCAAACCGCCGTCTCGCTATTGTTGATCGCCAGGGTGTGGCTCAGGTACTGGCCGAGGATGCCAGCCCCGAATTGTTTCGCTATCCTGCGCTGGCCCCTGATGGAAGCCGGGTGGCGTATATCAGTCAACAGGGGAATACGAGCGTTCTCCGCGTCATACATTTGCAGAGTGGTACACGGACTGAGTTGTATCGCTCAACGACCAATCCACCACTCTACATGGTCTGGTCTCCCGATGGTCGGTATCTGTCGTTTCTCTCGAATCGTGGTGTCGGTGGTTTGGGGGTGCATATTGTGCCGTCCGATGGTTCCAGAGATGCGGAGTTGATCAGTGTTTCACCCAGTTCGCTCTACGTCGCCTGGCAGCCCAATAGCTCTTCGTTGCTGGTTCATATCGGTGGCTCGATATTTGAAGATGGCCGTGTGATTACGGTGCAGCCCGGTCGGCAGCAGCCACTACACGAGGTGACCGACCCAGGTTTCTTCCAAGTGCCGGCCTGGAGTGTTGATGGCGAGAGTTTTTTCTATGTCGCTCAACCACCGATTGAGGGGCCACCAACGGTGGATAAGGTTGAGAGTGTGTTGACGCGGGTGAAGGTTGGTGAGATGCAGCCACAGGTGTTGGCCCGTGAACCGATGGCGGCAATTATCTTCGGTCGTTCACCACAAAGCGATGAGATTGCGTATACGACGGTCGGTCCCGATGGTTTCGGTCCTTTGAAGCTGGTGGCATTGGATGGTTCGGTACGCACGCTTTCGGCAGCCGATGATGATGTGGTGGCCTTTTTCTGGTCGCCTGACGGTCAGCAGATCGCCTACCTCACGCCAGCCGGTCGTTCGGACAGTGGCTTGACCCAGTTACGCTGGCAGTTGGTCGGACGGGAAGGGAATAATCCGCGCACGCTGACCACCTTTACCCCCAGTCAGGAGTTTCTCGCTCAGATCAATTTTTTCGATGCCTATGCCCTGTCGTTCGATCTCTGGTCGAGCGATGGTCATGCCCTGGTGTATGGCACGAATGATGGTGTGTATGTGTTCGATATTCGGCGCGGAACCGCTGTGCGGCGGAGTGATGGTGTGCTGGGGATGTGGATTGGGGGGAGGGAGGAAGTGGGAGATAGGAGATAGAAGATAGGAGATAGAAGGTGGGGAGGAGAGAGGAGATAGGAGATAGAAGATAGGAGATAGAAGATAGGAGATAGAAGATAGGAGATAGAAGATAGGAGATAGAAGGTGGGGAGGAGAGAGGAGATAGAAGGTAGGGAGAAGATAGGAGATAGTAAGGTAGGGAGGAGACAGGAGGGAGGAGAGAGGTAATAGAGGTGAAGCGTGCGCGGTCATGGTATTGTTGTTGATGTTGTGAGGGCCGGTACAGATTGAAGTCGGTTTAAGGCTGCGCATGCAGGATGTATCTAGGTGATTGTGCGTAGGGTGAGTGTGCTGAATGTTGCAGTAGTTGGGTTGCGTTCAGCCCGTACCAGCAAGCCATAGCGCGGATCAGGGTTCAGGGAGGTTATGGTCAGTGTGTCAACGACCTGATCGTTGATCTGGAGGGCAATGGTTTGATCGGTAAGCCGTACTGTTAAGCGATTTGATCGTGCGAGGCTAATGGTTCCCTCGGCAAGAACGCTGCGCTGTTCGTTGTTGCGTTCGTCGCAGCGGTATTGCCCCTGCGCAGGGTTGATCAGAAAACTGATGTATCGTTGCGGGCTGTTGAACCAGAACATTAGCCCGGCCCAGTCGCCGGCAACGCTGACCTCTACCTCGATCACCATCTCGCTACCAATTGGCGATGTTTGAAATGCCCAGATGTCGCCTAATCCGGCGTTAGCCTGAATGATATAACGTCCATCGCGTGCCCCAACACTCCAGCCGTTGCCGTTGGTTATCGGCCAGTCGCTGTTAGGGCCAAAATCGGCCTGATAGACTACCGTCCCGCCGGTTATCCCTGTCGTCGGTGAGGGCGCCGCAGTCGGCGATGGCACCGCAGTCGGCGATGGCGCTGCGGTCGGCGACGCCGCCGCTGTCGGTGATGGAGCAGTGGTCGGCGATGGTGCCACGGTCGGTGACGGCACTGCTGTCGCTTCTTCGGCGACTGCTGTGGCAACTGGTGAACGGGTAGCTTCCGCCTCTTGCAATTGTCGCCAACCAAACCAGCCCAGTAGAGCTACTGCCACTCCGCCGAAGGCCACAGTAAGAACGTTGCGCCGCGAGAATGTGCGCGAGGTGCTAACCGCTGTCGGCTTCAGGTCTGCTTCCAGGCCGGCAATGAGGTCGGCACAGTCGCGGTACCAGGGGTTGATCCGTTGCAGTTCACGCAGTGTCGCCAGGGCCTGCAAACGGCGTCCGGCTGCCAGATGCTCTTGCGCTTTGGCGTATAATTCAGCCTGATAGTTACGTGGTGTTGATGTCGCAATAACAGGCGATGGCCGTCGCCGACGCAGATTCTGGTATGCCTGATTGATCCGCCTCGCCCGTCGTGCTGCGTAAGCCTGTTCGTCAGGTGAAGCGCCGGCAAACCGATCAGGATGGTAGATGCTGATCTGTTTGAGATACGCCTGTTTTATTTCTGCCGGTGTCGCACCGGGTTGGACACCGAGGATGGCATAGTCATCGAGTTGTTCAAAATCGTCGTTCACACGTCCCCCTTTCGCGCGGGGTATTATAGCATGAGGTAGTGAGCAGAGTACGCAGGCTATTCCGATTGATGGAGAGGAGATCAATGCCAAACTATTGGTTATTGAAAACGGAACCGACGGTCTACAGTTTTGCCGATCTGGTGCGTGAAGGTCGTACCGTTTGGGATGGGGTGAGCAATAATGTTGCTCTGAAACATATGCGCGAGATGCGCAGCGGTGACGAGGCGCTGATCT
The DNA here is from genome assembly GCF_000018865.1 of Chloroflexus aurantiacus J-10-fl. Taxonomy (NCBI): domain Bacteria; kingdom Bacillati; phylum Chloroflexota; class Chloroflexia; order Chloroflexales; family Chloroflexaceae; genus Chloroflexus; species Chloroflexus aurantiacus. Next base: position 4,543,277 of record NC_010175.1, read on the forward strand.
ACCACACCGGCGATGAACGGCAGGCTGTTGGTCTGGCGCAAGTCGTCAGCGATCCCTATCCCGACCCCAAACAGAGTGATCCGCGTCTGATCGTGGTTGATGTTGTACCGTTGCGGGCGTTGCCTCATCCGGTTTCACTGAATGATATCAAAGCTGATCCTTTTTTTGCCGATTTTGCCCTGGTGCGCCAGGGGCGACTCTCGGTTGTACCGGTGAGTGCTGCACAGTGGGAGCGTCTTTTGGCGATGGCAGAAGGACGTGGGTGATAATAACGAACACAAAATTATGGTATACTTCACGATACGAATAGGAAATGTTCCATCCTGATACCTGACCGCTACGCGCAGACGAAACCTGTCGTTACGTTCTGCGTACCTGTCGTTAACGGTCACGAGTATCACGGATAGAAAACGCCGTATATCCCCGTATAACAGCGTCCATTGCATCCATTGAAGGAAGCAAGGAGTGCTGCAATGGAAGCAGCTACAATTCTCGTTGTTGATGACGAGCAACCAATTGTTGATCTGGTCAGCAGTTACCTGACAAACGAGGGTTTTGTTGTGCATCGGGCTTACGATGGCCCTGGCGCGTTGGCGCTGGCGCGGAGTGTGAAGCCCGATCTGGTTGTTCTTGATGTGATGCTGCCGGGGCTGGACGGGATTGAGGTTTGTCGGCAGTTGCACCGCGACACCTCGGTGTTTGTACTGATGCTGACGGCACGCGCCGATGAGATTGATAAGCTGATCGGTTTGTCGGTCGGTGCTGATGATTATCTGACCAAGCCATTCAGTCCGCGTGAGTTGGTCGCACGGGTGAAGGCTATTCTCCGCCGTAATCGGGTTATTCGTGCGATAGAGGTGAACCAGCGCCCGATTTTGCAATTTGAAGGGCTGTTGATCGACCCCGAACGGCGCGAAGTTGAACGCAACGGGGTGCGGGTTGATTTGACCCCGCGTGAATTTGATCTGCTCTATGCACTGGCCAGCTATCCGGGGCGCGTGTTCACCCGTGAAGAGTTGCTTCAGCGTGTGTGGGGGCCAGATTTTGCCGGTATTGATTGGGTGGTTGACGTGCATATCGGTACTCTGCGGCGCAAGCTCGATGATGATCATCACGGCACGCCTCTGGTGCAGACGGTTCGTGGCGTTGGTTATAAGTTTGTTGGTAGTACGCGATGATGAAGTGGCTGCGGCAGCTCCGCTGGAAGCTATTCATTTCCCATCTGATTATCGTCTTGATGGCCTACGTCGTACTGCTGGCCGCTGCCAATGTACTGGCAAGTCTGGGCTGGACTGGCTTTGCCCCGCTGACCCTTGGTGCCGCAGCAGCCGAAACTGGTCAGTTGCAGGCTGGCCTCACCACCGAGGCTGGCGAGTTGCAAGAGCAGTTTCAATCGGTGATTCAGCAGGCGCTGCTGATCAGCGGTTTTGCCGCGCTGGCGGCAGCAGTGATTGTGAGCCTCTTCGTTTCGCGGCGGATTGTTGAACCGATTCAAACGCTCTCGAATGTGAGCCGACGGCTGGCACAGGGGTTTTACCGCGAACGTACCAGCATTCATGCCGATGATGAGATTTCTCAGTTAGCGCATAGTGTCAATCAACTGGCCGAAGCCCTCGATCAGACGGAGCGGCGTCGTCTGGCATTACTGGCCGATGTGACGCACGAGTTGCGTACCCCGCTGGCGACGATTGGCGGGTACATGGAAGGGTTGCTGGATGGGGTTGTATCGGCGAATCCGGCTACCTTCAATCTGATCTTGCGTGAAACCCGTCGCCTTCAGCGCCTGATCGAAGATTTAGAGTTGCTATCGCGGGTTGAAGCCGGTCAGTTGCCGGTCGTCGCCCGGGCAATCGATCTCCTGCCGGTGCTGGAAGCACAGCTCGCGCAGTTTGAACCGCTCTTCAGCAGCAATCAGGTGACGTTGCAGCTCGATGCGCCCGCACAGTTGCCGCAAGTATGGGCCGATCCGGATCGGGTGGCGCAGGTGCTGATCAATATCCTGGCCAATGCCTACCGCTATACACCGGCAGGAGGAACAGTAACAGTGCAGGTGACGACCGATGATCACGAGGTGCGGGTAGCAGTGATCGATACCGGGATCGGGATTGCCGCCGAGCATCTGCCTCACGTATTCGAGCGCTTTTACCGGGTTGATAAATCACGTGCCCGCAACAGTGGTGGGAGCGGGATCGGACTGGCGATTGCCCGTCACCTGATCTATGCTCAGGGTGGCGAGATTTGGGCGGAAAGCGATGGGATCGGGAAAGGCGCACGCTTCATCTTTACCCTACCGCTGGCACCGCAGATGGCGTTCGTGCGCGTAGACCATCCCGTCACGGTTGAGGCAGTTGACACGCTATGAGCGCGCAATTCTGGCTTGGTCTGTTTCAACTTTTTCTGGTCGTCGGTGGCGCGCTGGCCGTGTCACTTTTCATCATTGATCGGCTCTTCCCTCCGGTACGGCAGACGACAGGATCAGATACGGCTAATGTCCGCAGACTGCGGATTGGCCCCGCTTCAACCGCTGTCCCTCCTCCACTACGCTGGCCGCTGGCACCGGCCTGGTTGCCGCAATACTGGCAGGAAAACCTGCGTCTGGTCGGGCCACTCCTCGTCATCTGGTTGCTGAGCTTTGTGCTACCGGTTGTGCTCTCAGCACCACTCAACCAGATCAGCATTCTGACCGGCTTCCCCCTCGGCTATTACATGAGTGCGCAGGGAACGCTCATCTGTTTCGTTGTGCTCATCTTCGTCTACAACTGGCGCATGCACATCCTTGATCGGCGGTACGGCGTCGATCCTCCCGAAACGCCAGATGCACAGCAGATACGCCGGCGCTACTCGCTCCGCTATCTGGGATTCACCATCGGATTGCTGGTTCTGTTGATCGTCTTTATCATTCTTGAGACACAGTTTCGCCTGCCATCGTTTCTCATCGATTGGAGCTTTCTTGCCCTGACGATTGGTCTCTACGCTGTGATCGGCATTCGTTCACGCGCCGATACCCTCGATGCCTATTATGTTGCCGAGCGGAAAGTTCCCGGTATTCTCAACGGCCTGGCCACCGGTTCAGACTGGATGAGCGCAGCGTCGTTTATCAGTATGGCCGGCGCCCTCTATCTTTTGGGGTTTGAAGGGCTGGCCTATATCACCGGTTGGACGGGTGGCTACGTGTTGCTGGTATTGCTCCTTGCCCCCTATCTACGCAAATTCGGTCAGTACACACTCGTCGATTTTATTGGTGCCCGCTATCCGGGCGCCGGCGCACGAGTGATCGCTGCCGTCCTCAGCATCATCATCTGCTTCACCTATGTCACGGCACAGGTAACGGGGATCGGGATCATTATGAGCCGGTTTCTCGGTCTCAACTACATGGTCGGCGTGATCGTTGGCCTGGCAGCCGTCCTGCTCTGTTCGTACCTTGGTGGGATGAAGGCGATCACCTGGACGCAAGGCGTGCAGGGGATTATTCTGGTGTTTGCCTACCTGGTGCCGGTGACCTGGCTGGCCTTCAAGCTGACCGGCGTAGCCTTGCCGCAGGTTATGTACGGTGAAGCCCTCAGCAATATTGATCGTCTGGAACAGGCGCAGGGGCTTGCGAGCTATGTTGCCCCCTTCAACGACTGGTCAATCTGGAACTATCTGGCCCTTTCGCTCTGTTTGATGCTGGGAACAGCCGGCATGCCGCACATTCTGGTGCGCTTCTACACCGTACCCACTGTCCGTGACAGTCGCAGTAGTGTAGCCTGGGCACTGGTCTGGATTTGTGTGCTCTATCTGACTGCACCCGCCTACGCTGCCTTCTCACGCTGGGAGATTTTAAGCTCGGTGGTGGGGAGACCGGTTGCCGGGTTGCCTGAATGGACCAGCCGGTGGGCAAGTACCGGTCTGCTCAAGATTGCCGATGCCCCTGAGGTGGGTGGCAATGGTGATGGTATTTTGCAGTACCACGAATTACAGATCGACCAGGATTTGGTGGTGTTATCTACGCCGGAGATTGCCGAACTACCGTCTACCGTCGTGGCATTAGTTGCTGCCGGCGGTATGGCCGCAGCGCTCAGTACTGCCGATGGTCTGTTGATGGTGATCGCCTCGGCAACGGTACACGACATCTACCATCGTACCCTCAACCCACGCGCCTCTTCCCGTGAACGCCTGTTGCTTGGCCGACTGGCGATCCTGGTCGTCGCAATCCTGGCGGCACTGACGGCATTGCAACGGTTGGCCATTATCGTACAACTGGTGGCCTGGGCCTTTTCGTTCGCCGCAGCGACGATCTTTCCGGTGCTGGTGCTGGGCATTTTCTGGAAGCGCACGAACAGTCGTGGCGCAGTGGCCGGTATGATCAGCGGCTTCCTGGTAACGGCCAGTTATATGGCGATTACGTACATTCTCCCCGAATGGACACTCTTTGGCATTTCCAGCTCGGCAGCCGGTATCTTCGGTCTCCCCGTCAATTTCCTGGTCACCTGGCTGGTCAGCCGGTATGGGCCACCACCTGATCCAGAAGTAACCGCACTGGTGGATTACGTGCGCTATCCGTGATCACGCTGCGGAGATGACAGGTTGGCGTAGAACGGCGGGTTAAAGCGTCGGGGGTTCTGCGGAGCGGCGGGTTAACACCCTGCCTCAATTCGTGGAAGGCCGGCAGGGTGGGACTGGTAGCGGGGAGGGGATGCGCGCCGAAGTCGCACGCTCCCAGCGTTGGTCACACGATACCAACTTGCGCGCCGGAGGCGCGCGCTCCCAATGCGACACCCTGTCGCGCCAGAGGCGCGCGCTCCCAGTGCTTTGCGCGCTGGCGTCGCACACTCCCAGCGCTGACCACACAACACCCTGTCGCGCCGGAGGCGCGCGCTTCCAGCGCGACACCCTGGCGCGCCAGAGGCGCGCGCTCCCAGTGTTTTGCAAAGCCGGCGTCGCACACTCCCAGCGCTGACCACACAACACCCTGTCGCGCCGGAGGCGCGCGCTCCCAGCACTTTGCAAGCCGGCGGCGCACGCTTCCAGGATGTTGTCAGCAAGCCATCCCCATCCCGTGATCGCAGACCATCGCTCCTCCTACCTCCTACCTCCTACCTCCTACCTCCTACCTCCTATCTCCTATCTTCTATCTTCTATCTTCTATCTTCTATCTCCTATCTCCTACCTCCTACATTTGACTCCTCCCTGCTCCTTCCACTACAATCGCTACAAACGCCAGTCAATACCAAACGGAGGCCAATGATGACCACCGCAGCAAAGTTGTTGTGGGAGCCGCCGGAAGACCTGCGCGCCAATTGCACGATGCGTGCGTTTATGCGTTGGTTAGAGCAGCGCAGCGGCTTACACTTCGCTGATTACCACCAGTTGTACCGCTGGTCGGTCGATCGCCTTGAGGACTTCTGGGCAGCATTGTGGGAGTATTACCAGATCAAGGCTCATACACCCTACACGACGGTGCTGTCGAGTCGCGAGATGCCCGGCGCACGCTGGTTCACCGGTGCCCATCTCAATTACGCCGAACACGTGTTTCGGCACGCTACCGATCAGCGACCGGCAGTGATATTCGCTTCCGAACGCCAGGAACCAACACCTCTGAGCTGGGCGAGTCTGCGTGCGCAAACGGCGGCCCTGGCACAGACCCTACGCGAGGCTGGAGTCGGGCCGGGGGATCGCGTCGTGGCCTATGTGCCGAATACGCCACACGCCCTCATCGGTTGTCTGGCAACCGCGAGTCTGGGCGCGATCTGGTCGAGCTGTTCACCCGATTTCGGCAGCCCCAGCGTCATCGACCGCTTCAGTCAAATTGCGCCGAAGGTCTTGATCGCGGTTGACGGCTATCAGTATGGTGGCAAGGCATTTGACCGCCGGGCCGAAGTTGCGGCGATTCAGGCGGCCCTGCCCGATCTGGAGCTGACCATCTTTATCCCCTACCTCGATCCAACCGCCGAAGCAAGCGGCCTGCGAGGGCGCGTCATCCGCTGGGAAGACGCCTTACGGCAGGAAGCCGAACTTCACTTCACCCCGGTGGAATTCAACGACCCGCTGTGGGTGCTCTATTCATCGGGCACAACCGGCCTCCCCAAACCGATTGTCCATAGCCAGGGCGGTATCCTGCTCGAACATATCAAATCCCTCGATCTCCACTTCGACATGCGAGCGGGTGATACCTTCTTCTGGTACACCACCACCGGCTGGATGATGTGGAACTTCTTGATCGGTGGCCTGCTGATCGGCGCGATACCGATCCTCTACGATGGCAGCCCGGCCTATCCAGATATGGGCGTCCTATGGCGCCTGGCCGAACAGACACGGATTCGTTACTTCGGCACCAGCGCCGGCTACATCACCGCCCTGATGAAAAGTGGGGTCGAACCGGGCACTCAGTTCGATCTGAGCAGCATCAAAGCCATCGGCTCGACCGGCTCACCCTTACCGCCAGAAGGGTTTGATTGGGTCTACGAACACATCAAACACGACGTCTGGCTGGTCTCGTACAGTGGCGGCACCGACGTATGCAGCGGCTTTGTCGGTGGTTGTCCTCTCCTGCCGGTGTACAGCGGCGAAATTCAATGCCGCATCCTGGGCTGCCGGGCAGAAGCCTACGATACCGATGGGCAGAGTGTTACCGGCGTCATGGGCGAACTGGTCATCACCGCGCCAATGCCGTCGATGCCGATCTACTTCTGGAACGATCCCGACAACGCTCGTTACAAGGCCAGCTACTTCGAGCACTATCCCGGCGTCTGGCGGCATGGCGACTGGATCGTGATTAACGAGCGGGGTGGCGTGATTATTTATGGCCGTTCGGACAGCACGATCAACCGCCAGGGTGTGCGCATGGGCACCAGCGAAATCTACCGGGCGGTAGAGACGATCCCCGAAGTGCTCGACAGTCTGGTCATCGATCTCGAAGGATTGGGTGGACGGTCATACATGCCGCTCTTCGTCGTCTTGCGCGAAGGGGTCACCCTCGACGACGATCTGCGTCAACGGATTAAGCAGGTCATTCGCCAGACCCTCTCGCCCCGCCACGTTCCCGACGACATCTTCCAGATTCCGGCGGTTCCCCTGACCCTGAGCGGGAAGAAGCTGGAGGTGCCGGTGAAGAAGATTCTGATGGGTGTACCGGTCGAGCGGGCGGCCAATCCCGACTCGTTGCGCAACCCCGAATCGCTTCAGTTCTTCGTTGAACTGGCACGCACGCTGGCGAATAGCGACAAAGTGGCCGGGTGAGCAATATTCACCACCGAGACACAGAGGGCACAGAGGATTTAGACATTCTCTATGCCCTCTGTACATCTATGTTTTGTCTATGTTCACCATTACGTCAGTGGTAACTGCACTGCGGGTCCGGCGTGGATACGGTTTTCGGGTTGAGTTGTCCGTGACGCATCGTTTGGCGTGCGGCAGCCATGCTGCCGCATCCACCGTGCGCACCGACAGGCGCAAGTCGCAGCGCGGACCGTTGTCGATACGTAAGAGGATGGAAGCGTGCGAGTTGGTGGACTGCCCGTCGCAGGATCACCCACCATTGTAGATACCGCTTCCCTACCTGGATCGCCCGTGACGCATCGTTTGGCGTGCAGCAGCCATGCTGCCGCGCCCACCGTGCGTACCGGCAGGCGTGGGTTGTAGCGCGGACCTGTGCCGATACGTAACCTGGTCAAGGGGATGGATACGCGCAGGCTTCCAGCCCGCGCCACGGGCAGCCGAACCCAATTGCCTCCCCCGCTCCGTCGCCATCCTGGCCCGTAGTATGGTATAGTACAGAAAATACCTGTACGACGAAACACAAGTAAGGAGCATCGCTCATGAGTGATGATCCGCGCACCGCGCTCCTGCATCGCGTCGAGGCCGATCAGGTGGCATTCATTAATCTGCAATTCACCGACGTGCTGGGTATCGGGAAGACGGTGACCATTCCGGTTGAGGAGCTGCCCGATGCGCTTGACCACGGCGTCTGGTTTGATGGCTCTTCTATCGAAGGCTTTGCCCGGATGGTCGAGAGTGATATGTATCTTGTGCCCGACATCTCGACCTACGCCGTCGTGCCATGGGATCAGCATCAGGGTGTTACCACCGCCCGCTTGATCTGCTCGGTCTATACTCCCGATGGCAAACCGTTTGCCGGCGATCCGCGTAATGTGCTGCGACGGATGCTCGATCAGGCTGCCGCCGCCGGTTATCGGTTTATGGTTGCGCCTGAACTAGAGTTTTTTCTCTTCAAGACCGATCCGAACGGCAACATTCTTGAACCACACGATAAGGCCAGCTATTTCGATATATCCACCGATCTGGCGACGCATATTCGCCGCCAGATGGCCCGTACCTTGCAAGCGATGGGGATTGCCGTTGAAGCGGTGCACCACGAGGTGGCGCCCGGCCAGCACGAGATCGATCTGCGCTACGCCGATGCCTTGCAGTCGGCAGATCACCTGGTGACGGCACGGGTGGCGCTGAAGGCGGTTGCCCAAATGAATGGTCTCCACGCAACCTTTATGCCCAAGCCTATCGCCGGTGTCAATGGCAGCGGGATGCATGTCCATCAGAGTCTGCTCGACCGCGATACGGGGAAGAATCTCTTCGCCGATCCAGATGATCCCTACGGCCTTTCGGCGTTGGCTCGCCACTTTATCGCCGGTCTGCTGGCGCACGCCCGTGGGATGTGCGCCCTGCTTGCCCCGCTAGTCAATTCGTACAAGCGCCTGGTTCCTGGATTTGAGGCGCCGGTCTATATCTCGTGGGGTCGTACCAACCGCTCGGCACTGGTACGTGTGCCACGCATTACTGCCGGACGCTACCAGGCAACCCGGATTGAACTCCGCTGCCCCGATCCAGCCTGTAATCCCTATCTGGCCTACACCGCGATGCTGGCCGCCGGTCTCGATGGGATTCGGCGCAAGTTGCCGTTGCGCGATGCAACCGAAGAAGACCTCTTCCACGTCGATCCGCGTGCCCGTGGGCTGACCACGCTGCCAACGTCACTAGGTTCGGCACTTGACGCCCTGCGCGAAGATGAAGTTATCCTCGAAGCCATTGGCCCCTCAATCGCCGAGCGGTTTCTTGATGCCCGTCAGCAGGAGTGGGAAAGCTACCGCGCCTATGTCTCGCAGTGGGAGATTGAGCGCTATCTGGCAATTTTCTAGGATGGGTATGCAATGAGACGGAGCGCACGACCATGCGCTCCGTTTTTGTGTGGTCGTCAGATCACAATCGAGCTGACGGCAATAAAATGGCAGAGGCTACCGATCAAAACAAAACCGTGCCAGATGGCGTGCATGTAGCGCAGTCGCGACAACATATAGAACGGTGTGCCGAGGGTATACGCAATGCCGCCCGCTACCAGCAGACCGATGGTAAACGGACTCAGGACAGTCAATACCTGGTCGGCAACGATCACCACCAGCCATCCCAGCCCGATGTAGACCAGCGTCGAGAGCAGGCGAAAGCGTCCGGTGAGAAACAGTTTCATGATTACGCCCGCAAGCGTCAATCCCCAGACCAGCCCAAACAAGAGCCAGCCCCACGTACCGCGCAGGCTGATCAGCGTGAAGGGGGTGTAGGTACCGGCGATCAACAGAAAGATCGCACTGTGATCGCATATTTCGAGGATGGCCCGTCGGCGTGGTGTTCGGCTGGCGTGGTAGAGGGTCGAAGCCAGGTAGAGCAGGGTTAGCGTCACGCAGAAGGTTGTAGCACCGGCAATCTGCCAGCCATCACCCCGCTGCCAGACCACGCCGATGAGGATGGCACCGGCAATTGCACTGGCGATAGCGCCGAAGCCGTGGGTTATCACATTGATCCGCTCTTCGGCAGGTGAGAAGTGTTCAGGTTGGTGTGTTGGTGTCATGGTACTCTATCTACTCAGCACAGCAGGCGTGACGTTCCACTGCCAGTATGCACTCTTCGTTGATCATTGACAAGTGTCGCCCGTCATGTTTGCAGTATGACGCCGGTCATGTCAAATCTGGCTTAATAAACATCATGGAACGCTATCTGTCGTCAACTTTACGTTGCACCCCTGATTGCTTCATTGTGGTACGTAAGCGCTGGTATCCACTGGAAGTGCAAACATCTTACTCCTACCAGCCTGACACCACACGCGCCGCTGACCCATGCGGAGGCGGGTTGAGGTGAGGGATTTTCCCAACAGGCTATGCATTACCCACAGTCACCCAACACCTGGTATGACCCCTCATAGTACATCGTTCGTCATGCACACCAGGCGGTCATAGGTTCCACAGCATCCTCCTCCCCGCCGGCAGGCAGCCCTGCGGTCGCGCGGGCTGACGCCCTGCCTCGCGACCTGTAAGTCCCGGCAGGGGGCAGCACGCCCGGCCCCCACTCCCCACCGCCAGGCCAGCTCCGAAGGGGCTTCCACAAATTGAGGTAGGGTTTTAACCCGCCGAATACATACGTGGATACAGTTCCCCGTTCGGGTTACCCGTGACGCCTGGTTTGGCGTGCGGCAGCCACGCTGCCGCATCCACCGTGCGCACCGGCAGGCGCAGGTTGCAGCGCAGACCCGTACCGGCACGTAACCCGCGTGACTGGAATGCATGAACATGGGCGGGCAGCCTGCCCCACCGGACGGTCAAACCAGCCGGATATGTTTCGCCCCAACCTACCGCCCCAACAACTCATTCCCCAACAGCCCCAGCAGCACCTGACCGTCGGGATGCAACTCAAAACGTGCCCGTTCAAACCACTGCACGATCACCACCGTGCCCGGTCGCGTCTCTTCGACTCGCGGCGCCGACAGGGGTAAGCCAAACAAGGCCAGACTCTCGGCATAGCTCTTGCCGGGTCGGCCATCAAACTCCAACCCATTGCGCTGCCAGTAGCTCAGGAACGGTTCACACAATGACTGATTGGTTTCAGCGAAGTAGAGACAACCGGCGAGCGGCCCACTGCGCTCAAACGTTGTCCAGTCGCGCCCCTGCCGCTGCAAGATCGTATCACCGATGCGCGACAGCAAAACATGGTACGGCGGCTGGTTCTCCGGTCGCCATTCAAAACGGTGACGCTCGAAATACTGAACGGTCACCGGCCTGCCATCGCTCCCGATCTCGGTAAACTCCTCGCTGACCGGAAAGCCGAAGATCGGTAAACCACCGTTCTGCTCCCAGTAAGTCCGAAATCCACCACCCAGCGTATGACCGGTTTCGGGGAAGTAGAGGCGGTCATCAGCCGGTGGTTCCACCCGGGCAAAGGGATCGAACCCAGGGTTACCACCCACTGTGGGCGTGCCCAGCGGACACCCGCCATACGTCGTAGCCGTTTGGATGGCGGCCAGCACATTCAGGCGCCCATAGCCATACTCGCCGTCACGGCCCGGCGCACCCCGATCATCGGCTGCCACAGACAGAATACAGCGCACATCAGCACTGCTCAAATCAGGGCGTATCGTCATCACCAGTGCTGCCGCTCCACTCGCAAAAGGACTGGCGAACGAGGTACCGGTTGCCAGCGCATAGCTATTTCCCGGCGTGGTGGTGACAATATCAACCCCTGGTGCCACCAGATCGATAAACTCACCCGTATTTGAAAATCCGGTGACCTCATCGCTATAACCGCTCGCGCCGATAGCTACCGTTTCCGGGTAGGCCGCCGGATAATTCGGCGCATTCCCTTCCGCCCGCTCGTTGCCACTGGCTGCCACCACCAACACCCCCCGCTCGGTCGCATAGCGAACGGCTTCGTGCAGCGCGGGCGAAGCCAGTGTGCCACCCAGACTGAGATTAATAATCCGTGCTCCGTTGTCGGTTGCCCAGCGAATGGCGCTAATCACACTCGAATCCCGACAACGGCCACTACTCAGACACGCCTTAATCGGCAGAATGACACATCCCCAACACATGCCGGCAATACCGACGCCATTATCGCCGCTGGCCGCAATCAGACCGGCCACCGCCGTCCCGTGACCGTTATCGTCGCTGACATCGGTACTACCGGTAATCGCGTTGAAGCCCCCCAACACCCGACCCTCCAGTTCGGGATGACTCGCATCAATGCCGGTGTCAATAACCGCCACCACAATCGGCCCGCCGGTGGTGATGTCCCAGGCATCGTAGGCCGCAATCGTCCCTAATGCCCACTGCCGTTCGCGCAGCGGATCATTCGGGGTACGGGTTATAGTACGCTCGTAGTCTGGCACCGCATAGACAACGTTCTTGTGCTGACGAATGCGGTTGCCCGCCCATTCAACCGACATACCAGCCGGCAAGCGCACCAGATACGTCTGCTCACCGAGCGGTTCCACCTTCAACGCCTTCAGCGCACGCACAACGTCGGTTGTATCCTGGGGAACGGCAAACTTCACGATCAGATCGGTAGGATGAGCCGCCTGAACTGGGGTAACCGGTGGTAATCCTGCCACAACGACGAAGATGATCAGCAGCAATAATCCAGAACGAGCAGGCATGGAGAGTCCCTTGTGTTCAACGATACATACCTGATCGTATTGTACCCGATCAGCACCGGTTTTGCTCCCCGCTGCTACCGATTGTCAGGCAACAGGCGGGACAAGGACGGGCGTTGCCCTCTGCCTCCCCTTTTCGACCTTTGCCTGGCGACGGCATCAATCAGGTTCCATCCCGGTAAGCGCCGGCAGGCACCTCTCCTCACCCCACCTGCCCGTCAGCCGCAGAGCGATCTGGCTGGGAAACTTATTGCAACCCCTGCTGGAAGATGCGTACCACCAGATCGGCTGTCGCTCCCGGATCGGCTGCCGGTGGCAGGTTACGCCCACCGACAAACGGAAAGCAGAGCAAGGAAGAGAAGGTGCGGATCACATCAATCGGTTGCAGTTCGGCGGTCTCAGCCTCCCCTTTTCGACCTTTGCCTGGCGACGGCATCAATCAGGTTCCATCCCGGTAAGCGCCGGCAGGCACCTCTCCTCACCCCACCTGCCCGTCAGCCGCAGAGCGATCTAGCCGGGCAACGTATTGCAACCCCTGCTGGAAGATGCGTACCACCAGATCGGCTGTCGCTCCCGGATCGGCTGCCGGTGGCAGGTTACGCCCACCGACAAACGGAAAGCAGAGCAAGGAAGAGAAGGTGCGGATCACATCAACCGGTTGCAGTTCGGCGGTCTCTGCCTCCCCTTTTCGACCTTTGCCTGGCGACGGCATCAATCAGGTTCCATCCCGGTAAGCGCCGGCAGGCACCTCTCCTCACCCCACCTGCCCGTCAGCCGCAGAGCGATCTGGCTGGGAAACTTATTGCAACCCCTGCTGGAAGATGCGTACCACCAGATCGGCTGTCGCTCCCGGATCGGCTGCCGGTGGCAGGTTATGCCCACCAACAAACGGAAAGCAGAGCAAGGAAGAGAAGGTGCGGATCACATCAATCGGTTGCAGATCGGCGGTCTCAGCCTCCCCTTTTCGACCTTTGCCTGGCGACGGCATCAATCAGGTTCCATCCCGGTAAGCGCCGGCAGGCACCTCTCCTCACCCCACCTGCCCGTCAGCCGCAGAGCGATCTAGCCGGGCAATTTATTGCAACCCCTGCTGGAAGATGCGTACCACCAGATCGGCTGTCGCTCCCGGATCGGCTGCCGGTGGCAGGTTACGCCCACCGACAAACGGAAAGCAGAGCAAGGAAGAGAAGGTGCGGATCACATCAACCGGTTGCAGATCGGCGGCCACCTCACCATTCGCAATCGCCGCTTCGGCCAACCGCCAGACTCGCCGCTGCGCCTTCAGTAGCTCGTCACGCGATTGCGGATGCTTCTCAAGCAGCTCGGCAACTTCCGGTAACCAGAGCTGAAAGGCCGCAGCGTGATGCCTGATCTGAAACTCAACACTGGCGTGCAGCAGATCACAGAGTTGTTGGAGTGGCGAACGATCCGTTGGTTCACCAACTGCGGCAGCGGTAAACAGATCACGGATCAAGCGCGCAATCATCGCTGCCAGCAAATCTTCGCGGGTAGGAAACTGATTGTAGAGCGTTGGTTTCGAGATACCGACGCGCGCCGCCAGTTCATCCATCGCCAGTGCAGCAAATCCTCGCTCGGCAATGAGTTGCTGAGTTGCGGCGAGTATTTCATCGCGCAGCATTTGGCGGCGGCGTTCACGGAGCGTCATGCTCATAGTTGTTTCTCATCAGCCGGCTAACGAGGTTGTGTTACCCGGCAATATACCACAATTTGCGAAAATATGCCGCAGCCGATAGCGAAACCGGCTGCGGCAGTGGAATGATATTAGTTATCGGTAAGAATGGTGATGCGCACACTCATCCCGGCTCGCAGCTCTTCCTGGCGGTCGAGCTTGACCCGGACGGTAAAGGTGCGCACATTGCCGACCGCATTTGCTACCGGTGCCACAAAATCAAGCGTACCGGTGAAGACCGTGCCGGGCAGGGCATCGAGCCGAACCTCTACCTTTTGCCCTTCACGCACCCGCGCAATATCGGTATCGCTGATTGCAGCCTCGACATACAGCTCGCTGGCGTCAACAATCTGCACCACCGGCAAGGCACCGGTTCCGGCCAGATCACCGGGATCAACGTTCACCTGCGCCACCACACCGGCGAATGGCGCCCGCAAGACTGCCTTCTCAAGGTTGAGCTTCGCCGCCGCCAGCGCTGCCTCGGCGATCTTCACAGCAGCTTCGGCAGCAGCCAGATTCTGAGCCGTTGGTGGGGCTGTGATCCGTTCAAGGTTGGCCTGGGCTGCGGCCACGCCGGCCTGAGCCGCGGCCAGCGCACCGGCTCGCTGATCGCCACGCAGACGTTCCAGCGTTGCCTGGGCCTGGGCTACCGCAGCGTCAGCCGCTGCGATCAGATCAGCCGTTGGCCCATCGAGCAGTCGTTGCAGATTGCTCTGCGCTGAACGCAACTGGGCTTCAGCCGCCGCAATACCGTCAATCTCGTTCTGGCGGGCCTGTTCATAGGCCAATTGCGTCTGCTTGTAACGCGCCTCTGCCGACTCGACGGCACGGAGCAGTTGCTCTTCGGCATCTTTCGCCTCTTTCGGCAGCTCTAAGCCAAATTTCGCCAGTTGCTGCTCACGCTCACGGTTTTCCCAGTAGAGGTCGGAGTACGCCTGTTGCGCATCACGCAGTGCATTGGCGGCCTGCAACATCTGAAGCTCGGCATTACTCTTCGCCGCCGAGAGGTTGGTGCGTTGGATGTTCAGATTCGCCTCTGCCTGCTCAACTGCCGCCCGTGCAGCAGTGAGTTCGGCGTTGTTCGGCCCATCGAGCAGATCGTTGCGGCGGGCAATGGCTTGGGCCAGCGCCGCTTCAGCCGCAGCAATATCAGCCTCGGTAACGCTGCCACGGGCCTGGCGCAAAGCGGCCTGGGCTTGCGCCACCTGCGCACGCACCGCCGCTATCTCTTCAGGTGTTGCCCCCTCCAGCAACCGTTCGTAATTGGCGCGTGCCTGCGCCAGGCTGGCTTCGGCCTGCGCAACCTGTAGCTCTAGCTCGCGGGCATCGAGGGCGACCAGCGGATCACCCGCCTGAACAGTGTCTCCTTCATTCACGAAGACCTCGGCAACCACACCGGGAATGCGGAAGCTTAATTCCGCACTGCTGCGGGCTACCACTTCACCACTGGCCGTAACACCGAGGCTGATGGTGGGCTGATTGGGCAGTTCAATCGTCAGCGGGGCGGTGGTCGGTTGGGGCACCGCCGTTGGTTGGGCTGCGGGTGCTGCCGTTGGCACCGGCGTTGCTGCCGGTGCCGGCGCGGCACAGGCAGTGAGTATGGTGAACAGCCCACCCAGTAATGTTCCGATAATGATGCGTCGCATTGTCTACTGGCTCCTGTCAGGTATGGTTCACTCAAAATCTGTCCTTAATCAGCCGATGGTTCGCCGGCAGGCGTTGGTGACGACGTCGGTGCGACCGGTCGTGCCGCCGGTGTGCCCGTACTCGCCGCCGGCGTCACGCCGGCGACGGCAGGGCCGGGGGCCGGCAACTCGAAACCTTCGTGCTCCTGACCCAATCCGAAGCGCTGCTTCACCCAGGTCACGGCGGCGTCCATCAGACTATAGACGGTTGGCACCACCAGGAGCGTAAGCGCGGTTGATGTCAGCATACCGCCGATCAAGACCCAGGCCAGCCCTTTGCGGAACTCATTGCCTTCACCGGTTGCCAGCAGGTGCAGACCGAGCGCCGTCGGCATGGCACCGGCCACCAGCGAGAGGGCCGTCATCAGGATCGGGCGCAAACGGATGGCGCCGGCCAGCTTCAGTGCCGAGTGTTTATCCAGGCCCAGTTCGCGCAAGCGGTTGGTAAAGTCGACCAGCAGAATCGAGTTCTTCACCACCAGACCGAGCAGCATAATCAGACCGATCATTCCGGTGATGTCGAGGTCGATCCCGACCATGCGCAGAGCCAGGAAGGCGCCGATAAAGCTGAACGGCATCGCCATCATAATCACCAGTGGCTGCGTAAAGCTACCGAATTGCGAGGCCAGCACCATATAGACGAAGAGCACCGAGAGACCCATCGCCAGGAAGAGCGACGAGAAGCCTTCGTTAGTCTGGGCAAAGGTACCGACGTAGCTGACAACCACATTCGGCGGAATGTTGAGTGCCTCGATCCGCTGTTGCAACGCCGCCTGCGCATCGGTTAGATTGATACCTTCAAGGTTGGCCCCGATCAACACCTGATTGAGCCGGTCGTACCGCCGGATCGAAACCTGGCTGGATGCCAGTTCAACCGTACCCAGCGAACTGAGCGGCACCACACCGGCGCGGGTGGGAATACTAATCGCACCTAATGTCTCAATTCCGGCCCGATCCTGGGGTGCCAGCCGCACCACCACATCGAGGTCGGTGTTGTCTGTCCGCAGCACCGTCGCCCGGTCACCGTTGATCAGCGCCCGCACCGAAGTCGCAATGTCTTCGTTGGTAATACCCAGTTCACCGATGCGAGCCGGATCAGCGCGAAGCCGCAGTTCTGGCTTACCGACCTGCAAATTGCTATCAATATCAACCAGCCCCGGAATAGCCGCCATCTCGCGCTTAATCGCCTCAACCAGTGGCGCCAGCTCGGTAGCCGGGCCGGTTGTCTGGAGACTGACCTGCAATTCGCGCCCTTCAACACCGGCGCTCGAAGGCTGGAAGCTCGGCACCGAGAAGCTCAGGCGGGGCAAGAAGGTCAACTGCTCGCGTAGCTGCTCTTGTGTCGGCAACGTCGGCGTGCGCCCGACCAGCGTCACCGCAAACTCGGCCCGCTCCGGGAAGCCAGGGAAACCGACTCTGGCAATCACATTCTCAACTGCCGGATCGTTCAGCAGAATCTGCTCGGCCTGGCGGGCCAACCGGTCGGTTTCGGCCAGCGTCGTGCCCGGCGCAGCCTCAAAGCGCATAACGAACTCGTGCGGGTCTTGCTCCGGGAAGAAGGTCAATTTCAGCCCACTGGCGACCCACACACTCAGCACCAGCACCGCAATCGCGATCCCGACCACGATCAACCGATTCCGCAGACTTGCCAGCGTCCACCCCAGCAGCTTGCCATACCAGCGCCCCAGCCGTCCGGGGTCTTCATTGGCCTCTTGCAACAGCCCAATATCGCGCTCGCTAACCTCATCGGAAATCGGCACCTCCACAATTGGCTGGTGCTGCTGATGGTGCGTCTTGGGCTTTACCTTCATATTGGGGAACAGGTTGGCCGAGAGCATGGGGGCGAAGGTGAAGGCTTCCGCCAGCGAGAGCAGAATCGCAATCGACACCACCAGCCCGAACGACTTAAAGACAATCCCGGCTACACCTTCGGCGAAGGTCACCGGCACGAACACCGCCACAATCGTGAGCGTCATCGCCACGACCGACAAACCAACTTCCCACGTCCCGCGTGATGAGGCTACCCGCGCACTCTCACCCCGTTCAAGGTGGCGGAAGATATTTTCGCGCACCACAATGGCGTCGTCGATCACCAGACCGACACAGAGCGAGAGGGCAAGCAGTGTCACCAGATTAATCGTCAGGCCAAAAATTGGCATGAAGATAAAGGTACCGATCAGAATGACCGGCAAACCAGACATCGTAATAATCGTGCTGCGCAGGTTGCCGAAGAAGAACCAGACCACCAGAAACGCAGCCACCGAGGCAAACATCAGCTCTTCCAGCGAAGAGAGCACCGATGAGCGCACGGCCTCTGAGGCGTCAAGCGGGATGGTGTAGGTCAGTTCAGGAAACGCGGCGAAAGCCTGATCCATCGCCCGGTAGACATTATCGGCTACGGTGACGGTGTTGGCTCCCGACTGCTTAAGCACATTGATAATAATCGCCTCGCTCCCGTTCAACCGGGAGATAGTGGTAACGTCGGCGACACCCTCTTCCACCACGGCAACATCGCCGACCCGATACGGCGTACCCGAAATCTGCACATTCGCGATGTCAGCCGCGCTGCGCAAGAGCGACGGCACCCGCAGGCTGATCTCGGTATTATTTTCGACGATAGTGCCCAGGCCGAGGTTGGCATTGGCTTGCTGCAACGACCGGCTGACCTGAGCCGGTAGCAGGCCATACGCCTGAAGCTTGGCCAGATCAAGCCAGACGTTGATCTGGCGCTGCTGACCACCGTTCACCGTGACCGAGCCAACGCCGGATGCGCGCTGAATGAGCGGCACAATCTCTTCCTCGATCAGAGTGCGCAATTCAAGCGGCGACCGGCCAGACGTGTCGGCAACGGCGATCTGCATGATCGGCGATTGATTGGGATCGAAGCGTTGATAGACCGGCTGTCGCACGTCACGCGGCAGTTGGGGCAAGATACTGTTCACCCGCTGCCGCACATCCTCTTCGAGTTGTTTCGCGTCGTTACCGGCTTCAAATTCGAGAATGATCAGCGCCGAGCCTTCACTGGCCTGCGACGTGATATGCTGTAAACCGGCAAGGGTGTTGACCGCATTTTCAATTGGGCGCACGACCTGATCAACCACGCTCTCCGGGCCGGCGCCAGGGTAGGAGACACTGACAGCAATAATGGGGACATCAATTTCCGGCAGTAAGTTGACGGGGGTCGAACGAAATGAGAGAATACCAAAGGTGATGAAAGCAAGCATCACCATGGTAATGAAGACGGGCTGACGAATTGAGACGTCAGAAATCCAGATTCCGTTCAGTTTTTCCCGGCGTTGCGGGGCCATTGGTCTTCCTCCCACGAGACGGCGTTGCACAGGGTTTGTCACACACTTGTTTTTACTATACCGTAAAGTTTTCTGACGGTCAAGGGTAGAAATAATGAGGCTTCGATTAAGCTTGATCGGGTGCTGGCTGATAACCTGGTTGATCTGGTCGGCAGACGTATCTGCGCAGCCGGTTGAGGTGTCTCTCACCGAGTACGACCGTCTATTACGGGCTACCTACACTGCGGCCCAACGGGGTGATCTGCTTGAGGTGAGGGCACTGGCAGATGATCTGACAACGATCCGCCAGGTGCGTATGCCCGATGGTCAGATCGCGCCGGTCGATCAGTCCTGGCTGGCCGAGATGCTGGCTCAGCCGACACCTGACCTGCCGCTTATCTCTGCCCGGCTGGGAGCCTTGATTGATGCGCTGGAACCGACCGGTAGTGCGGTCGCTGCCGATGCCTTGCAGCATTGGGAAGCGGTCTTTAACGAGCCACCGTTCAACCGCAGCCAATCCGAGAGCTGGCTGACTCGCTTCCTCAACTGGTTATTCGAGCGTCTTGCCGATCTCTTGCCTGATCTGCCTGATGTACCAGAAGCCCCGGTTGCCGGCGATAGCTCACCGATCAGCGGGATTATCTGGGTGATGCTCGCAGTGGTAGCATTGCTGTTCGCTGGTTTACTCTTGTTTTGGGTGCGCGGTGTCCGTCGGGTATTTCAGCCGGTTACCACAGCGGCCAGCCCGACAACCGATCCGGTTACCTTTGCCGCAGCCCAGCGCCTGGCCGAGGCTGCCCGCCAGGCGGGAGACCTGCGCAATGCGGTGCGTTATCTCTATCTGGCGGTGCTGCTCTGGCTCGATGATCAGAAGATTCTGCCGTATCAGCCCTCGCTCACCAATCGCGAGCATCTCCAACGTCTGCAAGACTGGCCGGCGCTCCGCGATCAACTGCTGCCGCTGATGACCACGTTTGAAAAGACCTGGTACGGTTTGCAAGCCATTGATGAGGCTACCTTTGCCGGATACGAACAACAGGCCACATCACTGTTCAAACAGGTGAGGTCGCCCAATGAAGCTGCGTCTTGAATTAGTGTTGCTGCTTGCGCTCATTATCGGCCTCGGTGTGATTGCGGCGTATTATGCCGATCAGCGCGGTCAACAGGCAGCAGGGATACGCACCACATCATTCAGTAGCAGTGATGATGGTGCGCTGGCGCTGTACCGCTGGCTAGAGCGGATTGTTCCCGGTCGGGTGGATCGTCTGGCGTACCGCCCCTTTGCTTTGAGTGCTGCTGAAGGGATGCTGTTCGTGTTGGGGCCAACCGAGCGTTACGAACCGGCCCAGGTAGCTGCCGTAACCGAATGGGTGCGAGATGGTGGCGTGCTGGTAATGGCCGATAACCGCCCTTCACCGCGTAGTACTCTCTCTCCCTTGCTGAAAGCGTTTGATCTCGAACTGAAGATTATTACGCAAACGTCCACTGCTACCCCTGTGCATCCGGCACTGGGTTCACCGCCGCTTACAACGTTGCCGGTTCACACAGCGGTTGCCATCGCGAGTACGGCACCGCAGCCAGCGCTGGCACCACTGGCAGTTGCCGACACCCATCCAATCGTTGCCGGTCAGCGCTTTGGCGATGGTTACGTGATTGTGGTTTCCAGCCTGTACCCATTCACCAATGACGGGTTACGCCAGCCGGAATCGGCAGCGTTCATGCTCAATCTCTTGCGCTGGCTGCCACTCAACCAGAAGATCGTGTTTGATGAATTTCACCACGGCTTTGTCCCCAACGCCGATCTGCGCTCGTTACTGCTGAACCATCCGTTTGGATGGGCTATCCTCTACGGCGTGGCCGTCATCGGCTTGTACATCCTGGCCGGGAGTCGGCGGTTTGTGCGTCCGTTACCCTTGCGGAGTGAAACCGCTCGCCGGAGTAGTGTTGAATATATCGACAGCATTGCCGGTATGCTGCGCCGTACCAGACAAATCTCCTATGCAGCCGAACACTACCGTCACATGCTACGGCGCCGCCTCGGTCAGTCTTACGGGATACCGCTCACGCTCGATGATGCGGCCTTTGTCGATCAACTGGCAACCATTCGCCCGGCTGATCAGCAACAACTCCTTCGTCTCCTCACCGACCTGCGCCGCCCCGATCTCGACGAGGCCGGCCTGCTCCGCCTGGTTGCTGAGGGGGATCAATTGATGAGGTAACTGGATACGGGGCAGTGTCTTACCAATTGCGGGGCAGTCTATGCGAAGTACCTTACGCTCAACACTTGATGAGGTGATGATCCTGCTCGATGCGGGTGTTGCACTCTACCGACGGCACCTGGCCCGCTTTCTGGTGTTGGCCGGCCTTTTTAGCCTGCCGGCGATGGTCGCTACATTTAATCTGTTGTTGGCCATAGACGATATTGCTGAGGCCGGCATCGAAGAAATCTCGCTGCTGGGTCTCAGTCTGTTTCTGACCTCGCTGCTCATGATCCCACCCCTGACACGAGCGACGCGGATTGCGCTTGAGGACGAAGTGCCATCACTGCGCAGCGTGCTCTGGCGCTGGCCCCGCCTTGATCGCTGGCTGCTCGCTACTGCCTACGGTGGCTGCCTGATTCCGGTATGGTTGATGCTCTTTTCTACAGTCTCCGGCATTCTGTTCGGCATGTGTTGTGGGGTAATCGGCCTTGCCGCATATGTCGTTGTCTTCGCCAGCGTTATGGCTAACACCGCGCTTGGTTTTTTGCTGTTACCGGTGTTGATCGTTGCTACGCTGATCGCCTATCTGCTGTATATCGTCTTCATGGGTGCCGGTCTGATGGCTGCGCTATACAATGTGCAACCGCTGATCGATGACACCATCCCCCTGGCAGAGGCATTCCGGCTCTCGTGGAGTCTGCTCTTTGCGCGCATCGGGTATAATCTGCTCGTCTTCGTGTGTGCGGCACTGATCTTCAGTGTGGCTTCTTTGATTGTGACCATTGCGATGGCTGTGCTATTACCCGCACCGTTTGGCCTGATCCTCGGTGCCAATCATCCATTGACACGCGGGTTGAGTGCGGTGGCCTGGGTGATTGGGCTGGCCGTCGCAATGCCGCTCTTGCCGATCTGGAGTACTCTGCATTATCGGTGGCGTTTGAACAGGTACAAGGGCCGCGATTTGGCTCGACAAATACAACAGGCGGGTCTGGTTGAGAAAGCATTCTAGTAGTACAGGTGGTATATGTCTCTATGACAACAATCAGTGTGATCAAAGTCAGCGGTCACGAATTGGATGACCCAACCTTTCTCGGCGGTCTGACTGCGGCGCTGCGTGGGTTCCAGCAACCGCTCGTCCTCGTCCACGGCGGCGGCAAAGAGATCAGTGCGGCAGTCGAACGGGCCGGTTTGCAGATTGAGTTTGTTGATGGCCTGCGCGTGACATCGCCGGCAGTGATGGACATTATGCAGATGGTGGTCTGCGGTACCATCAATAAGCGGATCGTCACGGCGCTGGTGAACGCCGGGGTCAAAGCGATAGGGCTGAGCGGTCTCGATCTGGGATTGCTGCGTTGTGAACCGTACCGCCCGGCAGGGCGCGATCTCGGACGTGTCGGGGAGGTAACCGCAGTCGATGGCGCGGCATTGCTTCATCTGCTGGCTCTGGGCTGGATGCCGGTCATTGCCCCGGTCGCGCTGGGGGCTACTGACGGTCTCAGCTACAACGTCAATGCCGATATGGTTGCCGAAGCGGTAGCCGGTGCGCTGGCGGGGGCTGAACTGGTCTTCGTCAGTAATGTCCCTGGCGTACTGGTTGATGGTCGGGTAGTGCCGGCTCTCACCCCGGCGGCGGTCGAAGAACTGATTGCAAATGGTGTCATATCCGGCGGGATGATCCCCAAAGTACGTGCGGCATTAGCAGCACTCCAACGCGGTGCCAGCAGTGTGCGCATCGTCAATCTGGCCGGTTTGCACGACGGTGGTACTCGTTTTACGCACGGAGAATTGTCTGAATGAGTGACACGCGCGATGTCCTCTCGCTCTTTCACGATCTGGGGCCGGCGGCACGGGCAGACTTGACGGCGCTGTTGCAGGTCGCCTCGTATCCGTCCGGGCATATCTTTCATCTTCCGAACGAAACCGGTACGCACGTGTTTTTCTTACAGCAGGGGCGGGTGCGGATTTACAAGGTGTCGCCTGAAGGGAGAGCGCTTACGCTGCTGGTATTGCATCCACCCGGTCTGTTTGGCGAAATGGCCCTGATCGGGGCCGGGATGCACGACACGTGTGCCGAGGCGATGACCGATTGTACCGTGGCCCGCATCGAGCGGGAAGCACTGCGCAATTTTCTCGGTCGCTACCCTGCCGCAGCAATTGATCTGATGGAATTGATGGGGTCGCGCCTGCGCACAATGGAGCAACGCCTGGCCGATATTGCCTTCAAAAGCGTACCCCAACGTCTGGCCGCACTCTTACTTGATTTGGCCGGTGATCCGACGGATGATACTGCACCGATGAAGATTGTTCGCTATACCCACCAGCAACTGGCCGAGATGATCGGTGCCTATCGAGAGACGGTCACCAAAGCCCTGGGTGATATGCGCGAAGCGAATCTGATCCAGGTCATCGACGATGCCATCATTCTGACCGACCCGGCTCAGTTGCGTCGGCTGGCGTCGTGAGCCACCGCTCGCGCTTTGGTGTAAGGGTTCAACCCGCACGAGTCGGGGGTGGCACCTCTAGCCCCGCAGGGGCTTGCCCGTCGTGAGGCAGGGCTTTAGCCCGCCTGCCGGCGTTCAACCCGCACGAGCCGGGGGTGACCTCTAGCCCCGTAGGGGCTTGCCCGTCATGAGGCAGGGCTTTAGCCCGCCCGACCCCAATCGCACCTAAGCCGTCCGTCGCCGCCAGCGCTCGCGGAGCATGGTCAGCGTATTGCGTTGATAGTAGAGCCATTCGATCAACAGCACGATCAACGCGACCAACGCCAGCCAGCGCCAGATTTCCTGCCGGCCATCTCGCTCACGCACGACCGTGCTCTGCGCACCGCTAATCTGGGGGATGGCAAGGTCACGACGCGGTTCGATCCGTGATTCATTGGGCGCAAAGAGATTGACCGCGAAGCGGCGACTGGCAATGACTTCATTTCCGCGCCGTTCCTCCAGCGTATACACACCGGGAACGTCGGTATTGGTGTAAAAGGTTTGATTCGTCTGCACCTGCACCTGGCCGTCGCGTGAGCTGACGACGCGCCCATCCGGGCGGATTATCCGAACCTCTTCGATACTCGGATCAACCGGCGCCACAATCGGCTGCCCGGTGGTCAGTTGGACGCCACTCACCGGCAAGAGATACTCGATCATGTTCGAGAGGAGTAACGGGAAGGCAATGTTGAGCGGCAGGTCTGACAGGTGCAGGTCGAAGGCCAACACCACAATCCGCCGCCCTTCACGCTCTCCGGCCAGCAGGAGCGGGCCGCCATCGCTATCAACGATGATCCGCGCCCATGTGCCGGGAACGATACGCGGTGCGCGCAAGATGTTGACGTCGTTCAAGCGCACGTTGCGCAAGAGAGGGTCTTCAAGCGACGCCGGACGAATGAGCGGAAAGTCAAATTCGCCGGTGATCGAAAAGAGTTCTGTGCTCTGGAGAGGGCCGATGAAGAGCAGGTTCCCCGGTGGCAGTTCGGCGGGTGTGACGCCGTCAAAGATGGTGAGCGGGATTTCTGCTGCGCTTTCCGGGAAGGTGGTGGTCGTCGTTGGTGTTTTCACGACCTCGATGCCGGGCAGCAGAGAGAGACCGGTTTCAAGGAAGCGATTGCCGTCACTGACCAGCCGCACGCGCACCGTTTCACGTTGTGGGCTAACGGCAAAGGCGCGATCATCAACCGGCAAGGCATCGCCGTTTTCGTCGAGCCGTGCCTCAACAATCGTGACGGTAGACGGGATAGGTTGAGTCAGGCTCTGCTCACGACCCGGATCGATGGTCAGGTCAATCGCAAAATCGAGCCGACCATCGAGATAGATCGATAGCCGCCGGGTCACCGGACTGTCACCGTAGTTTGTGGCCTGGACGAACAGGGTTTGCTCGAAGGGGCCGGGCTGGAGTGCAATCGCGTTAATTGCCACATTATCGGTTGCCCGGCCAATCGGGAAGTAGCGCACTCGGGCCGGGACGCGCAAGCCATCAGGAAGAGTGACATTCCCGTCGGAAATGATCGCTACTTCGCTATCGGGTTCACGGGCCGCGAGGGCTGAGGCCAGGGTGAGGGCCTGGGTCAAGTCGGATTGATTGCTGTAGCTGGGTTGAATCTGTTCAATAACCCGACGTAGCTCGCGACGGTCGTTTGACGAGGCGATAGGCGCTTCCATCTGACCGCCAACCGTAATAATCGTGGCCCGGCCATTATCGGGAAGCTGGTCGATCAATGCGATAGCCTGGCGACGGGCTGCTTCCAGGCGCGTCGGTAGCTCGTCGGTCGCCAGCATGCTGGTCGAGCGGTCGAAGATGATGATCAGGTTTGAGCCACTGATACCGGTTACGGGCAGGAAGGGGCGGGCCAGGGCCAGCACCAGCAATATCATCAGCAGCAATTGCAAGAGTAAGAGCAGATTCCGACGCAGTTTCTGCCACGGTGCATTGGCTTCAATGTCACGCACCATCCGCTGCCAGAGGAAGGTAGACGAGATGACGCGCTCTTCCCGGCGTAACTTGAGCAGATACATGGCCACGATGATTGGGCCAACAATTGCTGCACTGATTAACGCTAATGGTGCCAGAAACGACATAGACCTTACCTGTTCGTAGTGGTATGCGGCCTGTGCGCTGTGCTACCGTGATCCGTGATCGGCGGATCAGGAGTGAACGGAGCCTCGCCACGGGCAATCAGATCACGCAATTCGGCCAGCGCTGCGCGCAGCGCGGCATCGGCATAGGGATCGGTTTGGGCAATCCCCCGTGCTTCGTATTCACCCAGATCGGTCAGTTCGACGTGCCGGCGGTCGGCACTGACAATCAGGTCGATCTCTAAATCTTCGGTCTCGATGGTGGTGCCGTCAATACGGGCGGGACGGGCCATATTGCAGTACCAGCCGCGCGTCGTGCCGTCGGGCTGCTGTACGCGGAAGATGTTATACCAGCGATTGACATAAAATGTCTCGATCATCACATCCCCCGGCTCGATACTGAACAGACCGAAATCGACCCGTCCCAACCGCCACTCGGCCTGCACGGTCACACTCTGATCATCGCAGGCGATCACAGTCGCCGGATAGCGAATGATCTGACCCTTTGCCGGTTTGATCAGGCACACTTCAATCATCGCACAATACCAGCTCGTCGTAGTTGGGCGAAGACAAACTCTTCAATCGGTACAGCCGTATTGACCGGCACGTAGCGGATGCCACGTCCACTGCAAAAGGTTTCGATTTCGTGTTGCCAGTCGCGCAAAGTGTCACGGTAGCGCTGAAGCACATCGAGATCGGCGCTGATTTCAACCGCCGGCCCCCCTTCGCTATCAACCAGGCGAATATCACCTTCAATCGGGGGATCAATCTCTTGCGGCGACAGGATGTGCATAATGGTTATCTCAAACGGTCGTGCCGTCAGTGCCCGCAGCGCATCGCGCCAGCCTGGATCAAACAGATCAGAACAGAGCAAGAGCGGCCCGGCGCTCCGGGCGGTCTGGAGATAGGTGCGGCAGAACTGGGTCAGATTGGTCGTACTGCCGGCTTCCAGCCGCTGCAAAAACTCAAACAGGGTAATGGCACCGCGCTTGCCGCGAATGCCACTCACCGCCGCCGGACGGCCACCAAACGCAGTCACATTCACCCGGTCGAGATTATTCAGGGCAATGTAGCCGAAGGTCGCGGCAATCTGGCGGGCGTAGTGCAGTTTTTCTGGATTGCCCCAGGCCATGCTGCGACTGGTATCTACCAGCAGATGAACATTCAGCTCCTCTTCGGCCACAAACAGTTTCAGGTAGAACCGTTCGGCCCGGGCGTAGAGATTCCAGTCGATCTGCCGGATGTCATCGCCGGTCGTGTAAGGACGAAAATCGGCAAACTCGACCGACGAGCCGCGTTTGGGGCTACGGCGTTCACCCTGCAGATCGCCCGCCATTGCCCGCCGGGTTTGCAGCGACAGGCGATCCAGCTTGCGCAAAAACGCGGTTGTCAGCAACGGCCCGGCCATCACTCTTCCTTCACCGCTTCCAGAACCCCCTTCACCACGTCGTCAGGGCTGATGCCTTCGGCCTGGGCCTCGAAGTTGAGCACCACGCGATGGCGGAGTGCCGGCAGCGCAGCCAGGCGCAGATCGCCAAAGGAGACGTTGTATCGGCCATCGAGCAAGGCCAGGATTTTACCGGCCAGAATCAGGGTCTGCATACCACGGGGCGAGGCACCGTAGCGCACATACTGCTTTGTGATCGCCGGTGCATCCTTGCTCTCCGGGTGGGTGGCCGTAATCAGGCGGGCGGCATAGCTCAAGACATGGCTGGCGATAGGGACGGTACGGGCCAACTCCTGCATCTGGATAATCGTCGCCCCATCGGCGACGTGGCGTGCCGTTGGCTGGCGCGCCCCGGTGGTACGCTGGGCGATCTCAACCAGTTCCGCCGCCGAAGGGAAGGCAACATTAATCTTGAAGAAGAAGCGGTCGAGCTGCGCTTCCGGCAGGGGATAGGTGCCTTCCATTTCGAGCGGGTTCTGCGTCGCCAGTACGAAAAACGGCTTCGGCAGTTGATGGATCGTCTTGGCAACGGTCACCGTGCGCTCCTGCATCGCTTCGAGCAGCGCCGACTGAGTTTTAGGAGTGGCCCGGTTAATCTCATCGGCCAGCACCAGATTGGCAAAGATCGGCCCCGGCTCAAAGCGGAACGACTTATGACCGTGGGAGTCTTCACTGATCAGCGTCGTTCCTACAATATCCGCCGGCATCAGGTCGGGCGTAAACTGGATACGCGAAAACTTACAATCGATCACATCGGCCAGCGTGCGCACCAGCGTAGTCTTCGCCAGGCCCGGCACGCCTTCGAGCAGCGCATTGCCACCGGCCAGCAGCGTGATAATGACCTGTCGGATCAGATCGTGTTGGCCGACAATCACCTGAGCAACTTCAGCTTCAATCTGCTGAGCACGCTGCCGAAACTCTTCCGGCGAGAGGGTTGTCGTGGCCTGGGGAGCAACAGTCATGCAGTTCTCCTTCTACGGTTCAAGGCGCGAGAAATACTCGCGGACAAGGTCTTGCAGATAGATCGGGACACTGCCACGCTCAAGCGCTTCGGTAGCAGTGCGCTGATATTCGGGGAAGATTTGCTCGTAGGGCACCACAGACGGGTTATTCATGCCACTCTGCTGGCCCTGGCCCGGTCGTATCTCACTACTGCCGCCACTTCCCTGTTGACCAGGAATAAAGTCGGGATCACCGGTCTGCCCGGATGGGCGGAAGGGCTGGTAGACCAGATCGCCATTACTGCCCTGCCCCTGTTGCGACGCCGGGCGGTTGGGATCGACATTCCCCGGCGCATTACTCTGTTGCTGACCGAGATTATCGGCGGTCGATCCACCACCCTGACCGGGCTGACCCTGCTGACCCTGGCCGGGCTGACCCTGCTGGCCCTGGCCGGGCTGACCCTGGCCCTGACCCTGCTGATTCTGCCCCTGGCCCTGCTGGTTCTGACCGGCCTGTGCCTGCTGACCCTCACCCTGCTGTGCCTGCTGGCCCTGCCCCTGCTGTCCGGCCTGGGCAATCTGTTGACGGGCGGCCTGGGTGTTGGCAAGCGTCTGCTGAACGGCCTGCTGATCGGCAGCGGCATTTTGCGCATTAGCGACCTGCTGGCTGGCTTGCTGCAACGCCTGGGCTGCGGCCTGGGTATCGCCACGTTCGAGGGCCTGAGCTGCATCTTGCAGGGCCTGGGCTGTTGCCGGATCGGCAGCGGCCAATTGGGCAGCCTGCTGGGCCAGTTCCTGGGCGAGAGCTTCACGCTCCGCCGCGCTCATCTGATTGAGGCTATCGGCCAGACTTTCGAGCTGCTGACGCAACTGATCGAGAGTCGGACGTGGCGTCGTCTGATCATTCGAGAGCTGCTCAAGCCGCCGGGCCAGTTGTTCGAGCGCCGCTTGGCGCAGATCGGTCTGCGGATCGAGCTGCTGGCGGAGCCGCATTTCAGCCTGAGCAATATCGGCCAGAGCTTCCTGGCGATCACCGGGATTGCGGGCCAGCTCCTCCTGCAACTGACGCAGAATCTGTTGTAGCTCTTCACGCTGCTCCGGCGTCAGATCTTGCCGATTCGCCAGTTCCTCTTCGAGCGCAGCCAGTTGCTGATTCACCTCTTCAATCATCTCGGCAACCGCCGCCTGTTCGGCCAGAATCCGATCCATCGGGTTCGGCAAGGTCAACAGGGCCAGCATGACCAGTGCCGGCAGCAACGCCCACAACAACGGACGGCGCGGGATGGTGAACCGAATCTGACGCGGATGCAGTTGTCTGACCAAAGCGCTGGCATCGGCCTGCTGGTAGGGTGCCAGCGGCGTATCGGCACCGGTTTCGTGCAGTTCAATTGCAGTGGAAAGGCGTTCACGCAGATTGAGCAGGAGATCGATGCGTTGAGCTGCCCGGCGTGGGGGAAGCGGCTTCAACAACACAAAGCCGATCATCACCACCAACCAGATCACAAGTGGCGTCAACGACCACCAGACCAGATGGGGAATAGGCGTTATCCAGCCGGCAGCAGCCACCAGCGCACCGACGGTCAAGGCCAGCCAGAGCGTGCGACTGGCCAGCACCAAACCATCGTTAATCCGCAACTTTATGCTCAGCGGGCGCAAATGCCGGCGCAATACCTGATAGGGCAACGGATTAATTGCCTGCGTCATTGTCTATCCTTCCTGCGGCGGTAGAGGTCATACCAGTATCGTACCACACACGTATGACGCCGCAGCCCCCGCGCCGGTTCCGGGTTTGGGATTTCTTTCCCACCTGGAGCGTTCTCCCGGATCATCCTTCACTGGTTACGTCACATGGAGCCTGGATGCCACTGCATTCTACCGGGCAACCGTCGTCGGGGAACCGTCGCTCTATAACCACCACTATCGGGATGGCTGAACGGAATACCGGTAGCCGCTGCGAGCGGTTCACCGGCATCCAGCATCACCCTGAGCGAAGCATTGACAGCTATTCTTCACGGCGCCAGACGTGGCGTTCAACCACCTGACGCACCAGTTCGCCACGTTCCCAGATTTCAACGACCCGTTGACTGATAATCGTCGTTGTCACACTGATCGGCGCCGAAACAGCCGGCGTCGTGATCGTCGGCGTCGTCACCGTCGTAATCGGGGCTGCCGTCGGCGCACTCCCCATCCGGCGTCGGAGCCATGCCCGCCCGGCTTCAACGGCCAGCGTCGCCACACCGAGGGCCAGCGCCGTACCGAGCTGCCGTACCTGCGCCGGCGTCAATGCCAGGGGAAAGGTACGCGGAGCCAGCGCCGCCTGCTCACGCGGAGCCAGCGCATCAGGTTCGGTGAGCGCCGCGCCGCACGCGCCGCAGTACCGATTCTCAAGCGGGTTGCCATGGCGACAGGCCGGACAGATCCGTTCAACCATACGCTCACCTCGTCATCCGTGAATCAATCGTCGGCAACACAGCAGCGACGTTTGTATGTCGCGGTGCTTGTATTATACCAACTTTACGCTGCGGTGGCAGGGAACAGACGCCACGCTGGGAGCGCACGCCTCCGGCGCGCAACACCGCCGGCAATCGCCCACCGTGCCTGCTTCCCGCCAGGTATCGCCACCCTGAACCAGCACACGACAGCACAAACCATCCCGCACCGGTCATTCCCGCCCCCGCTGGGGGCGGGTGAGGGTGGGGGCGATACCCCGCCACATCGCTAGGAGCGCGCGCCTCCGGCGCGCAACACCGCCGGCAATCGCCCACCGTGCTTGCTTCCCGTCAGGTATCGCCACCCTGAACCAGTGTACGACAGCGCAAACCATCCCCCACCGGTCATTCCCGCCCCCAGCGGGGGCGGGTGAGAGTGGGAGCGTTACCCCGCCACATCGCTGGGAGCGCGCGCCTCCGGCGCGCAACACCGCCAGTAACCACCCACCGTGCCTGCTTCCCGCCGGGTATCGCCACCCTGCACCAGCACACGACAGCGCAAACCATCCCACACCGGTCATTCCCGCCCCCAGCGGGGGCGGGTGAGGGTGGGGGCGTTACCCCAATACATCCCTGGGAGCGCACACCTCCGGTGCGCAACACCGCCGGCAACCGCCCACCGTGCCCGCTTCCCGCCAGGTATCACCACCCTGAATCAGTGTGGGACAGCGCAAACCATCCTGCACCGGTCATTCCCGCCCCCAGCGGGGGCGGGTAAGGGTGGGGGCGTTACCCCGCCACGCACCACACTCAACCTTAACCGGCAACGGTATTCACGCCAAAACGTAACGAACATTCCTGGGGACGAATGACACCACCGGGTAGGGGCGGGTTTGGAACCCGCCCCTACCCCGCCGCCCACCACCTACCGACGATCCCTTCGCCCCGCCACCCGCACCTGCACCACCGGTTTCGTTTCCGGTGAAATCTTCTCTGCAAGCTGCGGATCAGCCGCGAGCAGACGGCGCAGTAGTTCGTCAGCGGAAATATCCGGATCAGCGACCTCGATCCTGGCACCCTCAACCACAATCACCACAACCGGCGGGGCAGGAGCAGGTGGATTTGCCGATGCTTTATCGCGCTGCCTGACTCGTTCAGCGATAACGCTGACAATAGGCGCAATAATCCCACTGATCATTGCCACCAGAATATCCTTATTGGCTGCGGCACCTTCAGCAATCTGGCGGATCAGCTCGTAAACATCACCACCCATTGCACCGGTGTAGACCGGCTGGAGAACAACCCCCCGACTGCGCAGATCGGCGAGAACCTGATCGGCAAAGGCACTGACACTCGCCGGATCGGGGCTGGCCGGATCGCTGTCTACGAACTCAACCTGAACCGTAACCTGATCGGACATATCAAAGCTCCTCGCTCAATCACCAACCATCAGCGACGCCTGAGCGCCCGCAATCGCTGCAAACCTCGATACAACCATCGTCGTCCGCGCAGCCGGGCAGTGCGAAGCGCCGGCAGGGCCATAATCCTGGGCCAGAGCAGCCCAAGTGCTGCACCGCCGGCAGCCAGCGCATACACCATAACGGGCGACAGATCAACAGGCGCAGGGTCTAGCAGGTTCAGGAGCAGAAGCGTGACCAGCCAGCCGACCTGAACGCGCCAGAGCACCCGTACCACGCCGGTTGCCTGCCGCCAGCGGAAATAGCCGACGGCACCGAGTACAAGCACCAACCCGGCACCGATCAGAGCGATTTGATCGGGCAGCACAAACCAGGTCAGCACAGCGCAGGCAGCAGTTTCCCAGATCGCCTGCCAGACCAGCCAGCCTCGTGCAAACCGGGTTATGAACGTTTCACGATGGCGGCGGCCCAGCACGGCCTCGAAAATCGCCAGCGCTTCTTCGTAGTAGCGGCGGGCGGTGGGGTAGTCGCCTTCTTCCTGTGCAAGATTGCCCAGTGCGTGCAGGGTGACGGCGGTCTCACGATGGCGGCGGCCCAGCACGTCGTCCTTAATCGCCAGCGCTTCTTCGTAGTAGCGGCGGGCGGTGGGGTAGTCGCCTGCGGCTTGCGCGACCTTCCCCAGTTCGTGCAGGGTGACGGCGGTCTCACGATGGCGGCGGCCCAGCACGGCCTCGAAAATCGCCAGCGCTTCTTCGTAGTAGCGGCGGGCGGTGGGGTAGTCGCCTTCTTCCTGTGCAAGATTGCCCAGTGCGTGCAGGGTGACGGCGGTCTCACGATGGCGGCGGCCCAGCACGGCCTCGAAAATCGCCAGCGCTTCTTCGTAGTAGCGGCGGGCGGTGGGGTAGTCGCCTTCTTCCTGTGCAAGATTGCCCAGTGCGTGCAGGGTGACGGCGGTCTCACGATGGCGGCGGCCCAGCACGGCCTCGGTAATTTCCAAATCTTCCAGGAAGTAGCGGCGGGCGGTGGGGTAGTCGCCTGCGGCTTGCGCGACCTTCCCCAGTTCGTGCAGGGTGACGGCGGTCTCACGATGGCGGCGGCCCAGCACGGCCTCGGTAATTTCCAAATCTTCCAGGAAGTAGCGGCGGGCGGTGGGGTAGTCGCCTGCGGCTTGCGCGACCTTCCCCAGTTCGTGCAGGGTGACGGCGGTCTCACGATGGCGGCGGCCCAGCACGGCCTCGGTAATTTCCAAATCTTCCAGGAAGTAGCGGCGGGCGGTGGGGTAGTCGCCTGCGGCTTGCGCGACCTTCCCCAGTTCGTGCAGGGTGACGGCGGTCTCACGATGGCGGCGGCCCAGCACGGCCTCGGTAATTTCCAAATCTTCCAGGAAGTAGCGGCGGGCGGTGGGGTAGTCGCCTGCGGCTTGCGCGACCTTCCCCAGTGCGTGCAGGGTGACGGCGGTCTCACGATGGCGGCGGCCCAGCACGGCCTCGGTAATTTCCAAATCTTCCAGGAAGTAGCGGCGGGCGGTGGGGTAGTCGCCTGCGGCTTGCGCGACCTTCCCCAGTTCGTGCAGGGTGACGGCGGTGGAGCGATGGCGGCGGCCCAGCACGTCGTCCTTAATCGCCAGCGCTTCTTCGTAGTAGCGGCGGGCGGTGGGGTAGTCGCCTGCGGCTTGCGCGACCTTCCCCAGTGCGTGCAGGGTGACGGCGGTCTCACGATGGCGGCGGCCCAGCACGTCGTCCTTAATCGCCAGCGCTTCTTCGTAGTAGCGGCGGGCGGTGGGGTAGTCGCCTGCGGCTTGCGCGACCTTCCCCAGTGCGTGCAGGGTGACGGCGGTCTCACGATGGCGGCGGCCCAGCACGTCGTCCTTAATCGCCAGCGCTTCTTCGTAGTAGCGGCGGGCGGTGGGGTAGTCGCCTGCGGCTTGCGCGACCTTCCCCAGTGCGTGCAGGGTGACGGCGGTCTCACGATGGCGGCGGCCCAGCACGTCGTCCTTAATCGCCAGCGCTTCTTCGTAGTAGCGGCGGGCGGTGGGGTAGTCGCCTGCGGCTTGCGCGACCTTCCCCAGTGCGTGCAGGGTGACGGCGGTCTCACGATGGCGGCGGCCCAGCACGTCGTCCTTAATCGCCAGCGCTTCTTCGTAGTAGCGGCGGGCGGTGGGGTAGTCGCCTGCGGCTTGCGCGACCTTCCCCAGTGCGTGCAGGGTGACGGCGGTCTCACGATGGCGGCGGCCCAGCACGTCGTCCTTAATCGCCAGCGCTTCTTCGTAGTAGCAGCGGGCGGTGGGGTAGTCGCCTGCGGCTTGCGCGACCTTCCCCAGTGCGTGCAGGGTGACGGCGGTGGAGCGATGGCGGCGGCCCAGCACGGCCTCGGTAATTTCCAAATCTTCCAGGAAGTAGCGGCGGGCGGTGGGGTAGTCGCCTTCTTCCTGTGCAAGATTGCCCAGTGCGTGCAGGGTGACGGCGGTGGAGCGATGGCGGCGGCCCAGCACGTCGTCCTTAATCGCCAGCGCTTCTTCGTAGTAGCGGCGGGCGGTGGGGTAGTCGCCTGCGGCTTGCGCGACCTTCCCCAGTTCGTGCAGGGTGACGGCGGTCTCACGATGGCGGCGGCCCAGCACGTCGTCCTTAATCGCCAGCGCTTCTTCGTAGTAGCGGCGGGCGGTGGGGTAGTCGCCTGCGGCTTGCGCGACCTTCCCCAGTTCGTGCAGGGTGACGGCGGTCTCACGATGGCGGCGGCCCAGCACGTCGTCCTTAATCGCCAGCGCTTCTTCGTAGTAGCAGCGGGCAGTGGGGTAGTTGTCGTCGGCGTACATGACCAGGCCGGCAGCGTGGAACAGGGCAGCACTGTCGGCATCGCGCCCTGCCATCTGTGCGTCGAGTAGCCGGCGGATATGATCGCGAAAGGGTGGTGCCGACAATTCCCATTCATCATCGAGGCGCTGGATCGTCTGCGCCAATCCCTGCGCTGCCCGCCGCCAGTCGGCAGCGCAATCGGGGCTGACACTGCGGGCGTAGGCGCCTAACAGCCGGTGGAGACGGTAACCGTCTGCGGATCGCTCGATCAACCCCAGCTCGCGCAGGCGCTGAAGGGCCTGTGTCCCCTGTTCGCACCTGTCTTCATCGGCAGGATCAATCGCGGCTGCCCGCATCAGCACTTCTTCGAGGATTGGTTCCGGCGCAAGCTGGGCGGCTGCCAGCCAGATGGTTCTGGCCAGACTGTCGATGGGATCATCACCCAGGCGCTGATAGCTCAGGGCGAAGGCAGCGACAATACTTGCCCGCTCGGCCTGGGGTAGCCCTTCGCTCAGTTCCTGGTTCAACGATTGGTGCCTGATACTTTCGCTCCGCAGTAGCTCACGATACCTGGTCAGGGTCACGCTGCTTTTCGCCAGATACCCGCCGGCCAGGGTCAGGGCCAGGGGCAGTCCACCCAGTTCTTGAATGATGGCCTGGGCAGCCTTTGCTTCAGCCGGGTCGGCCAGTAGTTGATCAATGGTACAGCCGCGATCTGCGGCGCGCGGGCGCAGCAGTAACGCTTGACTGGCTGCATCGGAGAGGGTGTTAAGGGAGAACGTTCGTACACCGCTGGTAGTTGCCCAGGTCTGGCGACGAGTGGTGATCAGCAGCCGGCTACCACCGCCGCGTGGACGCCATTGGTGCAGTAATGCCGGGTCTTCCAGGTTGTCGAAGATAATCAAACGGCACCCTGGCTGCTCCCAGATCGTCCGTACCAGTTCGGCCCGCTGGTGCAGGCTCAGCCGCTCAGTGTTGCGCGTCCCACCGTCGAAATCCGTACTCTGGCGACTCGATAGTTCGCTCTGGTCATCGTCGAAGAGTTGCAACCCGCGTGTCCCGCCACACGCCGCTATCTGAGCCTCGATGGTGTCAGGGCGCTCCATCGTGAGCCAGAAGATGCCATCAGGAAAGTGATGACGATAGCGATGCACAAACTCAATCGCCAGCCGGGTTTTACCGATGCCGCCGATGCCGGTAATCGCGGGTAGCAGCGCGACATCACCGGCATCGGCGCCGATCAGCATAGCGGCCAGGCGCTGAAGTTCTTCCTCGCGACCGACAAAGTCAGCGTCGGGCAGCGGAACGTGGGGAATCACAAACGGCTGATGGTTGGGGGTACGCACACGGGCGCGATCAGGGTAGTACGCCAGCACCACTCCCTCTGAACGGTCAAATCCGTACTCGCCTGGTTGATAGTCGGCCAGTTCACGCTGGAGCAGCGCGTGCAGGCTTTGCCAGGTCACCCGGCCATCTTCGAGCACGGCAGCCCCGCGCAGGCCATGAAGCAGGGCGGCGCTGTAGCAGGTCGCACCATCGCGTTCGTAGGCTTTTTGCCAGGGGCTGACAGCAGCCAGGGTTTTGCGCATTGAGCTGACGACACCCCGGTTGGTGTCGGGAGCTTGAATATCTAACGCCTGGGCCAGGCGTCGGCGCAGATTGGCTACGACCGGATCGGGGGCGGCATCGCCGACCGCACCGGCGTAGCAACAGTCGAGCACGATCAGCAGCCGGTCGGGAGTGTGATGGCGCAGCACCTTCTCTTGCAGCCACTCCATTGAGAGGTGCGCGTGCGGATCGTCACGCGCATCGTCGGTGCGGAAATTGGAGGTGACCAGGTATACGTCGCTGTGGCCGTGGTGGTCGGTGACATACCGCCCGTGGCCGATAAAATAGATCAGTAACGTGCCGTGCTGACCGGCGGCCCGCCGTGCGTCAAAGATGGCCCTACGCACGGCATCGGTGGTGGCGGCTTCGCCGAGTAACGGCCCACCACCGTGCAGGGTGAAATTGCACACCGATGAGGCCAGCATATCGGCAACCTGACGCGCCGTCTCCTCGGCGTAGCGGAGCGGCGCCAGCCCCGTTTCCGGGCCACCATTGACACCAATCACCAGCGCAATCTTCGGTTGCAGATCACTCATGGTAAGTCCGTGATGTCAGCCAGATCGTTCGGCGATGTCAGTTTCTCTGTGAGTGGCGGAGAAACATGTTCATTATAGCCAATTGTTAAGTACCTGTCACCCGTAGCGCGGCATAGATTTCCGGGTAAGTTCTGACTGGAACCTGTTGCAAAAAATAGCTCCTGGAAGTTATCTCATTCATTCCTGACCAACGCTATGAGCATGATGAACGACACCGAATCCTTGTGACAGCCGGGTCTACGGTGTACCACGCGCCCGGCACGAAGGACGGCTGCTGCGGCAGCATGGCTGCTGCACTCCATACCGAGCGACACGCGCAAGACGTGCGTGTTACAGCATCTGCAAAATCTGCAAAACGTCGCACTCCATACCGCGTACCACGTGCCCGGCACGAAGGACGGCTGTTGCGGCAGCCATGCTGCCGCACTCCATACCACGCGACACGCGCATAACGAGCGGGCAAGGCAACCAATTCGGCGGTGATGGCACTGGAGATGGTTGTCAGCCATCCGCGCTGCCTACCGGCAGTCTGGAAGAGGGTAGCAACGCAGGTTATGTCTATCCTCTGTATTCTCCGTGCCTCTGTGGTGACAAAGGTAGCAACCTGGGTATGCAATACGTTCTCATCAGGCTACGCTGCCGTCTTCGGTTTCGCGTTGGGCACGAAACGGGCCAGAATGATGCCCACTTCGTAGAGGAGATACATAGGCAAGGCCAGCAGCATCAGGTTCACCGGATCACCGGTTGGGGTAATAAAGGCCGCAATAATAATCACAATCACCAGCGCATATCGGCGGTACCCGGCCAATTGGCGGGCGGTGGTCACGTTCAGATAGGCCAGCACATAGATGATGATCGGCAATTCAAACACGATCCCGTTGATCAACAGCAGCATCGAGACCGTCTCCAAAAAGTCGGATAGGGTCGGCTGGGTCTGGATCAATGGCGAATCGGAAAAACCGATCAGGAATTGCAGCGCAACCGGTGTGGTAACGAACCAGCCGAAGGCGATCCCGGCCAGGAAGAAGAGGGTAACAAAGGGGAGTGCGCGATAGATCAGGCGGCGCTCGCTGTCGGTAAGGCCGGGGATAATGAAGGCCAGAATCTGATAGACAATCACCGGCATGGCCAGAATCACTCCCACCAGCAAAGCTACCTTCATGTAGCTGGTAAACTGCTCGGTAGTACCGACCGACTGAATCGGGGCAAACCGGTCGTTGATCGGGGCAAAGGTCAGGATCAGGATGTCAATCAGCTTAATCGGCCCCTGTGGCCAGACAGCGACAAAGCCCAGCACCATCCCGATCAGCACGGCAATACCAGACTTAATCAGCCGGCTCCGCAGCTCGATCAGGTGCTCAACCAGGGTCATTGAGGCATCGTCGGCCCGATTAGCTCTTGCCGGTCGTGTGGTCATGAGGTTACCGTCTCCTCTGTTGCAGGTGATGCAGGTATCTGCGGTTGCCAGTGTTCATCAAGCAAACCACGAGCCTGTAACTGAAAGACAATGGCCTGCAATTCAGCCGCCAGACTGTTCAGCCGGTTGAGCAGGTTATGCAGTTCATCGGCAGAGACAGATACCGGCGCAGTACCGTTTGGGTCGAGAAAAGGCACCTCTTGCGCCGGAGCGTGATCCGCTGTCGTGGACAGCACCGGCTGCTCCTGGGGCGCAGGCGATGGCGTTGCAGAGGTTGTCCCCGCCTCAGCCGGTGCAGGTGCCGGTTCAGCAAGCAAGGCACGGTCTTCCTCAGTAATCGTTTGCACCACCGCCGAGGCTGATGGCGAGGCTGCCATCGGTGTCGCTGCGGGCACAATTGGCTGGGCCGGCGGGCGAATCACCGGTCTGGCAGTGGTTGCGGCGTCATCGAGCACACTTTGTGCCTGTTGCCCAACGGTTTTGACGTCGTCGAGTACACTTTGCGCCTGCTGACCGACGGTCTTAACTTCGTCCAGCGCACTTTGCACCTGCTGACCGGCGGCCTTCACCTCATCGGCGAGTGCCTGCATATCATTACGCACATCGAGTTGATTGCGGGTACGCACCAGCTCATCGCGCAACTGGGCAATCTCGCGTTCAAACTCGCTGCGCATTTCATTGATCATCTGCAATTCGGGTGACTGTTGCTGCCAGGCAAGAAACTTTGCCACCTGCTTGCCGGCAAAGCGCCCTAACTCCGGCAGGCGTTCTGGCCCGAAGAGCACCAGAGCAAGGCCGGCGATCAGGATGAACTCAAAGAGATGAACGTTAAATATCTCCATACGACCCCGTGCTATGTCGGTGCCGATCCGTCTAGTCATATCTTACCACAGGAAGCGGAGCTGTGGATTGTGGAAGGGACGGGATCACCCCCACATCGAGATAGTGATCGCTGAAGGTGCTGTTTTGCTCCGGGAGCTGTGGATTGTAAGGGGGACGGGATCACCCCCACCCTAACCCGCTCCCGCCCCGGCAGGAGCAGGTTCTCAGCTCCTCCCCCCAGCGGGGGGAGGTTGGGAGGGGGGAACGGGATTGCGGTGAACGGGAGTCATTGTGGAGTACGCCCGTTGTCCCTCCCCCGCTCCTCTCCCGCAGTGGGAGAGGAGCGGGGGCCAGGGGGGTGAGGTGAGGGGGCAGGAACTACCGATACAGGACAGGTTCCGCTTTTGCGCACAGGGATAGGGTTGCGATAGCCCGCTGGATGCAGGCACAGTATGCCGGTACAGGTTGGGAGCGCGCCGGAGGTGCGCGCTCCCAGGGGCAACCGGGGCTTCCCGCTGCGCAGGAGAGGAGTCGCGGGTGAGGGCCGATCAAAAACGAACGTAGCACAGGCGTTTGGCCTGTGCTACGGTTGCAGGTACGGTGATACCGCTACTCGTTGCTCTGGTGGGTTTCGAGATAATTCAGCGCGTCAGCGACGGTCTGAATCTTCTCGGCTTCTTCATCCGAAATCTCAACGCCGAACTCTTCTTCAATTGACATAATCAATTCAACCAGATCGAGTGAGTCGGCGTTCAGGTCTTTGGTGAACGATGCCGAAGGTACAACCTGCTCTGGCTCGACACCGAGCTGATCGACAATAATCTTGCGCAGGCGCTCTTCCATCTCAGGCGAAGCCATACGAGTTACATTCCTTCCTTTCAAAGACGGCTATTCCTCAACAGTATCATCGCGGTCGGCCAGGTAGCGCGTTACCACCGTACCGAGCACGCCATTGACAAACCGGCTCGAATTGTCGCTGCCGAACTGTTTCGCCAGTTCGACCGCCTCGTTGATCACAGCTTTTATCGGTGTGCGCTCGACATCATCAATCAGTAACTCGAAGAGGGCAATCCGTAGCACCGCTTTATCAACTCCCGGCATCTGAGCTACCGGCCAGTTTGGTGCTGCCTCCTCGATGATCCGATCCAGATACGAGCGATGCTCCCATGCGCCAAACACAAGTCGCCGGAGAAACTCAGCACTCTCCTGCGACATTGGTTCATCAGTGAGCCGGCGCTCGAGCACTTGATCAATCGCATGATCGGTTTCATCAACTTCAAAGAGGATCTGCAATGCTGCGATCCGTACCCGATGCCGCTGACTTGCCAATCTTGCCCTCCCCATACGCATCCCGTCACCGTTTTATACCGGATTGAGTGTTTCTTTCCATTGGCGCAGTAATTCAGCCACGTAACCGGTATGAATGCGACCTGCCCGGAATTCCGGATCGTCGATCAGCGCCAACTGGAACGGGATGGTTGTTTTAATACCAGTAATCACGCATTCGTTGAGCGCTCGCCGCATCCGGTTGAGCGCTTCGTCGCGTGTGTCGCCAAAGGTAATAATTTTCGCCAACAATGAGTCGTAGGTTCCGGGTGGTGTGTACCCGGAATAGAGGTGGGAGTCGACTCGAACTCCAGGGCCGCCGGGCGGCAAATAGAACTCAACTTCACCACTTGCCGGTAAAAAGTCACGCTCCGGGTCTTCGGCATTGATCCGGCACTCGATTGCGTGCCGGGTTATTTTAATGTCTTCCTGGCGCAGCGTCAAGCGCTCGCCGCTGGCGATGAGTAGCTGCCAGCGCACGAGGTCGATTCCGGTCACCTGTTCGGTGACGGGATGCTCAACCTGGATGCGGGTGTTCATTTCGATGAAGTAGTAGTTGCCGTCCTGATCGAGCAGGAATTCGAGCGTGCCGGCATTCACATAGCCAATCGATTTGATCCCACGCACAGCATCGGCCCCCATCCGCTCGCGCAATTCGGGGGTGACTGCCGGTGATGGCGCCTCTTCAACGATTTTCTGGTGACGACGTTGCGCCGAGCAGTCGCGTTCGCCGAGGTGGATGGCATGACCGTACTGGTCGGCCAGGACCTGGATTTCGACGTGGCGCACGCGGGTGAGGTATTTTTCCAGTAGAAGCGCACCGTTCCCGAACGCTGCCTCGGCTTCGGCACGCGCAGTGGGGAAGGCGCGCTGGAGATCGGCTTCGTCGTAAGCGACGCGCATGCCGCGACCACCACCACCGCCAGAGGGCTTGAGCAGTACCGGATACCCGATCTGGCGGGCGACATCGATGGCCTCTTCGAGCGAGCGAACTTCGCCATCAGAGCCGGGGACGGTTGGGACGCCGGCTTTGCGCATCGTCTCACGTCCAATCGCCTTATCACCCATCAGCCGGATCGGTTCAGGCGGCGGACCGATGAAGGTCAGTTTGCAGTCGGCGCACATTTCGGCAAAGTAGGGGTTTTCTGAGAGAAAACCGTAGCCGGGATGGATCGCATCACATCCCGATACGAGGGCAGCGCTGATGAGAGCCGGAGCGTTGAGGTACGACTTTGCTGCCGGTGGTGGGCCGATACATACCGCTTCATCGGCCAGACGAACGGCCAGTGAGTCGCGGTCGGCAGTGCTGTAGGCGACTACCGTGCGAATGCCCAACTCCTGACAGGCCCGAATGATACGTACAGCAATTTCACCGCGGTTGGCTACTAATACTTTGCGAATCATCAGGACATCACCATTCCACCGTCGATAGTCAGCGTTTGACCGCTGATATATGCGCCGGCATCAGAGGCCAGGAAACAGACAAGTCCCGCAACTTCAGCCGGCTGGCCAAACCGACCGAGCGGGATAGTTGCCAGAATCGCCTTGCGCGCCTCTTCGTTGAGCGCCTCGGTCATCTCGGTTTCGATGAAGCCCGGCGCAATGGCATTCACGGTAATCCCCCGACTCGCCATTTCGCGGGCTGTCGATTTGGTGAAGCCGAGAATACCGGCTTTTGCCGCAGCGTAATTAGCCTGACCAACGTTACCGGTCAAGCCAACCACCGATGTAATGTTGATGATCCGACCAAACCGCTGTTTGGTCATCGGGCGGAGAACGGCGCGGGTGCAGAGAAAGACCCCGCGCAGATTGGTGGCGATCACCTCATCGAAGTCGCTTTCCTTCATGCGGAGAAGTAACGTGTCGCGGGTGATGCCGGCATTGTTGACCAGAATGTCGATCCGACCAAACCGTTCAAGGGTGGTCTTGACCATCTGCTCTACATCTGCCGGTTGACTGACATCACCCTGCACGGCGATGGCGGTGCCGCCGGCAGCAGTGATGGCGGCCACCGTCGCTTCGGCAGCCGCTGCGTTCCCGCGATAATTGACGACTACGGCGGCGCCGCTGCCGGCCAACCGCTCGGCAGTCGCCCGGCCAATCCCACGACTGCCACCGGTGACAATTGCGACTCGCCCACTCAAATCAAGCAGCATGTGTGCTACCCCTCTGCCATCGCAAACAACGTCTTCCCATCGATAATCAGCACATTGCGCCGGCCACTCGCCGCCTTGATCGTATCAGGCGTGAATTCGGTTGACGTAATCACTAATCCTTTCGGAATACCGGCCCGTTTCATATCCTGCAACAGGCTTTCAAGTGTGCCTGGACGCACCTTGTCGGCGACCGATAAGCGCAGCAGGTAGGTTACTCCCTCGTAGGTCAGTTCGAGATCGAGATGCTTATCTTTGTCGATGAAGCGATAGTCTTTGAACTCGAAGCCCTTTTTGCGGAAGAGGTTCAGCACATACGAGCCGAATTGGGGCAGCGAGAGACCCTGCAGGTCTTCGAGGGTGCGCACCACTCCGGGACGTTCGAGACGACCGCCGCGCTCGGCAATCTCTCTCTGCAACTGCCGGTTGCGCTCTTCGGCACGGCCTGACATCACCGTTCCGAAAGCGGGAAACGGGATTAATGCGAAAGCCGAAAAGATAAAATAGATGGAAATGAGGTCAAGTAAGGTTGCCGGTGCGGGCGGTTGGTCAGGATC
This sequence comes from Chloroflexus aurantiacus J-10-fl, assembly GCF_000018865.1. Classification (NCBI taxonomy): domain Bacteria; kingdom Bacillati; phylum Chloroflexota; class Chloroflexia; order Chloroflexales; family Chloroflexaceae; genus Chloroflexus; species Chloroflexus aurantiacus. The sequence continues at coordinate 4,586,554 of NC_010175.1, forward strand.
GAGCTGAATAACCGGCATCGGCGCAATCCCGGCTTCACCAACCAGGCCGTAGCCGATCATAATCGCCAGGCCGAAGAGGAAGGTTAGCAGACCAAGGGCCAGGCCGTTGGCCAGGTACTCACCGCGTACCTTGCGCCCCAGATAGATGCCGGCCATCACCGGTACAACACCGGCCAGAATTTGCAAGATGTTGTTGGCCAGGAAGAGCGAACACCAGGCAATAGCGGTCAGAATACTGACCAACAAGACTTGCGTCCATTCGATGGATCGTATCGAATGAACAATGCGCTGGAATAATGATGGTTTGGTTGCCTGTTCAGACACCGGCTGAGGTGTCGTTTCAACGCTCATACTCATGAGTCCTCTGCTGGTTTAGGCGAGAGGTGACCATTGCGGACACCTTCCCGATCAAGGAGTTCATCAACAGCTTCGCGCAACTTGCCAATGTCGGTAAACGCACGGTAGACTGAAGCGAAGCGAATATAGGCTACTTCATCGAGATCGCGCAAGCGCTGCATCACCGCGTCACCAATAGCCTGCGAACTGATTTCGTGTTCGTCGGTGTTCATGATAGCGGTTTCGACATCATTGACCAGTTGTTCGATGGCCGCCGCCGAGACCGGGCGACGGTAGCAGGCGGTGCGCACGCCGCGCGCAATCTTCTCGCGGTCATACGGTTCGCGTGTGCCATCTTTTTTGACGACCATCAGGCTGACCGACTCGATACGTTCGTAGGTGGTGAAGCGGCGACCGCAGGCACGGCAGCGCCGACGGCGACGGATCACCTCGCCTTCGTACAGTTTGCGCGTATCGATAACATCGGTCTCGACAAAATGGCAAAACGGGCACCGCATGCGTGTAGCCTATCCCTCACTTCTTGCTATGTGGCATTATAGCACAGGCTCATGTTGCTCTGATCTGCACCTCGCGGCCAAAGCTGCGTTTTAACAGACCGCTGCGGCGTGAGGCTTCCCAAATTTCGACGTGGGCATCACCATCGGCAATGACATCAATCACGATCTCGTCGCCGATCTGGACGCGCACGTCACGCACGATCTGGCTCTTGCTCCGTTCCAGGTATTCGGCAAGGCGGAGCATTGCGCTCAGACGGGCGATGCGTGTTTCGTCGTCGGTGGCGAGAATGGGGGAGTAGGCGGTCAGATCGCCCCATCCTTTGCGATGGTTGCGTACCAGGCTGGCGATGATCACAATTTCGCGATGGCTGAAGCCGAGCAGGGTCGCATTGTGAATGAGATACTCGCCGTGTTTGTGATGGTCGTAGTAGCCGACGCTAATGCCAATGTCGTGCAGGATCGCAGCGTAGCCGAGTAGTTCGCGTTCCCAGGCGCCATAGCCGTGCAGGGGTGCCAACTGGTCGAACAGCGACAGACTGAGGTGAGCGACGCGAGCACAGTGTTCCGGTTCGTAGTGGGTCAGCCGGGCCAGGTTGAGTACACTGAACTGTCGTGGTTCGTTCAGCAGGGGCTGCGGTTGATCGGCCAGAAAGTGCTGGTAGAAGATGCCTTCGCGCACGCCTTGACCGCTGACCAGCAGGTACGGGAAATTGCCGCGATCCATCAGGGCAGCGATAATCACGGCGCCGGCCAGCGTTACATCGGCCCGTTCCTCTTTCATACCGGGAATTTGCAATCGTTCGCGACGGGAACGGCGGGCGAGTTCTTCGGTAATGCGCTCTACCGCCTCGCGGGTGAGCTGATAGCCGTGGACACGTTCAAGCGGGTAGGCCCGTTGTTTCTGATCGATGCGGGCCAACTGGCGTACCGTACCACCAATCCCACCTAAACGGCCATTGCTCAGGTCGGGCAGCCAGTCAAGGGGAGCAAAGGCATCACGCGCAGCCGCACGCAGCCGCCGCAGATCGGTGCGACTGATCGGATCGCTCTGCACAAACTGCTCGGTGAAGCGCACCACACCGGCCTGCACCGAAAAGCTCCGCGTCCGTTTCCGGTCAGCCACCGCCATCACCTGGGTCGAACCACCACCAGTATCAAAGAGCGCACCGTGCTGGATCGGCAAGGCATTGATTGCACCGAGGTAGCCGAAATACGCCTCGTCCTCGGCAGAGATGATGCGCAGATCGAGCGGGGTTGCCGTGCGCAACGCTGCCCAGAAATCAGCCTGATTCGCTGCTTCGCGGATGGCACTGGTGCCGACCGCAATCACCTCATTGACGCCGGTCGAGATGCAGAGTGAATAGAACATGCGCAGGGCTTCAACGGCACGCCGAATCGGTGCCGGTTGCAGCATGCGAGAGGGGCCAATGCCCTCGGCCAGACGGACAGTTTCGCTCACTTCGTCGGTCAGGCGAAAACAGTGTCCCGGTTCATACGCCATCACAATCAGACGAGTGGTATTGGAACCGAGATCGATCACACCGAGTTTTTGCATAGGATTGATCCTGTGAGTGTTGCCATATCAAGGATAAGTATACACGAAACTGCTGGTAGTAAAGGGCAAGGGGAGCATCACCAGCGAGATACGAAACAAGCGTCCAGATGCTCTGATTCCCTGGTCAGCACCTGAGAGGCGTTGTGTTCTCCGTGCTGATGTGGTTTTATGAACGCAACTATGGCGTTGATTGTGTCATCCACTTCCCACGCCGAGCCAGGCCAGCAGCATCATACCGGCACTGCCAACAAGCTGACCAATACTCCAGAAGCCGAGGCTGTTCCAGGCGGTGGGATCAGCCCAGGCGTTGCGGCGAAGACGTGCGATCAGCCATAGCCCGATTGGTGCAGTGGCGAGCGGTGCTGCGGCAACGAGTGGTGGCAGGCCAGCGACGAACAGTAACGGCAGGCTGATCAGCGCCGCGCCGATGGCGTAGCTTTGCCATTGCGCTGCCCGTTGGGGGCCGAAGATCACGGCCAGCGTGCGTTTGCCGACCGCCCGATCACCGGTGACATCGGGCAGACTGACGGCAATTAGCATCGCGAACTGAAGCAGGCAGAGCGGGATGATGGTTAAGAAGATGGACGGGCGGAGCGTACCGGTTTGTAAACTGAAGCCGACCAGGGCGGTTCCGCCCGGCACCAGCAACGCCCCAACCGCTTCGCCCCAGCCGCGCCGATGCAGGTAGAGTGGCGGGCCGCTGTAGACCCAGGCCAGAGCAATCGCAAGAGCGAACAGTGTGCCGGATAGGAGCGGTTGGGGTGCAGAGAGGGTGCTGAGCGTAGCCAGCAACAGGGCGATACACCCCCAGCCGATGGCTGCGATCAGCGCGGCCTGCGCCGGCAGATGACCCTCTGGCAAGACCCGGCTCCCGCCCGACCAGTGGGTTGGGGTAGGATTGGCCCGGTCGGCCTCATGGTCGAAGTAATCGTTGCTGTAGTGGTTCATCAACTGCGCACTCAGGGTGGCCGCCAGACCGAGGAGCGCCAGACCGGGATCGGTGATGGGAAGACCAGCGGCAGCAACACCCACCCCGTAGAAGATCGCACCGCCGATGAGATGCAGGGGGCGGCCAAGCCGGATCAGCGCCAGGATTGGGTGAAGCCATCTCATCATCAGAGGGTATACGTCAGACGATAAATGCTAAGCAGGGCAAATTCGGTATAAAAAATCCCCCACAGAAACATATAAAAACTGGCAATCGATTGCCGGCGTTGCAGATCAACGCGCATACTGACCAGCCAGAAAACACTGATAACGACCACATGGCTGAGGGCCAGGAACGCGGCGGCAAAAGTCGGCAGCGACCAGAGACCGACGGCAATCGGAAGCAGATAACAGGCGGTGAGCAAGATTCTGCCCAGGTGCAGCACTCGCTGCGGGCCGAGGCGCGTGGTCAGGGTCTCGATCTGATACAACCGATCACCGCGATCATCGGGCAAGTCTTTATAGAGCGCGATCACCATAGCGAAACCGAAAAAGAAGGTTGCCACCAGGATCAGGGTCGTGATCGGCAATTCGCTATCTAACCAGTACTGATAGTGGAAGGCCAGGCCGAGATTGGCAATCACCCCGCGGGCACCGGCAATACTGAGGGCCGCAGCGAGGGGATGACGCTTCAAGCGCAGCGGGGGGAGCGAGTAGAGTGAACCGATCAGCGCGATGATACTCACCGTCCACCAGAGCGGTGGGCCGAGCATAGCCGCACCGGTCAGGGCAATAAACAGGGCACTGATAACAATACGTTGCGCAGCATCCGATGAAAGCTGACCGGCAGCAACCGGTAGCCATGGCTTGTTGATCCGATCAATCGCCACATCGGTCAGTTGATTCACGCCGACTACGTAGAGATTGAGCGCCAGACAGACAACGAGCGTCACCCCGACCAGTCCCACCAGTTCGAGCGTTGGTGGGTGCCAGCCGATCACGATGATCAGCATGGTCAGAACCTGGACGCTGGTAGCAATGACGGTGTGGGGACGGGCAAATTCAATGAGCAGGCGTAGCTGTTTGCGCATGCGAGAACCGTCGTGTTCGTTCAGTTGCAAACCGAACGAATAATGTTTTAGATAAAAACTTGAAATCTAAAGATTCTGCTATCTCTATAATACGCTGAAGAAGAAACATCGTCAATAGTGAGTAGAAGGGGCGACCGGTAAGTCGCCCCTGGGGGGAGAAGAAACGCAAACCTTGCTGCCAGTGATTGGCTACTCCGCAATGATGGAGATAGCATTGTCTTGCCATCAACCTACCCACTCTCCTCTGCGGCCCAGGTGCTGGCGACCAGCCGGAAGATGTCCGATTCGGTGATAATCCCGATCAGCCGTCCGTTGTCCATCACCGGTAGACCACTGACGCGGGCGCGGATCATCATGGCTGCCGCTTCGCCAATCGATGCGTCGGCGGCGACGGTGATGGGGTTGGGGGTCATGTATTCGGCAACCGTCTGTCCGGCCAGGCTGAAACGGGCCATACGGCGCTCTTCCTCGCTGCGCGGGTGGCTCATGGCCTGCTCGATGTCGCTACGGGTAATGATGCCGACCAGCGCTCCATCTTTATCCACGACCGGCATCCGGCGGATTCCGCGGGCGCGCATCCGCTCGTAGGCGGCTAAGACAGAGAAATCTGGCGTGACGGTGACGGGATTTTCGGTCATCCACTCGGCTACACGCTCGGTCTTTGGCATATGATGCTCCTTCGGAGTGACTCCGTTCGTCTTCTCGTCTATAGTATAGCTGTCCGGGTATCGCCACACAGAAAAGAAATGCTCACTTCGGGGGTAGCTCCGGCGACGGGTGGATGTGAGGCGCTGCAAGCAGCACACTCCCTCGAAAGAGTGAGCCAGAATCGCTCGTTGCAGGGTAGCGTGATCTGGTCGCCGTCACTATGCTGAAGATGTGCCGGCAAGCGGAATCGCGAATGGAGTAACGTTATGGATCGCAAGCGCATCAGGAAATGGATCGGTTGGGGGACGGGGGTACTCTTTGCATTAACAGGGCTATTCCTGATCGTGGTGGGATTACGTGAGCTACTAGCGGGTGATACGTTGTTTGGGGCGGCATTGATAATGCTAGGCGCTGCCGTTATCCCCGCTGCCAACCCGTTTCGCTCGCCGTCGAACGATGGTGAAGGTAGGGGAACGGAGTGAGCGCTATGGATCGGATCGAGACGGTTATGCGGTGGGTGCGCCGGGTGTCGCGCGTGCTCGTCGTGGTGACAGCGCTACTCCTGATGGTGATGGGAGTACGTGAACTGCTGGCAGGTGATGCGGTGTTTGGGACGGCGTTGATCATGCTAGGCGTTGCCGGTATCCCCGCTGCCAACCCGTTTCGCTCGCCGTCTGCGGGGAGAGCAGACGGATTAGCAGGGCAATCAAGCCGTGAGCAATTTACCAGTCTGGTCACGCAACTGATCGCAGCCGGTTTCGGGCTGGTTGCCATCATTGCCACCCTGCTGATCATCTTCGGCCCGCGTGCGCTCAGCGACCTCGGCTGGACGGAATATGCCCTGCACTACACCGCCCTGGGTGTGGTGGTGGTGGTTGGCATGGTGTTTCTAAGCATCCTGATGCTCATGCGACGCCTGATCCTGCCGCGGTTGCAACAGGAGATTGAGGAGCGAGCACAACAACTCAGTGAGCGGCAATCGCTCTTGCTGGCCCAACTGCGCGAGGCGGCAGCGCAAGAGGAGCGGAACCGGCTGGCGCGTGATCTGCACGATACGATCAAGCAGCAATTATTCAGCATCAATATCGCTGCGGCAACCGCTCAAAGTCTGTATGAGCGCGATCCGGTTGGTGCTGCCCAGCATATTCAACACGTGCGTGACCTGTCTCAGGCGGCGATGGCCGAGATGAAAGCATTGCTTACCCAACTGCGCCCGCAACCCCTGGCAACCATTGGCCTGATCGAGGCAATTCGCGAACAGCTTGAAGCACTCCATTTTCGGGCAGAGGTCAGCACCGCATTGCACCACGATGGCTTCCCGGATGAAGCGTTGCTGCTCCCCGGTACTCAGGAGACGGTATTTCGGGTTATTCAGGAGGCACTCTCGAACGTGGCCCGTCACGCCCGTGCCCGTCATGTGCAGGTCTCATTTGGGCAAGAGATGGTTGCCGGCAGATCATGGCTGACGGTGACCGTTGCCGATGATGGGCGGGGCTTCGATCCGGCAACCAGTACATTGGGGATGGGAATGACCAATATGCGTGCCCGAATTGAAGCGCTCGGTGGCGAGCTGGCAGTGCGCTCAGCGCCACATGCCGGAACGACAATCCAGTTTCGGATTCCGCTTGCCGAACAGGAGAGTCAACACGAGAAGGAGGTACGTATGCGCGAGGAGCGTTTCCAGCACATCTTCACCATCAGTGGTCTGACTTCCTTGACCGGTATAGCATTCGTTATCGGTGGGCTATCATTGACGCTAGCACTCCAGAACGCACCGCTGTACTTTGCAGGTATCGGTATTCTTGGTGTGCTGATCGGTGTTGGGCTGTTGCCGGTGATGATGAACCGGCGGCGGCGGGCACGTCCCTGGGCAACGCATTCGATCTGGCAAACGTTGCTGCGCTTCTACGACCTATTGACGGTGGGTTTCTTGCTGTCGATCATTGCCTGGGTGACATTCTCCATAAAGGCGTTTGCGCTCACGTTTCTGCTCGGAGTCGGGATTGTCGGTGTAGCAATTGCACTCATCCGCACACACCGCATCCTCAACGACCGCATCACAGAATGGGCAACGCAATCTACGTTGCGCACGCAGGTTCGGGAAAGCTGGTTCTTTCTGGGATTTGTGATCGGTTTTCAAGTGCTGGTCTACAGCGGGTTGTTCGGCTCGATGCAGGCAGTGTACCTGTTCCACGATACGCTTGATCGAAGCTGGTTTGTGTCGCTCCTGGCGATTGGTTATCCGCTGGTGATGATTCCGTACAGTGTTATCGGTCTGGTTATCAGTTATCACCACCTCCGCCGGTTAACAGCACTTGAAGGTAAGTCGTCTGTGGCTGAACCGGTGGTGGATAGCGGATTGCGCCGTCTGCGTCGTACAGCCATCCTACTCACACTGGCCTACCACATCCTGTGCATCAGCGTCGGGGTACTGATCGAATTCCAGGTGCCATTCGGCGGCGTAGCGGCGCTTGTTGCGCTGGTGATACTGGTCGGCAAGTGGTGGATCGAACGTTCACTGACCGCACGAATTGCCGAATGGTCATCTCGCTATAGTCAGTTGTCGGCATTGACAATGTACGGTACGTTTCTCTTCACCTACATCTTTAGCTTCCTGGGGTTGCTGATAGGTGCGGCGATTGCGATGAGCCAGGGCGGGATTGACGCATCGATCCAGGATGCTGTGATCGATAGTTCACTTGCCGCCCTGCCAACCGCAGCGCCGTGGATGATCGTCGGTTTTGGCACCTGGTGGCTGGGAGTCTTCCCGTACCTGTTGCTCCAGACCATCAACACCTTGCGTCGTTTGCAGATCGTAGCGCGAGAGCAAGCGGACACGGCACAATCACTGTCAGATGGATAACGAGATGTGGATATGGATGCGGAAGCTTTGCTTCTGCATCCACATATCGCAGATCGGGTTTTGTGGGAGGGCAACGCTCTCTTCATCTGGTTCGTCACATCAGTGGTGAGCAGGATGAAGCGTTCTCTGGCAAGCAGATCACAGGCAAAGGAGTAGTACGGTGGCACACGTCATTCAACCGACGCGAAAGCATGACCGGATCGATCTTCTCGATATGTTACGCGGTTTCGCACTATTGGGCATTCTGCTCGTCAATATGGGCATCTTCAGTTTTCCGTTCCTTGCCCTGTTCACCGGCACACCACGTGGCGAAGGTGTTGTTGATCGCGTGAGCGAGTTTCTCATTCTGGCGCTGGCAACCGGTAAGTTTTACCCACTGTTCTCGTTTCTCTTCGGGTTGGGTATGTGGATGCAGATCGAGCGGGTGGAAGCAGCGGGGGGCAGACCGGGGCGATTTATGGTGCGCCGCCTGATGATCCTGTTGGGCCTGGGACTGATGCATGCGCTCTTGATCTGGAACGGTGACATCCTCTTTATATATGCACTGGTGGGTTTGGTGGCGCTCTTGTTTCGGCGGTTACAACCACGTACCTTGTTGATCTGGGCCGCAGTGCTGTTTGGGCTGCCAATTGTGCTTGGGTTGGGATTCACAGCTCTCAGCCTGTTGCTCGGTGGCTCCACTGCTGGCGTAAGTGGTGAGACCGATCAATTCATGGCAATGATAAGCGATCTCGAACAACGGGCCATTGCAATCTACGGTAGCGGCTCGTGGGGAGAGATCTTTGGCTGGCGTGCGCTTGAGTGGATCGCTGCAACGGTGTTCTACTTCTTCAGCGGGAATGTGTTGCAAATCCTGGCCTTTTTCCTGATCGGGATGTATGTCGGAAAGCGGCGACTTGTACAGCACCTGTACGAACAACCGGCTGTGCAGCGGCGACTGCCGTTTGGTGGGATGTGTCTGGCAATCGGTCTGGTGGCTAACCTCGCACTGGCATGGCTGGTAATGTACGGCAACCTCGACAGCATCCTGGTCGGCTTACTGCAACAGTTGTTACTTATCGCCGCCCCCATCCTTACGTATGGGTATGTAGCAATGATCATTGGCCTTACTCGCAGCGATACCTGGCGACGCTGGTTGCAGCCGCTGGCAGCAGCCGGACGCATGGCGTTGAGTAACTACATTGGGCAATCGATCATCTGTACCTTCATCTTCTACAGTTACGGGCTGGGATTGTTCGGTCAGGTTGGTGCCTTCAACGGCCTGCTTCTCAGCCTCGTGATCTGGATTGTACAATTGGGGCTAAGCGTGGTGTGGTTGCGCTTCTTCCAGTACGGGCCACTCGAATGGGTGTGGCGTAGTCTGACCTACGGTGTCCCACAACGGATGACCCCTCAGCCACAGCAGTCGTCGGTGGGTTGATAGCCGGTTCTGGCAGGTAACAGGGAGAGACCAGATGAGTCCGATTCGCGTTGCCCTGGTTGATGATCACAGCATTGTTCGGCGTGGACTGAGTGCGTATCTTGCCGCTCAACCCGATATTGTGGTTGTGGGTGAGGCGGCGAATGGTGAGAGTGCCCTGCAGATGGCATCGACCTGGCAGGCGGATGTGATTGTGATGGATGTACTCATGCCGGGTGGAATCGATGGGATCGAGACTACCCGGCAGCTCAAGCGCCTGATTCCACACACGCACATTATCATTCTGAGCGGGTATGCCGATGATGCGCGGGTGATTGGTGCCTTGCGCGCCGGTGCAATCACGTACATCGAAAAAGAGAGTCAACCAGAGCAGCTTCTCGAAGCGATTCGGGGTGCGATGGCGGGGAAAGCAGTGCTGGCACCGGCATTGATGCAACGGATTCTCGAAGCTCAAACGTCCAAAGCCGCTGATACATTGACCGAACGCGAGCGCGAGGTGTTGAAACTGGTGGCCGAAGGTCTCACCAATGCCGAAATCGCGAGTCGGCTGACCGTAAGTGAAGAGACAGTCAAAACCCACGTCGCCAGCATTCTGCGCAAACTCGGTCTGGCTCATCGCACGCAAGCAGCGATCTATGCGCTACGGCATGGATTGGTGAGTTGATGGATACCGGTGGTGGTACGCAGCGGTAGGGATACGGCATGCCGTGCCCCTGCCGCATCAATGCGCTCCATCGTAGCGGAAATGTAGTCCAGCCTGAATCCTGGGCTACCTGTGCACAACAAATTCACCCCCTACCTCCCATTTCCTATCTTCTACCTTCTACCTTCTATCTCCTATCTCCTATCTCCTATCTCCTATCTCCTAATCTTCTATCTCCTATCTCCTATCTTCTATCTCCTATCTTCTATCTCCTATCTTCTATCTCCTATCTTCTATCTCCTATCTTCTATCTCCTATCTTCTATCTCCTATCTCCTACCTCCTCCCTCCTACCTCCCCGCCCCCATCAAGGCCAACAGCACACCACCAGCTACCACACTCGCAATCTGGCCGGCGGCGTTGGCTCCCATTGCGTGCATCAGCAGGAAGTTTTCAAAATCTTCTTCGTTTGCCAGCTTCTGCACCACCCGCGCCGCCATCGGAAAGGCGCTGATTCCGGCGGCACCGATCATGGGGTTGAACCTTCCACGGCTCAGGAGATTCAGGAATTTGCCGAACAGGAGACCGGCGGCTGTGTCGAGGGCAAAGGCCAGCATACCCAGGGCCAGGATCGCCAGCGTTGCCGGTTGCAGAAAACGGGTTCCCTCCATGGTTGAGCCAATCGCCAGGCCGAGGAAGAGGGTGACAATATTCGCCAGCTCCTGGGCCGAGGTGTTGGTTAAGCGCTGTACAACACCCGATTCGCGCATCAGGTTGCCCAGCATCAGCATGCCGATGAGCGGAATGGCGAAGGGTACCAGAATACCCACAATTACGGTGGTCACGATGGGAAACAGAATACGTGTGCGGCGGCTGACCGGACGGGTGACGTATGCCATCCGAATCTGTCGTTCTGCCGGTGTGGTGAGCGTGCGGATAATCGGCGGCATAATCACCGGCACCAGCGACATATAGCTATACGCAGCAACCGTAATTGGGCCGAGGAGGTGGGGGGCCAGCAGGCTGGAGACGTAAATTGAGGTTGGCCCGTCGATGGCGCCGATAATCCCAATCGAGGCGGACTCTTCACGACTAAATCCCAGTGCCAGCGCGAGCAAGAGCGTGCCGAAGATGCCAAACTGCCCGGCAGCCCCTGTTAACACCATGCGTGGGTTGGAAAGGAGTGGGCTAAAGTCGGTTAGCGCACCTATGCCGATAAAGATCAAGAGGGGGAAGAGTTCATTACCAACACCGGCATTGTAGAGAATAGTCAGCAAGCCATCCTCACCTGCTAACGGCGAGAGTGGGAGATTGGCCAGGAGCGCACCGGCACCAATCGGCAGGAGTAGAAGCGGTTCATACTGATGCACTATCGCCAGATAGAAGAGCAGGGCGGCAATCCCTATCATCACCAGAGATTGCCAGGAAAGCGCACCAATGCCGGCGAAGATGCTGGCGATCAATTCACTCATAGATCGTTCCATTCTCTGTTATTCAATCTGAGCCAGCGGTTCACCGTATCCGACACTTTGCCCGGTTTTGACCAGGATGGCAGAAATGACGCCATCACGTGGCGCACCGATGCTGTTATTCATCTTCATGGCTTCCAGGACGATGACCGGTTGACCGCGTTTGACCCGTGTACCAGGGGTGACTACGATCTGCAAGATTGTGCCCGGCATCGGTGCTCGAATAAGCTGATCGCTAACGGTCGTTGGTGGCGGAATGGACGGTGCGGGCGATGCGGGCGGCGGTGTTGGAGTGTTTGGTACCGGTGGTGATACAGCCGGTAGCGGTGCCGAACGGGGTATGGGTTCACTTACCTCACCACTCTCGGTCAGTTGCACCTCGAATTCGCGGCCATCGATCTGGACGATAAAGCGGTCACTTCCCGTCTCGGTGACAGCCACCGTGTAGGATTTACCGTTAACTGTTAATTGATAACGGCGCATAGCGTTCTATCTCCTTCGCTGCCAGCTCTGATTCTGGCGCGTGCGACCGGCGGCAACCCAACGACTGGCAAAGAGCAGACTCCCCGGCCAGTAACTGCGAACAGTTGGTGCAGCTTCCTGGCGTAAGGTTGCGGCGTGGAGCCGCACTGCAATGGTAATAGCGGCAAGTTCTTCCGCTGAAAGTGAGCCGGCAGTCGTTACCTCTGGTTCGGGTTCTGGCGTCAGGTCTGGCGATTCTGCGGCGGCTGGCTGATCGAAACGAATGAGCAGGTTGAGAATGCCCCACAGTAATGCCAGGACACTAAACACCAGACTCATCCCTGTGACGGTGATGGTCAGGCCAAAACTGAAATCATTCATCGCCTTGCCCCCAGCTTATGATGGGTACAACCCGTGTTTACGGGGTGGGTTCTGCTGCACTTTGGTGCGCAAAATCTCAAGCGCACGGATCAGCCGTGGTCGGGTTTCAGCCGGTTCGATCACCTCGTCAATCTGACCCAGATCGGCGGCGTGATAGGGGTTGAAGTACCGGCGGCGGTAATCAGCGATAAACTGCTCCATCAGTTGAGCAGGATTCTCGGCGGTGCGCAATTCTTCACGGCGCAAAATGCGTACTGCGCCTTCTGCCCCCATCACCGCAATCTGGGCCGAGGGCCAGGCAAAGTTGAGATCGCAGCGCAACTGTTTGCTTGACATTGCGACATACGCTCCACCAATTGCCTTGCGCACGACAACCGAAATTTTGGGTACAGTGGCTTCGCTATAGGCGTAAATAATTTTCGCGCCGTGGCGAATCACACCACCGTACTCTTGTTCTACGCCGGGCAGAAATCCCGGTGTATCAACAAAGGTGATGAGCGGGATATTAAAGGCATCGCAGATACGGACAAAGCGGGCAATTTTATCGCTGGCGTCAATATCAAGCGCACCGGCCATCACTGCCGGCTGGTTGGCAACAATCCCGACGGCATAGCCATCAAGACGGGCAAAGCCAACCACAGCATTGGGCGCGAAGAGCGGCTGGATTTCGAGAAAGCTATCGTAGTCGCAGATCAGGTTGATCAGGGTATGGATGTCGTATCCCTGCCGCTCGTCTGCCGGTACCAGGCTATTGAGGGCCGGCTCAATCCGATCAGCGCGGTCGTAGGGCATGATCTGGGGTGGGTCTTCATTGTTGTTCTGCGGCAGATAGCTGAGCAGCCGCTTGATCAACTCAATCACGGCCCGGTCGTCGGCTGCCGAGAGATGCGCGACACCGCTCCGCACGCAGTGTACCGCCGCGCCACCCAGCTCTTGCGTCGAAAGTTCGCGCCCGGACACTGCTTTGATCACATCAGGCCCGGTCAGGAACATATACCCGGTTGACTCCGACATAATCACGAAGTCGGTTAAAGCCGGCGAATAGACAGCGCCACCGGCGCAGGGGCCAAGGATTGCCGATATTTGCGGCACAACGCCAGACGCCATAACATTGCGCACGAAGACCTCACCATACGCCGCCAGGGAGCGAACACCTTCTTGAATGCGGGCACCACCAGAGTCGTTCAACCCGATGATGGGAATACCGCTCTCGATAGCCAGGTCTTGCATGCGGCAAATCTTATTCGCCTGCACAGCCGAGAACGATCCACCCATCACGGTAAAATCTTGCGCAAACACGGCAACACGGCGACCATTGATCTTGCCGAACCCGGTCACGATCCCATCACCGGGCACCCGTTGATCCTCATCGCCGAGAGGGCTGCTGGCAAGGGCACCAATCTCCTGAAAGGAGTTGGGATCGAGGAGCAATGCCAGTCGCTCACGAGCCGTCAATTTCCCGCGGGCATGTTGTTGGGCAACGCGCTCAGGGCCACCACCTTGCAACGCTCGTTCGCGTAGCCGAAAGAGTGTTGCGAGCTGTTCTTCAGGAGTTTCCACTACCACACCTCTTTGTATGCTGTTATTGCAGGCAAAGGCAGTATAGAAGAGATTGAGGTGTGGCGAGGAAAAGAATTCACTACTACAGGCAAATGTTTAGTGACGAACAGTATCGTCGTGGTCAGATGAGGGAAATGGTTGGCGTTACACGCGGGACAGACGAACGATTATAACGCCGCCCAGACGTCAGGCTCTGGCTGTTCTGGAAAAGGCGACGTGGCATAGGTTGAATCCTGTGCCACGTCGAAGCGTTTCCGCGCTATATTTCTGTATGCAAGCCCGGTCTACCCGGCACCTCCACCTGTGGCCAGCACAAACGCCATTGCCAGCAGTGCCAGCGTGTTTTGCAGCATGTGAAACAAAACGCTGGGCCAGATCGAGCCGCTCTGCTCGCGCAGATAACCGAGGCACAATCCGGCCACGAAGAGACCGGGTACCAGCACCGGAATGAAATGGACGACGGCGAAGATCGCGGCGCCGAGCACAATCGTGACCGCAGCACTGAAGCGGCGGCGTAGCAGGTGGTGGATCACCCCGCGGAAGAAGAGTTCTTCCACCAGGGGCACAATCCCGGCCACCAGGATCAGGAGTGCCAGTAACTCACTCAGGCCGAATGGTTGCCCCCCAGAGAGACTTTCGATCTGAGGGTTTTGGAACTCACCGAAGAGCAAAACCACACCGAGATTGGTTAGAAACATCATTCCCATCCCGAAAATGAATACCGGCGGGACGAGAGCCAGATACATCCAGTGCGGCCATTGAAGACCCAAATCGCGCCAGCCGGCACGCGGCCCGATCACGGCGAGAATTGCACCGCCGATAATCAGGTAGAGCAGCATACCCGCCAGGTAAACCGGTAGGCTGATGAAACCGCGTGATGTATCCCAGTTGGCGATGTCGGCAACAAAACGCAGGCCCAGTATCGTAAGCGAGCCGCCAACTCCGATGACTAACAGGGTAATGAACAGATCACGCCAGCCCCACCCCGGCGTCAGCGACGGTTGTGGCTGGTCGAGTGAATTATCGTTGATCATGCTGTGGAAACTCCTTGTAGCAATGCCACGACATTGGCACCCAGGGCTTCGAGCGCATAACCACCCTCTTGCACAATCAGTGTTGGCAGACCGAGTTGGGTAATTGATCGACCAATCGTTCGATATGCTTCGGTGATCAGTGCAAACCCGCCCAGGGGGTCGCCGGCAAAAGTATCGAAGCCGGCAGAAACCACCAGGTAGCGCGGGCCGTAATCGGCAATCGCCT
Organism: Chloroflexus aurantiacus J-10-fl; assembly: GCF_000018865.1. Classification (NCBI taxonomy): domain Bacteria; kingdom Bacillati; phylum Chloroflexota; class Chloroflexia; order Chloroflexales; family Chloroflexaceae; genus Chloroflexus; species Chloroflexus aurantiacus. Next base: position 4,601,686 of record NC_010175.1, read on the forward strand.
GCAATGCCTGATCGAGCGCTTTGAGATAACCGGCATCATCAATCCCTGCCGGTAGCGGGAAATTGAGGTTGTACCCTTCACCGGCCCCGGCCCCGCGCTCGTCGGCGTAGCCGAGGTAGTACGGATATTCGTAAGCCGGATCGGCATGGAGCGAGACGGTCAGCACATCATTGCGTTCGTAGAAGATGCTCTGGGTGCCGTTGCCGTGGTGATAGTCAATGTCGAGCACAGCAACAGTCGGTGAACGCAATGCCCACGTTGCATCACCGCTCGTCTGGCTACGTGCCAGGTAGTCGGCAGCCAGCGCAGCGTTATTCAGGTAGCAGTAGCCACCGGCCATCGCCGCCGCAGCGTGGTGGCCCGGCGGACGGCAGAGGGCATACGCACTAGTATTACCGGCGAGCAATGCCGCCGCGCCGGCCAACGCTGCTCCCGCCGCCGAACAGGCAGCGGTGAAAGTGCCGGCGGTGATGGGGGCGCTCAGGTCAAAGGTGTAGCGTCCGGCAGCCGCCTGCGGGCAGTCGCTGCGCAACCGTAACCCCGGCAATGGCCATGCCGATGGGAAGACTGGCGCCGACAATCCGGCAGCCTGCCAGCGTGCGCTGCCATTAGCCAGATACTCCAGGTAGTCAGCGGTATGGATTGCCGCCAGATCGGCAATGGTAGCAGGTGACGCTACAATCGGCGGTGCAAAACCTGCCTCTGCCAGTGCAGCCAGGATGATCGCGACCCGCTGCGGTGTTTCGGCATAGGGCACGACACGACCGTCGAGTATCTCGAACGGCGGGTTGTGATGGTGATGGTCAGCACTCAGAAAGATGTTCATAGCTATATTGTAACGCAACTTGGGGGGAGGAGAGAGGAAAGAGGAAATAGGAAATAGGAGATAGGAGATAGGAGATAGGAGATAGGAGATAGGAGATAGGAGATAGGAGATAGGAGATAGGAGATAGGAGATAGGAGATAGGAGATAGGAGATAGGAAGAGAGAGTCTGCTCTTGCCCGCCGGAGGCCAGCCAGGAACACGCCCGGCCCCCGCTTCCCCGCCGGCAGGCCAGCCCCGGAGGGGCTTCCACGGCTTGAGGCAGGATTTTAACCTGCCGATGATAACCCCGTTGGGGCTATCCAGGAACACACCCGGCCCCCGGCTTCCCCGCCGGCAGGCCAGCCCCGGAGGAGCGTGCATGCATTGAGGCAGGGTTTCAACCCACCGCCCTTACATCCTACTATCCCGTCTTCTGCTATACTGACGCCGCGGCATTCAGATATGGCCGGAGGAAGTGATGAAAATCTACAAAGCTCGCGCACCGATGCGTATCGGCTTTTTCGGCGGCGGTACTGATGTCAGTCCTTACGCTGAAGAGCACGGTGGTAAGGTGTTGAATTGCACCATCAATCTCTATGTCCGTTGTATGCTGACCACCAGCACCACGCCTGGCATTCTGATCCGTTCGCTCGATTTGCAAGAGGTCAGCCGGCAGGTGAGTGATCGTGAATGGGATGGCAAGCTGGCGTTGCCGCAGGCGGTGCTCGATGCACTACCACAGTTGCGCCCGACAACAGCCGGTTACAAGATTACTATGTTCAGCGATGCACCACCCGGCTCCGGCCTTGGCTCGTCGTCGGCGCTGGTGGTCAGTATGCTGAAGCTGCTGTACGCAGTCGCCGGACAAAATGCCGATCCACATCAACTGGCTGAACTGGCGTACCGGATTGAACGGGTCGATCTGGGTATTCCCGGTGGTCGGCAAGACCAGTATTCAGCCGTGTTTGGCGGTATGTGTGTGTACCACTTTGGCCGGGATCGGGTGATCGTTGAGCCGGTGCTCAGCGACCAGACGGCACTGCTTGAGCTAGAAAGCTGTCTGATCCTGGGATATATTGGAGATCGCCAGTTGCTCACTCGTCACCTGATGACCGATCAGGTACAACGGTTGGTCAAGGGCGATACCTTGCGTCTGCATCACGAAACCAAAGCCTTCGTCGATACGGCGGCCCGTCTGCTGCGTGAACAGCGGATTGCTGATTTCGGGCGACTGCTTCACGATGCATGGGAAGTTAAAAAGGCGTTTTCACCCCATATTGCGCCCCCTATCGTTGAAGAGGTTTACGCCCTGGCCCGTAAGCACGGGGCCTGGGGCGGTAAAATTTCGGGTGCCGGCGGTGGTGGGTTCATGGTCTTTGCCTGTCCCTTCGACCGGCGACTGGCTATTGAGCGGGCCTTAACCGAGGCTGGCGTGATTGTCCGTCCATTCTCGTTTGTGACTCATGGTGTGCAGTCGTGGGTGGTTGAAGAGCCGGATGTGTAGGTGAGACACTGTAACCATGCCCGGCCTTGCAAGGCGACTCGGTGAGCGTGGTACAATGCGGCGATGATGTAACAATGTCAGGCGCGGTACCCGCGCTCATCAGGTATCGTTAACGATGGCAACTTCTATTTGGAAACGAGTTCATCTGACAACTGCTCATAGTCAGACGCGCCGCCTGTCGGGTGTTGTGCTACCGGCGTTCTGGCTGGCGGTATTCACGGTCGTGGTGCTCATTGTGAGCTACACAGTGCGCCCACTGGTTGTCGTTGATGTGGGCGATAACCGCGATGGTGCCTTTTTAGAAAACTTCAATGCTCGCGAGATCGACGCAGCCGGCCCATTCGAGCGGTTTGATTGGCCGGTGGGCGCGGCCTCTATTACTATCCCCGGCAATCGCCAGGGCGTCTGGCTGGCGCGCATTGTAGCCCGACCTGATGCCGATCCGATCATCTTGCAGCGCGAGTCGGCGGCGGCAGTGAATGGCGTGCGCGTCGAGATGCCGCGCCGTAACGGGAACGAGATGTTCGTCAAAATTCCCTCCCATATTGCAGCGGCACCGACTCTCACCTTTGAGCTGGTTTCGGCACTGGTCGGCGGTGAAACGCCGCCTGCCGGAGTACCGCTGGCCGTCGAGCTGGCACCGGCCCGTACCTATCGCTGGAGTACCGATCAAAGCGAGATTCACTTTCCGCGCCTTGGACAGGGTACCTGGATTGTACGGCTTGATGCGGTCGTCGCTCACCCTGACGGTTCACCGGTCAATGGCCGTATCCAGATCAACGGTGTCGAGCTGGCACGCTTACCGGAACAACCACAGTTACGCCGTCTGCAATTGCTGGTGCCAGCAGCGTTGATGGGGAGTGGCGATCTGACTGTATCGTTGCAGGCCGATCCGTTTCGCGATCCCCGTCCACTTGGCGTGTTGATCGCCGATGTTGCCGTGGCTCCGGCCGCCAGTTCCTTGCTGGCAACAGTGATGCCACCACCGATGGCCCTCGGTCTGGGACTGTTTGTTGTTATCGGGATGTTTGCCTGTCTGGCCCTGCTAACCGTAGACTTGCAACGACGCTGGTGGCTCGATGCTACCGGCTGGGCTGCAGTGGCAATGGCGCTGGTCGTCGTTGGTGCAGGCTGGGCACTGGTGGTCTATCGCTTCCCCGGCGGTCAGATGATTGACCGTCTCGCTGCGCTAACGGTGCTAAGTCTGGCTCTAACGCTGCTGATGCGACCGCTCACGCGCTGGTTGTTGCGACAAACCGGCGTCAGCGTCACTCCTGCATTCACGGCAACGCTGCTAATCGTCTTTCTGGTGGGATTCTGGCTCAAAGCGATTGGCATGCTCTATCCTTACTTTGTCGGGATCGATGTCTTCTGGCACATGGACAAGGTGCGACGGATTTTGTTTGACGGCGCTTTACCACTCTACTACAGTACCAACAGCCCGCTGAATGAGACGACCATGCCTGTGGCTGAGTGGGGCCGGAACCCGCCGGTGATTCCGTATTCACCCTGGTTCCACATCCTGGCGACAGCCTATGCCATCTTTCCATGGCCGATGGAAATGACGGCCAACTTCGTGAGCCTTTTGATGGATATGTCGCGGGTCGTGCTGATCGCGGCGATTGCGTTGAAGGCAGGGTTGTCACAGCGAGCAGCGCTGCTGGCAAGTGTGACGTATGCGGTGCTGCCGGTGACCTATCTGCTCCATATCTGGGGGAATGTGCCAACTGCCGCCGGCTTGTGGCTCAGCCTGCTGGTGCAGACGACGATCCTGCTGGCGTGGGATCGGCTGGGTGAGTGGAAGGTACAGGTCTGGTTTGTACCGCTACTACTGCTAACCTTCCTGGTCTACACGGTTACCGGGGTCTTCACCGGGATATTCCTGGTGGTGCTGACTCTGCTCATCTGGCTCAATGCCCGGCGTGGCCCGGCGTGGCAGGCGTTGCTGCCGGGATTACGTCCGCTTTGGGTGGCGACGGCAGCGGCAATCGGGCTGGCGATTGCGATCTACTATGGGCAATATTTCCAGCCTATCGTTGAGCGAACACTGCCGTACATGGCGACAGTCTTTACCCGTGGCCCAGAGACGGTCGGTGTGTCACGGCCACCATTTCTGGAATATCTCTGGTCATTCGTGCCCCACCTTGGTTACCATATCTGGCCCAACCACTACCTGTACTACGGTCTGGCGATTCCGCTGATCTTCTTCGTGCCGGGGTATTGGGCGATGCGCTCACAGCCGCTGCTCTGGCTGGTGGCGTCGGCCTGGGGGACCGTCGCGCTGCTCTTCTTAATTGCCGGCTATCGCATTTCGATGGTCGATAAGCAGCTCTTTTATCTCATTCCGCTGATCTGTCTGGCCTGGGCAATCATGGCTGATCGGTTGTGGGTGCGCTGGCCAGGTCGCTTATTCGTACTGGCGATGCTTGTCCTCTCGCTGGGGAGTGCGCTCTGGTTGTGGGTGATGCGGATCAGTATTTCGCCGGTGCAGAATTAGGTTCGTCGGTATGAGTGAATTGATTGAACGGATTGATGAACAACTGGCTGCGGCGATTGATCCGTGGCTGCAACACATGACCTGGCGACGCGATTTTGCCGCCTGGCGCGAGCGCCGGTTGCATCAGGAACAGTACCAGGCCGAACGCCTGGCGCAGGTGCAGCAGGTGATGGGCCTGGTGTCCGGCCTCCGTATCCTCGATCTGGGGGCGGGAATGGGCGGATTTGCAGTGGCGGCAGCACTGGCCGGAGCACAGGTCACCGCCTGCGAATACAATCCGGCGTACTGTCGGATTATTCGCCTGCGGGCAGCCCGCTATCAGTTGCGCCTGCCAATCATCAACGCAGCCGGTGAAGCCTTGCCGTTGCCGGATGCAGCGTTTGATCTGGCGGTTGCCTGGGACGTGCTCGAACACGTCCAGGACCCCATCGCCGTGTTGCGCGAACTGGCGCGGGTATTGCGACCGGGTGGACATGCGTTGATCACCGCCATTAACCGGCGGGCATGGATCGATCCGCACTACCACATGCGCGGTATTAACTGGTTGCCCAGGCCGGTGGCTGAACTGGTGATCGAACTGCGCGGACGAACCAAGCGCGGGGCGGCGTTTCGCGATATGCAACGGCTCAGTTCAATGCACTACTTTCACTACCACGAACTGGTGCGCATTTGTGAACGACTAGGCTTTCGCGTTACCGACCTCCGTGAACAGGCATTACTGGCCGGCAACTTACCGAGTCGTCGCCCCTTGCGGCGGGCAATCCGGCGCGTCTTGCGCCAGATCGGGCTTGAACAGGCGGCGTACCGCTGGCAGCGACGCTTCTACACCGGGATGTTTGAACTGGACCTGCGCAAGGAGGGTGTATGACGGCGCAGCGTCCGTCGCTGGCGACCCAGGTATCGCGGGCGGTGTTGTGGAATACCCTCTTTGCGCCGTTACGGTTGCTGGCCGAGGTTGTAGCCACCCTGGTCAAACTCAACCAGCTCTCGCAGGCCGGTTTCGGTTTGATCACGCTGGTGCGCGGAGCCAGCAACCTGTTCGGGACGGCCCTTGATCTGGGGATCGCCCGTGCACTACCAAAATATATTCCAGAAACCGAGCGTATCGGTGGCGCACGGGCCGCTCGACGGCTGTTTCTGCTGGTCACCACGTTACAACTGGCGATCCTGGTGATCATTGCCATTGGTTTGATCGTTGCCCACCGGCAGATCGAGGGCTACCTGCAAGGACTCCTGCGCGGTGACATGACGGTCGAGGCAGTAGCCCGGGCCGAACTGAGCCAGTTTGTGGCTGAGTTTCACTGGCTGATTATTGGCGCGATCATCATTCTCTTGGGGCTGGGGGCACTCTACGATCTACTCATGGCAGTTCTGAGTAGCTTCTTCCGGCAAAAGGCGTGGAACAGTATTGCGCTGGTTGCCGGGTTGCTCCCCCAAATTCTGGTCGTCGTCGCTATTCTGGCCCTACCCGAACGCTGGGATATTCTGGGGGTGTTGATCGCAATGGTCATCGCGCCGGCAATTGCCGTGGCGCTGGCAGGCTGGCAGGTGTGGCGCCTGCAAGCCGGGTTAACTGAAGAGTCTGCTCCCGGTATCCTGACCGATTTGCGTGACAGTCTACGCGATCTGCGCCGGGCACTCCCCCCCGGTTTTGTCCGCTATGCCGGCGTTTCGTATGTCATGACGGCGACCGATTTTATTGCCAGTTTCGAGTTCATCAACTTCTTCAACAGCGATATTCGTGATGTCTCGTTGCTGGCTGCCGGTGCGTTGCTGGTACGCATGGCACTGAGCTATCTCTACACACCACTGGTCGGGGTGCAGGTACCGCTGTTCACGCGGGTACGCCAGGGTGAGGGCGGCACCACCAACGGCGCCTACCAGTCACTGATCCGCCTGCAACTCCTGCTGATGGCACCGGGCGGGGTTGGGTTGATGCTACTGGCCGGGCCAGGATTGCTGGTCATCAGTCCCCAGTATCTCGACGCTGCACCAATCGTGTGGGTGCTGACGCCCTGCCTGTTTGGCGAGAGCATGCTTACCACCGCCCATAATGCACTCATGGTCAATGAGCGCCTGGGAACGGTGCTTACCGCCCGGCTGGTGGCCTTACTGACCGTGGTAATGCTCGGATTCTGGCTACCGGCGCAGTTTGGGTTATTGGGCATGGCGCTGACGTTTGGCCTGGCGCGCATCGCAGCCGGTCTCTGGGTAACGCTTGCCGGTATGCGAGGGCTGGGCTTGCGCTGGCCGTGGCGTTTCACGCTGCGCGTGAGTATTGCGACGGCGTTGATGGGGCTGGTGGTCGCCGTGCTGCGCAACCTGATCGCCCTGCCGGCGGGTGATGTTGACCTCCTGACACGTCTGGGACTGGCCCTGCAATTGCTAATGCTAGCTGGAGCCGGTGCGCTGATTTTCCTCGTCGCACTGCGGCTGGTCGGCGGTCTGGAACCGGCAGACCGCGATCAGGTGTTGAAATGGCGACTCCCGTTCCGCAGCGTGATTCGGCGCCTGATCTGAGGGACTCTGTGATGCGAGAGCACCAAGGCCTGTTGACAGCCTCTGTTCGTCCGTGGCATTTCCTGAGCGATACGCACAAAATAGCTCTTATGCGGATAGGAGCAGCGTATCTGGCGATCACGTTCCTGGTGATCGGGATCAACTGGTTGCTGGCGAACGTTAGCCAACCGTTGACTCTCGCCCCGGCGAGTGCCAGCCGCTGGCTGCTGGCCGGATTGAACCAGGTCGAAACGAGCGAATTTGGTGATTTTCGCTGGACAGATGGCGAGAGTCGGGTGTGCATTGATGGGGTTGGTTATGCCCCGCGTAGTCTGGTCCATGTACGACTGGCGGGTGGCTATGCCCGCGCGCTTGGTACCGAAACCGCCAGTCTGCACGTCGGGCAGGCAGCGCCTGTTACTGTCGCCCTGGCACCAGAATTGCGTCGTTACACCCTGTTGACCGGTTCTGATCAACAGCCGGGAGCAGCGGTGTGTTTAACTATTCAGAGCAACGCAGTTCGCGATCCGAACAATCCGCGCTGGCTTGGCGTTCCCTTCCATGGCTTGACCGTCCAGCCACTTGCGGCGGCAGGTGCCGTGATGCCGGCACCACAGGCGTTGGCCGTTGGCCTCGCGCTGGCGATTGGCTGGCTGGCAATCTTGCATCTGAGTGGTGTGCCACTCTTGCTGGCAACCATCATAGTAACGCTTGGCAGTGGTCTGATCGGGTACAGCCTGGCCGCTGGGCTGGTGCCGTTCGGTGCCGGTACCCTGCGCTGGGCCTTGCCAACGGTCGGCGGTATCTGGATGGGTGTGGTCGGCCTGGCAATAGCCCGCCGGTGGCCGCTGCGTCAGGATTGGCTCAATGAACTGGCTGCCATCCTCTTCTGGAGTATTGCCATTCTCGGCGCATTCTGGCTGCTGCAACGGATCAGTGGCCACAGCGGAGTCTGGCCACTCAAATCGCGGATCGATCCCTCACCAACGTGGTGGGTGGTATTGCCGATTGCGGTTGCTATCATCTGGTTCGTAGTCGGCTTCCGCTGGCTGCACCGTCCGCTCGCGCCGGTACCGGTGGTGGTGTATACCCTGATCGGTGCATTCGGTTTGCCGGTATTATTTGACATAATTGTTCATGGGTTGGATGCGCCAATTGCTCTCTTTCGTGACAGCCCCTACGAATACCTGCGCGACACGCCGCAGGTGGCCGGCGATCCACTCGGTTTTCTGGCCAACTTCGAGACGATTGCCCCTGGCCTTTCGGTGCATGGCAGCACTCACCCACCGGGCGCGATCCTGTTCTTGTGGCTGATAGAGCAGCTTTTCGGCGCGGGGGCAGTGGCAACCAGTTGGATCACGATTGTTCTCACCGCCTGCCTGCCGTTGATTGCGGTCTGGCTTGGCTGGCAGTTGGGAGGGGGGCGGCTGGGACTGATGGCGGGCATGATCGCTGTTGTGCTTCCCGGTCAGATGGTGTACGGTGTCACCTCGCTGGATGGCGTGTTCAGTCTGTTGATCGCCACCGGTGCAGCCGCCTTCTTTCTCGCCCTTGAACCACCGTATCGACTGTGGCTGGCGGTTGTTGCCGGCCTCGCAATTGCTGCTGCGCTCTTTATGACCTACGCGGCCACCCAGCTCTTCTTCTTTGGCGTTGCCGCAGTCGGGTTTGCGCTGGTGCGTCATACACCGCACCAGGGATGGCGCACGACGCTGATTGCACTTATCCGCCAGGGTGTCGTGACCGCCGGGATTATCATTGTCATCTACCTGATCATCTTCGTCACCACCGGTTTCAATGTCATCAGTGCATCACGAACCGCAACAATGATCAACGGCGAGATGATGGAGCGTTTTCGCGAATACGGGCCACCGCCAACGCCGTTCCTGCCCCCCAGCTACGACTATTACCTGCGGTTTGCGGCAGCCAACCTGGTTTCGTATCTGGTCTTTCTGACCCCGTGGGCACTGGCTGCACTCAGCATGCTCTATCTGCGGGCAGGTAGCGTCGGCTGGCAACCACAGTGGGCAGCCTTACTGGGAGCGCTGGGGGTCTTTGTCCTTGGCATGTGGCTGAGCGGCCTGTTCAACCGCGAGGTTGAACGAATCTGGATGTTTACCTACCCGCTGGCAGCAGTTCTGGTGGCATACCAGATCGGTGATGGAACGGAACGCCGGCAACGGTGGCGGCTGGCCATCTATCTGGGTTTGACCCTGGCCTTGTTTGTGGTGATGAAATTGACGCTCTACACCATCTGGTAAGGTATGCGCATCGCCCTCTACAACCTGACCACCACCACCAAAATCGGTGGGGTAGAGAGTTTTGTCTGGGACCTGGCTCGTGAACTGGCCCAGCGCGGTCATGCGGTTGATATTTTGGGTGGGGTCGGGAATCGACGCGAAACGGCACCGGGAGTACGTGTGCTTACCTTCCCATTTATTTCGCGTCGCTTCTGGCAGGCGTTCCCGCTGCTGCGCCGGGCTTATGCCGAAGCAAAGCTGCTGGAGCGGCTGACGATGGCGGTTGCCGCACTCCCCACCCTGGTGCGCGAGAAGTATCAGATTATCCATCTGCAAAAACCGTATGATCTGGCACCGGCGCTACTGGCACGCCGGCTTAGCGGAGCGCGCGTCATCCTTGGTTGCCACGGTGAAGACTTTTACCGTGGCGATACCTGGCTGGCACGGCGAGTGGACGCTGCGGTCTCGTGTTCGCGTTTCAATGCGCAGACGATTGCCGGTCGCTACGGCTTCATGCCGGAGGTGGTTTTCAACGGGATTGATACCAGTCTGTTCCGTCCACAGCCACCTGATCCAACTCTGCGCGAACGGCTTGGCGTGTCGTCGACCGTGCCCCTGCTCCTCTTTGTTGGTCGGCTCCAACCGTGGAAAGGGGTAGAGACGGCAATTCGGGCACTCTGTCACATCGATCAGGCAATCCTGGTCATTGCCGGTGATGGCGAAGATCGGCCACGGTTGGCGGCGATTGCGCGTGAACTCGGAGTGAGTGAACGGGTTCGCTTTCTGGGGAGTGTGCCGCGCCAGCATCTGCCGGCGCTCTACGCTACTGTCGATCTGCTGCTGGCAACCAGCTATGCCAGCGAAACGTTTGGCATTGGGCCGGTCGAAGCGCAGGCGTGCGGATTACCGGTTGTAGCAACCCGTTTCGGAGGCTTTCCCGAAGTCGTCGCCGAGGGTCAGACCGGGCTACTGGTACCGCCTCGCGATCCGGCGGCGCTGGCTGCGGCTGTCAATAGTCTGCTCTCCGATCCGGCACGTCGGGCAGCGCTGGCCGCGGCTGCGCCGGCGTGGGCAGCCCAGTTTGCCTGGCCGGCGGTAGTGGATCGGATCGAGGCGGTCTATCGGGCTGTCCTGCAAACTAACTGACGGTACGGTTTACCGGTTATCGTTACTCTACAACAACGTGTGACAAGCCATGCGCATTTTGATCATTGGACTTGGCGGTATCAGTCGTCATTTTCGTAACTGGCCCGAACGCACCCTGGGACAGGCACTGGTGGCCGCCGGGCATGAGGTGATGGCACTTACGTACTGGCAACCCGATCAGCCCCATCTCGGCCTCACGGCTCGCAGGGAAGAGATTGATGGCATTGTGGTACGGCGGGTACGACCGCAGATCTGGCCCGGACGTGAAACGATTGCTGCGCTTGAGTCGTTACCGCGCCCCGACATTGCCCACATCATCCATCCGCGCAACGTCCTGGCATTGCAGGCCGTGCGCTGGCTGCGCAGACACAACATCCCCATCGTGTGGACATGGCTCGGCCCCTACCATGATCGCTGGCTGGTTGCCGACCGGGAACGGCCTTACGAATCTTCCATCCATCCCGAACGCTTAATCTACTCGTTACCGCAGATCGTTCGGCGTGGTTTACGCGACTGGCAGTGGCGTGATCACTGGCGCAACTACGCCATTCACCGCCCGTTGCGCGATGTCGCTGCCTTCATCCCCTGTTCACACCACGAAGCGCAGGTGTTGCGCTCACTCGGTTTCAATCAACCGATGACAGTCGTTCCGCTCTGGCTCGACATGCACTTTATGAACGGGCCGGCACCGATCCTGGAACCGACCTTTACCTATCCGATCATTCCCTACATCGGCCAACTGACCCCCCGCAAAGGCTATGATCTGCTGGTTGCCGCAATGCCGACGATCATTGCCCGCTATCCACAGGCCAGCTTCGTCTTCGTCACCCATAACCCTGCGCAACGTGCCGAGCTGCAACGGCTGGCCGCCGAGGCCGGTGTCGCGGCAAATCTCCACTTTCTCGGTACGCTGAGTGAGGAACAAAAGCTCGCCCTTCTGCGCGCCAGTGCCGTCTTACCGTTTCCATCACGCTACGAAGGATTCGGGCTGCCTGTTCTGGAAGGCATGGCCGCCGGTGTACCGGTCGTCAGCACCGATATTCCGGTCATTAATGAACTTATCCGCGACGGAGAAGATGGTCTGCTTGTCCCCTACAACGACGCGGCTGCACTGGCGAACGCAATCCTTCGCCTGCTCGATGATGAGGCACTGCGGGCCCGGATCATTGCTGGTGGGCGGCGAGCAATAGCCGAACGGTTTGCACCACAGCGACTGGTTACTCAGGTGTTGGCAGTCTATGAGCAGGTGGTCAGGAGTGGCAACACGTCGTGAAGGGCTGGTCAATGATTGCTTCGTGGGAGTTGTATTACCAGTATGCAGAAGCAGGCGGGTAGTAGCAACACGTGGTGAAAGGGCTGGTCAATGATTGATTGTCTCGGCGATGACACACCGTATGAACCAGATTTGATATAACACCCGCATCGAAACATCCTCGCCTATATCTATCTCTTCTAGCCCACTTCCCATCTCCTATTTCCTCACTCCTATTTCCTCACTCCTATTTCCTCACTCCTATTTCCTCACTCCTATTTCCTCACTCCTATTTCCTCACTCCTATTTCCTCACTCCTATTTCCTCACTCCTATTTTCCCCTCCCACTTTGACAGACAGCGCCGTATTCTTTATCATAACAACACTCTCCTGAATCTACGCCATGCTGCGTACATGTTTCCCGTTCCCCGTTGATCTGAAAAAGATGTTGCTTTTCGCAATTGGAGTAGAGCAATGCATCAAGATATTTCATTGTTGGCAAATCTGGCTATTGCATTGATGGTGGCCTTCGCCGGTGGCTTGCTGGCCCGCAGAATTGGCCTGCCGACTATCGTCGGCTACCTGCTGGCCGGGATGGCGATTGGCCCGTTTACCCCTGGCTTTGTCGGTGATGTTGAAGACATCAGCCAGCTTGCCGAAATTGGCGTGATCTTTCTGATGTTTGGGGTTGGTCTCCATTTTTCTCTGAAAGATTTGTGGGCTGTGCGCCAGGTGGCATTGCCGGGCGCAATCTTGCAGATGACGATTGCCACTGCGCTGGGGTTTGCGCTCAGCCAGGTGTGGGGATGGAACCCGTTGTCGGGTCTGATCCTTGGTCTCTCCATCTCGATTGCCAGTACGGTGGTGCTATTGCGGGGATTGATGGATAACGGCTTGTTGAGCACCAGTGCCGGACGGATCGCCGTCGGCTGGCTGGTGTTGGAAGACCTGGCAACGGTGTTGATCCTGGTGTTGTTGCCGATTATCTTTGGTGGTCAGGGAGAGCAATCATTCCTATCCGGCACCTTCTCGCTGCTAAAGGCCGCCCTGTTTGTGGTCGTGATGCTCTTCATCGGCAGACGACTCTTGCCGAAGCTACTTGACATAATTGCGAGCACCCGATCCCGCGAGTTGTTCATTCTCGCCGCGGTTGCCATTGCTCTGGGGACAGCGTTTGGTGCCGCTGCGTTCTTCGATGTCTCGCTGGCCCTGGGGGCGTTTCTGGCCGGTGTAGTGCTGAGCGAGTCACAGTTTAGCCATCAAATTGGCGACGATGTGCTTCCCTTCCGCGAGACATTTGCTGTGATCTTCTTCGTCTCGGTAGGAATGATCGTGAACCCGCTGTACCTGTGGGCAAACGCTGCACAGGTGCTGACCCTAACCGCCCTGATTGTGTTGGGCAAGGCATTTTTCACTCAGTTGCTCGGTTTTATGCTGCCGGCCAGTGGCCGCACGATGCTGATCGTCGCTGCCGGTCTCAGTCAGATCGGCGAGTTTTCCTTCATTCTGGGAAAGGCCGGGATGCGGCTTGGTTTGCTCTCGCAAGACCAGTACTCGCTGATACTCGCGGGCTCGCTGCTGTCGATAATGGTGAATCCGCTGATGTTTCGTTCTATCAAACCCATCGAACGACTCATGCAGCGACTGTCGCCGCGCCTCTGGGAGCGCTTCGATAGCCATCCCCTCCAGCCCGCCGATCTGGCCCTCCCCAAAGAGGGGCACGTGGTAGTGGTTGGCTATGGGCGGGTTGGTCAACACATCGTTACCGTCCTTGAACGGCTGGGGATTCCGCGCCTGGTGGTTGAGATCGATTCGGGGCGGGCTGCCGAATTTAATGCCCGTGGTGTTCCCACGCTCTTCGGCGATGCTGCCAATTCCGACGTGCTAATCCATGCGGGTCTGGAACGAGCGCGGGCGCTGGTGGTGACCCTGCCCGACGAGACGGCAACCGAGATGGTGGTGGCAGCGGCGCGCAAGATCGCGCCGAATCTCCCGATCATTGCCCGTGCGGCGACAACGAAGGGGGTAGGCCGGCTGCTCAATCTCGGTGCGCACGATGTCATTCACCCCGAACTGGAAGGCGGTCTGGAAGTTATGCGCCATACGCTGCTCTGTCTGGGGTACCCGGCCACTCAGGTGCAGGGCTATACCGATGCCGTGCGGCGTGACGAGTATGATACCTCGGTCTCCAGCCCTGCCGAGCACCAGGCGCTCGATCAAATGGTACGCGCTGCACGCGGGATCGAGATTGCCTGGCGGCTGGTTGGCGAACGCAGTCCAATCGTCGGCCAATCGCTGGCCGAAGCGAATATTCGTGCCCGCACCGGCGCCTCGGTGATCGCGCTGATCCGCGATCAACAGCTCATTGCCAACCCCAAGTCGAGTACCATCTTCCGCCCCGGTGATCTGCTCGGTCTGATCGGTGAGAGCGATCAGATCGCGGCTGCCGAGCAGTTACTGGCCGACACCCCGGCACCAGCACTGGCGCTGGCCGAGGAGCGTACCGTGTGAGGGGGGCATATCCTGCGGGGGGAGTGGGGAATGGGGAGTAGGGAGAGGAGATGGGCATGCTCCGTATGGCTTCCGGTCACCGCGATCCTGGCCCCCCTCCTAGCCCCCCGCTAGGGGGAGGAGCCGAGCGAGTGCCCCCCAGCGGGGGGAAGCGGCGCAGGTGTTCCCCCGCCCCCAGCGGGGGCGGGCTGGGGTGGGGGTGATCCTTCAGTGCCACCGGCCACCAACCCGACGGATGGCCCCGACACCCCGCCCCCAGCGGGGTGGGCTGGGGTGGGGGATATACACCCCTCTCCCGCGTGCTACGCGGGAGAGGGGCCGGGGGTGAGGGCTTACCCCTCATACACCAGCTCAAGCGCACCGCTCCGCGCCTGTTCGACGAAGAGCAGCAATTCGTTCTGGGCCGTCAGCCATGACACCGGCAGTTTATACTCCTCTTGTGGCCCAATCTGCCAGAAACGCCCGCAATTCTGGCCGTTGAGCCAGATTTGGCCTTTGTCGAGCGTGCCGGGGCGCACCGCCAGTCGGCGCAGGTTCGTCGGCAGGTCACTGCGCGCAAACACAGCCTGTACAAAAGCGGGGCCGGTTGGCGGCGCCGGTTGATCGCTCACCGTCACACCGGCCCGGAAACTCCAGCGCGCCGGTAGGGGCCGCTCAGCGTCGTAGCTGATAAGGGTCGCTCGCCACGGCGCACCGGCGTAGTTGAGAATCTGCAAGGCCAGCGTGTTGATCCCTGGTCTAAGCAGGTCGGTGATGTCGGTGGCGATGAAGCCACCGCTGCGGTGGCGACTGAAACGCTCGACGGCAATGCCGTTGACGAAGAATGCACCCGAATTGCGGTCGCCGGTGATGTGGACGCGGTAGCGTCTGCCGGCAACAACTTCGATGGTGCGAATCAGCCAGACCATCGGCCCCGCCCAGGCAAAGCGACCGAGATGTACGTTGACTGCATCGGGGCGGGCCGCCCATGGCTTGACGTTGGCAACGGCTTCACCGGCGAACTGCACCTCTTGCCAGTAGGCCGCCCAACCGTCCGAGATGTCGGCCTGAGCGCCATCAAGGTACAGGGGCGCCAGTAATCCTTTTCGTTCCCCCAGATTCAAGCCGTAATTGAAACGGCCCAGATTATCGACCAGCAGCCGCAGATCGTGCCGACCGGCAGGCAGGCTGAGGGGCAGCGTGTAGCGTGGCCCATGCGGATGCACACCGAGGACGCCGATAAATTCGCCGTTGAGCAACACAAGGGCGCGGTCGTTGAGTTCGGGTACAGCCAGGACGGTATCTAACGGCGCGGTCAAGTCTACTTCCGCTCGATACCAGCCGTAGCCATACGGGCAGCCGATCTGTTCGAGAGGGGCAGGGCCGGGAATCGGCTGCCAGTCGGTGTCGGCAGTCGCTTCCAGCACTGCAAAGGCGCGGGTAGGCAACATCGTGCGTTGAACCGGCGCGGCTGCCGGCAACGGTTGACTACCGTAGCGTTCGGCCAGGCGTTGTGGCAGCAACTCGATCAACAAAGCGTGATCTTCCCAGGCCACTTCAATCCGGCGTCCGTCAGCCGTAATCCAGTACTCGATCTGGAGCGTCTGATCGCGTAAACGCACTCTGGCCGTCAGTCCGGCATCATCGGCGTGAATGCCAACCGGTGGACTGGGAAGCTGCAAGGTCAGGTTGCCCTGCTCACCCTCGTGGCCGTAGATAACCAGCGTGCCCTGATCGGGCCAGTAACCGAGGATGCGCCCGGTATGGCCGGTGATGGTAATCCCGCTCTCACCCAACGGCAGATTGGCAAAGATAGGCCGGATACTCGTTGGCTCAACTTCAACACTCAGGTGTTCGCCATCGGGCAGAAAGACCTCGTAACTGGTCGCTTCCAGACCGGGATTCATCAGGAAGGTGGCACAGAACTGTTGCCACGCGGGTGGCGCCGAAGGGCCGGCGCGCACGGTACGGTACGGCTGGGCACCGCCCTCACTCCTTCCGGCAACAGCCATCGGCGCTATCACCGTCATCCCGCCGGGAATCGCATCGGCCAGCACTGCCGAAAGCTCGGCCCCGAAACAGCTTAGGAAGAGATGATGACGGCGGGCAACCAGCGCCTTTGCGGTCAGCCGACCATACTCATCCACCGGAGCGTCATAGTCGTAGCTGGTCGTCATATGGATCAGGTCACCGCCGACGGTACGCCCACCCCAGAAACCGAAATTGGTGCCGCCGGCCCACATCCAGTGACTGAAACCGGCACATCCCACGGCGGTAAGCTGGTGGAGAGTCATGTCGAGTTTGGCCGCAGTCTTACGGGTCTGGCGATGGCCGCCCCAATTGTCGAACCAGCCACTCCACAACTCCGACACGATCAGCGGATTATCGGGCCAAAGCTGGCGGGTTTGCACCAGCTTCTCAGCAATCCCACTCCAGCCATTGCGAAACTCTGGATAGCCGGGCATTGCCCCCACACAGGTGTACTGGGGAACGACGATACCGCGCTCCAGGGCGGCCTGAGCCAGTGTCTGTTGATGCGTATCGGCTCCGTACACCCCCGACGCCCAGTGCTCATTCTCGATCTGGCAGAGAATAATCGGGCCGCCGTGCGGATACTGGCGCGGCACCAGGATCGGCATCAGCGTATCGAACCAGCGCAACACCGCATCGCGGAACGCCGGATCATCGCTGCGCAAACGCATATCACCGCTGGCCGTCAACCAGGCCGGCAAACCACCATTCTCCCATTCGGCGCAGATGTATGGGCCGGGGCGCACAATCGCTTTCAGGCCCAATTCGTGACACAAATCGAGAAACGCCCCCAAATCGGCTTCCTCGCTAAAATCGAACTCACCGGGTTGTGGTTCGTGCCGGTTCCATGGGATCACCGTATCAATGGTATTGAGACCGGCCCAGCGCGCCTGTTCGAGCAGCGGTCGCCACTCGGCCCGCGGCCAGCGAAAGTAGTGGACACAACCGGAGAGCAGATAAAAGGGTTTTCCATCAAGCTCGATGCCGTTACGATGAACGCGAACGGAGTGCTGCATATACACCTCACAGCTCTGTTGTTTTATGGGATTGACCGGTTCATTGGCCCGACCGTTCATCCTGTCGCTCGAAGAGCGGCATCTGCTCAAGCGGCGCCGGTACATCGGTGAGAGCGACTGGCCCTTGATGAATCGCACCACTCCAGTAGTCACGCCAGACGCCTGCCGGCAGGTAGACATCGCGCCGGCGCTGACCAGGGCGGACAACCGGTGCCACCAGATAGCGAGCACCGAGCAGGAACTGATCATCGCAATGCAATGCCTGCGTATCCGTTGGCGCGTACCAGAAGAGGGGGCGCACAAGTGGTGTGCCGTCGCGCAGATTCTCTTCGATCAGCGTTGCCAGATACGGCGTCAGATCAACGTGGAGCTGCGCATACTGGCGGCAAATAGCGTCAACCTCGGCGCCGTACTGCCACGGATGAACGCTGAATTGCATCGTTGGCAACAACGCACAGAGTTGCGTCCAGCGCACCATCAGCTCGCCATCCGGCACCTCATCCTGATACGCATTCCCGCCGATCATATCCGGCAGCACAAACGGATAACCACACAGACTGAGCGTCAGCGCCTGTGTTAGCACACTGTGCAGACCATTATCAATCCCCCAGCGACTCCACTTATCCCACTCGCGGTAGAGAATGCCACGCCGCTGACCGCGCCAACCGACGCGCACCTCGGTATAGGCAAAGTGATCGGCCACAAATTCGGTGTAGCGGTCGGCATAGCGACGGCGCGGCTCGCGCGCGTAACAGATGGCATCGGGCGGGATAAAATTGGCTTCACCGGCATCAAACTTAAACCCATCGACCCCGGTCTCTGCCTGAAGAGCACGTAGTTCACTGAGCCACCACGCCACCGCTTCAGGATTGGTCATATCGAGCACACCGCCGTAGCCCTGCCACCACCGCACCAGATAAGGTGCATTATCGGCGGGATGACGGATCAAATAGCCGCGCCGTGCCGCGACCGCAAAGGCTGGGTCAGCCGGATCGAAAAACGTTGGTGTCCAGAGCGTCACCTTAAAACCGGCTGCGTGCAGCTCATCCACCATCGCCCGCGGATCGGGGAACTTCCGCGGATCGAACACATACGCCCCATAGCCCCGTTGCCAGCGATCATCAATCTCCAGCACCGAGTAGGGATAACCACGGGCAACGATCTGAGCTGCAAAATCGGACACATCCCGTTGCGTGACCGGCATCTTATAATGTGCCCAGGTCGTCCAGATCGGGCGGCTAAACAACTCCAGCGGTGGCGCAGCGGACGGTCGGCCCAACAGTGGCAGTGCCGTGTAAAACGCAGCCGGCGCATTGGCTGCCAGGATCACCTGGGCAACCAGGGCCGGGCCAGGCGCGGCATAGCGTTCATCGAAGCCGAGCGTAGGCGGCGGTGGTGCCTCGCGCGCAGTGATACGTAACAACCCATCACCGTCGCGGTTCATCGTCACTGCCAGCTCTCCATCACCCTCTTCCAGCCAAATCGCAGCCCCGGCAGCATTTACCCAAAAGGGAGTCGCGATATTCAGCGTACCGTCACGACCATGGTCAATTGGCTCGAACGGATCGGAGATCACCACACCACGGTCGAGCGGCCAATGCTGAAACACGCGCTCACCCATACCGTACCAGGGGCGTCCTGGTTCAAGCTGCCATTCAACCCGCAGTGCCGGCAGATGGGGCGGGCCAGACCAGCTCAAGCGAAAGCCGATGGGAGTCGTCTCAATTGTCAGGCGCAGTATCACCTCTGGGCGCGTGGTCGCGTAGTGAAGACGAGCCTGATGGTCGGTAACATCAGCACTTACAACGCCGGTAGTCGGTATATCCGTACCGTAGGCATACGCCGTCGCCCCTCGACAGCACAAGACCGTGCGGCCTTCGTGAGTAAAAACGATCTGACCGTGACCATCGAACGTGGCGGTACCGGCTGGGCTGTGAATGACATGTTGCATGACCGTATCTCCATATCACTTCAGTACACGCACTGATGATACCAGATAGCGGCAAGTATGGGGCAAACTCCGAAGAGCGCTGGGGTGGTTGCACCACAGAGGCACAGAGAGCACAAGGTGAGGGGGTACTTCTTTCCCGCGCATCCTGCACGTGTCGCAGCGTTTGGCGTGCGCCAGCCGTGCTTACGATCCGGTGCGTGGCAGGCCGTTACCCATCCTGGTAACGGGGATGCCGGATGTGTTCGTGACGATCATCGAGTCGGTCAGGTATGAATGAGCTGCCTGCGCGTAGACGTTTGATTGTACCAGATTCGTGCCTGCGCACTATCCAACGACCACTTACCAGCTCCTGGCCCGGCGGCAGTATGCTGCTCCAGCCGCGCCAGCACGTGCGGGATGGATTGCCTTTCCCGCGCATCCTGCACGTGTCGCGGCGTTTGGCGTGCGCCAGCCGTGCTTACGATCCAATGCGTGGCAGGCCGTTACCCATCCTGGTAACGGGGATGCCGGATGTGTTCGTGACGATCATCGAGTCGGTCAGGTATGAATGAGCTGCCTGCGCGTAGACGTTTGATTGTACCAGATTCGTGCCTGCGCACTATCCAACGACCACTTACCGGCTCCTGGCCCGGCGGCAGTATGCTGCTCCAGCCGCGCCAGCACGTGCGGGATGGATTCCCTTTCCCGCGCATCCTGCACGTGTCGCGGCGTTTGGCGTGCGCCAGCCGTGCTTACGATCCGGTGCGTGGCAGGCCGTTACCCATCCTGGTAACGGGGATGCCGGATGTGTTCGTGACGATCATCGAGTCGGTCAGGTATGAATGAGCTGCCTGCGCGTAGACGTTTGATTGTACCAGATTCGTGCCTGCGCACTATCCAACGACCACTTACCGGCTCCTGGCCCGGCGGCAGTATGCTGCTCCAGCCGCGCCAGCACGTGCGGGATGGATTGCCTTTCCCGCGCATCCTGCACGTGTCGCGGCGTTTGGCGTGCAGCAGCCATGCTGCCGCAGCAGCCGTGCTTGGTGTCTGGCGAGTATCACGTCGTTCACCCTGCCGGTCACGGCAATACTGTTTGTTCTCGTCACGATCATGAGATGATTAACGAGATAACTTCTACCGCCACATCCTCTGTTGTGTCCTCCGTGTCTCTGTGGTGAACTCATCCCTTGACATCAACACATCCGCGTGCTATACTCCACTTAATCGATTAACCGCTTAATCGTTTAACTAACGAGCGAGAAGACCGTGGCTACGATCAAAGATGTTGCGCGCCGGGCACAGGTATCAACCGCAACCGTCTCCTATGTCCTCAACGGGACCGGTGTGATCAGTGAACCAACCCGGGCGCGCGTCTTGGCTGCGGTCGCCGAGCTGGGGTATCAGCCCAACCACAGCGCGCGTGCCCTGCGCACCCGCTCGCACACCATCGGCATTGTCGCTCCCGGCATTGCCGGTCGTCTGGCCGACCCGGCGACCGCCGAACTCCTGGCCGGTTTGAGCGAGGCAGCTACCACCGCCGGTTATTGCCTGTTGATCGCATCCCCCACTCCTGCCGAATCCGAAGACGAACTGGCGTTGCGGCTGGCCCGTAGTGGTCGGGTTGATGGTCTGGTCATCTTCGATCTCCGTCGCAACGACGAGCGACCGGCGCGTCTGGCGGCTGCCGGCGTTCCCACCATTGCCATCGGCGCGCCGACCCCCGGTCTTTCCTGCCCGGTTGCCGGTTTTGATCTCCGTGCCGGCGCTGAACAGGCCGTCAATCACCTGGCGCGGCTCGGTCATCGTCGCATTGCCCTCATCACTGCCGCCTCTGATCTCAGTGTGAGCGAACATTTCTACACTGGCTATCGGGCAGCACTCCATGCCCATGGCCTCCGCCGTGAAGCGGCGCTGGTGATCGAAGCCGGAAGCAGTGAAGACGATGGCGTCAATGCGATGCAGGAGCTGCTGGCAATGCGGACACCACCGACAGCAGTGCTGGCGGCGTCTGATACGCTCGCCTTTGGAGCCATGCACGCCATCCGCGATGCCGGTTTGACGGTGGGGAAGGATGTTTCGGTTGTTGGTTGTGATGATTTACCCCTGGCCGCCCACACCTATCCGCCGCTTACCACGCTCCACGCTCCACATCGCGAGCTTGGTACGGTGCTTGCCCGGCATCTGATCGGGCTGGTTGAACGGCGCAACGTGCCGGATGTAACCCTCCTGCCGTTACGCCTGATCGTTCGTCACTCCACCGCTGCGCCGGTGCGTGCAGCCGGTTGAGGAATATATCGGTTCTTGTGGCGAGGCGTCTCGCCTCACAAAAGGAGTCAGGAAATGGCCTCGATTAAGTATGACCACGTCTGGAAGCGCTTCGGCGAAGTAACCGTGCTCAAGAATCTCGACCTTGACATTGCCGACGGTGAATTTCTGGTGCTGGTGGGTCCTTCGGGCTGCGGAAAGTCAACCGCTCTCCGCTGTCTGGCCGGTCTGGAAGAGATCACCGAGGGCCGCATCTTCATCGGTGACCGTGATGTGACCGACGTTCCACCCAAGGATCGCGACATCGCGATGGTCTTCCAGTCGTATGCGCTCTACCCCCACATGAGCGTCTACGACAACATGGCCTTCGGTCTCAAACTCCGTCGCGTTCCCAAAGCCGAAATCGACCGCCGGGTAAAGGAAGCGGCAGAGATGCTGAGCATCGGCCACCTCCTCGACCGCAAACCCAAAGCGCTTTCGGGTGGTCAGCGCCAGCGTGTTGCGTTGGGCCGCGCCATCGTCCGCGATCCCGCCGTCTTCTTAATGGACGAGCCACTCTCCAACCTTGACGCCAAGCTGCGCGTGCAGACCCGCGCCGAGATCAGCAAGCTCCACCAGCGCCTCAAGACCACCTTCATCTACGTGACCCACGACCAGACCGAGGCGATGACCATGGGGTCACGGATTGCCGTCATGCGTGATGGTATCTTGCAGCAACTCGACACACCCCAGAACCTCTACGACCACCCGGCCAACATGTTTGTGGCCGGCTTCATTGGCAGCCCGGCGATGAACTTCTTCGAGGCGCGCCTGGAGCGCACCGATGGCGGCGTGAGTGTGGTCGTCGGCAAAGATTTCGTCTTGCCGGTGCCGGCAAGCAAGCTCGATCACGTCAGCAGCCACATCGGCAAGAACGTCTACTTCGGCATCCGCCCCGAAGACCTGCACGATGCGCATTTCGTGCCCCGTGGTGTTGACGAACGGGCGAAGGTTCACGCAGCGGTTAACGTGGTTGAGCCGATGGGAGCAGAAATCTACGCCTACGTCGAGAACAGCGGCAAAGAGTTTATCGGTCGCTTCGATCCGCGCTCGAACGCTCGCACCGGCCATACCATCGAAGTGGTCTTCGACATGGAGAAGATGCACATCTTCGACCGCGAAACCGAGAAGGCGTTGACATAATTGTACTGAAGAATCTGGTAGGGGCAGGGATTGTCCCTGCCCCTACCTCGCAGCCCCTACCTCACAACAGTCCTCTGTGCCCGACGGGGCAGTTCTTGTGTCTACACTGCGTTAAAACCATCCGCGCTCAAGCACATCACGTTCATCGGGACTGCGGTCTTCAAGGAGCAACCTCACATGTGTCAAAAATCGCTCGAACACATCCACAGCGAAGGGATTATCGTTGAGATACCTGGCATACAACTCCCGTCCGGCTACACGTCCTGCATATGACGCAAAGAGACTACGAGTCTGCGCTCCCAAACGTCTGGCTTTACGGAGAATAAGAACTTCATCAACGTCTGTACCCGCTGTACTTACCGGGATCATGTCAAGCCATTCACAAATGATCAGGTATTTTGCGCCTGGAACCACCGTTTTGACATCATGCGCTGTGGCACAGGCTTCTTGAAACATTGTTTTATCCAGATTTGTCTTACATTCAGCACAGAGATAAGCAAGGTTCACCTCAAGTTGATCAACCCCCTGAGCGTAGCGAGGATCGAATGATGCTTTCAGGTACATTTGCCTGGAAATAGTAAAGTCATGATCCTTCGTTCGTATTCTTGCTTTGGGTGATGTGCTTATTATTCCTGCGGTCGATGTAAAATATATTGCGCCAAAGCACGATTTCATTCCCAGATCGAGAGTATCTGGAAAATCAGGAAACGCTATCGATACCAAAACCGGCAAAAACTCTTCAATAACAGTGTTGTCAAGCTTAAGCTGACCTTTTTGTCGGTACAAAAAGTCATTTTCGCTATCAAATACAATATCGAGATCAAGAAATAACCGATATTCATTCAATAAGCGAACTGTTCTTTCACAACATCGCTGGTACCGCGAGGTAAGTTAATCAGAGTTTGGCGCCATGTCTGATAACGACTAATAGCTCGTTCAATGCGATCTCTGTCACCAGATGGTAACTTTTCATTCTGTAAAAGAGCACGTAACTTATTGCCATGCGGAGCAGGATACATCATAACGGTACTTCTCTGATTCTCGTTGGATCCAACACTGGTGATGGAAGTATCTCAGAAAGGCGGTTTATTGCATCAGCGAGAAATATCCTCCGGTCAGCGGGAGTACGCTCAAGCGCTTCATTCAGAACCTCACCGGCAATGGAACGTGCCTGTTGGATGAGCAGGTCTTGCGAGGGTAGTTTCCGATCCGAAGGCGGGGTGAGATGGAGAATATCTTCATAGATTCGTTGCCCAAATCTGTTACTGAAAAAACGTTCCTGCTTCAAATGGATATGCATGCCCAGTGCACGAACCGCAATCTGCTCGACAATGTAACCGTTAGCAAAGGGGGTCTTTTGCACACGTGACTCCCGTCCGAGGACAAGAATAATGCGAGCAGCTCTCCTGCCCACACGGCATATCTCGGCAAGCATGAGCGCTATATCAATACAATACTGGACGACCGTTAAAAAACGATTTTGCCTGAATTTCCGATTGGCACCGATTTCTGATTGTCCAGCAACCAATGGATTCCAACCGAGTACCTCGATACCGGTCCGGGCGTTGTGGTGATAATTGAACACGTTCAAGTAGGGCGGCGAAGAGAGTACGAAATCAACCGATTCGTCGGGAAGGTCTATTCGGCGAGCGTCGCCAAATAGCGCTTTGATCGGCGTCTTACTGTAAGGTAGGTTCAGAATAATGCGACGGACCGATGTCCATGCCTGGTGAAGTGCATTCTCATCAGATGCATCCCCATTGAGCATGACAACAAGAGCGTCGAGCAGAATTCTTATCTGAACATCTGGAATTGTCCGCACCCAATCGAAACTATGCATCTGTTGATGAGTAGGGTGTCTGAACAACGGCATCACAAAAGCGTTCGGATGCGCCCGTGCGAGCAGGTCTTCTGCGTTACGCACAAGATTATATCGTTCAGCCACCGGCAGTGTGCAGCACTCGTAAAGCCGGGCAAGTACGTAAGCCGCAGGATTAACGTCAATACCGTAAACGGGTGACCCTAGATGAGCAGCTTCGTACAACACAGTTCCACTTCCCATGCAGGGATCGAGAACCGTTCCACCCTGGGGAGCGTATGACTGCAACAGTACCTCCACGAGTTGGGGGGAGAACTGACCACGCCATGGTAGAAGGTTTTTTCGCGATCTGGTAGCAATATTCAAAACCTCTTGCGGGAGTGGCGCATCGAACGGCAGGACCTCTCTCCGTTGTGGATGGTATGCTATCGGTGTCTTCATAGTTTCAGCGTCGCTGTACAGGGCAGGTAGACATATAACCTGCCCCTACCCCATCAACCCCACCGTCTCAGCAAACCCCAGCAGCAAATTCATATTCTGCACTGCCTGACCGGCGGCCCCCTTCACCAGATTATCGATCACAGCCACCAGAATCGCCCGCCCTGGCTCAACCATCTGATAACCGATCACCACGTGATTCGTGTGTTGCACGTGGCGCAGCTCCGGCAACCGTCCGCCCGGCAAGACATGGACGAAAGGCTCAGCCGCATAGGCATCGGCATAGACTGCGGCCAGCGTTGCCTCGTCAACCCCCGGCTTTAAGTTGACATAAATTGTCGAAAGGATGCCACGGAAGACCGGCAGGAGATGGGGGGCGAAGATGATATGCAGGCCGGTCTCCTGCTCCATTTCGGCCAGATGGCGATGGACACGCCCAACATTGTAGGCACTGAACGTTTCGTGGGTTTCGCCGAAGTGGGTCTTGAGCGACAGCGAGCGACCGGCGCCAGAGACGCCTGACTTACTATCAACAATCACCGTCGAGTCGGCGAGCAGATCGGCGCGCACCAGTGGCACCAGCGGCAGAATGGCGGTCAATGGGTAACAGCCGGTATTGGCAACCAACCGCGCTTGCCGGATTCGCTCGCGATGCAGCTCAGGCAATCCATACACGGCCTGGGCGAGCAACTCCGGTGCCGGATGTTCCTTTCCGCGCCGCGCAGCGTAGACCTGCGGATCACTGATGCGAAAGGTGTCGGAGAAATCGACCACTCTGGCACCCGCAGCCAGCGCTCGTTGCACGATGGGAATCAAATCGGGGGTGTTGTGGGGGAGACAGGTAAAGACGAGATCAACCGTCGCCGGATCGACCTCCTCCACCGCGGTCAATCGCAGATCGCTCAGGATCGGAAAGACCTCGCTCAGGCGCTGCCCGGCAGCAGAGCGAGCGGTTGCAAAGCCTATCTCAACCTCCGGGTGGCGGGAGAGCAGTTTGATCAGCTCAATCCCGGTGTACCCGGTTGCGCCATAGATACCGACACGGGCCATTGGTGCGCTCCTTGTTCAATGAACGAATACCATCTCGTTCATTGTACCGTACTCTCTACCACGTGCGATCAGGCGCGATAGCGATCACAGCCGGGTGAATCTGGCCAAGCCGACGCAAGAACTTCAGAAAACGGGTAAACATACACATGCTCCTCTCACCGACAACCGTACATCTGTGCGTGACGCTTCCCCAAGGCGCATCAATCCACAACGGGAAGTCATCGCTCGCACACGCTGCTTCACGCAGCCGCAAGCCGGACAGAACCGGCGGATGGACGGTCATCTTCTCTGCTGATGCGCCATTTACAGCATAGCATAGCTCCGTTAGACCGGCATCAGCCGAAAGGTAGAGATGTGTTAACGCGGCGATCAGACTACACCGTGCCCGCGTCTTCCTGCACATCCAACGCATGTGCCAGCAGCACTGCGCGTGGAATCACCGTCAGCGCAGCTTCGTGAGTTGCCGCGAGGATCACAGGCGGCGCAACGCCGGCCTCATAGGCTTCCAGCCAGCGCAGCGCGCAGAGACACCAGCGATCACCCGGCTTCAGCCCTGGAAAGCGATATTCGGGTCGGGGCGTGATCAGGTCATTGCCACGGGCACGGCTAAAATGCAAAAACTCCACCGTGACCTGCGCACAGACGACGTGCAAACCGGCGTCGTGCGGGCCGGTGTCACAACAGCCTGTCCGGAAAAAACCGGTCAGCGGTTGCTGACTGCACAGTACCAGCGGGCCACCCAACACATTTCGAGCCGCTGCTGGTTCCCTGCCATTTGTTGACATAAACAACTCCTGGATAACAATGAGCATCTGCTGTATGGTTAGGGTGAATATCGCAATACCTTCGTTTCCTTCATGGTACCAGCAAACAGCGTGCGTGTGGCCCACCAGCCGGTCGTTCAATAGCAGAGCAGGTAACAGCGCTGTAGAACATATTTCCTAAAAGCTGTGGGAAGAACTGACAACCATTGCCGTCGCCAGCGCACGCCGGATTGGGTGCCTTACCCGCGCATTATGCACGTGTCGCGAAGTTTGGAGTGCGGCAGCCATGCTGCCGCGCCAGCCGTGCTCACGACCCAGCGCGTGGCCACCGCTGACTGTGCTGGTCACGGGGATTAGGTTCTAGCGTTTCGCCCTACGCTGCTCAAGATAAGGCACCAAAAAAAGTGAAACAGTAACTCTACAAACGCAGGTTTCTGGCTGTTCTGTCGGGTATATTTCAGTGCAACATATCGGATGCTATGTTGCACTAGAGCTATTACCGCCAGGGATGTGATAACAAGTTCTGCTTACTCTTTGTTCAGGTCTGTCAGATTTTTTCGGATGATGCGAGTATCGGGGTGGTCGGGGCCGAGGCTGCGTTCTCGGATCGCCAGCGCCCGTTCCAACAGCGGGCGGGCCTCTGCATACGCCCCCTGCGCCTGTAAGCACAGTGCCAGATTGTTCAGGCTGGTGGCCGTATCGGGGTGGTCGGGGCCGAGGCTGCGTTCTCGGATCGCCAGCGCCCGTTCCAACAGCGGGCGGGCTGCCGCGTACTCCCCCTGAATATCGAGCAACCGGCCTGTTTGCATAAGCAGCCGGGCCGCCAGCACATCCGCCAGCCGATCCGTATGCCAGCACAGCTCCTCCAGATGTGGCCGGTAGGGTGTCCCCGCCAGCGGCATCCGATCCAGGTCCTGGTCATCCATCGCCGCCAGCACTGCCGTCACAGTGTCACTGAGAGTCACTGCCAGTTCCGGATCACGCTCACGGCCAAAGGCAACAATCAGGCGGTGGAGCTGTACTTCGCGGCGGTCGATCAGCCCAACTGCCCGCAGCCGACGCAGGGCCGGATCGGGGGCCTGACCATCGCTCAGCGCGGTCAGGAGCGCCTCTGGAATCGGTAGCGAGGCCAGCCAGGCCAGCCGGTGGAACAGGCTGAGCGCTGCGGCATCCTTCTCTGGGGTAAGCTGCGCATAGCTCAGGGTCAGTGCGGCAGCAACGCCGCGCTGATATCTGGTTGGCAGGCCAGCTTCAGCCGCCATCGCGTCAGTCAGCGCCGGGTCGGCCAGTAACAATTCCTGCAACCGCCGGTGATAGTCGGCCAGCGCCAGCCGGGGATTGTCAGCCAGATAAGCACCGGCCAGCGCCAGCGCCAGGGGCAGGTCTCCCAGTTCGTCACAGATCGCATCGGCAGCCGCCTGCTGCTGCGGATCGGCCAGCAACGCCTCAACCGGTCGTTCCTGTTCATACGCCCGTGGTCCCAGCAAGACCTGATAGCTCGCCGACCGATCCAGCGGACGCAACGGCAATTCGGT
This sequence comes from Chloroflexus aurantiacus J-10-fl, assembly GCF_000018865.1. Lineage (NCBI taxonomy): Bacteria > Bacillati > Chloroflexota > Chloroflexia > Chloroflexales > Chloroflexaceae > Chloroflexus > Chloroflexus aurantiacus. The sequence goes on from NC_010175.1 coordinate 4,630,152, forward strand.
GACACCATCAGTTGCCCGCCAGTCACCGCGCCGGCTGGTGACCAGCACCTGCCCACCACCGGTTTTTGGCCGCCACTGCGCCAGCAGTTCCCTGTCCTCCAGGTTATCGAAGATGAGCAGGCGACGTACCGGCATCGCCCACGCCCGTTTGACGGTAGCCACCCGATCCTCCAGGCTTAACCCGTCCCAGCCGGGCAGGTTCATCCCCTCAGGCCCGCCGCAGAGTGCTACCTGGGCCTGGATGTCCTCAGGGTTAGCCATCGACAGCCAGAAGACCCACCGGGAAAGTGGTCACGGAGCCGGTAGGCACACTCGCTGGCCAGTTGGCTCTTGCCCACGCCGGCCATGCCATTGATCACTACCGTCACCTGCTCATCCCCGCACAGCCATCGTTCGAGGTCGGCCAGCTCTTTATCCCGCCCCCGGAAGAGTCGGTTGCGCTGGTAGGCTACCATAAACGGTGCGCTGTCGGGCTGGTGGGCCGGCGCAGACACCCAGAGCCGGCTGTTGCGCAACCGGCTGAACAGGGTCAATGCCCACCAGTCGGAGCGGTCATCATTGCGGGCGGCCAGGCGGGCGGCGTTGAGGGCACGGTCAATCTGACCGTACTGCGCTTAGCCGTCGCCAGTGAGAGATTACCATACGCGGCAATCACTGCCGGTGGGCCGCTGCGGGCCAACAGCGGCCCCAGCGCCGTCAACGGCTGTCGGTCATCGTCGCCGGCACCGGCACAACTGATCAACGCCACCAGCCGTGGGCAACGCTCACCAAGACTCTTGAGCATCGCCACCAGATCGGCACCGGATCGCCGTGCCACCCGCTGCTGCTCGTCGACCAGGAACAGCCAGGGCTGCCCCTCAACCAGCGTCCCGTGGGCCACCAGCACCAGCACATCGTAGCCGGCGTACAACTGGTACCGCACCTCATCCCAATGTGCGCTGATCACTGACGTCTCCCAATCGGCCAGTGCCCTGCGGAGCAGGTCGGTGTATTCCGCGTCAATCCCTGGCAGGCGATAGGTCGCCACATCAACCGGGTCGGCCACTGCCAGCAACACCCGCCGGACACTGGTCGGGGCAGGTGGGAGTGGTATCGTGTGGTCAACCGGCAACAAGCGCGACCACCAGACGTTAGCATCGCACCCAACCGGCTGCCCGCTCACCGGGTCGCGCAGCAACTCCCAGCGCAACCCCTGTAACGCAGCGGGCACAATGAGCTGCACCGACACGGCGCGGCTGTTGTTCCGATTCAGCGCTGCCGCCCGCAACTCACAGTATTTGGCAACCGCCTGCGGGTCGGCAAACAGCGCCTGGCACAGTGCTGCACCGTAGGCATCGGGGTCACTGCCCAGCAAGGCACGCAGCGCATCGGCATCGAGCGGCCCACAGGGGAAGGTCTGAGGTGGACGATGACGTTGGTCATCGCTCTCCAGTTACAACCGCAGCTCGTAACACTGATCGGTGGTCGGCGTAAGTTCAAGGGTCAGGACGGCAGGCATCGTTGTTGTTATGTCAACAGTGAGATACACGAAGCGAGTAATACAAGTATATCACATCACGGGGCGCAGTGCAGGGTGGTGGTGGGGCGAAATAAGAAACGAGCACATCCTGCTCTCCCGTGATCAGGATGGGTAACGGCCTACCACGCACCGGATCGTGAGCATGGCTGGCGCGGCAGCATGGCTGCCGCACTCCAAACCGCGCGACACGCGCATGACGAGCGGGTACGGCACTCCATCCAGCACGTGCTGGCACGGCTGGGGCGGCACATTGCCGCCGGGCCAGGAGCCGGTAAGTGGTCGTCGGATAGTGTGCAGGCACGAACCTGGGGCAACCAAACGTCTACGCGCAGGTAGCTCATGCATGCCTGGCCGACTCGATGATCGTCACGAACACATCCGGCATCCCCGTGACCAGGAGGGCGTGCTGCATCCTACCCACCAGCCCGCAACCGTCTGACGATATACCACAGTGCTACCGCGGCCATCAGTGCGCCGGCGATACCGGCATACGCTATCTCAGCAGGTACGAAACTGATCAAAACACCAACCAGCAACTGAATAACCGCGAGCAGCAGCGCCATCATCAACGCCCAGCGTCGTTCATGCCAGAGACCAACCGCACACACCAGCAGCAGAGTAGCGAAGACCAGCGAAGGCACACCGAAGAACACAATCCCGACCTGTGCAGCCAGCCCCTCCATCCCACGCCCTGATAGGTTAATCAGGCCAAAAACAAGAGCGATCAGCCCGAAGATTGCCCACAGCACGCCGTACCCACCAACAATGATTGGAAATAGTCGGCTCTGCTGAGTTCGGTTCATTGTAACCTCCACAATTGAGAATAGAACAGAGTTTTATGTCAAATTAAGTGCCTGCTACACGAGGGAACCACCGTCCGTCTTCATTCCGTTGTCGCACATCGACAACCGGATTATCACCGCAAATAAAACATCCCACCGCAACAGGTGGGACAGTTCGCCAGTGGAGCGGGCGACGCGACTCGAACGCGCGACCATCTGCTTGGAAGGCAGATGCTCTACCACCTGAGCTACGCCCGCACGGCCTTTAATGTAGCACAAAATGGCGGAGTCTGCAAGTGGTGAGGGGAGGGAAGAAAATAGGACAGAGAAAATAGGACAGAGAAAATAGGACAGAGAAAATAGGACAGAGAAAATAGGACAGAGAAAATAGGACAGAGAAAATAGGACAGAGAAAATAGGATAGAGAAAATAGGATATAGGATATTAGGGTATAGGATGTAGGAGACTTTAGGGTATGTACATTTTATCACGTGTGAGCTGGAGGCTCGCGCTCCCAGGGCAGTGCTGGTGTATAACAGCGGCTGTATAGCTCTTGGCGTATGTGCAACTTGTTACGTGTGAGCTGGAGGCTCGCGCTCCCAGGGACGAGCATGTTCTGTAAGTTAACAGGATCGGGGCGCACAGCCGTGCGCCCCTACCGAACGGAAACAAGGCATACATCCGCCATCTCTGTGTTCTCAGTGCCTCTGTGGTGCAATGACCTCAGCGCCCCCCTCGCGTTCCAGATGTTGCTGCTACTGCATTGCCAGCGCCTCTTGCGGCGAGCGGGTCGTTATCATACCTTCCATAGCCACATTCAGATGCGTGAGCGTCATTGCTACCGTGGCCGAAATACCGGTAAGGATCACCTGGCAACCGAGCAGACGCAGCGCCCGCGCAGTCTGGATCAGCGCCTGCGCAACCTGGGTGTCAACTGCGCTCACCCCACTGATGTCGAGAATGACACGACGGGCACGCCGGGCATTGGCTTCTTGAAGCAGGCGCGTCGTTAGCGCCTGAGCACGTCGGCTATCGAGTGCGCCCACAATCGGGGCCATCAGCACACCCTCCGCCAGCGTGATGGTTGGTGTCTCAAGCACGGATACCAGTTCGAGCAACCGTTGCTGTTCGGTGTTACGTTGCGCCAGCTCTTCCGCCTGCGCAGCCAGTTCGTGTTCCCGTTGTTCAGCCCACGCACGGGCTTCTTCTGCCTCGCGTCTTGCCGCCTCCAGGTGCTGAGCATTATCAATCGCCAAACGACTGAAGATCATGCCGCCGACGATAAACGCAAACGTTACCAGCTCGAAAGGATTGACATAGGGACCACCACCCGCCCGGTAAGCAAATGTGACCAGTAGTGTTAGTGCGCTTGCTGCAATCCAGAATGGACTGGTCAACACCAGTGCCAGTGCCGGAATAGTGTAGAGCAAATGATGGAATCGTGCATCAATGAATATTTCATCGGTTCCAAATGCGACAATCACCGTGAGTAGAATGATCAGCAATGGACGTGCCGGCTCCCACCCACGCCAGTAGGCAAACCACAGGCCACCGCTAATAACCAGACCTGCAAGCACTGACACAATGGTTGACAATAGTGGTTCGGGAAAGAATGCAAGAAAAAGTGCAATGACGGCCAATCCGGTAAGGAAGCCAAAAACGCCGTGGTTGATCTGTTGCTGTGTGAGGCGGATCATCCCTGATCTCCTGACAATTTCAGAGCGCTCTGCAGGTCACTAAACGAACGAATACCATTCAAATGCACACCAAGGCCAACAATTGATTGCACAACTTCAGGGCGGATACCGACCAGGACGACCTGTGCCCCAAGCAAGCGTGCAGCCTGTACTACCCGGATTAACCCCTGCGCTATCTGGGTATCGATCACCGGTACACCGGTAACGTCGAGTAACAATCGACGGGCGCCGGTCGCGGCAAGCCGTCCAAGCGCCTGCTCCTGTACCTGGCTCAAGCGTGCCGTATCAAGCGCTCCAACCAGCGGCATCACCAGGGTGTCGCGATTGATCGGTAGCACCGGTACGCTTAGTTCGCGAATAGCATCGCGTTGCTGCTGAATAATTGCCAGTTGTTCCGACACCTGTCGGTGTGCGGCTTCGATTGCATCGCGGGACTGAATTGCCTGCTGGTAGAGCCGTTCCAGATCGCGAGTTTGCCGCCGGATTGTGTCGGTCATTTGGTTGAACGCTCGTTGTAGTGCACCGACTTCGTCTTCACTGGTAATGGTGATTGGTTGATCAGAGCGCCCTTCGGCCAGCGCTGCTGCGGCAGCAGAGAGATGCCGCAAGGGGCGGACAATCGAGCGCTCGATCAGCCAGAGCAGGAACAGCGTAAGTACCCCCATGCCTGCCAGCGCTACCCCAATACCGGTAAACGTTGCCATCACTTCGATGGCTATCTGGCGCTGTGTAGCCGCCTTCATGTCCGCAATATACTCCATTGCCTGGGCTGAGAATTGTTCACGTTGCTCTTCAATCGTCTCAATTGTTTCGTATAAGACGTCGGCTTGCGCTTCAGTCAGTGATTGGACGTCAGGGGGTATCTGTTCTTGCAATGCTTGCGTCAGACTCAGAAGGGTTTCGGTCTGGCGGACAATCATATCTTGATCGGATACTTGAAGCAGACTGTAGCGTTCATGCGCATTACGTAAAGATCGGATCAGCGACTCGACATTGCTGAGCAGTTCCTTACGGAAACAATGCTCACATTCACTATCTCTGTTCACTTAGTGTCTCTGTGGTGCAATTCCTCACTACACTGCACCGGGAATAACCGCCAGCGTAAGGATACAGAACATCTCTGTGTTCTCTGTGGCTCTGTGGTGCAATTCCCTCACCACACTGCGCCGGGAATGATCACCAGTGCAAGGACTCAGAATATCTCTGTGTTTTCAGTGTCTCTGAGGTGCAATTCCCACTCCTACGACACGCTATGCATTACCCATAACTGGTGTCAACCACGTGCGTATCGGCTGGTATGATCGCTATTGGCGCTGTTGTGAGCGACCGCCTCGGTGGCAGTGCGCTGCACCAGCCGTGCTATCACATGCTGAATGGATTGCCGTACCCGCTCTTCATGCGCGTGGCGCAAGGTTTGGAGTGCGGCAGCCATGCTGCCGCGCCAGCCGTGCTCACGATCCGGCGCGTGGTACACCGTTACCCATCCTGATCACGGGAGAGCTGGAGGAGAGCTGGATGTGCTCGCTTCGATCATCGAGTTGGTCAGGCATGCATGAGCTACCTGCCGTAGACGGTTTGTTGCAATAGATTTATGCCTGCACACCAGCGGCCACGACCAGCACCTGACGGCAGTGGCGAGGATGCTTGCACGCAGGCTGGAAGCCTGCGCCACGCCACCCGTGCCACGGGGAGCGCTTGCAGTCCGGCCTAACGCAGGGTGACATGTGGGTAATGCATAGCACGACACGGGTGGGGTGTCAGGGGGAGGGTATCATCTCGCCACCTGATCTCCCTGCCGGCGCTCAAGCGCGAACAGAATAATGGCTACGTCTGCCGGATTGATTCCGGCCAGCCGCCCGGCCTGGCCTAACGTCGCCGGACGGAAACGCATCAGCACCTGTCGGGCTTCATTACGTAAACCCGGCAATGAGGTGTAGTCAAAATCAGGTGGAATCCGCCGATGCTCCATCTTCTGCATGCGTGCCACTTCACGCTCCTGACGGGCGATGTAGCCGCTGTATTTGCAACCGATTTCCACCTGCTCGATCACCGCATCACTGAGCGCCGGTAAGTCAGGAAGTGCATCGCGCAATTGTGTGTACCGGACTTCGGGTCGGGCCAGAACTTCGGCAACGGTAACCGGTTGACTGATCGGCTTGATCCCGTGTGCTTCCAGGCTGGCATTAACCGCTGCTGAAGGGAAGATGCGACGTTCACGCATCTGCTGCAATGCATGCTCGGTCTGCTGTCGTCGCGCTTCCACGACCGCTGCCCGCTCACCGTCAACCAGTCCAAGCCGATACGCCAGTGGCGTCAGGCGCAGATCGGCGTTATCTCCACGCAGTAGCAGCCGATACTCAGCCCGCGAGGTAAACATGCGGTACGGCTCACGAATCTCTTTGGTGGTCAGGTCATCGATCAAGACACCAATGTACGCTTCGGCTCGCCCCAAAATCACCGGCGGCTTACCCTGCACATAGTGGGCCGCATTAATCCCTGCCATCAATCCCTGCGCTGCCGCCTCCTCGTAGCCGGTGGTGCCGTTGATCTGCCCGGCGAAGAACAATCCACGTAGCCGGCGCGTCTGCATGTCGGCAGTAATCTCACCGGTCGCGACTGCATCGTACTCGATAGCGTAGCCGATCCGCATTAATTCGACATTGCGTAACGCCGGGATCGAACGCAGCATTGCCCACTGTACGTCTTCAGGCAGCGAGGTGTTGCACCCCTGTACATAGACCTCTGACGTTGTCCAGCCTTCCGGCTCCAGGAACAGCCCGTGCCGCTCCTTGTCGGCGAAGCGCACAATCTTATCTTCGATACTCGGACAATAACGCGGCCCGACGCCTTCAATGATCCCACTGAAGAGGGGGGCACGGTGCAGGTTTTCGCGGATGATTGCGTGAAATTCGGGCGTCGTATGCACCTGATAGCAGGGTAACTGCGGTCGCCAGCCGTCGAGCTGTGGGTGCGGGTAGACTGGTGCTGGCGGGCCGTGGTATTCAGGGGGCGGAATTGTTTCACCAAGTTCGGGATAGTAGTGGCCGAACGACAACGGTGTGTCACTGCCGGGTTGCAATTCGGTCAGCGAGAAGTCTATCGTCGCCGCAGCAAGGCGCGGTGGCGTCCCCGTCTTGAGGCGCACCAGCGGAAAACCGAGTGCCGCCAGGTCTTCACTGAGCGCCATGGCCGGCGCTTCACCGGCGCGACCGGCACCCCACATCGCTTCACCAGTGATTGCCCGGCCCCGCAGAAAGGTACCGGTGGTCAGGATCACTGCCGGTGCCAGATACCGCCAGCCCGTGTGGGTCGTCACCGTGAAACATTGGGTGTCGGCGTTCGGTGGGGCGATCCGTTCAACCATCGCCTGGCGCAGATCGAGATTGGGCACCCGTTCAAGCGTCTCTTTCATCAGGCGGGCGTACAGCCGCTTATCACACTGCGCCCGCAACGATTGCACCGCCGGCCCTTTACTCTCATTGAGCAGCCGAATCTGAATTGCGCTACGGTCGGTAATACGACCCATCAGACCACCCAGCGCATCGATCTCGCGCACCAGATGGCCTTTCGCCGGCCCGCCAATGCTCGGATTACACGACATATGGGCCAGCTTGTCCAGATCAATAGTCAACAACAGGGTCCGGCAACCCAACCGGGCCGCAGCATGCGCGGCTTCACATCCGGCGTGGCCGGCACCCACCACAATGACATCGTAACGTGTTTGCATAGGCGGACGTGGTATAATGACGCAACGTGCGAAGACGTTCGTTCGCTATTGATCACTCATCATCATATGCGCACCATCCTTATTATAGACGATGATGTTGCCTTCATGGCAAAATTGAAAGAGCAATTGCAAGAGGCCGGTTATCGGGTCTTGACCAGCAATATTCTGCAATCGGCAGAGCACACCTGCGTTCGTGAGCAGCCTGATCTGGTGCTGTTAGAGGTTCGCACAGAACAAGGGGCCGGCTGGGATGCCCTGCCGCGACTGGCGGCACTGCAACCGGTTATCGTTCTCAGTAAGGCCGGTTTGGAAGAAGACGTGATGCGTGCATTTGCCGCCGGCGCGACCGATTACGTCGCCAAACCATACCGCACTGGCGAACTACTGGCCCGGATTCAGGCGCGGATGTTACCGGAAGCGCCGGTGCTGACGCCACCCCAACCGAAAATCGATACAGAAGGAGCAACCCAAACAATGTCCCAACCAACACGACGTCGCTCTGCCGATGAGGAGAGCGAATCGGTGTTTATGAGCGAAGCGGAAGAGCTGGCTCTGTTGCGCAGCACTGAAGGCACGGCTGACATTCGCCAGCTTACTGAAAGTGAAGAGCAGGCCAGCTTTGGGCAACGCCTACGCGCCGAACGTCAGCGGCGACACCTGACGCTGGTGCAGGTCGAAAATGAAATTAAGGTTCGTATGTACTACCTGCAGGCCATTGAAGATGAGCAGTGGTCGCTGCTACCGCGCGGCCCGGCAGCAGTTCGGATGATGCGCGCCTACGCCTCTTTCTTCGGCATTGATTCGTCGGCAGCCGAAGCCGAATATCGGAAACGGTATCAGGTTGACGAGAAGTCGCCCTCATTTTCATTTACCGTTGGTAATGTCAACACCCGTGTCTTGCGTCGAACGCCGCCGCGCTGGTTGATCGTCGTGCTGGCGATTGTGCTGGCGCTTGCCATTGCGGGAGGAGCGATCTATCTGTTCGATCCGATGTTTTTTAGTCGGATATTGGGTGGGTGAGAAGATAGAAAATAGAAGATAGAAAATAGAAGATAGAAGTGAGAAGGTAGGAGGGAGGAAAATGGACGGTTTGCGCCGTCCATTTGTTATGTCTACAACGGGTGGAGTGAATTGTCTGCGGTTTGGTACCCGCTGCTGAGGTATCCCCTGGGAGCGCACGCCTCCGGTACGCTCGTCATCCATGACCGCATGTCGTGTCCGTGTCCTGATGAACATTCCCGCCCCCAGCGGGGGCGGGTTAGGGTGGGGGCGTATCGCAACCCACACGGCAGACCCGGCTACCGTAGGGGCGGGTTCTCAACCCGCCCCACCACCACACCCGCTGCCGGGGTATCCCCTGGGAGCACGCGCCTCCGGCGCGCTCGTCATCCATGACCGCATGTCGTGTCCGTGTCCTGATGAACATTCCCGCCCCCAGCGGGGGCGGGTTAAGGTGGGGGCGTATCGCAACCCACACGGCAGACCCGGCTACCGTAGGGGCGGGTTCTCAACCCGCCCCTATCACCACACCTGCTGCCGGGGTATCCCCTGGGAGCACGCGCCTCCGGCGCGCTCGTCATCCATGACCGCATGTCGTGCCCGTGTCCTGATGAACATTCCCGCCCCCAGCGGGGGCGGGTTAGGGTGGGGGTGTATCGCAACCCACCCGGCGTACCCGGCTACCGTAGGGGCGGGTTCTCAACCCGCCCCACTACCACCCACGCCAACGATCCGCGAGCAGAGATACCCTCTTGCTCCCATCATCACTTCTGCCAGGGCACATCACTCACTCCAGCCCTGGCGTTCGCAATCCGTGCTGCCACGAACAGAAAATCCGACAGACGATTGAGATAGGTTAAAATCTCAGGCCGCACCTCTTCCTCGGTAGCCAGCGTCACCACCACCCGTTCGGCCCGCCGGCAGATCGTGCGGGCCAGATGGAGATGCGCTGCTACCGGATGCCCACCGGGCAAGATGAACTGCTTCAGCGGCGACAATTCGGCTTCCATTGCGTCAATCTGCTCTTCCAGAAACGAGGTTAGCTCAGCAGAGACGCGCGGAATGTACGGCGACTCACCGGGTGACGCCAGGTCTGCCCCAACCACAAAAAGCTGATTCTGCACAACAGCCAGTACAGCATCGAGTGCCGGATCAGGGCCGGCTGCACGGGCCACACCAAGCGCTGCGTTGCACTCGTCAACTGTGCCATACGCCTGCACTCGCAGATCGTCTTTCCGAACCCGCTGACCGCCAAACAGACCTGTTTCACCGGCATCCCCGGTGCGTGTGTAGATTTTCATAGCGTTACTCACTTATGCCAGGTATTGCACTCTTGTTGTCCATACTACTCGTAGTATACACGAGAGCGTGATAGCGCGAGAGGATGTTTCACCACCGAGACACAGAGGCCACAGAGGTGCATGTCGCCCCGTATCTGAAAGTTTCGCCTTCACAAAATTACCGATTGCGCTTCCCGAAGATTCGGCTGCGATCTTGCCAAAACCGCCATGATCCGGCTATTCTGGTTGGTGAAACGTGGAACTAACGCGGAGCACAACGGTGAGTCAACGACAAACGCTAACCCGCTATGCCTGGCTCGCAATTGGCGCTGCCATCGCGACCATTGGTCTTAAATCAGGCGCATTCTGGTTGACCGGCTCAATCGGTATTCTGGCCGATGCCCTCGAATCGCTGGTGAACCTGGCTGCGGCTGTTATTGCATTGATTATGTTAACGATTGCCGCGCGCCCCGCCGATGAAGAGCACGCCTACGGGCACGGCAAGGCCGAATACTTTGCCGGTGCGTTGGAAGGTGTCTTCATCATTATTGCCGCCATGGGGATTGGCTGGACAGCCATTCAGCGCATTTTATCTCCACAACCACTCGATCATACCGTCGCCGGTTTGCTGGTCGCCGGTATTGCTACCCTGATCAACGGTGGCGTAGCCATCGTTCTGTTGCGGGCCGGACGGCGCCACGACTCGCTCACCCTCGAAGCTGATGGTCAACACCTGCTGACCGATGTCTGGACATCGCTGGCAGTGGTGGCCGGCATTGGTCTGGTCGCTCTCACCGGCTGGTATGTCCTCGATCCGCTGATTGCACTGGCAGTAGCGGTGAATATTACCTTCACCGGAATCGGGCTGGTACGCCGTGCTGTCCTGGGGCTGATGGATACCGCTTTGCCGGCGAGCGAGCTGGCGGCAATCCACAATGCGCTCGCCGATCTCAACAATTACGGGTGCGATTACCATGCTCTGCGTACCCGTCAATCAGGCGCAAGGCGCTTTATCTCGTTTCACCTTCTTGTACCCGACACCTGGAGTATCCAACAGGCGCACGCGATGGCCGAGCAGGTCGAAGCGGCAGTGCGGGCTGCGGTGCCAAACAGCACGGTCTTCACCCATCTCGAACCGCGCAACGATCCAACCGCACTTGCCGATGTTGGGCTGGATCGAGATGAAGCGTGTGTGCTTGCCGACTCTCACTCTCCTTTCCTCGCGGCTGAGCAGGCAGAGAGGGGAAGGTGGTAAATCGCTTGCACCACCTTCCCCGGCTTGCTCATCTTTCCCACCAGTAGAGATGCTTGGCCACCCCTTGCAGAACACAGCTAACACCAGTATGCCTGGTACGTGGGATTGCTCATCCTCATCAGCTCCCTACGTCAATTGTGTATACTTGCCCCACCAGCCCGGCCCGGAGTCACAACAGCGTTCCACGTTTTGCGTACATTACGAACGCATAACGCACAACAGACGCGCTACAATCTGTTATACTAGATTACCAGCAATCATTGCACGTGGAGCTACCATGGTATACCAATCGCGCGACCCTGTAACGCAAAACGGTTTTTTCCCCGCCCGCTGGTGCGGTTTACGCCTGACTGCACGCGGTTACATGGCGGCCTGACCGCCTTTCCCCTCTACCACAGATATACTCACAGTGTTCTGCCGCAAGATTCATTGGAAGCACGTTCGTCAGTTGTTATTGATTGACGTTTGAGGTGATACAATGCCTGAACATATCCTGGTTGCCGTTGCCTGGCCGTATGCCAATGGGCCGCGTCACATCGGCCACGTTGCCGGATTTGGTGTCCCGGCTGATATTTTTGCCCGTTACCACCGTTTGCGGGGGAACCACGTGTTGATGATTTCGGGCACTGATGAGCACGGTACGCCGATTACGCTGGTTGCCGACAAAGAAGGAACCACGCCCCAGGCGATTGCTGATCGCTACAACAAAATCATCGGCGACGATCTCTACAATCTTGGGTTGAGCTACGATATTTTCACGCGCACGACAACCGCAAACCACTATGCGGTAACCCAGGACATCTTCCGCACGCTCTACGAGCGGGGCTATATTATTCGCCAGGAGACACTGGGTGCGTTCTCGGCCACGACTGGCCGTACTCTGCCTGACCGCTACATCGAAGGCACCTGTCCAATCTGCGGCTACGATGAAGCACGTGGCGATCAGTGTGATAACTGTGGCAGCCAGCTCGATCCAACCGACCTCATCAATCCGCGCTCGAAGGTGGATGGACAGCCACCGGTGTTCAAACCTACCGAACACTTCTTTCTCGATCTGCCGGCATTTGCCGAACAGTTGCACGCCTGGATTGATCGGCAAACCCACTGGCGCCCAAACGTGCGTAACTTCTCGCTCAACTTCTTGAAAGAACTGAAGCCACGGGCTATCACGCGCGATCTGGAGTGGGGTGTACCCATTCCCCTGCCGGAATATGTCCATCGTGACGATAAAAAGATTTATGTCTGGTTTGACGCGGTGATCGGCTACCTGTCGGCCAGCATCGAATGGGCACGCAATAGTGGTCAACCTGATGCATGGCGTACCTGGTGGCAAAATCCGGCTGCCCGCCATTTCTACTTCATGGGCAAAGATAACATCGTTTTCCACACGGTTATCTGGCCGGCGATGCTGCTCGGTTATGGTGCAGGTGGTGATTTTGGTACCGATCCGAGTGGAACCTACCAGGGCGTTCCCCTCCAATTGCCGTACAACGTTGTATCGAGTGAATTTCTCACGATGGAGGGGAAGAAGTTCTCAAGCTCGCGTGGGATTGTTATCTACGTCAACGATTTTCTCAGCCGGTACGATGCCGATGCGCTGCGCTACTTTCTGACCATCGCCGGGCCTGAAAACCAGGATACCGATTTCACCTGGGCCGAGTTTGTGCGCCGGAACAATGACGAATTAGTGGCAACGTGGGGCAATCTGGTCAACCGCACGCTGACCAATGTCTACAAGAATTTTGGGAGCGTCCCCCAACCCGGCCCCCTGACCGCAACCGACGAGCAGTTGATACAAGAGGTGAACGGCGGTCTGGAGACCGTGGGCGATCTGCTGGCTACAGCTCGCTTCAAAGCCGCGCTGAGCGAGGCGATGCGGCTGGCCGCGCAGGTGAATATCTACCTGAGCGAACAGGAGCCGTGGAAAGTGATCAAGAGTGATCGCGAGCGTGCTGCAACCATCTGGTACGTCGCGCTGCGCTGTGTTGACACACTCAAGATCATCTTCACACCGTTCCTGCCCTTCTCCAGCCAGCGCCTGCACGAGTATTTGGGGTATGACGGTTACATCGCCGGCCCGCTCTCTTTCCGCGATGTCACCGAAGCCGATGGCCGCGTTCATCGCGTACTGACCGGCAATTATGCCGAATGGGTTGGGCGCTGGCAACCATCAGCGTTACCGGTGGGGCAGGCGCTCCGCCAACCGCAGCCACTCTTCAAGAAACTTGATGAAAAGGTTGTTGATGAAGAACTGGCGCGGATGCAGAGTCGGGCGTCATAGGCGGCGTGGTCGCCATTACAACGCACGTCGCCATTGGAGAGAGCATTAACCCCTGGATCGATAACTATCGTTCGCTACACCATAAAACAGGAGCACTGGTTGACACCAGTGCTCCTATTGCTCTTTCGCTTACGACGAGTGCTATGGACTTACGCAGACGCCGGACTGGCCTGTGCCGGTTTGTTGCGTCCCCACGGCGTACCCAACAGTGGGAGCAGGTAATAGTCAAGGCCGTAGTAACCGGCAACTTTCCAACCCAGCATCAGAATAATGGCAAGGGTGAACATCACCGGGTTGGTACTGGCCGTACCTGCCAGCATAAAGTTGAAGTTCATCAGTGCGCCGAAGAAGGCCGAGAAGCCGACCAGACCACCGACGATCAGCCCGATACCGACCAGAATCTCACCGTAGACGATCAGTTTCGCAAACCAGGTGTGCGATTCGGTATCGATCAGAAACTGAATAAACGAGCGATACCAGTCATAAGCGATTGGCGGGCGACCGGTTTCGGGAATAACGACTGCATTCTTCCAGAAACCCAGAATAGCCGCGCCACTTTCCATCCAGGCAGGATTGTTCAACTTACCCCAACCGGATGTCAACCACGAATAGCCTAAGAAGAGCCGAATGATCAGGAACAACCACGCGAACTTCGTACTGCTGAAGAGCGCTTGCACGAACGGTGGATCGGGAAATTGTACTTCACCGCGCTCGTTAACCGGGGTTTTGGGTAGCATAACTGGCCTCCTTGCCTGTTACTTGTGAAATATTTCCTGTAATTACTATAACAAAAGAGACGGCTTTACAAACGAAACACATGACAATTGTCGGTTAAGAGATAGTTGCGCAGGGTCTGTTCACCACCTGTCCGAGACTAACAGCACCGGATTGCGAACCCACTATGCCGGCTTACCGCAAGGCATTTGCTTTGTTTAAGTGGTTTTCAATACAATAAAAACATTTTATTTTTTAATCATTATTAACAAATTTTTAACTAGTGAACACATGTTTGACTGTACAACCTGCCTCAGGTATAATACAAGAGCCGGTCACACCGTTGTATGCTCTTGAAACTGCATGGAGGTTTTTATGAGGTCGCGCTGGCTGCACCTGTTGTTCATGGCAGTTGTAGCGACGTTATTGACCGCGCTGATGCCGGCTGTGCCAGCTCAGGCGCAGAACCGCATCTGCTTTAATGAAGTTCCCGATTGTATTGAGGGACGATTTGCCGAATACTGGCAGCAGAACGGTGGGTTGCCAGTGTTTGGTTTTCCGATAACACCGGCTTTCCAGCAAGAGGTTGAAGGCAAGGTGCGGCTGGTGCAAATCTTTGAGCGCAATCGCTTTGAGCTGCATCCAGAGAACGCGCGCCCATATGACGTTTTGCTCGGTCGGCTGGGTGACGATCTCTTGCAGCGGAGGGGCACACCCTGGCAAAACGAACCCAAAGCTCCAACCACATCACAGGCCGGTTGTCGCTACTTCGCACAGACACAACACCTGGTCTGCGATGCATTCCTGCGCTACTGGCAATCGCATGGCCTGGACTTCGACGGACGGCGTGGCTTTAGCGAAGCTGAGAGTCTGGCCCTGTTTGGATTGCCGCTCACCGAGCCACGCCTGGAGACCAACTCTTCCGGCGATACGGTCTTGACCCAGTGGTTCGAGCGGGCGCGCTTTGAATTACACACCAATCTTGGGCCTGACGTTGTCCTGCTTGGTTTGTTGGGCCGCGAGGCATTTGCCCCGCAACCCCACAACCAGCGCCACCACCGGCTCCAGCCGATCCCTGCGCCGATATTCCGGCACCGATCAATGGCGAGATCACCACTGCCTGTATTACGGATAACGTTACCGAGATAGCTGCCGGTGGTTTTGGCTTTACCCCCGGTGAACGGGTAGGCACGTATATCACGCAGGTAGAAACCGGTCAGGTAGTTGGCCTTGAGGTGGTAGGCGATAACACAGCCGATGCCGATGGCTTCTACGGTTTGATAATCCTCGGGCCAAACCTGTTACCGAAGGGACTGTATGCGCTCACCATGGAAGGGGTACAGTCGGGCTTTAAGGTTATCGTCTACTTCAAGCGGGTATAGCCGGTAGTGTTGTAGCCTTCATACTCCCCACGCAGGCGACCGGTGCGTGGGGAGTGTTTGATGTATTGGCAGGATGGTCTCCACTCAGTGTGTAAGACTAGAACTTATTTCATAAAAAGCTGTACTATCGCGCTCTCATAACCACCTCCAGTGCCATCACGCGCCGGATAGGTTGCCTTGCTCGCTCATCATCCGCGTGGTGCGTCGTTTGGAGTGCGGCAGCCATGCTGCCGCGCTGGCCGTACTCACGATCCGGCACGTGTCATGCCATTGACCCGACTGGAGACGAGGATGCTGTGTGTGCGCGTCGCGATCATTGAGTCGGTCGGCATGAATGAGGTACCTTCTCGTAGATGTTTTTTGAAACAGGTTCTACTGCGCACGCAGCGGGAACGCCGACTCTGCACATCTATGCTCAGGTAAAGCAATCCTTTGATACGTTAAAACATATTTCATTTGGAATGCGGCAGTGTGGCTGCCGCAGCAGTCATACTCACAAGCAGGTGCATATCACGTCGTTGATCCTGCTGGTCACAGGGATGCGGTGTGCGCTCGTCACGATCACAAAGAGATAACTTCTAAAACAGAGTGAGGGGAAGGTTAAAAAACCTACCCCTCACTCTTCTTAAGGCTGACCAGCTTTTACTTCACCGCGCCCGCTCAACCGCCTTCAGCAATGCTCGCTTCGTATACACCTTGCACATTGCCCGGCGGTACTCTTCACTGGCGTGAATATCTCCGAGCATGTCCATTCCTTCGCCGGCGTGCGCAGCAGCAGCGGCAATGGCATCAGCACTGCCATCGGTACCAATCAGGGCCTGCTCGACTGCCGGCTGACGCTCGGCTTTGGGGCCGGCCCCGGTAATAGCAACCCGGCAGGCGGTTACCTGGCCATTCTCCATCTTGACGTAGGCGGCTGCACCGACAATCGCGTAGCGGCTGGCCGGGTGGGGGAATTTCGCATAGGCAGCCCCTTCACCGGCGCCAAGGCTATTGAAGGTAATTGAGGTGATAATCTCACCCGGCTCCAGCGCCGTGCTCAGCATATCGGTGAAGAAATCGGCAGCCGCGATTGCGCGAGGGCCGTTCGGGCCTTCGACGTGAATCTGGGCATCGAGCGCCAGCACCACCGCCGGCATATCAGCAGCCGGGTCGGCATGGGCCAGCGATCCGCCAATCGTGCCCCGGTTGCGTACCTGAATATCGCCGATCAGGCTGACCGCTTCGGCCATCACCGGGCATGCTTTCGCCAGCGCTGCATCGTGTTCAATCGCGCTCCAGGTGGTCATGGCACCGATCTCGACGGTACCGTTGACTTTGATGCCACGCAACTCGGCAACCTTGTTGATATCGATCAGGACAGCCGGTGATGCCAGACGTAGCTTCATTGCCGGCAGCAGCGAGTGACCACCGGCCAGAATCTTCGCGTCATCACCATGGCGCTGTAACAGGGTCAGCGCCTCAGCCAGACTGGTTGGCGCATAGTAATCAAATGGGGCTGGAATCATAGCTACTCCTTATGGTGAGCAGGCGCAGGGGAATCCTGCACCTGCCGGCATACACCTACTTCCCGTGGATTGCCTTCCAGATGCGTTCCGGCGTTGCCGGCATCTGGAGATGCTTCACCCCAAACGGTGCCAGTGCGTCAATGATGGCGTTCATCACACACTGCGCCGACGCAATCGTTCCGGCCTCACCCGCACCCTTGACGCCCAGTGGATTGACCGGCGACGGAGTTACGGTGTGGTCGGTTTCGATATGAGGTACCATCGCCGCGGTCGGTACTGCGTAGTCCATCAACGTACCGGTCAGCAACTGGCCATCCTCGTTGTAGACTGCACCCTCATAGAGCGCCTGGGCCAGCCCCTGAGCAATACCGCCGTGGATCTGCCCTTCGACAATCAGCGGATTGATCTGATTGCCACAGTCATCGACCGCGATATAACGCAGCAGTTTGACATGGCCGGTCTCCGGATCGACCTCGACAATACTCACGTGGGTACCGAACGGGAAGGTGCAGTTCGGCGGATCGTAGTAGCTGGTCTCATCGAGGAACGGCTCCATGCCAGGTGGCAAGTTGTAAGCAACCGCCGCTGCCGCAGCGAGTTCGCCAATCGTCTTGGCCTTGTCGGGTGAACCCTTGACGTAAGCCCGGCCATTTTCAAAGACGATGTCCGCTTCATTCGCTTCCAACAGGTGAGCAGCCAGTTTGCGCGCCTTCTCCTTAATCTTATCGACGCTGCGCTTAATCGCCACCCCACCGACTGCCAGCGAGCGTGAGCCGTAGGTGCCGTACCCGAATGGCGTTCCTTGCGTATCGCCCCACTGCACTTCAACATCTTCGTAGGGTACACCTAACTCATCGGCGACGATCTGGGCGAATGTGGTCTCAAGACCCTGGCCGTGGGGGAGAGAACCGGTCGTAACCACGACCTTGCCGGTCAGATGGACACGGACATTCGCACTCTCCCAGAGGCCGGCGCCCCAACCCTGACCACCCATCCAGGCGCTGGGGGCGATGCCACAGATTTCAACATACGATGAGATGCCGATACCGAGATACCGGCCCTGCTTGCGCAACTCTTCCTGCTGCTTGCGGAACTCGGCATAACCGGCAATTTCGAGCGCCTTGTTCAAGGCCGGTTCGTAATTGCCGCTGTCGTAGGGTAGCAGACCGAGACCGTTATCGTAGGGGAAGTCTTCAGGCTGAATATAGTTTTTGCGGCGCACTTCAGCCGGATCCATCCCGATCTCGGCGGCGAAGCGGTCAACCATCCGCTCGATCAGATAGCTGGCTTCAGGGCGACCGGCACCACGGTAAGCGTCCACCATTGCCGTATTGGTATACGCACCGGTCACGTGGACATACGCGGCAGGAATCTTGTAGACACCGGTAATAATGCGCCCGTAAAGCGTTGTTGGAATACCGGCGGCAACGGTCGAGAAGTACGCCCCGATATTTGCCCAGGTCTTCACGCGCAGACCGGTAATCTTACCGTCGCGCGTACCGGCCAGCTCAGCTTCAGTAATATGGTCACGACCATGGGTTGAATACTTATAGTTCTCAGAGCGATCTTCAACGAACTTCACCGGACGGCCCAGCTTACGGGCAGCCCACATGGTGAAGGCCATGTCGTTGTAGCAGAAGATCTTCTGACCGAAGCCACCACCCACGTTTGGCGCAATACAGCGCAGCTTGGTCTCCGGCACCCCGAAGACAAACGCCGTTAAGAGCAGGCGGTGCACGTGGGGAGCCTGCGACGTCATCCAGACGGTCCACTCGCCGGTCGTAGCATCGTAACGGGCAATTGAACCGCGAGTCTCCATCGGGGTGGGAATCAGGCGCTGGTTGATAATCTCTTCCTTAACAACCACCTCAGCGCTGGCAATCGCCGCATCGGCTGCCGCCTTGTTACCACACTCCCATTCAAACACAATATTGTTGGGAGCTGCTTCGTGAATCTGGGGGGCGCCGGGTTCAACCGCCTTACGCGCATCGACAACTGCCGGCAGCGGCTCGTACTCGACCTCAACTGCATCAGCAGCGTCACGTGCAATATACCGATCTTCGGCAACCACCATCGCCACCGGATCACCGACAAGTGCTACCTTATCGACTGCCAGGGCACGTGGCGGAACCGGATAATTCTTCACCCCAGCCGCCTGCCATGCTGCCGGCATTGGATTTATGTCAAGCATATCCTTGCCGGTGAACACCGCAACAACACCCGGCATTGCCAGAGCGCGACTGGCATCAATCGAGACAATCTTCGCGTGGGCGTGTGGGCTACGCACCAGCGCGATATGGAGCATTCCCGGCAGCTTGATGTCGTCGAGGTAATTGCCGTGGCCGGTAATCAGCTTCGGATCCTCACGGCGCTTGAGCGCCCGTCCAACCAATCGCTCCTTCATTTCGGTAGCGGTCATCCTTGACTCCTCACTAGGTTCTGTGTGAACTTCTGTCGGACGGATTAATCAGCGGCCTGCATTGCTGCCATCTTCTCGGCAGCGTAGCGCACGGCACGGACAATATTCTCGTACCCGGTGCAGCGACAGAGATTACCTTCAAGACCGTGGCGAATCTCTTCTTCGGAGGGATTGGGGTTACGTTTGAGCAGATCGGCAGCAGCCATGATCATGCCAGGGGTGCAGAAACCACATTGCAAGCCGTGCTTCTCCCAGAAACCTTCTTGCAACGGGTGCAACTGAACATCCTGAGCCAGACCTTCGATGGTGGTAATCTCGGCACCATCACACTGAACGGCCAACGTTGTACACGACTTCACACTGACCCCGTTAATGTGAACCACACACGCACCACACTGGCTGGTGTCGCACCCAATGTGGGTACCCGTCAGATTCAGATGCTCGCGCAGGTAATGAACCAGCAGCAGGCGGGGTTCGACCTCGCTGGTATGGCGAACACCATTGACCGTGACCGTAATCGTTGTCACTCTCCAACCTCCTCGTTGTCTGCGAAACGAACAACCAGACTAATGTTATGACGGGCGAAAACGGCGGGACAGCGTCGTGAGTGGTGCCGCCCGATCAGGTAAGCTATTGTGATGGTGTCACCTGGTCAGCGTCGTTGACCGAGTAGATAGCCGAGTAAGAAGGCGACGATCACCCAGGGCACCCATGGGCGCTCTTTCAGAAAATCCTCTACTACTCCTAGAGCGACATCAATTTCGCTAAGCCCTTCTCCTGCCGGCACGTGAATCGTGCGGCGGAACGATGGTGTTTCCGGTTGGGCTGAGGCCGGTGCTTCCCTTACCTCGGCGGCAGGTGCTGATGTCGATGCAGCAGGCGCTGAAGCCGGTGCAGATGTAGTGGTTGACGTTTCCGTCGCCGATTCGACAGGTGCTGCCACCGGAGGTGTCTCAGGTGCAGCAGGTGCTGCCGCCGGCTCGGCAACAGCTTCACTGCCCGATCCACCGGCGCGGCGAGCTTCGATCTGCGCTGCCAGCGCCTTCAGACTCTGCGAGATAAGCGTCTTGGCAGCACCATCGAGCAACCGCTGACCAACACTCGCAATTGTGCCACCTATCTGTGCTTCGCCACCGTAGTCAAGGATCGTGTGGCCGTTTTCTTCGCGAAGCTGAATACTACCAGAACCCTTCAGAAAGCCATTGCTTCCTTTTCCATCAACATGAATTTCGTATGACTCAGGTGGGTGCAGATTGTCGATCTTGACCCGTCCACTGTACACACCACGAACGGCTTGCAGACCGATCTTCAACGTACTTTCATATTCATTCTCGCCGACCTGTTCGAGACGTTGACAACCGGGGATGGTGCGAGCCAATACCTCTGGATCATTCAGTGCGGCCCACACCTCCTCACGACTGGCGGCAAATGTGTAATTACCGGCGATCTTCACACTCACTCCTTGTTGACCGGTTCAGATGCACCAAGCCGGACAACCTCTATCGAAGAGCGATCCCTGCTGATCACCTCACAACAGACACAGTGACGGCGATCAGGGTTGCAGCAATAATTCGGTATACGTGCAACGGTGACTATATGTAGCTTCAGATATGGGTTCCATATCTATCCTACCTAATAGTAAATGCTTTGTCAAGGCAAAAGAATGGCGATGCTGGTGCCTGCTTACGAAGTGATACGGTTTGCAAAACCGTGAACCACGCATCGTCCAAAAACTATCTGGTCGCGCATCGGGAATACGCTCCCCAAAATACTTGACAAAGATACGTCGCATAGTTTATATTGGATACCGTTGTATGGTGCAGGCGACACCATCAATGTACCTCAACAACACACACGCACTCATCCAGAGCGGTGGAGGGACCGGCCCGTTGAAACCGCAGCAACCCTCGTATGCGTCGCCGCATACGAACGGTGCTAAGTCCGGCAGAGGTGTTCTGGAAGATGAGCGACGTGGAAGAACGGCTTAGTGCAACGATTTCACGCCCTCATCGCACGTTGAGGGCGTTTTTGTTGCCTGCAATCTGGCTTATCTGTTTTGAGGAGGTTGTTATGTCTGATGCTCCGCGCTTCACCGGTTTTGAAACTCTCGCCCTGCATGCCGGCCAAACCCCCGATCCGACCACTGGGTCGCGAGCTGTTCCTATCTACGCCACCACATCCTATCAATTCAAAGACACAGACCATGCAGCACGCCTGTTCAATCTGCAAGAGTTTGGTAATATCTACACTCGCATTATGAATCCGACCACCGATGTCTTTGAACAGCGGATGGCGGCACTGGAGGGCGGAGTAGGTGCGCTGGCGCTGGCATCGGGGCAGGCCGCTGAAACGCTGGCTATTCTCAACCTGGCCGGAAGTGGCGACAATATCGTCGCATCCTCTGACCTGTATGGCGGCACCTACAACCTCTTCCGTCATACATTACCAAAGTTAGGCATTACGACTCGCTTTGTTGATGCCCGTGATTACGATGGCTTTGCCGCTGCGATTGATGGGCGTACCAAAGCCTTCTTCCTCGAATTAGTCGGCAATCCACGGCTTGATGTGCTCGATCTGGAGCGCATTGCCGCAATTGCGCATGCGCAGGGTGTGCCGGTCATCGTCGATGCGACCACGGTCACACCGTACCTGTGGCAACCGATCCAGCACGGCGCCGATATTGTGATTCACTCGGCAACCAAGTACATTGGTGGTCATGGCACGGCTATCGGAGGCATCATTGTTGACAGTGGTAAGTTTGATTGGGCAGCCAGTGGCCGTTTTCCCGAATTTACCAATCCCGATCCGAGCTATCACGGCCTGATCTATACCCAGGCTTTCGGCAACCTGGCGTACATTATCAAGGCACGAGTGCAAGGGCTACGCGACATTGGGGCTGCGCTTAGCCCATTTAACAGCTTCCTGTTCCTGCAAGGGCTGGAGACGTTGCCACTCCGGATGGAACGACACAGCAAGAATGCGCTGGCAGTGGCCCGTTATCTGAGTGAGCATCCCAAAGTGGCGTGGGTCAACTACCCCGGTCTTCCCAGCCATCCAAGCTATGCCCTGGCTCAGAAATATCTGCCGCGTGGGCAGAGTGGGATTGTTGGCTTCGGCCTGAAGGGTGGGCGTGCCGCCGGACGTACCTTCATTGAGCGGTTACGGCTCTTCTCGCACCTCGCCAATATTGGCGATGCCAAGAGCCTTGCGATCCATCCGGCAACCACCACCCACAGCCAGTTGACGCCGGAAGAACAATTGCTGACCGGCGTGACCGACGATTATGTCCGGCTCTCGATTGGCCTGGAGACGATTGACGATATTCTGGCCGATCTTGATCATGCCCTGGCAGGAACCCCATCATAGTGTTGGATCAGAGAGCAACGACAACGGCGTCGCTGCTCTCTGATACCGGCAAGGAGCAACGACAATATGGAAGCAATTGTGCAGGCGCCAACCCCAGAGGGGGTTGGCATTGTGCGTACTCAACGGATGCATTGGACAACCCCCCTGACCCTTACGAGCGGAGCGACGTTAGGTCCGATCACTCTGGCGTATGAAACCTACGGTGAACTGGCTCCGGATCGCTCGAATGCCATCTTGATTCTGCACGCTCTGTCTGGCGATGCCCACGCTGCCGGGTTTCACAGTCCAACCGACCGCAAACCCGGCTGGTGGGACGCAATGATCGGGCCGGGTCGTCCGTTTGACACCAATCGTTACTTCGTGATCTGCTCAAATGTGATCGGCGGCTGCCGTGGCTCAACCGGCCCGTCAAGTCCACACCCGTCTGATGGACGACCTTACGGTTCACGCTTTCCCCTTATCACCATTGAAGATATGGTGCATGCGCAACAGCGTCTGATCGATGCGCTGGGCATTGATACCCTGCTTGCCGTGGCGGGTGGCTCGATGGGTGGATTTCAGGCACTGGCCTGGACAGTAGAGTATCCGCAACGGGTGCGTGGCGCCATCCTGCTGGCTACCAGTGCCCGCTCTAGCCCCCAGACTGTGGCCTGGAACTATATCGGTCGGCGGGCAATTATGGCCGATCCGCGCTGGCGAGGCGGTGATTACTACGATAGCGATGCGCCACGTGATGGGCTGGCAGTAGCCCGCATGCTCGGTCACATCACCTATCTGTGCGAAGAAAAACTGGAACAGCGGTTTGGCCGTCGGGTTGATGGTGATGCGCTCGATTTAGGGCCACGGTTTGCTATCGAACACTACCTCGAACATCAGGCGGCGCGCTTCAACGACCGCTTCGATGCCAACTCGTACCTGGTGATCACGCGGGCGATGGACAACTGGGATCTGACAGCACGGTATGGATCGCTGACAGCCGCCTTTGATCTGACCCGTGCCCGTTTTCTGGCCCTGGCGTACAGCAGCGATTGGCTCTACCCACCGGCAGAAACGTATCAGATGGCGGCAGCCGCGCAAGCTGCCGGTCGTTCATTCACAACCCATCTGATTACCACCGATGCCGGGCATGACGCATTCCTGACCGATGTCGCAGCGCAGAGCGAGCTGATCCGCGATTTTCTGAACAGACTGATGACAGAATAGTATGGCGTATGGGTTGTTTTTTTAATAGTTTTTTTATGACTCATCCGGTTGCGCATGCACTGATCTACTACATATAATGTATAGGCGTCATCGGCACCGGATAGAGGGCACCCTTGAAACGTTCCAGAAGGCTGCTGACACAGTGGTTGCGGTTGCCTGTGGCTAAACGGCTCCTCATTGCAGGAACGCCGTTCATTATGTTATTTCTCGTGTATGGTGTGGTATGGGAATATCGAGGGTGGGGTGTAGTACTAACAATCCTTACCATCATTCTGATGATCGGGTTGTGGCAATATTTCCAGCATCGGATCACAATCCAGCAACAGCGCATCCGCGAACTTGAGCAAGAATTGGCAGATGCTCAGGCTGTAGCTGCTCTCGCAACCCGTACCAAAAGTGCGTTTCTGACAAACATCAGCCACGAGTTACGGACACCGTTAAACACGATTATTGGTTATAGTGAATTGTTACATGAAGATGTGCTTGATGAGCGACTCGCCGTTGATGAGGTGCGTGAGCGGCTGGAGCGCATTCAGGCTGCGGCCAGGCAGTTGTTGAGCCTGATCAACGACATCATCGAACTGGCGCGGCTGGAGGCCGGTGATGTTCCGTTGAATTATGAACCATGGCCAATCGGGTTACTGATTAAAGAGGTTTGCGCCACGATTGAGCCACTGGTAGAACAGCAACAGAATCGCCTCGTGGTTGATGTACAACCAGACCCTGAGATGGTTGTTCACATCGACCGTAAAAAGGTTCGTCAGGTGTTGTTGCACCTCCTGGATAATGCCGTAAAGTTCACCCGGCAGGGCGAAATCAAATTCATCGTTACAATTCGGCGAAGTGATGATGGAACTGAATTATTGATCTGTAACATCAGTGATACCGGTGTCGGCATGACTGCACAACAACTCGATCTGCTATTTGCACCGTTTACCCGCTTCGATGAACCACTCACGCAGCGATCCAGTGGTGTCGGTATCGGTCTGGCCATTGCTCACCGGTTATGTCTCCTAATGAATGGAACGATTGCCGTTACCAGTCAGCCCGGTAGCGGTACAACGTTCTTGATTACGCTTCCCCTGCCTTCTGATCAGACTGACACCCTGAGTGACACCTATGACTACCAAACTGAACTCAATGCGTCTTCTTGAACGTCATCACATCGCGTACACTGTGCATGAGTACGAATACAACGATGCATACGACGCGCAAACAATTGCCCGGATGATCGGGGTGCCGGCAAGTCAGGTATTCAAGACCCTCGTTGTTGGTGGTGCCGGTGTGCGACCAATTCTGGCAATGGTTCCGGCTGACGCACAACTGTCACTGAAGCGCCTGGCAGCGCTGATCGGCGTCAAATCGCTTGATCTACTCCCGCGCGCCGACGTCGAGCGTCTGACCGGCTTACAAATTGGCGGGATTGGTGCGTTGGCGTTAACCGCAAAAGGGTGGACATCGTACCTCGATGAGTCTGCACTGCAATATCCGGTCGTGTATGTCAATGCCGGAAAGCGGGGCATACTTCTCGGATTAGCACCAACCGAACTGGTGCGCGTGGTAGGGGCAAAGGTTGGTGCAATTGCTGAACGAGGATAGGGAGGGAGTTTCCTGCCGGAACTTCGGTCTGGTTCAGGCCCTTGCAGAAGAGGATGTGTTTGGTATCGATAGTTGATACCTGCGGGGCAATCGGCTACGATGCCGCCTCAATTCTATCAAGTCTCTCTGGGGCTTTGGTCGAGACAGAACTGCGTCGGCTGCGTGGTGATGCGTAGAGTCCTATACAAGTTCCAAATCACCCTGGTACACTGGAACAGTCTTTGCCGGACTGATGTCCGAGTTGCACGGATAGCCGGCCTGTGCTAGAATACGGGCGATGGCGACGTAGCAAAGTGGTAATGCAGCGGTCTGCAAAACCGCCATTCGCGGGTTCGATTCCCGCCGTCGCCTCCAGATGAAGTCCGTAACGAGAGGTTAATTGCCTCTCGTTCTTTGTTTCACGACAGAACATGCGAATACTCTGTGCCCTGACCTACTATCGTCCCTACACCAGTGGTCTTACCATCTATGTTGAACGACTGGCTCGTGGCCTGGCCCGTCGTGGTCATCAGGTGACGGTGCTGACCTCGCAGTACGATCCGAGTCTGCCAAAGCTTGAATGGCTCGATGGTGTGCGTGTGATTCGTGCCCCAGTCCTGGCCCGGATTAGCAAGGGTGTGCTGATGCCAACATTTGGCTGGCTGGCAACCCGACTCGCTCTCGAACATGATGCGATGAGTCTCCATTTGCCGCAGTTTGATGCACCGGGACTGGCGTTACGCGGTCGTCTCTTGAAACAGCCGGTTGTGCTGACATACCACAGTGACCTGAAATTACCCCCCGGTATGTTGAACCGGGTAGCCAATCGCGTGGTTGACGTTGCCAATCAGGCGGCTGCTGCACTGGCAACTCGCATCGTAGCGTATACGCAGGACTTCGCCGATCACTCACCGTATCTTCGGCGCTGGCGCACAAAAGTGACTATCATCCCGCCGCCGGTTGAGGTAGCCGAGATTCCGGAGTCAGAGATTGACGCATTTCGCCGACGCTGGAATCTTCAGGGGCCGGTGATCGGCATGGCTGCCCGCCTGGCGGCTGAAAAAGGGGTTGAAGTGCTGTTGGCAGCACTCCCGCGCATCCTGGCCGTGTATCCGACGGCACGTGTTCTCTTTGCCGGGCCGCACGAACATGTCCTCGGCGAAGAGGCATACGCTCGACGGCTGGCACCGCTATTTGCCCAATTTCGCGATCACTGGACATTTCTCGGCACCCTCGATCCACGGGAGATGGCAGCGTTTTTTCCAAATCTCGATGTACTGGTCGTGCCATCGCTCAACTCAACCGAAACCTTTGGTCTGGTACAGGTCGAAGCAATGCTCTGCGGCACACCAACGGTTGCCAGTAACCTACCCGGTGTACGCCAGCCACCACTGATGACCGGTATGGGGAAGGTCGTCCCAATTGGCGATGCAACTGCGCTGGCCGAAGCTATTCTTGAGATTATTGGTAATCGCACCGCTTATGTACGGCCACGCGAAGAAATAGCAGCGCTCTTCAGTACAGAGCGTACCGTCATTGAATACGAGAACCTCTTCCGCCAGTTAGGAGTCGCCGACCGGGTATGAACGCGGTACAATACCTTCGATAGACTCTCGATGAAGGTTGCTGATATGCCTGACTACTTACGACCACATTTGCTCACATTGCCCATACATCGGGCGATGATCCGTTCTATAGAAGCACGACTGTTTGCTGAACTGGCACCTGATTTGCCGGAACCCATCCTTGATATTGGCTCCGGTGACGGAACATTTGTTCAGATTTCTCTGCCCAACAAGCGGATCATTGGTATTGATCCACGCAAAGCCGACACGCACGAAGCGGCACGGCGAGGTGTTTATGCAGCATTGTGTGTGGCCGATGGTGCTGCCCTACCGTTCGCTGATCAATCGTTTGCTGCGGCAATCTCAAATTGTGTGCTTGAACACGTACAGCCGCTTGATCAAACCCTACGGGAAGTGGCACGAGTTGTTCGTCCTGGAGCCCCGTTTGTTGCCTCAGTCGTGGGTGATCGTTTCCCACGGGAATTACTCGGCACGTGGCTGCTTGATCGGTTGGGATTTGATGGTAGTAGCATCTATGGACGCTGGTTCAACCGTATTTCATATCATTACAACACGCTCAGCAGAGCTGAATGGACAGAACGCTTTACCCGTGCAGGCTTCACCGTAGAGGTCTGCCGACCATATATGAGTGATGCAGCCCTAAAGTTGTTTGATCTCAGTCACTACTACGGTGCGCCGAGCCTGATCACACGTGCGCTAACGGGGCGCTGGTTGATAGCACCACCCTTTACGCCTAATCTCCTGTGGGAACCGATCCTGCGTCGGATTTATGAGGCACCTGCGCCAGCCGATGCACCATGCTACTTTTTTGTTCTGCGGAGGCGTCATGACTGAATCGACGATGACGGCTGCTGAATTGACTGCTGCCGGAAGAGCGGCATTAATCGCCGGCGACACCGTAACTGCACGGTTGCGGTTTCGCGAAGCGCTCGAAATTGATCCCAACTACGTGGAAGCGCTTCTGGGGATGGCCGCCGCCGTGCGGCCATATCGCGACAAGCGTGAGTACCTTCTGCGCGCACTGGCAATTGATCCCAACCTGGCCGAAGCACGAGCAACTCTGGAACAGGTAGAGGCAAGACTGGCAGCGGGTGAATTACTCGCACCCACCGGCGTACAGGTGCGTGAGCAGAGTGAGACCGCGGTCGTTACAGAACCTTCTGAATCACCAGCACCGCCTGAAACGGAGACGCTATTCTGCTATCGCCATCCGCAACGCGAAACCGGGTTGCGCTGTATTAGTTGTAGTCGTCCGATTTGTCCAGAGTGTGCCCGCGCTACGCCGGTCGGCCAGATCTGCCCGGACTGTGCCCGAGAGCGGATGCCGGTGAACTATCAGGTAGCTCCCATACAGTTACTGATCGCCGGAATTGTTGCGCTTTTGTACGGGGTGATCGTCACCTTTGTTGCCGGGGTCGTGATTGGCTGGGCTGGATTTTTTGGCTTCATTGTCGCCTTCCTGCTCGGCCCGATGACCGGCAATGCGCTTGCTCGCCTGATCGACTGGGCGACCGGACGTAAGCGAGGCCGCCTGCTCATGGTTGTGGTAAGCGTCGCTTACTCGTGCGGTTCACTGCCGTACATTGGACTGATCATCTTATTGGGAGGTTTTCCACTCGTCTTGCTCTTCTACTCGATCATTGTGGTAACCACAGCGCTGGCGTGGCTGCGTTGATAACAATTTCCTCATCATCAACCAAACGCAGGGGATAGTGGTACAATAAAGCTACATATTATCGTTTAAGAGTAGGAACATTGGCCCTGCGCGGGTGAGAGCCGATTCCCAGTATTGCGCGGCACAAGGCAGCGCTTCACCCGGCACTGGCACAGGTGCATCAGCAAAAGCCGGTAGCTGTCAGGGGAGGCGTTATGACAGAAGAGCGCACCATGAAACTGGCCATCCGCGGTGATAAAAATCCTCTTGATCTGGTAGAGAAACGTCTACGCGAACAGATTTTTGGCCAGGAACGCGCCATCGAAAGCGTGATTCGCGTCTTAAACCGTTCACGGTTCGGGTTTTCAGCAGGCAATAGCCGTCGTCCGCGGGCGACACTCCTCTTCCTTGGCCCGACGGGCGTTGGCAAAACAGCTACTGCCCGGGCACTGGCCGAACTGCTCCGCCCGGATGGCAGTGCATTTCTCAAGATTGACTGCTCGCTCTTTAGCCAGGGCCACGAGGTGAGTGCACTGGTTGGTGCGCCGCCGAGTTATGTAGGGCGCGACCAGAAACCGTTGCTCAATCCCGACATTATCGAACAAGAGAACAGTGTTGTCCTATTCGATGAGATCGAGAAGGGACAACCTGAACTGTGGAACCTCCTGTTGCAAGTGATGGAAGATGGCGAGATTCTTCTGCTCAATGGTGGCCGACGGGTGAGTTTTCAGCAGAGTATTGTTATTTTCACCACCAATGTCGGTGCTAAAGAGATGGTTGATTTTCTTGATCGGCGCACAATTGGATTCCGTACCCCCCATAAAGATGTTGAAGCGACCGGCCGTGAAATCTATCAAATCGGGTTTGAAGCCTTGCAAAAGGTCTTTCAGCCGGAATGGATCAACCGGCTCGATGAGATTATTGCATTCCGCCCGCTTTCTGCCGAAACACTCAGCCATGTATTCGACCGGATGATTGCCGAATGCAATCAACAATATCTCCGCTATGCCATTCAATTGCGCGTCACACCCGAAGCAAAGGAGTATCTCCTCAATAAAGGGTTTGATTCGCGTTTTGGCGCTCGGCCACTGCGACAACGCATCTTGAAAGACATAGAGTCGCCCCTGTCCGATCTTCTTGCCTCGGGCGGTATCCCTGCCGGTAGCCTGGTCGAATTGCGCTACACCGGCATTGATCAGCACGGGCAGGCGCTGGAGTTCTACTATACCGAAGCACCAGAATTGATTGAGCGTGCGGAAGAACTGCGTCAGCGCGACCTGCAACGGATCGCTGTTGGGCAGAGTGACGGCCCCCAACCACCAAGTATCAGCCTGACCCACGAACGCAGTAATGCAGCCGAAGGGGGTATTTTCACCACACGCGGCCCACGAGTCACACCACGCCGCGATCCTCACTTTGGCGACAAATGAGTCCAGTATCGCAGCACATTGAAGAGGGCAGGCTGACAACCTGCCCTCTTCAGTACAACCGTGCTTGAGCGACACCGTATGGTTCAGATCACCGATACACCCCGTCGCGCCGACCGATAAACGTCCACTTTCACGGCGCATTCGGATTAGGACGACGGGCGACTGACAGATCGGGTTCAGCACCATCGGCCAGAGGTCGTTTGAGAATGACGTAACTGCGTCCCGGCATCACTGCCTGTACCCCACACACCTCCCAGCCATCAGCGCCCAAACCGTTGAGGAAACGCCGGGCAAACCCGGTATTACGCTCGCCTGCTTCCGGGTAACTCTCCTGACCTTCAACGGAAACACGCTGCCACGCCTCGACAAACACCACCTTGTACTCCCAGCGCATACTATCTGCTCCTGTGTTAGGCAACGGGTGACCGTGGCGCCGGTCGCCCGTTGCGTCCGACGTGCCCCGGTCTGTCGGGCACACATGCAGTGTAGTACTGATTTCACGTAATGTCAATTACACAATTACACATCTGAAATAAAAAAGGTTTTTGGTTTTTTTATTGACAATAGACTGAAATGCTGGTAGACTGTACAGTAGTAGTTCGGAGTAGTGCGACTATGGATACCACACGTTACCCGTCCGACAGTCCAGCCGGCATCATCTTACGCTACTTACAGCGTCATGCCAGGGCCACAGTAAAAGAACTTGCTGATTTGATCGGTGTCAGTACGACAGCCGTTCGCGATCATCTTGTGCATTTACAGGCCGAAGGCATGGTCGAGGTTACCAGTGAGCGAAGTGGGCCGGGTCGTCCGCGATTGGTGTATAGCTTGTCTGAAAAGGCTCAAAAATCCTTCCCCAAGCAGTATGATCGGCTCATCAGCACCTTGCTGCGCGAGCTGATCGAGCTGGAAGGGGAGGGCAAGGTCGAGCAGTTGCTTGATCGGGTCAGCCAGCGCCTGGCGAGTGAGTATGCCGACCGTATGGCAGGCTCAGATGTAGCTGCACGCCTGAATGAGCTGCGGGCATTACTTGAACAGCGTGGCGTGCCGGCGGAAATTGATCCGGAAGGCGATGTGTTACGCCTGTTCGCCTGCCCGTACTACGATGTGGCAGCCGATTATCCCGAGGTCTGTTCAATGGAGCGGCGGATGATCGAGTATGTCCTGGGCGAGAAGCTGGTGCTCGAAGATACGATTCGAGCCGGAGCGCATAATTGCCGCTTCGTCCTGCGTCCACAAGATATTCCGCTGACCATGACACCTCCGGCTGCTGATCCGACGACTGAGGTATAAGCCTGTTGTAGTAAATCTGTATCGAGGAGTCCATGAGCAACGATCTGATCATCAAAGATCTCTACGCCCGGATTGGCGACAAAGAGATTCTGCGCGGTGTCAATCTGACCGTGCGCCAGGGCACAGTTCACGCCATTATGGGGCCGAATGGCAGTGGCAAGAGCACTCTGTCATACATCATCGCCGGTCATCCATCCTATGAGGTGACCGGGGGCGAAATCTGGTACAAAGGCCACAATCTGCTCGAACTCGAGCCGGATGAGCGCAGCCGCCTGGGTGTCTTCCTCGCATTCCAGTATCCGGTAGCGGTGCCGGGTGTGACGGTGGCGAATTTCCTGCGTTCGGCCATTAACGCGCACCGTGCCGAGGAGGGCAAAGACCCCAAAGAGACGGCAATTCCCGCCGCCGAGTTCCGCAAACTGTTGCGTGAGGGCTTGAATCTGCTCGATATGGACGAGAGCTTCGCCCGTCGTTATCTCAATGATGGCTTTAGCGGTGGCGAAAAGAAGCGGCTTGAGATTTTGCAGATGATGTTGTTAAAGCCAACAATGGCTGTACTTGATGAGACTGACTCAGGTCTTGATATTGATGCGTTGCGGATCGTTGCCAATGGTGTCAATCGGCTGGCAGGGCCGCACATGGGGGTCCTGGTGATTACCCACTATCAGCGCCTGCTGAATTACATCAAGCCCGACGTGGTCTCGGTGATGATGGATGGCCGGATCGTCCGCGAGGGTGGTCCTGAGCTGGCGCTGGAGCTGGAAGAGAAGGGTTACGATTGGCTCCGCGAAGAGCTGACCGGTGCAGCATAGGGGGAATGTAGATGACGACAACACTCCCAACCCTAAACGAAATCAGTGCTGAGTTTGTTGTGGCCCGCTCGCAAGCGGCCGGCGAGCCAGCCTGGTTGACCGAGCGCCGGCGTGAGGCATGGGCTGCATTCGCGCAGATGAATCCACCAGAGTGGCGACGTACCGATCTGAGCAAGCTCG
Organism: Chloroflexus aurantiacus J-10-fl; assembly: GCF_000018865.1. Taxonomy (NCBI): domain Bacteria; kingdom Bacillati; phylum Chloroflexota; class Chloroflexia; order Chloroflexales; family Chloroflexaceae; genus Chloroflexus; species Chloroflexus aurantiacus. The sequence continues at coordinate 4,662,817 of NC_010175.1, forward strand.
ATCCGACGACGATTGCCCCTGCCGATGGCGCGCATGCAACTGCGATCCAGTGGGACCCGGCCCTGAGTAGCCAGGGTGTCATCTTCACCACGCTGGCTGCCGCCTTGCACAGCCATGAGGCACTGATTCAGCGTTACATGGATACGGCGGTTGAGCCGTTGAAGCATAAGTTTAGCGCCCTGCGCGCTGCGCTCTGGCAAGACGGTGCGTTGCTGTACGTGCCCAAAGGTGTGGCAATCGAAGTGCCACTGCGTCTGATCTACACGCTGGGCGCTGACGGGGTGGCAATCTTCCCGCGCACGCTGGTGATTGTCGAACCGCAGGCAAGTGTTACCCTCATCGAGGAGTTTACCTCGCCTGATCTGCGTGCCGGTTCGTTTGCCGGCCCCATTACCGAAATCTTTGTCGGTGATGGCGCCAGTGTGCGCTTTGTCAGCATTCAGCACTGGGGCACCGGTGTGTACCATCTGGGTGGGCAGCGGGCAATCTTGCAGCGCGATGCCAGCCTGGAGTGGACATCCATTCAACTCGGCGGGCAGGTGCAGCATATAGAAGCTGAAACGACACTGGTGGGCAATGGCTCGCGGCTGAACTGGCTTGGGGCAACATTTGCTGCCGATAGTCAGCATCTGGTTATCGCGCCCTGGATGCGCCACGTCGGACACAATTGCGAGAGCTTTATGCAGTTTAAGACGGTGGTCAACGATACCGCGTACAGTGTGTTCGACGGCATGATCAAGATCGAGCACGAGTCGGCGGCTACCAGTACCCGGCTGGAAGAGCATGCTCTTCACCTCAGTCCCAAGGCACGGAACGACAGTATTCCCGGCCTGATGATTAGCACGAATGACGTGTTGAAGGGTGGCCATGCTTCAACCAGCGGTGATATTGACGAAGAGCAGCTCTTCTATATGCAAACCCGCGGTATTCCACGGGTAGAAGCGCAACGCATGATCGTGATGGGTTTCTTCGAGCCGGCACTTGAAACGGTGCCGCTGGAAGAGCTGCGGGCTGAGCTGACGGCAGAGATTGCAGCCAAAATCTAGGGTGATCTTGCCGCAGGTTGGGTTAGCCTGCGGCAAGCCCCCGGATACGGTCGTCGGAGAGCGCCTTGCCGTATAGACTGTCGCCGACAATCCTGGCGGTGACAGATGAGGTCATAGAATATGGCTATCCTGTCTCAGTTCGATGTGCTTGCACTGCGACGAGAGTTTCCGATCTTGCAACAGCATGTTCACGGCAAGCCACTGGCCTTTCTCGACAGTGCCGCATCGTCACAAAAACCACGCCGGGTGATTGAGACGCTGGAAGATTATTACCGGCGCTACAATGCCAACGTTCATCGCGGTGTCTACCGCTTGAGCGAAGAGGCAACCTTTGCCTACGAGCGAGCACGGGGAAAGCTGGCACGCTTTATCAATGCTGCCAGTCAACGCGAGATCATTTTTGTTCGTAATACCACCGAAGCGATTAACCTGGTTGCTTATGCCTGGGGTGGGGCAAATATTCGCGCTGGTGATCGCATTTTGCTGACTATGATGGAGCACCACTCGAATATTGTGCCCTGGCAGTTGCTGGCGCAACGTACCGGTGCCGAGCTGATCTATCTGCCCTTCGATGGGCAGGGACGACTGGTACTTGATGATCTCGACCGTCTGCTCGACGAACGGGTAAAGCTGGTTGCCTTTACGCACCAATCGAACGTCTTGGGCACGATCAACCCGGTGGCACCAATTGTCGCCCGGGCGCGAGCAGTCGGAGCACGGGTCTTGCTCGACGCTGCCCAGAGTGTGCCGCATATGCCGGTTGACGTACAGGCGTTGGGTATTGATTTTCTGGCCTTTAGCGGCCACAAGATGTGCGGCCCAACCGGGATTGGCGTGCTGTGGGGCCGGCGTGAGGTGTTGCAGGCGATGCCGCCATTTCTGGGTGGTGGCTCAATGATCGACCTGGTCGAGCTTGATCACAGTACCTTCGCCGCGATACCGGCACGGTTTGAGGCAGGAACACCGGCAATCGGCGAAGCAATCGCTCTCGGCGAAGCAGCCGACTACCTGCAAGAGGTGGGATTGGCGACCATTCATCAGCACGAACAGGAACTGACCGCGTATGCACTTGAACGGCTGGCCGCCGTTCCCGGCATAACGATCTATGGGCCGCCGGCCGGGCCAGATCGCGGCGGTGCCATCAGCTTCAGCCTTGAAGGCGTCCATCCGCACGACGTGGCGGCGGTTCTGGATCAGGAAGGGGTTGCAGTACGTGCCGGCCATCACTGTACCCAGCCCCTGCATCGGGTATTAGGGGTACCGGCAACCACGCGGGCCAGCTTCTACCTGTACAACTTGCCCGAAGAGATTGATCGGCTGGTTGCCGGGTTGCACAAGGCACGACAGCTCTTTGCCTGATAGAGGCAGGAAACGACCATGGATGACATTTATCGCGAACAAATTCTCGAACATGCCCGTCATCCGCGCAACTTCGGTCATCTACCGGCACCGACGGTTATCCGCGAGGAGCGTAATCCGCTCTGCGGCGATCAAATCCGGCTGGAACTGGCGATTACCGATGATGTGATTACCGATGTGCGCTTCAGCGGGCGAGGGTGTGCGATCAGCCAGGCCAGTGCGTCACTCCTGACCGAAGCGATCAAGGGGATGCCGGTCGCTGCCGCCAAACAGTTTAGTAAGGATGATCTACTCGATTTAATCGGGATACCGCTGGCTCACAACCCAACCCGGCTCAAATGCGCCTTGCTTTCGCTGAAAGCCTTAAAGGCCGGCCTCTACGGGGTGAGCCAGATGGATGAAGATATGTAGTCAGATACCTGGAAAAGGAGTAGCACCGTGGTTGCTGAAGCAGTCAATTTGCAATTCGATTACTCGCGCTATGGTTTCCGTCAGGAAGAGCGCTATGTCTATAAAGCACCGAAAGGTCTCAACGAGCGGATCGTGCGCGAACTCTCCGGGATGAAGGGTGAACCGGAGTGGATGCTCAAGCGCCGTCTGCGCGCACTCGAGATCTTCAACAAGAAGCCTACACCTCTGGTGGGCACCTGGGCCAATCCTGAACTGGCCGAACTGAACTACGACGATATTCACTACTTCGTCCGCGCCAACGAGCGTCCACAGACCGACTGGGATGCCGTGCCGCCGGAGATCAAGAACACCTTCGAGCGTCTGGGTATTCCCGAAGCCGAGCGGAAGTTCCTGGCCGGTGTCGGTGCCCAGTATGAGTCGGAAGTGGTCTATCACTCGCTGCGTGAGGAGTGGGCAAAGCAGGGTGTGATCTTCCTCGATACCGACACAGCCCTGAAAGAGTACCCCGAATTCTTCAAAGAGTACTTCGGGACGATTGTGCCGGCGGCAGACAACAAGTATGCTGCGCTCAATACTGCGGTCTGGTCGGGTGGCTCGTTCGTCTACGTGCCAAAGGGAGTGAAGGTTGATATTCCGCTCCAGGCCTATTTCCGCATCAACGCCGAGCGCATGGGGCAGTTCGAGCGAACGCTGATCATTATCGATGAGGGAGCCGAGGCGCACTACATTGAGGGTTGTACAGCACCGATCTACAGCACCAACTCGCTCCACTCGGCAGTGGTCGAGGTGATTGTGAAGAAAGGTGGCAAGTTCCGCTACACCACGATTCAGAACTGGGCCAACAACATCTTCAATCTGGTCACCAAGCGAGCGGTGGCCTACGAAGAGGCCAGCATGGAGTGGGTGGACGGTAATATCGGCTCGAAGCTGACCATGAAGTACCCGTCGGTTTACCTGATGGGACGCAAGGCACGCGGCGAGGTGCTCTCGGTAGCGTATGCCGGACGTGGTCAGCATCAGGACGCCGGTGCCAAGATGATACACCTGGCCCCGGAAACCACCTCACGCATTACCAACAAGTCGGTGAGCAAGGATGGTGGTAAGACAACCTACCGTGGGCTGGCGAAGGTGGCACCCGGCGCTTACGGCGCGAAGATCAACGTCAACTGTGACGCGCTGATCCTGGACGAGCATTCAGCCTCGGATACGATTCCGTATATCGAGATTGAAGAGGATCGCTGCACGCTGGCCCACGAGGCAACCGTTGGTCGGATCGGTGCCGAACAGCTCTTCTACCTGATGAGCCGCGGTATCTCCGAGTCGGATGCCCTCTCGATGATCGTGCTCGGCTTCATGGAGCCATTCACCCGCGAACTGCCGATGGAGTACGCGGTTGAGCTGAACCGCCTGATCCAGCTCGAAATGGAAGGGTCGGTCGGCTAATTGACTGGGTGAGATGAGTGGAGAAGAGCGCTCCCCTTCATCGGGAGCGCTCAGATTGTTTCGCGAACATTCAATTATGTCAACTCAAGTTGACACCTATGCTGTGAGCAGACCATAGAGACTGACTGTCAGGATGCACAGCACGACGTTGTCCGCAACATCGTATGGCGTAACTGCATGGACGATGTGGGGAGCAGCCAGTTCCCCATGGACGTGCTACGTCACGCCTCGCGGTAACAACCCGGATTGTACCAATCCTCTGTGCCTCTGTGGTGACAAAGGGAGCAACTTGGGTTATGTCAAATACCTGGAACCTTCACCTGCTTTGAACCAACACGGAGTAGGCCATGCAACTGGTTGAGGTTTGTACACTCGACGATGTCCCGGTAGGTAGTGGTCGCGCATTTACCGTTGGCGGGCGCCGGATCGCCATCTTTCGGGTGGCAGAGCACGATGTCTACGCGCTCGACGATCTCTGTTCACACGACGAAGCTTCGTTGAGCGAGGGTGACCTTGATACGGAAGAGTTGTGCGTCGAGTGTCCGATGCACGGTTCACTGTTTGATTTGCGCACCGGCAAACCCCGCACCCTGCCCGCGTTTGCCCCGGTCGCCACTTACCGCAGTGAGGTACGTGACAACCGGGTATTTGTTGAGTTTTCTGATTAACAACTTGACTAATGGAGTAAAACACGCTACAATGGCAGTGTCGGTAGGTCGCTACAGGCACTGCTATTTGCTAAGGTGGAGGTTTCTATGAGCGGTTACGCCCATCCCGAAGCACTGGTCGAGACCCAGTGGGTCGCCGATCACCTCAATGATCCCAATGTTCGCATCGTCGAGAGCGATGAAGATCTGTTGCTGTACGATACCGGTCACATTCCCGGCGCGGTGAAGATTGACTGGGTGCAAGACTTGAACGATCCGGTTGTTCGTGATTATCTTGACTCTGATCGGTTTGCCGCACTGATGCGGGTAAAGGGCATCAGTAACGATACTACGGTCGTTCTGTACGGTGATAAGCACAACTGGTGGGCAACCTATGCCTTTTGGGTCTTTAAACTCTTCGGTCATCGTGATGTGCGCATTATGAACGGTGGGCGGGCGAAGTGGATTGCTGAGGGTCGTCCGTTGACGCGCGAAGTTCCCTCGTATCCACCAGGAAATTATGTCGCGCCACCGCGCAATGACGCTGAAATTCGGGCATTTCGCGATCAGGTGCTGGAGTTTGTCCGTCAGCGCAAAGGTGTTCTGGTCGATGTCCGTAGCCCGCAAGAGTATACCGGCGAACGCACCCATATGCCCGATTATCCGCAAGAGGGCACGCTACGCGGCGGCCACATTCCCACCGCGGTCAACATTCCCTGGGCCAGGGCGGTGAATGAGGATAGCACCTTCAAGAGCGTCGAGGAGCTACGCGAGTTGTACGCCGCTCAGGGTGTTACCCCCGACAAAGAGGTTATCGCCTACTGCCGGATTGGTGAGCGGAGCAGCCATACCTGGTTTGTGCTGACCTACTTGCTGGGCTTCCCCAATGTCCGCAATTACGATGGGAGCTGGACGGAGTGGGGCAACAGCGTTGGTCTGCCCATCGAGAAGAATGTGTAGAGCGTAGCGTAAACAGCTCTACTAAAGATCGTCTCAGCGGGTGAGGGGTGACTCATGTGTCGCCCCTGCAATGTCTCAGGTAGGTGTAAGGGTCGCACAACGAAAGTTGCAGCAGGCAACCACAAGAATGACCGGCGTGTCCCCGCAACTCACAGGCTATTCGCGCAATGAGAGTACGCACGCCGGAGTTATTGATACGACACCACGTCGTAATCGGCGTACAATGAAGAGTAACGGCAGAGTGAAATCGCTGCTACCATGGAGATGACAATCGGTGTCTGAACCAGTTTCACACCAGGATGCAATCGAACGTCTGCTCGATCATTACCGCCAGCCTCGTCACTACGGCGAGCTGCCCGATGCGATAACCTACAGCGGTGGTGTACCTGATTGTGGTGATACGCTCACCGTCTATCTGCGGGTTGCGCCCAACGGCCGGCTTACCGATTTGCAATTTACCGGTCAGGGGTGTAGTGTCAGTGTTGGCACAGCATCAATCCTGATCGAGCAGTTGCAGGGGGCAACGGTAGCCGATCTGCTGGCACTCGACGAAACAGCAGCAGTGCAGATTGTGGGAAGTGAGGTCTTTCAGGCCCGGCCCCATTGTGCTACCCTGATATTCAGAACGTTAAAGGCCGCAGCACGACTGGTCGAGCGTCAGGCGTAATGGGACATCCTGATTGACACTGTGCATTACCGGCAGCAGGTGCGGTGGGCTGTGGGGCGCGCCGGAGGCGCGCGCTCCCAGGAGATGCGGTGGGCTGTGGGGCGCGCCGGAGGCGCGCGCTCCCAGGGGATGCTGACAGGCCCCCACCCTACCCCGCCCCCGCCGGGGGCGGGGATCACCGGTGCAGGGGTGGCTCCCGCTGGCGCGAGCTGGTACAAAGTTGCGGTACACGGGTGGAAGCAGGCGTGGTGGACGAAGCGAGTTGGAGGCGCATGCTTCCAGGGGATAGCCCCCACCCTACCCCGCCCCCGCCTGGGGCGGGGATCACCGGTGCAGGGGTGGCTCCCGCTGGCGCGAGCTGGTACAAAGTTGCGGTACACGGGTGGAAGCAGGCGTGGTGGACGAAGCGAGTTGGAGGCGCATGCTTCCAGGGGATAGCCCCCACCCTCACCCGCCCCCGCTGGGGGCGGGGATCACTGGCGCAGGGTGGCTCCTGCTGGCGCGAGCTGGTGCAGGTGGTAAAGTGCGCCGGAGGTGCGCCCTCCCAGGGTGTCGTAGCAGGTGGTGAGCGCGCCGGAAGCGCATGCTTCCAGGGGATAGCCCCCACCCTCACCCGCCTTGCCGGGGGCGGAGATCACGGGTGCAGGGTGGCTCCCGCTGGCGCGAGCTGGTGCAAAGTTGCGGTACACGGGTGGAAGCAGGCGTGGTGGGTGAAGCGAGTTGGAAGCGCACGCTGCCAGGGGATAGCCCCATCCTCACCCGCTCCCGCCGGGGACGGGGATCACCGGTGCAGGGTGGCTCCCGCTGGCGCGAGCTGGTGCAAAGTTGCGGTACACGGGTGGAAGCAGGCGCGGTGGGCTGTGGGGCGCGCCGGAAGCGCGTGCTTCCAGGGGATAGCCCCCACCCTCACCCGCCCCCGCTGGGGGCGGGGATCACCAGTGCAGGGTGGCTCCCGCTGGCGCGAGCTGGTGCAGGTGGTGAAGTGTGCCGGATGTGCACGCTTCCAGGGGATAGACCCCACACTTACCCGCATCGCCGGGGGCGGGGATGATAGGGTGCAATGACTGTTATTAAACCAGATTTGACATTATCGCCAATCCGTAGGATTGATATCCAACGAGTGTATATATGACGACTCTGCTCGATCTTGTTGGTCAAACACCGTTGTTGCCGCTCCACCACGTGCTCGATCTGCCGGCTGGCGTTGAGCTGTACGGCAAGGCGGAGTGGTACAATCCCGGTGGTTCGGTAAAGGATCGGCCCGCGCTATGGATGATTCGCGACGGCGAGCGGCGCGGTTTGTTGCGACCGGGGGTTCGCATCGCCGATGCAACTAGCGGTAACACCGGGATCGCTTACGCTACGATTGGCGCAGCGCTCGGCTATGGGGTGACGCTGGCGATGCCGGCCAATGCCAGCATCGAACGACGGCGGATTCTCCGTGCGCTTGGCGCTGAACTGATCCTGACCGATCCGGCTGAGGGAATGGATGCTGCGATCACGACCATCCGGCAACTGGTGGCCGAACATCCTGACCGCTACTTTTACCCCGATCAATACAGCAATCCGGCCAATCCCCAGGCGCACTACGAGACAACCGGCCCGGAGATCTGGCAACAGACTGATGGCCGTGTCACCCATTTTGTGGCAGCATTGGGCACCAGTGGTACGTTTATGGGTACCAGTCGACGATTGCGCGAGTATAACCCCGCCATTCGTCTGATCGCCGTTCAGCCTGATAGCCCGTACCACGCACTGGAGGGAGTGAAGCATATGGCTTCCACTCGGATCGTGCCCGCGATTTACCGGCCCGAACAGGCCGATGCAATTGTGGAAGTGCGGAGCGAAGACGCTTTTGCCATGGCCCGGCATCTGGCGCGCCGGGCGGGATTGCTGGTGGGAATTTCAGCAGCCGCAAATGTGGTGGCCGCAGCACGGGTCGCTCGTGAAGTCGGTCAGGGTGTGGTTGTGACCATTCTTTGCGATAGTGCGAATCGCTATCTCAGTGAGCGCTTTTGGGAAGAACCGGGTTTCGCCGAAGGCGCCGGTATTTAGGTTTAAGGTGCGTATGACACTCATTATTCCTGATCAGGCCGCAGCAGCAATCGCTGCCCACGCTGAAGCAACGTATCCCGATGAATGTGTGGGCTTGCTGGTGGGCACCCTCAATGGCGAAAAGAAAACTGTCCTACAGGTTGTAACCCTGGAAAATCGCTGGAGCGGCCAGGTTCAACTGGCTGCAACCGATAATCCGCATTCGCGCCGGGATCGGTTTTACCTCGATCCACGTGATTACTTGCGGGTGGATCGCGAAACACGTGCCGCCGGTTATGAAATTATCGGCTGTTATCACTCTCACCCCGATGCCGAGGCCGTGCCATCGGAACGAGATCGCATAGGCGCCCAGGCTATCGGTGGGTCAGGATTTTCATTTGTCATCCAATCGGTACATAACGGTGTGGCAACGGCCTTACATTCCTGGTTGCTGGTGAATGAAGGAACACGATTTATTGCAGAAGAGGTGCGCATCATCACGACCGGGAATGGCAAATAACATCTGAAGTATTGCGTCTCTTTATCTATGTGCAAAGGAGTCTTGCAATGGCGGTGACAGTGACAATTCCAACAGCTCTGCGCCAGTATGCCGGCGGTAATGCGAGCGTGAGTCTGGAGGCCAGCGATGTCGGTGGCCTGATTCGTGGTCTGGTCGAGCTGTATCCGGCGTTGGGTCGCCATCTGCTCGATGATCAGGGCCGTTTGCGCAGTTTTGTCAATCTGTACGTTGGCGATGAGGATATTCGCTATCTCGATGGCGAGGCGACACCCCTGCGCGATGGCGATACGGTGAGCATTATTCCGGCAATCGCCGGAGGAGGACAGCCATGAGTGAGGTGACCCTCTCGAATGAAGAGATCGCCCGCTATTCGCGTCATCTGATTATGCCCGAAGTGGGGATGGCCGGTCAGCGCCGGCTCAAACAGGGCAGTGTGTTGCTGATCGGTACCGGTGGTCTGGGATCGCCGCTGGCCCTCTATCTGGCCGCAGCCGGGGTCGGGCATATCGGCCTGGTTGATTTTGATGTGGTGGATGCGTCCAATCTCCAGCGTCAGATTGTTCACGGTACGAGCACCGTCGGTGTGGCGAAGACCGAGTCGGCGAAGCGGCGGTTGCAAGATCTCAATCCGTATATTGAGATCACAACCTACGAAACGCAGATCACCTCGCAGAACGCTCTCGATCTGATGCGGCCATACGATGTGATTGTGGATGGCACCGACAACTTCCCGACCCGCTACCTCACCAACGACGCCTGTGTGTTGCTGGGCAAGCCCAACGTCTACGGCAGCATCTTCCGTTTTGAAGGTCAGGCTACGGTCTTCTCGGCCCGTGATGGCGGGCCGTGCTACCGCTGTCTCTACCCCGAACCACCACCGCCAGGGCTGGTACCGAGCTGCGCGGAGGGTGGCGTGCTGGGCGTGCTCCCTGGGGTGATCGGTACCATTCAAGCCACAGAAGTGATAAAATTGCTTACCGGGATCGGCGAACCACTGATTGGGCGCCTCCTGCTCTACGATGCGCTGAGCATGCGCTTCCGCGAGCTGAAGCTCCGCCGCAATCCGTCGTGCCCGGTCTGTGGTGATCATCCGACGATCACCGAACTGATCGATTATGAACAATTTTGTGGCATTGCACCAGAGGAGCCGACATTGTCGAACCAATTTGAGATCACGCCGCGCGAACTCGCGGAATGGCTGGAACGGCCTGACCGTCCCTTCCTGCTCGATGTGCGCAATCCCTACGAAGTGGCGATTGCCTCTATCCCCGGCACCGACAAGCTGATCCCGCTCGATCAGTTGCCAGAACGAATCAACGAACTCGATTCGGCACGCGAGATGGTGGTCTACTGCCGGAGCGGTGTGCGCAGCGGGCGGGCCGTAGAACTGCTGAAAACAGCCGGTTTTCGCAAAGTGAAAAATCTGGTCGGCGGTATTTTACGTTGGGCCGACGACGTAGATCCGTCGCTACCGAAGTATTGACATGCCGAAGCAAAGCATCGTCACCCGCTGGCATCGATTGCGATGAACCGGCGTTGGCGGTGCTTTGTGTAGTATCAGGAGGACGTGATGATTGGTATTATCGGTACCGGCTGGGGGGCACGGGTACAGGTTCCGGCCTTTCGGGCGGCAGGGCTGACCGTGACGGCACTGGCCGGCAGCAATCCCGACAAAACGGCATGGGTGGCTCAGGAGTTGGGCGTACCATTCGCTACCGCCAACTGGCGTGAGATTCTCGAACGGCAGGATGTGCAGTTGGTGAGCATCGTGACGCCGCCGTACCTCCATCGCGAGATGGCCGAAGCTGCGCTGGCCGCCGGCAAGCATGTGTTGTGCGAGAAGCCAACGGCGCTGAACGCAGCCGAGGCGGAGTCGATGCTGGCAGCGGCACAGCGCTACCGCGACCGGCTGGCTCTGATCGACCACGAGTTGCGTTTCTTGCCGGCAGTGCAGGCGGCGCGAGCACGGGTAGCCGCCGGCGATATTGGTGACATTCGGGCCGCCGAAGTCCGCTTCTTCGCTGCCGGGCGGGCCGATCCGCAGCGGGTTTGGGACTGGTGGAGTGATCGGGCCGCCGGCGGTGGTGTGCTAGGTGCCATCGGCTCGCACCAGATCGACCTGCTGCGCTACATCCTGGCCGACGAGGTCGCAACGGCGCAGGGCACTATTCGCACCTTGATCGGCCAGCGTCCAGACGCAACTGGAACCCTACGCCAGGTCACCAGTGACGATTACACCGCAGCCATCCTCCACTTCACCCGCGGTACTGTAGCCACCCTGACCGCAACTGTCGTTGCCCGCACCAACGAACCACTGACCGTCACAGTGTACGGCAGTGAGGGTACCTTGCGCTTCAGTGGTGGACAGCTTGCCATCGGGACTGGTGACACCTTTCGCGACATCACGCCGCCGCACACGGTTGAGATACCGGCCACACTGAGCGGCGAATTTCCGCAGGGTACCGTGTATCTTGGGCATGCATTGCGCGCCGCGCTTTCCGGTGAACGCGACGCGATCAGCCCGGCGGCGACCTTCAGCGATGGCCTGGCGATTCAGCGCGTGATTGACGCAATTGCCGGTTAGAACCTGGTGAATGATCGGTATGTGCGGCAGTATGATGGCTGCCGCACGCCAACGTGCATGGCGACACCGGCGTTGACCGACAAAACCAGAGTGGCTGTTATCGCCTCAACAGTTTTCATCTCCCCTCTTGACAGGTATCCCCTCTTTATCGTACAGTAGAGCACACGCGGAAAGGAGGCCAACGATGGCCACGGCACACCAACGCGCTCTCGAACAAGATGATAGGCGACTGGCCCTGATCTGTAAGGCGTTAAGCCATCCTGTGCGTGTGCAAATCCTCCGCTACGTCCTGCGCCACCCCGGCTGCATCGTCAACCAGATTGTCCTCCATATGCCCGAAGACGGCCCCCATGCCCAATCGACCATCTCCCAGCACCTGCGTGTCCTGCGCGAGGCCGGCCTGCTTGAGACGTATGACGACGGTGCCGCCGTATGTCATTATGTCAACCCTGACAGTCTGGTCTGGTTACGCGAGTACCTGGAGCAGTTGTGAGGGGGTAACAGCCAGCAAGATGTCTGTTGGGAGATGACCCTGCACTTATGCTTACCGATAGCGACTGTCGGGGTACTCCTCATTTGCGAAGGGTTGAGATGTAATATCAAATCTGGTGGACTGGCGACCGCTCAAGACGCATCCTTCCGCACCCCCTTGTTCACCATGTCCCTCGTAAGCAATGTGAACAGCCCATGTGCCGCCCGTAGGGGCGGGTTCAGAACCCGCCCCTACGGAACGTCTATTCGGGAACAGCACTGCTGGTCTTATCATCGGCTTGAAATGTGTCCTGTGGTAAATCTCTCAATGCTGTCTATCGCCGCCAGGATGTCTTTCAGGTAGAGGGTATAGTCTCTCATACGGTAATGACCTCGCGGAGAACCGCTGCTTGCAACTCTGCCCGCAGAGCACGTTTAGGCACAATGTCCACCTGGCGTTGGAGCATCTCTTCCAGATACAGCGTCAAACCAACCAAATCAAACAGATCGGCTTCGTCATCAAACTCCGCCAGGATATCAATATCGCTATTCGCACCCTGTTCTCCACGAACAAAAGAACCGAAGAGACCCAGCTCCTTTACCTTGTAATGAGCTGAGATGATAGGTTTCAATTCTCTTAACCTGGACACAATGTCGTTTGCGGTCATCATCATCTCTTCCTCTTACTGGAGTCGTGGCAGGAGCGGAGTGGCGTCAGGTGCAAGCACGTGTTGGACGTGCTCTTATTCTACCAAAAGACGATATTCTTCGGGCTACTTCAGGATACGTGGTATGGATGACTACCAGGTGTGTTTTGTCACTATCCCAATGACCAGCAGGGTGAACGGCGTGCACCGTCCGTAGGGGCGGGTTCAGAACCCGCCCCTACGGAAACCGTCTATCTGACCGACACGCCATACCCCCGAAAAAACCCTCTCTAACAACACACATGTTCGCACCGCAAAACGGCAGGCGCCTGCTCGCCATTCGACTGCGTGACTGATGGTACAATACAGCGAGAAGGATATGTGCTGATCGGCAAGGGTGCAGAAGATTATGCCCATCTCGTACCGCGAGCAGGCCCAATTAACATGCCCACACTGTGGCGGTGATTTTGATGCTGAAGTCTGGTTGATTGTTGATGCTGATGAGGAGCCGGAAGCGGCAGCGGCGCTGCGACGCGAAGAGCTGAATCTGGTGGAGTGTCCGCATTGCGGTGCGCGTGGGCCGGCGGGAGCGCCGCTGCTGTACCACGATGCCCGTGCCCGCCGGGTGATCTTTACACCTGCCCCCGGCTCAACCGATCATGAGATTCGCGATCAGGCACGCGATCTGCACGCCCTGCTGGTCGGTTCGATTGACCAGGAGCAGCGCCGTCCGTACCTCACCGATGTTGATATTACCCAGGATATGAGCGGCCTGGCCCTGCTGCTGCGACGCCTCGATGCCCGTCGTGCTACGACGCCACCGCCGCCAACACCGCCAACACCGCCACCATCGCCAGCGGCAGAGCCGCCACCACTCCTCGCTGCGGTCGAAGCCTTGCTGGCCGCCGACACCGATGCCGAACTGGAACGAGTGCTGGCGCAGCACCCGGAATTGCTCGAACCGTCGGCCCTGGCGACGCTCACCCAGTTGGCCGAGGTTGCGGTTGCCCAGGGTGAGCACGAGATCGCGCAGGGCTTACGCAACGCCCGTGAGTTGCTGGCCCGCATGCAGCCACGCCCGGCACCTGAACAGTTGACGGCGATCCCACCTGCTGCGCTGCAAGAGCTGCTTAATGCGCACAGCGATGCCGAACTCGAACAGGTGATTGCCCGCCATCCACTGTTGCTGCGCCCCGAAATCGATCAGTTGCTGGAAGGTGAGATCGAAACAGCCCTGGCATCCGGTGCGGATCGGCTGGCACAGTTGCTGGCGAGTCGGCGCGAGATGCTGGTGGCATTCCGTACTGCACCAACGCCGGATGCCGATCTGGAGGAAGCGATTGAGGCGCTGCTGGTTGCCGACGACGAAGAGACGATAGCACAGGTGCTCGATCAATATCCGCTGCTGTTGAGCGAGGCTGCCGAACAGGCACTTTGGGAATTTGCGTCTGAAGCACGGGCCGGTGGCGATGACGAGCTGGCTCGCCACGCGATTGCCTGTCGTGAAATGTTGCGCCGTGTGCGCGCCGGATTGGAAGAAGGCCATTCATAGCTGATGGGAATGGGTATGCTGAAACGAACTCCTCTTTACAATGCGCACCTGGCAATGGGCGCGCGCATGGTCGAATTTGGCGGCTGGGAGATGCCAGTGCAGTATCGCGGCATCATCGAAGAGCACCACGCTGTGCGCAACCGGGCCGGTCTGTTCGACATCAGTCATATGGGGCGGTTTATGGTGCGTGGTGCGCATGCCGAGGCGTTTCTCCAGCAGATGGTTACCTGTGACGTGCGGGCCATCCCGCTCGGCCACGCCAGCTACGGTCTGCTCTGTCGGCCTGATGGTGGGATTGTGGACGACGTGTTCCTGTACCATCTCCCCGACGAGTTTATGGTGGTGGTGAATGCGGCCAACCGGCAAAAAGACTGGGACTGGCTCCAGCAGCATACGGCTGGATTTGAGGTGGAGATTGAAGATCGTTCCGAGCGTTGGGCGATGCTGGCGCTCCAGGGGCCACAGGCTGAACAACTGCTGGCTGGGGCAGAGAGTTCAACAACCGCTGACATTGGCTCGTTGCCGTTTCACGGGGTGGCCATGACGACGATCTTCGGGCAAAATGCACTGATTGCCCGCACCGGCTACACCGGCGAAGACGGGTTTGAAATCTTTTTTGAGGCTGTCCACGCCGAACAGTTCTGGCACGGTTTGCTCGCGCTCGGCGGCAATGCGGTGCAGGCTTGTGGCCTGGGGGCACGTGATAGCCTGCGCTTTGAGGCGTGTCTGGCGTTGTACGGTCATGAAATTGACGAGACGACGAATCCTTACGAAGCCCGTTTGGGATGGGTGGTCAAACTGGATAAGGGCGACTTTATCGGTCGGGAAGCGTTGCAGGCGATCAAGCAGAATGGGGTAAGCCGACGACTGGTTGGTTTCGAGATGGTTGGAAAGGGAATCGCCCGCGCCGGCTATCCGGTACATCGGCCAGACGGCGAGCCGGTCGGGTTTGTTACCAGTGGTATGCCATCACCGACCCTCGGTCGTCCACTGGGAATGGCGTATGTGCCAACCGATCTCAGTAGCGAAGGTAGTGAATTTGATGTCATCGTGCGCGAGCGTCCGGTACGTGCGCGCGTGGTAAAGATGCCTTTCTATAAGCCGCGCTACAAGCGCTAGAGGAGTTCGACATGGCTTACAACACTCCATCCGATCTACGGTACAGCAAAACCCACGAGTGGGTACGACAGGAGGGTGATGAGGTCGTGATTGGGATTACCGATTATGCCCAGCACGCGCTCGGCGATGTGGTGTACATCGAACTGCCGGCAGTCGGCTCGACGATTACCGTCGGCGAGAGCTTCGGGATTGTCGAGTCGGTGAAGGCCAGTTCAGATCTGTACGCCCCAGTAAGTGGCGAAGTGGTGGCGGTGAATACTGCGCTCGAAAGCGATCAGGCGCCGATCAACAGTGATCCGTATGGTGCGGGCTGGATGTTGCGCGTGCGCCCCAGTGGCGAATCGGCTGAATTGCTCGATGCCGAGGCGTATGCTGCGTTTGTTGCCGAAATCGATCATTAAACGTTAGCTAGATGGAAGCTGGTATGACCCACTACATTCCGATTACCGATGCCGACCGCCAGGCGATGCTACAGGCAATCGGTGTTGAAACAATTGAAGACCTCTTCGTTGATGTTCCGGCCAGTCATCGCTTTCCGCCGCTCGAACTGCCACCACCGTTGTCGGAGCCGGAGCTGATGGCCGAACTCAATCGGCTGAGTGAAGCCAATGCCCATAACCGCAAGTACAGTATCTTTCTTGGCGCCGGTGCGTACAACCACTTCGTACCGGCAGCAGTCGATCAGATTATTCGCCGGGGTGAGTACTACACGGCCTACACCCCCTACCAGCCGGAGATCAGCCAGGGAACGTTGCAGGCCATCTTTGAATATCAGAGCCTGATCTGTGCCCTGACCGGCATGGAGATTGCGAACGCTTCGCATTACGATGGCGCAACCGCACTCGCCGAATCGGCCATTATGGCGCTCAATGTGGTGCGTAACCGGCGCAAAATCGTGGTGGCACGTAGCGTCAATCCGCAGTACCGGGCAGTGCTGCGCACCTATATGCAAGGTCTGGATGTCGAGATTGTCGGTGATGAGAATCCGGGTGCCACTATCGCCGACGCCCTGGCCCAGGTTGACGATCACACGGCGCTGTTGATCGTGCAGAATCCCGATTTCCTCGGTCGCATCCACGATCTACGCGGCCTGGGTGCCCAGGTGCAGGCACGAGGTGCCCTGCTCGCCGTGCATTTCGACCCCATCGCTCTGGGGCTGTTCCAGACCCCAGCCGAGGCCGGGGCCGATATTGCAACCGGTGAAGGCCAACCCCTGGGTCTCGGCCTGGCCTTCGGTGGCCCGTACCTCGGTATCTTCACCACACGCCAGAAGTACGTCCACAAGATCGCCGGACGGATTGTTGGAGTGACGAAAGATGTCGATGGGCGAATGGCCTACGTGCTGACCCTGCGCGCACGCGAGCAAGACATTCGCCGTGAGCGGGCAACGAGCAATATCTGTACGAATCAGGGTCTGATGGCACTGGCCTCGGCGGTGTACATGTCGCTGATGGGGAAGCGCGGGATGCGTGCGGTGGCCGAGATTACCTACCATCGGGCACACTACGCTGCGCAGCGGATCAGCGAACTGACCGGTTATCGGGTACTTGCCGACCAACCCTTCTTCCGCGAGTTCGTGGTGCAATGCCCGCGACCGGTCGCCGAGATCAATGCTGCCCTGCGTGAACAGGGAATCATTGGCGGCTATGATCTCAGCGCCGATGAACCACATCTGGGCCACGCCATGCTGGTTGCCGTGACCGAGATGAATACACCGGCAGAGATTGATCGGTTTGTAGCCGCATTGGCTGCCATATAGCAGGTCAGGCTTTGGCCTGTGTGCGACTGAGTTGAAGCGTATGGTCACCGACCTGTCACTCCCCCAAATCGAACGCATTGTCACCCGCATCCTGCCGGGAACGCGGGTACGCGATGCTGCACCACTCGGTGCGCGGAGCCTGCTGATCACGGCGACTGACCGTCAGTTTGTGCTACGGTTACCGGTCGGGGTAGATCAGTGGGCAGGGGAAGCGTTGCAAACTGAAGCGCTCGCGCTCCGTTCGTTACAGGCCGAGATCGATCTTCCCCTGCCATCAGTGTTGGGGATGACCCCTGCTGTTGCCGATGATCCACCGGCACTGGCCCTGAGTTATCTTGCCGGTACCCCACTCTCTGAAATAATCACCGCCGTTGAGGAGGACGCGCGCTTTGCAATCGGCGAGGCGCTGGCAACGGTAATGACTCGTATCCACAGCTATCAGGCCCCACAGTACGGTCAAATCCACCCCGACAACCTGCCGACGCTGACCCCACAATCACCTGCCCCTGGGGCTGACGTGGCGTATCTGCGGCAGCGGGCAGCCACTGCCATCGATGCCGCCGTTGCCCAGGGCCGCATGACACCCGACCAGAGCGACTGGCTCCAGCGTCGGCTTGGCGAATGGCTGACCACCACCGCCCGCCCGGCCTGCCTGGTTCACGGCGATCTGCACCCGCGGCGGCTGATCGTGCGCCGGCGCGAACGGGACTGGCGTCTGGTTGGGGTGGTGGGATGGGGATTCGCCCAAACCTGGCGACCCGCCTGGGATCACGCGACGCTCCATCTCAACTTTGCCGACCCTGAGTACTTCGGTCTGCGCGTTGGCTACGGCGCAGCCTACAACGAAACCACCGACCGTCGCTACGATCAGGTGCGCGAGTTTGCCCTCCTTCCCTACCGGCTCACCCTGTTGATCGAACGTGAATGTGTCGATCTGGCGCTCAACATCGCCACCGGTCTGGATACCGTACAGGCACCACCTATCGTAGCGACACCCGATACACCTGGAGAGAACAGCGATGAATAACGAGGAACCACCGATTTTTACCTATTCGCAGCCGGGCAAGATTGGCGTCAATCTACCGGCAGCCGGCGTGGCACCAACCCCGCTACCCGACGATCTGCTACGGCAAGACGATCTGGCCGGCTTTCCCGAACTCACCGAGCCGGAAGTGATTCGTCACTTTACCCGGATCAGTCAGCGCAACTATGCCATCGACACCGGCTTCTACCCGCTCGGTTCGTGTACGATGAAGTACAACCCGAAGCTACACGAAGAAGCGGCCCGGCTACCGGGTTTTGCCGGTGCCCACCCCCTGCAAGATGAAGCGCTCAGCCAGGGGGCGCTGCAACTGATGTACGAATTACAAAACTATCTTGGCGAAATCAGTGGCTTTGCGGCAGTGAGTCTGCAACCGGCAGCCGGTGCCCAGGGTGAGCTGACCGGTATCCTGGTGTTCCGGGCGTGCCATCTCGACCGTGGCGACACCCAGCGCACCGAAGTGCTGGTACCCGACTCGGCGCACGGCACCAATCCCGCCACTGCGGCCATGGCCGGCCTGAAGGTCGTTGAAGTGAAGAGCGACGCACGCGGAAATGTCGATCTTGACGACCTGAAGGCGAAATTGTCGCCGCGCACAGCCGGCATGATGCTCACCAACCCGAACACCCTGGGCCTGTTTGAAGAGCACATCGTCGAAATCTGCCGTCTCGTTCATGATGCCGGTGGCCTGATGTACGGCGATGGCGCGAACTTCAACGCGATTCTGGGCATTGCCAAACCGGGAGAGCTGGGTTTCGACTTCATGCACTACAACCTGCACAAGACCTTCACCACCCCGCACGGCGGTGGTGGCCCTGGTTCAGGTGCAGTGGGGTGTACAGCAGAACTGGCCCCCTACCTGCCCGGCCCGCGGGTACGGCAGCGGGAAGACGGCGGCTACGAATTCTTCACCCCTGAAAAGAGCATCGGGCGCATGAAGGCATTCCACGGCAACTTCGGGATGCTGGTACGGGCGTGGACGTATATCCGCTCAATGGGGGCTGCCGGATTGCGAGAGGTGAGTGAAACTGCGGTCTTGAATGCCAACTACGTGCGGGTGATGCTCAAAGACATCTACCCACAGGCGATTGATCGCATTTGCATGCACGAAGTGGTATTGCGTGGACAGATTGCCGGCGCTCCCAAAGATGTCCGCACCCTCGATATTGCCAAGCGGCTCATTGACTACGGTTTCCACCCGCCGACGATCTACTTCCCGCTGATCGTACCGGAAGCGCTTATGATCGAGCCGACCGAAACCGAGAGCAAGCAGACGCTCGATCACTTCATTGCCACCATGCGCCGAATCGCCGGCGAAGCCGTCGAAACGCCGGACGTGCTGCATGCTGCACCAACCAAAGCGCCGGTACGTCGTCTCGACGAAGTACGGGCGGCGCGCCAGCCGATCCTGCGTTACGATCCCGCCGCAATTGCACGGTTGCAGGGTGAGTAGGACGCATCATACTTATCCTTCGCTCTAAACACGTAGCACAGGCCCAGACCTGTGCTACAGCGTTTTGTCCTGTCAAAGTGCGCACTGTTCCGGGTTTTTGGGAGTGAGAGGCATGCCCGAAGCAGGTTCAAGGAAAATCAACCTCTTTTCGTACCACAAAAAGGTGTCTGAAACCATGAACAAATCCTCTCGCCAAGAAGAGCGGAGAGCGGTATAATAACGGAAAGAATTGAATACCTGTTCTCAATATCAGGAGTTCTTGCTCCATGGGGCAAGAACAACTAAGGTACGGGGAAGGGGCTATGAGTCTCTACCGCAGCCGCCACGTCGCGGCCCGCTTTGCGCCGACGCTATTCAGATTGTTTGTCCGTCTCTACGTCCGACCGCGGGTCGAAGGTATCGAACACATTCCAAGAGAAGGTGCGTTCATTATTGCCGCCAACCATACCAGCCATGCCGATACTGCGGTAATCTATTCGGTGTTGCCGCGTGAAGCTCGTGAACGGTTCGTTGCAGCCGCTGCACAGGACTATTTCTTTCAGGGTGGAGTGATGCAATTCCTCTCGCGCATCTTGTTTAACGCCATCCCGGTTGCCCGTGACCGACGTGGTGGTCAAGACCCACTCCGCCATGCTGCCCGTGCGCTGCGTGAGGGGTACGCACTCTTGTTATACCCTGAAGGAACCCGCAGCAAAACTGGTGAAATAGGCCCATTCCGCAGCGGCGTTGGTCGTCTGATTGCAGAATTTCCCGGTACACCGGTAATCCCGACGTATGTAGGCGGTACCAACCGGGTCATGCCGAAGGGGAAAGTTGTTCCGCGCCCGTATCGGGTGACCGTGCGCTTCGGCGAACCGCTGTATTTGAAAGCGCACCCGAAGCTGCGAGCAACCTGGCAGACTGCCGCCGATGAGGTTCGTGACGCAATTATTCAGTTGAGTGGTATGGATGTTGCGCACAACCTGAATCCGGTCTCTGAACAAGACACGTAGGTTACCCAACCGATCACCACTGAAGGTGGATCGACGGCAGTCTGCATCACGATATTCCGCTGCTTCATGCAGGAGGGTATTCATGGCTGCCGTTTCCGATCCACCTTCACCTTCCGCGAAGACCTACCTTCGCGATCACTCAATCCAGCTCCTGCGCGATCTTATCTGGATAAGTCTGATAGCCGCACTAGCCTACACCATTTTCAGCCCGATTGACCCATCATTGATGCCACAGCGGATGGTTGTGGTGGTACCGCTGATCCTGGGCTTGTTGGGGGCCTGGTGGCTTATCCAACGCCAATACCTGCGACTGGCAAGTATCCTGGTGATTAGCATACTCTGGCTGGTACTGGCATTCTCGGCGTTCATCAGTGGTGGTCTGCAAGCACCGGCGTTTGCCGGCATCCCACTGGTGGTGATCATGGCCGGGATTTTACTCGGCTGGTGTGGTGCTCTGACTATTGCGCTACTTTCAATCGGTACCGGTGCCCTCTTCGTGCGCTTTGCCGATCTCCTGCCACCACCACCGGTATTCCATTCTCCTCTGGTCTGGTTTATTACCTATACTCTCTACCTACTGCTGGCAACCCGCATGATTAGCCAGATTGTTACTCACTTCTATCAGTCTATGCAAGAGACGGATAAAGAACTGAGCGAACGAAAGGCTGTCGAGCAGCAATTGCGTCTATCAGAAGAAAAATTTGCCCGCTTGTTTGATTCAGCACCGTTTCCGATGCTTATTGTACGGCTGGATGACAATCTGATCCTGAATGCTAACGCCGCTTGCCGCGAATTTTTTGAGTTAAGTAGTGATCAAATCATTAAGCAACACATTAACCGCCTCGATTGGTCACAATTACCCAGCCGCTGGCAGGCTATCGCCGATACATTACGCCAGGAAGGAACGGTTAGTGAGGTTGAATTCAGTTTTTGTCGGCGCGATGGCTCAACCTGCTACACCCAATTGACTGCCGAGATTGTCGAATTACAGGAAGGGTTGTGTGCGGTCGTCGCATTTCAAGACGTAACACCGTTGCGTCGTGCCAATGAACGACTGATTGAGCTGGCAAGCCAGCAAGAACAACTGGCAACGCTGGCACGAGAAGCACTCGCGAGTACCGATTTGAATACTCTCTTTGCGGTGGCAGCCGAACAAATGGTACAGGCGTTGCCGATAAGCGGTGTTGAATTCATCGATGTCGATATTGATGGAAACATCACCATCCGCAACACCTGGGGCGAGGTACCCGCCCAACCTGTACCGGAGAGATTCTTTCAAGGGCTGACGGTGGATCATCCGGGCTGGAGTAATCTGCCGGCTCCATTAGCGGAACGGGCTGCCGATGTCGCGCAGCACGGTGCTGTGATGCTGATCGGCGGGCACCAGCGTCTCTTTGGTGCTCTGCTGGTGTACACATCGACGGCGCTTGATGCTGAGGCTATCTTCTTCTTACGCAGCGTGGCAAATGTGCTGGCAGTTGCCCTGGAGCGCTTCCACGCCGAACAGGAGCGACGTCAGATCGAGAGCCAGATGCTTCAGACGCAAAAGCTGGAAAGTCTAGGCTTGCTGGCCGGTGGGATTGCCCACGATTTCAACAATCTGCTAACCGGCATTATGGGACATACCAGTCTGGCCTTGATCGATCTCCCTCCGAACCACGAGCTACAACCGCATCTGGCGGCCATCGACCAGGCTGCACAGCGAGCGGCTGAGCTGTGTCATCAATTACTGGTCTATGCTGGACGCGGCCAACGCTCGCTTGAAGTGGTAGACCTCTCGAATCTGGTGCGCGAAATGGGGAATATTCTACGTTTACCGACAAACCGGAGTCATCAGGTCGCTATTCACTACGATTTGGACACCAATCTCCCACCGATTTTGGTTGAGGCGAGTCAGATTCGGCAGGTTGTGCTTAATCTGCTCACCAATGCGATTGAGGCGATTGGTGAGCGTAGTGGGTCGGTTACGCTGCGGACTGGGGTCGCGAGTCTCAGTGCAGCAGACCTGCGCCGGCTGCGGCTAATGCCGACAATTCCACCGGGTGACTACGTAACGCTAACGGTGAGCGATACCGGCATAGGTATGGACGAAGCAACCCTGCGGCGCATTTTCGATCCCTTCTTCAGTACCAAACCGAAGGGCCATGGTCTTGGCCTTGCGGCTGTACAGGGAATCGTCCGACGCCACAATGGCGCGATTCGGGTTGAGAGTACGCCAGGATTGGGGTCAACCTTTACCGTGTATCTCCCGGCAGCCCACCAGGCTACCCCGGTAGTCACGACCAATGCAACGATGCCCATTGTACTGCGCGGCACCGCGCTGATCGTCGATGACGATCCGGCAATACGGGCCACGCTGAACCGCATCCTGGAACGGGCCGGCATGGTCACCACGGAGGCTGCCAATGGTCAGGCAGCGCTGAGTATGCTGACCGAGTCGGCGCTGAGCATTGACATTGCCCTGGTTGATCTGGCAATGCCGGGTATGAATGGGCTGGAACTGCTGGCAGCGATTCGTCGCCGTATGCCCCAATTACCGGTCTTGCTGATGAGCGGGAATGCCGGCGAAGTGACGAAAGATAACTTGCCTCTGGATCACTACACCGATTTTTTACCCAAACCGTACCGGTCACGCGATCTGCTGGAAAAAATGAGCACGTTGTTACAGCGAGTAGCGGCATTGCGTATCCACGGTAGTTGAGGTCTGGGCAAACGTGGCTTCCGCGTGCAGAGGATGGTGCCAGGCACCATGCGCGCCGGAGGCGTGCGCTCCCTGAGGAGATAGGAGAGGTGTCGTGCGCACCGGAAGCACGCGCTTCCAGCGTCCGCTGTGGTACCGGCACCGTGCGCGCTGGAGACGCACGCTTCCAGTCGTGAGGGAATGGCACAGACGTGCGCACGAGACGTGCGCTCCCAGCGTCCGGTGTGTACCGACACTGTGCGCACCGGAGGTGTGCGCTCCCAGCGATTCCAGAGAGGGGAGCACGTACCACTCTCCCGGCTATGCATTACCCACATGTCACGCTGCGTTAGGCCCAGGCTGCAAGCGCTCCCTGTGGCGCAGGCTTCCAGCCTGCGTGGAGGCATCCTCGCCACTGCCGTCAGGTGCTGGCCGTGGCCGTTGGTGTACAGGCACGAACCTGGTGCAACAACACGTCTACGCGCAGGTATCACATGCCTGCCTGACCGACTCGATGATCGGCACGATCCCATCCAGCACCTCCGTGACCAGGATGGGTAACGGTATGCCACGCGCCGGATCGAGAGCGCGGCTGCTGCGGCAGCATGGCTGCCGCACTCCAAACTGCGCGACACGCGCATGATGAGCGGGTAAGGCAATTCATCCAGCACGTGCTGACACGGCTAGAGCGGTGCACTGCCACTGGGCCAGTCGCTCAAACCAGCACGAATAGCGATCATACCCGCTGATACGCACGTGGTTGACACCAGTTATGGGAATGCATAGCGGTGAGGGCGGAGCGAGAGCTGGAGGGACCTGCCCGCTGCCAGCGAACGGCAGTTTAACCGATTCTTCAGAGGTGGGACGATGAGCGTGGCTGGTGGGGCAGCCATGCTGCCACACTCCATACCGCGAGTATGTGCATGGCTGGCGCGTGAGGGAATGATACCGGCACCGGGAGCGCGCCGGAGGCGCGCGCTCCCAGCTCGCGCGGAGAAGGTAGGGAGCACGCTCCCCCATTCCCAATTTCCCCGATAGGAGTTGATTAGTGAGTTGTTCGGATTCGTCAGACACAAAGCCTTGGCAAGTGGTCACGGGTATGATATGATGGTCAATCAAACATGCGAGTGTGTTTTGAGCTATCGGAAAGAAAGATTTTAGGAGTAGCAGAACATTTTCTTACCACACTACACCTGCTGCTCAGGAATGAATTCCTCCGACGCAGGCTGTCTTCAGGTAAGTGACGTATTTGCACCTCACATCTAACCACTCTCTTCACTCTTCGCGTGCTTGTCGTGGCCTGAAGCTTTGTTTGTCCGGAAGGAATCATTCCGATGCAGTACCGACATCGCCTCTTGAGGACATTCCTACCCATCGTACTCGCCGGTATCTTCCTGCTGTTAATCGTGGTGCGGATTCAGCCGATGGTTGCCCCCGATCCCCTACGGGCAGCCTGGCAACGCGCCATCAGTACTGGTGCGTATCAGTTTAGCGCCAGTGTTACGGTGCTCACCGATCCGCAACCCTCACCACTTACTGCTGGACAGGCTCCTGAGCGTCAGGAGATGTTCCTGGACGGACAGACCGATGTGAAGGCTAATACGACTGAGTTGCGCTTGTGGACGCAGGGTGGCACAGTGGCCAACGGTGAAGGCAGCGTTACGATGCGACTCACCGATGGTCAAACCTGGGTGCGACAGGCAGGCGGTGAATGGGAAGAGTATCCTGGACTGGCCGATCTCTACGCTCCTGGTGGCGATCTGATGGGGTACCTGACAGCGGTGCGCGATGTAGAGACGCTGGGTACGCACGTAGTGAATGGCCTAACGGTGACCCGTTATCGTTTTCGTCTGGATGGCCCGGCGCTCGAACGCTATTTGCGAGAACGCCAGCAAGAGGCTTTGGTGCGTGCTAACCGGCTACCACCTGGTGCCGAACTTAAACCTGCCGAAGAGTATGTCAATCTACGGGGTAGCGGTGAGGTCTGGATCGATGAAAACGGTTTGCCGGCACGTCAGATTATCGACCTGACCCTGCCGACAGGGAGTACCCAACGGCTCAGTCGCGCCCAGATTGCGATGGACTTTTTCGGATTCGGGCCGCTGCCGGTTAGTCTACCGTTTACCTGGCAACACTTGCTCTGGAACATCTTGAATGCGCTGAATATGGTGGCGCCGTTCGCAATCTGGTCAGGCGCATGTGTTTCTGCTCTAATCGCGATTGTGCTGTTGATGCAGCGACGTGCTGTATTACGTTTCAACAGCCTGATCTCGATGGTTGTCATGGTGACATTGGTTAGCGGCCCTCTCCTCACTACCCAGCGTGTTCAGGCAACACAGGCATCTGAAGCGGAGCGGCGTGCTGCGTGGCAACAGATACAGGCCACAACCCAGACATCATCAGAACGTGACGCACAAATGCCGGCAGAGTTTGCCGCCGCCCGGGTTGTGGCTGATGTCTTACTCAGCGAAGCACGTGGTCAAAGCACCCATGACTATGACCACGATGGGTTGAGTGACGTGCAGGAGCACATGCTGGGTACCGATCCATACCACACAAACGATGGCAAAGCGCGGTTGGAGTCGTTGATTGCGCAAGCGGCACCGGCCTTACCCATCGCCCCGACCAGCCTGGTGCATGACAGTCGCGACTCTGATGGTGATGGTTTGAGCGATTTTCAAGAGCTGTTCCTGGGCACAAGCCGTTTTGAGAGTGACACCGATGGCGACGGTCTGAGTGATTTCGCCGAGGCAAGAGGCTTTTCCTACGGCGGAAGGGACTGGTTCCTCGATCCACTGGCCCTGGATAGCAGTCGTGATGGGATTATTGATAGTCTGGAAGTCATTCGGAACGGCAATACGCTACAAGCACGCGACACTGACGGCGACACGGTGCCCGATGCTTTAGACCGCGATAATGACAATGATGGTGTTGCCGATGCCCTCGATCTCTCGCCACTGACACATTCGGGCAGTCAGGGAGCGTTCAACAGCAATCGCGCACTCTGGCTGAAACTGGACAATCTGTACGCCAATACCCTGGTTGCAGTCGATTTTCAGGTTCGTCCGCAAGACGCAAATCAGCTCTGGTATACCCAGAGTCGCTTCGACTGGCCAAATGACGGGGCCGGTCAGGTGCAGGATCGGAATGCCACTACTGATGATCTCCAGCTCATTCCGCTGCTTGAAATCAGTATTCCGGCCAATTCTTTCGCAACATTGCCAGCATACACCAACAATGGCAATGGCAACCTCTCCTCACCAGTGTTGAGTGCGCAGGGAATTACGCTGCGCCAGGCAGATGCCAGTACGATTGTCGCGTATGTGCCGTTGAGCCTGATGACCGACCAGCAGACCGGTGAACGGGTGGCATTCTCAGGTCGGATGCTCTATCAGGGAGTGCCTTCATGGGGGAATGCCCATCGGGTACGCCTGGTGTGGGCCGTCCAGATGAAAAATGATGTGGACGGATTTGACAAAGCCGGTGTCATTCATGTCTATGCCGGTGAAAGCTGGACACTGACCGGCTTGCAGATACGCGAAGATCACGGTGTGTCCGGGGCATTGGTGGTTGCCGACCCGGCAGTTCAGAGCGATGCCGTTGCGCGTGATGATGGCCTGTTTGCGTTGATCAATAACCTTGATCAAACATTTTTGCGAGGACGTACCGATCTCTCACCTGCTGCCATCGCGAACCGGTTTGATCACCCGAATAATAGCAGTGTTCCCGATCAGCAGCGTTGGGGACTCCCCGACATCTTCCGGGTGCGCACCTACAGCGATCCCGACACCCTGAGCCTGGCCCGTAATGCGGCAACCCGGAATCGCTCGGTACTGTCTGATTGGATACCTGCGCAATATCAGCCACTGATTCTGAATGTACGGAACGAGACCTTCCGGGCGCTCAATTTTGACAGTCTGGGGAGTAATGCCTCGTGGTCAGATACAGTGCTTAGTCTGAATCTGGCAAATGGAGGCCCCAACGCCGTTCACCTCCAAACAACCGCCCACCTCAGTTTGACCGGCTACGAATTTTCCGGTGGCGACTGGCGGGCACTCTCCGCCGAGCAGACGGTGCAACGGTTCGTAGATCGCCACCAGTCGCAGGCCAGTACCGACGATGAGCTGAAAACGGCTCAGCTTACGATCTTGCGCAACTACCTGGCCGTTTTGATCCAGGGTATCGTTACGACGGTTACCAACGGACAGCAACAACCGACGGTCGATCTGGCAGCTCCTGATGCATCAATGGCGCAGATCAATAGTGCGCTTGCCGCGCAGAGCAGCGGTGCGTTGAAGCATGCTCTGAACGCACTAGGCCCGGCGCAGGGATCGGAGACCGGTGCAGTGCTAAAGCAGATGGGGCAGGTAATCAAAACAGTGGGGATCAGCGCGGCACGCGGCGGCGGATCAGCCTGGGCCATCTCGGCTCAATTTGTCACCAGTTTTAAAGCAAAAGCCGGTGATGCGATTCGAGGAGCGATCATTGGTGCGCTGGTCGCCGGTCTGGTGCTGGCGGCTACTGCGCAGATCGGTGCGTTGTCCCCTGAACTCAATCGCTGGCTACAAACCGGTGGGATGGAGCTGGTGCAACAGGTGACCAGTTCGGTAGCCACTATCATTAAAAACGGGATTGACCTGATCCTGATTGCGAAATTCGGCCTGCAAAAGATCACTGCTGCCTCAGCCGCCTTCACCATCTTCGTTGGGGGAGTACTGGTGCTGGCAACGGTTGGCCTGGCCATTTACGAGGCGGTTGCCAACCAGTTGTCCGGCGTGGCCCTGGCGCAATTGATTATCACCACTGTGCTACAGGTGGCATGGATTGTCTTTTTAACCGCAATGGCCTTTGTACCGAAGGTTGGCCCGATTATTGTAGCAGTGCTGACCATCATTGATGCCGTCCTCTCAATTTTCCTCTCAATTATTCTGGGCCGCGCCACGACCTTCTCAACCTGGCTTTTCCAGCAGATAGCACGCTTTATCGTCGACGAGTCACGCTATTTGACTGTAAAACCCTCGGTTGGCAATACCAGTCTTGGCTTACTCGATCCAGCAGCCGGGATGACGGCGTGGAGTACACTCCGCTTCAGCGCCATCGTGTACCCGAATCTGGAGTGGAATCCCAATCGGATCGGCAACCGCTGGTTTGGTCGGCCATGGAACGATTGGGAAGCCCGTCAGCGCGTTTCCGGTGTGGTTGCGCTGGCAACAGGTGAACAGAGACTGGACACCTGGCCCGGCTGGCCACCCATCGAAGGCAGTTATAGCCGTTGGCTCGATTTCAGCTTCCCCGCCGGGGTCAATCAGGCCACCTCGCTCTGGTTAAATACGGCTTTCAATCTCCCCTACAAACGCTGCATCTTTCTCTGGTGTGGGGCGTATGACGATGTGCAACGCCATAACACGCGCCTGGCCGATAGCATCGTGTTTGATGTTTTTCCGGCAACACTCAACGAATTTGTACGGATGGATTGGGGCGGCAATGTTCCCTTCCCCGCCCGATCAGATGGCGATTTAGATGGTGTTGCCCGCCATAGTGATCCAAATGATGCCACCTGGGATACTGATGGCGATGGGTTGAGTGACGCATTTGAGATCCAGCGGGCCAGTGAAGGCATCCGCCTGAATCCTCGCAGCGCCGACACCGACAGTGATGGATTGAACGACCGTGATGAGGGGTTGTGGGGAACTGATCCTACCCGTGGCGACACTGATGGCGACGGCTTGAGTGACAAACAAGAGGTAGATGGTTTTCGGGTCAGTGTGCAGGGCCAGAGTCTCTGGTTGCGCACCAGCCCACTGGCTGTCGACTCGCGTGGGAGCGGTAGCGCAGATGCGGTCTGGCTCTACCAGAGTGGGCCGACAACTGCATATTCAGCACTGGCCTCGTGGCCGCTCACTGAAGTCAGTGGCAGTGTCTTCTACGACACTATCAATCGCACGACTCTGACCTGTGTTGCCCCCAACTGTCCCGATGCCGGGATCACCATCGGCGGTCGTACCGGTGTACGCTTTGACGGCAACGATTATCTTAGCGCCGGTACCGATGAGCGCTTCCGAATGAGCGATGCTATGACATTTGCGGTCTGGATGTATCCAACTGCCGACAGCGGCGGTATTCTGGTTAATCGTGAAGGTGAGTACGAAGTTGCGCGCTTTCCCGATGGTTCTATTCAATGGGCATTTAGTAATGCTCATCCGGGCTGGGCCTGGGTCAACACTGGTTACATTGCCCCCCTGAATACCTGGACCCACGTTGCCGTGACCTATCAGCACGGCGTTGTCGTGACTTACATCAATGGCAATCCCATCCACACCTACAACGGGAGTGGTTCGATCACCGACATCGATCCGTACAATAACGAATTCCGGCTTGGCAATCGCTCATTCCCGCAGCCATTTACCGGTGTCCTGGCTCAGGCCCGTATCTTCACCCGTGCGCTGTCGGCGAGCGACATTGCCAGCTTGTTATCGGCACCAGCCAGTCTTAGTATGGGAGATACTGGCACATTCCTGAGCAGTACGACAAACGAACTTTCTGCGCCGGTTACCCCGATTGGGGTCTTCCCCCAGATTAACGACGGTGATCTGACGGTGAAGCCAGGTCAATCGCTGACGTACACGGTTACCTTGCAACACAACCTCACAGAGGGCCGTCCGTTGCGTGGAGCAGTCTGGCTCAATACACCTGAGACTGGCTTCCCATCCACATCCTTTGAGTTATTGCCGGGCCAGACCCAGAGCTTTGTTACCAATCTAACCATTCCGGCCAGCGCCCCAGAAGGGCCATTCGTGCTCAACGCTGTCACCCAGTACAGCCCTGGCGCTGACTTCACAGCACGTTGGGCACAGCCAACCTTCGTTGAACGAGCCAGCGCCGATGTCAGTGCTGTTGCACTCGCCGCTACACCGGGTGCAACCACGCCATACGCCATCGTCACAGCCGGTGGTGGTCAGGTGCAATTCCTACCCACACAACCTGCAACACCCGGCACACCTTTGCTAGTAGGATCAGGAACGAACCCGACGTTAGCCTGTCTCTCCGCTGCATGTCTGGTGGCCTGGCAGGACGGTTCCACAATTCGTATCACGCGCGTTGCCGGCAACACAGTCGCCCCGGCAATCAACGTCGGCACCGGCTCAGCACCGGCAGTAGCGAGCAACGGTAGCAATTTCCTGATCGCCTGGCTGGATGGCAGTATCTTGCGTGCGCAACGGGTGGCCGCTGACGGTACACTTTCCGGTGCGTCGTTAACCCTTGACAATGCGATACAGGCCGGTAGCGCGGTTGCACTGGCTGCCGTGGGAACGGCATATCTCGCTGTATACGAGCGCGGACCAACCGGCCAGCGCGACATCTGGAGTGTACGGATTGATGATGCCGGCAACACAGCACCAGTCCAACTGACGGCTACAACCACCGATGAGTCGGGGCCGGCACTGGCGTATAGCCCTGCCTTTGGCCGCACCCTGATCGCCTATCTGCGCGATGGTTCGGTCTTCGGTCGGCTGCTGACCGGTAGTAACCCACTTGAGGAGATGTTGCTGCTCTCGGATGGTGGCGCGAATATATATCGACCTGCCGTTGCTGCTACCAGCAATCACTTCATCGTTGCTGCTGGTACACGAGTAGCCAATCGCGCTAACCTGCTATATCAGGCAATAGATGGGAATAGCCGGCTACTCGGCAGTCCGCAACGCTTCGCCTGGCTGGTTGACGCCCCAACTACACTGACGGTTGGCCTGGCCTGTGCCAGTGGTCAACCATGTGTTACCACCCCAGCCGGACTCAGTGGCAGCAGTGGCACCCAAATCGGCACACTATCGGCGCAGATCGTCAGCGAAGCGGATGGATTGTTCGATAGCGGCACGTTGCCAACGCCGTTGCGGTTGATAGTAGATAACACTCCGCCAGCGACCCAGATTGTTTCGCTGGTGGATGGGAGCTATGTACCGGCAACCAATGTCAACAGTGGCCTAGTTGTGAGCGGGATCGTGACCGATACGAATGGAATCGAACTGGTGGAGATCAGTCTGGATGGTGGTGCCTGGCAAGCGACGACTCTGTCTGGCACAACCTGGGCAGCGACACTGGATATAAGCGCACTGGCAGAAGGGCAGCATTCGTTACGAGCGCGAGCGCGTGATGTTGCCGGCAATCAAGGGGCGGCGAGCACACCAGTGACGTTCATCGTTGATCGACAGTCACCAGCGATCACCATCAGCAGTTTCTCTGCCTCCCCTGTGCGACCTGGTCTCGACACCCGCGGTGGATGGGTCTTCCCATTCACCGGTACACTCACCGATCCAGTAGCCGGTACAAGTGCGGGTAGTGGGAGCACGACGGTCACGCTCGAATTGTTGCCGGCGAGCAGCGACGCTGTAACCGGCATACCACAGGAGATTACCGCCAGTGGTGGCAACTGGCAGCACAGCTATCGCCTGACTACTGGTGGTGGCGTTGATGGCCGGATTACACCGCCAACCGGTGTGTACACTATTACCCTGCGAGCCGTTGATCTGGCAGGCAATCTGGCGACAATGACCCATCCGACCCTGCTCCATCTCGACGCCACTTCGCCATCGTTCCAGATGAATAGCAATCCCGGCGACATGATCACCACCACGCTCACACTGTCTGGCGTTGTCACTGATACTGGCTCGGTGGCGAGTGGTGTTCAGGCAATGGCAGCAGCCTGGGTACCGCAAGCGCAGGCTGATGTGCTGGCCGCCGCACGTGTTCGCCTCCTGTTTGAAGAGGCGAACGGCAGCGAGGTCTTTGCCAATGCGGCTGATGCTGCACTGGTTGCAACGTGTAGCGGTGCAGGCTGTCCACAACTTGCCGGTGGTCGCGTTGAACAAGGTATCATATTGAATGCAACCCAGACGCTGAGTATCACCGATACGATGGGAACGTTGAGCAGTGGCTTCAGCGTTGCTGCCTGGATTAGCGGTAGTGGTCGATGGTACGAGCGTGGACTGGCCGGTCAGCCCGGTTATGTCGAATTAACCACAAACAGCGTGCAGTTGCAGGGTAGCAGTGCAACCTGCACGGCATCGTTTACCCCTGCCGGTAGCGGATGGCAGCATCTTGCCGCCACATATGACGGTACAACCCTGAACGTGTATCGTGAAGGAGTTACCATTGTATCAACTCCCTGCAGCGCCGGACATCTGCCCGCCGCAACAGCCCGGATTGGTGGCGGCTTTACCGGTGGGATAGACGAGATGTATCTCTACGACTATGCACTGGCAGCCGACGAAGTAGACAATTTACGCGCCGCCGCAGACCGTACCTGGCAGGCAGTCACACTGGCGACACCCGGCGCAACGAATACCACCTGGAGTTTGACCGTTCCCAACGATCTCGACGGGATATATGCGCTGATGATGCGGGCAAGCGATGCGCTTGCCAATCGCACTGTGCGCGACGGCGAGCTGATCTGGCGTGGACTGGTAGATACTCGTGGCCCACAAGTCACTGTGCGTGTGACACAACAAGGGAGCGGTTCGCTGGCCCGCACGACAATCACCTGTGAGATTCGCGACATCAACCTGAACTATCCAACTGTCGTGTGTCCAGAACCAACCGGGACTATCCTCGAACGTAGCGACCTGTCGGTGTTCTACCAACCGGCTGCCTGGCGGCGACAGAGCAGTGATCTGAAGCTGCTGAACGGTCGCGATATTACCTATGTTGTCGCAGGGCATATCAGCTACAGCGCTACCGCCACTGCTACCGATACATTGGGCCGCAATGGTAGCGGCACCCCACAGTCGGTCACACCATCGACACGCCCGATTGACATCCTTATTACCTCGCCGTCCGGCAACATACGAACGACGCTCGATCCGATTGTACTGGCGGGTGAAGTTAGTGCTAACGCCGGCTTACAGCGCTTGCGCGTTTTACGAGACGGTAGTGAAATTCATAATCAGACCTGGCCGTCAGGCACACCAAACGCCAGTTTCAGTCTGGCGGCCTGGACACCGGGTGAAGGACGTTACGAGCTGGAATTCCGGGTTGAGGACCAGAATGGACAACTGCTTGTCGAAGAGATGACCCTGTTCGTGGATACCGCAGCACCAACTGCAATCGGCTTTGCCAGCGCAGTCATCACAACCGGCAATACGCTGACAAATACGCTGGCGCTACCTGTTCAGGTCACCGATACCGGCGTGATAACCAGTGTGCAAGCGTCACTTGATGGCAGCATCTGGATTGAGGCCGATGCCGACCCGATGGTCAGTGGACGCTGGTGGTTGCCTGTTACTGACGACAACGGTAACCTCGACAACCAGCTCTTCACGATGGTATTGCGAGCCACTGATGCTGCCGGACGCCAGATCATAGCATCGTCACAGACAATCACCGTTGATGTGGTGCCGCCGGCAGTGCAGAATGCAACATTACGCATCGTTGGCGGTCATATCCTGAGCGATGGAACAGTGGTTGTGACGCCCGGATTATCGCTACGGATGGAGTGGAATGCCGGCAGCGATGGTGCCGGACCAGTCACCTTCTTCGCCGGATGGAATACCGACGCCGAACCGAACATTGCCGGTTTAACCGGGTATGGAGCTGGTGCCGGCAGCCATGATCTGACACCGACAGACGGTTCCATCCTCTACGCTCATCTGGTACAACAAGATGCGAACGGAAACCGTCAAGTCCAGACCTTCGGACCGATCATCTACGATCCACCACTGACGCCGGCTGTCATTTCGCAAACCGGTGCTAACGAACCAGAGCGCGCCATCGACAGCCAGTGGCGTAATGGTGCGTGCAGCCTGGTCGGTCAAAACAGTGCGCTGTCACGACGTGCCAGTGAGCTGGCAGCCATCAACGATATACAACGGCTCTACGCAGCCTGGGGCGACCGGGCAATCCGTCTCGCATGGCACGGCGCGATCTGGGATAACAGCAACGATCTATACCTCTACCTCGACACCGCAACTGGTGGTACCACTGCACCGTATAGCCAGGGGATGAGCAGTGGCCAGCCTGATTTGCGCTTACCAACCGGCTTTTCGCCCAATTACCTGATACGTATTGACGACAGCACGACTATGAGCCTGCTGAGCTGGAACGGCACAAGCTGGACATCTGTGAGTGGTAACTGGCAGGTGTGGAGCGATCCGATGGATCCGACACTGCTCGAAATCTACATCCCATTTACGATACTCAACATCACTGCGCCGGCGACAACACCTGTACAGATGCTGGCATACGCGACTGACGAGGACAGCCTGAGAACCTGGGCTGTGATGCCGGCCAACAATCCGCTCACCAGTCCAAAAGTCCTCAACAGCCAGAGCGGTGAGGGTATCGACAACACAGTTGCGCTTACAAACGTTATTGCCTGGGATAACCTTGGTGCAAATAGCTGTCCGGGCCAGGGACAATTGATCGCCGATGTACGCTTCCGCATTACCGTTGAACCGGTTGGGGCCGTCTACTCGATATTCACTGATGAATTGATTGACGATCAATCTCAACTGCTCGATGATAACAGCCAGGTTGACGGACAGCAGATAGCGGAACTAGATAACTACCACCCACCGTTGATTGAAGGCCAGACGATCACCTACACGATTCACTACGAGAATGTGGGTGAAGCGCCGGCAACCAATGTACAGGCATGGATCATCAACTGGGGTTCACTGATGTTGCCGGGTGGCACACTGATCACAGGTGGAGTGCCGTACTACGAGCAGTTCATTAACCTGGGGACGATTAACCCTGGGACGAGTGGCACAGCCACCTTTACCGGTGTGGTTGATCGGCAAATCGCCCGTGATGCCGGCGAAGACGAAGACTGGGCAACAGTAGATATTTCGTTCCACGATGACACGACCGGTTTCGATGCTGCCCTGGACTGGTTCTTCATCGATCATCCGGTTGATATTACACCACCGGAGTATGTCGAGGTGTATGAACCACTCTCATACATCAAGCCGGGAACAACAACGTTGTACGGGCTGGTCTGGGACGAGTCGGATGTGCCACAGATAGAGCTAGAGGTAACGGTTGGTAGTGCATTGCCCTCCATTGTCTCGTGTACCGACACAACCCCCGATGATGGTGAATGGCAGTGTCCGGTCAATCTGGGTACGCCCGCGCATGATACGCCGGTAACCATCCGGACACGGGCCACGGATCGAGCCGGATTGACCAGCACCTGGAGCGATCCTCTGAACCTGATTGTTGATGCTCAGGCACCACAGCTCATCCTGAGCGATGCAACTATCGCTCGTTTGGGTCTGGGGTCAGTAGGAGTGGGGACTCTGCAATTGGATGGGCAGGTCAATGATGAGCGATCTGCGGCTGCGGTCGAGGTGTGTGTTGATCAAAATGACGGGAGAGGCTTCCAATGTACGGAAGTACCGGTAGACGAAACAAATGGCTGGAGCTATGCCCTACCCATCCGCGAGCAAACAGCCCAATCCACACAACGCTTGCGCCTGACGCCAATTGACGAGGCCGGTAATCGTGGCAGCACTCAACAGTTCGATTATGTGATCGACACTATTGCCCCAACACTGAGCAATAGCCTGTTGCAACCGACACAGTTGCAGGCAATACCGCAGCAGACTCCAGTGTTCTTGAGCAATGGTGTACTGATTGGGGGTACATACAACGATGCGGTAGGCGTCACAGCCATCACAGTACGGGTCGAGCGCCCTGATGGTTTGGTAACAAATGGTGCTGCCGAATTGCAATCCGGTCAGTGGCGTTTTATAGTGCCTTTGATAGGAGCTGGTACACATCGCGTGTATGTCGAAGCGCGTGACGCGGCAGGGAACGTGCGGGTTATCGGGCCAATTGTGGTGGGTGGCCCATACCGCATTCACCTGCCGATCATTCAACGTTAGATCAAAGAGGAGGAGGGAAATCACGTTCGGCTTCTCCCCTCAGCGGCTATGTATTACCCATAACTCGGATACTGCATAGCCCGCGTGCAGGAGAGGAACCGGGGGTGATGGCCGGCGAGTTGGCGGGTACAACCCTGCCTCAATTCGTGGAAGCCCCTTGCGGAGCTGGCCTGATGGCGGGGAGTGGTGACGGGAATGCCGGCCCGTGGACGGAAAGCCCGTGCCACGGGAACGGTAGCGAGGTTGTGCTGATAGCGCAGCAGGACGCAGCGGAGCGCATGACCGCCTGGTGTGCGTGATGAACGATGCGCCGTGTCCAGCACGCTGTGCTATCGGAAGCTGGAGGGCACTGCCCGCCGCCAGCGACCGGCAGTCTAACCGATTCCTCAGCGGTGGGGCGATAAGCGCAGTCGGTGCGGCAGCATGGCTGCCGCATTCCATACCACGAGCACGTGCATGGCTGGCGCGTGAGGGAATCGTACCGACACCGTGCACGCCAGAGGCGCGCGCACCCAGCGTTCCAGAATAAGGATTGGGTACACCACTTCCTACTCCTCTCACCCGGTGTGAGTGGGGGCAGGGAATCGCGCTCGGTTCCTCCCCCCAGCGGGGGGAGGCCAGGAGGGGGCGAGAATAAGGTGTACGGAAGCCATATGGAGCACGCCCCATTCCCCACGCCCCATTCCCCACGCCCCCCAGTGGATGCGGATCACCGCGATCAAACACTCTCTACCTGTAAGGCGGTATCATACGGGCCAGGGGCGTATCCGGCGTATAATGTAAGGTGTGGATATGAAGCTATAACTCAACCAAACCATATGTACATTCACTGGTTTCGCCGTGATTTGCGTTTGCGCGATAACACGGCACTGATGGCAGCGGCAACTGCTGCTGGTGGAGCGGTGGTGCCGGTCTTTATTTTCGATGACGCTATTCTGCGTGGGCGCTTTGCCAGCCCGGCACGCACGCAGTTCTTGCTCGATTGTCTGGCGGCGCTCGACGCAGAACTGCGCACGTTTGGGTTGCATCTGGTGGTGCGCCGGGGTGACCCACTGCGAACGCTGTTTGATGTGCTGCGCGAGAGTGGTGCGAGCGGGGTGACCTGGAATCGTGACTATACGCCATACGCGGTTCGCCGTGACACCGCGATCAAGCAGGCGCTGCGTGAGGCCGGTTATGAAGCGCATAGTTTCAAGGATACGGTCATTTTTGAGATGAAGGAAGTGGCGACTGCCGATGGCCGTCCGTATACGGTCTACACCCCGTATGCGAAACGCTGGCGATCACGCCTGGCCGCCGAACCGGTTACAGTGCAGGATATGCCACGGCTAGCGACGATTCCGTTGCCGGTCAGTGAGCCGCTGCCTCATCTGACCGACCTGCTGCCGGATGCGCCGGCGACACTCCCCCGCTTTCCCGCCGGTGAAGCCGTTGCGCTGGAAGCGCTCGAACGATTCGTGCGTGGCCCACTGGCCAGTTATGCGCAGGGGCGTGATCTGATGGCCGTTGCCGGGACTTCGCGGCTCTCGCCGTACCTGCGTCTGGGTGTGTTGTCACCGCGTCAGTGTGTCGCCGCAGCCCTCGCAGCGCCACCAGGGCCGGGGCCGGAGAGCTGGATCGGTGAATTGATCTGGCGTGATTTCTACGTGCAGGTGCTCTACCATTTTCCGCACGCCCTGCGCGGCAGCTTCAAACCGGCGTATAACCGGATTGACTGGCCGAACGATCCGGTGCTGTTCGCCGCCTGGCAACAGGGGCTGACCGGCTACCCAATCGTTGATGCGGCGATGCGTCAGTTGCAGCGCGAAGGCTGGATGCACAACCGGGCCAGAATGATTGTGGCCTCGTTTCTCACCAAAGATTTGCTGATT
The DNA here is from genome assembly GCF_000018865.1 of Chloroflexus aurantiacus J-10-fl. Classification (NCBI taxonomy): domain Bacteria; kingdom Bacillati; phylum Chloroflexota; class Chloroflexia; order Chloroflexales; family Chloroflexaceae; genus Chloroflexus; species Chloroflexus aurantiacus. The sequence goes on from NC_010175.1 coordinate 4,700,952, forward strand.
GACTGGCGCTGGGGTGAACGCCATTTTATGCATCTGCTGATTGATGGCGATCCGGCGGCCAACAACGGCGGCTGGCAGTGGGCAGCCGGTACCGGCACTGATGCTCAACCCTTCTTTCGCATCTTCAATCCGGTCAGTCAGGGGCAGAAGTTCGATCCCGAAGGTGCGTATGTGCGGCGTTACGTGCCCGAACTGGTCAACGTGCCGACCCGTTACATCCACGAACCGCATAAGATGTCGCTCGCCGAACAGCGCAAAGCCGGGGTGTTAATCGGGCGGGACTATCCGGCGCCGATTGTCGATCACGCCACGCAGCGCACCAAAGCGCTCGAACTCTATCGGGCGGCAACGCGCCATAACGACTCATCAGCAGAACAGTATGCTTGACGATCACACCCAATTGGAATTTCCGGCCAGTGGCATGACGGAACTGCCGCTCATCTGGCAACCGCAGGTGATCCGCTGCAAGGCTGCCGGCCCTGGTGGTCGCCCGCTGCTCGTCTTACTTGACACCGGTACCGACCCCTCGGCGATTGATCTGACGCTGGCGCGGCGGCTCGATCTGCGCCTCGGCGACTTTGCGCTCGGTTCTGATGCAACCTGCGACACTGTGCCGTTCACCGAAACCGTGCTGCCCTGGTTGCGCCTCGGTGAGGTGATGCTGCGCAATCTCTATCTGATGGCCGTTGATTTGCGGCAGATGCCGTTTCCGGTTGATCTGGTGCTGGGATACAACGTTTTGCACCGTCTCAATCTAACGATTGATTATGCTGGTCAAACGGTACGATTGTGCCACCCCGACCTGGCCCCGCCGCCGCCGGGCGCGGAGGGCGCAAGCGTGCCACTCCGCTTCTTTGAGCACTTTCCCGCGTTACCAGCCCAGATCATCGCGCCGAGCGGAGCCACGCACGACGTCATCCTGACAATTGACACCGGTTCCAACGGTGCGCTGACCGTGAGCCGTGATCTTGCCGCCAGTCTGCATCTCGATCTGCACACCGTCCAGGCGGCAACCGGCCACGGGTTCGCTGCTGCAACACCGGTGAGCCGTGGATTCACCGTCGATCTCCAGCTTGGGCCATTCCGCCTGCCGGCAGTCGAAGTTGATGTGCCGGCGACCAGCCACGGCGATCTGGGGCGACAGGGACGGGCCAATGTCGGCAACCGGCTCCTCTCCCGCTTCCGACGGCTTACGCTCGACTACCGGCGGGAAGTGTGTATCCTGGATCGTTGAGGCGCGAGACCATTGCCCGGAGAATGTATGCGGTTGTGGATCGCCATTGTGCTTACCAGCCTGCTTCTCCTCACGCTGACCGGCTCACGGTTAGAGCTGGCCGTCAACCCGGCGCAGCCTCCGCCGATCCGCACTCCGGACTGTCCTCAGCCGACATACCCCGATGCCGATGCGCTGCTGAGCATCTTACCCCAGGCCGGCTACGACTGCACGGAACAGATCGCGGTCGCCCTCAGACCACGGGTCGAGCTATCGCATATCGATCACCTGCTGACGATTGCTGCCGACACCGGCTTCGATGCCCGCACCCGGCGCAATGCGCTGCGCATCCTGGGTCGGCTGGCCGAGAGTGGCCGGGCCACGCGCGCCGGCGAGCTGATGCAGCAGAAACAGGCAGTCGCCACCAGGACGCTGGCCATCAACCTGCTCGAACGCGAAACCGACAATTTTCTCCTGCAGGATGCCGTCTGGCTGCTCGACAGCCTCTACTACCCCAGTTGGGATGCGGCACCGGCGCTGGCGCACATCGCCCTCAGCGACAGTTACGCACCGGCCCTGCGTTACCGGGCTGCCCGTGCCCGTACCCGCCTGATCGCGGCTGAGCCGGGCTACCTGCGTGCCGACTCCCGACAGTTCCTGATCGATGCTCTGCACAGCACCGATCCCGGTGCCCGCACTGCCGCCGCCGAGGCGCTGAGCTTCCTGCGTGATGAACAACTTGGCGCACTCGCACTCTGGCAACAAATGGTAGAGGATGCAATCGCTGCCGCCCCGCCATTGACCGTCGCTGCCGACGACGGCGACCCGCGTGGGGCACGGCTGTTCACCTTTGTAGAGAGTAGTCCAACCGCTTTGACCGCACGGGCGGCGTTGGCGCGGGCTGCCGACCGGCTGGCCGGCGAATGGGCAGCGGCGCCCCGCTTCCAGGCCTTGCAAACGGCGTATGAAGAGCTGGCCTTGCCGGTTGAAATCACAACGACGACCATCACCCTGCGTACCGGCCCAGCGAACGTGACCGACGGCCAGGAGCTGCTGGCAATCGTTGCCAGTGCGTACCGGCAGGCACGCCAGTTCCTGGGAGCGAGTGGCGAAACCGCCATTCCCGGCGAGGAACCGGCCACCTTACGGGTCTTGATCTTCCCCTCGCAAGCCGCCTATCGCGACTACATGCGCGCCTTCACCCCGTTCACAGTTGACGTTGATGGGATTTATGATGCGCAGACGGGCACCCTCTACAGCTTCCGGCGAGGCATTGGCCAGACTGCCAACACACTCGCCGAAACCCTGCGCCACGAGACGAGTCATGCCGTGACTGCCGCCTACGTCTTTCCGGGCCACTGGCTCAGCCCCGGTTACCACAACGAACCAAAGGGCTGGTTCGACGAAGGACTGGCCGAGGTAGTAACGGCCCAGAGCAACCCTAACGGCCCCCTCCAGCTCCACGAACGCCACCTGGCAACCCTCTGCGCAGCACCCTACAAACCGGTGCTGGCCGATCTCCTGGCCCGGCGCGAAGGCTACGACCACTACGGCACCTTCGACTACCCGGCGGCATGGGCCTTGCTGCACTTCCTGCTCAGCGAACGTCCACAGGCGGTGGCCGCGCTTGCCGATGCGTGGCGCAACCAGACCTACCGCTTAAGCGACTGGCCTCGGCTGGCCGGCTGGCCAGACCTGGCAACCGCCGAAGCCGACTGGCATGCAGCGATGGCGCGCTGGTGCCGGTGAGGGGTGGGGAGGGGGAGTGTGGAGTAGGGAGTGAGGAGTGGGGAGTAGGGTGCTCCCATTTGATGACTACAGCTTATATCAAAATCTGGTGTCATAGGGTTCATAACCGCCAGGCGACCCTGATGGCAGCGCAAACACGTTTCGGCGTGGCTACCGTTGCCCGCGAGAGATGCCCGTATCGCGTCGTTTGGAGTGCGGCAGCTATGTTGCTGTGCCAACCGTGCTGGCGATCAGGCGCGGCGTGCAGCGCACTCCCTTACCGGCATGTGGTCACACAAACACGTTTCGGCGTGGCTACCATTGCCCGCGAGAGATGCCCGTATCGCGTCGTTTGGAGTGCGGCAGCATGGCTGCCGCACCAGCCGTGCTGGCGATCAAACTATGGCACTTTGCCTGCCACGGCAACTTCGACACTCAGGCCCCCAACAACTCACCGCTCATCCTGCAAGACCGATACTTCCTGCGGCCCGACGATCTGGTTGGGAGGGCGCAAACCCGCCTGCGCACCGACCGACCACTGGTCTTTCTGAACGCCTGCCGGGTCGGTCAGGGTGGTCTGACGCTGACCGGACTGGGGGGCTGGGCGGCCACGCTGGTTGGTCATTGTCGGATCGGTGCGCTCATTGCGCCGCTCTGGTCGGTACACGACGGCGCTGCCCGCCATTTCGCCGAAGCGTTCTACACTGCCTGTCAGCAAGCGGGGATGACGTTGGGCGAAGCAGTCTGGCAGGCGCGTGTCGCCACCCGTAATGCCTTCCCCGAAGATACGACCTGGCTGGCCTACAGCCTCTACGCGCACCCGAATGCGTGGCTGGTGATTGGGGGAGAATAGCTCATACGAGACAGGGAGAAGGGAGTATGTGGGTGTGCTGACTGTGTGTTGGTTTTGAAGGATGCGGGTGCCGTGTCAGCAGCATTATGTCAAATCTGGTTCAATCATCGCCCGCGCTCAACCGTTACCCTCAAGCAGCACCTGTTAGTGCTCCGTCGTGCTGCATACGTGCTGGCATCCCCTGGGAGCGCGAGCCTCCGGCTCGCTCATCACCTGACACCGCCTGCTGTACCTGCTACCAGGAGTGTCGTACACCCTGCACCAGCGCACGACAGCGGGTGAGATAGGTCATGCGCTCTATATACTGCGTCGGCAGTGAGGTACCTGTACCATACCATGTGGAGCGGGCTTCCGGCCCGCGCTTGTAACGCACCTCTGCAACCGCTGGGTGCTGGCGACGGAAAATGATGGGCAGGCTAGAAGCCTGCACCATAATCCGCACCGTTGCTCACGCACTGTCCACGCATCACGGTACGGTTACGGTACGGTTAAGGCACGAGCACGGCTGCTACGGCAGCGTGGCTGCTGCACTCCACACCGCGCACCAGGAGCAACCCTGTCTGGCAACAGAATCCTCTCCGAAACGTGATCTCATTATCTGCGTCGCGGCAACGATGGTTGCGTAGGGGCGGGTTTAGAACCCGCCCCTACGGACGATACACATGCCTGTTCACATTGCCATACCAGGGATGTGATGAACGAGGGGGGGGCGGAAGGACAGGTCTTGAATCGCGTGCCATGCATTGCATTTGTTTGATACTAGACACAAACAACGCTCCCGGCAATGTCCATGGCAACGGCGGCCATCCTGATACCTTGAACACCGGCCGGTGTCAGTACATCCACATGCCGACCCAACAGCTTCTCAAGGTACTCAGCAAATTCAACAAATCGAAAGCCGATTGGTCGCTCAAACTCTACGAGAACATCAACATCACTCTCTTCGGTGGCACAACCTTTTGCATACGATCCAAATATACCGATTGTTTTTACGCCATATTCATGACAAAGATAGGCTTTGTTTCGTCTGAGCAAAGACAGAATTTGTTCCTGGGTGAGCATATCCGCGAACCTTGAGACTCTTCGAGTAGTTCTGGGTATGATCTGACAGCATAGAGATCGATTGCAGGAAGCCTTTTTTGATGGTGCGCCAGGCTCTCAGCACATACTCCCACTACTATCGGTCGGTGTAAGACAGCTATCCCAGATCATTGACATTCACAATGCGTTTGAGCCTGTGTCTTAGTATATCTGGTTTCCGGCCAGAATACAACAGTGTTTTCAGATTAAGCAGGTATGTCATAACGAGTACACACAGCATCTCCGTGACCAGAAGAATAAACAGCGTGATATGCGCCTGATGGCAGAGGTCAACCTGATGGCGATGACAAGCAGTTGCGTCGTTTGCAACTGGCCTGACCACCCGTGCATTGTTCAAGCGTACCACCAGCGAGTCGTTTGGTTGTCGTTAGCATCAGTAGGGGCGACGCATGTGTCACCCTACCGTCCAGCGGTGCATCGTTCAGGGGCAGATCAGGGTATTCCCTGGCTGGTGTGTCGTGGATTCTACTCTACCAGATTTGATATAATTCACGCACTTACGTACAGAGGAGCAACTCTCTGGCCGGTGACGATATGGTGATTCGCACACTCTCTGCTCCTCACAACGTGCGAACCTGAAGGGCCGGCGGGTTCAGCCGGGAGACGATCATATCAGAACTGGATATACAACACCTCCGGCAGCAGGTCGAAGTAATGATGACCACGCGCCCCAACGTGCGCCTCGTCTACCTGTTTGGGTCACAGGTGAGCGGCACAACCGATCCGCTCAGCGACGTTGATCTGGCTGTCTTGTTGACGCACGGTACTTCAACACTGCAAGCGCTGGCTGAACTTGAACATCGTTTCGCGGTGATCCTGGATGGGAGAAAGGTCGATCTGGTCATCCTCAATCAAGCACACATTGAACTGGCCTATGCCGTTATCGCACAGGGCATGATCATCTACCAGCGTTCTCTTGCCGAACGGGTTGAGTATGAAGCGGAGGTCATGAGTCGCTACGGTGATTACCTCCCGTTCTTGCAGTCCCAGCAACAAGATATTTTGAAAGGAACCGGTAATGAACGTCGCGTTCAGCGGTATCGAGTGGCGCTTGAACGAACTCTGCGAACAATTGGCACGTCTGACGCCACTCCGTACTCGAACGAAGACTGAGTTTCTGAGTGATCCGTACTTACGCGACATTGTACAGTCACAGAATCGCCGTTCAATCAGTCCATAAATTAACACGCCACCCTGTTACCCTGTTAGTACCTCTCTGGCGTGCAGCAGCCCTGCTGTCGCACCAGCCGTGCTTACGGTCAAGTGCCGGGCGCAGATTCGTAGCACTCATCAAGATTTGATATTACCTGCTAACCGCTCACCAGACATCAGGAATGGGGGTAGGTCCTGTGCCTGCCCCCATCCGACGTTGATTTGATCGTCGCTTAACGATTGCCCCGTTGGCAAGTGTACGGTGTGTGTGGCAGAGGTTTAACCTCGCCTTCGCAGCGATATGCTCCGTCAAGGACGGATCACCAGTGTACATAGCATATCCGCATCCATCCGCCAGACCCGCGTGCATCCGCATGCCACAGGTGATCGACCCTACCAGTGACGTGTCGTGAGGGACAGTACCACCCTCAACGATTGCCCCGTTGGCAAGTGTACGGTGTGTGTAGCAGAGCTTCAACTTCGCCTTCGCAGCGATATGCTCCGTCAAGGACGGATCACCAGTGTACATAGCATATCCGCATCCATCCGCCAGACCCGCGTGCCACAGGTGATCGACCCTACCAGTGACGTGTCGTGAGGGACAGTACCACCCTCAACGATTGCCCCGTTGGCAAGTGTACGGTGTGTGTGGCAGAGGTTTAACCTCGCCTTCGCAGCGATATGCCCCGTCAGGGACGGATCACCAGCACATATATCCATCCGCGTCCATCCGCCAGACCCGCGTGCATCCGCGTTCCGCAGGTGATCGACAGTACCACTCAAGATTTGCTATCACACCCCGGCCTGGGCGGCACCGCGACTGGTGATGTAGGCGTAGGCCATCCGTGGTGTGTTCCAGGCCAGGCCAACCTCACCACGGGGTGTCAGGACAATCACGCCGCCACGTCCATCTGGCACCAGTTCAGACAACAGTTTGATCCCGCGTTCGGCAGCCTCCTGGGGGTGCATACCGTCTTCAAGCAATTCGACGACCCGTCGGGCCAATGCCACACGAGTAATAGACTCGCCCCAACCGGTACATACCGCTGCCCCATCTGCAGTGGCGTAGAGACCACAACCAATGAGCGGCGTATCACCGACCCGGCCAGGCAATTTGAAAGGTGTGCCACCGGTTGAATTGGCAGCCACAAGCTGGCCGGACTGATCAAGGGCAATCGCCCCGACGGTGTCGTGACCGCTGGCCGGTGGTGGTGGTGGCGATCCCTGTGCTTTCCAGGCCAGCCACAACTGGCGTTCACGTTCTACGACTAACTCTGCATTATCGCAGAAAGGTATACCCACTGTCGCCGCAAATGCTTCAGCACCGGGGCCAACCAGCATCGTCGCCGGCCCGTTCAATACGTGGCGGGCGAGTGTGATTGGATTGCGAATGCGCTGGAGACCGGCAACTGCACCGTAACGCAGCGTGCGACCATCCATCAATGCCGCGTCCAATTCAACAGTGCCGGCACTGGTCAGCACCGATCCGGTGCCGGCGTCAAAGATCGGATCGTCTTCCATCACCCGCACCGCCGCCTCCACCGCATCAAGCGCACTACCACCGTTCTGCAACACCTGCCATCCGGCAGTCCGCGCTGCGATGCAACCGGCAATATGAGCGGTGACCTGATCATCGGGAATGGCCCACGCCCCACCGTGGACGATAAGTGCCTGCACTGGTTCTGCTGTCATCATTCACCTGCTGCACATCTTACAACGACCTCGAAAACAAAACCGCCGCCATTTCGGCGGCGATTGATACCTGGTGGAGCCAAGGGGATTCGAACCCCTGACCTCAACACTGCCAGTGTTGCGCTCTTCCAACTGAGCTATGGCCCCTTCTCTGGTGGAGGTGAGGGGATTCGAACCCCTGACCTCGACAGTGCGATTGTCGCGCTCTTCCAACTGAGCTACACCCCCGCGCCCTCACGCCGCGTTATCTTACCACGAATAGAGAGGAATGTCAAACCAGAAACGCTGTCACTCGACTGTGTTATAATACTTACCGACCGGTCGGTTGGTATTACAAAGTACGTCAAGGAGCGCTGATTATGAGCGATGAACGTCGGCGGAATCAAATCCTGGGTCTTCTCTTTGTTGGTGTTTTGATGGCCGCGCTCGATATTGCGATTGTCGGGCCGGCATTGCCCGCGATCCAGCGCGTCTTTGGGGTTGATGAGCGGGCGTTGTCCTGGGTCTTTTCGATCTATGTCCTGGGCAACCTGGTTGGCACCCCGACCATTGCCGCACTATCGGATCGGTTTGGTCGGCGAGCGTTGTACGTCGTGAGCCTGAGTGGCTTTGCACTGGGGTCACTGCTCGTTGCCATTGCCCCCTCTTTTCCCATGCTCCTCTTAGGCCGTCTGGTGCAGGGGGTAAGTGCCGGTGGCGTGATTCCGGTTGCCAGTGCCGTTATCGGTGATACGTTTCCCCCTGAACGGCGCGGCTCGGCCCTGGGATTGATCGGGGCTGTGTTTGGGATTGCGTTCTTGATCGGGCCAATTATCGGTGGATTGCTCCTCTTGATCGGCTGGCAATGGCTCTTCCTGATCAATCTGCCGCTGGCCGCAGTGCTGATCATCTTCAGCCTGCGCCTTTTGCCGGGTCGCACGCGCCAGTCTGCGGCAACCTTTGATCTGGCCGGCCTTATTGTGCTCGGACTGATGCTCACCGGTCTGGCGTATGGTTTGACCGAACTCGATCCGGCGCGATTGAGCAACGGATCGCTACCGCTGCCGGCAATTGGTGCATTGATCGTGGCGTTCGCGCTGGCACCGATCTTCATTGCTATCGAGCAACGGGCCGGTGAACCCATCCTGCAACCGGCCATCTTTCGTTCACGCCAAATCTGGATAACGGCAGTTCTGGCAATCGGCGCGGGGATTGCCGAGTCTGCCGTTGTCTTTGTGCCGGCACTGCTCACGGCGGCCTACGGTGTCAGCAGTTCGACGGCCAGTTTCATGTTGCTACCGGTGGTGCTGGCGATGGCGATTGGGTCACCGGTTTCGGGTCGCCTGCTCGACCGCTTCGGCTCGCGGATTGTGGTGAGTATTGGTGTCGCGCTGAGTGGAATCGGGATGCTGATCCTGAGCACATGGCCAACGAGTCTGGTGGCATTCTACCTCGCAGCGGTCGTCAGCGGTTTAGGTCTGGCGATCTTGCTTGGGGCCGCCTTGCGGTATATTCTGCTGAATGAAGTATCGGCAAACGAGCGGGCTGCCGCTCAAGGACTGCTCACCGTTACGATGGGGAGTGGTCAATTGTTGGGAGCCGTCCTGGTAGGTGTGCTGGCTGCAACCGGAGGTGGCGCTGTTGCCGGCTATGCGCTGGCCTTCTTCGTGATCGGGATTGTGATGCTCTTGCTCACACCGTTCGCACTGGCCCTCAAGAGCCGTAGTGCCGAGCGGGCAACTGCGATGGCGCACGCCCATTGATCAGGTTTATCCAATCTGGCGTGATCGTGGTCATCGTATGCTATCCCCCGATCACGCCGGCATCGTCTCTGAGTATAGCTGCGCAGCACCGGCATTTCTGCTGCGGATGATCCGACGGAGTAGACGCTGGTTACAGACAGGGTTGCTCGTGGCGCATGAATCGGAGATGGCTGAGGGATGTGAGGATAGGGCAGGCTGGAAGCCTGATCACCATTGTCTGTTACCAGCACAGGCTGGAAGCCTGCCCCACGGAGAGCAGCATCGCTGCCTCGCTGACAGCGCAGCAGCCGGTATCGATCAAGATGTGACATTAGAACTTGTTGCAAAAAACAGCTACCAGAAGTTATCTCATTCTACCGACCGACTCCAGGATCGTGACAGGCACACCGCATCCGCGTGACCAGCCGGTTCAACGGCGGACCACGCACCGGATCGTAAGCATGGCCAGCGCGGCAGCATGGCTGCCGCACTCCAAACGACGCACCACGCGGGTGATGGGCGAGCAAGGCAACCAATGCAGCGCGTGATGGCACTGGAGATGGTTATCAGAGCACGACAGTACAGCTTTTTATGAAATAAGTTCTACACACGCTGCCACCAGGATGCGCTAAGATGAAGGAAACCCTGGTGTCAGCTTTACGGACAATGATATGAGTCGACAACAACATTCAGAACAGATTCGCAATCGCATTATCGATGAGGCAGCACGCCTGATTGTGGCTTACGGCTACGATGGCATTGCTATGCGCGAGATTGCTGAAGCAGTGGGTTTGTCGAAGGCCGGTCTCTATCACCATTTTCGCGACAAAGAAGATTTGCTGGTGGCAGTGCTCACCAACTGGGCCGATGAGATGGCTGCCCTGGTAGCGGCTGCGGAACGTCAGCCTGACACCCGTAGCCGGCTTTCCACGCTGATCCACGGGCTGTTTGCAAAAGCGCCGGCTCAACGCGCCCTGGTTCGGTTGAGTAATCACGATCTCCCTCGCCTGAGCGCAACTGCTCGCGCCAGCGTCGAGCGCTGTTATGCCAATGGGTTGATTGAACCAATCTCAACAATGATTCGGAATGGTATCGAACGTGGGGAGTTACGACCGGTTGATCCGCACGCTGCAACCTGGTTGCTGCTGGGGATGCTCTACCCGTTTTTTCACACCGATCAGGCACCGGCTGGCGAGCAGGGTCACGTAATTGCAGACCTGATCCTTACGACCTTTTTCGATGGGTTAGCGCAACCATAGCCTGCGGGTCAGGCAATGATGACACACGTATTACGACCCTGTGCTTTTGCCTGGTATAACGCACTGTCAGCACGTGCAATCAGGTCATGCTCATCGGTCATCTCAGGTTGTAAGACTGCACCACCCACACTGATTGTCAATGGATGCAGCGGCCAGGCCGCCATCTGCACCAACCGGCGTAACCTCTCGCCCAAGACCTGAGCGCCGTCGCCGGCAGTTGCCGGTAGGATAACAGCAAATTCTTCACCACCATACCGGGCGACAATGTCGTGTTTGCAGCAACCTTCACTGAGAAGTTGGGCAATCATGCGGAGCACTTCATCGCCGGCAAGATGCCCAAAGGTATCGTTGTATTGCTTGAAATGATCGACATCGATCAACAGCAGCGCCAGAGTTACCTGGTAACGCCGCGCCCGCTCAATCTCTTCGCTGAGGCGCAACGCAAAGCCACGCCGGTTGAACACACCGGTCAACGGATCGGTGAGCGATTGCTGTTGTGCGGCTGCCAGTTTGTCTTCCAGACTCTGAAGGTACGCATTCAGCGATAGATACTCCTGTTCGCGCTGTAGCAGACGCTGTTCGAGGCGCAACAGATCACGCCGGATTTCAAGCTGAGTCACAACCTGCCGTGACAGTAAGCGCAGCATCTCAAGCTGTTCCGGCGAGAGCTGACGCGGCTGAAGATCGATAACACAAACCGTGCCAAGGGCATACCCGTGTGAAGTTACGAGTGGCGCACCGGCGTAAAAGCGAATGTACGGTTCGCGGCGCACATAGGGATTGCTGGCAAAGCGCGGATCACGGGTTGCATCTGGCACTACCATCACGTGATCAGGATCATTGATTGTGAATGCACAAAACGTGAGAGTACGCTCGACTTCGCCATCGCTGAACCCCAACCGCGCCATCGACCACTGGCGATGGCGGTCAACCAGGTTCACCAGGGCAATCGGGGTCTGGCAGATGTACGCCGCGATGCGTACAATGTCCTCGAAGATCTGCTCAGGGAGTGTATCAAGGATCTGAAAGCTCTCCAGTTCACGCAGGCGTTCTTCTTCATTCGGCGGGATTGGGGGTAGAACGATCTGATCATCGGTATTGTCTGGCTGTTCCTCAGTCATCAGTTACAACCTCAGCGGGGGATAGACTGTCTCCTGTAGATATTGTATAAGAAAACACAAATGTGATCGAAAATCCAATTCTGTCACAATAATTGAAGGAACACCCGATTGAAGAACTTCATAGTGCCTCAGCTTGACAAGCAATCGCTGCTCTACTACACTGGCAACGCATTAAAGAGCGTCAATATCAGGAGCAAGGCATGGCGCGGATCGTCGCCGTTATCAACTTGAAGGGTGGTATTGGCAAAACCACAACCGTCGTCAATGTCAGTGCCGGTCTGGCATTGAAAGGTGCGCGCGTCTTGCTCATTGACATCGATGCCCAGGGCAACCTGGCGATGGCGCTCGGTGTCCAACCGCGCCGCACCCTTTACGAGGCGATTGTTGAACATAAGCCGCTCACCGATTTGCGCATCACTGCCCGTCCCAATCTCGATCTGGTTGCCGCAAACGAAACGCTGTTGCTGGCGCACCAGGCCATTGCCGGGCGTGCGGATTGGGTACGGGTGCTTGAACACCTGGTACGCCCGCTACGCAACGAGTACGACTTTATCTTCTTCGATTGCGGTGGCTCTCTCACTGTGCTCAATCAAAATGCGTTGATCGCAGCCACTGATGTGATTATCCCGACGACGGTTGAGCCGTTTGCGGTGAAAGGGCTGGAAAAGCTGATCGCTCAGATCGGTCGAGTGAAAGGTGGCACCGCCGTGGTGCGGGCCATCATCCCAACCATGGTAGACCCGCGTATGCGGCAATCGGTAGAACTGCTTGCCTACCTGAATCGCACCTACGGACGACTGGTTCTGCCACCGGTGCGCGTGAATGTACGGCTCTCCGAAGCCTCTGCCGTTGGTAAGACGATCTACGAGCACGATCCTCGTTCACGCGGTGCTCTCGACTATGCCCAGATTGTTGAACTATTGAGTAAGGATTGGGATTTTCGCCCGGCTCGCCTGGTTGCCACCCCAAACGCAGGACAATCGCCGACCGTATCGTCAGCGGCTTCACCACTTGCACCATTGGTAACGGGGGGCGGAGAGGTACAAACCGACACCTGCCCCAACTGCAACCATCGGCTCCAGCGTGCTACCGTCGCCGGCTATCGTATTACCTACTGCACCAACTGCCGGTATCGCCGGCAAGAGCTAATCCGTGGTGAACCGTAGATAACACCCATACCCACCCGGTACTACGAGTGATACGTTCACCAGCAAGCTCTGGCAATACCCCCTGACCGGACTGACGCCGGTAATAACATAGCGTACAGCAATCACCGTCGATTATTCTGGCGAGAGTGGTCTGTGTGATGATGCAAATCTTCAATCGCACCGGCCAGATCGCTGTATACATGGGTAATTGGCAGCTCAATACCTAGACTCACCATCGTCTGCGCAACTTCCGGGCGTACACCGACCAGCACCACATCGGCACCCAACAGGCGAACACTTTGTACCAACTGAATCAATCCACCAGCCACCCCGGTATCGATGAATGGTACACCGGTGACATCGAGAATTAACCAGCGTGCCCGTCGCTGTTCGACGGCAGTCAGGGCCTGTTGCTGAATGGTTGCCAGCCGTTCCTGATCAATCGTTCCTACTAATGGAATAGCCAGCAGATCGGTTCCAGCCGGCAACACCGGAACACTCAGGTTCCGAATCACGTCACGTTGTGCAATTACCTCGGCGAGCAGGCGATCTTGTTGTAAAGTACGCTCCTCTAACTCGCTTAGCGCCTCCTGCAAGGCTTCTGTCTGTGCATCAACCCGTCGATCAAGCTCGTCGTTCAACAACCGCAACTGATCGGCAGTTTGCTTTGCCTGTTGGAGCGCCGCCTGCAACCGCCGATGAAGTGCCTCATTCCCGGCACTCTGCACAAAACTGACAATGCCGAGAAAGGCACAGAGCAAACTCACAGGAATTAAAAAGTCGCGTGTGGTAAGGCTGAGTGGCGTCGGTTCGAGAAAAAAAGCAATACCTGCTAAACTGCATGCTGTAAGCAAGAAGACGAGGATCAGACTACGCAGACTTAAAACGGTTGCCGCCAGCACCAGAGGAACTGCCAGAAAAATGATTGTTAACCCATTGGGCGTAACAAACAGTGCGGCTAAAGTGCCGACCAGCGAGATCATGACCGTCAGCCATCCGGCAAGCTCAACAAAACCCCTAAACGTTATAAAGATCACAAAAATGTATAGAATAACACTGACCGCAGAAGTAGCAAACAATCTTGTGACTTGAGAAAGATTAAACAGCAGCGAAATTACCACCACCAGGTTGATACCGAGCAAACCCAGCGCAATAACAATGATATTTCGCCCACGCTGGCGTACCTCTTCATCAGGGTGACGGACATTGAGCAGGGTGCGTATCGAGTTGAACATAGAAACACCGTTGCTTGTATCTTTGACCAGACAATGATTATAATAGGTTAACGGTTTTTTGACAACTTTCATCAATCGCAGTATGTCAGATCAACCACAACCGATCCCGTTTCGATCTGTTTTGCCTTATCTTGGCGCAGCTATTGTCATGCTGACCGGGATAGGTCTCCTCGGCCTGATCCAGCAACGCCCCCTTATTGTCGGCCATGGCTTCCTACGCATTGACGGCTTGAGTGCTCTGACAATGGTGCTGGCCGGTCTGATCGGGCTAACGGTTCCGCCTTCCTGGCGAAGAATAGGTCAACTGGGTGCGTTGTGCATCGCACTCCTGAGCGGGCATCTGATCGGGCTGGCGCTGGGGTCGCTGATCGGGACGCTGCTGTCTGAAGACCGCCGCTATTACCTTAGCGGAGCAGGGATGGCTGCCGGCTATCTGCTGATCGGGGCCGGTGCCGATTCGTGGTGGCTCGAATTCAGTGGTACCGGTCTGAATAGTATCAGTTTCGTGCTGCTCCTGGCCGGCGCTGTGATCGCGGTGGGTGGTATCGAGACTATAAGCCGGCGTGAATCTCCTTTTGATCCACTGATCGCCTTGATCGGCTTGACTGCCCTGCTACGCCTGTACTCGGTTGGGCCGTGGAACCTGGGCTGGCAATTCGCGACCCTGCTGGCAGGTAGTGCCCTGGCGTTGGGGGCAGTGTGGCGTGCGGTTTCGGCTGAAGCAGCGCAGATCGCCGAGTCGTGGTTACAACGCGCTATCAGTGGTCTGGCGATGGTCGCGGTCGGATGCGCCACCCCAGCCGGCGTTGTGGCTGCCGGTCTGCTCTTACTCCATCTGGTTGTACGACGGTTGGGCAATCCAGTGTCCGGCACAGCGCCCTGGGCCGGCTGGATGTTGAGTGGAGCGGTACCGGGAACGCTGGGATTTATCGCCTTCTGGTCGGTCAGTGCCGCTGCGATGGCCGCCAGGATTGCCGTGTTGGCGATTGTGGTCTGGACGGTTGCGTTGTTGCTTATCCTGGCTGCCGGCAGGAACATCGCTGGTCAGCATCACCAGCGGAGCAGTATCGTCGCGTTGATAAGTCTGGGCGGAGGACTTGCATCGCCGTGGCTGGCACGCTGGTTGTTGCGTCCGCTGAGCGATCATTTGCAAGGCGGGCTGACACCTTACGGGGCAATCGAGCCGTGGGGGTGGGCCGGTCTGCTGGCCCTCGATGCCGGATCACGAACTGCTGCGACTGCACCCGGTCTGGCACTGCTGGCCCTGATCTGTTTGATCGGTGCTCTGGCCTGGCTGATGTTGCGCTGGCGGAGAGGTGTATGAGTGATCTCCTCGGTGCTTTGGGTCAGGCCTGGCCACGGCTACTCCTCTATCCAGGTGGCCTCAGTGCAATGCTGGCCGTCGTTATGTTTGCTCGTCTGCGGGGTGTGACCATTACTCGCGACCGTCATATCACAACGCTCATCGACACCTTGCCGCCACTGTGCGTCCTCACACTTCTCCCACTGGCACCGGCAGCTTCATTTGCCTACGGTCTTGATCTGGCGACCACATTACTCTTGCTCATGTGGCCGGTTATGCACCAGGCCGCTCAGGAACGGCGTGATCCCCGCGACGTGATCAATCAATATCTCCCCATCATCATGGCGGCCATGGTATTTGCCAGTATCACTAACACCCTCAGCCTCAGTGGCCTGCTCCGCTGGCCGGCAGAACCACTGCCGCAGATCGGTTACAGTCTGGGCATCGTGGCATGGTTTGTTGGATCATCTCAAATTATGTCAACAAGGCCCAATCTGGCAACCGCCTGTAGCGAGCTGGGGTTCGTGATGGTCGGTGTTTTGCCGCTGAGTGCTGGATTGCAGGCCCTGCCTGTTCCTGGCGAAATAGCGGGATGGGGAATTGTGTTCGCAAGTGTGGTTATCGCGATGGTTATCACCATCGGCGCCGGCTATCTTCCGCGCTGGATACGCTATCTGATAGCCGGTGCAACACTGCTGGCGAGTGGTCTGGCGATAGGATAAGCTATGCGGCATCGACCGAGCGATAACCACCATTCCCGTGTGGATGGAAGGTCTCACTCAGGTTCGCAATGATCGTGCGGGCCAGATTCATCTCCGAACGTAGAAGCTGGCGCAGGCTCTGTACATCCCGATCTTCCCACTGCTCAAACAGATCGACCATAGTCGAGCTAACCAACTGCACCGCTTCCAGCTCCACTTTTTGCCCAACAGGCTGGTAAATTCGGCGCACTTCAACCGATACCGACTCCATTTCCATCAAATCCGCCGGAAAGAGGCGCTCGAAAGCGCTGCGAACCGCACGTTGAAACATCCGCACCAGCTCAATATCGCTCCGATCACGATGGTTGACCAGGGTAACCGTGTACGTCAGCGTTAACTCAAGCGGGTCAGCCGGCAAATCGCGCCCTTCGCTAATTAATTGATGTACCGGTGACCAGGTAAAATTCAGCTCCAGCCACGGCGGCATCGTTGCCAGCGTCAACGGCTCGGCGTGTTCGGGAAAGAGTTCTATTTTACACGTGCGATCATGCGTTGCCGGGATGACGCTCTCTACCAGCGCATGTTCGTGCAGGCCAACACTCAGCCACGCATCTTCGAGCGCCATCACGAGATCGTCGTAGGTTACCATCAATGCCACTCCTTAAAGTTCGGTATCTAACCTCTTGATTGTACCGTAGTCTGACAACGATGGCAACCAGGGTGTAGCCGAAAAAGGTCGATCTCTTGTCTACGGCTACGTTCAGGCATTCAGCAAGTAGGTGATAATAGCTTGTGACTTACCTTTAGCACGCAGTTCACGACGATTTGCCACTGGTATTGTCGCAGTAAGGTATTGTTGCGCTCGTTCGGAAATCAGAATTTCACCTGCCTGAGCGTGATTCTCGATTCGTTTGGCCGTATTTACAGTATCACCCATGGCATCGTAGAAACGCACGTTCGCACCACCCAGCAACCCTTCAACAACCGGACCAACGTCGATGCCAATCCCTACGCCAAGTTGTTTATCGGTCAAAAATCGATGGATTTCGTCGATCATCCTGTTCGCAGCGGCAATTGCTGCCTGGATGTGGGGAAAAATAGCCATGACTTCATCAGCCGTGAATTTCCATTTGATTGCCGAGTGTTGGAGAAGAATCGACTCGGATCGACGATAATACTCATTGAGAAGATCAACTACTTCTTCAGGTGTATGAACTTCGCTCCAGGCAGTAAATCCCCGGATGTCCATAAACAAAATTGTTCGTTCACGACGTGTAGTTTGTAAAGCTGTTGGATCACTCAGGGATCGCACCAAAAGGTCTCTTCCAAGAAGCCATTCAGAATACGTTTTTAGCATCTGCGACGTATGCCGTAGCTTTTTCAGATAGGTATCAGCAGTAACATTAGCCAAACCAATACTTAAACCAATGATCATTACCGACATGCCAACAAACACATGGCTGGGATCGGCAAAGAACGACATTAACGACAGTGTCTGATCATGATTTACATGGGTTTCAAATATTCCATACATAAAAAAGAGGATAGAGACACGAGTAGCATTTTCGATGATGGTAAATAGCGAAGAAAAGCGCGGCAGGTAAAGCTTTAATTCCTGCACAATCCCAATCGCTATCGAAAAGAACCAATACGCCAGGTGGTTAGGCTCGGTAAAGAATTGGGCACCTTCCAGAGATGCTTCGATGAACGTATAAATAGCTGGCCCTATTAAATGTCCAAACAGTCGATGAAGCCGTTTTTCGGCCTGACAGGTTAGCCAATAGGCCTGTATAAGCGCAGCAACGATGATGATGTAAGGGTCTGATGATCGAAGATAGTCAAGGGGGTGCCCCATGAGCAATTCGTACAGGATATTGGTGATAGGAAAATACAATGTGTTGTTGAACAGCTCAAGTGCAAATCGGGCACGAAACGTACCATAAATGCTCTCTTCAATGAGCGTGGGGGTTGACACGTGATGGAACGCTTTCATGGATGGCACCTCCACATCTAAAGGAAATGATTACAATCGCTCTTTTTTCCTCAGCACCATCGTCACCAGCACCCGATAGATCGTCAGCAAGAGCACACTGCCGCCGCTCACCCAGTACCATCCGGTCAGGAGATCGGTATCGCTCCCACTGTACAGCGCGTGTAGGAGGCTGAGCAGCCAGATGACAAAACTGAGAAAATGGATCAGGCGCCACATCGTCTGTCCAATCCGCTGCCTGACGTAGAAACTGAAGGCAATGATGAACATACCGTACAGGGTCAGTTGTCCCAGGCCGACCCAGAGCGGTTCGTAGCCGGTGTACGCAAAAGGTACGAGTATTTGCGGCAGGGTGGCGCTGATATAGCGATCACCGAGCAGGATCAGGGCGTGAAAGATGGCGAAGGCCAATCCGAGCAGGCTGGTGTGTTGATGGAGATCGAACGCCCCCGGCCCACCCGGCCACAAGCGCGCCATGCGATTGGTCATCAGCAGGCCAAAGATCATCGACAGCCAGAGCAACCCATACGCGACCACCGCACTGCTGCGCGAGAGATACCAGTAGGCTTTCGGTTCATCACCCAATAGCGATGCGCTCAGGTTTGGTGCCCACGTGGGCAGGACGATCACCGCAGCAAAGGCACCCAGAATCGCACCGAGCAGCAGGGTCAACACCGCACCCAGCGGCATTGCCGGGGGGAGATTAGCGAGTTCGGTGATCGGTGTCACCATCCGCGCAGGACGGCCAGGAGCCACCTTTTTGGCTTCTGTGAGTTCAGATGAGGAAGCTGGATTTGTCATGGAACACCTCACTAAGTTGATACTAGAGGCTTGCAGCCGATTCAACAGCCGGACGCCAGCAGCAGCGGGTGAGGGTAGCAGTGCGTATCACTGTACCGTCGGTAGTTACCAGCAGGCCGGCGAGATCAGGTCGGGCATTCAACCAGCGCAAACCCTCGTCACTTCCGAGTATCACAACCATCTTCGCCGCCATCTCGGCAAGCGGCAGGCTGGACGCAATGACCGTGGCTGCCAGCACGTCGGTTTGCGCCGGTGCACCGGTACATGGGTCAATCACATGGTGCATCCAGCGCCCGTTGTGCTGCCAGCGCCGATAATCTATCCCCGATGTCGCAATTCCTCCGCGCCGAACCAGCAGCAGCTCGATGCCGGTATCAGGCTGCCGTGGATCGGCAATTTCTACCGGCCAGGGTGTACCATCGCGGCGCGGCCCGCTGAGTGCGATGTCACCACCGGCATCAACCAGGGAGGGAAAACGTTTTCCCAGCCGGCGCGCAACGATGGCCGCCGTCCAACCCTTGGCACTGCCACCCAGATCAAGCTGTACCCCTGCCGGTAACGCGATGGTACGTCGGTAAGGATCACACGTGATACGCTGCCAGGAGGGGATCGCAACCGGGGTCTGAATAGATTGCCTGTGCGATGCAATAAGCATACCGAAATCACGGTCATAGCCGGCCTCGATCAACGCTGCACCGACCGTTGGCGTCACCAGGCCCTGACTCAGACGGGCAATCCGCAGGGCGTGACAAACCGCCTGCCAGAGTGTCCGTCCAACCCGGCGCGGCCCTTGCCCGGCGGCACGGTTGAGTACACTCAATTCGCTCTGCGGACGAAACCGGCTGAGGATCTGCTCGTGGTGCAGAAAGATTTTTCGTGCCGATGTAAGCGCACTGCGGGCGGTTGGATCGGCACTATCCACGATAATGGTGATCGTCGAACCCATCGCCCGAAAACTGATCTGCTGCATAGCTGTCTCCGTATCAACGCGATGAACGAGTACGCGCGACGGGTGCCGGACGAGGCGCCGGTGCCGGTACGGTCACCTCACGCAGGGCCGGTTGAGCCGGAGCCGGAGCGGCTGCCGGAGCCGGAGCGACTGCTGGAGCCGGAGCGGCTGCTGGGGCTGGTTGAGCCGCAGGCTGACGTGCCGGCATATCTGGAACATTGAGTGGTGCCACGGTCGGCAACACCGGCAACGCCGGTGATTGGCTTAACCAGTCCGGGAGTGGTTGATAGGCAACAGAGGGTGGGACAATGGTTATCATCGGCTCACCGGCAGCAACCTCTGGCGGGTTCTGCGCCGCCAGCCACCCCCATCCGCCAATCGTTACCGCGAATGCCGCAGTGCTGATTGCCCATTTCAAACCGGAAACGTCGGAACGGCCTGGTTTGCGCTTCTGTTTCTCCATAACGTCTCTCCTTTTGTGGTGTGGCCTGAGCGAGATGGTAGTGCTACACGTCAAGACAATGCGAACCTATACCAATTACTCAAACCACACCCATCGCAGATTCCTGTTTCCCCTTGCGGGAGTGCTTCTTTATTGCACAGATGTATGTCTAATACCTGCACCGGCGTACTAAGGTGAGATAACGCCTAATCGTCGTGATCATCCTTTTCCTTCTCATCTTCGTGCTCATCACCATCATCGCCATACACATTTTTCACTTTCGCGTACACCACCTGACCGGTGTAGGCATCGACGTAGACTTCACTGCCATCGCTGAACTTCACTTCATAAGCGTCTACCCCGTGCTCGTATTCCCGCTCAACCTCCCTGACCGTACCACCGCCCAGATACGCTACGGCAGCCGCGATAGCCTGCTCTTCACTGATGGGATTAGCAGATTGCGCAATCTCGGCGATTGTGTTCGCCAGGATCGCCCCGGTTTGGGTGTCCACATATATCGCACCGCGATCAAAGATCACCTCGTAGGCCGGTGCGCCCTGGATACTCACCAGTTCTGGTGCTCGCATCAGAGTCGCGTTGCCGGCGGCGGCCTGGGCAATCGCCTGTGCCTGTTCCGGTGAAACAGCGTAGGTTGGTGCCGGTGGTGCTGCGGGTGCCTGCACCGCCGCTGGCGCCGCCGCCGGCACTGCCACAGCAGGTGCAGCCTGCGCTTCCGTAGTCACCTCATCGAGCTGCTGCTGAGCAGCGCTCAAGCGCTGATTCGCTTCCGCCAGTCGCTGTTGCGCTTCGGCCAGTGCCGCCTGATACGCCGCTTCCCGCTCGCGAATCAGGGCTTCGACGGTTGGATCAATGGCTGGGACAGTAATTGGGGTTGACTCGATCACGATCTCAGTTGGCACCTCGCTTACCGGTTCACTCACACTTAACCTGCTCGCGACTCCGCCAATCACCACCAGTACGAAAGCGGTCAATGCGGCTGAAATCAGAAACATGGTGCGATTCATAGCAACGTCTCCTTTTTTATCTCGAAGATTGAACCTCACATCGAATCAGTCATCGTCGTCACCGTACCCCTCTCCTGAACGTAGGCCGGTAGCGCCGGGGGTGCCGGCAATCAGGGTTTCCATTTCCTGGGGTGTCAGATTGGCCTCTGGATGGAGCAGAACATACGCCCGTGGCGGCATCTCACCCTCACGCAGCACTTCAGCAATCTCGGCTGCCAGCTCCTCTGGCTCACGCAGGGGGAGCGAGAAGTTGAGTTCTGCCCGTCCTTTCACCACGTCATACGTCACCAGCCACGAGACCGGGGCAATTCGGCTATACCAGGGCCAGTTCGTCTGGTTACTGTGGCAGTCGTAGCAGGCGCGACGAGCAATGCTCGCCGCTTCCGGCGTCGTCCAGGCCACATCGGTAACAACCGGTGGATTGGTTTGGCGCAGCCAGACCGGGACGGCCTGCATACCGACAAACAGAACCATCAGCGCAACCGCGATTGTGCGCGGCTTCAATAATCGTCTCAGCATAACGCCTCCGTGTGCAGTACGTGCCTTCGCATCCAACAGTACAGTGGCTTTTTCAAAACACCCTTAAAACCGCCGCGCAACATTCCAATCTTTTTCCAAGGTTCTTGAGGTATAACAAACATCAGAGGCATAGCCTGTCAGGTGAGGGAGAGACAACAGCGATGCGGATTTTGATTGTCGAAGACGACAAGCGCCTGGCCCGACTGATTGAACGGGTCTTGAGTGAAGAACGACACACGGTTGACGTGGCCTGGGATGGTGAGAGCGGGCTTGATCTGCTGATGCAGGGGGTCTACGATGTGGCAATTATCGATTGGATGCTACCGGGACGCGACGGGCCATCGTTGTGTCGCGCAGCCCGCGCTGCTCGCCTGCCAACCGCTCTCCTCCTCTTAACGGCCCGTGGTCAGATCGAAGATAAAGTCCTCGGTTTCGAGAGTGGTGCTGATGATTACCTGGTTAAACCCTTTGCCTTCGAGGAGCTACTGGCACGGGTGCGAGCGCTGGGGCGACGGTTCCACCCCAATCTTAGCGCGAACGATGAACTGCGGGTCGGCACCATTGTGCTCGATCTACGAAATTACACGGCACGCCGGGGCGAGCGTCGGCTTGATCTGACCCCCACCGAGTGGCGTCTGCTGGAATATCTGATGCGTAACGTCGGCCAGACCTTGACTCGCCAGCAAATTCTCGATTATGTCTGGTCATTTGAACACGACGTACAACCGCAAATGGTCGATGTCTACATCTCATACCTGCGCCGCAAGCTCAATGCGTCGGGCGAGACCGACCCGATCAACACCATTCGAGGGATCGGTTACCGATTGGAGGCTGAACGTGTTTAGGGGACTACGCTGGCAATTTACCCTGTTCTACGCCTGTGCTGCCGTAGCTATCATCGCATTGATCGGCGGCGGCACCTACGTGAGCGTTGCCGGCTACTTCGAGCGCATCACCGATCTGGCCCTCCAGCACAAGATGGTACACGAATTTCATGCGCTCAATGCCCCATTGCCACCAGAACTGGCCCACGCCGACGCCGACTGGTCACTTTTGCGGTCGGCCAACACCACGAACCGCAACCGGCGACTGTCCGCAGATGAGGCGGCGCAGATTGCCTTGAGCGTGCGTGGTGGCGAGATCAGAGAGGTCAAATTAGATGACTCATACTACGAAGTCAAACTGCGTGACGGCAGCGAGATCGAGATTGATGCATACAGCGGCAAGATCATCGAAATCAAGCTCAAAGGCGAGGCGACGACGACCATCCCTACCAGTCCAGCTCTGCCATCCGCGTATGATGCCGAGCTGGCATCAATCTTTGTTCTGCCCCTCGATGAGCAGGGTCGGATTCTATTCAACCCCAATCCGGCAGCACTACCGATGCCGGCCCATCAAGAAGCGTTAGCCGCTGCGTTACGTAACGGCTCTGACATCCGCACCATCGAGACCACCACCGGCCAGCGCGTCCGTCTGCTCACCTATCGCCTCACCCGACCTGACGGCCCGGCAGCCCTGCAATTGGGGCGTCTCCTGACCGATCAGGAACAGGTATTGCGACAGTTGGTATCAGGACTCATCGGCCTGGGTTTGTTCGGCGCCGTGATTATCGGCTTTGCCGGCTGGTGGCTGGCCGGACGATCACTCCGCCCGGCAGAAGAAGCCTGGGTGCGCCAGACGCGCTTTATTGCCAGTGCCAGCCATGAATTGCGGGCGCCCCTCACCCTGATTCGGGCCAGTGCCGAAGTTGCACTGCGCCACGCCGACGATCCAGATCAACGCGAACTCCTGTCTGACGTGCTGAGTGAAAGCGATCACATGCGGCGTCTGGTCGATGATCTGCTGACCCTCTCACGTCTCGACAGCGGTGCCCTGGTCTTACAGCGCCAACCGGTATCGCTCCCATCATTCCTCGCCGATCTCCACCGGCAGGTACGGCGCCTGGGAGAGGAAAAGGGCATCGCAATTCAGCTTGCGCCAATCACCGGCACTGTACTCGCCGATCCGGATCGCTTACGGCAGGTGTTATTAATCCTGATCGACAACGCCCTGCGCTATACCCCATCTGGAGGCGTTATTACCATCGCCACCGAACCGGCAGGAAAACAGATTCGTCTGAGTGTCAGCGACAACGGCTGCGGAATTGCCCCGGAACACCTCCCTCACCTCTTCGAGCGCTTCTATCGGGTTGATGTGGCACGGAATCGGAGTGATGGGCATGCCGGCCTTGGGCTGGCAATAGCCAAAGGACTGGTTGAAGCACACAGCGGCGCCATCGGTATTGAGAGCGAGGTCAATCGCGGCACGCGGGTCTGGTTTACGTTACCGGTGGCGGCAACCGGGTGATGTGGCATGACGAACATCGCCAGGGGTATCGTAACCCGCTTTATACCAATCACCCCGACACCGCATCTGATCACGGATGCGCACACCAATGTTCTTGCACCTGCGACAACTCACTCGATGTCCGCTGGTGGTGATCAGTACAGGTTGCATCCCAAACGATGCACCGCATGGAGTAAGCGGCGACATAACGGCAAAATAAACCGAGAGAGGAGCGATACTTGCCCCTCTCTCGGCGAATACTGGCATCACCTCACGGACGCCACGTCTCATTCAGCGTCATCGAGCCACTACCTGGCGTCGTAATAACGCGATTATTACAACACTCCCACACCACATTTGATCCGTCACGCTTAATGTACTTGTATTCGATGGTGGTATTTGCCGGCAGATTAACGGTACCACTCCAGACCGGATACGTAGCCGCTGAAAGGGGCACAGCCTGCGCCGGGTTCCAGTTGCCCAATTGCGGGATATTCCCAACCACAAACACGTTCTGCCCCCAGTAGGTCGTCGCATTCACGTTGAAAGTAACCGCAACAGTTGCCGGTTGCGTAGACAACTTCGCTCCTACATGGATGGCAAGAGCACTGAAAGGCGGAATAGAGACCGTTATCCGTCGATTACTGTCCACGGTGACGGTTTGCCCACTGCACGTACCGTTTGTAAAATCGGCAACAATCACATTGCAGTAGACCCCAGGCGCCATACTCGTCTGAAACGTGCGATTCAGCGTTGTATCCTCACGATTGATAACGACAAACCCTTTATCGCCACGACCAAAGGCGATCTGGTTGTTGCCGTTACTCCACCAATCACTCACACTGAATGTACTCGCTGTGGCATTGCGGAACGCTACCATATTCGCAATTGGTCGCCAGCGATGCTCGCATTTCCATTCGCCAAAGCAATTGGGCTGGCCGTTAACATAGACGCTGCGCGTGTTGCCGTTCGCATCACTCGGTGGCCCTTGAAAATCATTGCTAAACTCATAACTTGACATCACCTGGGGGTACCCATACGGCCACGCTAGCATAAACACGTTTGCCAGATCGTACAGCACACCATTCTTGTATGTGACCACAGTCCCACCACCGCCATGCCCGCGCTGGTTGTCGTGATTATCAACGAAGACAATCGCTTTGTCGCTTGGCAGCATCCCCCAGGCTTCGCCAAACTGACTCAGCCATGCCAGCTTACCATTCAAAAAGACCCGCCCGATCTCGTTGCTATACTTAAATTCAGTGACATCACCATTATTTGTGTATTCCCACGGTGTAATCGGTTCGCCAGCCGCACCGATCACTTCCTGGTAAATGTACGGACTCCCATTCACACGGGATAAAATTGCGGCAATATCCCCGGCAGCAATGTGTTTAGCTGCGTCAATCCGAAAACCGGCAACTCCCAGACTGATGAGATCGTTCAAATAGGCAGCTAAGCGATCCCGCACATACGATGATCCGGTATCGAGATCGGCAAGATTCACCAGTTCGCAGTTCTGAACTTCGTACCGATCACCATAATTCTGGATGTCATCGTTGCCATTTCTGCCGCAGTGGTGAAAATCCTGATATTGATAGATGCCCGGATAGTTGTACGGGCTATACGTTGAGCCAGCCGATCCGACACCGCTGCCGACGCCGGTCATATGATTGATGACCGCATCAACATAAATGTCAACACCGACCGCTTTGCAACGGGCAACCATATTGGCGAATTCAGCCCGTGTCCCGCTACGACTGGTCAATTGATAACTGACCGGTTGATACCGTTGCCACCACGGATAACCGGCAACAATCGCGTGCTCTTGCGGTGGCGACACCTGCACTGCCGCAAAGCCGCGTGGCCCCAGAAAGTTCTCGCATTCCTGGGCAATGTCCGTCCACTTCCATTCAAAGAGATGAACAAATACGGTACGTGGTGATGAGGTTTGGGCACGTGCGGTTGAATGGTGCACCGGACCGAACGGAAGACTACTTACCACCATGAGAAGGGCGACAACGAGGACGAGCCGACGAAGCGAGGGAAAGCGAGTGCCGGGCATAAACAGGCTCCTTTGCTCCAGGAAGCGGCCAACGCTGACCAGACTCAACAACAGTGAGTAGTGGAATGATGCTTACCGAACTGTTTTTCTTGCATTTGTTGCTGATAGAACTATTTTAGCAGGTTTTGACGAGATGTCAAGTGCCGGGATTGAGAGCATCTACAATCAACCGATCACAACCCCCCTATACGATGATGCTCACTATGATGTTGTATGGGCTGTGCCTTCGCCACGTTGTATGGCAATGTGAACGTGTAGGGGCGGGTTCCAAACCCGCCTTCTATGGCAACATGAACGTGTAGGGGCGGGTTTAGAACCCGCCCCGTTCACCACATATCCGGTGCCAGCCAATGATGCACTGCATCACTCAAGGATCGCTCTCACCACGTCACACTCATCATTGAACAGTTCAAGCCGGAACCAATGCCGAGCAGCCCGACATGATCTCCTGCACGCAGCCGTCCGGCTTCTGCCGCTTGCGCCAGCGAAATCGGCAATGCTGCCGGACCGACATTGCCCAACGTCGGAAAATTGAGAAAGAGCTTGGAAGGTGTGATGTGGAGCGCTTTCGTCACCGCCGCCATGTGGCGTGCACCAACCTGGTGCGGTGCGTAGAGGGCAATCTGCCGGTCACTCCAGTTCGGCAAGACCTCTTGGGCCAGACGCCAGGTATCTACGGCCAGCTCTACGCCGGCATGCATCAGCGCGCCGGCATCTGTTTTCATATAGTCCGGCTGCCCCAAACACAAGTGGTTGTATTGCGTTGCCGCCAGGGTCACCACCCCATTCAACCGGTGACCATTCCGGGCAAAGCGTTCGTGGGTGAGCAGCATTGCTGCACCACCAGACCCCAACGTCAGGGTCGCAAAATTATCGCGCAAATCCTGTTTGGTTGTCTCTGGGCGACGCAGTCGCCGAATCGTTGCCATGACTGCATCCTGCGCACCCTCGCCATCAACGATCAGCGCATATTCGATGGTTCCGGCTTCGATCATCATACCGGCAATCGCCATGCCGTTGAGAAAACCCAGACACGCATTGCGCACATCGTAGTTAATTGCTCGCGGCGAAAGGCCAAGATTACGATGCACGAAGCACGCGGTTGATGGTTCGAGGTAATCCTGACAAACCGAGGTATTGATCAGCAGCCCGATGCGTTCGCGATCAATCGCCACCTGATCGAGGAGACGCTCAGCCGCCATAGTTGCAACCGTGCTGGGCAGCGTTCCTTCATCCCAAAAGCGACGCTCGCGAATACCCGATAGCGCCTCTAATTTGCCGCGTGGGAAGCGTAAACGCTCCATTGTTTCGGCAATCTGATCCTCGATCCAATCGGATGTGATCCGATGAGGAGCTAACACATAACTGACTGCTTCGATCATGACATGCCTGAATAGCACGAAATCCTCCCTGTTCGGTAATGATTGGAGATTGCTGAAACGGTGCTCTCGTTTACGGCTGGCTGCCTGTCAGGGCAAACGTGCGCTCTAAACCTTCCTCAATGCTGATCCGCGGCGTGTACCCAAAATCTCGTTCAGCAGCAGCATGGCTAAACCAGTGCGAATGGCTGAGTTCGTGTACCATCAGGCGCGTGAGTGGTGGCTCGCCGGGAAGGCGGAGTATGGTGTAAAGCAATTCTAAGCCGGTAGCCAGGATTGTTGCTGCTGACGCTGATATCCGACCGCGTACCGGTGGACAGTTGGCCGCTTTCAGAATTTCGCCGATAAATTGCCAGAGGTTGACCGGACGTTCCTGACCAATGAAGTAGGCGCGACCACGGAGCGGCGAGCGTTCGTTCAGCGCTGAAGCTGCCTGGATGTGCG
The DNA here is from genome assembly GCF_000018865.1 of Chloroflexus aurantiacus J-10-fl. Lineage (NCBI taxonomy): Bacteria > Bacillati > Chloroflexota > Chloroflexia > Chloroflexales > Chloroflexaceae > Chloroflexus > Chloroflexus aurantiacus. Next base: position 4,729,118 of record NC_010175.1, read on the forward strand.
CAGTGGCAGCATTTTCGACGTAACATACGTCAACTAGATTTGTTCCATCACCGATTTGGAAGAGCATTCGCCGTCGTGCGCGTCGGAGCAGCCGCGGCAGAATGTGGGGATCGCGTGGCCCCCAGATCAGATGTGGACGCAACGAAACCGTCGCAATGTCGGTCTGGGCAAGCACGTACCGTTCGGCAATCGCCTTGGTGTGCGGATACGGTGCAAGATACCGCCTGGGGTATGGCAGGTGTTCGTCCCCACCGTGGATGTCCTCGTGTCCAATCACAACCGAAGGGGTTGAGGTATAGACCAGTTTTGGCACGCCGGCCCGAATGGCCGCCTTGACCACCCGCTGGGTGGCACTGACGTTGGCCCGGTAGAAGTCGTCGTAGCTACCCCATAATCCGGCTTTCGCAGCAACGTGAAATACGGTCGTTACCCCGCGCATTGCCCGTGCCAGCACCGGCGCCGACTCAGGTAAGGTCAGGTCGGCCTGATAGGTCTCAGCCCCCAGTGATTGCAATTCAGGATAGGCACCACGTCCAATCACGCGCACATGATCACCACGTGCCAGCAGTTGCTCGACGATGTAACGACCGACAAACCCATTCCCCCCGGTAACTAATGCAATCATAGCTTTTTCACACAGGTATACACAGGCGACGTGCGGCCCAATCGGCCAGTTGTTCGCGAAAAATCTTTGCGTTATGGCGAATGTCTACTGGAAATGACGGATGGATCAGAAAGGTCTGGATGATTGCTGTGGTTTCGGTTGTGGTCGCCAGTTGGCGCAGCTCACGGATCAGTTGTGAGGTTGAAATGGCCCGATCACGCCGCCGTTCGACAACGACGACCGGCAATTGTGTGCCGGGCTTCCCGATCCCCACCAGCGCCGAACGGGCAACTGCCGGATGCTGGTTGAAGAGGCGCTCAACCGGCTCGGTGAAGAGCGTTCCATGCGCCGTAATCACGCGCTGACTTTTACGCCCGTAAAACCAGAGCCGCCCTCGCTCGTCGAAATAACCGAGATCACCCATGCGGTGCCAGATGCGGTTGCCATCACTGATTTTGGCTAACGCGGTCGCCTGGGGCCGCCCGACGTAGGTATGGGTGACGGTGGCACCACTCACACAAATCTCGCCAATGACGCCGGGCGGCAAGCGGTGCGTATCCTGCCAGGCGTGAATTGGCTCATCGGTGATCGGAATAATCGCGACCTCAACGCCGGGAACCGGATAGCCAATACATGTCCCGGCCAGTGGTGAGGGGTATTCGGTATGCGCTGCCAGTACCTCACGACCGCTGATTGAAGTTACCGGCAACGCTTCGGTGGCTCCGTAAGGGGTAAAGCTATCAGCCGTAGGTGATAGAATGCGATGCAAACGCTCGTGCAGATGGATTGGCACCGGTGCTCCCGCCATCAACACCCGCCGGAGCGACGGTAGTTGAATACCGTGGGTCAGGCAATACGCTGTCACCTTTTCCCAGATTGCCGGTGAACCGAAGGTCGATGTTACGCCGAGATCACGGATAAACTCAACCACGGCTGCCGGATCGCACTGCGCCGGTCGGGTCGGATCGATGGGCGGAATTGCCGATGTCACCCCCAGGGCAACATTGAACAGGGCGAAGAGCGGGAAGGCCGGCATCTCGACCTCACCCGCGGCAATCCCAAACAGATCGCGCAGCGTATGAATCTGCGCCTCAAACATCCCGTGCGTATAGAGCACACCTTTCGGGGTACCGGTGCTACCACTGGTAAAGACAATTGCTGCCGGATCATCAGATCGCATATCCGCCAGCGGAAACGCTGTCTTCATCGGTATGTCAAGCTCGCGTAAGGCAGCAGCACCGGGCAAGGCTGGCCCTACCGAGACGGCATATCTAATGGTCGCACAGGAGCGGGGAAAGATCAGCCGTAACAGATGCGCCCGCGGTACCCCGATGAATGCCTCTGGTTCGACTTCGGCAATGCACTGAGCCAGATTCCGCCGCCCCATTGCCGGGTCAATCAGAATCGGCACACAACCGGCCTTCATCAACGCAAAGGTAAGGCTGATCAGCGGCACACCCGCCGGAACCATCAGCAAAACCCGCATTCCCTTCCGTAACCCATAAGCCGTCAGCCCCCACGCCAGCCGATCACTGGCCGCGTGTAAACCGGCAAAGCTCTGTCTACGGTAGATGACCTTCCCTGCCCGATCCCGTCCAACCCCACTGACAACAGCGGTCTGATCCGGACGCTCCCGGGCCATCAAGGGCAGGTGGCGGGCAACGTTCGCGCCGGCCACCACTGTGAAGGTGACGCGCGCAGCGGTCTGTTCTTCGTTGCGCATCCTGACCTCTGCTTCTCTACGCATGGATGCCCAATGCGGTTAAGATAAACGCATACTCCCAGGCAAACTCTTCGAGTCGGGCGAACCGCCCCGAATGACCGCTGTGCCCGGCCTGAAGGTTGGTGCGCAACAGCAGCATCGTGTCATTTGTCTTCACGGTGCGCAATTTTGCCACCCACTTGGCCGGGTCCCAATACGGCACCTGAAGGTCATGCAGACCAGCGGTCGCCAGGATATGCGGGTACGCACCCGGTTTCAGGTTCAGGTACGGATCATACGAGCGCATCACCCGATATTCTTCCTCAATTGCCGGGTTCCCCCATTGCTCCCATTCGGTAGCGGTCAGCGGCAGATCGGGTTTGAGCATGGCGATAATCACATTGGTAAAGGGCACGCCGGCTACCACGGCCTGGAAGAGGTCAGGCCGGGCATTCACCACGGCACTCATCAGCAACCCACCGGCGCTGCGGCCACTGATCGCCAGGTGTGACGGCGAGGTGTAACCCTCGTTGATCAAATGTTCCGCACAGGCAATAAAATCGCTAAACGTGTTCGGCTTGTGGAGCATCCGTCCCTGTTCGTACCACTGCCGCCCCAACTCCTGCCCACCACGAATATGGGCAATCGCCACGACAAAGCCGCGATCAAGCAGACTCAAACGCTTACTGTCGAACGCAGGATCGTAACTGTAGCCATACGCGCCATACCCAACCAGCAAACAGGGGCCACCGTTCCGCGGTCGGTCGCGACGATAGACAATCGACATCGGCACCTGCACCCCATCCGGTGCTGAAACCCAAAGCCGCTCACTGACATAGAGCGACGGATCGTAGCCCGAAGGAATCTCTTCCTGTTTCAGCACCTGCCAGGTTCCCCGACGCATATCGTAGGCGACGATAGACGGCGGCGTGACCAACGAGCTGTACGATAGCCGAAGCTGGTCGGTAACGAATTCCTTATTTGCATCAGGTGTACAGGTATAGACTGGTTCGGGGAATGAAACATACCGCGGATTGTTTCCATCCGGATCACTAATCCGAATCTGACGCAACCCGGCCCGTCGCTCATAGACGACAAGATAGTCGGCGAAGCAGGTAACACCATCGATCAGCGTATCGGCACGTTCCGGCAGAATCTCAACCACATCTGTCGGATGGTCTACCGGCGCACTCACCAGCCGAAAATTCTCGGCCCCATCATTCGTCCTGATATAAAACCGATCCCCGTGATGATCGACAAAGTACTCAATCTTCGGTCGGCGCGGATAGATCACCCGCCACTCAGCAAACGGAGTCGCCGTCGGCACATACCGCACCTCGGTGCCACCGTGACTGTAGCACGTCAGAAACAGATACGCACCCGAACGACTCCGGCGCAGACTCACATTGAAACGCTCGTCCGTCTCTTCGTACACCAGCACATCATCAGCGGGAGACGTACCTACAACGTGGCGATAGAGACGGTATGGACGATGCGCCTCATCGTATACCGTATAAAACAGTGTCTGCTCATCAGCCCATGCCACGTTGTCAACCCGTTCAATCGGCGCATCAATAAGATCACCCGTCGTCAGGTCTTTAATGTAGAGCGTAAAAATAATCGCACCAGTGGTATCGATACCATAGGCGAGACGACGATGATCCGGGGAAGGCTCGTATGGGCCAAGCCGACAGAACGCATGCCCGACAGCCAGCGCGTTCAGATCGAGCAGCACCTCTTCCGGCCCCTCATCACCCTCAGTACGACACATCAGTGGATACTCGGCACCACTTTCCGTGCGTGAATAATAGCGATAACGACCATGCGGCACCGGCACCGAGCGATCATCTTCTTTGATGCGACCACGCATCTCGTGGTAGAGGCGCTCACGGAGGGCGGCGGCTGGCGCCATCACTGCTTCGGCATACGCATTTTCCGCCTCAAGATAGGCAATCACTGCGGGATCATCACGGTTTTCCAGCCAGGCAAACTCATCAACAATCTCATCACCCTGTATCCGGATCACCACCGGCTTACGATCAGCCACGGGAGGTTGAGGTAACTCTACGCGCATACACATTCCCCTCTTACTCTGACAACAACCAGTGCGCCAGCAGCGCAATCATCTCAGCGGAAGCGTCTTCTAACACATAATGCCCGGCATCATCGAGACGGGTAACGTGGGCAGAGGGAAACCGGTGTAGCCAGCCGGCCAGAAACCGATCATCAAAACACCAGTCCCGTCCACCCCAAAAAATTCGCACCGGTTTATCACGCAGATGTACCAGCTCACGATCAATCGCATCAACTACAGGCCATGTTGGATGGCCGGGATGCAGTGGAATGTCTTGTACAAAACGAGCAATCGCAATCCGGTCGGCGAACGTCCGGTAAGGCCAGAGATAGCCCTCGCGCACCGCTGCTGGTAACGGGCGGGTAACTGCCATGGTGGTTGCTGCGATGGCAAACGCATTAAGTTGCCGGATGGCCCATTCTCCCAGCCTGGGCAACTTGCCGGCGGCAATTCGCAACGGCACATGGGGCGAGAGGAATGCTGCCGTATTCAGCACAACGATCCGCCGCACCAAATCGGGATGGCGTACCGCCCACCCCATTCCAATCGCACCACCCCAATCATGCACAACCAGATCAACCGGCCCAACATCAAGCCAGGTCAGCAGGCTCTCCAGGTTGGCGATATGATTGACGAGCGAGTAGCGATAATGTTGCGGCTTATCCGACAATCCACATCCCAGGTGATCAGGCGCAATCACCCGCCGTTGTGTGCGAAGCAGCGGGATCAGGCGACGATAGAAGAACGACCATGTCGGATTGCCATGCAGCAAAACCACCGGTGTCCCACTGCCTTCATCCACGTAGCGCATCACACCGGCAGGCAGAGCATATTCGTGTACGTGAAACGGGAAGAGTGCGCGGATCGGTGCCGGTACTTCGGTATGTATCACCATGCGAGACACGTGCTCCAATAACACAGCGTTTGCCTATATGTGAGTATACACCGATTACGCATTGTGCGTTGTGTCTTCGGGGACGACTCATTGGCGAGTTGAACCCCTACCTCACGGTGTAGCAGCCCCTCCGGGGCTGACCTGCCGGCGAGGAGTGGGTGTCGGGTGTGTTGATGTTAACCCCGCAGGGGCGTGCACGCTGTCAGGCAGGGCGTTAGCCCGCATGACAGCGGCGGGTTGAAAACCTGCTTCACGGTGTGGAAGCCTCTATAAGGCTGGCTGACGGCGGGAGTGATCCTCTTGCCCTACCGGGGCGTGCACGATGCCAGGAATGGCTTCAGCCCACAACCCAGCGGGTTGAAACTTCTACCTGGTCAGCACGGGGCAAGCTAGAACTTATTTCATAAAAAGCTGTGCTGTCGCGCTCTAATAACCATCTCCGGTACCATCACATGCTGAATATGTTGCCTTGCTCGCTCATCATCCACGTGTGGCGTAGTTTGGAGTGCGGCAGCCATGCTGCCGCGCCAGCCATGCTCACGATCTGGCACGTGTCACGTCGTTGACCCGGCTGGTCACGCGGATGCCGGATGTGCTTGTCATGATCAAGGAATCGGTCGACAATGAATGAGATACCTTCATAGTAGATGTTTTTTGAAACAGGCTCTAGTATGCCCTGCTCCCAGTCTGCCGGTATGGAAGCGAGGAGGCACTAGATGTATGACCGTACACTGATAGTATCAGCAATTATGCCCTGCTCCCAGTCTGCCGGTATGGAAGCGAGGAGGGATGAAGACCATCGTCAGTGTCATCACTCGTTGGATTGGGTGCCATATCCACTTGTCATGCGCGTGTCGCAGCGTGTGGAGTGCGACAGCGATGCTGCCGCACCAGCCGTGCTCACGATACGGCGCGTGTCACGTCGTTGAACCGGCTGGACGGTGTGTGTTTGTCACGATCATGGAACCGGTCAGCAATGAAAGAGATACCTTCTCGTAGATGTTTTTTTGAAATAGGTTCTACTGTACCAGCTTCTTCATTACCGAAATACTCCTTCAGCCTTACCGGATCTGCTATGTCGTTAGTTCAAGCCTTTACCCGCCTCCTTGCAACAACCGACTCGCTTCCGCTGCCGGCAATGGATACCCTAACAAATACCCCTGCCCATAATGACAACCGACTGTACGCATACGGTCAACCTGCTCGGCAGTCTCTAGCCCTTCGGCTACCACTTCAAGATTAAGACTCCGGGCCAGATTGACGATAGCACTCACAATCGCCTGCGAATGATGGGCCTGGTCAAGCTGAATGATAAAATTGCGATCAATCTTAATTTGATCAATTGGCAACTGGATCAGATAACTCAGAGAAGAATAGCCCACTCCAAAATCATCAATCGCAATCTGAATGCCGTATGACCGCAAACGCGCCAGCACTGCGGCAGCCTCCTGGCTGTACTCCATCAAGGCGCTCTCAGTTAGCTCCAGCTTCAGGCAGTTCGGCGGGATGTTGTATTGCGTCAACAACTGAACAATGCGCGCATAGAGATCGGGTTGCATGAACTGGCGCGCCGAGAGATTGACACTCACCGACAGATGGGCAGCGTGGGAAAAGGTGTGTTGCCACGTGGCCAATTGCTGGCAAACGTGTTCAAGCACCTGCCAGCCAATAGCATCTCCCAACCCAACCTCCTCAGCCACATCAAGAAAAGCGGCTGGGGTCAGGATACCGCGTGTTGGATGTTGCCAGCGCACCAACGCCTCAAACCCGATCAAACCTCCTGAACTGATGTTCATAATAGGTTGATAATAGACGATAAACTCACGCTGGGCAACCGCTCGCCGTAATTCATTTTCGAGTGCTAAACGCGCCTGAGCTGCTTCACGCATTGCCGGATGAAAGACCTCGTAACGCGATTTACCACTCGCTTTTGCCCGATACATCGCAATATCGGCGTCTCGCAATACTTCCGCCGGATCATTGTATTCCGCTGAACCAAACACAATCCCAATACTGACCGATGAGTGAAGCATCTGACCATCAATTTCAACCGGCAAACTCAATTGCTGAATAATGCGTCTGGCGACCTGCACCACAGCGTCAAGTGAGTGAATATCATCGAGCAAAATAACAAATTCGTCGCCACCTAGACGGGCACAGGTATCTATCGAACGCAGACAACTGTGTAATCGCGAAGCTGCGGTTACCAGAAAGCGATCACCAACCGGATGCCCGAAGCTGTCGTTAATCACCTTAAAGTGGTCAAGATCAAGAAAGAGCACAGCAAAGTGATACTGTGGGTTACGCTGGCTGCGTTTGATCGCCTGGGCCAGACGATCACTCAACAGAACCCGATTAGGCAGGCCAGTCAACGCATCGTGCAACACCCCGTGCTGAAGCCGTAATTCCATCAGCTTGCGCTCGGTAATGTCACGATAGTTAACAATCACCCCCTGCACTGCCGGATCATCGAGCCAGTTCGAGGCCGTTGCTTCAATCCAACGCCAACCACCATTGGCATGGCGTGCGCGAAACTCAACCATTGCCGAGGCGCCAGATTGCTGGATAATATCCAAAAATAGCCGCTGAACCCGCTCACGGTCGGCTGGATGAATGAAGGCGAAACCCTCGACGGGCTGGGTCAGAAAGCCTTCAGTCGGATAACCGAGCAACGTCTGCGTTGAGGGACTGGCATAGCGAATAAAGCCATCGCGATCCACTATCGAAATCGCATCGCTGCTCCGTTCAATCATCGCCCGAAAGAGGCGCTCACTCCGCCGTAGGGCCTGTTCAGCCTGCTGCCGCTCGATGATGAGTCGTCGTTCACGTAATGCCCGTTCGGCAATACGTGGCAGGTCGAGCAGCGTGGCCGGCGTTTTGGCAACATAATCTAGTGCACCCGCTTTCAGGGCAGATACTGCAGCCCGCTCATCACCGTAACCCGTCATCAACACAACCGGTAACGTTAAGCCATCGGCATCGGTAACCAACAGCTCATCACCCCGTCCATCGGGCAAGAGCAAATCACAAATGATCAGATCAAAATACCGTTCGTCCAGGCGTTGTCGTGCTTCTGTCAGCGATGCCACGACAATAAGTTGATGATTACCTTGCTCAAATGCCCGTTGCACCAACTCGATATGATCTGGATTGTCTTCGATGAGTAGGATTTGGAGAGTCACGCACAACCACCTGTATAGAATATGTTATCAGGCGACATACTGAGGGCTGTAGGGGAGCTGATTCCACTCCAGCCAGTAGTCACCCAAATCGTTCAGCATTCGGCTAAATTGTTCAAAATCAACCGGTTTCACCAGATAACTGTTGGCATGAAATTGATAGGCCAGGCGCAGATCGCTCTCAGCACGCGAGGTGGTGACCACAACCACCGGAATATGGCTAATGGCTGCGTCTGTCTTCATCGCCTGAAGCACCTCCAGACCGCTCAAACGCGGCAGATTCAAATCGAGCAATACTACATGTGGGCGCGGGCTGATTGCCGGATCGGCGAATTGAGCCTGTCGGCGCAGATAGTTCAGCGCATCTTCACCATCGGCAACATGGATAATTCGATTAGGAATACGGTGATCATTCAAGACACGAGTAATTAACTCGGTGTGATCGAGATTGTCTTCCACAAGCAAGACAACGACCGGATCAGGGCTGGTTGACATGTCACACCTCTTGTATATCAATTCGTGAAGCACCGGAAGTTAGACAGGCAGAAAGCGCATCACTACATCTATCATTCCTTACCCAACCGTCATCGCTGCCACGTGTACATTGAGCAACCACCACCGGTCAGTGTGTATAGCATAAGTCTATCATGCGAACACGTTCATGAGATGATCTCTCTTTGTTATATGCAACTCATTCACATAGCCTTTGACGGATACGATACATTCTACTCAATAAGACCTTGCACCCTCTCTTCATGGCGCGGAGGTTCCGGCAACGTCAGATAAAAGGTGGTTCCTTTGCCCAGACCTTCCGATTCCACCCATATCTTACCACCGTGTGCTTCCACAATCCTGCGCGCCAGGGCTAACCCAATGCCGGTACCATCAACCTGAGCGTTCAGGCGTTCAAAGAGACCGAACACCCGCTGGAGATAACGTGGTTCTATTCCAATTCCATTGTCACGAACACTCACTAGTACAAATCCAGGCAGATCGGCGCGACGTGCTTCGATCCAGATTTGTGGGTTCGGCTGATCACCCATAAATTTGGCTGCGTTGTCGATCAAATTCTGAAACACTTCCCGCAGACGTGTGCGGTCACCGTAAATCTCCGGCAGATTGGGCGGCAGATGGAGATAGACATTCCGTTCGGCCAAGCGACCACTCACCGCGGCTGCGGCTTCACTAATCAGTAACCCTAATCCGATCCGCGAGGGCTGATTTAACTGGCGTCCGGCTCGTGACAGGTTGAGCAAATCTTCTAGCAACTGATACATCCGATCAGCAGCGACCTTGATCCGCTGAATATCCGCCGGTATTCGTTCCAAACGACCGGCAGCCAGGTCACGCTCAATATATCCGGCAAAGCCTTTGATCGTGATCAACGGACTCTTCAGATCATGTGACACTGTATACGTGAATTGCTCCAGTTCACTGTTTCTGGCTGTCAGCTCGCGTAACAGATGCTCACGCTCGATTTCCGCCCTCTTACGTACAGTAATGTCCATCCCCACTGCCTGATATTCAAATGGTTCCCCATACTCATCGAAGAGCAGGCGATTGACCCAGCGCTGCCAGCCAATCGAGCCATCTGGATGAATGACCTCATGCTCGTGTTCTATCGTCGGTTGCTCACGGCTAAGCAGGGCAATATCTGCCGCTACCCGTTCACGTTGTTCAGGCGGGATCAGTTCATAGAAGTTAAAACCGATTAACTCATCCCGCGAACGTTGAAAGGTCTGACAGTACAGATCGTTGACAAATGTCAATGTGCCATCAGCCCGAAACCGGCACACCAGCGCCGGTAAATCTTCGACCAGTGTACGGTAGTAGAGTTCGCTGCGTGCAAGTTCAATTTCAATCGCTTTCTGTGCAGTAATGTCAATCTGAAGACCATACATTCCCTGAACGGAGCCATCTGGTTGCACTAACGGCTGACCAATTCCCCGCAACCAGTGAATAGAGCCATCCGGCCAGATCACACGAAACTCGACAGCAAACTCCTGGCGACCATGGATAGCGCGGTCGATAGCTTCCTGCAAGGCTTGCCGGTCGTCGGGATGCACCCGCTCAATCCAGGTGCGAAAGTTCAATCTATCCTGATCTGGATTCATCCCAAGCAGTGGATAATTTTCCGGCGACCAGCGAATAGTACGGTTAACTGCATCCCATTCCCAGGCCCCGGCCCGTGCGGCCAGCAACGCCTGCCGAAGTTGTTGCTCGGCGCGCTCACGTTCAATATTCTTCGCGCGAGTCGCCTTTATTGCAGTGACCAGTTGAATATCAGCAACCGACAGAATAGTACCGGCCAGCAGAAGAATAACCAGCATCGTTACTGCATACGCCAGTGGTGACTCTAAAAGCGGAGTTGTTGTTGGCAGACGATTGGTGATCGTCAAGAATAATATTGCACTGATAGCTGTCCCGCTTGCCAGCACAGCACTAATAATGCCTCTCCAACCAAATCCTACCCCGGCTAATAAAATGACAATCACGTAGTTCAAAAGTACAGAACTCTGTAAACCGCCGGTGAAAAATACTATGAAGGTAACAATCAGCCAGATCACACTACACACCAATCCGCTTGCGACGTAGATAGCACCACGTTGTACCAGCCACGCACCGGTGGCAAAAACGATGATCATGATCGCAGAAGCTATTAAAGGGATGGCAGGTGTACTGTAAATCCAGGGTGTGATGATACTATATATGGCTGTAATAATAGTAAAAACGGCAAAGATCGGGGATAAAAGAAAAGCCACTCGCTGTCGCTCATTGCCAGACAGCAACTCAAGATGTCGGTCAGCCGGCCAGATCGTTGATAGAAACCGGTGCAGATTCATACATTTTGAAGTGGCCTAAAATACATGATATTCCAGATAGAAAGTATTATAACCTGTCCAGACCATCCTCAATGCAAAACCTGAAATGATGTATATTGTACGTATCAGGGTAGCGCACAGAAGCGATGCTGAATTGCTTCGATAGTACATTGTGTACCAGCATATCCGATAGCCATTACCAGTACGTATGAGATATGACCTGACATATAGCATCCATCGCTTAACAAACACCTCAATCATGTCAGGGATGGCATAATTATCACGCTACCAGTAATGAACCTACCAGGTATGAAAGCATGACGTGTGCACCTCAGATAATTCGCTATGGAACATCGAACGTGCGTAGAGAGTGAAGAATGAACCTTACATCTGTGAAAAGTTGTACAATAGGACTTATTTGATAAAAGCTGTGCTATCGTGCTTCCAGACTATCGCGCAAGTGCATGAACGCTTGCCAATTACCCCAAAGACAGCCTATCCTGCTCCTGGCCTGTTGGTAGAGAGTAGCTCTGGTTGTGCCGGCATACACTGGATTGGTTGCCTTGCCCGCCTGTCATACCCGTATCGCACCGTTTGGAGTGCGGCAGCATGGTTGCCGCAGCAGCCGTGCTCACGATCCGGCTCGTGGCACGCCGTTGACACTGACAATCACGCGGATGCCGGGTGTGCTCGTCACGATCATAGAGTTCGGTCAGGAATGAATGAGATCACTTCTAGTAGACGTTTTTGAAACAGGCTCTAGTAAGCATGTTGTGCGTATCGACCAGACGATCATCTGGCTGTATACATACCAGGATTGATAAGCACCGTCCTATGCAAGCTTAAGACCCAAGATGGCGGCTCATTGATGTGTCGTCGCCGCATTAGTCATTGTGAAGTGTTGCCATTGAGATTTTTATGAAATTCAAGCTACAATGCACCTGTCATTCTCTGTAAGTGTACAGGGAGCATTTGCACTGGATATATGAGACTCCTCACTATCTGGCGTAGGGTTTTGTTCTTGATACACGAAGCAAGTTTCAGTCCAACCAGCAATTCCCAGTTCTACATGAAATGTGAAATCGCTATGCGCCATCTCTTCTATTCGACACTGCTCATTCTCAGCCTCGTCGCCTGTAGCACTCCTCTCCCACCACCAACACCATCGCCGCTGCCGGCAGTCGTGCAACCAACACCGGGTCTGCGCGTCTTACCGGCGCCACTCTACGTTCTCGACCGTGGTCAGATTGCCCGGATCGAGAGTGATGGTGCAACCCGCCGCCAGCTTACCCGTGAACGGATTGAACAGACCGGTATTCCCCCAATTAGCGATATGGATGTGCATCCTACTGCCGGGCTGATTTATGTCGTAGGTGCAGCTACCGGAGATCGGCTGGTGCGCGCTGCCCTCGACGGTAGCAATCCACAAGTCATCTATAGCGAGACCGGACATCAGCTCAGTGCCGTGCGCTGGTCACCTGACGGCAGCACCATCTATCTTCGTTTCCAAAACAACCGCGAGCCACGCGATCTTCCTGATGGTCTCTACCGTATACCCGCTAGCGGCGGTACACTCGAATTACTACTCGCCGACGATCCGGTTGACGATCCGCTAAATCCCAGCCGGTCAGTACGCAGTTACGCCCCATTTCTCTGGGATCCGACCGGCACCACACTCCTTATCGAATCATTTGCCACCTTCTACGATGATTGTGAACTGGTTTTCTGGCATCCACAGGACAAAACCCTCCGCCGTCCTGTTACCCCTGAAGGCACGCACAGCTTCTGCGGCGAGGCCGTCTGGCGTGGTGACGGCAGTGCCGCGCTCTTGCTGATCGGGCCAGACACTGGCCCAGGCGTCTGGCAGGTAGATGCGCAAACCGGCCAGGCCACAGCGCTGAGCAATGACGGCATCCTCGCTCGTGCCCCCTTTCTGATTGGCAACGACCTGCTATTTGTTGCCGTAGAGCGGGTCAACGATGGCTTCAGCTTCACCCTGACCCGCCAATCACCCGATGGCACCCGCACCCCCCTACGGCCACCATTCCGCGAGATACCGCTTCTCATCCGCTGGGCACCTGATGGCAGCGGCATTGTTGCCGTTGTCCAAACCAACAGCGGCACCGCATTGCGCTGGTACCCCATCGGCAATCAACCAGCCGTCGCCCTGCCACAAACCGACGAAGGAGTTTCATGGCTGGTTTGGGGTGTGATACCGGAGCGGGGGTAGGGTGTAGGGGATGTGGTAACTCGCCACATGATCTATCAGCCAATGCCTAACAATGGTACAGAGGAGCAGAGCAGGTACGTTTACCTGCACGTATGCAATCCCGGTTTTGCTTAGTAGAAAGCCTAACGAACCGGGTAGCACATTAAACGCTCACCTCCCTCACCCACCCCACCAGCCAGTCGCGCAACGCTGTCAGCGGTTCACCCGGCAACAGGGGTAAGAGCGTCACGCCACTGGGGTAGGTAACCGGTGTACCGGTAGCTGGGAAGAGCAAGGCGATGGCTGTCACCACCCGCCGCCCGTGGCTATCGCCGATACCGGCCAGGTAGCTGTAGCCCTCATCGAGTGCGCTTGCCGGTAATTCGTCGGAGTTGCTACGGTATTTGGCATCGAGCAAGATCAGCGAGGGTTGACCATACACTGGTGTTATCTCCAGCGCCAGATCGGGAACGCGCACCCGATGGTCGAGTGAGCAAAAAGGCCGGCTGTCGGGTGCGTACCGTGGCTGGTAGCGAAGTTGCACGGTTGTACCGGAAGAGTTGGTGAACGACAGCAGTGGGCGCTGGGTTGGCAGACGAAGATAGTGATCGTCCTCGCACAACGATTGTGCGTTGAGTTGCCAGGTTGGGTGTTGTGCCAGGCACAGCGCAACCTGGACAGCACACCATACTTCGTACAACCTGGCGACATCACGCACCGGGATGGTTAGCAGGTCGGGTTCCCATCCGACACCCAGACGGCGGCGCAAGAGTCGCCGGTAAGCCAGGATGATCCGCTCTTCGCGAGTACGTGGCGTCCAGGATGCCAGTACTGGCGGAGAGGATTGTGGAACAGGGATGTCAGCACGCAAGGCGCGCAAGCGTCCACTGATAGCCACGAGGCGGGTGCGGGTGTCAGATGGCAGGTCGGCGAATAAGAGCCATTGCACAGTGACGATCAGCCGATCCAGCACGGCAACCGCTACGTGAAGACCTCGTTCAGCAGGATCAGATCGCGGACGGAGGGGGCGAATTCGATTTGGCCAGTTGGTCTTTGGGATGGGATGGGCATCGGCAGGAATCCACCAGCGGGCCGGATCGGGTCGCTCACGCCAGGCTCCCAGCTCCTGCGGTCGATCTGGTTGGAGACGGTGCTTCGGCGGACGGCGCAGATATTGTTCGAGCACGGTGATAAAACGTTGCGTCGCTGATCCGGTTAAGAGTGCCAGTAGTGCCGCCGGGTCTGAATGACCGGGGCCAATTATGCCAGCCGTCTGCCTTCCGCCACGCAGCGCATGCACAAGTGCCGGAGCTATGCGGGTTAGATCGCTGAGCAACATGGCATATCGGCGAGCATCGAGGAGCGACGGGGCCACCCGGATAAGGTCACGCCATTCACTGTGCGTCGTCGCTGAGGTGATAGTGAGATGAGCTTCATACTCGCCGGCACCTGCCGGTACCTGCCAGTGCCAGCGCCAGACAGTTTCTCCTGGTCGCAGAAATGGCTCCAGAACGGTACCGTCAATTGTTAGTTGTGCTGTCGCATTGACCGGTACAGAACACGACCATTCTACTATCTGGTGTTCGATGATAATGGCGGCAGACGGTGGCACACCGTCGATTAGCAGTAGTGGTATATCTACCACCAGCGCCTCCGTTTAAAGTAAATTGCCAGTCCAACGGCAATAGTTAGCATCAAACCAAGTGCAAACGGATACCCCCACGGCTGTTCGAGTTCGGGCATGAGCGCAAAGTTCATCCCGTAGATACCGGCAACCAGTGAACAGGACATCAAAATAATCGACCAGAGGGTTAAGACCTTTACCAACTGATTGAGTTGATTGCCTTGCAGTGAAAGATAGCTATCCAGCGCACTTGAGAGCAGGTCGCGGTAGAGATCAATCGACTCGGTGATCCGCACCAGATGATCGTAGACATCGCGAACGTAGGTTAACTCACGGGGGTGGAAGATACGCACTTCCTGGCGCAATAGGACATTCAGAATGTCACGCTCAGGTGCGACAATGCGCCGTAGCAACAGAAGGTCTTTCTTCAGGGTGAAGATGTCACTGGCTACTTCGTGGCGACCGCGTTGAAAAATCTCGTCTTCGATGTCATCAATCTGTTCACCGAGGGCATCCAGCGCGACGAAGTAATCGTCAACAATCGCATCAATCAGCGCGTAGAGGATACTGCTCACCTGATAGCCCGGCATATAGCCATTACTCTGCCAGCGCGCCAGCGTCTCTTGCACATGGCGCACCGGGCCGCTGCGGATACTGACCAGATAATTTGCCCCGACAAAGAGCGCCACCGGCAGAAACTGTAATGTTCGCTGCTTCGCATCGTATTCAACGCTGTAGAAGATGATCAGGTAGTAACCGGGGTAGGTTTCAATCTTCGGTCGTTCGTGCATCTGTAGCGCATCTTCAATCGCGAGCGGATGAAAACCGAACTCTTCGCGCAACAGGGCAATCTCTGCGTCTGTCGGTTGTTCAAGATCGAGCCAGATCATGGTGCGTGGTTGGAGAAGGAGTTCGCTGATCTGATCGAAATCGGTGAGCTGTTGCACCTGTTGACGTTGAAAGGTGTGCAGTGTTACCATCGATTTGTGGTCTTTCCTAGATAAAGAGATTTTCGCATCCCCGAAAAATGCACAGTGAACAGCGAGATGAACGTTTGTATTTGCGAGAATGATCGCTTGATAAGTATAATATCAAATCTTGACTGATACAATGCATCACTGCCTGTCACCGAATATGTGGTGAATCGTGATCATTCGTCTTCTCCGCAACGATCCGTGGGTGTCGCCTGCATGATACAGATGGGCGGGTTGTGAACCCGCCCCCACGGACCTGTGCATTACCCATACCTGGTGTCAACCACGTGCGTATCGGCGGGTATGATCGCCATGGGTGCTGTTGTGGGCGACTGGCCCGGTGACAGTGCGCCGACCCAGCCGTGCCGGCATGTGCTGGATGGGTTGCCGTACCCGCCTATCATGCACGTGTCGCACAGTGTGGAATGCGGCAGCCACACTGCCGCAGCAGCCGCGCTCACCATCCGGCGCGTGGCGGAGCGGTGCCCCGGATGGTCATAGCACGAACAAATAGCTATATCTCGTTCCCATCCCGCACACCGGCAGGGATACCGCTTCCAGCCCGGATTGCCCTCGTATGGCGTGCGGCAGCCATGCTGCCGCGCCGGCCGCGCTCACCGTCCGGCGCGTGGCATACCGTTACCCATCCTGGTCACGGGGGTGCTGAATGTGCTCATCCCGATCATCGAGTCGGTCCGGCATGCATGCGATACCTGCGCGTAGATGTTTAGTTGTACCAGGTTCGTGCCTGCACACCATCGGCCACGGTCAGCACCTGACAGCAGTGGAGAGGAATGCCTCCACGCAGGCTGGAAGCCTGCGCCACGGGGAGCGCTTGCAGTCCAGCTTAATGCAGCGTGACATGTGGGTAATGCATAGCCTACGGACGGGCTGGTGGGTTTTGTAGGGGCAGGTTTTGAACCTGCCCCTACGGTTTGTCGTGAATGGCCTCATAGGTGTTCATCAGTCCAGTGAGGGGGTTGCCTCTATCGCACGGCTGCTGCGGCAGCCACGCTGCTGTATTACCTCGCGACCCGAATAATCCTGCCTGTCAACGGTATTCGCGCTGAAACGTGAGACCACTGCGTGCGGAGTAGAAACACGATTCTGCGCAGCATACTCATCTCCAATACGCCAGGGCACCCTTTCGGAGGCCCTGGCGCAGATACCCTCTCAACGAGGTCTCATGCTCATTGCCCACCATACCGCCAGCGCAGGTAGTGCTGTCCGACATTGCCCATCTCGACCCGCCAGTTGGGATCGTTGTCAGGGGTGTAGGTGAGTACACGCCGTTCAAAGGCCTGGATCAGGACATCTTTTTCGACCCCGCCAACTTTTACCCTGGCCCAGTATGGTTCGCTGATCGGTAAGCCCATGACGAAGACCCAGTCAATGATCTGGCGATTGACGTAGCGGCCATTTTCAAACACGACCCCTTGCTGGGCAAAGTAGTCGAGGAAGACCTGGGGAATGTTGTGACCGAGGGTTGATTCGTAGCTACCAATGCGGACATCGTACCGTCCCAGGTCAGGACGTTCGCTCACGCTTCCGTCGCGGTTGAGGAAGGCGGTCACTACCTGCCCGCTCCGATCTGGGGCGCGGCTCGTCTGTACCGGGAAGGCTACACTGCGCAGAGTGGCGTAGGTCGGCGCGTTGGGATTCACCGCTGCCGGATCGCCGGCAACAGCTTCATCTGCCGGGGTGCGATCTTCAAATTGGGCATCGCCAAGCTGTATTCGTCCGGTAAGCATTTCAACCACGAGCAGGCCGTTCGTGACATACCACTGATTGCGCGGTGCATTTGGGTTGTTGATCTCCATCCGACTCTTGTCGAAGTACTGTACCAGTCGACTCCCACCGGGGCTTTGGGCATACGGTTCGCGCATCGCACCGCTGATCGGCTGTGGCCCCCAGATCCACGAGCGTGGTCGCAAGCCGGGTGCGCCGCCGGCCACCGGCTGATCGGTGCGCTGCCAGACATTGCGCATCGCATCGTCGGCGAAGGCACCGTTGGGTGGTACGAATCCACCGCTGGCCGCTGGTTGCGATGGCGATACCGGCTGTTCAGCTCCTGGACGGTAGATCAGGTAGACCGGTCGCGGCCCAACATCGAGTGTCAAGAAACCGCCTGACGTAGCCTGTTGTCGCTGTGTACCATCACGGTCAATAACCGTCACAACGGCATCGGCACTGGGAATCCGTACCTGACCACCATCGACTGCCCAGACAACCTCGACTACGCCATTGTCGCTAGCAAAACGAGCTGCGTAGGCTTCCGGCCCGCTGTAGCCGGTCAGATCATCGAGATAGATCACCCCTTCGCCGGTACGACTGTCTGGATCATCGTCGATCACGATTGCCTGCAAGGTGATCTCGCCATCGAGCTTGCCATCAACAAAACGGATGCGGTTCCCCGGCTCAACCGGGCCATTGATGGCGGCAACAAGCTGTTGCCAGCCGGTTGGCCCAATCTTCCCCAACCGGTATTGGAGAATCTCGCCCTGGATATCGCGCAGTTGCACCTTGAGATCGAAACTACTTCCGTCACCGTACACCCAGACGCCAATCTGGGTTGTGCCGGCGGGAAAGCTGATAGCTTCACGAGGGGTAAAACTTACGTAGTCATTCCCTCCGGTTGTAAAGCGATAGCGCACCTCGGCTGCACCGCTACCGCTACGTACCTGGGCACTGCTCTGTCCAATCGAACCATTGCCAACCGGGAAGGTCTGCCAGTTTAGCGACCGTTCAAAATCGAATGCAATCCGTGCCTCGCTCAATCTGCGCACACCGAGTGGCTGGCGTCCACCTACCTGCTGGTTGAGCGTGCGGAATGCGTTGAAAGCCGGTTTGAACTGACTGTAGTCGGCCTGACCATTGCCGTAGCGAAGCAAACCGTAAGCGTTGTACGGCACGCCATTGCGCAGTTGCATGTCCTTAAAGCGGAACATGATGACCCGTTCGACGCCGGCCTGACGCAGCAGCGCCATCGCCCGGATCAGATAATTGGCCTGCGTCTCGCCATCAATAGACTGCGCACCGGTACGATCACTCTCGCTATCGGCCCAGCCGAACTCAGTGACCCAGATCGGCTTTGGCCCCAGGCGGGCAGCCAGGGTCTGGATCGCACCAATTCCAACACTATCAATCGAACCGGCTTCAGGACCGAGTGGATCGGTGTAGGGGTGAAGGGCAATAATGTCGAACGAATTCCAGGCACCGTTATCGGCCAGTGCCTGTAAGAACGATCCGGCAGGTTCGGGGGAGACGATCCCGGCTGCCAGCACGGTTGCACCGGGATCGGCGGCTTTGATCGCCGGGTAAACCGCACGGAGCAGCGCCGCATACGCAGCCGGATCGGGTGCCGGACGCCAGTAGACCGGATTGTCAGGTTCATTCCAAACCTGCCAGTAACGTATCCGATCTTTGTAGCGATTTACGACTGTCGCCACAAAGCTGGCAAAGAGTTGTGGGTCTGGCGGGTAGAAACTGCCCTGCTCTGGTGGAATACCGTCATCTGCCGGGCTTGGCGTGCCCCAGCCGACTGCCGGATTAAACAGACCAACAATGTTGATCCCGCGCTGCGTCAGTTCATTGACCGCCCGGTCGGTGAACGTCCAGTCATACTGACCGGGACGCGGTTCGATGCGTCCCCACTGAAACTCCTCACGCACCCAGCCCAGCGCACTTTGAGCGATTACGTCTGCCGGTTGGTGCAGGGAGTCGGGGAATGGGTAGGTCGTGGCGATATGTGTATTAGCGCCAAAAGCTGAGGGGTTGGCCGATTGCACGGCTGCTGGTACAGAGGGCCAACCCGCCAGGAAAAGGCTCAACAACAGGAGAAGGTGGAGATAACGGGCATGATGCATACAAAGACTCTCCCTTTTAAGCAAAACATACCTGACGAAAGCAGTATACATGGTTGACGAACCCAAAATGGTAAAAAATTACCACTATTTTTGCGCCGTAATGGACGCAGCTAATCAGATCAGGGATTTGTCCAGAGCAAACTACACATGCAAATCGGGAGAGGGACGGTAGTGTTCCCTCTCCCAGTACTTAACCAGGCGGAGAGTGTGTTTTCGGTTTAGCGTAATACCAGCGGTACCATCACCTGATGATAGGACGGTGACGGAATCTCGACGGGGAGAGTGTAGGCCAGCGAGAGGCGACCGGCACTATCAACAAAACGTACATACATCGCTGGCGTCGTCGTTGTTGTCGTCACTGTCATGAGTGACAATTCGCTGCTTAGCGGCAGTACCAGGGTTGGTTGATACGGCAATCGGAGTGCATTGTGAAAATCACGGGCAATGCTCAATTCAATGGCTTGAGTGTCCGCCGGTGCTTGCAATTGGATCATCAGCGTTGTATCATCAAGTTGAGCGGGAGCCGGAATGTGATAGTCGGGCATCGGCCCTAATCCGCTGACAGTAAAGGTCTGCGTGATCGGGGTTGCGGCATTACCCGCCGTATTAAACGTACGAAACTCAACCTCATACGTTCCATCGTACAACGGCAACTCGATCTGCGCTGTTTCGCGGCGGCTATCGAAGCTCCCATCGGTCGGCAATACCAACTGCCATTCGCCATCGCCAACCCGATACTCAATGGCCGTAATTTGATTAACGCTTGCATCAGGTTGGACCGGTGAAGGGTATGGCAGATCACGGGCTGTCAGTTCAACAACCGGTCGCTGGCTGACCGCCTGGAGATTGACCGTTAGCGAAAGCGCAGGTGTCGTATCAAGCACATCAATCACGCCATCGTCGTCGCTGTCGCGATAACCGAGTTGATGCCGGGCCGAGGTGTCAACTGCACCGGTGACAAAGCTGTTGATCAATTCGCGCATGATGCTTGGCTCATTGGTGCCACAATTGTTGAACATACTGTTCGTGGTTGGGGTAAACAGGTAGCCACTGCGTTGATCACAGCTAACCCCGGCAACACTGTACTGATCGAGCGCACCGAAGAGATGGGCAAATTCGTGAGCGATAACCGAGCGGAGCCAATGTGTTTGATATGGCCCACCATCGGAGGTAATGACGCTGAACGGGCCGTTCAGGTAAGCATAGGCAAAGCGGCCATCGGCAAAGTAGCCATCGTCGTTTGCGCTGTTGACGATGAAGAAGATTGCTGCCCAGTCAGTGCCACGCTGTTCACGCACATCGAACAAGGCCATGTATGCCTGCTCGAAATAGTTTGCGCTGATATAACCTAACTCACCTAAGACATCACTAATCCAGAGACCCTCCTGCGCCAGTCCATAGCGAATTGGCTCATATCGTGTTGGTACAACCCGCACGGAGAGGTCAAACTCCAACCGGGCAGCCGGCAATCGTTCGCGCCACCAGTCGAGCGCGGCCTGCGCCTCATTCACAATCTGATCTACTTGCGCAGCGTTCCAGTCTTCGGTGGAAGGATCGAAGGAACCGGTGCTTTCCGGCAAGATAAGCTGAACAGCAACCCGTCCGGCCAGATACTGACTCGGC
This sequence comes from Chloroflexus aurantiacus J-10-fl, assembly GCF_000018865.1. NCBI lineage: Bacteria > Bacillati > Chloroflexota > Chloroflexia > Chloroflexales > Chloroflexaceae > Chloroflexus > Chloroflexus aurantiacus. The sequence continues at coordinate 4,750,690 of NC_010175.1, forward strand.
AAACGAGGCGAGAGTTGGTCATCGTCCACCGCAAATGATAGGGTAGCCGGTGGCGGAGCTATCAGCGCATCACCTGCAGGTAATGGTAATTCTGGCTGAGGGCCAGGAGCTGCGTAAAGTGCAGTCAGTGGCGCTACCAACAGGCAGAATAGAAGGCTGAATAGAAATCTGGTACGCATAGCGGCCTCGCCTGGCTAGGATGAGAATGAAGAGCAAAGCCGTTCTCTCAATGTCAAGGTACATCGGAAAGGGGTATATGCCCAGGGGCGAAAGAGTCCCGTTGTGGCGAGACCGGTATAACTAGATGGGAACTATGATAGGTAGGAACGTTGTACTAAGAGTTGGCCCGGATAACTCTTACAGGGGATAGGAGATAGGAGATAGGAGATAGGAGATACGAAGATAGAAGATAGAAGATAGAAGATAGAAGATAGAAGATAGAAGATAGAAGGTAGGAGGTAGGAGGTAGGAGTATAGAATGCAGAGCCTATTTCACAAAAGCCGTGCTATCGTGATCCAGGCTGTTGCACAGACGCATGAACGCTTGCCAATCGCCAATGACAGAACATCTGGCTCGCAGGCTGCCGATAGCAGGGAGGAGGGTTGTCGACCATCGCGAGCGCCATCACACGTTGGATTGGGTGTCTTATCCGCCTGGCATGCGCGTGGCGCAGCGTGTGGAATGCGGTAGCCACGCTGCCGCGCCAGCCATGCTTACTACTTACGATTCGGTGCGTGGTACGCCGTTGACCCGGATGGTCACGCGGATACGGTGTGTGCCTGTCACGCTCCTGAAAACGGTTGGCAATGAATTGAGATAACTTCTGGTAGATGCTGTTTGAAACAGATTCTAGTGGGTTTAGAACGGAAACCAGGCGGAGGACGAAATTATGCGCGGACTCGTACCATGGCTATTACACATCCCCAACGTTGATGAAGATGAGCAGCGGCGTGGGCAGGTGATTATAGTGCTGGCATTACTCATAAATATCATCACCATATTATCAACACCGCTGGTATTTATCGTCACCCCACAATCGGCGTTACCGCTCTTATTCATCAATATAGCCGGATTCGTTATCTATACCGCCGTTATCGTTCTCAGCAGAATCGGTCAAGTCTACTGGAGTGGTGCGCTTTTTGTTATTACCATTACCAGTCTGATTCTTACAATCCCCTTTGGCATCCAAACAGACCGAATCACTTCTTATACTTCCCCCTTCTTTCTCATTTTTACACTTCTCGTTGCCGGAATGGTATTACGACCGATCTGGGTCTGGGCGGTGCTGATCTTCAACGTAAGTGGTCTTCTGGTTAGCTGGTGGCTGGCTGGAATACCATTATTTAGTGGTGAGCTTGAACAAACACTTCAGACTGCGGCCATCTTCCTGCAGATTGGTACAGCACTCTTCACGTTTGTCGGTGGGCAGATTACCGCAACCGCCCTGCACGAGGCACGACAGCGCCGCGAAGAAGCCCGTCAGATCGCCGGTCAACTGGCAACCCTGAATGCCACCCTTGAAGCGCAGGTCGCCCAGCGCACCGCCGCCTTACAACAGGCCTTGTACGAACTTGAGCAGCGGGCTGCTGAACAGGCCCGGTTGCTGGCCGAAAACGAACAGCAACGGCAGGCCATCCGTGAATTGAGTGTACCGGTACTGCCCATCCGCGAGACAACGCTGGTGATGCCGCTGGTTGGTGCCCTCGATACTGCCCGCCTGGCCGATATGCAACAGCAGGCCCTCGAACAGATTGCCCGTGCTAATGCCCGTGACCTGTTCATCGATGTAACCGGGGTACCGGTGATTGATACGCAGGTAGCCAAGGGGTTGATCCAGGTGGTCGAAGCTGCCCGCTTGATGGGCACACGGGTCACCCTGGTCGGCATTCGCCCGGAAGTCGCCCAAACCCTGGTCACGCTGGGTATTGACCTGCACTCAATTCGCACTTTTAGTACCTTGCAGGCTGCATTGAGGAGTGAACGACAGGCATCCGGGCAGTGACGCAAAAAAGATCCCGATTGCCTTATAACTTCTGCCCCATGTTGTGTCTGCAATGTATATAATCAAGACTGAAGAAAGCAATCACCCCTTCTGATCATAGGAGAGGTCATGCGAGCATTTACCACCTGGTTGTTTCAGATTCAGACCACTGATGAAGACGATCTCCGTCGCGGCCGCACCAACATTATCGTTTCACTGGTCATGATCATATTGGCAATACTGGCGATTCCTATCAGTTTTCTCGCTGAAAACAACCCCACCAGCGGCATCACCATAATCTCTGTAGGTATTATTGCTTACACCGTTTCCATAGCTGTTACGAAGGCTGGCCGGGTGAATATTGGTGGCCTCATTCTGATCAGCTTTGTTACCCTACCAATACTGACACCGATTGTCGCCCAAACCTCACCAACCAGCCCCTTTACGTCGCCTTTCTACCTCATTTTGTCTACGTTAGTGGCCGGATTAACCTTGCGACCGATCCTGACCTGGGCAGTATTGATCATCAATCTGGTCGGTCTGTTTGTTGCCTGGAATATTGCCGGGATCAACCTTTTTGCCGATGCGCTGGGAACCTCGCTCGGTGCGGCTGCCATCTTCCTACAGATTGGTACAGCGCTCTTCACGTTTGTCGGCGGGCAGATTACCGCAACCGCCCTGCACGAGGCACGACAGCGCCGCGAAGAAGCCCGTCAGATCGCCGGTCAACTGGCAACCCTGAATGCCACCCTTGAAGCGCAGGTCGCCCAGCGCACCGCCGCCTTACAACAAGCCCTGCACGAGCTTGAGCAGCGAGCTGCCGAACAGGCCCGGTTGCTGGCCGAAAACGAACAGCAACGGCAGGCCATCCGTGAATTGAGTGTACCGGTACTGCCCATCCGCGAGACGACGCTGGTGATGCCGCTGGTTGGTGCCCTTGATACTGCCCGCCTGGCCGATATGCAACAGCAGGCCCTCGAACAGATTGCGCGTACCAATGCCCGTGACCTGTTCATCGATGTAACCGGGGTACCGGTGATTGATACGCAGGTAGCCAAGGGGTTGATCCAGGTAGTCGAAGCTGCCCGCTTGATGGGCACACGGGTCACCCTGGTCGGAATCCGACCAGAAGTCGCCCAAACCCTGGTCACGCTGGGCATTGACCTGCGCTCAATTCGTACTTTTAGTACCTTGCAGGCTGCATTGGGGGAAGGGAGGAAGTAGGAAATAGAAAATAGGGGATAGAAAAGTAGGAGATAGGGGTAAAGAATGTAGAGAATAGAGACGGAGAAAAGAGGAAGAAAATAGGAGATAGAAAAATAGGAAATAGAGGCAGGAGAATGTAGAGAATACAGACTGAGAAAATCGGAGCGTAGAAGGTAGCGAGAGGGAGAAAATAGGAAATAGGTAGGTAGGAAATAGGTAGGTAGGAAATAGGTAGGTAGGAAATAGGTAGGTAGGAAATAGGTAGGTAGGAAATAGGTAGGTAGGAAATAGGTAGGTAGGAAATAGGTAGGTAGGAAATAGGCACAATTATTCATCTCGGCTCATGTTCAAAAGTGGTGCAGCCGGTCAATCATTGGGGTTTACTGTGGCGCAAGGGCACGTATGAGTGTACCCTACTGCACCGAGTTTGAACATGAGCCTTCATCTCTTACTTCACTTACCCTCTCCGCTCTCCTACCTCCTAAATCCTAAATCCTACCTCCTAAATCCTAAATCCTACCTCCTATTTCCTATCTCCTTCTATCTCCTACCTCCTAAATCCTACCTCACTATCTCCTATCTCCTAAATCCTAGTTCCTATTTCCTATCTCCTAAACCCTATTTCCTCTCTCCTACATCCTCATCATCCGGCGGAGCAAGTTGCGGCAATACGCCACTCTCGCCGAGGAGACCGGTGCGCAGGTAAACCATGAGCTTCTTGCGCGTATCGGCAATGTCGTTGTTGCGCATGTGCAACTGCCCAATCCGATCCTGGGGTGTGAAGCTGGCTTCCCCCTTCTCCATCGTCAGCCGGGCCGGGTCGTAGGTTAAATTAGGTGAGGTCGTGTCCAGGATTGAATAATCGTTACCACGCCGCAGACCAATCGTCACCTCACCGGTGATCAGGCGGGCAACCCAACGCTGCAACGACTCACGGATCATCATCGCCTGTGGATCGAACCAGCGCCCGGCGTAGAGGAGACGCCCCAGTTTTCGCCCGTACTCACGGTATTGATCAATCGTATCTTCGTTGTGAATGCCGGTTACCAGCCGCTCGTAGGCAATGTAGAGCAGCGCCATGCCAGGGGCTTCGTAGATACCCCGACTCTTGGCTTCGATAATCCGATTCTCGATTTGATCACTCATACCGAGGCCGTGTCGTCCACCAATGCGGTTGGCTTCGGCCATGAGGGCGACGTGGTCGGGGAAGGTCATGCCATTAATCGCAACCGGGAAGCCCTCTTCAAAGGTGATGCGTACCTCTTCGTATTCGATATGCACATCCGGCTGCCAGAAGGCCACGCCCATAATTGGCTTGACAATCGTGATGTTGCGGTCGAGAAACTCCAGGTCTTTCGCTTCGTGAGTGGCACCCAGCATATTGGAGTCGGTTGAATAGGCTTTTTCCGCCGGCATGCGATACTCAAAACCGGCCCGACTCAGGTAGGCAGACATCTCGGCCCGACCACCCAATTCGTCGATAAACGCCTGATCCAGCCACGGTTTATAGATACGCAGATCGGGGTTGACCAGCAAGCCATAGCGATAAAACCGTTCGATATCGTTCCCTTTGTAGGTACTGCCGTCCCCCCAGATATGAACCCCATCTTCGCGCATGGCCGCGACCAGCATGGTACCGGTTACTGCACGTCCGAGTGGAGTGGTATTAAAGTAGGGCAAACCGGCGGTTGAGATGTGAAATGCACCGCACTGTAGGGCAGCCAGTCCCTCAGCGACCAACTGCTGGCGGCAATCGATCAGGCGGGCTGCTTCGGCGCCGTACATCAGTGCCCGGCGGGGAATATCCTCATAATCGGGTTCATCGGGCTGACCGAGATTGGCGGTGTATGCATAGGGAATAGCACCTTTGGCGCGCATCCAGTGGATTGCAGCACTGGTGTCCAGGCCGCCGGAAAAAGCGATCCCGATCTTTTCGCCAACCGGCAGGTGTTGCAGAATTTTAGCCATAGCACTCCTCTTCAGTAAGGAAGGGTGTCTTTTGCCGTTGTATTATACGATGAGTAGTGACGAACAGCGCAGGATCGCTCAATTCGCCAATCTGCGAGTCTTGCGGTAATATGTAAGCAGGGATACAGCCTAGTTCTCTCATACGCCTATGGATTTGCGCACTCGTCTCATTCTTGCACTCTCACCACTGATTATCGCGCTCCTGCTCTTTGGTCTAGTGGCGTTCTTCAATCGACAGCGTGTGACTCAGGCTGTCGACGAGGTGAATCGGGCATCCAAAGATCTGATAGAAGTCGCGCAGAGTGAGTCGCTCATTTTTCTCGAACAGTACAATGTGAGCGAGATTATCGCCGGTCGGCAGAGTGATCGGAGCATGATAGAACCGCAACGGGCAACTATCCGCTCCTTTCTGTCTGAGTATACCGATCAAGGAAACGGAAGTTTCGTTGAACTTGAGCTGGCCGCCCGTTTTGAGGTGATGGTTGCCCAGCACGATGCGGCACTGACCGTTTTTGATCGTGGTGATCGTGAAGAAGCGCTAGCAATGATTAGTAGCAACGATTACCACCGTAATATCCGGGCGATTCATAGCCTGGTTATCGGGGCACAACGCGAGTATGAGATACAGTATCTACAAGCGATCAGTCAGCTTGAGCAGATTGTCAACCAGGGATTTTGGCTTGGGGCAACAGTAACCGGCGTGGCTACAGTCATCGCGATCACCCTTGCTTTAGCGCTCATCTGGCAGATTGGCAGGCATGTTGATAGCCTGACGGCAGATGCTGAACGATTGACCCAAACCGAGACTGATGGGCAACTCAGCCCGGTTGGATCGATCAATCAACTTCGTCGTCTACGTGATGCGTTTCAGCATTTACTCGATGTTAACCGTCAACGACAGCAGCAGCTTGCCACTGCGCTGAAAGCACAACAGGCACAACTGGCGCGAGAGCTGGAATTGCAGGCAACGATTAGAGCATTGAGTCTGCCGGTGACACCGTTAGGTGCAAATACGATCTTTCTGCCGCTGGTCGGACATCTTGACGCTGAACGTGGTAAACAACTTGAACAGACCCTGCTCGATGCCATTCAGCAACGGCGTGCACGCAAGGTGGTCATTGATGTCAGCGGTCTGGCTACCTTTGAAGAGGAGACCCTGCAAACCCTGATCCGGGTTGGTCAGGGTGCCCGTCTGCTCGGTGCCCAGAGCATTCTGGTCGGCGTGCGCGCCGATCAAGCGTTGCACTTCACGCAGCTACCCTCCGGTCTGTTCACCTATGCGCGCGATATTCCGGCGGCCCTCACAATGAACACATGAGCACGAACAGTCTGTTATAATGCAGTGCGTTACCGCTTTGTGGTACGAAGGAGGCCATATGCACATTGTTGTGTGTCTGAAGCAAGTCCCTCGCGATAATTCGGTCAAGATTCGACCGGATTTGACGATTGACGCCGAGGGCATTGAGCGGATTATTAACCTCTTCGATGAGTATGCCCTTGAAGAGGGTATTCGCTGGAATGAGCAACACGGCGGGAAGGTGACAGCGCTTTCTATCGGCACGTCAGAGTGGGTCGAGCAACTGCGCCGGGCACTAGCAATGGGTGCAACTGATGCTTTGTTGCTGAGTGATCCGGCATTTGCGCAGCTCGATACGATTGCCGCCGCACGAGTAGCGGCAGCGGCGATCCGCAAGCTCGGTGATGTTGATCTGGTAATTACCGGTCGTAACAGCACCGACGATGAAACCGGGGCATTTGCACCGGCTCTGGCTCGCCTGCTCGGTTGGCCCCAGGTGACCTACGTCGGGAAGGTGCTGGAACTGCAACCCGGTGGAACGCTGCGGGTTGAGCGCCACCTCGAAAGTGTGATTGAGACGGTCTCGTGCCGCTTACCGGCAGTGATGTCGGTGATTAAGGATATTAACGAGCCACGCTATCCATCCCTCTTGAAGATCAAGCGGGTTGCCAAAGTGGAGCCGCCGGTTTGGACGGCTGCCGATCTGGGGTTGAATGCCGCAGATTTGACTCCCACTGCTCAACTGGCCGAACGGGTACCACCACCGCCCCGGCCCAAGGGTGAGATGATTGATGGCCCGGATGCAGCCACAAAAGTTCGCAAACTGGTTGATAAGCTGATGGAGTATCAGGTGATTTAAGCGCGGAAAGGAGCAGATCATGAACGGCGTACTGGTTATTCTGGAAGCAGTTGGTGATGATCTGGCCGCTATTTCGCGCGAATTGCTCGGTAAGGGGCGGCAGTTGGCCGACGCACTGGGAGGCTCTCTGGCTGCACTGGCTATCGGGCCGACCACAGCCGTGGCTGCCCGCGCCGCTCATTTTGGAGCCGACCAGATTTTTACGGTCGAAGCACCAGCGTTAAGCCAGTATACGACCGATGGGTATGTAGCAGCAGCGATGGCGGCTGTCAAGACGTTCAACCCGGCTCTGATCATGGCCGGTACGAGTTTCCAGATGCGCGATTTTGGGGCAGCACTGGCAACCGATCTCAATGCCGGGCTGTCGGTTGACGTGACCGATCTTAAGGTGGTTGATGGCGCGATTCAGGCGACCCGGCCATCGCACGGTGGGAATGTTATCAATACCTATCGCTTTGCCGCCGGGAAGCCGGTTGTCGCGTTGGTACGCAAGCAGAGCTTCCCCGAAGCGGCAGCGCAGCCGGATCGCAGTGCCCCGGTGACGGCATTGGCGGTAGCCGAACTCAATCCACGCACCACCGTGGAAGAGGTAAAACCGAAGGCGGGGGCCGTCAATCTGACCGACGCCGCGATTATTGTGACCGGTGGCCGTGGGTTGGGTAACAAGGACAACTACTACCGGCTCATTCCACCGCTGGCCGAGGCTCTCGGTGGCGCATACGGCGCTTCACGGGCAATTGTTGATGATGGTTGGGTGCCTTACGAGCATCAGGTCGGGCAGACCGGGAAGACGGTTAGCCCGAAGCTGTATATTGCCGCCGGGGTGAGTGGCGCTATCCAACACCTGGCCGGCATGCGCACCAGCCGCACGATTGTCGCCATTAACAAAGACCCCGAAGCACCTATTTTCCGCATCGCGACCCTCGGTGTGGTTGGTGATGTGAACGAGATTTTGCCGCTGCTTACCGAAGAGATCAAGGCTCGTCTCAATCGGTAGGCTACCACGAATGCGCACGGGGAGGGAGCAACAAACATTGATCTCCCTCCTCCACCTGCCAATCACGGATTCGTGATTGCATCTGGTTTATAAATTACCCCTGCGACTGAGCTTTTACCGCATCCCTGCCCCACCAGACTATGCTCTGTCGCCGCGCTAAAACCATCATGAACAACATGAACAAACGCATCTTGTTTCTGTCGGTGATAACGCTTGTCATTGCCACGATAGGGCTTGCCCAGGTCACCTATCGCCTGTTCTTGCCGGTTGTCCAGCAGGGACTGGCTATTCCGCCGGAAGACGATGCCGGTACTCGTTTGCAGGTAGCCATGGATTACGCGGTGCGTCTTTACGCAAACGGCCTCAATCGGCCACGGCTCATGGCTATCGGCCCCGATGGCAGCCTTTACGTGGCAGAGCGTGGTGCCAACCGAATTGTTCGTCTGCCCGATCTGGATGGCGATGGGAAGGCCGATCAGGTGATCGCTGTTGCCACCAATCTACCCGGCGTGCATAGCCTGGAATGGTACGGCACCGATCTCTACGCCGCCGGTAATGCCACGGTCTGGCGGCTGCGGGATAGCGATGAAGATGGTCAGTTCAGCGGTTCCGAACTAGCGATTGTGGTTGATGGGCTTCCGAACGATGGCGGTCATTCAACCCGCACCGCCCGCATTGGCCCGGACGGAATGCTCTACGTTGCCGTTGGCTCTAAGTGCAATATCACCGTTGGCTGTAGCGAAGGCGATCCGCGACGGGCAGCGATTCTCCGTTACACGTTAGACGGCGGTATTCCCGCCGACAATCCCTTCGCTAACGATCCCGATCCACGCCGGCGTGCTGTCTGGGCTGAAGGCTTGCGCAACAGCGTTGATTTCATCTTTTTACCCGATGGCCGGCTGTGGGCAACGCACAACGGTAGCGACGGGCTGGGGAACGATCTCCCACCCGAAGAGGTGATTATCGAGGTTGAGCCGGGCAGACATTACGGCTGGCCCTATTGCTATACGGCAGAGATAGGTGCAGTGCCCGCCGGCGCGCAGGAGGTTCGCGATGAACGGGTACCGCTCGACGCCACCTTCTCCAGTTGTGCCCAGGCTACACCGGCACGCTTTACCGACCTGGCCCATTACGCACCACTCGGTATCGCCCGATTGGCCGATGGTGATGTGTTGATCGCCTACCACGGCTCGTGGAATGCCGACGAGACACCACGCGACTGTCGGGTACAGCGTATCCGGGTCAGTGATGGTACACCGGTGAGTTCCGAACCATTTTTGATTGGGTTCCGCGACAATCCCCAGCAGGAGTGTGGCAGTGCCTGGGGCCGACCGGCAGGAGTCACCGTAGCCGCCAATGGCACCATCTTTGTCTCGGACGACCGCAACGGAAATATCTACCGCATTGTGCCATCGTCGAGATAGACAGGCGATCTCTCACAAAAGAAGAGCGTACCTGCGGTGATGCAGACCGGTACAGCGAGAAGATTAAGGAACGGCACACTCACCAGTCCCAGACAGATCAAACCAAAACCGGCACTGGCTGGGAGATGGTGGCGAATATAGCCGAGTTTCGCGCGAAACGACAGTCGGCGTCGCTCAAGCGGTGGATCGAAAAAGTCGAGACATGAAATGGTGACGCCAATGACGATCCCGGCTGCCGTTCCCAGCATCGTGCCGACGCCAGGCAGCACATTGAGCAATAGCGCGGGTATCCCAAACGCCAGCAAGAAGATCAACTTCTTCAGCTCGAACAGCAAGGCGCGGAAGAGATCGTATGCGATAGAAGCCGGGGAAGCCGGTGACGTTGTTCTGGCAACACCGCGCAACTGTTCTTCAATCAGTTCCGATAAGCGGCTGTAAAAAGGCGAACCGATGACAACGCCAAAGCGTACCATCAGGTAGCCAATTCCGACGAAGAGGACAATGATCAGTAAGAGCCAGACGAACCACGCGATCAACTCCGGCCAATCGGCGAGCAGCGCCTCGATTGCCCGAACGCCGGCCCATAACAGGGTGGCGTAGAGCACGAACCCTACCAAAATATTCAGCGCAATCGGGATGACGATGTAGCGCCAGAGCATCGGCTGGCTAGCGATGAACCGTACGGCGCGCAGTGGAAAACTCAAACCGTCAATAAATGCTTGCATACCTCAAAGATTCCTGTTGATACCGATGTCACTACCAACGGATAGCTGCTTCCAGCCGTGCTGCGATTTGTGACCAATCGTACCCGGCACAGACGAATAGACGGCCGTTACGACCCAGGTGTTGCGCCAGCGTCCTATCGGTGACCAGGCGCGAGACAGCGTGGGCAAACGCGGACGGGGTATCGGCCAGCAAGAGATGTTCCTCATTGCGCAGACCGGGAATCCCTTCCGCCCCCAGCGAGGTACTGACAATTGGGGTGGCCATTGCCAGTGCTTCCAGGAGTTTCAGCCGCGAGCCACCGCCGATCCGCATCGGAATCACAACCGCCGCAGCTTCCGCCAGCACCGGACGGGTATCGGCAACTTCACCGGTTACCACGATATGCCGATCGTCGTGCAGGGAGAGCAGACTCCGATGAGGGCGCCGCCCGATGAGACGCAGGCGTAGAGCGGGATGCATCCGCTTGACAAGCGGAAATACCTCGTGCACAAACCAGAGCACCGCATCAACGTTGGGCCGATAGTCAAGTGTCCCCACAAAGACCAGATCATTGGTTGGGTGCGGCGCTTCAACAGGCGGCGCGAAATACGTACAATCTACCCCGTTTGGTACGAGATGTAGACAGGCACGAGGCGCCAACCGACGCAGTGCAGCTTCATCTTCTGCCGAGACAACCAGCACGCGATCCACGGTCTGAAGGATGTGCCGCTCAAAAGCTGCCAGTTTCAGCCACTGAATGAGTGAGTAGACGCCACCAACGAGCGCTTTGGGGCGGAACACGTGTCGCAAATCATTGATGGCTGCGCGTCGTTGCAGCAGGTATTCGGCGTTAAACTCGTCGAGGGTTGTTCGTAGACCATGCCGCTGCGCCTGTATCAGATATGGCGCCATCTCGATACTTTCGGCCAGCACGACATCGAACTGCCCACTGACTAACAGGTTGTTCAGGGTGGTGACATACGCCGGGCTGGCGTTCCGCAGGGCCATATCGGGGAGTGGACTAACCAGCGTCGTGAATGCACGCTGACGCAGCGAACGGTGTGGCGGCCCCATGACAATGTGCAGCTCCAGCCAATCCCGCAGTGACGATAGCGCCTGAGCTGCGGCAGCATCAGGAGCAAAGGTAAGGAGCGTCACCCGATGATGTTGGGCCAGGATGCGCAGCAGATGGAAGATGCGCAGTGCGCCACCACCCCGTGGCGGATAGGGCGGGTATGGAGCCAGGACAAGTATCTGCATCTCACACCCATGCATCAGTCGGGCCGGGTTCGGGACGAGGCCAATCAGGCGGGTAGATCAGATACACGGTACCGACGGAATTGGCCTGCCACGCTGTTGCCAGTTGGGATTGCGGATATGCGCGCAGTATCCGTTCGCGCCCGGCTGGTTCGGCGATCAGCGCGTGGGTGTCGGTAAAACCGCGGACAATGGTCAGATGGCCGCTGGTGCGACCGGGGGCATCATCAACCTGACCGTGCTCCCAGGCCACGCTTATAATCACCGGCACACCGGCAGCCGTCCAACGGCTAACCTGTTCCAGGGTGTCGAAACGAGTCACGTATGCCCGCAAACCGAATTGAGCTGCAAACGCCGTATTGAATGACCAGTTGCCGGTGCCATCCCAGCCTGGATCGAAGATACCGGCCACCGTCAGATCGGGTAATGTCGTGCGTTCGGCAAACGGTGCGAGACGCGGATCGGCCACCTGAGCATGCCAGTATGCCAGCACCATTTGTACGGTTGTGGGACTGCACCATCCCTCGCCGCCAGGATAATCGTACTGACACAGTAGCAGCGGCAGACTAATTGCCGACAGGGATGGTTGCGTAGAAGCAGTCACCGGCTGCGCAGTCGTGGTAATGCAAAGAAACAGCTCACTCATTGCCGGCATATCAGCACCGGGGAGACCGCAGAGCAACACACGCACCTGAACAGCCTGTGCTGGTGTGTGCAATTGCAGCGTATCGGTAGCAACAGTGCCGGCCTCATGTCGTTGGTCAGCAAAACTGGTACGGTGAGTGCCGTCGCTATCCCAGGCAGCCAACCGAAACCAGGTGCTCCAGGTGCCATGCTGTTGTACGCGAAGCTGAAGCTCAATCCAGCTTGCCGAAGGCGTATCGGCAATCCAGCTCGGAATGATCGAGAGCGCATCGTGCGTCACGAGTGGAGGGCTAACCATTGCAATGCGGGCGTGCGGATCATCAGCCGATACAGGTGCTGCCCGTTCCCAGGTGTCAATGGCCGCCTCGTCCCAATGGTACAGGAGATGGTGGGGTGTCATGAAGTTATCCTTCAACGCAATCGAGAACCCATTCAGCGGGGCCGAGTAATTCAAGATTGGGGTGAGCTGTAACCTCCGGCAAGAGTGCTTCACTGACCAGCAACTCTTCCAGATGAAGCGTGTCGGGAATGCGTACCAGCCGCACTGCCGCCAGATCAGGCTGACCACACGTCTTGATCGCCATCGCCACTGCATCACGTTCGGTAGGCAGGGTTATCGGCAATCCACCTTTGCACAGACCAACCAAACCAGCCGTCAACACATTCACATAGGTGGCGTGAAAATCGATCTTCGCAGCCAGACGCGCCGTCGTAATGTCGGCAAGGCCGATCCCATTCGCATTCCCGTGTGTTTCGGGGGTAAGATCAAGCACCACAATCACATTAATCACCGGACGATCAGGTGGTGGCTCACCGGGAATAGGCAAACGCCCGATCACGTTCGTATCCATGCCGGTACCACTGATGTTCTTACCGATGCGATCAACCACCAGCACATCCAGACGGTCGAAGGGCAAGCGGGCCATCATCTCTTTGCTGCGCAGCAGCAACTCAGCTTCACCGGCGCCACCAATCTCTGCGGGTGGCAGAGCCACAATTGCCGCCGTCTGATCGCGGGCATCTTCCAGGATTGCCAGCCCGGCCAGCACTCTCCCCCGCTCAACCACCATCCGCGCCATCGGCACCAACTGCTCTTTCAGGCCGTAGACCGCAGTACGATGCACAATCTCGGCACCCTGGCGTTTTCCCAAACCGACGGCACACATTTTCGCCAGACCACTCTCAATCGGGGCCTTAAACGATGTGTGGGTCTTGATGCGATTGATCACCAACACCCCATCGGCTTCGGCTGCGAACCGATCCATGTAGACCGGCGTACCATCGGCGATCCGCCCCAGTTCGACCACATCCATCGTTGCCCGAATCGGGCAACCAACCGACTGTTCGGTGATGCCGAGCGACGCAAGGAGGGCCACCTGACCTTCCGCCGTTGCTCCACCGTGACTTCCCATCGCCGGCACGATAAAGGGTTCAGCACCGTGGGCACGCAGCCAGGCCACTGCCGCCGCTGTAATCGTCACGATATTGCTAATCCCGCGACTGCCGGCAGTCACGGCAATCCGCATACCAGGCTGGATGTGGCCGGCCAGCCCGATTTTGTCGAGTTCAGCATAGACGACTGCTGCGACATCGGCTATGGGCGATGTCTGCCAGCGCTGACGAACACGAAAGAGCGGAGGAAGTGGCGTATCGGCCCGAATGTGCTCAATGTTGAGCGTGATCTGCATCGTCTAGCCTCGCTGTGAAGTAATCTATCACGGCATGCTGGATTGTACCATAAGCCGGTAGTGGGTTGTCATACCAAATCTGGTGTCATACCCCAGGTTGCTATCTTTGTCACCACAGAGACACGGAGGACACAGAGAGTGGGCATAACCTGAGTGTTTATGCACAACACCAGCGTTGCCGCGACGCATGCATCGGGATCACGTTTTGGAGAGGATACCATTTTCAGCCAGAGTTGCCTGTGTTGCGTCGTAGGGAGTGCGGCAGCCACGTTGCCATACCAGCCGCACTCACGATCAGGCACAGAATTGGAGCGGCTTTCCCGCCGGTTATGTGGGCGACGTGCGTACAGAGCACGTGCGTCTGGTTTGATCACCCGTGATGAGCGATATGCACTACTTAGCACGGAACTGATTGCAATCCGATGGAGTGATTGCCGAGTGGATTAATGAAACAGGTTCTCGTGCGAAATACGTTAACACACGTACAATATTCAAGACAGCTCCTGGAAAAGCCGCAACTGGTTTTCTCGTTTTGGATGAAACGTTCCAATGATAACGAAGGGATTAGGAGCTTTTTTGTGGTACTGCATTGTAGTACCTAAAAAGAAATACAAATCCTTTGTTCTGGCAAAATCATCAAGATATTTTTTACGCACATCCTCAATTGCTTTTTGCTCGTCACCCTCGTGGCGTTCAAGACAATTCCAGAACAGTTGACCTGTTTCCCAGTCTTCTATCATAAGATTACTTTCTCTACCGGCACTGTCTACAAAGCGGTACTTGAATTGATAGGGAAGTTTTCTTACAATCCGAAACTCTTCACCCAAATCTTCTTCATCATCGGGAAAAAGTTTCAGTTGCCGCCGTTTTGCCTGAATTTGCATCACTTCGCGAAAATCCCACTCTCTTTCAGTTGCTTCTGCATAGAAGTCGAGAATTGCGGTAGGCTTAAAAGTGGCAAGGGATGTACAAATATTTGGATTCTTAGCCTCGGCAATCAACTCATCAAGATTATCATACACTTTCCTCAAACAAACTTTCTTACGTTCTTCCCAGTTATTTTCTGTACCAATACTTCCCACAACCCTTATCTTCGTTCCAGGAACTGGTCTATAACTCTCTGGACGAAAATCTTGTTGACTTTTTTCAAGTTCGATTTCAATCCAATCATATTTTCGGTATCGCTCTTCATAGGTCTTTTTACGAAAGGGGATAGGGTAAATCCTGATCCATGAGCCATCCTCACGAAAACCGGCAGTACAAACCAGTTCGTCGTACTTAACCGAAATGGTTGGATAGGTTTTAACTGTAACCAAGACCTTCATCAGCATTATCCTCACCTCAAAGATGTACTACTTCGTAGGAAAATTCGGGCAATTTGCTGATTGCATCGGCCAGATGACTGCGATGGCAGCGCTGGCTCTCAGCTTCAAAACAGGTAAGAGCGATACGGTGATAACACAGAAGAATGTTCAAAATGCGTTGTTGAAACGATACGGTCGTGGGCAGAATCTCTCGACGATAAGCGGCAAACAGTTCTTCATAATCCTCCTGCGATTTCAAATTCTTTCTCAGTTCCGAGACAATCCCAACTTCTGGAATATGAATATACCCGATACCCAGATTCTCACAATATGTTCGTAGCTGGCTCTTACTAAAACCTGGCTTCATACTCACTGGATTATTGCGCACATCTACCAGGATTTTAATACCATTTCTAATCAATGTATTAAGGTAGTTTTCCAAAGAGCGACCTTCATAACCGATAGTAAATAATACAATCCTTGATTCTTCATCCTGACATTGTTTTATTCGTCGTTTTGCTTCGTCATCCAAAATCTCATCAAGGATTTTACTCTGCTGAGCATAGTAAGGATATTGCTCGTATAACTCTCTAAGCAGATCATTTCTGGCTTTATATCGATATTGCTGACAAAGTTCATGCAGAAAATGCATATCACGCTCAGTAACACTATCGAACAACTGTGGATGTTTTTGTACAAGTGTTACTGTATGTTTATCTACCGCCAGAAAACCTTTTCTAAATAATGCGTTTATGTCCCACTGAGCGGTAAACGAAAAGCCACCATAATAGTAAGGAACAAATTCGTAGATAGGTTTTTCCTGGCGCTGGCTAAGCAGAAAGAGCATTTTTTGCAGGTATAGCCTATCTATTGTTCCACCAAATACGTCTATTAAGGCGAGCAGTACTTTTTGACGATATAGCATTATTTACACCTGAAAGTGACCTCAGTTTCTCGATAGCAATGTATCTAGTCTGTGCTCTCACTGCATGGGGGTTGTTCTACGTCAACTCTTGTGATTGCGCTCTTCAGAACGTTTTTTCTATTATATCACATACGGACAAGAACTTATTTCACAAAAGCTGTGCTGTCGTGCTCCCAGACGGTCGCGCAGGCGCACGAACGCTTGCCAATGACCAACGTCAGCATATCCTACTCCCAGGCTACCGGTATAGCAGCGAGGATGGCTGACGACCATCTCTGATGCCATCACGCGCTAGATTGGTTAACTTACCCGCTCGTTATCCGCGTGTTGCGCAGTGTGGAGTGCGGCAGCATGGCTGCCGCAGCAGCCGTGCTCACGATCTGGGGCGTGGCACACCGGTAACCCTGCTGAGCGATGATTTTTAGTAAACCGGATTTGATACTAGCCTGTATACCTCTTCTTCAATGAGAGCCATAATGAGAGTTTCTCTCTCGCCGATGACCACCACGCCTCAGCTATGGTACACTATGCACAGTAAGGGTGAGGAATACAGAGCAACTTATGCTGGCAATCATCATTGTATCCTGGAATGTGCGTGATCTGCTGCGACGCTGCCTGAGCGCTGTTCAGGCAGCGCTGGCTGCGGGCAATCTCTCTGCTGAGATCATTGTGGTTGACAATGACAGCCATGATGGTACAGCGGCCATGATCCGTCAGGAATTTCCCGCCGTGCATGTGATCGAAGCCGGTGCCAATCTCGGTTTTACCGCCGCCAACAATCTGGCCCTGCGCACGCTGCTGGCGCGACCGGATGGCGGGCCGGAGTTTATCTTGTTCCTCAACCCGGATACCGAACCACAGGCTGACGCGATTCCGCGCCTGGTCGGTTTTCTGCAAGAGCATCCGGCAGCTATCGCTGTCGGCCCTCGTTTACTGTACAGCGATGGAAGTCAACAATCCTCGCGCCGTCGCTTTCCAACGCCGCTGACCATGATCTGGGAGAGTACGCCGTGGGAGCGCCTCTGGCCGCGTAATCCATGGGCACGCGCTTACCACTGCGCCGACCGGTCTGCCGACCGGGTGCAACGGGTGGGCTGGCTGGTTGGTGCCGCACTGCTGGTACGGACAACGGCTATCCGTCAGGCAGGCTTGCTCGACGAGCGGTTTTTTATGTACAGCGAGGAACTCGAATGGCAGTGGCGTTTGCAGTGGCAAAACCCAGTCGCGCCGGCACCTGATCGATCCCGGCGCGAGCATGTGGAAGTGTGCAGTCAAATCTGGTACCTTCCTGATGCTGTGGTTATCCATCATGAAGGAAAAAGCAGCGAACAGGTGCCACTCGTTCGCCATCGCTACTTTCAGCAGAGCCGTCTCCTGCTGGCTCGCATGTGGTACGGTTGGGTTACCGCAGCCCTCTTGCGTCGTCTGATTTGTCTGGGGTACCAGTATGAATTGATCATCGAGGCACTCAAACTGGCGCTCGGTCATCGGCCAGAGCTGCGGCGGCAGCGGATTGTGCTCTATCAGCAGGTGTTGTATACCTTGAATAATACCCGGTAGTCATTGCCGAATTAGCATATGTATCTCGTTACCCTGCAGGATAACTGGCAGATTCGCCCGCTGAACGAATTTTCGCACGGCATCTACCCGCGTCACGATAGCGAATGGCTACCAGCCATCGTTCCGGCTCACTGGCAACAATTACCAGGGCTGGAAACCCACAGTGGCAAGGTGGTCTACCGCTGTCGCTTCCCCAACCCGCCTGAAGTGAGTCGTGTCTCTGGTGAACGGCGCTGGTTGCGCATTAACGGCGCGTTCTACTATCGGCACACCTATCTTAATGGGATCGATCTGGGTGCCCACGAGGGCTATTTCGAGCCGACTGAGCACGACATCACTACCTTGCTGCGTGCCCAGAACACCTTAATCATCGAACTCGATTGTCCTGATGAACACAACAAAATCGGCAAACGGATGATTACGGGGGTCTTTTCGCATTGGGATTGTTTCGACCCCCAGGCTAATCCGGGAGGTATCTGGTTGCCGGTCGAGATGCACTACAGTGGCCCTGTGCGCCTCCACCAGGCTCGCCTGCGCACCGAACATTGTGACGCCCGGCTGGCGCAGTTGCGTTTTGCCCTTGACCTCGACGCTGCCCAGGCCGTGACCATCCGCAGCGAATTGATCTTCGCGCCGCTGACATTCCACGGTGAAACACAGGTCTTTACCGTTCAGCGTCGCTTGCGGGGCGGCAAACAAACCGTGCAGGGTCTTTTAAAATTGCGCGAACCGCGTCGTTGGTGGACGCATGATTTGGGCCGCCCCGATCTCTATCAGGTGACCGTGCGCATCTGGCTTGATGACTGCCTGAGCGATGAGCAATCATTTGCGTATGGTGTGCGCACCTTTGAATTGCGCGACTGGATTCCCCATCTGAACGGTGAGCGGTTTCTGGCCAAGGGAAACAACTACCCGCCCGGCGATATGCGGATTGCGACGATGAATCGCGAGCGTGCTGAGCGCGATCTATCCCTGGCACGCGATTGCCACATGAACATGCTCCGCGTTCATGCCCACATCGACCATCCGGCCTTCTACGATGCGGCTGATGCCGCCGGGATACTGCTCTGGCAAGATTTTCCGCTCCAGTGGCTGTATCGACCAGACGTGCTACCGGCAGCCCGTCACCAGGCCCGGGCTATGGTACGCTTGCTCGGCAATCATCCCAGTATTGCGATCTGGTGCATGCACAACGAAGCGATCCACCTCGAAGATACTGCCGATGAATCGCTCCCGGCGCGGCTACGTACCTATCAATCGGCATTTGTCTTTAGCTGGAACCGTGATGTGATGGATGTGCAGTTGAAGCAGATCGTCGAAGAAGAAGACCCAACCCGACCGGTAGTGCGTTCGTCGGGTGAGCCAGATGTTCCCTACGTGCGTACCGGCACCGACGCCCATGCCTACTTCGGCTGGTATCGCACCTACGGTTCGCTGGCCGATGGAGAAGCGGTACGGGCGCGTTTTCCGGGAAACCTGCGCTTCGTGACCGAGTTCGGTGCGCAGAGTTTTCCCAACCTCGAGAGCAGCCTGCGCTTTATGCCTGATCCGCTCGACGATGCTGCGATCAATCGCCTGATAGAACGGCATGGTCTACAGGCAGAGATCATGTCGGCCTGGTATCCCTGGCGGCAGGCAACATCACTGGCCGAAGTGATCGAGATGTCACAGAACTATCAGGCCGAACTGAATCGCTTCTACATTGATCGCCTTCGCTACCATAAATATCGTCCAACCGGTGGTATCATCGCCTTTCTCTTCGTCGATCCGTACCCCGCTGTTTTGTGGAGCGTGATCGACTACTGGCGGGTGCCCAAACGTTCGTACTACGCTCTGCGCGACTGTTTTCGCCCACAATATGTCTTTACCCTGATCGAGCCGCGCACATTTACCATTGGCGAAGCAATTGATCTTCCTATCTACGCCGTCAACGATGCCCGCGAGCCGCTGGTTGGTGCGCAACTGACCATCAGCCTGTACGACCCCACCGATACCGAACTGGCTACCGTTGTTCGCTACCTCGATCTCCCTGCCGACTCTCTGGCAACCGAAGTTGATCGCCTGCGCCTCACACCAATCCGTGCCGGCGAGTACACCATTGTGCTGCGCCTGATCGGAGCCGGGCCGGAGTTTACCAATCGCTATCGGTTAACTGCGGAAGAGAAGACACCCTAAACGTGATCTGGACGTTGAAGTCTACACGCCCTTGCAGCTCCATATGCGGGGACACGGATAGACGCGGATTAGGCGGATGCACGCGGATAGGTTGTCTGTAGAGCAGGTTGAAGGATGGGCCATTGGCATATCCACCAGCGGCCGTGGGCAGCATTTGGCGGGGACACGGATAGACGCAGATTAGGCGGATGACCGCGGATAGGTTGTCTGTAGAGCAGGTTGAAGGATGGGCCATTGGCATATCCACCAGCGGCCGTGGGCAGCATTTGGCGGGGACACGGATAGACGCAGATTAGGCGGATGACCGCGGATAGGTTGTCTGTAGAGCAGGTTGAAGGATGGGCCATTGGCATATCCACCAGCGGCCGTGGGCAGCATTTGGCGGGGACACGGATAGACGCAGATTGGGCGGATGACCGCGGATAGGTTGTCTGTAGAGCAGGTTGAAGGATGGGCCATTGGCATATCCACCAGCGGCCGTGGGCAGCATTTGGCGGGGACACGGATAGACGCAGATTAGGCGGATGACCGCGGATAGGTTGTCTGTAGAGCAGGTTGAAGGATGGGCCATTAGCATATCCACCAGCGGCCGTGGGCAGCATTTGGCGGGGACACGGATAGACGCAGATTAGGCGGATGACCGCGGATAGGTTGTCTGTAGAGCAGGTTGAAGGATAGGCCATTGGCATATCCACCAGCGGCCGTGGGCAGCATTTGGCGGGGACACGGATAGACGCAGATTAGGCGGATGACCGCGGATAGGTTGTCTGTAGAGCAGGTTGAAGGAAGGGCCATTGGCATATCCACCAGCAGCCGTGGGCAGCATTTGGCGGGGACACGGATAGACGCGGATTAGGCGGATGCACGCGGATAGGTTGTCTGTAGAGCAGGTTGAAGGATGGGCCATTGGCATATCCACCAGCGGCCGTGGGCAGCATTTGGCGGGGACACGGATAGACGCAGATTAGGCGGATGACCGCGGATAGGTTGTCTGTAGAGCAGGTTGAAGGATGGGCCATTGGCATATCCACCAGCAGCCGTGGGCAGCATTTGGCGGGGACACGGATAGACGCGGATTAGGCGGATGCACGCGGATAGGTTGTCTGTAGAGCAGGTTGAAGGATGGGCCATTGGCATATCCACCAGCAGCCGTGGGCAGCATTTGGCGGGGACACGGATAGACGCGGATTAGGCGGATGACCGCGGATAGGTTGTCTGTAGAGCAGGTTGAAGGAAGGGCCATTGGCATATCCACCAGCAGCCGTGGGCAGCATTTGGCGGGGACACGGATAGACGCGGATTGGGCGGATGAACGCGGATCGGTCGTTGGCAGAGCGGGCTGAAGGATGGGCATTGGATTGTGGGCCGTGCATTGCATACTACCAGAATTGCGCCCGGCCAGACTTGATCACGATGATGATATTCTGTGTTATAATTATTACGCAGTGCGTCATACACGTATTATCTCAGGAGGCGAACAATGACGATCGCAAGCGAGCGCGGTATCGATCTCTTCCACTTCGACGAACTCCTCACCCCGCGCGAGCGCGCACTTCGCGATAAGGTGCGCGCATTTTGTAACGAGCACGTGTTGCCGATCATCAACGATTACTGGGAGCGAGCCGAATTTCCCTTCGAGCTGATTCCCCGGATCGCCGAATTAGGGATCGTCGGTGGCACCATCCAGGGCTACGGTTGTCCGGGATTCTCCAGTGTTGAAGTTGGGCTGATCGCTGCCGAGCTGGCCCGCGGTGATGGCAGTGTCGGCACATTTGTCGGCGTAACCAGTGGTCTGGCAATGGGTGCCATCGCTGCCTGCGGTTCAGAGGAGCAGAAGCAACGCTGGCTACCGGCGATGGCCCGGCTAGAAAAGATTGGTGCGTTTGCCCTCACCGAGCCTTACGTCGGTTCCGATGCGGCTCACATTCGCACCACTGCCAAACGTGTGAGTGGCGGCTACCTGCTCAACGGCGCCAAGCGTTGGATCGGGAACGCTACCTTTGCCGACGTGATCGTGGTGTGGGCCCAGGATGAAGAGACTGGTCGGATTGGCGGATTTTTGGTCGAGAAGGGCACCCCCGGCTATCGGGCAACCAAGATCGAAGGCAAGATTGCCAAGCGTTCGGTCATCAATGCCGACATTACCCTGGAGAACGTCTTCGTGCCGGAAGAGAATCGCCTGCCGTTGGCCCGCTCGTTCCGTGATACGGCGAATATCTTGAAGAACACCCGCTATGGGGTCGCCTGGGAAGCAGTTGGTCACGCTCAGGCTGCCTACGAACTGGCACTTGAGTACACCCTCCAGCGCGAGCAGTTTGGCCGTCCGATTGCCGGCTTCCAGTTGGTGCAGCAGAAGCTGGTTCATATGCTCGGTGATCTCACTGCGATCCAGTTGATGGCCTGGCGGCTGAGCAAGCTCCGCGACGAGGACGAAAGCCAGATCACCGAGGGTATGGCGTCGCTTGCCAAGCAATACTGTGCAGCCAAGGCACGCCAGATTGTTGCCCTGGGCCGTGAAGTACTCGGCGGCAACGGGATTCTGCTCGACCGGCATATTGCACGCCACTTTGCCGATATTGAAGCTGTCTATACCTACGAGGGCACCAACGAGATTAATACCCTGGTTGTCGGGCGCGAGATTACCGGGATTGCCGCATTTGTATAACGTCCTCTAATTAACCCTCAACCTCGCTCCTCGTCTTTGAAGAGAGGAGCGAGGTGGCACTCGCTACCACCGGAGCGTTACATCAAATCTGATTTCATAGAGGTCATAGTACACTATCTGGTGTCACCTGAGCGCCACGCTGCGGTGCGCGAGCGCCGGTAGACCAGTGAGAGCGCACCTTACGCACTCACCTGGGAGCGCACGACTCCAGCTCACGCTTACCTCACGCGCTCACCTGGGAGCGCACGACTCCAGCTCGCGCTTACCTCGCTCGCTCACCTGGGAGCGCGCACCTCCGGTGCACTTACTACCTGCAACAACCTGCTGGGACTTCGTCCAGCGCGGCATCGCAAGCCATAACCAGCTCGCAACAGCGCGAGCCATCCGGCACCGCACCACGACACGCTCGTCACCCATTACGCTGGCACTGTGCCTGAGCGTGACAGGCCACGATGTGATATGAGCGCTTCTCTTATGTCCATCTATGTCCGTCACCGCTGGAGCCACAGCTCGAACGGCCTAAGCGTCTCTCGCAACCCTGCGCGTAGGGTGGGCAACGGCCTTACCCAGGCGTACAGGATGTTGGGAGTGGAAAGTTTGCTTCCGTCCTCACCATTTGACAGACGTTTGCATTGAGATGAAGCGTATGTCGCTCCTACCCATGCCCCGGTGTCCATAGTTGACACAGATTCTCCTCAAAACGAGAACAGGGCGATCAGAAATACCAGTGATCCGCTTAACAACGAAACCACCAAAACTACTCCAACCACTACTGCCACAATCGTACCGGCAGTGACTGCGCGTTTGGGGCGCAATGACTCACCGGCCAGCACCTGACGCACAGCATCTGCCAGTTGACGGGCAATCTCAGTCCCCGTCATCGGCTCCACTCCCACCCACATCCAGTTCGTATCGGTCAGCGGTACCAGCAATTTACGCGCCGGATAGCGATTCAACCACTGTGGATTCTCAGTCTGGCGCCACGTGCCAACGATCAGGTTAGCGTTCGCTAGTTGCTGTTCAGCTTCGGCAGACTGATCCCTGACGTAGATGACCAGTTGTGGAAATTGTGCGCGCAATTCAGTGGCAATCTGATTGGCCAGACCATCATCGGCGACAACAGCGACCCGCGTCTGCGCCTGTTTCGCCAGCGCTGCTTCCTCACGCACCCGCGTGTCAGATCGTAGCGCAAGCCCGTGAGTTGCCAGCACACCACTAGCAATCAGCGCGAAGGCCAACGCCTGGGCAATGTCGGCCAGCAGCGAACCGGCAAACGGCTCACCCAGTGCGATACTGATGATGCGGAAGAGGATGTACATCATCGCCAGCAAAAGCGTCAATGAGGCGACGAACAAGAAGCCGAAGAGGTAGATACGGCGTGTGAGTGAGCTACGCTCGGCCACACCTGCCTCACCCGTAGCGCTGGATATGCGCTGTATCCGACGCCAGCACACTGCCCAGACTGCCAGCCCGACAATCAGCATCGCCCCAAACCAGGACAGTGGTTCGCGGAGATCGGATGTTGTCTCGGCTCCGGCCACACCTCGAATGATCACACTCAACATTCCACCCAGACCACCAACCAGAGCCAGTTGCCCGACGGCTGCCACCAGGTACCATGCCACACGCCGCACCCCGGCCTGACGGGGAGCTTCGGGAATGACCGCTGCATCGGCCCGCAAGACCTGACTGTGATACAGGGCGATGACAAGGAAGACAACCGATGAGATCAGCACATCTAGCGGGCTACCGGTTACCGTCAATCCCACCATTTGGCGAAACACCCCGGCCAGCAGGATGGTTGCATTTGTCACTGCTGCCAGACTGCTCACCACAATCACCAGGTAGAGGTAAAACTTGCGCAACACTGATGCCCGTTCATCTTCTTCCGCACTGGCAAAAAGCTGTTGCGCACGCCACCAGTGACCAAGCCAGACGACCAGACCGATGATTGTGGAGGCGATGAGTTCGGGCAAGATCGGCAGCGAAAGGGAACCGCCGAAGGCATTGGCTATTTGCTGAGCCAACGTCGTAATACTACTTGCCCAGACAGCCAGACCAACCCCGGCGGCAAACAACAGGTAGAGACGCCTCACCAATGCACCACCACCGGTCAACGGTGCCTGATGGAGATCGTTACGGGCAACGACACTGTGGTAGGCAAAGAGCACACCAAGGATCGATGACGCAATGATCCCATATTCAAACTGCCCAACGCGGTCGCCGCCTGGGATGCGTAAGATAAACCGCAGTATTGCTGTCAGCAGATCGAAAACACTTCCAATTAGTGCAATCAAAAACAGGGTCAGGTTGCCGTAGAGATAGAGTTTTCGTATCGCCGAAGCTCGTTCGTCCCGATCACGTCGCGCCAGCCGTTCACCCCACAACCAATGCCCCAACCAGAGCGGCAAACAGACCAGTATGGCCGCCAGTTGCAGCGCTGTCGCCTCGATAACCGGCTGTTCATCGGCAACCAGAATTCCGTAGAGCAACCAGATCAACGACCATGTGAAGCCCTGGAGGCCAATCGTGGCACTCACAAACAGATACCAGCGCCTCACCGCTATCATGAGCAGCCTCCCTCTTGCCCCCAGCACCACTGCCACGTGCGCCAATCGTCATTCGCAATTAATTTCCAGCTACCCTCGTGTTGCAGAAGCTCAACAGTAAATGTATAACTCGACGTGCTGCTGCCGAAGAGGCCGGTACGAAAGAATGTCGTCGCCTGTACCGTTACTGTTGCCCGATCACCATTCTGCCGGCTATCGATTACCGCATAGCTAATCTCTTCCTGCGTGACAGCGAGACTTCTGAGCTGGGAACGCATCACCTGTGCATCACGTGGATAGCCCGGCAGGGTAGGCGAGAGCAGACTATGCGCTTGTTCGTAATCACCGCGCTGCAGAGCCAACAGATAATTGAAGACGACATCACCCGGTTCAGTACCGCTACGATAGGTCGGCTCAGCACGGCTTAGCACTATCACCACGGCCACAAGAATTAAGAGGATTGAACCGCCAACAATCGCGAGTAAAAACCGATCACTTGATTGCAGACGCATAAAGCACCCTGTTCTCTGGTATCGTATTGCCATTCAAGAGACACGTCATAGCCTGTGTTGTGTACCACCATGTAAAGACGTGTGACAGGTGCGAAAAGTTCTCGGTCATTGCCGCAAACGCTCTCGCCGTGGGAGCCACTGGTCATGATTGCGATAGCGCCGTCGTAACCGACGACCATACCCTCCCAGCAGCCAGTTCCCCTTCGTCACCAACCAATCGGCAATGGTGTGAGCAGCACTGCCGGTGCAAAAGCCGATGATAAATGCCCACGTCTCACGCGGATAGGTCTCGATCAGAACGTTAACCTGCGTTGCCAGTTCACGGTGATAGGCCGGTGGTGCAAAACCGAGCTGGCCGAGACACCACCCGATACCGAGCAATAAGCCGTACACAACAGCCGCAAAGTAGCCCAGCCGCAAGAGCGGGGAAATAATCAGACTATGACTCCAGAAGGCACGATGCGGGATCAACCACATGTAGGGACGCCATATCCAGAAAAAGATGCCCCAGCGGTTATCAATTGCCGAGTCGATGTCAAGATCGGGTGAAAACATAATGCCCGATACCAGATGCGCACCGCCAAACCAGAGACTACAGGCAAGTGCCGTTGGCGGGCTAAATTGGGCATACTCAAGACAGGCATGGTATACCACCGGTGTCAATGCTATACCACTGACAACCGTTATCAGATCGTGAGTTCGCGCAGACGGCATAGATAACCTGTATTCAACAAAAGATACATTCGCTGCTGAAGGGTCGGTGAATGGTATCATCCCGCATTCTACCAGCCTTTTCTTCCCTGTGTGCGGTAGACGCGCGGGTGCAGTCTCCGGAAACGCGCGTCTCCGGCGCACACTCAGCAACGACCACCCTTGCCCCACCCACAACCAACAACGCACAGCACTTCTGGTATAATAGCACGTGTGTTCGTGCCATGGCGGAGGTTTGTATGGACATGCCATCCCTCACCGGATTCCCCGGTCAACCAGCCGGGTCGCGGCTCGCGTATGCCAGCGAGCGTGAGAGCACTACCGGGCTTGCCGAAACCCTGGCCGCCCTGGCCAACGCTCACGGTGGTACCCTGATCGTCAGTGGCGGACGCGGAACAAGCCTGGCGGCTCTCCACAATCCGGCAGCAGCGATTGAAATGGTGCTGGCGGCAGCCCTCTCGTGTACGCCACCACTCATCATTCCCCTCCCCCAGATCATCGAACACCAGGGCATGTCACTGCTCGCCGTTGAAGTGCCGAGCGGCCTGCCCTACGTTTACGCCGTGCAGGGGCGGTATCTCCGGCGTGAGGGGGCAAATAATGTACCGCTGTCGCCGGCGGCGCTGCATCGTCTGTTTAGCGAACGGGCTGATGTCGGTTGGGAACGGCAGACGCCCCCCGGCGCGTCGTTGCAGGAACTGGATTCCGACCTCATCACCGCCTATGCCCGCCGGGTTGGCCCGCCGGCAGGCGACGACCCGCTCGCCTTACTCACCCGGCGCGGCTGTCTGATCGATGGCATTCCAACCAATGCCGGCCTGCTGCTGTTTGGCCGCGATGTCGCTGCCCGCTTTCCCCAGGCCGAACTAACCCTGGTGAGTTATCGTGGTCGCGAACCGGCAGACACCTTCGAGCGCGAAGATATTTGCGCTCCCCTTCCAGAGGCAATCCGCCGCGCCGAACGCTGGCTCAACGAGCATATGCGTAAAGGTTCGCGCATGATCGGCCTCGAACGCGAAGACTGGACGCAGTTTCCACCCGGCGCGGTGCGTGAGGCACTGGTCAATGCAGTGGCCCACCGTGACTATGCCACACGTGGCGAGGGCATTCGCATCACCATGTTCAGTGACCGGCTTGAAGTCTATTCGCCGGGCCGGCTGCCCGGTCACGTCACCCTCGACAATATCCGGGCTGAACGCTTCTCACGCAACCCGGCAATTGTGCAGGTACTGGCCGACCTCGGCCTGGTCGAACGGCTTGGCTACGGCATCGACCGCATGCTCCGCCAGTTAGCGTCTGCCGGCTTGCCACCGGCCACATTCCGCGAGACTGCTGCCGGCTTTCTGGTCATCTTACCAGGGCAGCCGATGGCCGAAGCTGTTCCCGGTGGTGTCGATACCGCAGCCTGGCGCCGCATGGGGCTTAATGATCGCCAGATTGATGCCTTGCTGTTCGTGGTCGAACACGAGCGGATCACCAACCGCGACTTGCAAGAGATGCATCCCGATGTCAGCCCCGAAACCATTCGCCGCGATCTCTCCGATCTGGTCAGCCGTGGCCTACTCTTGAAAGTCGGCGATAAACGGGCCACCTACTACATTCTCAAATGAACGACATTATTGTCATTCTCCATCAACCGCGTGATCCGCGCAACATCGGCGCAGTGGTACGGGCAATGCTCAACACCGGCTGCCACCACCTGCGCCTGGTCGATCCCTGCCCGTTCGATCCCGCGACGATTAGCGCAGTTGCCCATCGCCCCGATCCCGTGCTGGCGAATCTCACCGTCCACGCACATCTATCGGAAGCTATCGCCGATATACGCTACCTGGTTGGCACCAGCGACCGCCCCCACCCCGGTCTGCCGTGGCGCAACGATGTCCGGCAATGGGCCAACGAAACCCGTCAACGCGCTGCCAGTACCGGCCCGGTCGCCATTCTTTTCGGTAGCGAAGGGAATGGCCTGAGTCGGGACGAATTAGTTTTATGTCAAGAAATTCTCGGCCTGCCGATGGCGTCTGACTATCCCGTCCTCAACCTGGCGCAGGCTGTTTTGCTTGTCTTGTATGAACTACAACAGGTGACGACTCCTCTTGCGCCACCTCCCCCGCCTGGTGAACCCCCGGCTACCCTGGCCGCACGTGAGAGTCTGTATACCGCTGTCGCAGATCTGATCAGCACCACCAACTTTGTCAAGAGTGGCACTGGACAGGCACTGCATCAGCGCCTGCGCACCATCATTGCCCGCGCCGACCTCAGCGAGCGCGATGCTGCCGTGCTGACGGCACTGCTACGCGAGGTGCTGAGGAAGTTGGAGAGGAGGTAGGGTGTTAGGAGATAGAAGATAGGAGATAGAAGATAGGAGATAGAAGATAGGAGATAGAAGATAGGAGATAGGAGATAGAAGATAGGAGATAGGAAAGAGGGGGATACAGATTGCAGGGGTCGCTACGTGAACGGTTTGGAGTGTGGAAGCCATACTTGTGCACTCACCGTACTCCGGGTACGTGCAACGCTTGCATTCACCGATCACAGGCGAGGCGCTGGCGGATTATCGTCGGCGTGGTCGTGGGGGCACGGCATGCCGTGCCCCTACGACTCCTGTCATACCAGGCAGGAGCGACGCATGCGTCGCCCTACTGACGACCAGCGGTGCATCGTTCAGATGCAGTATCGGGATCATCGTTGGCTGGTGTGTCATGACTTCTATTCTGCCAGATTGATATAACAGCCCTTTGGAAGCAGAGCAGGAGAGTCTTTACCGGCTATCCACCTCAAATACGAGCGCATAGTTTCACTTTCTGGTATTATTGTATTATCAAATATGTACTCGACCAACTTTTAACAGGGTTCCCGCTTGTATGACCACCACCATTCCGTTTGCTGCATTTCGTTCACGTGACTTTCGCCTGCTCTGGTTTGGCAACTTTGTATCGCTTACCGGCACCGAAATGACGCGGGCCGCGGTAAGCTGGCACATCCTCGAACTGTCAGGTGGTGATCCCCTCGCTTTGGGGGCTATCGGGGCGGCACGTCTGGTCCCGCTGGTGCTGCTGGCGCTCGGCAGTGGTGTCCTGGCCGATGCCATTGATCGGCGGCGGTTAATGATCGGTGCGCAGATTGCCATGATGCTCTGCTCGTTAGCCCTGGCCCTCACAGCGAATCTTGGCCTGGCAGCGCTCTGGACGATCTACACGGTTACTGCACTGGCAGCAGCCGCCAACACCCTCGGTATCCCGGCTCGCCAGGCCCTCATTCCATCGCTGGTGCCGCGTGAACACCTGGCCGGTGCGCTCAGCCTCAACATTGTCTCCTGGCAACTGGCAACCATTGTTGGGCCAACGATTGGTGGTCTGCTGATCGAATATGGTGGCGTAGGACTGGTCTACTGGGTTGATGTCGTCAGCTTCACTGCTATCTTGCTGGCGCTCCTGCTCATGCGTCCACGCCCAATTGCTGCCGAGAAGCGCGATATTAGCTTACAGGCGGCAATTGAAGGGTTGCGCTTTGTCTGGCGCACACCACTCATCTGGAGCACAATGCTGCTCGATTTTCTCGCCACCTTCTTCAGTGCCGCCACGACCCTGCTGCCCATTTACGCCCAATCTATTCTGAACGTTGGACCGCAGGGGATGGGAATGCTCTACGCCGCACCATCGGTAGGTGCCGTCATTGCCAGTGTTATCTGTTCGATCTGGGGTGCCGGTAATCGCCAGGGGCCACTACTGCTCTGGGCAGTGGCAATCTACGGTCTCAGCACTGTTATCTTCGGCCTGAGCACCAATTTTGCCCTATCGCTCCTCATGCTGGCCATCAATGGTGCTGCCGACACGGTGAGCATGGTGGTGCGGGGCAACATTCGCAACCTGGAAACTCCAGACGAGTTACGAGGCCGCATGGTCGCGGTGAACATGCTCTTCTTCGCCGGAGGACCACAACTCGGAGAGATCGAAGCCGGTATTGCCGCTCGCCTACTCGGCACCCAACTCTCGGTAGCCCTTGGTGGCCTGGCGTGTGTGATCATGACCGGGATTGTCGCAGCAAAGGTGCCGGTGTTACGCAACTACACCAACGGACGGCGCTCACTGGCAGAGTCAACCTCGGTTGCGGCAGCTTCGTAACGTACTGGCGGCAATTGAAGTAGATCTGGTCAATCAGGCAGTGTGTTGCGCTGGATGGTATCATTTCTATAGAGCAGGCTTTCGGCCTGCCCATTGCCAACCCGCTTGCAGCGAACCCGGCTACCTGTAACAACATCCAACAAATCGCACCTCACCAACCTGACATCACCTCCGTGCGGTAAACCTGCACGTATTGACAGACAGCGATCCTTTTTCTACACTATCTCTTGCAGGAGCTATCTTGAAATAGAAAGGTACATCACTATGACTATCGAGCGCCCGGATGCGTTCGTCTTCTTCGGCCCGCAAACAGTTGTCGGCCCTGAATTAAAACCGGGAGACAAAGCCCCCGATTTTACGCTGATCAACAGCAAAATGCAGCAGGTAACGCTGGGTGATTTTGCCGGCAAGCCCCTCCTGATTAGTGTGGTTCCCTCGCTGGATACCGGTGTGTGCAGCAAACAAACAACCCGCTTCAACGAAGAGGCGGCCCGCCTGGCCGGCCAGGCCAACTTCATCACCGTCAGCGCCGATCTACCTTTCGCCCAGGCGCGCTGGTGCGGCGCCAATAACGCCGATGCAATTCAGACCCTTTCCGACCACCGGGATATGAGCTTCGGCACTGCGTATGGCACGTATGTACCAGCTTATCGGATTGAGCAGCGGGCTGTATTTGTGGTTGACCGTGACGGTGTGATCCGATATAGCGAATACGTCCCGGTGGCCGGGCAGGAACCCAATTACGATGCAGCCCTTGAAGTACTGAAATCACTTCTCTAGGTTGACAATCAACCCTCGCAACTGTTTTGTAAGGGAGCGCTTGCCGCCAGCGCTCCCTTATGCTATACTGCCCGTCGGCATAGCAAAATGCCAAATACGCACACCCTGAGGCACAGTCGCTCCTCCGGCATTTGCCGGCCCAGACTGTGAGACACGACGGGTGGAGGTGGTTTTAGCCAGAAAAGGAGCAAAACAGGTATGACACAGGCATTGCCGCGCGTCGTCACAATTCGCGAATTGCTGGAAGCGGGCGCCCACTTCGGACACCCAACGAACCGCTGGAACCCGAAGATGAAGCCGTACATCTTCACCGCCCGCAACGGGATCCACATCATCGACTTGCAAAAGACGGTTACCGGGCTAAGCCGGGCGTATCAGTTCATCACCGAACTTACCGCGCGCGGCGAAAAGGTTCTCTTTGTTGGCACCAAAAAGCAGGCGCAGGAAGCGGTGATGGAAGAGGCCGTGCGCTCTGGACAGTTCTACATCAATCAGCGCTGGCTGGGTGGCACGCTCACCAACTTCGCAACCATCAAACGCCGTCTCAAGCTGCTGAGCGATCTGGAAGAGCAGCGTGATCGCGGTGATTTTGCCCGCCTGACCAAAGCAGAAGCTGCCAAGCTCGAAGAGAAGATTGTCCGCCTCAACCGGGTCTTCGCCGGTTTGAAGGGTATGGATCGTCTGCCGGGTGCAGTGTTTATTATCGACCCGCGCAAGGAAGAGCTGGCAGTACGCGAAGCCGTCAAAGAGGGTATCCCGATTGTCGCAATGGTTGACACCAACTGCGACCCCGATCCAATCGATTACGTGATCCCGTGCAACGATGACGCGATCCGCGGTATTCGCCTGATGGCGGGCAAGATTGCCGATGCCGCCATTGAAGGCACACGACGACGCGAGATGTCTCAGGAGTAACTTCCTGGGGACGGCCTGGCGCCTGACCGGAGACGTGGCATAATACTATCGGTCGAGCGCGCGCAAACCGACGTGTACGGGGGGGCGCATGCCCCTCCGTCGCACGATCCACATCGCTTGTATTTGGATCAACAGCAGAAAATACAGGTTTACAGGCAGAGGGAGCACAACTGTGGCAGTATCAATTGAATTGGTGAAGGAATTGCGCGAGCGTACCGGTGCTGGCATTAAGGAGTGCCGGGACATTCTTGAGCAGACTGGCGGTGATATTAACAAGGCAATCGAGATTCTTCGCGAGCGTGGTATCGAGGCGGCTGCTAAGAAGGCTTCACGCGAAGCAAACGAGGGACTGATTGGCGTGTATGTGCACTATGGCTCGCGCATTGCGGCAATGGTTGAGCTGAGCTGCGAGACTGACTTTGTTGCCCGCACTGCTGAATTTGGCCAACTGGCCAACGACCTGGCCCAGCACATCGTCGCGCTCAATCCGCGCTTTATCAGCGTCAATGAAGTGACCGATGAAATGATCGCCGAGAGTGGTCAGTCACGCCAGGCGTTTATTGAGGAGACGGTACTGCTCGAACAGAAGTTCATCAAAGACCCGGCACGCACCATCGAAGAAAAGATCAAAGAAGCCATCGCAAAGCTGGGTGAAAACATCGTGGTCCGGCGGTTTATCCGCTACGAGGTTGGGGCATAAGAATCAGATGAGCCGGGCAGTTGCGGGACAACACCAGCATTGCCCGGCTCGTTGCTACCTGCGAGTTGTTCCATGCAGCAGCCAAAATATCGCCGGATTTTAATCAAACTCAGCGGTGAACAGATCAAAGGCAACGATGGCGAGGTTATCAGTTACGATATGCTTGACTTCCTCGCCCAGGAGATTGGTCGCGTTCATCGCCACGGTGTAGAAGTAGCCGTAGTTGTCGGTGGTGGCAATATCTGGCGTGGTCATCGAGCCATTGAGCGCGGGATGGATGCCGCCCAATCGCACTACATGGGCATGCTGGCCACGATTATTAATGCTCTGGCCATGCAAGATGCCCTCGAACGCCATGGCCTCGACACGCGCGCAATGACTGCTATTAAGATGGATGAGGTGGCTGAGCCGTATATCCGCCGGCGGGCGACCCACCATCTGGAAAAAGGGCGCGTTATCATTCTGGCCGCCGGTACCGGCAACCCCTATTTCACGACCGACTCGGCAGCCGCTCTGCGCGCAGCCGAAATTCACGCTGAAGTCATCCTGATGGCAAAAAATGGTGTTGATGGCGTCTACGATGATGATCCCCGTCGCAATCCGGCAGCCACCCGCTTCGATCATATCCACTACCTCGAAGCTCTGAATCGTGGGCTGACGGTTATGGATAGTACGGCATTGACCTTCTGCATGGACAATAATCTGCCAATTATCGTGTTCAATGCGCTTGAACCCGGTACTATCGAGCGGATTGTGATGGGTGAACATGTCGGGACGCTTGTGAGTAATCAGCGAGGAGGCGCGTAATGCTGAACGATGTAATCTCTGAATATGAGGCGCACCTGAAAAAGGCCACTGAAGCATTGCGACATCACCTGGCATCGATTCGCACTGGCCGCGCCTCGTCGGCGCTGGTTGAGCATCTTCACGTTGAAGCGTATGGTATGACCATGCCGCTCAATCAACTGGCCAACATCAGTGTGCCTGAGCCACGTCTGATTGTGATTCAGCCTTACGATGCCAATATGATCAAGGCAATTGAAAAAGCGATCCAGCAATCAGACCTTGGCTTGAACCCCAGCAACGATGGACGCGTGATCAGGCTGCCGGTGCCACCATTAACCGAAGAGCGCCGCCGTGAGCTGGTAAAAATGGTGCGACACCGGGTCGAAGAGGTGAAGATTTCAGTCCGTAATCAACGCCGCGATGCCATTGATGATCTGAAGAAGCTGGAAGCTGAAAAGCTGATCAGTGAAGATGAGCTACATCGTGGTCAGGAACGCATCCAACAGTTGACTGATCGCTGCACCCGTGAGCTTGACCAGATCGGTGCGGAAAAAGAGGCAGAAGTGATGGCAGTTTAGCCATCACTGAGAGGCACTGTCGTATGAGCGAGGATAATGTACTGGCCGGCGTAGCTATTCCGCAACATATTGCGGTCATTATGGATGGCAATGGACGTTGGGCGCAGCAACGTGGTCTGCCGCGCATCGCCGGCCATCGCGCCGGAACAGAAAATATTCGGCCAATCGTGACCGAATGTGCCCGAATTGGAGTACGGGTCTTAACCCTGTACGCCTTTTCGACGGAAAACTGGAATCGGCCATCGCTCGAAGTCCAGGGATTGATGCAAATCCTGGGCGAGTTTATCGACCGCGAGATCCAAAATTTGCACGCCCAAAATGTCCATCTGCGTCACCTTGGTCGTCTCAGTGGCCTCAGTCCTCACTTGCGGGAAAAGGTCAACTACGCCATTGAACTTACCCGCCACAACACCGGCCTGACCCTGGCAATCGCGTTTAATTACGGTGGCCGTGCCGATATTGTTGATGCTGTGCGGGCTATTGTTGCCAGTGGTATCCCTGCTGACCAGATTACTGATGAGGTGATCAGTGCGCATCTCTCGACGCATGGATTACCCGATCCCGATATGATTATTCGTACCAGTGGTGAACGTCGCCTCTCAAATTTTTTGATCTGGCAGTCGGCCTACAGCGAATACTGGTTCACGCCGGTGTTCTGGCCCGATTTTCGACCCGAGCATCTGCATCAGGCAATTCTTGACTATGGACGGCGCGAACGCCGCTTCGGCGGACTCCCCAAGCCGGGCTAATACGCTGGCAATTCGTGTGGCAAGTGTGGTAGTCCTGCTACCACTGATTATTGCCGGTGTCTGGTGGCCGCCGACCACTGCATTGCTGGCCGGCCTCGTCATTGCACTGGCAATCAGCGAGTTGTTTGCCATTTTTCGTCAGGGTGGTTATCAGCCGCGCCTGATAGAAGGAATTGCCATCGGTTGGCTGATCTGCACGGCAACCTTTTTTCAACCGCTCACAACTGTCGATCTGGTCCTGGTGGCGCTGGTCGTTTCGATCCTCGGTGCCCTGATCGCCGAAATTGCGCGCCGAGATCGGCAAACTAGCCTGCTTAGCTGGGCATTGACGTTCGCCGGTGCGTACTACGTGAGCGGTCTGCTCAGCAGCTATCTTTTATTACGTCAACTCGAATTGCCGTTGCAGAACGGCTGGCTGGCCTTCGCCAACATCCCCCCTGGCGCGGCCTGGGTCTTCTTCACCCTGGCCATCACCTGGCTGCAAGATACCGGCGCATTCTTTGTTGGTCGTGCCTTCGGACGCACCAAAATGGCACCTATCCTCAGCCCGAAAAAGAGTTGGGAGGGCTTTGCCGGCGGGATGGTTGCCGCTATCGCGACTGCCCTGTTCTGCGTTCCCCTGCTGGGACTCCCCATTACGCTGCTTGAAGCGGCTATTCTGGGTGTGATCGCCGGTATTTTTGGTCCGCTCGGCGATCTTGCCGAGTCGCTGATCAAACGCCAGGTCGGCGTCAAAGATTCAGGGTATATTATTCCTGGTCACGGTGGGATTCTGGATCGCATCGATAGCATCCTCTTCACCGGGCCGGTTGTCTACTACATGATCGTATTGTTTACAAGGTAAGGCAGGAACGGGTCATGATTACAACCATCACGACCAGCCGGGAACAGTGGACTCCCGATACGGCACTGGCCGGCTTTGAAACGAGGTCGATCAATCTGCGCAGTGGCCGGGCAGTGTTGATCCGCCAGATCAACCCGCCAAACCAGGGCCGAGCCGTGCTGTACGTTCACGGCTACTCCGACTACTTTTTCCAGGCCCATCTGGCCGATGTGTTCCGTGCCCACGGCTACGCATTCTACGCCATTGATCTACCCGGCCACGGTCGTGCAATTGAAACTGGTCAGATTCCCTGTTTCTACCGCGACATCACCGAATTTTACCCGTTCCTCGACGCCGCGATAAACCTGATCGATGCCGAACAGCAGCAACCCTGGCTGGTATTGCACGGCCATTCGGCAGGAGGACTGATCACTGCCCTGTACGCCGCCGAAGGTCAGCAGCGTGAACGGATCGGCGCCCTGGTGCTCAATAGTCCATTCTTCGACTTTTTTATTGATCGGGTGACCCGGGCATCGATCCCGTTGGTGATGTGGCTTGGGCGTATCCAACCAACGCGCGTCGTCGGCAAGCTCTCCCCGGTGTATGGCGAGAGCATCTATCGCGGCGCCGGTGGCGAATGGGAGTTCGATCAACGCTGGAAACCGGTGCAGGGAATTCCTATGCGAGCCGGCACAGCCCGGGCCGTCCTGCTGGCTCAACGCCGCTTGCGGCGTGGATTAGGCATTCGCTGCCCGATTCTGATCGCGCATTCAGCACGCTCGGCCTGGCCCATCGCCGGCAGTCCAGAGGTCGGACGCGCCGATGTGGTTCTCGACGTGGCCCATATGCGTCGTGATGGCCCAAGCCTGGGGGATGATGTGACCATGATCGCAATTGATGGTGGACTGCACGATCTGGCCCTCTCTCCTCCACCTGTCCGCGAACACTACTTTCGTGAGATGATGGCCTGGCTGGCAGAGGTAGCGGCGCGTCAACCGGTAACGTAAAGCAGAGGGTACTTCATGCGGCAGTGGCTCATCGCGTTCACGATTATCCTGACCAGCCTGTTGCCATTTCCAGCCTATCCACTGCCGCCAGAGTTTTGTTTCTGTCAGGCCACCCCTATTTGGGTTCACACTGATCCGCCGGCCCAACACGAAGTCGCGCTCTTTCGCCGCCAACTCGATCTCGCTACATCGGCAACTGATGTCACGCTCGCCATTTTTGCCGACACACGCTATGAAGCGTATCTCAATGGTCAGCTTATCGGACGCGGGCCGGCTCGTTTCTCTCGCCAGCATCGTGAGTATGATCTGCTACCGGTCGGCACATTATCAGCAGGATCGCATGTGCTCGTTGTGCGCGTGCAATGGGCACCTAACAACCGTCGCAGCGAGTCGGAACGACCCTTTCTCTGGACTTTGTTACAAAGCGGCACCCGAACCCTGACTGCAAGCGGATCAGACTGGCAGGCGCAACTGCTCACCGCCTACCGCAGCGATGCCGCCCCGATTCATCGCTGGAACCTGATCGGTCCGACCGAACTGGTTGATCTGGCCCTTCTCCCGCCCGACTGGCAAATAAACGGCGGTACCGGAACCTGGCGCTCTGCAGTACCGGTAAGTCCATCACCAGCCACATTTGCTCCCCGCTCGATCCCGCAACTGGTTGATGTTCCTGTCCCGGTTGACGTGATCGGTACTGGTCGATTCGATCCTGCATTCATCCCAATAGAGTTTGCGGGTGGCGTGGAAGCAGCGACTGTACCACTTACCGTCAATCGCCAGGTCGTACTGACCTTCCTGGGTCTCGACGATGCACTTACCAGACAACTGACTGTAAACGGTCAATCCCTGAGCTGGCAGCCGGCAATCGGTCGCCCTCCGGGTATCGTCACTGCCCAGTACCCGCTCTCAGCCGGTAGCCATATCCTGCGTCTGAACGGGTTACAGAACCAGCCGGAAGGCTGGACGATCCTTATTTCCAGAGATGGCTTGACGAACATCCCACCATTGACCTTTGGCGCACACGCCGGACGACGATTGTTGCTGGCACCTCCTCAACCAGACCTACACGTAGTTAGCATGATCGGCCAGTCTTGGCAAACAGTGCGCTTCCAACCGGGAGGTGGGTATCTCGTACTCGATCTTGGTCGCACCGTCCATGGGCGATTAAGCGTCGGAGTGAGGGGAGCGGCAGGCAGTATCATCGATATCGGTTGGGACGAACGGTTATGGCAAAACGTTATACCACTTCCGTTTCCCGGCCCATTACACTCAGAATGGAACCAGGTTGACTCGTGGCGGCTCGATGGCCGTTCACATACCATCACCACCATTGATACCCGAGCCGGACGCTATATTCTCATTGCTGTCTGGAGCAGTGAACCGGTAGAATTGCACAATCTTCAGGTTGTTGAAGAACGCTACCCGGTTACGCAAATCGGTTCTTTCACCAGCGATGATCCACTGCTCAATCACATCTGGCAGGTAGGTGTTGATAGTCTACTCCCCAACATGACCGACGCCTACACCGATACACCCTGGCGTGAACGGGGACAATGGTGGGGCGATGCGTATGTTGCCGATCATATCAATCGCGTGGCGTTCGGCGATCACGCTTTACGACAACGTGGCATACGTCAGATAGGCGATGCGTTTACCGCCGAAGGTGTTCCGGCAGCGCTTGCCCCCAATCCGGGATCGAATCGAATGCTTGACTACGGCATGTTGTGGGTGCAGTCGATTGCCGATGATCTACGCCTCACCGGCGATCTGGAACTGGCCCTTGAGGAATGGCCAACCATTGCCCGCTTTCTCGATCATCTCAGTACCTACCATAACCCAACCACCGGACTGCTCGATCTACCGGTTGGCCTATGGTCACAAACCACCTATCTTGACAGCAGCGCGACCAATGCCCGTTACGGTCAATCAACGGCGGTAAACGCAATGTACTACGGAACGTTGCGAGCGGCTGCATCCATTGCTACAGCTCTCGGTGAAACGGCAACAGCCGAACGTCTGGAACGTACAGCAGCGACATTGCGCACTCAGATCAACCGTTACCTCTATGACCAGACCACACGTCGGTACATTACCACCATCATTGCCGGTCAACCGGTTCCTCCTGGCCCACATGTCCAGGCCCTGGCACTGACTTATGAGGTAGTACCGGACAGTGAAGTACCGGCTGTAGCTGATGCGTTACTTACCCTCATTGTTCGCGATCCAACACGAGCGAATCTTCAACTCTACGGCATGTTCTGGGTCTTGCAGGGACTGAGCAATGCCGGACGCATACAGGATGCACTTGCTTTAATCAAGCAGCTCTACGGCTGGCAACTGGCGCAGGGCGCAACGACATGGTGGGAGCATCTGTTCGCCGACCAATACTGGTTTGCCAGTCGATCACATAGCTGGAGTGGTGCCCCCACCTGGTTTCTTTCCACCGTTATCGTGGGGGCACGTCAGATTGGTACAACAACCTGGGAAGTAATTCCGGCATGGCAAGGCGTCAGCACAGCTTCGGGAAAAATTCCCTTGTCATCCGGGTTTCTCAGTGTAACATGGGAACAGCCGGATTGCGCGCTACGACGAGTGACAATCCAGGCACCGACGGGAACCCAGGGGAGTATCTGGCTACCCCCACCCACAGCTTCGACTATTGTCACGCTGAATGGAGCTGAGATCTGGTCTGCAACATATCGTGATCCTATCATTGCTCAAGACAGTAACAATCGTCTCCAAATCACCATCTCACACGGAGGCATCTATACAATCGAACAGCGCCAGACATGCACGAACATCTGGTTACCGATGATTCAACGTTAGCTGCACAGTGAGGTGACATCTTGTATCGACATCGTCTCATCTTTGTCCTGGTAATGTGGTTGATCGCCATTGCATTACCCGCAGCGGCCCAAACCCCAACCAACATCTCAACCATCTATCTCCCATTGGTATCGGCAAACACCATTCGTCCACTCGGTTTTGAAACAAACACTGGCTGGCTCTCTGCATCTAGTGTCTATCCCCAGGCTGCCAACCTCAATGCCCATTGGGTTCGGCTCAATACCCTGAGCTGGCGCGAAGCTCAGCCTACCATGGGATCATCGATTAATTGGAGTGCGCCCAGCTTTACGCGCTTTGAAGCCGAAGTAGCGGCTGCCAATGCCCTTGGCCTGCAAGTTATGGCCATCATCGATGACCATCCATCGTGGGCGACAGGGAGTAATCACATCTGTGCCGCCATCCTCGATCAATATCATGATGAATTCGCAGCCTTTGTCCGAGCCGTGGTTGCAAAATACAGTCAGGCACCACACTACGTGCGCTATTGGGAGTTGGGCAACGAGCCAGATGTCGATCCCAGACTGGTTGGCGAGAACTCACCATTTGGCTGTTGGGGTGTCATTGAGGATGAATACTACGGCGGTGAACGGTATGGACGGATGTTGATGACAGTGACGCCACAAATCCGTGCTGCCGATCCGGGAGCCAAAGTCGTTTTTGGCGGTTTATTACTGGCAAGACCGCAAAACGGCCCAAATAACAACGACGGTAAGCCATTCAATTTTCTCGAAGGGGCATTACGAGCGGGTGCGGGACCTTATTTCGATATCCTTGCTTTTCACTCCTACCCGACCTACTTTGAAGAAATTGGGGTGAATAATGCCCATGTCGATTTCGACAAACATCCGATAACGTTCGGTGGTGCATGGGCATCGCGTGGCGGGGCCACGCTGGGCAAGATAAACTTCTTGCGCGACGTAATGCAGCGTTATGGCATCAATAAACCTCTGTTCCTCAATGAAACCGGTTTGTTGTGTGATGACAGGTACACCTCTTATGTCCCGGTTTCCGGTAGTTGTAATGCAGCAGCCCCGACCCTTCAGCAGGCACAAGCCAATCACCTGATCCGCTCATCAATGCGTGCGATAGCGGCCGGTGTTGAGACGTACATCTGGTATACCTTGCAAGGGCCAGGGTGGCGTCACGCAGGCTTGCTCGACGGAAGCCAACAACCACGCCCGGCATATATTGCGATGAAAACGGCCATTGAGCGTCTCAATGAGGTACGCATTCCGCCGCAAGCCTTCACCGGGTACGGCACCGGTTTTGAAGCCTACCGCTTCAGCGGCAATGGCTTTGTGCTCGATGTGGTCTGGTCGGTTGATGATACGCTCCGCCAGATTACGCTACCGGCCAGTTCGTTTATCGCCGCCTATACCCGTGATGGCGCACCAATTGTACCTACCATATCAGGTGGTACCGCAACACTTAACGTCGGTTTTGAGAATATCTATCTGAAACGAAAGCCATAGGTAGACGCGAGGATCTATTGCTCTGGTTGTCGTGCTAGGGTGTGCTGAAACAGGGTCGAATCCCTTGACGCGACCAGATCGATCCGGTACACTACCTATGCACACGAGCGGCGGCGGGCGGTTGGCTCGTCGCCGTTATTACTCTACCATTGGAGCGAACTATGCTCGTAGCAGATGTGACTTCTATCTGGCAACAGGTTGCAGGAAGTTTTCTTGACCCCTTACTGACTGTGTTAGTCTTTCTCCTGATGCTCAGCCTGCTGGTGATTGTCCACGAATTGGGACACCTGTGGGTTGGCCTGCGAATGGGGATCAAAGTTGAGGAGTTCGGGATCGGATTCCCACCCCGCGCTCTGGTGCTGTTTGAGCGAAACGGGATTAAGTATACCCTCAACTGGCTCCCGCTCGGCGGTTTTGTGCGCTTTGCCGGAATGGATGGCGAGAAAGATGCGGTGTACGGTACCGGCAGTCTGGCCGCTGCCCCACCGTGGCGTAAAATTCCGGTCATGCTGGCCGGCCCGGTGATGAACTTTGTGCTGGCCGTTGTGATCTTCAGCATCCTCTTCGCAACCGTAGGTGTGCCAACGCCAACCGGTCGGATGCTGATTAGCAATGTCTTTCCCGGTACTCCCGCAGCAGTGGCCGGTTTCCAGGCCGGGGATGAGCTGATCTTGCTTGATGGTGAACCGGTGTACGACGAAACGACCATCCGTGCAGTTGCCCAACGCCGCCTGGGTACAACAATCGAGGCTGTTGTCCTGCGCAACGGGACAGAGGTTACGCTACAGGTCACCCCTGGCCCCTGGACGGCTCCTGACGGACGAGAGTTCAGTGCCGGTTTTGGCTTCAGTTACGGCCCACAAGTGGAGAATCAGCCGATCAATCCGCTTGCTGCATTTGGTGCCGGTTTGATGCACAGCGTTGATTTGACCGGTCGGATGGTGATGATGCTGGCCGACCTGCCGGCAGCCCTGGCCGGACTATTCAGTCCAACACCACCCCCAACCGGAGAGCCTCTAGGGCCAGTTGGAATCGCCCGTGCCACCGGTGAGGTGATTCGGCAACCTGACGGCTTCGTCTCATTCTGGTCACTCACGGCAGTGCTGAGCCTGAACCTTTTTATCCTGAATCTGCTGCCAATCCCGGCCCTCGACGGGAGCCATATTCTGTTTGCGCTGATCGAGTGGGTGCGCGGGAAGAAGCTGCCACCAGAAAAGGAAGCCCTGGTTCACGCCTTCGGGTTTATGGCACTGATGGGTTTGATGGCGCTATTGACAGTGAATGATGTGTTGAATGCGGTGCAGGGAACGCCGATCTTTGGACGCTGATGGAGATCATTCGGGCCAGTGAAATAGGTGAATACTACTACTGTGCACGGTCGTGGTGGCTGCGACGGGTGGCAGGCATTGAGCCGGACGGTGCAGAGCGTCGTGCCCTCGGTACGATAGGCCATATACGACACGGTCGGTTGGTGAACGCCAGCCAACGGCTGCTCTGGATAGGAGTTGTTCTCCTGCTCGGCGGTGCAGGTCTAGTCTGGTGGGCAATCCGATGATGGGATTGGGCATTGCTCTCATTCTTTGTGCGCTGGGCGTATTACTGATAGCCATCATCCTGCGTCAACGCAGCGGCTTACCCTGGGCGCGGGTGGTCAGCACCGATGTCGGCGAGACACGGACGCTGACTCGCCCGCTCTTCAGTGCCCGCCTGGGTTTGACCGGTAAGCCAGATTACATCTTGCAACAGGGAGATTACCTCATCCCGGTTGAAGTGAAGCCTCATCGGCGTGCTCCACAACCATACCCCTCTGATCTGATGCAACTGGCTGCGTATCTGGTATTACTTGAAGAAACAACCGGTGTTGCGCCTCCCTACGGCCTGCTCCGCTATGCAGAGGAAACGTTCAGTCTTCGCTACACGCCGGCGGTGCGTGCAGAGGTATTAGCCACCCTGACCGAAATGCGTGATCTGCTTTCGGCGGTCGATGTTGCGCGCAACCACGATGATGCCGCTCGTTGTCGGGGATGCGGTTTTCGTTCACAATGCGAGGACGCTCTTGTCTAACGAATAGCGGGCTAATTCCTCACAATCAGATACCACCTTTTGGCTGACTTTGTGCTACCATGAAGCGCAGTATATATAGTCAATGGCAGGTAACCCTATGTATCTCACCAGTGATAATGTCATGGCGGCAATTGCCGAGCATCTTGCCGGACGTTTATCAATTGAGCAGTTAGCTGAATGGGCGTTCGATCACTTTTACAGCCTCGAACAGGGTGAAGTGACTGTTCCGGCAGGTGAGGAGTCGCTTATCCGCGAGGTGCTGGACGAGCTGATGTTTGCCGATAGCGATGTTTGTTCGTTATCGGCCCATGAATTACAACAGTTGATGGAACGATTGGCACAGGT
Source organism: Chloroflexus aurantiacus J-10-fl (assembly GCF_000018865.1). Classification (NCBI taxonomy): domain Bacteria; kingdom Bacillati; phylum Chloroflexota; class Chloroflexia; order Chloroflexales; family Chloroflexaceae; genus Chloroflexus; species Chloroflexus aurantiacus. Next base: position 4,794,306 of record NC_010175.1, read on the forward strand.
ATGAAAATCCAACCACATCCCCGCTTACGCGGCATGATGGTCGGCGACGAAGTCTATTCATACCACTACAATCTGGCTGCAAAAGTAGCCGATATCTTTCCAGCCGCTGTCTGTGTTCGGATCGGTGTCCTCTCCACCGAATCACCGATGGAGCTGAGTCACACACCACAGTTGTGGCGAGCCGATGAAATCGAGAATTTGTCGGTTTGCCGTTACTGTGGTACACGTGACGGTGTGCGGGTGGTGAGTGACCGGGGCATTCCTTTTCGGGTGTGCGTTCAGTGTTTGCCGCCTGACGCAGAATGAGAACGCCGCGGTATTTCCGCAATCTACCCCTCTACCAGCACCATCGTCAGAGTGGGCATGGTTGCGGTCCTTGAGATACCTGCCCTATTGCGGGTATAGGAATCTGGCATTGTTCTCATCAAACTCACGTATGCCAACACAACGTGAGCGAAGGTTGCCTGGTATCAAATCTAAAAATACAGTGCATGGCCCGCAATTCAAAACGTGCTCTTCCACTACTCCCTCGTTCGCCACATCTCTCGTATGGTAATGCGAACAATCCGTAGGGGCGGGTTTTGAACCCGCCCCCTACGGAAACCTGCTCATCCGTATTATGTAGATGACACCTACGGATTGTTGCGGAAAAGATGAATTGTCATCATTCACCGCATATTCGGTGACAGGCAGTGATGTTATCACTCAAGATTTGCTGTCATACCATCACCACGATGCATAGCAGCGTAACAGCCGGTACAGCGTCGAGACAGCTTTATTCCCCTTTGCGGAGCCACTTGACCATCTGCCAGCCACCCGGCAGTGCAATCGCAGCAAGGACGATCTTGAGCGCATCACCAGGCAGGAACGGCAATACACCCTTCAACAAGGCATTTTCAAACCCAATGAAGAAGCCCAACCACGTTGCGCCAATCGCGTAGATCAACAAGTTCGCTAACACCATGACGGCCACTGCCGGCATAAAGCGACGATCCCAGCCACGGTCGGCCAGCCAGCCACACAGTGCTGCCGCCAACGGGAAAGAAATCAAATAGCCACCCGTCGCCCCCACAAGGTGCGTGTACCCGCTTGAACCACCGGCAAAGAAGGGCAAGCCAATGACACCTTCAAGCAGATAGAGCAAGAGCGCCAGCAATCCCAAACGCGGCCCCAGCAGACTCCCGACCAGCAAGACACCGAATGTCTGACCGGTAATCGGTACGGGCGAGAAAGGCAGCAGCGAGATACGAATCTGCGCACTCAGTGCTACCAGCAGACTTCCCAGCACAACCAGCAGCGTATCAGCGACCCAGGCCTTTGCCAGCCAGCCTCGACGTGGTAAAACCGCCTGCGCCAGTGTCCCCGTTGTGGTCAATGTCTGATTCATGACACCTCCACTCAGTACAGCGTACTTCTTCCCTCTCTGAAAGACCTGATGATCCGATGGCACACTATCCATGACCACCGCTAACCAGGTACATCACATCGGTGCTGATAGTATATCCGATCTTGTACCGGTGCAGTAACAGGCGTTCTACCACGAGAGAAGCGTTAGATCAGGTTCCTGGATCAATACCCGCTTAATCCACACAATGATGGCTCAACCTCCAGTTCCAAAGCCTCTTCATCAGTCAGAGGTTGCAGCCCCAAATTGACACGCCAGAAGGTATCGACCGCTGCCGGCAGCTCTGATGATGGCGTGGTCACCATTGGCAGCAACGACGCTGCACTGTCAACCTGCAACGCCGGATGCTGTGCGCGCAGCGCAGCAAACGGTGCGGCTACTACACCATCGGATCGGGTTTCAGCCAGACTCAGGAATGAAGATGGTAGTATCAGCGTCCGATCATCGACCAGCGTCGGCAGAACTTCCTGCAAACTACGGAAGAGCAACGCTGTCCATTCCTGGGCATGACCACCGAGGTCGGTACGACCACATCCATTCAGAAGCAGGGCATCACCGGTCAACAAGAAGCGATCACCCATTGGCGAGATCACGCGGTAGACCAGATGACCGGGTGTGTGACCGGGGAACCAGTGGGCTTCGATCAATAATTGCCCCAGTGCTACCCGTTCACCGCCAAGCAAGGGGACATACGTCAGATGAGCCGGCGATAGGGTTCGTGGATGAAGGGCATCGTAGGGATGCATCGCCAGTAACGCCTTCCGCTCACCGGCCAGCGCTGCTCCACCCGACAGCCGCCCTGCTGCGAGATGGGTTAACAATACCCGTGTTATGTCGGCGTCAGCCGCAGCAGCCACCTCCTGATACAGGTGAATATGGCGACCAGGATCAACGACAGCAGCTTCACCGGCACTGATGATCACATAACTGAGATCACCACGCGCCGGGCGGATGATCTGGATAATGCGTCCCCAACCGGCATTAACCACATCGCGAACATCGTAGAAATCAAGCCAGGCTTGAAATCCGCCACGCAGGTAGCGGGTGGCAATCCCACGAGCGGCTAACAGTTCGGCGACATACTGCGATGAACCTTCTTTAGCGCAAATAACTGTCAGGAGTTGATCCGTCGGCACCTGGGCTACCGCACTCTCTTCATCTTCGATAAACGCAAAGTACGGAATGTTGAGGGTTGGTACCGGGTATCGCCCACGTATCCGATTGCGGGCATATTCCAGTTCATTCCGCACATCAAGAATAAACAGGGGTTGTCCGGCCAGGAGTTCGGCATACAATTCCGCCGGTTCTAAGACACTAAGCCCGGATGGCGGATAGTTGAGAGTTGTCATTGTACGCTCCTTTGCGTTGGTTGATTGTGCAGGCAAATACAACGTTAAGATGAGTGTAGAGGTTGCAACACGGTGAAACAAGTACAATCCAGGTGACCTGAGTTGTCGTTTGTTTCTCGAATATATCATTGGGCAGGCGCACCGGCTCAGCAGGTTTTGAACCCGTCGCCATACCATACCCGGCAAGACTGCGACTCAGGCCGCCCGCATACCTCGCCTGATCACAATCCACCGCTCAGAATGGCTGCACAACCCTATACCTGTTCCAGCCTAGAGCCTGCCAGCCCCTCACGCAGTCACCCCATATATCGCAAAGACGCGATATAATACAAAGTACCGGAGGTCAGTCTCATAACCAGTGAGGAGTGCGCGGTGAGCGTCTATAATCCCAATGATGCCGATTTTGCGTTTACGCTTGGGATCGAAGAGGAGTACCAGATTGTTGATCCCGAAACACGCGAGTTACGCAGTTACATTACGCAAATTCTTGAGCCGGGCCGTACCATTCTACGCGAGCAGATCAAGCCAGAGATGCACCAGAGCATCGTTGAGGTAGGCACACGTCCCTGCCGCACGATCAGTGAGGCAAGAGCGGAAATTGTTCGTCTGCGGAGTGCGATTGCCGGCCTGGCAGCACGTCATAACTTGCGGATTGTCGCTGCCGGTACCCATCCCTTCTCCTCGTGGATGCAGCAAGAGATCACGCCCGATGAACGCTACCATATGGTCGTGGGCGAGATGCAAGACGCAGCGTTACAACTGCTGATCTTCGGTATGCACTGCCACATCGGGATGCCAAATAACGAGGTTGCAATTGAGCTGATGAATGTGGCCCGCTACATCTGCCCGCACTTACTGGCCCTGAGCACCTCTTCACCGTTCTGGATGGGACGCAATACCGGCTTTAAGTCCTACCGCAGTGTTATCTTCAGCACCTTCCCGCGCACCGGGATTCCGCCAACCTTCCACTCAGCCAGCGAGTTTGAACGGTACGTTCAATTGCTGGTCAATACCGGCTGTATCGATAACGGCAAGAAGATCTGGTGGGATCTCCGCCCGCACCCCTTCTTTGGCACACTCGAATTCCGCGTCTGCGACATTGCCACGAAAGTCGAAGAGTGTCTGGCCCTTGCCGCAACCATGCAGGCCCTGATCGTGAAGTTCTATACCATGTTTGAAGAGAACACGACCTTCCGCGTCTATCGCCGCGCCCTGATCAACGAGAACAAGTGGCGCGCTCAGCGTTGGGGGTTAGACGGGAAGCTGATCGATTTCGGCAAACGAAAAGAGGTTGAGGCAAAGGCGCTGGTGCACGAAATCGTCGAACTGGTCGACGATGTGGTTGACATGCTGGGGTCGCGACGTGAGGTAGAATATCTGCTCAAGATCGTCGAAAACGGCACCAGTGCTGATCGACAGTTGCGTGTCTTCGCCGAAACCAATGATCTCAAGGCAGTGGTTGATAATTTGATGGTGGAGACGATGGAAGGTGTGCCGGCGATGGCATTTGAGGCGGATGTGCAAAGCCAGGCAGCGCATAGCTAGGCCAGCATACTAGAGAGGATTTCAACATGGACGTTGAATTAACCCCAGAACAGCAGTTTATTCGGCAAACGGTGCGTGAATTCGCCGAAAAAGAGATCGCGCCGAAAGCGCGATATGTCGATGAGCATAGTGCATTTCCAAGCGAAACCTTCGCCAAAATGGCCCAGCTCGGCCTGATGGGGCTGCCTTTTCCCGAAGAGTACGGCGGTGCCGGTGCCGATAGTGTCAGCACCGCTATCGCCATCGAGGAAGTTGCTCGCTGCTGTGGCAGCACGGCGCTTGCCTACGCTGCCCATCTCGGTCTGGGTAGTGCCCCAATTGCGATGTTCGGCACTGAAGAACAGAAACGGCGCTTTCTCGTACCGGCTGCCAAAGGTGAGTATCTGGCAGCGTTCGGTCTGACCGAACCGCACGCCGGTTCAGACGCCGGTGCCACACGCACCACTGCCCGCCTGGTCGGCGACGAGTGGGTGATCAACGGCCAGAAGATGTGGATCACGAATGCCCCCATCGCCGGCCACATCATCGTGACCGCCGTGACCGACCCCGATCTGGGTAAGAAGGGTATCTCGGCGTTTATCGTTCCCCGTGGCACCCCAGGGCTAAGCTTCGGCAAGCACGAACCGAAGATGGGGTTACGTGGTTCGGTAAGTACTGCGGTGATGCTTGACGATGTGCGTGTTCCCCGGGAAAATCTGCTCGGTGAGCGCGGACGCGGATTCATCCAGTTTTTACAGGTTCTCGACGGTGGTCGGATTGGGATCGGGGCGATGGCGATCGGCCTGGCTCAGGCCGCCTACGAGGCTGCGGTAGCCTATGCCCGCGAACGAACGGCGTTTGGCAAACCGATTGGCGCTCATCAGTCGGTTGCGAATATGATTGCCAATATGGCGGTTGATCTGGCCGCAGCACGTGCGCTGGTCTACGGCGCGGCCCGCCTGAAAGATGCCGGTCGCCCCTATACCCGCGAGGCAGCGATTGCCAAACTCTTTGCCTCGGAAGCGTCAGAGCGTATCTGTCGCGATGCCATTCAAGTCTTTGGTGGTTATGGCTACAGCCAGGAGTATCCGGTGGAACGTCTCTACCGTGATACCCGCCTGTTGACCATTGGCGAAGGAACGTCGGAAATCTTGCGTGGAGTTATCGCCCATTCCGTTCTTGGCCTGCGCGGATAGCAGCTTGTGCTACAATGGAGGAACGAACGATAGCTTGCTATTGCCTGTGAGGTCTCAGACGAGGAAGTAGTATGACGCAGAGCCAGCCCGAGACCGACCGCGCCGCTCCTGCTATTAATCCCGCAGATTTGCAGGCACTGATCGCGCAGGGACGGCAACAAGGCTTCGTTACATTTGAGGATATTCAGCGGCTGGTTCCCAACCCTGATGAGTCGATTGAATTGATCGACTCCATCTATGCCGCATTAGCCGAGGCCGGTGTTCCGGTTCAGGAAGGTGATGAAACAGCTCTGGACGATGAGCCGTCATCACCTGCCACAATGGACCTCGATCTCGATGACGAGTTGTCAGACGCATTGCTCAGCGATAGCGTCCGCCTCTATCTGCGCGAAATTGGTCAGGTTCCCCTGCTCACCGCAGAACAAGAGAAGCGACTCGCGCAGTTGATCGAGCAGGGCCAGGAGGCCGAGCGCAAGCTGGCGACGCTGCCACCCGATAGCCCGGAAGCAGCCCGCTTGAAACAATTGAAGGCGAAGGGTGAAGAGGCGCGACAGCAAATGGCAGCCGCTAATCTGCGCCTCGTGGTTAGTATTGCCAAACGCTACCGTGACCGTGGCCTGCCCCTCCTCGATCTCATTCAAGAAGGCAGCCTCGGATTACTGCGTGCCATCGAAAAATTTGATTACACCAAAGGCTACAAGTTCAGTACATACGCCACATGGTGGATCAAGCAGGCACTTTCCCGGGCCCTCGCCGATCAGTCACGCCTGGTACGACTCCCGGTGCATCTTGGCGAAACCCTTAACCGGATTCAGTCGGCCCGTCGGCAACTCACCCAATCGCTCGGTCGTGAACCAACCGATACTGAGCTGGCGAACCATCTTGGGATGAGCGAAGAGAAGCTGCGCGAGCTGCGCCGTACTGCCCAAGACCCGGTATCGCTGGCTACACCGGTCGGCGAAGAGGCCGACAGTACGCTGGCCGACTTCATTCCCGATCCGCACGCGCTCGATGCCGATGATGCTGCTGCCAGCGGCATGCTGCGCCAGCAGATTACGGCTGCTCTCGATCAGCTCAGCGAACGTGAGCGACGGGTGCTTGAGTTGCGTTACGGCCTGGTTGATGGTCAGCCGCGCACGCTCGAAGAGGTCGGTAAAGCGTTTGGCGTTACCCGCGAGCGGGTACGGCAGATTGAAGTCAAGGCGCTGCGCAAGTTGCGCCATCCACGGTTGGGCAAGCTGCTGAAGGATTACCTCGATCAAATTTGAGGGTTTGCGGGTACGTTGGGGCACGTCGCGACGTGCCCATATTTTATTGACAGGCTAGAACCTCCCAGCCTGCCGGTATGGCAGCGCAGAGTATGACCATCACGCACTGGATTGGGTGCCTTACCCACTCATCATGCGCGTGGCGCGGCGTTTGGCGTGCGGCAGCCATGCTGCCGCGCCAGCCGTACACACGATCCGGTGCGTGGCACACCGTTGACCCAAGCACGGAGTCGGTCAGTATTGAGTCTGGTTGCCTTGATCGCTTGTTATGCGCGTGGCGCGGCGTTTGGCGTGCGGCAGCCATGCTCACGATCCAGCGCGTAGCCCACCGTTGACACAAGCATAGACTCGGTTAGTATTGAATCTGGTTGCCTTGATCGCTTGTTATGCGCGTGGCGCGGCGTTTGGCGTGCGGCAGCCATACTGCCGCGCCAGCCGTGCTCAAGATTCGGCGTTTGTCAGGCCGTTGACCCTGTTGGTTTGAGGGATGCCGTGTTTGCCTGTCACGATCATGGGGTCGGTCAGTAATGGCGGGTTTCCAGCCCGCGCGCAGCCATCCCCGCCACCGCCGGATTACTTCCGTGCCAGATTAGCCGCCACCAGGATCGGATCCCAAACCGGCGCAAATGGCGGCGCATAGCTCAGATCAAGCTCAGCCAGATCATCAATCGTCCAGCCGGCTTGCAGCGCAGCCGCAATCGTGTCAATCCGCTTCGCCACACCTTCGCGACCAACCATCTGACCGCCTAGCAAACGGCGTGTATTCCGATCAAATACCAGCGAAACGGTAATCGGCTGATGGCCCGGCATATAGTGTGCCCGTGAGCCAGCTGTGGCCTGCACCGCCTCGGCGGCAAACCCCTCGGCCTGCGCCCGTGCCAGTGACAGCCCGCTCATTGCGGCCTCTAGCGCAAAGACCTTGACCGCTACCGTACCGACAATACCACCAAACCGGGCATCGCCACCCGCCAGATTCTCACCGGCCACACGCCCCTGCTTGTTGGCCGTAGTACCGAGCGGCATCCATACCGGTTTCTGAATCACCCGATGCCACGCTTCAGCCACATCACCCGCTGCCCACACCTGCGGAAGGTTGGTCCGCTGATGATCATCGACGGCAATCGCTCCGGTCGGCCCCAACCCGATCCCGGCAGCCTGGGCAAGCGCAACACCTGGTTTGACCCCAACGGCGAGAATCACAATCTCTGCCGGGATAGTCTGCCCTTCAGCGATAACCGCACGTACCCGTTCATCGCCGACAAGCCCCTGCACCGTCTGGTTCAAACGCAGATCCACCCCCTGTCGGATCAGCTCTGCCTCGATCTGGCTCGCCAGATCGGCATCCATAGCCGGTAGCACCTGGGGCAACCGTTCGATCAGGGTGAGCGATATGCCATGCGCGGCCAGCGCTTCAGCCATCTCTAACCCGATATACCCACCCCCGATAATCACGCCGCTACGCGGTCGTTGTTCGTTCAACCATTCCTTGATCGCCAGCGCATCCTCAACCTGACGCAGCGCAAAGACACCCGCCAGATCAATCCCCGGTAAAGGCGGACGACCAGGTTGCCCACCTGTCGTCACCACCAGGTCGTCCCAATGGTCAACAAACTCGCGTTCGCTGCGCAAATCCCGCACACGCACCGTCTGCCGGTCTGGATCAATCTCCAGCACTTCGTGTCGCACCAGGGCTTGAATGCCTTGCCTGGCGAATTGCTCTGGCGTGCGCACGATCAGGTCTTCAACCCGCGCAATCTCGCCCTTAATGGCATACGGAAAGCCACAGGCACCGTAGCTCACAAATCCCGACCGCTCATACACCACAATTTCAAGCGTTGGATCGGTGCGGCGGGCTTTGGCCGCTGCACTCATGCCTGCCGCCCCACCACCGATCACGACCACCCGTCGCCCCATTCAAATCCTCCGGGTTGCTGAACAGAAAACACCTTTGACTATAAAGATGCACTTGTCACCGCTCAGGTTACGTTTCCGCTCCCCACCAGCGCCAGCACCCCCAGCCCCAGCAACCCGATCAGACACCACGCCATCCCATCATACCCGATCCATCCCACCAGCACCCCTGCACCCACCGGCGCCACCGTGCGGGCCACGGTCAGCAGCGCATTTTGCAGCCCGCTGATCACACCGTAGTTTGCCACCCCGTACTGTTCGGCAATCAGCGCTGCCCGCATGATCGTTTGGGTACCGGCCCCCGCTCCAAACAGCGCCACATAGACCAGCACAGCGATAGGGTGGGTTGAGAGCGTCAGAATCGCCAGGCCAATCATCTGCAACCCAAACAGACCGCCGGTCACCAGCCAGCGCGGCCAGCGTTCGCCGAGAGGGCCGATCAACAGCCGACCGAGGAGCGACATCAAACCGTGCAGGCCGGCCATTGCCGAGGCGAAGGTAAGCTGTTCACCGCGACTGATCAGGTACGGAATGAGATGAACGGTCATAGCGACCGTCGCAAAGCTGCTGATCGCAAACGCAAGGCTGATCAGCCAGAAGCGCGACCTGGCAACCACCGCTCGCCATTGTAATGAAGGTTCAGGTGGATGATTGAGATGGGGGTTTTGAGATACACCATCAGGTTCCAGCCCAAGATCCGCCGGACGGCGGCGCAGTATCAGCGCGTGCGGTGGTATTGTCAGAGAGAGTATCAGCGCCAGGACGATCAGGGCCGAACGCCAGCCCAGCCAATCGACCAGCCAGCCGGAAAGCGGGATGAAGACGAAACTGGCCCACGCCCCGAAAAAGGTCAAAATCTGCAAGGCCCGACCCCGTTCGCGGCGAAACCAGGTTGCGACAATCGCAAAGGCCGGCTCGTAGAGCACAGCAGCACTCGCCAAACCAATCCCAGCCATCACCAGGTAGAGCTGCCCTGGCGTCGTGATTTGTGACCACACGACCAGCAGACCACATCCCAGACTTGAACCAGCCGTCATCAACCACCGACTACCGGCCCGGTCGAGCCACCAGCCCACCAGTGGCGCTGCCAGACCATTGGTCAGCAGCGCCACCGCATAACCGGTAGCGACGACCAGTTGATCAACCGCTAAATCACGGCTCATCGGCAAGATAAAGACGCTGTAGGCATAGTACAAAATGCCCCACGAAATAACCTCCGTGATCGAAACGGTCAAGAGCATGATCCAGCCGTAGTAGATACGACCGGAGTGTAAACGTTTTAACAGCATGAGCGTGATGTTGGCTGCAATTCAATCGTGGCGGAAAACGTATTTGGCACTGGCGAACAGCACACACTGCCATCAGCATCTGGCCCGCTACAAACCCCTGTTTCCGGTAACGTCAACTCAAGTCGCTGCGCAGCTTGCCAATCACCACACAGCGCCGCAGTCACCGAACGCACCTGTTCGTAGCCGGTCAGCAGCAAGAAGGTTGGCGCCCGCCCGTAGCTCTTCATCCCGACCACGAAAAAGTCCGGTTCTGGATGCTGTAATTCTGTCACCCCGTGCGGTGGTACCGTCCCACAACTGTGCAGGTTGGGATCGATCAATGGGGCCAGCGCGACCGGAGCCTCAACAATCGGATCGAGCGCCAGCCGCAATTCACGCACTGGTGCCAGGTCGGGTCGAAACCCGGTACAAACCACAATCTCATCGACTGGCGGCAGAGTACGTTCGCCATCACGCACAATCAACCCATCGGCAGTACGCTGAACCTGATCGGTGTGCCAGCCCGTGACCAGACTCACCCGCCCCGAATCGACCAGTGCCCGTACCTGCTGGCCCAGTCGCCCCCGTTCCGCCAGCGCATCGGCCTCACCACCACCAAAAATCCGTTCGAGCGTAGTCGCATCACGCCGCACCACCCAGGTCACCTGGGTATCTGGGGCGGTCTTCCCGAGCCTGACCAGATCGAGCAGGGTATTGAACGCCGAATGCCCACTCCCGGCTACCAGCACTCGCCGGTTTGCGTAGCGCGCCCGATCCCGACCAAGCACATCGGGAATACCGTAAAAGATATTGTCGGCGGCGTCGCGTTCACCAGGCGCCGGTACCCCGGCTGCACCTAATGGATTGGGCGAGAGATAGGTACCCGAAGCATCGATCACGGCCCGTGCCAGCAACAACGACTCTTGCCCGTTATCGTCAACGATTGTCAACTGAAAGGGCACACGCTGGCGATCACGACCGCGCTGCCGGTCATGGCCACGACGGGCAACAGCCACGACCCGCCGGCGATAGCGAATATGCGGTGCAATCGCCGGCAGATCAGCCAGCGGCATCAGATAGTGCGCAACCAGTTCGGAACCGGTCGGAAATGTATCAGCCGACGGCATCTGCCAGCCGGCAGCAGAGAGCAGACGATTGGCTGCGGCGTCGACGCAATAGCGCCATGGCGTAAACATCTGCACGTGCCCCCAGCGTGAGACAGAAGCACCAGCCTGGTCACCGGCTTCCAGAACGATAAACGATGCACCACGTTCAGCGAGATGGGCAGCCGCAGCCAGACCAACCGGACCGGCACCGATAATCGCGATTGGGAGAGTCATGACGTGTCTTCCTTTCAGCTATTATATCGAAGATCATCGATATACAAACCACAAAAAAACGCCTCTCCATCACCCCATCCAGATCAAGCCTTATCCGGCGTAAGAGAGGCAAAAAACTGATCGATCAACAACCGCACTGTTGCCAGTGCATCCTGGCGAATCGCGTAATAAATCCACTGCCCGCGCCGCTCGCCCTCGATCAGACCACCATCGCGCAGCAATCGCAGGTGGTGCGAAACGGTTGGCTGCTTGACAGGAAGGGCCGCTTCAAGATCACAAACGCAGACGTGACCGGCATTGCGGGCCAGAATGGCCAGCAAGCGCAGACGGATCGGATGCGCAAGCAACGACAATGCATCGGCAAGCTGCGCAGCCTCAGCATCGCTGAGCGTGACCGTGATCGCCGGTGCACAGCAAGACATCACCTGCACGGCTGGTGTTTCCTGATCTGTAGGCTGTGCATTCATACTACCTCCCCGAAATCTTCGACACAGGTAGTATAGCAGTATATTGAAGATTGTCAATATACTGTGCGTGGTGATATTAGCGTAAAGCCTGCGTGCCAGAACTTCAGCTACTCTTAATATTTCCTTAACCAACGACATAGCGTCAGAACGCTATAATAAGACAGGTTGTGCGGTACAACAGAATGACGGCATTAAAGCATAAACACAGCCACGTATGCGATTATTGCGTATCATCTACTTCAGTTTGATCACGCTCCTGCTTGTTGCCTGCGGTACAGGTTTATCACCTACCGCACAGCCAGAAGCTACCCCTTCTCCAACCTCCGAAGCGCCGCTGCTCTCGCCCACAGCGGCGCTTCGCTTGCCGGATACCGATCTCGCCCGGCTTGCCGGCGAAATCAAGATCGACGGATCGAGTACCGTCTTTCCAATCACTGAACGGGTAGCAGTTGCATTCGGCGACCTGGCTCCTGATGTTACAATCCGCCTGGGAGTGAGCGGTACAGGGGGTGGATTTACCCGCTTTTGCGCCGGTGAGACCGACATCTCGAACGCTTCGCGGCCCATCAAGCAGAAAGAAATCGACGCCTGCGCGGCGTCTGGTATCACCTTTATCGAATTACCGGTCGCGTTCGATGGCCTGTCGGTGGTTGTGCATCCGCAAAACACCTGGGTCGACTGTCTGACCGTCGCTGAGCTGAATCTGATGTGGGCGCCAGAGGCAACCAACCGGATCACGCGCTGGAATCAGATTCGCGCCGAATGGCCCGCTGAGCCTTTGCATCTCTACGGTGCCGGTGTTGACTCCGGAACCTATGACTACTTCACCTCGGCAATTGTTGGCGCAGAGGGAGTGAGTAGAAGCGACTATACTGCCAGCGAAGACGATTATCTCCTGGCCCAGGATGTTGCCGCCGACCGGCTGGGTTTGGGCTTTTTTGGCTATGCCTATTACGCTGAATATGCCGATCAATTACGTGCGGTCGCCATCGATAATGGTCAGGGCTGTGTTGCGCCAACAGTTAAAACAATTGTTGATGGAAGCTATCAACCGCTCTCGCGCCCAATCTTTATCTATGTGCGCGCCGACAGTCTAAATCGACCAGAGATTGCAGCATTTGTCAGATTCTACGTACAAAATGGTGCCATGTTTGCTGAGCAAGCCCTGTACGTTCCCCTACCGGAAACTGTCTATCAGCTTGCCTTACAGCGGGTGGAGCGACGGATCACCGGTTCCGTCTTTTCCGGCGGGTCGCAGGTCGGTCTATCAATCGAGCAACTGTTGCAACTAGAGGATCGCTAGCGATGCGCTTTCCGATTCGCGTAAAGTTGTTGGGAGCACTGGCCATCGACCTCCTGTTGATGATGATCCTTGGCGTCTTTGCCATGCATCAGATGGCCGTCATGAATGAACGTGCCGTCTTCATTGAACGTCACACAATCCCATCGCTCGACACGGTTGGCGATATGACAGCAGCGATCAATCGCTATCGTGCTCGCCAGCTCGAATTTCTGATTTATACCAACAACGGCGACCGTGCCCGCATCCTTGATCAGATGCGTGTGATTGAAACCGAAATGGCCGGCTACGTGCAGGCGTACCGTGCCCTAGTTGACTCCGAGAGCGAACGTCGTCAATTAAATGCTGTTGAAGCAGCCTGGCACGAGGTGGTGCGCGCCAATCACGAACGCTTCATTCCGGCTGTACGCCTGGTGAGCGATGGCAGTGTGCAGCCTTTCTATTCACGCATGAACCCCGTTTACGCCACGCTTGATCGGGAAATGAACCTTCTGGTGCAAGAGAATCAGCAACAGGCACGGGCATCACTCGATGTTGTCGCCAGCAGTTATGCGACTGCGCGTACCTTCATCTTGTTCGATACAGCGGTTGCGATTATCATCTCGGCGGCGATTGGCTTGTTCCTGTCTGCCCGCATTGCACGTCGGTTGCGACGACTGGCCCATGCTTCTAATCGCGTAGCCGCCGGTGACTTTGTCGGTTCCATCAATGAGCGGACTCGTGATGAGATTGGCGATCTGGCCCGCGCATTCGATCAGATGTTGAGCAGCCTGCGGGCACAACGTGCCGAACTGGAAGAACGCAACCGCGCACTGCAAGAGAGTCTCTCGCGTCAGGCGCAGTTGATGGAAGAGATTGTGCGTGGCAAACAGGCCGAAGCTGAAGCAGAACGGGCGCGCGCTGCCGCAGAGGCCGCCAGTCAGGCCAAGAGCGCCTTTTTGGCGACAATGAGCCATGAACTACGTACTCCGCTCAATGCCATTCTCGGATACGCGCAGTTGCTGCATCTGAGTAATGCCGTGAGTGAACCGCACGCTGACTATCTGGAGCGCATTCTCTCGTCTGGCCGTCATTTACTCACCTTGATCAGCGACGTACTCGATTTTGCCCGTATTGAACAGGGAGCACTCGAACTGGAGTACCGCCAGGTTGCAATCGCACCACTGGTCGAAGATGTGGCAACAATGACGCTGCCCCTGGCGCAACGCAACCACAATCAGGTGATCACCTGTTACCCGGCGGACATTGGCTCTATCGAGACCGATGACCGCCGCTTGCGTCAGGTTTTGATCAATCTCCTCGGTAATGCAGCTAAGTTTACCGAACGGGGAACAATTCGGCTTAATGTTGTGCGAGAGCAGCGCCACGGGATCGACGGCATTCGCTTCGACGTTATCGATACGGGGATTGGCATCCCCCGTGATAAGCAGGACAAACTCTTCAAACCGTTTAGCCAGATCGACGAGTCGGTCACCCGCCGTTATGAAGGCACCGGTCTCGGTCTGGCGCTCAGTAAGCAGATCGTGCTGGCCCTTGGTGGCACAATTGACGTAGAGAGCGACTTTGGTGTTGGCTCAACCTTCACCGTTTGGCTGCCCACTGCACCTCTTGCTGCGGCAGACTCCACATCGTTACCATCGCAACCACACCTGATAGGAGAACCCGCATGAGCTATATTCTCGTTGTAGACGATAATTTCGATAATCGCCATATTATTGGACAGATGTTGCAATTCAGTGGCTTTACCGTTGAGCTGGTTGCTGATGCCCATTCTGCACTTCAGATCGCCCGCACGCGGCGTCCAGGTCTTATCTTGATGGATTTATCGATGCCCGGTCTTGATGGCTGGACGGCAACTGAATACGTCAGGCGTGATCCAGAATTACACTCAATCCCGATTGTCGCCGTGAGTGGTCATGTCACCCGCAACGATATTGAACGGGCAAAGCGCGCGGGATGTGTCGAGTTTCTAGCCAAACCGATTGACTACGAACATCTGATTGAGGTTGCCCGTCGCTACACCGGGCAGGCATCTCGTTCATCTTCACACACATCATGAACGTACCGGTCGGTCAGGCGATGCCTGACCGACCGCGACGAGGCGGAGCCGTGGCCTGCAAGCGTCCTATTGCACGGCCATGCTCTAGGGATAGTCTGAAAGCCGGTGAACTGGCATGAACAACGTTCAAGGCTACAGGTAGGCAAAGACACGCTTACGCCTACCCATCAGTTCGTCCCCGGCACCATACGACGTAGCGCGTAGAGCTTATGTCATAAAAGCTGTGCTGTCGTGCTACCAGCCTGTCGCACAGACTCCTGAACGCTCGCCCATTACCAACGACAGTATCTCCTGTTCCCAGGCTGCCGGTATGGAAACGAGGAGCGCTAATAACCATACCATCGCCAGGGCAATCACTCGTTGGATTGGTTGCCTTGCCCGCTCGTCATGCGCGTGTCGCATCGTTTGGAGTGCGGCAGCCATGCTGCCGCAGCAGCCGTACTCACGATCCGGCGCGTGTCACGCTGTGTACCCGACCAGTCACGGGGATGCTGAGTGTTCTCGTCACGATCATGTCGTCTGTCAATAATGAATGAGATAACTTCTAGCATACGAAACTCAGGAAGTCTATCCAGATGAATGCTGCCGTCCAGCGGTTGGCTAGTTATGGTACGATGAAGTTATGGACCCTCGACTCTTACCTTTGCTTAGCTGTCCACGCCACCCAACAGTGACGTTGACAGTAGAACAGGTTGAACGTGTAGTCAACGGTGCGATTGTGTCTGGACGGCTACGCTGTCCGGTATGCGCCACGACATACCTGATCAAAGACGGTATTCTCGACATGATCGGTCAACACCGGCCAACCAGTGCTGCGCAGGTGGTCAACGAGGTGCCGGTTGCCGCATGGGCTTACGAACGCACCTGGCGACCATTCGCGCTCAGCTTACTCAGCGGTGAGCAATTTCCCCTTACCCGCGAACTCAAACTGATTACCGGTCTGGCGGGTGCCGAGCGGGGAGGGCTGATGGTTGACGTTGGTTGTAGCAATGGTCTATACGCACGTGCATTGGAACATGTCCGCCGTCAGCGTGGCGCCGGTGGTTTTGTGGTTGGCATTGATCTGAGTATGGCAATGCTCCAGGAAGCACAACGGCGTGCTCGCCACGAGGGGCTGTCGATCAGCTTTATTCGTGCCAGTGCCCAGGCCATGCCCTTTGCCGATGGAACCGTCGATGCGCTGGTTATGGGGGGCAGCTTGAATGAAATCGGCGATATTCCGGCAGCACTATCAGAATGGCGACGGCTCTTGAGTCCGCAAGGACGCGGTGTAATGATGAGCCTGGTTGCAGCATCCACACCGATTGGCCAGGGGATTCAGCAGCTCCTGGCAAGTGGTGGGCTTCAGTTTCCTTCGCTTGCTGAACTGAACCACTACTTCACCGCTGCCGGCCTGCGTCTGCGCGCCCAGTGGCAATACGGGATTGTGGTGTTTAGTGTGCTCCAGTAATGCTCATCTATTTGACGAGAAGGGCCGGTTATGCTATATTCATAATCGTTGTACGGTGCCTGTAGCTCAACGGCAGAGCGCCTGACTGTGGATCAGGAAGTTGTGGGTTCGAATCCCATCAGGCACCCCACACGAATGAAAAGCTGGGAGTTATCCCGGCTTTTTTTGTACCAGACGCTATGGCCCACAAAACCGTTATTCCTTTCCAGAATGCCCTGGTCGTATTAATGGACTCCATCTCATACCTCAACGAACACGATCAGGGGGCATTCGTGGTGAGCGGCTCGCACGGTGGTATCAGCTCGGCCCGTTACGCGCTCGCGGTGTCGCTGAGAGGTGTTGTCTTCAACGATGCCGGCATTGGCAAAGATCAGGCCGGTATTGCCGGCCTGGAGCTACTCGATACCGCTGGTGTTCCGGCAATCGCGGTTGCTCACACCAGCGCTCGTATCGGTGATGCTGCCGACACGTGGGCTAATGGCCTGGTCAGTGCCTTCAACCAGGCTGCGGCAGCACGTGGTGTACGCATGCACCTATCGGTACAGGAAGCTGCAACCTGCATCCTCTCCGACAACGTCAGATAAACAGTTGCGCGAACTGTGCGATACGCACGAAACCCGGGCAAAACCGGTCATGGTGTCCTGTAGACACCCCACTCTGACAAACTTTTTACCCAGGTTCAGTTGCGTAGCGGCTGCGAGTGCGATATACTCAGCAATAGCCGGTAAAAAGCGTATCGTATAGTTATAGACAGGTGGCTTGTGGATCTTGTTCGTGCTCATGTCTTTATTTCCGGTCGCGTACAAGGGGTGAGTTTCCGGGCGTACACACGCGACCGGGCGCGGGAAGCGCAAGTCAAAGGGTGGGTACGGAACCTGAGCGATGGTCGCGTGGAGGCAGTCTTTGAAGGAACACGACCAGCCGTTCAAAAACTCATCAGTTGGTGCTACAGTGGCCCCAGTCAGGCGCAAGTCGAACGGGTCGAAGTTCACTGGGAAGAGCCGACTGGTAAAGAAGGGATCTTTACCATTGTCTGGTAGAGAGAAACGCCGCACAATAAAACGGGGAAGAGCGATTGTGCAGAAACAAAAGCGTTCTCCGCATAGTGCTGTTACTCCTGTCAGCATCGAAACAGAGACTCCGCGGCGTGAAAGGACACATATGGGAGTCAAACGGTGGAAACTGATTACCAGTGCCCTGATTAGCATCGGTATCGCTACTCTGGCGATCCTTAACCGTGAATGGATAGTAGAAGCGTTCAGCCTTTTGAATGAAGCCAAACATGGCTGGCTCCTGGTGGCGCTGGTGTTGATAGCCATCAGTTATCTGATGAGCGCACAGGTCTTTAATCTCGTGCTCCATTCACTTGGCTACCGCATAGGTCTTCTCCGTCTTTGGGCAACTGCTCTCACTGCGATTATCATCAGTCAGTCGGTACCTGCCGGCGGCGTTGGTAGCTATGCGTTTCTTATGAGCTACTTCAATCGCCGTGGCATTCGTGCCGGCGAATCGGCATTACTGGCTTCCCTGGAGACGCTGAGTTATGTGGTTGCCATGCTGCTGGTCTTCTCGTTTAGCCTCGGCTATTTTGCCTGGCGTGGCCTTGAAGCGACCGGTGCCAGCTATATCGCCGGTCTGGTGGGTCTTTCAGTGATCGGTATTGCGATCTTTGTCCTGAGCCGTAGTGAGCAGACGCTACGCCAATGGCTCGGTGGTCTGCAATCTCGGGTTGGCCGCCTCATCGGTAAGCAGTGGAGTAGTGCCTGGATTGATCGCATTGTTGCCGATTTGGCCCGTGGGCGTAGCCTGCTCATTCATCGTCGCCGTGATGTTATGATGCTGGTTTTGATACAGTTAACTGCCCTCAGCGGTCATAGCCTGGCGATGTTGATCGTGTTGCACGCTCTGGGGACTGATGTCAGTTTTGCGGTGGTGCTGGCAGCGTTCGGGGTGGCACTGGTAACGTCTACATTTAATGTTTTGCCCGGTGGTGGTGGTACGGTTGAGGCTGCGCTGGTAGCCGTGCTGAGCCAGATGGGAGTAGGCCCGGCAGCAGTGCCGGCTGCGATTATTTTCCGTCTCTTCAACTACTGGCTGGCCGCTCCTATTGCCGCAATTTGTTACCACTGGCTGATGCACGAGCCGGTAACACCACTGGTACGCAGTTCAAAAGTGCGCACCAGCTCGTTAGAGGCATCGTCGCACGACTAAATGACCAGCCGACGCACAAGGGGGGGTTATGAACAAAAGTGTCGTCGAGAATCTGCGACGGGTCGAGCTGTTGAGCGGTCTGAGTGATGAAGAGTTGTTGCAGATTGCCACTATCTGCAAGGTGAGACGGCTTGCCGGCGGCCAGCACGTATTTAACGAAGGTGATGAGGGTGACGAGCTGTTCGTCATTCACGAGGGTTGTGTGCGCATTGTGATCAACACTCGTGGCCCTGACGGAACATTCACGCCTTCAACCATCAATCTGCTCTACAGCGGCCAGAGCTTTGGTGAGATGGTGCTCCTCGGTGGTGCTACTCGCTCCGCAACGGTGGTCTGTGTTGATCCATGCGTATTACTGGTCATTCGTGAACGCGATTTTGCCGCGTTATGCGAACGCAACCCGCGGATCGGGTATCTGGTGATGCGCAATATGGCTGCCGATCTCGCGTATAAACTCCGCTCATCGAATTTACTTCTCCGCGGCAATATTCGCTGGCAGCAGGGTGAGCTTGGTAAGCGTTGAATGGCATGGTTGAATGGCATGACATGCGCCGGATCGTGAGCACGGCTGGTGCGGCAGCCATGCTGCCGCACTCCAAAAACTGCGACGTGCGCATGATAAACGAGCAAGATCACCAATCTAACGTAACGATGATGGGGATCACCTGTATGTTACAGATAGACAGGTGCCGTAGGGGCGGGTTGAGAACCCGCCCCTACGCGATCTCCCCGGCGTAGCGGCAGCCAGAGGCGTTGGAACGCGGTTTGGATGGCGTAACGGGTCAATGTCCGTCGCAATGCCTGACGACGGTCTTCGGTTGGCACACGGGTCACCGCACCACGGCGGTAACGCTCGGCAACGCAGGCAGTTGCAATACCGTAAATGGTCGTTGCGTGTTCTGGAAACAGATGTGCCAGACGTTGTGCATATTCCGCCGGCGTCTCTGCGGGGTGTTGAGGCAGACCGGCAATATTGGCCAGCCAGCCCATCTCTGCATAGGCCGCAGCAAACAGGCGGAGACCGCGCAATTCGCGCGCAAGCCACAACCGGACGCTGAGCATAATCAGGCCAATCCCCATCAGTATAACCAGTACCACCGAAAACCAGCCGGTCAGGGGCGGGCTGAGAACCCTGGGCGGGTTTAGACCCCACGGTGGGTTTAGAACCCTGGGCGGGTTGAGAACCCGCCCCTACCGGGCAGGTTTGGAACCCGCCCCTACGCGATCTCCCCGGCGTAGTGGCAGCCAGAGGCGTTGGAAGGCGGTTTGGATGGCGTAACGAGTCAGTGCCCGTCGCAATGCCTGACGACGGTCTTCGGTTGGCACGCGGGTCACCGCACCACGGCGATAACGCTCGGCAATGTAGGCGGTTGCGATACCGTGAATGGTCGTTGCGTGTTCAGGAAACAGGTGTGCCAGACGTTGTGCATATTCCGCCGGCGTCTCTGCGGGGTGTTGAGGCAGACCGGCAATATTGGCCAGCCAGCCCATCTCTGCATAGGCCGCAGCAGACAGGCGGAGACCGCGCAATTCGTGCGCAAGCCACAACCGGACACTGAGCATAATCAGGCCAATCCCCATCAGTATAACCAATACCACAGAGAACCAGCCGGTCAGTAGGCTACTGCCAGCCGCAGAGGGATTGTTCGCTGCTGTCGAGCTGGCAGCACCACTATTCACACCGCTGGCAGTGAGATCGTCCTCAAGCTCCTCGAAGCGACCTGGGTCGGGCACGGTGCCGCCGAAGCTGCCGGCAACTCCCTCTTCTTCCTCACCGAATGCTGATTGCAAAGGCCGCTCTGGAAGCGAGGTATAACTCGCCGCTGTTGGCTCAAACCGTTCCCAGCCAATACCGGGGAAGTAGACTTCGGGCCAGCTATGCGCAACGTTCTCGCGTACCAGGTAGATACCCTGTTCTGGGTCATAATCACCACTGGCGTAGCCACGCACCCACCGCGCCGGAACCCCAACCGAACGCAGCATCACCACCATCGCCGAGGCAAAGTAGTCGCAATAGCCGGCTCGCTGCTCGAAGAGGAACCAGTCGACCAGATCAACATTGCTGGGTGGAGGAGGGATGTCCTCGCTGTAGGTCAGGCGGCGTAGGTAATCCTGAATCGCAATCGCCTGATCGTAGGGTGTTTCGGCATTAGCTGCGGCAATCACCCGCGCTGCTTCAGCCCGCACGCGTGCCGGCAAGTCAGGCGGTAATTGCAGGTAGCGTTCCCGAACCCACTGCGGGTAATCGGTGCCGGCATTCCGCAGGCTCTGCACATCAGCAACCGAAACCAACGCCGTCACGGTATAGGTCGTTTCTGCACTGAGTGGCGTCAGCGAGGTGACCAGTGATACATCATCGTAAATCGGCGTGATACCGCCATTCTCGTCACGGCCAACCAGGTGCTCAACCTGAGCCGGCAAGCTGAATTGCACCGGTGTTCCACCAAAAGACAGCAGATCATCATTCCGCTCTTGGGCCAGCGTGATCGTTTGAGTAATCAATCGCCGCGCTCGCCGATCAGTCACCGGCAGCGTTTCACCGGCAGCCAGTGGCGTCCGCGCCTGTTCGGCAGTAGCGACACCCAGGGCCGAACGAGCCAATTCCCCCGTCGTATTAACCCAGCCCGAACCGTCGTAGCGATCAAACGCAACGGCTCGCCAGTATTCAAGGCGTGATGAGCGTACCGTCATCACTAGATCGAGACCCGGTGATCGCGCCCCACCGAGCGGCGCCGTGCGGGCAGTAAACGAGATGCTCCCGGCACCGGGTGGGGCATTAATGGTGCTAAAGGCATCTTCCCACGCGGCACGAGCCATGCGAAACGGGATGCGTAGCGTCTCCCATGTCTGCGCTGCACGTTCGCTGGTAATGGTTGAGGGAAGAAAAGCCGTTAGCAGGATGAGCACTACCCCCACAACTGTTGCTGCCCACATTGCGCGGAGGGGCAACAGGTCTGGATAATTGATCTGTTGAGCTTCCCAGGCAGCTCGACGCTGCATCACGTGGTGATACACCAGCAGCAACAAAGCACAGGCAATCAACACCAGTGCTTCTGTATCCGGTTTAGGCAGGACATAGGTATAGTTAACCAGAAATACCGTACCGTTCGCGATGACAGGCAGCCAGGGACGGCGTTGGCGAAAGACTGCCCACACTGTTGCGTAGACCAGCCACCACGAAAGAAAGGCAAGTGCAACAACAAACAGCACAATATCTTCGCCACGACCACCACTGGCGAGCACGCGGACCCAGCCAATAATCCGAATCACCAGCTCGGCAGCCTGATCGCGCCAACTGGTCAGGCGCTCATCGAGCAAGGGGCCGACCTGTTGCACAATCCAGACCCACGCCAACAGGAACGAGACCGTGTGGGCCGCCCAGCGATGAAGACGTTGCCAGTTTACCAACACCAGGCTAACCACGAACGCCATCGTGCCGACCGCGGGCAAAATCGACAGACCTGTGGCCCAGCCGGAGATAGCCAGGCTACGAATAACCGCACCGGTTAAAAGCCCAATCAGCCCAAGACCCGGTAGCATCCACCAGATGTTCAGCGAACTGGTTGAAACTGACAACGAAGAACGGTTCATACTTGCTATCCTAAAGCAGTGGACAGACGGGGAAATGCGTGTAACGTATTCTGCCAGAGCTGTGGTGCCAGAGCGTCCAGCGTCTGCCCACGCAGTTCAGCCAGTTTCTGCCCGATATATACCAGTCGACTCGGTTCATTGCGCTGCCCACGGTGTGGATGGGGACTGAGGTAGGGGCTATCGGTCTCGATCAACAGCCGATCCGCCGGTGCCAGACGAGCTACTTCGTGTAAGGCTACAGATTTGGGAAACGTCAGCGGGCCTGACAGCGAGAGATAAAAGCCCAATTCCAAACACTCCTGTGCAGCAGCCCAATCACCTGAGAATGAATGCATGATCCCCGGCCCACGGGCGGCATCGCGCAACACGGCAATCGTCTCGGCCATCGCATCTCGCGAGTGGATCACAACCGGCAAGCCCAGCTCACCGGCCAGCGCCAGTTGGGCACGAAACGCCGCATCCTGCTCACTTGGTGGCGATTTCATCCAGTAGTAGTCGAGACCAATCTCACCAATCGCGACCACCTTCGGATGGGCGGCCAGCCTGCGTATCTGGTCAATCCAATCGCCTGGCAGATCGTGCAGATGATTGGGCTGAATCCCAACAACCGCAAATACCGCCGGATGCGCATTCGCCAGCGCGACTGCCGCGTGACTGGATGCCAGATCGTAGCCAATCTCGATCATCGCTGCGACCCCGGCATCGATGGCCCGCAAGATGACCGCACTGCGATCCTCGTTGAATTGTTCCGACGCGAGATGGAGATGGGTGTCAATTAAGCGTAGTGTAGATTTCATAGGCATCCCACATCATTGTAGCATACATGCCCATACCAGGTCAGGTGTATTATAACGGGAGACGGTGAGACGTGCAGAAGCACAGCCGGACCCAGGGCACATAAGCAACTGCGCCGAATCGTGATGATTACACGAACGTGAGCAGATGCACCGATAGCCGGTATAGTCATGCTACAGCGACAGTGGCGTATATCTCACAAAGACATTAATCTTTCGCAAGATTTTTGTGACAACGGTCACAATTTAATGAACCGTTCTGACCCTTTAAATTACGTCTTGACACCATATCTTTCTCAAAGAACCATACAGAACCGAAAAAAAGGTAGTTGACAAGAAAGCAGAATTGGAGTATAACACTACAGGCAGAATGCAAACGTGATATTTATCACAAAAGGGAGTGACTGCCTTGGTGTAGCCTCATGTCACGGTGGTAGAACAAAGAGCCTGGTACCTCGATGGCAGTACCGGATTGACAACACTGTTCTACACACAACACAATTTCCTCCCTCGACGAAGCTGTCATAAGAGGTAACGAAGCTGCGTTAGCTGTTGACTTGCGACATCGTACTTTGGTCGCAGCGTAGGTTTACTTTGTTTATGTAAAAGAAAGAAGGTCTGGCGTCATGAACCTGCTCGGCCTACCCATCCTGTCACTGTTGCTCTGGTTACCGGCGTTTGGCGCTCTTATCATCCTGTTGCAGCCGGCTGGTCGCCCTGCGCTTTATCGCTGGACAGCGATGAGTGCAGCTCTGGCGACATTCGTTGTTGCGGGAATTGTTATTGGTCTCTTCTATACCGGCCCATACGGCCCGGTCTCCGGTGTCGTCGTTGGCCCACCACTACAATTCGTCGACTCAATCGCATGGTTACCGGCATTTGGCGCCAGCTATTTCATTGGCGTTGATGGGATCAATTTGTGGCTGGTCGGTCTGACTGCATTTCTGGCGCCATTCGCGATTGCAGCGACCTGGCAACGACAAACGCGCAGCCTGCGCTTGCTTCTGGCACTATTGCTCCTGGCCGAGACTGCGTTTCTGGGTGTGTTTCTTGCCCAGGACATGCTGCTCTTCTACGTCTTCTACGAGCTGGCCCTGATCCCGATGGTATTTCTGGTTGGGATGTGGGGTGGTCACGGTCGAGCCGCAGCGGCTTTGAAGCTGTTCCTTTACACCTTCAGCGGTTCACTGCTGATGCTGCTGGCGATTATCGGTCTGCACATCCTGCATCGCAACGCGATAGCAGCGGTTGAACCGGGTTACACCGGTACGTTCGCGCTGAACCAGATTGTGGCCGATCTGCGGGCCGGTCTCTTCACGCTTGACCCGCTGGTTGCCCGTTTGCTGTTCGGGGCATTCTTTGTGGCATTTGCGATCAA
Organism: Chloroflexus aurantiacus J-10-fl; assembly: GCF_000018865.1. Classification (NCBI taxonomy): domain Bacteria; kingdom Bacillati; phylum Chloroflexota; class Chloroflexia; order Chloroflexales; family Chloroflexaceae; genus Chloroflexus; species Chloroflexus aurantiacus. The sequence continues at coordinate 4,818,817 of NC_010175.1, forward strand.
ACTGGCGCTCTGGCCATTCCACACCTGGCTGCCTGACGCATACAGCGTGGCCCCGACGCCGGTCGCAATTATTCTGGCCGGTTTGATGGCAAAATTCGGCGTCTACGGTTTGATCCGCTTCAATGCCACCCTGTTCCCCGAAGTGATGTCCTGGGTAGCCCCGGTTGTCGCTGTACTGGCCGTGATCGGGATCATTTACGGCGCACTGATCGCCTTCACGCAGCGCGACATGCAGCGAATGATCGCGTATGCCTCGATCAGCCACATGAACTTTGTAGCCCTCGGCGTTATGGCACTGAATACCATTGGTATCAACGGAGCGTTGTTCCAGATGGTTGCCCACGGTGTTATGATGGCTGCGCTCTTGCTGATTGTGGCTGTGATTGAGGAACGCCGCGATAGCCGCGATTTCAGCACCCTTGGCGGTTTGTGGCAGGTGACCCCTGTCTACGCCGGTTTGACATTACTGACCCTGCTGGCGATGGCCGGTCTGCCCGGTCTGAGCGGGTTTGTCGGTGAGTTCACGATGCTTCAGGGCATCTTTACCTCGCCTCTGTTGGGATGGCCGTTTGCCATCGGGGCGGCAATTGGGATCATTCTGGCTGCGGTTTACGCGCTGCGGGTGTTCCACATGGGCTTTATGGGTGAAGTCCGCAATACCGCTCATCTCGATCTGCCGGATTTGCAGCGCTGTGAATTGCTGACGCTGGGTGTGTTGGCGGCGGCAATGGTTGTTCTGGGCCTGTTCCCCAACCTGCTGCTGAGTGGTACAACCGGTTCTGTTCAGGGTCTGGTTGACGCTTTGACGCCGGCAGTGCAGGCCGCAGCCCAGTTGAATGGGTGGTAGAGGTACGTTACGCCCCCACCCCTGCCCTCTCCCGCTGGGGGAGGGTGTTTTTTATGTAGCGATACCCCACTGGGAGAGGGTGGTTTTTTTATGGAGTGTTTCTCCGCTCCCCGTTGGGGGAGTGGGGATGGGCATGCTCCGCAATGATCGCCGATCACCGCAATCCCGGACCCTCACCTCACCCCCCAGCCCCCGCTCCTCTCCCGTCAGGGGAGAGGAGCGGGGGTGATGAGGAGCGTGCTCCTTACTGGTTCCCGATCACCGCAATCCCGCCCCCCTCCTGGCCTCCCCCCGTTGGGGGGAGGCAAACTCCCGCCCCCAGCGGGGGCGGGGTGGGGTGGGGGGGTGTCTCCATCACAGCGGGGGCGTGGAGATGGGTGCGCTCCGTAATGTTCCCGTTCACCTTAATCCCGGCCCCCCTCCTGACCTCCCCCCGTTGGGGGGAGGAATTGTACGGTGATTCCCCCGCTAGGGGGAGGAACGGACAGAACACAAGAACGAACCTACCGTATATTCCATCAGAACGCGCCAGCTATGCTCGCCGCTCTCCCCTCGCCCGCGCACGCGGGCGAGGGGCCGGGGGTGAGGGCGTTCCCTCACGGCCAGCAACGCCCCGCCTCAATAATCGCCGTCGCTAGCATTGACAGCAGCGTCGGATCGTGCCGTTTCGCCAGCGCCTCCAGCCACGGCTGCAAGGCGTTCAAATCGTGAAGCAATGCAGGACGGCCACGGCGGGCCAGGATGCGTAGGGTAGTCGCGAATTCGTTGTCTGGTGTAGGTAACGCAGCCAGGTGGGGGGCGAGGGCGGCCAGCGCGTTGCTGCGACTCCAATCATCAGCAATCTCACGGGCGGCGGCGAGGGCCTCGGGCAGCAGCGGCGGCGGCAGGTGGGGGGCGAGGGCGGCCAGCGCGTTGCTGCGCCACACCCCATCGGCAATCTCACGGGCGGCGGCGAGGGCCTCGGGCAGCAGCGCCGGCGGCAGGTGGGGGGCGAGGGCGGCCAGCGCGTTGCTGCGCCACACCCCATCGGCAATCTCACGGGCGGCGGCGAGGGCCTCGGGCAGCAGCGGCGGCGGCAGGTGGGGGGCGAGGGCGGCCAGCGCGTTGCTGCGCCACACCCCATCGGCAATCTCACGGGCGGCGGCGAGGGCCTCGGGCAGCAGCGCCGGCGGCAGGTGGGGGGCGAGGGCGGCCAGCGCGTTGCTGCGCCACACCCCATCGGCAATCTCACGGGCGGCGGCGAGGGCCTCGGGCAGCAGCGCCGGCGGCAGGTGGGGGGCGAGGGCGGCCAGCGTCTGGCTGCGCCAATATTCACGCTCAATCGTCCGGGCGGCGGCGAGGGCCTCGGGCAGCAGCGCCGGCGGCAGGTGGGGGGCGAGGGCGGCCAGCGCTGTTGCCCGGTCAGCGGCGTCCTCAATCTCACGGGCGGCGGCGAGGGCCTCGGGCAGCAGCGCCGGCGGCAGGTGGGGGGCGAGATAGGCCAGCGCCTGCGCCCGTGCCCCTGAACCCCCTATCGCCCGCGCCACCTCCAGCGCTCGTTCCCACGGTAGCTCCACCCCGGCTTCAAGCAGTGCCTCAATGCAGTCGGCCTGTCGCGCACTGCCGGGCATGTGGGCAATGTGCTCCAGTGCCGCCGCTGCGCTCCATCTGCCCGCCAGCGTTCCCACCTGCACCAGCGCCACCAGCAATGCCGGCGGCAGGTTGCCGCTCCGGCTGCGCAGGCTGGCTGCAATCACGGCGCAACGCAGCGCCAGCCCCCAGTCCCGTCGCTCCTCCGCCCACCGCCATAAGCGGTCGAGGTCACCCAGGTAGCCGCTGTCGCTGCCCTCGGCGGCGTAGCGCGCCACCTGCCAGGGCTGCTCCACGCCCCGCCCGTCGGCGGTCGGCACTATCGCGCTCACCACCTCGCGGTTCAGCGCCCATTCCCCCAGCGCTGCGCAGTGCTCCAGCCAGAACTGGCGCAGATAGGTCGGGAGTGATTGCTGGCGGTTCGCCCACCAGGCCCTGCCGTATTCGACCAGTCGCCGGTGCAGCCGCTCGCGTTCGGCAGGCGGATAAATCTCTTCCAGAAACACCTCGCGCAAGCGCTGGTGGCTAAACACGTAGCTGTGATCGCCGACGGTGATAATGAACCGCGCCACCTCATCGCTGTATACTGCATCAACGATGGTGCTCTGGTCGGTGAAAACCGTCGGTGCCAGCGCTGCCAGGTCGTCACTGCTCAACGGCCCATAGGCAATCGCACACAGCGCCAGCAACTCACGGATGGCCTGGCTCTGCTGACGCTGACGGCGTAGCTTCTCGACCCACTCGCGGAGAAAGGCGCTCAGCCCCGGCGGGCGACGGCTCAGGTTCTCAGGGGTCAGTGTGCCGGCGCGCAGGGCTTTGATCAACAGATTGCAGTTCGAGCGGGTCGCCCTCACTGACCCGCTCGAACTGGGTGATGAACGCCGGGTCGGCGGCCCGAGTTGCGAATGGCTCTCCCTGCGCCCGCAGCAGGTCGGTCAGCGCAGCACGGTTGAGCGTGGCAAGGGGGAAGTGCCGACAACGGTGAACGTGCCAGCCCAAATGTTCACGCCACGCATCGTAGCCACGGTCGGCGCGTTGGCGGGCTGACGCCACCACTTTTAGCCTGCTATTCGCCGGGATGACCAACAGCGTTCTCACCTCCCAGCCCACCGTTTCATCCAGACCATCAATCACCAGCAGGCAGCGTACTCCGTCGGGCAAGGGGCGCCTCAGATAATCTTTGATCAATGCCCGCAGCGCATCGGGCGATGAGCGGTCGTACTGCTGGAACTGGGCCAGGTCGTCGTGCAGGTCGGCCAGGCTGTAAGCCAGCGTATGCAGCACCAGTTGTTCTTTGTTAGTCTGGAAGCGGATACTGATCGGAACAAAGATCACTCGCCAGTCGCCCTGCTGCAAGAGGCGGGCCACCCAGCGCACCAGCAGGGCGCTCTTGCCGCGCCCGGTCGGCGCGACCAGCAGGGTGTAGGGGTTGGGGTCATGCAAGACAGCATCGAGGGCGTTGAGTTCCGCCTCGCGACCACCAAACACATCATCGGTGTAATAGGTGATGAAGTCCTCGAATACGGTTCGTACCGGTTCCGGCAGTGAGCGCTGAAATATCTGTACGTTGTCACCGGTAATCAGGGTGCTCTGTGTGACATTACCCTTAATCTGTATTGAACGTTCACCACCCGGTGCAGAATTGGCTGGCGAAGGTGATGGCGTGCTCATCGGTCGTGCTCCTGGCAGGTGTGATGGTGCCTGGGTCGGATGGTGGTACGCAGCAGACTGCTACCCGCCGCCGGTTGCGCATTGGCTGCTTCGATATGAAATGTGACATGATATAGTATAGCATAAGCCGCTGGGGGTGGGAGAACGCCCTCACCCCCGGCCCCTCGCCCGCGCAAGCGGGCGAGGGGAGAGCGGCAAGCAGCGCTGGAGCGTTCTGATGCATCAGACGGCGGGTTGGTGATTAGGTTCGGGCCGTTCCTTCGCCCCGGCGGGGGAATCACCTTACAATTCCTCCTCCCAGCGGGGAATCACCTTATTACCATTCCTCCCCCCGCTGGGGGGGAGGAGAGACCCTCCTCCTAACCTCCCCGCTATGCATTACCCACATGTCACGCTGCATTAGGCCAGACTGCACGCGCTCCCCGTGGCGCGGGCTTCCAGCCTGCGTGGAGGAATCTCTCTATCGCCGGCATGGGAGGCTGTGGCTGCTGGGACGCAGGCGAGAACCTATTGCAACAAAACGTCTACGCGCATTCCTGACCGACACAATGATCGTGACGAGCACCTACAATATCTTTGCAACCCGCAGGGTCAACGGTATGCCACGCGCCGGATCGTGAGCACGGCTGGCGCGGCAGCATGGCTGCCGCACTCCAAACTGCGCGATAGGCGCATGACGAGCGGCTACGGCAATCCATCCAGCACGTGATAGCACGGCTGGAGCGGCGCACTGCCACCGGCCCAGTCGCCTACAACAGCACCCATAGCGATCATCCCCGCTGATACGCACGTGATTGACACCAGGTATGGGTAATGCGTAGCCCCTGGGGGTGGGAGAGGGGAGGGCAGACGTTTGATCGAGGGCTTCCTGATAGGGTAGACGTTGGGTTCGATCATCTGTCCTGGCCGTCCGTGCATACCGCCAGGGGCGGGAGCTTGCGCCTGGCTCCTCCCTTCAGCACTGGTACCGGCACCATGCGCGCCTCCGGCGCGCGCTCCCAGCGCCCGGCAAAGGATGGGAAGCACACTCCCCCTCATTCCTTCAATGCTATGCATTACCCACATGTCACGCTGCATTAGGCCAGACTGCACGCGCTCCCCGTGGCGCGGGCTTCCAGCCTGCGTGGAGGAATCTCTCTATCGCCGGCATGGGTGGCTGTGGCTGCTGGGACGCAGGCGAGAACCTATTGCAACAAAACGTCTACGCGCATTCCTGACCGACACAATGATCGTGACGAGCACCTACAATATCTTTGCAACCCGCAGGGTCAACGGTATGCCACGCGCCGGATCGTGAGCACGGCTGGCGCGGCAGCATGGCTGCCGCACTCCAAACTGCGCGACACGCGCATGACGAGCGGCTACGGCAATCCATCCAGCACGTGATAGCACGGCTGGAGCGGCGCACTGCCACCGGCCCAGTCGCCTACAACAGCACCCATAGCGATCATCCCCGCTGATACGCACGTGATTGACACCAGGTATGGGTAATGCGTAGCCCCTGGGGGTGGGAGAGGGGAGGGCAGACGTTTGATCGAGGGCTTCCTGATAGGGTAGACGTTGGGTTCGATCATCTGTCCTGGCCGTCCGTGCATACCGCCAGGGGCGGGAGCTTGCGCCTGGCTCCTCCCTTCAGCACTGGTACCGGCACCATGCGCGCCTCCGGCGCGCGCTCCCAGCGCCCGGCAAAGGATGGGAAGCACACTCCCCCTCATTCCTTCAATGCTATGCATTACCCACATGTCACGCTGCATTAGGCCAGACTGCACGCGCTCCCCGTGGCGCGGGCTTCCAGCCTGCGTGGAGGAATCTCTCTATCGCCGGCATGGGTGGCTGTGGCTGCTGGGACGCAGGCGAGAACCTATTGCAACAAAACGTCTACGCGCATTCCTGACCGACGCTATGATCGTGACGAGCACCTACAATATCTTTGCAACCCGCAGGGTCAACGGTATGCCACGCGCCGGATCGTGAGCACGGCTGGCGCGGCAGCGTGGCTGCCGCACTCCATACTGGGCGATAGGCGCATGACGAGCGAGCAAGACAACCAGTCCGGCACGGAATGGCACTGACGATAGTCGGTAGCACTTCTCGCTGCGATACCGGCAGACTGAGAGCAAGATATACTGTCGTTGGCGATTGACAGGCGTGCATGCGCCTGGATGACCGGCTGGGAGCACAACCGCACAGCTTTTACGTTCTGAATAAGCGGCACCCGGTTGCTCCAGCAACGTTCTATGGTATAGTATCTCCTGCTATGGAAGAATCAACCAATGGACGCATTGTTGCGGCATTACACGACTTTCAGCGCTTGCGCTGGCGTGCCGATATTGAGCATCTGCTGGCCCGTTTGCAAGGCCGGTCTGATGATTTGTTGCCGTTTGAAGAGGTGCGTCAACGTGTACACGCAAAACTGGCCGGTGAACGCCAACTGCGCGAGATTCCACTCAATGCGATTGTCGGCAGTGTTGGTCGTTATCACGACTTCAACCGCAGTTTTTTGCCACGCCGCGACGATAACTGGCAACGCTGGTCGCGGGTGATGGCAGCCGTTGACAGTTTGCACGGCTGGCCACCGATTGAAGTCTACCAGATTGGCGACGCCTACTTCGTTATCGATGGCAATCACCGCGTCTCTGTTGCCCGTCAGATGGGGATGAATCACATCCAGGCGTATGTTGTGCCATTGAAGGCACGAGCGCCAGTTGACCCGTCGATGACTCTGGAAGAGATCATTATTGCCGGTGAATACGCCGATTTTCTCGAAGCGACCCGCCTCGATGAATTACGCCCCGGCTGTGATTTGCGGGTCACGGTTGCCGGTCAGTACGATAAATTACGCCAGCAGATCGAGCACATTCAGCAGCGACTCACGACAGCCGATCACACACCATCGCTCTCTGAAGCGGCATGCGTCTGGTACGATCAGGTCTATCGGCCAATAGCCGAACTGATCCACGAGCGCGGTCTGCTGCGCGATTTTCCCCAGCGCAGCACCACCGATCTCTATCTCTGGCTCTGCGATCACCGCGATGAGCTGAGCAAACAGTTGGGCTGGGACATTAGCCTCACCCAGGCAATCGAAGACCTGACAGAGGCGCCAGGACGGGCTGAACAATTGCTTGACCGGATGATCCCCGACAACCTCGAACCGGCGGTTCCAGCCGGTGTCTGGCGACGAAACCGTACTCTCGATCCGGCATCCTGGCTCTTTCGCGAGGTGCTGGTGCCGGTAAACGGCACGCCGGATGGGTGGCAGGTTCTCGAACAGATTCTGGCCTGGGCACAACGCGAGCCGATACGACCGCTCGGTATCCACGTGGTACGCAGTGTCAATCAACGCAATTCAGCAGCCGCTCAGGCGGTGGCCCGTGAGTTTATCGAACGCTGTGCTGCCGCCGGTGTCCACGGCGAGTGTGCGATTGACGTCGGTACTATCGACCGAATCATCCGCGAGCGTACACGCCTGGTCGATCTGGTAGCGATTCAGGTCAATCACCCACCCGGACGCTCGCCACTGGCCAGGCTGACGTCTGGTCTGCGCACTATTCTCCGCTGCTCGGTACGCCCGGTCTTAACGGTGCCGCGTGCGGTAGAGCATGTTGAGCGGCTGTTGCTGGCGTATGATGGTAGTCGCAAAGCTGAAGAAGCGTTGTACCTGGCCACGTACCTGGCCGCACGCTGGCAATTGTCACTCAATGTGGTCACTGTCCTTGAAGGAAAAGCTGAAGCGGAACAGGTGCGATTACGGGCATTTCGCTATCTCGAACGGTATAACATTGCCGCCGGTTATATCCTCGAACGGGGTGAACCGGCGGCAGCGATTATCCATGCTGCCGAGCAGACCCGCAGTGATCTGGTGGTGATGGGAGGCTACGGTCATCGCGATCCGTTAAGTGATCTGGTGATCGGCTCGACCACCGAAGCTCTGCTGCGCAGCCGCCGGCTACCGACAATTATCTGCCAGTAAAATTCGTGCGCACCTTTTGGCATCTCTCAACGGTATATATAGTAGAGCCGTCATTTCAGCGCGAGGGATGCATGATCTCACTACGAATCCACGAACAACCGATCCACGATCAACCACGAGAGCGGCTGGCCCGCCAGGGGGCAGGAGCGTTGAGCGACGCCGAATTACTGGCTATCCTGTTGCGGGTTGGCACCAACGGTACCAACGTCTTACAACTGGCGCAACAACTGCTTGCAGAAAGTGGTGGGCTGCAAGGACTACAGCGCCTGGACTTTCAAGAGCTTTGTCGGCTGCATGGGATGGGGGTGAGTAAAGCGGCCAGCGTCAAAGCCGCGCTTGAGATCGGGCGTCGTCTGGCCAGAAGCGCTATCGAGGAGCGGTTTCCCATCCGCTCACCGGCTGATGTGGCGACACTGCTGTTAGTCGAAATGAGTCATCTCGATCAGGAGCATCTGCGCACGATCTTACTCGACACCAAAAATCGGGTGCAGCAGATCACCACGGTATATATTGGCAGCCTCAACTCGGCAAATGTGCGCGTCGGCGAGGTGTTCAAAGAGGCGGTGCGGCGTAACAGCGCTGCTATCATCGTTGTCCATAACCATCCATCGGGCGAACCGACACCGTCTATGGAAGATATCGAGATCACCAGGCAACTAGTTTCCGCTGGTCGTCTGCTGGATATTGAGGTGGTCGATCACCTGATTATCGGCAATGGCCGCTACGTCAGTTTGCGCGAACGAGGTCTGGGGTTCGAGTAGGCACAGGGGTGCGACACCGGTATATGAGGTCGCACCCTGTAATCTAGCTTAATGCTGGATGGCGACGATGTTGAAATATCGTATCGACACTCACACCGCTATGGATGCGCTGGATGACTTCAGCAATCAACGTACTGACCGAGAGGATTGTCAGGCCGGGCCAGCGTCGTTCCGGAGCAACCGGTAATGTATCGGTCACCACAAGCTCGCGGATCGGACTTGCCCGCAGGCGCTCGATAGCATTCCCGGCGAACACCGGGTGGACGCAGCAGGCATAAATCTCGCTCGCGCCCTCCTTTTCGAGCAACTGCACGACTTCGAGGATCGAGCTACCGGTGGCAATCTCGTCGTCTACAATCAGACAACGCTTGCCGCGTACATCACCGATCAGATTCAGAATTTCCGGAACGGTGAGTGAACCGTCTTTCCGATCAAAGTGTTGCAGCCGGCGCTTTTCAGCAATCGCCAGCGGCGCATTCAGGGCTTCGGCGAAGTTGCGGGCACGTTTGGCAAAGCCAACATCGGGCGAGACGACAATCAGATCGTTCCAGCCCTTATCGGCAAAATAGCGCACCAGCAGATTCATGGCTGTCAGTTCATCCATCGGGATCGAGAAAAAGCCCTGAATCTGCCCGGCGTGCAGGTCAATCGTCATCACCTGATGCGCGCCGGCAACCTGGATCATATCGGCCAGCAAGCGGGCGGTAATCGGTACACGGGGCTGGTCTTTCTTATCAGTACGCCCGTAAGCGTAATAAGGAATGACAGCGGTAATCCGCCCGGCAGAGGCACGCTTACAGGCATCGAGTAAAATCAGCAATTCCATAATCCGATCACTGAGATCGGGCATTGACAGTGATTGAATAACGAAGACATCCTTTTCACGTACACTTTCATTAAGCCTGACAAAGATATTCTCATTGCTAAACTTCACAATGGTAACATCACCCAGCGGAACGCCGAGGCGCTCACTGATGGCCCTGGCCAGTGGTAGATTACCATTGCCGGCAAAAATCCGCATCTCGTCGAAGCGGCTTCCCATTCCTTCCTCCTTAGCCTGCGAGGTACCGTTCAAACAACGCCTGAGTCGATTGCAAACATCGCCAACAGCTCAGTCCGCGACAACCGCCAGCCTACCGGTAATCCATCAGAAGCCGGCACATCATCGTATGCGATATGCAACGCACTCAATCCCGACTGTTGCAGGAGAACTGCCAATGCACGTGCTGGTGAAATGGTCAGCAACCGCGGTGAGCGTGACAGCCCGGTGCGTTGGGCAAAACCGACAGCAGCGTCGGCGCTAAGAAACGCGAGCAGCAGCCGTGGCCGGGCAGACGGTATTGCATCAGGGCCAGGAGGCGCCGATGAACGCTCTGCCGAACCGGCAGAACGATAGACATACAGCGTCTGCACTGGTTGTTGACCATCGGCGATGAGCCGGTGGCGAAACAATTCTAACACATGCGCAACCTGACTCGATTCGCCACCCACTTGCCGCACGACAGCCGCCAGAATAGCCAGATCGAGTTGTGCTGACGCCATACCTGCTCCGTTCCCGCTCGTAGAGGTATTACGGTACCGGTGTCGGACGAGGTTGCACGGTCTGTGGCCGCGGCTCACCAAAGTAGAGGGCCGAACCCAAGAGACCTAATTGCACCACATAAGGTGTACCGGCAGCTTCAGGATGCAGCTCAAAGCGGGCACGCTCGAAATACTGGACCCGAAACGCCCGACCATCTGGTTGCACCTCGTCGAATTCAGCGCTGATAGGATACCCGAACGACATCAGACCGCCGTTCTCTTCCCAGAACTCCAGGAAGAGACCACCAACACCAAAGCCGGTTTCGGGAAAATAGCGTAAATCTGGACGCGACTCAAACGGTTCGGGGCGCAAGAAGGTGCGCCCGGCAACGTACTCTACTCCCACCAGGCCAATCTGAAACTCATAGGGCGTACCGGCCAGCTCAGGCCAGTATTCCACTCTGGCCCGTTCAAACCACTGCACCTCGCGCCCGTTTAACAGCAGCGCGGGGCTGATCGGTAGGCCAAGCCGGCGCAAACCGCCAAGTTGTTCGTAGGCATCAGCAAAACGTGGGGCAATGTCAACAACGGTAGTTGATGCACTTGATTGGAGAGCAACAGTGGTGGCAAAGGTCGTCGGTTGCAAAATCAGATCGCGTGGTGTGAGCCGGTTTTGGGCAGAGGATGGACGGCGAACGCCACCAATCCCGGCGATAATCAGTGCCAGAATGATGAACAAGAGCACAACCAACGCCACCACCATACCGGTGCGTAACCGATTGTTACGGGCCGGACGCTGCCGCAACGGCCTGGTGGCCGCAGGCTCTGCCGCCGGTGCCGGTGTCGATGGCGTAGCACTGTTCGGCTCAGTTTTCGTCGTTGGTGGCGGAGGAGAAACAGATTCGCTCATCGGTCACACCTCAGATATGAGCGAGTATCTCGTCGGCAACGGCCCGCAGATCGTCCATACTCATTGTTCCGGGACGCCAAAGCTTGACCGAGCGATCCCCTTCCCAGCGCGGAATAATATGTACGTGATAGTGAAAAACAACCTGGCCAGCGGCTGCACCGTTGTTTTGAATGACGTTGAAACCATCCGGTTTGAGTGCCTCAACAATTGCTCGTGCAACGCGCTGCGTTGTGAGAGCTACAGCAGAAACTAACTCAGGAGGTAAGTCGAGGAGACCAGGCAATTCGGGTTTGGCAATCACCAGCGCATGACCGCGTGCTGCTGGATTGATGTCAAGAAACGAGAGGGTCAGATCATCTTCATACAGCTTGAACGCCGGAATTTCACCGCGGACAATTCGCGTAAAGACCGATGTCATAGCACCTCCGAAACATCACTCAACGAAGTTACATCGTCTTGCACACCTGCTGTGGCCGAACGACGGCTCAGCCAGGCCAGTGCGATCACTCCCAACAATACCCCGAACCACAGTGTACAGAACCTGATCACAATCGTTGCCGTCGTTGCGGCACTGGCGCTTAAGCCAACCAGGGCCACCAGTAAACCAACGCTACTTACTTCTGATGCACCCAAACCGCCGGGCAGAAATGAGACCAGACCGAAGAGGGTGCTGGCAGCAAAGATAAATGTTGCCTGCAACAGCAACAACCACGAGGGATCGCTACCTACTCCCATCAGCACGAAGAAGAAAGCAACACACTCAAAACCCCATGAAACCACGCTGATCAGGGTGGAAACCAGCAGAATGCGCCAATGCAGTAATTGCGCGGTGGTTGTGTAAATTGTTTCCAGACGAGGGGCCACGCGCTGCCCAAATGGTAAGCAGGCGACGAACCTGATGATCGAGAGCGCCAGCGCCTGACGCTGGACAATCACGATCCCGGCAATCGTCAGCAGTACCAGCACGATAAACAGTGGTCGCGCCGGCGGGTAGAGCGTCAGCCCCAATCCCATTAAGAGAAGCATGGCAATGCCATCGGTCAGACGCTCGGCCAGAACAATCGGCGCCGACCGGCTGATCGCGGTGCCGTTGCGCTGGCGCAGCAGAAATGACTTCAAGACTTCTCCCATCTTGCCCGGTGTTACCGACATGACCAGACCGGCAGTAAAAATGAGACCGCTGGTCGAGCGGTCGATATTGCGGTCAAGCTTCAGGTAGCGTAGATAGTAATCCCATTTCAGCCAGCGTAGCCAGTAATTGATGATGGTGCCAACCAGGATCAGCGGCAACAGCATCCAATCGAATGACAGCAGATCATTACCGACGGCACGTAGATCGCTGAACAGACTGATCACGATCACGACCGCCAGGCCGATGGCGAGCGAGGTGAGAATTGATTTGCGCAGGCTGGTGCGCAGTGAAGTTGCAGGTGCTTTTTGTTCCATAGCGGCTCAATTATAGCATAGAGGCTATGATGTTCATGTGCTGTTGGCATACCATCGCGCACAAATGGGGTGATTGATCGGGATTCAATTACCTGACGGCGGTGGCGAGGATGGCTGCACGCGGGCTGAAAACCCGCGCCACGGTGAGCCTGCACACCCTCAGACCGAGTGCGTTGCCGGGCCACCAGGTCATCATCGCGTATAATTTTTCATCAGGTTCAGGGAGAAGTACCCCTGCGCAGGAAGCAATGGAGCCACTGATGCACAACGAACCGATTTGGAATGATGGGACAATTCCCACTTTTCCGGCACTCAACGATGAGATTGCGGTTGACGTATGCGTGATTGGGTTAGGCGGATCGGGGTTAAGCTGTATTTATGAACTGCTGACCCTTGGCGTTCGTGTGGCCGGCATTGATGCCTCGACTGTCGGTGGTGGGGCGGCAGGGCGGAACGGTGGATTTTTGCTTGCCGGTCTGGCCGCGTTCTATCACAACGCAGTAGCCAAACTTGGTCGCGAGCGGGTGGCTGCTATTTATCGCTTGACAATCAGTGAAATCGAACGAATGGCAGCACTGATGCCGACGATTGTGCGCCAGGTGGGGTCGTTGCGTATCGCCGCATCGCCAGAAGAACTTGCCGATTGCACAGCGCAGATGACAGCAATGCGTGCCGATGATCTGCCGGTCGAAGCGTATCGCGGGCCAGAAGGCGAAGGTCTGCTCATACCAACCGATGGCGCATTCCAGCCGTTACACCGCTGCATCTGGCTGGCCCGGCAGGTCGAGCGCGGCGGTGCGCTCTTGTTTACGCACACGCCAGCGTTAGACATCAGCGGGACAACGGTTCACTGTTCGCAAGGCACCATCCATGCCCGCCAGGTCATCGTCGCCGTTGACGGTGGTCTTGAGCGATTACTGCCCGAACTCCGCGCTACCGTGCGCACCACTCGCCTCCAAATGCTGGCGACAGCCCCCGATCCGCATTGCACTATTCCCCGGCCCGTGTACACCCGCTGGGGTTACGACTACTGGCAGCAACTTCCCGATGGTCGCATTGCGCTGGGCGGTTGTCGTGACCGCTTTGCGGAGAGCGAATGGGATGCGCCGCCACAACCCTCACCGGCAGTCCAGTCTGCGCTCGAACAGATACTGCGGGAACGGATCGGTAGCCAGGCAGCGATTGAACGGCGCTGGGCTGCTCAGGTGGCGTACCGTCGCGATAGCATCCTGCCGATTGCCCGCCAGGTTCGCCCCGGCGTTTGGGCTATCGGTGCCTACAACGGTACCGGCAACGTGATCGGTGCGATCTGTGGTCGAGCTGTAGCGCATGCCGCTATTCGTGGACAAACGCAGTTGCTGGATTTGTTGGGGATGGATGGCTGATCCGCTCACCGGCATGACAGTAGGGGCAGCGCATGCGTCGCCCCTACAACTCTCAAATATGGAAGAATAACTATGCACTGCTGGACGCCAGCGCTGGCATGATTAATGATCGTGACGAGAACACATGGTAGCGCCGAGACCAGCAGGATCAACGGCCCACCACGCGCCGGATTGTGAGCACGGCTGGTGCGGCAGCATGGCTGCCGTACTCTAAACGCTGCAACACGCGCATGATGAGCGTTCAAGGCAACCAATCAAACGAGTGATGGCACTGGAGATGGTCGTTAGCCATCCTCGCTTACCCGGCAAGCACCCACTGTCGTGCGCTGGTTCAGGGATGCACTGCGCCGCTAGCAACAGGTACGGCGAGCGGTGTTGGGTGATGAGCGAGCCGGAGGCTCGCGCTCCCAGGGCACCATGATAAAGTCGGAACCGGCTATCCTCATTGTAGAGCCAGGGCCGGGCAGCGAGAGATCGCTACCCGGCCCAACCGATCAGCAAGCGCACAAGAGACGTTCACCGGGTTACGATTGGTACATAGACCCCAAACTGACGTGCAACGCTCCCGATGAGCGGGACATCACCGGCAATTCCGAATGCAATGACCAGATCAGCATCACCGCCATCGCGGGCAGTATCACAGAAGAAACGCTGCACCGAGGGGCGATAGACACACGGCTCATCACGGCCATCACCGTTGAGATCGCCGAGTAAAGGGATGTCATTGGCTATTCCAAACGCAATGATCAGCTCGGCATCACCACCGTTGCGGGCAGTATCGCAGAAGAAACGAAGTACCGACGGGCGATAGACACACGGGTCATCGTGACCATCACCGTCGAGATCACCGAGTAAGGGGATGTCATCAGCAATCCCGAACATGATGATTTGCTCGGCGTCACCACCATTACGGGCAGTATCGCAGAAGAAACGCTGCACCGAGGGGCGATAGACACACGGGTCATCACGACCATCACCGTCGAGATCACCGAGTAAGGGGATGTCATCAGCAATCCCGAACATGATGATTTGCTCGGCGTCACCACCATTACGGGCAGTATCGCAGAAGAAACGCTGCACCGAGGGGCGATAGACACACGGGTCATCACGACCATCACCATTTACATCACCAAGCAGGGGCGTATCACCGGCAATTCCGAACACAAGCACAAATTCAGCATCGCCACCACCACGGTTGGTATCACAGAAAAAACGGAGAACTGAGGGGCGATAAACACAGGGATCATCACCGGGAAGGACAGCAGACAACGTTGAGGTAGGAGAAGCGGACTGGATCGGAGACGACAACCAACCGAACGACAAGAGGAACAGGAGAGACAGGATAAGCCCCGGTTTCATGCTTTTCCTTTCTATATGTATAGACGGGAGCACTAACCGAGACAAAGTATATCTTTCGCGAACTGCCATCGTCAATCGACGGACACATTACTTTTGTACTATTCCGGTGCGAGTGTGTTATTATGCAACAAAGCAAGATAGCAAACGAACACGTCATATGAATGCGATTGAAACCATCGAACTCACCAAACGGTATGGTAAACGGCTTGCCGTTGATCGGCTCAATTTGACCGTCGGCAAAGGGGAAGTGTTCGGTTTTCTCGGCCCCAACGGTGCCGGCAAGACCACGACCATCGCCATGCTGTTGGGGCTGGTGCGACCGACGAAGGGACAGGCTATCGTGCTTGGACACGATGTCCAGCGTGAACCGGCGGAGGCGTTGCGCAGGGTGGGGGCAATGATCGAGGCTCCAGCGTTCTATCCCTACCTCAGTGGTGCCGACAATCTCCGTGTTCTGGCCCGTGCCGGCGGTATCCCGGCTGAGCGGGTTGGTCAGGTACTGGCAACGGTTGAATTGAGTGACCGTGCCCGTGATAAGGTGGCAACCTATTCGCAGGGCATGAAGCAACGGCTGGCGATTGCGGCTGCCATGTTACCCGATCCCGAATTGATCATGCTCGATGAGCCAACCAATGGCCTCGATCCGGCAGGTACGGTTGAAATTCGCAATCTGATCCGCGAACTGGCCGCCGGTGGTCGCACGATCCTGCTCTGTAGCCATCTGCTGTACGAAGTTGAGCAGCTCTGTAGCCGGGTAGCCATCTTGAAAGAGGGCAAGTTGATCGCGTCTGGCGATGTGGCAACGTTGCTGCGCCGTGGGCAAGGGGTGCGGCTGCGAGTGCAAGGCGATCCAGGGCCGGCAGTAAGCCTCTTGCGCACGCTGTCGTGGGTCAATAGCGTAACCGTGCAGGGAGACGCGATCCTGATTGATGCCCCGGCGGATCGAACAGCAGAGATCAATGCGCTCTTGATCCGGGCCGATATTGTCGTAGCCGAGATCGGGGCCAGTCACAGCTCGCTAGAGGAGTTTTTCTTGACTGTGACTAAAGCTGAGTAGGGGTGTGATGTCAAATCTCTCATGCATTGACATTATCGCGACGAGTACACTCAGCATCGCCGTGATCGGCATGGTGAACGGCGTGATACGCGCCGGATCGTGAGCGCGGCAGGTTGCGGCAGCATGGCTGCCGCACTCCACACGACGCGACAGGCGCATAACGGGTAGGCAAGGCAGGCAAGCCGGCGAGTGATTGTGATGGTTGCCAGTGCTGCCGCCGATAATGCAAGTATCCGGCTCGCAGATCATATCGGCAACACGGGAGAATGCCGCTGCAAGCAAGACGTTGCCCGGACTCAGACAGGGGTTCATCTGTCAGAGAAATTTCACAACGTTACCGACAGGTAGTGACGGGATGAAGATAGATACAGCATTGGGTCATCGCTTATGACTACTCGTACCATGTTTGTGAATCTGCTGGCGGCGGAATGGATCAAAATTTCACGCCGACCGATGGCACTGCTGTTGTTAGGTATCTTTCTGCTGCTGACTGCGCTGCAACAGACCCTCTGGTTTCTGGTTGTGGCTCTGCAAGAAGGCGTGTTCAGTGGTGGGCAGGTCACCTTTAGCCTGCTCAGTGACGCAGCGATTGCACAGATCAAACTCCAGCTCAGTCTGCCCGGTGTGTTCGGCGCGATGCTGAGTGCGATTAACGGTACCGGTGGCATCCTGGCGATTATCCTCACCGCCGGGATTTTTGGGAGCGATTTTAACTGGGGAACGCTGCGTATTCTGTTGACGCGAGCGCCGCATCGAGGTGCCTATTTGCTGGCTAAACTGGTAGCGTTGCAACTGGCATTGCTGGTCGCCATTCTTATCACGCTTGTCCTCGGCACCCTGCTGGCACTGCTCTTCGGTGCGGTACTTGGTTTGCCACAACGCATCGGGTTCTTAGAGGTGCTTCTCTTGCCGGTTGGTATCTTGCGGGCATTAGTGGTGATGTTGCCCTACACCCTGATTGCCGGCGCCAGCGCTATCTTTGGCCGCTCGGTGATCGCCGGCGTCGGTGGCGGTTTGATCTTTCTCGCTTTTGATGTGAGTGCCGGTTCGCTCAACACCATCGGCGCGGTCGATCCGCTTATTCGCACGCTGGTCAATCTCTTGCTCCAGCCTAATATCAACCGACTGGTCGTCGAGAATAGTCGAATGTTCGGCCTCGATCAAAGTGTGCTGACCTCGGCCCTCGACCTCAGTCTGCTGCCATCGCAGTGGCAGGCGCTGATCATTGTCGCAGTCTACAGTGCTATCTTTGGCTACAGCGCCTACCGCACGCTCTCCCGGCAGGATATTGGTGGTGCGAACTAAAAATATTTTATGTCAACCTATTCGTAGACCTACTTCACGCAGGCTATCAGGCTTACCGACAATGGTTAGCTCGTCGCCGTGGCGTAGCCGGGTGTAGCCGTGAGGGACTATTGCCTGACCATCACGGCTGATCTCAAGCAACAACACATCAGCAGGTAGCCGCAGATCGCGCACCAGACGACCATCGATCTCGCGATTGGTGACGGTCATCTGCACCACGTCGTACACCGGATCGGTATGCAGGAGAAGCGAGAGGGATTGGGGCGCACGTACCGCCTGCTCTAGCAGGTTCACCATCGCCGTCGCTGGATCGACGATGATCGCACCCAACTCGCGGAACTGCTCGCGCAATTCAGAGCGATTGGGTCGCACGATCAGGCGCGGTACGCCAAACTTTTCCAGTGCGATCTGGCAGGCGCGCAGATTGTCTTCGTCTTTTTCCAACAGAGCCACCACCGCATCAGTAGCGCGTGTAATCAGGCCACTCAACGTCTGCAAACTAACCTCTGGAATGTAGCGCTCGTCCACATCCTCGGCTGCCAGGCGTTGCACGTGATCGCGATCCGTATCCGCCACCCGTACCTGCCAGCCCCGCGCACTCAATTGGCGAGCCAGGGCGATAGATTGCTGCTCGACGCCGAGGATGAGGACATCGCGAACATCGTCGCGAATGCCGGGTTCAGGCAGGTTGGCTTCACCCAGGCGTTGCAGGGCAAAACGCAACGTAAGCGGCCCGAAGATTTCATTCAGCACGATCACAGCAATGATCAACGTGGCAAAGGCATCGCCCGACATCGGCAACAGCAGCGAGGCTTCGCGCGCTAAACCCAGTGCAATGCCTGCCTGCGTTATCAAGCCCAGCCAGAGGAGTGACCGAAAGCGTGACGGTTCACCGGCAATCGTCAGGCCCAGCATACTCCCGCTAAAGATTGCCAGTGCGCGCACGAGGAAGATAACCGCAGCAAAGATCAGCGCCGTCAAGAGAATATCAAGCTTAAGCCCCAGGCCGGTGATGGTGAAGAACGCAACATAGACAACCGGACTGATGTCGTGCAGCAATTCGGCAAACTCATCACGGTACGGCGAGAAATTGGTTATCAGGAAACCACTGATTAACGCGACGAGAAGCGGCTCAATTACGATTTTGATCGACCAGCTCGCTGCTGAAACCGTCTTGAGCCAGTCGGCACCGGCAAAGATGCCGTAACCGAGGGCAACAATAAGCGTCAGCTTCACCCATCGCGACCAGCTCTGGCGTAAAATAACTTGCAGCACCTGACCGACACCATAGCCGGCAATACCCGACAGGATCAGATCGAGCAGTAACAAGGCGAGGAAGGCGAGATTAACTCCGCTGCCCTCAACCAGCGCTACGGCAAACGACGAACTGATCGCAAAGATCACGATGATAGCAACGTCCATTGCCACTGTCAGGCCCAGGATCAGGCGGGTTGCCGGGCCACGCGCCCGCAGCTCTTTGATGACCGCAATGGTTGAAGGTGGAGAGAGCGCCAACAGAATAGTCGATCCCAGGAGTGCGACGGCGATCTTGTCGCCGATATTCAGCCCCTGCGTGAATGGGATTATATCGAGCAGGAAAAAGAGCGTGGTGCCGATGAGACCCAGTGCGATAGCAATGATCATGCCCAGCGACCACAGAATAGAACGCAGACGGCTGAGCAGGTCTTTGTAGAATAACTCACTCCCGGCAACAAATGCAATCACCGCCAGCGCAATCTGATCGATGAAACGCAGGTTTTCGCCGGCGCTTGAGGGCAGGAGTTGTAAGCCAAATGAACCAACCAATACACCAGTAAAGAGATAGCCCGTAATGTACGGCAGGCGTATCTGCGCAAACCACTGTCCGATACGGTGCGATGCGAGACAAATCAGGGCAAAGCCAGCCAGGTAGATCAGTGTCTGCAATCCGGTAACCTCCTTTGCAATAAACTGAACGGCGGGCACGATCAGACGTGTGATGTTGGGTGAGTATAGGTGGAGCGTCTACCATAACCCAAGTTGCTACCTTTGTCACCACAGAGACACGGAGGACACAGAGGATGGGGAGAACCCAGGTTGCTGCCGTGAGACGTAACGTAGCACGTCCATGGGAACTGGCTGCTCACCACGTTGTTTGTGTGATTACGCCAGACAGTGCTGATTTCGACGATGTTTGAGCTGTACGCTGCGATCATCCCCATCTTCATTAGACCGCGACGTAACCAGCCAGAGCATTACAACCACTGAACGATCAGCTCGTGCAGCGGACGCCGCGGACGCCGTTTTGGTTCTTGCGCAAGGTAGCCAATCGGTATCAGCGCCTGGGGATGCAGATCGTCGGCCAAGGCCAGTGCAGTACGCACGGCTGCCGGTGCAAACAGCGGAGCACACATCCAGCCTGCAGCCAGGCCGAGAGCAAACGCGGCCAGCAACATGTTTTGGACAGCACAACCCAAACTCTGGATCGCCATCGTCGTCTCAGCAGCCTGACGGTCAGCGTCGGGATAGGTGTCGAGATCGTTCAGGTAGAGACAGGGCACGATAATGACCGGCGCGTTCAGCACGCGCTCTTGCGAGCGTTGTAACCGCACCTCGATAGTTGCCGGATCAAGACCATCGAGGGCCAGGTGATGACGCCAGGCTGCCCCCATCGCCTGCGCCAGAAGCTGTTTCCGTTCGAGCGACTCAACCACTACAAAGCGCCAGGGCTGGCGACCGTGCGGCGATGGCGCCCAACTGGCAGCGTGGAGGATTTGCTCAATCGCCGCACGCGGCGGCGGATCGGGACGGAACGACCGTACCGTCCGCCGGGTCTGAACAAGCGTAAAAAAATCCATTGGCTTACCGAAAGAGATCAAACCGCGGATCGCGGATCAACTGACGAGCAGTAGCAGTCTGACTGGGTAGATAGTGATAGCCACGAATAATCGCCGCCGGCACCCGATCTATCTTGCCCATGACCAGCTCGGCGGCGGCAGCCAGTTCATCGGCAACAGCGATTAACGTTGCCTGCATCGTGTACCCATACGGATCGGCGACGCCGGCAAAATCGTGGAGCGGCAGCATCCCGGCGACCCCAATCGCCACATTCACCTGTCCCTCGCGCCATGGCCGACCGAAGGTGTCGGTAATAATTACGGCTGGTGCGTAGTCGTAGCGCCGGGCCAACCCTTCACGCAGGGCAGCGGCACTGGCGTCGGGATCGAGCGGCAACAACGCCAGCCGCCGCCCACCATCCACATTTGACTCGTCAACACCACTGTTGGCACACACCAGACCATGGCGGGTTTCGGTGATGAGGACGCCATTCGCCATCTTCACGATGCGCTTACTTTCGCGCAGCACCACCTCTTGATAACGGGCATCTTTCTTCGCGGTACGGGCGATCTCTTGCGCAAAGGGTGATGGCTCGATGGTTGATGGATCGACCAGACGACCCTCGGCCTTCGAGACAATCTTCTGCGTGACGACCAGAATGTCGCCCTGTTCGAGGCCGCCTGCGGCATCGATAGCCGTAGCCAGTATTGCCACCAGGTCATCACCCGGCTGCACCTCACCGATCCCGCGCAACGGCAAAATCCGTATCTCACCTTGCATAACGCCTCACGACCAGTAGCGTCCGGCGATTGGGGCCAAACGCTCTTTCACGGCTGCCGGAATATGATCGGGATGAGTAACAATAGCATAGCGTAGTGCATCGTGTGCCGGGCTGGTAAAGTTCTCATCAATCTGGGCCACAGCGTGACGCACAATCTGCTGCGAGAGGTTTACGTTCGCGCTCAGCACCTTTATCACCTGCTCGGCGGTCACGGCATCGTGTTCGGGATGCCAGACATCGTAGTCGGTGACCATAGCCAGGGTGGCGTAGGCAATTTCGGCTTCACGGGCCAGCTTTGCTTCGGGAAGCGCCGTCATCCCGATCAGGCTATGACCACGGCGACGGTTCTCTTCGCTCTCGGCTTTGGTCGAGAATTGCGGCCCCTCCATGACCACCAGTGTTCCGCCCTGATGGACAACCGCGCCGGCAGCCTGCGCCGCATGCAGCAGAATATTGCTCAGATACGGGCAGAATGGACGATCAAAGGCCACGTGCGCCACTACGCCGCCCTCGAAGAAGGTTGCCGGACGAATGCCCTTGGTGCGATCAAAAATCTGATCGGGAATCACGGCGTGGCCGGGGGCATAATCCTCGCGGAGCGAACCAACTGCACTTACCGAGATCAACGCCCGCACTCCCAACAGCTTAAACGCATAGATATTCGCCCGTGCCGGCACTTCGCTGGGGTTCAGGCGATGACCACGCCCATGCCGCGGTAGGAACGCCACCCGCCGCCCTTCCAGTTCACCGATGATAAACGCATCGCTCGGATCGCCGAACGGTGTAGTCAGGCGAACCTCTTCCGGGTTTTTGAGGTCGGGCATGGCATAGAGACCGCTACCACCAATCACACCGATTGTTGCGCTATGCATGGGGAATGCTCCTTTGTCTAGCAGACTACGCCATAGAGCAGTATACCGCAGGGGGCGCGGGGTGACAAGGTGACGGGGTGAAGCTCCGTGACCAGGGTGGTGCTGGGCTACGATTGATTGTGGGTGGCAGGGAAGCTGTGCGCACGAGGGGGTGGTACCTGTGACGAGAACCTGTTTCAAAAACATCTCCTATGAAGGTATCTCATTCATTGCCGACCGATTCCTTGATCGTGACGAGTACACCCGGCACCCACGTAACCAGCCGGGTCAACGACGTGACACGTGCCAGATTGTGAGCACGGCTGGCGCGGCAGCATGGCTGCCGCACGCCAAACCACGCCACACGCGGATGATGAGCGATCAAGGCAACCTATGCAGCGCGTGATAGTACCGGAGATGGTTATGAGAACACGACAGTACAGCTTTTTATGAAATTAGGTTCGGGTCTCCGCACAGAGATTGACTTGGCACCGTGAGTGCAGGACTCCACAGACATCAGTACTCATTCTGAAAGTTTCTCCCGTTGCTACAATACGAGTGAAACGTTGGGTATACAACAGGACGGCAACAATGTCTGGCAAGCAACCATCACCCGCAACCCTGGTCGGCCTATGTGTGGCGCTGGGTTTGCCCTTCATCCTGACCCTGGTGTCAGGTGGACGTTCGGAGGTGTTGTGGGACACTCCGCGCACCGTACTTATCATCGCTCAGGAATGGGTCGTTACGATTATTTTGATCGGCATCGTGATCTTCTGGGAGCGCCGACCGTTGGCGTCTATCGGGATCGTGCGCACGACGTGGCGCGATGTCTTGTGGGGACTGGGAGGTTTCGTGGTCGGTGCGCTCTCGTTTGTTACTACCATCCCGCTCGTGACGGCGTTGGGGCTGGGAACAACTACCACCGGTATTAATCAGTTGGCGCAGACCCCAATCGCGCTACGGGTGGCAATCGTGATCACCGCCGGGATCACCGAAGAGATACTCTTTCGCGGCTATCCGATTGAGCGCTTTACCGAAATGACCGGCAAGCCGTACTGGGGAGCAGGGATTGCCTACCTCGCTTTTGTGCTGCTCCATATTCCCTTTTGGGGATTGGGTGGCACTATCCAGATCGGGGTCTGGTCGCTGCTTGTAACCGGTCTTTATGTCTGGCGGCGAAATCTGCCGGCCTGTATGGTGATGCACGTGTTGAATGATGCGTATGCGTTTATCTTGCTCCCGGAATTGTTCGCGCAGTACCTGCCACAGTGAGGGGCATCGGTTAGATCGTATTTGTGAGCTATCGATAGGGTGTCGGATTATCTCGCGAAGGGCAATGTCCTACAGTGCAATAGGTGCAGGGTGCGTCGGGGGTGGGTGTTGTAAGGGAAGATGAAGATTCAGGAGTGGACAGAATACGCGAGTGCATGCAAGAGGTAAGGTTTTAGAGATGTTCTGGATGCCTTCATCCCCAACTCCGCTCTCGCGGTGCAGGAGTGAGGCTAATGAGGTCGGGAAGAGGAAGGAATAACGCATTCATACGCTGTAACGTTTTAGCAGATGTGCCTGACTGCGACTGGAGCATATATGACAACACCGACGTTTGATGAGCATCTTCACTCGCTTTGGCAAGGATTTTTCTCAACGTATAGCTCACTCTCCATCTTTGCCAGTAAGATCGGTGAGCGTGCTGATCAGTTCGACGAGGAGCGTATCCAGCAAATGGCAAGTGATCTGGCCTTCGCTCTCGGTGAATGTAGAGAGGTAGTACTGGCAGGATTGCGCAACTACCTTACCTCTTGGAAAGACAAAGATACCTTACCCGATGTCCGTAACAATGATGAATTTCATGATGTCATAAAACATATTAACGATCCATCATTCAAACAACTTTTGTCTGATTGGGAGCAAAAAGAACCACAGAAGAGTGATGTGTTAATGGAAATACTGAGAGAACTCTTTATTCGTCCACCTATCAGTGCTGTCTATTTGCGGCAAAGCTGTCTGATTGCGCTGGTTAGTGCTGTTGAGGATTTTATCAATAATTTGCTGTACGCTTATGGCGTATACAAAGATAAGGATAACTGGAAGCAGCGCTGGAACAAACTTGATAAAGTTATCACAGAGTGTTTTGCGTCTGATCCTTGGACATCATTGCCCGACAACGAGGCTACGGATTTGAGGGAGAAATATAAGCGTTGGCAGGAAGGGTACACGGAAATTATCCAGCGTCGCAATATACTTGTCCATAACGGTGGCAGAGTTGACGAGCATTATTTAGACCAAGCACCGAAAGCACATCAACCACCAGGAATTACGGCAGGACAGATAGTCCTTGTTTCTCCTTCCTACCTGCAAAAAGCATTCGACCTGTCACTTACATTACTCTTCACACTTACGCAGTTGGTGTGGCGAAAAGGACTTGCTATAGGCCAAACGAACCAAAACGCCGATAAGATGGCGTCTGATTTGATATACGAACTCTTACGCCAAAAACAATATGCACTGGTCATTGAACTTGCAGAACTTGCAATCAAATTCCACCTCGACCAGAGTGAACGTATGCTCGTTCTGGTGAATAAAGGTGTTGCACTACGCAAGTATGGACGGAAGCAGGAACTCAAATCCATTATTAGCCAGTTACGCCGGAGTGACGCATGGCTTTTTCAGATGGCTGCATATATCTTGAACGGAGAGAATGATGCAGCCAGGCGTATTATGATTAATAATAGTCCTAATCTACGACGACAAGCGAAACTCTCATGGCCTTTGTTCGATTTTATTCGTGAAAAACCGTGGTTTAGTTCTCTCTTCGGGTCAGTCAATAAGGCTGTACTATCGCCTGAATGACTGGAGCCTATTTCAAAAAACGTCTGCCAGGAGTTAGCCCATTCTTGAACGACTCTATGATCGTAACGAGCACATCCGGCATCCCCGCGACCAGCATGGTCAACGGCATGACACGCACCGGATCGTGAGCACGGCTGCTGCGGCAGCATGGCTGCCGCACTCCACATCGCGCACCACGTGCGTGACGAGCGGCAAAGGCAACCAATCCAGCGCGTGATGGCACGACCAGAGCTGCTCTCTGCCAACAAGATAGGAGCGGGATAAACTGTCTTCGGTGATTGGCAAGCGTTCATACGTCTGTGCGACTCAATTGTCACTTCCATGGTGAGCTTTGTGTCTGATAACGACAGCTTCGGTGATTGGCAAGCGTTCGTGTATCTGTGCGACAGTCTGATAACACGATAGTATAGCTTTTTTTATGAAGTAAGTTCTATTCCCGACAGCACAGCAGTACATCGTGCGCTGAGGGCGGGTGTTGTCAGGAATGGTGAAGGCTGACAGTGCATCGGGATGACGCGCAATCATGCCTCGTCGGGTAGATGGTCGTTTCAGCGGAGGACATCCTCGCCGTTTGGCAGTGGCGGGCAGGTGGGCACGCCGCTCACGCTGGCTGGAGGAAGACGGAATGGTTCGGAAGTACGTCTCCCGAACTCCATAGAATCCGCCGATGTTGGCCGTGCGCGTGGATTGTTGATCGAATGCCCATCGGTCTCCCCTTTCACCCTGGTATAATACAGGGCACCGTATGCCCGCTTGAGGACTGTTACACCGGTATGAATGAAGAGACAGTGTTGTTACAGGCAAAGGTCGCGCCGCCGCGACCACACCGCTATCGGTTGGTACGACCGGCGGTGACTGCGCGTTTGCGTGAGGCGTTTGATTATCGGGTAACGCTGGTGCAGGCCGGTGCCGGCTATGGTAAGACGACGGCATTGGCCGAGCTGGCTATGAGTTCGGCAACGGTGTGCTGGTATACCATCGGTGAAAATGACCGTGATCCGGTTTCGTTTCTGACGTATCTGGCCGCTGCGTGTGCCCCGGTGTTGCCGCAGGGGGCGCCAGAGGCGCTGGCGACGCTCCGTTCGCATCCGGCTGACCGTGCGGTCTGGACGCAAACTGTCGATGGGTTGCTTAATGCGTTGGCCGGTTCGCCACGACGACCTGTGTTGCTGATCCTCGATGATTATCACTTTGTCGCGGCGTCAGCCGAGATTCGGGCATTGACTGAGCGGCTGATTACGTATGCGCCGCCATGGCTCAGTCTGTTGATTGCGACGCGCTATCCGATTGTGAGCGGTGAGCTGGTGCGATGGCGCGCTCGTGGTGAGGTGCTGGAGTTACACCGCGATGCGCTGGCTTTTACCCACGATGAGATTGCTGCGCTTTTTCGCGATGTGTTTGGTATGGCGCTGAGTGACGCTGATGTTGATCTGCTCGATCACCATACCGAGGGGTGGCCGATTGCGCTTCAGTTGGTCTGGCAGGGGTTGCGGAGTGGGCAGGCGCGCAGTGTGAGTGAGCTGTTGGCCAGTGGCCCGGCGTCGCTGGCGGCGTTGTTCGATTTTCTGGCTTCGGATGTGTTGGATCGACAGCCGCCAGAGATTGCGTCTTTTTTGCGGGCAACTGCGCCGCTGCGGGTGCTGACTGCGGCGGCGTGCGATGCTGTACGCCAGGCTGATGATAGTGATCAGTTGCTGGCTCAGGTGCGCGACCGCGATCTTTTTGTGGTTGAGCTGGATGCCAGTCATTACCGTTACCATCATCTGTTTCACGATTTCTTGCGTCAGCAGACGCGCAGTGATCCCGATCTGGCCGAGCGGCATCGGCGTGCAGCGCGGCATTATGCGGCAGCCGGGCAGGCCGAGGAGGCGATTTATCACTGGTTTGCCGCCGGTGAGGTGGCCATTGCCGCCGACGCGATTGTCGCAGCCGGTGAGGATGCGCTGCGCAATGGTCGGCTCGATACGCTGACCGATTGGATTGATGCGTTGCCGGCTGAGCTGATCGCGAGTCGTCCGCGCTTGCAGAGCTATCTTGGCGATCTGTACCGGTTGCGTGCCCGTTTTGATGAAGCCCGTAACTGGTATGCGCAGGCCGAGACGATCAGCCGACAACACGGCGACCGCGCCGAGCTGGCCCGTGCCTTGTACGGTCAGGCTCTGGTCTATATCGATCAGGTGCAGCCGGTGCAGGCCGAGAGTGTGTTGCAAGAGGCGTTGCGGGTCAGTGAGGGGTTGGAGGATCAGGTTGCCCGCGCCCGTGTGCTTGAGTTGCTGGCCGAGAATAAGCTGAATATGGGGCAGCCGGACGAGGCAGAGGCGTTGCAGCAGCAGGCACGCCAGTTGCGCGCCGCCAGCCCGGCAGCCGATCTGCTGAGCGCACGGGTGAAGCTGCGCACCGGTCAACTGGCGGCGGCACGGACGTTGTTGCAGGCGTGGCGGGATCGGGAGCGTGTGGCGACGGCACGGGGTGCCACCCCCGCTCCACGCGGTCATCGCGAGGCGGTGCTGGTGCTGGCGTTGATTGCCGCTTTTGAAGGGGATGTTGATCAGGCGCTCAGTCTGGCCGAAGAGGGTGTGCAGGTCGGTACTGAACGCCACTCCCGCTTTATTACCTCTGTCGCCTACGCCCGGCTTGGGCACGCCTGGTTGCTCAAGAGTGCGCTAACCGGTGTGTCGGCACGGGATCGCGCGCTCGAATATTACCGCCAGGCATTGGCCGAGGGCCAGGCGATAGGCGTCGACCGGTTACGGGTGGAACCGCTCTGGGGTTTAACCCGCCTCTATGGGCTGGCCGGTGATTTGGCGGCTGCCGAGAACGCCGCCGTTGATGGTCAGGCTTTTTGTCGCTGGGCAGGTGATTTGTGGCTGGGGGCGATGATCCAGTTGCAACGAGGTGTGAGCCATTTGCTTGGCGGTCAGTTTGACCGTGCGCAGGAGATATTGCTGGCTGCCCGCGCCGATTTGCGTGCCTGTAGTGATCGGTTTGGTCAGGCCGTAGCCACGCTCTGGCTGGCATTGGGATACTACGAACAGCGGCATGATGCTGCGGCGACGGCGGCGATTGATGAGGCGCTGGATTTAAGTGCCACCGCCGGGTACGACTATCTCTTTACCCGGCCAACCTTTCTCGGTCTCCCCGATCCGCGTCGGGTCATCCCGCTCTTGCTGGCGACCCGTGCTCGCGGCCATCATCGCGACTACATCGAGCGGCTGTTATCCGCGATGGGGCTGCGTGGTCTCGAAGCCCACCCCGGTTATCAGTTGCGGGTTCAAACTCTGGGGATGTTCCGGGTCTGGCGTGGCGATCACGAGATTGAGGCGCGTGAATGGCAACGGGATAAGGCCCGTCAGCTTTTCCAGGCGCTGATCGTGCATCGCAATCGCTGGCTGCAACGCGATGAGTTGGCCGAATTGCTCTGGCCACAGCTCAATCCTGAAGCGGCTGTGCGCGACTTTAAGGTTGCGCTGAGTGCTCTTTATCGAGCGCTGGAGCCGAATCGTACTGAAGCAACGTCGGCATTTATTGCCCGTGAAGGCAGTGCCTATCGGCTACGGCCAACGGCAGACATCTGGCTTGATTGCGCCGAATTCAGTGCCGGTTGCACAACCGGTTTGCGGCTGCTTGATCAAGGTCAGATCGGTGCCGGCATGCAACGACTCCAGGCTGCGTTGCAGCTTTACCAGGGTGATTTTCTTCCCGATACGATTTATGAAGGCTGGGCCGACGCGGAACGAGAACGATTGCGGAGTATGTTTCTGCGCAGTGCCGACCGCCTGGCCCAGTGTCTGGCTGAACAGGGGCAGAACGAGGAGTTGATTGCGCTGGCCGAACGTATCCTCACCTACGATAACTGCTGGGAACGCGCCTATCGGTTGTTGATGCTGGCCTATGCCCGTCAGGGTAATCGGGCCGCTGCGCTACGGGTTTTTCAACGTTGTAGCGATAACCTTGCCCGTGAACTCAATGTCGATCCGGCACCGGAGACCATTGCACTCGCCGAACGGCTGCGACACGGGGAGATGCCTTTGCCACATGAAGCGGTCGGGTGACAGAGGCCGGATGGTTATGACTGCTACGCACGCAACCCGCGTGCCCGCAGGTGGGCATCGAGCCAGGCCGCCTCGTCGGGGGTGAGGTCGGGCGGCGGCGGGGGTTGACGGTAGTCGATCCGCAGGTCGTAGCGTGCGTTGCGGTAGACCTGATGCACGAGGGTGGTCAACGGCAAGGGCACATCGGGGTCGGGACGCCGCAACGGCACCGGCACCGTCGGGAGCGGTTTGGCCAGCGGACAGAGCCAGATGTCAATCTCCGGCCAGCGTTCGACGCGGCTGAGGAAGATTACGTAAGGGGCAGCGGGGAGCGGATCGGGGCGAGCCAGCCGTGGCCGGCGGCCACCCCGCAGCAGGTCGATTTCGAGCAGGTGCACCCCACTTTGAAACAGCTCCCGTCGCTTTTGCTCGTAAGCATCGGCACCGTCGGGGGTCGGACGCTTGTTCACCGGTGAGAGCAGTTCAATAGCGGTGACCAGGGTATCGTCGGTCACGGTGCGAATTTCCAGCCGTGCGTAGCGGGTGGGCACTTCGAGCAAGGCTGTTCCGGTCAGTGATGGCGTGTCCACCACGGCTGTTGCCGGCGTTACCGCTGCGCTTTCCCGCTCGAACACACCGACATCGGGCACCAGGGCGCGCCGGGGCACTGTGATCTCAACCTGCTCTGGCGCGACGTAGGGAGTAATCTGCGCAACGTACCCCGGTGCAATCTGGGCCTGTACATAGTCGCGAATAGCCGTAATCAGCCCGATGTGTACATCAGGCCACAGGCTCGAACGCTCCAGATACGGATCCATGCCCGGAAATGGTGGTTCCATAGATTGCTCCTGGGTAGTTCTGTAGAGATTATAGCAAATAGTGTGCTCGAAGTAACTGTCGTCAGTACCTGGAGACGCTCCAAGCGAGGGTATACGTGGCCCAAGACAGGGAAACGGGTGATACAAATACTCCAGAAACGGGCATCACTGCCGTAACCCGCGTGCCCGCAGGTGGGCATCGAGCCAGGCCGTCTCGTCGGGGGTGAGGTCGGGCGGCGGCGGGGGTTGACGGTAGTCGATCCGCAGGTCGTAGCGTGCGTTGCGGTAGACCTGATGCACGAGGGTGGTCAACGGCAAGGGCACATCGGGGTCGGGACGCCGCAACGGCACCGGCACCGTCGGGAGCGGTTTGGCCAGCGGACAGAGCCAGATGTCAATCTCCGGCCAGCGTTCGACGCGGCTGAGGAAGACTACGTAAGGGGCAGCGGGGAGCGGATCGGGGCGGGCCAGCCGTGGCCGGCGGCCACCTCGCAGCAGGTCGATTTCGAGCAGGTGTACCCCACTTTGAAACAGCTCCCGTCGCTTTTGCTCGTAAGCATCGGCACCGTCGGGGGTCGGGCGCTTGTTCACCGGTGAGAGCAGTTCAATAGCGGTGACCAGGGTATCATCAGTCACGGTGCGAATTTCCAGCCGGGCGTAGCGGGTGGGCACTTCGAGCAAGGCCGTTCCGGTCAGTGAGGGGGTGTCTACCACGGCTGTCGCCGGCGTTACCGCTGCGCTTTCCCGCTCGAACACACCGACATCGGGCACCAGGGCGCGCCGGGGTGCCGTGATCTCAACCTGCTCCAGTGCGACGTAGGGAGTAATCTGCGCAACGTACCCCGGAGCAATTTGGGCCTGTAAATAGTCACTCATTGCGTTCACCAGCCGATGGTGTACATCAGGCCACAGGCTCGAACGCTCCAGATACGGATCCATGCCCGGAAATGGTGGTTCCATAGATTGCTCCTGGGTAGTGGTGTAGATATTATAGCATGGACGGCATCTTGTCAGCGGCTGAACCATGTTACCGTGTTATATCAAATCTTCGTTCATCAGTCCCGTGATAGCGGTTGCCCCGCTCCGGGGGGAATCACCGCTTATGCTCTTCCATCACCTGTACCAGTGTTACGGGATACGAAAGGAGGCTGATGGGCAGGCTGGAAGCCTGCTTCACGATCCACGCCACTGCTCACGCACAGCCAGATCATCACGGATGGTCAAATCAGGTGGGTGTGAACTGCACGCACCTCGTCCCTCCGCACCAGATCGCGAGCACGGCTGGCGCAGCAGCGTGGCTGCCGCACTCCAAACGATGCGTCACGGCAATACGGGGGGGGGAAGCGGTACTCCCCTGGAGCAGATACAACCTCGACCCGCAGCGGTAGCGTTACACCACGCACCGGATCGCGAGCACGGCTGGCGCAGCAGCGTGGCTGCCGCACTCCAGACGATGCGTCACGGCAATCCGGGCGGGAAGCGGTACCAGGATGATGGTGCGATCACAAGCAATGACGTCTCGTACTGATATACCACCACTCGTGCCACCTGCAAGCAGCACTGAAACAACAACCTCAGCGCTCGAAGATGTCTAAAAACAATCTTGTAGACGAACGTTCAATCAGTTATCTTGAGAAGCATACAAAAAACCTAAATGGGCATGAACTGGATTTCGTGCAGTTCGCACGTGGAACCCTCGTTGTTGTAAATATTCCACCAGATGCTCATGAGAAAATTGCGTTACACCATCGTGGTATTCGAGACAGATGCGCTTAATGCGTTGTAATGCCTGCGCACTCGCATTGAACAGAATATCAAATTCAGCACCTTCACAGTCTATTTTTAAAAAGTCACATACCCCAATAGGGTGTTCATTCAATATATCATCCAGGCTACGCCCAGGTACAACTATGGAGTCGACAGCCTGTGTGGCTGATGTTGTTGAATGCTGCACCGCTGCCCCGGTAGCAAACAACACCATCTCTTCTGATGATGCGCCTACTGCGAACGGAAATGCCTGCACGTTTTGGATCGCATTCAAGGCAAGATTTTCCTTCAGCAAGCGAAACGACTCCGGAAACGGCTCATAGACAAAAACCCGACATGTCGGATGATCATACGCGACGGAAACAGCAAAATCACCCAGCCCCGCACCAATATCAACAACAGTCCAGCCATCCTGGATAGGAGTTCCGTATGTCTCATAATCACGATCAAGACAGGTTTCTTTAATAATCCACACATCCATTAAACTACGCACTTTAAATTGACAGCCATTTTTAAGCTTAATCACCGTCTCGCCTTGCCGGAATAGGAGACCGAAACACACATACCAGTTCACAATCTTTTGCAAAATAGTAAATACTGATCGCAGGTAATACCATAATCGACGTTTCACAAATCCTCCCTGCTAGCCTAAACGTTATTTCAGAAAGGGCTGACCACACCTGACCGGTAGTGTGGTAGTGTAGCATTGTAGCACAGACTGAAGTCTGTGCCCTGACACCCTCCGTCAACGTCGAGTCTGATTCATCATCGCGCAGATACAGTCCCAATAATGAAGCGAACGACGCACACCTTGTATGGTTACCCCGGTGCGTCGTTCGTATGGGCGGACATCCGTGCGGGCAGTGCAGAAACCCGGTTCACGCACGTAATATAACGAAACGGACTGACAGGATATTTACGAAACAGGTTCTACACAATCCATCAAGGTAGCTACCGACAAAGTGAAGTCGGATTCAGAGCCAGTTGGGGATCGCTAAAATACTTCCACCAGTTACTGGCAATCGAATCGGGACCACATCCGGTTTTTGCCGGTAGATGGCTGAACCAAAACTCCAGAAAACCAAGATGATTACAGTTCCATAGCGAGCAAGAAACAGGTGTTGCCGTACTCAAAGGATTGCTAAGGTTTGGGTAATTACTAAAATCGGCACAATTCGACAACACTGTAGAGGGATTAGTGTAATCGTAATCACGTACACCATTCGGCGGATAGTGAATATTGCCACATCCACTATACGAGTAATTTGGCGACAACGCCTTAACTAATGCAAACCTCTCCCAATTGTGAGTAGTGCGGTTTTGCTGCCAGCTACCGTACACTCTGGTCATTGTCGATTCTGCGCGATGCCCAAAATTATGAATGGCACTATCCAGATCACGCTCAGGGCTTGGCCCCATAATCGGTATGATGCGATTGCACGAGTGCGGACCCGGTACCGGCATAGAATTATAGAAATACGCATTCGGTCCTACCAGTGTAGACTCATAGAAACCAAACCAGGGACCGTTGTATATCCACACCTCATCTATCTCACCCCGGTTCGCCCGCCCACAAATATCGAAGGCAGGCGAGTTCACGATTGCATTGTAGAACCTATTTCAAAAAACATCTACGAGAAGGTATCTTCTTCATTGCCACTCGATTCGATGTTCATGACGAGCAAACCTGGCCTCCGCGTGACCAGCCGGGTCAACGACGTGACACGTGCCGGATCGTGTGTACGGCTGGCGCGGCAGCATGGCTGCCGCACTCCAAACTACGCCACACGCGGATGATAAGCGATCAAGGCAACCTATTCAGCGCGTGATGGCACCGGAGATAGTTATTAGAGCGCGACAGTACAACTTTATTATGAAATAAGTTCTAATAATAGCTTCTTTCCTTCTTCTGTCAAATACTTTCGTACAGTTTCAGGAAATATTTTTCCTTCATATATCATCTGATACAGGCGTATGATATAAGGATTGATATCATTCACAATTGCATAATCGGGCTGAACATTGAAAAGTACAGCTCCTGAACCTAAAAATGGCTCAATCCATCGTCCCTGACCGTGCCAGGAGATATTGCTTAGAATAAACTTAGTCAGTTTAGTCTTAATTCCTTGACACTTTATTGGTGGAACAATGACTCGTTGTACTGTACGTGGTAAACCTCTAGTGTTCATATTGTAAACCTTTATACCGCAAATAGCTTCGAACCTATTTCAAAAATGTCTTCTTATGCTAAAATAGTGGTATGAGCAGACATGATCTCACCGACGACCAATGGGCGGTGATCGAACCGCTTATCCCCAAGAAACCACGTGCGCGGGGTCGTCCACGCAACGACGACCGCCGGACACTGAATGGTATGCTGTATGTGCTCCACACCGGCTGTGCCTGGGCAGACCTGCCAAAGGAGTACGGGTCCCCCAGCACCTGCTGGCGACGATGGCACGCGTGGTCGCAGGACGGGACGTGGGAGCGCATCTGGCGCACGCTCCTGAGCCGCCTCGACGCCGACAGCAAGCTGGACTGGGCACACGCGTTGCTGGACGGCAGCTTCGTTCCAGCGAAAAAAGGGGCACTGGCGGAGGCACAACGAAGGTCGGCAAAGGCTCCAAGGTGATGGTCGTGGTAGATGGCACTGGTGTGCCCATCGGCCTGCACGTGGCGAGCGCACACCCGCACGAACGCACCCTGGCTGAAGCGACGGTGCGGACCATTCGGGTGCCACGCCGACGCGGCCGGCCCAGCACGCGACCAAACGAAGTGGTGGCGGATAACGCCGATGACCGTGCAGCGTTGCGCAGCGACGTGCGTCGGCGTGGGATCACACCCACCATGCCATCTCGTGAGCGGCGCAATCGTCAGCGGCCAAAGCGCGGGCGTCCGCTGCGTACCGGCGCAAGCTATCAGCACCGCTGGACGGTCGAGCGGTGCTTCGCGTGGATGGACACGTATCGTCGGTTGGTGGTGCGCTATGATCGTCATCTGCATAGCTCTCGTGCGTTTTGTCTCGTCGCTATCATGTTGTGGTGCGTTGACCGAATTTTGAAATGAGTTCTAGTCACTCAGATGCTGCCCATTACTTAGAATTGGGTCATATACGATGACATACACCTTTCTGACAATAATTTCGGCAGGTGCAAACGAGCGAGCAACGATTGGGAGGAATATATCATACGGCAGACTTTGCATACCGCCACTGAAGGATGAGTGATGGTGAGGGGGTATATTCGAGTTGCTGATGGATGGAGAGGTTTGATTCGCTGTAGATGCCAATAGATCATCGTATCGTACCGTGACAGTGCTCTTGTGAGAAGCGAACGTGATCTGGACATTACCGACAGCGTGATGTGCAACGTTTGCCAGCGCAGCCTGTATTGTTTCACTGAGCGTTTGCTGTTCAGATGTTAGCGAAGTAAAAGGACGATTAATTGTAATTGAAAAGTCTATCTCATAGGGTCTAAAATGACCACAAGGGTCAGTTTCGCCAAAACTCCGCGCCATCACCTGGGCATCAATTCCTTCCGAATGCAGGATGTGTTGAACTTTGTGGGCTATTTCTGGCATCATCGGGCCAGGAGTCCACATCCATCCGCCGACTGAAGGACATTCATTATGTAGCGATGATGGATTATTAACCGTTAATGGGTTAGTTTCTTCTATTGCCTGTAAAGCGGGAGGAGCAATTCCAGCAGCAAGAAACAAGATCACACCAATAAGCACTGTCAGAGCGTACTGCTTTGCTGGTATGTTCATTCTTTATTCTCCCTATCAACCATACAAACGTGTGCAAATACGATGATCCTCAGAGCTTATCCGAATAATTGATATCAGGTTTAC
The DNA here is from genome assembly GCF_000018865.1 of Chloroflexus aurantiacus J-10-fl. Lineage (NCBI taxonomy): Bacteria > Bacillati > Chloroflexota > Chloroflexia > Chloroflexales > Chloroflexaceae > Chloroflexus > Chloroflexus aurantiacus. The sequence goes on from NC_010175.1 coordinate 4,854,385, forward strand.
CTGACACGTAGAGCAACCCCTATTCCATCAGCGTTTTCACATAGCCCCTTAATCTACTCGCCAACAAACAAAGAATCGTGGCACCTGTCAGGCGAACAATGGTCACAAGCCGGAACAATATTCGTCAGATACGAACACTTTCGCTACGAACGTAATTACCCCATCCCTGTTACCAATTTGTAACCGCTCAGCAACCTCCTTCTGCTACCCTCGCCATCAAATCCCCGGTTGTAAGCTGCGCGTTTGCGCTATCGCGGCGGTGACGCCGCACACGACACATGGATGTGATGTATCTCGGTGATTGGCTTGGCCGTCGTGCCCGGTTGTCTCCGACCAGGGTTGCCCTGTTCGATGCCCAACACGGCATGCAACCGCTCACCTACCGCGAGTGGAATGAGCGGGTCAATCAGACGGCGCATCTGTTGCGCGATATGGGCGTGGCACGTGGTGATCGGGTCGCGGCCCTGGCCCAGAATTGCGTCGATCTGCTCGATCTGTGGTTTGCCTGTGCAAAGCTGGGGGCGATTTTTCAGCCCCTGAACTGGCGCCTCACCGCAGCCGAGTTGCGCGATTTGATCGTTGATGGCGAGCCGCGCGTGCTGGCGTATGGCCCCGAATACGCCGCGATGTCACTGGCACTGCGTCCACAGACACCCTTTGTCGCCCACTGGCTGGCAATCGATGATGCGCCGGCAGCCGATCCATCCGATCTGACCATAGCCCGGCGGAATGCCTTTCCTACCCATTTCGAGGCAGTACCGCTGAGCTGGGATGATCCGTGGGTGATCTGTTACACCGGTGGTAGCACCGGCTTGCCGAAAGGAGCAATTCTTACCTATCGCAGCATTGCTGCAAATGCCGTGAATACGGTGATGAGTTGGGGGTTGCGCCCCGATGATGTTGCCATTCTCAATGCGCCGCTCTTTCACACCGGCGGCCTGAATGTCTTTACTGCACCCCTGCTGCAGATCGGTGGTGCCTCGATTGTTTGTCGCTCGTTCAACGTCGATCAGGTCTTCGATCTCATCGACCACGGCCCGGCGACGCTCTTTTTCGGCGTGCCCACGATGTTCATCGCTATGCAACAACATCCACGCTGGCCGACGGTTGATTTTAGCCGGATGCGGATTGTTATCAGCGGTGGTGCGCCCTGTCCGGAACCGGTGTTTCATGCCTTTTGGGCACGCGGGATCGATTTCAAGACCGGGTATGGCCTGACCGAAGCCGGTCCCAATACCTTCTGGCTGCCACCCGAACTGGTGCGGGAGAAGCCAGGGGCGGTTGGCTACCCTTTGATGTTTATCGATGTGCGGGTGGTTGCGGCTGATGGTCGGGAATGTGGTGTTGATGAGATTGGCGAATTGCAGATCCGTGGCCCTCATGTCTGCGCCGGCTACTGGCGCCGTCCTGCCGAGACGGCTGCGGCTTTTCGTGACGGCTGGCTGCGCACGGGTGATCTGGCCAGTTTCGATGCCGATGGTTGTTTTCGGATCGTTGGGCGGCTGAAGGATGTGATCATTTCGGGTGGCGAAAACATCTATCCCGCCGAGGTTGAGAGTGTGCTGGCCGGCCATCCGGCCGTCGCGGAAGTGGCCCTGGTCGGTATGCCAGACCCTCACTGGGGTGAAGTTGGTTGGGCGGCGGTGGTGGTGCGTCCCGGCAGTACCTTCTCGGAACAGGACTTGATCACTTTTGCCGGGCTGCGTCTGGCGCGCTACAAACTACCCAAACGAATTGTCACCCTCGCTGAATTACCGAAGACCGGTGCCGGCAAGATTGATAAGCAGGCTATCAAACACATGTTTCAGCAGTTGCAGGTATGAAGCGGAGAACGCTATGAGCAAGATTCCAACATTACCCGGTATCACTTCGACGATGGTGGCAACCAGTCGTTTGCAGATGCATGTTTTGAGCAGTGGCCCGGCTGACGGCGAAGCGGTGCTGTTCATCCACGGTAATGCCTCGTCGGCCACATTCTGGGAAGAGACGATGCTGGCGTTGCCGGCACAATTTCGCGCGATTGCGCCCGATCTGCGCGGTTACGGTGAGACCGAGGATTTGCTGATCGATGCGACCCGTGGCTGCGGTGACTGGGTTGACGATCTGATCGCCTTGATCGATACCCTCGGCATTGATCGCTGCCACGCGGTGGGGCATTCACTGGGTGGTGTGGTGCTGTTCAATCTCATCGCGGCTGTGCCGCAACGTATCATCACGGCCACCCTGGTAGCACCTGGTTCGCCTTACGGTTTTGGTGGTTGCAAAGGGCTAAACGGCGAGCTGTGCTGGCCAGATGGTGCCGGATCGGGTGGCGGCACGGTCAATCAAGCCTTCGTGGAGCGTATGGCTGCCGGCGATACTACCGAAGAGGCAGGCAACGCAGCCCCCAGAGTTGTCATGAACACGTTCTACTGGAAACCACCGTTCCGCCCGGCCCGCGAAGAGGCATTGCTGGCCTCGATGCTAAGTGAGAAGGTGGGACCGCAGCGTTACCCCGGCGATTTCAAGCCATCGCCGCACTGGCCGGGTGTCGCACCGGGGGTCTGGGGACCAATCAATGCCATTTCACCCCTCTACGTTGGAGATGCGGTCGAGCGTTTTGTGGCTGCGGAGCCGAAGCCCCCTATCTTGTGGGTGCGTGGTGCTGATGACCAGATCGTGAGCGATATGTCGCTCTTCGATGTTGGTACGCTCGGTCAACTCGGCATCTTACCCGATTGGCCCGGCGCCGATGCCCATCCTCCGCAACCGATGATCGGGCAAACGCGCGCTGTGCTGGAGCGCTACGCCGCCGCCGGTGGCCGCTTCCGTGAGCTGGTCTTCGCCGAATGTGGTCATACGCCGTACATTGAGCATCCTGACCAGTTCAACGCTGCATTCCACGATCACCTGCGTAACAGGTAACAGGCTTGAGCGGGAAAGTGAGAAAGCTATGCCAGTTATCCAGGCCGGAGATATTGAGGTTCACTACCTTGACGTTGGTGAAGGCGAGCCGATTATCTTCGTGCACGGCAATTGGGCCAGTTGCGGCTGGTGGCTACGGGTGCTCGAACGTCTCCCTGCCGGGTATCGTGGGCTGGCTCCCGATCTACGTGGTCGAGGCGCCACGCAGGGGCCAGACCACGACTACCGGATGCCCGCACTGGCCGCCGATCTGTGGCGTTTCGCCGATGCCCTCGGCATCCAACGCTGCCATCTGGTTGGACATTCGTTGGGGGCGGCGGTGGTCTTGCAGGCCGCACTCGATCAACCTGATCGGGTAGCAACGATTGCCGTGCTGGCACCGCCATGGGTTGATGGCATGCCCGACGAGGTCTATCAACCAGATCGGCAACAACTCTTGAAAGATAACCCTGATTTCTTTGCCCAGGCCATCAGGGCGATGGCACCAACCGCGCCAGATGACGAACTTTGGCGCGAACTGGTGACTATCGGTCACTCGCAGCGGCTGAGTGCTGCCAACGGGGCAATCAATGCACTGCGTGAATGGAAACCCGGTGATCGTCTGCGCACGATTGGCGCCCCGGCACTGGTGATGGGTGGCGAACTCGATCCGTTGGTGACCCCGGAGACGGTGAAGCGGGCAGCCGAGGCCCTGGGGGTCGAGCCACAGATTATTGCCGGGGTCGGTCACTCGGCCAATCTCGAAGCACCGGATCGATTCCTGGCGCTGTTGTTGCCCCATCTGGCAACAGCACGCGCTTCCTGAAGAGGATGTGAGCATGCATGCACTGACAGCAGGTACCCGTTATCAACGGCAACATACGATCAGCCAGGAAGACATCAACCGCTTTGCGGCGATTAGCGGCGATACGAACCCGATTCACACCGATCCGGCAGTCGCAGCGGCAACGCGCTTTGGGCGCACCATCGCTCACGGTATGCTGCTCTACGGTTACATCCGTGCCACACTGCGCAACCTGGCTCCATCAGCGGTACAGCAACAACAGACCCTCAGCTTTACCAATCCGGTCTTTGCCGGTGATACGGTTCATGTCACCGTGGAAGTGACCGGTAAGGACGATAACACGATCAATTGCACGGTCAACGTCACCCGTGCTGACGGTAAGGTCGCCTGTAGTGGTGAGACAAGATTGATTGTTGGGCATGAGTAATCTGGTAACCATTCTAACAAACGGCCCGGTTGTAACTCTCACCCTTAACCGGCCGATGCAGCACAACGGCCTGACGCCAGAGCTGTTAACCGAGCTGGAAGCGCACATTATTGCAGCACGTCAGCATCATGGACTACGGGCTATCGTCTTGCAAGCCAGTGGCACCTATTTTTCGTGCGGGACTGACCTGGTAGCCCTGGTCCGGCAAACCGACCGGCTCGCTTACGCCGATCATGGGTTGCGCCTGTTGCATCAGGTGATGTTGACGCTGATAGATCTGCCGGTGCCGTTCATTGTCGCTGTGCAGGGACCGGTGAACGGAAGCGCGCTGGGGCTGGTTGTGGTGGCTGACATCGTCCTGGTGACACCCAATGCCCATTTCACGGCCTACGCGACAACCCTCGGTCTGTCGCCGGAAGGAGGGTGGACGACGCTCTTGCCACGACTGATCGGCCAACGACGTGCCGGCGAAGTGTTACTTCTCGAACGGCCGATCACGGCCGAGGAGGCAGTGGCCTGGGGATTAGCAAACCGCCTGGTCGCGCCCGGCCATCTTTTTGACGAAGCCCAGGCCCTGGCCTACCAGATTGCAACGCAGATGCCGGGTAGTGTCGCCTGCACACGCCGGTTGCTCTGGGCGGAACGGGAACAGATCGCTGCCGCCCTCAATCGTGAACGAGAAGTGTATTGCGAGCGTATTCAGTCGATTGAGGCTGATCTTGGCTTGAAAGCCTTTCTCGACCGGCAACGCACAACAATGACCACGGAGGAAACGGTATGACAGCGCTGACCGTTGGAATGCAGGCGACCGTCCAGCGCGTGATCGATCAAGCCCTGATTGACGAATATGCACGGCTCTGCGATGACCAACCGCAAAAGACTGTGCCAGAACCGCTGATCGGTGCGCTGTTTTCCCACGTGCTGGGTGTCAAATTACCGGGAGCGGGGTCAGTATATCTCCGCCAGGAACTCATCTTCCACGATACGGCCCGTATTGGCGAGATGCTTACCGCAACGGTGACCATTACCCATATTCGGACCGATAAACCACTGGTTACGCTCCGCACGCAGTGTACCGGCAGTGACCAACGCCTGATTGTTGATGGCGAGGCACTCGTGATGGTGCCGCAAGTGTAACACGCTATGTTGTTCGGGCAACCGCCCGCCGGAATAATGCAGATGTCTGTGACAAAGGAGAGCGACCGATGCACACTGTCCGTTTTGTCCGCCAACTGGCTATCACGTTGCTGATAGTCTTTGCCCTCGCGCTGAGTGCGTGTGGCGGTGGGTCGACCGCACAGCCAACCGCAGCCCCAGAACCGACTGCGGCACCGACCAGCGCGCCTGAACCAACCGCCGTACCGACCACCGCCCCAGAGCCAACTGCGGCACCAACCACCGCGGCCACGACCGGCGAACCGATTGTGGTTGGGCTAATGACCGACAACTCTGGTTTGCTGGCTATCTACGGCCCGATGCTTGAACGCGGCTTCACGCTCGGCCTGGAATATGCGACGAACGGTACCAATCAGGTGGCAGGCCGGCCAATCAATGTGGTGGTGAAAGATACCGCCAGTAATCCAGAGACCGGGGTCTCGTTGGCCCGCGAGGCAATCGAGAGTGATGGTGCCGACGTGCTCGTTGGTTCACCCAGCTCGCCGGTAGCACTGGCGATCTCGGCAGTTGCCGCCGAGAATAAGATCGTCTATATCGCAGCACCGGCAGCTACCCCGGCCCTCACCGGCGAGAATTTTAACATCTACACCTTCCGCGCCGGTCGTACCAGCGTGCAAGACGCCCTCACCATGAGCGCCGCTCTCTTGCAGACCGGCAAGAAATTCGTGCAGATTGCGCAAGACAATGCGTTCGGTCGCGGTTCAGCGGGCGCATTCTACCTCACGGTCAAAGCCCTCGGTGGCGAATTCGTGCTCAATGACACCGCAGAGGGTGCCGGTACCGTCTTTGCACCGCCGGATACGACCGACTTCACCCCGTACATCAACCAGCTCCTCGACTCTGGGGCAGAAGTCTTGATCGTGACCTGGTCGGGAACCGGTTTCGTGCCCATGTTCCAGCAGATGCAGCAACTGGGTGTGTTCGATGTCATGACAGTTGCGACCGGGTTTGGTGACAATCAGACGATGGTCAACGGCTATGCCGATGCCATCGGTTCGGTCGGTGTGAGTGTCTATCACTACAGCCTGTTCGATAATCCGGTGAATAACTGGCTGGTCGAACGCCACAAAGCAGCGTATGGCGTTCCTCCTGATCTCTTCACAGAGAGTGGCTTCAACGCCGCTATCATGCTGGTCAAGGCGTTGGAAGAGACCAATGGCGATCCGGCTGCCGATGGCTTGATTGCCGCTCTCGAAGGGATGACCTTCGACGGGCCGAAGGGAACCTACACGGTGCGGACCGAAGATCACGTACTCCTCCAGCCGATGACCCTGGTGCGCCTGCTCAACACCAACGATCCTGACTTCAAGTTCTTCGAGCTGGTCACCCTCTTCACTCCCGAACAGACGGCACCGCCCTGTGCTGTACCGGCAGCATTAGGACGCTGCAAGTAACCGTTACACTCGCCGCGCATGCCGGTGTGGGCATGCGCGGCACATGCTGGAAGCGAAGGTGCGTTTGTGAGCGAATGGATCATTCAAACCCAGGCCCTGACCCGTGATTTCGGCTCCCTGCGCGCCGTTGATCACGTCGATCTGCGGGTGCGCGCTGGAAGCGTGCATGCGATTATTGGGCCGAATGGTGCTGGAAAGACGACTCTTTTCAATCTGATTAGCGGTTATCTCAAACCGACAGCGGGACGGGTCTTCTTGCGTGATCGTGAGATTACGCACGTCCCCCTGCATCGAATGGCCCATCTCGGTATCGGGCGGTCGTTTCAAATTACCAACATCTTTCCAACCCTGACCGTACTGGAAAATGTTCGTCTGGCTGCGCAGGCTCGTGGACGGGATAATCTGCACATCTGGAAGCGGGCAAGCCAGCTCCACAGGTACAGCGAACGGGCCTACGCAGCGTTACAACAGGTTGGCTTACACGAACGGGCACTCCAGATTGCGGCCACGCTCCCCCACGGCGACAAACGTCGGCTTGAGCTGGCGATTCTGCTGGCCGGTGACGCCGATATTCTCCTGCTCGACGAGCCAACGGCAGGGATGGCAACGGAACAGGTGCCGATGTTGCTGGACTTACTGCGTAACATTCGGCAAGGAACGAACAAAACGATTTTGATCGTCGAACACAATATGTCGGTGGTGATGAGTCTGGCTGAAACAATTACGGTGATGCACCAGGGGCGTGTGCTGGCAGAGGGCAGCCCGGCTGAGATCAGTGCCAATCAGGCGGTACGCGATGCCTACCTGGGAACGACCTTCACCGGAGGTCGGCAATGAGCGAAATATTGCTGGACGTTGATAGCATTCACACCTATATCGGTCAATTTCACATTCTTGAAGGAGTATCGCTGCGCGTGAGAAGCGGAAGCATCACCGCGCTGCTAGGGCGTAATGGTGCCGGCAAGACCACGACGCTACGTTCGATCATGGGCCTGAATCCGCCGCGACAGGGAAGTATTCGCCTGGCCGGAGAAGTGATCAACGGGCGTCCGGCGTATGACATTGCTCGCCTGGGGGTCGGCTACGTCCCTGAACACCGGGCTATTTTTCGCGATCTCACCGTCGAGGAGAACTTGCGGCTCGCCGAACGTAAACGCGGTGATCTGGCCCGACGGAGCGACCTGATTATGAGCCTCTTCCCCGACCTGAAGCGCTTTTACCGCCATCCCGGCGGCAAGCTCTCCGGCGGCCAACAGCAAATGTTAGCGATTGCCCGGGCCCTGGTAGCAGAGAATCGCTTACTCTTGATTGACGAACCGAGTGAAGGGCTGGCCCCGATCATCGTTGAACAAATTATGGCCGCGTTGCGCCAGATGGCGACGGAAACAACGATTTTGCTCGTTGAACAGAATTTTGCCATGGCAGCCCAACTGGCCGACGAATACTACATTCTCGACGATGGTCGCAGTGTTCAGCACGGAAAGATGGCCGACCTGGTCCACGATCAGGCAACGATTAACCGGTACCTGGGAGCCGGGTAAGAGAGATGACAGCAGGAGCTTAGCGCGTCATCTAATGCAGAGATGACGCTCGTCAGACCGTTGCAAGCGACCGGCACGATGCCGCGCCGTTATCGTGCCACAGTGAGGAGATCCATGAATGAATTTATTCGACAGCGACGAGGCTTGCTGGCCGGGATCGGTGCGACATTGATCTTTGCATACTGGGCAGTCACCCATTACGAACCGCGTGTTCTCGCCAGTATTCTCCTCTCTGGCCTGACGCTGGGGGCACTCTACTTTTTAGTCACATCTGGCCTCTCACTGATCTTCGGCCTGATGGATGTACTCAATTTCGCCCATGGGACACTGTTTATGATCGGTGCCTATGTGGGCTTTACCCTCTACGCCAACCCGCGTTTGTTGCTGAACACTATGCCGTTTGTGCTGGCGTTTGTAGCGGGGTGGCTCCTGACGCGCTGGTTCCCCACCAATCGAATGAAGGCACCGCGCTGGTGGTTCTGGCTTGGGGCATTCATCGTGGGCGGGCTGGCACTTTGGGGGTTCGAGCTGGCACCGCTGGCCACCACTGCGCTCAGTTCAGGTGGGCGAGTGCCTACTGAGGAAGCGCAGGCGCCAACTGCTATCTTCATCGGACGAACGGTAGGGTTGAGCGTAGCCGGCTTCATTGCGGGGATCGCCTTTCTGATCGGAAAGGAACACTCTCGGCCACCAACGAGGGCCGATCTCGTCCTGGGGTTGAGTATGCTTGCGCTGGCATTGATCATCGCACCATTCCGCCTCGCTGCCGAAGGCTGGCTATTGAGCATCAACGCAAACATCCGCTTTCTCCTGGCCCTGGTGATCGGGGCCGCCAGTGGCGCAGCGCTGGGTGGTCTGATGGAATGGAGCCTGATTCGCCCGCTGTACAGCCGGCCTATTTATCAGGTACTGGTCACACTGGGGCTGGTCTTTGTCGGCACCGAGCTGGTGAAAGGCATCTGGGGGCCGGGTGGCTACTTTATGGAATTGCCCGAATGGTTTAGCCGTCGCGGACCTGACTGCCCATCACCCAACCTGATCGCCTGGCTCCGCGACAACTGTGCCAGTATTGACGTATTGGGGCGACCATTCCCCAGTTATCGCATCTTTATTATTGCCCTGGGCATTGCCATGTTTATCGGCATTGCCCTCCTCTTACGCCGCACCCGCCTGGGGATGATCATTCGGGCCGGCGTGCAGGACGGCGAAATGGTGCAGGCATTGGGGATCAACGTTCGCCGCGTCTTCACTCTGGTCTTTGCACTTGGAGCCGGCCTTGCCGCGTTGGGCGGGGTGGCAGCGGCACCATTCCTCGGTATTAGTCCTGGTTTGGGACAGGAGTTTCAGTTACAGGCCTTTATCGCCGTGGTGATCGGGGGAATGGGCAGCTTCACCGGTGCAGCGATGGGTGCGCTGCTGGTGGGGCTGGCGCGCGCCTTTGGCGACCAGATTGTCCTGACCGGCATCCAACTACCGTGGATGAGCGAAGCGATCACCTTCTCACCTTCAATTGCGCGCGCTTCAACAGTCTTGATCATGGCGCTGGTGCTCTTGCTGCGCCCGGCAGGTCTCTTTGGGAAGAAGGAGTAGGCGATGCTGACACGTTTGAAAGCACCACAATGGGCCGGTCTGGCCTTGATCGGCGGTCTGATCGCCTTCCCCTATCTGATAGCACTGCTCACCGGGCAGCCAATTGACAGTGGGATACCGAAATTCTGGCAGGGTATGCTCATCCAGGTCTTCATTCTGGCCGTTTTTGCGATGAGCTACGACATTCTGATGGGCTATACCGGCATTCTCTCCTTCGGCCACGCCCTCTTCTTCGGCACAGGTGCCTACACGATTGGGATTTTGCTCAAACATGCCGGCTGGGATCTCGGCTCAGCATTCGTGGCCGTCATCGTCATTGCGGTACTGCAAAGCCTGATCGTTGGCCTGCTCTCGTTGCGGGTCAGCGGTGTCTACTTCGCGATGGTGACACTGGCCTTTGCCCAGATGTTCTTCCTCCTGGCCGAAGCAACCGACTTTCGCCAGTGGACAGGGGCAGAGGATGGGTTGCAAAGTATTCCGGTACCGGCGTGGATCAGCCCGACCAACGAACGTCTGCGCTTCTACTATCTTGCGTTAGGATTTGCAGTAGTGATGTATCTCCTGGCCCGCCAGGTCGTCAATTCGCCAACCGGGCGGGTGATGATGGCGATCCGCGACAACGAGGTACGGGCCAGAGTCTTGGGCTACCATACGCTCACCTACAAGCTGATCGCCATCACCATCAGCGGTGTTATGGCAGCGCTGGCCGGTGCATTCAACGCACTGTGGAATCTCAACGCAAACCCGGCGGTGCTCAGCGTAGGGACAACGATCAATGCGCTCCTGATGACGATCATTGGTGGCGTCGGTTCGCTGATCGGGCCGATGCTTGGCGCCGCCGTGATCCAACTGCTGGGGTACTGGCTGAACTTCTTCTTCGGGCCGGCATGGCCACTGCTGTTTGGGATCGTGTACATTCTCATCGTGCTCTTCCTGCCATACGGCATCGTCGGTACCTGGCGGTTGCGCGGTACGAGTTGGGTGACGATGTGGCGCAACCGCTGGCAGGAATTAGCCAGGCGACGCGGTGACGGCGTAGCGCGGTAGGGTGGTGATACTTCATAAGAGCGGGGTGGATGTCCACCTCGCTTTTGCGTGTATTGCAGGTGATGTTTTGCTGCGGAGGGGGATGTGCATTCAAGACTGGTGGTTAGGATGGATGCGGTTGATCCCTTCCAGACCAGTACCGGTAGACCGGAAGTCCGCGCTTGCAGGAATGGGGGAAGACAGGACGAGTGGCATTATTCCCGGTGCAATGGAGTGCTCAACACAACAGCTTTCGTTCCGGGCGATTCAGGCCCCATCGCAGCATTTTGCAAAGATGGAAATGATGTTATGGCAATTGGTCACTACAATGATGCGTTAGGCTGGTGCCTTTTTTGCCGGATAGTGGCCTGAGCGGATATCTTTCTATCTTTCCGCGCAAGAGCATATCTTAACGGTGAACATGTACAACCAGCTTTAAGACCGGAAAAAGTCAAACTTGCCAGACAGATGTTCTTGACAAAACATTTGTTCTATTGTACGATATTTATAAAGATTATCAGCACCCAATACTTTAGAAAACGCAGATGATTGATTAACCTTCCGTGAAATCGTCTCGGTATACCAGGTTGTCGAAAATGTTCAGGTGATCATAATGTCAATCAACTATCTCGAACAGACTTACACCCTTAACCATGAATTTCACTCTTTTACCAAATCTGTAGTCATACATGCTGATTGTTTTGAATGGCTAAGCGAAGTCCCAGGCGATAGCATTCATGCCATTGTCACCGATCCCCCCTACGGCGTGAAGGAATACGATCCTGAGCAATTGGAAAAGCGCTCAAATGGCAATGGAGGAATCTGGCGCATTCCGCCATCTTTTGATGGTCATACCAGATCACCCTTACCAAGATTTACTGCACTAAATCCAAAGGAAAGAGAACGAATACAACATTACTTTTACGAGTGGGCCAGGCTGGCTTTACGAGTGTTACGTCCTGGTGGCCACGTATTTCTTGCATCAAATGTTTTTCTTTCCCAAATAGTCTTTACTGCCATTGTTCAGGCCGGTTTCGAGTTTCGTGGACAGGTTGTTCGGTTGGTCCGAACGCTTCGCGGTGGTGATAGACCAAAGAATGCTGAGGAAGAATTCCCCGATGTTTGCTCAATGCCACGCGGTTGCTACGAACCCTGGGGTATTTTCCGAAAACCTATTCCAGACGGCATGACCGTAAGTGAGTGTTTACGGCTTTTCCAAACAGGGGGATTGCGCCGTAAACAAGACGGTAATCCTTTTGAAGATGTTATCGAAAGTGAACGCACACCGCAAAAGGAGCGGGCGATAGCAAATCACCCAAGCCTGAAACCACAATCGTTTCTGCGCCAAATTGTGTATGCCTCTTTGCCTCTTGGCGAAGGAGTAGTCCTTGATCCTTTTATGGGTTCTGGATCGACCATTGCTGCGGCAGAAGCAATCGGCTATGCTGCGATTGGTATTGAAAAATATCGAGAATATTACCTTATGAGCTTACAATCGATTCCAGCCTTGTCTTCACTGTATACCACAGGCAATCAATTATCTTTTCAGTTCAGTTGAGTCCTTGTATATCCAGTTAGCTTTCATTTTCTTTGTACCGCTTTGGGTGACGCTGGCTGTAATCGTTCGCCGACTCGCACCTGAACGTCCAGAAAAGGCCCAATCATCTTGCTCTAATCGGGCAGCGTAGACACCCTTGAAACAGAATGGTTTAGGTAACACGGATACACGCGGGTCTGGCGGATGCACGCGGATACACCGTTGATCGTGCGTATTGGGCGCGTCACCGTAGGTATCGCTGGGGATCGTCAGTGGAACGCGGATGCGCACGGGTCTGGCGGATGCACAGCGCCGGAGGACTCTCGGCAGAATGCAGACCTTCAGCAGGCAGTTCATCCATTGGTTGGCGTGAGCGATTCCAGACCATAACCGAAAAGCCGGCACGGTGGAGATTGTGGGCCATCGGTTTGCCCATAATCCCAAGCCCGACAAAACCGACCTGTGGTGTCATGTGTAACTTTCTGTCGATGATGGATAACAACGAGACACACTATGCAATCCCCACAACGCCAGGTTTGGGGCAAACATCGCGGCGTCATGACTAGAGCGATTAACGCTCCTGTTCTTCACCCACTGCCGACCAGCGCATAGCTTCAAGCGCTATCGGTTGCCGACGATCTGGGGGTAGCCATTCCAGGCAAGCGGCCAGTTCACGGTCAGGGATGAACTCCAGACCGACAAAACCGGTGTAGCCACTCTCAACAATTGCCCGGAAGATGTACGGAAAATGCAGTTCGCCGGTACCGGGCTGGTGGCGATGGGGAGCATCGGCGACCTGAATATGACCAATCCGAGCAACGTGTTCGCGAATCGTGCGAGTGATATTTCCTTCCATCAACTGCATGTGGTAACAGTCGTACTGATAGCGCAGATTCGGTGCACCAACACTCGCCAGAAATGCCAGCGTCTCGGCGGTGTTGGTCAGTAGATAGCCACTGTTTTCCCAGGCATTGAGCGACTCGACGACCACCTCAATCCCGGCTGCGGCTGCCTGCTCGCAAGCCCAGGCCAGATTCTCGCGTACCCGTGACATCTGTGAAGCGCGATCTTCTCCGGGCAGGAGCTTACCAACCAGGGCATTCAGTCGCCGACACCCAATCTGTTGGGCAAACTCCAGCGCCACCGGAACATTGGCGCGAAACTCATGTTGCCGTTCCGGATGGTTCAATAACCCTCGTTCACCATGGGCCAGCACACCGGCGGCAAAATTGACCAGTGCTACTTGCAGATCGAGATCACGCAACTGGCGGCTGATTGCCTTGAGATCAACCCCATCCGGCCACCAGAACTCGACTGTACCGAAACCGAGCCGTGCCGCCGTGTCGAAGCGTTCAGACCACGCCAGTTCGCGCATGGTAAGTGATACATTAAGCGCAATGTGGAGCATATTACCGCCTCAACGTCTGTATAATGCCATCACTGTAACAATGCCACCTCTCGCGTAATATCACCAACCAGGACGCTTTCATCGCCTTCAATCTGCTGACGCACACGTTGCCAGGTTGACTCAAGGAGCGAGAGATTGTTTGCCTGTCCGCGACCCCAGACGAGCGTTAGTAATTCAGTTGATGTAAACCGGCGGGTTGGCGCTTCGGCTAATACGGTGAGGAGGGCGAATGCAGGCAGATCGAGATCAAGTGGTTGATCGCGAAAAGAGATGGTGCGCGCGGCTAGATCAAACGTGAAAGGACCGGCTGTGAACGGCAGCGGTAGATAACGCTGTCGCCGGCGCAATTGCGCACGTACCCGTGCCAGGAGTTCATCGGTACGGAAGGGTCGGGCAATGTAGTCATCAACACCATGGGCAAAGGACTCCACCACCAGTTGATCATTACGAGGGCCAATCAGCATGAAGACTCCCTGCCATTGTTTGAGCAGTGCAGGAATCTGATCGAGATACGACTGATCTGGAATACTGACCAGCGCCAGATCGATCTGGCGACTTAATGTGTCGTAAAGAGTGGCAGCCCCCCGTGTGATCCATATCTGATAACCAGACGCAATGAAGATAGGCAGCAGGTATTCATCAGCGTATTCTCCCAATCCCCCAATCACTACTCCATACGGAACACTCATGTGAAGCGCCTTTATCGTTTCCATCATGGCGAGACCGTACATGATGCTGGAGGTGAGGTCACGACCTCGACAACTGCACCATCGATCAGGCCCAGAAACTGGCGGAGTGCCAGCTCTGCATTGCGCGTACCCTCCTCCATAATCCCATCCTCGCAGGCTGCCTGCAGAATTTGCTGTTCAGCCGCCTGGCGAGCTATTGTCTCCAGATTTGGATTGTCTGGAGCCAGTAAACCACGTTCACGACTGTAGACACGAGTTTTGCTGTTGTCAAGGGTTGCGCTAAAGACCTGTACCGGTGGTAGACGCACGGTAATTTGCCGGCCATCAGGCGAAACAGTGACCGCATCAGGGGTGATCTGACTCAGATCGACCCCTACCACCACCGTGCCGTGAGCGATGAGTAATATCGCATCGCTGGCCAGCCAATCACCGATAATCGGAATATTGCTGCCCTGGCGGATATCAATAACCCGCTCAATGGTGTATTTGCTGGTTTCGAGTCGGCTGAGTTGCTGTATTCGCTGCACGACAGCCGCACCGCTGATGATCTGGGGTGTCGGCGTCTGGACGATCACCTGCACATTCGGGATTGCACTGCCAAGGGCACTGATGCGCTGTGTTATCCAGAAACCGCCAATCCCGATCAACAGCACGACTATTAGGAGAACGATGACCGAACCCGAAATACCACTTCGGATTGGCTGTGACCGATAACCGATTCTGGGTTGCACATCCAAATAATCGTCGTCATCGAACCATTCGCGTTCACGGCGCAAACGCATCAGCCGTCTGGCCCGCTGTCGAATCTCATCGTCATCATCATCGTCGTGGTACATGGGGCAACCTCATGCAAGTGTTTGAAGTGATGGTCATTGTCACTACATCTTTTTTGCACCGACATGAATTGCAACCGCACCCAGGCCATAGAGGCGGTAAAAGACGTGACTCCAGCCCGCTTCACGCATCATTGCCGCCAGATCATCGGGAGGCGGAAAGGCACGCGCCGATTGTGGGAGATAGGTGTAGGCGCGGCGATCACCACCCAGCAAGGCCCCGATCCACGGTACAACGTGCTCAAAATAGATACGGTGCCCCCAGCGCAGCAATGGATGCCGTGGTCGAGCTACTTCCAGACACGCCATGGTGGCACCGGGCCGGGCCACCCGGTACATCTCCCGCAGCGCTGCCGGGATGTCGGTGACATTCCGCAAAACGAAACCGGTGGTAATCGCATCGAAGGTGTTGTCGGGAAACGGCAACTGCAACGCATCACCGGCCACAAAGGCAGCACGTCCACTTTGGGCCAGGTCAGCAATTTTCGGTTGGCCGGCCTGCATCATGGGCACGGTAAAATCAACCCCGACCACCAGCCCTTCACGGGCCCAGGCTGCCAGTTCGATCAAAAAATCACCGGTACCGGTACCAACATCAAGCGCACGACCGTGTACCGGTGGCGCAACATATTCCACCACTTTACGCCGCCAGCCCTGATCAAGCCCAAACGTCATCACCCGATTGACCCGGTCGTAGCCGCGGGCAATGCGGGCAAACATTTGCTCAACATACGCCGCTTTTGCTTCCGGCGGTGGTAGTACATTCATCGCAGTTCACCTCTCTACCATCGCGCATGCAACGAAATATATTCACGCGATTTAATACGCTCATGTTCCCTATCAAACCAAATCAACACACTAACGAAAGAGCGCCCGTAGTTCAGCGGGAGAACGGGCAACGGCAAGTGCAGCCATCAGCTTCAGGCGGGCTTTGATCCCGCTCAGATCGGGGGCAAAGATGACCCCCAGCTTGCGCAGATCGTGGTAGGCGCCAACGTAGCCAAATTCATCACCCAGCCCCCCGGCCCCGGCCCGGCTGACCACGACGACCGGAATCCGGCGCTGCACTGCTTCGCCAATCGCCGGCAACCACCAGGGTGGAACTCGTCCGCTACCCAGCGTCTCAATCACAATTCCGGCGACATTATCGGCAATACTGTGCCGTAGCTGACGATCATCGGCACCAACTCCAATGCGTATCAGATCGACCGGCTCAACCAGGCGCGGCGCGGCGATCTGCTGTCGTCCTACCGGCTGCAAGCGCAGGCTGACCTGATCGCCTTCAACCCGTCCCAGTGCACCCAGTGGCGCCGTCACCATACCAGGCCCCTGACTGAACTGCATCTGAATCGTGGCAGCGGCGTAGATAGTGTTATCAACCACGACCAGCGCTCCTGCGCCGGCAACGGCCGGGGTTGCCGCAACAGCCATCGCAGCCTGAAGACCATTCGTCTCACTCACCCCACCGGTGCTGAGGCGTGGTAAACTGGTAATAACGACCGGCGACCCGGCAGGGAGTAAGAGATCGATGAGGAAGGCGGCCTCTTCCAGCGTGTCACTGCCGGTCGCAACCAGAATACCATCATACCCATCACGCACCTGTTGGATGCGCTGTACCAGAGCAAAGATTTGCTGTGGCGTAAGATGGCTACCCGGCAGATTGGCAAACTCTTCAATCACGACCGTGAGATCGGGCCGCACGGTCAGTTGATCATCACGGGCACCCAACGCCCGTCGAATCGCTAACGCACCACCGGTTGATAGAATCAGTAGTTTTGGCATAGTGGTTTACGGGCAACCCAGCAGATACGCTGAGTTGTATCAGTTGGCGGTTGAAAGGTAAAGCCGTCGTAGCATCCTTCGATCTTCAGACCGGCTGCCTCGATCAGCGCAGCCACCAGGTCATTGGGATATGCCCGTTCGATATGCAGCTCGTCAAATCGTTCGTAACCATCGCGGTCGTTGCCAATAAAACCGGTCAGCCACATGGTAGAGAGGTTAGCCGCCGGATCGAAATGGGTTCGTTCGACCTGGACATAGCCCGGCTGTTCATGAAAAGCGTACTCACCCCAATCAACGGCTAAAAAGTGGCGAGTATTCATATCGGCGACAAACAATCCACCCGGCACCAGCACCCGCGCCACGCCGCGCAAACACGCCGCCAGGTCATGACTCCCGATCAGGTAATTGAGACTGTCGTAAGTACACGTCACCAGATCAAACGTATGCGCCGGCAGCAATTGCGCCAGTTCTCGCATATCACCCTGTCGCAACTCAACCGGCACCGGTACCTCGGCCAGCTTCGCCGCCGCCTGTGCCAGCATCGCTGCCGAAGCATCGACTCCCGTTACCTGCCAGCCGCGCTCGGCCAGAATTGCCAGCAGCGTGCCGGTACCACAGGCAACGTCCAGCACCCGTCGCCCGTACACCGGATGGCGTTGCAACAACTCTTCCAGATAGAGGGCGGTCAGCAGCGCAAAACGTATCTGACCGCTACCATCATACACGGTCGCGTAGCGCTGATATGTCATGGAGTAATTGTACCACTTCGCCCGAGGGGAAACCATAACGAAACGATAAAGCCGACGATAATGTGTTCAACATTGATGAGCAAGAAGAGCGCCGATAGCGTTAACGCCTGCTCTTGTGAATAGCCGTAGGCGGCGAGAATCGCGACCAGTACCACATCACGCACGCCAAGACCGCCAATCGAGATGGGCAATGCCTGCAACACGGCAATCAACGCCGATGCACCAACAAAGACCAGGAACGGCACGGCACTTAGATCAAGGGCCAGGAAGAGCAACCAGAGTCGGAAGAAGGTGAAAAAGGCCGAGACCAGCGTTGCCCCACCGAGCGTTGCGATAAGGGTCGGCGTCAGCGTCAGACTGTGCATCTGCTCATTCCAGCGATCCAGGCGGGAGCGCAGCCGTGGCGCAAATCGCGGCAAGAGTGTGGTCAGCACCCACGAACGTGGCCGCCTTGCCGTCAAGACCACCGTGATCGTGAGCAGACCAACACCCATCGCGATCACGATCATCTGTTGTAGCTCACGGCTGGGGAGGAGCTGACCCAGCGCGAAGACGCCAATCATCCCCAACAGGGCCATAATGATCAGATCACACAGCCGATCCAGCACAACCGAGAGCAGTGCCGGCGCTGTCGGTTGACCCCGTTCGCGCAGATACATCGCCTTCAACAGATCACCAGCTTGCCCCGGCGTTGTCGTTCCGTAAAAGATACCGACCATGTAGAGGGCACAGGCCGTTGGCAGATCGAGGGAGAGATTCATCGCCCGCATGATCTGAATCCATCGCCACGACTTGATGATAATGAACGGTGGCAGCAGGGCCAGCGACCAGAGAACCGGCACCAGATCAGCCGAACGCATAGTCTGCCACAACAGGTTGAGATCGCAGGTCACGATAAACCACAGCAACAGCGCCGGCCCGACCAGACGGAGTAGCCACGAAAGCAGAACACGCATCACGAACTACTCCTCTTCATTGCTACGCAGGGGGCGCTGAAAGCGGAGTGCGGCAACCTGTTCGGCGTTCAGTCCGAACATAAAGACAATAATGCTGCCAACAAATAAGCCCATCGCCGAGTTGGGAATATGAAAACGGAAGGGGTCGGTGATAAAGAAGCTGATCAGAAACGAGAGCAGAGCCAACCCCTGCATCGAGAGCGCTACCGGAAAGTAGACGCGCAATGGTGCGAAGAGTGAGACAATCCGCAAAATGATCAGCCCGAACCGGATGCCGTTGCGCAGGAGCTTTTGCCCACTTCGCCCACCCTGCCGGCGTTGTCCGGTGACCGGGACATAGCCGACGTGGTAGCCCGCTTTGAGCAACGCCAGCGTGCTGGTAGTGGGGTAGGAGTAGCGATTGGGCAAGAGATTGATGAACTCCATGATGACATCGCGGCGCATCGCCCGATAACCACTGGTCAAATCGCGCACCTCGGTCTCTACCAGATAACTGCCGAGCGCATCGAGGGCACGATTGCCCCAGCGCCGAAAGATCGAGTCGCCCTGTGTCTCGCGGGTACGGGCCCCCACCACCATATCATAACCGGCGGCAATGCCTCCCAACAGATCGGGAATGTAGCGCGGATCCATCTGTCCATCGGCATCCATCAGCAAAACGACCTCACCACGAGCGCGGCGAATACCAGTTTTAACGGCGGCACCGTTGCCGCGATTCACGGGATGACGGATAACCCGCGCACCTGCCGTATGTGCAACGGTGGCCGTATCGTCTTGCGAGCAGTCATCCACCACCACAATCTCAGCCTCGGGTAATACCGCTCGCACACGCTCAATGACCTGAGCGATCCCATGCGCCTCGTTGTAGGCCGGGATGACCACACTTACTGTAAAGGGATATGTCTGAACCACAACCGGTTCTGTTTGGGCTGTCGTGTCTATCTGTTGCATGATACTTCACCGAACTGCTATTTGCTGCACCATCACACTCAACGGACGGGCATCGGTACTACCGGGAAAACGCTCATACGGCAAGAATGTCGGCGCGCTGAGCAAGATGATTACCTCACGTGCCCCCTGCATCTGCGCAGGTACAGGCAGATGATACACCCGCCAGCCTCCCGGCGCAACGTTTACCTCATACCGCCGATCACCAATCGTCACCGTCAGGTTCGTCGGTTGCGGCACCGCCAGCCGTAGTGTCAGGATCTCGTTGCCGATCAGCGGTGTTGGCAACGGCAGGCGCACAGCACCTTCACCCTGCAACCAGCGGAACGTTGTATCACCCGTGCGCTCACCGAATGAGAAGCCATACAGATACCCCAGATCAAGATCATCACCCAGGGTTAACGCCGTCGTCGGTGCCGGTGATAACCAGCGCACTGCCAGCCGTTGCGCGTCCTCGCCGGCGCGCTCTTCCACATCGCGCAATAACACCTTCGCTGCTTCAAGATCGCCCTGCGCCCTCGCCAATGCACCACGCACGAGATCACCACGGTGGGTTGGATAGGAACCGATCACCTGCCAGGCTTCGTCATACCGACCTTCAGCCAGCAGCCAGCGGGCAAATTCGGCCTGACCATCGGCAAAATCGGGGTCGGCGGTCAGCATGCGGCGAAATGCCTGTTCTACTGCTTCATCATCACCGCGTTGCAGCGCAGCCATCGCCGCAGCGTATGCCTGCTCGCGGGAAATACCATTCTGGATAATCTGCGGGTAATTGCGGTAGCTGAAAATCAGGAAGGCCAGCCCAAGGCTGACGATCAATGCGGGTAATTGCCGGCGATCCAGACGCCAGCGGTGTTGTCCCAACCGGGCCAGCGTCGCTGCACCGTACAACGTCAGCCAGAACCAGATCGGCAACAGATAGCGCGGTTCAACGTGGATGAGCATCACCATCAGGCAGGTATAGCCAATCCAACCGAGCGCTAACAGTCGTACTGCCCAATCCTGGCCACGTCCAAACAGCGTAAATGGTGCCGCCAGGATCAAGCTCAACCAGGCGAGATCACTGATCAGGCCATGAAGCCAGACTTCCCGCAATGGTCGGGTGAAGAAGCTGGCTTTCACGAAGAAATCCTCGATAAACTGAGCCTTCCAGATATGCTGAAAATGCGGCCAGAGATTGCGGGTAAAGCGCCACGGTTCTGTTTGCAGAATGCGGCGCAATTCGGCACTCACAAACCGTTGCCGATCTTCTTGTGGAATCGCTTGTAGAATCCCTTTGGCTTCCCCCTCACCACGCCCTTCGTGTACCGCATCACTCATCGCGATCCAGAGATTAACCGGCCCCAGGGTATCGATCACAATAAAATCGCGGTAGAGCAGGTAATTCCGCAGCGTCCAGGGAGCGATGGTAAGCACAAAGGGTAGCAGAAACGCCAACAGCGCCACGACAATGGGCTGCCAGTGCCGACGATGGTGGACTGTCCAGGCACTGACACCGATGAAGAGTATTGCAAAGATCGCCCCGTACAATCCCGGTGAGCGAGCCAGCGCAGCGATAGCCAGCGTTACCCCGGCACCAGCTAACCAGCCGGGATGGCGCGAGTCGCGCCAGCGCACCAACAGCCACACATGAACTGCCAGCATGAAGAAGAAGAGCGGTTCGCTGAGAATCAGCACCGGCAATTCGACCATCGGCATCCAGAGGGCCAGAACTGCTGCGAAGATCAGGCCGGTACGCTGATCGAAGAGCCGTCGTGCCAGATCATACCCAATAGGGATCAGGGCTAGCGATAGCGAAATTTGCACGGCCCGGATCAGCGCAATCCCAATCGCCGGATCGCCCAGCCATAGCCCGATACGGATCATTGCGGCGAAGAAGAATATATGACCGGGTGGTCGGATGAGCCACGAGTTATCGCGATATTCGCCGGTCACCGCCAACTGAAGCGCCCGCACATAATAGTCACCATCGTCGGCTGCCGAGAAACGCGGGTCGATCTGATAGATGAAAAGAAACCAGAGACGCAGGATTAGACCAATTATCATCAGGAGACCAACCCAAATGACCGGTCGTCTGATCAGCAGGGCGATCCGCCATCGGTGTGGTTGTACTGCGACGATAGAACGTGGAGCAGGAGATACCATTGTGACCTGTTTGCTACCTTTCATGCATGCTGTGATGTCTAACGCAGACGCAAGGTGTGTTCTGATGTACGACGCTATTGTACATGATTAGGAGGTAGGCGAGAGAAGATAGGAAATAGGTGGGTGCACAGTGGGGCTGGTGAGAAGATAGGCGAGAGAAGATAGGAAATAGGTGGGTGCACAGTGGGGCTGATGAGAAGATAGGCGAGAGAAGATAGGAAATAGGTGGGTGCACAGTGGGGCTGATGAGAAGATAGGCGAGAGAAGATAGGAAATAGGAGGCGAGAGAAGATAGGAAATAGGTGGGTGAGAGAAGATAGGCAATAGACAGTTATCACTTTGTAGCTGGCGCTGTCAGGCTGTAGAGGGTAAAACGGCCATCACCGATTCGCCTGCGCTCAGGTTCGGGGATTGGAGGTGGCCCTTGGGCATTATCCCAAAGGAGATAGTCGGCGTCCAGCGCCTGTAATTCGGTCGCGGTGACGGTTGGTGATACGCGCACGTGAACGAGGTGCGCTATCGCGGAATATTTTGCCAACGGCAAGCGATCAGGAATAGCGGCTACCAGTCGCGAGCCATCCGCCGGTAACGAGCGCTGCACCAACGTCACTGCTGCCACTTCGTCTGCCGGTTGTGCTGCCAGTACCGCCTGCGTTGCCGTCATTGGCCCCGGACTGAGTAAAACGACCATGATCAAGGCAGCCGCCACCAGGTGTCGCTGATCTGTCCACAGTTGTGCTATGGCCCACGCTGCGGCTACTGCGTACAGCGGTGTGAGCGGGAGAAAGAAACGGGGCAAGATGAACGCAGTCGCGATAGCAGCCACGTACAGGGCAATCAACGCAAGCAACGTCAGCCAGCGCCGGTCGGCCCGATGCTGCCATGCCAGCCAGCCTGCTGCAACCAATCCCCCAATTGCCAGCCAGTTCGCCGGCCAGCCGAGTAAGCGTAATTGATCGGCGCGCCCGAATTCACTCACATCTTCGGCACCGGCCCCGATGAAACCAACCACATTCCGACTCCAGTTGGTCAAAAAACGCAGCGGATCACGGCCAATTACCTCAAACAGACCGATGCTGTTGGGAACCTCATCCCAACGTCCCCAATCGGTATTGGCGTACACTGCCAGCCAGATATTTTTAGCCTGCTGATTGAACAGGAGCTGCCCGGTTTGCAGGGTATTCACCACCAATTGGGGGGCGGCAGCCAGCACAAACCCCAATCCGAAGAGCAGTGCCGGACGGCGACCGGCAATGTACCAGAGGGTTACAGCGCCCCAGGGCAGCAACAGCAAGCCGGGATGACGCACCAGAAACGCTGTGCCGGCAAAGACACCACCAATCAGCGCCAGCAGTGCGTGAGAACGTCTATGAACATGTAATGTCACGGCTACGGCCAGTGTCATCAGCGCCGCAAACGGCATATCGCTCCCGACCAGCAAACCATACTGCACGACTATGCCGCTCAATGCCAGACACCCGGCTGCCAGGAATGCTAATCCAGGTGAGAGCAGACTGCGGGCCAACAGATAGCCTCCGGCAATCAAGACACCACCTGCCAGCAGCGAAATCAGGCGCGCAGCCAGAAAGGGGTTGTCGTGCGTCAGCGGTCGTACCAGCCAGAGCAGCAGCGGATAGCCGAGATTGTAGAAACCATCGGCCTGAAAGATAGTTTCCAGCGTATCACGGGTAGCAAAGACGCGAAAATCGTTCTCAACACCGGGGCGGGCCAGGGTTACGTGGGCAACCATTGCCGGAAGTAATGCACCCATCCAGAGGATTATCATCACACCTGCCAGTCCCGGCGTCGCCCATCGCGGCCAGCGCACAACGAGACTCGGCCAGCGCCAGATTAACCAGATTGTCAGCAGTCCCGCTACCACGATTGGCGGCAAGTAGAGCAGCGGATAGGGGCTACTGCGGTAGAACAACCACCAGACCAGCCCATACACACTAACGGCAAGCGCCGGTTGCCAGCGTGGACGACCTTGCAGCAGCAGCCCACACAGTGCGCCAACCATCAGCGCGTAGCCCACCTGGGCCGGATATGGCCATACCGGTGGGGTCACGGTGACAACAACCCGGTCGAGGACAATCTGTTCCGGTGACTCTGGAGCCGTTATCTGTACCACCAGATCAATGGCTTTACGCCAGCCACTACTCACCGTAATATCGTGCTCTTCCCACTGGCCCTGCGCAATCAGTTGGATAGGTGGCTGATCATTGATCGCGATAACAACCGGCATTCCGGCTGGCGCCAGCCAGCGCATTGTCACTGTGGCCGGTGCGCCAGCCTGGGGAATGCGTAAAGCGGCTGCCGGCAATACCCGTCGGCCAACACCAGCGTCAGCTTGCGCCGTAGCCGGAATCGGTTCGGGATCGGAAAATCCTTGAACGATCCCGGCATCGTTACGGCCAATATCAAACTCGCGCCGCAGCGGCACCTGTGTGAAGAGCGTGATCACACACGCGGCGAAAACAGCCCAACCGAGCGCAGGCAGATATTTCGAGATCACAGATTGCACGTGTGCAGCCACAATCGCCTGAAACGCCCTACGGCGTCGCTGTTGGTGCAGGAAGCGGTAACGGTTCCTGGATCGGCACTTCAGTTGGCGGCGGCGAAACCAGCGCGCGATTGACCCAGCCGGTACCACTGCCATCGGGGTTGGCAATAAAAGAGTCCGGACTCCGTTGCTCGCCAAGACGAATCAGATACCATTGATCGTTGGCCGTGCGAGCCAGGAAGATGATCTCATCGCCGGCATTAATCCGACCAATCGGCTGATTATTCGTACCGGGTAAGGGGCGAACATTCGCTACCTGCAGGGCCGTGCCGGTAATCACCTGGGTTGCCGGCAATGTTGTCGGTTGGCTTGCCGGTGTTGGCCGGCGCGGGGTAGCCGTTGGGCGCGGTGTGGGTAACACCAGCGTCGGCAATTCGGTCTGACCGGGAACATAACGGCCAAACTGATCAAGCTCATTCCGAAGGGTACCAATGACACCAAACGCCAGCGCCATCGACAACAGGAAGATCACGCTGACCACGGCCAGCTTCACCAGTTCAAGGCTCTGTGCCCAGATACTGCGCCGGCTCAGCAGTTCAAGCGCACTCTGGGCGGCACCGGGCACCGACTCGCCCCAGGTCGTTCGTCCCTGATCCGAACGCGCTACGTCACGAAGTGCGAAAAGGGCACGCACATCACCAACCTGGGTCAGTGCCCGTACCGCACCCCAACGCACATTCGCATTGGGATGCTTGAGCACCTTGATGAGTGGGCCGGTCGCCCGTCCATCACCGATCTGCGCCAGCGCTTCCGTTGCCCGGTAGACCGTCAACCATGGTCGATCAGGGTCAAGCACGGCACACAGAGCCGGCACGACGGTTGCGCCCAGTGCAACCAGGGCATCCACCGCTTCGGCGTGGCGAGGGTGATTGGCATCACCCAAGGCGGTAATTAATTCGTTTACTTCAGCCCGCGATACCTGTTGACCAGTTGTGGCAGCCGCTGCCCGTGGCAATGTCGGCACCGTCAGACGACGGGTTGGGCGAGGTGCCGGTGGTGGTTCAGGCGGCGACTGATTTGATTGTGGTTCTGTCGTCATCGATCCTCAAACTCTTCACCAGATGGCCGGCGAGTGCTCAGCCAATATTCAAAACGCTCTACAATAACATCCAACAACGCTGCCGCGGCGACAGCCTTTGGCTGCCGTGGCAACTCGACGGCACGCTCACCGTCCAGCACGGTAAGCGCAATCTCAGGTTGACCAATACTGGCCACTGCATCATTGGCGACAATCAGGTTCAAGCCTTTACGTCGCAGCTTGTGCCGGGCGTTGACCAGCAAATCATTGGTTTCAGCCGCGAAGCCAACCTTAAATATATCATGCCGCCCGGCCAGCTCACCCACAACATCGGGGTTTTGTACCAGATGCAGCACCATACCCTCATCATTGTGCTTCTTGATCTTCTCGGCAGCCGTAGAAGCCGGGCGAAAATCGGCCACTGCTGCATTCATGATAAGGATATCGGCCTGTGCACAGGCCGACTGCACCGCAGCCTGCATCTCTAATGCCGTCTCGACCGCGACAAAGGATACCGCTCGTGGTGGGGTCAAGGCAGTCGGGCCACTGATTAACGTGACCTGTGCACCCAGATCACGGGCACGGGTAGCCAGCGCATACCCCATCTGCCCCGACGAACGATTACCGATATAACGTACCGGATCAATCGGTTCCCGGGTGCCACCGGCAGTAACGACCACCCGGCGCCCACGGAGCGGGCCGTACCGACGTCCCCACAGGGCATGTATCTCGGCCAGCAAATCGGCCGGTTCGGGCAGCCGACCACGTCCGACAACCGGCTCGGCCATCCGCCCCACCTCTGGCTCAAGCACATACGCTCCGCGCTCACGCAACACCGCCAGATTCGCCTGCGTTGCCGGATGTTCATACATCGCCGGATTCATCGCCGGAGCGATCAGCAGCGGTGCTCGCGTCGCCAGGACTGTGGTCGTCAACAAATCATCGGCTAACCCGGCAGCCAGACGGGCAATCGTATTCGCGGTTGCCGGAGCAATGACCACCATATCGGCGTGCATCCCCAGGCTCACATGGCCCACAACCCCATCTTCGGGCAGACTCCACATATCGGTCAGCACCGGGCGTCCGGTCAGAGCCTGGAAGGTTGCTGCCCCAACAAAACGCTCGGCAGACTCGGTCAGAATCACATCAACCAGCGCCCCGGCCAGCGTCAGATCGCGAGCCAGTTGGGCCACCTTGTACGCAGCGATACTTCCGCACACACCGAGGACAATTCGCTTACCAGCCAGCGTATCCATATATCACCCGGTAACCGACCTGTCATAGCGAACAGATACTCCCGCGGGCGCATTGTAGCACATGTGGCAGGATGGCGGAGTGACACCATGGGCATCGGTCAGATGTGATCCTCTTGCTGAAGCGTTGCCACATATACCGCCGGCGAGTCGCCAGTGGGTTGTGGGTGACGTGACAGCAGGGGCACGGCATGTGGTTTTTACGCCACAGCGCAGTTGTTGTCAGCGTCGCAGGGGCGACGCATGCGTCGTCCCTACTGGCCTCCAGCGGCACATCATTCAGGTGCAGCATCAGGGTCATAGTTAGCCGGTGCCGTCATGACCTCTATACTACCAGCTTTGATATAAGCAGGCTACCAGTCACCTCTGTACCAATCCGCAACCTCTGCCCAGAGCGATACCTGCAAAATACACAAAAGAAAAACGCTTGCAGAACTGTCATGCTTGTGCTACACTTCACATACTTCACCCGATCCACCCGATCCAATGGAGGAGTTGCGTGGAGCGTTCTGATCTACCACCAGATGTTGTCATTCGGCGGCTTCCCCTCTATGCACGGAGTCTGCGTTACCTGCTTGAAGAGGGTGTCCACTCTGTATCGTCGCAAGAATTAGGAGAACGGATCAACGTCACTGCGGCCCAAATCCGCAAAGACCTCTCATATTTCGGTGAATTTGGCAAACAGGGTATTGGCTACGATGTCGAGAAGCTGCTTCAGCACATCGAACGTATTCTCGGCTTACATCACCACTGGCCGGTAGCACTCGTCGGTATCGGCTTGCTGGGCCAGGCCATTGCCCGCTACGAAGGCTTCCGCACCGAAGGAATTGAGATCGTTGCTCTCTTTGACTCCGATCCGGCCAAAATTGGTCAGAAGATCGGCGATCTCACGATTCAGGATTTCGCCCACGTGCGACGCATCATCGCCGAGAAGCAGATCAAGATGGCGATTATTGCTGTGCCTGCCCAACAGGCACAGCGCGTTGCCGATGTCCTGGTCGAGGCGGGTATCCGGGCGATTCTGAGCTACGCGCCGATGATCCTGCAAGTCCCCGAAGATGTCTGGGTGCGCTACATCGATCCGGTCGCGGTACTGCAAAGCATGACCTACTACCTGGCTCGCGAGCAGGAACATTGACAGAACACCGCTAACCTGGCGGGCATAGTGAACAGGGCGAAGGGGCTTCGCCCTGTTTTTTGCTACCAGAACTTACTTCATGCATCCGTATAATCTCACCTCACAATCCACTCTCCCGACACAATCTACTAAGCACGACACGCTCGAATAGGTCGTTATCTCGCATCAGAACAACCATAACGTGATACAATGCATAAAGGCAAGATTGTAACAATCCCGGGTCGTAAAGGGAGCGTGTACTACATCACAATCGTATGACCAATCCTCTCATCGGAGTACGGGTAACTACTGCCACGCTACGCGAAGTGCCGCGGATGGAGGCGGCTGCCGATGTGGCCCGGCAACGCGCTCGCGAGCTTGGGCGACCGGTGTTGGTGAGTATCACCACTCGTGTCGGGCTGCGCGATCCCCTGGCGCTGTTTGCCCGTGGTGCCGGTGTTACCCATAATCGCTTTTTCTGGAGCACGCCGGCCGCTGATTTTGAATTGACCGGTCTCGGTGCAGCATGGAGTTTTACACCAACATCTGGCGCTGATCGCTTTGCTGTCAGTGCTGCGGCATGGAAGCAGTTGGTGAGTGAGGCAGTGATTGATGCCGATCCCGAACTGCCGGTACAGGGACCCGTTGCCGTGGCCGGGTTTCGTTTTGATCCCGATCAACCCCCAAGCGATTTGTGGCGGGATTATCCGATGGCATTGCTGATGGTACCACGCTTGCTGATCGTGCGCCACGGTGATGTGACAACGTTGACGGTGAACGGGATGGTGGATGCGCACAGTTCGACGCTGGCACTAGGGGCAGCCGCTGCCCGTCGTTTGCAGGCACTGATCGGTCTCCCACTACGACCGCGGCGTCCTCCGCTTGATTTGCAGGTTGATGTCTCGCTCGATCCCGAGACCTGGAAAGCTATTGTTGCCAATGCCGTGAGCGAACTCCGCGCCGGTACGTTGGAGAAGGTGGTGCTGGCACGTGCTGTGCGTTTGCGCAGCACAGAACCGTTTGATACGGCTGCGACGCTGCACGGGTTGCGCCGGGATTATCCGCATACATTTGTCTTTGCCGTGGCGCGCGGTGGCCGAACATTTCTCGGCGCTTCACCCGAACGTCTGGTAGCGCTCCGGAATGGCGCAGTGGCCGCTTCGGCGCTCGCCGGTACGGCACCACGTGGCAAGACACCGGATGAGGATGCCGCGTTGGCCGCGGCGTTGTTGCAAAGCGCTAAAGATCGCGCCGAGCACGCTTTTGTGGTGCAGATGATTCGCTCTGCGCTGGCCGAGTATTGCGACGCGGTGCAGGCGCCGTCTACCCCTGAGATTATGCGGGTGCGTAATGTCCAGCATCTGTTTACACCGATCACAGCCTGCATCCGAGCCGGGTACGATATTTTTGATCTGGTTGGGCGTCTTCACCCAACTCCGGCGGTTGGTGGTAAACCGGGTCCCGCTGCACTGGCCTGGATTCGTGATCACGAACGACTTGATCGGGGATGGTACGCGGCTCCCGTGGGATGGGTTGATGCCCGGGGTGATGGCGAGTTCGCTGTTGCCCTCCGTTCGGCATTGATCGGGCGGCGCGAAGCAACGCTTTTTGCCGGTTGTGGGATTGTGGCAGCTTCTGATCCAGAGCGTGAGCTAACCGAAACCAGAATTAAGCTGCGGGCAATGTTAGAGGCGCTTGGGGCAAGTGAAGAGATGATTGGCTAAGCGAGGGTTGCATGAACGTTACAGCGCATATCGAAGCGCTGACGCATTGGGTGGCAGCAATTGCGCAGAGTCTGGCGGCAAATGGGGTCAAAGATGTGGTTGTTTGCCCCGGTTCGCGTAGTACACCACTGGCGCTGGCCGTAGCGCGCCACCCGTCGTTGCGGGTCTGGATGCATCTGGATGAGCGTTCAGCCGGTTTTTTCGCACTGGGCATGGCTCGTGCGCGCGGGATGCCGGCTGCTGTGCTGTGTACCTCCGGCACGGCGGTGGCCAATCTGTTGCCGGCAGTCGTTGAAGCTAACCTCGCCCGGGTGCCGCTCGTGATCCTGACTGCCGACCGCCCACCTGAGTTGCGCGATAATGGTGCGCCGCAAACAATTGATCAGATCGGAATTTTCGGGCGCAATGTGCGCTGGTTTGTTGATCTGCCCACACCGGATATGGCACTCTTGCCCTTTTTACGGGCTACGCTGGGTCGTGCTGTCGGACTGGCGCGCAGTGCTCCTGCCGGCCCGGTGCACCTGAATCTGCCCTTTCGAGAACCACTCGTTCCTGATCGGGCGCGGATGGCAGCCCTGTTTAGCGAAACGCCATCAGCGGTTCAGGTAACGCCGGCACGTCGCATGATCGGTGGAGCAGAACTGGCAATGCTGGCAACCAGCCTGGTTGAATACCGCCGGGGACTGATCATCGCCGGTCCCGATTGTCCACCCGATCTTGGCCCACTGCTCACCACCCTGGCCCATCGTCTGCGCTACCCCATCCTGGCCGATCCATTGTCGGGAGTACGCTACGGGCCGCACGTCGATGAGTATACCCTGGGCACATATGATGCCTTCTTGCGTGATGAGCGCTTCGTGTCCAGTTACGCGCCAGAAGTTGTCTTGCGCTTCGGGGCAATGCCAACCAGCAAACCGCTCTTGCTTTACCTGCAACACCATCCTCACGCTCGCCAGATTGTGATTGATGGCGGTGCCGGCTGGCGTGAGCCGACCAGCCTGGCCCGCGAACACCTGCACGTCGATGAACACTGGTTCTGTATCGCGCTGGCCGACGCGCTGGCATCCTCGCAACGTGAAGGGCCGACCCTCTGGCTACGCGCATGGGTAAGCGCCGAGCAGACGGCACGGACGATCATTCAGTCACATCTCCTACCCCAAGAGCACATCAGTGAACCGGGACTGTTTGCCCGTCTCGGTTCCTGGTTGCCTGCCGGTGCAACGCTGTTTGTTGGCAATTCGATGCCGGTACGCGATTGCGACACGTTTCTCG
The DNA here is from genome assembly GCF_000018865.1 of Chloroflexus aurantiacus J-10-fl. Taxonomy (NCBI): domain Bacteria; kingdom Bacillati; phylum Chloroflexota; class Chloroflexia; order Chloroflexales; family Chloroflexaceae; genus Chloroflexus; species Chloroflexus aurantiacus. The sequence goes on from NC_010175.1 coordinate 4,885,221, forward strand.
GCCCACGCACGAACCCGCTGTACGTGGTTGGCAATCGGGGAGCTAACGGCATTGATGGCCTGGTTTCAACCGCGCTCGGCCTGGCTGCCGGTCAGGCGAGACCGCTCGTGATGGCGTTGGGTGACCTTTCGCTCCTGCACGACTCCAACGGCCTGCTTGCCGCTCGGCTCCACCGGCTCGATGCTACGATCCTGTTGATCAACAACGATGGTGGCGGTATCTTCTCGTTTCTGCCCCAGGCCAGCGAAACTGACCAGTTCGAGCTATTATTCGGTACGCCACACGGTGTTGATTTCGCACCACTGGCGGCAATGCACAACGCGCACTACACCCTGGCCACAGATTGGTCAGCGGTACACGAAGCACTTCAGGCCAGTTTTACCGGCGGCTTGCATCTGATCGAGGTACGCACCCGGCGCGATCAAAATGTCATTGATCACCGCACGATCTGGCCACTGGTCAGTAATGCGCTGGCCCAGGCCGGGATTACGGTCGCCGAATAGCATGCCTCATAGCTTCAATGAGTCACACAAGGGTAAGGATGTCGTGATGATCAATACGCTGAGCACAAATGCCGAGATTATTGCGCAAGAAGCGCTCTACACCAGTGGCTTGTATCCAAAGCGGCCACTGGCAATCGTGCGCGGGGAAGGGGCGCGCCTGTACGATGCGGATGGCCGGGTCTACATCGATTGTGTCGGTGGTCAGGGTGCGGCCAATCTCGGCCACTGCCACCCGGCTATCGTCGCAGCGATTCGCGAACAGGCAGAGCGGCTCATCAGTTGTCCCGAAATCTTTCCCAACGATGTCCGGGCAGCATATCTGGCCGAATTAGCGGCGGTCGTACCATTCCCCTCGCGTATCTTCCTCTGCAACAGCGGGGCAGAAGCGGTTGAAGCAGCTTTGAAATTTGCGCGGCTTTTGACAGGTCGGCCTGGCGTCGTTGCAACCATGCGCGGCTTCCATGGCCGTACCATGGGGGCGCTCAGTGCCACCTGGGAGAGCAAGTACCGCGAACCATTTTTACCCCTGGTGCCGGAATTCAGCCATGTGCCTTACGGAAACGTGGAAGCGTTGCGAGCCGCTATCGGCCCACAGACGGCTGCGGTGCTGATCGAACCGGTGCAGGGAGAGGGTGGGGTGCGACCGGCGCCGCCCGGCTATCTGGCAGAAGTCGCCACCATCTGCGCTGCGAATGGCACGTTGTTGTTGGTTGATGAAGTACAGACTGGCTTTGGGCGAACCGGCAAGCTGTTTGCGATTGAGCATAGTGGCGTCACGCCTGATATGCTCATCCTTGCCAAGAGCATTGCTGCCGGGGTACCAATGGGTGCCGTGGTCATCCACGAACGTCACGGCGCACTACCACCGGGAACCCATGGCTCAACCTTTGGGGGCAACCCTCTGGCCTGTGCTGCGGCCCGGGCCGCCCTGCACGTGTATCAGAGCGAACGGATACCTGAGCAGGCGGCGGCCAAAGGGGCATGGCTGCTACAAACACTGCGCGACCTGCGCCTGCCGTCGGTTCGCGAAGTCCGGGGATTGGGCCTGTTAGTCGGTCTTGAGCTGAAAAGTCGCTCCCAGCCCGCCATCGCAGCGCTGATCGACCACGGCGTCCTGGCCCTACCGGCGGGACCCAATGTCTTGCGGCTGCTACCACCGCTGGTTATCGAGCAGGCCGACCTGGAACGGGTGGTAACAGCCATTGAAGCGGTACTGAGTACCGAAGAGAGATAGGGCAAGTGGCAGGCTGCACATTACCGTTACGCACCTGGTAGTGCGCAGCTTGCCGGGAACAACTCTGCGCTGAGCGCTGACACCGCGTCCACCGTGCTGCCCGGCGTTCCTGGCGGCGCGGGGGCGGTGATCCGCGGCACGAAGGTTGCCAATGTCCTCTCCGATGCCGACCTCCTGCGCCAGATGGGACGCGCCGTTCCTTCAGGACGCGCCGTCACCTCCCTGAGCCAGGCGGCCCTGGCAACCATCCGGACATACAGCATCCAACCCTACGGTGAGGTTGACCGCCCCTGGCACCGTCGGGTACCGCCGTCCATCACCTGGTGGAGAAGCGGCTCTGGCGGCAACCAGGGTTCACGAGCCTGAAAGAGGCTGAACAGCGGATCCTGGCAGTGCTCATTCCACAGACGCTGCACGGCCCGGCCGGGAAAGGTGAAGCAGACGATAACGGATATGATCCGCGATCAGCTTCCGTATCAACCGGGCGAACTGCCATCAGCGCAAAAAATCTGGGAGGTGCATCGTAAGGTTTATACCGACCTTGGGTTCGAGGATTGGGCGCAACTCATTTGGGAAGTCTACTTCAAACCACTCGGGCTACCCTACCAGTAGGCCAACCACCAGTTGGAAGAGGAGGACCCTCAATGCGAGAGATTATTAAGTTCAGAGTGGAGATTAGCAAGGAAGAGGCGACCCATCGACCGCAGTGGGAACGCGAGGTGCTGCAAATCCTGGAGCCTTTGGGCTTTATTGCTATTGAGCGATGGCCCAATCCGCGTGTGCTCACGTTCCAGTTCGACCATTATCCTGCCCAGTTGGACGAGGTCTGGCAACACCTGCAAGCCCGCGGCTTCTACGGCTCGGTCTGGGAACGGCGGGAATACACCCCCACCGAACTCCTCGACGCCGCCTTCCTCAGGCTTGGCACGGAGGCCGTGGTCAGTTCCGTCGACGGCACCCTCCGCTGGGACTGGGTCACCATCTGTCCCCATTGCGGCTTCGCCGAGGAGCGCTGGGACTGGCAACACCTCCAGATCAGCGACCTGCCCACCGGCCCGCACCTGGCGGCGGTCGATTGGCACCCCCTGGTTGTCAGTGCACCGCTGGCGGAGGCGCTGCAGCAGGCAGACGTCACCGGCCTCTCCCTCATCCCGGTGGGTCCAGAGCGGCCCGCCGGGTGGTATGCGCTGCAGCCAACCCACCTCTTGCCTCCGCTGCTGGTGCCACCGACCCGGATGCGCCGGCTACCCACGGCAACCCCGCACTGCGCCCGCGACCACCACTGGGAATCTCCCACATCGGAGCTCTATTATCGACAGGACGGCTTTGCTGCCGCCGACGTCAATGCCTCGTATGAGGTGTTCGGGGATGGCGGCAGGGCCACAGGGCGCATCGTCATCATCTCAAACCGGGTCTACCGCCTGCTGCTGGCGATGGGGGTCACGCAGCTTGTTGGCTGTGAACCGATCCGGGTTGTGGCCTCAGCGTGAGCGGGTCGCGCTGGGGTGAGGGCGGACAAGGCAACGAGGGATCCCGGCGCCGCCACCGGTACGACGACCGCCTGACGGCCATCGGCCAGGCCACGGTCAGCACGAACACAACGATAGCGGCAGAGGAGGGGGGCACGCGCACTATCAGCGCCCCGTACGCCACGCCGGCGGGTACGCGCGATGAGGGACCTGGCCGGCACACGGCTGAGCCGCTGAGCCGGGAGCGTGGCGCGACGTGATAGTCCACCCCGACCCTGCACACCACCACCGTGCTGCCCGTCGTCCCCGGCGGCGGATGGGCACTGATCCGCGCCGCTGCCCACGCCGATGAGGCAGCGGGTGCCCTGCCCGCCATAGCCCACGCCGCCTCATCGGCGGGTGCGGCGCAGGCGGCGGCGCGGGGTGGGGCGGGGGTGGCGGAGGCGGCGACTACACCCGCTAGTGCGGCCGTCGGTACGCTGGCAGAGCCGCGGCGCGCACCGGATTTCGTGGTGACGCCACACGGAGAAGCCATTCCGGTTCCTGATGGCGCCGTCGGTCCGCTCTCCACCCGGGCGCCGGGGTTTCAATATATCGGGGGATCGGGCGGGAAAGGGCTCGACCAGCGTGTGTCCGCTGTCCGTATTATGGACGCAAACCAGAGGCAAGGACGGCGCGTTGTGTATATGAATGAGCGTGATCAGAGAGTCAATCCGTACACTGGGCGAACCATTTCCAAGAGCGACCCTCTGGCCCATCTCTATCTCAAGGATTGGGAGTAATTTGGATGAAGGACATACGCACGTTGCACGATCTCGTTGACGAGGAATTAGCCGCTGTCTGCTTTGTACGGGATTATGTGGAGTTTTGCTTTGATGGTCCGATCCTGCGCGCCCTGGTGCCTCCCATCCTGGCATGTGACGGCACCCAGATCACCTTTCCCGACCCCACGTCCCGCGATCAACTGTGCGCGCTCATCGGCACGACCGTGCAGCGCGTCGAACTGCAGGACGACGTGGCGATCACGCTCACCTTCACCTCCGGTCACGTGCTGCGCATTCGGCTCGATGATGATGCGCGGGCACGCATATGGCCGGAATCAGAAGCAGCGCATTTTGTTCCTGGTATTGGGAAGCCGATCCAGGTGTGGTAATCGCGACCGGGCGTGCCGCTGCGTAGCACGCACGCTCGGAAACGGCGAACGAACCAGGCTCCCTGGAAGGTCGCTCACCCAGGACGGGGTGCGCTGCAGCCAGCGTCGGGCAGCGGAGGAAGAGAGCGGGATGCGGTGATCGGGCCACGCGAAGGCCAGACCGCGCCTGGCAACGCATGCAGTGCGGTGCCTGATGCTGACGAGACATCGCTTTGGGTGATACCGGTCGGCGGTGCTGATGCGGGCAACGATCTCCTGGTAGCGCGACGATAGGGCAGCAAGCACGGGCGGGGCGGGGGCGCTCCACTGGCACGCTGGATGCGATGATGGGAGCATCCCGTCAGGGAGCGCAGTGCCGCGCGTCGCGTCGCTCCCAGCCTGCCGCTTACCGTCTGGCCGAGCGACGCGACTGCGCAGGGGATGTGGCGCAGCGCCGGCAGCGGCCCGGTCAACCCGCAGGACCTGAACCGCTCTGCGTACGCGCTGAACAATCCGCTGCCCGCCACCGACCCGACGGGGCATCTGCCGCTGCTGCCGGTGCCCATCGCTGGCGGGCTGGCGCTGCTGAAGGCGATTGACGACGGCTGGACGGCGTGGGATGCCGTGCAAGCCACCCACACGCTGGCCGATCCGCAGGCGTCGGTTGAGGAGAAGCGCGCGGCGGCGGCCAATCTGACCCTGACCGCCGCGCTGGAAGCGGCTGAACCTGATGACCTGCTGCCGGTTGCGCTACCCCTCGATGACCTGCTGCGGGTTGGGATTATCGGGGGTACCAAGGGGGCGGGAAAGTCATTACCCGCTGCGTATGAGATCACGAAGGCTGGTGGCCGTCATGCTGGCGTTCTCAAAAACTATTTCTCACGGCGTTCGGCAGAAATTGAGCGTGCACTACGCAGCCTGGAGCGGCAGGCCGCACTGCATCGTGACAAGCTTGCCAATCCCGCACAGTATGCCGAAAAGTGGGAAACTATGACTGCCAAAGATCGGGAAGATCTACTGCGGTACTGGCATAAAGAAGCTACCAATTACGCAGAGCAGGCTGATGTGCTGCGCGGCCTGCTGATGGAACGTGGTCAAGGAGGGCCGTGATGGATAACAACACCTTTCTCTATTTTCTGCAGGATTTCGTCATGCTGCTACATGAACAAGCCATGGAAAGCAAGCAAAGGTGGGAAGCATGCCTGACTGCCAACCCTACTCGGGAAAGGAATACAGACGCTTGTAGCTATGAACGGGGGCGTGTCATAGCTTATTATGAGGTATTGTCGCTTTTTGTCCATCAAATGATCGCGTTTGATATTCCGGCTGATCAGCTCGGCATCCCCAACATCGATCCCGATGAGCTGCTGCGCTAGCATAGCGTCCATTCTAGCCTGGACACCAACCAACTGCTATCGTAGCATGCGATAGTAATCACTCCCCGTCTCTCCACTAGCCCATCATGAACAGCAGTGCCAGGTGATGGGGAGCGCAGCGCGGCGGCGTGCCCGCCACGCCGCAGGACCTGAACCGCTCTGCCTACGCGCTGAACAATCCGCTGACATACACCGACCCGACGGGGCAGTGGGTTGAGAGCGCGTGGGACCTTGCCAATCTGGCCCTGAGCGCCGCTGCCGTCTGGCAGAACCCCAGCGACCCCTGGAATTGGGCCGCGCTCGCTGCCGACACCGCGTCCACCGCGCTGCCCATCGTTCCTGGCGGCGGAGGGGCACTGATCCGCGCCGCTGCCCACGCCGACGAGGCAGCGGCTGCCCTGCCCGCCATAGCCCACGCCGCCTCATCGGCGGGTGCGGCGCAGGCGGCGGCGCGCCCATCGGCAATCCACGAGCGACCGGTGTATGTTCGGCCAATCCCAAACGGCCAGCGGCAGTGGCGCACCTTCGGAGCTGGCATTGCGCATTGCTACCATTGACTGAAGGAGTTAGAATAGCTCGCACGAGCCATCGCTCCCAACCAGCCGCTCACCGTCTGACCGAGCGATGCGACGGCGAAGGGGATGTGGCGCAGCGCCGGCAGCGGCCCGGTCAATCCGCAGGACCTGAACCGCTACGCATACGCGCTGAACAACCCGCTGACGTACACCGACCCGCTGAGGCATCTGCCGCTGCTGCCGGTGCGTCTAATTGGCGGGATTGCGCTGCGGAAGATCACGTTCCTTACAGCAGCCCACATACCCACCTGCCGGAAGTCCATAGGTATCCCATCACGGGATGTCAATTCATTCATCGCACTGACCAGGTGACAACAGCAAGTGACATCAACCGCGTAGACGCAGCACTCCGATCCAGCGAATTGCGCCACCGCGTTAATCGTTCTGACCGAGGAGGGCCACGATGAGTCAATTCATCTTACTGACCGGTGATTGCCAGACGCTGGATAACCACTTTGATGTGCACGTGAAGCTGGTGCAGCCAGATCAACCCTTCCTGGTTCATGCTGCACATGAATTGTTTCCCACAGCACGTGGAGCGTGTTGGACAGTTGTAGCCACAGAGACAGGGTTAAGCGATACGCTGTTTAGAACTCATTTCAAAATTCGGTCAACGCACCACAACATGATAGCGACGAGACAGAACGCACGAGAGCTATGCAGATGACGATCAGAGCGCACCACCAACGGACGGTACTTGTCCATCCATGCGACGCACCGCTCGACCTTCCAGCGGTGCTGATAGTTTGTGCCAGCACGTAGCGGATGCCCACGCGTGGGCTGCTGACGGTTGCACCGCTCACGAGGTGGAACGGTGGGTGTGTTCCCACACCGACGCAGGTCGTTGCGCAACGCTGCACGGTCATCGGCGTTATCCGCTACCACGTCGTGTGGTCGCGTGCTGGGCCGGCCGCGTCGGCGTGGCACCCGTATGGTCCGCACCGTCGCTTCAGCCAGGGTACGGTCGTGCGGGTGTGCGCTCGCCACGTGCAGGCCGATGGACACGCCAGTGCCATCGACCACGACCATCACCTTGGCGCCGTTGCCGACCGTCGGTTTGCCTCCGCTAATGCCCCTTGGTTCGCTGGAACGACGCTACCGTCCAGCAACACACGTGCCCATGCCAGCGTGCCGTCGGCAGCGAGGCGGCTCAGGAGGGTGCGCCAGATGCGCTCCCACCTCCCGTCCTGCGACCACGCGTGCCATCGTCGCCAGCAGGTGCTGGGAGACCCGTCCTCCGTTGGCAGGTCTGCCCAGGCACAGCCCGTGTGGAGTACAGACAGCATACCATTCAGTGTCCGGCGGTCGTCATTGCGCGGACGACCCCGCGTGCGCTGTTGTTTCGGGATGAGCGGTTTGATCACCGCCCATTGGTCATCGGTGAGGTCATGTCTGCTCATACCGCTATTCTAGCACAAGCAGACATTTTTGAAATAGGTTCTACTGAAGCACAAGCTCATATACTTGCAAATGGCTGCTTTGAGGCAACGCGCTTAGCGCGTACCTTGATGTACTTAGTTGAATGTGCTCAATCAGTCGTATTATGGTACGGCGATGACTAGCACAATCTGCCATTGGTTGAGGAAGCGACCGAATGTTTGGAACATGTCAAATACCAGGTCCTACAACCTTCTTGTGAAGTTTATCTTCGTTTTGAGAAAAAGTAAGGAAATCCTGATCCGCGATTTAATTTCACTGAAAGTTATCAATTCATCGACAGGTCATCCTTTACTTCAGGATGAGAAATGTGGTTTCCCAGGCAATGAATGTATGATCATCCGGTAGAGGTAAGAGAATGGATAGCGCATCCATCATTCAAGCTCTCGAACAAGAATGGGAACAACAGACAGGTTTCCCCGCCCGCCTGAGAGTAGGTGAGTTTGATGAAGCAGGACTTGAACGACTGCTCAGTCTGCTTTCGACCATTGAGCAGGAAGGGAATGTTCCACTGAGTTGGCGAATGGTTGCGCTGCTTTGGTTTATCCCCCTCTTTATGACGTGGCAACGGGAACGATTGGTTGAACAGGGCGAAGACCCGTATACGTTCGAGGAAGCTTTCCATCGAGTGCTGAATAAGCTGGAGAATATCTTAGGGCTGCCATAGGGCTGATACTCTCTATGCTGCGAGTGATGCGTAGCGTTGACTGTGCTTCTTCTGTTATGTATACCGCTGCTATCTGGCAAACCCTTACCGCAGATACCACCACTGTTCTCCCAATCGTACCCGGCGGCACTGATGTAGAGATTAGAGTAGCGGCCTGTACTGACTGTACTGATGACGCAGCAGCAATGCACTGACCGGAGCCAAACTGCTTGCCTGATCCAGTGATGAAGCTGTACAGATAGCTCAAGGTAGAGAGGTTATCGCTAACAAACCCTTTCACATATAAAGTGCTCAAATGTGCTAATGTGCCTTGAACAGTGAGCAACTTCGTAGAGGACAAATATTGTGCCGAACAATTTGGAACATGCCAGAAATGGGGTAATTTGATGATAGGCCCTGGGCAATACCAGGTTGTTCTTACTCATGTCGGCGTAGACAAAGCCTCATAAACGGTGGTACAAACTCACCTGCATCGGTCAAGTACGACGTCACAATGCTGATAAGTTCATCGCATCCGCTATAGAGGAGCAGTCTCCCGATGAGGACCGCAATACGAGGCACGCTGAGATGGCTTTCGGCGGAGGAAGGCGGACGTCGGCAGCCATTCGCCGGATTACGATACGCTACCGTGGCACGATTTCCAGGCCACGACACAACCTGGAGCGTCGTTGTAGAATTCACATCAATACCCGTTGCAGGAGAACCAATGACCGTTTCATTCCGGTTTCTTTCTCCTGATGCACCTGTTGAGCTTTTACAACCTGGAAGCCGTTTTGAGCTGATTGAAGGGGAAAGGGTTGTTGCAGTCGGTGAAGTGCTATTCAACGATGAAACTGGTTCCGTCCATCTGAACAATCAGCGGTTTCCTGAGTAAAAACTTCCCCCGGTGCATCGGGGGACGAGGTAGAGTCATCCAGGCAATAGAGAATATTGACAATTATTATTTTATGTAAACTCACTCACCGCTAAAAAAACCTGCTCCAGCCGCCAGCGCAATTGCCCGCCGTGGCTCAATTACACGAGGACCATGCGGGTTAAAGCGCAATATCGCCGACTCGCCGGCTCGCAATTCTATTTCGCGTTCGCCATCAAAGGCCAGTACCGCCGGTCGCTCACGACAGACGATCACCGTTTCACCGGGAGCCAGTATCCGATGCTCCGCAACGTGAACGGTTTGCATCAGGCCCGGTGCCACAGGTGCCCGTACCGGTTTCCCGCTAGCGGCAAGCCGCAAATACAAGCCGTGACCTGATGGATACTGACCGGCCAGCGCATGCGCCCCAATCGATGACAATCCAATATTGCCCGGTTCGGTGCGCGTCAGTACCAGATCACTGATCCGCGTGCTGTCCCAGATAGCGCGTGCGGCGACAAATCGCTCGTCGTAGACAGCAGCATCCACCAGCGCTATATCATCCGGTGTTGTTTCGTGCAGTTGATCAATCGCCTGCGGCGTAGCCAGGCGGTAGACATCAATTCGTGGGGCACGAACTACTGCCGCGTCGGCCCGACCACACGCGACCAGCCCTGCCGCCAGGCCGGCGGTGGTCGCTTCAATCATCAATGGAAAGACATTATTGGTGCCGGTTGATATTGGCATGAGCGGTACATCACCACACCCCTTGGCAACCAGTCGATTGGTACCGTCCCCGCCGAGAGTCACGATACAGCCAACGTTACGTTCAGCAAACAACCGTGCCGTGCGTAACGTGTCGTCAGGCGTAAACCAGGCCGGTATATCGAGGAGCGTTGCTTCAATCGTCAACGGGAGATTGTCGAGCGCCTTGAGGCCAATCCCGAACCGATCCGGCATGATCCAGACACGCTGAACCCCAACGGCTTCCAACCCTAGCAGAACCCGCTTAACGATGCTGACCTTCTCTTCATTGTCAAACACCGAGCCATGCGCTACCAGCCGCCGAATATCCTTCCCTGATGCCGGATTAGCGATGATGCCAACAGTAACCATGGAACACGTCGCGGGGCACTATTGCCCCGCGCTCCACTGCATAGCAGCAGGTAAGACACGGTAGCGTTTTGTTGCCGATCCTGCCGGTCTTCCTGCTGGCGAAGATTACGATGACCTGACAACAGGGAGTGCCTGTTGCAGAAACTCAACGATACTGTTCGTTACCCGAATAAATCCTGCACTTCCCGGTAGCACCCAGTTGAAATGGCTCATACCGGGAATAACCTCCAACCGCGCCGTTGCCCCCGCCCGCTCGACGATAGCCTGCGCTTCTGCCAGCGGCACAAGCTGATCGGCATCGCCGTGAATCACCAGCAACGGTCGCGGGGCAATGTTACCCGCTATATCCTCCGGAGCGTACTCGATCAACGCTTCAGCACTTGCCAGCGATAACGTCACCTTCATCTGGGGGAACTCAGCCGCAACCTGATCGAGAAACGCCTGCGATTCCGGATCGGGTAATACAATCTCTAACGGATCGACCAGGCTTGACTTCCCAGTCAGCACCCGCTGCCGGCGATCTTCAGCCAGGTGCGCCAGGAATTGACTCCATTCCCACTGCCGACGCAAACTCCGTAACCAACGCGCACCGTTGCCGGGCGGCTCCAATGCCACCGCTGCACGAACTCGCCGATCAAGGGCAGCGGTTGTCACTGCGTGCGCACCACCCAGACTGATCCCGATCACAGCCATGCGCTCAGGATCGACAGTCGGCTGGTTGGATAGGAATGTCAGGGCAGCCCGCGCATCCGCCACCTGCTCAAGTGGCATGAGGCGACCCCGCTCTCCTTCACTCTCGCCAAACCCACGGTAATCGAAGACGAGTGCAACATAGCCGGCAGCATTGAGCACTTTGGCGATGTCGGGCATCACCATCGTCTTGAGGTAGGTATAGCCGACCAGCAATACCACACCTGGCCTGCGTTCACCCGGTGCTAGATCACGAGGCGTGTACAGCAAGCCATCAAGACGATGACCATCACTGTAGAAGCCGACCCGCTGGAGCGGCTGTACTGGCGTCGCCCGGGCTGCAATGGCTCGCTCAACATCTTCCCGGATAATCGCCCCACCAGGGCCACTCCCGACCAGCGTGCTCAAATCAATCCCATGCTCTTGGGCCAGCTTGCGCGCCGCCGGCATGGCGCGCGGTGCAGCGGTACGGGCTGGTGCCGGCGGCAGAGACACTGCCGGCGTATCTTGAACGGCAACCGGAGCCGGAACCGTCTCTACTGCGCCATTCCCGGCCACCTCGACCAGCCGCTCACCGGGAGCAGTGATGTAGGCGATAACCTTCGTCACCGCCACAACGCTCCCTTCCGGATAACACAGCCGCGCCAGCGTTCCACTCACCGGAGCTTCAACGACATTCGTGATCTTCTCCGTTTCCACCTCTGCAATTGGCTCACCCTGCTGCACCGACTCGCCTTCGCGCTTGAGCCAGAGGTTGATCTTTCCCTCTTGCATGCTCAAGCCCCACTTTGGCATCACAACCTCGGTAGGCATGATCTCTCCTGCAACAAGCGCCCCCAGAATCAGCCAAATGTCGCCCGCGCCGCTGCCACAATCCGCTCAGGCGAAGGCACATAGGCATCTTCCAGTGTCGGGCTAAACGGTACCGGGGTATGCGGCGGTGTGACCAGCTTGACCGGCGCATTCAAAAATTCCAGCGCCTGTGTCGCCGCCAGGGTGGCAATATCGCCCGCCACACTGCACCGTGGATTATCTTCATCAACCACAACCAGACGGCCGGTCTTCCGCACCGACTCCAGTACCGTCGTCTCATCGAGTGGTGATAAGGTGCGAAGATCAATGACTTCAGCGCTGATACCTTGTTGCGCTAATCGCTCGGCCGCCTCTAAAGCGTGCAATACCATACGAGAGATGGCTACAATCGTGACATCACCACCTTCGCGCTTCACATCAGCCTGCCCAAGCGGAATAACATATTCACCTTCGGGAACCGGCCCTTTCATATCGTAAAGCAGTTTGTGCTCACAGAAGATAACCGGGTCATCGTCACGAATAGCCGCTGCCAGCAATCCCTTCGCATCAGCCGGAGTCGCCGGCGCAACCACCTTCAGGCCGGGGAAATGAACAAACGTCGAGTAGATCGAGTCGGAGTGCTGGGCTGCTGCCCGAAAACCGGCCCCGATCATCGTCCGAATGACGAGTGGAATGCGCGCCTTGCCACCGAACATGTAGCGCATCTTGGCGGCCTGATTGACGATCTGGTCGAGGCATACCCCCATAAAGCCGATGAACATCAGCTCAACCACCGGTCGTAGACCGGTTGCCGCTGCGCCGACACCGGCTCCAACAAATCCCGACTCGGTAATTGGCGTATCACGCACACGCTGACGGCCAAATTCGTGTACTAAACCCTTCGTCACCCCCAACACCCCACCCCAGGCATCAAGATGGCTCTCGTCTTCACTATGGGATGCTCCGGTGACATCTTCACCCATTAAGATAACCGTTGGATCGCGCCGCATCTCAAGACGCAATGCCTCATTGATCGCCTCACGATAGCTCAGAGTACGTACTGCCTCTTCAACCATTGCAGTCATAGTATCACCTCATCGTTGAGTTGTCTGTGCCGAAGGAAAGCTACCCCTTCCCTACAGCTCACTATCTCTATTCGCATCTAGCGTCGTACTGCGACGGCAGCTTCCTGGAAGGGCCACAAAGCCGACATCGGATAATCAACATAGACATCGGTCAACAGCTCTGCCGGATCGGGCAATGGGCTTTCGGCAGCGAAGCGTACCGCATCTTCCACCGCGGCACGAGCACGGGCATCGATCTCATCAAGCTCAGCAGCCGTCAACAATCCCTGCGCTGTCACAGTCTGGCGAAAACGGTGGAGACAGTCGAGCGAGCGATAATGAGCTTCCTCATCGCGAGTGCGATAGCGGATCGAGTCACCCTCGAAGTGACCATAGTAGCGATACGTCTGCGCCTCGATAAACGTCGGGCCTTCCCCGCGCCGGGCACGCGCTACAGCTTCACCGGCTGCCTCGTAAACGGCAAAGAAATCGAGGCCGTCAATGGCAATGCTCGGCATACCAAACCCACGTGCGCGTGCAGCGATGTCTTGCCCGGAAACAGAATAACGGGGTGACGTCGTCTCGGCGTAGCCGTTATTCTCACACACAAACACGACCGGCAATTTCCAGATTCCCGCCAGATTCAGACCCTCAAACGTCGTACCCTGATTCGACGCTCCATCACCGAAGAAGCAAACCGTTACCTGATCGGTACCCTTGATCTTCGCGGTCAGACCGGCACCACAGGCCAGTGGCGGGCCGCCACCAACAATGCCGTTGGCGCCAAGCATGCCCTTATCGACATCGGCAATATGCATCGAACCGCCTTTGCCCTTACAGGCTCCTGTTGCCTTGCCGTAGATCTCGGCCATCATCGCCCGCAGATCGACTCCCTTGGCAATGCAGTGCCCGTGACCGCGATGGGTGCTGGTAATAAAATCATCATCCCGCAGGTGCGCGCAGAGACCAACAGCTACCGCTTCTTCACCGGCATACAGGTGAACGAAACCAGGTATCTTCCCGGCAGCAAAATCGGTGTGCAACCGATCCTCGAACTCACGAATGAGCCGCATCCGCTCATACGCCCAGAGGAGTTTCTCCCGACTGATGTCCATAGCACTCTCCGTTCGTCAATGAACGCCAACTATCGCCATAGCTCGCCAGCGAGCCGGAAAGGAAAATCAGACTGGGATGCGCAGAACCCCGATTGAGATGGGAGCGGAGGGACAATGAAGAGGCTGACGTAATGCTGAGAATTATTGTCTCGGGGTGATGCAATCTATTCCGATTTGGAATAAAACCGATACCATTACTATACGTGATGCAAATTGACTTGTCAAGCAGTTTGGTTTGCACGCTCGTGAGCCGCGATCTGTATGAGATCAACCCACTATGCAGCAGCTATTTCATCCATACCATACAGCCGTTATGCTGCTGGACTGACACTGCGCATCAATGCAGATTGTCAGTACTGTGCTGGCGCACTACAAGGTGTGCCGCCAACAAGCCACTGATACGTTGTTGCAGGGGCAGCGGCTGGTTCAATCCATTCGCGCTCAGGTGCAGCACCAGCGTGAGGGGTAGTGCTGCGGCCAGCAGTGCGCTGCGCCATGCCCCCACTGGAGCGGAAACCACCTGTACCGGATGGCTTCCACTGTCGCACACTGAGCCTGGAGCACGATACACCGTTGACGGCGGGCACGGCGTATTATTGCCGGTGATGAGCAAACCGGAGGCGCAAACTCCCAGAGGATACCAGCGCTTTCGCACCACGATGAAGCGCTCAGGGCCGCAGCGTGATGGCGACAGGAGCTTGCGTACCGTGACCGTTGCTACACCGGATTTGCTATCAGAGTACCGCGCTTACTCTCAGGCGCATGTCACGCCGATCCCGGAATTGCACTTTGCAAATCCCAGAACATCCACGTGGAGCTACGATGTCCTGCGACAAATGTTCAACCAGACATTCAGGAAGACGAAGGCTCTGAGTGACATCAAATCCGGTGTGTGCAGAATACTATTCAGCGTTCAACCGCCGCTGTGCCTGTGCGCAGATGCGTGAAACCAGCACTCCCACACCTGCGACGCCCCGAAAGCGATGCACTACTGGCAGGCCCGATGGCATTGCAGCCTGTGAGCGACCGGTAAACAGAGCGTGCACCAAACAAACAACCCCCGGCAACCGTATCTGGTTGCCGGGGGTCATCATCGGTCGGGTGCGTGGACCTAGGTTCCCAGCGGAGAGCCGCCAGTAGGATCGGCGCTGCGATGTTTCACGACCCGGTTCGGGATGGATCGGGGTGGGTCCACCGCGCTCCTCACACACCCAGTGGTTGAAGGTCGTCCCTTCACCCCTCACGCGATTGTCCTTCTTGCTCACTGCACCATCACCTGCCCCGTCCCGGCCCCCTCGCCGCGACGGACGGAAGCCCTCGCCCCTGCGCACCGGTCGCCTCTACGGGTCACCCCGCCTCCAGCTCCGGCCGCTTATCCCGCTCATCTCGCGGGGGGCTTACCAGCCTTGCGCTGTGAGAGCAGTCGTCTTGCGGCGTGTTTCCCACTTAGATGCTTTCAGCGGTTCTCACTCCCGGACATAGCTACGGAGCTTGCAGGCCGCCCCACAACTCCTCCACCAGCGGTCCGTCCAGCCCGGTCCTCTCGTACTAGGGCCAGCCCCGCGCACTGCTCTACGCGCTCAGAGCGGATAGAGACCGAACTGTCTCACGACGTTCTGAACCCAGCTCGCGTGCCGCTTTCATGGGCGAACAGCCCAACCCTTGGGACCTACTCCAGCCCCAGGATGCGACGAGCCGACATCGAGGTGCCACGCTCCGCCGTCGATATGAACTCTTGGGCGGTCTGAGCCTGTTATCCCCGGGGTAGCTTTTATCCGTTAAGCCACAGCCCTTCCACCCGGTACTGTGGGATCACTACGGCCGACTTTCATCCCTGCTCGGCCTGTCTGCCTCGCAGTCAAGCGCCCTTCTGCCGTTGCACTCCACGGCGGATGACCATCCCGCCTGAGGGCGCCATTGCGCGCCTCCGTTACCCTTTAGGAGGCGACCGCCCCAGTCAAACTACCCGCCAGCCACCGTCCCAGCCTTCCGCCGGTGAGGGCAGCGCAGACCGAAGAGTGGTATTTCACCGTCGGCTCCAGCAGACCCGCAAGTCCGCCTTCTCCGCCTCCCACCTATCCTACGCATCCGCCTGCACGGCCCGATGGCAAGCTGTAGTAAAGCTCCACGGGGTCTTTTTGTCCCGCTCTGAGTTGGCCGCATCTTCACGGCCACTGCAATTTCACCGAGCCCCCGGTCGAGACAGTGCCCAGATCGTGATGCCTTTCGTGCGGGTCGGAACTTACCCGACAAGGAATTTCGCTACCTTAGGACTGTTATAGTTACAGCCGCCGTTTACCGGGGCTTCGGTTTGGAGCGTTCACCCCTCCCCTTAACCTTCCGGCACTGGGCAGGCATCACCCCCTATACGTCGCCTTCCGGCTTCAGCAGGGAGCTGTGGTTCTGGTATCCAGTCGCCCGGGCCTGGACCCTGCGGCTGCCTCGGGCTCCACCCGCCAGGGGCTTCACCCTACACGCAGCACCCCTTCTTCCGAAGGTACGGGGTCAATTTGCCGAGTTCCTTAACCGGGGGTCACTCGTCCACCTTGGTCTCCTCGACCTGTCTACCTGTGTCGGTTTGCGGTACGGGCGTGGGTGGTCTCCCGAGCCGGCCTTTCGTGGCTGCACAGGCGCCTCGCCATTGGCGGTTGGTTCCCCAACCCCCTTTCACTCACCTCTCGGTCAGCGCAGGACGGATTTCCTTCGCCCTGCTCCCTACCGGCTTGGACGGCGCTCGTCTCGCCGCGGCGACTACCCCTCAGCATCCGGCATTGGTCAAGCGACCACTCCACGGTACAGGACTATTCACCTGTTGTCCATCGGGTCTGGCCGTGGCCGTCCCCTTAGGCCCGACTACCCTGCCGCGGTGCATCCGTGCGGCAGAACCCTTTGACTTTCGGTGGCGATGATTGCCACATCGCTTCTCCGTTACTCATTCCGGCATTCGCACTCGTGCCCGCTCCAGTGCGGCTTCCGCCGTCCCTTCCCTGCGGTCACGACGCTCCCCTACCGTTGACCTCTCAGTCAACCCGCGGCTTCGGTGGGTCGCTTTGCCCCGTTACAGCCTCGGCGCAGCGCTGCTTGACCAGTGAGCTGTTACGCACTCTTTCAAGGATGGCTGCTTCTAAGCCAACCTCCTGGTTGTCTAAGCGGCGCCACAACCTTTCCCACTTAGCGACCACTGGGGGACCTTAGCCGGCGGTCTGGGTTGTTTCCCTCTCGACGACGGATATTCGCACCCGCCGTCTCACTCGCGGTGCACACACCCGGCATTCGCAGTTTGCCGTCGCTTGGTAAGCGGTGAAGCCCCCGCACAACAACAGTGCTCTACCTCCGGGTGTGCCATTGCCGCGGCTGTACCTCAATACATTTCGGGGAGAACCAGCTATCTCCGTGTTCGATTGGCATTTCACCCCTACCCACAGCTCATCCGAGCCTTTTGCAACAGACACCGGTGCGGCCCTCCACGTCCTGTTAGGGACGCTTCAGCCTGGCCATGGGTAGCTCACACGGTTTCGGGTCAATCCCCGGCGACGGTATGCCCTGTTCAGGCTCGCGTTCACTCCGGCTCCGGCTGGCTCTGCCTTAACCACGCCACCGAGGATTACTCGCCGGATCATACTCCAAAAGGCACGCGGTCACCGGTTGCCCGGCTCCCACGGCGTGGAAGCACACGATTTCAGGGTCTCTTTCACTCCCCTCACCGGGGTACTTTTCACCGTTCCCTCACGGTACTGTGCGCTATCGGTCACTGCGTGTAGCTTGCCTTGGACAGTGGTCTGCCCGGCTTCAGCCCGGGTTCTTCGTGCCCGGACCTACTCAGGAACGACCCCTCACGCTGAGGCGCACGCATACGCGACTCTCACGCTCTCTGGTGCAGGGTTCCACACTGCTTCTGCTGAACGCGGTCGCGTGAGGCCCATCGAGCAGGATGGGCGTGGGTCGTCCTCCAACCCCGTGCGCGCAACGGCTGCCCCCTTGGCACGCGCACGGTTTAGGCCTCACCCGGTTCGCTCGCCGCTACTACGGGTGTCGTTCACTCTTCCTCCGGCTACTGAGATGTTTCAGTTGGCCGGGTTCCCGCTCCGCGCATGCGGAGCGCTGCCAGATGGCAGCGGGTTGCCCCATTCGGAGACCTCCGGATCACAGCCTGCACGCGGCTCCCCGGAGCATATCGGTGCCGTGCCCCGTCCTTCCTCGGCACGCAGCGCCATGGCATCCATCGTGTGCTCATCATGTCTTCCGTCCGTCACGGCCAATGGGCCGAACGGCACCTGGTGCACGGGTGGACAACGCGCACCAGGGATGGTGATGATGCAGGTTCTCTCTCAACAATCGCGTGAGTTGTCAAGGTACGACCGGCCCGTGGCGAAAAAAAGCGGTGCAGGCAAACTGCGCTGCGCCGTGGACGACGGGCCAATTGGTTGCGGAGCGTGCCCGGCTGGGCCGTCCTCCGTGTCATCGCCGGAGCGATTGACGGGTGAGAGTATAGCAAGAGCTGCCGGTTTTGTCAAGCGGGCACAGCGCAACAAGATTTATCCCGTCAGAATGAGGCATAAGAGTAATCCGGGACTTGAAGATATTCCTGCACTTCGCGACGATATTTACATGGTACACTGTTAGCGGGAAAACGAAGAACGCTCCCCAAACCAATCCCGAAAGGACTATTTTTTGTGCTGACGCAACGAATGACAACTCTGGTCGAGCAGTGGACGGCAGTCGGCGACCGGCGTTCGATCTTTCTTGCCTGTTACCAGCGGATGACTGAGAACATGCTCTCCGCAGTGGCGCGTCACGACTTCTTCGATCCCGATTGGGTCGCTCATTTAATCGGCAGCTTTGCCGATTATTATTTTGCCGCTCTCGCAGCCTGGGAACGCGACCAGAGTGGGCCGGCTGTCTGGCAGTATACCTTCACCTATGCCAATCGGCAGGATGCATCCGTTGCTCAACATTTACTACTCGGTGTGAATGCCCATATCAATTGCGATCTGGTGCTGGTACTGGACGATCTGCTACACCAGGAATGGCCATTGCTCTCTGCGGAACAACAGCGTCAGCGCCATGCTGATTATCTAGCCGTTAATCGTGTCATCGAACAAACTATTGATCGGGTGCAGGATGAAGTTATTGCTCCCTACTCAGTAACACTCCAGCTTCTCGATGCGGTTTGTGGGCCATTCGATGAGTGGTGTACCGCTCGTCTGATCCGTAACTGGCGTGATGATGTCTGGCAACAGGCACTGACAGTGATAAGCCTGGACGATCAGGAAGAACGTCTTGCTGCACGTCGTCAGGTTGATCAGCTCGCACTGGCCAGGGCTTATCTTCTCAGCGGTAATCTGACCGAAGTGAGAAGTTTTGGCTATCCATTGCGCTGGTTGAAACGACTACGTTTGCTTTAAGCTATAAACACAACGAGGAGATATGTCTGCTGAAACACCATTGCCATTGTGGCGGGTCTGGCTCTGGCCAGCAGTGGTAGGTATCACTATCGCTGTTGCCAATGTTCTGGTCTTTATCCTTCTCCCTCCCGATCTGGTTGAACGGTTAGGCGCCCTTGGTTACGTTGGGGCGTTTCTTTCTGCCGGAATTGCGAATGCGTCGATTGTGGTGCCGGTACCGTATTACCCATTGCTGATTCGCCTGGGACAGGCGTTTAATCCCTACGGCGTCGCAATCGCTGCGGCTGCCGGATCGGTTTTGGGCGAGCTGGTGGCTTTTTACGCTGGACGCAGTGGGCGCAAAGCGATGGAGCGCACCTCGTTCTACGATTGGGTGCATCGCCAGATGCAACACCCATGGCGTGCTCCACTGGTGCTGTTCGTCCTGTCTGCCCCTCCCAATCCCTTTTTCGATGTGGCAGGCATTATTGCCGGTGCAGTTGGGGTGCCGGTGTGGACATTTGTCATTACGGTGTTTCTTGCCCGCATCGTGCGCATGGGACTGGTCGTGGTGCTGGGCTATACTCTGTTTGGCGGATGGTGATAAAAACCGGTACGCTGTCGTTGTTCTCGTGACAGCGTACCGGTGCAGGCAATTGACCTTCAGGCTGAGCGAGTCTCGGATTCGCTACCGGGGTTGACGCTTGCTGCCTCAAGCGGTAAGTTGAGTGGGTTTTCCGCTTGAATCTTGATCTCCTCTGGATCGATGCCGGGTGCTGCGCCACCAAAGGTGGTATCGGCATGCAATACTTTCTGCTCTTTCAGCGCAGCGATCTGCTCTGGCGTCAACACACGTGACTCGTCGAAACCCAGATCAATCTCAAGCTGTGTGCCGCGCACATGCACACGACCCAGATCGTAGAAGCGGCGGGTGACCGTCGTCTTCATAAAGGCACGTAAACAACCCAACATATAGCGGCGCTTGAAGGGGTCTTTGATAAACGGGTATTCGAGAAACGCCTTACGCATGTAGAAGCGTGCATAGTTGCGGAGGACGCCTTTCAATACCTCTTCCCGATCCATCAAATCAGGCTTCATGATCGGAGTCACGAAGTTGTATTTGGCGTAATCACGCACCTCAACCCGGTCGCCCAGTTCCTCAAATAGTTCCGCAAATGGCCACGGGGTGTACATGTTCCAGTTCGCCATATCCGGCTTCCAGTCGAGGACGTAACGATAGGTCTCCTCGATGGTCTCCGGCGTCTCGTTCTCCATACCCATGATGAACTGGGCTTCAGCCACCATGCCGTGCTTCTTAATCAGTTCGATTGCCCGTTTATTCTGTTCAATGGTGGTCTGTTTGCGGAAGCGGTCGAGATTCATCTGGGCTGCCGCCTCGGTACCGAGCGAAATATGCACCAATCCCGCCGCTCGCCAGAGCGGTAACTGCGCTTCATCGCGCAAAATGTCGGTCACCCGCGTGTTGATGCCCCAGTAGACTCGTACCTGACGCCGTATCAATTCTTCGCAGAGGGCAGTGAATTTCTTGCGGTTGATTGTCGGTTCTTCATCAGCCAGGATGAAGAAGCCAACATTGTAATCACGTACCAGTGTCTCGATTTCATCAACAAATTTCTGTGGGCTGCGCGCACGGTAACGGCGCCAGAATTTCCACTGTGAACAGAATCGGCATGTGAACGGACATCCACGTGCGAAGTTGGGCACGGCCACGCGCACATTCAACGGCACGTAGATGTAGCGCTTCCAGTCGTAGAGGCTCCAATCCGGTGTCAGTTTGTCGAGGTCAGCAATCGGATCACGGGCCGGCGTCGCCACGACTTTGCCATCTTCGAGGTAGGCAATCCCGCGAATCTTTACCCGGTCACGCTGATCGCTACCATAGGCGATGGCCTGCATCAACTCGACAATAATCTCTTCACCTTCGCCACGCACGATATAGTCGATCCAGGGCGCTTCAGTCAGCACCTGACCATACATAAAGGTCGGATGGATACCACCGAGGATCAGCCGGGCATTTGGTAGTTCTTCGCGGGCAATCTTGAGCGTCTCCTGGGCTTTGTAGATCATCGGCGTGATCGCCGTCGCCATGACAACATCAGGGCGATTGTGGCGCAAGATAAGACGTAGCTTCTCGTCAGGCAGGTCTTCGGTCATGGCATCAACAAAGCGCAGGTTATCAAAACCTGCTGCCCGTAAAGCCCCGCCAATGTACGCCACCCAGCTCGGTGGCCAGTTGCCGGCAATCTCTGCTCCACCAGCATGGTAATTCGGCTGGATCATCATGATCCGCATGCGAGACCTCTCTTCCTTTTGACGACCAAGTCTGAACTACACGTACATAGAAAGCTATGATGAGCAGCAGATCATCTGCTCAACTCCACTGCAAACTCACACCGGCCCGTTCCCATCGCCCGGCACGCCACCTCGTGTACCCGCAATCGATCACAGACCACCCGGCGCAGTAAGCCCTCGAACGCAGCCCGATAGTAGGCACATACCGGTTCGGTAGCGCGTACCCCACGGGCTTCAACACTATCGGCCAGGGTCAAACGCCATGCGGGCTGCAACGTGTAGCCGAACCGTCCACTCCCGGCAAACGTCCAGGCATGACGGGCAATAGCGGGCAGAAAGATGCGCAGGGCGAGTCCAACCGGCAAACGGGGAAGTAACCAGCGAATTGGCACCGGTACGCGGTGTGTTGCCACATACTGCGCAGTCAAGTCACCAGATTGCGCGAGCACATCTGCTGCTGCCGATACCCCTAACCAGAAACGCAGATCGGCAATCAGGTCACCAAATTCGCTCTCTGGCAGCATATGGTCGGGCATCGCCTCCAGCAAATGTCCACGCCCTGTTCGCCGCAGCCAGTCCGCAACTGCCTCTTCACCGTACTGAGCACGCGCTGCTGCAACAGTCTGAATGATCGAATTTGGCCCAATTCGAGCTTCCGTAGCAACCTCTTGCATAGTCAGCCTGCACTATTGCTTGAAGTGTCAATGTATGCCTTAAATGTAACATTTTTGCTTCCATCCGCTCGTTGTGATTCATTCACTCAGCGTAAAAACCGGGTGAAGAAAGCTGGGCAGAAGGTTGGCAAGAGGTTTTACCTGGCAATGACCGCCAGGCACACTGGCTCTATCGAGCCATATCAATGCGTGTGTACTACTGAGGCGATTGCCCGTTCGCTATCGAGCGTGGGGCGGGCCGGGTGAAAGAGGGCCAGGAATTCAACATTGCCGGCAGGGCCGGTAATCGGGGATCGGGTCAGGGCCGCCGGATTGAGTCCACAGTCGCGTGCGAAGCTGAGAATATCGCGAATGACCTGCGCGTGCACTGCGGGATCACGTACCACACCGCCTTTGCCGACATGCTTTGGCCCTGCTTCAAATTGCGGCTTAATCAGTGCAACGATCCAGGCTGTCGGCGTCACGAGCCGCTGCACTGCCGGCAGAACCAGGCGCAACGAGATGAAGCTCACGTCGATCACGGCACAGTCGGCCAACGTATTGGCCGGCAGCGCCGTCAGATGGCGAATGTTCGTTCGTTCAAGCGCCACGACGCGCGGGTCATTCCGTAAACGGTGATCGAGAATGCCGTATCCAACATCAACCGCGAAGACGCGCCCGGCCCCCCGTTGCAGCAGGACATCGGTAAAACCACCGGTCGAGGCACCAACATCCAGCGCGGTCAGGCCTGTCGGATCAAGCGCAAATTGATCAAGGGCATGGGCCAGTTTAAAACCACCACGACTGACATACGGCAAGCCGGTACGCACCTCAACACTGGCATCGTCAGCGATCAGCGTCCCGGCCTTGGTCTGTACCTGACCATTCACCAGCACCTGGCCGGCCATGATCAATGCCTGCGCCCGTGCCCGTGTTTCAGCCAATCCACGACTAACCAGTACCTGATCGAGGCGCTGACGGGGCATACTCACTCTTCCCGCTGCAATTCAAGTTCCAGCCGGGCGATCTCTTCCTCTAATTCGGCCACCATGGCCCGTAACCAGTCCGGCGGTGGGTTGTGGGGATCGTGGAGTTGGGCGCGCAGCATACGTAATTGACTGCGCCGTAAACGCAACTGTTCACGAATGGTTGAATGGCGATCAACCGGTGGTGAAGCGGGTGGCAATGGTTGACCGGCAAGGTAGTCAGTCACCAGTTCGGTGATCAAATCATCAAGCTCAATATCCCGCTCCCGGAGCAACCAGTTCAGTTGCTCACGTTGGGCCGGGGTCAGCCGAAAGCGAGTTGGAATCGTAAAATATCCGCTCATACTGCCCTCATTATATCAAATCTGGGCGCAGCGACAGCGTGACCCACCATCCAATCATCACCCTATGCCGGCGTCGCGCCCTTCACTTCACCCCTAGCCCCAGCTTCCATCGGGGGAGTGGGGAGTAGGGAATGGGGCGTGGGTATGATCGCGATGTATGCTGTTTTGGGCGACTGGCCCGGTGGCAGCGCGCCGCTCCAGCCGTGCTATCACGTGCCTGATGGATTGCCTTACGCGCCCATCATGTGCGTGGCGCAGGGTTTGGAGTGCGGCAGCCATGCTGCCGCGCCAGCCGTGCTCACGATCCGGCGCGTGGCCCACCGTTCCCCATCCTGGTCACGGGGGTGCTGGATGGGATCGTTCAATCATCACCAGTCGTTCCGTCCCTTTATAATGCACCGACATCACCAGAAGGTGCCGTATCGTTGATTTGGTTTATAATGGAACAGGTACAACACCAATACCGGCTAGCATAGAGGGTTTCACCATGTGGTGGCAATCGCTTCTCGATCACTGGATTCTTGCGCTTCACATTCCTGACGGGTTTCTGCACGCACCCGTTGCCCTACTCTGGTGGGTGCCAACGGTGATTATGATCGGTCTTGCCCTACGCGCCGTGCAACAATCGGCTGCCGAACGCACCGTCCCCCTGATGAGTGTCCTGGCTGCGGCTATCTTCGCCGCACAGATGCTGAATTTCCCCATTGTCGGTGGTACATCCGGTCACCTCCTGGGTGGTGTGCTTGCTGCTATCGTCCTGGGGCCATGGGCCGGTATGGTCGTGATGACATGTGTGATTGTCCTTCAGGCCATTGTGTTTCAAGATGGCGGTATCGTGGCTATGGGGGCCAATATCTTCAACATGGGGATTGCCACCGCCGCGATTGGTGGCTGGATCGCCCGTCCCCTGCTGGTTCAGGATCATGCCTTCACCACCAATCGACTCCGTATTGCCCTGGTTGCTACCGCTACCGGCTGGTTGTCGGTGATGGTCGCCGCCGTTCTTACCTCTGCGCAACTCGTGCTCTCTGACCTGCCGGCAGGAATCGTCTTTCCGGCGATGCTCGGCGTCCATGCACTGATTGGGATTGGCGAAGGAGTATTGACGGCGGCTGCGTTGCTCGCCCTGGTCACGGCCCGGCCAGACATCCTGCAGCCAGGCGATACGCCAACCCCGATGCGCACCCAGTTGCTAACAGCAGGTGTGTTCATCGCTGCTCTGCTTGCCGTGCTTGCACCGCTTGCCTCTCCCGACCCGGATGGGCTTGAGCGGGTCGCTGAAGATGTCGGGTTCCTTGATCGTGCCCTCGACGCACCATACCAGATTATGCCCGACTATACCGTCCCATTGCTCGGCGAGACTCCACTCTCGACGATTGTCTCCGGTCTCATCGGGGTCATCATCACAGTTGGCATCGTGTGGGGCATTGCTGTCATGCTCCGCGCCCGCAGGCCATCACGCTCGTAACGACCCCTATGCAGGCAGGGTATACCGCTGGAGACGGACGAGTCAAGACCGGGCTGGCCCTCGGATTTGTGCTCACGATGGCGTGGATTCCGGTGGCAGCGTGGGATGCATTGCTGCTGGCAGCCGGTGTCCTGTGGGGAACACTCTGGTGGTGCCGGGTCGGCGTATGGACGATCTGGCGCCGGTCGCTGATTGCCGTGCCATTCGTCCTGACCGCGCTCACCCTCGTGGTGTCACAACCCGGTACACCACTGGTGAGCATCACGGTCGGGCAACAGGCCATCATCGCCACCGACGGTGGCATCGCTGCCGCCGCCACCGTCCTCATCAAAGCCTGGCTCTCAGTGCAGGCAATGCTGACGCTCATGGCAACCACACATTTCAGCGAGGTTGTGCAGACCGGTGCTGCCCTTCGTTTGCCGCCGATCCTGCTGGCTATCCTGGACATGACCTACCGCTATCTGTTCATTATGCACGAGGAAGCGATCCGTATGCTGCGGGCACGCGACAGCCGCTGCGCCGCCATTCCCGGCTACCGCCATGGTCAGACCCTCCGCTGGCGGGCACGGATCACCGGCCAGATGATTGCCACCCTCGTGATCCGTGCCTACGAGCGGAGTGAGCGGGTCTACGCGGCAATGCTGGCCCGCGGCTACACTGGTCATCCCCTGCGTACCACCCATCCCCCACTCCGGGGGAGCGAGTATGCGCTGCTCGGTGGTGGATTCGTGGTCTTCGCAAGTATCCTTGTCATTGCCTACACCTGAACCATGATTGAACTAACCCAGCTCTGGTATCGCTACCCCGATCACACACCGGCCCTGCGTGGGATCAACCTGACCGTCGCCGCAGGCGAAAAAGTCGCCCTGCTCGGCGTTAATGGTGCCGGCAAAAGCACGCTGCTCCTCCACCTCAACGGAACGCTCCATCCAGAACGCGGAACCGTGGTCGTCAACGGGACACCGGTCACAAAACAGACCGTGCGCCAGGTGCGGGCAATGGTCGGGCTGGTCTTTCAAAACCCCGATGACCAGCTCTTCTCGGCAACCGTCGGTGATGATGTCGCATTCGGGCCGCAGTATATGGGGCTACCGCCGGCAGATGTCACCCAACGAGTACACCAGGCGCTGGTGGCAGTCGGCATGCAGGGATTCGAGCAGCGCCCGCCCCATCGCCTCAGTCTCGGTCAACGCAAGCGGGTCGCTCTGGCCACGGTGCTGGCGATGCAACCGGCCATCCTCGCCCTCGATGAACCGTCTGCCGGCCTTGATCCGCGTGCCCGCCGCGAACTGATCGAACTCCTCCACGCCCTCCCCCAAACGATGATCATCGCCACGCATGACCTTGACCTGGTAGCCGATCTCGCGCCACGTGCGATTGTCATGGCCGATGGGCAGATCGTCGCCGATGAAGCGACGACAACCCTGCTTGCCGATCAGCACCGTCTGTATGAATTCGGTTTGCGATAGGAATCAGGTAAGAGGACGCCACTGCCGGAGCTGCGTAAAGAAGCGCGCAACCATCTCGGTATGCAGCGGGAAGGCCAGCTCAATCGGCGCAGTGACAATCACCCGTTCCGCAGCTTCACTGTTTGGCAGAAAGCGGGGCAAATCCTCACTCCGCAACAGTGGCCCCAACCCAAATACCAGCAAATAGCCGTCAGAGGTGCTGCGTACCGCAAAATCGCTGATCAATGCCGGATCAACCTCAACCCCGGCTTCTTCGTGCAGCTCGCGCGCAGCCGCATCCTGCCAGCGCTCACCCATCTCGATAAACCCACCCGGCAGTGCTAATTGCCCACGCCGTGGATAGGCAGCGCGTCGAATCAGGAGCAGGCCATCATCAACCGGCTGCAACAATAACACAACCGGTAAGGGGTTGCGATAGGTTGTGCTTCCACAGTTGGCACACAATCGTGGCCATGGCTGATGCTCGGCGAAGGGGTGACCGCAAAATGAACAGAACGAATGTTGGCGATACATGTGTCTCTAAAGCGACGATTAACAATTCCAGCAAGGACTGTAGTATAACATAAAACAGTCCCCCTTGCGCATTGCGGATTCACCCACTTGATACCACGAGGCTGATGGTTGTGTCCAGCTTTTAAACCTCGGCCAGATTGTGACAGACTCACATACTGCCGGCTCCATCTTGCACCCCGCCGGCGAGCGCCTGTGCCATCCCACCGCTCTGTCACTGTGTAGAGAGCATCAACCGGCGCCAATTTATTAAGACTCAGTCTCAAAAATACAGTGCGCATTTCACTACAGCGGTACCTCATCACCCTACGCCTCACCCACTCTCACCCTGCAAACAGAACCCTGGTCATGGTGTGACAGACTCACATACTGCCGGCTCCATCTTGCACCCCGCCGGCGAGCGCCCGTGCCATCCCACCGCTCTGTCACTGTGTAGAGAGCATCAACCGGCGCCAATTTATTAAGACCCGGTCTCAAAAAATACAGTGCGCATTTCACTACAGCGGTACCTCATCACCCTACGCCTCACCCACTCTCACCCTGCAAACAGAACCCTGGTCATGGTGTGACAGACTCACATACTGCCGGCTCCATCTTACACCCCGCTGGCGAGCGCCCGTGCCATCCCACCGCTCTGTCACTGTGCAGAGAGCATCAACCGGCGGCAATTTATTAAAACCTGATCTCGAAGATACGGAACGCATTTCACCACAGAGGCTTGTTGCGTTTCGTCAATGCCTGCAATCGGCGTCATTCTCACCCGTAATCCACGCATTTTGGTAGTACAATAATAATGATAATACAAGCACTATCAGAAATATTTAAATAAACTTAAAGGAATACACCCATGACTATCTATCAGTTCTCCGCACAACGAATTGACGGTTCAACCCAATCACTGGCCGACTTTCGCGGTCAGGTGTTGCTGATTGTTAATGTAGCCAGCATGTGTGGTTTGGCTCCTCAATATGCGGGTCTCGAACAGCTTTATCGTCGTTATCGCGACCAGGGCTTCACAGTATTGGGCTTTCCGAGCAACCAGTTTATGCAGGAACCACGCAATAATGAAGCAATTGCCGAATTTTGTGAGCGTACATATCAGGTGACCTTCCCCCTCTTTGCCAAAATTGATGTCAACGGGCCGAACGAACACCCGTTATTTACCTATTTGAAGACTCAATTGCCCGGTCTATTTGGCAGCACAGCGATCAAATGGAACTTCACGAAATTCCTGGTTGATCGCAATGGCAAGCCATACCGCCGGTACGCACCGACCGATCTGCCATCGCAGATCGAAGACGACATCGTGTTGCTCCTGCGTCAACAGCCCAAATCTTTGAGTGCATAGTCATCAGTGTCTATACCTGATTGAGCGTGATACCATCGGGTGCACGAGCTACAGGAAGTTACTCTTCATGACGGGCAAATCCTCAACGAATCGCCATAATATCCAGACAATCGAAATCGCCTGATCCGCGCCAGTGTGCTTGATGCCACCACCCGCAGTCCGACCCTGACCATCCGGGCACGGGGCACCGCAGCCGGCGGGGTCTGGCCGAGCATGGCCCTGCGGATTAACGGCGCCATCGTCCAGCGCTGGACGGTCACCAGCACGACCTTTCAGACCTATACCTATACCCACCCAACCCCCCTCGACGCCGATCAGACCATTGACCTGCTCTTCGAGAACGATGGTGTGGTGGGCAACGACGACCGCAATCTCTTCATTGACACCATTCAGATCGGCTCCCAGGTCATCAGCGCCGGCCAGCGGGGGGTCAGCTATGACCGGGGGGCACTTGATGGGCGCGACGTGTACGCCAGCACGGGCGCGCTCCCCTGGCAGGGCGCACTCCGGCTCACCGAGCGGTATACGTATGACAGCGTGGGCAATCTGACCCGGAAAGCAGACCTGCCGATCACCTATGGCACCACCGGGAATGGCCCGCACCGACCGACGACCATCGGTGGGCAGGAGGTGCGGGCCGACGCGGCAGGCAATCTCACGACGGTGAATGGGCGGCAGATTGTCTGGAACGCCCGCGGGTTACCGGCCAGCGTGAGCACAGCCGGCGTCAGTGAGCAATATGGCTATGATGCGACCGGCGCGCGAGTCACGGTCATCAGCAACGGGGTCCGCCAGCGCGTCGTCGGGGGCCTCTGGGAACACCACGGCACCAGCATGCGCCATGTCTATACGCTTGGGCAGCGGCTGGTCGGCGTGCGTGACGTCACCAGTGGCACGCGTACCTTCCTCCACCTGGATCACCTGGGCAGTATCAGCGTTGCCACCACGGCCCAGGGGAGCGTCATCCGGCAGGAGGATGACCCGTGGGGCGCAGTACGGGTGCCGGCCGTCCAGGCCGGCCACGTCCCGATCACGGCGACGAATCGAGCGTCTACCGGCCAAACGCGTGATGCCAGTGGATTATTGTAGTATCATGCACGATACGACGATCCCGACATCGGGCGGTTTCTCTCCGCCGACACCATCATCCCCGCCAGCCCGCCGCTCACCGTCTGGCCGAGCGATGCAACGGCGCAGGGGATGTGGCGCAGCGCCGGCAGCGGCCCGGTCAACCCGCAGGACCTGAACCGCTATGCCTACGCGCTGAACAATCCGCTGAAATACACCGACCCGACGGGGCATTGCCCAGCTCCCACCAACGACTCAGGCCATGTGATCTGTGTAGACTTTTTTATCCAAACTCATACCATCATCTTCGGAACGGGAAAAGGTGATGGACGAGGTTTTGATCCAAACTCACATTCCGCAGAGTCTCGTGCATACTTCTACTTATATCTGGATGAGCGTGGCGTGCTGCAAAACGTCGTATCGCACATTAACCCATCGTGTGTGATTGTGGTTGGGTGTTTTCAACCACTGAATGAACACAATGTGTTGATAGCATCACAAGACCCGGATACGCTTGACATTACGCTATCATGGAACCTGACGAATGGTGTTTCAAGTCACCTCTTGCGCCTTAGCGAGGACATCTATCGCGCAGAGGCAGACATTGGATCAATGGCGATAGGCTCTACCCTTGTGGGTTTCATCGGAAGAATGCTTCCAGCCATCAATGGTACGTTGACCCTATCTTTATCTGCTGATGGGCAGTTCAACCTTTCTCGCTTGAACCGCGATCCATATCCTAGTTTGGAAATCTACCACTATTACAACGGAGCATTACAGTATACCATTGCGCGATTGCCTGAATGTGACTTTGTAGGTAATCTGGGGCCATTCATTTGGCTTAATCCCCTGGCTCGCAATGAAACACGTTAGTCGGAGGTTATACTGCTATGGGGCATTCAACAATCACGACACGTCCACTGTATCGACGTATTGTGCTAGTGTATCTCATCACCATGGCCTCGCTGGTATTTACAGCGTACTATCATCTGGATTATGCCGCTGATGGTCTGGGCAACGTTTCCTGGCAAACATTAGTAGATGCATTTCCAATCTTCTTTCTGTTCATCTCGATCTTTTTCTTTCTTGCTAGCATCAGTCTTATGAGATGGCGGGGTCGTCTCGCGGCAAAACTGGGCATGGCAGCCTCCATCTGTGCCTGGCTCTACTATGGTCTGATAAACTGCGCCATGTTGTTAGCCTTCGCCCTGCTACCGCTCTTTCACCCACTAGGAATAATTGTATTTGGCTTACCGATCATTTTGCTGTACTTCTCGTATACGTCCTCGTGGCAGCTCTTGCGCAGGATACCCCCGGTGTGAGGAAGATGCTGGCAAGGAGCGATGAGCGCCACATCTGTCCCAGGTTCGTTCCCATCACACTCACATCGTTGAGGTGAAGACACTAGCAAGGAGAAATCAGGGGCAACTGTCGCAATACTGGCAACCAGGGTACTCCCATGCGATGCAGCGTGGTCCCGAACGGTATGGACAACGTACTCGTTGCATGACGCTACTATCTCTGGTATCCTAATCGACAGATAAGCATACCACTGGATGATAGGCATTCTAGTACTGCTGCTGTCTGACCACCAGCGCTCGCTGCCGACACCGCGTCCACCGCGCTGACCGTCGTTCCTGGCAGCGGAGGGGCACTGATCCGCGGCGCAGCCCACGCCGACGAGGCAGCGGGTGCCCTGCACGCTATGGCCCACGCCGATGAGGCGGCGGGCGCGGCGTAGGCGGGGGCTGAGGGTTATGAGTCAGGAAAGGTTATCTTATATGGTTCACCGAGCAACCCTTCCCTGCCAAGTACCCGCCCGGGACGTGACGGAAAAGTGTCGTGTACCTGCCTTGAACCAGCAGATGGAATCCGCAGTTCGTTCAATCGCAATCCGCGGCCAGATGATCGGTATTGGGAGGTCGATACGTTTGCAGTCCAGCAACACGGTGGACACATCGTCTTCGATGGCGGTCAGCCGATCATGGATGTGCACGGCAAGCCCTTGGGTGGGACATACCCACGTGGCCATGTGTCTCTCGTGTTTCCCGATCGATCGAAAGGTTGGGTTGAGCGAACACTACCGCAGTGGTTGAGCGCACCACGCAAGGTGCTGGCCGAGTAACAGCTATACTCGGCGACGACCATGGTTCGTTGATAACGATGCAATCCGTCACATTAGCGAGGCACTGTCGATGTTCTATCATGCTGCACTCCTGTTCGATACCACCGGGTTTGCCCAGGAGGCACGCGCCCTGGCGCAGCGCGTAGACCGCGGTGACCTCCAGCTCCTGCACCAGCGCGCAACCCAGATCGCTGCGGCAACGCCGGCAGCACTGTTTCCTCTCCGGGCATATGGTGAACCGCTGCGACAGCCGCGGCCACTGGCCGACGTTGGAACCAATCCTGTCTCCAATGCTGAGATTGGCGACTGGCTGATGATCGTTTTGTCGCAGTACGTCCGCCCCTGTCCGTCATCGATTGGCTTCCATTGGCAGGCCCTGAAGCTAGCCTTGCGCGAACGAGGCTGGACGCAGGCCGAATGCGATCTCCTGATGCACGGCCAGCCGCTCGGTACGCTGATCGGAAAAGCACCAGTGGGCATCCAGGACCACATCGTGCGACACCACGACCCGTATTGGCGGTGGATCCGACCTGATTATAGCTATACTCACGGGGGCTGGCTGGGACTCGAACACTGTGCCACGTTCTTTCGTCGGCTTTGTGCACGTGACCACGAGCTACGTCAGCGCACGCACGCACCTGGCCGGCATCTGCCGGAAGACCTCCGTGCCTCAGCCATCCAGGGGTATCAAGCGGCCTGTCACATGCTCTCGGCGGCGCTTCAAGCGCACCAGGGGCTGTATATGGTCATTCTTTGGGATCAACCAGACGTCGGTGATGCGCACGGTGGCTAGACATGCACGCCGTGGGCGACGAGTGCGCTATGATCACGTCGCGCGCTGGGAGGATTGAAACACCATCTAAGCTAGCAGATGAACCCGTTGAGTTCTCTCATGAACTCGACGAGCCTGGATGGGAACTGCGCAGGATCGAAATCGTTGCGGGTGGTCACGCAGCAGTTGCCCCGCGGCATGATCAGAGCGAGCAGCTCTGGCAACAGGACGCTCCCGCTGGCCGATAGCATAATGCAAGTGCGCGGCACTACCGGTGTGACCAGTGTCAGGTACGACAAGCCCGAGCCCGCTCGTCATACAGCAACAGACGTCTACTACCACAGTGACGTAGCTGCACCACGACCATCTGGAGCGCGTGCTTACTCCCCAACAGCTAGACACTAGCCGACTGCTATCGTATCATGTCATAGCAATCGCTCCCCACCAGCCCGTCACGAACAGCAGTATCAGGTGATAGGGAGCGCAGCGCCGGCAGCGGCCCGGTCAATCCGCAGGACCTGAACCGCTACGCGTACGCGCTGAACAACCCGCTGACATACACCGACCCGACGGGGCATCATCCGTGTACACTGCTCGTTGCCGGCGGGCCGGTTGGCGCTACCGTTGCGGTGAGCTGCCTGCTCTTCTTCGCCGCTGTGGCGGCGGGTGGTATCATCGTCGGCGAAAGCATCCGCCACGCGGCAACTGATGGTCAGGGACCGCGGCTGCCCCCGTTCAGCACGGATACTGGCGGGCAACCGGCGGATCCGGGTGGGTTGGAGCCAGACCCAAACCGGCGGGGAGCTGAGCAGGAGGAGGTGGCGCCAGGACCTGCACCAGCTCGCCCTGCATCTACTCCCTTTGGACGCTCGGTTCAGACCTTGCAGCACCAGCTCCAGACCGGCAAGGGCCCCTGGAATCGGGTAACGGCGCACGCAGAGCCTGCGCAGGCAACGGTGTATCGCGGAGGGGTAAGTATTGAGGAGGTGTACGTTCATCAACAAACTGGGGAGCGTATCATCCGGCATATCGTAGTGCGCGACGGCAAGATACTTCACGAGACATTTCGTTCGTATGCCAAGTTCGGGAGACCATGACATGCAGTATTTCAGCGAACGTGAATCCCTGGCCTACCATGTGCTGTCATTGCTCGTCGACGCTCCCTCCTCGTTTGCAGCGTTGTACGGTGGGTTAGTACGCCACTACGGCTATCCACGCACCTTGAATCTTGCTGACCTTATGGCAACCTTGCACAGCCTAGAGCAGCATGGGTGGATTACCGCCTGGCAGATGAGCGCGGATGGCCACGTTCACGCACTGCATGCCGCTGACCGGGAGCGAGCACTCCTCGCCTATCAGCGTTGGCTTCCCGCAGCCGACCTCGCTGACCTGGCGGTCGATGAGATTGGCGTATGGTATGAGATAACTACCGCTGGGCGCACCGCATGGCAACGCTGGGACGACGCGGCCACGTCGGAGCCGCAGGCGAGCTGGACGCTGGATCAGGTGACGGCGACGCAAACACTGATCATTCACGCAGCAACTGAAGCGCTGGCGGCAGCCGTCTTGCACTGGTGGCTTACGACCCACCCGGAGATCGCCGTCATCAGGAGCAGCCAGCGCATTGAGCCGGTTGCTACCGCTTCCTTGCGCAGTGGCATCACTATTCCCAACGGGGTTCGGCTGGTAGTCCGGTACCAGCCGGTGCTTGAACCACCGACATAGCGGTGAAGCACCAGAACACATCATTAGACCGCCCCGGGTGCGTATCCAGGACGTCACCGTCTGGCGCTTCGCACATAAACCTGCGGCTAGACAGCGCTCAGTGACACCGGACCGCGCCTGGACGCCAGCGGGTTGCTGGAGTATCATGCCCGGTACGACGATTCGGCGAGCGGGCAGTTCATTGCGCTGGACAGCAGCGTCGTCGGCGCGGAGCCGCTGACAGCGGCGCCGCACTACGCCACCGTGCGCAGCGTGGGGACTGGACGGCAGCAGCCCGGTGCACCCCGCACGACCTGACCCGCTCCGCGTATGCGCTGAACAATCCGCTGACATACACCGACCCGACGGGGCATCATCCGTGTAC
This sequence comes from Chloroflexus aurantiacus J-10-fl, assembly GCF_000018865.1. Taxonomy (NCBI): domain Bacteria; kingdom Bacillati; phylum Chloroflexota; class Chloroflexia; order Chloroflexales; family Chloroflexaceae; genus Chloroflexus; species Chloroflexus aurantiacus. The sequence goes on from NC_010175.1 coordinate 4,919,773, forward strand.
ACTGCTCGTTGCCGGCGGGCCGGTTGGCGCTACCGTTGCGGTGAGCTGCCTGCTCTTCGCCGTCGCTGTGGCGGCGGGTGGTATCATCATCAGCGAAAGCATCCGCCACGCGACAACTGATGGTCAGGGACCGCGGCTGCCCCCGTTCAGCACGGATACTGGCGGGCAACCGGCGGATCCGGGTGGGTTGGAGCCCCAGGATTCGCATCAGCCACCTGAACCCGCTGGTCGGGAAGCACGAGCAATCTATGAGACAGCACGTCGTGTCAACTACCGTGGCACCTATTTTGCACACCACCCCCGTCTTCGCCCATTCAGCGAACACATTGTGGTACATCATCGGATACCATTGGATGTCTTGTTACGACGACCAGGTCTGTTTACCGCCGAAGAGTTGAATGCTGCCACCAAGCTCAGAGGTATTCCTGTACGTGAGCATTCTCATCTCCACTTGTCTGTCATCCATCGCAACTTGTGGGACAAGTTCTGGACGAATAATCCGCACGCAACTCGTGAGCACATCATCGCTTTCGCACGGAGCATTGATGAGCAGTATGATTTGCAAAACCTCGCGTACAAGGCATTCCTTCAGCCGTAAAGATAAAGCTTCTGTGCGTAATGTATACAAGAGACGCTTCAGGAGCACTAGTACAAATATGGGAGTAGGATCCCGATGACCTCAACAACGCATGCCATTGCTCGGTGGAGGGATTGTATGAATAGTTTGCCTCATCTTTACACCCTTGTGACGGTACCCGTTGTCGGACATCTACGCGATACGATTCCTGACACTATCTACTGTGTGACGTGTGGGCGACCAGTACACCCGTGGCGGAACGCACGACTTGTGATTGATGTTCCTTTCATTACAGAGATTTTTAAAAGCACGGACGGAACGTGGTTTATCACGGATAGGTTGAAGAACCAGCTTGAAACGTTAGGCGCACGAGGTTATGTGACGCAAGAGATTCCGTTTGAGTTTAGCGATGATTATTACCGCTGGGCATCAATAAGGAATGACCGGACACAAAGGCAGCAACCATTGTATTATCTTGCGATTACTGGATTGTGTGACGGTCCCTGGGTATCTCATCGTCGAGCTGGTCAGTGTCCCACCTGTGGGCAAGCGATGGCTATCGTGGACGATATGGAAACCCTTATCACTGCCTTACTCGATGATGCTCCACCACCAACGCGACTGGTGTATCCCGACACCTGGCACCAGGAAGACCTCTTCTATCTCAGCGAACCAGGCCCTCCGCTCATTACTGAGCGAGTCGCGCAGCTCATTGTGCCACACAGACCTTCTCCGGAACGTGTGAGACCGGTGCATTCTACAAAGGCACAACACGGACACGCTCTAACGTATGCAGATCCTCATACTATTGAGCTGTACCCGGCTCGGTGGGTTGATCGAGATTGAAGTGATGCGGCACTCGATGAAGAGCTTACCCTCAACAACCTCGCTTACCAAGCGTGCTTACGATCACCTCCTTTCCGTTCATTGTTGCTTGATTTCCAGATCCATCGCACAGCGTGTGCGATGCTGCGCTGGCTTGGACGCGGTTAACTGGTCATCTGATGTGAGATGCAAATATATGGATGCAGGAGATGCTACCATGGCTCTATGCCTTGCAATTTGTTCCAGTTATAGGCTATCTTACGAAGATGGTACCGTCCACCATATACTGCCGACAATGTGGACACGAGATTGGTGATTGGCAAGAACTCGATCTTGTTCTCGATCACGTGCCGGAGTGGGATCTTGTTGCGAGCAGCGAGGAGGCATACTTCATTTCGCCGCGATTCCTCGTGCGGTTAGCAGACATCAATGCGAGCGGGTACACCTATCGTCCGATCAAGATGAGCTTCAGCGATGATGTTCACCGCTTTTATCCTGAGATGACCGACTTGCCGGAGTTGGCACCGCAATTTCACCACCTAGTGATCACCGTGCGATGCGATGGCCCATGGATGTACGCCACGAAAGGCGAACCTTGCGCTCTATGTAGCCAACCAGTCCCTATCCCACCTAAACGCATCAACATCGAGCGCCTTACGCCTGACATAGCAGGTGAGACGATACAACCACCGCGCCACGTGTTCCCGAACACGTGGTGCAGCGAAGATTTCTTTTATCTCACCGAACCCGGGCCGCTGCTGATAACCGAGGGTGTAGCGATGATGTTTGCTGAAACTGGAAATGTATAGAGAGAACGTATCGCGGATCGAAATGCCATCCGCCGACTAATGCTGTGCGGCAAAGCTAGAATGGAAGGGTTGGTATGTCGAACGAGGGGTAGTTCTTGGAGCCGCTGATTGGGTAAGGACATCGTCCAACGCTGAGGCCCCCTCATGAGATAAGTACGTGCGTCCATGCCCCCTCGATGCAGCCAGCTCGATTGCCACACACCCCAACAGCACGATGGGTGTGCTGCACAGCTTAGCAGCATCAGCGTGGCAACCACAGCAAAGGGTGCAGAAAACGTCAGGACTATGGCCTGTGGGATGCGCTCAAGGTACCAGCAATTCAAGCCGGGCAGGACTCAATCACAGCAACACATTGAACCTATGCAGGTCAACAAGGTGGCACTACCGAATTACAGGAACATCAGTTCGGGATCAGGAACTCCGTTTTGGCTACACGTGAACGGAGCACAACGCGATCTCTGTCATTAAGGAATGCCAATGGATGAGTTTCACGTGATGTCGGCTTAAAGAGAACTGACGTTATTGTACTATAATGCCAGCAACGACGATCCTGACATCGGGCGGTTTCTCTCCGCCGACACCATCATCCCCGCCAGCCCGCCGCTCACCGTCTGGCCGAGCGATGCGACTGCGCAGGGGATGTGGCGCAGCGCCGGCAGCGGCCCGGTCAACCCGCAGGACCTGAACCGCTATGCCTACGCGCTGAACAATCCGCTGCCCGCCACCGACCCGACGGGGCATCTGCCGCTGCTGCCGGTGCCCATCGCTGGCGGGCTGGCGCTGCTGAAGGCGATTGACGACGGCTGGACGACGTGGGATGCCGTGCAAGCCACCCACACGCTGGCCGATCCGCAGGCGTCGGTTGAGGAGAAGCGCGCGGCGGCGGCCAATCTGGCCCTGACCGCCGCGCTGGAAGCGGCTGAACCTGATGACCTGCTGCCGGTTGCGCTACCCCTCGATGACCTGCTTCGGGTTGGGATCATCGGGGGGAGCAAGGGGGCGGGAAAGTCATTACCCGCTGCGTATGAGATCGCGAAGGCTGGTGGCCGTCAGGCTGGCGTTCTCAAAAACTATCTCTCACGGCGTTCGGCAGAAATTGAGCGTGCACTACGCAGCCTGGAGCGGCAGGCCGCACTGCATCGTGACAAGCTTGCCAATCCCGCACAGTATGCCGAAGAGTGGGAAACCATGACTGCCGAGCGACGGAAAGCTCTACTGCGTTACTGGCATAAAGAAGCTACCAATTACGCAGAGCAAGCTGATGTGCTGCGCGGCCTGCTGATGGAACGTAGTCAAGGAGGCTCGTGAATGGATGAAAAGACCCTTATCTATTTTTTGCAGTATTTTGCAGGGCTTTTGTACGAACGAGCCTTGGAAAGTAAGGAGCGATGCACGGCTGCTCAGAAGAGACCCGATAAGCCTGGCAGTCGTGACTTTGCGTGCGGGCATGCTCAGGCTTACTATGAGGTGCTGTCTACGTTTGTGCATCAAGCTGAGGTCTTTGGTATTCCGGCTGATCAGCTCGGCATCCCCAACATCGATCCCGATGAGCTGCTGCGCTAGCATAGCGTCCATTCTAGCCTGGACACCAACCAACTGCTATCGTAGCATGCGATAGTAATCACTCCCCGTCTCTCCACTAGCCCATCATGAACAGCAGTGCCAGGTGATGGGGAGCGCAGCGCCGGCGGCGGCCCGGTCAATCCGCAGGACCTGAACCGCTCTGCCTATGCGCTGAACAACCCGCTGACGTACACCGACCCGACGGGGCAGTGGGTTGAGAGCGCCATCGATATCGCGTTCATCGCGTATGATCTATGGGACATTGCCCAGAACGGGTTGACGCGGGAGAACGGACTGGCGCTGGCGGCGGATGTGGGCGGGTTGCTCCTGCCAGGGCTGACCGGCGGCGGGATGCTGGTGCGCGTCGCCGCCCGAATGGAGCGCTTTGCCGGCGCCAGCCCGGCGATCCGGCAAGGCGTGGAGCGGCTAGCCAAGATCGTCGAAAACCCTAACGTGCCCCCGGCCTACCGCCACGGGCTGGCGATGCAGTTGCAGCGGGCCGAGATGTTGTACGCGCAAGGCAAGCTGCAAGGGGTGGAGGTGCTGGTCGAAGGTGGCCGCGTCGACTTTGTGCTGGTCACCGACGAACTGGTAGAGTTCAAGTACTGGACGCAAAAGCATACAGATACAAATATCGATAGGCTTGCCAACCAGTTGAAGCGGTATCAGGCCTCGGGTCGCCCCATCATCCTGGAGTTGGGCCGGACGAAGACCGACCCGATCACCGAGGCGTATCTGGACAAGTTGCTCAAAGAGCTGCAAGGACTAGAGCCTGTTATGGACTTTTCGGTTCTGCTCGTATATCATGACGCTATGACACGAAAAGCCTATCCCAGTGATGTTTCCGATGAGGAGTGGGCGTTTGTCGCGCCCTATTTGACGCTGATGGACGAAGCAGCACCGCAGCGGAACTACCCCCTGCGCGACGTCTCCAATGCGCTGCGCTACCTTCTGCGTACCGGTGCGCCGTGGCGGATGCTGCCCACTGACGTGCCGCCGTGGCATGTGGTGTATCAACAGACCCAGCGCTGGCTGAAGGCGGGTGTGGTTGAGCAGATGGTGCATGATGTGCGGATGCTGCTGCGCGACATCACCGACCGCACGCCCCAGCCTCGCGCCGTCGTTGTGGACAGCCGGACACTCCAGTCGACGCCAGAAAGCGGGGAACGTGCCGGCTACGATGGACATAAGCGGCGCAAAGGCTCGAAGGTGCATGTGGCGGTGGCTACCCTGGGGCACCTGCTGGCGGTTGTGGTCACGCCAGCCAATGAACAAGACCGGGCGCAGGTGGCGGCGCTGGCACAGCGCATGCAGGCGATACCTGGCGACACGGTGGAGGTGGCCTTCGTTGACCAGGGCTACACCGGTGAGCAACCGGCAGCCGATGCCGCCGCCCACGGCAGTCGCCTGGCGGTGGTCACGCTGCCGACCGCCAAGCGAGGCTTTGTCTTGCTGCCGCGGCGCTGGGTGGTCGAGCGCAGTTTCGCCTGGATGACGCGCTTCCGTCGCCTGGTGCGTGACGACGAACGTGTGGCGGAGACGCTGGCCGGCTTGCATGTCGTTGCCTTCGCCATCTTGTTGGCCCATCGGTTTGTCTCGCTCATGGTTCAACGTTCATAACAGGCTCTAGGCGTCACCATCACACGGGATCGCATTCGCCTGGTGGATTTAGAGTGAGGGAGCAAGATGGACAAGATTAGCGTCGAGCTACGGTTCTTTCAGGTGCAAACGAACGCAGCGGCAGACATCGTAGCGCTGATGGCGGAGACGGCCCGTCACGGCGCTGCGTTCTGGACGGCAGCCGACGACCGCCCTCTTCCGCCCGAGGAATGGTTGACCGTCGTGCAAGCGCTTATGGAGAGAAAGTGGCAATTTCAGGAATGGAATGTACCTCTGGCCATTCGCTTCGCAGACCTACCCGACCTATCGCTGTATTTCAGCATCGACCAGTTCGATTCCAAGCAGAAGCATAATCTATTTGTTGTCGGAACGGTGCTCTTCGCCGATGAACAGCATCTTGCCGAACCGCTGGCGCAACGGCTGGTGGACCTGGGGCGGGCGCTCTATCCCATGGTTCAGCCGGGGCTGGGGTTTGTGGACGGCGACAATGCTGTGTATCCCGAAGATGCCCCTAAACTGCGCCTCAAGCACATCGCCTGGGTCAACTTCTTCAGCCCGGCGTATGTGCAGAAGTACGGCCGGGAGTTCTTGCTGGGCCTGCCCGGCCACAAAACCGAACTCCTGCCCGACGGCGGCGTGTTCCATCAGCTCGCGCCCACCTTCGTGGCCCCCAGCGAGGCGGACGCCAGGGCCGTGCGCCAGGAGGTCATCGCCTACTGCGCCCGCCACGGGCGGCGGGTCACCTGCTGGGCGCCGTTCGTGATCCCCGGTCTCACACCGATGCCTGCGCCGCAGCACGCCGCCACCGATGACCAGGTGCAGGCATACCTGCACCAGATGCTGGCCACCACCCTGGTGCTGGAGGACGGTACCCGGGTCAAGCCCATCGTCATCCCGTGGGCCGACCTGACGCCCAGGCAGCGGGCGATGGCGCTGGCGGCCATCCGACAAGCGGCGGTTGCCGAGATCAAGCGGTCACCGGGGCACCGCATTCGCCTGGAGTTCAATGCGATCCCGGACGACCTGGACCGGATGCTGGCGGACCTGGCCGGCCGGGACAACCCCCACTTCGTGTGGGTGGAGGAACCGGCGCTGGGGTCATAGGGTGGGGTGCGCCCCGGCGACAGCACCGTCGCAAGAAAACAAACCCGGAGGGGCGCCCGGTGGGTGCGGCGACGCCTCCCCTCCCCGTTGGTCGCCGATGCCGAGAACCGGCTGGTATGGGTCAGCAGGGCGGCCGACATCGTCGCCGACGGCGACGGTCAACGTGGCTGGAACGCCCGCGGGGTACCGGCCAGCGTGAGCACAGCCGGCGTCAGTGAGCAATATGGCTATGATGCGACCGGCGCGCGAGTCACGGTCATCAGCAACGGGGTCCGCCAGCGCGTCGTCGGGGGCCTCTGGGAACACCACGGCACCAGCATGCGCCATGTCTATACGCTTGGGCAGCGGCTGGTCGGCGTGCGTGACGTCACCAGTGGCACGCGTACCTTCCTCCACCTGGATCACCTGGGCAGTATCAGCGTTGCCACCACGGCCCAGGGGAGCGTCATCCGGCAGGAGGATGACCCGTGGGGCGCAGTACGGGTGCCGGCCGTCCAGGCCGGCCACGTCCCGATCACGGCGACGAATCGAGCGTCTACCGGCCAAACGCGTGATGCCAGTGGATTATTGTAGTATCATGCACGATACGACGATCCCGACATCGGGCGGTTTCTCTCCGCCGACACCATCATCCCCGCCAGCCCGCCGCTCACCGTCTGGCCGAGCGATGCGACTGCGCAGGGGATGTGGCGCAGCGCCGGCAGCGGCCCGGTCAACCCGCAGGACCTGAACCGCTATGCCTACGCGCTGAACAATCCGCTGAAATACACCGACCCGACGGGGCATTGGGTTGAGACGGCGTGGGACCTTGCCAATCTGGTCCTGAGCGCTGCTGCCGTCTGGCAAAACCCCAGCGACCCCTGGAATTGGGCCGCACTCGCTGCCGACACCGCGTCCACCGTGCTGCCCGGCGTTCCTGGCGGCGCGGGGGCGGTGATCCGCGGCGCGAAAGTTGCCAATGTCCTCTCCGATGCCGACCTCCTGCGCCAGGTGGGACGCGCCGTTCCTTCAGGACGCGCCGTCACCTCCCTGAGCCAGGCGGCCCTGGCAACCATCCGGACATACGGCATCCAACCCTACGGTGAGTTTGACCGTCCCCTGGCACCGTCGGGTACCGCCGTCCATCACCTGGTGGAGAAGCGGTTCTGGCAGCAACTAGGGTTCACGAGCCCGACAGAGGCTGAACAGCGGATCCTGGCAGTGCTCAGCCCACAGACGCTGCACGGCCCGGCCGGGAAAGGGAAGCAGACGATAACGGATATGATCCGCGATCAGCTTCCGTATCAACCGAGCAACCCGCCATCAGCACAAAAAATCTGGGAGGTGCATCGTAAGGTTTATGAACGGCTTGGATTTAACGATTGGGCACACCTGGTGTGGGAAGTATACTTCAAGCCACTCGGCATCTCGTATTAGGAGCACGAGAGCATTGGCTGGAAGGGTGTAGCGAGGAGTAAAACGATGAAAGAAATCATCACGCTCGATGTGTCCTTTCCCAAGGAAGAGGCGGCCCATCGACCGCAGTGGGAACGCGAGGTGCTGCAAATCCTGGAGCCTTTGGGCTTTATTGCTATTGAGCGATGGCCCAATCCGTGTGTGCTCACGTTCCAGTTCGACCATTATCCTGCCCAGTTGGACGAGGTCTGGCAACACCTGCAAGCCCGCGGCTTCTACGGCTCGGTCTGGGAACGGCGGGAATACACCCCCACCGAACTCCTCGACGCCGCCTTCCTCAGGCTTGGCACGGAGGCCGTGGTCAGTTCCGTCGACGGCACCCTCCGCTGGGACTGGGTCACCATCTGTCCCCATTGCGGCTTCGCCGAGGAGCGCTGGGACTGGCAACACCTCCAGATCAGCGACCTGCCCACCGGCTCGCACCTGGCGGCGGTCGATTGGCACCCCCTGGTTGTCAGTGCACCGCTGGCGGAGGCGCTGCAGCAGGCAGACGTCACCGGCCTCTCCCTCATCCCGGTGGGTCCAGAGCGGCCCGCCGGGTGGTATGCGCTGCAGCCAACCCACCTCTTGCCTCCGCTGCTGGTGCCACCGACCCGGATGCGCCGGCTACCCACGGCAACCCCGCACTGCGCCCGCGACCACCACTGGGAATCTCCCACATCGGAGCTCTATTATCGACAGGACGGCTTTGCTGCCGCCGACGTCAATGCCTCGTATGAGGTGTTCGGGGATGGCGGCAGGGCCACAGGGCGCATCGTCATCATCTCAAACCGGGTCTACCGCCTGCTGCTGGCGATGGGGGTCACGCAGCTTGTTGGCTGTGAACCGATCCGGGTTGTGGCCTCAGCGTGAGCGGGTCGCGCTGGGGTGAGGGCGGACAAGGCAACGAGGGATCCCGGCGCCGCCACCGGTACGACGACCGCCTGACGGCCATCGGCCAGGCCACGGTCAGCACGAACACAACGATAGCGGCAGAGGAGGGGGGCACGCGCACTATCAGCGCCCCGTACGCCACGCCGGCGGGTACGCGCGATGAGGGACCTGGCCGGCACACGGCTGAGCCGCTGAGCCGGGAGCGTGGCGCGACGTGATAGTCCACCCCGACCCTGCACACCACCACCGTGCTGCCCGTCGTCCCCGGCGGCGGATGGGCACTGATCCGCGCCGCCGCCCACGCTGACGAGGCAGCGGGTGCCCTGCACGCTATGGCCCACGCCGATGAGGCGGCGGGGGCGGCGCAGGCGGCGGCGCGGGGGACGATTGCTGAGGAGATCGCCCAGCAACTGCCACGAGGCGGCACCTACAAGCTGATCGATCAACGAACCGGAGAGGTTCGGTACGTGGGGCGCACCAGGGATTTGGCGAGGCGTGAGGCAGAGCATGCGCGTGACCCGGACAAAGCAGGTCTATATTTTGAAGTAGACTGGAGAACTGACGATTATCGTGTCATGCGGGGGCGAGAGCAGATGCTCTACGAGCAATATCAGCCGGACAAAAATCGCCTGCGCCCCATCAGCCCCCGCAATCCGCACAGGTCCCAGTATCTGGAGGCTGCACGACAGTTCGAGGCAAGTAGGGGTCAGGAGTAACGCCGATGACGGAAAAGAAAACCCGCAGAAAACACATCAGATATGCGGAGGGCCAGTGGTTTGCTGTGCCTTTGAAGGACGGTGGCTACGCTTTGGGGATCATCGTGCGCGGCAGCTCCAAAACCAGAGGTGGGCTGGGCTATTTCTTTGGCCCGCGCTATCCAGACGTTCCCGATGAGGACGAAACCTGGCGCAAACAGCCCGCGGAGGCGATTCTTATTGCTCGGTTCGGCGACCTGGGGATCATCCGGGGACAGTGGCCGCTGATTGCCAGCACCCGTCCTTTCCGCCGCGAGGACTGGCCGGTGCCCAAGTTTCATCGCGTTGACGCCCTCAACCCCGATAAGGGTTGGCTCGTCGAGTATCACCAGGATATGAATGGATTTGCTCCCCCCGAGCGAGAGACGTACACGGACACAAAAAAAATAGCCCATCTCCCAGAAGATCGCGTTTGCGGCTATGTATCGGTTGAGATCGAGTTGACGACACTCATTTCTGCGCACGAGATTGCCTTATTCGGCGAGCCTCGCGGCAGGCGCATCAAATACGGCGAAGGCCAGTGGTTTGCCGTGCCGTTGCCGGATGGCGGCTATGGTCTGGGGATCATCGTGCGCGGCAGCTCCAAAACCAGAGGCGGGCTGGGCTATTTCTTTGGCCCGCGCTATCCAGACGTTCCCGATGAGGACGAAACCTGGCGCAAACAGCCCGCGGATGCAGTTCTTGTCGCGTGGTTCTTGGACGATGGGATCAGCTGGGGGCAGTGGCCGCTGATCCCCAGCACTCGACCCTTTCGCCGCGAAGAATGGCCGGTGCCTGCGTTTTGGCGCTTTGAGCCGGGTAACCTGGGTAAGGGCTGGGTTGTTGCGTATCGCCAGGATGATGATGGGTCGAAGATTCCTGAGCAGCAAACCTATGTGGATGCGAAAAGGGCAGGCCGCCTTCCAGACGATAGGGTTGATAGCTTTGCGGGTATTGAGTCACGGTTAGAGACGATCTTTTCTGACCAGGAGCGCTCATTGAAGAAAGCCCGCAGGAAGCCCGATGCGGGTGCTGAAGGATAGCAGTTGCCATTCGCCCGAAGGACGGCAAATGCGTGTTGGCGATCACTGGGTGATATGGACAGGTTGTTTCTTCGGTCCGTGCTCCTGGAAAGCTCCTTGATGACACCAAGACCTAATGCATATAGCTCGCGGCAATCTTCGGAGGGAATGGACGCCGATCCGCAGCACCCGTCCAAGTTCGGCACGGCAGACCTCGACCGCGTGACGCAATCGTCGGGACGGCCAACCCGCATCCATCAGCAGGTGCGTCAATGACTGAAAACGTATCAGAATGTCGAGGCAGAGGTAATCAATGACCTTGGCTACGTCACGACACAACAGGCGAAGCAGGCCGAGCGCGCTGCCTTGCAACGCTACTATGCCCAAACCGGACGGATCCCACCGGGCAATCAGCGCAGCTTTCGACCGGAATAGGAAGACACGCATATGGTCATTGTCACATGCTTTGCATGGGAGGCGAAAGACCCGTACTGCTTGAACACCAGGTCGGCTATACAGGAGACTTTGAACACACATTTCCCGACCTGGACGGGGTTTCTCAAGCGCAAGCCAGATTATGACTTATGGTTCTACCTGATAGCGAAGAAAGGCGTGACGACGCTTGCGGTCAAAGGCCCAGACATCTCGCGGCGGCACAAGGAGTATGTCTACGGCATCTACCTGCCCGAAGTGATTGCCGATGTGCACGAGTATCTGGACCTGGTCTTTGCCGGGATCGGGCAAGTCCTGGCAGGGTTTGGGGTTAGCGCGGATGCAGTGGCCCAGATGAAGCAGGAATGTAAGGCGAAGTTGGGATTGAACGCAGCGAGCTAGCGCTCGGCCCACTGCAGCGCCGTCTGCGGAACGCCTGTTCCTCCTGCGACCCGTTGACACGTGAGAGATGGCCCCTGCCGCAGCGCACGGACAGCGCCGCTTTCCTGAACAGGCGCGGCGGTATCATCATCCAACCGGGCATCAGGCAGGGAAGCGTACCTCTCTCGCCATCAGCACTGCGGCCGTCTGACCGCACGTGCGACGCTCCTCTATCCCTCCGGCACGGGGGTGGTAGTCCGCGCCGCTGCCCACGCCGATGAGGCAGCGGCTGCCCTGCACGCTATGGCCCACGCCGATGAGGCGGCGGGTGCGGCGCAGGCGGGGGGAAGGGGTGGGAATGAGTTTATCGATGATCTCCCTGATGACAACATCCTTTGCCAATATTCGCGTCCTCCCAAGGATGGACAATTTCAGGGATTCCCTAAAGACCTCCATCCTGGTGAGCGCGGTATGTCCTGCCAGATAGCAGCGCAATTGCGGTAATGATCCTGTTCGAGGATGTCGGGAATCGTTCGAGAGAATGCCTGGAGCGGGCAACTGAGTTCGTCCAACACCCGGTAGCAGAGTGATAGAACGACAGGATGTCAGCAAAACCATATTGCACGTTCCGTTACCCCACTTTACAATGGGAGTGTCTGCACCTGTCAGACGATCGCCAAAGTCGTTGCGCTACAACAGGACAAAGCACGCAACTTGATACACGAAGTAAGGACCTGCTGTGCCGACAGCTCTTCGCATTGGTGCCTACCGTTTCTACTTCTATTCGCACGACTGCGGCGAACCGCGCCATATGCACGTGGATCGAGAAAACAGGAGTGCCAAATTCTGGCTTGACCCTGATGTATCGCTCGCAGAAAATCACGGCTACAGCCGCCAGGAACTCCGCACAATCGAACGAATCATACGCGACCATCGAGAGAGGTTATGCAATGAATGGGACGCCTTCTGTCGTGGTGACACTGGTACTTCCTAGGGTGATCAACGTCACTGTGACGGATGATACGCTGGCGGTGGATTTAGACGATGGACGAACCATTGCTATCCCCATCGGCTGGTACCCACGGCTGGCATACGGAACCCCTGCTGAGCGGGCCAATTTTGAAATCAGCAGCGCCGGGTACGGCATCCATTGGCCGGACCTCGACGAAGACATCAGTGTTGAAGGTTTACTCTTGGGCAAGAAATCTACTGAGAGTCGTGCTTCATTTGAGCGATGGCTGCAACGACGGAGGCAAGAATCATAGTCGTGCGCTGTATGAAGCCTGCCTGGTGGCAGGTTGGTTATGGGTCATCGTATGTCAGACGCAGTGCTGTGACAAACCCGTCATGAACAGTAGTACCAGTGTATAGGGAGTGCAGCGCGGCAGCAGCCCGGCCACCCCACAGCACCTGACCCGCTCCGCCGATGCGTTGAACAATCCACTGCCCTCCACCGACCCGACGGGGCATTTGCCGCTGCTGCCGGTGCTCATTGCTGGCGGGCTGGCGCTGCGGAAGGCGATTGACGACGGCTGGACGACGTGGGATGCCGTGCAAGCCACCCGCACGCTGGCCGACCCGGAGGCTCCTGCTGAGGAGAAGCGCGCGGCGACCGTCAACCTGGCCCTGACCGCTGCGCTGGAAGCGGCCGAACCTGATGACCTGCTGCCGGTCGGCTTGCCCCGCGATGACTTGCTTCGGGTTGGGATCATCGGGGGGAGCAAGGGGGCAGGGAAATCATTACCCGCTGCGTATGAGATCGCGAAGGCTGGTGGCCGTCAGGCTGGCATTCTCAAAAACTATCTCTCACGGCGTTCGGCAGAAATTGAGCGTGCACTACGCAGCCTGGAGCGGCAGGCCGCACTGCATCGTGACAAGCTTGCCAATCCCGCACAGTATGCCGAAGAGTGGGAAGCCATGACTGCCGAGCGACGGAAAGCTCTACTGCGTTACTGGCATAAAGAAGCTACCAATTACGCAGAGCAAGCTGATGTGCTGCGCGGCCTGCTGATGGAACGTAGTCAAGGAGGCTCGTGAATGGATGAAAAGACCCTTATCTATTTTTTGCAGTATTTTGCAGGGCTTTTGTACGAACGAGCCTTGGAAAGTAAGGAGCGATGCACGGCTGCTCAGAAGAGACCCGATAAGCCTAGCAGTCGTGACTTTGCGTGCGGGCATGCTCAGGCTTACTATGAGGTGCTGTCTACGTTTGTGCATCAAGCTGAGGTCTTTGGTATTCCGGCTGATCAGCTCGGCATCCCCAACATCGATCCCGATGAGCTGCTGCGCTAGCATAGCGTCCATTCTAGCCTGGACACCAACCAACTGCTATCGTAGCATGCGATAGTAATCACTCCCCGTCTCTCCAACAGCCCATCATGAACAGTCGTACCAGGTGATGGGGAGCGTAGTACCAGTAGCGGCCCGGTCAATCCACAGCACCTGACCCGCTCCGCCGATACGCGGAGCAATCCACTGAAATATACCGATCCGACGGAGCATCTGCCGCTGCTGCCGGTGCTGCTCGTTGGCGGGCTGGCGCTGCTGAAGGCGATTGACGACGGCTGGACGGCGTGGGATACAACTCACCCCTCCCTGTACCTGCACCTCCAAATCGGTACATACCCCACGGACACCATCCTGCCCCTCCACCTTCATCGACCAGAGCGGCACTATCCGCGATAACGCAAACAACCTGGGTGCCTGGCGACTTCTGGAGTGGCGTGCGGGATTGCCGTTTGCAACGACAGCGTGATCAGTCCGGTGGTCGATGCAGGCACCACGTTCCTCTCCTCGTTCCTACTCCCTACTCCCCCCTCCCTACTCCTTATCTCCTCCCTCCTATTTCCTATCTCCTCTCCCCTCTCTCCTCGTCCCTACGCCCTACCCTCTCCCCCTATTTCCTATCTCCTCTCTCCTATTTCCTATTTCCTATCTCCTCTCCCCTCTCTCCTCGTCCCTACTCCCTCTCCCTACTCCCTCTCTCCTATCTCCTCGTCCCTACTCCCCCTCCCTACTCCCTCTCTCCTATCTCCTCGTCCCTACTCCCCTTCCCTACTCCCTCTCTCCTCCCTCCTATTTCCTATCTCCTATCTCCTATTTCCTCAAAAAGTGATATAGTACGCAAGACAACACAAAGCGCTCGTATCACTCGCGGGGTGTTCCTGCTGGAGTAAGGTTATGTACGAATTATCTACACTGTACGCTGCATTTGAGCAGTACTTCGGTCATCCACCAACCCGCATCGCTCGCGCTCCTGGTCGGGTGAATTTGATCGGTGAGCACACCGATTACAACGATGGTTTTGTCTTCCCGATGGCGCTGGATCGCGCCACCTATGTGGCGGCCCGGCCACGCAACGATCAGATTGTGCGGGTGTTTAGTATAAAGTTCCGCGACGAGGATCAGTTCGATTTACAGCAGATTGTGCGCGATGAGCGCCGGCAGTGGGTGAATTATATTCGCGGTGTGGCAAAAGGGTTACTGGCCCGTGATTTGCCGCTGCGTGGTGCCGATTTAATGATCGATAGCGATGTCCCGGCGGGGAGTGGTCTCTCGTCGTCGGCGGCACTGGAGGTGGCGGTTGGGTATACGTTTCAACTGCTGAACAATATCAACCTGCTCGGTGAGGAGCTGGCGCTGGTGGCGCAGGGCGCGGAGCATACGTTTGTTGGGGTCAAGTGTGGGATTATGGATCAGTTGATCGCTGCCCTGGGTGAAGCCGGCCATGCGCTGCTGATCGACTGCCGCGACTTGAGTTATCGTCCGGTGCCGATTCCCGCCGAAGCGCGGGTAGTCGTGTGCGATAGCGGTGTACGCCATCGCCTGGCCGGTTCCGAGTACAATCAGCGCCGCGCCGGTTGCGAAGAAGCGGTGCGCCTGCTCAAGCCGGCGTTGGGGAAGATTCAGGCGCTGCGTGATGTGCGTTCGAGCGATCTGGCTATGTACGGTCACCTGTTGCCGCCCGATTTGCTGCCGCTGGCCCGCCATGTGGTGAGCGAAAATGAACGCACGCTGGCGGCTGCCGAGGCGCTGGCTGCCGGTGATCTGGTGAAGATGGGCCAGTTGATGGTCGCTTCGCACGTAAGCTTGCGCGACGACTATCGGGTGAGTGTGCGCGAACTCGATACGCTCGTCGATCTGGCGCTGGCCGCACCGGGTTGCTTCGGCAGTCGCATGACCGGCGGTGGCTTCGGTGGTAGCACAGTGTCGCTGGTAGCCGCCGATCACGTTGATGCGTTCGTGGCAGCGATGGTAGACGGCTATGCCATTCGTACCGGACGCAAACTGCAACCGCTGGTCTGCACCGCCGGCGCCGGGGTGTCGTGTGTCTACGCCAGCGAAGAGGAATAGGGTCTCGCCCTGCGGATGGTTCGCCTGCGCGAGGCAAGCCGGTAGGGCGGCCATCCGCCGGTGGTGCGGAATCGCCACGGGGCAGGCAGGTGCGATTCAGCGCTGACCCACTCTCGCCAATTGCACGACCGCCCTGCCTGCCGGAGCGTAGTCTATAGCGGAAATATCGTATCGCCGACCGGCAAATCGTCAATCATCCATCCGTTTATCCCTATCAGGGGGGTGCTCGCGCCGGTGCCGGCGGGATAAGGCTGGACACGAGGCGCACGAGGAGATCGTGAGTACCCTTGTGGGAGGAGCGTATGCTGGGTCGCATCTTTGCGCCACTGTCAACCGTTTCGCTGCCGTTGGTGTACGGGTTGAGCCATCGCGCGCTGCTGCGTATGGGGGCAACCAGCCAGGAGCGTTGTCTGAACGGGATTCGTGCTCACTATTACGCTATGCCGGCCCGTGGGGCGGGTGATCTGCCGGTGCTGCTGTTGCACGGGATCGCCGACCGCGCCCAGACCTGGTCGTTTGTGATGCCGCAATTGACCACGATTGGGCCGGTGTACGCGCTCGATCTGGCCGGGTTTGGGCTGAGTGGGTTTCCGCCCGGTCAGCGCTACGCCACCATCGATCAGCAGGTGGCACTGGTGCAGGCGTTTATTCGCGAGGTGATCGGACGACCGGCGTTACTGGTCGGCAACTCGATGGGTGGGTGGATTTCCATTCGGGTCGCGCTGGCCACGCCAGAACTGGTGGTTGGGCTGGTGCTGCTCGCGCCGGGGGGCGCAATCTTGCGTGGGCGCGAGTCGTGGGAGCCGTTTCTGCACACCATCGAGCTGGCCGATGCCCGCGCGGTACGGCAGGCTCTGCGCCAGATGTATGGCCGGCCACCGCTGCCGCTCTACCTGGCCGGCCACGGCCTGCGCTCAATCTTTCACCGCGACCCGGTGACCCAATTCATCGCCCATCTCGACGAACAGGCGATGCTGCGCCCCACCGACCTGCAAGCGCTTCAGGTGCCGACGGCGCTGATCTGGGGCGAGGCCGACCGCTTCCTGCCGCCCGAATCACGCGAGTTCTTCTGCGCCAATCTGCCCAACCCGCGCCTGCTGCTCTTGCCGGGCTGCGGCCACATGCCGCAACAGCAACGGCCACGCCAGGTTGCCGCCTTCATCCGGCGTTTTGCTCAGGAGATAAGCGGCCAGGCGCCGGCAACGACAGCCCAGCACCACAGCCAACACAGCGCAGGGTAAGCAAAAGGTCGTTCGTTGCTACAGAGAGGAAACCGCAATGATCCTGTCCGGCACTCGTGAAGCGGTACTGCTGAGCGTGCAGCGGATTGATATTCACGGCACAATCTTCTACGACGTCACCTTCCATCACACCGGTGAAACGCAACCGATCCGCGCCCGGATCGGGGCCGAGAGCGTCTATCCCAACCCCCAGCCCGGCGATCAGGTGTTGGTGAGCTATGTGGTGGGGGTGGTGACCAACATCACCCCACGCCCGTCATAAATCAGCCTTTGCATAGGCCGCCTGGTGTTCGACGGCCCGTAGAAGGGAGAGGGATCACCGGCAACCTACCGAATCGGTTCGCACACCCGATCCTCGCTCAATCATCGTCGGCGTGCGATGTGGTTTTACCTCCACGTTGCACGCCGGAAAGGCAGAAACAGCGGCAGCGACAGCGCACGTCCGTCTGGCAACGACCAGGATCACGACGCCGTCTACCAGAAAGCATGATCATCCGCTAAACGAACGGCGATCTCGGCCACACGCTGCGGCGTAACAGACCAGCGCTCAGGATGATCGTACTCAAACTCAACCGTGATCCGTTGCGTGGCCCGCACAAGACGCACCACGCATGCGCCCCAGGGCGTTTCACCGGCGACGTGCATCGCCTCACGCAGTGCTCTGAGTTTATCGTGTATCGCAAGCCCCGTCGGTGTCGCCATCTGATAACCACCATCAGCATCGAAAGCGAAACCGTGCAGGCTGCTCTGCTGCGCATCAATCCGTGCCACCAGCGCGTAGCGCTGCCACGGCAGTGCGGCAACCTTTGGATGAGCGATGATGGCCGCGCCGAGTTCACGAATGAGGGTGTCTTTGTCCATGCCCCATCTTTCTACGCCGTTCTCCAGGCCAGGTACGGAAGATTACGCCTATCAGCATACCACACCTGATCCGACATCTCAGGGCTGATCGGCGTGCGTCTGCGGTACGACAAACCGCTCACCCACCATCCCTGCCCGCAGCGTGTGGTACAATGCACGGTATGAAACCGACCTACGACATCATCATTATCGGCCTCGGCGGAATGGGAAGCGCGGCAGCGTATCACGCCGCCCGGCGCGGGCAGCGCGTCCTCGGTATCGAGCGCCACACCCTTGCCCACACCCTCGGCTCCAGCCACGGACGTTCCCGCATCATTCGCCAGGCATATTTTGAAGACCCGGCCTATGTGCCGTTACTTTTGCGCGCCTACGAGCTATGGCGGCAGATTGAACACGATAGCGGTACGCACCTTTTGACCATCACCGGCGGCCTGATGATCGGCCCTCCTGACAGCCACACCGTTGCCGGAGCGCTCCGCAGTGCCCGGGAACACGGGCTGGAGTACGAACTCCTCGACGCCGCTGCGATCCGGCGCCGTTTCCCGGCGCTACACCCGACCGAGGGCACCATTGCGCTCTACGAACACCAGGCCGGCTTCCTCTGCCCGGAAGCCAGCGTCACCGCGCACCTGCAATGCGCAGCGGCGCTCGGCGCCGAGATTCACGCTGAAGAAGCGGTGCTGACCTGGGAAGCCGACACCGCTGGCGTGACCGTCACAACCTCGCGTGGCCGCTACGTCGCCGAACGCCTGATCATCACACCCGGCCCATGGGCACCGCGTCTCCTGGCCGACCTCGGCCTGCCGCTGGTGGTCGAACGCCAAACCCTGCACTGGTTCGCCCCCACGGGTGGCCTGGAGCCATTTCTGCCCGACCGCTTCCCGATCTATATCTGGGAGACAGAAGACGGCACCCAGTTCTACGGTTTTCCCCACCAGGAAGGGCCACCCGGCGGCGTCAAGGTGGCCCTCTTCCGCGCCGGTGAACCGTGCGATCCCGATACAGTTGATCGGGTCGTACATCCGGCAGAGATCGCAGCCATGCGTGCCGCCATCGCTGATCGCATTCCGGCACTGAACGGCAACCACCTGGCTGCGGTGGTCTGTATGTACACCACCACCCCCGATCAGCACTTCATCGTCGGTTTGCACCCGCAACACCCCAACGTCGTCATCGCCTCGCCGTGTTCTGGACATGGCTTCAAATTCGCCAGCGTGATGGGCGAAATCCTGACCGACCTCGCCATCGATGGCACCACCCGCCACCCGATCCGACTGTTCGATCCACTGCGGTTTCGGGCGCAACAGGCGGGATGAGGGTTGGGGTTTCCTTGCCCCCCTCCCTACCTCCCCCCGCTGGCTACGCATTACCCACATGTCGCGCTGCGTCATGCCGGACTGCAAGCACTCCCCGTAGCATGGGTGGCGTGGCGTGGGCTTCCAGCCCACGTGCAGGCATCCTCTCCACCACCGTCAGGTGCGAGCCGTGGCCGCTGATGCGCAGGCTTCCAGCCTGCGCCACGGGCTGGTACACCGCTTCCCGTTCGTGACGTGAGACTTACGCGACAGCGTTACAATACGATAGTACCCAGGATCACGCACGATGAGATAGGCGCTCCTGATGCGTGAAGAGGTTGACAAAATAGTTATGGGTAATGCATAGCCGTCGCGCTCAACGCCCCGCACCGCTGTGGTGACGTAAGGTGGCAACCTGGATTATCATTATCACAACTCAAGTTGCCACCTACCCTGTGACAGGCTACGGAGACTGAGTGCCAGGATGACCAGTACGACATTGCCCGTAACACCGTATAGCGTAATCGCACCAGCAACGTGGTGAGCAGCCAGTGCCCATGGACGTGCGACGTTGCGTCTCACGGCAGCAACCTGGGTTCTCCCCATCCTCTGTGTCCTCTGTGTCTCTGTGGTGATATAAGGGAGCACCCTGGTTGACGATCTATCCGCGTGCATCCGCCTCACCCGCGTCCATCCGTGTTCCACCCTTCCCCCCGTCGCGCTCAACGCCCCGCACCGCTGTGGTGACGTAAGGTAGCAACCTGGATTATCATATATTTCACAGGCGATTGCTCCAGGCTCTACCCGCAAAGGTTTTGATCACTTCCGAGATCACAATGTATACTACAGAGAAACGTATGATTTTGCTCCACATCCCCAAGATGGCATAGAGCATCACACAGTGCAACGGAGAGGTAATCGTTGGTTTTTGTAGCTCATTTCGGGCAGATGCCGGATTGTAATGGTTAGGCGGATGGTTGCCGGGTAGAAGCCGATTCCACGGCATCGTTAACCTGATCATAATATTGCGTGGCGTGAACTTTAAAGTACAATAATTACGATTGTGGAGTGATATCTTGCCTGAACTTGCTCGCTTCTTCGGTATTATCATCCGCAATATACGCGGAGCCAGGTGTACCCCATCATGTTCCGCACTTCCACGTGTACTACCAGAACCATGCTGCGGTATACAGCATTGACCCAATAGAGCTGATACGTGGTGAGTTGCCGCGTCGAGAACAACGACTTGTGGAAGCATGGGCGGAATTGCACCAGGGCAAACTGAAAGAAAATTGGGAGCGGTTGCAAGCAGGACAGGTAGCGTACAAGATAGCACCGCTGCGCTAAAGGGGTGAGCGAGATGGGACATGCGATCTACCGGGTGGTTGGATGTGAAATCACCGGCCCATACACACTGCGCATCACATTTGACGATGGAATGGTTCGAGAGATCAATTTCAAGCCGGTGCTGGCAGGGCCGGTGTATGGCGCGTTGCGGGACGAAGAATTGTTCAAGCAAGTGAGCATAGACGCAGAGGTACACACATTGGTGTGGCCAAATGGGGCGGATTTTGACCCAGAGACGTTGCATGAGTGGCCGACGTATGCGGATGAGATGAAGCGAATGGCAGAGCGCTGGGCGACAACAATGGCGAAGGTTGGGTAATCACCCAACCCTGGCGGCAACGGATACGTGCTCCACCGGACGTGCTACATCATATCTTACAGTAGCAATCTGGGGTATACCTATCCGCTGTGGCCTCTGCGCCTCTGCGGTGATAACACCTCTTGCCGGACTCGCCCAATGTGCAGTACCATATACCGCATCAGCCACATCGAACCAGGGAACCGACGATGAGCGATAACAACAGTGTAAGCTACAAGTGCCCGAAGTGCGATTACCTCAACATCTGGACCCGCGATGAGTTGTTGCAGAAAGGGCAGAAAATCGTTTATCGGCAAGAGACGGTTGACGTGCTGGAGTATAGCGTGCGTTGTAAGAACCGGGATTGCGACCATCGGATGCGCATTCAGATATCGAAAAAGTGAGGCCGGTTATGCGGCTTGTCGGGCCGGAAACTGAGCAGGATCGCGAGCTGCGCGAGTGGTTTGCCACCCAGGAGCGCGGGAATATCGAGCGCCTGGAAGCCGGGGCGCAGACGATGATGCAGGTGATTAGCGGGTTGTACGGGGTGCTGTTCGCAGTACTGGCCCTGAGCGATCAGCCGACCTATTTGCAATTGCCGGTCGTGCGCTGGGCCGGCAGTGCCGGGGTGTGTATCTTTTTCGCCTCCCTGGTGGCGGCGATGCTGGTGCTGCTGCCCCGCCGGATCGCCTATCAGGAAGACAATCTGACCGCTATGCGGCAGGCGTATGATCACCTGCTCAGACGCAAGGCCTCCTTGCTTCAGGTTGCACAGGTGCTGTTTCTGGGCGGCATCGCCTGTGTGATTGCGGTTATCCTGGCTATCGTATGGCAGTGATGAGGACGAATCGGTAGCCGCGACGGTACGTTTGCCGGTAGCAGCGTTGCCGTGCTCTTATGCACTGTCCGTTGCTTGTCAGAGAGCGCTTGCCGCGCTGAATCCACATCACGGCACTCATCAGCCTTCAGCTCAGGCCCTGCCTCTCATCCTTCGCCCCCATCAACCCATTCGTCGCCATCGCTACGCTGTGCTATAATCGCGCCCGGCACTGATTGCCGGGAAGCGCTATGGAACACATTGTTGTCGGGATTCTGCTGTTACCGCTGATTATATACGTACCGGGGTGGGCATTCACCCAGGCTCTGCTCGCCTCTGATCGGCTCGACGGCCTGGAACTGCATCTTGAACGCTGTCTGATCAGCGCCCTCTGGAGTGGCTGGCTGGCCCTGCTGTTGGGGAGCCTGGGTATCTTCTCGCTCTGGCTCCATCTGGGCCTCACCCTGATCGTCACCGCGCTCCTCTTCTGGTGGGCATTCCGCCGCGCTCGCCGGGTGACAGCCCCGCTTGCCACCTCCACCGCGCTGGTCTGGTTCGCGACCCTGCTGCTACTCACCCTGCTGGTAGCCCGTCCCTTCGAGGTGATTCTGGGCGTGCGCGACGCTGGCGTCTACGCGGTCACCGGCTTTGCCATGGCCCGCACCGGCAGCATTGTCCAGACCGATGCCGTCGTGGCTGAACTGGGTCAGGCGGCGCAGAGCACCGATCCGGCGATCCGCGAACCGGCAGCCCAGGCCATCAGCAACTTCATGATTGCCCAGGCCCGTGATCGCTACATCGCGTCACGCCTGCGCGCCGCCGGCTTTCTGATCAACGAAGGCGATCTGGCCCAGGGGCGGATTGTGCCGCAAGGGTTTCACCTCTTTCCGGCCTGGATCGGGTTGCTGACCGCTGCCGGCGGGCCGCTCTTCGGCCTCTTTGCCACCGGCCTCCTCGGCATGCTCGGCGTGTGGAGCGTCGGCATGATCGGTCGCCGGCTCGCCGGGCCGTGGGTGGGCTGGCTGGGTATGGTCTTCCTCGGCCTGAATGCGGTGCAGGTCTGGTTTGCCCGCTACTCAACCGCCGAAACCACGGCGCAGATGCTGACCTGGGGCGGACTGTACCTGTTCGCCAAATACCACGACCGCGGTCTCTCCCCTGCGACGCGGATCGTGTACGCTGCGCTGGCCGGGATTGCGTTTGGGCAGGTTGCGCTGGCGCGCATTGATTTCTTCTTGCTGGCGCCGGCCATGCTCTACCTGGGCTACTGCTGGCTAAGCCGCCGCTGGCAACCCGAACAGACGGCACTCGCACTGGGGATGCTGGCGATGCTGGCACACGCCGCGCTGCACATCATCTTCATCGCCCGCGCCTATTTCTTCGATACCGGCTTTGCCCGTTTTCAGGATTTTGCCCTCACCTCGCTCATCGCGCTGCCGTTTCTCTCGCCGGCGGTGCGCGAAGCCTACTTCACCTCGAAGTTCAGCTCGCTCGATGAGCCATGGCGCATCTGGCTGGAGCTGGCGGTGATTGCCGTGCTGGTGGTCGGGCTGATTGTAGTCCGTCGTCGTGGGCTAATCAATGCGATTGAGCGCCGGATTGTCACGCACCGCCAACGCTGGCAGCGCGGCATCGCCATCGCACTGCTGCTCCTCGTCGGCTGGGCCTACCTGATCCGCCCCCAAATCATCGATGCCGACCTGCTCTTCAACACCCGCGGCGGCTGGAACGACCCGCTGACCCGCGATCCGGCGCTGGTCGCCGGCGACGTGCGCAGCGGCGTTATGACACCCACCGAAGCCCGCCTGCAAGCCGGCGTTGTCCTGCAGGGGCGACCCTGGGAAGCCGAACCCGATCTGGCGGCAACCGCAGCGCTACGTGCTGAACTGGCGGCGAGTCGCGGGCCGTGGCAAGGGCCATTCTCGAACCAGACCCTGAACTGGTTACGGCTGCAAGGGTACGTTGGCGCCCCCATCCGCTTGCCGCTGGTACTGTACTACCAGGAATACAGCTCAATGAACTGGTGGCAACGTCTGCTGGCCGATCCGTCCACCTTCACCAGCGAACCGGCCCCGGTACAGGCGAAGGAACTGATCCCACTGGCCGGACTGGTGCGCGTCGGCTGGTACCTCTCACCGCTCGGCGTCATCCTGGCCGGCATCGGCTTTGCCCTCTGGTGGTGGCGCGGCCTGACCGCGGCCAGTTGGCTCATGCTCACCGTTGGCTTCCTCGGCAGCTTCTTCTACCTGCGCCAGACCTACGGCACCTCCGAACAGACCTACATCTACATTCTGCGCCGGTTCGTACCGATTGCCTACCCGATCTTCGCCCTGAGCGCCGCGTATACCCTGGCCGCCCTGGCCGGCGCGTGGCAAATCCGCCCAACCGCCAACCGCTGGCGCCAGGGAATCGCGGCTGGCTGTGCCGGTCTGCTGATTCTGTTTTTAGGATGGACAGGCCGTTACTACTTTGCCCACACCGAATATGCCGGCGCCCTCGGCCAGGTAGCGGCTATAGCCCGTCACTTCACCCCAGAGAGCGATATTGTCCTCTTGCGCGGTGGTGCCCCGGTCTACAGTGACTCACGCGACATCCCCGACCTCCTGGCGACACCACTCCGCTTCGCGCACGGCATCAACGCCTTTACCGTCAAGAGCGTAGCGACCGCTCCCTACGCCGACCTGCTCGCCGAGCAGATCAGACACTGGCAGGCCGATGGCCGTACCGTCTACCTGATGCTCAGTGCCAGTGGCGGCAACCTGGCCTTTCCCGGCTTCCGGCTAACCCCAATCGCCGGCGTAGAGCTTAACCTGGCCGAATTCGAGCAACTCACCGACCAGAAACCACAAAACGTCTCGCGCCTGACCTTACCGTTCACCATCTACCGCCTCGACCCGACCACCGAACCGCTGGTAGCAACCGATCAGCCACCGCTGATCACAACCGCCTTCGCCGCCCAGGTCATTGGCTTCTATCGCCCCGAACAGCACAGCGACGGCTGGACGTACAGTTGGAGCAACGGCGAAGCGATCATCCGCCTGCCCTGGTCGGCCACCACAACCCAAACCATCGCCCTCGAAGCAGCGAGCGGCCTCCGCCCACCCCATCTCGGCCCGGCCACCCTCTGCATCAGCGCCCAGATCGAAGCGACCCTCTGGCCAACGACTGCCACCCCGCTCGTTGAACTGGGCTGCCACACCATCGGACAACAACCGACCACCATCCGCTTCACCCTCGACCCGGCGCAACTACCACCGGCAGCGAGCGGCGCCCTCCTGCTCCACCTCACCGGCCCGGCCTGGATACCGGCAGCCGAAGACCCGCGCCAGAACGACCAGCGCGTCCTGCACGTGCAAATCAGCCGACTATGGGTTGAAGAGTAAGGAGTTCAAAACAGATCACGCCCTCACCCCCGGCCCCTCTCCCGCGCAGTGCGCGGGAGAGGGGAGAGACACGTCACACCCCAACCGCCCCCATTGGTGGCAAGAGTTCACCCTCACCTCCTCCCCCCAGCGGGGATACCCTCTTCTCTCCTCCCCCCAGCGGGGATACCCTCTTCTCTCCTCCCCCCAGCGGGGGCCACACCCTCGTCTCCTCCCCCCAGCGGGGGGAGGCCGGGAGGGGGGCCGGAATTGCAGTGCGCGACCAACAGTATGGAGCACGCCTGTCTTCCTCCCCCGCTCCTCTCCCGTGGGGGAGAGGAGCGGGGGCAGGGGGGTGAGGTGAGGGGGCCGGAATTGCGGTACGCGATAACCAGTATGGAGCACGCCCATCTCTCCTCCCCGCCAGTTGGAGACACACCCCCACCCTAACCCGCCCCCGCTGGGGGCGGGAATAGACCCTCACCTCCTCCCCCCAGCGGGGATACACTCATATCTCCTCCCCCCAGCGGGGCTATGCATTACCCACAACTTATGTCAACCACGTGTGTATCAGCAGGTATGATCGCCATGGATGCTGTTGTGGGCGACTGGCCCGGTGATAGCGCGCAGCTCCAGCCGTGCCGGCGCGTGCTGGATTGATTGCCTTGCCCGCTCGTCATGCGCGTGTCGCGCAGTTTGGAGTGCGGCAGCCATGCTGCCGCGCCAGCCGTGCTCGCGATCACGTGGAGGTCGCAGCGGTTACCCCGCAGCTCTGCGCACAGTGGGATCACGTTTCAGTGGAGATACCGTTGCCGACCACCATTACCCGTGGCGCGCAGTTTGGCGTGCGGCAGCCATGCTGCCGCGCCAGCCGTGCTCACGATCCGGCGCGTGGTGGAGCGGTGCCCCGGATGGTCATAGCACGAACAAATAGCTGTATCTCGTTCCCATTCCGCACACCGGCAGGAATACCGCTTCCAGCCCGGATTGCCCTCGTATGGCGTGCGGCAGCCATGCTGCCGCGCCAGCCGCGCTCACCATCCGGCGCGTGGTGGAGCGGTGCCCCGGATGGTCATAGCACGAACAAATAGCTGTATCTCGTTCCCATTCCGCACACCGGCAAGGATACCGCTTCCAGCCCGGATTGCCCTCGTATGGCGTGCGGCAGCCATGCTGCCGCGCCAGCCGTGCTCACGATCCGGCGCGGATTGCAGCGGACTCCCGTGCCGGTCCCTGATGATGGGGATGGCTGAACGCAGGCTGACCGCCTGCCCCACAGCGTGCTGGTGCCGGTAGTGTGGAGGGGCGGGTTCGGTAGGGGCGGGTTCTCAACCCGCCCCTACGGACGGTACCTGTACCGTTCACCTGACTATCCACGGGATGTGGGGGATGAGGGAGATCACCCTGTCACGCCGGTCGTGATCACAGACCCGGCGCACGGCATTGCCGCTGCACCCGCCGGGGTGGATACGGTTGTCCGGCGGCGTTACCCGTGGCGCGACGTGTGGTGCGCGGCAGCGTGTCTGCCACAGCAGCCGCGCTCTCGATCCGACGCGGATTGCAGCGGACGCCCGTGCCGGTATGTGACTCTGATGATGGAGATGGCTGAACGCAGGCTAACCGCCTGCCCCACAGCGTGCTGGTGCCGGTGGTATGTAGGGGCGGGTTCGGTAGGGGCGGGTTGAGAACCCGCCCCTACGGACGGTACCTGTACCGTTCACCTGACCATCCACGGGATGTGGGGGACGGGAATGTCTTGCATCGCGTGCAATGGATAGTTGTTCAGAGGTGATCGCAGCCGCTACGCTCCCCGCTCCCGCGCAGCGCTATGCCTTACCCATACCCAGGTTGTTAACCGCTTCGCTCATCAGTCGAACCTATCTCATTGTGCGCGATCCTGTGCACTATCGCGTCACCCTGTTGTAGCGTGGGTCTTACGTCACGAACGGAAAGCGGATGATAGCAGCGAAAGTAGCCGTTGGATCAGACCATGGGGAAGACGTCCAGCCTGCGCACCAGCGGCCACGGCCAGCACCTGCCGGCGGTGGAGGGGATACCTGCACGCAGGCCGGAAGCCTGCGCCACAGGGAGCGCTTGGATCCCGACCTAACGCAGCGCGACATGTGGGTAATGCATAGCCCCAGCGGAGATACGCTCTTGTCTCCTCCCCCCAGCGGGGATACACTCATATCTCCTCCCCCCAGCGGGGGGAGGCCGGGAGGGGGGCCGGGATTGCGGTGCGCGACCACCAGTATGGAGCACGCCCACCATCCTCCCCCGCTCCTCTCCCACGAGGGAGAGGAGCGGGGGCAGGGGGGTGAGGTGAGGGGGGCCGGGATTGCGGTGCACGGGAGTCATCAGGAGCAAACCCATCTCCACTCTCCCCTACACCCTACACCCTATCTTCTCTCTCCTATCTCCTAACCAGCCACCGTACCCACCGGCGCCTCCAGAAAGAAGCGACCTTCCGCATCGTCATACGCGAACAGCTCGGCATAGCGTCCCCACTCCAGCGCAATATCGAGCTGACGTTCAGCCTCGGCGCGGGGAAATTCACGCTCCAGCGCAGCCAGAAACACCTCCCACCGTAGCGATTGATTATCGGCTGCGGTCAACATTCGCATCATCCAGCGGAAGAACGGTAATCGCCGCAGGCGAGAAGCAAAAATCTCTTTGCGGGATTGGATACTGGCTTCAGCAAATGCCTCACCGAGTGGGGTTAAAATCAGATCACCGCTCTCCACCCGTGCAAAACCGAGTAACTCGGCGGCCTCGATCAATGGCAAGAGCTGATCAAGATCAAGCCCTAGCTCATCCTGTAAGTGAACGATTGGATCACGCTCTACATCAGACGCATTCGCCTGCTCGATCAGGCCGGCCAGCGCTGTAACACTGGCCATAGGAAGCAGTCGAGTCTGCCCGCTCTGACCAGGCTCAGTACCGTACTCGACCGCCTCCGGTTGAGTTTGCCCGGCCAGCACAGCATAAACCCGTGCTACCAGTGCGGCAAATGCCTCTGATTTGCGATCCCGTGGGTGTGGCAGATTAATCGGAATTTCAGTAATAACCCGACCCGGATTCTTATCCATGACCACAATGCGGTCAGCCATAAACACGGCCTCTTCGATGTTATGGCTCACCATCAACACGGCCCGAATATGAAGCTTACCGCTTGTCCACAACTCCAACACTTCGCCGCGCAATGTCTCGGCGCTTAACACATCAAGCGCGCTAAATGGTTCATCCAGACACAAGAGTTCTGGATCGACAGCCAGCGCACGGGCAATACCGACCTTCTGCCGCATACCTCCCGACAACTCACGCGGATAAGCTTGCTCGAAGCCGTCGAGACCAACCAGGTCGATTAGCTCAATCGCACGTTTCTGCGCTTCATCATAAGTAACACCCCGTGCTTGCAGGGCGACTGCAACGTTCTCCTGCACCGTTAGCCACGGAAAAAGGGCAAAGGTTTGAAATACAATCGTCGCGTGCGGATTGACCCCGTGAAGTGCCTGTCCGCGATAACGAACCAGACCCTCAGAGGGGCGATTGAGACCGGTAATAATGCGCAGCAACGTGCTCTTCCCGCAACCCGACGGACCGAGCAAAGCAACAAACTCACCATCACCGATAGTCAGATTCACATCCTGAATGGCGGTAAACTGCCGGTCCTTGCCGCCATAGCGCTGCGTCACGCGCAGCACTTCCACCAGGGGCTGCAATTGTGTCTGCTGCATCGTTTTACTCCTATTCCAGACGATATCGATCTTTCTACTCTCCGTTGGTTCCTCCTCCACTATAACTGCTGCATCGTTTTACTCCTATTCCAGACGATATCGATCTTCGGCCAGCCGATACAGTCGCCGCCAGACCAGACGATTGATGGTTACCACAGTGATAATCATCGTAAGGGTTGCGGCAAATAGCTTTGCAAAATCGCCAGCGTCGGTAGCGGCAGCAATCGTTGATCCGATCCCAATAGTCTGATATGTTTGCTGATTGAATACCACGTACTCAGCGACAATGCTGGCGTTCCAGGCCCCACCGCTTGCCGTAATAAGACCGGTGATCAGATACGGAAAGAGACCGGGCAAAATCAACGTCCGCCAGCGGCGCCATCCGTGCAACTGCAACAAATCACTGGTGAAACGTAAATCCTGTGGAATGGCATTGACGCCGGCAATGACATTGAACAGGATGTACCACTGTGTACCGAGCATCATCAAAGCGATGGCAGCCAGATTGAGGCCACCTGGAAACTCCAACAAAGCCAAAACCAACACTGGAAAGAGTGCAGTTGCCGGAATCGAAGCCAGAATCTGTACCACCGGCTGTAAGACTGCCGCAATCTTTTGGCGTGTGCCAATCAACACCCCCAACGGCACTGTCCAGAGCAACGCAATGCACATCGCTACACTAACCCGCCCGAAGGTAGCTGCCACCCCTAGCAAAATCTCTCCCCACTGGGTAAGCGAAACACTGAACAGAAATCGACTGCCATTCAACAAGCCCCATCCCGTAAGAACAATAATGACGGCCAGGGCAATCCAGCCAAACAATGAACGCCGTCGTTCCCCGGTTGGCACATCATCAGCCGGATGCTGACCGAGCCACCGTCCCAGAAGGTCGTTTAGCCAGCGGAGTCTTCTACCAATCCATGCAACCAGCATCGAGCGTTGCCACAGATCGTAGAACCACGACGTTGAGTCTTCCTCGCGCTCAACGAACTCAAGCCGAAACCGACGAGACCAGACAAGCAACGGTCGCCAGACGAGTTGATCCAGCACAACGATCACAACTGCCAGGCTGAACAAGCCCCAGCCAATTGCACCCAGATCACCGGTATCAGCCGCGGTCTGCAAAAAAGCACCTAAGCCCGGCAACCGAAAATCACGCTCGCCAAGGGTAAATATCTCGGCTGCCATCAGGAAGAACCAACCCCCGGCCCAGCTCATCATACTGTTCCAGACCAGCGTCGGCGCACCGAACGGAAATTCGAGCGTGATGAAACGCTGCCACCACGAGAAACGAAAGATGCTGCTCGCTTCGCGCAGCTCTTTGGGGATTGTGGTCAGCGACTGATACCAGGCAAACGTCATATTCCAGACCTGGCTGGTGAAGATCAGGACAACCGCCGTCAGCTCGACGGCGAACGCCTGTGGCAAAATGGCACTTAAACCCAGCAACACAACCGGCAAGAACGACAAGATCGGCACACTCTGCAAGACATCGAGCAGCGGGATTAAAATCCGCTCTGCCCGTGGATTGTAAGCGGCAATATAGCCGTAAACCAACGTGAAGATGAATGACAGCATATAGGCCATCGCCATTCGGCCCACTGAATACAACGCATAAAACGGTAATGCCGTCAGACTGAGAGATATTTCTGGCCCACGGATAGTTTCGGGTGCACTGCTGGCGACACCGCCTGCCAAACCGATCAGACCGATCAGTACGAGCAGAAGCCACAAATCGGCTTGGGTGAATACTGCACGTGTCGGTGGTTCGGGAGTAAAGGTGCGCAATTTGAACATACCACGTCTCACTTTCACAAGTTAGCAGAGTCTGTTTGATGAGAAGGCGAAGACAATACTTTCGCCTGTCCCATAGGAAGGTCCGGATAAGCGCTTAGAGCCTGTTATGGACTTTTCGGTTCTGCTCGTATATCATGACGCTATGACACGAACAGCCTATCCCAGTGATGTTTCCGATGAAGTGTGGGCGTTTGTCGCGCCCTCTGTGACGCTGATGGACGAAGAAGCGCCGCAGCGGAACTATCCCCTGCGCGACGTCTCCAACGGGCTGCGCTCCATGCTGCGCACGGGTGCGCCATGGCGGATGCTGCCCACCGACGTGCCGCCGTGGCCCGTGGTGGATCACCAGACCCAGCGCTGGCTGACGGCGGGCGTGGTTGCGCAGATGGTGCATGACGTGCGGATGCTGCTGCGCGAAATTACCGACCGCACGCCCCAGCCCCGTGCCGTCATTGTGGATAGCCGGACGCTCCCGTCGACGCCGGAACGCGGGGGACGTGCTGGCGACGATGGACACAAGCGGCGGAACGGCGCGACGGTGCATCTGGCCGTGGCTACGCTGGGGCACCTGCTGGCGGTGGTGGTCACGCCAGCCAACGACCACGACCAGGCGCAGGTGGCGGCGCTGGCGCAGCGCATGCAGGAGATACCTGGCGACACGGTGGAAGTGGCCGTCGTTGACCAGGGCTACACTGGTGAGCAACCGGCAGCCGAGGCCGCCGCCCACGGCAGTCGCCTGGCGGTGGTCACGCTGCCGACCGCCAAACGGGGCTTTGTCTTGCTGCCGCGGCGCTGGGTGGTCGAGCGCAGGTGCGCCTGGATGACGCGCTGCCGTCGCTTGGTGCGCGACTACGACCGTGTGGCAGAGACGCTGGCCGGCTTGCATGTCGTTGCCTTTGCCATCTTGTTGGCCCATCGGTTTGTCGCTCTCATGGTTCAACGTTCATAACAGGCTCTAGCTTGTTAGTCCCAGCAACCAGGTCGCCAGCGAGAAATAGATCAACACCCCACCAATATCCGAGAGCGAGGTCACCAATGGACCGCTGGCCGTCGCCGGATCAAGCCCCAGCCGGCGCAACAGGAATGGCAACGACATCCCAATCAAACTACCCATCAGCACCAGCACCATCATCGTCAGCGAAACCACGCTGGCGACGTGCCAGCCAACCCGAATCACACCTAGTAAACCGACCGCCAGCGCCATCGCACTCCCCAACAACAGCGCGACCAGCAACTCTTTTGCCAGCAAACGCCACCAGTCGCCTGAATCGATGTCACCGGTCGCCAGCGCACGCACCGTCAGCGTTGCCGACTGCGAACCGGCATTACCGGCGCTACCGATCAGCAGTGGCAGGAAGAAGACCAGGGCCACGACTGCGGCAATTGTCTCTTCAAACGCAGCAATCGCCGCCCCAGAAAAGACATTCACAAAGACCAGGGCGACCAGCCAGGGCACGCGCTTGCGGACAAGTTCAAAGATCGGGGTCTCCAGATAGCTGCCACGCAGCGGCTCAATAGCGGCACTGCGATAGAAGTCTTCAGTGACCTCCTCCTCGGCAACGTCAATCAGGTCGTCAAAGGTTACGATCCCAACCAGTACCCCATCTGAGTCAACGACCGGCAAAGCCGGCAAGCTGTAGCGCCGCAACGCCTCAACTGCCCGTTCACGATCATCAAATGCCGACAACACAACATAGCTCTCGTCCATCAGACTACGCACCGTCTGTGTCGGCTCGGCCAGAATAAAACGACGCAACTCAATCGCATCGAGCAGCCGCCACTTCTCATCGGTCACATAAATCACATCAATTGTTTCGCTATCGCGTCCACGTACCCGGATATGGTCGAGGGCACGGGCAATCGTCCAACCCGGACGCACCGCGACATAATCGGGGGTCATCAGACGCCCGACGCTCTCTTCAGGATAACCGAGTAACTGACGGGCTTCTTTGAGATCGTGTGGGCTGAGCAGATTGAGTAACTTTTGCGTTACCTGGCCGGGAAGCTCTTCAAACAATTGCGTGCGATCATCGGGGCTGAGATTCGCCAGCAGTAAGCGCGTCTCCTCCAGACTCAGACTGGTCAACAACTCGTATTGATCGTCATGCTCAAGGTAGGAGAAGACTTCACCGGCTAACGCACGTGGTAAAACGCGAAACACCAGCATGCGCTCGGCGGCAGACAGCTCGCGGAGCAGATCGGCAATCTCCGGCGCCGGCCAGCGCGAAAGTTGCTCGCGCAGATCGAGCCAGCGCTGTTCGGCAATCAATGCCTTAACCTCATCGAGGCGGGGAGTTGGGAATGTGGTCATTGTCACCCCCTGTGCTTTCTGGCAGCGGCACAGGAGGTAACGACATTCAGTACACAAAAAGCCCCGGTAAGCTCAACCTCACCGGGGCAGATCGTTATGATCAGACCAAACGTCTACTCATATCGACACCGTGAGCCGATGAGGCCGGTGCAGGTATTGATTGTCATTACCATACTGTGCCGCTGACGAGAATGACTACTATCCATAGCGGTTCCGTTCCTCATCGTGTCTAAACGTTGCCAACAGGCTTCACTACTATACGCCGGAGACGCTGATTTGTCAATCTTGCGCACATTGGTAAGTCATTTTCTGGCAGTGAGCGAGTCTGTCCGTAAATTTGTTATTAAGAAAGTGTTAAGACATTTGAAGAAAGTTTAACTGACAATCTCCAGAAAAATATCTTCAAGAACAAGTTATTTAACCAAAAGATGTAAAGATTTTCTATCAAAAAGATTAAGAAAATGTTACCCCAAAATCCGCTCTGAAGCCGTATCCTGAATCCCATCACTAACGACGATTCTCCATAGTACCTGTCAAACGAAAGGGTGAGGTTGAACATGAAGCTGTTACATATGGAGAACCGGATCGAGCGTAAGGTTGTTGCCAGTCTACGCCTTCAATGGCAGCGCAACCGTTACCTTCTCGGCAGTGCAGCGCTGATCGTTGCATGCTGCGTAACAGTGGTATGGCTCGCAGCACGTCTCTGGCATATTGATCCGATTATTCTGTTACGCGATGTCTACATCGTTGTTGGTGCAGAGCCGTATGCAGGACTGATGTCAAACATTGGCTTATTGGGCTGGTGTGTGGCAGCGACTGTCTGGAGTATAACCGTCTATCTGTTACATCCGCACCGTGCTGACCCCCGCTATGGGTTAGCCATCAGTGCAGGGGTGATCACCGCGATTTTGTTGATTGATGATGGCTGGATGTTGCACGAATACCTCTTACCTCAGTTAACCGGACTTAGCGAGAAGGTGTTTCTGGCCGGTTATGCCCTCCTGGCAATCACGTTTGCCGGCTATGCCCTGCCTCGTATGTTGCAAACCGACTACCTGCTGGCAGGTATCGCTGCTGGCTGTCTGGCCGCTTCGTACCTGATTGACATAGTGCTCCCGTTTACCCCTCGCCACACGCTATACGAGGATGTCGCCAAATTGAGCGGTATTATCTTCTGGGCGGCTTACGCGCTGAGTGTCTTTCGGGAGGTTGCGAAAACACAACGGGGGCGACTCGCGTAGCCGCCCCCGTTCCTCTTGATGGTTGGATTAGCTACCCTTCCAGCAGCAACGCCTCTGGGTCTTCAATCAGCTCTTTCACTTTCACCAGGAAGCGCACTGCTGTGCTGCCATCGATCAAGCGATGGTCGTAGCTCAGCGCAACGTACATCATCGGGCGAATGACGATCTGCCCGCCGACGACGACCGGACGCTCTTCGATTTTGTGCATGCCCAGAATGCCTACTTGCGGGGCATTGAGAATCGGCGTGCTCATGAGCGAACCGTAGACACCGCCATTCGTGATCGTGAATGTGCCCCCCTGAAGTTCGGCCAGACTCAACGTTCCTTCCCGTGCCTTCTTCGCCAGTTGGGCGATTTCGCGCTCGATCTGTGCGAAGGTCTTACGGTCGGCATCGCGCACAACCGGCACCACCAGCCCCTCGTCAACACCAACGGCGATGCCGATGTCGTAGTAGTACTTGATGACGACCTCTTCGCCCTGAATCTCGGCATTTACCATCGGAAAAGCTTTGAGCGCTCCGACCACGGCTTTGGTGAAGAAGGACATAAAGCCCAAACCAACCCCATGCCGCTCTTTGAACGAGTCCTTGTGACGGGCGCGCAACGCCATCACCGCGCTCATATCCACTTCGTTGAAGGTGGTAAGCATCGCTGCGGTGTGCTGCGCTTCCACCAGCCGGCGAGCGATGGTTAAACGGCGCCGACTCAGGCGCTGGCGTTCTTCACGACGGTCACCATTCGTACTGACTACTGCCGGGGCTGCAGGTGGCGTTGGCCGTGGGGCCGGTGCTGGTGGTGGCGGCGCAACCGGAGCTGGCGCAGGTGACGGCTGAGCGGGCTGTGGGCGCTCTACCACAGCCGGGGTCGGATGGCTGACGTGGACCCGCGCTTCATCCGCTTTAGCGGTTGCTTCACTCGGCCCGGTACCCGACACCAGCCGCATAACATCTTCTTTAGTAATGCGCCCGCCGGGGCCGGTGCCGGGAACTGTGCGCAAATCGATAGCGTGTTCGGCAGCCATGCGCTGGGCAACCGGTGTCGCCAGCACTTCATTGACCGCAGTAGCAGCTACCGGTTCAGCGACAGGGGCCGCTACCGTTGTTGTACTGGCTGCCGCCACCGGTGCTTCTTTAGGCAATGCCCCGGCTTCAATCGTACCCAGCAGATCGCCAATACCAACCGTAGTCCCTTCTGGACATGCGATGCTGGTCAGAATCCCGCTCTGATCGGCGGCTACTTCGAGATTAACCTTATCGGTCTCCAATTCAACTACCGGTTCACCAACCGCAACCGGTTCACCTTCACGCTTAAGCCAGCGTGCTACCGTCGCCTCAACAATCGACTCACCGAGTGACGGTACGCGAATTTCGTATGCCATGCCCTAACCTACCTCACTCATCAGTAACGCACATACCTTAGCGCGTCATCGTTTCTCGTCCTTGCAATGCCGGTACAGGAGACTCCGGCAGATCAGCTACCGCCTCGCGTAAGATACGAGCCTGTTCACGCACGTGAATGCTATGCAACCCTTCTGCCGGACTGGCCGACTCGGCACGTCCGACATAGCGGAGTGTAACCCCTTCGGGTAAGAGCTGTTGTAAGCGGGGCCAGACAAAGCTCCAGGCTCCCATATTCTGCGGCTCCTCTTGCAACCAGACCACCTCTTGCAGGTTCGGATAGCGCTGCATGGCCATCCGCAACTCTTCGGCAGGGAAGGGATAGAGTAGCTCAAGCCGCAGCACATCAACCCGGCCAGCAGTCTTTTCCCATTCGGCACTGGAGAGCAGATCAATCGCTACCTTCCCCGAACACAGGATGAGGCGCGTGACCCCTTCTGGCGCTGGCGCCTCTGCCCCCAGACCAAGCACCGGCTGGAAGCGATGGTCGGTGAGATCGCGCAACGACGAACTACTGCGTGGATGGCGCAGCAGGCTCTTGGGCGTCAGGATAATCAATGGCTTGGGGTCGGCATACAGCGATGCCGCCTGGTAACGGAGCAGATGGAAGTATTGCGCCGCAGTCGTACAATTCGCGACGCGAATATTGTCATTGGCTGCCAACTGCAAAAATCGCTCCAGACGTGCGCTTGAGTGTTCCGGGCCTTGCCCTTCATAACCGTGCGGCAGCAGCATCACCAGCGATGGGTTCTGCCCCCACTTGGCGTGCCCACTGACGATAAACTGATCGATGATCACCTGAGCGCCGTTAGCAAAATCGCCAAACTGCGCTTCCCACAACACCAGCGTGTCGGGCGCGTGACAACTGTAGCCGTACTCAAAACCCAATACCGACGCCTCGGAAAGCGGACTGTTGTAGACGGCAAATGAGGCGCGGGCTTGCGGAATGTGGTGCAGTGGAATGAAACGCTCGCCGGTCACCACATCGTGCAAGACAGCATGGCGATGGCTAAATGTACCCCGTTCGCTGTCCTGCCCG
This sequence comes from Chloroflexus aurantiacus J-10-fl, assembly GCF_000018865.1. Lineage (NCBI taxonomy): Bacteria > Bacillati > Chloroflexota > Chloroflexia > Chloroflexales > Chloroflexaceae > Chloroflexus > Chloroflexus aurantiacus. The sequence continues at coordinate 4,956,264 of NC_010175.1, forward strand.
GTCAACCGGATGGGCGTGCCATCGGCGAGGATACTGGCAAACGCCAACGCCTCGGCGTGGCCCCAATCGATACCGCTTTCCTCAAAGATAGCCTGTCGGCGCCGTTGCAGGGTGCGTTCGAGCTTGGGATGAACCGTAAAGCCTTCAGGCCGATCTAACAATGCCTCGTTCAGCTCGATCAGCGTTTTCGCCGAAACCGGGCGGGCAAAGATCGGTGGACGACGCAGCGGTTGGACGGGCGGCGGTGGTGCAGGTGGCAACGACGCTGCCAGACGCTGACGTTCACGCACCTTCTCAAATGCCTGCTGGAGCCGATTCATTACCGCATCGACGCGAGCCTGGGCTTCCTCGCGGGTGATGATCCCGCGCCGTTCCAGCTCGCGCGCCCAAATCTCGCGCACCGTCGGATGATTGCGAATTCGCTCGTACATCTTGGGTTGGGTAAACTCCGGCTCATCACCCTCGTTGTGGCCCCACCGCCGATAACCTACCAGATCGATGAGGAAATCTTTCTGGAACTTCTCACGGTATGCTGAAGCCATCCGGGCCGCAGCAATACAGGCTTCAACATCATCAGCATTGACATGCACGACCGGAATTTCCAGACCACGCGCCAGATCGCTGGCGTAGAGGGTCGAACGCGAGTCGTTGCTGTCGGTCGTAAACCCAATCTGATTGTTGATGATAATGTGAATCGTTCCGCCGGTATGATACCCCTTCAACCGCGAGAGGTTCAGCGTCTCAGCGACAATACCCTGACCGGGGAAAGCAGCATCACCGTGGATCAGAATCGCCAGCGACTCCTTCTCGTCCTCTTCCGGGAAGCCAGGCCGATTACGGTGCTCTTGCGCAGCACGGGCGCGACCTTCGACCACCGGATTGATAAATTCGAGATGACTTGGATTGGGTGCCAGCGTAATCGGCATCTCGGCAATCCCGCTCTCGCGGTAGGCTTTGCGGGCACCGAGATGATACTTCACATCACCTGTCCAGCCTTCATAGGTATCTTTGGTATAGTCGGGCGAATGAAATTCGGTCAAGATCATCGAATAGGGCTTACCGAGAATATGCGCGAGAACGTTCAGACGACCGCGATGCGCCATCCCAATAACAACCTCTTTGGTACCATTGACCGCAGCATTCCGAATGATGGCGTCGATCATCGGGATCAGCATGTCGCAGCCTTCAATCGAGAACCGCTTTTGACCGGGGAATGTCTTGTGTAGAAAGCGCTCAAAACACTCAACTTCCGTCAGCCGGTCGAGTAGTTCGCGCTGACGGTCTGCATCAAGCCCGCCGAAGAAACGGCGATCCTCGGCCGCCTCACGAATCCAGGCACGTTCAAGGTAATCCTGAATCTGATCGGTCTCGTAGCCAATCGAACCGGAATAGGCCTGTCGCAGACGTTCTACACCTTCGGCAGCATTGCGTACCTGAGTAGCAATCGGCCCCCGGACGATGTGTGCCGGTAGTGCAGCCAGATCGGCCTGCGTCACCCCGTGTGTTGCCAGCTCCAGACCGGGATCACCGGGTGGATCACTGCCGAGCGGATCAATCCGTGCTGCCAGATGCCCCAATTCACGGATGTAGCGGATCAATCGCGCTGCACCAACAATCCGCGTCACATCCAACGGCGGTTGGCCGGCCTCGCCAGCCGGCGCCGCACTGTCGCTGGGCGGCGCCCATTGCGCAAAAAAGGCCCGGGTTGCCTCATCGACCGAATTGGGATCGGCGCAATAACGCTCGTACAATTCGATCAGATAGCCGGCATTTGGGCCATAGAAGCCGTTCCATTCATTCATGCTTCGCCCGCTCCTTTACCTGGATAAGGGTTGTCAGTTATTTGTTCATATTATCACAAACAATAACAGCGCAGTAACAACGCTGTTACGCTGCCTTTATTGTACCACGTTGACTGCACGGCGTTTCCAGGCAAAACGCCACCGGGTACTGTTTTTTGACCCACAAACCGCCAGTCTGGGATGGGGACGAAAAAGAATGATGGGTGAAGGCATTTCCTTCACCCACCATCAACTTCCAGCCAGAAACCGTCTCCGCGCACCTGCTCCTACATCGCAGTAATTGCGTTGCAGGCTGCTGCAATTGCAACCATTGCGCCACAGGTGATCAGAACTGCAATCGTTTGTGCAAGCCGGTATGGCATCTCAAATCGGGATGCCCGTTGCTTCACCGAAATGACTCGCTCTTGCTGCATCATTGCCTCACTATACACTTATTCTTGATAGCCATGTACTTTGAAGATAAATGGTTGATACTGTGTCTAACCAGGGGTGATGCTCACTTTATGCCGGGAAGATTCACCCGATTTGGAATGGTAACCGGGTTCTGGTGTTGCCATTGCTGCATTGCGCAGGGCAATTGTATGCTACGAGGAGTACGAAACCAACAAGCCCCCACCCTACTCCGCCCCCGCCGGGCTATGCATTCATAACTCGGATATTGCATAGCTCGCGTGCCGGAGCGGGTCGGGGGCGTGATGACGGGCGTGCTCCCCAGCCGGGAGCTGGGAGCGCGCGCCTCCGGCGCGCATGGTGCCGGTACCATTGCTGGAGGAAGGAAACGAGAGCAAGCTCCCGCCCCTGGCGGCATTCACGGACGGCCAGGGTAGATGATCGAACACAACATCTACCCTATCAGGAAGCCCTGGATCAAACGTCTGCCCTCCCCTCTCCCACCCCCAGCGGCTATGCATTACCCATACCTGGTGTCAACCACGTGCGTATCAGCGGGGATGATCACCCTAGGTGCTGTTGTGGGCGACTGGCCCGGTGGCAGTGCGCCGCTCCAGCCGTGCCAACACGTGCTGAATGGGTTGTCTTACGCGCCCATTATGCGCGTGTCGCGCAGTTTGGAGTGCGGCAGCCATGCTGCCGCGCCAGCCGTGCTTGCGATCACGGGCGGGTGGCAGCGGTTGCTGTGCGGGCCACGGGAACGACGGGTGTGCAGCGCATATCTGGCTGGTTTGACCATCCGCACTATCACATTTTGACCAAAACGGTACCTCATCGCCGGAAACCCTGGGCAACAGCGCAAGGTGTCGGTCGCGGGCGTGGCGCAGGCGAGAAGCCTGCACACCAACGGCCACGGCAACACCTGCCGGCGGTGGCGAGGATGCTTGCACGCAGGCTGGAAGCCTGCACCACGGGGAGCCGCCACGGGGAGCGCGTGCAGCCCGGCCTAACGCAGCGTGACATGTGGGTAATGCATAGCCCTCTGGGGGCGGGAACCAGCGACGCCGGATTGATCCTGCTGGCGCGGGTTGATACAGGGGAGGCGAGACCGGCGCGCCGGAGGCGCGCGCGCCCAGTCCATACCGACACGCCCCCACCCTACTCCGCACCCGCTGGGGGCGGGAACCAGTATGGCCGAATGGCACCCGCTGGCGTGGGTTGGTGCAGGGGATGCGAGACCGGCGCGCCGGAGGCGTGCGCGCCCAGTCCATACCGACACGCCCCCTCCCTACCCCGCCCCCGCTGGGGGCGGGAATCGGCTGACTCCCGCTGGCACGGCCATCATTCGTCGCTGCCGGAAATGAAAAAAATGGCGCATATTTTTTACCGAATTGTTAATCAGAAGCTGCTATGATTAGCCAAAATACCATTGTTCGGGATAGCGTCGGAGTAGCCTTGTCTATGGAAGCTCTTGTCATCTTGGTTTGTCTGATTCCGATTATCTTCTTTGTCGGGGTGATTGGTTTTGTGATCGGACGGGCAACAGCTCGTCGTGGCGATCCGCGTCGTCAGTTCGCCGACCTGGTTCGCTTCTGGGAGCAATCGCACCAGATTGATCGCGCAACTGCTGAACACCTGCTTGCCTTGTTACGCTCGCAACCTGGTGACACCGCAGTAGCCATACCAGAAGTCCGGCCAGCACCATCGCCAGGTGTGCCTGCGCTGGCCCCGGTACCGACAGCGCCCCAGGCTGTTGCCTCGCAACCGGGCAGCGCAGCACCACCGGTTACGCCGACGCAACCGCCTCTCGCTTATGAGTATGGGGTGGTAAGCCCCGCCGCAGTAACGCCACTCACTCCCGGCACACAAGCCCAACCATTGCATGAAGGGCAGGCTGCTTCGTCAAGTCTTCCCGCAACCTCGTCGGCGGCGCCGGTTGCCTCAGAACGCCAACCGGACGATGCCCAAGCCGTGCCGCCACTTCTGGCTGCCTTGCTCTCGATGGGTGCCCGCCGCACGCTGTTGATCATCGGTACCTTCCTGGTGATGATCTCCAGCCTGGTGCTGGTGATCTTCAACTGGAACCGCTTCCCTGCCATCGTTCAGGTCGCATTTTTGAGCGCGTTCACCGGTGGTTTGTGGGGGGCAGGCCATTGGATGCAGCAAAAGACAACCCTGACCACGGCAGGTCGCAATTTGCAATCGGTAGCGATGCTGATGGTGCCGGTAGTGGTGTTTTCGTTTACGCGACCCGGTTTATTCAATCTTGAGGGTTCTCTCGCGCTCCTGGTCACAAGTACGCTGAGTTTCCTTGTGTATACGATTGGCGCATGGCGCAGCCAGCGACTCTTCTACAGTCTGGCGGCCAGTACTGCTGCCTGTGCAGTGTTGATCAGTAGCTTCTGGTGGTGGTCGGTACCGGCAAGCTGGCAACCGGTCTGGTCTTTTGTGTTGTCAGGAATTGCGCTCGTTACCACCAGACTTCTCGATGATCATCACCGCTCAAGGCTGGCGCTGGGACCGCGGATCATCAAAATCGCTGTACCACCATTGGCCCTTGCGACTAGCATGGGTATCTTCCTGGTCAATCCAATCCCGGCTGAGGCGACTACAACCATCATCGTGACGCTGCTCAGTGCTGCTTTCGCGGTAGCGTTGGCGTGGCTCGACAGGCAGCCGCTCTGGCTGTGGGCAACGGCAATCCTGATCCCCATGGCGGCAATGGTGGGTGTGGTTCACGCCGACGATGCACTGATGTGGATCAATCTGAGCTTCGCCGGTTTAACGCTGATCTATCCGCTGCTGGCAGTAATTGCTGAGCGGCGCGATCCGGCATACTCCAGACCATTTCTGGCCCTGATCCTTTTTCTGGCCATTGTCGCCGCTGTGAGTGCGACCGACTGGATTGCGATTCGGCGCAGCTATCCAATCCTGATTGCCGCTACGCTTCTGATCATCGGTCTACTAGAGGTTCGCCGCCTGACGCTCCTTCAACCCTGGCGCAACGAGGTGGGTGGTAGTTTACTGGCGGTACAGCTCGGTTTGCTGGCAATCTGGCCTGGTGCGTTTGTCGAAACCTGGGAGCTGCGGGCGCTGATTGTCATGGTTGTCGGTGCAGTGGCTTTTATCGTCAGTGCCATTCCCATCAGAGGTTTCCTCTCGTATGCACCGCCGATCTGGTGCTATGGCGGCGCATTCCTGGTGGCAGTCGGTGCCGGATGGAGTAGCTGGTTTAATGCCGATCTGCGTCTGCCCACGCTCGCAGTCGCGACCGCCCTCTACGGCTGGCGGGCTATCATCAACCGTGAACATGTCTGGGCGTTTATGACGGTTACCACCGGGCTGGTATTGAGTGGCGTGATCCTGGATCGCGTTGGATGGCTGGCGAATACCGATCACTATCTGTTGGCGAGTGTATTGTTCGCAGGTGGTCTGAGTATCGGTGGAAGTATTCTCAACAAATACGCTGTTCGCTACAATTATTGGGCGCCATCAGCGCTGATCTGGGCAGGAGTGCTGGGGAGTATTGGTTCAATCCTCTTTCTGAGTGCATTTCTCAGCCCAACCCACGCCGCAGTGTATGCCGCCCTGATCGGGAGCGCAACTATTGCCGTCCTGAGTGTGATATATCGTAACTGGCGCTTCGGCTATCCCATCGCGTTGCTTCTAGCCGGCGCGTGGGCAATGGCGATAGCCAGCAATCTGATCACCTGGAACGGGAGCTGGCACACGCTGTCGGTGCTATTACTCGCCCTTGCCGTCGGTTATGGCCTGATCACACTCGTACTGCGTGGCTGGTCGCCGTTTGATCGACCGTATGCCCAATCTGCGCTTGGCGTCGCATTACTGGCACCACTACCGGCAATCTTCGAGCTGAACGCCTTTATCTTCCTGCCCCTACCTGCCTCACTGTTGCCGAATCTGGCCCTGACGGCTGCCGGTTCAGCCGTGATGATTGCAATCGGCGCATTTATATATCGGCGCTGGCGATTAACGAGTCTGACGCAGATTCAGCTTTTGATTGCCCTGGGCAGCACTATTCACTGGTTGAGCGCCGAAAACAGCACGGTAACCGGTTGGAGTCTGCTAGTTACGGCGAGCATTATCATGCTGAGTAGCGCGGCTGTTCGCCGCCAATTCTCAGATGCCCCGGTCAACCACATCACTGCCGATAGTTATGTCATCAGTAGCACGGTCATGCTAGTGGCACTGGCATTTCTGTTCGATGGTGTCATTGGTCAGCTTAGTCTGCCGCTGCTGCTGGTCGCGATAACTATCGGCATCGTCGCCTGGCTTGAGCAGAGCCGCCTTGTTGCTGGTCTCAATCTGATAGCACTGGTGGGGAGTCTCCTCACTGCACTATCGCTAACACCGCTCACCCTCGCGTGGCAGGCAGCCTGGTTTGTGCTTCTGCTTGTTCCATTACTGCTGGTGGGCTGGTTAGCACCACGGTTAGCCAGTACGGCCATCTGGCAACAACCATCGCTCTGGATTCCGCTGGCTGCGGCTGGATTGGTTGGGTTGCTGGCCCTGGTCGATCTGCGGGCCAGTGTTGTGGCACTGGTGAACGGTGGTGTTTTGCTTGTGACGGCTACGCTGCGGGAACGGAACAGTTTGTACGCTTACCTGGCCGGCGCCCTGTTTGTTGCGGCCAGCCTCGGTCAGTTTCTGGTGTGGGAATTGCGTGAGCTGCAACTGTACGTTGTGCCGGTGGGGGTCTACCTCTTCGGGCTGGCAGCCGGTATTCGGCGATTTCAACGCCAGATTCAGGTGGCACGACTGGTAGACAGTGCAGCCGTCTGTTTGCTGCTCGGCGCAACCTTTATCCAGGCTGCCGGATCGGTGAGCAATATTGGCTACATTATGTTGTTTGGTCTGGAGTCGCTGCTGGTCGCAACCTACGGCACCCTTGCCCGTTTGCGGGCGCCATTTATTGGCGGTGTAGCCGGTTTTGTGATTGGTGTGCTCTGGATGGCCGCCAATGCAGCGAGGATGCTCAACCAGTGGCTCTTGTTAGGTGCGCTAGGGGTGTTGATGCTGCTGGCCTACGTGATTCTTGAGCGGCAGCAAGATCAACTGCGTCGTTTTGGCCGCGATCTGGTTGTGCGCCTGCAACAGTGGCAATAGTATCAAATCTTGAGTGCCACGGTGCCTGACAGCCCGTTACCGGATATGCGGTGAATCGTGACGATCCATCTCCTCCGCACTGTGGTTGTCACCTGCATGATATGGATAGGCAGGTAGGGGGCGTGGGGGCGGGTTCTGTAGAGGCGGGTTCGGTTGGGGCGGGTTCTGTAGAGGCGGGTTCTGTAGAGGCGGGTTTAGAACCCGCCCCTACTCATTGCCATGCAAGGGATGCGGCGAACGGGTATGCCTTGAATCGCGTGACGCGCATTGTATTCTTCAGATTTGAACTAACATAAACGGCAGGGACTGGCAATTGAGCAGTCCCTGCCGTGTTGTGTCACCGCGTGAACACTCTACTCGAAGCGGTCTGCCACCAGTGCGGTCAGATCGGCGACCCGCACCGAATAGCCCCACTCGTTGTCGTACCAGGCCACGATCTTGAAGAAATCGTCGCCCATGCTCATTGTGAGCGGTAAATCGACTACACTGCTGTAGGTGGTACCGATGAAGTCGGTGCTAACCAGCGGATCGTGGCTCACGCCGAGAATGCCCTCAAGCTCTTCGCTCTCGCTGGCTTCGATGAAGGCCTGGTTAATCTCCTCGACCGAGGTCTTGGTGCTCAGCAGCACCGAGAAGTCAACCATCGACACCGTCGGCGTCGGCACGCGCACGGCATAACCGTGGAACTTGCCTTTCAATTCGGGAATAACCAGCGCCACCGCCTTCGCGGCACCAGTGGTCGTTGGCACCATGTTGATAGCCGCAGCCCGCGCCCGGCGCAAATCCTTGTGTACGTTATCCTGCAAGTTTTGATCCATCGTGTACGAGTGGATGGTCGTCATCAGACCACGCTCGATCCCGAAGCGATCATTGAGCACCTTCGCTACCGGTGCCAGACAGTTGGTTGTGCAGGATGCATTCGAGATGATGTGATGCTTCTCGTGATCGTATTTCGCGTCGTTCACACCCAGACAGATGGTGATGTCCTCACCTTTCGCCGGTGCCGTAATGATCACTTTCTTCGCACCCGCCGCGAGGTGAGCCTTGGCCTTTTCCGCATCGGTGAAACGGCCGGTCGACTCGATCACGATGTCAACCCCCAGCTCCTTCCAGGGCAATGCTGCCGGGTCGCGCTCGGCCAGCGTCAACAACTCGTAGCGAATATCGTCCTGCTCTACCACAATCGCCTTCTCGGTCACCGTTACTTCGCCATCGAAGGCACCATAGGTCGAATCGTAGCGCAGAAGATGGGCCAGCGTTTGCGCGTCGGTCAGGTCGTTGATAGCGACGATCTCGAACTCTTCGGGGTAATACTCCAGCATTGCCTTGAAGCTCTGGCGTCCGATCCGGCCGAAACCGTTGATAGCGACGCGAACCATGTAAGCCTCCTTAAATGCTCAAACAAAGGTGCTCAGGCCAGCGGGCCGTGAGCCGCAATGGCATGACCTGTTGCCATTGACTGACGCGGTCATTATAGCATCTTTGCACGTCTGCTCGCATACAGATTTCTTGCCCACCAGGTAGAGAATTGTTCACATTGAAACGATTGGACGGCAGATACGAGTATGTTCGCTTCGGGCAAGACATTACTCGCGATGCCAGAACCTGTTTCAAAAAACGTCTACGAGAAGGTATCTCATTCATTCCTGACCGACTCTGATTGTAACGAGCACATCCAGCATCCCCGTGACCACTATGCATTACCCATACCTCACGTTGCTCCCTTTGTCACCACAGAGACACGGAAGACACAGAGGATGGGGATAGCCCTGATTGCTACGGTGAGTCGTGAGATAGCACGTCTGTGAGAACTGGCTGCCCCCCACATTGTGCATGCGATTACACCATCCGGTGGTAAAGGTAACCTCGTGCTGTGCATCCTGACCGTCAGCACCTCTGGCCTGCTCACCGTATCGGTGGCAACGTGAGTGACCTATAACGGTATCGTTGCCATCTGTGTTGCTCATCAGGGCGTATTGTAGCCTGTGCTCCTCTGGTCATCACCGCACGGCACCAGCGCGGTCATGATGCCGGACGAGCGCGTCGGGGCACGGCATGCCGTGCCCCTCCGGGCGTATCACCGCACGGCACCAGCGCAGTCGTGATGCCGGAGGTGTCCAGTTCATTCGCCCATCACACTAGAGCGCACCAACGGAACCTGGATGGTGACCGCAGTGACGGACAGTGGCGTCGGGCCGAGCCGAACAGGGCCGGACGTTTTCCCGCTGGGTGCGCATCCCCGTCGTGGGCGCTGCTGCACCCTGATCAGACATTACCGGGTGCCAGCCGGCTAGGATTGTCGTCCTGTGGATGGCGGCAGCATCCCGCACCGGCAGTGGTAGGGGCGCACGGCCAGGACATCTCTGGTGGCACGTGACACGACCGATGCATCACACCGGCTACTGTGTGACATGTGGGTAATGCATCCCCGTGACCAGGAGGGTTCACGGCATGCCACGCGCCGGATCGCGAGCATGGCTGTCGCACGCCAAACGTCGCGACACGCGCATGATGCGCGGGTAAGGCAACTCATCTAGCGCGTGATAGCACAGCCGGAGCTGTTCGCTGCCAACGGGCCAGGAGGAGGTAATCACACCATGACCAGGCGGGAGTGGGAATTGTGCCGATGGTGTGGGTCAGGTGGAAATCAATGGCAGGCTGCTGTGCAAGCCGGAGGCTCACGCTCCCAAGGATAACCTATCTGTCTCACCTGCACCAGCTTGCGGTCGCTATGTCAAGCGGACGAAAGACGTGCTTCTGATCTGATCAGGCGCTGTGTGCTGCCACCAGAATTTGATCAGTCCTTCGTTCATTCTGGTGCAGCGACTGAGCCATCATTCAATGACAAGGTTTTGGCATTTTGCATCTGAATTGCTACAATATGTAGTATACACATGACGTTAGCAAAGGAGTGACGGTATGAGGAGTCTGTTCATCGATGGGGGGGCGATAGTAATTCTACTTCTGTTTGTCATAGCAGGATTTCGGCGGGGGGCATGGCCGAGTGGGTTTGTGTTACTCGGCACGCTTATCGGTACCGTGCTGGTCGACCTCTGGCGTGATGGGGTTGTGCATCTGCTAACGCCGATAGACCTGGCTTCCGGCTTGCCTCTCTTTCTGGCTCTGAGCGGTCTCCTGCTGATCGCGATAGTGGTTGGCTACGGGGTTGACACGATTTTTGAGCTTGGCCTGGAAAATGCTGCCGAGTGGTCGCATCGACTAATCGGTGCAGCGATTGGTCTGGTGAATGCAGCCCTGGTCATCACATACCTTGCCCGCTATGCCGGTGCCGCCTGGCCTGATCCGGCTACTACGGCATGGTTGACAACAACGACTGTTGTGCCACTGGTGATCAACCTGCTCCCCTGGGGTATGCTGGCTCTGACACTGATCGGTCTGTTGATCTTGTTGCTACGCTTTCTGCATGCGATTCATACCGAACGCGAATTAGATGCCGATAGATTACCACCGCAGGAAGCAACTCTGCGGGTATTGGAGCGGATCGATCAGGCGCTTGGTCACCGGCGTCGCTGATGCAGATGCCTGAACTGAAACGTTAACCAGCACATACTGTCAGAACCGAGCCTTATCAATCGGGGAGCAGAGGAGTGTATCAATTATGCTTCCTTTTCAGTTTTTAGCCCGATAGTGTTCCACGTCAATGGAGAAAGAGAGGAGAACGTATTGCATGCATCAATGTACATCGTTTAGGTGTACCACCAGCGAACATGGATCGTTCAGGTGCAGGATCAGGGTAATGATTGGCTGGTGTGTCATGACCTCTATCCTGCCAGATTTGATATTACGTGCTGCACCCCTCTGATAAGTGGAAGTCAGGCTTCGTGCCCACCGTGATCGGTACATTTATACAATGGTTTAGAGTACGCCGACTCCGCATCTTCAGATGATTGCCTGAACAGGTGTCTCAGATGTATTACAATATACTGTACGGCTATTCTGCATACAACGCGAAATTCTGCAATGAAAGAAGGCCACGATGCAGCAACAAACAGTATTCGCGTTTATCCTCATTCTTACTTTCGTGATCGTTGTTACGATATCCGGTGTTCGTGTTCTCATTGCCCAGAGAGCCGGCATATACGCACCACCGTCTACCCTCAACTGCACCACGCATACAAGTAATCTTGATCTGACGACAAATCAGGTTACGCCAGTAGTCGGCAGTATGGTTCAGATTACTGTTACCTTGACCAATGCTGGTTGTGGGTAGATTGGGCAGCCAACCTACCAGCTTTTGCTTGAACCGTCATCGATCCTGGCGCCGATCTCACCGCTCTCGATCACACACTATCGGGCTTTAGCAAGTGGAGAAAGCGATACGGCTTCGTTTCAGTTGCAAGCAATCGGGGTCGGTGAAGTGGCATTACGGGCTACGGCGAGTTTTGAGGTGCATCTAGGGTATCCCGGCCCGGCATACTGGGCATTCGATAGTTCACAACCGTTGTCGGCAACTGTTCCACCAACGCATCAGGAAGTTGTTGTATTGCAACAGGCAGCGTATGAGATCGGGTGCTACCAACAAGTTGATACGATCAACGACTCGACCTATCAATTTCAGTGTACCGGCGGCGCCGGTGAGACGATAGGAGCTACACTTGAGCGCTTTACCGACGAGCCGGCTGCTCAAGCTGCCTTTACTGATAGGCGAGACACCTTACCGTTGGTCACATTTCGCTGTTATGACGCTTTTACACGAGCGATGGACGATCCCGCAGGCACTATCCAGCACATCTGGCAGGCAGAGTCGTTGCTTGTGACGACGTATCACCAACGCATGACCGATACGCTTACGTTGTCAGATGCGGTGTATCTCGCAGCCGTGCGTAATGGCCTGCTTGTGGCGTGTGATCGGGTGTTTGTGCCGGTTGTGCAACGGCCGTAACACCTTCGATCCATCTGTGTACGAGGCATGTTAGTGTTATATCCAGCATTGAGATGCGACACGCCCCTACCCTCACCCGCCCCCGCTGAAGGAGGTAACCACTGGTGAGGAGATGAGCGCACCGCAGGCGTGCGCTCCTGGCTCGCGGGGATTGCTGGTGTCAGTGACGAGCGCGCCGCAGGCGCGCGCTCCCAGCTCACCAGTAATACCAGTGCTTGCGCACCGCAGTGTGGTGATCGTGTGGCGGCCTTCAGGTGACGTTAGACAGTGTGCCGTGATAAACCTGATTTGCTGGGAGTGGTTTTATCGATAACCGGTGCGTTTGCGGTTGATAGCCTCTCCGTATCGCGAGGGCGGGCAGGCAGAGGTGGGGTGGCTTGGGCATCGCCGAGTGTATCGTGTCTGATGGCGATGCCCATTCCACCCATCATGATCCGGTCGTACTGGGGATGAGGAGAGGCTATTCGGGCGACGGTAAAACCGGTAGCGGTTTGCCCAACCATTCGGTGTAGAGTTCGCCGAAGCGTCCGGCAGCCAGGGCGCTGCGGATGTCGGCCATCAGGTTGAGCAAGAATGCGACGTTGTGCAGGCTCACCAGTCTGATGCCGAGTAGCTCTTTTGAGCGGTAGAGGTGATGGATGTAGGCGCGTGAGAAGTGGCGGCAGGTGTAGCAGGGGCAGCCCTCTTGCAGTGGCTGCCGGTCGTCGCGGAGGGCGGCGTTGGTGACGTTGAGCCGCCAGTTGCGCTCGCGGTTGCGGATCAGGGCTGCCCCGTGGCGGCCAAGCCGGGTTGGGCTGACGCAGTCGAACATGTCGATCCCACGCGCCACCCCTTCGAGCAGGTCGTCAACGTCGCCGACGCCGAGCAGGTGGCGGGCCATGCCGTCGGGCAGGTAGGGCACGGTCATATCAACCACTTCGTACATCTGGGTTTTGTTGGCACCGAGCGAGCCGCCGATGCAGAGGCCGTCGAAGGCCATGTCGCTGATGTAGCAGGCGCTGGCCCGGCGTAGATCGGGGAAGATGCCGCCGTGGACGATTCCGAAGAGTAGTTGATCGGGGTTGGGTAAGGCCGACCGATCCCGGCGTTGGTGCGCGATCAGGCAGCGCTCGGCCCAGCGGTGGGTGCGGGCCATGCTTTGAGCGGTATAGTCGTAGCCGGCGCGAAATGGTGGCAGTTCGTCGAAGCAGACGATGATGTCGGCGCCGAGGTGGTGCTGTACTTCGATGCTGCGTTCGGGGGTGAAGACGTGGCGTGAACCGTCAAGGTATGACTTGAAGATGACCGCCTCTTCGGTGACGGTAACCATGTCGTTGAGGCGCGTGGGATGGGCAGGACGACGACCTTTCACTTCATCGGCAATCCCGCCGTAGACGAGTGAGAAGACCTGAAAGCCGCCACTGTCGGTCAGAATCGGGCCGTTCCAGCCCATGAAGCTGTGCAGGCCACCGTGACGGGCGATCAATTCGTGGCCGGGCTGGAGGTAGAGGTGGTAGGTGTTGCCCAGAATGATCGATGCGCCATGGTCACGGAGTTCGTGGGGGGTGAGGGATTTGACGGTTGCCCGCGTGCCGACCGGCATGAAGACCGGTGTGGCGACCGTGCCATGGGCAGTTTGGAGAAGACCGGCGCGAGCGCGGCTCTCTGGATCACGAGCGGTGATGGTAAATGGTGCCATACAGTTTATTTCGTAGCTGATACGACTATCAGGTTGTTATCAACACAGGTCGGTATTATACCCGACTACCATCGCTGATCAACAATAAGTGCTATTGTCCCCACCTATCACTTCGTCAGGGTGCTGTCCGACCGGCAATTCGCCGCGCCAATGCCAGTTCTTCGGCACCGATGGCCCCCAGCATCCACAGGCCGGCAACGTAGACAACCGGGCCGATCAGGATGGCACCGACGCTGCCCAGCCAGCCCGGTAACCAGAGGATTGCCGGCGCCATCGCGACTGCCATCAGCAGACTGGCGAGGGCCGGGCGCCACATGAGCCGGTGTATCGCCGGTGCCAGACCCTCACGGCGTAACACCGGATGAAAGACCATGTACAACACTACTTCCGACAAGATGGTGATCACCGCCGCTGCCAGCAGAGCGTCTTGCGGGCGGCCCCACCGAATCGCGAGTGGGATCGCGATCAGGTTAGCGGTCAGGTTGAAGGCCGCACCGATTACAAAGGCACGGGTGATTGCCGTCTGGCGCTCAATCGCGATCAAGACGTACTGTAACAACCCGTTGACAAACGAAAGGGGGAGGAACCAGGCCAGCACTGCCAGAACCGTCACCGAGGGCAGGTATTCGGCGAAACGACGGCGGGCGAAGAGCCAGACCAGATCGTCGGCCAGGACGGTCATGAGCATCGCCAGCGGAAACGCGATGAGTAAGAGGAGATGGAGGGTGCGCTGTTGGGCGGACGCCAGTTCGCTCCGTGCACCACCGGCCCGACGCGCTAGCAGCGGGAAAACGGCAAAGGTGACCGCAGGCGGTAAGACCAGGGCGATGTTGAGTAACTGATACGGCAGAACGTATTGCTGCACCAGAAGATCGGCATTACTGCCGCCAAACGCCCGCACGATGAAGAGATCAAAGCGAAAGAAGATAACGCTCAGCAGATTATTGAGCATCAGCGGCAGGGCTTGCGGCACGAGCTGGCGGAGCGCTGTGCCATCGAAGCTCAGGGTTGGGGTGAAAAAGGTGCGTACCTGCAAGGCCAGAAAGATGAGCGCGGTGATCGAGCTGACGAACACTGCGGCCCAGGCCAACCCAATCACTCCCCAGCCCAGCACGAGGACACCAATTCGGGCCAGAAAGCTGAGGAGCGCGGTAAACACCTCAATGACTGCCGGTACCTCCATGCGTTCGGCGGCATTGTAGAGAGCGGTGACCGCGCCGCTGTAGGCGCCCGGTACCAGGGTCAAGAGTAGAATCCAGATCGCCTGCTGCCCCTCGTTGGTGAGAGGTTCGCTGAGGCCAAGTGTACCGATAGCGTGATAGGCAGTGATGACCAGCCAGGCGACCGGCACGGCAGCCACGCCGATCAGGATGAGGCGCAAGCCGAGCGTAACCCCGAACAGGCGTTGGGCGGCGTTCGGATGGCGGGCGACTTCGCGGATGAGCAGGACACCCAGTCCGAATTCGGTAAATGTTGCCAGGTACTGGGCGACCAGCAGGGCAGCGGTGTTGTATGCGCCCAGGGCAGCCGGATCGAGTGAACCGACCAGGAGGAGCAGGATAACGGTATCCAGGCCGCGCACAAACAGCCGTAAGCCAAAGGTGATGGCGCTGTTTTTGAAGATACGGCGCGCAGTGTTGGCCGGGTCGTCGCGATACAAACGCCGCCAGAGTATGGCACCTGCACCGAGGATGAGCAGGCCGGCACCGATAAGTAACAAGACCAGAGTCAAACGATCAATATTCATGGCAATTGTGTTGTGATCTTGATTGCACGACCATCACTGATCAGGCGGATTGCGCCATCGAGTTTGGGATGGTATACCTGCGGTGCCAGTTGTCGGCGTTCGTACAGCGTGTGGAGCGCCGGTTCAGCGGCTTGAAAACCGGTACTGAAGGCTACCGCCTGCACACGGAGTTGATCAAGCAGCGGGTTGTCGATAGGGCGCTGCCAGGGATAAATCAACAGATCGATTGGTTGACCGGCCAGGGTAGCGAGGGCCGCATCACCACTGCTACCACCGGTATGGATGAGAACACGGATCGCACGATACTCAAGAGCAAGCACAGCCCCACCCTCTTCCCCCTCGTGGACGGCCAGTACCCGCAGCCGGGTACCACCGAGATCAAGCTGTTGGCCGGGCTGTAAATGGCGAATGGGGACTGCCAGATCGTGCAATACCGCACGCCATTCACCGCCAACGTCTGCCGGTGCCAGCGCCAGCGTCGGTTGATAGCGACGTAATGCGCCTAACTGCCCAGGCACACGCTGATCGTCGATCCGGGTTAACACCACAGCCGCAAGTCGACGCTGCCAGAAGGGGAGATATTTCCCCAGCTCAACCGCCAACCCTATTGGGTCACGGCCACCATCAATGAGCGTAAACGAACCGCCGGGCGATTGAATGAGGATTGCATCGCCGGCGGTTGGCAGCAAGATCACGTGCAAATTCCCGTCAGGACGCTGGTGCCAGGCCAGCACCCCGATGATTCCGATCAGACCGGTAAACCACCACAGCCGCTGTTGCATATTATTCTCTGGTTCACTATACGTGTGTGCTCTGTATAGTAAACCGGACAACAGCGGCAAACGTTGCAGTGGATTTCAGGCTAATGCAATAACTTCGATCTCGATCCGGGCATCGCGAGGCAAACGCGCCACCTGTACCGTCGAACGGGCCGGTGGTGCATCACCGAAATGTTCGGCGTAGGACGCATTCATCGCGGCAAAATCGTTCAGATCGGCAAGGAAGACGGTGGTCTTCACAATGCGATCGAGCGAGCTACCGGCGGCCTGGAGGATCGCAGCGATATTCGCAAAAATCTGCCGGGTCATTGCCCCAATGTCGTCGGTGATCAGTTCACCGGTAGCCGGATTGATCGGCAACTGCCCGGACACAAAGATCAGATTACCGGCCCGAATGGCCTGTGAATACGGCCCAATTGCTGCCGGAGCAGCGTCGGTACTAATGGGTGTGCGTTCCATTGGTGTCATACCTCGCTTAACGTAAGAGCCAGAACCCAAGCATCACAAAGATATTCCAGATCACAGGGAGTAGACCACCGAGGATCACCTGTGAACCATCCCATTCGTAGACTTCAACCCACAGCGCTGCCGTGACCCAATAGGCAATAGCCAGCGCGCCAAACCAGAAGAGAGCAGCTAACCAGGGCAGGTTGATCAGCAGACATACCAGCGCCAGCAGCATCGGCAAGAGGCGCGGCATCTGCACAAGCGGATAGAAGGCAAAAATGCGCGCCTGATCCTCTTCGTTGGTGAAATTGCCGTGGATCAGGAACGAGATTAGCACAATCAGCGGCCACTCCAGCAAACCGGCCAGCCAGAAAGCGAGACCGCCGAGGATCATCCCCATATCTGGCCAGCGATCCCCGTCGATCAACGCCGGGAGCGAAAACATCAAACCAACCGGCAACGACACCAGCAGCATTGAGCGGGCGGCGGCCCAGAGCAGCGAACTGATCGAACGCTCACCAGCCGCGAGTTCTACGGCCATGGCTTTGATAGTGGCAACCGGCTGTCCGATCAGTTGCAGGTTTGGCGCAAACGCTGTCGGTTGAAAGCGGGGTATCTCTTTAATCGGTGGCAGATGATTCAACCGCTCGGCACAACGAACGATCAGATCGGCCCAGTTGGTCATCGTTCCGACCAGAATAACTCCCGGCTGCCACCTGCCGCTGACGATGAGGCCACACAAACGACAAAACCAGGGCAGGCGTGAGGATTGGACAAACGCGATCTGCTTGCCAAAACCCAGATCGATCACCTTGCACGCCTGTATCTGTGTCCAGGGGATGACGATACTGAGGCGCCGTCCCTGTAATCTCCGACTGTAGCGCATGGTCAGGCTCTGCTGGCCGGCCACGGCAACCACCGGTACTGCGGCAACGATAGCAATCCCGGCAATGACAGCCAGGGCAAGCATGATATGGGCAGCAATGATGAGCCAGAATGGTGCCGGTAGATCGGCACGTCCGGCAATACCAAACAATGATACGCCCACCCCTTGATACGCCTCGAAAATCGCCTTATAGACCGGATCGCGACTGACCCACAACGCAGCGGGGTTACTACGGTAGGTCGGAAAGAGCAGACTCAAAGCCCGATCCCAGTAGCTGCGGTAGTGGAGCAATGCCAGCAGCAGAATAACCGTTGCTGAGCCAAAGGTAACGATTTGCACCAACGAAAAGCGCGGCATTGTCGCCACCACATCAGGCTGGTTGGTCGGCGGCAGATTCACCGCTACTGGAGCTGCCTCGGCAGTCGACTCACCCCGGAGCAGCAGACCTAACAACGGTGAACGCCGTCGCTCATCAACCACCACCGGTTGACCGCCCTCGATACCACGAATAACCCGTGCGTTCTCTTGCAAGATGGTGTTCAACAACTGATCGAACCCATCAATATCAGACGAGATGAAGAAGGCCGGTCGCAAGGTCGTGCCGTACAGCAGACCATACACACGGTGCCAGCCGGTCAGCCGCTTGGCCCGCTTCGCCGGAATAACCAGCAGGATAAAGCGTTGCCCAGAGGCATCACCGGTCACGTGAATGTGTTGCAGGTCTTCCCAGGCAACCGGCAGCCAGCTACCGGAAAACGCGACCAGCAGACCACGACTACTCACCCGAACGGCGGGAAAGGCATTGAGCAAGACTAACGCAATCAGCAAGCCGACCAACGACCACAGCAGCACACCCAGTGCCTCACCCATCCAGAGGTTGAGGTCTTGAGGCAATGGCGAGAGCGCATCAAGCAGCGGGCGGAGCCAGGAGGTACGGCGCAACCAGACAACCAGACCTTCATTGGCTGCCAGCAAGCCGCGTGCCAGTTGGTACAGCGCACTGAACACACTGAGCAGCACAAGCAGATTCCCCAGCGTTACCAGTCCTATACGACGACGCCACGGGTAATCGTACACCTTTTCGGCAACCATGACGCTCATAAGCGATCCGCCTTTCGTCAGACATCCGCAATCTGGCGAACCCGTAATTCCGCCATATCGAGCAATTGCTGACAGGTAGCGGCCAATTCAGCACCTCGTTCGTACAGGTGCAACGCTTCAGCCAGTGACAATTCGCCGCGTTCAAGGCGTTCGACAATCTGTTGCAACTCGGCCAGTAATCGCTCGTACTGCTCAACTGGATTCGGCTCACTCATTCGTCGACTCCACAGTTGCGTGTACAATCCCGGCGCGCAGCGTCAGCGCGATGCGCTCACCGGTCTGTACCTGAGATGAATCGGTAATGACTCGCCCATCGGCGTGCTGGGCAATCGCATACCCACGGGCAAGAGTTGCCTGCGGGCTAAGCGTGTTCAGACGGGAATGGAGACCATGCAGGCGTGTGCGCTCAAGTTGAAGCCAGCGGGAAAAGGCGCGATCCAGCCGCAGCATCAGATCATCAATCGTCTGGCGGGCTGCATCGAGCCGGCGACGGGGATGATGACGCTGCAACAGTAGCCGCTGCCGGGCTACTTCACTGCGTTGGGCATCGATGCCGGTCAAAAGCGCCACTTCTGCCCGTTCACGCAGATCGATAACCCGCTGCCGCAGATCGGCGAGCGGCGGCGCGACCAGCTCGGCAGCGGCTGAGGGGGTCGGTGCACGGACATCGGCCACTGCATCAACCAGTGTCGTATCGGTCTCGTGACCAACACCGGTAATAATCGGCACCGGGCTGGCAGCCACTGTGCGTACAACCTGTTCATCATTAAACGCAGCCAGATCGTCGCTGGCGCCACCGCCACGGGCCAGAATGATCACATCGAGCGGTTCGGCGTAAGCACGCCGCAACGCGGCGACAATACTGGCCGGCGCTAACTCACCCTGCACCAGACACGGCGAGAGGATGACTTCAGCTAATGGATAGCGACGGCGCAGAATAGTGAGCATATCTTGCAAAGCAGCCGCCTGTGGCGATGTGACAATGCCGATACGACGAGGCAGAACCGGCAACAGTCGCTTACGGCGTTCGTCGAAGAGTCCTTCTGCTTCGAGACGAGCGCGCAGATGTTCCAGTTGGGCATTGAGCAACCCAACACCGGCTGGCACAATCTGATCAACGACAAACTGCAACTCACCGCGTGCCTCATAGAAACCGACCCGTCCGTGCGCCAGGACAGCGTCACCATTAGCCGGCAACAAGGCGATTTGTTCAGCTTTCGAGCGCCAGAGGACAGCCCGAATACTCGCCTGCTCATCTTTCAGCGTAAAATAGCAATGGCCGGAAGGGTAGCGTCGAAACTCTACCACTTCCGCCAGCAGCCAGATGTCGAAGAACAAGCCTTCGTCTTCCAGATGAGCACGCAGTGCACTATTGAGATCGGATACCGTAAATGCACGCATTAGAGTGGTTCGATCACCATCAGTGGTTGCCCATACTCGACCGGCTGACCATTCTTGACCAGAATGCGGGCAACCCGACCGGCCACATCGCTCTCGATCTCATTCATCATCTTCATTGCTTCAACGATACCAACCGTATCACCAACCCGAACTTCATCGCCTTCCTGGACAAAAGGTCGATCTCTCGGCGAAGGAGCAGCGTAGAACGTACCGACCATTGGTGCAGTAATCGTATGACCTGCCGGCATCTCGACCGGCGGCCCTTCCGGTGCAGGTGGCGGCTGAACAAATGGAGTGACCGGTGTAGCCGGTAGCGATGGACTGGGAACCGGTGCTGTTGGCAGTGGTGCCGAATAGATCACACCGCCGGGCTGACCACGCTTGACGTGCAGCTTCGCATTACCATTTTCAATTGTAATTTCGTAGACATCGCTCTGTTCGAGCATTTGCAAGAGCACGCGAACGGCAGCAAGACCGAAAGGATCGGGCTGATCGGCTGGCAATTCTGTTGTTTCGTCCTTCATAGCTCCCCACAGCATCATTCTGGCGAAACTACCCTATTGTATCACAAGAGGCGCTACGCTACGCTACATACCAGAATACGCCTCTCAATACCGATAAGTTATCGTCACAGCGAGTAGCAATATCTTTACCGACAACACTCACAGAGATTGTTATGCTAGGCACGAGATATGGTGTAGAGAAAGGACAAAGCTATGTTTTCTCGCAACATGGGCACACTTGATCGCGATATTCGTCTGGTATTGACCATGGTTTTTGGTCTCATTTCACTGTTTGGTCAAATATTCTGGCTCCAGGTCATTTGTGGTTTCCTGGCGTTGATTATGTTTGCTACCGCTGCATTCGCAGTTTGCCCACTGTACTCGCTGTTTGGCATCAACACCTACAAGCGAGAACAGGTAAAGAAGCGCGCCTGATCGGTACGTGTACGGTAATGGACTTCATGACGGCATCGGCTATGTGAATTATATCACACTCTCTACAAGGTTGCAGAAATCACCAACAGCCGTTCTTGAGCGTATACAGGCGGTATTGCTGCCGACGATGAGGAGTAGGGGCAAATACGCATTTGCCCCTACGTTCGTTGGTGCGCACCATCGTGTGCCATTTGCGAATATCAGCAGTGCGCTCTATGCATTAGTGTCACACGACCAAAGCTACACTACCAGATTTGACCTGATGCCTGCGCCGCCCCTACCGATGATTTGCCAACACTTCGTATGTTTTGGTATGCTGGGGAAAGCCGACTGGATCGCAGTTTCCATCCTCCGTTCGCTTGCAGGCGACCCTTCAACGGTGTACTGCACTGCAAATGACGAGACATAGCAGGCAGAGTCAGGCAGATCAATGCTCAAAGCGTATCATTCTACCTTCTAACCGACAGATGAAACAGCGCGAACTCATCCGCATCAGTAAGTTTCTCAGCCTGGTGCTGCGCCACCGTCCTGAACAGATCGGCTTAAGCCTCGATCAACACGGCTGGGCAGAGGTTGATGAACTGATCCGGTGCGCCAATCGCCACGGCTTGCCGTTGAGTCGGGCGCAGCTTGAACAGGTAGTTGCCGAAAACGACAAACAGCGCTTTGCCTTCAGTGCCGACGGTCGGCGGATTCGGGCAAATCAAGGCCATTCGCTACCGGTTGATCTACAACTGACACCGGCACAACCGCCGCCTGTGCTCTACCACGGTACGGCGGAGCGCTTCGTGGAATCGATCAAGCGTGATGGGTTACTCCCCGGCAAGCGGCAGTATGTACATCTTTCCCAAGACGAAACAACAGCGCTTACCGTCGGGCAACGCCACGGTCGACCAGTTGTGTTGACGGTGCATGCCGCAGCGATGACGGCTGCCGGTTATGTGTTTTACGTATCGGCAAATGGGGTATGGCTGACGAAGCAGGTGCCGGCAAGGTTTATTGAGTTTCCGGCATGATGGACGGGGTATCATCTGTACCGGCAGCGACACACGACCTGTGGAACGGGCTTTCGTTCCGCCTCGTCAATCGCCTGTACCACCGTTACATAACAGGAGTTGAAGAGAAGCATGTGGGCAGGCTTCCAGCCTGCCCCACGATCATTGACGATGACCACCTCTTGCCCAGAGAGGATCATTTTTCTCCCGTAGCAACACCATCACCCTCTGTGTACTCCGTGCCTCTGTGGTGAACACTGTCCCCGTGTACTACACCGAGCGCTCAAGCACAAAGTGGGCAATGTCGATCAACGCCTGGCGAGCCGGGCTGGATGGGAACCGCTCAAGGTGACTTACCGCCTGGTCGATATAGCGAGCCGCCTCGGTCTGGGCCGCAGCCACCCCACCAGCATTGATCACTTCACGGATCACCTCGGCCACCAACGTATCGGATGGTGGAGTGTGCAAAAGCACATCGCGTAAGACCTGACTCGGTGATGCAGCAGTGGCATAGATAAGCGGCAACGTAATCGTACCCTGACGTAAATCGTTCCCGGCAGGCTTCCCAAGGGTGCGCTCATCACCGATAAAATCGAGGACATCATCGATGATCTGGAAGGCCATACCCAGATCGTACCCGTAGCTCCCCAGCGCAGCAATCTCTTCATCGCTGCCGCCACCGGCAACCATACCGGCCTTGCAGGCGGCCTCGAAGAGCACTGCCGTCTTGGCCCCGGTTTTGTAGAGATACTGGCGCAAGGCTTTATCAAAAGGCTCGGCAACCGTGACCGGACTGAGTTCACCCTCACAGATCGTCTGGACAGCCTCGGCATAGAAGGTAATAATCCGTGGATCAGGGCTACGGGCCATCTCGGCGGCGGCAAGAGCAAAAAAGTAATCGCCTACCATCAGTGCCACGTCGTTGTCCCAACGCGCATGCACCGTGATCTGCCCACGCCGACGATTAGCCTGGTCAACCAGATCGTCATGCACAAGTGAGGCAGCGTGAATCAGTTCAGCCGCCGCTGCCGGATGGATCACCCGTTCAAGCTGATAGTGCCCGAGGCGTGCGGCCAGCACAGCCAGGGCAGCACGCAGTCGCTTACCACCGGAGCGCACCGTATGCATACCGGCGGCACTGATAACCGCAACACGGGACTGCGTACATTCCAGCAGACGTTGCTCGATAGCACCGAGATCGGCCAGAATGTCGGCCCGGTGGAAGATACCGGCTAGCCCACCAGCAGTCTGGGGTGGCAGTTCACCAACAAGGCGATGACTCGATGGCAGCGATGTACGAGCCTCTGGTACCGTGAATGAACCTGACGGATTGAATGGTAACTGGTAGCCGGCCATGCGGCTGTTCCTTCCTAGGATCGCCGAGCCGGTCTGGCGCCGGAGGCGACGACGATCCGGCGATTGTGGTGACTAACGCCAGATACATGGTGAGATATTCTCACCTTGTGATATTCACCACAATCTGAACTATATCATATTCATCGCGGCTGTCAAGCGAGACGTTGTCAATATAACTGTACCATAAGTTTCGTTCCTTCGGGGGCATTGCCCAGGTTGTCGCGTTTAAAACAGAATGCTACGAAGCAAAAGCAAGCGATCAGCGGCGAATAAAGGCAGGAACTACTAACAACTACTACAGCTATGCAGACGAGGTATACCCTCATTGCGTCAACGCTCACGAGCGGACAAGGGATCAGTGTATAATAAGAATCGGTAATCTTCGCACATCACCGCATTGATAGGCATCCAAATTGACGTGGTGTGCGTATATTTCATGTGAGGTTGGCTGTGGCCCAACCGATTGATGCAGCGCATCTGTCACGATTAAGTGATGAATCTCTGATGGAGCTGGTTGCTGCCGGTGATAGTACAGCGCTCGCTCACCTGTACGACCGCCATTCGCGGGCAGTGTATGGTCTGGCCCTGAGAATGCTGGCCACCGCTGAAGCGGCTGAAGAGGTTGTACAGGAGACGTTCTGGCGTGTCTGGAAACGAGCGGCCACCTTTCAACGCAACAGTGCGTTTTTGCCGTGGATGTTCGGTATTGCCCGTAACCTGTGCATTGATGAATTGCGTCGACGTCAGGCCCGACCGGTGGCTGCCAGTAACAATGAAGATATTTTGACAACGCTTACTGACCAGCAACAGAACGTTGAGCAATCAACCATTGAAACCGAACGTCGGCGGCTGATCACCAGCGCTCTGGCCGATTTACCGACCGACCAGCGTGAAGTTATTGAGCTGGCCTATTTTGGTGGCTTATCGCAGCGAGAAATCGCCGAGTATTTACAGAGTCCGCTTGGCACAATTAAGACGAGAATTCGTTTAGGTTTACAGAAGTTGAAACAGACCTTGCTTCACTACGGCATCGATGCAAACGACCACTAGAAGAGTAGCTGCATGCACGACTCTGACCGCGAACATGAACAATCTCTCCTCGCCGCAGCCGCGCTCGGCAGCCTCGATCCCACCGATCTGGCAGCGTTCGAGCAGGTGCTGGCCAGCTCACCCGCTGCCCGATCTGAATTCGAGCAGTTGCGCGAGGTAGTTGCTTTGTTGCCTTATGCAGCACCACCGGTTACGCCACCGGACCATGTCCGCACCCGCCTGATGGAGCGTATCGCCGCCGACCAGGCTGCACAGGCGCCGCCGCGACAGACACGGTCTTCGCGCCGCATTAGCACCGGCTGGGTAACACCACTGATACTGGTTGGTCTAACCCTGGTGATTACGTTGCTGGGCAGTCTGACGTTGTCATTACAACAACAGGTGATAGCCTTAAACGAGACAAATCAGCAACTACTGGCTGCGGTGAATAACCTCCAGGCAGCGGTGAATGCCAGCGAAGAACGACAATCTCAAATGACGGCACAACTGGCAACTTACGAGCAGCAGTTGGCACGTTTGAACGATCAGGTTGCCCAGGAGCGCTTATTGGTTTCGTTCGTGAGCGCACCTGGGGTGGCGACCCGTGAGCTGCTGCCAACACGGGCCGACGTTACGGCTCGCGGTGAGATGTACATGTATCCAGGTGAAACGCAGGCGGTGGTTGTGTTCAGCGGATTGCCGGCGCTCGAACCAGATCGGGTCTACCGCTTCTGGCTCAGTGATGGCACACAACGCATTGCTGCCGGCTCGTTTCAAGTCGATGCCACCGGTCTGGCGACGTTGATGGTTACGGCACCGCGCGAGGTGAATGCTTACACCGAAGTGATGTTGACGGTAGAGCCTGCTACCGGTACTGCACCGGGTGATGTCGAGGTTATTCTCACCGGGACGTTGTGATGGTGGCAGGAACGGGCGCTTTCAGATAAACACGTTCATCCTCTGGGAACGCGAGCATCAGGCTCGCGTTTTGGTTTATAACCAGGATGTGATGTTTTCAAAAAACATCTACTAAAAGTTAGCTCATTCACTCCCGACAGACTCTATGAATGTGGCGAGCATCCACAGCATCCCCGTAACCAGCAGGGTCAACGGCGTACCACGTGCCGGATCGTGAGTACGGCTGCTGCGGCAGCATGGCTGCCGCACTGGAGTTTGGCTGTTTCGTGGACGCAGGAGGGATGACGAGAGTCGGGAGCAGATGCTGGTGACTCTCGGTTGCGTGCTGATGGATGGGTCATTTGGGGGGTAGAAGGCCGCTAGACCCCCCTACGCCCTGGCCGCCGCGCGTGCGGCGTTGGTCAGGGCGATGATCGTGTGCTCTTTGTTCAGCCAATCGTCCGTGGACGTCGTCCAAAGCGACCGACATGCCGCCGTGCCCCACAGGGCGGCCCGGTCGCTGCGCCACAACGTGGTGAACCGCCACCGCTGTGCGCCCCGCCACCAGCGTTCTGGTCGGGTGGGACCACGGATCCATCCCCACGCACGGTAGCCGGCCAGCACCAGCACTGCGTAGACCCAGCCACGCCACGGCCCACTGACCACCGCTGACCGCTTGTTCCAGCACTGGTTCTGACCGACCCCAACGCCGGCGTTCAGCTCGCGATGAGCGACCTCCCGTTCCCAGCGTTGCCAGACCCAGGCCAGGATCTGCCCGACGGACAGGGGTACCACCCAGTCCGTGTCCGTTTGCACCGCCGTGACCAGCGAGCAGGCCGGCTCACGCCGTCCCAGGCGCGGACGGCGCTTCCCTCGCTGCCAGGTCGCACCACCAACCACGATCAGGACGACCGCGTGGTCAGGCACCCCGTCGCACAGGTATGGCCCGTGGACCTGATAGCGCATCGCAATCCGTCGCCCCCGCACCAGCACCCGTTTCCGCCGGAACAGCTCCTGCTTGGTGAGCCAGCTCGCGGGCTGCGGAGCACGCTTCCCGTATCGCCGCGGCCGACCGCGGCCCGTCGGCGGCGGCGGCAGCAGCGACCGACAGCGATTGCGGGCCGTGCGCACGATCAGTGCCACCTGCGCCGGCACCCCGCGCCACATCCCCACGGTGGCACACGCGCCATCAGCCAGCACCACCACCCACTGCGCAGCGCGGCCGGCCGCCGTGAGCTGCTGCCGCACCCACCTGATGCACGCCAATCCACCCTCCCATTCGTTCGCCGATGGCACGTCTGCCGGCGCGGCCTTGGGCGGAAACGCCGGCAGGAAGCGCAGGGGGATCGCCCGGGTAAACCCCTTCACCCGTGGTGGCAGCCAGGCGCAGTGGACAAACCGTTGGGCACGATGGATACCGCGCGTGACCACGGCCGTGCGGAGTGCGTGCAACCAACTTGTGCCGGGAAGGGTCAGGCTGCTCCGTGGAATCTGCGTGCTATCGATCCCGATCACATACGGATCGTGCTTGGAACACCGCTTCAGTGTCTCGCGGCAGAGACACGCGGTCAGGGTCGCTTCGTCAAACCGTGACCGACTGAACAGGCGGTAGAACGCCGTCCCGTCCGTGTCGTGCATGCCGAGTGCCAGCAGCACCTGGGTGACGGTGTGTCTGGCAAACGCAAACAGCTCGCCAACCAGCAGCGCCACGGCCCGCCGGAAGGTCCGCTCCTGACGAAACGCCGGGCGGTGGGCCGTGATAATCTGCATCAGGGTGGCGAGTAACATCGAGACAGGGGCCTGAGGGGGAGGGGCCTGCTTCCTGGGCATGGGTGCCTCCTGGCTGCTCGTCGTGGTCATAACCGTATAGGATACCATATACCATGCTGGTACCCGCATGGCACGTCCCTCCCAGAAAGGGCCAAAGTCCAGTGCGGCAGCATGGCTGCCGCACTCCAAACGCTACGGCACGCGCATGACAAGCGGGTAAAGCAACCGATCCGGCGGGTGATTTGCATCGGAGATGGTCACCGGCGCTGCTCGCCGCCATACCGGCGTGCCGTGAGCGGGATGAGCTGTCGTTGGCGATTGGCAAATGTTCATGCGCCTCGGCAACCGTCTGGTAGCACAACGGCACAGCTTTTGTGCAATAAGGTCTATGAAGTTAGCTCATTCATTCCCGACAGACTCTATGAATGTGACGAGCATCCACAGCATCCCCGTGGTCAGCAGGGTCAACGGCGTACCACGTGCCGGATCGTGAGCACGGCTGCTGCGGCAGCATGGCTGCCGCACTCCACACCGCGCCACACGCGCATGCCGCGCGGGCAAGGCAACCAATCCAAAAAGTGATGGCGCTAGAGATGAGCAGTAGCTCTCCTCGCTGTCATACCGACAGCCTGGGAGCAGGATATGCCGGCGTTGGCGATTGGTAAGCGTTCATGCGCCTGTGCGATAGTCGGGTAACACGACCGCACAGCTTTTATGAGATAAGTTCTAGCATCCCCGTGGTCAGCAGGGTCAACGGCGTACCACGTGCCGGATCGTGAGCACGGCTGCTGCGGCAGCATGGCTGCCGCACTCCACACCGCGCCACACGCGCATGCCGCGCGGACAAGGCAACCAATCCAAAAAGTGATGGCGCTAGAGATGGGCAGTAGCCCTCCTCGCTGTCATACCGGCAGCCTGGGAGCAGGATATGCCGGCGTTGGCGATTGGTAAGCGTTCATGCACCTGTGCGATAGTCGGGTAACACGACCGCACAGCTTTTATGAGATAAGTTCTAGCATCCCCGTAACCAGCAGGGTCAACGGCGTACCACGTGCCGGATCGTGAGCACGGCTGCTGCGGCAGCATGGCTGCCGCACTCCACACCGCGCCACACGCGCATGCCGCGCGGGCAAGGCAACCAATCCAAAAAGTGATGGCGCTAGAGATGGGCAGTAGCCCTCCTCGCTGTCATACCGGCAGCCTGGGAGCAGGATATGCCGGCGTTGGCGATTGGTAAGCGTTCATGCACCTGTGCGATAGTCGGGTAACACGACCGCACAGCTTTTATGAGATAAGTTCTAGCATCCCCGTAACCAGCAGGGTCAACGGCGTACCACGTGCCGGATCGTGAGCACGGCTGCTGCGGCAGCATGGCTGCCGCACTCCACACCGCGCCACACGCGCATGCCGCGCGGGCAAGGCAACCAATCCAAAAAGTGATGGCGCTAGAGATGAGCAGTAGCTCTCCTCGCTGTCATACCGGCAGCCTGGGAGCAGGATATGCCGGCGTTGGCGATTGGTAAGCGTTCATGCGCCTGTGCGATAGTCGGGTAACACGACCGCACAGCTTTTATGAGATAAGTTCTAGCATCCCCGTAACCAGCAGGGTCAACGGCGTACCACGTGCCGGATCGTGAGCACGGCTGCTGCGGCAGCATGGCTGCCGCACTCCACACCGCGCCACACGCGCATGCCGCGCGGACAAGGCAACCAATCCAAAAAGTGATGGCGCTAGAGATGGGCAGTAGCCCTCCTCGCTGTCATACCGGCAGCCTGGGAGCAGGATATGCCGGCGTTGGCGATTGGTAAGCGTTCATGCACCTGTGCGATAGTCGGGTAACACGACCGCACAGCTTTTATGAGATAAGTTCTAGCATCCCCGTAACCAGCAGGGTCAACGGCGTACCACGTGCCGGATCGTGAGCACGGCTGCTGCGGCAGCATGGCTGCCGCACTCCACACCGCGCCACACGCGCATGCCGCGCGGGCAAGGCAACCAATCCAAAAAGTGATGGCGCTAGAGATGGGCGATAGCCCTCCTCGCTGTCATACCGGCAGCCTGGGAGCAGGATATGCTGGCGTTGGCGATTGGTAAGCGTTCATACGCCTGAGCGATAGTCGGGTAACACGACCGTACAGCTTTTATGAGATAAGTTCTCGATGAACCGCTAACAACTCCAGCATTGCTGCCGGGCAAAATATGACATCAAAAAACCCACCTCTGGCGAAGTGGGTTGCTGAATGGCGACTCCGAGTGGGCTCGAACCACCAACCTTCAGCTCCGGAGGCTGACGCTCTATCCAGTTGAGCTACGGAGTCGTTTCGGTGTAGAGTATACATGATCAGCAATGAACTGTCAATGCGAGGAGGCAGGTGTGCAACGATTAAAGCGAGTTGTCGGTTGGATCGGTGCTGTGCTGGGGATCGGGCTGCTGGCGTTGATCGTGAGTATTCCGGTGGATGCGTTGATTGGGGGTGGACGGGTAGAGGCGCTGACGAATACCATCATCCCTGGTCCTGACGGTCCGATTCGGGCTTTTGTGGCCGAACCATCGACACCCGGCCCCCATCCGGCGGTGATTATGATCCACGAGTGGTGGGGACTACGCCCGGATATTATCGAGAAGGCAACGGCATTGGCTGCCGACGGCTATCTGGTCGTTGCACCTGATACATTCCGTGGTGCCAGTACCACCTGGATTCCGCGCGCAATTTACCAGGTGACAACCACACCACCAGAACAGGTGATGGCCGATCTTGATGCAGTGTTTGCCTGGTTGAGCGCACGGCCTGATGTGATCGCCGACCGGATTGCCGTGATCGGGTTTTGTTATGGGGGCCGGACTTCACTGCTCTACACATTGCACAACCCGGCGATTGCAGCTACGGGCGTCTTTTATGGGATGGCAGATGTCGAACCGGTAGCACTGCGTCAGATCCAAGGCCCAGTCCTCGGTATTTTTGGTGGCGCCGATGCTTCTATTCCGCTCAGTGAAGTGGCACAGCTTGAAGAAAATCTACGCGCTGCCGGTGTGTCCACCCGCTTTGTGATCTTTCCCGATCAGCCGCATGCGTTTGTGGGTGGTATCGAGTCGATTACTACGGGGGGCGCAGCAGGTGAGGCGTGGCAGGTGCTGCGCTCGTTTCTGGCTGAAGCGCTGCTCAATCGCCCACCAACAAGTCTTCCGGCACCATCTGGTACACTTGCAACGCAGCGGATAACCTTCTTCGGTGACATCCATCGTCGTTTTGTGTGTGGATGGTGACCGGCATTTGCAAAGACTCTCTTGACGAATCGCGCGGCGAGCAGTACAATGTTAGTAGTTCGGAAATGAACAACTATGGAGAACACAAATCTACTGGAACAACTGACGGCGCTGGGGCTTACTGAGTACGAGGCACGGGTGTACCTGGCATTGTTGACCGAGTATCCGGCGACTGGTTATCAGATCAGTAAACTGGCGGGTATTCCACGGTCAATGGTCTATGAGGCGTTAGGGCGGTTGGAAGGACGTGGTGCTGTGCTCAAATCGGTTGAAGAAAAGGCAACGCTCTACCGTCCGATTTCACCGGCAATCCTGCTCGACCGCTACGAGCGCGAGGCGCGTGAACGGGCTGAAGCACTGCGCACGCAATTGATGCCACTGTTTCACCACGAAGAGAGTGATCGGCTCTGGAACTTCAGTGGTCGGCGTGAAGCGCTGGCCGCAGCGCGTGATCTGATCGAGAGCGCTCAGCACGAGTTGATGCTGGTACTGACCGATGCCGATGTGGAAGCGCTGTATCCGGCATTGGCCGCTGCCCACGAGCGTGGGGTGGCGTTGGGAGTGATTCTGACCGGTGAAGCGCCCTTTTCGTTTGGGCAGGTTGTGCGCCACCCGAAGCGAGAGACCGAGCTGCACGGGATGGTTGAGACGCTGATCGTGGTCGCCGATGAGCGTGAATTCTTGATCGCTTCCGGTCATCTTGCCACGACCGCCACGGTGACGACTAACCGCAATATGGTCTTGATTGCGCGCCAGTTTATCTGGATGGAGCTGTTCGCCCAACGTATTTTTGCCCGTCTTGGCGAAGATTTGCTGGCCCGCGCCTCGATCCAGAAGATCGCCAGGTTTTGCACTCGTAATCAATGCCCGGCCCGCCAGTGGAGAGGAGCTATACAAATGATTACGACTTCGCGGGTTACTCCTCGACGGCTGTTTACCCAATTCTTCCAGGATGAAACCCTGGAACCGGCATTTGTGGTGTTGACGCTGGTTGGGATTGTTGCCGGTATCTGGCTGGAGGGTGCGCAGGCACCGGCTGGCCTCATTCTGGCGGTTCATGTTGCCACCTACTTTTTCGGCGGCTTTTACGCGGTGCGCGCCATTATTGAGGCGCTCAAAGAATGGAAAATTGAAGTTGATCTGCTGATGGTGCTGGCTGCATTGGGGGCGGCTTACCTCGGCGAATTCAGTGAGGGCGCCATTCTCCTTTTTCTCTTTTCGCTGAGCAATGTGTTGCAGGTGTATGCTATGCGGCGCACCGAGCAGGCGATTACGGCGCTGATGCAGCTCCGGCCCGACCGGGTCAGTATCCGTCGGCACGACCGCGAGTACGATGTTGCCATCGAAGAGGTGCAGGTTGGCGATGTGATGCTGCTGCGCCCCGGTGACCGGGTGCCGCTCGACGGGGTGATCGAGCGTGGTGCGGGTACGTTCGATGAGTCGGCGCTCACCGGTGAGTCGATGCCGGTACACAAGGGGCCGGGCATGACGGTGTTGGCCGGTACGCTCAATCAGACCGGTGCGCTTGAGGTGCGGGTGACAAAACCGGCCAGTGAGAGCACGCTGGCCCGGATTATCGCTATGGTGAGCGAGGCGCAGTCGCGCAAGGCACGCTCGCAGAGCTTCCTGGAACGCTTCGAGCAGCGCTACGCGATTGGGGTGATTGGGGCGGTTGCGCTGTTCATTCTGCTGATGCCACTGTTCAGCGGCGCGTCGTTCACCGACATATTCTATCGCGGAATGGTGCTGTTAACCGTCGCGTCGCCATGTGCCCTGGTGATCAGTGTGCCGGCGGCATTGTTGAGCGCGATTGCGGCCGGTGCCCGGCGGGGCGTCCTCTTCAAGGGTGGCGTGCATCTCGAAGAGTTGAGTCGGGTACGGGTGATTGCCTTTGACAAGACCGGCACGCTGACCTTTGGCAAGCCGGTGCTGACCGATCTCGTGCCGATGAACGGCTTGAGCGAACATGAACTGCTCACGATTGTCGCCCGTGCCGAACAGCCGTCAGAGCATCCGATTGCGCGGGCCATTTTGCAGGCGGCTGAAGAGCGTGGGATTGCGATTGTTCCTCCAGAGCAGTTTGTCGCAGTGACCGGGATGGGTGTGCGTGCGCTCTGGGATGGGGGAGAGACGCTGGTTGGTTCGCCACGGCTCTTCCGCGAAGCCGGGATTGAGGTACCCGCGAACTTGCTGGCGCAGGCTGATGATCTGATGAAACAGGGGCGGGGGAGTGTCCTGTTTGTATGGCGCGATCAGCAGTGGTTGGGGCTGGTAGCGGTGATGGATCGCGAACGGCCTGACGCAGCCCGGCAGATTGCCGCTTTGCGCGCAGTCGGTATTGAGCGGATCGTGATGCTGACCGGTGACAACCCGCAGGTGGCTGAAGCAATGGCCCAGCGCTTGGGGATTGATGAGGTGTACGCCGGGCTATTGCCGGCTGACAAATTGCAGCGTGTCGAGCAGCTCCGACAGCGCTACGGTGGGGTGGCGATGGTCGGCGATGGCGTGAATGATGCACCGGCGCTGGCAGCAGCAACGGTAGGCATCGCCATGGGAGCGGCCGGTACCGATGCGGCACTCGAAACTGCTGATCTGGTCTTGATGAGCGACGATCTGAGTGCTATCGTCTACGCTCTGCGGTTAAGCCGCCAGACGCAGCGTGTTGTCTGGCAGAATATCGTATTTGCGCTGGCGGTGGTCGTGGTGCTGGTGCTGACGACATTGACTGTGGGGGTGCCACTGCCGTTGGGTGTGGTTGGTCACGAGGGAAGTACGATTATTGTGGTGTTGAATGGATTGCGGTTGTTGATCTTCCGCTAGCGGGTGTGATGGCCCATGCCACAGTGAGAACGCTAACTTGAATAGCGTGTGGCAGGCACGGTACACCTGCAGAACGCGACATCTGCACCACGCGAGTGTTTGCCTGTTGCACCGGGTCATAGTAGGGGCGCACGGTCGTGCGCCCCTATCGATATGTTAGCGGTACGCCTCGTCCTCGCCAGGATTACCATCGGGGCGGGTTCTGTAGGGGCGGGTTCTGTAGGGGCGGATTTCTATAGGGGCGGGTTTCTATAGGGGCGGGTTTCTATAGGGGCGGGTTTCTATAGGGGCGGGTTTCTATAGGGGCGGGTTTCTATAGGGGCGGGTTTCTATAGGGGCGGGTTTCTATAGGGGCGGGTTTCTATAGGGGCGGGTTTCTATAGGGGCGGGTTTCTATAGGGGCGGGTTTCTATAGGGGCGGGTTTCTATAGGGGCGGGTTTCTATAGGGGCGGGTTTCTATAGGGGCGGGTTTCTATAGGGGCGGGTTTCTATAGGGGCGGGTTTCTATAGGGGCGGGTTTCTATAGGGGCGGGTTCAAAACCCGCCCCTACAGGCGGTGTATGGGCCTGATCCGCGCTCAGGTCACCACCATCATCTACCATCTGCACCTCAATATAACAGGTGTGCTACAATACGCACCACATTCAGAGATCGCGAACATACAGAGAGGCAACAATGCGGTTGCAACGACGCTTCATCGGCTGGATAGCGCTACTGGTACTGGTTGTCGTGGTGCTTGGTGGGAGCGGTGGTTATCTCTGGCTAAGCCGCTCGCTCCCGCAAATCAGTGGTGACATACGAGTACGCGGGATCAGTGGGCCGGTCACGATTGTGCGGGATCGCGATGGCGTTGCCCACATTACCGGCACAACCGATGCCGATGCCGTCTTTGGGCTGGGATTCGTGCATGCGCAGGAACGGCTCTGGCAGATGGAGGTACAACGGCGCATCGGGCATGCCCGTCTGTCGGAAATCTTCGGCGCAACCACCCTGCAAACCGATAAGTTTCTGCGCACCCTCGGCGTCGCCCGCGCCGCCCGGAGTGCGCTCGAACGTCTCGACAGCGAGACGCTGGCGTGGTTAGAGGCGTATGCCGCCGGGGTTAATGCGTTCCTGGCTACGAATCCGGTCTTGCCGCCGGAATTTTTGATCCTGGGCGTGCAACCTGAGCCGTGGCAGCCTATCGATTCGCTGGTATGGGCCAAGATGATGGCCTGGGACCTCGGTGGCAACTGGAGCAATGAATTGATGCGGGCAACGCTGATCGCAAAGATCGGGCCTGAAGATGCCGCTTTTCTGATGCCGCCATATACCGCTGATGGCCCGCTCATTATGCCCGCCGCCGGGGTTGTCTCACCAGCGACGGCTGCCGATACACCTCACACGCCTCTTAAGC
The DNA here is from genome assembly GCF_000018865.1 of Chloroflexus aurantiacus J-10-fl. Lineage (NCBI taxonomy): Bacteria > Bacillati > Chloroflexota > Chloroflexia > Chloroflexales > Chloroflexaceae > Chloroflexus > Chloroflexus aurantiacus. Next base: position 4,990,993 of record NC_010175.1, read on the forward strand.
CGGAAACAACCCGTCGCATGCTTGATCTCGCTCAGGAGCTTCAGTTTCTCAATCGCATCGGCGACCAGTTGGCCGGTTCCAATAACTGGGTCATCGGCGGGAGCCGAACGGCCAGCGGCAAACCATTACTGGTGAATGATCCGCATCTCGCCAACCGCATACCCTCGATCTGGTACCTGGCCCACATCCAGGGGTCAACCATCAACGTCATCGGCGCGACCTTTCCCGGTCTGCCGGTAGTGGTGATCGGGCATAACGGACGGATTGCATGGGGGGTGACGAACACCGGCCCGGACGTGCAGGATTTGTACATCGAGCGGATTGACGCTCGAAATTACGCCGAGTACAACGGCAGGCGTGAACCGGTCACGCTGATCAGCGAAGTCATCACTGTTAAAGACTCTGAGCCGGTGACACTCACGGTGCGGATTACCCGCCATGGCCCGGTGATCAGTGATGTGCTGGAAGATGTAGACGAGCCGCTGGCCTTTCGCTGGACGGCCCTCGACCCTGAAGATACAACCTTACGCGGATTTATCAATCTCAACCGTGCCCGCAACTGGCAAGAGTTTGTGGCGGCCCTCAGCGACTACAAGGCGCCGATGCAGAGCTTTGTGTACGCCGATGTTGAGGGGAATATTGGTTTTTACGCGCCGGGGCTGGTTCCGATCCGGCGGAACGGTGATGGTAGCGTGCCAGTACCGGGTTGGACGGATGAGTACGAGTGGATCGGCTACGTCCCATTTGCTGAACTGCCGCACATTTACAATCCACCGCAGGATTACATTGTGACTGCCAACAACCAGGTGGTGGGTGACGACTATCCCTATCTGCTGGGGACATCGTGGGCAGCGCCGTACCGTGCCCGGCGGATCATCGAGTTGATCGAGCAGAAATCGGCGCTGACGGTTGCCGATATGCGCACGATGCTCGGCGATGTGGTATCGCTGCATGCGCGTGAATTGTTGCCGATACTACGCGAGGTGACCCCGAACGGGCCGCGTGAAGCTGCGGCCCTGGAGTTGTTACGCAGTTGGGATGGCACGATGGCCGGTGACAGTGCGGCGGCAGCAGTATTTCAGGGGTATTACCATGCCCTGCTCGAAGCGGTCTTTGCCGACGAACTGGGCGAGTTCTTCAGCGAGACGTATCGCCATCGGCGCGATTTTGCAGCCATGGCGCTGCGTCGGGTATTGCTGGAAGGCCGGCAAGAGTGGTGCGATAACGTCAATACCATCGCGACAACCGAGGATTGCGCCACAATCCTTGCCACTGCGTTCAGCAAAGGGTTAGCGGCGATGGCGACGGCACAGGGTGAAGAAGATCCAACTCGCTGGCGCTGGGATCGAGTTCATCAGGCTGTCTTCCCCCACAACCCGTTCAGTCAGGTCGGAGCGCTGCGCGGCATCTTCGAGCGGCGGGTACCTACCGGCGGTGATAGTTTCACCGTCAATTTTGCGCCCATGCGGCTGAACGAAGGATACTTGCAATACAATGCACCATCGTACCGCCAGATTATCGATTTCGCCGATCTGGCGGAGTCGCGCTTCATCCACACAACCGGCCAGTCCGGTAACGTGCTGAGTAATCGTTACAGCGATTATCTGGCGCTGTGGCAACAGACTGGCGACATACCAATGCGCTTCAGCGGCACGATTGACGGCGAGCGATTGGTGTTGCAACCGGATCGGTAACGATACCCTGCGAAGCCGGTCTTGCACTACAGAGGCACAGAGAATACGTAAAACTCTCTGTGTCTCGATGGTTTTATTTGCACCGCAGAGGCACAGAGGACACTGAGAGGGGTACAGGTCATAGCGTGCTCGATGGTGGGAGAGGCTACCGGCCTGCCTACCAGGGTCACGTACCGGCACGGGTACGCGCTGCGACTTGCGCCCTGCCGGTGCGTGCGGTAGACGCGGTAGCATGGCTGCCGCACGCCAAACGATGCGCCACGGGCGATCCAGGTAGGGAAGCGGTATCTTCGATGGTGAGTGAGATCACGGCGTGTGCAGAGCAGGCCACCAACCGGCACGCATCCATTCCCTTAACCAGGGTCACGTACCGGCACCGGTATGCGCTACGACCAGCGCCCTGCCAGTGCGTGCGGTGGATGCGGCAGCAGGCTGCCGCACGCCAAACGATGCGTCACGGGCGTTCCAGGTAGGGAAGCGGCATCTACGCTGGTGGGTGAGATCACGTCGTGTGCAGAGCAGGCCACCAACCGGCACGCATCCATTCCCTTGACCAGGGTCACGTACCGGCACCGGTAGGCGCTGTGACTTGCGCCTACCGGGGCGTGCGGTGGATGCGGCAGCATGGCTGCCGCACGCCAAACGATGCGTCACGGGCGTTCCAGGTAGGGAAGCGGTATCTACGCTGGTGGGTGAGATCACGTCGTGTGCAGAGCAGGCCACCAACCGGCACGCATCCATTCCCTTGACCAGGGTCACGTACCGGCCCCGGTAGGCGCTGTGACTTGCGCCTACCGGGGCGTGCGGTGGATGCGGCAGCCGTGCTGCCGCACACCAAACGATGCGCCACGGGTCAATCTGGCCCGAAAACTGTATCCACGCTGGATCCGTCATCACCGGCGTGATCATTCGCTCACGAGCAATGACTTCAGGTAAAGCAGACTTGATATGATATCCGTCCCTCAGTGTCCTCCGTGTCTCGGTGGTGGATAGAGGCAAACCACCGAGGCACAGCGTGCACAGAGAATACGTAAACCCCTCTGTATCCTCTGTGTCTCGGTGGTGCATATAGACACAACCGGGAATTACTGCGATAGGACGACAATCAGCGTTGGGCGGTTGGCAGCGTTCCAGTCGCCGGTGCCGTTGGAGACGAAGTATTTCCCGCTGTGGTAGGCACTGTCGGCGGAGTAGAGCGCCAGCCGCAAGGGTTGGCCGCTGGTATACGCCTGAACCACCCCGCGTGTTACATCAATGGTTCGTTTCGGCAGTCTTGTCCAGTCGCCGGGGAAGCCAGGGATTGGATCGACCCAGCCGGAGCCGATGTTTTCGCGCACCAGTGGGGCGTTGTTCCAGGTGAGGGTTGCCGGACTCCAATCCTCGCCGACCAGCAGGGCCTGGATGAGGGAACGCTGCGCCTGGGCAGGTTCAGCATTGCCCATCTGACTCAATACCAATGTGGCTGAAATCACCGTGCGACCTGGTGGTAGCGACGTGAGGGGGAAGGTGATGTAGTACTTCGCGAAGCACGGCCAGTCGGCAATATCGGCCTGGTTCTGGATGCTGATGTCGGCCTGATCGGCTGGCCGGGGTCGGTTGGGCCAGGCATCCCAGTAATTGCCGCTATCATCACACATGTAGGGATTGACACCGCCAATCCCGGCATCAACGACGGTAACCCCATTCAGGCCGTGGCGGATTTGAAATGTCTGGGTGGCACTGACAGATGGTGGGGTGTAGACCGGTAACCCAAACCTGATCCCACCCCAGGTTGACGGCTGGCTGGCATTCAGCGCCGGCGGCCATACCTGATTGGGTATCGAGCTGCCGGTAGCATCATCGCGGTCGTGCAGGATCAGGGCCATCCGCCAGCGCGTGCCGTCAGGTGGTCGCCCACTGAGGCCAAGGCTGGTGAATGGAATCTGGAATGTCATCGCCCAACCCCGATCTTCGCTATCATTATTGTCATTCAGGCGATCACCGCGCCAGCCGGGAATCGACGAGAAAGCGACGGCGGTGGTTGTCCAGCTTCCACCGGTGCCACGCTGGCTCAATTGGTACGCGGGATCGGGGGTATCGCCGTTGCGCAATTGGGCTACAAACCGGAAACTGGCTGCACTGAGCTGGGTACCGTTGGCAGTATCAATCAGCAGTGTGGCCGCATCCCAGGAGGTGAGATCGGTTGCTGATGGGGTGGTATCGTACCAGAGTTGACGATCAAAACTGGCCAGGTAGAGGAAAAGGGCGTTGTCGTTGTAACCGACTCGAACATCGGTATAGTTTGTACTGCGGCTGAGCTGCCCAAACCAGAAGATTGCCATCTGCTCAAAGCGCTCGCCGGTGACGCTGGATACCGGAAAGTAGGGGGCATTGATAAGGTATTGTGGTTCAGGTGATGGCCCAAAAATCACTGGTACCCACTGCCGGTAGGGTGGATTGTTCGCCAGTGCTATGGTAGACGAAAGGATGAAGGCAAACGTAGCAATGATTAGCAATCGCTTCCGGTGGAAGTGGCTCAAGAGCGGTTCTCCTTTCGCGAACAGCCGGTGAAGAAAGCTTCAGGTTGTGAACGTCTGCGAACATTCACCGGCAATTGCTGCGACGTACACCGTCGAATAGCCTTGTTCTCCGCCCCCTCCCCTCACCAAATCATCTGCTGAGCCTTAATGAAGACATCAGCCTGCGTATTTCCTCTCTGATTGTACCAGGGGCGTCAATGATACCGGCCTTTGCCCAGGCGCAAGGCAAACCGGAAACGCATCATCAACGCTCTTCAACATAAATAATCTTGCTCCCTTGTGGCTCGAACCGGATCGGCACGTGGCGCAATTCTGGCAGGGCAGCCTTAATCGTCTCGTGGCGCTCTTCAGGCGCGTAGAGCAGCAGAAAGCCGCCTCCACCGGCGCCTAGAATCTTACCGCCGATGGCCCCAGCGGCCCTGGCCCGTTCGTACCACAGATCGATTTGTGAGCTGGAAATCCCGCTGGCCAGCTCGCGTTTGCGCATCCAACCCTCGTGGAGAATCTCACCGAAAGCATCGAGATCATCATTGTGGAGCGCTACCCGCAGGTCGTGGGCGAGGGCAACCATCCGGCGCACATGTTGCCGACGAGTCTCATCGCGCTCGGTGTTGGCACTCTGTTCGCGCAGTACATCGCTGGCGCTGCGTGTGGCACCGGTGTACATCATCAGCAAGCGCTGCTGGAGAAGCTGTTTGGTGTCGGCACGACAGATGATCGGATCGACAAAGACCGTCTCATCAGGATTAAATTGAATGAATTGAAAGCCACCATACGCGGCTATGTACTGATCCTGCTTTCCGATGGGTGAACCACACCGATCAATCTCGATGAAGCATGCCTCGCGGGCCAGACGCTCGGCACCGGCAAAGCGGCCTATAAAGGCGTAGAGGGCATTGAGCAGGCCAACGGTGTAGGTACTCGATGAGCCAAGACCGGTACCCTGCGAGGGAATGTCCGAAATGGACGTGATTTCAATCGCGTGCATACGACCCACCAGGCGCAGCGCTTCGCGAATGAGCTGATGTTTGAGATCATCAACCCGCTCAACAATTTCGGTGATCGAATAACTGGCGCGAATCTGGTGATCAAACTTCTCGTTGACGGTGATGTAGATGTACTTGTTGATGGCGGTGCTGACCACCGCACCCGGTTCATGGCGATAAAACGCCGGCAAATCGCTGCCACCACCGACAAAGCTGACCCGCAACGGGGTACGTGAGATGATCATTGATACCCTCCAGAGCAACAAGGCGACATTTCGATGAGCATAGACTACCAAATGAACATGACAGGATTGTCATAAATAGCTCCTACCTCTGTTAGCAGATCGTCAGCAAGAGCGTGTACTGTAACACTGTCGCCGCAGCCTACCGTCTTCACCACGTGGAATCGTCTTGCATGCAGCGCCAGGGGAGGGGTCTTATGCGCGCTGTCTTTCTCGACCGTGACGGGGTTATTAATCACAACCGCCCTGATCACGTCAAAAATCTGGCCGAGTTTCAGTTCCTACCGGGTGCGCTGACCGCGTTGCGTCTGCTAACCAGTGCCGGGTTTCGCATCTTTGTTATCACCAACCAGGCAGCGGTTGGGCGTGGGTTGATGACGGTAGAGGCGCTGGAAGAAATTCATGCCCACTTGCGCGCGATTGCCCGTTATCACGGGGCAACTATTGACGATATCCGATACTGTCCTCACACCCCGGAAGAGCGTTGCGGGTGCCGGAAGCCGCAACCCGGTATGATCCAGGAGCTGGCAGCCCGGCACCAGATTGATTGTCGAGCGACATTCCTGATTGGCGATGCGCTCACCGATATTGCTGCCGGTCAGCGGATGGGATGCCAGACGATTCTGGTCAAGAGTGGGAGAGGCAGTGCAGAATTGCAGAAACCGGAATTACGGCGCTATCAACCAACCCACATCGCCGACGATCTGCTGGCGGCAACGCGATGGTTGCTGCAAGAGGAACTCAGGCCGGTATCGGTGACCACGCAACCACTAACCGGTGTACTGACCACCGTACCACAGTAGTACAGGGAATGCTATGGAAGACCGTCTACAGCGTGTTGTTCGGCATATCCTGATGATCACTCTCCTGGTCGGGTTGAGTGGGTGCAGCATCAGCAGCCTGGTTGGCGCCCCTACACCCGAACCATGGACGCCACCACCAACACCGGAACCAACGGTTGTGGTAGTGGAACCAACCGCCACGGCAACTGAACCGGTGCAGCGGACTGTTGCAGTCGCCCTGGGAACGTTCGAGGACCGGCGCGAGTTCAGTGGTCAGGTTACGCCCATCCTGGAACGCGACCTAGCGTTCCGCGAGAGTGGCATTCTCCGCAATCTGTACATTGAAGTAGGTGCGCAGGTCACAACCGGGCAGCTCCTGGCCGAGATCGATCTGGGTACGCTCGAAGACCGGTTGCGTCAGGCGCAGATTAACGCCGAACAAGATCGACGGGCAATTGATCAGGCGGTAGCCCGTGCCCAGATCGAGGTGCGGGCCGCCGAAGTCGCACTGGAAACAGCACAGGATCGCCTTGCTGAACTGACAACTCCAGCCTCGGCAACCGAGATCGCGGAAGCACGTGCGGCTCTGCAACGGGCAGAGGCAGCACTGGCACGGACACGCAATGATGCCTCTGCCGTCAAGACGCGCGCCGAACGGGCACTGGCCGACCGGGTTGCCGAGTTGCAACGGGTGCAGGCTGCCTATGGTCAGGCTCGCGCCCGTCTGGAGGTCGAAGACACGCCGGAGGTACGGGCATTAGTTGATCGTTTGACGGTTGAGCTTCAGGCGGCTGAAAGTGCAGTAGCGCTGGCCCAGATCGAACTCGACACGGCTCGTGGCAATGAGATCGCGGCGGTGCAGGCAGCAGAAGCGGATGTAGCGCTGGCCCGCGCCCGCCTGGATCGGCTCCTCAACGGTGCGGATCAGTTTGAAATCACGGCGGCTCGCCGGGCAGTAGAACAGGCGCAGATTCAGCTCGATGCCGCACGCCAACGTGCGACCCCCGATCCGTTGCTGGTGAAGAGCCTGGCTGCTTCAGAACTCATGATCAAAGAGATCGAGCGTCAGATCGAAGCGCGCCGTATTTATGCCCCCTTCGACGGGTCAATCACCGCCATTGACGCCCTGGTCGGTTTTCCGGTGCAGGCTGAAATGCCGGTCATCCGATTGATGGATAATTCGGGATTACAGATCACCATCAGTGCAGTGAGTAGCACCGATCTTGAGCGGATTTCAGATGGTACCCCGGTCACGATCAGCTTCGTGCGCTACCCTGGCCGTACCTTTAATGGGGTGATTCGGAAAAGCACGATGCTGACCAACCCCCTACAGGCACCAGAGCTACACGTTGCCTACAACGCCGGCGATCTTGCGCTAGCCGTCGGCGATCCGGCTCTGGTAACGATTGATTTTGGCCGACGCGAAAATGTGCGCTGGCTCCCGATAGAGGCAATCCGTCGCGATGGTGGCACCCACGTTCTGGTGCCTACTGAACAAGGGCCGCAGCGGGTTGATGTTGAAATCGGTCTGATTGTTGATGGCAAAGCTGAAATCATAAGTGGACTGGAAGTGGGTGATCTGGTCATCTTGCCCGCTACCAGTTAAGAAGGAGCCGATGTGATGCTCACCTGGAGCGACATCTGGTCGTATGTGCGGATTATACTACGATGGTGGTGGGTGGCCCTCCTGGCAGCGGTGATTGCTGCCGGTGCCGCCTTTGTTTTTGCCTTGCGGCAGCCTGATTACTATGTGAGTCGCACAACGTTGCAGGTGGGTGATACACTTGCCGCCACGCCCGATCCGCAGACATTCGGCTTGAGTGCCACCGTCGCAGGTTTTTACGCTGAAATGGCGCGCCGCGAGGTCATTCTGGCTCCTGTCGTTGAGAAACTGGGTTTACCGTTTCCCTGGCAGGTGATCAGCACCTATATGCTCGCCACCAGTGTCAATCGACAGGCAAGCCTGCTTGACATTACCATTACCGACACAAACCCGCAGCGGGCCGCGGCGATTGCTGATGCGATAGCGCATGAGCTGGTACGCTTTAGCCCAAATTCACCGGAAAACGTTGCTGCGCAACGTAATTTGCTCAATGAACAGATTACACGCTCACAGGCCGAAATTGATCAGCTTGATCGCCAGATTGCCCAAACCCGCGAGATGCTGGCGCAGGCGACTAGCGCCACCGATTTGCGCGAGGCGCGCAATCGGCTGCAGGAACTGGAACTGGCCCGTGATACTGCCCAGAACGCCTATGCGCAGTTACTGCGCCTCCAGAATACCAGTCTGGTGAATAGTCTGTCGATTTTCGAGTCGGCCAAGGTACCCACGGCTCCATTACCAAATAAGCGGAATCTGACGGTAGCTATCGCGGGACTGGTTGGGTTAATCCTGGGGATGATGGCCTCGTTTGTGCTGGAGATGATCGATACACGCTGGCGGAATCACAACGATCTGCGTAGTCGGTTTGGCCTGAATTTTCTCGGTGTGGTACCGGGTAAACACCCCTCGATCAGCCTCAGCGATGAAGAAGCCAGAATACGCTTTAATGCGGTGAAAGAGGCGCACACCCAGATTGTCCTCGCCGGGTTGCCGCGCAATGCGCGGATTCTGATGGTGAGTGGGCCACGACCTTCAAATGAGCGAAGTGCGTTAGCCGTCGATCTGGCGCATTGCTACACGCTATCCGGCTATCGCGTGCTGCTGGTTGATGCCGAAACCGAGCGGGCTATCCTCAGCGAGTTCTTTGCCGATCCAAATGCGGTGCTGCAACCCATCTCTATTGACGGCGAAGCCCAGGTCTGGTCGAGTCTGCGGGTGACGCCGATCAAGAATGTGCTGCTGCTGGCCCGCAATACCGATGACCAGGGGCGTCCGTTGCCACCCTCGCAGCCCTGGCCCGCGCTGGTTGACGGCCTGCAACGGGCCGCCGATATTCTGATCTTCGATGGCCCGTCAACCCTGAGCGGCGTGGAAGCTGCCCTGCTGGCGCCAATGATGGATGGAGTTATCCTGGCCTTGAAACCGGTTGAAGATAGCAGTCGCGACATCCAGCAGAGCCTGAAACGACTCACCCTTAAACGCACTGATAGTGTGTTGGGTGCAGTAATGTTGACCGAAGAGTATGTGCTCCCCGGTCGAAAAGAACAGCCCCGCCTACCGTTACCCAGCCTGCGCCACCTGTTAGGCGACATTCCGCTGCGATTACTCAATCCCGGTAAGGGTGAGCGGACAAACACAACACAGCAAGCTGAGAACACCACTCATGCACATACTACCCGTGCAGTTGACACCAATCAGACACCACCGCCAACACCTGCCACAGCACCACAGGTCATCATCACGCCACCACCTCACGAGGATCGACGGGTGATTGTGGTACCGGCAATTGAAACCGATACAGCGTATGAAGCAGCAGAAGAGCTGTATGAACGGGCGGTTGGCGAGGCACCTCTCAACGTACCTGAAGAGCTGTATGAACGGGCTGTCGGCGAGGCACCTCTCAACGTACCTGAAGAACGGCAGTCATCGCTGCCACCGCCAGCGGCGAAACGACCAACACGGCGTCGTCCGCCTGCCGGTCGGCGTCGCCGGGGATAAGACAGACGCTTATGCACTACTTGCAGCGACCGATAACCCGTCGAGCATTTCTCTCCGGCCTGCTGGCTGCCACCGGACTGGGTGGACTGGTGGCCTACGGTGCGGAACACTGGCCATTGCCGCCACCCGCAGCGGGCGCAAGCGTGAGTTTACCGCCAGTTACCGATGGCTTTGCCCCGCTACTCCTGGTAGCCGATCCGGCACCGCGGCCCGATTTTACCGCGTACCTCGGCGAAATACTCCGGGCAGAGGGGTTTATTGGTCTGCGTCGGATCAGCTTTGATGATCAGATAGATCAGGTTCGTACTGGTGCAGTGATCATCATCGGTTCGGTACCGTTGTCCGCCGGACAGGTGGCGTGGTTGCAGCACTTTGTGCACGCCGGGGGCGGCTTGATCGGCATTCGCCCTGATCCTGCGCTGGCCGAGATATTCGGTGTCAGGTATCTGGGATCATCTCAGCGTGATGATTCACTCTTTCCCATTCCTGCAACCGGCATCAGTGGCCCGCTGCAACTTCATACTGTGTACGAGCGGGTGACGGTGCAGGGGGCGGAGATTATTGCCACCGGCAGCAATGGTGATCCGCTGGTAACGATTCACCAGTTCGGAGCCGGACGTGCGGCATTGTGGACGTTTGATCTGGCGCTGACGATTGCCCTGATCCGACAGGGCAACCCGGCCTGGACGAACCAGGAACGCGATCTGATGGAAGGGTTGCGGGCAAGCGATCTCTTCGTCGATTGGATTGATCTGGAACGAATCGCTATTCCCCAGGCCGACGAACATCAGCGCCTGCTCAGTCGCATGATTGAAGAGGTAAGTCCATTACCGCTACCTCGTCTGTGGTACCTGCCCGACAACGCTCCCGGTGCAATCATTGCCACCGGCGATGCGCATGGCAGTCGGGTCAGCCACATTGAACAGTGGCTGGGCATTGTTGAGCGTCATAACGGCACAGCTTCGATCTACTACACCCCACCACCAACAGATGCGTCCGGGCGCTTGAGCCGTAAATTGCGTTGGATGCTGAGCCGGGCACCGGTAATCGGCTCGACCCTCGGCGGTGATGATCCGTTGCCGGGCCCACACCATGTGCAGGCGTGGCGTGATCGTGGTCACGAATTCGGCATGCATCCCTACGTCGAAGAGGGGCTGGAAGCCGGCTATTACCGACACTGGAGTGAATTCATCAAGCTCGGCTATGGGCCACTGCCGCCAACGGTACGCACGCATCGCATCCTCTGGCAGGGTTGGGTTGACAATGCCATCGTCCAGGCGGCTTATGGTATTCGCATGAACCTCGATCACTACCATAGCGGCCCGGTTGTGCGCAAAACTGATGGCACATGGACAATGGGCTATCTGAACGGGAGCGGGTTGCCACTGCGCTTCGTTGACCGGGATGGAACGGTAATCGATGTGTATCAGCAGGCGACCCACCTGGTTGACGAACACCTGATGCCGGTGTTTCAAACCGGCTACGAGGTTGGTTTCAGCGGTGAACAGGCAGCCGCGCAAAGCATTGCCCAGATTGCAGCGAGTGTTGATCGTTACCCGGCAGCATTGGGATTACAGTGCCACGTTGACCCCTTCCTGATCGGTGGCCCGATTGCCGGTGAAGTCGCACGCTGGTTTGATCAAACACTCGCCTATGCCACTCAGGTTGGTTTGCCGATCATGGCGGCTGAGCAGTGGCTGCGATTTATTGATGCCCGCAGGGCGAGTGACCTGCAGGAGCTAAACTGGGACAACCAGCGACTCAGTGGCACCATCACCATCCCGTCAACGAGATTCGACCTCACCCTTTGCATCCCGGAAACGCATCGCACAGCACGGCTGGCCGCCGTCACCATCGGTACTGACAGGATGCCGCACTTGCAACGCCAGATCGCCGGTAAAACCTACCGGGTGATCAGGCTCACGAGCGGCCAACACCAGGTACAGGCCACCTACACCTGATCAGCAACCCATCCAGAAAGCGAGCACGGCATGAAGTTTATCCCATCACTTCACTCGACTGGAAAGTATCTCGGTCTAACCCTCCTCAGCGGTAGCATTCTTGCCCTGCAGATCACCTTCACCCGTATCTTCTCACTCATGATCTGGCACCACTTTACCTACATGGTCATCGGTATCGCCCTGCTTGGCGGGGGAGCAGCCGGTACATTTCTCGCCGTGCGCCGATGGGGGCCAGACAAGCTTCAGCGTCGGTTGGGCAAACTTGCGCTCATCTTCAGTCTCACCAGCCTGAGCAACCTGATCGCGATCAGCACCATCGCCATCGATCCCTTACGCGCTGCCCAGCTTGGATGGGCTATTGTCGGTCTTGGTATCTATTTCATCTGTCTGTTCAGCACCTTCTTTAGTGGTGGACTGGTGATCGCGGCGATCTTCGGTCGGTGGGCCAGTAGTTCGCACCGCCTCTACTTTGCCGACATGGCAGGAGCTGGTATCGCCACGATTACGGTTCTGCAGGTTATTCAGCTCATTGGCGGCCCGGCAGTCATTGCGCTGATTGCGGTGATCGGTGCATTCTCGGCCATCCTGCTGGGATACGAGGCACAAGGACGGCAACGCTGGTTGCCGGTAGCACTGATCGGGGTCGAGAGTCTCTTGCTGGTTGCGCTGATTGTGCGACCGCCAACCCTGGCCGTACCCGGTTCAAAAGAGCTGGGTTGGGCTATGCAGGCGCAGGGAACCGGCCCGGAATTTACGCATTGGGATGCGGTAGGAAGAGTTGATGTGATGCCGGAGATTGTGGTCACCGAACCAATGATCGTGGGGGCAGTCAGCTCACGCTATCCACTTGAACAGCGCCCAGAGCTGCCGCTGAAGCTGGTCACGATTGATGGTACCTCGATGACCGGGATGTACCGGTTCGATGGCAGTGACGCCGATCTTGAACGGTTTCGCTTCCTCGACCATGCGGTAATCAGTGCGGCCTACCATCTGGGCAATGAGCATCCGAGTACACTCTTGATCGGGGTTGGTGGTGGGCTTGACATTCTGCTGGCCCGGCTGTACGGAGCAGAGCGAATCACAGCCATTGAACTCAATCCAACCATCGTTAACCTCTTAAAAGGGAGATACGCCGATTACACGGGCAGATTAGCCGAGCACCCTTCAACTGAACTGATCGTCGCCGAGGGGCGCAGCTTTCTCAGCCGGACGACCGAACAGTACGACATTATTCAGGGTATTGGCCTCGACAACCTGGCCGCGTTGTCGGGCGGTGCCTACGTATTGGCCGAGTCGTACCTCTACACCGTCGATGCGCTGGAACAGGCGCTCAATGCGCTGACCCCCACCGGCATTTTTTCATGGACACGTGATGTAAACAGTCCGCCCCGTGAAATGCTGCGCCTGACCGGGCTGGCAGCCGAAGCGTTGCGGCGCATGGGGGTGAGCGATCCAGCCGTCCATATTGCAATCATCGCGAACGAGCAGGGGGTAAATGCTACGCTGCTGGTGAGCCGATCACCATTCCAGCCGGAACAGATCGAGCGCCTGCGGGCATGGGGGGCGGCAAACAACTTCACCATGCTGCACGATCCCTTTGTGCGCCTGAACACACCGTTCGCTGAATACCTGCACGCCCCCGATCCACGCGCTTTTGAACGAGCATACCCCTTCCAGATTTTCCCGGTCACCGACGACAATCCCTTCTTCTACAACTACTTCCGCTGGGACAATCTGCACTTCAACAGCAGTTATGAGGGGCGCCTCAATCGCTTTCCCATCGGCAATCTGATTTTATTGACGATGGCTACGTTTGCAATTGGGGCGGCGATTGCGTTCATCGTCACGCCACTGGTGCGCTACCAGCGTGATGGTCTCCGCCTGCCCGGTGCCTTGCCCACCCTGGCCTATTTCAGCCTGCTGGGTGCGGCGTATATGTTTATCCAGATCGTGCTGATTCAGCGCTTCACGCTCTTCATTGGCTATCCGATCCACGCTACCACAACGACGATTGCCAGCATGCTGCTCTTTGCTGCAATTGGTAGCCTGTTCGGCAGTAAACACATTCGCAGTAGTAACGCCTTGCGGCTAGTCTTGATCGGGATCGCGATCACAACCGTCATCTACATTGTCACATTACCGGTATTGTTTGCGGCCTGGATGCACTGGCCCGATCTGGCTCGAATTGTGGTGAGTATGATCATCATTGCCCCGCTCGCTACCCTGATGGGTATCCCCTTCCCTGCCGGTTTACGTCAACTGAGCGCACGCGCACCGGGACTGGTGGTCTGGGCGTGGGGTATGAATGGCGTCTTTTCGGTATTGGGGTCTATTCTGGTGATTGTGATCAGCATGAGCAGTAGCTTTACAACGGCAATGCTGTGGGGGGCAGCCGGCTATGGTGTGGCAGGATTGGTGAGTGGTGCGCTCTGGCGGGTAGCCATTCGCGATAGTGTCGCCGAGATTGCAGGTACGCAGACCAACCCATCTGTTCAGCCGACGCCATAATGCCGTTTTCTGAACGGTAAGGAGAGAGCGCATGCAAACCGCACGGATCGCTGCCGAAACCCGACCTATTGTTGTTGAGCAGCAGGCCAGCAGGCGGATTGTCGCGATTGACGCATTACGCGGCATTGCGTTGATTCTGATGGCGCTTGACCACAGTGCCTTCTTCGTTGGCGCAGGGCTTCAGGCCGAGTCGTATGGCGGACAGCCGGTGGTCTTGCAAAGTGCAGCCTACTGGCTCAGTGGACTACTCACCAACCTGGCGTCACCGATCTTCTTCTTCCTGGGTGGGTATAGCCTGGCCCTGTATGCCGCAGGGCAAAGCCGACGTGGCAGGCCAGCTTCGGCAACCACGCGATTTATCCTTATCCGCGCCCTGATTATTCTGGTGCTCGATCTCACCATCTGTGCCTGGTTTTGGCGCGGTGCAACGCCCTACGTCCACGTCCTGACCAGCATCGCCACCGCAATGATCCTGCTGGCCGGACTGCGCCATCTACTTTCCCCGCGTCAGATCGGGTTCGTTGCCATCATCACCCTCATCATTCATCAAGCATGGATCGGCGCTATCGCCCCGGAACTGGTCAGGAATGAGCCGCAATCGTTCTGGCAGGCCTTCTGGCTCACCTACAGCTACGACACTCAACCGGCTGTCGGTTTTGCTGTCCTGGGATGGGGGCCACTGCTCTGGCTTGGTTACGCAATGGGACACCAGCAAGGGCAAACAGCACACCTGTCATCGCGCCGCTGGTTCCAGATCGGGACCGGACTCCTCATCGGCTGGCTAATCTTGCGCCTGATCGGAGGGTTCGGCGATCTGGGCGCGTTCAGGGCGGTCGGCAACACACCAGCGCACTGGCTGGTTATGAGCAAAGCCCCACCCAGCCTGAGTTACTTTGCCTTCAACCTCGGCATTGCAGCTCTCATCCTGGCCGCGGCCTACGCCAAACCAGACCTCTTCACAAACGGACTCTTCCGCTGGCTGCCGATGGTTGGTCAGGTCTCGCTCTTCTTTTACGTGATGCACATTGTCATTTACCACCTGATTGCCCTGGTGATGAGCCAGCTCCCACTAAGCGGGCCGCGCATCATTTGGGGCTACAGTGCCTGGTTGATGGGTCTCGTGCTCTTGATCCCGCTCGGCTACTGGTATCGCCGGCAGCGCAAGCGATACCCGCAGGTGCTGGGGTACCTGTAGAGACTGGTCGCATATTGGGCAGGCGAAGATGTTGCCTTCGCCTGCCTGACTGTAAGATGGTTCGGATAGACTCACCGAGAACGGGTTGGCTGGAGGTGAGAAAAAGAACTGACAGGGCTTATTAGCCGGGCAGAACCTGACGCGGCATGCATTTGCGCGTACAAGGATAGCCCCGCCAGTGAACCTGACTTCGACAATGATCCCCTTTTCAGGAATGAGTACCAGCTTCGGCGAGTTCAATGCAGGAGATAAAACGTTCAATCCTTTGCGCATTGTCCAGTCGATCTCCATATCAACATCCGCACGTTCAACCAGCACCTCAGCCAAACCACCTGAAGCCTGAATGACGATGGCGTCATATTCGCTCTACAGTTTATTTAGCGGACTGTCAGCCATACGTGGTAAGGTAGGAATATGCATGAACCAGTAACAAGGATACTTGTGGTAGCGACAAATGCGCCGGTGCCAGGACTGGTAGCAGCGGTGAAGCAAGGCTTTCATCAGCGGGTTGATTATCTGGAGCTGGCAGAGCGCTTCGACAATCGCCACGTTGACTACGGCATCGTGCGGCCAAACCGCATGCTGGAGCGATTAGAGGGGATAACACGCTTCGATCTGCGTTTGGCATCACAGGTGAATCAGATAGTGCGCTCGGCGAGGTATCAGGCCGTGATCAGCCTTTCGGAGCGGGTTGGGATACCACTGGCTTTAATGCTCCCGCAGACAGTTCGCCATCTCGTGATCTTTCATCACGGCATGTCGGCACGCAAACTGCAACTGATACGAACACTCCATCTTCAACATCGGTGGGACATCGTGGCAGCGATTAGTGAGGCTGAGGCGAAAGGCATGCGGCAGGCTCTTGGATTACCGGCAGAACGGGTGGTTGCCCTGCATACACCAGTTGACACTGCATTCTACCAACCGCAACCGGGTAGACAGCAAGCCAGCGTCGTGCAGAGCCTGGGTCTATCGCACCGCGACTACCCCACCCTGATCCGGGCAATGCGTCGGCTGCCGCATATTCCCTGCCATTTACGGGTTGGCAGTAGCTGGATCAGCGGTCGCAGCGGTCACGAACGTGAAGTATTACCGGCTAACATCAGCCTCCAGCCCTTCGTGCCACCGGTGCAACTACGAACCTGTTATCAACAAAGCCGCATCGTCGTTGTCCCGATTAAAGCCAGCACCCAGTGGAGTGCCGGTTGCACATCGGTACAGGCAGCCCAGGCAATGGGACGACCGGTGATTGCAACTCGCCGACCAGGGCTGGCCGAGTATGTGGACGAAGGAAGAACGGCGTTACTGGTAGAGCCGGGCGATGCTGATGGGATGGCAGATGCAATTGCTACCCTTTGGGAAAATCCCGACCGGGCAGAGCGGATGGGGCAGGCCGGGCGGCAGTTGATGGAAGAGCGTTTTACGATTGAACAGTGGCTTGATCGCGTGGTAGAGCTGACGCACAAGATGATGGATTGGCCGGCTCGGCGATCCACATCCACTATGACTGGTAGCGCTGTATGAACCAGCTTGCAGGCACGATTCTGCGCAACTCAGTAGCCGGAATGATCGCCCAACTGGCGATCAAAGTCCTCTCGTTTTGTTTTTCAATCTTTATTGTCCGCCAGTTGGGTGCAAGCGACTTTGGCCAGTACGCTGCGGTGATCGGCTTTGGGAGCATCTTTCTCTTCATCGCCGATCTGGGGCTGGCGCCATACACCGTGCGTGAAATTGCCCGTCTGCGGAGCGAACCGGATCATCTGGATAAGATTCGCGATCTCTATGCCGATGTGTTGGGGTTGCGGCTGATCCTGGCCCTGATTGCCGGCATGCTCGTCGTGAGCGCCGCAATTGCAACCGGCCGACCCCTCTTGATGATCGGAGCGATTGCGCTGAACGGGCTGACCCTGCTCATCTATGCTGTTCACGGGAGCAGTGAGGCAGTGCTGGCCGGTCACGAACGTCTCGATCTCACCGCCGGGATGCAGGTGGTGAATCAGTTGATCTTCGTGACACTCGGTGGACTGGCGCTCTGGTTGGGGCTGGGGTACTACGGCCTCATTTTCGCAACCATGATCGGTGTCGCGGTGATGACTGCCCTGGTTGTCCGTGCCCTGTGGCGGTTAGGGGTAACGCCGGGGCGCTGGCAGCGCGAACGCTGGTTGCGTCTCTTACGTGCCGCCTTTCCGTTTGGTGTGATTGGGTTGACGCTAGGGCTGTCGTACCGGTTCGATACAGTTGTGCTCAACGTTAGCTTCGGTGATAGCGAGACCGGCTATTACAATGCAGCGTACAACCTGATCTTTGCCCTGGTTACGCTCTCAAACGTCCTGAACACCGCCCTGTACCCTTCGCTGGCACGCCAGGCCAAAACTGATCCAACCAACCTGCCACGGATTTATGAACGAATTTTAAGCTACCTGTGTATCGTGGCCCTGCCCATCACGGCGGGAGGATTTATTTTAGCCCGCCCGATCACCCTCTTCCTGTTTGGCGAGGACTACGCCGCTACTGCGCCACTGCTGGCGGTGCTCATCTGGACACTACCACTCATGTTTTTGACCGAATTTCTCGGTTATGTCGTGGTGATTGCCGACCGCGAGGCACTGGTGGCGCGCTCGATCATGATCAGCAGTGGTATCAATGTGATTGCAAACCTGATCTTTACCTCGCGTTACGGAGCACCGGCCGCAGCCATCATCACGGTAGTGACCGAGGCCGTGCTGGCAGTGCAATATGTCTGGCTGCTGCGCGATCAACTGCGTCTGATGCGCTGGCAAGTGGTGTACCGGGCAGCGATTGCCGTGGCACTTATGGCCGGCATGGTCTATCTGGCGCGTGAATGGCCGGTGTTGCTGGTGATCGGCGGCGGCGGACTCATCTACGGAGCACTGCTGGTTGGATTACGAGTGATTGGTACGGAAGAAACAACATTTGTGCGTAACCTGTTCGCTGCACGCCGTTAAGAGAGGAAGAGACGATGCGCATACTGCTGGCAGTACATCACTTTCCACCGCGCTACAGTGCCGGTGCCGAGCTGTATACGATGAGGCTGGCACACGAGCTGTTACGGCGTGGCGATGAGTGTGAAGTGGTGTGTGTCGAGACGCTCGATACGGAGCAGCCGTTTGGCGTGCGGGCTGAACGCGACTACTACCACAATATTCCGGTCTGGCGGCTTCACCTTGGTTTGCGCGATGCACCGGCCAACTGGAGCTATGCAAACCCGGCTATTACAGCCTGGCTTGAGCAGCGAATCCAGGTCTTTCAGCCTGATATTGTTCACTTGCAGAGTGGATATCTGATCGGGGTTGGCGCCATCAACGCCGCACACGCGCAGGATATTCCTGCTGTCGTTACACTGCACGATTACTGGTTTCTCTGTCCGCGGATTACCCTGCTGCGCGGGGATGGTACGTTGTGTAAACAACCACCGCTCGATCCAGCCGAATGTGCCTGGTGTTTGCAGCTTGACCAACGGCGCTATCGGCTTCCAGAACAATTGAGCGCGGGACTGGCCGGTAAAGCATGGATCACGCTCACCGGTGACCGTGGACGCGCCGCACAGCAGGTTCGCCGCGACACCTTACGGGCAGCGCTGGCGCAGGCCGATCTGGTCATCTCACCCTCACATTTTCTAGCCGGTCTGTTTCGGGAATGGGTGCCTCATGTGCAGGTGGTTCGTATAGGCATCACCCAAGAACATTTACGCCGGGTTCAGCCAGTCCGGTCTGGTCAGCGCTTGCGGATCGGCTACATCGGACAGATCGTCCCCCACAAAGGGGTTCATCTGCTGATTACTGCCTTTAAGAGCCTGCCCCGCAGCAATCGTCCCGCTGAACTCATCATTTTTGGTAATCCTGACCAGAATCCGGCCTACACGAATCACCTGCGGCGCCTGATAGGCGACGATCCGGGCATTCAGATCGCCGGCAAGTTTCGACACGATCAGTTGGCAGACGTGCTGAGCAGGGTTGATGTGATCGTGGTTCCATCCATCTGGTACGAGAATAGCCCGCTTACAATTCTGGAAGCACACGCAGCCGGGCGACCGGTGATTTGCTCACGGCTGGGCGGGATGGTCGAGCTGGTGCAAGACGAGGTGGATGGATTGCTGTTCACACCAAACGATGATCGCGATCTGGCACGCCAGTTGCAGCGTTTGCGTACCGAACCGGGACTGCTGGAACGGTTGCGTGACGGTATCCAACCACCACGAACATTTGCAGATGAGTTAAAGGAGATGTTGCAGCACTATACGACACTCAGCAAACGACGTACCACAGTGTGAGGGATTGGTGCATGAAACCACGGGTAGCCGTTATCGTCCTGACCTACAACGGTATTGCCGATACACTTGCCTGCCTGCAATCGCTGGCCCAGATGGTGTATCCAGGCGCATGTTACGACGTGGTCGTCGTTGACAACGCATCTACCGACGGCACACCGGCGCAGGTACGGGCAGCGTTTCCGAACACGATTGTCATCGAAAATAAGGCCAATCTCGGCTTTGCCGCCGGCAACAATGTTGGGTTACGCTACGCTCAGACGCACGGCTACGACTACGCCCTCTTACTCAACAACGACACCGAAGTTGCGCCCGATCTCCTTGATCGTCTGGTAGAGGCGGCAGAAACCGATCAACGGATTGCCGCAGTGGGGCCAATCATCTACTACCACGCTGCCCCCAACCGCATCTGGTCGGCGGGTGGCAGCATCGACTGGCAACGGGGAATTTGCCGGATGCGGGGTGAAGAAGAGGATTGCGGGCAATATCCGGCTCGCATCGTTGATTTTGTCACCGGTTGCGCCATGCTCATCAGGGTCGCAGCGTTGCCGCGCATTGGCCTGCTCGATGAACGCTTCTTCATGTACTTTGAAGAGACCGAATGGTGTGTGCGGGCCAGTCGCGCCGGTTATGTCTGCTATTTTACGCCGGCAGCAAAGGTCTGGCATAAGATACCGCTCAATGCGCGCTTTGATCGCGAATACCTGGCGTATTACATGACACGCAATCGCTTACTGTTCCTGCGGGCAACCAAAGCTGGCTGGCGCACCTGGATTGATGCGTTGATCGTGCAAGACTTACGCACCTACCTCAGTCTCTGTCTGCGCCCGAAATGGCGGACACGCAAAGGTCGGATTGGCATGCGGCTGGCCTGGATCGATTTCTGGCGTGGACGGTTTGGGCCGGCGCCGGTGTTGGAAGGGTAGCCGGTACAGGGCAAGGGGGATAGACTGATGCAACGCTCGCTCCGAATCGGTATTGATGTACGCTACCTCTCGCACGGCCTGGTCGGTGGTATTCACACCTACCTCCGCCACCTGCTGCCGGCTCTGTTTGCAGTCGGGAGCAACGAGCAGTTTTTTCTCTACGCCGACACCAAGGCACCGTTTGAGCTAGAGCACCTTCCGGCTAATGTCGTGCTGCGTAGATTACCCTACCGCAATCCGCTTTCGAGTATTGCCAATGACCTTGTGGGGCTCCGGCGGGCGATGGCTGCCGATCAGATCGACGTTGCCCACTTTCCGGCAAATTATGGCTTTGGGCCGAGGAAAGCAGCAACGGTCATTACGCTCCACGACGCGATTAACGTGATGCCGTGGCATAAGATTATCGCCGGCCACAACAAAGACCTGCGCTCGATAGCGATGATGAGTTACCTGCACCTGATGAGTCGGCGAGCAGTCGGTCGATCACAACGTCTTCTCACCGTCTCGCAGCATGCAAAACGCGATATTCTGCGCTACTGTCGTTACGACAGTAATGCGATTGTCGTTATACCACACGGCGCACCGCCCGATGTGGTCAGGATCGATGATCCACAGACCCTGGCCAGCGTTCGTCAGCGTTACGATCTGCGCCGTCCGTTCATTCTGGCCGATGGGCTAAAGAACCCGGCAGTGATTGTGCGGGCCTGGCAGATCTTGCCCAAAGAGTTGCAACAGCGCTACGAGATCGTCTTTTTTGCCCGCCGCGAGCCATGGCCGGCAGTGCAGAAGGCCGTCGACGCCGGGTATGCGCGTCTGCTGTTGCGGCCATCGCGCAACGACTTGATCGCGCTCTACAGTATGGCCGCAGCGTTTGTCTTTCCATCATGGTTTGAAGGGTTTGGGATTCCCCTGCTGGAAGCGATGATTTGTGGGGCACCGATCATCGCGTCAGACCGGGGAGCAATCCCGGAAGTCGTCGGTGATGCCGGGCTGATCGGAGATGCGGAAGACGAACAGATCCTGGCTCGCCATCTGCTGGCCGTGCTTGGCAATCCGGCAGTGGCAGAGCGCCTGCGCCAGGCCGGCTGGCAGCGCGTGAAGCGCTTCTCCTGGCAGAAGACGGCAGAGCAGACACTGGCCGCGTACTACGCAGCGGTTGCACGACCACAACCGCGTGTGATTACATCGCCTGTTTGATTGGAAGGTGGCAGGGCCTATGCGCATCCTCGTTCTCTCAACCTGGTGGCCTGAACCGGATGATAACGGTTCACGATTGCGGGCAATGGCCATTCTACGCGGCCTGGCCGAACACCATCACCTGCACCTGATTGCCTTCAGTCAGGGGCCGGCAACGGCAGTACAATCCCAGGAAATCAGTCGTCTTTGCCGCTCGTGGCAGGTCTTTGAGCGCCCTGATCGGCTGCTTACCCTGCGGGACAGGTTAGGCAGCCTGACCAGCAATAAACCGGCTTCGGTGCGGGTACGTTGGAGTCAACCATTTGCCGATGCGGTGTTGGCAAGCGTGGCTCGCTGGCAGCCTGATGTGATTCTGGCGATGCAGATCGATGTCGCACCCTACGCCTGCCTGATTCAGAATGTGCCACTGGTACTCGAAGAGCTGGAACTGGCAGCAATTCTGGAAGACCATCGCAATCATTACGGTCTGCGTCGACTCCGCAGTCTGTTGACGGCGATCCAGCATCGGCGCTATATTGCGACGATCATTCCCAGCTTTGCCGCTGTTACTACAGTCTCTGAGAAAGAAGCCAGCTTGCTGTACCAGATCACCGGCCCGCATACGCCACTGCTATCGGTTATCCCCAACGGCGTCGATAGTCGGGCCTGTGCCGCATACCCTTATCAGCCGGAAGCCGATACGCTCATCTACCCCGGCGCCCTCTCGTACAGCGCTAACTTTGACGCAGTCTATTACTTTCTCGCAAAAATCTGGCCCCTGATTCGTGCCCGCCATCCACAGGCTAAGTTCCGCGTCACCGGAAAGATCACCGCTGACCAACAAGCGCATTTACCCAGGGTCAATGGCGTGGAATTTACCGGCTACGTCAACGACATTCGAGCACTCATAGCCCGCCATGCGGTTGAGGTCAGCCCGATCCGGGAAGGGGGTGGCACCCGGCTCAAGATTCTGGAAGCGCTGGCGTTAGGTGTACCGGTCGTGAGTACAACCAAAGGGGCCGAAGGGCTGGCACTCATTGATGGTAAGCATATCTTGCTGGCCGACACGCCGATGGACTTTGCTCGTGCCACCAGTCGACTGCTCAGCGACCCACCCCTGGCCCGCCGACTGGGTGAAGCCGGGCGACGAGAAGTGGCGGCACGTTACGATTGGCGAGTGATCGTTCCCCGCTTAGATGATCTTTTGCGCGAGGTTGCTCAACGAAGGACTGTTTCCTATGACCTGGCCCGTACCTGATGTCAGTATCATTATTGTCAATTGGAACACACGCCAACTGTTGCTTGACTGTCTGGCTTCCCTCCCGGCAGCAACATGTGGGATTGAGGCAGAGATTTGGGTGGTTGATAATGGCTCACGCGATGGCAGTGTGGCGGCAGTAGCCCGGCATTTTCCAGACGTATTCATCATCGCCAACCCTGACAATCGCGGCTTTGCGACGGCTAACAATCAGGCAATCCGGGCCAGCAGTGGCCGCTATGTGATGTTGCTCAACAGTGATACGATTGCTCGACCCGGCTCAATTCAACGTCTGGTGCATTTTCTCGACACCCACCCGCAGGTTGGCGTCGTTGGGCCACGGCTGCTCAACGCCGACGGTACGCTGCAACCTTCGTGGGCCCTCTTCCCCAACCTGCTCACCGAGCTGACCGGCAAGAAAATCCGCTGGCGGCGGCGGTATCCAACGGTCGATGGCTCGCCGGCTTACGAGACCGACTGGCTTGACGGTGCGGCGATGGTTTTACGGCGTGAGGTGTTGAAACAGGTTGGCTTGCTCGACGAGTCGTATTTTATGTATACGGAAGAGGTAGACTGGTGCTATCGAATTAAGCGGGCCGGCTGGCCGATCTGCTACCTTCCCACTGCCGATATTGTTCACTTCGGCGGTCAGAGCAGTAAACAGGCGGCAACGCGCATGAAGGCCGAACTCTACTTCAGCAAATTGCGCTTCTTCGCCAAGCATTATGGACAGGGGACTGCCCGCCTGTTGGGGCACGGATTACAGATGATCTTTTTCTTGAAAGCTACGATTGGCAGTCTGCTGATTGCCTGTAGCGGAGGCCGCCACACGGTTGGGAAACATTTTGTGCGCGATGGTGGTCTGCTCTGGGCGGCAATCGGTCGGCGTGTGCAACAACCGGTGCTACCGGAACGGTTTTAGGTAACGGTAATGAATTCGCTCCTGCGTCATATAGATACACCACCCTGGATTGAACGGCTCCCCCGTCCGTTGGTGCTGGGAGGGGTGATTGGTGTCCTGATCGTCTACAGTCTGGCGGTTGGTTTCATGTTTGGCACCAATCGCCAACTGATCGGCTTTGCACTGCTAGCGCTTCCATTAGGGTTGATCGGGTTAACCCTCTTACTCTACCGGTTTGAGTGGTTTGTGCTGATCCTCCCCCTCACCGGGCTGGCAATGCGTCCGCTCAGCCTGCCGGCAGGCAACGGGAGCGAATTACCGATTAGCATGCTGCTTACCCTGGCCCTCAGTGGAATCTGGATTGTCAGCATGATCACCCGTCGCACGTGGCAACTGGTGCCCTCGCCATTGAATAAGCCACTGCTGGCGATGATGGCGATCTGTATCTTTTCGATACCGTGGGGAGCACTTTGGGCCGATCCGATCCTGGACTGGTGGATTATGGGCAATTTCCGCTTTGCCCAAATTGCCTCATTGCTCTCGTTGCTGGGATTGATGTGCATTCCTTTCCTGGTCGGACGGTTCATTCAGCACGAGTGGCAAATTAAAGCCTACCTGGGCATGTTTGTGGTCTGCGGCGGATTGATGACCATCGCTCAGGTGCTGAACATCAATCACGTGATCCTCACCGATGCCGGGCTATGGGGTTTGTGGTTTGGCGTTACCCTGGCAGGTATCATCTTTCTGCAACCACAGGTACCCTGGGGATGGCGACTGGCCGGGGGCGCTTTGCTCATCCTGCACATCTGGCTGGTCGCCGTTCGTAATTCGCTCTGGATTTCAGGCTGGCTACCGACCTTCGTCGCTCTGATTCTTATGGCCTTCCTCATCTCAAGACGACTCTTCTTCATCTTGATCCTGCTGGTCGGGTTAAATCTGGCCTTCGGGCCTGGCCGAAGTTACATCGATAGCGTCATTCATGACAATATCGAAGAGGGTGGCCTGGGACGATTAGAAATCTGGGCACGTAATTTATGGGTTGTGCAAAACCACTGGCTGTTTGGTACCGGCGTGGCCGGCTATGCGCCCTACAACATGACCTACTTCCGCTACGATGCACGTTCAACGCACAATAACTACTTTGATATTCTGGCTCAATTCGGCGTGGTTGGCTTCGGTATCTGGATTTGGTTTGCCATCGTGAGCCTCTATTACGGCTGGAAAACGATCCAGCTTGCCCCGCAGGGCATCTTGCGAACGACGGCGATCATCGCGACCGCAGGCTGGGCTGCCGCACAGTTCTCGATGATGCTCGGTGACTGGATATTACCGTTTCTCTACAATCAGGGGGTACCCGGCTTCAAATACACGATGTACAGTTGGGTGTTCGTTGGCCTGCTGATCAGCGTGCGCCAACTGATAGAGCGGAGGGCAGAGACATGAAGACGCGCTTTGCCCTCACCATCATGGTGTTTGTGCTTCTGATCGGTATTGCTGGTGAGCAAACCGCACGCAGTCAGGGATTTTGGACAGCGCCAGTCGAACTCTCGCCATTGCAGTACGGCCAGGTGCCACCAGAGCGGCTTGAGCGGCGATACGGCTGGTCGTGGCTACCAGATATGACCCTCGGCCCAGACGGTAGTGTGCATGTGGTCTGGTACGGAGGTCTCATTGTCGACCAACGGGAAGGTGGAACCATCGATCTGTTGATGTATCGCCGGCGCAACGCCGATGGCAGTTGGGAACCGGTACGCGAGCTGCTGGCTCCCGGTGTGGGTGGCTACACTGTGCGGGCAAGCATCGTGCTAGGGCGTGATGGGCGGCTCCATCTGCTCTACCGGGCCGGGACGAGTATCAGGTACAGCTCGGCACCGTGGGATACGGCTATTCAGCCGCAAACCTGGGATGAAGGGCGGCTGGTCAGCGATAGTGGCTACTACGTTGCCCTGGCTGCCGATCAAAAGGGTGTACTGCACGCCTTCTGGAGTGATGTGGTAGCCGAAAACACCAACCCGCAATGCTTTCAATGTGGCGAAATCTTCTACCGCCGTTCAACCGACAATGGCGCCACGTGGTCGGCAATTGTCAACCTTTCGCAGAGCGATTTGGGGGAGAACCGGCCCCAGGTACGGGTTGACACGCTCAATCGCATTCATATCGTCTGGGATGAAGGTGCCGACTGGTACGCCGGCCAGGGTCAGCCGCACTACGGTGTCTACCGGCGTTCAGACGATGGCGGTGAGACGTGGACGACGCCGGTCAAATTTCGCTTACCGACAACTGTTGTCCAACTGTTGCGGCAACAACCGGGCAACCGACAGCAGTCGACCAATGATCTGCCAGGGCCACCGTTGGAAGCGGTACAGCAGACGGCACTGACCGTTGATGCCGCGGGAAATCCGTTTGTCGTCTTTCGCGGTGTGCGCAACGACCGGCTCTACTTTCAGCGGTCACTCGATGGTGGTGACACCTGGACACCTCCGGTTGAGCTGCCGTATGTACGTGCCCGCAATATCGGTGACAACAACCTCGACTACTACAGTCTGGCAAATGACGGTGCCGGTAATGTCCATCTCTTGATGGTGGGATTTACGGCGGGCACGGAAACCGGTGACAGGCCACCGGCCTTGATCCATATGACCTTCGACGGCACGCGCTGGCTGCCACCGCGCATCATTATGCAGAACGATCTCTACCCCGAACTGCCACGGTTGGCGATCTACGAAGGCAACCAGCTTCATGCCGTCTGGTTCACCCGTTCACGGCTGTTTGAAGGTGATCGGCCCGAAGATCGACCGATCCATCAAATCTGGTACAGCAGCGCTCGCCTGAATCTGCCGCCACGTCCAGGATTACCGCTCTTCACGCCGACGCCACTACCGCCGACACCCACGGCTGCGGCAGGTGTTGTCGTTGAACCAACGCCAACACCCATCGTTCTGCCAGAGACGATTCGGAATGCCCCGCCGTTGCAAGAACCGATGAACTGGGAGCGCGGGGGATTGGCGGTCATCGGTATCGCGTTGGCCTTTACAATCAGCATTCTCGGTGCAATTGGCGGATTGATCATCTTTATTCGCAATCGCCGACACTAACCTCAACCAGCAGGCAGGAGCATGATATGGCAATAACGCAAACGACCGAACTGAACGCCATCGAGCAGCGTGCAGCTCAACGAGTGAACCTCAACACTGCTGAATGGCGATTTTACGGTGTTGTCATCCTCGGTTTGATGCTGGTGATTTGGGCGCCAATCGTCTTTGCGTTTGTCACCGCCCCACCTGATCGGCAATTCATGGGTGTTATTGATGGCGTCCCGGATCACAACCAGTATTTCGCGTGGCTACGCAGCTTCACGCATAGCGACCTGGCGGCCAACCGTCTGACACCGGAAGCCAACGAACCGGCCTTCTTCAACCTGCTCTGGTGGACAACGGCACGCTTCAGCGTCATCACCGGCGTATCGTACATCACCGCCTACACGATTCTGCGCCTAGTGGCAATCTTCTCGCTCCTCGCCAGTCTGCTGATCTTCCTGCCGTTGATCAACGACCAACCCCGGCAACGTCAGATTGCGTTCTGGCTGATCTGCACGAGCGGTGGCCTGGGAGTCATCTGGATCATTGTCAAGTATGCGGCAGGCTTACCCGAAGCGCCCTTCCCGATCAGCATCTACACCGTCGAACCAAACACGCTCATGATCATGCAGGCGTTTCCGCACTTTACAATGGCCCTGGCCCTGATCATCGCCATCTTCAGCCTGATGCTGCTGGCATGGCGAACGAAGCAATCACGCTATGCGGTCGCTGCCGGCATCGTTGGTGCGGTACTGGCACTTCAGCACGCCTACGATCTCCTGATCGTCTACAGCGCATTAGGACTGTTTGGGCTACTCATCTGGTGGCGTGACCGACGGTTTCCGGTTGCCCTCTTCAAACAAGGGGTTATCCTGGCAATCTTTTCGGCGCCTGGGGCACTCTACCTGGCCTATCTGGTGGCGAACGAACCCACGTGGGGGCGTAAGCTCGAACAATTTGACAATGCCGGCGTCTTCACCCCAAACCCATTACTGCTCATCATCTTACTGGGTGTACCACTCCTGTTGGCGTTTGCCGGCTTGCGCAAGCGGATGTTCTTCAGTCGTGACGACCGGGAAATATTTCTGGTTTCATGGTTTGTAGTTCACTTCGGGCTGATGTATCTCCCGCTCAAATTTCAGATTCACATGCTGCTCGGCCTGCAAATTCCGATGATGCTCCTGGCAGCGAAATACATTGACGAGCATCTGATACCTTTGCTTCGCCAGCGTGGGAAGTGGGCACTCACCATTGGCCTGATTACCGTGTTTGGCCTTAGCATCATCACCAGCGTCTACATCCAGGGCTGGCGCTTTGTCTATCTGGCCCGTTATGAACAGCCACACTACCTGACGAACGATGAAATTGCGGCCTTACAATGGCTCCAACAGCGGACGACCGGCAACGATGTCGTGTTGGCCGATATTGAATTCGGCCAGTTTGTACCGGTCTGGAGTGATGCCCGTGCGTACATTGCCCACTGGGCCGGAACGCTCGATTTCTACACCAAGCGCGACAATTCCCGCATTGTGCTCGATCCGGCGACATCGGCGACGCAGCGTCGGCAACTGCTCGATGAGTTCCAGGTCTCATACGTGGTGATGCGTGACCGTGACGGTAATCGATCTGAGCTGACCAGGCAAAGCGCTGATACGTTAGAGCCGGTGTACGAGAATGCAACGGTATCGATTTATCGAGTCAAGGGGAGGTGATAAAACAACGCCATCAAGGCTTCAATCGATACAACCGGTATGAGGCATTCTGATACACCAATTCATAATCATCCTGGAGTGAAGAAAATGGCACCATTTCAACAACCTGATTTTCGTGACCATCAATGATGTATTCAGCTCGCAGATCATTCATATCGGTAAAATGCGATATAGCAACATGTTTACCGACCTGCTTAGCGATCTTTGATTCATAATATTCGGCGGGAATAGGAATATAGGTTCTTGAACTATAGAACCATATGTCCCATTGCCCAGATACAATACGAGCATCAGCAGGTATATACCTGTCGATATACATTGCCATCATTTGCGCATCATCATTCGCTTCTGCAAAAAGACGACGAACAGTATTCTGGGCTGGCCACAGGACAATAATGACACAAGACAAACCTATAAATATCGGGTAGGCCAATTGTGCTAATAAACGCTTTGGCTCCTCCGTGATATACCGGTGCATCATAACCCGAATATCATCTAACAGTATTGCCAGCATGATACCGCCAACAGCCCAAATCGGATACGCATAGCGTGGCCAGCCAATTGAGAAACCGATATACCAGATTGACCAGACTACCAGGAAGAAAGACAAAACCAGAAAACCTGAATCAATGTTAGTCTTGCGAATAAATAACACATACAACACAGATGGAATAACAAATAGCACCCCATTATCATAAAGAAATTTCGCATTTTGAAACCAAAGCAGTGGAGAAACAATCATAACCCGGCTCAACGACAAATGCACAAGGTTATGTTGATGACCAAAGCCACTCAATAGGCTCATAATGTATTGAAACAACGACCAACCAGTGAATGCAACCAGGCATGCCACCATTGGCAATATGACACATAAGCGAGGGACGATCACCCCACGCCAACGCTGATAGACAGATGTGATGACAATTGCGGCAATAATGACCGGTGCGAAGAGGTCCTTAGCCAGCACGGCGAGCGCAAATGTCAGACTGGCCGCCGGCAAAAAACGTGATGGTTGAATTACGGCACGTGACCATAGCCAGCATCCTGTAATGAAGAGAACCAACGCGGGAACTTCGCCGTATACACAGCGCCCCATTGTCACACTATTAAGCCATGGCGGACCGAAGAACAGAAATAACGCAACAGCGAGTATGGCAGCCTGCTGACCATACCAGTTATGAACGACAAGGTAAACAGTAACGACACCAGCGATCAAAAACACACTAACCAGCAAACGAGCGAGCCATAACGAGGGGCCAAACAGCTTAAATGCAGCAATAACAGAACCGAGAACAAGCAAACCTGTTGAATCACGCCAATATTCCTGATACCCATCTTGGGTCAGAATAGCCCATTTTCCATGTTCAGTCACATTTCTCGCAAAATAGAGCCGAAAACCTTCGTCTAATGCCATGAAATCAGGATAACCATCTAAGTTATAGACGGCTAAAAATCCAGACCCAAGCAACAGGAGAAAAACCACCATCTTTTGGGCATTGATGAACCACCTCATATGCGCTCCTCATGAACTTCAGAGGTTCAACATTCGCCAGTGGAGGCACGTATGAGAAAGTCAGCATGATTGCGAGGGAATCGGCAGAATCGTCTCCTGATGTGAAACTTGTTAAAAACGAGTAAATAATTTTTGTAACTCCAATAACGATTAATCATGAATAATAATTTGTTATCATGAAAATATACGCAAAACTCCCACTTGATCAATAGGATTTTTAATATATTATTGTCATAAAACACAAAACTTAAAAATATGGATTCAAGCATTTATACAAAAATCACCATTTTTACTGGCAAATGTTTTGTTTTACTTCAAACAATCCCAATTGATCTCATCACATAATGGAGATAAGAATGTTAAAACCATCCGGTCCGTCGTACCCTATGCTAACGACATATCTCATCCTGATCCTGGCCCTCACCGGTTGCACGTCGGCCAGCCAACCAGAGGCTCGACCGACACCGAACCTCGATCCGATCAGTGCCGTCCGATACGAGGTTCGCTTCAAGGCCAACGATGGGATTGAGCTGGCCGGCGAATTAACGCTCCCACGCAATCGCTCCCAACCAGCGCTGGCCGTGATCATTCATCACTCAGGGCCGGTTGACCGTGATGCCTACGGGTACCTGGCTGAACTGCTGGTCGCCCGTGGTTACGCCGTCTTTCGGTTTGACAAACGGGGGACAGGTGCCAGTGAAGGCACGTATGGCTGTTGTGAAGCCCAAGACGCGCTGGCAGCGTATCGCACCGCAGTTCACCAACCCGGCATCGATCCGGGTCGTGTCTTCATCATTGCTCAGAGCATTGGAACGCGCTATGTCGCAGATCTATTCGACGCATACGTTGCCGCTTCACCGCCCTGTGGCGTGGCACTGCTCTCGAATTTGCTCGGCCCGGATGAGATAATTGCAATTTCCGCCCCTGTGCATGTGATCGTTGCGGATAGTGAACCAGAACTCCAACGGATTGGGCCTGACGCAGTTGCTGCCCACAATGCGCATTGGCCGTATGGGGCCAGCCTTTACATCGCGGAAGGCGCAGAACATACTCTGTTCGATATTCGTGATGGCCCGATTGATTGGAGCAATCCTGATTGGGTACATCGCTATCACCGGGGAGCGATGGCGAGTCTGCTGGATTGGATGGATGAGCAGCAGTGTGGTGATGCAGGATGACACGACAGCCGGGTAATGGAAAACAGACAGTCGTGTTAGGTGGACAGCAGACAACACCTTTCCCCGCCGTCAGGAAGCCCTGCTTTATGCGGACTACAGCCCTCTCTAACCACCTGCAAGCCACTCAGGGGCTATGATGCATCAGTATGCAAGCCCCCCGCTGTCAGGACCTATGTATTACCCATAACTGGTGTCAACCACGTGCGTATCAGCGGGGATGATCGCTAGGGGTGCTGGTTTGAGCGACTGGCCCGGTGGCAGAGCGCCGCTCCAGCCGTGCCGGCGCGTGCTGGAAGGATTGCTGTACCCGCTCGTTATGCGCGTGTCGCGTGGTTTGGAGTGCAGCAGCATGGCTGCCGCACCAGCTACGCTCACGATCCGGCGCGTGGTATACCGTTCCCCATCATGGTCACGGGAGTGCTGAACGTGCTCGTGCCGATCATCGAGTCGGTCAGGCTTGCATGCGATACCTGCGCGTAGACGTGTTGTTGCAATAGGTTCGTGCCTGCGCACCAGCGGCCACGGCCAGCACCTGCCGGCGATGGTGGGGATGCCTGCACGCAGGCTGGAAGCCTGCGCCACGCTACCTGCGCTACGGGGAGCGCTTGCAGCCCGGACTAACGCAGCGTGACATGTGGGTAATGAAAAGCTGTCAGGACAGCCCCGCAGGGGACGCCACGACATTCACGCCAAACCACCAGGACTGCGGTTTGGCGCTACATAATCGCCTCTTGCTGAGTGTGAACGAGTTCCAGGCCATGGCGTGATTTCTCCACAGAAGTGAGAAATAATTTCCACTCTGTTCACAGATACCCTTCAGAGATTGTCAACTCTCATCCAATACGGTTTAGCCCTCTCTTCAGTCCCTCCCAGCTACCCGGTAAGTGACATAATATTCATTAACCCTCCCACAACATTCAAACATTGTTTAAGTTTTGTTCTTACACTCATGCTATCGCGAATAGGGGGAGGGGAGGCGTGAAGCCATCACACATATCAGCAATCTGGCTTCGCTTGGCCAGCGCATTGACAATCACGTTACTGTTACTGCTCATTATCGGCAGTCTGTTGCCGGTGACCCCAGTTTCGGCCACCATACCCAACCGGCAGACGTGGGTGCATCAACCAGGGACGTGTCCACCGGCCCTCGAAGGGGCGGTCTTCGGTCTGGCCGGCGATGCTTGTGGCGGTACCGGCACCACCTTCGATACCACCCAAATCTACGGCCATACCCTCATCCGTGATGCCGCCTCGCCTGCCGCCCCCTGTGAAGCCGGACGCACCACCGGCCTCTGTTATCGGATGTGGTACTCCGGCTTTGATAACGTCGGTGTCCGCCGCATCGGTCTTGCCCTCTCCCCCGACGGCATCACCTGGACCCGTGTGGTTGGTCCCGGCCCTAACGGCAGTGTGCTTGGCCCTGGCCCCACCGGCACTTTCGATAGCGCCAATGTCTCCTTCCCATCAGTGATCCGTACCCCAACCGGCTACCTGATGTGGTATACCGGCGGTGATGGCACCACCTTTGCCATCGGCCTCGCCTCCTCTCCCGACGGCGTCACCTGGACCCGCATCCCCGGCCCCCTCCCCGGTGGCGCCGTCCTCCGCCCCTCCGGCATCGCCGGTACCTTTGACCAGACCATCATCGCCGCCCCCCGCGTCCTGCGCGATACCGCCACCCCCACCGCTCCCTGCGAAGGCGGACGTACCACCGGACTGTGCTATCGGATGTGGTACCAGGGGATTGATAGCAACAACCGCTTCTTCATCGGCTATGCCCTCTCGCCCGATGGTCTCACCTGGACCCGCGTCCCCGGCCCCGGCACCAACGGTAGTGTGATCGGTGAAGGGCCGACCGGCACCTTTGACGAACGCAACGCCGCTGTCGCCACCATTGTCAAGGACGGCCTGCTCTACCGGATGTGGTACAACGCGCAGGACGGGAGTGGGGTGCATCGGATTGGCCACGTGGTCTCGCTCGACGGTCTGACCTGGGTGCGCCCCGTGCCCAACGACCCGGTCTGGCGGGGGAGTGATGACCCCGGTACCCTCGTCCCGGATAATGTCTGGAGTCCATTTGTGCTCAAAGAAGGGCTGAGCTACCGGATGTGGTACAACCACACCACCCGGGAAAACTCGCGTCGGGTGGGGTTAGCCCAGGTCACGCCGGGCACCCCGTTGAGTGCAGTTGGGCTGAGCGGGGTGGGCACGGTCTACACGGTGACCTTTACCACTGCGGCGACGATCCCGGCCAATGGGTATGTGCTGGTGAGCCTGCCGGCCAGTGTAGCGCTCACCACCATCACGCCGGTGGGGGTGAGTGGCTTTGGCAGTGGTGCCACGTTGACGGTGGAGGAGGGGGTGTTGACCGATGCCGAAGCCGGGGGTGAGGCGCGTGGCGCCTTACTGGTGCGATTGACTGCCGACGCGGCACCCGGTCCCAAGAGCATCAGCTTCGCGCTCAGCACACCACCCGCCGATGACACCCCCGTGCTGGTACAGACCTTCGACAGCCGCGAAGTGCTTGAATATGCCAGTGTCACGATTGGCGCGGGCGGTGTTGCACCAACTCCGACGAATA
The DNA here is from genome assembly GCF_000018865.1 of Chloroflexus aurantiacus J-10-fl. NCBI lineage: Bacteria > Bacillati > Chloroflexota > Chloroflexia > Chloroflexales > Chloroflexaceae > Chloroflexus > Chloroflexus aurantiacus. The sequence continues at coordinate 5,025,091 of NC_010175.1, forward strand.
CACCTCTGCCGACAAACACGCCGACCAACACACCCACGGCCACCAACACGCCGACCAATACGCCCACGGCCACCAATACACCGACCAATACACCTACAGCCACCAACACACCGACCAACACACCTACGGCCACCAACACGCCGACCAATACGCCCACGGCCACCAATACACCGACCAGCACACCAACTAACACACCTGGACCTTCACCAACGCCCACACCGCCGCCCGATCCGGCGCCAAACACTCAACCGTGGACAATGGTCAATGGGCCGTGTACCGATGGTGCGATCTTTGGCGATGTCGATAGTGGTTGTGGCGGTGGGGGCACTAGCTTCGACACTGAAGAAATCTTCCCGCCCAGCGTGGTGCGTGACGAGGCGTCCACCCTGCGCCCGTGTGAAGGTGGCCGTACCAGTGGTGTCTGCTATCGGATGTGGTACGTTGGAGTTGATAACCCCCTGGATGCCAATCGGCGGATTGGGTACGCGGTATCACCCGACGGCATCACCTGGACGAGAGTGCCCGGTCCGCTAACCGGCGGGGCTGTCTTCGAGGGTTCAGGCGTGTCAGGAAACTTTGATAACTTTGGCGTCTCGACAATGTATGTGATCCGGTATGGGACAGGTTTTCGCATGTACTATACCGGCTTCTCTGAGCGCGGCATCATCGACAGTATTGGCCTGGCCGAGTCAAACGATGGTATCAACTGGACACGAGTGAATGGGCCATTCCCCAATGGCGCAGTGATCGCTCCATCAGGAATAAGTGGCCAGTTTGATAGTAGCTACGTGATCGCACCGGTTGTGCTGGTCGACAACGCCTCGCCGATAGCGCCGTGTGAAGGTGGCCGCACCAGCGGGGTCTGCCACCGAATGTGGTTTGAAGGCGTCTCCACCAGCCCCAGCTACACCTTCCGCATCGGCTATGCCGTCTCTCCTGATGGTATTACCTGGACCCGTCTGCCCCTCTACAGCGACGGCTCGGTTGTCCAACCCGGCCCCTTTGGCGATTTTGATGACAACAACGTCGGTGTGCCGATGGTCATCAAAGATGGTGCCATCTACCGGATGTGGTTTGAAGCCAACGGCTACACTGCCGGCTACTCCACCGGCTACCTCGTTTCGACGGATGGCCGTACCTGGCTCCGTGCCACGCCCAACACCCCGGTCTGGACAGGAGCAATGGATACCATCAACCTCGGTACACCTGACGAAGTTTGGGCCGTGCGCGCCCTGAAAGAGGGTGCGTCCTACCGGCTCTACTACACGACCAGCACCCGGCCCAATGCCCGCCGGTTTGCTCTGGCGACGATGACCCCGGGCACCCCCGTGAGCGTGAGTGTGACCCAGACCGGCACCACCTACACCCTGACCTTCACCACCGACCCGATTCCGGCAGGTGGTAGTGTGCTGATTACGTTACCGCCAGAAGTGCCGATGAGCGCGGTAACCGTGGATGCCATCAGTGGTTTTGGTAGCGGGGCAACCCTGGTAGCCGATCCGGCAGCCGTCACCGATGCGGTAGCTGCCGGCGTCGCCCGTGGAGCGCTTGTACTCCGCCTGCCCGCCGGTGCTCCGGCTGGAACCAAGAGCCTCACCTTCACCCTCAGTGGGCTGACCACCGACATCACTGCGTTGGTGCAGGTGTTCAATGCCCGCGAAGTGATCGGGTTTGACGAAGTAGTGTTGCCACTCATACCGCCAAGCCCAACACCGACCAACACACCCACGGCTACCAACACGCCAACCAACACGCCCACCGCCACCAACACGCCCACGGCGACCAACACGCCGACCAACACACCCACGGCTACCAACACGCCAACCAACACGCCCACGGCGACCAACACGCCGACCAACACACCCACGGCTACCAACACGCCGACCAACACGCCCACGGCGACCAACACGCCGACCAACACGCCCACGGCGACCAACACGCCAACCAACACGCCCACGGCGACCAACACGCCAACCAACACACCCACGGCGACCAACACGCCGACCAACACACCCACGGCGACCAACACGCCGACCAACACGCCCACGGCTACCAACACGCCGACCAACACGCCCACGGCGACCAACACGCCGACCAACACACCCACGCCGACCAACACACCCACGGCTACCAACACGCCGACCAACACACCCACGGCTACCAACACGCCGACCAACACACCCACGGCTACCAACACGCCGACCAACACGCCCACGGCGACGAATACCCCAACCAGCACGCCCACGGCGACTGACACACCCACCGCCACCAACACGCCGACCAACACGCCCACGGCGACCAACACGCCAACCAACACGCCCACGGCGACCAACACGCCAACCAACACACCCACGGCGACCAACACGCCGACCAACACACCCACGGCGACCAACACGCCGACCAACACACCCACGGCGACTGATACACCGACCAACACACCCACGGCGACCAACACGCCGACCAACACGCCCACGGCGACCAACACGCCGACCAACACACCCACGGCGACCAACACGCCGACCAACACACCCACGGCTACCAACACGCCGACCAACACGCCCACGGCGACCAACACGCCGACCAACACGCCCACGGCGACCAACACGCCGACCAACACGCCGACCAACACGCCCACGGCCACCAACACGCCAACCAACACGCCGACCAACACGCCGACCAACACGCCCACGGCTACCAACACGCCCACGGCTACCAACACGCCCACGGCTACCAACACGCCGACCAACACGCCCACGGCTACCAACACGCCGACCAACACGCCCACGGCCACCAACACGCCCACGGCTACCAGCACGCCGACGGCGACGAATACACCAACCAGCACGCCCACGGCGACGAATACACCAACCAGCACGCCCACGGCGAATGCGACAGTAGTTCCGGCACCGTCAACGTACCGCTACTACATACCATTGATGTTTAGTAGCTACAGTCGCTACCTAGTCATTGATGAGCGCTTGAATTCAGCACCCATCCCCACCAGCATCTGTCCCGCACCGGTTTGTCCGATCTAAAAGCAAGAGGGGCGAGTAACGATCCTCGCCCCTCTATACGTCTGGACGACCGCGGCAACGACAACGCGCAATTGATAGAGGGGCGAGTAACGATCCTCGCCCCTCTATACGTCCGTGAACTATTTCCTACTTCCTACTTCCTACTTCCTACTTCCTACTTCCTACTTCCTACTTCCTATCTCCTATCTCCTATCTCCTATCTCCTATCTCCTATTTCCTATCTCCTATCTCAAAAACAGGAACAGTTCAATTATGACACTTTGTTCACCATAAAGTCAGCTCCGATTTAGCGCTTATTCAGTGAATCCTGATAGGCTAGCACTGTGCCGGGTTTCTCACCATCTCCCCAACCCCGGTTCACTACTGTTGAACGAGGTAACAAGGAGAGCGTTGTGAGCAGATACCGACACATAGCCCTGGCGGGACTCTTCGTGGTGAGCATTATTTTGAGTATCTTCGTGAATGTTCCTCAAGCCAGTGCCACCATACCCAACCGGCAGACGTGGGTACATCAACCAGGGACGTGTCCACCAGCCCTCGAAGGGGCGGTCTTCGGTCTGGCCGGCGATGCTTGTGGCGGTACCGGCACCACCTTCGATACCACCCAAATCTACGGCCATACCCTCATCCGTGATGCCGCCTCGCCTGCCACCCCCTGCGAAGCCGGACGCACCACCGGCCTCTGTTATCGGATGTGGTACTCCGGCTTTGATAACGTCGGTGTCCGTCGCATCGGTCTTGCTCTCTCCCCCGACGGCATCACCTGGACCCGTGTGGTTGGTCCCGGCCCCAATGGCAGTGTGCTTGGCCCTGGCCCCACCGGCACTTTCGATAGCGCCAATGTCTCCTTCCCATCAGTGATCCGTACCCCAACCGGCTACCTGATGTGGTATACCGGCGGTGATGGCACCACCTTTGCCATCGGCCTCGCCTCCTCCCCCGACGGCGTCACCTGGACCCGCATCCCCGGCCCCCTCCCCGGTGGCGCCGTCCTCCGTCCCTCTGGCATCGCCGGTACCTTTGACCAGACCATCATCGCCGCCCCCCGCGTCCTGCGCGATACCGCCACCCCCACCGCTCCCTGCGAAGGCGGACGCACCACCGGACTGTGCTATCGGATGTGGTACCAGGGGATTGATAGCAACAACCGCTTCTTCATCGGCTATGCCCTTTCGCCCGATGGTCTCACCTGGACCCGCGTCCCCGGCCCCGGCACCAACGGTAGTGTGATCGGTGAGGGGCCGACCGGCACCTTCGACGAACGCAACGCCGCTGTCGCCACCATTGTCAAGGACGGCCTGCTCTACCGGATGTGGTACAACGCGCAGGACGGGAGTGGGGTGCATCGGATTGGCCACGTGGTCTCGCTCGACGGTCTGACCTGGGTGCGCCCCGTGCCCAACGACCCGGTCTGGCGGGGGAGTGATGACCCCGGTACCCTCGTCCCGGATAATGTCTGGAGTCCATTTGTGCTCAAAGAAGGGCTGAGCTACCGGATGTGGTACAACCACACCACCCGGGAAAACTCGCGTCGGGTGGGGTTAGCCCAGGTCACGCCGGGCACCCCGTTGAGTGCAGTTGGGCTGAGCGGGGTGGGCACGGTCTACACGGTGACCTTTACCACTGCGGCGACGATCCCGGCCAATGGGTATGTGCTGGTGAGCCTGCCGGCCAGTGTAGCGCTCACCACCATCACGCCGGTGGGGGTGAGTGGCTTTGGCAGTGGTGCCACGTTGACGGTGGAGGAGGGGGTGCTGACCGATGCCGAAGCCGGGGGTGAGGCGCGCGGCGCCTTGCTGGTGCGATTGACCGCCGACGCGGCACCGGGGCCGAAGAGTATCAGCTTCACGCTCGGCACACCTCCCGCCGACGACACCCCCGTGCTGGTACAGACCTTCGACAGCCGCGAAGTGCTTGAATATACCAGTGTCACGATTGACGGCAGTGGTATTCCTCCAACTGCAACTCCTACACCCGTACCACCAACCCCTACATCTACATCATCCCCTATCGCTTCCCCAACACCGTCACCAACCAACACCAGTTCACCAACACCAACACCTTCTGCAGGTGGAAATAATCAACCGTGGACAATGGTCAATGGGCCGTGTACCGATGGTGCGATCTTTGGCGATGTAGATAGTGGCTGTGGCGGCGGGGGCACCAGCTTCGACAGCGAAGAAATCTTCCCGCCCAGCGTGGTGCGTGACGAGGCGTCCACCTTGCGCCCGTGCGAAGATGGCCGTACCAGTGGTGTCTGCTATCGGATGTGGTATGTTGGGGTTGATAACCCCCTGGATGCCAATCGGCGGATTGGATACGCGGTATCACCCGACGGCATCACCTGGACGCGAGTGCCCGGGCCGCTGACCGGCGGGGCTGTCTTCGAGGGTTCAGGCGTACCAGGAACCTTCGACAACTTTGGCGTCTCGACACTGCATGTTATCCGATACGGCAGTGGATTTCGGATGTACTATAGCGGATTCGCCGTTCCCGGTGTCATCGATGGTTTGGGAATGGCCGAGTCTATTGATGGTATCAACTGGACACGTGTACCCGGCCCACTTGCTGGAGGAGCGATGATCCGGGCATCGGGGCAAGCCGGTCAATTCGACGCCAGTTATGTGGTCGCACCGGTTGTGCTGGTAGACAACGCCTCGCCGATAGCGCCGTGTGAAGGTGGCCGCACCAGCGGGGTCTGCCACCGAATGTGGTTTGAAGGCGTCTCCACCAGCCCCAGCTACACCTTCCGCATCGGCTATGCCGTCTCTCCTGATGGTATTACCTGGACCCGTCTACCTCTGTACAGCGACGGCTCGGTCGTCCAACCCGGCCCCTTTGGCGATTTTGATAACAACAACGTTGGTGTGCCGATGGTCATCAAAGACGGTGCCATCTACCGGATGTGGTTTGAAGCCAACGGCTACACTGCCGGCTACACCACCGGCTACCTCGTCTCGACGGATGGCCGGACCTGGCTTCGTGCCACCCCCAACACTCCGGTCTGGACGGGAGCAATGGATACCATCAACCTCGGTACACCTGACGAGGTCTGGGCCGTGCGTGCCCTGAAAGAGGGTGCGTCCTACCGGCTCTACTACACGACCAGCACCCGGCCCAATGCCCGCCGGTTTGCCCTGGCAACGATGACCCCGGGCACCCCCGTGAGCGTGAGTGTGACCCAGACCGGCACTACCTACACCCTGACCTTCACCACCGACCCGATTCCGGCAGGTGGTAGTGTGCTGATTACATTACCGCCAGAAGTGCCGATGAGCGCGGTAACCGTGGATGCTATCAGTGGTTTTGGTAGCGGGGCAACCCTGGTAGCCGATCCGGCAGCCGTCACCGATGCGGTAGCCGCCGGCGTCGCCCGTGGCGCCCTGCTGCTTCGCCTACCCGCTGGAGCTCCGGCTGGAACCAAGAGCCTCACCTTCACCCTCAGTGGGCTGACCACCGACATCACTGCGTTGGTGCAGGTGTTCAATGCCCGCGAAGTGATCGGGTATGCGACCATTGCATTGCCTGTTTCCAATACCTCAACCGCGACCGCCACTGCCGGCCCATCGCCAACTGCGACCGCAACTGCCACTCCGACAGCAACGGTACCGCCTAGCCCGACCCCAACGGCAACCGCGACCGCTGTGCCCGGTAGCAACTTCGCGCTCAGTTTTGTCAGCAGCGATAGCGTGCGTGGCCCGGCGGTGACGGGGATGAATGCCTCGCATACTCTCGAACTCTGGTTCCGCCCTGACGCCACCGGTCAGACAGCGGTAATCGCCGCCAGTGATGCAGCCGGCAATACCGGCTGGTCACTCGAACTCACCAACAATCGCGTGGTCTGGTGGGTACTGCGCACCAACGGCCAGTGGGTCTCGGTCAGTCATCCCACCACCCTTGCCGCCAACACCTGGCACCATCTTGCCCTGACCTACGACGCCACAACCGGCACCGCCCGCCTGTTCGTCAACGGTACCCCCGGTACCGCCGGCACGGTCGGCGCGATTACCGCCGGTCCTGACCTCGTGCTCGGCGGCGTGCCCGGCTACGGCTTCATCGTCGGTCAGATTGATGAACTCCGCATCTCGACAACCATTCGCTACACCGCGGCCTTCACCCCGCCCACCGCAGCCTTTGCGGTGGACTCCGCCACAACCGCGCTGTTCAGCTTCAACGAAGGCAGCGGGCAGACCACCACCGACCGCACCGGTGCGAATCTCACCCTGACCCTGGGCACCACAGCCACCCCTGATGCAGCCGATCCGCTCTGGGTGACATCAGATGCGCCAACCGGTGGGGCACCGGGTAGTAGCCCCACACCCACGGCCACCCCAACCGCGACCGCCACTGCCGGCCCATCGCCAACTGCGACCGCAACTGCCACTCCGACAGCAACGGTACCGCCTAGCCCGACCCCAACGGCAACCGCGACCGCTGTGCCCGGTAGCAACTTCGCGCTCAGTTTTGTCAGCAGCGATAGCGTGCGTGGCCCGGCGGTGACGGGGATGAATGCCTCGCATACTCTCGAACTCTGGTTCCGCCCTGGCGCCACCGGTCAGACAGCGGTAATCGCCGCCAGTGATGCAGCCGGCAATACCGGCTGGTCACTCGAACTCACCAACAATCGCGTGGTCTGGTGGGTACTGCGCACCAACGGCCAGTGGGTCTCGGTCAGTCATCCCACCACCCTTGCCGCCAACACCTGGCACCATCTTGCCCTGACCTACGACGCCACAACCGGCACCGCCCGCCTGTTCGTCAACGGTACCCCCGGTACCGCCGGCACGGTCGGCGCGATTACCGCCGGTCCTGACCTCGTGCTCGGCGGCGTGCCCGGCTACGGCTTCATCGTCGGTCAGATTGATGAACTCCGCATCTCGACGACCATTCGCTACACCGCGGCCTTCACCCCGCCCACCGCAGCCTTCGCGGTTGACTCCGCCACGTCTGCGCTGTTCAGCTTCAACGAAGGCAGCGGGCAGACCACCACCGACCGTACCGGTGCGAATCTCACCCTGACCCTGGGCACCACGGCCACCCCTGATGCAGCCGATCCGCTCTGGGTGACATCAGATGCGCCGACTTCGTAACGGAGACGATGTATGGAGTGCTGCACTAGCCAGCAATGGTATCAGACGGTAGCAAAGCTCACCCTATCGGGCTTGCTCGTCACGTTCATCGCATTCAGTACATTCCGCGCGTCATCCCCGACCCAGGCCCAGGGTGGCTATTCCTTGCGGTTTTACGGCAGCGGTACCAACGACCTTGACCGGGTGAAAATACCATTAGGCCCTATCGATACAAATGGACGCATCACCGCTTCCTATCCGATCAACGTTGGCGACACCTTTACCATTGAGTTCTGGATGAAGGCAACCGCAGCCGAGAACAATGCCCCGGCCTGTCCGGGAGGCTGGTACACTGGCAATATCATTCTTGACCGTGATGTGTTCGGTGCCGGTGATTATGGTGATTACGGGGTGGCCATCTGCAATCAGCGGTTGGTCGTCGGCGTGAGTGTTGGCACCGACGACCGGTTGCTCATCGGCAGTACGGTGGTGACCGACGGCGTCTGGCACCATATCGCGATCACCCGCTCGGCGAGCGGACATATCCGTCTCTTCGTTGATGGTCAGCTTGATGGCACCCTGAGCGGTGCCAGTGGGCGGATTGACTACCGCCTCAATCGTATCACTGCCTATCCCACCAGTGATCCGTACCTGGTATTGGGAGCCGAGAAACACGATGTTCCCGGTAGTCGTTACTACACCGGCTGGATTGATGATCTGCGCGTGTCGCAGAGTGTGCGTTACACCGACAATTTCACGCGACCATCAACCCCCCATCCGCTTGACCCTGATACGATTGCGCTCTATCGGTTCGACGAGGGGGCAGGGACGTTCATTGGTGACAGTGCCCCTGGCGGGATAAGCAGCGGCGAACTCAAGCCGCGTCCTGGTGGCGCAGCTCAACACTGGTCAACTGATACGCCGTTTAGTGGTGGATCAAGTCCTACCTCAACTGCAACAGCAAGCATAACACCGGCTATGACGGCGAGTTCGACACCGGGTAGCACAGCTACCGCTACATCAACCAGCACCGCTACGCCAACCGGCACGCGCACCACCACACCAACCAGCACGCGCACCGCTACGCCAACCGGCACGCGCACCGCTACGCCAACCGGCACGCGCACCACCACACCGACCGGCACGCGCACCGCTACGCCAACCGGCACGCGCACCACCACACCGACCGGCACGCGCACCGCTACGCCAACCGGCACGCGCACTGCTCTTCCAACGCCATCGACGACCCCGTCGGTTAACAGTGCTCCTACAACGCCGACGCCACGGGTTCGGGCGTATATTCCATTGATTACTCGTTCGCACGTCACATCGTCTGCACAAAGATAGGAGATCAACGTATGACAAGTCTGCCCATTACTCGCACCGACCTCAGCCATCTTGTGATTGAAAGTTTGCGCGACATTCTCGATCAGAGTGGCCGTCCAGCGCCAGATCGCATCGATGAGAGCACCTTGCTGTTTGGCAAAGGGGCACTGCTCGACTCGCTGGCCCTGGTGACAATGGTGGTTGATCTTGAACAACGGCTTGAAGAAACCTTCGGTATCACCCTGACCCTGGCCGATGATCGAGCGATGTCGCAACGAAACAGTCCATTTCGCAGCATCGGTGCCCTGGTCGATTACCTGATGCAGTTGATCGATGAGGAGACGGGCCGTGACTGAGCGCGAAGTCGTGCTTATTACCGGGAGCAGCCGGGGCATTGGTCGCTTCCTGGTCGAACACTTTCTGGCACGGGGAGCACTGGTCGAAGGTTGCGCCCGCAATCCTGTCGACTGGGAACTACCCGGCTACACCCACCACCAGGTTGATGTCGCCAACGAGGGACAGGTCAAGGCGATGATCAGTTCGATCCAACGCCGGCATGGTCGCCTCGATATTGCTATCAACAACGCCGGCATTGCGGCGATGAATCACGCGCTCCTTACACCGAGCGAAACGGCCGGTCGCATTCTCAACATTAACGTCCTGGGCAGTTTTCTGGTCTGTCGGGAAGCAGCCAAACTGATGCGTCGGCGCAACTATGGCCGCATCGTTAATTTCAGTACCATTGCTGTGCCGTTACGGCTTGAGGGTGAAGCGCTGTACGCCGCATCCAAGAGCGCGGTCGAGACCATGACCCGTATCCTCGCCCGTGAATTTGCACCCTTCGGGATTACCGTGAACGCGATTGGCCCGACGCCAATCGAGACCGATCTTATCCGGGGCGTTCCGCAGGAAAAGCTCCAGCACATCATCGATGCACTCGCGATTCGGCGGTTTGGCACCTTTCGCGATGTTGCGCATGTGATTGATTTCTTCGTCAACCCGGCCAGTGATTATGTCACCGGGCAGGTACTTTACCTTGGTGGTGGTGGGTAGCATCGATCACCGCATGGAGGCCGCTATGAGCATTGCATGGCTACGCGAACGGATGGAGCAATGGGCAAGCCACCCGGCTATCGTCTGGCATGACCATCCGTATCCATACCAGGACTTGTTAACGCGCATACAAGCCTGGCACACCGCTCTCAACCAGCACGACGTCGGTCCCGGCGAGGTCGTAACGATTGAAGGAGATTATTCACCCAATGCCGTTAGCCTGCTCCTGACCCTGATCGAACGCAATACGATTGTTGTTCCGTTGACGCACAGTGTTGCAGCGCAGCGTGAAGAGTTTCTGGGGATCGCCGAAGTGCAGGTCGTTGTCAGTTTCACCGACGATGACCGCTGGCATATCGAGCGCCGACCGGTGCAGGTAACCAATCCGCTGACCCGTCAGTTGATCGACCGTCAGCATCCGGGATTAGTCCTCTTCTCGTCGGGTTCTACCGGGAAGAGCAAAGCTGCCTTACACGATTTTATTCCGCTGCTCGAAAAGTTCAAAGTTCCCCGCCACCGACGGGTGACACTCACCTTCCTGCTGCTCGATCATATCGGCGGTATCAATACCCTCTTCTACACCCTGGCAAATGGCGGCACTGTGGTATCGGTACCGTCACGCGATCCCGACGTAGTCTGTCGGGCTATTGAAACCCACCGGGTGCAGACGTTGCCCACGTCGCCGACGTTTCTGAATCTCCTGTTGATCTCTGAAGCCTACCGGCGCTATGATCTCTCGTCACTTGAGCTGATTACTTACGGCACAGAGGTGATGCCGGAAAGTACCTTACACCGGATTCACGCGCTCTTCCCCAACGTGCAGCTCTTGCAGACGTATGGCCTCTCTGAACTGGGCATCCTGCGTTCCAAGTCCCGCGACTCCAATTCACTATGGGTCAAAGTCGGCGGCGAAGGGTTCGAGACGAAGATCGTCGATGGGGTGTTGTGGGTACGGGCTAAATCGGCGATGCTGGGGTATCTCAATGCACCCAGCCCCTTCGACGAAGAGGGGTGGATGAATACGCAGGATGTGGTTGAGGTTGACGGAGAGTATATTCGCATTTTGGGGCGACGGAGCGACATCATCAACGTCGGTGGGCAGAAGGTCTACCCGGCAGAGGTGGAGAGCGTGTTACTCCAGATGCCGAACGTCAAAGATGTTGCGGTGGTTGGTGAGCCTAATCCCATCACCGGCCATATTGTGACTGCACGCTTCAATCTGTTCGAGCCTGAAGACCCGAATGAGTTTAAGCGGCGGGTACGTGCATTCTGTCGTGACCGCCTGGCACCTTACAAGATACCGGTCAAGATTATCATTACCGACAGCGAACAACACAGCGCCCGGTTCAAGAAGATGCGTAAATCGTCGTAGCAGCTTTGCAGCGAAAAACGAAGCCTATGATACCGACAGTTCGCATTGCTATCGATCCGGCACTGGCGGCCCGGCGCGCTGAGATTACCTATACCTGGCGCACATTGCTGACCGGTATGGGCTATAGCTGGTACGAAGAGCAGTGGCAGGCTGCACCGGTCACCATTGCCTATACCACCGATCCGGCTCAGGCGCCACCAGCACAGATTGTTATCCACGCCTGTGCCGAACGTTGGGCAAACCCTGCCCTGGCCCGTTTACGAGGTCACACTATCCAGCGCGGCTATACCCTGCCGCTGCTGGAAGGCGACCACGAGCACGTCCAACCGGTCGTGGTGCATGGCAGCCTGCACATTGGTCACGACCCGATCTTCGCCGCCTTCTGGCTCCTCAGCGGCTATGAAGAGGAGCAGTACCCGACGCTCAAACACGGCTATCGCGATCTCACCGGCTCACCGATGCTGACGCAGGGACTACTCCGGCGTGGGATGGCATCGGCAATTGGCTGCTGGCTGGCCGAGATACTGCAACAGTGCGGTTTGCCCCCCGGCATCCCGCGCTGGCCCAACGGTGCAGTCCTGGCCGCCACCTGTGGTCACGATGTCGATTATCCAGAAGTTGTGCGCTGGCTGGAGCCGCTGCGGATTGTGCGGCGACAGGGGATGCGCGGACTGCGGGCAGCCCGTGATGTGATCACCGGTCGTCGCCACCACTGGCACTTCCACTCGTGGATCGCTCTTGAAGAGCAGATCGGTGCTCGCTCAGCGTTTTACTTCGTTGCCCGCAAAGGGTCGTTGCTGGAATATGCAACCGGACGTCCCGATCCCTTCTACGATGTGCAGGCGCCGCACTTCCGTGCGCTCTTCCGCGAATTGAGTGCTGCCGGCTGGGAGATCGGTCTGCACGCCAGCTACCTGGCCTACACCGACCGTCGCATCTTCGCTGCCGAACGCGAACGGCTGGCGGTCGCCAGCGGCCAACCGATTGAAGGGAATCGCCATCACTACTGGCACCTCCATCCGCAACAGCCCGAACAAACGCTGCTCATCCACGAGCAGGTTGGGTTTCACTACGATGCATCCCTGACCCACAACCGGTATCTGGGCTGGCGTCGGAGTAGTACCTGGCCCTTCTTCCCCTGGCACCGCAGGTTGCGCCGGGCAATTCGCACCTTGCAACTGCCAACCGGCTGGATGGACGATCACCTGTTTGGGCAGAAGCAGTTTAACCCCGGTGAACGTGATACCCTGCTTGGCGATCTGCGTGAGACCGTCTCTCGCCAGGGTGGTTTACTACTGGTCGATGTGCATGATTATGTCTATGACGACACGCTCTTTCCGGGATGGGCAGCGATCTACCGTTCCCTGTGGGAAGACCTGGCAGCACGTGGCCGGGTCTGGTTCGCAACCCCGGCAGCCATCGCCAGACACTGGTCGGCGCGGGCCAGCAGTATCGCGGAAAACAGCCATGGCCTCGGCGAAGATGAACAGATGTGAAGAAATCCGGTAATACCTGGGCAGCGAACATGAATCTCTTCCGTACCGCCATCTTTATCCTGCTCTTCATCGTGCCACCAGCCTGTAAACCGGCTATCTTACGCATCTGTTGCGGTGCTCAGATTGGCCGAGGCGTCTCGATTGGCTGGTTCAGTACCGTGATGGGGCGCCACATCAGCATCGGCGATCACAGCGCGATCCGTGCCTTGACCATCATCAACTGTGGCGGTGACCTCAGCATTGGTCGTTACAGCATCATCAGCAGCTTCATCCTGGTGTACGGTGCTGCCGGTTTGCGGATCGGTCATCACAGCTACATCGGCCCGCAATCGCTCATCAACACCGAGGAAGAGGTGCGGATCGGCGACTGGAGTGCGCTCGGCGCCCGTTGCATGGTGTACACCCACGGTTCATTTCTGCCCTACACCGAGGGCTATTGGGTACGCTTCGCACCGGTGGTGATCGGCAATCGGGTCTGGTGTGCTGCCGGCGTCTTTCTCCACCCCGGCACGACTATCGGCGATAACAGTTTTGTGAACTCGCGCTCGGTGGTCAGTGGTGACATTCCGGCGAATGCAATCGTCGAAGGACATCCGGCCCAGGTGGTCAACACGATGAACCGTATGCAGCGCACGATCACCCCGCGACGGCTTGATGCAATCGCCGGCCAGATGCTACGTCATTTTCTGGCAATTGCCACGAATCACGGCGAACTAAGGTTACTGAGCGATACGCCCCACCCGCTGGTTCAGGTTGGGCGGCACACCTATCGGATAGTGCTGGTACCGGCCCACGGTGAAACACCAGTCGCTGCCCCTGACCAACCGACCGTCTGGCTTATCTGTCGGCCCGACTGGCAACCGGCACCGACGCAGCTCTGGCTCAACCTGATCACCTATCGGCGCAGCCCTGCGCGCGCAGTCATTCTTGATGCACTGTGCACATTTTTACAGCGCTACTACGGTATTCAACTCGAATATGAAGAGAGGTAACTTATGGCGCGCGTCCTCACCGTCCTCGGCACCCGACCAGAGATTATTAAACTCTCACCGGTGATTCCACTGCTCGAAGAACGCTTTGATCATATCCTGGTGCATTCTGGTCAGCACTATTCGTATGAGGTTGACGCTATCTTTTTTGAGGAACTGAGTCTGCCATCGCCCCGCTACACCCTCGGCGTAGGTTCGGCGCAGCACGGCGAGCAGACGGCCCGCATTCTGGCCCGGCTTGAGCCAATCTTGCTGCAAGAGCGCCCCGATCTCGTGCTGGTGCAGGGTGACACCAACACCACAATGGCCGGTGCGCTCTGCGCCGCCAAACTCGGCTTTCCGGTAGTGCATCTGGAAGCGGGTGGGCGGTCGTTCAACCGCGCTATGCCCGAAGAACTCAACCGCATTATTGTCGATCATATTGCCGAAATACTGCTAGCCGCCGATGAAATTGCCGCGGCCAACCTGCGCGCAGAGGGGCTGCCAGACGAACGGATTCACGTGATCGGTTCTACCGCCATCGACGCTGCCTTGCGCCATCGCGAGCGTGCCGCCACCAGTACCATCCTGCAACAACTGGAACTGACACCGGGGAGCTATCTGGCGCTGACGCTACACCGCGCCGAAAACACGGAACCGACGACCCTACCGGGCATTGTGCGGGCGCTAAACGAACTGGCCGAGAGCTACCGAATCGTCTTCCCGGTACATCCACGCACTGCGGCTGCGCTTGAGCGCCAGGGATTACAACTTTCGCCACACATCCTGGCGATCCGCCCGCTCGGCTACCTCGACACCCTCTGCCTGGTGCAGTCGGCCCAGGCTCTGCTCACCGACTCTGGTGGCCTGCAAGAAGAGGCCGCCGTGTTGGGTACGCCCATTCTGCTGGTACGTAATGAAACCGAATGGCGCTACCTGGTCGATGCCGGTGTTGCGGTATTGATCGGGAACTCTTACGAAGACATTCTCGCCGGTGCTGCAACGTGGCTCAGTCCAACCGGTTTAAGCCGTCTCCGCAATGCCCGCTCACCAATTGTCAGTGGTGCCGCCGAACGCGCGGTGGCAATTATGGAAGCTGCCGTCAATACATAATTATTTTGTCACATATACACCTATCAATAGTTAGTCAATATTCAGACCTGGTAACTATCCTACAAGCGTCCAGCAGCAGAAGCGTTCAGGGGTCATATGACGGATCGATTGCGACTCTATCTGAGCCGACAGGCAAGCTCATTACCACGATACCTGGCCGAACAGGTGCTGCAAAGCGTATGCGGCTGGGTACCTGGTCTGGTCGGCATCGGCTTACGGGCACTGGCCTATCGGGCATTGATGCAGATAGAGGGTATCGTCGCCATCGAAGACGGTGTACGTATCCGCTTTGCCGACAATGTGCGCCTGGGGCGTGGCGTCTACCTCGATCACGGTGTCTACCTGCATGCCTGTCCCGGCGGCATTAGCATCGGCGCCGAAAGTATGGTGATGAAGAACGCAATCCTTCACGTCTACAATTTTCGCAATCTCCCCCACAGCCATATCACTATCGGGCAACGCTCGCTCATTGGCGAAAGCTGCATCTTGCGCGGACAAGGCGGTATCACGATTGGCGACGATGTCTATCTGGGCACGCTGGTACAGGTGTTGGCCGTCAATCACGTCTTTCACGACACAACCCGCCCGATCAGTGCGCAAGGTATCACGGCGCAGGGCATCACCATCGGTGATGGTTCCTGGATTGGCAGTGGCGCGATTATTCTCGACGGCGTGCGGATCGGGCGCAACGTCGTCGTGGGTGCCGGTGCTGTGGTGACGAAAGATATTCCCGATTACTGCGTCGCTGTCGGAAATCCAGCTCGTGTTGTACGCGATCTTCGTGCCGATCCGTTACCACACGAACGCCTGACTGTACCGGTCTACTGACACAAACGCGACACCTTATCTGGCACGTCAGCAACCATGGGGAGGGGAACGCATGGCGACACTTTCAGTTGTGATTCCGGCGTACAACGAAGAGGATGGCATTGCGGCCATTGTTGAGCGCGTGCTGGCAATTCGACCGGCGCTCAAAGAGGTGGGCGTAGATGATCTGGAGTGCATCGTTGTTGATGATGGCTCGAAAGATCGTACCGCGGCTATCGTGCAGGGATTTGGTGATCAAGTACGCCTGATCCGGCAACAGAATCGTGGCTATGGCGGCGCGTTGAAGACCGGTTTTAGTCAGGCCCGTGGCGAACTGATCGGCTTCCTTGATGCCGACAGCACCTATCCGCCAGAATACTTTCCGGCGATGTGCCGGGAGGTGCTGGCCGGCGCCGATATTGTGATCGGGAGTCGTATGGCCGGTGCCCATAGCGAGATGCCGCTGGTACGCCGGATCGGTAACACCATCTTCGCCACCATGCTCTCGCTGGTCGCCGGTGTACGCATTAGCGATAGCGCAAGTGGCCAGCGCGTCCTACGGCGCTCAATTCTTCCGATCATCTACCCATTACCGAACACCCTCGATTTTACGCCGGCAATGAGCACCCGTGCCCTTCACGAAGGGCTGCGCATGGTAGAGATTCCCATTCCCTACAAAGAGCGCTCTGGGCGCAGCAAGCTCCACGTGATCCGCGATGGCCTCCGCTTTACCAAATCGATTGTCTGGACGGCCCTGACCTATAATCCGGTTCGTATCTTTGGCGGATTAGGACTCCTCTTGCTCCTCCTGGCCGGCCTGCTCATTCTGGGGCAGAGCATTGGCATCGCGCTCGGCATGCTGCTTGGCTGGTCGTTCCCGCAACTCTTCGGCGCCCTGGTGCTGGCCGTCGCCGGTGTGACCCTCTACACCACCGGCACGTCGTTCAGTTATCTGGTTGCACTGTTCCACAAACGCGCCATCCGCCAGGGTCTGTTTGGTCGTCGCGGAAACGGACGACGGATTGAACGCCATTACTGGTGGCTGGGATTGCTGGCGATGATTGGGGGTGTCATGACCTACGTCGCGGCTGTTGCCTTCGATCTGACCAATCCCGCCCTGCCTCATTCGTGGTTTGCGCCGGTCGTGAGTGCCATGCTTGTTCTGATGGGAGTACAGTTGGTCAGTGCGTGGGGGCTGGCGCGGGTGCTCGCCGAACTAAGCCGCCGCGAGAGCGAGCAGGAAGCTGACCTGAACTGGACATACGTTCCACTCACAACACCAGTCGAGACTGCGCCACAAACCGCCTGAAACGAGGACACCGGTGGAAGCATTTTACCAGTGGAGCGAACAGAATCTTGGTCAAGGCCACTACGTTATCGGCTACCTGATTGTTCTAATCAGTCACAACTGGCCGATCATCGTGGCCCTGGTGGCCGCTCTGTTTATGAGTATTCGGCTCTACCGGCAACCAAACCGTGCCAATGCCGTCTGGCTGTTTAGCGCATTGCTCTTCGGGTTAGGGTACGAATACGAAAAGCACGTTGACGGCGAGTTCCATCACGCGATTGACATGTTGTTTGGGCTGGAGCTGGCCGGCTGGAATCGACCGCTGCACATGCTGGTCGGGTCGGTCTTCAATACTGCTTTCGTCATATTGACGCTGACCATGGTACTGCATGGTTTGCAATTATCATTCGGATCAACGGTTATCAAGCAATTCCGCCGCTTCACTCCTGCCCGCATTGACCATCGCACAGGCGGCGCTACAGCATCATCTGATGCACGATTAGAAGGGGATGAACATGAGCGAGCAGGAAATGACTCCGGTTCAGCGCAAGCAAGCACCCGGTGACAAACCAACCGGCATCAAGCTGGTTGCTCCCGCCCGCCCCAACGAGCGGGCCGGCGAAATTCGCTTTGTGGAAATGCCACGCGAGAAGACACCTCGCCTCGATGTGCTGGTGCTCAATCCGCCATCGCCCGACGGCGATCTCTTCTTGCGCGACATTGCTCGCGTTGGACGGCGAACGCGCGACGGGATTATCTGGCCGCAAACCGCATTGGCCCAAATTGCCGCCGTGGTCAAAGAGGCCGGCTATAGCGTTGAAGTGATCGATGCAATTGGCCTGATGATGGACTGGAAGTCGTTCGAGAAGTATATGTGGGAAAAGAAGCCGCGCTACATGATCATCCACGCCACGGCTCCAACCCTGACGAACGACATGCGCACGACCTTCATCGGCAAGGCGGTGGGCACAATCACTATGGCCATCGGCACGCACGTTACGCCGATGACTCGCGAAACGCTCGAATCCTACCCAACGCTCGATATTGTGGTGCGCGGTGAACCGGAACTGACCATTGTTGATGTCATTCGCACGATTGACCGGGTAGTCGAAGAAGAGCGTGCGGCTGATACGGTCCCCGTCGGCAACCCCGACCTGACGCCGCCCTGGCGCAAGCTACCGTTTCCCGATGCGTCATATCTGACAACCCGTGGCCGCTTCTTAGGCGTGCATCCCAAAATTATTGCTAAAGCTCTGCGCGAAACCCTCGGTGTTGGCTACCGCGACGAGCACGGCGAAGTCCGCATCAACCCTGACCGCCCGTTCATTGAAGACCTCGACACACTACCCATTCCCCTCCACGATCAGTTACCCTGGCAACGCTACAAAGTGCCAATCGTGGGTGGCCCCTACACCTTCGTCCTGACCAGTCGCGGCTGCCCGGCTGGCTGCCGCTACTGCATCAAGCACGTCACCTACCAGTCGAGCGTTCGCCATCGCAGCCCCCACCACGTCCTGCAAGAGATGGTGATGCTGAAAGAAATGGGCATGCATCACATCCACTTCGAGGCCGACCTGTTTACGGTCAAGAAGGAATTTGTCTACGATCTCTGCCACACGATTATCAAAGAGGGCTTAAAACTGCGGTGGAGCTGCAACAGTCGCGTCGATTTTGTGGACGAAGATGAACTGCGCCTGATGCGTAAGGCCGGCTGCTTCATGATCGCCTGGGGGCTGGAGAGCGGGAGCGAAGAGGTGTTGAAGCGCGCCCGCAAGGGTACCACCGTCAAACGGATCGAAGAGACGATTGCCGCCAGCCATCGCGCCGGTATCATGAACTGGGGCTATTTCATCATCGGTCTGCCGGGCGAAACGGTCGAAACCATCCAACAGACCATTGCACTCTCGAAACGGCTTCCCCTCGATATTGCCCTGTTCCATATTGCCACCCCCTACCCTGGCACACCCTTCTACTACGAAGCCGTCGCCAATGGCTGGATTCGCATGAACCAGTGGGAAGACTACGACATGTATTCGCACACGGTGCTCAACTACCCACACCTCAGCTCGGCTGATCTGGAGTACTGGGCCAAACGTGCAGCTCGCGAGTGGTCACTAAGGCCACGACCAATCATGACCTTCCTCAAGGGTGCGGCTAACCCTGAAACCTGGGGTCAGCTCTGGCAAATCGGCGTGAACCATCTCAAGTGGATCGGCGGCAGCTTACGGAATGAAGGACTGCGCCGGCTGAGCGGTAGCAGTATGTAGACACCACGATCCGTATTGTATGCCTGACCTGACAGTGGCCGGCGGGAATGCCCGCCGCGCCACCGGGTCGTTGTTGGCATCGAGGGAACCATGCACAAACAGCTCACGACCGATCTTCTACGACCAACGTCAGACCTGGTGCGTTTCGGTGAACGAGCAGCAACACTGCTCCTCGTCGTCATCATCGGGCTGCTCGCCCTGGTGAATCTGCCCTATGCACCGCGCACCTGGTTCGACGAGGGATCGCATCTGCACGTCCCGGAAACGCTTATCCGCTACGGTGTCTACGCCGACATCAGCAGCGAGGGCTTTCGCTATTTCGGCCCAACTATCGGTGTTGGGCCGACGGTGATGCTACCGGTAGCGCTCGTCTTTCGCCTGGTTGGGGTTGATCTGCTGGCAGCACGCCTCGTCATCGTGGCCTATCTCTTCGCCACCCTCTGGCTCTTCTACCTGCTGGCACGACACCTGCACGGACGCTATCTGGCCCTGTTGACAGTCCTGCTTCTCATCGCGTCACGCACCCGTGGCTTTGAAGGGATGATCGAATATGGCCGCCAGGTATTGGGTGAGGTGCCTGGATTGGCCTGGCTTGGGATGGGGTTGTTGTTTTATGTCAAATCAATACTACAGCCAGCGCACCGCCGGCGCAGTGCCATCCTCGCCGGGATTGGCTTTGGGATGGCGCTGATTACCAAGAATCAGTTTGCCCTGATTGTGGCGCCCTCCCTCCTCATTCTGGTCCTTCTCGATTGGCGCTTCATGCGCGTAGGTGACTGGTGGTTGCGACTTGCCCCACCACTCATTGCCGGGAGTATGTTTGCCGGCTGGCTGCTGATCATGCTGGCATTTCTCGGCCCGGCTGATTTCAGTGCCAATCTGGCGAAAACCCGCCAGGCAGCCGGTGGCGCGATCTTCGTCTTCGACGGCGAAGCCAGTCTTCGCGCTATCCGTTATCTGGTACAGGTGTACGGTGGCTTGCTCATTCCGGCCCTGCTGTACAGCCTCTGGCGCTGCCGGCAGCGCAATGCCATGGCCTTTGCCGAGCTGACCCTCACCGTGCCGGCAATACTCTGGATCGGCTGGTATCTGGTATCGCTCGGCTGGCCGCGCTACGCCTTCCCCGCCGTTGCCCTCGGCGCACCGGCAGTTGCCCGAATGATCGGCGATCTGCTTGCCTGGCTCTGGCAGCGTCGTCAACCGGTTCTGGCCGGTGCAGTTGGTGCCGGTCTGGCTCTAATCACCGGCTTCTCACTTAGCCTGACGGTCGGCGTGGTGCTTCGCCCTGATGACTCTGCACAACGCATGGCTGCATTTCTCAATCAGGCTATCCCAACCGACGCCATCATCGAGACGTGGGAACCAGAGCTGGCTATTTTCACCGATCACACCTATCACTACGTTCCGACCGAACTCCTTGATGGCGCTGTTCGCCACGCCTGGCTCGGCGGATCACCGGTTGCTTACGATGGTTTGGACGCCAACCCGCCATACGTGCTCACCGGCCCATTCAGTGCGTATACCGGCATCTACGACCACGAACGTTTACAACGCGATTACGCACCGGTTTACAGTGCCGGCCCCTACACGATATGGCAGCGGCATACACCCTAAGCAGAAAAGGTAGCCTTATGCGGCGCTTCTGGCTCATCGTGTTCCTGCTCTTCTGTAGTTATGCCTACATCCTGCCACGCTGGTCGGACTGGAACCAGAACTCGCGGTTGAATCTGGTGCTGGCCCTGGTTGATGATGGCACGCCACGCATCGACCGCTATGTCGAGAACACCGGCGACTATGCCATCTTTGAGGGTCATGCGTATACCGACAAGCCACCGGGATTGTCATTTTTAGGCGTACCAGTCTACGCTGCCCTCCGGCCACTCCTCAACACCCCACTCGTCCAGGCTCAATTCGAGCGGCTGAGTGGTCGTTTCGCCGCGACTCTCAATCCAGATGGCAGCGGCTTACAACCGGACAAGATTCGGTTTGCGCTGGTGCAATATCTTTTGACGCTGGTTGTCGTTGCCTTGCCGGCAGCCCTGTTCGGTGGCCTCTTCTTGCTCATTCTGCAACGACTCGGCGTACCCCCAATCCCGGCCAGTATCGGCACCCTCGCTTATGGTCTGGCGACCAGCGCCGCGCCCTACGCCGGCAACTTCTACTCCCATCAACTGGTTGCCGTGTTGCTCTTCACCGCCTTTGCCCTGGCCTGGGCACCACCATCAACCTGGCCGCCTGCCATCAGCGCCGCTGTTGTCGGTCTGGCATTAGGCTGGGTGGTGATCAGTGAATACCCGGCAGCACCGGCTGCGGCCATTATCGGCCTGTACACACTGTATCGGCGTGGATGGAGATGGTTGCAGACATTGCTGGTAGGTGGTGCAATCCCACTGACGTTGCTGGTGATCTACGATCTGGCAGCCTTTGGCACCCCCCTGCCAATCGGCTATGCCCACTCGGCACTCTGGCAAGAGCAGCACCACACCGGTTTTATGAGCCTGGTCGGCCCGCAGTGGGATGCCATCTGGGGACTAACGTTCGGTGATTTTCGTGGTCTCTTCTTCCGGGCACCATGGTTGCTGCTGGCGATCCCCGCTTACTGGATTGGCTGGCGCCAACGACAACACCGGGCCGAATGGTGGGTTGTGTTGCTGGTGCCCCTGAGCTTCTTGCTCTTCTACGGCTCCTCGATTATGTGGTGGGGAGGCTTTGCCGCCGGGCCACGATACATCGTGCCGATGATCCCGTTCCTGGCATTGCTGGCCATCCTGCTCTGCGCTGCTGTGTGGTCTCACCCGATCTGGCGCACCGCTATCCTCACGTTAATCACCATCTCGTTCGGTCTGGTCTGGACGGAAGCCACGGCAACCCAGCTCTTCCCCAGCGATGCTATTCGCGCCACCTGGACAGAGTATGTCATTCCGGCCTGGGCACGCGGCGACATTGCCCGCAACCTCGGCATGGTCTTGCAACTGGACGGGCCGATCAGCCTGCTACCGTTGCTGATTGTCATCGTCGCCGGTCTGGTACTCCTCTTACGCCCGTTGGAACCGGCTGAACGTTCGCCAGCGATCACCAAACCGGATATGCGTTCGGTTATGCCCATCGCGCCGCCCCCACAGAGGTGATTCCATGCGCATTTTGATGCTCACACTCATTGCTCCCTATCCGCCTGATAGCGGGCCAAAAATCAAAACCTATAACGTGCTGCAATACCTCTGTGAGAAGCACGAGGTCACGCTGGTATCGCTGGTACGCACCCCCCAGGAAAAGGCGCACGCCGAGTCGTTACGACGTATCTGCCGCGAGGTCTACACCGTTCCGTTTCAGCGCTCCCGCTGGAAAGATGCCCGTTTCCTGCTCAAAAGCGCGCTGACCGGAACGTCCTTCATTCTGAGTCGCGATGCCTCTCCAGAACTACAGCGCCTGCTCGCCAATCTGACCGCACGGGAGCACTTTGATATTATCCACGCCGATCAACTCAACATGGCACCCTTTTCCGTCGATCTGCCGGCTGGGGCACGGATCATCGACCAGCACAATGCCGTCTGGACAATCGTAGCCCGCATGGCGGCTCGCTCGCACCTGATTCAGCGGATCGGTTTGCAGATCGAAACCCGCCGCTTGCGACGCACTGAAGCGCAATTGTGCGCCCGTTTCGACGGTATGCTGGCGGTGAGCGAACCGGATTACACATTTCTTAAGCTGGCTGCCAGCGAAGCCGGCGTGACACTCCCACCAACCGCGATCATTCCCATCGCCATCGACACGCAGCGCGAAGCGATTGTCCATCGCCAGCCTCACCCCGACACGATCCTGAGCATGGCCACCATGTTCTGGCCGCCGAACGTTGACGGCGTCCTCTGGTTTGCCCACGAG
Organism: Chloroflexus aurantiacus J-10-fl; assembly: GCF_000018865.1. Lineage (NCBI taxonomy): Bacteria > Bacillati > Chloroflexota > Chloroflexia > Chloroflexales > Chloroflexaceae > Chloroflexus > Chloroflexus aurantiacus. The sequence continues at coordinate 5,048,764 of NC_010175.1, forward strand.
GTATGGCCGCGCGTCAAACAAGCGGTTCCGCACGCCAGAGTAGCGCTGGTCGGTGCCCGCCCACCGGCCACCGTTCGCCGCCTAACGGTCGATCCGGCCATTGAGGTGCCGGGATACGTTGCCGATCCGCGTCCGTACCTCGAACGCACAGCGGCCCTCATCGTACCGGTGCATGCCGGCGGAGGGATGCGGGTCAAAATCCTCGAAGCCCTGGCCCGTGGCCTACCCATTGTCTCAACCACGATTGGCTACGAAGGGATCGACGTCACACCCGGTGAACACCTGCTGGTTGGCGATGATCCGGCTTCATTTGCCGACGCCTTGATCCGACTGCTGAACGATCCCGCATTGGGCAGACGACTGGCTGTGCAGGGGCGACGGCTGGCCGAAGAGCGCTACGACTGGCGCGTCGTTTGTCCGGCGATTGATCGCCTGTACGAAACAGCTTTACAAAAGGTTCACCCACTCGCAGAAGGGAAACGCGGATGAACATTCTGTTTGTAGCGCCATACACACCCTCGCCGATCCGGGTGCGACCGTATCAGTTTATCCGTCATCTGGCCCGGCGCGGTCATACCATCACCCTGGTTTGTGTCGCCGACAATGAGGCGGCCTTGGCCGAACTGCGTACCATCTGCCGACGGGTGGTTGCCGTACCAACACGAACCGGTGATCATGTGCTGGCCTATATTCGTGCCCTTCCTACCCGGTTACCGCTCCAGGCTGCCCACTGCCTGACTCCTGCGATGATTACGGCAGTAACGCGAGAGATCCAAAGCGGCGATCATGACGTGATCCATATCGAGCATTTACGTGCCGCGGAAATTGGGTTAGCAGCGCTACACCAGAGTGGTGGCGGACTGCCAGTCGTTCTCGACGCGGTCGATAGCATCAGCCTCCTGTTTGAGCGCACATTTCGGCGGAGCAGTAGCCTGAGCGGGCGCTTGCGCGCGCTGATCGATCTGGCCCGCACTCGCCACTACGAAGCTACCTACCCCCATCGCTTTGCTGCCGTTGTGGTCACGTCTCCCGAAGACCGCTGGGCATTAATGACCCTCAATCAAACCCTGAGCCACCCCGGCCACAATCCGCTGGTTGTTGCTCCCAACGGTGTTGACCTGGAATACTTTCAACCACACACCGGCCCGCGACACCCTGCCAGCCTGGTCTTCACCGGCAAAATGAGCTACCACGCCAACGAGGCCGCGGCTCGCTACCTGGTCGAGGCAATTATGCCACGGGTATGGGCAGTGCGCCCTGAAGTAACCGTCACTCTGGCCGGTGCCGAACCAGGCGCCCATATCCGGGCATACGCCCACGATCCGCGTATTACCGTTACCGGTGCAGTACCTGATCTGCGCCCCTACCTGACCCAGGCCACCATCGCGGTCGCCCCTATTCGCTACGGTGTTGGCGTGCAAAACAAAGTGCTGGAAGCGATGGCAACCGCGACCCCGGTGATCACAGCCCGTCAGGCAACAGTCGCCCTGAGTGTACAACCCGGTCACGATCTGATCGTAGCCGATGACGCCGCTGAGTTTGCGCAGGCGATCTTGAACTTGCTGGCCGATCCTGAACGACGGGACAGGCTTGGGCAGGCCGGGCGTATGTATGTCGAACGCCACCATCACTGGCAACAGAGTGTAACTTGCCTGGAATCGGTCTACCGTGCGGTTACGACACCGGTGTATACGCATTGATGAATAAATCCTCATTTACTAACCGCAAATATTTAGAGGAACGTTAGATCGAGGTTAGATAATTTATCCAGTATTTCAGCCAGCTTCCGAGCAATCATGCCAGCAATCCTCACCTTGATCGCTCTTTTTGCAGGAGTAGACCGTGGCGTACTACGATTTTTCAATTGTGATTCCCTGTTATAACGAAGCTGAAGGTTTGCCGGCAATGCATAACCGGCTTATTCAGGCCCTGGATATGCTACGCGAACGCGGACGAACCCAGCTCGTGCTGGTCAATGATGGCAGTCGCGACGGAACGGGTGATCTCCTCGAACAGACATTTGGTGCCTGGCCCGATACCGTCATCGTTCACCATCCGACAAACCGTGGCCTGGGGGCAGCGTTGCGTACCGGCTTTGCCAACGCCACCGGTGAAATCATCGTCACCTGTGATAGTGATGGCACCTATCCCTTCAGCGAAATACCGGCCTTACTCGACCGGCTCACCCCCGACGTTGATCTGGTGACCGCTTCACCCTATCACGCTGGCGGTGGGATTGAAAACGTACCGGCCTACCGGGTCTTCATTAGCAAATCGGCTTCACTCTGCTACCGCATCCTGGTCGATGCACGGATTCACACCTACACCGCGCTCTTCCGTGCCTGCCGGCGTCACGTGATCGAACACATTACCACCCACGCCGACGGCTTTCTGATGGTGACGGAGTGGCTGGTTGAAGCACTGCTGAGTGGTTACCGCGTCGCCGAGTATCCAACCACGCTGCGCGTGCGCCAGTATGGACAATCAAAGGCGCGGGTCTGGCAAATCACGAAAACCCACATTCGCTATATGAGCAGCATTCTCCAGCGCCGCTTCTTTGCCCGACCGCAGACCAAAGCAATCTCGCGCAGTCGATAGCCCGACTGCCAGTCTATGGGGGGATCAATGCAACAGATTGACGAGCAAGTTATCAGGCAGACACCGCCGGCTGTCTCCACCGAGATCGAGCAGCCAACGCCACGAAAGGGTTCACTGGCGATGAGCACCATTATGCTGATTTTGATTGCTACGACGCTGGGCGTGATTGGTCAGATGATGTTGAAGCAGGGGATGGGTGCCATGGGGCCACTCGCGCTGACCCTGGAGACGGCACCGGGGATTGTCTGGCGCATTGTCACCTCACCGATGGTGATCGGCGGTCTACTGGTGTACGGTATCGGCACCTTTTTCTGGCTGGTCACCCTCTCGCGGATTGATCTTAGTGTAGCGTATCCCTTCGTTAGCCTGAACCATATCATCATCTTCCTGCTGGCATGGCTGGTCTTGCACGAACAGGTCAATCCACTGCGCGCAGCCGGTGTGATTGTGATTTGTGCCGGCATGTTAATGGTTGCGCGCTCGTAAATACATCAGAAACCACTGGGAGGGGGTCATGAACAATCTGACATCGTATGTTGTCCAGACATGCCAAACGCTTGAGCAGTTGCCACTCTGGGAACTCCAACGAGTAGCTGACGCCATCTGGGAAGCCTACCAGCGCGATGCAACCATCTTTGTCTGTGGCAATGGGGGTAGTGCGGCAACCGCCTCGCACTTCGCCTGCGATCTCTCGAAATGGACGATCAATCCCCAGGCTCGCCGGGTGCGCGCTATTGCGCTCACCGACAACGTTCCACTGATTACTGCCTGGTCAAACGATCAAGAGTATGCCGATGTGTTTGTCGAGCAGTTGCAGGCGCTCTACCGCGATGGCGACATCATCATTGCGATTTCCGGGAGTGGCAACTCGGCCAATGTGGTACGGGCCATCGAATGGGGCAATCGCGTTGGTGCCGTCACCATCGGCATTACCGGACGTGATGGTGGCCGCCTGTATCGGATTGCCAAAATTGGCCTGCACGTCAAAAACAACTTTATGCCTTTGATTGAAGACATCCATAGCATTGTCTGCCATGCTCTGGCGGTCAATTTAGGTCGGCAAATCGAAGCCTCGCTCCAACCGGTAATTTTGCAGGCAAAGGCGGTAGGAGGTCAGCAATGATCCCCATCTCCCGACCACTGATCGGCCCCGAAGAGGAAGAGGCGGTGCTGGCTGTGTTACGTTCGGGCATGATTGCGCAGGGGCCAGAAGTTGAACGCTTTGAAGCGGAATTTGCCGCTCTGTGTGGGACACGCCACGCTGTGGCCGTGATGAACGGCACCATCGCGCTCTACCTTGCCCTGCTGGCCCATAACATTGGCCCTGGGGACGAGGTGATCACCACGCCCTTCAGCTTCATCGCCACGGCTAACAGCATCTTAATGACCGGGGCGACACCGGTGTTTGTTGATATCGATCCACGAACGTACAACCTGAATCCCGATCTGATCCCTGCCGCCATTACCTCACGAACACGGGCGATTATGCCGGTTCATCTCTACGGTCAACCGGCAGATATGGCACCGATTATCGAAATTGCCCGCCGGTATAACCTGGCAATCATCGAAGATGCTGCTCAGGCAATAGGGGCGACCTACCGCGACCAACCGGTGGGCAGTTTCGGCGTCGGCTGCTTTTCGCTCTACGCCACCAAAAACGTGACCAGTGGTGAGGGCGGGATGATCACCACCAACGATCCGGCTATCGCTGACCGTTTACGCTTGTTGCGTAACCACGGCAGCCGGGTGCGCTATTATCACGAAATCCTCGGCTACAACTTCCGGATGACCGATCTGCAAGCTGCAATTGGTCGGGCCCAACTGGCCAAGTGTGAGCGTTTCACGGCGCAGCGGATCGCAAATGCCGCATTTCTAAGCGAACACATTCGCCATCCGGCGGTCATCACGCCGTATGTACGCCCGGATGTACGTCATGTCTTTCATCAGTACACGATCCGCGTGATCGGGAACCGCGATGCGGCTATCAAACAGTTGAACGCCGCCGGTGTCGGTACGGCCATCTTCTACCCACTACCAATCCCGCAACAACCGCTGTACCGCAAGCTGGGTATCGAAGCCGAAACGCCGGTCGCCGACCGGATTGCCCGTGAGATCATCGCCTTACCGGTGCATCCGGCGCTCAGCCTTGAGGAATTGCAGCAGATCGCTGCTGCGGTTAATGCCTTAACCGTACACGAGCCGGTATTGGTTGCCTGACAACGTGGAGGGTCAACGTAACAGGGGGGGACAATGGTAGATATTATCGGCGGAGGCATCCTCGGCCTCAGCCTGGCTTACGAATTGCTTAAACGGCACATCCCGGTACGAGTGTGGGAGCGATCAGCCTCACTCGGTGGCCTGATGGGACGCGCACGCTTTCCCGAACTCGATGGAATGGAGTGTGATCGCTATTACCATGCTATCCTCAGCAGCGATCACACCCTCATGAGCCTGTTTGACGAACTGGGGCTGCGTAGCCGCCTGCGCTACACCATCACAAAGATGGGCTTCTACCACGATGGCCGCATCTACCCTATGTCAACCCCACTCGAATTTCTCCGCTTTCCGCCACTGCGCCTGATTGATCGCCTCCGCCTCGCCTACACCATTCTCGCCTGTCGTCGGATCAAAGACTGGCGGAGCCTCGAACAGATACCGGTGGCCGAGTGGCTCACTCGCCTCAGCGGCGAGCGCACGGTGCGCCACGTCTGGGCACCACTCCTGCGCGCCAAATTCGATGGCGATTTCAGTCACGTCCCTGCCACCTACATCTGGTCGCGCCTGGTACGCACCACCGATACCCGTACCAAAGGCGGTAGCCGTGAGGTCATGTGTTACCTGCCCAATGGCTACCAGGAGCTGATCGATGCCCTGGCCGCGGCGATCCGGCAACGTGGTGGTCAGATTGAGGTGAATGCCACCATCGAAACGTTGCAGGTTACTGACGGACGGGTGAGTGGTCTGGTGGTCAACGGTCACGAACTCCCGGCGGACAATGTGGTGATTACCACCCAAACCCCGATTGCGCGGCGGCTGTTGCCTCCCGCAGCAGCATCGGTAGCAGCCCGCTGGGGGCAGCTCGATGGGTTTCTGGGTATTGTGTGTATGCTGGTGGTGATGCGTCGACGGCTGACACCTTACTACACGCTGAACATCACCGATGAACGCATTCCGTTTACCGGCGTGATCGAAACCACGAACCTGATCGATCCGCAGTATGTTGGCGGATACCACCTGGTCTATTTACCCAAATACGTCTCGGCTGAAAGCCCCTTTGCCCGGATGCCCGATGACGAATTACGCCAGGTCTTTCTCAGCTATTTGCAGCAAATGTTTCCCGACCTACAGCAAGAGGACATTGCCGCCATCCGCATTGGACGTGAACGGTACGTCGAGCCAATCCATCCCGTTGGTGCAACCGACCTGATTCCACCCGTCACCACCGACATTGACGGTCTCTTTTTGGCCAACACTGGTCAGATTTATCCACAGCTTACAAATGGCGAGTCGGTCTGTGCCTTTGCCCGCTCAGTGGCAACTCAGATTCAGCCGCTTGTCACCCGTCCATCGTCAGCAGCGTTATCACTTATCTGAGGTTCCTATGAGCATATCCAGCGTTGAATTGACGACGACAGCCTATGGCCGGTCTGATCACCGGGCAATCGATTATCAGAAAATAGCTCTCATCGGTGCCCTGATCCTCGGTGATGCGCTGGTTGTCACGGCCAGCTTTGTGCTCGCGTACATCGTGCGCTTCTTTACCAACCTGCCGGTCTTTGTCGAAGGTGCGATGCAGCCAGAGTTTTACAGCATCTTGATCGCGATGCTGGTGCCGTGCTGGATTGGCATCTTCGCTATGCACGGTCTCTACCAGCGCACGGCATTGTTCAATGGCACCCACGAGTACAATCAAGTCTTCAACGCCACCAGCAAAGGGATGCTCTTCGTGGTTATCTTAACCTTTCTGATCCCCGACATTGTCATTGCCCGTGGCTGGCTGGTGATGAGCTGGATTCTTACCGTGACGCTGACAATTGCGTGGCGCTTCAGCTTCCGCCGGGTTGTCTACCACTTACGGGCAAAAGGACATCTAACCGAACGCATACTGATCATCGGCGCCACCGATGAGGGAAGGGCAATTGCCGAACAGTTATCCGCCGAGCACCGGGCCGGCGCCAATATTGTCGGTTTTATCGACGACCGTCTACCGGTTGGTAGTGAGGTCGGCACAGGCCGTGTCCTGGGAACTACCGGTGACTTCATCCGGTTAGTAAATGATCTTAACATCGAGACGATTATTATTGCTGATACCAATCTCATTCGCGAACGACTGATCGTGCTCGATGGGGCAATGGATTTGTTGAATCGTCTCGAAGTCCGCCTGGCACCCGGTCTATTCGATCTGTTGACAATTGGAGTTCAGGTACACGAGCAGGGTGCAGTTCCCTTGCTAAGCCTCAATAAAACCCGTATTACCGGCATCCACGCTATCGGCAAATTGCTGATTGACCGCATTGGCGCCTTGATCGGCCTTATCCTGCTCGCACCACTCTTCCTGGTCGTCGCAATCGCGATTCGGCTTGATAGTCCGGGTAAAATCTTTCACCGCCGTCGCGTTATGGGTGTTGGATATCGCCAGTTCGATGCGTTTAAGTTTCGCACAATGTACGAAGATGGTGACCGGCGCTTGACCCCTGCCCAACGTGAAGAACTGGCGCAGAAGGGCAAGCTCAAGGACGATCCCCGTATTACCCGCGTCGGTAAATTTCTGCGCCGCACCAGCATCGACGAGTTACCTCAATTGATTAATGTTCTGCTTGGCCAGATGAGTCTGGTTGGGCCACGCATGATCACCGCTGCCGAGATGCACCATTTTGGGCGCTGGCAACACAACCTGCTGATGGTACGCCCCGGTCTCACCGGCTTGTGGCAGATTAGCGGACGTAGCAACCTGGGTTACGCTGATCGGGTGCGCCTTGACATGCATTACATCCGCAATTACTCGATCTGGCTTGACCTGCTGATCATCTATCGTACAATTCCGGCCCTGTTGAAGGGCGAAGGCGCATACTGAGACTACCTCGTTCACCAGGGGGGAGGGCACCATGAAACAACACACACTGCGCGCTGCTGTTATCGGTGTCGGGAGCATGGGACGCAACCACGCCCGCGTCTACGCCACCATGCCAGATGTCGAGCTGGTTGCCGTCTGTGATACCAACTATGCAGCCGCCAGCAGCCTGGCAAACATCTACCGCTGCCGGATCTATACTGATTATCATGCCATGCTCGCCAACGAGGAGCTTGATCTGGTTTCGGTCGTTGTACCGACAAAACACCACTTTGCCGTTGCCAGCGCTGCGATTGCCCGTGGTGTGCACGTTCTGGTCGAAAAACCGATTGCCGCAACGGTTGAGCAGGGCTGGTTGTTGATCGAAGCTGCCCGTCGCCACGGTGTCATTCTTACGGTCGGACATATCGAACGCTTCAATCCGGCCATCATTGCCCTGAAAGAACAACTCGACAACCACGAATTGGGCAACCTGTTTCAGATCACATCACGGCGCGTGGGGCCATTTCCGGGTCGCATCGCCGATGTCGGTGTCGTCATCGACCTGGCCACCCACGAGATTGACATTCTCAATTATCTGATCGGCTCGCCGATTGTGCGTATGCACGTCGAACTTCATCGTCACATCCACCAGAGCCACGAAGACATGCTCTCGGCGTTACTCCGGTTTGAAAATGGCATGATCGGTATTCTCGACATCAACTGGCTGACGCCAACCAAGATCCGCGAGCTGAGCATTATCGGTGAGCGAGGGATGTTCGTTGCGAACTACCTGACCCAAGACCTGACCTTTTACGAAAACGACTCGTGTCAGGGCAAAGCCTGGCCGGAGCTGGCGCTCCTTGGGGTGAGCGAGGGGCGTAGCATCCGGTTGAAAGTACCACGACGAGAACCACTCTACGAAGAACTACGCAGCTTCTGCGAAGCCGTGCGCCACGAGACTGCACCACCGGTCAGCGGTGAAGCAGGTGTTGCTGCGCTTGAAATTGCCAATCAGATCGTCGATACCGGGTTGCGCGAACAACCCGCCGCCCGCCTGATCGAACGGGCACTGGCCGTTGGCGGCTAATAGAGGTGATACCAGCTCTTGCTCAAGGATGTGCCTCATTCCGGGTCCGTACTGAAGCATCACCACGAGCTGCTGGCAGGTCATTGCAGACGAAGTGAATACGGTTTCCAGGTCGGGTTTCAGTCTGGCGTGCGGAAGCGAGGCTTCCGCACCCACCTCACACACTGATTAGGCGCGGGACGCGGCAACCTGAGCGCGGAGACGGAGAACAGCGTTTGCACTGTATACGCAGCACCAGTGTGCGATAGCGGGAGCCATCCGGCACTGCCGGCACTGATAGTTCCCGCCCCCGCTGGAGGCGGGCAAGGGTGGGGTCGTGTCGCAGCACCCTGCTGGCCGCAGCACCACCATTGCACAAGCCCCATCCATTCCCCTCTCCAGCCCCTGCACTCACGAACGCTTCACCCGATAACCGGCAGCCTCGCGATCCCAGGCGTTTCCCACACCCTCGGCTTTGAGCTTATACTTCTCGACCCGCTCGGTCGCCGTCTTCGGCAAACTCTGGCGAAACTCAACGTAGCGTGGTACGGCAAAGTAAGCCAGCCGCTCTTCACACCAGCGTATCAGATCAATCGGATCGAGAGTCGCACCGGGGCGCAACACTACGACCACCTTCACCTCTTCCTCACCGAGTTCGCTGGGCACACCAACCGCTGCGCTCTCTAACACGGCAGGATGGGCATTGACCGCCCGCTCAACCTCCCACGATGAGATGTTCTCGCCACGTCGCCGAATCGATTGCTTGAGCCGATCAATAAAAATCGCATAGCCGGCTTCATCAAGCTGCCCCAGATCGCCGGTGTGAAACCACCCACCACGCATTGCCGTCGCCGTCTGTTCTGGCTGGCGATAGTAACCCATCATCATCAGATGGTCACGCTGCGGACGAATCACTATCTCGCCGGGCACGCCCGCCGGCAGTGGCTGATCGCTGGCGTCCACAACTGCCAGCTCGAACCCCGGCATCGCCTTGCCAAAGGTACCAACCCGCACGGCATCGCGTGGATTAGCCACACAAAAACCGGTGGTCTCGGTCAGACCATACCCTTCGATAATCGTCAACCCAAACCGCTCTTCAAAGGCGCGCCACAAATCAGGCGGCGTCGCCGCACAGGCTGCAATGCGCACGCGATGCGCCCGATCATCGGCGGAAGGCGCCTGCTTCATCAGTATCGGGATCATCGCTGCCAGCAAATTGCAGATAGTGGCCCCAAGATCGGCGAGCTGGCGCCAGTAGCGCGAGGCACTAAACTGCTCGATCAAGGCAATCGTCGTGCCGCGATAGATGGCCGGTAATACCGTATGCGCCTGCGCATTGATATGAAAGAGCGGCAGGCTGGTGCCAAACACATCATCGGCTGTCGCGCCAATCATCACGTCAGCGAAGAGGGCCGCCGAGTGGAGATAGGCGTGGTGACTGAGCATCACACCTTTAGGTGGGCCGGTCGTGCCAGAGGTGTAGAGAATACTGTGCAGGTCGGTCGCACTCCCCGGTGAGGGATCGACCGGTCGCGCCCCACTGAGGGCGGTGTGCCAGTGGACGGCATCTGGCGGCGCCGTATCACTTCCTCGCACTACCAGATGTCGCAACGTCGGTAATTGGGCACGCAACGCCGCAATCCGCTCGTACAGATGCGCTTCGATGAGCAAAACAGTTGCCCCGGCATGATCGAGAATGTAATGCAGTACGTCACCTTTCAGATGCAGATTGATCGGTACCGTGACCGCGCCAAGGCAGGCACAGCCGAACCACGCCCAGAGATAATCGGGATTGTTCCCGATCATCAAACCAACGCGATCCCCTGGACGTACCCCGAGATCGTAGAGTACGCCGGCAGCCCGCCGCGCCAGAGCCACCGCCTCCGCATACCGCCATTGCTGATCGGCAAACCTGAGCAGCACGCGATCAGGGTACTGCTCTGCTTGCGTGTCAAGAAGATGCCAGATCGTCTTCATAGGCTTTGTCACTGCAATGAATCACGCTGTTCACCGGCGAACAGCTTCCAGAGCACTGTGCACCCGATTCAGCGCCGGTCGTGCTCTCCCATCATCGTCAGCAACTGCTCATCGCGGCAACTGCTCTGGATGCTGAGGAGACCCAACCAGCCTACTCCCGCCACCACCAGCACGAGTGGTATCCAGCTACTTCCCAACGCAGGCCAGAATGCACTCAGCGTCGCGATGGCACCACCACCTTGCCCGTGGTACCACAGCACACCTAACCCCATCAGCCCAAGTGCACTTACTTGCAAGGGGTGCAGACGTGGCCCACGTATCCCACACGACAGGGCAGGACGTTCTCGCCAATACTGGATCAGCCCACCGCCAATAACACTGAGCGCAACGCCAATCCCGCCACCCCCAGCCCCAAGTACCAGCTCCAACCCACCTGCCACCAGGAGTGCGCTGGCGATCCAGATCAACCAGTGTAACCATCGACCATTCATAACGATCTCATCTTAATCCAACTTCACCGGCCCCAATTCCGCTTCCAACACCTCAACCGCAGTGCGCAAAATCTTAATCCGGGCATACTTTTTATCTTCTGCCTCGACAATCGTCCACGGCGCATAGGGCGTACTGGTGCGAAGCAGCATCTCATCGGCTGCTTCAAGATATGCCGGCCACTTTTCGCGATTGCGCCAGTCTTCATCGGTCAATTTCCAGGCTTTGTACGGCACATGCTGCCGTTCTTCAAAACGGCGCAATTGCTCTTCGGGGCTGATGTGCAGCCAGAATTTGGCAATAATCGCGCCAAAATCAACCAACTGGCGTTCAAACTGATTAATCTCGGCGTAGGCACGACGCCATTCGTCGGGGCGGGCAAACCCTTCCACCCGTTCAACTAACACGCGACCGTACCACGAGCGGTCGAAGATCGCAAACTGACCACGCGGCGGCAACCGCCGCCAGAAGCGGTACAGGTAGTGGCGAGCTTTATCATCGCCGGCGGGGGCGGCAATCGCGTGCACGGTATAGGCACGCGGATCAAGCTCCGCCGTCAGGCGCTGAATGGCGCCCCCCTTACCCGCTGCATCCCAGCCTTCAAACACAAACACGACCGGTCGCTTCTGATGGTACACCTGCAGGCCGAGCAGATACATCCTGGCCTGCAACCGTTTCAATTCCCGGTGGTAGGTATCATCATCAAGACGCAAACTCAAATCAACGCGCTGTAAGGGGCTGGCTGCCCGTAACAGTGGCGCGACCGGCGTCACGACCACCGGGGTCGTGATTGGTTCAGCCTGTTGCAGAGTCATGGTAGAGGAATTGCCTGCATCTACCGGTGCTGCACGCGGTGTAGCGACAACCGGCGTGCGCAAATCGAGATAGTAGCGCCGCAACGCCAGACCACTATCATCAAGACTGGCCTCACGATCACTGGCGGTAATTCCCAATCGACTCTCCAGCGCCCCGACAATAATTTGCAAGACGGTGAGCCGGGCGTAACGCTTGTCGGCAGCCGGAATAATGTGCCAGGGTGCAAATGCGGTGTCGGTGCGCGAGAGCATCTCTTCGACGGCCAGATAGACCTTTTTGTAATGACGGTGCTGCCAGAGATCTTCCTCGGTCACCCGCCAGGCATTCAGCGGATCGGCCAGTAATTTCGCAAAGCGCCGTGCCTGCTGCTTTTTCGTGATATGTAACCAGAACTTGAGAATGAGCGCACCATCATCGGCCAGTTGCCGCTCGAAAATGACGGCATCTTCGCAATGCGTGCGCCATTCATCACGGCTGCCACCGGTAGTATAGGCCGCCAGCAACTCACGGTACCACGAGCGATCAAAGAAGCTCATCTGACCGTAGCTGGGTATCTTGAGCCAGAAACGGTACAACCAGGGATATTGTTGCTCATAGGTACGCGGTGGGGTAATCGAATGCACCCGAAAGCCACGCGGATCAAGGCGCCGGGTCAGGGTTGCAATTGTGCGGGCTTTGGCGGTGCCGGCCCAGCCTTCAAATACAAAGATGGTCGGAATGCGCGCTTCCAGCAGCATTTGTTCGAGATCAAAGAGCCGCGCCTGCAACCCCGGAGCCAGTTGCGTGTACTCTTCCTTGCTGAGCTTTACATCGGTAATACAGCGTTCAAGCATTGTTCATTCCTTACCGATAGCCAACAAACAATGGCCGTTGCCGGTAACGTAAAGGGTTGACAACATGATGGTTGTGTAACGCTATTGTACCACCGCCTGCCAGACATGTCCCCAACCTCAATCATTCGCTGATGCAACTGGTTGTATCGCCGTATGAGCCTGTACGCAGGTAAGGAGACATCTGAACTACCCGCCGTAACAAGAACCTGGAACCGGACACCTGTACTTTAGTTCGCCGTTGATTCGGAGCGCTGTGGAAACGAAGTATCAGGCGACACCCGACGTGTACGTTTCGTTAACAACTGGCAATAGTCTGGAAAGGGTCGCAGCGTATAATGTATAGCAAGTGCGGCGACGGCAAAAGCGTTCGTCAATGCCACCGCGCAACACCTCATGGCAACCCAATCAGAAAGGGTGAACGTATGGCCCATCCATCACCAACCCGGCGCCTGACCCAAACCTACATTGTGAGCTTTGTGGTGATAGGAATGCTGATTGTTGGCGGCTACTGGTTGCTGACAGCCAATACGTCACGTCTGTCACAAAATGACACCATGCTGGAAGCAACGTATCAGCAACAAATCCGCATTCAGCAGGCAGCCCTCTTTGCCAATGAGCTGGCTCTGTTTGCCAATGCCGCACAAGCCGCATCATTACGCGCTGAATTACGTACCCTGAGCGCCGAAATCCAGCAAACGCATCAACGGATGCTGGTCTCTACTTCCGCACCCTCAATTGCCCAAATGACGACTGACCTCGACCGCTTTCTGTTACACGTGAACAGGTTAGTCGAAGCTCCTACCGATCAACTCAATCGCGACAATCCCAATCTGCGTGCAATCCAGAGTATTGTTGCTGTCTTGCAGAGTGATCTCCGCACATCAGGCGACCTGCTGCTATCCCAGAGCCAGGAGCTACGCAATCAGATTGCGCTTTCGCAGTTCAGTATCTTGGCAACGATTTTTCTGCTGGTTATGGCCAGTGGTTTGTTTGTGCTGCGCCCATATACGCGCCGCGCCCGTCGCGAAGCCGAACAACTGCGCATGCTCTCGCTGGTTGCCCGCCATACCGACAACGCGGTGATTATCACCGACCGCGACGGTCGGATCGAGTGGGTGAATGAAGGGTTTACCCGCATTTCCGGCTATACGCTCGACGAAGTACGCGGTCGGAAGCCCGGCGAGTTTTTGCAAGGACCAGAGACCGATCCGGCAACTGTAGCCCGGATCAGGCAGGCACTCGATAATGGCGAGTCGGTAAAGGCCGAAATCGTCAATTACACAAAACAAGGACGACCATACTGGCTGGCACTCAATATTTCACCTGTCTACGACGATCAGCATAATTTGATCCGCTTTATCGCCATTGAGTCAGACATCACGCAGCAAAAAGAGATGGAGCGCATGCTACGGGCAGCGCTCAAAGAGAGCCGGGATGTGATGAATGCCCTCGACGAGTCAACTATTCTCTCAATTGCTGACCCCGAAGGGCGTATCCTGGAAGTGAATGAACGTTTCTGCGCGATCACCGGCTATCGCGCCGATGAATTGATCGGTAAAGACCATCGCATGTTCAAATCCGGCATTCATCCACCAGAGTTTTTCGCCGACCTGTGGCAAACCATTAAAGCCGGGCGCATCTGGCGGAACGAGATTTGCAACCGTGCTAAAGATGGTCGGCTTTTCTGGGTGGATACAACCATCGTACCGTTTATCGGTGATGATGGCAAACCCGAACGCTACCTTGCTGTCCGCTTCGACATCACCGCTCGCAAGCAGAGTGAAGAGCAGTTGCGGGCCAGCGAGACTCGTTATCGCTCGGTGATTACGGCAATGAGCGAGGGAATCGTGGTGATGAATCGTGCAGGTGAGATTGAAACCTGCAACGCCAGCGCCGAACGTATTCTTGGTCTGAGTCGCGATCAATTGATCGGACGCACCAGTTTCGATCCGCGCTGGCAGGCGATCCACGAAGACGGCAGCCCATTTCCGGGTGAAGAGCACCCGATTATGGTCTCGCTAACCACTGGCCGGGCCCTTAATGACGTGATTATGGGCATTCGTAAACCCTCTGGCGAGCTGACCTGGCTCTCGATTAACTCCCAACCACTCTGTGATGAACAGGGCAACGTCTACGCCGCTGTTGCCAGTTTCCACGATATTACTGCGCGCCGACTGGCCGAACAGGAATTGCGCTTCCAGAAGACCCTGCTTGAGTGTCAGACTGAAGCCTCTCCCGATGGCGTGCTGGTTGTCTCGCCCGAACGTCGCTGCCTCTACTCGAATCGGCGGTTCCGTGAAATGTGGAATCTGTCAGACAGGGAAGTCGATCACGTCATGTGTACGTGCATGGAATCGTTGCTGGCCCAGGTCTGCGATCCCGAACGAGTACGGAATGAGATTGAAGAGTTGTATGCCAACCCCAGTCTGAGCGGCAAGGCCGAGATCGAGCTGAAAGATGGTCGCACGTTCGAGCGCTATAGCGCCCCGGTTATCAGTGCCGAAGGTGAATACTACGGACGGGTCTGGTTTTTCCGCGATGTAACCGAACGACGTGCCATCGAACGAATGAAAAACGAGTTCGTGGCCGTTGTGTCGCACGAGCTGCGCACACCGCTCACCTCCATTCGTGGCTCGCTCGGTTTGCTGGCCGGTGGGGTAGTCGGCGAATTACCACCACGGGCAGCATCCATGATCGACATTGCCCTGAAGAATAGTGAACGATTGATCCGTCTCATTAACGATATCCTCGACATCGAGAAGATCGAGTCGGGCAAGATGGTCTTTAAATTCCAACCGGTCGTCCTCGACGAACTGGTACGCCAGACGATTGAGGCA
This sequence comes from Chloroflexus aurantiacus J-10-fl, assembly GCF_000018865.1. Classification (NCBI taxonomy): domain Bacteria; kingdom Bacillati; phylum Chloroflexota; class Chloroflexia; order Chloroflexales; family Chloroflexaceae; genus Chloroflexus; species Chloroflexus aurantiacus. The sequence goes on from NC_010175.1 coordinate 5,064,433, forward strand.
AACCGTGGCTTCGGGCAACAGTATGACGTGGCTATTGAGCTTACTGCGACCTTACCCGGCGTTCAGGTATATGTCGATCCTGATCGCATAGCCCAGGTCATTACGAACCTGATCTCGAACGCGATCAAGTTCTCTCCGCCGGGAGGTAAAGTCGAAGTCGCCATCGGACGTGAACCACGTGGACGGATACGCATCACGGTTACCGACCATGGGCCGGGTATCCCGGTTGAATTCCGTGATCGCATCTTCCAAAAATTTGCCCAGGCCGATTCGTCCAATACTCGCCGACAGGGTGGTACCGGTTTGGGCTTAAGCATCAGTCGAGCGATTGTTGAACGGCATGGCGGTCAGATCGGCTTTGTCACTGCCAGCGGGGTAGGCACAACCTTCTACGTCGATCTGGCCGAGTATCGCCCCAATACAAACACCACCGTATCATTGCCACCTCAATCCGACAGGCCACGAATTCTGATCTGCGAAGATGATCACGACATTGCCGCCTTACTCTCGTTGATGCTGCAACAGGCAGGCTACGCAACCGACATTGCCTATTCACTGACCGAAGCGCGTGACTTACTGGCTCAGCGTGAGTATCGAGCCATCACCTTCGATCTGCTGTGGCCTCACGAAGATGGGGTCGTCTTCCTGCGCGAATTACGCACACAACCCCACACCCGCACCTTGCCGGTTGTGGTTGTGTCGGCCCGTGCCGGCGAAGAGCAATTGACAAACGGTCACGACCTGGATGTGGTAGACTGGTTGCCAAAGCCTATCGACCAGCAACGCCTGCTCGCCGCCCTACGGCGGGCCGCCCGCCGCACCGGTGCCGGGCGACCGCTCATTCTCCACGTAGAGGACGATAGCGATGTTATAGCAGTGGTAAGCCTGCTCCTGGCTGAGATTGCCGATGTGAAAGCGGCGACTACTATCAGTGAAGCGCAGGCATTGCTGCAAGCACAAGCCTTTGATCTGGTCATTCTCGATCAACACCTGCCCGATGGCAATGGCGTTGATCTCTTACCGCTGATCGAGCGCCTGCAACCACCGGTACCGGTTATTTTCTTCTCAGTGCATGATCTGGAGCCGGAGATTGTCAATCGAGTGGGGGTAACGATGGTTAAATCGCGCACCACCAACACCGAGTTGTTAACAACGGTCAGTCGTTTGCTTGATCAGCCAATTTCGTCACCGGTTACCCCAAATGAAGCTCGTTAGGAAAGGAGCTAACGTTGTGACATCACTACAGAAAATCCTCTTCATCGAGGATGATCCCGATATTCAGATGGTAGCCCAACTGGCGCTTGAGGCGGTTGGTGGCTATGCAGTGCAAATCTGTAGTTCAGGTGCAGAAGCACTCGCCACCGCCGAGCAGTTTGCCCCCGATCTGATTTTGCTCGATGTGATGATGCCGGGAATGGACGGGCCAACCACGCTGAAAGAGCTACGGAAACGCCCTGCACTGGCTAACACGCCGGTTATCTTCATGACGGCCCGCGTCCAGCGCCACGAAGTCGAACAGTATCTGGCACTAGGGGCAGTTGATGTTATCTCCAAACCCTTTGATCCAATGACCTTATCAGAACAAGTTGCAGCAATCTGGTTGAAAGCTAATGAAACCCGATCCCGCTGAACAGTTTGAAGCACTGCGCAAACGGTATGCCGCGCAAATTGGTGAACGTGTGGCGGCTATTCATGCTGCCTGGAACCAGCTTGTCCAGAGCGACTGGGATAAGACGGCTGGCGTAGAGCTACGCCAGCTTGCGCACAAACTGGCCGGTTCAGCAGCGATGTTTGGATTCGCTAACCTCGGTGCTGTAGCGCATGACATCGATCTCAGGCTGAAAGAGTGGCTTGAACACGACCAGTCCCTGGACACTCTTGCCCGTCAACATCTGGCCCAACAGATTGCATTGCTACAACATGCGGTAGGCGAATACCGCACTTCCACAGCGGTACCGGAAACGAATCAACCCACACCATCAACAGCGCCATCAGAGCCACCACCAGTACCCCCAGCAAACACGGAGCCTGCACCGCCTATCCCGCAACCGCAACCCCCAGCAACGCCACGCGAGCCAAACGGTCGTCCGCAAACCATTGTTTTGGTCGAAGATGATCGCGAGTTCGCTGCGAAACTGGTCGGTCAGTTGCGCCTCTTCAACTATGATGTCCATCTGGTGAACGATCTGGAAGGACTGCCAACCCTGATCCGTGCTATCAATCCGGCAGCCATCATTATGGACATCGTCTTCCCAGAGGGTGATCTGGCCGGTACCGAGACCATTGCCAACCTGCAACGCGAACGCACCGAACCAATACCGGTCATCTATATCTCGCAACGCGACGACTTTACTGCCCGTCTGGCAGCAGTACGCAGTGGCGGTCATGCCTATTTCGCCAAACCGGTCGATGCCGGGCAGTTGATCAATGCCCTCGACCGGCTGACCGGTGTCGAAGAAAATACCCCCCTGCGCGTATTGATTGTGGATGACGATCAGGAGTTTGGGCACAACTGTGTGCACAGCCTGGAAATAGCCGGCATCCATGCGCGGGCGATTACCGATCCGCGCGAGACCCTGAACCAGTTGCAGGTATTTCAACCCGATCTCATCGTCCTCGATATGTATATGCCGATTTGCAGTGGTAAAGAACTGGCCAGCATCATTCGCCAGCAAGATCGCTACGTCGGCATGCCTATCGTCTTTCTCTCGGCTGAGACCAATCGGTTACAGCAACAATCGGTACTCTCATTGGGGGCCGACGACTTTCTTGCCAAACCAATCTCACCTGCCGATCTGGTAGCAGCAATCTCGGCACGAGCGATGCGCGCACGCTATCTCCAGCGCTTTCTCATTCGTGATAGTCTGACCGGATTGCTGAATCATCAGGCGGTTGAAGAGGAATTGAGTCACGAGTTCGCCCGTGCCGAGCGCCTGCAACAACCGTTGAGTATCGCCATTATTGATATCGATCACTTCAAGCGCGTTAACGACTCGTATGGGCATCTGATCGGCGATCAGGTCTTACGCAGCTTTGCCCGCCTCCTGCAACAGCGGCTGCGCAAAAGTGACCTTATCGGGCGCCACGGTGGCGAAGAGTTTCTGGTTGCCCTCCCAAATACCTCACTGGTAGAAGCCCGTACCTTGATTGACACGATTCGCACCAGTTTTGCTGCACTCCGTCACTATGGGCCTGCCGGCGAATTCACGGTTACCTTCAGCGCGGGGATTGCCGGCTATCCACACCACCGTAGCCAGCTTGGTGTGATGCAGGCTGCCGATGCAGCCCTCTACCAGGCCAAACACGCCGGTCGCAACCGCATCGTTGTTGACACAACCGCTGGCGATACACCGCCGCTCCTGCTACCAGCCGCAAAAGACGAAGCAACCATCCGCACCGAGGCACCCTCCTGGCGGGCTTTGATCATCAGTGCTAATGGCATTCAACGTCGCATGCTGCGCCAGGCGCTGACTGCCCAGGGTTTGATGTACGATATGATCGATGATGTTGAACGTGCCTTACAGTATGAAGCGCCAATCCCACCCAACCTCATTCTGGTCGATATGACGCAGATTGAAGGGGCACGCACTGCGAATATCATTCTGTTGCGCGAACACTTTGCAAAGGGACGTATTGTCACCATCGCCCCGGCAACCGCCGAACCACGTGCCGCGGCTACAGTTGCTTTCGGTGTCGATGATTATCTCCTCATTCCACTGGCTGCCGGCGCGTTATCAGCCTTGCTCGATCGCCTGAGTGCATCAGAGAGGAGCACGTAGATGAAACCCCATACACTGCTGATCGTTGATGATGACGATACCGTTGCCGAGATGCTCGAACTGGTGCTGCGTGGTGCCGGTTACGAAGTGCGGCGTGCTGCCAGTGGTGAAGAGGCATTACAGCAGATTTACAAGAATCTACCCGATGCCCTGATCTGCGATGTGTTGTTACCCGGCATTGATGGCTACACCCTGTGTAAGCGTGTGCGGCAGCATCCGCTAACCAAAACACTCCCGATTCTGATGCTTACCGCCCAAGGCGATATTAGTGCCAAGATTGCCGGCTTTGAAGCCGGTGCCAACGATTACCTGGCCAAACCATTTGAACCGCAAGAGCTGGTCTACCGGGTTAAGAACATCCTGGCGCGCACGACAATCGAGACCCCGACAACACCGGTACAACGCGGAAAGGTGATTACCGTCTTCGGGGCAAAGGGTGGTGTCGGCAAAACAACGATTGCGGTATCGGTGGCGCTGGCGCTACGCCTGCGTTCACGCCGACGGGTCGTAATTGTTGACGCCGATCTCACCTTCGGTGATGTTGCCGTCCATCTCAACATTGCACCCACGCGCAGCATCATCGACATCGTCCGCAGCGGCGACGAGATCGAGCAGGAGATGGTAAAACAGGTTCTGCTTTCCCATCCATCAGGACTGCAAGCCTTACTCGCTCCGCCACGGCCTGAAGAGGCAGAGCTGGTAAGCGCTGAACATATGACTCGCATTCTTGATTTACTGGCTGTGAATGCCGATTACGTGGTGGTTGATTGCCAGACCAGCTACGATGATCGCACACTATCCGTCTTTGATCGCACCGATCACGTCTTGCTGGTCATTACGCCGGAAATTGGCCCACTGAAGAATACCAGTTTATTCCTGAGCCTGGCTAACCAGTTAGGCATCGATCCGCGGGCGATCAGTATTGTCCTGAACCGATCTAACTCCGGCGTTGGCATTGGTGTTAATGAAATCGAGCGCGTATTACGCCGTAAGATCAACTATCACGTGATGAGTGGCGGTCAGCCAGTCGTCACAGCGGTTAATCGTGGCACACCACTAATTCTCGAACAACCCAAACATCCCTTCGTTCAACAGATTCTCTATCTGGCCGATCAGATGATGAAACAGCTTGACACTAATCAAAACGTGCAGACAGATACAGTAACCCGGTGATACCACACCGAAACCGATAGCAGACTCTCACTGATTGACACTGGCGCACCTATGATCATGAGGTGCATAAGCGACGTTGATACGGCACCGAAACCGATAGCAGACTCTCACCCCACCTCATCAACCTCAAAACCGGTAGGGGCAGGTGTAAAGCTAGCCCCTACCGGTTTTGGCATCAACAGGTGACAGACACAAGACCGGTACCTATCGGTGTGCTTCTATTCACTCCTACGGCGTCGCCGTGCGTTGTGGTTCGGGCGTCGGTGACGCCTCGATCACAACTTCAGGCGTGGGTATCTCGGTCGGCACCTCCGGTGGTGCCTCGGTAGGCGTCGGCGGTACCTCGGTGGGTGTCTCCGGCGGTGTTTCAGTGGACGCTGGCGGCACCTCGGTCGGCGTCTCTGGCGGCACCTCAGTTGGTAGCTCACCCGGCACCTCTGGCAACGGTGTTTCCGTCGGAGTTGGCGGCGGTGGCGGCGGTGGCAGCGGAATAAAGATCGGCACCGTTGGCGTATTGGTCACCGGTATCAGCTCATAGGGAGTCGCCGTCGGTGATGGTGTCAACGTTGGTGAAGCAGTCAGGGTTGGCGATGGGGTAGCAGTGCTATCGCCGCTGGCTGCAATTGTCGGTGAGATTAGCGGCGCTGTCGGTGTTGCTGATGCGGGCACGACCTCCGACGGTGATGCTGCAGGAGTAAAGAGGGCGCTAACGAACGCTACCCCACCCAGAGCATATCCGATCAGCGCTATCACCAGTACTGAAAGCAAAACCGTATAGATCAGCCGATCACGCGGGGTCAGGTCAGAGAGCCATGCCCGCAGACCGGGTGATGGCGATGGCGGTGAACTGACCATGATCGAAGGTACCCCTGCCGGTACAACTTCTGGGGCTGACGTTGTAGGTAACGGCATCCCCATGTATAATGGGCAGCGTACATGATCGGTCGATAGACAATAGCGAACCTGATAATCTGGCTCAACGCGAGGGATCTCTTGTGCCTGACCGGAAGCATAACAGCGATGCTCTGGCGTTGGTGACGCAAAGCGGATCGCCTGATTCTGTTTCAAACCGAGGTATGGGCAGTGTCCTGAAGGTTCAAGCATAGCGGCGACGCTCCTCAAAACCGGGTCGCTGCCAATTATACGATCTGGCTGCGAGCATCGTCAAAATATTGTGTAATATGCGAATCGTTATTCTTTCTGATGTACACTCGAATATTGTCGCTCTTGAGACTGTCCTGGCCGATGCCGGCTCCTTCGACGCACTGTGGTGCCTGGGTGATACGATAGGGTATGGCCCGGCCCCTAATGAATGCGTTGAGCTGATCCGGCACCACGCTGCGATAACGCTCACCGGCAACCACGACCTGGCCTGTCTGGGCAAGATTAGTCTTAACGATTTTAACCCCGATGCCCGGCGGGCAAACCTCTGGAATGGCTCCCAACTCACTGCGGCTAATCGCGAATGGCTGCTTCCGCTGCCGCCGGCCCGTAGCGCCGATGACCACTACTACCTGGCCCACGGCAGCCCACGCGAACCGATTTGGGAATACCTGTTGATGCCATCGCAAGCCATCGCGAATCTCGAATGGTTTAGCGAACCGGTCTGCTTTATTGGTCATTCCCACGTCCAGTTTGCTTTCCGCTGTCCACGTAACGATAGCCATTGTGAACGGATTATGCCAGAAGTAGATAGTCAACTGGCGCTCACCGCTGATGCACGCTACTTCATCAATCCCGGTAGTGTCGGGCAACCGCGTGACCACGATCCACGAGCAGCCTACGTCATTCTCGATACCGACCGTCAAACTGTTACCTTCAAACGGGTTGCCTACGATATTAAACAAGTTCAACAACAGATGCGCGATTACGGGTTACCACCCGCCCTTATCTATCGCCTGAGTGTAGGAATGTGATATGACACTCGAAGAGCAATATCGTCGGCGATTTGCCGGTTCAGCGACGCTCGCCGAGAAGGCACGTGTCCGCTTCCCCGGTGGTGCAACCCACGACGGTCGTTACGCCGATCCCTTTCCTCTCTTCATGGAACGAGCCAGCGGGCCGTATAAGTGGGATGTTGATGACAATCGGATGATCGATTACTGGTGCGGACACGGAGCCTTACTGCTCGGTCACGGCCATCCAACCATTGTCAACGCTATTCAGCAGCAAGCCCCCATCGCCACCCATCTCGGCGCCAATCATCGCCTTGAACTGGAATGGGCCGATCTGATCGCCGATCTCATTCCGGCGGCTGAGCGCATTCGCTTCACCGCGTCGGGAAGTGAAGCAACAACCCTCGCTCTGCGCATTGCCCGCGCAGCTACCGGCAAGACGACGATCATCCGCTTCGCGGGCCATTTTCACGGCTGGCACGACGCGCTTGCACCCGGTGCCGATCCCGATGATCCCCACCGCGGAGTATTGCCGGCAACCCTCTCAAGTTTGCTGATCTTGCCGACCGATCTTGATCAGGTGGCTGCGACGCTGGCTACGCATACCGACATTGCCGCGGTTATTCTCGAACCTACGGGTGCTTCCTACGGTTCGATCCCGCTCCCGGATACGTTTCTGATCGGCTTACGTGAGCTTACTCAGCAATACGGTGTGCTCCTTATTGCCGACGAAGTCGTTACCGGCTTTCGGGTTGCGCCCGGTGGTGCCTGCGCACGTGCCGGAGTACGCCCTGATCTGGTCTGTCTGGCCAAAATTGTCGCCGGTGGATTGCCCGGCGGGGCGCTAGTCGGACGGGCTGACCTCCTCGACCTGCTGGCCCATGACGAGAATGGCCCCCGTGGACGCATCCGCCAACAGGGAACATTCAACGCCAATCCTCTCTCTGCTGCTGCCGGCATTGCTATGCTACGTGCCGTCGCTACCGGCGAACCTGGTGCTATCGCCGCCGCACGTGGCACAATGCTCATCCAAATGCTCAACGAACTGTTTGCTTCGTATCGTTTGCGTGGCTGGACAGCCTTCGGTGATGGATCGATCTTTCACCTGTTTGTCGATCCGGCAACCGACCTGATCCCCGGTGAGATTCCGCGCAATCTGCCACTTGCCACGCTTAAACGCGGGGGTGATCCGCAAATCCTGCGCCGGCTGCGGATGGCGTTACACCTGAATGGTGTCGATTTGATGCGGGGGCGCAGTGGTTTTGTGTCGGCTGTTCATAGCGAAGAGGACATTCGGGCTACGGTGGCTGCGGTTGCCGCTGCTATCGAACTGGTGATGGCCGAACCCGCTTGAAATCCAGAAATAGCAGGTGATACACCTCTCTGCAACGTCACCTACTGCAACATGTAAGGAGTTTGTACCTGCAATGCGAGTCCAATCGATCACGCTACCTCGTTCAGGGCTATTCATCGGCTTCAGTGTCTTACTGGCCTTCTCCCTGCTCATTACCGTACCGGCTAATCCTGACTGGTGGCAAATTGTTGTGTTGGGGATTGTTCAGGGCATTACCGAATGGCTGCCGATCTCATCAACTGCCCATCTGCTGCTGATCAGCGAATTGCTCAACTACCAGGGCAGCATCGGTGGTACATTTGAAATCGCCATCCAGTTCGGTACAGTCTGCTCGGTCTTGATCTTCTACTGGCGTGATCTGCTTACGCAGGCTAACGCTGTGATCGGGCGCGGTGATACGCTGACCGTTACCACGGCTCGTACACTCTGGTTGGGTATCATCATTGCGTTTGTGCCGGCAGCCGCGGTTGGGCTGTTAGCCCGCGACTTCATCAAAGCCGTGTTGTTCGAGTCGCCACTGCTGATGGCAACGACCCTGATCATTGGCGGCTTTATCTTCCTCTGGATTGAATGGAACGGTACGCGGCAAACCCAAACGACTGCCACCGTCGATTTTAGCAACGTCTCCTACCGCCGCGCACTGATTGTTGGTATCGCCCAAACCTTCGCCCTGATTCCGGGGGTGTCACGCTCCGGCGCCTCAATTGTCGGTGGTCTGCTGGCCGGTTTTGATCGAGCGACTGCCACCGCTTTTTCGTTTTACCTGGCCATTCCAACCCTCGGCCTGGCGACACTGGTCGATTTGATCGGCAGCCTCGATCAGATTCAAAGTGGCGATTGGGGCCGGCTGCTACTCGGCGCAACGGTGGCGATGATCGTCGGCTATGGCTGCATTGGCTGGCTCTTACGTTATATTGCAACGCACAACTTCACGCTCTTCGGCTACTATCGCATCATTGCCGGTGTGCTGATTATCGGCGCAGTAGCGCTGGGCATCCTGTAGACGACTGCAATGAGGAATAGACCGATGGATGAGGAGCAGGCGACGTTCAACCTCAGCGATCAACCACTGACCCCGACCACGTCAATCCGTGAGGCCGGAGCGATCTGGCTGGCACGGCTGGCCAGTGCCGGCCTCGATGACGACGATGACGACGAACTCGACGAGCGCACTCGTGAACGTCAACGCCACCACGCCCGGCCAACGATTGCCAGTTACGAAACTGCGCTGCGCATCTTTGTGCGCTGGGCCGAACGGAACGGACGCGAGTGTCTGGGCGATTTGCAGGTAGCCGATCTGGTCGCCTACGCTCGTGCTCTGCGCAAACGCAGCTACGACCTCTCACAGCGGGCTGCGGCTCAGGCTGACAATCGGCGCGAACGACTCTCTGAGCGAACTGTTCACGCCTACGTGCGCCCGCTGTTCGGCTTTCTGGCCCTTGCCGACTCGCAGGGTGCCATCTCGTTTCGAGTTGCCGCCGCCCGCCCCGAAGTCAGTCGAGTACTGCCCCGGCTGCCCGATCCGGTCGCACCAACCCCACCTGATCTGCGCCGACTGGTACGCTTTTACGATAAGCCGCAGGGCGAAGAGCGTGAACGCCAAATGCTGACCCGCTTACGCAACGCGGCTCTCTTGCACCTGCTCTTTTCGAGTGGTGCCCGTATCTCGGAAGCATTGGGTCTCGATGTCGGTGATGTCGCCCGCGACCGGCGCATCTTGCCGCGGGTGATCGTTCGCGGCAAAGGCCGCCGCGAGGGAACCCTCTTCATCCGGCGCCACGCCGAACAGGCGCTACAACGCTACCTGTCCGCCCGTAACTGGCCGCCGGCCCGTGAACCGCTCTTCATCGCCTTCGACCCCCGCACGGGTGGCGGACGCCTGTCGCGTATCAGCGGCTGGCGAATCGTCACCGGGGCAGCCAACGCTCTCGCCGACCGCCTGGTCTGGGAAGGAAAGGCTGACGAAGCTGAACTATTACGTCAAGTTACACCCCACACCTTTCGCCATTTTGTCGGGTATCACCTGCTGAACGAAGGCGTTTCGTTGGCCGAAGTCTCGCAAATCCTGCGGCACCGCAGCGTCGAAGTCACCCGCAGCTTCTACGCCAGCTACGCCGACGTGCAATTGCAAGAGGTACACGATCAGTTCAGCGCCGATCCGTGGCCTGATGAAGAGTAGAACCTATTTCAAAAACATTTACAAGAAGTTCTCTCATTCATTCCTGACAGACCCTATGATCGTGACGAGTACACAAAACATCCCCGTGACCAGGGTGGTCGACGGCGTACCACGCGCCGGATCGTGAGCACGGCTGCTGCGGCAGCATGGCTGCCGCACTCCATACCGCGCGACACGCACATGATGCGTGCGTAAGGCAACCCATCCGGCATGTGATAGCACGGCTGGAGCGGCGCACTGCCACCGGGCCAGTCGCCCACAACAGCACCCATAGCGATCATACTCGCTGATACGCACGTGGTTGACACCAGTTGTAGGTAATGCATAGCTGGGGGCGGGTGAGGGTGGGGGCGTGTCGCATACTCCTTTTGCATCCCCGTGACCAGGATGGCCAACGGCGTGCCACGCGCCGGATCGTGAGCACGGCTGCGCTGCCGCAATCCAAACGTCGCGACACGCGCACAACGAGCGGGTAAGGCAATCCATCCAGCACATCATGGCACGACCGTCACCCCTCCCCGCCGTCAGGCAGCCCCGCAGGGGCTTTAATGCATTGAGGCAGGGTTTTACCCGCCGATCCACACTAACTCGCCCCCTTCCAATTCGCCGCCCGATACCCCCTCCCCGCCGCCAGGCCAACCCCGGAGGGGCTTCCACAGATTGAGGCAAGGTTTTAACCCGCTGGCGCGCCAACCCGCCGCTATCTTTATCCTGCATGACTTATTACGCAAGAATTTTGTTGTATAATACCAACTGTCCGTTTCCCCGTATCATCATCCTGGAACCCAGCAAAGTGGCTGTGTCCAGGCAGAGGAGTTACTATGGCCGAGATCATTCCCCTGACGCCGGCGGGTGCCGATTCAGCGACAGAACCGTTTCGTGGTGGCGCCTGCAAACTCCATCCCCAGACAATGTGCCCGGCCTTCGGAGCCTTACGGGTACTGACCAGGATCGAGGGCGCACAACCGGCAATGGTTACCGATACCGGCTGTTTGTACGGTCTGACGTTCGTCACCCATTTCTACGCCGCCCGCAAGAGCATCGTTGCTCCTGCCCTCGGTACGGCTGAATTGTCGAGCGGCAAGGTTCAGGAAGCAGCCAATGCCGCAATTGCCGAGGCTGCATCAGCGGCTAATACCACGTTCATTCCAGTTATTTCACTCTGTGTCGCCGAAACAGCCGGCCTCGCCGAAGAGTTGTTGCCGAAAGAGATTGACGGCAAGCCGGTCATTCTGGTGCGAGTGCCCGCGTATGCCATCCATTCCCATCCTGAAGCCAAAGACGTTGCCCTGGCAGCGGTGATGCGGCGATTTATCGACACCAGCGGCGACCACGAGCCGGGCACCCTGGCCCTGATCGGTGAGGTCTTTCCTGCCGATCCGCTGTTGATAGACGGGGTTGTACGCCGGATGGGTGGGCGCGTCGTCACGACGCTACCCGGTCGGCATGTTGATGAGATTCGGCAGGCGGGGCGGGCAGCCGCAGTCGCGGCCCTTCACCCCTTCTACCGCGAGACGATTGGTGTGTTGCGTGAGCGCGGTGTGGCGGTGATCAGCGGTGCTCCCATCGGTGCCGACGGCAGTGCAGCCTGGCTCCGTGCGATTGGGGCAGCCCTTGAACTCGATGAAGATGTGGTCGAACGGGTTGCTGCCGAGGAAGAAGCTGCTGCCCGCGGTTTTCTGGCCAGTAAGCCATTGCAGGGCGCGACCATCCTGGTTTCGGGCTATGAAGGGAATGAGATGCTCTACGCCCGCCTGTTGATCGAAGGCGGCGCCCATGTGCCGTATGTGAGCACGAGTATTGGGCCGAGTGCGCTCACTGCCGCCGACGAAGCCTGGCTGAAAGCGCACGGCACGCAGGCCGTGATCTATCGCAAAACCCTGGAAGATGATAAGGCGGCAATGGAACGCTGGTCGTTTGACCTCATCATCGGCACCACGACACTGGCTGCCTACGCTAAAGAGAAGGGTATTCCCGCCGTCTACTACACCAACATCCTCAGCGTGCGCCCCCTCTTCCTGGCCGGGGGGATGATCGCTTCGCTCACCTTTGTCCGTGATCTGCTCAACCGCAAGCCCATCTACGACCGCATGCTGGCCTTCTTCGAGGGTGATGATCGCCGGGAGGGACATCGATGAGTATCACGCTGATCCGCGATATTTCTGACACAAGTAGCTACTGGGGAGCGTCGTGGGTGTTTGGCTGCTTCCCCGATGTGCATATCGTCTGCGATGCACCAATCGGTTGTTACAACCTGCTCGGCATGGCGGTCACCGATTATACCGACGCCTTGCCACACATGGCCAACCTGACCCCAACCTCGATCCGCGAGGAGGATGTCATCAACGGTACTGCCAAAGCGCTGATTCGCACCATCGACGATCTGCGCACGATGGGTATGCTGGACGGCAAACGCTTACTGGTCATCTCCACGGCTGAGAGTGAGATGATCAGCGCCGATCACGCCCAACTGGTCGCTCGGATTGATCCCGACGCCCGCTTCTTCTGGAGCCAATCTCTGGAACAGGACGAATGGATAGGGCGTGAACGCGCTCTGCGCTTTGCCTGGGAACAGTACGGCAAGCCGTTTGTTGACGCGGATGTCCAGCCTCGTCCGCGCACGGTCAACATTATCGGGCCGTCCCTTGGCTGCTTCAACGCGCCAAGCGACCTCTACGAACTGAAGCGGTTGATCACCGGGATTGGTGCCGAGATCAATCTCGTTTACCCCTACGAAGGCAGCATTGCTACGACACCCAAACTGGCTGAAGCGGCAGTGAATGTGGTGATGTACCGCGAATTCGGGCAGGGGTTGGCTGAAGATTTGGGACGACCGTATCTCTTTGCGCCGTTTGGTGTGTTTGGGACGACGGCCTTTTTGCGCGAATTGGGGCAGCTCCTGGGCATTGATCCGGCCCAAGTTGACGCCTTCATTGAGCGCGAGAAGCGCACCACCCTGCAGCCGGTGTGGGATTTGTGGCGTGGGCCGCAGAGTGACTGGTTTGCCACCGTGGATTGCGCTATTGTCGCTGCCCGCAGCTATGCCGATGGTCTGCGCAGCTTTCTCGGCGACGAGCTGGGGATGAAGATTGCCTGGGTATCGGGCCGCCCGCGCCGGGAAGATGAACCCGACAATATCGAGATTCGCAAACGGTTACACGCCAAAGCGCCGGCCTTCGTCTTCGGTAGTATCAACGAGAAGATCTATCTGGCCGAAGCTAACGCTCGCGGTACCCATTTCATTCCCGCAACCTTCCCCGGCCCGGTTGTCCGTCGCACCACCGGCACCCCGTTTATGGGCTATGCCGGCGCCGCCAATATCATGCAAGAACTGGTGAATCGGTTCTACGAAACGGTGATCAACTTCCTACCGGTCGAGACCATCAATCCCGGCCCTGCCGGCCCACCCAAACCGACCTCTGCGGAAACGATGCCCTGGACGAAAGAGGCAACCGAGCGGCTGAACGCAGCCCTTGAGGCCGTCCCTTACCTTGCCCGCATCAGTGCCAGCCGCACCTTGCGTGCCGCCGCCGAGCAACTTGCAAAGGCACGTGGTCTGAACGAGGTTGGCATCGAGATTGTCGAAGCGGCAATTGCTCAGAGTGGCGCGGCGTGATATGCTGAACAGAGAACGTCGTCTCTTGACGGCGTTCTCTGCCGATGATCAGATCACGTTGCGGAGTAATGCTGCATGCATATCTTAGTGACCAATGATGACGGAATCGATAGCCCCGGCCTGTGGGCACTGGCCAAAGCAATGCGCGCGGCGGGTGCCAGGGTGAGTGTCGTTGCTCCAGCCGAAGAACAGAGCGCCATGAGTATGGCGCTGCCACCGCAAACTAACCGCGAATTACGCGCAATTATTCCCCCTGCCGAACTTGATGGTATGCTGGCCTTTGCCCACAATGGCTCACCGGTGGGCTGCGTGACGGTGGCGATGTTGAGTGGGGTGCTGCCTCCAATCGACGCAGTCGTTGCCGGCATTAACCGTGGCCTGAACGGTGGCAGTAATGTGATGCTGAGCGGTACGGTCGGAGCGGCGATGATTGGGGCGCTGTGGGGACTGCCGGCTATGGCCGTCTCCCTGCAATATATCGGCCCTGAGCCGATGCCGTGGGCGACGGCAGCTTACGTTGCCGAGCGCTTGTTTCCGTTGCTCGAACAAATTCGCGGTCAGGCACCGCTGGTGCTGAACGTCAATGTCCCCCACGTCGCTTCACCAGACGATCTGCGCGGATTTCGCCAAACCCGTCTTTCAGAGTTTTTCTTCGGTCACTACCTCGATATTGAACTCAACCCGACCGGCCCGGTGGAACGTTCACAAATCATCTTTCGCTTCGCTCGCGAACGGGTTCCCGATTTCGATGTCGATACCGATGATGGTGCGGTGCGCGCCGGTTACGTCTCGATCACACCATTGCGACCGCTGATGAACAGCAGTCCGTTGACGCTCAATTTACCCGATCTACACGCCTGATCATGCTCTGGCACTCATCCCGGTTTACGTAAGCCACGCTTCCGCGCCAACCGCACTGCTGGTTGGGCAGCGGAAGCGGTACGTTCACAATACCTTCACGCAGCGCTCCGCTTATTCGTGCTATACTGAGCAGCGGTCAACAACTACACGTTGTTCGACCAAAGGATTCGGGCCTGGTTTCCCGGAGGAAGTATGTCAACACTAATTGAAGCAATCGTTGCCCGTGAGGTGCTTGATTCACGAGGCAATCCAACCATCGAAGTCGATGTGCGGCTGGAAAGTGGTGATGTCGGACGGGCCATCGTACCCAGTGGTGCCTCAACCGGCGCCCATGAAGCGCTGGAGTTGCGCGATGGCGACAAATCACGGTACAACGGCAAGGGGGTGCTGAAAGCCGTACAGGCGGTCAACGAAGACATTGCCGAAGCGTTGATCGGCTTCGACGCTGCTGACCAGATTGCCCTTGATCAGGAACTGATCGCGCTCGATGGCACGCCCAACAAGAGCAAGCTCGGTGCCAACGCCATTCTGGGTGTCTCGCTGGCGGCGGCGAAGGCGGCTGCGGCTGCGTTTGGCCTGCCCCTCTACCGCTACCTGGGTGGTGTGTACGCCCACGTACTGCCGGTGCCGATGATGAACATCATGAACGGCGGTCAGCACGCCACGAACAGCACCGACTTTCAGGAGTTTATGATTATGCCGGTCGGTGCCGAGAGCTTCCGCGAGGGTCTGCGCTGGGGTGCCGAGATTTATCACATGTTGAAGAAGGTCATTCACGACCGCGGCTTCAGCACGACGGTTGGCGACGAAGGTGGGTTTGCCCCCAGCCTGCCTACCAACGACGCCCCACTGCAACTGATCATGGAAGCTATCGAGAAGGCCGGCTATCGCCCTGGCGAGCAGATCGTTATCGCCCTCGACCCGGCGACAACCGAGATTTTTGAGGATGGCAAGTATCATCTCAAGCGCGAAGGCCGTTCGCTTTCCAGCGCCGAGATGGTTGACTACTGGGTTGATCTGGTCAATCGCTATCCGATCATCTCTCTCGAAGACGGTCTGGCCGAAGACGACTGGGAAGGTTGGGCACTGTTGCGAGCGAAGCTGGGCGACCGCGTTCAACTGGTCGGCGATGACTTCCTGGTCACGAATGTGCAACGGCTTCAGCGGGCAATCGAGGCCAAAGCAGCCAACTCCATTCTGATCAAGCTCAATCAGATCGGTTCGCTCACCGAGACGCTGAGTGCAATCCAACTGGCGCAGCGCAGCGGATGGACGGCAGTGGTATCGCACCGTTCCGGCGAGAGCGAAGACGTTACGATTGCCGACCTGGTGGTAGCAACAAATGCCGGTCAGATCAAGACAGGAGCACCGGCACGTACCGACCGGATTGCCAAGTACAATCAACTACTGCGGATCGAGGAAGAGCTGGGAAGCGCTGCCCGTTATGCCGGTCGTAGTGCGTTTAAGGTGTAGGATCGCATAACATCTCCTGCACTATACACTATACACCGGGCGAACGTAGCTTGCAGGGCAATCGTTTGGTTGCCCTGCAAGCTACATCTGTCGGTAAGGGACGCTTAACCTTCAGATACAACGATCCAATCGCCACCCACGACAACCACCTGCGTCTTCACCCTCATCCAACCGACTACCGAATCATCAGGGCGGCCTGACGACCGCCCTGATAATTATTATCGTTCAATTAGCGCTGATCAATCGGCACATAATCCCGCCGCTGTGGGCCAACATAGACCTGTCGTGGACGGGTAATCTTCTGCTCGGGGTCTTCGAGCATCTCGATCCACTGTGCCAGCCAGCCTGAAGCGCGTGGAATTGCGAACAGGAAGGGGAAGTACTCGATTGGGAAGCGCAGTGCCTGATAGATCAGACCGCTGTAGAAATCCACATTCGGATAGAGCTTGCGCGAGATAAAGTACTCGTCTTCCAATGCAGTTCGCTCAAGCTCCATCGCGACATCGAGCAGCGGGTTGGCAGCAGTAGCCGCAAAGACTTCGTGAGCGATCTTACGAATGATCTTGGCCCGCGGATCGTAATTCTTGTAAACGCGATGACCAAAGCCCATGAGACGCATTTCACCCTTCTTCACCCGCTCGATAAATGCCGGCACGTTCTTTGGATGGCCGATCTGCTGCAACATGCGCAGTACCGCCTCGTTGGCACCACCGTGGAGTGGGCCGTAGAGAGCGGCTGCGGCAGCGGCCAGCGCATTGTACGGATCAGCGTGGCTTGAGCCAACACTACGCATGACCGAGGTAGAGCAGTTCTGCTCGTGATCAGCATGCAAAATGAAGAGCACATCCAGCGCTTTGGCCAGCACTGGATTTACTTCATACTCGCGCTGATTCATATAGTCCATCATGTACAGCAGGTTGGCGGTGTAGCTGAGCGAGCTATCGGGCAAATTGAATGGACGACCGATGCGGTGGCGGTAGGCAAAGGCAGCAATTGTCGGGATCTGGCCGATAATACGCCAGATTTGCTTTTCGCGCACAGCCGGATCGTGGATGTTCTTGGCTTCGGGGTATAGCGTGGACATTGCCGCTACGGAGCTGATGAGAATACCCATTGGATGGGCGTCGTAGCGGAAGGCTTGAATCAGCTCTACCAGGCTGTTGTGGAGGAAAAGATGCCGACTGATCCGGTATTCCCACCAGGCCAGGCGTTCCTTTGAGGGGAGTTCCCCGTACAGCAGCAGGTACGCAACCTCAAGATACGAACTCTGCTCAGCCAGTTGCTCAATTGGATAACCTCGATACTCTAGAATCCCCTTATCACCGTCGATGTAGGTGATGCTACTCTTACAGGATGCAGTATTGAGGTAAGCCGGATCATAGGACATCAAACCAAAATCGTCTTCCGATACTTTGATCTGGCGTAAATCGGTTGCCCGAATGGTGTTGTTCTCGATGGGAATCTCGTACGTTTTACCGGTGCGGTTGTCGGTTACGGTGAGAGTGTTCCTGGTCATAGCCATGCTCTTTCATGCTCACTGCGACTGCATCGCCATTGATACATCAGTGCTACCGCACTGTGATCGACATCATGGAGGCCGTACTACAGTAGTTCTATTGTGGTGGTACGCTCCTTCGTATTGTACCAAAAGTTGTTACAGATTGCACGGAGTTGAGTTATAGCCCACTCTGCCACCACCCAGGATTGTTGGGCAAGTGCTGACAGGTGTGTGACCCAACCCGCTGCGCCGGTTTAATGACCGGCAATCATGGCCGGTGCCACCACTTCAATCGGGACGCGCCAGACGGTTGTATCAGTACCTGCGACCGGTAGCGGTTCGAGGGAGGGCCAGCGGTAACTCCCAATCACAAGCCAGTAACGGCCCGGAGGTAGATCAGCCGGAATGGTCAAACGACGATCATCGATCACCACTTCACCTGCCTGCCAGAGACTGGTTGGGCGTCCCCCGGCTGCCGGTGGGCCATCGACATCAACAATGCGTTCATCGCGATCATTGCGGAGATGCAGCATAATACTCCGTTCATCGAGATTGCCACGCACTGCTTCCCACCACAGCGTGATGGCAATGCTTTCACCAGCCGTTACCCGCCCGGCACTCAGATCATACCCGCGCAGCAGCATATCATCCCCAAAACGAATGTTAAGAGGATTGACAGGACGGTTCATCGCTGTTGCAAGGAGCGGATGTTGCGCGACCCAATCGAGTGTAACATTGCCGGCCAGATCGATAGTGAATGCAAAGAGGTCTACCGGCGTCAGCAGAGCACGCTGATCGGTACCGAGCCAGAGCCGGGCTGTGTAAGCGCCGGGTTGTCGTACACCTTGCTGAACACCGAGTGGTAATGGTTCGCCGGCCCCATCAACGGCAATTGCCGTCCCATCACGCAGATCAATCGTGATCGTTTGCTGCTGGATGGTAGCAGCAACCGGTACGCGCAACCCGTAGCGCCCGAAGAAATACCCCTGTCGTCGATCCCACAACTCAATAGCGGCAACCACCGGGCCACTGTCCGGGTTGAACATCGTCAGTGATGTTGTTATGCGCAAGTCGTCTGCCGTACTGGTTGCCTGTAGCACGACATTATGGGGTAATCGCCCACGAACAACTGGTGGATCAGTTGTCAGCAACGCACTCTGAAGCAGGATCGGTTCGGCTCCGTGCTGACGCACTGCTACTGCCCGCGAACTCAACAGAGGGCCAACTGTTAACCAGCTTCGCCCTGCCGGGACGCGATACGTGCGACCATCAATGCTCAGGCCACTCTCGGCCAACGCCGCAACCTGGAGGGTCAACCAGCGCTCATCTGGTTCGCTGGCAGAAGGTATTTCGTTCAGTCCCAAACGTCGATCAGAAACAGACAGCGTCATTGCCTGATCAACGCGCAGCAATTGATCGAGAGGTAAATGGGCAATCACCGATTCCGGCTTTCGATAAAGAGCATAGGTGTCACTACGCCAGACTGGAGACGCGACAATTCCCCAGGCAGTCGGATCTTCATCGCGATGCAACAGCACGTAATCGCCAATACCTGTAGTATTTGTCGCTACCGACGTTGCATAGCCGGTACGCACCGCACCGTACACAGCAGTATGATCGAGTAAGTAAGCTGCCAACGCACTGTTCACACCCTGCACTCGTGGATCTCCCGACAGAAATACGCTACTCCCTGCCGGTACGACCTGCCGCAAATCGCGTAATGCCGGCAGGGTGTCGGCAAAGAGGCCAGGGCGCTCCCAATGATCGATAACAACACGCACAGCAGTAACTGCGATGGAAGCCCCGACACATAACGCCACACCAACAATGCTGATCAGGCGCCACCGGTACACCGGCTGCATCCATCGCTCAACCAGAGCTTGCAGACCGGCAACGGCTAGTACGACAGCAAGCCACCCTACGTAGGCTGCTGCTTTGAGGTAGCCGTAGTGATACCCTGAACCAAAGCGCAAATAGAGCAGAAACAGGATCACGCCGAGAAGTATCCCGATCCAGCGTGCACGTTGAGGGGTTACAACAAGTGCATAACCGGCCAGTCCTATCATCATCAGCGCAGCCGCCCCGGCAAGCGGGTTTAATGGTTCGGGTGCAGCACGCAAACGAAAGGGGGTTAGCCCAACAATATCACTCAGTGGCACAAAGCGAAAGAGACCAAGAGTGGTTAAGGGCAGACTGTAGCGGTAATTAAATCCGGCAAAATAGTCTGGTATTGTAGGTAACGCTAGCAGGAGTGTGACCAGAAAGAGACTCACCGCCTGCCGGATCACCCGCCAGCGGTCTTGCGTTTGCCAGAGTGTGACGATCCCGATTCCAGCCGCCATCAGGCCAACCGGGCCAAGCGCCGGGTAGTAGGTGATCGGCAACGCCGCCAGGCCGATGGCCGCTGCAACCAATCCCTCGCCAAACCGGGGAGCCTGAACAACAGCAAGCCCTACTATGATTGCCAACGGTATTAGCGGCCAGGCGGCAAGCTGCATTCCGAAGTTGAAGAAACTCACCCACAGTAAGAGACCATTGAGCACGGACAGTAGCGCAGCGATGGTCGCTGACCAGCGCCGCAGATCGAAGACAACCTGTAACAGCACGTATATACCGACACCACCCAACGCCCGCAACCAGGCCAGCAGCGGGGCAAAGCTGGTTAGCGGTTCACTGCCACCGAGCAGATCAACGCTTCCCTGCCAGATGCTGAACCCAAGGGTTAACCCGATCCGGGGTGGACTGGCATTCAGATCGCGTAGTGGATTAGCCGGAGCGGTGGCAATGGCGCTTACCGGCCCCCGGCTGAGGTAACGAGCGGTTGGCCAGTAATTTTCAATATCCCAACCTTCACCAATCGGTGCCGAGTAGCCATAACTCAATAACGGTGCGACACCGATAATGATCCCAACTCCTGCCACCAGAAGTGCCGGCCAGTACTGCCGCAGGGCTATGGATATACGCGGTGGGCCGTATCGCCACCATGCCAGCCCGTTACACAAACCACCGAGCGGCAAAAGAATGCCCAGTGCCAACCCTAATCCACCGAGAAAACGCACGACCCAATACCCAATGACTATCGTCAGTGCGTATCCCATCAGGGGCGCTAGCAACGCTCGCCATGGCTGAAGTACAGGCGGGAGCAGGAGTCGTGCAATTCCCCACCCAACCCAGAACGCCAGCAGACTTGCCGTTATCAGCGGCAACAGGATATCAACAACCAGCGTATTCATACCGATCCCGGCCTCATTGCCGAAATGGCAATCCCTCGCGCAGCGGGGCGGAGGGATCGCATCCTGCGACTGTCGAGGTCAACTATCAATATCCATGTAGCGAATCGTCGACATCATTGCCGACGGGCAACGTAGAACAACACCAGCGCCGCACCCAGGTAGAGCGCCGCCGAGACACCAATCAGCGCCGGTAGTGCTCTATCATACAACAAACCAAGACAAGCGCTGCCGACAAACCAGCTCACACCAAAACCGGCGTGAAACAGGCCATACGCCGCACCTCGCCGATCAGGTGGTGCCAATTGGCCTACCGCAGCGCGCAAGATTGACTCTTGCGCTCCTAACACTGCCCCCCAAAGGACAACACCGATGATAACGGTAAGCAGACCGGTACTGAAGAGAAGTGGGGTGCTCAAAGCTCCCAGAGCGGTTACCCCAACCAATGCGCCAAGGCCAATCCGGTCGTAGAGCAAGCCAAAGCCGAACGCAGCAACAGCATCAACCGTCATCGCCAGCGCGTACAATGCAGGAATACCCGCCGGCTGAACGATTTGCAGGCGCTGTAGATGGTAGGCAGCCAGGGCAAAATCAACACTGGCCGCCGCAAAGAGGGCAACGCCGGCCAAGTAATACCAGAACTGACGCGAAAAGCCGGTTGTGGTTATTGCCGGGGTTTGTCGCGCTAAATCGGCAGGCTGTGGAAAGCGCATCCGTGCCATCAACAAGACCATCATGCAGAGCAGGCCAGGAATAATCAATACCCCAAACGCCAGTTGAAAGTTCCCACTGAATGCCAGGATTCCGGCCAGCAGCAGCGGCGCCAGCACTGCACCAATCTGATCCAGCACTTCGTGCAGCCCAAAGCCTTTACCTGCACCTACTCGATCAGCAGCGTATGAGATCAGGGTATCTTTCGCCGGACTGCGTAACGCTTTGCTCAAACGCTCAACCATCAACAGACCAACAGCCAAAGGCCACGCATTGGCTAAAGCGAGCAACGGGACTGCAATAACCGTCAAACTATAGCCAAGAATAGTCAGCAACCAGTAGCGCCGGGTGCGGTCGCTGAGATAACCGAAGACCAGACGCAACCCATAGCCGATCAGCTCGCCAATCCCTGCCGTCAACCCCACAACCGCACCACTGGCACCGAGCAAGGCCAGATACTGACCACTCAGACTTCGGCCACCCTCGTAGACCATATCGGCCAGCAGACTCACGACACCCATGAGGGTAATGAACTGAAGGGCACGCTTGTAGGCCGGGGAAGATATAACGCTCATGGCAAACCTCTCGACGCATGTCCTGTACCAATGACCTGGACAGAAAGATGTGACCAGCAGGTAAAAACGCAACAGATATTAACGTCTATTAACGTCTTCCCCCTCCACGATGAGTCGCAAAGGCTACCAGAGCGTGCCAGATCGCAACTGCCGCCAGGCGTGCAGTACGATCATCAATATCGTATTGGGGATTGAGTTCACTGAATTCGATCAGGCGCGTGCGTGGCTCAGCACCGGCCAGCGTTGCCAGCGCAACCAGTTCATCACCGCGCATACCGAGCGGGTTGGGGGCGCTGACTCCAGGCGCCTCGGCAACCTGTACCACATCGAGGTCAAAACCCCAGCCGATACTCCCGGCATCACTCGTAGCGAGTAGAGACCGCATCGTATCGGCAACCCCATAGTGACGGGCAGTGTTCAACTCGATAATCGTCGCACCTCGTGTGCGCAGGTATTCAGTATACGCGGGTGAGTTGGCGAATGGTTGCACCCCACATACCCAGTAGCGTTGTGGTGCAATCAGACCTGCTTCAATCAGTTGCCGATAGGGGGTACCGCTATTTGCCGGTTGATCGGCCCGCACGTCGTAATGCGCATCGACATTAATTGCCAGCGGCGGCGGCGGAGCTGCCACTGCCATCGCCGCCATATCGGGAAAGCTAATATCATTCCCTCCGCCAAGCGAAATGAGCAACTTTCCATCGGCAATGATACGCGCTACCAGAGCCTGCTGACGCGCATGAATCGTTTCGAGGTCGCCGGTGGTATCTACATCACCGAGATCGCAGATCGTAAGATGTTGCAAACCGGTAATACCCAGGCGGTATAGACAACGCCGAATTGCGGTCGGCCCCTGCGCAGCACCGGGCCGACCACGATTACGCAGCACGCCGATGTCCTGTGGACAACCGAGAATCACAACCTGAGCAGCATCATACCCGCCCACACCGGGAATGACTAATTCACCCAGACGTTGGTCGTTCGGATCATCACGGCGATAGAAGAGATCACTCGCCGGGGGATGTAGATGTGACCATGGCACGTTCACTGGCGGAAGAAATCGATGACCTGGCTGCGTTCTTCTTCACTCGGCATCAATTCGATGAAGGTGATGCGATGCCAGGGGAAAATCACGGCCTGTACACCGGCAGCCAGATACGGCACCGGCTTGCCATCACGTTTGCGCATATTTGTCACTTTAATGAAGAGATCGCCGGGCTGCGGCTCTTGATCGATATCGGCCAGCAGCGGATCTTCGCCGGTGAGATGAAGAATGACTGTTTTCGGCATACAGAAGCCTCCGCAAAGAATGTGTCTTATCCGTTTGTTTCAAATCGCACCAATAGCATACCAAACTGTATTTCGTCACCATGGTGCAGCGGCACAGGACGATCCGGTGACACCCGTTGGCGATTCAAAAACGTTCCGTTAGAACTGCCCAGGTCTTCGAGAACATAGCTGCCATTGTGACAGACAATACGGGCATGGCGCCGCGAAACACCAGCATCGTAGCCCCCATCAAGACTCAAATCAACATCGGGAAAG
Source organism: Chloroflexus aurantiacus J-10-fl (assembly GCF_000018865.1). NCBI lineage: Bacteria > Bacillati > Chloroflexota > Chloroflexia > Chloroflexales > Chloroflexaceae > Chloroflexus > Chloroflexus aurantiacus. The sequence goes on from NC_010175.1 coordinate 5,088,322, forward strand.
AAGTTCCGTTGTTGATCTTTACGCCCAATGACCAGTTCAGACGTAACCGGCAAAACGATACGCCGTCCTGAACTCAAAACCACCAGGGCAATCGTTGCGCTTTCAGTCTTGGTAGCGGGCGCCGGCACGATGGTAGCGTCGTCACCGTCCAATTGGGGAGCTTCAGCAGCCGCACGATTCAGAGAGGCCGTGGTCTGGCGAGTAGACCTGGCATGGATCAAACTGGCACCACAAACCGTACAGAAGATAGTCCCATCGAGTTGTTGCGCCTGACAGTGGCTGCAAATCACCATTGGTCATCACTCCAGACTACGATTGCCCTTCGCGCCCAATCAGGCCACGTGTACCGTATTTAATCCGCTTGCGACCTTCTGCACTTGCCTGCCCGGAACGCAGCAGTCGGGTTGCTTCTTCCTGCACAGTACGGGCCAGTTCAATTTCACCTGCTTCAAACAGCCGCGTACCGGCCATTTGCAATCGTCGGGTTGCTTCTTCGAGCTTTCCCTCTTCGACTGCCTGCCAGGCACTGGCCTGGAGCCGATAGGCCACCAGCCGTTCCAGCCAGTGTTTGACCGTTGGATCAACCTCATCGCTGACTTCATCAGGATTGCGGGTTGTGACTGTGAGAACTTGTTCATGGCTTGCAGTGGCGCCATCACTCCCCGGTGTACGGTAGCGCAGGCCAAGACGAAGCAGCGTATGGCGACCAACCGGCAACGGTGGGACAACCAGCTCCATCAGTAACGCCTGTACATCATTTTCGGGCCAATCGCCGAGTGCTGCCCTCCAGACAAAATCAGCCTCTTCAATAACCGGTAATGGCCCGATGTACGGACGCACGCGATCAAGCGAGCGAAGCAGGGCCTGGGAAGGCAGCATAGCTCGTAAGTGGACATCCTGAGCAAAGATGTTGTGCATCCGCTCAACTTCAGCAGTAAAGATTTTGGTAATTTCCGCCGCCGAGGTGATGTAGTGAGTACGACTGTTCTCACGGGCCGCAATAGTTTCGAGTAAATCTTCGTTCCACTCACTCCCAATACCGAGAGCCGTAATCCCGATACCCCGTGATTGCGCACGACGGGCAATCTCTACACAGCGCCCCTCATCGCCGTAGGTACGGCCATCGGTGAGGAGGAGCAGACGATGGACGGCCCGCGGCATCATCGCTCGTTGTAATTCCTGTACACCAAGCGCCAGTCCGGTTGCCATCTCGGTACCACCCGCAGCTTCGATAGCGCTGATCTGGCGTTTGATCTCGGCCCGTGCTCGCGCCAGTTGCGCTGAGACCACAACTTCAGCACGGTCATTAAAGGTAACCAGCGCAAAACTCTCGTGATCGCCCAGCAGATCGAGGATTTGCATCGCTGCCTGCTTGACCTGCTGGAGACGCTCACCGCGCATTGATGAGCTGCGGTCGATGACCAGACACAGGTTGAGCGGCAGGCGCGGCATTTTGGTCGCACCGCTCTGCGCCGATAGCTCGACAAGGGCATAAAGCAACTGCGGCTCTTGACTGGCCGGTAAGACACTTCGACTGGGCGTGATGCGCAGGTCAACCTTACTCATAGCTATGCCTCATCGAGCGGCAACGAAACAACCACCGCCGAAATATTATCGTCGCCGCCGGCCAGATTGGCCAGCGCGATCAACTCTCGACAGACATCATGCGGCCAGGGACTATGACGCAGCGCTTGCTCGATAGCCTTTTCCTCAACCAGACTCCACAGACCATCACTACAGAGAACCAGATGCGAGCAGTTGGTCAACTGGTGGTAGACAAAATCCACTGCTATCTGCGGTTGTTGCCCGACGGTACGGTAAAGCTGATTACGCAGGGGATGATCACGCGCCTCTTCCGGGTCGAGCTGTCCTAATGCAATCAGACGCCCCACCGTCGAGTGATCAGTTGTAAGCAGACGTAATCCACCCGGTTCGTACACATAGCACCGAGAGTCACCTACATGGGCGATGTACAGGCCGTTCCCAATCACCAGAGCGGCGGTACAGGTGGTACCCATATCGGAACCGGTCGCCTGGGCTTCCCGCCAGATCGCCGCGTTTGCCTCCTGCACGGCCTCAATCATCAACGGCTGCAACGCTTCGATCAAACCATCCTCAATCACTGGCAACACCAGCCGCTCAAGCACGCTGGTGAGCACCGTCTGCACTGCCAGCCGGCTGGCTACCTCACCACCCTGATGGCCTCCCATACCATCAGCGACGATGAATAGACCTATAGCAACATCACTCCCCTCACGGGGAAGGGTCATAATCGTAGCCAGAGCACAGTCCTGATTTGCTTCACGCACACGCCCAATGTCACGTAATGCAGCAGCGGCAAAACCCTGCGCTGAACGGCGTAGCGTCAGGGCTGGCTGATAATCCTGCCCGATCTTGCGGGTGCCATCTTCTTCTGGCGGCGTCAGGCGCTGCAGTCGTTCGCGCTCAGCTTCAATGTCGGCCTGACTTAACGGTTCGGTCGGCGTTTCGTCCGCTGCAGGAGTTGTTTCATCCGACATAAGCCCCAATTCCCTTCGCTCTATCGAACTTACGCTTTCAAAGCGTAGAGATGATGATCCATGGAACCGATGTAGACAATGCCATTGACAATCATCGGGGTTGAGACAATCGCCCCTTCGGTTGGATATTTCCAGATCAACTGCCCACTACCGGCATCAAGGCAATAGACAGCCTGATCAACCGCACCGAAATAGAGCCGACCACCTTCTACCCGTGGTGAGGATGTGATCTGACTGCCAACTTCATACTTCCAGACCAGGCGGCCATTTTTGGTATCAAGCGCGTACATCACGCCATCGACACCACCCACAAAGACCCGCGTCCCAACCACAAAGGGTGATGAGTTGATGTAATGGCCGGTACGGAAGCGCCAGGCCGGCCAGCCACCTTCGGCATCGAGGGCGTACAGGTTCTGATCAAGTGAACCGACAAAGACCAGGCCATCACTGTACGCCGGCGACGAACGTACCGGCTGTTGCGTCCGCTGTTTCCATTTCACCGAACCGGTACGGCTATCAAGACAGTAGACATTCCCGTCGTCACCGCCGATAAAGACAGAAGAGCCATTGATACAGGCAGACGAGCGAATGGGGTTCCAGGTGCGGTATTTCCAGATCAACGTACCACGCAGACCATCAATGGCATAGACATGCTGATCATCGGAGCCAACAAAGATCACCCGATCATCAATTCGGGGTGACGAGCGGATCGCCTTGCCAGTCCGAAACGTCCAACGCACGCCACCGCGCCGCATATCGAGGGCGTAAAGCGTACCGTCTTCTGAGCCGATATACACCATATCCTGCCAGACTGCCGGCGACGAACTGATCCCACCCTCGGTCGCATATTTCCAGCGAAACTCGCCCCGTGTTGCATCAAGCGCGTAAACGTTGGTATCGTAACAGCCGACAAATACTAAACCGCCGCTGACAAAGGGCGACGAACGCACTTCATCTTCAAACTTAAACCGCCAGACCAACTCGGTGGTCTGCGCACCCTTGAGAACTGCCGGCGCTGATACCGTTGGCTTAGCCGTACCGGCCCCGGCCAGTGAAGGCACCGTCAACAACGCCTGGCGAAACTCTTCGGCACTCTGCCAGCGCGCTGCCATATCATACTCAAGCGCACGAGCCACTACCGCTTCCATCTCTGGTGAAACGGTTGGGTTGATCTGACGGATCGGGCGTTCTTGAAACGTAAAGGGTGTCTCGAGACGCGGATCGGTATTCGTCAACAAGTGGTGCAGAGTGGCTCCCAGCGCATAAATATCACCAACCGGCTCAGCAACTCCACGGTACTGCTCAGGCGGTGAATAGCCCTCGGTGCCGATCATTGTGCCTTTGCGGTCACCCCGATTAAGATTACGTGCAATCCCAAAGTCAATCAACACAATCCGATCATCGCCGACTACCATCACATTGGATGGCTTCATATCACGGAAGACAATCGGTTCCGGTTTATGATTATGTAAATACGAGAGCACATCACAGATTTGCAGTGCCCAGCGTGCGACCCGCGCTTCATCAAGCGGTTTACCGTGCTCCTCCAGCACCGTCTCCAGGTCTTTCCCCGGAATAAATTCCAGCACGAGGTAGACTTTGCCATTCTCTTCAAAAAAGTCATAGACCTTGGGAATGGCCGGATGTTGCAGGGTCGCCAGCAAACCAGCTTCACGCTGAAAGTTCTTCAGGTTCAGCAGACGAGTCTGCGAATCGGGGGCGCTTTGCGCCATCTCTTTGATTGCGCAATAGCGGACGACATCCTTAAAGCGCAGGTCGCGCCCGCGATACACCACGCTCATACCACCAATCCCAACTGGAGCCTCAACCTGATAACGCCCCTGCAACAGTGTACCGGGGCTGAGCATTGTCGGTATAGCCGGTGCCGACTGGCTGGCCGGTCGGGCTTCAATCTGGCGTGTGCCCTCATCTGCCGCCGCGGGGTGAGCAGCAGGGCTGATCTGGCGCGTCCCCTCCTCAGCAGGAGCGCCGGTATCGGCAGGTTGGGCATTGATAGCTTTAGTACCGACCCGTTTGATCAAACCCATGAATCACCTCACCCGATAGTAGTGCATGCGATTACTGTAACGTTATTGCAATCGTTTCTCTATTATAGAAGGTGTTGGTAGCTTCAGCAACCGCTATCAGGCACGAAATTGACATGCGATGCAAGATAGTTTTCGGCGCTGCACGTCGCCTATACCTTTACCCATCCGCGCACCCGCTCCAGGGCCTTCTGCCACCGCTCGTAGTGCGCAGATCGCTCAGCAGGTGAAAGGCGCGGCACAAAACGCCGGACATGCTCGTCAATCAAGGGTGGTAGCGATTCTTGCGCCCAGACCCCAGCCCCAATCCCGGCCAGCAACGCCACGCCGCGTGCCGTCGTCTCGGTATCAGCCGCTCGCACCAGGGGAACCCCGCTCAGATCGGCTTGAATCTGACAGGCCAGATCACTGGCAGCCAGCCCCCCCCCTACGCGCAACTCTTCTACGCTAATCCCGGCTTCGGCCCGCATCGTCGCCAGAATGTCAACCAATTGAAAGCCGATGGCTTCGTAGAATGCCCTGGCGATATGACCGACATCCACCCCCAACGCCAGCCCGAAGATAGCACCACGAGCACTCCGGTCTTCACTGGGTACGCCTAACCCATTCAGTGCCGGCACAAACACGACCCCACCACTATCCGAAACCCGGGCAGCGTGACGGTCGAGATCGGTCACCCGCCGCACCAGACCAAGCTCACGTAGCCAGTTCGCAGCCGCGCCGGTCGTGGTCATATCGGCTTCGAGGGCATAGGTTGCCACACCTGCAATCTCCCAGGCCAGGTAGGTCTTACAGATGCCCTGGGGCGGTGGTGAAGAACCAATCACCGCATTCACAAATGATGCTGTCCCGTGCGTCGCCACTGCCTGGCCAGGTGCACGACAATCATAACCAAACAGCGCCGATTGTTGATCGGTAATCATTGCCAGCACCGGCACCATCGCTCCATCCACGGCCAGATCGCCAAAATGATGGATGGTTGGACGGGCAACCGGTAACGCTGCGCGCGGCAGATTCAAGGCGTCAATCCATTCATCCCACAGCGCACGTCGGCGCGGATCGTAGACTGTCATGGCCTGCAACAGCGAATGATCAAGCGCATGCTCGCAGGGCTGACCAAGCGCCTGCACGATCCAACCCGCGGCCAGCGACACGCGCAACACCCCACGTTCAGCAGCGCGACGAAAGGCTGCATCGTGTTGCATCCGCCAGGCCATATGCATTGCCCCGGCATACGCACCGGGAAACTGACCCAACCGCTCGCGGCGCTGCGGCCCTAACGGGGTCTGTTCTAACGCTGCAACCATTGGCGCCGTGCGCAGGTCTTGCCAGGTAATGGCATTCCCAATTGGTCGGCCACTGATTGCGTGCCAGGCAAAGACTGTATCGCGTTGTGAGGTGATCCCGCAGGCCAGCAGTTCGTTCCCCCGCACACCGGCCCGCCCTAACGCTTCCTGAATTGCTTCAGCAACACTGCGGGCAATCGCTGCCGGACGCTGCTCGACCCACCCCGGTTGTGGATACACGCGCCCCACAGGCCGATAGCCATAACCACGCACCTGGCCATCGGGATCGTAAATCACCGCCCGACTGCCACTACCACCCTGATCAATCGCGAGAAGATAGCGCTTACTCACAGACTGGCCTCATCTATCGCAAGAACACATGGGGAGTATTATAGCAAGATACACTAAGCTCACGGTTAAGCGCACCTTGCCCTATCCACTTACCACATCACACGCGCTTTTTCAGCCCTGCTACCTTCTTTCATGGTATCATCCTCGTAACACACCAAGTAGCAGGAGAGGAGGCATCTGGATGCCAGGCCCATTTCCCGGTATGGACCCCTATCTGGAACGGCCAGACCTCTGGCCTGACGTGCACCAGCGGCTGATTACATATATTGCTGACACACTTCAGCCCCAGCTTCGCCCGCGCTACCACGCCCGTATCGGGGAACGGCTGTACGTCATTCCACCCCAACGGTCGGTGTACCAGGACGTGACCGTGACTCAACGACAGCCGGTGTCAATCCCGACAACGAGTGGCGGAACTGCGGTGCTGGTAGCCGACACCCCGCTGGTAATTATTGCACCCGCAGAACCTATCCGCGAGCCGTTTATCGAGCTTATTGACCTTGCTCAGGGTGGGCAAGTGGTTACCGTCATCGAAATACTCAGTCCGGCAAACAAGACCGCCGGTGAAGGGCACGATGTGTGCCAACGCAAGCAAGCTGAAGTCCTCGCCAGTGATACGCATCTCGTGGAGGTCGACTTGCTTCGCCAGGGGATGTATACCGTCGCTGTTCCGCTACCCTATCTGACCCCATTTCGGCCCTGGCACTATGTGGTCAGTGTCAGTCGGGCCGGACATCGTGGCCGGTTTGAGGTTTACTTACGCACAATCCGCCAGCGCTTGCCCCGGATTGCGATTCCCCTGCGCCCACCAGACCCCGATGTTGTGCTAGACCTTCAGGCAGTCTTTGATCGCTGTTACGACCACGGCGCGTATGCTGATCTGATCGATTACCGTGCCAATCCCGACATCGCACTGCCTGCCGACGAGGTGGGCTGGGTGGATGAATATTTGCGCCAGCAAGGGCTGCGTGAAGGGGCGGTGTGACGATACGCTGACCAATTGGAGAACCCTTGCAACACTGCGTAGCAGTATGAACGGCAGCGCCTCGCTCAGGCATACCACAAATATGGAGCTTTCAATAGGTCTCCTGGTGAGCGAAGGATGGCATGAGGTCGGCAATTGCGTTCACCACCTGCACGAGTGTTCGACCGCGACCACGCACCTTAGCCGCAGCCAGACGATCTGGGGGTAGCATTGCCGTCAGGCTGGCATTAAGGGCTTCAGCCCGCTCGCGAAACGCCTGATCGAGAGCCGGGTGGTGTAGCGGTAATTGCAAAAGTTCGACAGCCTGTTCAGCCCGATCTTCCGCGGCCAGTACCGCAGCAACACGATAAATCTGAATAAGCATGTACGGAACTGCCCAGCTTGTCAGCAACAGCTTTAATGCAGCGCAATAGTAGCTTTTAGCATCCTGATAGTTGCCGAGGGTGAATGCAACATCACCGAGATTCCCCAAGGGCAAATGCATCCCCCAGCGTTCACCAATCTCGGAGAAGAGTTGCAGACTTTGCCGGTAATAGTGACATGCTTCGGTATACCGTTGCTGCATTTCGGTCACGATGCCAAGTAAGTTGAGTGTGAGTGCCGACTCACGCCGATTGCCAATCTCCTGCGAGAGTGCCAGACTCTCGTGAAGCAGACCTTCTGCCTCTGCATATTGAGCCAGACCTTCGGCGACACTGGCAATAGAACGGAGTGCCGTTGTCATGCCAGATCGATCATTGAGCAACCGGTAACGATCAAGGCTTGCCTGATACATTATTTTGGCCGCTGTATAATCACCCTGCCGTTCTTTCACCAGACCCAGGTACGCCATTGCGTGAGCAATGTCTAACGCCGTCTCTCTTGTTCCATCTGGAACATCGTGCAACAATGTCAGGCTCTGTTCAAGCAGACGATCTGCTTCTGCATATTGCCCCAAATGTAACGCAAAATCTCCCATACAGACCAGTAACCGTCCCCGTAGGTTTTGCCAGGCTGATGTATCAGGCCACTGGTGTGAGCTATCGAGTGCTCTGGCAAAGAGTTCTTTACCTTCTTGAAAGTAATTGCGATACTTGTAGAAGAGATGAAGGCTGCGTGCCGCCTGGGCCAAATCATCCCGTCTGGCAGTCTGAATTGCCCACTCCCAGGCAACCTGGATGTTTGGACGTTCGGCATCCAGGGTTGTTAGCGCAGTAGACTGATGATCACCGCGCAAATGTGTTTCGTGAGCTGCCAATAGCTCGCTGTAGTACGAGCAATGGCGATCACGGGCTACTCGCTCGATAGTGGGCATCGCTGCTACCTGTTCAGCAGCCAGATGGCGCACCAGCGTGTGCAGTGTATAGCGTCCTGGGGCTACGACCTGCACCAGCGATTTGTGAACCAGAGCAACCAGATCCGCCAGCGAAGCCTGCGTCACCCTTAACGCCGCCTCGCGACTCCACGTGCCCTGAAAGACAGCAAGCTGCGCTAATGTCGTCTGCTCACCGGGTGAAAGTAGACGCCAGGAATAGATAAACGTTGCGCGCACACTGCGATGACGTTCGGGAAAATCCTGGAAAGTAGTGGCAAGCATATCGACGTTTGTGGCAATAGCAGCAGCAATCTCCATCGGTGTGAATTGCTCTACCCACGAAGCTGCCAGTTCAATCCCCAACGGTAATCCTTCAAGCAGACGACAAATCTGAACAATCGCAGCAAGGTTTGCTTCATTGAGCGTAAATGCCGGCCAAACCCGGCACGCACGCGCTACAAACAGTTTTACACTATCGAATGTATCGCTATCTAATGCATCCGCTGCCGGAACCGGTAAACCTGTTAGCTGGAGGATACGTTCAGACTGAAAATGCAGCCGCTCACGCGAAGTCACCAGTATAGTCACTCGTGGTGCCGACTGGACGATTGCCCATAACAGCTCGGTTGCCGGTAACAAGTGCTCAAAGTTATCGAGCCAGATCAATATTTCGCGCCCTGACAGGTAGTTTAACAATTGCGTGCATGGGTCAGTCTTCCCGTGCAATGTGAGACCGATGCTCCCTGCAATAGTTGTGGCCAGCAATTCGCGTAGCGTATCGGTTTCAACCACCCTTGCATCTGTTCCAATCCCAACCAGAGGAACAAACCAGACCCCATCACGAAAATGTTGCACGACCATTCGTGCCGCAGCAAGGGCCAGCCGCGACTTCCCAACCCCACCCTCGCCAACGAGTACAATCAGTCGCTCGTCAGGCGCCAGCAACCACTGCCGGAGATGATCTAGTTCAAGTTGACGACCGATCAATGGGGTTTGTACCACCGGCAGATTATGCCTGTTTGGGGAGCTGAAATCAGTGTTTTCCCTTGCTTCCCCTGTCACACCAGACGGTTTGAGGTCACCGGTGCGAATTGACTCGGCCAGAAGCACCGTTTCAATCGCCGGTTCGACACCTAAGTCCTGAGCCAGAACCTGACGACAATGCTCATATTGGCTCAAGGCGGCACTGCGATGACCTGCCAGCGCCTGGGCTAACATTACCTGGCGATGCGCATTTTCATTCAACGGATCCAGTTCTATCTGACGCCATGCGTAGCGATATGCCTGGTCATACGCTGCCTGGCGCAGATAAAATGTGGTCAGATCGTCCAGTGCGTCCAGAACCTGATGGCGCAACCACTCCCGTTTGAGCAGAATCCACTCTTCAACAGCAAAGCTGTCACCGACGAACATTTCACTGAGAAAATCGCCACGGTAGCATGCCACGGCCTCGGCCAGATGCATCACACAAATTGGACAATCGGCGCGATCAGCGTGCGGGTGGCGCTCGCAAACTGCGAGCAGGTCGGTCAATGCGACGACATCGATCCAGACATCAGCACGTGCGTTGAAGCGAACAGTGCCTGAGTCGACCTGAATATACTCAGTGCCATCAACATTCAGCAGTTTACGCAAGGCGAAGAGCGCTTGACGCAGATTAAGGCGGGCTGCCGTTTCGGGATGATCCGGCCAGAACATGCCGGCCAGGACGGAGCGGTCATGAGGGTGATGAGCTTCTACAGACAGGTAGGCCAGTAAGGCTCGATTTTTCACCGAACGAAAAGCCGTCACTTCCTGGTCATCAAGCCTGACCTGCATTGAGCCAAGTAGAGAGATGGAGAGGCGTTTCATAGCGACATTATATCAGGCCACACGTCCGTTTGAAAGAGCGCTAACGATCCGTTAACGGTACCTCTGCATGATGATGGCACTGGTGGAGTCTGGCGGAGTGGAATCGGATTATTGTCTTGCAGGGAGCTTCCCAATGATTCATGTTTCCAAAGTGCGGTTTGGGTATCAGTCCTATCTGTTACGTCTGTGGCGGAGCAACCACAACGAACCCTGGCAAATCAGCATTCAATGTGTCCAGACCGCAGCGGAATGGCACTTCACTTCTCCAGAAGCCTTCTTCCATTTTCTCCTGAGCTGCATGGAAAGCGATGGCGAAAGTGGAAGCAATCGTGATTGATCTACGTCCACTACCACAACACCCTAACACAGGAGGTATTCCATGAAATGCCGACAACTTGCAGTCTCCCGTCTAAATATCATGATCATTCTGGCAAGCACTCTCATAGGTATTACCATCCTGATCCTACTCATCCCAGGAGCTGCCGCGCAATCACCGCAAGGAACACCACTTTCGTGCAGTGATAGTCCGTTTGGCCGAGTGGTGGAATTGGGGAAAGAACGCGAGATCTTTGTCAGTTTTAAGGGAAGTCCCGATTTTCGCGGAACCAGCAATGGGCTAAATGCCTCTCTCAACAACCTCGGCGAGCCTCAGCAACCAGGAAATATCCAGCTTATCGAAGAAGGTCTTTTCGCCAATGATGCCCAGAATCGCTACAACATCTCCTGGCTGGCTGCCACTGCTGCCGATCTCAATGGTGATGGTAAAGTGGAGTTTGTGCAGGGTTTTACTGATGCTATCGGGCGTACCCAGTTTGTCGTTCACGGCAATGGCAACGGCTGGAACGATGGTACGGACTGGAGTTGGAGCGATGGATACGGTTGGGTTGTCACCACCGTTGCTACTGAAACCAACTATATCGAGCGCGCAATGGCTGCCGGTGATGTGCTGGGCAGAGATAATGGCAGCCAGCAAATAGTTACTGCCGCTCGTGGCAATAATGCATTGAGAGTCAGTATCCGGGAAGGAGCAGCCAACGGCACGCTGAATGAAGTGGCTGCCTGGTCATCAAATGCCGAGAATCGCAATCAAGCGACATTGATCGACGTAGCAGTAGGGAACCTGGATAACGACGGTTACCTGGACATCGTCGTGGCGTTTCTCCAGGAAAATACCAACAATGTGCAGCTTGTCTACCTGGAATACGACCCCACTTATAACCAGGGCAGTGGATCAAACCTGAGCTTTCGGCTGCGTACACGAGCGTTCATCACCACCGAGAATGTTTCCCACCCCAATAGATCTTCAGATCGATCTGGCCGATCTCAATGGCGATAGTCAAGACTCGGTGATACTGGCGTATAGTACGAGCCAAAACGATACGCCAGGGATTAGTCCAACCCTCCAGGTGTATACGTTTGATTTCAATACCAGAACCGGTGCGCTGGCTAGAAGCAATCTGCAATGGGTAGAAGACGCCAACGCTTCTACCTTCGTCATGGCAACCGGCGACATTGACGGTATCGCTGCCGGGAACGGTAACCGTCGTCAGGAGATTGTCCTGGGCTATAACAGTAGTGGCGTCAGCAATGGTAATTTTGCCGGTCTGAATATTAAGACCATCCGGCTGATCAATCTGAACACCCCATCACCACAACTGGCAACAACTGACCACTGGTGGAATAATCAAAATGGGCGTAATTGGGTGCGCTACCTGGCGCTGGCCGTTGATGATCTGGATCGAGATAACCGGGACGACGTAGTAGCCGCCTTTACCGACTCAACGTCAAACTTCGGGTTCCAGATGATCTATCTTCAGCAAGGGTTCAACAGTCAGGGTCAGGCCACCGGTCTCCAATTAAAGGGATCGCGACGTTCCGATCCAGCCTTCAATAGTGATCCGCAGATCGTGATGGGTGACTGGGATAACAATTCGTTGCGCGGCGTAGCCGGGGGAAGCTGTGCCAGTGTGACCGAGTACACCGTTACTGCCGTAGGGTTCGTACCACCATTCTGGCAAAACATTCAGGGCGATCAGAGTGAAAAAGGTGGATCAATTGGGCGCTCGGTCAGTCAATCGTTTGGCGTTGAAAACTCCCTGACGTATGAGCGATCACATACCGTTTCGGCATATGTTGGGGTAGGTGTAGAAGTAACCGGATTCAGCGCCTCGGCCCGTGCAACCGGTGCTCGCGAGTATGCGACCAGCAACACTCGTGCGACGGAGACCGTAACATCGACGATCAAAACATTGGGTCACTCGTGGGGTAGCGATGCTGTTGTCTACGAACCGGCTCAGTACAAGTGCTACAGCTATCAGATGAGCAACGGCACCAATCCACTACCTGTAACTGATGCGTCAGTACGCTTCTGCGAGTACATTCCCTTTAGTAATAGCTTGCCACTTACAGCCGAAGAGCTTGATAGCTGGGACAGAAACAATAGCAGCGAGACGGAATGGATCCCGGTTGTCCGTGATTGGAGCAGTCTCGCGCTGTTCCGTGGCACCTACACTGACCAGTCCAGTAATGCGAGTGCGGCTGCACTGGCTGTAGATAGTCAGATTGTTGCCGGCAGCTTTATCAGTGGGACGGTTGCGCAAACCAATCTGCAAGCCAATCCGTGGTGGCAGGTTGATCTGGGTTCAGTGCAGACTATCGATAAGATTCGGATCTGGAGTCCCGGACACCATACCAATGTTCACATCTTTGTCTCTAATAACGACTTTCGCACCATGAGTGGCCATACCGATCCTGCCAATCTCATTGGTGTGCCGGGCGTCTTTCACTACACGCTGGCCGATCTAGGTGTAGACCTGACAACCGGTGACCCGATTGGTCCTGTGACGACGTTCCTCACGCATGTAAATGACCAACCTGTGCGGGGTCGCTACATTCGTGTGCAACTGGCCGGAACTGACATGCTCAAACTGGCAGAGGTCCAGGTCTTTGGTCCCAATCATCTGGAGCCGGATCGCTATCCGCTCGATCTACGCGACACCGATCCCAACGATGGTTTCTTTGAGGTGTTACTCTATAACCCCTATCACACCACAAACAATGACACCTATCAATGGGTGAAGACCCGTGGTCGACTCCTGTGGGATGGACGTGACTACGACATCGGTATCCTGGTGGGCCGTGGCAATGCGAAGACGGAATGGTCGCTGACAACATCGCAAGAGGAGACTCAGATCCGGCGTGAACAACTCTCGAACGTGACGCGCATTGGCTATGAGATTGACATCGAGGCCGGCCTCATCGTCAACTTACAGGCGGGTTTTGGCGAGGAATTCAGTGCCGGTATTGCCAGTGAAACCGTTCAAAGCACGTCCTGGAGCGAGAATTTTGAAATGGGTGGCCTGATTCAAGGGTTCCCTCGCGAGTATGATGGTCAGAGCATGAACTGGGTGCAGGCCTGCCGCTATCGCTTCCACCCCTACTACTACGAACTCGTGGAAGAGTCAAGTGTCGGCTACCAACACCGTTTTCCGGTCCTTGATTACCTGGTACCTGATGATAATAACGAATGGGATTTACAGCGCACGGATAATCTGAACGCCTGTCGCAACGGTAATCAGACTGCCAGTACACCACAGACAACGGTTGACAACTTCACAACCTCCACCGGTCAAACTTCCACGTTCAACGTCTTGGCCAACGACGAGGGCAATAACCTTGAGATTACCAGTGTCGGTCCGGCGCAAAACGGAACTACCACGCACACGACGCGAACTATCACGTATACCCCGCGCTCAGGGTTCGTTGGTACCGACCAGTTTGACTACACCATCTCTGATGGCACGAACAGTGCCAGCGGTACCGTGACCGTAACTGTCGAACGGATCTATCTCTATGTGCCGGTAGTCAGTCGCTGACGATCCCGTCCCCTGGAGAGTTCAACGGCGGATAGAACATGGGGGCGTAGGCAGGATATGAAGCCTGGGAAAACCCTGAAACCCTCACCCCTCGCCCCTTTCCCGCTGCGCGGGAGAGGGGCGCGCAAAGGTCTGATCTGGCGCTTCCTGATACGATAAAAAGTTGCGTTATATCAAATCCTGCCATGGGCATGACCTGCATAATGCGGATGGGCGGGTTCGGTAGGGGCGGGTTCTGAACCCGCCCCTACTCGTCCCTACGGACGATACCATGTGCCCGTTCACGTTGTCATACGCGGGATGTGACGAACGAGGGGGTAGCGGAAGGGTTCGTCTTGAATCGCGTGCTATGCTAACCGGTAGCACGTACTGTACTTCGTACCAGACTCAGGTTGAAACTATTACCCAAATCCCAGCACAAGTTCTATCCACCCTGCCCATACTGTCCGTCTTCCATTATTATCTCAATGGTATCGTTTTTAATAATGGAAAGCTGGGTTTAGTCTAGCCAAACCGACTCTCAAAAAATTTACTCATAATCGATGCTTTTGAGATTTTTAACTTTGTTTTTACAAAAATTCATATTTAAAATCTGTGTAATTTGTCACAAAGAATGATTGCTTAAGCAGACTATACATTTTACGACAAAACTCATCTTATCTTCACACTATTTTGAGCTTAATATCAGATGTTATGGGAACTACAGGGATTATAATATCGTCTACAGGGTGTATCAGGCAGTAATTCAAGGAGGATGTTATGTACCGGCCAGGAATGATGTGGAGCATGCTCGCCCTGATCGGTGCGCTCATGCTCAGCAGCGTGGCCCCGCTCGCCGCCGCACCCTTCTCCGGGCGCACCAGCTTTGCCGACCCGCGCTTTGCAGCCATCTGGAGCCGTACCGACAGCGAGGCCGTGCGTGGTGGACGCACCTGGTATTGGGGACCAGGACCGTGGTTCGATTACGGCGAGTTCTACCGGGAAAGCCCCAATGCAATTCGCACCGTTCAGTACTTTGACAAAGCCCGCATGGAGATCAATCGCCCTGACGACGGCATTGTAACGAACGGCCTTCTGGTGAAAGAGCTGGTCAGCGGACGAATGCAGCTCGGTGATTTTCCCTACGATGTCACCTATCGCGATCCTTCAGACGTACCGGTCGCCGGTAATCCGCGCGCTGCTAACACGATTGCCCCTGGCTACCGCGATTTCGCCGGTATCGCAACAATTGACAATGGCTACCGTGATCCTTCACGACTAAACGAGCGCGTCTCCGCTGTGATCGCTCGCGGCGGCAACATTGGTATTCGCGAGGATCTTGCCCGGCCCGAAACGACGATTGTGCAGTATAACAGCGTGACGGGTCACAACATTCCGCGTGTCTTCTGGGATTTTATGAACGCCCGTGGCCGCGTCGTTGAGAATGGGCGCGTCGTTACCGCACCGATTGTTGACTGGCTCTTCGCGATGGGCTATCCGATCACCGATCCCTACTGGACACGTGCCGTTGTTGGTGATACCGAACGCGATGTCCTGGTGCAGCTCTTCGAGCGACGGGTCTTGACCTACACCCCGGACAATCCGCCCGGTTATCAGGTCGAGATGGGGAATGTCGGGCAGCACTACTTTCAGTGGCGCTATCCGCATCTGGGTGCACCGTGGGTTGCCCCCGATCCGGCCACCCCGCTGATCTACGCCTCGAATATCGACACCGGCAGCCACTGGGAACTCTACCGCGCCACCTTTGACGGCGGTGGACGACGGTTGACCTTCAACAATGGTGAGACGGTGGCCTTCTCGTGGCGGCGAAGCTGGGACCCTAACCAACACTTTCTGGTGGTTGACTCACGGCGGAATAGTCCTCAGTATCGCCAGATCTATTTGCTCAATGCTGTTGCTGCCGATGCCGGTGAGCAGGCAGCCGGCGCTAGCGTGGTTCGGATTAGCTACAGCAATGCTGACGGTAACTTCCCGCCATCGGATAACGACTCCTCAAGCATTCCGGGGAGCGAGTACAACGCCTCGGTGTCGCCGGATGGTACGCTGCTGGCGTTTGTCTCCGAGCGACAGGGGATTCCACAACTCTACCTTCGCCGCCTGAATGTGTCACCATTGCGCGGCTACGCCAGTCCAATTACCGCCTACGACCGGCCATGTAATGTTGAAAGCCCGACCTGGTCGCCCGATGGTCGCTATCTGTTCTGGGTTACGAATTGTGAGGGGAACTTTGAGATCTATCGGGCTACTATCGTGTTCTACTACATTGATGACCTCTTTGCGAGCATAAGTCTGAACAATATTCGCAACCTGAGCAACAACGCAGCAAACGACCGCTTCGCGCGCATCTCACCTGACGGCAGGACGATTGCCTTCGCCAGCGACCGCGACGGGAACTGGGAAATCTATGTGATGAACAGCGATGGGAGTAATGTGCGTCGATTGACCAACAACGCAGCAACCGACGACTCGCCAACCTGGTCACTTACCAACCAACAGCTCGCGTTTGCCAGTGATCGTGACGGTGACTTCGAGATTTACATTCTCAATGTCAGTGATGGCGCTATCGTGCAGCAGGTGACACAAAACACTGCCCAGGATCGCTGGCCGTTGTGGGCGCAATAAACCAGCCTGACAGGGGATCAGGGTGATCTAGGGTAAGTTCATCTACCCATGCTAACGGGCGTGGGGCGGGTTGGCAGCCCACCTCACGTCCTGATGGTAGCCGCGGTACGATCCCTCTTCAGGTGGCAGCCGGCTCGCGTGAGATCAACACCTTATCGACGCGCAGACCATCCATATCCACGACCGCAAACCGCCATCCCCCCCAATAAACAACATCATCGGCACACGGTACCAAACCTCTTCAGGTGGCAGCCGGCTCGCGTGAGATCAACACCTTATCGACGCGCAAGCCATCCATATCCACGACCGCAAACCGCCATTCACCCCAATAAACAACATCACCGGCCCACGGTCCAAAACCTCTTCAGGTGGCAGCCGGCTCGCGTGAGATCAACACCTTATCGACGCGCAGACCATCCATATCCACGACCTCAAACCGCCATTCCCCCCAATGCACAACATCACCGGCACGGGGAATTTGTCCGATCAGACTGATCACCAGACCGGCCAGCGTTTCGTAGCGATACGTCTCCTCTTCGGGCAGCTCGTCAACATCGAGCAGCGTGCGCACCTCATCAATCGGCAGCGAACCCTCTACCAGATACGAGCCATCCTCGCGGCGCACAATCGGTGGGGGCGTTGCATCATCATACTCATCGTCAATTTCACCAACAATCTCTTCCAACACATCTTCCAGAGTGACAACGCCTTCGATCCCGCCCAGTTCACCGACCACCAGCGCCATATGCCGTCGACTACGGCGAAACGTCGTCAACAACGCCGAGGCACGACTGTTTTCCGGGACATACAGCGGTGGCGAAACAGCTTCACGCACCAGCGCCTGTTCGCCCTGTTTCCGGTAGAGGAGAAGCAGATCGCGCACATGGACAATCCCCACAATCTGATCGGGTGTCTCTTCGTAGACGGGAAAACGCGAGTAACCGCTTGCCAGCAACTCATCAATGACTTCGCCGAGGGTGCGGTCAGCGGCGACCATTTCCACTTCGTGGCGCGGCGTCATAATATGGCGCACCGCCCGGTCACTGAAACGGAAGACCCGATCAATAAATTGCTGTTCTTGCAGTTCAACCTCACCGGTTTCGGTGCCTTCGCGCACCAGCGCTCGAATATCCTCCTCGGTCACCCGTTCTTCGGCGACGTTTGCCCTACCCAGGATCATCAGGACAAACCGGGTTGAGGCACTCAATAACATAATGATTGGCGTACTGATGCGGGCAAGCAGTGACATTGGCCGCGCCATAAGGGTGGCGATGGACTCCGCACTTTGCAGAGCGATCCGTTTAGGAACCAGTTCACCCAACACCAGTGATAGATAGGTCACCAGTAACACAACCAGAAACTGAGCCACCTGGTCGGCATAAGGTGCCAGCCATTCATAACGTGCCACCCAGGGCGCAATCTGGTTGGTGAGGGTTGCCCCGGCAAAGACACCATTGAGCGTCCCGATCAGCGTAATCCCGATTTGCACGGCTGCCAGAAAGCGGTCGGGGTCTTCCTGCAATTGCAGAGCAACCGCCGCCCCACGACTCCCCTCTTCGACACGTTGTTCGAGCCGGCCTCGCCGGGCCGAGACCACCGCCAGCTCGGTTGCTGCGAATAAACCGTTAGCCAACGCCAGCGCAATAATAATCAACAGTTCTTGCATGGATTCTTCTCTGCTATAGCCCTGGAACGACCAAAAACTGCACCCCGCCCACAACGGTGGACAAGGTGCAGTCGAAGTGTCACGAACATCTGTCGCAACGAGTATGAGGTAGCCGAAAGCGCAAACGGCGACGGCTTCAGTAACCGTCGCCTGCACGTCTGTTGCGCTGAACTACGTTCAGGTTCCATCTACTGATAATGGATGATCCGCAGAAAACTGGCTGCCTGTAACGAAGCACCACCAACCAACGCACCATCAATATCGGGCTGAGCCATCAATTCGTCGATATTATCCGGCTTCACACTGCCACCGTACTGGATACGTACCGTTGCGGCAATCTCAGAACCGTACAATTCGGCCAGAGTTGCCCGAATTGCCGCATGCATCGCCTGCGCATCCGCAGGAGTTGCCGTATCGCCGGTACCAATGGCCCAGATCGGCTCGTAAGCAATCACCACGTTTGCCATTTGATCCGGAGGCACCTCAAGCAGGGCAGCACGCACCTGTGCCGTCACAATCGGCTCGGCCTGCCCGGCGTCACGCTGGGGCTTACTCTCGCCAACACACACAATGGGACGCAGACCATGGGCAAGGGCGGCACGCAATTTTCGATTCACAAACGCATCACTCTCGCCAAAATACTGACGACGCTCGCTATGACCAATAATGACGTAACGACAGCCAATATCAACCAGCATTGGCGGCGAGACCTCACCGGTAAACGCACCCTGCGCTTCGGGGTACAGATTCTGCGCCCCCAACCCCAGCGGGCTATCGGCGACCAGCGCTGCCACGGCAGCGAGTGCGGTGAAGGGCGGACAAACGATAGCTTCGCGATCCGATAATTCACCGAGACCGGCCAGCAAATCGCGCACCAGCGTCGTTGCTTCGCCAACCGTCTTGTACATCTTCCAGTTGCCGGCGATTAATGGAATACGCATGAAAACCTCAGCAGCTATTTACAACAGGCGAACGAAGGTTTGTATTAATGTAAACAACAGATCATCGCTAAGCAGAAAACTCAAACCAACCCCAACGGCTGTCGTCACCGCAAATACCCGCCAGTCCCAGGCCAGCACCTTCGCCCCATCAAACGGGCCAGCCGGGATCATATTGAACAGACCAATCCAGGCGTTGAAGCGAAATCCGACATAGCAGATCGTCACCAGCAGATCAACAAATGGTGGTTGCAAGATCACAACCGGAAAGAGCAGCAAGAGAAACAACACCGACAACACCAGGTTGGTCACCGGGCCGGCCAGCGCAATGATCCCGCTCTGGCGCATCGTCAACAGACCACGGTGCCAGACAGCGCCCGGTGCTGCAATAAAGAGGCCAAAAAAACTGATCGCGATAGACAAGAGCAACCATCGATCATTCGCAATGAAATGAGCCTCTGCGCCGTAGCTACGGGCCACCACTCTATGCGCCAGCTCGTGCAGGACGAAGGCCACTCCGGCCACCACTGCCGCCACGACCAGGTTCACAAAGAACGTGCTACTCAGCAGATTTGATGCGCCAGTTTGCACAATCGCAAAAGCCAGCGTCGTCCCTGCCCACATCTTGAGCAGCTCGATGTTTTCGTCGCGCGGGCGGCTGAAAATATCATCAATCGAGGTAAAATCGCGCACGGCATCTCCCACAGTGGTTCATTAGATACAGCTCTCCTGTATTATACCCGCTTTGGCAATACTCTGGAGAGACTTACCCTTGCGCAGGCACCGTTGTCGGACATAGAACGTGATTTTCCACACATCACAGCTACGCCACAGACAGGCCGGGATGCACACCCGCGCCTGATGGTGAATGTGGTCTGGATGGCAATAATCCCTGCGACGCATGGGCAAGCGGCAATGGCCTGCCCGTTGCTCGCAGGCAGGCCGTCTGGACAGAGAGGATACAACGCGCTGAAGCTGAGGATTGGCGAAGACGGGAGCGACACATACATCACCCCGCCAGGAGCACATCTGGTCATTACCGACCAGCCGGATAGCAAGGTGATAGCACGTGC
The DNA here is from genome assembly GCF_000018865.1 of Chloroflexus aurantiacus J-10-fl. NCBI lineage: Bacteria > Bacillati > Chloroflexota > Chloroflexia > Chloroflexales > Chloroflexaceae > Chloroflexus > Chloroflexus aurantiacus. Next base: position 5,108,827 of record NC_010175.1, read on the forward strand.
CGGAAAGCGCTTCTCAGCGGCGGCGAATAATCTCTACCAGCTCTTCAAGCGAAAGCTGCGAAAAGTGGCGCGGTGGCGATTTCGGCGTACCACACAACAACAACCGGTGACTGGGATGCAGATACCAGTCAGCCTGGCTATCGCACTGACGCAGCGTATCGTACACCGGTTTCAGATCAACGCTCGAACGACGCTGAGCCGTTACTCCCATATAGCCACGGCGGTCACGGTAGGCAAAGAGCACTGCCCCGTAGTTAAACGCCAGCCGGGAAGAGCCACCATCCGCACTTTGCACGGCAATACCCAACCCCCACGGCGTTTCAAACTCCAGGCGATGCTGGAACGCCTGCTCGAACCGCAACTGCCGCACCTCGTGCTCGTACCAGGCATCGAGATTAGCCAGCATCGCTTGCGCCACGTGATGTGGTCGGTTGGGATAGAGTGCGTTATAACCGGCAATCAGATCGGTGATATTGAAAAAGACATTTCCCGGTCGGTAATCAGCGTGATCGATCCGGGTCACCTGATCGACTAAACGACGGAGCGCCTCATCATCAGGTGCAACGGCCCGCCGGACAAGTTCCGCAGCACTGAGCGTCGGATCGGCGGTATGGTGGTGATCGAACCGGCCACCACCGGTATCGACATGAATGACGTGCGGATCAGAATCCACCGGCTGATCCTGCCAGGTGCGACCGGCAGGCACAAATTTCAAATCGGCGTCTTTAGCCGGGCCAAACCGCATCAATAACCAGATTGCGGTTAGACAGTCGAGATCAGGGGCCAGATGACCCACAATCGTCAACGGCGTTTCCACACGCAGGACTTTTCTAGGTATTACTCACATCGCCAGATGCTACCGGATGGGACAGCCGACTCAACACGAGACACCTTTCAATCTCAAGCAGGCATTTCTGCCGTCCACGCATCCTGCATGTCGATGGAGTAATACTAATTCATTCTCTAAATGTCAAATCTTGTGCCTAATATATCACGATTACCGCGCGCTCTCAAGTAGCTTGCGGCTGATAATTGCCTCTATAATACACCATTTGTCGCTGGCTTGAATTGTGATGAGAGGCACAGATAGACATCCCATTTCTCGCCGTTCTACTGCGGATACCCCAAGATGTCATCTCCCTCGTGCGCCAATATACACTATTTTACAACTATTAACTTGACAAATTTTTGTAATTAGCATACACTAACTATCGGCATTATATGATCCTGAAACACCCTTCTGCGCAACGTCAGCGCTGCCAACCGCCCCTGAAATGGTCGCGGCACATTCATACGTACCTTACGTCTGCATCTGAAGAGGGAATGTTTGTCTGTGAATCCTGCCTACCGCACACATTTGATCCTGAGCTTTCTCATCGACGGTGCCCATGTTTTGATCTGGACAGGGTTCACGATCTACCAGCTCACCGTAGTAAACATGTCACCGCTTCAACTGGTTCTGGTCGGATCAGTCCTTGAGATAACGATACTCCTCTGTGAAGTACCCACCGGCGTGATCGCCGATCTGATCAGCCGTCGACTCTCAATCATGCTCGGTTTCACGCTCACTGGCGGAGCGTATCTGCTGCAAGCGCTTGTGCCGACGTTTCCGATTGCCGTCCTGGGCGCTGTTATCTGGGGGGTGGGGATCACGTGCGTCAGTGGCGCCTATGATGCCTGGCTGGCCGATGAGCTGGGGCAGGAGCACCTTGGATCAGCCCTGTTGCGCGGCGAGCAGGTGGCACGGGTTGCAGCACTTTGCGGCCTGGCCGGTAGTGCTATCCTGGGCAGCATAGCCCTGGGGTTGCCGGTCCTGGTAGGCGGATGCCTGTTCATTATCGGTGCCGCGTATTGCCTGATTGCTATGCCCGAAACCCATTTTCGCCGCGCCGTTGATGACGAACGCACTACCTGGCACCGCATGGCAACGACCTTGCGCGACGGGGTGCGGCTGGTACGCCGTCGTCCGTATCTGCTACGGCTCCTCGCCGTGTTGTTCTTCTTTGGGCTGTTCAGCGAGGCCTGGGATCGGTTGTGGCAGAGCCATCTGGTACTCACCTTTGATCTGGCTGCGCTGACGCCTATTGCACCTATTGTGCTGCTTGCAGCGCTCATTGGCATTGAGATGCTGCTGTCAATCGCTGCCGCCGAAGTGCTACGTCGCCGCCTGCGCTCCGACGATCAGCGCCAGACGCAACGGCTGGTGTTCGGGTTTACGGCTGTGATGGTTGCGGGGCTATTGATCTACGGGCTAGCACCGCACATTGGCATCGCGGTGATCGCTTTTCTCGGTTTCAGTGTGGCACGTGGGCTGATCGGCCCCCTGCTGAGCACCTGGCAAAACGCGCAGATCGACGACTCACGGGTGCGGGCAACGGTGCTCTCGCTCGGTGGGCAAAGTGACGCGCTGGGGCAACTGGCGGGCGGGTTACCTCTGGGCGCAATCGGCAACCGCTCGCTACGCGCTGCATTTGTGACCAGTGCCATCCTCCTGGTGCCGAATCTGTGGCTGTTGCGCGGAAGACCAACATTAGCAGCAGTGCCGGTGCTGGAAGCGGCGGAACTGGTGGATGGAAGTACCACGAATTGAAAGGAACACTCGCATGTGTGCTGCAACGCTCATTGACACTACCGACGCTCTGCTCAGTCGCTATGATCAGCTCGACCTGCGTGGCCTGAGCATCACTGAAATCGCTGAGTTGCTGCGCCAGCAGGGCGCAGCGCACCTCAGCCCGATTGAACGCATCGAGCTGGCCGAGCGGCTCATTACCCGCCGTCGCTTCTTGATCGGTGCAGGGGCGTTAGCTCTGGGCATAATCACCGGCTGTGGGACGCAGGAGCAGGCTGCCGCACCAACGGCGATGGTGGCAACAACGCGCACGGTTGTCGACGGCCTGGGGCGAAGGGTCGAGGTGCCAGCCGTGCCGCAGCGCGTGGTGGCTTTACACGATCTGGACAACGCCTATGCACTGGCATCGCTAGGCTTTGCTCCGATTGGCATGGGCAGCATTACACTCGGTGATCCCTTCGAGCGGTTACGATCCCTCGGCCCTATCCCGCCAGCACTGGAGCAGACGGTTGAGGTTGGGTTATTGTACGAGCCGAACCTTGAAGCAATCGCTTCCTTACAACCTGATCTCATCCTGGGCACACGTGGCTCACACCAACAGATCCTCGATCAACTGACAGCAATCGCGCCGACTGTCCTGATCGATCAGACTGCTGGCGACGATGTGCTATCGAACCAGCGCTTTCTGGCATCGCTCGTCGGCGTGGAGGATCGGATCGACGAGCAGCTTGCCCGCTACGAAGCGAGGATCGCAGCACTCAGAGAACGCTATGCTGATACGCTAAACACCCTCGAATATACCCGCATCGACAGCTACGGTGTCGGTGCTGAAGATAACTACCTGATCCTGTTCGATCTGACCCCTGGCACCCGGGTGTTGACCGATCTTGGCGCACGACGATCAAAAACGAATGGCAACGTTGACAATGACCCGTTTCCCGCGATTAGCCTGGAGCGCCTGGCCGACTACGATGCCGATGTCATCTTCATCGGCGTTGAGGCCGGTACGCAGCCAGAGCCACAAGTTTTACAGCTATTGTCAGCGACGTTCGCCGGTCAGAACAATCAAATCTTCGCCGTCGATTATGGAGTCTGGGGCTTTCGACTGGTCGATGCACTCTTCATTGTTCTGAACGATATTGAACAGATTCTCTCTTCACGTTCGCTTAACACGGCAGGGGATTTTCGTTGACAGATAGGTATAAAGCAAGAGGCACATCACAATGGACACGCAACACATTGCCACAGACACATGGAGCATCGATCATCTTGCCCCCCACGCTCCGGCCACGGACGATCTGCTAGAACTGGCTACCTGGTTGCAGTGCAACGGCGCAGCGCACCTCAGCCCAATTGAACGCATCGAACTGGCCGAGCGGCTGATCACCCGCCGTCGCTTCCTGATCGGTGCAGGGGTGTTAGCCCTGGGCATGATCACCGGCTGTGGGACACAGGAGCAGGCTGCCGCACCAACGGCGACGGTGGCGGCGACGCGCACGGTGCGGCATGCATATGGCACAACTGACGTGCCGCTTAAACCACAACGGGTTATCGCACTCGATGCCTTCTTCACACTGACGCCTTTAGTCGAACTCGGTGTTCCTGTCATTGGTTCAGTCAGTCTGGGAAGTCCGGCAGTCTATCCAGGCTTAAGTGACCAAGAGAGTGCAAACATTGTGAGTATCGGAAATGGACGACTCGGTAGCCTGGAAACGGTAGCTGCTCTGAAGCCCGATCTTATCATTGGGATCGATTTTGTCGAACCACCTTACGAAGAACTAAGCCAGATTGCGCCAACCGTGATCAATTCCTACAGCCCTCGATTGGAAAGAGCAACATCGCGCCCTGGGCGAAGCGACCGGCACCTATGAGCGAGCTGAACGAGGAATTGCAGCATACGAAGAACGAGTAGCTCTGCTGCGATCTCGTATACCAGACCTCACAGTGTCATACCTCTCCTTAATTGGGGAAACACCACTGCTCTATCTTCAGGGTCCGAAAGCATGGGCGCCTGCCAGGATCCTTGCGGATGCGGGAGTTCAACGACCTGCCGATGAGATTGTCAGCGATGACACTTTCTTCAAGGCATTGAGCCTGGAAGTATTACCTGAACTCAAAGGAGATGTCCTGCTATACAGCGCCAATTACCCTGGCATTAGCCCAGAAGAAATCAGCAGTGTCCGCTCACTGCTCGCCAACCCAATCTGGCAACAAATACCCGCTGTCCGAGCCGGACGAGCTTTTGAGGTAACCGGTGCCCATTGGGAAACATTTGGCGGTCTACGCTCGGCACAAGGAGTTCTGGATGACATTGAACGATTGTTACTACCACTAGCGTAGCATAGAGGGAGCCTTTTTCGATGGCTACAGTTGCTGCAAATACTTCTAGCACACAGACCATCAGCATCAAGCGCTCGCGCCAGATGCTCTTGCTTGGCTTACCGGTATGTGCAATCATCCTCGGTCTTGCCCTGCTGAGCAGCATCGCTTTCGGCGCTGCGGACATCGCGCCTAACGATGTATGGCAGGCACTGATCGCCTTTAACCCGGCATCGACCGAGCACCTGATCATCCGTACTTTGCGGGTGCCGCGCGCGGCGGTGGCAGCCCTGGTTGGCGCAGCGCTGGCGGTGGCCGGGGCACTGATGCAGGGACTGACCCGCAACCCGCTGGCCGATCCGGGCATCCTTGGCATTGAAACCGGGGCGGCACTGGGTGTCGTTTCTGCCGTCTTCTTTCTCAAGATTGGTTCGTTGTACCTGTACGCTCTGTTTGCCTTTACCGGTGCCGCACTCACTGCACTGGCGGTCTATGCACTCGGTTCAATTGGTCGTGGTGGACCTACACCGCTGAAGATCACGATTGCCGGTGCCGCACTTACCGCACTGCTTTCATCATTCACCACCGGTATCCTGATCTTCAATCAACGTACCCTCGAAGAGGTGCGCTTCTGGCTGGCCGGCAGCGTCGCCGGCCGTGATCTCAACCTGCTGGCACAGGCGTCGCCATACCTGATCTGTGGATTGCTACTGGCATTGGCGCTGGGGCGGCAGATCACCACCATCTCACTGGGTGACGAGATCGCGAAGGGTCTCGGTCAACGCACCGGCTGGGTAAAGCTGTTGACTGCCATAGCGACCGTGCTTCTGGCCGGCGCCAGCGTGGCCGTTGCCGGTCCGATTGGATTTGTCGGTCTGGTCATTCCCCACGCGGTGCGTTTTCTGGTTGGAGTGGATTATCGCTGGATTTTACCCTATGCCGCATTGATTGGCGCCACCTTTCTGGTGCTGTCTGACGTGGCCGCACGCCTCATCATTCGCCCAACCGAATTGCCGGTTGGGGTCATGACCGCCCTGATCGGCGGACCCTTCTTCGTCTATCTGGTGCGCTGGCGGGTGAAACGATGACAGCGTGAAGGGTGATATGAGTGGCTGGCGATGGCATCATCAGCGTACCTGATCGCATGAGAGGAATATCGAGATGCAACCATTAGCGCAAACGCTGGACCGGATCCGCACAATCAGTGAGTATCTCAAACCAGAATTTGGCATACCTGCCGATGGAAATTGGGTGTCCGTAGCAGATGATTTTGTGTCAGGTTCGCCCTGGCTCACGAGCATGATCGCTGCAGAACAGACCCGCCTGCGCACAACATCTGCGGCTATTATCGGTAGCACGCTGTTGCAGAACTACCAGTGGCCAATTATTCCTACCGTGGTGGCGTGCTATCTGTTTGAACAGCGGGTGCCAGATTTGGCCCCTGCCAATACGCGCGTCCACTTCACTGCCGAGCACCAGGCAGACGCACTGGCTCTCCTCGGCGGACGCTTTAGCGCCTTACCTGATGACCCGGCAGCAGAACACCCGGATGCGACTATCGTGCCCGATCGCGCAGCGCTGCGGGATGCGATGCGGACAGGTATTGAGTCGCACTTTGCGGTGGTTATTGAACACATTTGCGCGGCGTTAGGTTGCAAACCGCGCGGTCTATGGCTGAACGTTGCTGATGCAGTAGCCAATGCGCTGATCTGGCTTGCCCAGCAACATGCAGCGTTTGACCCGACCCAGATCGAAGCCGAAGTTGAGGCAGTGATCCGTGTACCCGGCTCGCCGCTGAACAATCGGCAAGTTGGGTTGATCCAGCTCAGTTACGGTGAAAACCGGCAGCTTTTTCTCCGGCGGGCTACTTGCTGTTACTGGTACAAAACTGAAGGTGGTGAGTATTGCCTGACATGCCCCCACCGCACTGCCGAAGATCGGCAGGCACGACTCCTCGCTTACATGGCGCAGAAGTACACCCAGCAACAGCAGCTCGTTCAGGAAGAGGTAACGGCATGAGTGTTGAGGTTCCATCTTCCCGTGGTCAGCAGTCACCGTGGCTAACCCTGCGCACCCGTGGTCTTTCTTTTCGCATTGACCGACGTGTGCCGCCGGTACTGACTCTGGCACTGCTGGCAACGATCACAGCAATGGTGATCAACATTGGGGTCGGTGCATACCCTATCCCACCGCTCGATGTGATACGGACTGTGCTCGGCCTACCGACCGGCAATGAAGACTATTCCTTCATCGTGAACGTTTTACGTCTACCGCGTATGCTCGTCGCTGCGCTAGTCGGCATGGCACTTGGGGTGTCTGGAGCGATTATCCAGGGCTTGACCCGCAATCCACTGGCCGATCCCGGCATCCTTGGCATCAGCGCCGGCGCCAGCCTCAGCGCCGTGACCCTTATCGTGGTCGTACGCAACGTACCATCCGGCGTGATTCCTATTGCTGCTTTCGGCGGTGCTGTTACGGTCGCCACATTGATCTATCTTCTGGCCTGGCGAGGCGGCGATTCTCCCATTCGATTGGTCCTGGTCGGCATTGGATTGGGGGCAATCTGTAGCGCAGCCACAACCTTGATGATCACCTTTGGCGATATTTGGGATGTACAACGGGCGCTGGTCTGGATCACGGGCAGTGTCTACGGACGCTCGTGGGAAGAGTTCTGGCCCCTCTTGCCGTGGATCGTTATCTTTGTACCACTGGCCTTCTTTCTGGCTCGCGATCTCAACGCCCTCAATCTGGGTGAAGAAGTCGCGCAGGGATTAGGCATCCCAGTGGCCTGGCGGCGCGGCCTGTTACTGCTCACAGCGGTCGCCCTGGCAGCAGCAACAGTTGCTGCTGCGGGTACGATTGGCTTTGTGGGCTTAATGGCGCCACATATCGGGCGGAGACTGGTTGGTCCTGATCATAGCGGCTTGTTGCCAACCGCCGGCATCATCGGCGCACTCCTGGTCGTCCTGGCCGATCTGGTGGGGCGCACGCTGTTTTCACCCATCGAACTACCTGCCGGATTGGTTACCGCTGCCATTGGCGCACCTTTCTTTATCGGATTGCTGTGGCGACAGCAAAAGCGATGAACATGTTACGTCTACACGCATCGGGATCATCTGAGAAAGAAATGATCTATGTTGCATACTGAGAAACTTACCCTGGCCTATGATCAAACCATCATCATCCACGACATGGATGTTGCCATCCCGCGTGGTCAGATCACCGCGCTGGTGGGACCAAACGGCTGTGGCAAGAGCACCTTGTTGCGCGGGTTAGCCCGTTTACTGGCGCCGAGGGGAGGCGCAGCCTATCTGGATGGCAAAGCCATTCATCGGATGCCAACCCGTGAACTGGCAAAACAACTCGGTATTCTGCCGCAAAGCCCGGTGGCGCCAGAAGGACTAACCGTCCGCGAACTGGTTGCACAGGGTCGTTACCCTCATCAATCCTGGTTTCAGCAGTGGTCTGCCGACGACGAAAGCGCCGTTGTCAAAGCGCTTGAATTGACCGGCATGACCGACCTGGCTGAACGACCGGTCGATACCCTATCGGGTGGTCAGCGGCAACGCGCCTGGATCGCGATGACGCTGGCGCAAGAAACTGAGGTCATTCTCCTTGATGAGCCAACTACTTTTCTAGACCTGGCGCATCAGATCGAAGTGCTTCAGTTGCTGGAGCGGCTGAACCGCAGCGAACAGCGCACCATCGTGATGGTAGTGCATGACCTGAACCATGCAACTCGGCATGCTCATCACATTATCGCGCTGAAAGCCGGCAAAGTCGCCGCTATTGGTGCGCCCACCGAGGTAGTTACTCCAGCATTGCTGCGTGAGGTGTTCGGCGTCGAGGGTGCAGTCGTGCCCGATCCGCGCAGCGGCGTACCGTTGTGTATCGCCTACGGGATCGCCGTACCAGCCTCTGCCAATGATCGTTGCGCCTTACGTCCGATTGACGCAGAGGAGTTCTGTTTGTATGACCCGGAAAGGTAAGGAATAAAATGATTGCTACCACATCCGTCGAAACCGACATGAGCACTCTCGATGCTCTCGTTCATCATGCCCCCAACACCACAGATCTGGGTGAACTTGCCATGTGGCTCCAGATTAACGGTGCGGCTCACCTCAGCCTCTTCGAGCGAATTGAACTGGCTGAACGACTGGTGACACGTCGTCGCTTCCTGATCGGTACAGGGCTGCTGGCACTGGGTGCCCTAACTGGTTGTGGATCGTGGAGTCCCGTCAACCCGGTAACGTCAGTAGCGCCAACTGCCGCCGGCAATACCTCCCTGCAAGTAGTAGCGCTCGACGAGTTTGCCGGGTTGTCAATTCTTGCGCTTGGTGTAAAGCCCACGAGTGTTTTTCTCACGTTTGGCTATGCCAGTGCTAAAGCGGTGTTCGACGCCGCCGGTGTGCAGACGGTGCTAGCCTCACGCGACGGGGGCAATCTTGAAGCACTTACCGCGCTGAAGCCGGCGACCATTGTGGGTGTGTCGATCCCAACGACGGTGGCAGCTCAGGAGAAGCTGGAGTTAATCGCGCCGACCACCGTGATCGAGTACACCGCATCATGGCAGGATCAGCTTAAGGTGACCGGTACAGCCGTCGGTCGCGCTGAGGCCGCGGCTGCCCTCATCGACCGAATCGAGCGTGGGTTGACCACGCTTAAGACTGACCTATCCAGTGCGGGAAAGGCCGGTCAAACGATTTCGGTGATCGGAAGCATCGCAGGCAACTCTTTCGCGCTGAGTCGGACAGGCTTGGTCGGTTCGATCCTCGAACAGGTCGGGTTGCAGCGACCAGCAGCGCAAGACATTTCGACCGAGCCGACAAACCCATTCATCACGATCTCGGCTGAGCGTCTGAACGACCACGACGCCGACGTAATCTTCTTGCTGAGTGGTGGCGCCTATAACCCTGACACGCTCATTACATCAGCGCTCTGGGCGACGCTCGGCGCGGTCAAAGCCAACCGGGTTGTCAACGTAGTCGCCGAGTTGTGGCTCTCGTCCAACGCATTCAGTGTCGACTGGATCGTGCAGGATGTGCGTGCAGCGCTGCTGGGCGATGGGACGGTTGCAACCGAGTCTGATATAGTGAACCGCTGGCAGACATTTGTCGCGACCCAGCAGTGAGCGAAAGCCGATGCGTAGCGGAACAATGATCGTTCTCTCCAACACTGGAGAGATCTCGTCAAGCACCTGGTTACAAGTCAATAACACGTGCCAACGACAAATCCTTGCGGAGCCGAACTATCTTGTCAATCCCTGAACGGAGTCTTCACTATGGTATACCGACTATTCATCCTTGTCATCCTGCTCACTCTGCTCGCCGCCTGTGGAGGTGCGCCGGCGACTGTCACGCCTACGAGCGCACCAGATGCACTTACGGAAAATCCCGCACCGACAAGTGCGCCTGGCGCAACACCTGCTTCAACTGTTGCAACCTTCCCCGTCACCATCGAACACAAGTATGGAAGCACCACCATCCCGGCGGCGCCACAACGGGTAATTGCGCTAGGATACACCGACCAGGACCCGATCCTCGCCCTGGGCGTGCGTCCCATTGCGGTACGCTACTGGTTTGGTGATGCCACACGCACAGCCTGGCCGTGGCAAGAAGCTGCCTTCGGTGACGTTCGTCCGCAAGTTCTCAACATGCCCTTTGGTCAGCTCAACATTGAAACCATCGCCGCCCTAAATCCAGACCTGATCATCGCCGTCTCTGCCGGTATTACCGAAGAGGAGTACAACACCCTGAGTCAGATTGCCCCCACGCTCGCGCAATCTGATGCCTACGTCGATTTTGGTGTCCCCTGGCAGGAACAAACTCGTGTAATCGGGCAGGCGCTCGGACGATCAGAACAGGCTGAGGCATTAATTTCCTCAATTGAAGCACGTTTTGCTGAACTCCGACAGCAGTATCCACAGTTTGCCGGCGCCACAGCGGTCATTGCCTCACCAGCGAACGAAGGACAATTCTTCTTCTCTGGCACCCAACACGAACGGATGCGCTTTTTAACCTCGCTCGGCTTTGTACTCCCTGCCGAACTCGACCAGATAGCCAGCACATCGTTCTTCGGCTCGATTAGCGGTGAACGCCTTGATCTTTTCGATACCGATGTCTTGATCTGGACGGTTACTCCTGAACAGCGAGCTGTTATTGAAGCTAATCCGCTCTTTCAACAACTACGCGCCACGCAGGAAGGTCGCGTCATCTGGCTTGACTCTACCGGCGACGCCGAGAGTGATCTGGTCGGGCCGGCCCTGGTCTATAGCAGTGTGTTGAGCTTGCCGCTCGTATTTGAAGAACTGGTACCCCAGCTTGCCGCCGCTGTTGATGGCGACCCGACAACACAGGCTGCACAACGTTGAGGGGTATGTTGATAGCTAACCGTCCGGTTAAGCGGAGTCATCACCAAATGTTTGTGTCTACAGGAGAACCATCTATGACAGCGTTTCAGCGCATCTCCATGCTGATCGTATGCCTGATCCTGATCTCAGGCTGTGCTCAACAGACCGCTGGTCAAAACCCGACCAGCACACCTGATCTGGCAACAACACCAGCTCTCACGGTCGCCACACCAACCGTTGCCTCACAAACCGATCCCGCAGCGACGCAGTCTTGTCAGCCGGGCTTTCGCAGTTTTGATCACGAACTCCTTGCTACCGAACCACTCTGCATTCCCGAAAATCCTGAACGGATTATCGCCCTCGACATGGCCTCCGTTGAAATGGTGTTACTGACGGAGAAGACCCTGCTGGCCACCAGTGGGTGGATCTTGAGCGAGCTACCCCTACTCGCACCGCAGTTTGCCGAACGGCTGACGACAGTCGAAGATGTTGGCTACCCTGCCAATCTGGAGAAGGTCGCCCTGTTAAAACCTGACCTTATTCTAGCCGTTGGTGGCACAACGGTAGGTGAAACGATTGATGTTGATCAAGCCCAACAGATTGCACCCGTAGTCTTTGCCGATCCGGTCATCTACAACGACTGGAAACTGGGTATGCGCTTGTGGGCCGACGTTCTCAATGCTTCTGATATGTATGAGGCAATGCTGGCTAATTATGAACAGCGTATTAGTGAGCTACGAGCAGCGCTCGGTGATCGCATCCAACAGGAAATCTCAGTAATTGCTACCAGTACTTATGGTACTTCGCTGTGGATGCCCGATACACCTCCCGGCGCTATACTGAGCGATGTCGGGCTGCAGCGACCACCATCACAACGGTTTGTCGGTGAAGCCGCACAAGCCGAATACGGCGCAGCACAATACATTATGATCTCTGATGAACGGCTCGATCTCGCCGATGGTGATGCGATCTTCTTCTTCACCTATGCCTCAAGCAATCCTGAAACAGCAGCCGCAGAGGATGCTCACCTCAAAGCGTTTGTAGAAAAACCAATCTGGCAGTCGCTGAACGCCGTCAAAGCCGGACAGGCGTTTCTGGTACCGGGTTACTGGTGGCGTTCGCAAACCTTCATTCTGGCCAATCGGGTTCTTGATGATCTGTTTACCCATCTGGCCGGCACCCAGGCAACAACACCGGTTCTGATACCGTAGGTACAGTGACATCTCTCAACATACCGTAAAGGGTTAAGTAATCTGCGACGAGGGCGAAAAGGCCCTCGTCGCGTGTTTTGGGGATATGATCCTTCATCCTGAAGATATTTAAGGATGTACCTCAAAGCCAACTGTCGGCTATGATCATTTTTACAACGGCATCATACATGTTGGGGTACGTTCTACAGATAGGTCATCCGCTCCAATTCTTCAGGATAGCGTGCGCCCTGAATGGGGATCAGAGCCACTGCATCATTGATTCTTTGTAGATCAGATGACGTCAGCTCAACCTTCACTGCACCGATATTCTCTTCGAGACGATGCAGTTTCGTTGTACCCGGGATAGGCACAATCCAGGGCTTCTGAGCTAATAACCAGGCCAGTGCAATCTGCGCCGGTGTGGCATGATGTTGGCGGGCAATCTCGTCGAGGAGATCAACCAGCGCCTGATTAGCTTTGCGTGCCTCTGATGTAAAGCGCGGGATACGACTACGCAAATCGGTGCTATCAAAGTGGGTCGTTGCATCTATTTTCCCGGTAAGGAATCCTTTCCCCAAAGGACTGTACGGGACAAAACCGATTCCCAACTCTTCACAAAGAGGGAGGATGTCTTGCTCAGGGCGTCGCCACCATAGCGAGTATTCGTATTGGACTGCCGTCACCGTACAAACTGCGTGTGCACGCCGAAGCGTATGCGCCCCCGCTTCTGACATGCCAAAGTATCTGACCTTTCCGGCCTGGATTAAATCTTTCACCGCCCCTGCCACCTCTTCGATAGGCACATTCGGATCAACCCGATGCTGATAGAAGAGATCGATTGCTTCCACTCTTAATCTCTTCAATGATGCTTCGGCAACTCGTTTGATCTGTTCAGGGCGACTGTCTAAACCCGCAGCAGGGGTAGGGCGATTGTTGTGATCATGCTTGAATCCGAACTTGGTGGCAATAACAACCTGCCCCTTAAATGGTTCGAGAGCTTCGCCGACAAGTTCCTCGTTAATGAATGGACCATACACTTCGGCAGTATCGAAGAATGTGACCCCCAACTCAACAGCTTTGCGCAATAGTGCGATCATCTCTTGACGATTCGGAGAAACACTGTAGCCACCGGTCATGGTCATGCAGCCTAAACCAATCGCCGAGACGTTCAAATCGCTATTGCCCAGCCTGCGTTGTTTCATACATGGTACTCCTTCCAGGCTTATGCGTGAAGTTGCCTGTCATCTGGTGCCTTCACGACCAGCGGATCAAATAAAGATACGTCGTTGGCAATTCGATAGTACAATCGTGCCTGTATTCCGCGACAATAAAACAGTTTTGCAGATGACAACCTCTGCGTAGCATCAATCAGCACAAGAGAAGCGGTCACCGATGTCGGGTGCATTTGAAATACGCTGTACATGCAGTCAGTTCAACGTTCAGAAGCGCGATAACCACTATTAACGTTCATTAGACACCATCGTTTGAGGTAGTTGAGGGAATGTGTGGCATTCTACGAACACGGCATAAGCTTCAGAGTTGTCGTGCGCACCTCTGGACGAATCATTGGGATGACGTATTGCATGAAATGGCGATATTTCGTACGATAGACAGCATCAATCTGGTCATTAAGTTCGGGATCGGTTTCCATCACAAAGCAGACGTCTCGCTCGATACTACCAGCCCACAGCCGTCCTCTCCCTTGCGCCTGAGCGTCACGAAACCACTCGCCCTTTTGCCCACGCCAGGAGCGCACAAACAACTCATTACCGACTCGCACGATCCAGATGGTAACCGGTCTCTGCAATGTACCATCCCGCCTCAGAGCGGCAACCCGCACTTCCATTGAATTGCCAATGACGTCAATATCTTCGGGTTTCCACACACTCATTGGCAAGCCTCCTTGCAACAACCGATTAGCCTTTGCTTTTATCATGGGCGACAAATGTTGATGTCGCTCCTATGGCTTCAGTAGCACCTTAATTGCCCGGCGCTCGTCCATTGCACGATAGCCTTCTGCAACCTGTTCCAGCGGTAGTGTCAGGTCAAAAACTTTACCGGGTTTGATTACACGTTGCCAGATGAGATTGATCAATTCCGGCAAAAAACGACGCACCGGTGCAGGACCACCGTGCAGGTGAACATGTGAAAAGAAGAACTCACGACCTGGAATAGCCACATCGTGGAGAACACCGACAACACCTACATGTCCACCAGGCCGGGTGGCCCGAATCGCCTGCATCATTGACTCTTGCGTACCGACAGCTTCTATCGTTGAGTGTACACCCAAGCCATCGGTAAGCTCTTTGAGCATCTCAATCGCCTCATCACCTCGCGCCTCAATAACATCCGTTGCACCAAACTCTTGGGCCAGCGCCTGCCGTTGTGGATGGCGACTTCCGATCAGAATAATCCGTTCGGCACCCATTTGTCGCGCTGATAGAACTGCCAGTAACCCGACGGCACCGTCACCAACCACAGCTACCGTTTTTCCAGGCCCGACCTCTGCCGCAACGGCTGCAAACCAGCCGGTACCCAGCACATCCGAAGCTGCCAGCAGGTCAGGAATCAAATCGGCAGGAGGGAGATCAGGTGTAGGCACCAATGTCCCATCGGCCAGTGGAATACGCGCATACTCCGCCTGCGCCCCAGTAGGTGCACCCGGTTGACGATTCACACACGAGGTTTGATAACCAGCCTGACATATTGGACAGGTGTTGTCGGAAGCGAAGAACGAGCCAACAACAAACTGACCAGGCTTGATTATTTTGACTGCACTGCCAACTTCCTCGACAATCCCAACATATTCATGACCCATCGGTACAGGACGAGTTATAGGATCAACACCCCGATACGGCCAGAGATCTGAGCCACAAATACAGGTTGCCGACAAGCGAATAATGGCATCTGTTGGTTCGATGATCGTCGGATCAGGAACATACTCTGAACGCACGTCATATGGGCCATATAGCGCAGTACCGCGCATATACCCTCCTAATATCATGCAGGTGGAGCCTCGTGTTCTTGACTTGTTTGTCATTGTAGAGAAAGGAGAGGTGTCTGTGATAGAATGATAGTCCAGCATTATTGAATGATCCTGTACGTTCTTTGAAGTAATCTCCAAAGCCAGAAAGAGCTTATGTTAGCCGTAGCAGATCCTTCAACAGTCAGGGAAACCCCCATTGCCGGCAAGCGCGCAGCATTGACAGAATACGTTCTCCGGCTGTTTCGTCAATACGAGAGTGATACTCTCGAGCTTCCTGGTGGGTTGCGCTTATACTACACTACCAGACCTACATCCAAACGTCATGGTGTGTCTACACCAGCCCTATGTGTCGTGCTACAAGGTGCAAAAGAAGTAGTTCTGGGCAGTGACCGATATTGCTACGATGCTCAACATTATCTGATTACCGCCGCTGCATTACCCATTACTACGCGAGTGATCGCCGCCTCACCTGAACAACCATATTTGGGCATCGTGTTACAGCTTGATCCTGCACTTGTAGGATCAGTGATTGCTGAAGCAGGACAATCTGGTCTGACCAATCGCTCTGTCTGCGCTTTTCATGTCAGTCCCCTGGAGGGGAAACTACTCGATGCGGTCACTCGTCTAGTGAGACTAGCCGAGGATCCTCCTGAAGAGGCGAATTTTCTGCGCCCATTGATCGTTCGTGAAATTGTTTTTCGCTTACTGCGCGGCAATCAGGGTGACCGACTACAACAGATTGCAGCCACTGGGGGGCAGATACAGCGCATTATCAAAGCCCTGGAGCGCTTACGAGCTGAATTCGACCAACCATTACGCATTGCTGAAATGGCACGCGAACTGGGAATGAGTGTCTCCAGCTTTCACCATCACTTTAAGGCTATTACGACGCTAACGCCGGTGCAATTTCAAAAACAGCTTAGATTACAAGAAGCACGCCGTTTGATGCTGAGTGAAGGACTTGATGCTTCCAGTGCAGCCTTCCAGGTTGGGTATCACGATCCTTCGCATTTTACACGCGATTATAAACGGTTCTTTGGTACAACACCACTGCGTGACATGAAACGTTTACGGGCAATGACAGCCCTGGATGACTGATCTGGTGTTATCCATACTAATTCCTGCATCAGTCAACTTGATTGTTAGTGATACCGCTTGCTGCATACAGCTTCGCTGAATTTGGTATCACAATCATTTCTACGTACATCACACTTGGGAAGAAATTGCAAACCACCAGATCATTCTCTTTATTACCAGCAGACTTGCATAACATTCAGCTCGCCTGTATCCTTTCAGGCCCCCAGCAGGTAGCAATTGCGGGACTGGCTGATTCGCCCAATAGACGGTAATCGCCACGATCAGACTTGGAAAGAGGGGATGCTCATGCTGATGAGCGGTCGCTGTCTGTCAATGTCGGTAGCTATGGCAACACCAGTTGCCCCCTGGACACCCGCATGCCTCATGTAGCGAGCGCTGCATCATTGTCGTCAAGAGAGGCATCACACCGCTCACTGCTCGCTGCGTCCGTACCCCTTGCTGGTTGCTGCGTGGACACGGGCTGGTTGCCCCGCTCCTGCGACCAGCAGGCGATCCACGCCTCTACCGGTTTCCGCAGCTCCGGCTGATGGTGCGTCATCAGCCCGATGTAGTCCCTCTTGTTCACCTACTGGTTGCACAACGGGGGCATTGCACCAGCCAGCATCGGCACGCACCACGCACCCACCGGCGGCACCTTTGCCACGAGCGCCGGTGCCGCAGCCAGCGCATGTTCCCCTTCCACAAGCCGCTACGTCACCACCTGCCCCAGCTCCTGTCCTGCTATCTTCATCATCGCCAGCGCATGTTCCTCTACATGCCTGCTGCCACGCAACCGCTTGTCGTTGAACACATCCACCTGCTCCGCCGATAACCAGAGCCGCAGCTGTGCTTCCAGCACCCCGCTGTCCAGTACCCACACAGCGTACCACTGCGTACTCGCCCCAGGCTACCACCACCGCCGCGGTTGATCCACCACCATCGCTGCGTAGGCATACCACCACACCCACATCCCTCACAGCGAGGTCTCTCCGTCATCGCTGCCAGAATCACAATCGCCACTAGTTGCCACAACGTATAGATCCACTCTTGCCGAGACCGCGAGTCGGTGAACTGGCGCACGGCGTCCAGCGCGCTTCCCATCGCCCACCCTTCACACCTTGCTTCGCCACGTACCCACCGTTTTCAGTTCACGCTACTCGATTATGAAACTTTTGAAAAGCCCTGACCTGCATCCACTCGAAGCGCACCTAATGCCTGAATATGCCATGTGTGCGCCGCGACAGACCGGTCTTCGTCCATTACCCCCCACCGGATTGGCAACTGTTGCACGATGCTGAAATTCTACTCGATGCGATCTGGGTTGGCAACTATGACCTGTACCTGGAGATATAGCTGTGAGAGTATGGTTCAGATGTCGTCTTTGTGTGGCGCCACTCTTAGACAATACTTAGACTTACGATCAGTATTGAAAACTCTTAGAGTCTCACCGTGCTCACCCCCTCCCTCACAACACATGCACCGGATCAATATCGATCACCCAACCGTACAACGGGCCAACCGCGTCCAGGGCCAGACGTATCTCCCGGATGTCTGTAGCCGGTGGCACCCGCAACAACACGTGCCAGCGCCACCGATCACGTTGTCGGCGAAAGAATGCCGGCGCCGGTCCGATCAGACGCCAGCCGACCAAATCACGACCGGTGATGTACGTCTGCAAGGTAACAGCAAGCTGTTCGGCCTGTCGTCGACAGATTGACTCGGTTGCTGCGGTGGTGACGAAACGTACCAATCGGCCAAAGGGCGGATAAGCCAGTGCCCGCCGGAAGGCGATCTCTTCCCGAAAAAATGCCCGGTAGTCGTGCTCACAGGCGGCCTGAAGTGCATAGTGATCGGGTTGATAGGTCTGAATAATGACCTGCGCCCCTTCACTCCGTCGCCCTGCTCGTCCAGCAACCTGGGTCAGAAGTTGAAATGCCCGCTCGCCACTACGAAAGTCGGGCAGATGCAGACCGGTATCGGCTAATACCACACCGACCAACCCAACCAGAGGTAGATCAAGCCCTTTCGCAATCATCTGCGTACCGACCAGCACATCGATCTCGTGGCGTACCATTGCTTCTAGCAGGGCATCATGGGCATTCTTTCCACTGATACTATCCCGATCCCAGCGTGCTACCCGTGCATCGGGAAACAATTCACGTACCACCTCGGCAACGCGCTGTGTGCCGATACCCGAGGCGCGAATGCGGTGACTGAGACATTGTGGACAGACTACCGGCGTAGCCGTGCGCTGACCGCATGAATGGCAGATTAAAACGCGCACCGACTCGCCGGCTTCAGCAGTGGTTGCCGTATCGTAATGAACGGTGAGTGGCGCGGCACACCGTTCACAACGGGCAACGTAACCACAATCCCGACAAAAAACAAAGGAAGCGGCTCCCCGGCGATTGAGAAAGAGGATCGCCTGTTGCCCACGGGCAAGGGTCTGCGCCAGCGCGTGTTGCAGTTTGATCGAGAAGATAGATGTATTCCCCTGCTGTAGCTCATGCCGCATATCAACAATACGCACTGGCGGCAGCGGCAAGGGGCGACTGTGAACGAGACCATCAACGCCAATCTGGGCACCAATTCGCTCTGGTAATTCGAGCAACTGAATCTGACCATTGCGGGCGGCATAGTAGGTTTCAACGCTTGGGGTCGCACTACCAAGGACGACCGTTACTCCGGCCAGATCGGCAAGGTGTAATGCTGCATCACGCGCATGGTAACGAGGTGCTGCATCGCTTTTGTAGCCAGGTTCGTGCTCCTCATCGACAATCACCAGACCAAGATCGGGTAATGGTGCGAAAAGAGCAGAACGTGCACCGATAGCCACCCTGGCTTCACCCCGCCGCAATCGCCGCCACTCATCGTAGCGCTCACCATCACTTAACCCGCTATGCAGGACCGCCAGTTGATGACCAAAACGAGCCACAAAGCGACGGACTAACTGGGTCGTGAGGGCAATCTCCGGCGCCAGTACCAATGCCTGTCGGCCAAGCCGTAACGCACGAGCGATCAGTCGCAGGTAGACTTCAGTTTTCCCGCTACCGGTGATCCCATAGAGCAGAAACCTTCCGCCCGTACCGGCTTCAAGCGCAGTCACGATTGTCTCATACGCTACCCGCTGAGCACTTGTCAATGGTGGCGGTGTATCGGTGGCCGGATGTACTGTTGCCAGTGGATCCCGATAGATTTCACGACCAACCAGTTGTACAAAACCCCGCCGTTCAAGCGCACGTATCCCTGTACTGTCAATACCTGTCGCCCGCCGTAATTCATTCACCGTAGGAGGATCGCTTGTCGTCCGTTCAGCCAGCCAGCGCAATGCTGCTGCCTGTCTGGGTGCACGGCGCAGTTCGGCTATTGCTTGATCGAGATCGGGCAACGTTAACCGGACAAACTGCTCTTGTTGGGGACGTACTCGCGGTGGATCGATACGCAAGCGGCGTGTAATCAGACCTCGTTCAGCCAATGACCGATACGCAGCCCGCAGATTTGCATCACTTCCGCGCAGCGCCGCCCGCAAGTCGGCCTCACTCAATTCCCCGTGCCGACGCAAATAAAAGAGGATCGCCCGCTCACGCTCTGGTAATGCACCCAATTCACACGTAAGCCCTGCCGCCGTTGCCCGCCAGGTTGTCACCGCCTGCCGGATCATGCCTGGCGGCAAACAGAGATCAAGCACCGCTGCCAGCGTTGTATAGCAGTTCTCGGCCACCCAATGCGCTAATTGAATCGTCAGTTGTGGGATCGATAGATCAGGATCGACCAGGTCAATCAGATCGCGCAACCCACTGACAGTGCGGCGCTGCATTGCCAGAACCACCCCCTGAACCTGCTGTTGGCGCAACGGTACCCACACCAGTTGTCCTATCGCGATGGCCGCTTGCAAATGATCAGGTACACGGTACGAGAAGATGCCCTGGTGTTGGGATGGCAAGGAGTCTGTGAGGACGGCCACATCAGCCACCAGTTCAGAGACAGGATTCATAGACAACGAATCACCTCAGATTGCAGCGATATTCCGGCTTTATGATATACTATCCCTTCGGATCGCTGGAGGGTCTCGGGCCGGCAACGGGCTGGCTTCTCCCCTCCGTAAATACTAAAGAGAGGCAAACTATGGCAAACGTTACCCTGACAGCTCAGCGGCGCCACATCTTTGGCAAAAAAGTCAAAACACTCCGTCGGGAAGGAATTTTGCCGGCTAATTTCTACGGCAAAGGCGTTGAAACCACGGCGATTCAGATCAACGAACGCGATTTCGAGCAGATCTTCCGAACGGTGCCGAAAGGCGAGTCCTTCAACCTCGACATCGAAGGTACGACATACCCGGTCGTGATTTATGTCGTGCAACGCCATCCGGTAACCCGCAAATTCCTGCACATTGACTTCAAGCTGGCCTGATGAGCAGCACCGGTGGGCCGATAGGTATCGGCCCACCACCCCGGCTAACCGGCATACCGCCGCCCCTTCCAAACCACTCCCTGTCCTAATCGAACGCGCAGAATGCCATACCCGGCAATCAGCAAATACATCAGCAAACCGACCGGCCAGAGAACGGCGTGCAGTGGGTTGAGCCGGTAAAACCGTTGATACAGCGTTCCCCAAAACAGCAGGCCAACCAGCCAGGATACCATTCCGACCAGCAAAACCAGACTTCCTGCCCAGCCACCGGTGAACCAACCGCCGATCATCAACAGCAATGGGCCATACGCCTGTGCCAATAGCAACGTCATCCCCATTAACGAACGCCAGCCACCACTCCGCGATCCTGCCGAGGCATTTTTCATCAAACCCTCGATCACTTCAGCCGCATTCGTATACATCCGTACTGCCAGATACTCCATTCCAATCGCACCACGCACCGTGAAACCGGCAGCGCGCAAACGCTGGCCGAGGCGAACATCTTCCAGCACCTCAGCCCGTACCGCTCCATGGCCGCCAATCGCTTCATACGCCGCACGCCGCACGAAGATGCATTGACCGTTCGCTAACACCTCTTCTGGGCGAACATCAGGCTTAGCCAGGCGCTCAAAAGGAAAGATGGACACGATCAAGGCCACGAATGGCGGCAAGATCAATCGTTCAGACCACGTTTTCAACTCAAGAAAGGGAAAGATCGTCACCATATCGCCATTGGTCGTCAAGGCATGACAAAGCAAGGCGGCTGCCAGATCAGGCGCCGGCGCCGTATCTGCATCGAGAAAGAGCAACCATTCACCGCTCGCCGCACTACTGGCCTGCTGGCAGGCATGGCATTTACCAACCCAACCCGGTGGCAGAGGTTTCCCGGTGATTATCCGTAACCGGGCATCGGTAGCTGCCAGATCGGCCAGAATTGCCGGTGTCCGGTCGGTTGAGCCATCATCAACCACGATCACCTCAATATGAGGATAGCGCTGGGCCAATGCTCCTTGCACACAACGGCCAATTCCCCGCTCTTCATTGCGCGCAGGAATTAAAATCGAGATCAATGGCGGATCAGGGGGAAGGCACGGCGACGTTAACCGTGGAATCTGACGCATTCGTTGCCACTGACCGAGAAAACTACCGGCAAGCCCCAATCCGATCACAACCCAGAGAAGAGTGAGCCACATGGATGCACCTCATTCGCAAGCACAACTATGCATAGTATAACAAAGGGGTGGATCGGCAAAGAGGAGAGAGACCATGCGGAAGACGAGACAGTGAATCTTACATAGAACGATCCGATGGTTCGCAGTCTTCTGGCCTCTTTACCGCTTCCTGAAGCGATCTGGCGTGTGCGTTGCCCGCCATTGCCCTGCCACTTGACAAGCTGACGACCTTCGAGTATACTACGCAGCGTTGCGACGGCAACGGTCTCACCGCCACGGTAGACCTGACAATTCAGCGGGCGCGCTCTCGCCAACTAGCGTCACTTCCGTGACACTAGTTTTTTGTTCGCCCGCATTCGCACCTTGACAAGCAAGCGTGATCCATCGCGCATCGTAGTCCAGCAATGTAGAGTTTGATCCTGGCTCAGGACGAACGCTGGCGGCGTGCCTAATGCATGCAAGTCGAACGCAGCAGGCGTGCCTGGCTGCGTGGCGAACGGCTGAGGAACACGTGGGTGACCTGCCCCGGAGTGGGGGATACCCCGTCGAAAGACGGGACAATCCCGCATACGCTCGACGGAGGAAAGCCGCAAGGCGCTCTGGGAGGGGCCTGCGGCCCATCAGGTAGTTGGTGTGGTAACGGCGCACCAAGCCAATGACGGGTACCCGGTCTGAGAGGACGACCGGGCAGACTGGGACTGAGAGACGGCCCAGACTCCTACGGGAGGCAGCAGCAAGGAATTTTCCCCAATGGGCGCAAGCCTGAGGGAGCAACGCCGCGTGGAGGACGACGGCCTTCGGGTTGTAAACTCCTTTCGGGTGGGACGATGCTGACGGTACCACCAGAAGCAGCCCCGGCTAACTCTGTGCCAGCAGCCGCGGTAAGACAGAGGGGGCAAGCGTTGTCCGGAGTTACTGGGCGTAAAGGGCGCGCAGGCGGTGGGCTGCGTCGGCGCTGAAAGCGCCCCGCTTAACGGGGCGAGGCGCGCCGATACGAGTCCACTCGAGGCAAGCAGAGGGTGGCGGAATTCCGGGTGGAGCGGTGAAATGCGTAGAGATCCGGAGGAACGCCGGTGGGGAAGCCGGCCACCTGGGCTTGACCTGACGCTGCGGCGCGACAGCGTGGGGAGCAAACCGGATTAGATACCCGGGTAGTCCACGCCGTAAACGATGCCGGCTCGGCGTCTGGCGCACGTTGGTGTGCTGGGTGCCTTAGCTCACGCGGTAAGCCGGCCGCCTGGGGACTACGAGCGCAAGCTTAAAACTCAAAGGAATTGACGGGGGCCCGCACAAGCAGCGGAGCGTGTGGTTTAATTCGACGCAACACGAAGAACCTTACCCGGACTTGACATGGTGCTGCATCCCCTGGAAACAGGGGCGCCTTCGAGGGTGCACCACAGGTGCTGCATGGCTGTCGTCAGCTCGTGTCGTGAGATGTTGGGTTCAGTCCCGCAACGAGCGCAACCCGTGTCGGTAGTTACAGGTGTCTACCGAGACTGCCGCCGTGACCGGCGGAGGAAGGCGCGGATGACGTCAAGTCAGCATGGCCCTTACGTCCGGGGCGACACACACGCTACAATGGCCACGACAATGCGTTGCCAAGCCGCAAGGTGGAGCTAATCGCCTAAACGTGGTCTCAGTGCAGATCGGGGGCTGCAACTCGCCCCCGTGAAGGCGGAGTTGCTAGTAACCGCGTATCAGCCATGGCGCGGTGAATACGTTCCCGGGCCTTGTACACACCGCCCGTCACGTCATGGGAGTGGCCAATGCTTGAAGTCCGTGTGCTAACCCCAGTCGGGGAGGCAGCGGCCGAGGGCAGGGGCCGCGACTGGGACGAAGTCGTAACAAGGTAGCCGTACCGGAAGGTGCGGCTGGATCACCTCCTTTCTAGGGAGTTATCCCACTATCACGATTGTTCTTGCTACGATGCCGCTGATGGATCACGCTTGCCTGTCCAGGTGCTACCCCTGTCACGATGTGACAGGGGGTTTTTGTTGGTATGCCACCCTGCGGTGAGTAACATCTCCCGCTGATATGCGACCTGACGGGACAACACATGCGCTCCCCATTCCCCACCTATGCATTACCCACAACTTATGCCGTTTTGGGCGACTGGCCAGGTGACAGTGCGCCGCTCCAGCCGTGCCGGCACGTATTGGATGAATTGCCGTACCCGCTCGTTATGCGCGTGTCGCGCGGTGTGGAGTGCGGCAGCCATGCTGCCGCGCCAGCCATACTCACGATCCGGCGCGGATTGCAGCGGCCTCCCGTGCCGGTATGTGACTCTGATGATGGGGATGGCTGAACGCAGGCCAGCAGCCCGCCCCAAAGCGTGCTGGTGCCGGTGGTGTGTAGAGGCGGGTTCCGTAGGGGCGGGTTGAGAACCCGCCCCTACGAACGGTATCTGTACTATCCACGGGATGCGGTGGATGGGAATGTCTTGCATCGCGTGCCATGGATGGTTGTTCAGAGGTGATCGCAGCCGCTACGCTCCCCGCTCCCACGCAGCGCTATGCATTACCCATACCCAGGTTGTCACCTTCTTCGCTCATGAGCAGCGCCTATCTCATTGTGCGCGATCCTGGGCACTATCGCGTTGCATCGCTGTCGCGTGGGTCGCACGTCACGAATGGGCAGCGGATGGTCGCAGTGGTAGCGACGGTAGACAGTGTATCCGACCGTGGGGCAGGCTGGAAGTCTTCCAACGAGGACAGCACATGCCGGCGGTGGCAATGATGCCGGCACGCGGGCTGGAAGCCAGTGCCACGGGGAACGCTTGCAGCCTGGCATAACGCAGCGTGACATGTGGGTTATGCATAGATTCCCCACCAGTGCTACGCTACTCTGGCCTGCTTGCCTCAGTCCATCTCCCACTGACAACAGACCAACGTAGAGGCGGATGCTATCCCTGCGTCGATGGCATCACCCGGCACAGCACGTGCGGAAGCAGAACCTATCCACACGCTGATGGTGAAGATGCGTACTGTCGGCATGGAAGGGGAATGTCGGTGTCGTGCGCACCGACGGCAAGCGCTCTCAGGTGATGCAGACCGGTGCACTCGCGCTGCCCACTGTGTGGGAACACACAGCACGGCGCGTGCGGAAGCGAGACTTCCGCACGCTAAACATACGACACTATCCTTCTGTTCGGGGGAGAGATGCTATCCTGTTGGGTAATCGCTATCTGGTAGCAATCACTTCTACACAAACGCCGAGATGCCGGTGATCGCACGGCCAACGATCAGGGTATTCATTTCGTGCGTGCCTTCATACGAATAGAGCGCTTCGGCGTCGGCGAAGTAACGCGCTACCTCGTGTTCGAGGAGAATGCCATTACCGCCAAGCACCGCCCGGGCAAGCGCTACGGTTTCCCGCATCTTTTCGCCGCAAAAGACCTTCGCCAGTGATGCCTGTTCCTGACTGACTTTACCGGTGCGCGCAGCGATCTGACTCATCCGCAGACACATCGTCTGCATAGCGGTGACGTTGGCGAGCATCTGCACCAGACTGTTCTGCACCAGTTGAAATCCCCCAATCGGTCGCCCGAACTGAATCCGCTGCTGCGCATAGGCCAGCGCCCGTTCGTAAGCCCCCATTGCCACACCGGTCATTGCCCAGGCGACAGCAGCCCGCGTGATTGCCAGTTGGCGGGCGATGCCTCGAAAACCACCCACATTGGGTAAGCGGTTGGCTTCAGGCACTCGACAGCCATTCAGGCGAATATTGGCATTTTGCACGGTGCGCAAGGCGATTTTGCCTTCCAACCGTTCAACCTCGTAGCCAGGCGTGCCGCGTTCGACAATAAAGCCCTGGACCTGGTTATTAGAGACATCACGCGCCCAGATGATATTGATGTCGGCAATTGGGGCATTGCCGCTCCACTTCTTTGCGCCATCAAGCACCCATACACCACGCTCGAAGCGCGCTGTTGTGGTCAGGCCGGCAGCGGTTGCTGAACCAACGTCGGGTTCGGTGAGCGCCCACGATCCGATCAACTCAAAGCGTTGCATCGGTGGCAGCCAGCGTTGCTTCTGTTCGGGGGAACCGAAAAGATCGATTGATCCCATGCAAAGACCCCAATGGACACCGAAAAAGGTGTAGATAGAAGGATCAACTCTGGCCAGCTCCATGCAGGCTATACCGGTCAACACCGGGCCAAGGGCATCGATTTTGTACGGGCGCGTCCCGAAGGTCTCGGCAATCAGATGGGCAAAGCCCGGCACGATCTCGTGCGGAAACTCACCGCGCTCCCAATAGGTGTTTGCCAGCGGACGCACTCGTTCTTCCATGTAGGTGCGGATCTTTTGTTGAATTGCACGCTCTTCGGGTGAGAGGTCGGCCAGAATATCGTAGAAATCGCTGTTGATTGGCGGCACGCGCTTGGGGTGTCGCTTGGACGTGATGCTCTTCCACAGCAGACCGATCTCTTGTGGCGTTACGCTACGCAATGCACGAATCGTATCGAAGAGCGGAACGTGAACATGTTGAAACATGCGGGTAAGACTGGCGGGAAGGGTGACGAATGCCATACGGGACTCCTGTTCATCGTTGAGCTTAGGGTAACTTCTTTGTTAATGGAAATAATTGAGCGTTTGAATATGACGCGATGCGTTATTCTATTGTGAGTGTAGCACAGATATGCCTGCTATGTCAATAACAATCATGTCAGATTCAAACGGGCCACAATCCACATAAACCGCTCAGCAGGCCAGAAACCCAAATGCCGACAGCCGGTAACGATTTCGTCATCGCCCGCCTCGACGAACAGGTACACCCGTGACGCCAATCCAAAACAGAGCTGGGTCAGCGCTCCGATGCAGCCCTGTAATGCCGGCACAGCCGCAGGCTGCATCGCCCAGCCGATCTCGATCACATCGCGCGTAGCAAAACAGGTAGCCGCAATTGCCTGAAGTTGACCAGTCGTAGCAACCACCCCAAAGGCCGGGCCACCGTCAGGATGCCAGGATTGCCAGCCTGCGGTGGCGCTGTGTAACGCGGCAAGATCGGCTCGCATATCGGCAGACAAACGCTGCGCAGCGGGTTGTTCGCTCAGGCGCAGCGTCTCCGGTTCGGCAACCATCTGGTAGAGCAAGCGACTCTCTTCAACCTGCACCATTCCGTTCAACAACGGCATACGCGCCAGCGGCAGCAGCACACCAACCGGTTGGCCCTGCAGGTGCGGGTGAGCTTCAACCAGGCCGGCAAGCAAGGGCGGTAAAACACCGGGAAAATCCACCACAAATGACAATCGGGGTAGCGGCAGATCACGACGTATTGACGCAACACCCACGACTGTCTCGTTGCTCAATGCGACGAGCGTATACGAAGATGCGCGCAACTGCGTCATCTGTGCCAAACTGATCGCATTGCGATAGGGTGAACGGCGTAAAAACGCCAGTGCCGCCGGGTAGGTTTCCGCGCTGATCTCAGTAATCGATAGGGGCATAAATCATCTCCAACGAACGATCCGATCAGGCGGTACCCGGCCTGCGAGGAACGCGCTTGATACGACTGCTACCGGCTATTTGGTCAGCAACACCTGACAGCGGTGTTGTGCATTTTTATGATAAACTGCTTCAGGTGAGAGCGCAAAATGGTTGACGGTCTACACTACAATCGTCTACAATAAGCGCAGGAAGAGGCTTATCTGTCATTTCATCGGCTGTTGAACAGGCCATACTCTTATGCAAAAACTTACTGCTGCTCAGATTCGCGAAACGTTTCTTTCTTTCTTCATCCGTCATGGCCATACCCACGTGCCCAGCTCGTCGCTGGTCGTTGCCGACGATCCGACATTGCTGTTTGCCAATTCGGGTATGGTGCAGTTTAAAGATGTATTTCTGGGTCGCGAACAACGCCCCTATAGCCGGGCCGTTACCGCCCAAAAATGTCTGCGTGTCAGTGGTAAACACAATGACCTTGAAGAGGTAGGGCCATCACCACGGCACCATACCTTCTTTGAGATGTTGGGCAATTTTTCGTTTGGCGATTATTTCAAAGCCGAAGCAATTGCCTTAGCCTGGAAGTTGCTGACCGAAGAGTTTAAGTTGCCGGTTGAACGCTTGTGGTTTACGGTGTTCGCCGGTGATGATGAGGTACCGCCAGACGATGAAGCGGCTGCGCTGTGGATTGCCCAGGGTGCCGATCCATCGCGCGTGCTACGTTTCGGTCGCAAAGACAATTTCTGGGTGATGGGTGATACCGGTCCCTGTGGCCCCTGCTCTGAGATCACGATGTATATCGGTGATGACCTGAGCCAGATGCGGGCTGAGGGTGTTAATTCCGATGATCCGAATTACGTCGAAATCTGGAATAACGTGTTTATGCAGTACGACCGGGCTACCATGCAGCCGCTCCCACGCCCTTCGGTCGATACCGGCATGGGGCTAGAGCGCATGGCCATGGTGATGCAGGGTGTGCATAGCACATACGAGACCGATCTCTTCGTCGCGATTATCAATCAAATCATCAAGACACGCGGCAGCGATGAGGAACATTACCATGCGCACCGCAGTGCCTACCGCGCGATTGCCGATCACGCTCGGGCCATCGCCTTTCTGATTGCTGATGGTGTGCTACCCGGTAATCTGGGCCGTTCGTATGTGTTGCGCCGCATTTTGCGCCGGGCCGCTTATCAGGGACGCACGATTGGCTTTGAACGTCCGTTCCTTGCCGACGTGATCACGTCGGTTATCGAGCAGATGGGTGAGGCGTATCCTGAACTGGTGAAACGCCGCGAGCTGATTTTGAGTGCTGCCGATCAGGAAGAACGCCAGTTTTTGCGCACCCTGAGCGGTGGTCTGACCCGCCTGCAAGGGGTGATCGAGCAGGTACGAGCGCGGGGCGAGCAGGTTATTCCCGGTAATGATGCCTTTGTTTTGAAAGACACCTATGGCTTTCCGCTCGATCTGACGCAGAAGATCGCTGCCGAGCAGGGGTTGACGGTCGATGAAGCCGGTTACGAAGCGGCAATGGCCGAACAACGGGCACGCTCACGGGCAGCGGCGGCCAGTAAGCGCGGCGGTGAAGCCGATCTGTGGGCCGATCTCGATCTACCCGCATCCCACTTTACCGGCTATGAGCGGTTGAGTGACCGGGCAACGGTTATCGGTATGCTGGGCGACGGCGATGCGCTGACCAGTGCCGATACCGGTCGGAGTGTGCAGATCGTCCTTGACACGACCCCATTCTACGCTGAAAGCGGTGGTCAAATTGGCGATACCGGTCTGCTGGTAGGGCCAGAAGGATCGGTTCAGATTGAGGACACCCGGCGTCCATTACCGGGACTGATTGTGCACTACGGACGGGTAGTGAACGGGCGAATCAGCGTTGGAGATCAGGTACAGGCAACCGTCGATGTGGTACGACGGGCCGACATTCAACGCAATCACACGGCCACCCACATGCTCCAACGGGCATTGCGCGATGTGCTCGGCGAGCATGCAGCGCAGGCCGGTTCGCTGGTGGCGCCTGATCGGTTGCGTTTCGACTTTACCCATACCAAAGCGGTTGATCCCGAAGAGTTGCGCGAGGTCGAGCAGCGGCTCAATAAGTGGGTACGTGCCGATACCACAGTGCGCTGGGAGATAACCGGTTATCAGGACGCGATGGCTCGTGGTGCCATCGCCCTCTTCGGCGAAAAGTACGGTGATACGGTACGCCTCGTGACTATCGAGCGCGGTCAGACGCTCGCCGAAGGTGAATTTGCGTCTCGTGATAGTCTGGAGCTGTGTGGCGGCACGCACGTTAATCACACCGGCGAGATTGGCTTTGTGCGGATTGTGAGCGAAGGTAGCATTGGCAGCGGCATTCGCCGTATCGAGGCGTTGACCGGTCGCGGCGCGGAAGGATGGGTTGAACAGCAGGCCCAGACCCTCCGTGAACTGGCGGCGCGGATCAATACCCAACCGGCCCAACTGCTCGAACGAATTGATGCCCTGCTGGCCGAACACCGACAGCGGAAACAAGAGCTGGAAGCGCTACGCAGCAAACTGGCTCGCGAGCAGCTCGATCTTTTGCTGGGCCGGGTTCAGCATGTTGCCGGGGTGCCACTCCTTGCCGCTGAAGTTGAGGCCGACTCTGTTGATCGGCTACGCGAAATGGGAGAGTATCTGCGCGATAAATTAGGGAATGCCGTGATTGTGTTGGGTGCTCAGATCAACGGCAAACCGCAACTGCTCACCATCGTGACTCCCGATCTGGTACGGCGCGGTCTCAATGCGGTTCAACTGGTCAAGCCACTGGCTGCCCTGGTCGGCGGTGGTGGTGGTGGGCGACCAGAGATCGCGCAGGCGGGAGGTCGCCATCCCGACAAACTGGCCGCTGCTATCGGCGCAGCGGTAGAGGTACTCGCCGGGCAGGCCGGGTAGTTGTAAGACACGATGCTGGATACTGACGCACGTAAACGGGCAACTGCATGCAGTTGCCCTTCGCAAGTACCACACAAAGCGCAACCGGGAGAAGTGGATAGCCGGGAGGGGCTATGATGACGGATGAGACGGCGCTGGTTCTCGCCTTACCAGAAGATACTGCCGAGTCGTTGATGGCGAAGGTGCGCGCCACCCACGCAGCCAACGTGCAAATCCTGGCTCCAGAGGGCACCGTTGCTTTGCAACGAGTCGCCGGTACTGACGCACTGCGCGATCTGGCCACAGCGGCAGGGGTAAATCTGACCATCATCAGTTCCGACCCAGGCATCCTCAAGGCAGCCCGCCAGAGTCGACTGGCAACCATCGAAGTCACCGGTGCTCACGTCCAGGCCCCGGTACCGTCTACCCCATCCGCTCCCGGTGAAGACCTGCCTGCGGAAGATTTAGAATTTCTGGCCGCCCTCGATGAACTGGCGGCGAACGGTAACACTCTCGATTTGTTTGCACGGCCGTCTGATCAGAAGCGGCCGGCTACAGCCGATACACGCCCTATCGCCGCCCCAGAAACCCGTCCAATCCCCATCCCTTCCAGCCCTTCAACGCCGGCCACACCACCGGCTATGGGGGATGATGACCTTGAGTTTTTCGACGCTCTCGACGATCTGGCAGCAGCGTTCGAGCAGGAGCGTACCGGTACGCCACCGCCGCCAATCCCTTCTGCGAGTGAGGCTTCCGCACAACCACCCCGTGTGCGACCGGAAGACATTCAGCTTTCAGAGGCAGAAGTTGCCCGCGCCGGCCAGATTGGGCGGCGTAGCGAAGCTGATCGCGCCCAACGCACAACGGCTGAGCCACGCCGTGAGTCGCGCCCGGAGCCGGTTGCGCCTCCGGCACGGCGTGCAGCCACTCCTGTACCGCGAGCCACTACTCGCTCACAGCCACAGCTTGTCAGAGCACTCCTCATCGGGTTGATCGTGCTCGCGGTGTTGACAGGCATCTTTATAGTCGTTACCCAGAGTGTGACCATCGTTGTGCGCTTGCCCGTGCGCGAAACAACGCCGGTTGTCGGCCTGGCCATTCCGATAACCCCAGTGAGTACTGCATCGGCCAACGCAGTCAGTGCTGAACCGCTGGAGACAACCGTCGCCATTAGCACGCGCGGGGAGGTGACCGAGGGTGTGCTAACCCCGGTAAGCAGTGCATCCGGAACCATCACCCTGTTCAATCAAAACACCCAACCGATCACCATCCCGGCAGGAAGTGAGTTCGTAGCGTTTGGGCCTGACAATCAACCGATCCCGTTTATCAGCAAGGCCGATGTTACCGTGCCCGGCGCTGTAACGACGCGCAGTGGTAATCAGATTATCACAACGTTTGGTGAGGCAGCCGTACAAATCGAGGCTCGCTCGCCGGGGAGTGCCTCAAACATTCCTGCCAATACCATCCGCGAGCTACGGATCGCCGGTGGGCCGACGATTAATCTGGTCAGTGGCCTGTTGACGGTATCACACGATGCGATTGGTGGTGGAACTGATGAAGAGGTGCGGGTGATCAAAGAGAGTGATGTGCGGCGTTATCTCGCTCAGGCGCTCACCGATCTCGATCAGGAAGCACGGCGACAACTCGATGGCCTGGCGCTGGCACGTAACCTGCGTCTCGAACCAACAACCGTCTCTCCCAGCCGGGCAGAACTTGAACAGTTAGACGGTTTTGAGCTGATCGTCGATCCACCGATTGGCACATCACTGTCGCGTGATAATCCTTTCTTCACGCTCACCGTGCAGTCGCGCTACAGCGGACTGGCGATCAGTGGGGACTCGGCAGCTTTCCAGCGTCAGTTAGCCGATGCCTTCAACAGCCAGCTCATTCAGAATGGCCAGTTGCGTCCAGGCGATTGCCGTGCGGCGTTTGTCCAGGGCTGGCGTTGGGACGGCACCACCCTGCGTATTGATGGCAGCATTGGGCCTGATCCAGCCTGTGGTAACGAGCTTGATCCGGCAATACGGGCGGCCATTCAGAATGCCGTACTGGGTCGGACGCGCGCCGAAGCCGAGGCCGCGCTGCAAGAACTGGTTGCCGCCGGACGCCTGGCCGGATTTGAGTTACCCGACAATGTAGATCGCTTCCCAGGCTGGAGCTGGCAGTTGCGGATTCGTCATGAATGACCAGATTATTCTCGCGCTCGATGTCGGTGAGCGGCGGATCGGAGTAGCCATCAGTGATGCCGATGCCCGCATTGCCGCACCCTTAACGACCATCAATGCCCACCCTCCGGAACGCGCCATTGCCCAGATTGTGCGCCTGGTACAGGAACGTGGGGTTAGCCGGGTGGTTGTCGGCCTGCCACTAACGATGCGTGGCGAGCGCGGCCCACAAGCTGAGGTGGTGCAACGCTTTGCCGATACTTTGAGCAGCGCGCTTTCGTGCCCGGTTGAGATGTTCGACGAGCGACTAACCAGTGTCGCTGCCGAACAGATGTTACGCAACCTTGGCCTCAAACCGGCCAAAATCAAAGCCCAGATCGATCAGGTAGCCGCATCGATCATCTTACAAGACTACCTCGATGCCCGCCGGAGTAACCCAAACAGAAGCCATGAACTACCACATTCGTCCGATTAGCGCTGCTGAAACCCGCCCGCTGCGTCAGCAGATTCTGCGTCCACACCAGACCATTGCCGAACTGGTCTATCCCGGCGACGATCATCCGCTTGCGCTCCACCTGGGAGCATTCATTACCGAAACCCTGACCGGCATTGCCTCGTTCGCCCCGGAAGCCTGCCCGGACGTACCGGCACAGGCGGCATGGCGACTGCGCGGTATGGGTGTGCTGCCGACGGTTCAGCAAAAAGGCATCGGCACCGCGCTGCTCGACGCCGGCATTCATTATGTAAAACAACAGCGCGGTGATCTGGTCTGGTGTCACGGACGGAGCAGCGCACTGCCGTTTTATCGCCGCTACGGCTTCGTCACCCACGGCGACGAATTTGTCGTTCCGCACACCGGGCCGCACTACGTGCTGCTGTACTGGATCAGATAGGGGAAGCGCCCACGCTCACAAAATATAACCGCGCTTGCGGGCCACTTCTTCTTTGTGCTTACGGAACAGAATATCGCGTTCGGTACCCTTAATCTCGCGGCTATAGGTAGCCAGAATACGCTCAACCTCAGCGTCGATCTCCTCTTCGATCTTCAGATCGGCAACAATAGCGTCATAAATCGCCTTCACCCGCAACGCCCGCCCATCACTCGGACGCTGACCGGGTTGATCGCGATACGCCAGTAACCCTCGCTCGGCCAGTTCATCGTGCAGGCGCTCGGCAATCCGGCGCACTTTGTCTTCAGTGAGTCGCATGGTCGGCTCCACAATACTCAACTCTGTTCCAGAAATGTTGCTGACTCATTGTACCAGATGTGAAAGCTTGAGAACCTCATTAAACCATCTCTGCAATGCCTGGCCTGCTTCTGGCAACAACCTCTGTACAAGCGAACACTGCAATGCAAAGGAGAAAAATTTTGAATCTCCTCACACATTCTACACAACTTCTAAACAACCTCCCACTACAATCGCACGTGAAGAACGGCAGCGGCGAAACGCTGATCGGGATAGCGTCGCCCACGAGTATTCGAGAGTACGAAGATGACCATCAAGAGTATCTGCGGACAAGTCGAGGATGTACTAGAGACCTTCGATACAGTGAGTCTGGCTGAGCTGAGTCAGACCAGTTTACTCAATCGGATCGACACCAAATTCGTGGTGCCATTGCAGACTCTGTATCCGATATTGAGCGCAGTTAGCCACGTTTATCGCGTATTACGCATGAATGGCGAGTTGCTTCATGGCTACCGCAGTCTCTACTTTGACACAACAGATTTTGATCTGTATTACCAGCATCACAATGAACGACGGCCACGATGGAAGGTACGCAGCCGCCAATACCTCAGCAATAATCAGGCATTCTTTGAATTAAAGGCTAAATGCGCTAATGGACGCACCAGTAAGCAGCGTATACCTACCACAACGATGGTCACAGCGATGACACCCGAAACTGAAGCATTTCTGGCCTTACACGCGCCGGAATTGTGTCATCGCCTGCAACCAAAGCTCTGGAGTGAATACCGACGAGCCACACTCATTGATCCAGATGGAAGTGAGCGCATCACCATTGACACCGATCTGCGCTTCCACTCGCACCATCGAATGATCACACTCGATCATCTGGCAATTATTGAACTGAAACAGACGAACGCACGTCGCACCTCGCCCATCCTTCAACATTTGCGAGCAGCCGGCATCCGACCACGTAGCTTTAGCAAGTATTGCATGGGTCTACTGAGTCTGTATCCATCGTTAAAGCACAATACATTCAAACCATCGCTGCGTCTGATTGAACGTATTCAGGAGGCTTCCCATGTCTGAATGGCTAACATTGTTGCTGAACGCAAGCCTCAATCTCTTGGTGGCAATTATCATTGTGCGTGGTATTTATTACACGACCACACCAGAACGACACTTTGCATTCGCATTTCTGGCTTTCAACGTTGTGACCTTTTTTGTTCTGAGCGTCCTTGGTAATATTGAGTTAAGCCTGGGGATCGGTTTTGGTCTCTTTGCAATCTTCTCGGTTTTGCGCTATCGCACCGAAGAGATGCCAATTCGCGAGATGACCTATCTCTTTACGATGATCGCGTTGCCGGTGATGAATGCATCATTGCTCAACAATGGCTTCCTGGAACTTTTCATCCTGGCTAATGGACTGGTCGCTACAATCCTTTTCTGGCTCGAACGCGGTTGGGGATTTCGTCAGGACAGTCAACTGCGGGTCACCTACGACCGGATAGAGTTGCTGGCACCTCGACGTCGTGCCGAATTGATCGCCGATTTGCGATCCCGAACTGGCCTACCGGTCTATCAAGTAACGGTTGGAAAAGTAGATCTGGTTCGCGATAGCGCTGAATTGATCCTCACTTACCAGCTACAGGCCAGAGCTGATTTTGTTACAGTATCAGCAGCTTCACGTGTCGATCAAACGCCACGAATGAGCGAAAGGAGTCAGTGATGCGTCAGACGATCTTGATTATCGATGATCATCTCAATGTACGCACTATGATTGCCGACTACTTGCAAGAGATTGGATATCGCGTCGTTACAGCAAGCGACGGCGCGGAGGGCCTCATTATTGCCCGCCGCGTTCGTCCCGACCTGGTCTTGCTCGATATCATGATGCCCAAACTGGATGGCTTTGGTTTCTTACAGGCGTATCGCCGGGAACATCAGGCACCGGTCATCTTATTGACTGCGCGAATTGATGAAACGGACAAGGTAGTCGGATTGGAACTGGGAGCCGACGATTATGTGACCAAACCCTTCAGCCTGAAAGAATTGGTGGCACGAATCAGGGCAGTCTTGCGTCGAACAGCCGCAGCACGGCAACCGAATGAAGAACAGCCGTTGCGCATTGGCAACCTTGAACTGAATCGTGCAACCCGCATGGTAACGGTTGACGAACGGCCCATATACCTGACACCATCTGAGTTTGCGTTACTGGCGTTGCTCATGGCTTCACCGGGACGTGTGTACACTCGCGAGCAACTCCTTGAACACCTCCAGGGCAACAGTTATGAAGGGGTTGAACGAACGATTGACGTACACATTCGCAATCTACGCCGCAAAATCGAGCCGGATCCCACCAATCCAACCTACATCGAAACTGTCTTCGGCATCGGGTACCGCTGCCGTCCACTGAGTTAAGCCGGTGGAGGATGTATGCTTCGTTCGCTTACGACTCGCCTCATTCTGGCCTTTGCCCTGACCAGTCTGGTCGGTATTGGACTGGCGGCACTCCTGGTTCGCCAGTTTGTGACCAACGAATTTGACACGTTTCTACTGGAGCAACAACGCAATGAATTGTTGGCGCAATTGATCACCGCATACCAGGAAACCGGTGATTGGAACGCAGCCACAGCAATCCTGAATGGACGATCAGACCGCGAGGGAGGCGATCCCTTCGTGCCTATTGAAGTAGCCGATACAGAGGGGCGAATCGTTCTTTCTGACCGCCCGGCAGAGATCGGACGGAGCGTCGATCCAGAACTCCTGGCCCGTGGAACGCCTATCATGCTGAACGGCGAGCAAATCGGTACCCTACTGCCACTACCACCACCACGCCGGAATCCTGCTGAAGAGCGTTACCTGAGTCGGATTGATCTGGCACTTGGCGGAGCAGCATTTGGGGCGCTCGGTATTGCGATAGTGTTAGGCTTTCTCCTGGCACAGGTGATCACGCGACCACTACGTGAACTCATGCAGGGGGTACGAGCCATCGCCACTGGCGATCTGAGTCGGCGGGTACCGGTACGGTCGCGTGATGAACTAGGTGCACTGGCGCATCAATTCAACACCATGAGTGCTGAGCTGCAACGCGCTACCGAACTACGCCGCCGCATGACAGCCGATATTGCCCATGATTTACGCACCCCGCTCACGGTGATTGCCGGTTATCTGGAAGCCTTACGTGACGCCGAATTACCGGCAACACCGGCACGATTTGCGGCAATGCACACCGAAACGCAAACGCTTTTGCGTCTCGTCGAAGACCTGCACACCCTCTCGCTGGCCGATGCAGGTGAGCTTCCCCTCCGCTGTCGCGAAATTGCGGTTGATGATCTGCTAGAACGGATCGTGAGAATCTACAACGATGCCGCCCAACAGGCAGGAATCAGGCTCCACCGGCAGAGTGAGCCGGCAGGTATGCGCATCTATGGCGATGAAGAACAACTTGTACGCGCACTGAGTAATCTGGTCAGTAATGCATTACGCTACACGCCTGAAGGTGGTGAGATCGTGATTGAAGCCACCCGTCAGGGCCACCAGATCATGTTGAGCGTCCAGGATACCGGTCCCGGTATTCCACCAGAACATCTGCCAAATGTCTTCGAGCGCTTCTACCGCATCGACGAATCACGCCACACGGGCAGCGGCGGTTCGGGATTGGGATTGGCCATTGTGCGATCCATTGCCCAGGCCCACAATGGCACGGCTACAGTACACAGTACACCGGGAGCAGGAGCGCGCTTCACCATTGCCCTGCCAGCAGAGACAAAGAACGTCGTGCCGGTACCGTGATATTGTTTCCGGTAATAAAACCCAGCAACGCTATCGCGGTCGTTTTTTTATTCGACCGCTGTTTGTTTGTTACAACGAGCAGCAACTGTTGCGTATGAAACGTTACACAAAGGATATTGACAAGTCAAAAAGACGTGCTACAATGGCCTCAATCAGAAAAATAGTATGCTCAAACAACCGCTTTTTTTTATTCGTTGTAATGAAACGTTTCATACCATCGTGTGCGCATACCGGATGCGCCTTGTTCGCTCCTTAGCTGTACATTCATGCAGTGGTGAAACATCATGGAACACCTGTTTGCCAGCACCTATGGCTACTTTCGAGCCGATGGACGGGAATACGTGATCACGACTCCCTTCACCCCCCGCCCCTGGGGGAACGTGATCAGTAATGGCGACTACGCGATGATGGTGTCGCAAACCGGATCGGGTTATAGCTGGCGCAACAATGCCGGTCAAAACCGGATTACCCGTTCATTTCAAGACCTGATTCAGGACAACTGGGGAAAATATCTGTACCTGCGCGATCTCGACAGCGGGCAGTATTGGGCGGCCACGTACAAACCAACCTGTCATCAGTACGATCACTATCAGGTCAGGCACGGCCTGGGCTATTCATCGTTTGAACAGATCGTACAAGGCATTCACAGCATCCTGACCGTCTTTGTCGCCCCAGATGATCCGGTCGAAATCTTTCAGCTTACCCTCACCAATCAGAGTGATCGTCAGCGGCGTCTTGACATTACCTCATACGTCGAATGGCTGCTGGGTTTTGCCCCTGATGAACACCGTGAGTTTCACAAATTATTTATTGAGACGACGCCTGAGCCGGAGTTTCATGCGTTGCTGGCGCGCAAATATCTGTGGGGGTTTGCCGATGAACTGGGGCGCCACAATAATATTGACTGGCCCTATGTAGCATTTATGGCCGTCAGTGAACCGCTGAAGAGCTTCGATGGCGATAAAGAGTCGTTTATCGGTCTGTATTCCAGTCTTGAACACCCCCAGGCAATGCAGCAACCAACGCTAGCTGGGCGTAGTGGTCGCTTCGGCGATGCGATTGCCGCTCTTCAGGTTGAAATCACGCTAGCACCGGGCGAACGTCGCACAGTGGTCTTTACGCTGGGGGCTGCACTGCAGGGAAGTGAAGACCCTCTCGCGCTCATTCAACGCTATACGTCAGTTACTGCAAGTGATCAGACGTTACAGGCCGTGCATGCTTTTTGGTCGCGACTGGTTGATGCCGAGCACGTTGAGACACCTGATCCGGCCCTCAATCTGATGACCAATTACTGGCTGAAGTACCAGGCGATCTCTGGGCGATTGTGGGGAAAATCGGCCTTTTACCAGGTTTCAGCCGGCTACGGGTTCCGTGATCAACTACAAGACTGCCAGATATTTCTGGTCTGCGATCCGGCATTAGCCAAACGACAAATCCTCCTGCACGCTGCCCAGCAATTTGTCGAAGGCGATGTGTTGCACTGGTGGTTCTCGATTCGCGGTGGTGGACCACGCACCAATTGTTCAGACGATCTACTCTGGCTACCTTTTGTGGTTGACAGCTACCTGCAAGAGACCGGTGATGTCGCTATTCTCGACGAAATGGTACCGTATTTGAACGGCCCGGCGGAGCCGCTCTACCTGCACTGCAAACGAGCGATTGAACGCGCGTTCAGTCGTTTCTCGCCACGAGGGATTCCGCTGATGGGTGATCACGACTGGAACGATGGCCTCAACGCAGTCGGCACCCAGTTGCGCGGCGAGAGTTTCTGGGTGGCCGAATTTCTCTACACTATTCTCGAACGCTGGATTCCACTGGCGCAACAACGGTCAGATGAAGCATTTGCCGAACGCTGCACTGCCGTGCGCACCACCTTACGGTGGGCAATGAATCGCTATGGCTGGGATGGAGAGTGGTTTTTGCAAGCCACCACCGATGCCGGCCTGCCACTAGGCTCACAGCAAAATGAAGAGGGGCGCATCTTCTTGATGCCCAATATCTGGGCCGTTATCAGTGGCATCACCGATCAGCAACGGGCATGGCAGGCAATGCAGGCAGTGAGTCGTTACCTGCTGTGCGACTACGGAACCCTGCTCAATTATCCTGCCTTTACGCGCCCCCGTTCCGACATCGGTTATGTAACCCGTTATGCGCCAGGATTACGTGAAAACGGTGGGGTCTATACCCACGCCGCTACCTGGTCGGTATGGGCATATGCCCTGCTTGGTGATGTCGACCATGCCTACGAAGCGTACCGTCGCATTTGTCCACCCAATCGCAGTGCCGACATTGAACGCTACAAAGCCGAACCCTACGTGACGCCGGGCAATATTGATGGGCCGCAATCTCCATACTTTGGTCGTGGTGGATGGACGTGGTATACCGGTTCAGCGCAGTGGCTCCACCGCGTTGCAACACACTGGATTTTGGGCATCCGGCCCCAGATCGAGGGGTTACTGATCGATCCACTCATCCCGGCCACCTGGGAACGCTTTACCGTGCGGCGAACGTTTCGCGGTGCAATCTACGAGATCGAGGTACTCAATCCAAACCACGTCAATCGTGGGGTCATTTCACTCGAAGTTGATGGTCAACCACTCGCCGGAACGGTCATCCCGGCATTCAATGATGGGCAAACGCATTCCGTGCGGGTGGTGTTGGGCTAACAATCACGAGAAGGAGGTGAGCAACCTGTAGCACGACATAGCGATGTTGCGTGTTTCAGATTCGCAGAAGATTCTCGCGTTTCAAGGAGGAGAAGCATGAAAGCATTTGCCAAAGGGGGAATCGTGCTGGTGCTGGTCTTGATGTTGAGTGGACTGGCCGGCTGTACATCAGCTCCGACAGCACCAGCCGAACAGCCGACGCAGGCACCAACCACCGCTGCCCAAGCACCGACCGCAGCACCAACAACAGCACCTGCGACCGAACCGTCACCGGTTACCACTGACAGACAACCCGTTACCCTGCGTTACGCCAACTGGAACCTTGGCACCGAAGAAGAGAACAACATTCAGCGTCGCCTGGTTAAGGCGTATATGGAACTCAACCCCCACGTGACCATCGAGTTTGTCGATATGTCCGGCGGTGGTTGGGATGATATGCTCAACACCTATGCGGCTCGCGGTGAATTGCCCGATGTCTTCATGGCGAACAATATGCCGCTCTACGTGAAAAACGGCTGGCTGGCCGATCTCACATCACTGGTAGAAAACGATCCCGATTGGCCATTGATCCCTGAAGTATTACGTTCGGGCGTGACCTACAATGGCCGCGTCATGGGATTACCAGCCGCGCAGTTTATCATGGGCTATTTTGTGAATCGCGATCTCTACGAAGCGGCCAACCTCGATGCACCTGAATACGGCTTTAGCGTCGAGGAGTTCAACACCGCCGTCACCAGCCTGCACAACCCGGCCCGTGGTATCCTGGGGCTTGACGAGATGGAATTTGTGATGGGCTGGTACCCCCATGTGCTCGACAACAATTTGCAATGGTTTAGCTTCGATGGGGTCCACATGAACTACAATTCGGCTGCCTTCAAGGAGACCGTAGCCAAAGTTGCAGAGTTGAAACCCTATACCTGGCAGGGTCTCACCGACGAGCAAAAGCCGAATTTCAAGTCAGCCGGCCCATGGGAGCTGTTCCTGAACCAGGAAGTAGGCATGCGCTGGGAAGGCGGATGGGCTATTCCGCAGATTGCACAAAACGCCACCTTCGATTGGGATTTCGTCGGCATCCCTGGTGGTAATCAGGCCATCGTTATGGATATTATCGTGGTCTCCAAGACGGCGCCGAACCTGGAAGAAGCCTACCAGTTTGCCCGTTGGATGACCTTCTCGCGCGCTGCCTACGCCAAAGAGGTTGAGCTGGCCCGCGAGATGGGCAGTGTGCCGAGCAAGATGCCGGTCGCGGTGGACGACGAATCTATCCAGTTGTATCGCCAGTTCTTCGACAAACCGGGTATCAATGCGGCCCTTGCCAACCTGGACAACAGCCTGGTAGAGTCGCTGGCCAAGATCGTACCGGGCTATATCCAGGCCCGCTGGGAGGGTAAGCCGGGGATCGACATCGGTGAAGACAAGGATGTGAACATGTGGTTCATGTTCTTCCGCGCTGCCGATGGTATCTACAAATACGAAGATTACGCAGCCCAACTGGAAACCTTTGCCAACAACCTGCTCGACTCGGCACGGGCTGAGGTTGAATCGGCATTGAAGTAGTCAGGATCACGTAAGGTG
Source organism: Chloroflexus aurantiacus J-10-fl (assembly GCF_000018865.1). Classification (NCBI taxonomy): domain Bacteria; kingdom Bacillati; phylum Chloroflexota; class Chloroflexia; order Chloroflexales; family Chloroflexaceae; genus Chloroflexus; species Chloroflexus aurantiacus. Next base: position 5,150,632 of record NC_010175.1, read on the forward strand.
AGGGTACTATTGTGCCCTCACCTTATCACAGAGCAGACAGACGCTCAAGCCATGGTATCGCGAGGCACCATGAACGCTCATCTCATGCTGCGAACAATCCAGATCATACTGGTGGTTGGACTTATCGGGTCACTGAACCCGGCGCTAGTTTGGGCCGATAGCGGACTGCGAGCACCCATCGAGGTGCGTGCCAGCACTTTCGGGTATCCAACGGGCACACATCCGCTCGCCGCACACTATCCGAAGCCCAGTGTTGCCTTGCAAAACGGTGATCAGATATCGTTCACCGTTGATATACCCCAGGCCGGGGAATATACGCTGGCAATCGACGCGGTGGTGCCTGAAGAGGTTATGTTCCTGCCACCAGAAGCCCTCGTCCAGATTGATGGGCACGCTGAACACTGGCGCCTGATCTTCCCGCTCTTTTACCAGGATACCGTCGATACATTTCCGGTTGATCGTTACGGTAACGAAACGCTAATCCCACAAGCCCGATTGACGCGCTGGAGTCAGGTTTTCCTGCGCGATGTCAGTTTCAGCCAACCGTACCCGACCGTTATCTCGCTACCGGCAGGCCAACAACGGTTTCGGTTATCGATCCACGAAGCACCGGTGGTTATTGGCAGTATCTACCTGATTCCGGCTACTCGTTACCCAGGCTACGTTGAATATCAGCGCGAACGACAGGCAGCGGCTACCACAGGCGTACTCATCGAACTTGAGGCAGAAAAACCGAGCTACAAAAATGACACCGCTATCCGTCCGATCAGCCGGCAAAACCTGGAGGTAACACCCTATGATCCGTACCGCTCCCGATTAAATGTGATTGGGGGTGAGAGCTGGGATCAGAGTGGCACAACCGTCTATTATGAGTTTACCGTCCCTCAAGATGGCTGGTACAACATTACCTTACGTGCGATCCAGGATTATAAGAACAACTTTACCGTTTATCGCCGCATCCTCATCGATGATCGCGTGCTGTTTGCAGAACTAAACGCGGTGCCCTTCAATTACGATCCGGTCTGGCGCAACTACACGCTCGGTGGTGAAACACCCTACCAGATTTATCTCACACGTGGCAGCCATGTACTTGGGATCGAAGCGACAACTGCCCCATACCACGACTCGATTCAGCGGGTGCGGGTCGGGTTAAGAGCCATCGCCGATATTGCCTTTGAAATCAAACGGCTCACCGGCAACCAGATCGACATCTACAAAGAGTGGGAGATTGCTGACTACATCCCTGATATTCGCGAACGATTGCTTACGCTGGCCGATCAATTGCGTGCCGACCAGCAAACCCTGCTGGCCGTCAATCAGACGCCGGCTTCACCGGAAGTGCTTGCCTATCAGATGGCAATCGACAATCTCATGATCCTTGCCCAAGACCCCAACCGGATTCCGGTACGCATGAGCCGTCTCTCGGAAGGGGCCGGTTCGGCAGCCCAACTACTGGGCAGCATTCTGCCCTCATTGCAGAGCCAGCCATTGGCGATTGACAAAATCTACATCCATTCGCCTGACATAATTCCGCCCGAACCCACAATTTCGGTTAGCGCTATCGCTTTTGACTGGATGCAACGTTTTATTGCCTCTTTCCGCAGCGATCCCTATCAGAGCATCGGTGCTGCACCTGATGAACTAGAGGTTTGGGTCAATCGTCCACAACAATACGTCAACCTGCTTCAGCAACTCACCGACAAGTACTTTACTCCGCAGACCGGCATCAAGGTGAAATTCTCGATCATGCCAAACGAGTCAAAACTCGTGCTGGCCTGTGCCGCCGGTACCCAACCCGACATCGCCCTCGGTGTCAGCACCAATATTCCCTACGAGCTGGCAATCCGCAATGCCCTGTACGATCTGCGCCAGTTTCCCGATTTTGATCGCTTCATCCGCATCTACGCGCCCGGTTCATTGCTCAGCTACATCATCGATCAGTCGGTCTACGCCATCCCGGAAACGCAGGATTTCTGGGTAACGTATTACCGCAAAGATGTGCTCGAACGTCTTGGGTTGCCGGTACCGCAAACGTGGGATGAGGTACTTGAGATTCTGCCCGAATTGCAGCGGTATGGGATGAACTACAACACTGCCCTGTCGAGCGGTAGCGGTTTGAAGGGGTATCTGGTGACTGCCCCCTATCTTTTGAACCACGGAGCCTCGCTCTACACCCAGGAAGGATTGTCAGGACTGGGAACCGATGAAGCGATCCGGGCTATTCGCTTCATGGCCGAGAGCTTTACGATCTACGGCATGCCGCTGACAACATCCAGCTTCTACGAGAGTTTTCGGTCTGGCGAATTACCAATTGGTATCTCCAATTTTGAAACCTACCTCAAACTACTCACCGCTGCACCTGAAATTGATGGCCTGTGGGATATTGCGCTGTATCCGGCAACTGTGTTGCCGGATGGCCGTCAGCTTCGCTACGCCACCGGATCGGCTCAGGCAGCCATGATGTTTGCCAACACCGATAAAGCGACAGAGGGTTGGACATTTCTCAAATGGTGGATGTCCACCGAAACGCAGGTCATGTTCCAGCAAGAACTCATCATGAACTACGGGCTTGAATACCTGTGGAATCCGGCAAACCTGGAAGCCTTCCGCTTCACGCCAATTCCCTCTGCCCATCGCGACATCATCTTGCAGCAGTGGCAATGGCTCCAGGAACCGGTAAAGTTACCGGGCAGTTATATGCAAGAGCGAGAGTTGAGCAACGTCTGGAATCGAATTGTCTTCGACGGTGCCAATCCACGAGCAGCGATTGATAATGCAGTAACTGTCATTAATCGCGAAATTGTGCGCAAAATGACCGAGTTCGGCTACATTCGCAATGGCGAACGGGTGCGCACCTTCACTATTCCAACCATCGATCTGGTAAAGGAGTGGATGGACAATGCGCAATGACCGGCAGACAACATGGAGCCGCTGGTGGTACAGGGAAGCCAGCGCCTACGGCTTCGTCGCACCGTATGCGTTGCTCTTCGCCATCTTTATCGCCATTCCGGTTCTGGCGGCGTTTCTGCTGTCGTTTACCTTCTTCGATTCGATTCAACCACCGCAATTTAACGGCTTGCTGAATTATATTGTGCTGTTAACTCAGGACGACATCTTTATGAAGTATGTCCTGCCCAATACGATTCAGTTTGCCGTCCTGGTCGGTCCAGGTGGGTACGTGCTGGCATTTTTACTGGCATGGATGCTGGCCCAATTGCCACGCATCCCGCGCACCATCTTTGCGCTCATCCTCTATTCGCCATCAATGACGGCCGGCGTCGCAATGTCGGTCGTCTGGCAAACGCTGTTTAGCGGCGACCAGAATGGGTATCTCAACAGTTTCTTGCTTAGCCTGAACCTGATCCAGGCACCGATACAATGGCTCCAATCACCGCAATACCTGATGACGATCATGATCATCGTTACCCTGTGGAGCAGTATGGGTGTCGGATTCCTGGCCATGCTGGCAGGGCTGCTGGACATTAACCCTGAGTTATACGAAGCCGGTGCCCTTGACGGCATTAGTAATCGCTGGCAAGAGATTTTCTACATTACCATCCCTTCGATGAAACCACAGATGCTGTTTGGGGCAGTAATGGCGATTGTCGGCACCTTTCAAGCCGGAGCAATTGGTGTTGCGCTGTCTGGCAGCAACCCCACACCGCAATACGCCGGTCAACTGATTGTCAATCACATCGAAGACTACGGCTTTCTGCGCTACGAAATGGGCTACGCTGCGGCGGTTTCGGTCGTTCTGCTCTTGATGGTATTGCTCTTCAATCGTCTGGCCAACAAACTGTTCCGAGAGGACTAACATGAGGCGTAAACGCTGGTTCAACTACAGCATGCGCGATAGCGGCATCAATCCACGCGGTTTTCATCCCAGCCAGATCAAGTTCTATCTGGTGCTGGTACCGTTGTCGATTGTTATGCTCCTCCCCATCGTCTTTATCTTTTCCCATGCCTTCAAACCGCCAGAGGAGCTATTTGCCTATCCACCACGCTTCTTTGTGGTCAGACCAACCCTCAAGAATTTTACCGATCTCTTCGCCCGGCTATCGACCTCTGAGGTACCGGTCAGCCGTTATCTGTTCAACAGCATCATGGTCACCCTGATCACCGTGCTGGCCTCGCTGGCCGTCGGCTCAACAGCGGCGTTTGCGCTCTCGAAGAAGCGGTTTCGGCTGAAGGAGACCCTCTTTGCCATTAATACCGTTGCGCTGATGTTTGTTCCAGTTGCGGTTACCATTCCCCGCTTTCTCATCATTCAGCAGCTTGGCCTCTTAAATACGTTTTGGGTGCATATTTTGCCTGTCCTGGCGATGCCGGTGGGCCTGTTTCTCTTGAAACAGTTTATTGATGCGCTACCAAACGAAATGATTGAAGCAGCTCAAATCGACGGTGCCAGCGATTGGCAAATTTACTGGCATATCATTCTCCCGCTGACCCGACCGGCACTGGCAACCATTGCCATTCTGGCCTTCCAGGCCTCGTGGAACAACGTTGACACCTCAGCCATGTATATCAACGATGAGAATCTCAAGACCTTTGCCTTTTATCTCTCTACCCTCACTTCAACAACGGCAGGCGCAAATATTGTGGCCGGTCAAGGCATGGCGGCGGCGGCTTCGTTAATCATCTTTCTTCCCAACCTGATTATCTTCATCCTCCTGCAAAGCCAGGTGATGAGCACCATGTCGCATTCAGGATTGAAGTGATGAAACGCTATCAGCTATTACTTGTAATAATTCTGTCGCTTTGGCTTGCGTGGTGGGCACCGTCTGCGCTGGCCGATACGCCTTACGTCACCTGGACGCCCGGCCCTGGTGGCGAGTTGTTCATGACGCAAGACGCCTACATTCCGGTTGATGAGGTCAGGCTGCCGGTAACCGGGCCAGAAGACCTCTACATGACAACCAACGGCATGATCTACCTCGCCGATACCGGGAATGGACGGATTGTGCAGCTTACTACCGATTACGACATTGTCGCCGAATATGGCAAGGGCGTGCTGGCCCGTCCAACTGGGGTCTTTGTTGATGACGAGGGCACCGTGTTCGTTGCCGATGCCGGTCTGAACCAGGTGGTGATCTTTGCTGCCGATGGTACGCTCCGCCAGCAGTTTGGCCGACCGCAAGAACCCCTCTTCGGCAAGCGACGTGAATTTTTGCCGCGCAAAATTGCCGTAGACAGGCGTAAAAACCTCTATATCATCAGCGAAGGTTCTGTCCAGGGCGTTATTCAACTGAATCCCGATGGACGTTTTATCGGTAACGTTGCAGCAAACACTGCTCAAATGTCGCTGCGGATGATCTTGCAGCGCATGTTTCTGAGTGAAGAACAACTTGCGCAACTGGTACGCAATGAAGCAGCTTCGCCATCGAATGTGATCATCGATCAGCAATCGATGCTTTACACAATCACAGCCAGCACCTTTCCTGATCAGAGTATTCGCAAATTTACCGTTGCCGGGCGCAATATTCTACCCCCGGTTTACGGCTCAACCTCGTTTCGCGATATTTACGTTGATCCGGCGGGATTACTGGTAACTGTTGATGGGGACGGGCGCATTTTTGAATACGATAACAACGGCACCTTACTCTTTATGTTCAACGCCCGCGATAACGGCGATCAGCGACGCGGGACACTGATCAATCCGACCGGCATAGCGCGCTACAACGATACCATTTATGTCCTTGATAAGGATAAAAACGCATTGCTGGTCTATCGCGAAACGGCCTTCGCCAGCATTGTGCATCAGGCCATGCGGCTGTATCTGGCCGGCTTTTATCTGGAAGCACAGCCCTACTTCAACCAGGTGCTCAATTACAACGGCTCGTTCATCATGGCGTATCAGGGCATTGCCGATGCAGCCTTCAGAGCAGGCGACTATCAGACGGCACTGACTGCATATCGCTACGCTGAAGATCGGATCGGCTACTCTGAAGCTTTTTGGGAGCTACGAAATATCTTTTTACAGCGTTACCTCGGCCCTGCGATCATCGTTCTTGTGATCGGTGCCACTGCACAGCGCATCTTCCGCCACCTGGAACGACGGCATCACTGGCTCGATCCGGTGCGTGCCTCACTCCACACCATTCGCCGGTATCGCCTGGTGGACGACGCAGCATTTCTCTTCCGCTTCATCAGCAAGCCGGCTGACAGCTTCTCGTACATTAAAACCGGCGAGCGTGGTAGCCTCGGCTTTGCACTCGGCATCTATCTGTGGGTGATTGTGGTCTATGTGCTATCACTCTATCTGATGGGATTTCCTTTTAATGCCTATGCCTATCCGAGCCAGATTCGGGTTGAAAACGAGATTATCGTGCCGATAGTTCTGCTTGGACTGTGGAATGTTGCCAATTATCTGGTTTCAACCATCAGCGATGGCGAAGGCCGAGTGCGTGATGTCGTGATTGGCACTGCCTACAGTCTCTTCCCCTACGCCCTCTTTATGCCGTTGGTGATTGCGCTCTCCAACGTGCTGACGCTCAATGAAGCCTTCTTAGTCTCCTTTTCGCAACAACTTATCTGGGGCTGGACGGGGTTGATGCTGTTTATTATGGTTCGCGAAATCCACAACTATACCCTTTCCGAAACTACAACAAACATCCTGCGCACACTTTTCACGATGGTCATGCTGAGTTTGACCGCATACATTCTCTATCTGCTCTTTGGGCAACTGATTGATTTTGTCGTCACGATCTGGCAGGAGATTGGGTTACGTGGATAAGATTATCAATATTCTCATTGTTGTAACACTATTTATGACGTGTCAGCCGGTTGCACAAGCCGCAGGCTGGCAACGTGTGGTTCCTGACGGCTATGAACGAGTAGCGACCAACACCGGTTTCGAGCTGTATCTCAACCGTGAAACGCTGGCGTTTAAGGTGCTTGACCGGCGCAGCGGTTACCTCTGGTCATCGAATCTGGACGAGGTCACGCCCGAAGATCGCCTCAATCGAAGCTGGACGGCCTTTGCCCGGAGTGGGATCAGCATTGAGTATATGGATAGCCGCGCCAATACGCGCCGGGCTTCGATCACAAATGCCGCCCATGAACTGGACATCACGCTGATCAATAACGGCTTCAGGGGACAATTGACCTTTACTGAACCGGCGATCACACTCACCGTACAGGTCACACTCACAGCAGATGGGGTACAGATTGAGGTGCCGGCAAGTGGCATTGTTGAAGGCGGATCATTTCGGCTGGCGCAGCTACACCTCTACCCCTTCTTCGGTGCCACTCGCGCTGCCCAGACCCGTGGCTACATGCTGATCCCTGATGGAAGCGGTAGCCTGATCACCTTTGCCGAACAGACCAACGCCCGCACCATGTTTTACGGTCGCTACTACGGTGCCGATCTGGGGATGCGCGGATCATTCCCCAACAACCCCAATAGCCGTCCGCCATACCTGCTCTCGGCTCCGGTGTTCGGTATGGTGCATGGCGAGGGTCAGCATGCGTTCCTGAGTATTCTTGAACACGGATCGGCCTACGCCGAATTACAGGCCCATCCGGCGGGGATCATCACCCAATTCAATTTTCTCTACAACCTCTTCATCTACAACGAGAGCTACTTTCAGCCGACCAACCGCGCCGGTAGCGGCGTCACCGTGATTCAACCGCAAACCAATACCTTCGACATTGTCCAGCACTACCACTTTCTGACCGGGCGCGAAGCCGACTATGTCGGACTGGCACGAGCCTATCAGCGCTTCCTCGTTGACCGGGGTGTCTTGCGGGCAATGCCTGCAACGCAGCGTGATCTGCCACTGCGGATCGAATTTTTAGGTGCTGAGCGTGAGCGTGTTCTCTTCTGGCAACGCGCCATTCCCATGACAACGATTGCCCACATGGAGGAGATACTGGCGAGCTTGCCAACGCAACGGGTTGAAGCGACCTGCTACGGCTGGCAACCATTAGGCGCAACCGCACCACAACCGCTGACCCTCCGTATCGAAGGCGCCCTGGGGAGTCGAAATGATCTGATTGCCCTGGCCCAAACCATCACTGACCGGGGAGGGCACCTCAACCTGTACCTTGATCCACAAGCCGGTATTGTTGACGAGAGCGGCTACACTCGCAACGAGGTAGCAATGGCAATCAACAAAGCAATGCTCCAGGGCAACCATCGCGGGATGCAGCAACTCTACCTCAACCTGCCCGCAGTCGAACGACGCATCACCGCGCTGAAAACGGCAACGCGGGATTATAACCTGGGCCTGGCACTTGATGGGATTGGGTTTCGCCTCTATAGCGATTTTCGCAACGAAACCCGGCGCAACCGCGAGGCTATGATCCAGGCCTATCAGGAACTGCTCGCCGAGAACGGCCCCTTTGCCCTTTACCGGCCTAATGCGTATCTGTGGCACGCCACCCGTGCTTACTACGACATGCCACTCGGCGATAGTGGCTACATCTACACATCCACAAGCGTGCCATTTCTGCCAATCGTTCTGGCCGGCTATATACCCTATTACGGGCCGGCACTCAATTTTTCGGCCAATGTCGAAGAAGATCTGCTGCGTCACGCCGACTATGGCGCATATCCATCATTCTTCCTGACCCACGAGCCAACCGCAGCCATGTTGAAAACCAACTCAAACTGGCTCTACACCTCGGCATACGCGCAATGGCGTGATGAAATTGAAAAGGCGTATACCTGGTTAGCAAAGCTGTTAGGACCGGTACAGGGTTCATCCATTGTGGCCCGTTCAGCACCCTTCCCTGGCGTCTCGATCACCGATTATGCGAATGGGAAACGCATCATCGTAAACTACACGACTCGCCAGATAACCCTGGCCGGTACGACGATCCCACCCCGTGATGCGGTACTTATCGAACGACCGTGACACCTGTTCGCTACATCTCAGGGTGTCAGGAACGGAGATACGAGGAGGAGCAACATGGCAAAGAGTGGCTTGAGACTACGCTTTCGTCTGCGTGAAAATATGCAGGGTTATCGATTCATCATGCCCTGGCTGGTGGGATTTATCCTCTTCACGGCCACACCGCTGATACAGACATTTCAGTATAGCCTGAGCGATGTCCGAGTCGCGATTACAGGTGTTGAGCTAACCGCAATTGGCTGGCAAAACTACACCCGTGCGCTCTTTACTGATCCAACGTTTGTGCAGCTTCTGATCGAATATATTATTGAGACCAGTATTTCAGTACCGATTATTTTGATCTTTGCTATGATTATTGCCCTGTTTTTAAATGTCCCATTCTGGGGCCGCGGTCTTTTTCGCACAATCTTCTTTTTGCCGGTCGTCATTACCAGTGGCCCCGTTATCGGCGAACTGACCGCACAAGGAGCCACCGCCGCACCACAGATTGCTACTTCTGCGGTAGTAACCGGGTTTGTTGCTCAATTACCACCGTTACTGCGCGATCCGGTACAATATTTGCTCACATCTTTTATTCTCATTTTATGGTTTTCCGGTGTGCAGATTCTGATCTATCTGGCCGGTTTGCAGAAAATAGACCGTTTTGTCTACGAAGCAGCCGCTGTCGATGGAGCATCAGCCTGGGAGATGTTCTGGAAGATCACGCTACCGTCGTTATCCACGACAACCCTGATAAATGCACTCTATACCGTGGTGACACTCTCCCATTTTTCAGAAAATAAAGTTGTCAAATACATCCATTCACGCATTTATGATGTTGAAGGCGGGATCGGCTATGCCAGTGCAATGACCTTTCTTCATTCGCTGGCCCTGATCGGACTGTTGATCGCGACATTTCTGGTTCTCCGTCCGCGTACCCGGGATTAAGCCAATGGATACCACCATCCGAACCCATACCAGTAAAAGGCACCGGATCATGCCACGGCTCCGCTTTGACTATCTATGGCGGATTTTGTGGGGAGTCCACAACCGGCCCGGCATCGTTCCGGTAAGCCTGTTGTACGCTGTTTTAACGGCAATCGGCTTTGTGTACCTCTACCCATTGCTGTTCATGGCGATTACCAGCTTCAAGAGTCCAGAGGATTTGTTGAATCCGATGGTGCAATGGGTACCGACACAGCTCTACCTGGGAAACTACATCAAGGCATGGCGCGTGCTCGATTACCTGGAAGCCTTGCGGGCGACCATTCTCGTCAGTATTGCGCCGACTACCCTCCAGGTCGTTGTCTGTGCGCTGATCGGCTACGGACTGGCCCGCTACCGGTTGTGGGGAAAATCGCTCCTCTTCGTGCTGATTTTTGCAACATTTGTGATCCCACCCCAGAACACCGTCATTCCCCAAATGCTTAATTATCGGTATCTGAACCTGTTGGGGAATGGTCTGGCTCTGCTGATTCCGGCAGCACTGGGCCAGGGCTTCAAGAGCGCAATCTTCATTCTCATCTTCTACCAGAACTTTCTCTCATTACCAAAGGCACTTGAAGAGGCAGCCCGTCTTGATGGTGCATCGGATCTCGGTATCTTCTGGCGGATTGCCCTTCCCGGCGCAACCCCGGCATTTATTGTCTCGTTCGTCTTTTCGGTGGTCTGGTACTGGAACGAGACCTACCTGACCACCGTGTTTCTGGAAGGAGGGATTCAGACACTCCCAATGCAGCTCGCCAAATTTACCCAGGCGTATGAAAACCTCTATCCATCGGGCATGGTTAATATGTTCGACCGCCTTAATGAAGCAGTCAAAATGAGTGGTACATTTCTGACCATTTTGCCACTGCTGATTCTGTACTTTATCTTGCAACGTTGGTTTGTCGAATCGATTGAACGATCAGGACTGGCCGGTGAATAAACTGCTTTTCTGGAATTTGCTGCTAGGGATCGCGTTATTGGTCACGGCGTGTTATGCACCGAATGAACAACGTCCAGTGCCAACGGCCAATCTCACGATCCCATCAACCACTGCCGTATCTGTGCCGGAACCAACAATGCCTGCCCCAGCGCCAACGCCGACACCGGTGAATGATGAGGCGATCATCGCCTACGAGATGCAAGCAGCCTTCAGGTTTTTCTGGGAACAGGCAAACACCAACCCGGACAGTCCGGGGTATGGTTTGATCCGGGATCGCTATCCGGGATCGGCAGGCATCGCCAGCATTGCCGCGGTTGGGTTCGGCCTGAGTGCCATCATTGTCGGCGTCGAACGAGGGTATATCAGCTACGATCAGGGCTACGAGCGGGTGTTGGGCACATTACAGACCCTTACTCGTATGGAGCGCGAGCAGGGTTTCTTCTACCACTTTGTTGACATGGAAAGTGGAAAACGGGCCTGGCAGAGCGAGGTCTCAAGTATTGATACCGCCATCTTAATGATGGGTGTATTATCGGTCGGTCAATACTTTGGGCATGATGTACAACAACTAGCCGACGAACTCTACGCCGGAGTAAACTGGGGCTGGTTCCTCGATCCTGACCGACAAATGTTTTACATGGCCTATCGGCCGGAAGAGGGTTTCAGCGGCCACTGGGATTTCTACGCCGAACAACTGATGCTCTACGTCCTGGCTGCCGGATCACCAACCTACCCGGTTGATGAGCGCCCGTATTACAGCTTCATCCGCCATGTTGGTCGTTACGGCAATGGTGAACCGTTCATTCATTCGTGGTTCGGCTCACTGTTTACGTATCAATTCAGTCACGCCTGGATCGACTTCCGCAATCGGATCGATGCAAAGGGAGTCGATTGGTTTGCCAATTCGGTCGCCGCTTCACGTGCGCATTACGATTTTGCCGTCGCAATGGATGCGAAATACACCACGCTTGGCCCGAACGCCTGGGGACTGACCGCGTGTGACGGGCCGAATGGTTATGAAGGACGCTACGGGGCACCACCGTCAGGGTACGACAACCGGGCACATCTGATCGACGACACCGTGCCACCGGCGGGGGCGATTGGTTCGATCATCTTTACTCCCGACGAATCGTTACAGGCAATGCGCTACTACTACTCGTTAGAACCCTTAAAAGGTGTGTATGGCTTCAACGATGCGTTCAACCTCAGCCGCAACTGGTATGCCACCGATGTTATCGGTATCGATAAAGGAATTTCACTGTTGATGCTGGCGAATTATCAAGACGGCTTAATCCACCGCATCACGATGGCTCATCCTGCTATTCTGGCCGGACTAGAGCGACTTGGGATCGAACAGCTTCAGGAGGAGTAATGCCCACGATTAAAGATGTTGCACGTCGTGCCGGCGTTAGTGTAACGGCAGCCTCATATGCGCTTAACCGTACCGGGACGATTAGTGAAGAGACACGTCAACGGGTATTACAGGCAGCCGAAGAGTTAAACTACCATCCCAATGCCTTCGCCCGTCATCTCAAAGCACGTCGTTCGCTTACCATCGGCGTGTTCATTACCCGCTTTGCCGGTGCGTTCTACGAAGAGATTCTCGATGGGATTCACGAGGTTATTCTTGCGACCGATTATGAGTTAATCGTCTGTCCAGAAACGCGAGTCGAACGTCGTATTTTCACGCATCGCCAGGTTGATGGCGCCATCGTCTTCGACACCAGCATTCCGAACGAACAGATTCTCCGGCTGGCAGGGCCGAAATTCCCGATTGTCGTGATGGATCGGTACCTGGAAAATAAATTTGTCTTTCCCATCCTGCTCGATAACCGGCAAGGGGTTGTGCAGGCGTTCAACCATCTCTACCGCCAGGGTTTACGGCGATTGGCCTATATCGCCGGTGCCCCAGACTCGTTCGACAACAACGAGCGCATGCAAGCCTTTTTAAATGAGGCAACGCGCCACCACCTATCACTCCGGGTCTATCCCGGTAATTTTACCGAACAGTCAGGATATGACGCTGCTCGTGCCATCATTGCTGATGGCGACTTACCTGAAGCGGTATTTTGCGCTAATGACCAGATGGCGATTGGCTTTATCCGGGCCATGCACGAACACGGCCTGGAAGCGCCTCGCGACATCGCTGTGGTTGGCTGCGACGACATTCAGATTGCACGCTACGTTCAACCACCACTGTCAACCATTGGCGCCTCACGGCGTGAATGGGGTGGAACCGCAGCCAAATGGCTCATGCGCTATATCGAACATGAAGAAACCTCACCACCGCAACGAATCCCGACAACCTTTATCGTCCGTGCCTCGTCATTGAAGCGACCTGAATTGTTGGAGTAACTTGTGGACACGTACACTCTCCTCAACTACGAGCGTGAAGGTGCTATCAACTTTTTCCGAGCGGGTACCAATCTCGATCCGAACAGTCCAGGCTATGGTCTGACTGTCGATGCGTTGCATCGTCCGCAAATCGCCTCGATTGCGTCGGTAGGTTTTGCACTCAGCGCATGGGTAATCGCCGTCGAGTACGGCATGATGCCGCGCAACGAGGCGCTGAATCTGGTGCGGGGAACACTGCGCACCCTCTGGGAACGAGTACCGCATCGATACGGTTTCTTTGCCCATTTTCTTGATCGCGATACCGCAGCCCGCTGGGGTCGCTGCGAATATTCCACCATCGATACGGCCCTGTGCCTGAATGGCGCCATCACGGCAGCCGCTTATTTTCACGATGCCGAAATCACCGAACTGACCGAACAGTTACTTGCCCGCATCGATTGGCACGCCTTTATCACCGAATGTGATCAGCAAAAGGTGCTACGAATGTCGTACAACCCTGATGCTGATGGAGATTATGTCACAAATGAACCGGGATTCATCAGCGTTTGGGATATGGCAGCCGAGCAGAAGATGATCTATCTGCAAGCGGCGTTACACCTCGACCCAACGACCGCACGTGCTCTCTACCGTGGCTTCCGCCGCGATAAAGGCGATTATCGCGGGCAGTCGATCATTATCAATCCCGGCGGCACATTGTTTGCGTATCAGTACACCGAAGCCTGGCTCGATGTCCGTACCTATCGCGATCCAGATGGTGTGGACTGGTTTACCAATACGCGCCTGGCTTCCATGGCCAATCGCGACTATTGTGTGAGCCTGCACGAGCGCTTTCGCACATATCACGCGAACAGTTGGGGGATCGGTTGCGGCGATACGCCGCGCGGTTATGTGGTAGCCGGCGCACCACCGGCCCTGATTCCACCTGAACCTGATGGCACAGTATCGATTAGCAATGCAACTGCCTGTCTCCCATTCATCCCGGATGATGTGCTGGCAATGCTCGATTATCTCTATCGCGAGCACCCACAAAGCTATGGCCGATACGGTTTCTACGACGCCTACAATCTCGACACGGTACCGGCCTGGTACAGTCACACCATCTATGGCATCAACAAGGGCTGTGCCCTCTTGATGCTGGAAAATGCCTGCACCGGATTAATCTGGGATATTTACACCAACAGCCCCATGATCCAACGCGCCCTGGCAGTGCTGGGGTTCACCCCGCAGCCATCAGCCCGCTAAGACAGCAAAGGAAGTGTTATGCCTGCATTCACCGCTCACCATCAACGCTTCTGGCTCGATGATCGACCACTGTTCATTCAGGCAGGTGAATTTCACTACTTCCGCACACCGGCTACCGATTGGGAGCAGCGCCTGGACTTGCTCGTGCGTGCCGGGTTCAATGCCGTTGCCTGCTATATTCCGTGGCTCTGGCATCAACCGCAACCCGATCAGATCGATCTGACCGGAACGACTCATCCGTTACGCAATCTGGCCGGCTTTCTCGATCTGGCAGCGCAGAAGGGACTCTACGTGATTGCGCGTCCTGGCCCATACATTATGGCCGAGACCATCAATGAAGGCATTCCGCCGTGGGTCTTTGATCATCATCCAGAGATTGCTCTCATCAATCAACACGGCACCGGCGAGAACGTCGCCAGTTTTATGCACCCGTCCTTCCTGAGCTGCGTTGCCGGCTGGTATCAGGCCGTCTTCGCAATCCTTTCACCACGTCAGATTACCCGTGGTGGCCCGATCCTCATGGTCCAACTCGATAACGAGATGGGAATGCTGCATTGGGTGCGGAATAGCTTCGACCTCAACCCAATCACGATGCAATACTTCGCCAACTGGCTCCAGGCGACGTATGGTGAGGATATGAGGGTTGATCCCCAGGTCCTGGCTACACGTCTGCGCCATGCCGAAGGGGCAGCGGGTGCACAACTGGTGGCCGATTATCGGCGCTTTTTCCGCAGTTATCTGCGTGACTATGCGCAGTGGCTCACTGCCGAAGCACGCCGACACGGCCTTGACACGCCTGCTGTGTTCAACATCCACGGTTTCGCTAACGGTGGCAAGACCTTTCCCATCGGTCTTTCACAACTTGCCGGTGTTTTACGCTTGCCTGATGTCATCAGTGCCACCGATGTCTACCCCGGTCAGATTGGCGAAGGCACCTTCCACCAGCTATTGCTGGTTAACGCAATGACCTGTGCCATCCAAAACCCTGATCAACCACTCTTTTCCATTGAGTTTCAGGCGGGTGGCAATCTTGACTTCAGCAATATGTCAAGTTCTTTCTACGACCTGCATACCCGTTTGTGCCTTTCCAACGGTATGCGGGCCATCAACCATTACCTCTTCTTTGATGGCGAGAACGACCCGATCCTCAGTCCGGTCAAACGGCACGATTGGGGTCATCCGGTTCGTAAAGATGGCACCCTGCGCAGCCACTACCACCGATATCCGCGTTTATCCCAGACCATAGCCAGCTACGGTGAGGCGCTCATCCTGGCTCGTCCTGAACCGGTAACAACCATCGGCTTTCGCCTTGATGATTTCATGACGGAAGTGAATCTCGCATGCACGCAAGAAGAGACAGCGATCATCACCCATCAACGCGAGGTCATCCTGTTTGATCTGATCGCTCGTGGTCTCGCCCTGACCCAACGTGATTTTCAGGCGCTCGATCTGCAACATACCGCTCCCGATCCCCACCAGGTGCCGCTACTGTGGGTGATGCTTGACTGTAATAGCGATCCTGCCACCGAACAGACCCTGATCAAGTACCTTGAGGCTGGCGGCAACGTGGTCTTGATCGGGCGCTTACGGGCCGATGGGGTATTGGCAAAAACCCTGAACGTTCAACCCCACACCGATCCACCATTCACATCACGCCGGGTACACATCTTTACCACCCCCGATATTCCGGCCAGCTTTGTACAAACCTATCAGGGTGATCTGGAAACCGTCTTTGCCACCGCGGACGGTGCGGCGGTCGGTTTCCGGAAACGAGTCGGGCACGGCGAACTGATTATGCTCGGCGCCTCATTCCCCATCACCAACCTCGATGATCTGCACGTGTTTCAGCAACTTGCCGCATGGGTTAACTGTCCAGCCCCATTTACCCTTTCGACCTGGGCTGATGTACGGCTGAGTCGTGGCCCTGATGGCGATTTTCTGTTCGTCAACCACTACGGCGACGATCCGCTGGAAACGCACATTCACTATCAAGGTCAGCCACTTTGTGATGGTCATCCCATTCGCCTGCCGGCCCGTAGTGGTGCCATTCTTCCGCTCAACTGGCAGGTACGCCCAGGGATCACCGTGCGCTATACGACGGTGGAAGTTCGCTCGATCACAGAAACTGCCGATGGCCTGACCTTCACCTTCGCCCAACCCGAAGGCTATGCCTGCTTTGCTGTACGTATCAATCAGGGAAGTACAGAAGATAGGAGTGAGTCGATACAACACGTTCACTTTACCAATGGCACCGCATCTGTGCAATGGCCCATCAGAACGACATAAGGATAGTGCAGGCAGCTCTACGTGCTCCGCATAGTCAGGGCTATCGTCTGTTTGTGGCAATACAACCGCAAGATACAACCTCATCAGGAGTACATCAACAATGAACGACGTCGAAGATCGAGTCAATACGCTGTTAGGGCAAATGACCCTCGAAGAAAAGATTGGGCAGTTAAACCAGCCTATGATCCACGGCCTGCCCGGCCTCGATCTCCTGCGCCAGGGCAAAGCTGGTTCGATCATTAATGCCTTCGGCGCCTTGAGTGGTCAGGGCTTCGATCACCTCAATAGTGCCGAACAATGCAATGCTCTCCAGCGCGCAGCACTGGAGTCGCGGCTAGGCATTCCTCTTCTGTTTGGCCGTGATATTATTCACGGTCAACGAACGGTGTTTCCAATTCCCCTGGCTCAGGCTGCCAGCTTCAATCCGTCACTCGTCGAGCAGATCAACCAGATTGCAGCCCGAGAAGCCAGTGCGCTCGGTATTCGCTGGACATTCGCGCCAATGCTGGACATTGCCCGTGATGCACGCTGGGGGCGGATCGCTGAAGGGTACGGCGAAGACCCCTTGTTAACCTCGCGGATGGCCGCAGCGGCAGTGCGCGGCTTTCAGGGCGACGATGTCAGTCAACCTGACCGCCTGGTTGCCTGTGCCAAACACTACGTCGGCTACGGTGCTGCCGAGGGTGGACGCGACTACGAGCAGGCCGAGATCTCCGAACCAACCCTACGCGATGTCTACCTCCCACCGTTTCGCGCCGCCGTCGCTGCCGGTGTCGGCACCATCATGAGTGCTTTTCTCGATCTGAACGGTATGCCGGCAACCGCCAATCGTCGGCTCCTGACCGACGTGCTCCGCAACGAATGGGGGTTCGATGGCTTTGTGGTATCTGACTGGGAGTCGGTTGGTGAACTGGTGCAGCATGGCATTGCTGAAGATCGCGCCCATGCCGCAGCACTCGCGCTGCGCGCCGGAGTCGATATGGATATGGTCAGCGGTGCCTATCTGGAGACGCTGGCCGAGAATGTACGGTGTGGACGAGTGACCCTGGCCGAGATCGATGAAGCAGTCCGCCGAATCTTGCGCATCAAGTGCCGGGCCGGTCTCTTTGAGCATCCACTGACCGACCCGGAACGGGCAATCCACGACATTTTGACGCCAAAAGCACGTGAATTGGCCCGCCAGGCAGCGCGTGAGACGATGGTGCTGCTCAAGAACGAGCGTCATCTGTTACCATTGCGCGACTTTCGCCGCATCCTGGTCGCCGGGCCTTTCGTGCACGCCACCGGCGAACTCTTTGGCACATGGACAATGGACGGGCGTGCCGAGGATGCGGTGCCGTTAGATCAGGCATTTCAAGCAATCGCACCGGCAGGTACCGATCTATGGTTTGCCGCCGCGCCTGATCTGGCCCTGAGTCGTGCCCACTATGCCGATGCCGTTGTCTTACTGGTTGGTGAGCATCCGGCTCGCTCCGGTGAAAATGCCAATGTCAGCGATCTCGGCTTACCACCGGGACAACTGGAATGGATTACGGCAATGGCTGCTATCGGCAAGCCGGTTGTACTGGTGGTCTTTGCCGGACGACCACTGGCGATTACCCGTGCCGTCGCCCAGGCCCAGGCCGTCATCTATGCCTGGCACCCCGGCCTTGAGGGAGCAGCCGCGCTGGCCGAAATCCTCTTCGGTCTGGCAACCCCAACCGGCCGTCTACCGGTCAGTATGCCACGCACCACCGGACAGGCACCTCTATACTACGCCCACAAACCATCCGGCAGACCGCTGGAAGCCGATGGCCCTTTCCGCACCCGCTATGTTGATATACCAACGGCGCCTCTCTTCCCGTTTGGCTATGGCCTGAGCTACACCAGCTTTAGCTACAGCGATCTACGCCTGAGCAGTGCGCATATGCGCGGCACATTAGAGATCAGCGCTTTGATCACTAACACCGGGGAACGCACCGGTAGCGAAGTCGTCCAACTGTATGTACGCGATCTGGTTGGCTCGCTTACCCGACCGGTGCGCGAATTGAAAGACTTTCAACGCATCACCCTCCAGCCGGGTGAAGCCCGCCGCGTCTCATTCATTCTGCGCGAAGAAGACCTGGCCTTCACCCGCGCTGATGGCAGTTGGGGCGTTGAACCGGGCCGCTTCAAAGTCTGGATTGCGCCCCATGCTGAAGCCGGATTAGAGGGGGAGTTTATTCTGTAGGTGAATAGCGTAGGGGTCATTCGTAGAGAATGGCCCCTACGCTATTTCATCACGGACGCTCAAACGGCTGACCAAGCGCCGCCGGCGCAGTTGCCCGCAGCCGACCGATCACGGCCAGCAGTGGCCGTTGCCAGACATCCGGCAGCGTGGCAACCCGACGCAGAATCAGGGGCGACGAAGCCAGATTCACCAGCGCCAGCACCAGGATCATCAGCACAAACGGCGCAACCTGCACAAGCTGGGCGGGAATATCGGGCAACGCACTCTGCGAACGGGTCGCCAGAATCTCCAGCGCCGCGAAGAGATAGCAGCCAAGCGCCACCCGTAATGGCCGCCAGCCACCGAAGATCACGATAGCCAGCACAATCCAGCCTGAGCCAAACGTGTGGCGGTAGCTCCATCCCTGCTTGAGATCGAGTGAAAAGGCTGCGCCCGCGATCCCCACCAGCACACCACCGAGGATCAGCATCGCATAGCGCCAGCGCTGCACATCAACCCCACGCGCATAGACCGCCGCCGGACGCTCGCCCAGCGCACGCACGATCAGCCCCACGCGCGTCGCATACAGCAGATAGGCCGTCGCCGGAATAAGCAGAAAACTGGCATAAATCACCGGATCGTGCCGAAAAAACAGCGTCCCCACAACCGGCAGATCGGCCAGGCCAGGAATGGGCATAAACGGCACCGCCGGGCCGGGCAGCCGCACAAACGGCGCACCGAGAAACGATGAGAGATCGGTACAGAGCAACGCCAGCACAAAACCCACCGCAGTCTGCGATTGACCGAGGGTAATACTGAAAACACCCAACACCACTGCCACCAGCGCACCGATCAGAGCCGCCGCCACAAAGCCCAGCAGCACATTCTGCGTCGTCACCGCGACGGCAAAGCCGGTCATCGCGGCCAGCAACATCGTCCCATCAAGCGAGAGGTTAATCACCCCGGCCCGCTCACTAATCGTCTCACCCATCGCGGCAATCACCAGGGGTGACGCTGCGGCCAGTACCGCTGCAATATCGATCCATAGTTGATTCATAGTCCAATCACACGATGTCTATGTCTTATGCTGGTTTTGATGTATCTTATGCCGTCGATATATCTCATCAGCCACGTGCGGCCTGGGTGTCCTTTCGCACGCGCGTCGCCAATGCAAAGAGGACTAATGCCCCCTGAAGCACACCGGCAATAGCGCTGTCAATTCCCAATGTCAGCGGCAACTGAATACTCCCTACGGTAAAGGCCGCAAAGGCAATCGTAACTGGCAGTAACCATCGCGGATCGGCCCGCGCCAGTAAGGCCACTAGCAAACCCAACAAACCGATCCCACTCGAAATATTTGGGATGAGCGCGTGATGGACAGCCACCACCTGTACCATACCGGCCAGCCCGGCCAGTGCACCACAGGCAGCCAGCGTCTCCAGCATCCGCCGGGCAGCCGCCACGCCCAACCGCCCGGCTGCCGCCGGGTTCAACCCGACAGCCCGCACCTCCAACCCCCAGCGCGTCTTCGTTAATGCCCACCAGACAACAGCCAGAGCCAGCAAGGCGATCACCGGCGCAGCCGGCGCCAACCGCAGCCGGTCAATCGTCGGCCACCAGAGTTCACGCGGCAACAAATCGGTTCCCGACAACGACGCCGATGTCTGTCGTCGCCACGGCCCCAACACCATATACATGGCAATACCGCTGGCGAGAAAGTTCATCCCCAGCCCGGCGAAGATTTCGCTGACACCGGCATAACGCCGCAAGAGACCGATCAGACCGGCCCAGAACGCGCCGCCAGCCATTCCGCATAACGCAGCCAGCAACCAGAGCAGCGGAGGCGACACATCGGGCCAGAGGCGCAGCGGAACCATCGCTGCAATCGCGCCCATGATCATCTGCCCTTCGACACCGAGGTTGTAGAGTCCACCGGCGAAAGTAATGCTCAGCCCAACCGCACAGAGCAAAAGCGGCGCAGCCAGCATAATCATATCGCTCAGGCGCACCGGCGTACTGAATGCACCGAACAGCACCAACCGGTAAGCGTCAAGCGGCGATACTCCCGTGCTCAGGAGAGCGAGCGTAGTAAACGCAAAAGCGGCCAGCAGCGCCAGTAGTGGTCGTGTCGCCTGCGTGATCAGGGTAGATCGCTTCATACCGCCTCCACCAACGCCTCAAAGCCGACCCCACCGATCAGCTCGGCCAATCGTCCTGACGACAACAGTGCCCGTGGCATCGGCGGACCGATCCGTCCGGCAAAGCACACGATGACCTCATCGCTATACTCCATAATCTCGTCCAGATCGGGCGACGCAAAGACCACACAGCACCCGGCGTCGCGCCGAGCCTGCAAGCGTCCCCAGATCGCCCGCGCCGAAGCGACATCCAGGCCACGGGTGGGTTGCTCGGCAAGAATACCCCGGGCATTCGGCGGCACTAACGCCAGCATAGCCCGCTGCTGATTACCACCGGAAAGCGCCGCAATTGGCGTGATCGGGGTAGCCTTGATCTGATAATCGGCAATCGCCTGCCGGGCCAGCTCTTCAGCCGAGCGACGATCTACAATCATCCCGTTTCGTTGCAGCAAAGCAAAATGATCGGTGAGCGAAAATGCACCAATCATCCCATCGTGCAACCGATCCGCCGGCAAATATTCAATCCCGGCCTGACGAAACGCAAGCGAACCGGCGCCGGTCAGATCCCGCCCGTTAACCAAAACTTGCCCACGTTCTGGCGTGATCTGACCCGCCAGCAAACGCAGCAACACCTGCTGACCACTGCCATCAAGACCGGCCAGCCCGATGATACGCCCGGCGGCGAAGGTGTGATTAAGATCGTGGATCTGAAGCGAGCCACTACGCACCGTTACCTGCCGCAACTCCCACACCGGTGGGGCGGTGATGGCCGGTAGCGGACGATAGACTGCTGACGAAGCACCGGCATCGCCAAACATCAGCGCCAGGAGATACTCCTGGGGTTGTGGCATCGGCAACTGGCCGGGTGGCACCACCTCACCATTCCGCAACACAGTGACCGTATCGCACAGTTCAGCCACTTCCTCCAGCTTATGCGAGACAAACAGAATAGTACGGCCTTCAGCGGCAATCTGGCGTAACGCCGCGAACAAGGCCCGTGTCTGCGCTGCGGTAATGCCGGTAGTTGGCTCATCGAGAATCAACACCTGTGCGCCACACAACAACAGGCGCATAATTTCAATCTGTTGCCGCTGCCCAATCGTCAACTGATCGAGGCGGGCTGCCGGATCAACCGCAAAACCCAATCGTTCAGCGAGTTCCAGCAATGCCGTCTGGGCGGCCCGCCGCGACGAGAAGACCCCTCGTGGCGCAGCGCAAAGCAGATTCTCTAATACGGAAAAGGCCGGCACATCTAACGGCTCCTGATGCACCATCCCCACCCCGGCCTTCAGAGCGTCAGCCGGCCCGCACAACCGGCTGGGCACACCGTCAAACAGTATCTGCCCCTCGTCCGGTTGCATATAGCCAGACAACAGCTTCATCAGCGTGCTCTTACCGGCACCATTTTCGCCCAGCACACCGTGTATCTGGCCGGCGGCAAACGAAATGGTAAGCCGATTGTTGGCCAACACCGACCCAAATCGTTTTGTGAGATGTTCAACCGTTATCCGCATGCGCTTACCGGTTTGTGCTTATCAGAACCAATCTTCCCCATCAAGAACAGATCACGCCACCAGACAATGACACATTCAGATTTTCCCGGGCAGTGCAGACACACCTTGCAGGGTATCGCCACCCTGAACCAGCATCCACCAGCGGGAACCATCCCCCGTCGTTCCCGCCCCCAGCGGGGGCGGGGTAAGGTGGGGGCGTGGCGCATACCACCCTGAACTAGCATCCACCAGCGAGAGCCATCCTCCCCCCATCGTTCCCGCCCCCAGCGGGGGCGTGGCGCATACCACCCTGACCCAGCACCCGCCAGCGGAAGCCTTCCTCACCCCCACTATTCCCGCCCCCAGCGAGGGCGGGGTAGGGTGGGGGCGAATTGCCTGCCACCCTGACCCAGCACCCGCCAGCGGAAACCATCCTCCCCCGCTATTCCCGCCCCCAGCGGGGGCGGGGTAGGGTGGGGGCGAATTGCCTGCCACCCTGACCCAGCACCCGCCAGCGGAAACCATCCTCCCCCGCTATTCCCGCCCCCAGCGGGGGCGGGGTAGGGTGGGGGCGTGGCGCATACCACCCCGACCCGGCATCCACCAGCGGAAGCCTTCCCCACCCTCGTTCCCGCCCCCGCTGGGGGCGGGAACGAGGGTGGGGGCGTCGTGTCAGTCAAGATTAAGCAATCTTCAATCTTGCAGAGACGCTTCACTCCGCTAACAAATAGAGACGGGCAAGATGCCCGTCTCTACCACGTGGTTATTACGGCGCACTCTGACCTTCGATACCGGCCAGCAACTGCGAGGTATACCAGATCGTCTTATCGTCGGCGACCTGACCTTCCGGCACAAAGACACTTCCATCCTGATAGTACAGTGGGCCGGTGAAGAGATTCAGGCTACCATCGGCCAGCTTTGCAATGAACTCATCAAGCTTCGCGGCATTCTCAGCACTCAGCGCCGGCCCCTTCACAAAACCGATCATGCTCGTGTCAGGATCGTTCAAGTTGCTCCAGTTCGGCCCAACCCACTCCCAGGCCGGCTCCCACTGACCGGCGCGGGCCAGCTCAACCAGACGCTTGTAATCGGGACCCCAATTGAAGTACGGCACACCCAGACAGACCGCCTCACCCTGGGCGCAGGCACCTTTGAAATCGTAGGGCACCGCAAAGACCCGCTTCCCGGCCTGCGTTGCCTTATTGGCTTCGACAATTGCCTCAGTGGTATCGATCCCTGACAGAATAACGTCGTAGCCCTCGTTAATAAAATCGTTAGCAACCTTGGTTGGATCAAGCGTCACACCGGGAATGTTGAACCAGAAACCGATCCATGTCACCTTAAAGGCCAGATCATCTGCTGAACGACCGCGATAGTTTTCCCAGCAATAACGTGCACCGAGATAGGTTGAATTCACCAACCGGCGAGTCTCGGGGTCGATCAGCGGGCCAAGGTAAGCCAGCCGCCCGGCTTCAGTCGTCAGCGCCGCCGCACAGCCGGCAATCATCT
Organism: Chloroflexus aurantiacus J-10-fl; assembly: GCF_000018865.1. Classification (NCBI taxonomy): domain Bacteria; kingdom Bacillati; phylum Chloroflexota; class Chloroflexia; order Chloroflexales; family Chloroflexaceae; genus Chloroflexus; species Chloroflexus aurantiacus. The sequence goes on from NC_010175.1 coordinate 5,174,604, forward strand.
TCCCGTATTCCATACGACCCATCAGGTTTCGCACATTGGCCGGCGCTTCACCGGTCAGCACCTTGTCACCGGACGCATGAATAAACGCCACCTCAGGATGGGCAGCAGCAGCAACATTAGTGCCATCGGCGAATTCCGCCGAGTTGGTGATGATCAGGCGTGCCCCCTGACCGATCAACTCTTCGATAGCCTGCTCAACCTTGACATTCGGTCGATCTGCCGGATTGACCTTATCAATGTAGATAAACTTCACGCCCGGCAGCTTCTCAACCACATACTGGGCGGCCTCGTAATGGGCCTGATTCCAGCCACCATCGTTAATTGGCCCGACCAGCACCATCCCAAAAGTGAACTCCTCGCCGGCGGCTGACGTTGGTTCAGCGGGGCCAGCCGTTGGTTGAGCAGCCGGTTGCGTTCCACAGGCAGCTACCAGCAGACTGAACAGGACAAGCACCAACAACGGCCAGTGAACAACGCGGACTCTCATCGGTCGACTCCTTGTGAGCATCTGCAAATCCGAACACGAACAACGAAGCGGCGCAACCGATGAGCAAGTCATTGCCATCGCTGCGCCGAGACGGTTTTGCGCAGATTTACACCTCTGACGGGGAGGGTTCCCTGCCGGCCGCTTCGCCGATCAGGGCGCTATCGCGGAGCGCCCGATTACGGAGCCGAGTATAGCCGAGAGAGGCTAGACTGTCAATTGACAGTGTGATATACTGTGACTCCATCGAGAAAATGTTACCAGGCCAGTCGAGGGTAATACTCCCCCCCTATTCACATAGACTCGATGTATCTATTCGGATGGATTCTATGTGAACCACTCTATCTGAGTTAATGAAAGGACCGCTTATGTACAGAGTTACGCTTGTTCTGGCGGTCTTCCTCGTGAGCACCATCATATCTCCGGCATCTCCAGGTGCAGCATCAGGTTCTGACCCAATCTGCTTCACCGATCATGAGGAATGTGTCGATCCACGTTTTGCCGATTTCTGGCGGAGTAACGATGCTCATGCAATCACCGGCGCAAAAGGTAACGCTTTACGAATCTTTGGTTATCCGCTTGGGCCGGCCCGGATCGAGTCGGTGAATGGTGAGGCTGTTTTAGCACAACCGTTTGCGAACGTCATCATGCAGCAACCGCTCGGCAACACGGATCCAGCACAGATTTCTCTCCAGAAGATTGGATTGGAACGCCTCCTTCAACTCAAACAGGAACCCTCTCTGCCCCAATCTCCGCCAGAAACTCAACGGGCAGGTTGTCGTTTCTTCAAGGAGACCGGATTTAACGTCTGTGATGAATTTAAGAATTTTTGGGAGAGCAATGGTCTGAACCTGGACGACAAGCGTGGCTACACTGACAGTGAACGGATTGCCCTCTTCGGGCTTCCAATTAGCAGCCAGAGACGTGAAACAGCGGCAAATGGTAGACAATACCCTACTCAGTGGTTCGAGCGCGCCCGATTACAGTACGACTCGGTTGCTGAAGAAATGATCATCACTCCATTAGGTCGCGATGTTGTGGATAATCGACCCGGTGTTCCACCTCTACCACGTAACAAGGGCGTCCAGGTGAACGCAACAACCGTTACCGCCGGAGGCATCCTCTCCGCACGTGGCAATGGCTACACGAATGATCGGTCGGTAACCATTACCGTGTTCCGTGCTGATGGCACCAGCTTTGCGGCAGGCACAGAGGTTACACCCGACACGAACGGCGTTACGGAACGGTACTGCCTGGAAGTACCCGCCAATGCGCTACCCGGCATCTGGGCCATTGCTTTCAACGGTGTTCAAACCGGGCATCAGACGATAGGTTTCTTCCGGGTAGTTACAACCGGCACCCCCAATACGACATGCCCTGATCTGATCGCACCGTTGCCCGGTAGTCGGTAGTGACAAATGACGAATGTGACAACGATGACCTGCCGGGAGCCAGCAGGGATACACGGCGGTGCCCCCTACCAGTGCGATTCATTACATGGCGATGTGAAGGAGTAAATACACCGTCCGTAGGGGCGGGTTCAGAACCCGCCCCTACGGAATCCACGCATATGCAATGAAGGCCTTGCCGAATTATTGCCGCACCCAAAACCGCCAAACCTCTCACATCCAATCTGGCAGCGTAGAAGTTATCTCATTCATTACTGACAGAGTCCATGATCGTGACGAGTACACATAGCATTTCCATGGCCAGCAGGGTAAACGGCGTGACACGCGCCTGATCGTGAGCACGGCAGGTGTGGCAGCGTGGCTACCGCACTGTTGAACATGCAATGCAACCAATTCAGCACGTGATCGCGCCAGAGATGGTCGTCAGCCACCCTCACTTCCACACCCTATGCATTACCCACATGTCGCGCTGCGTTAGGCCGGGTTGCAAGCGCTCTCTGTGGCTTCCCGTGGCATGGGCTTCCAGCCCACGTGCAGGCATCATCTCCACCGCCGGCAGGGGCTGGCTGTAGCCATTGGTGTACAGACACGAACCTGGTGCAACGACACCTTTACGCACAGATATCGCATGCATGCCCGACCGACTCGATGATCGAAACGATCCATCCAGCTTCTCCGTGACCAGGATGGGGAACGGTATGCCACGCGCCGGATCGTGAGCACGGCTGGCGCGGCAGCATGGCTGCCGCACCCCAAACGCTGCGACACGTGCATGACGAGCGGGTACGGCAATCCATCCAGCACGTGCGGGCACGGCTGGAGCGGCGCACTGCCACCGGGCCAGTCGCCCACAACAGCACCCCTAGCGATCATACCCGCTGATACGCACGTGGTTGACACCAGGTATGGGTAATGCATTGCTTCCATACCGGCGTGCTGGAAGCACGATATACTGTCGTTGGCGATTGGCAAGCGTTCATGAGACTGTGCGATGATCTGGTAGCACAACAACACAGCTTCTTATGAAATAAGTTCCAGAAGTCATGACATACCAGCCAACAATCGCACTAATACTGCACCTGAAAGATGCACTGCTGGCCGCCAGTAGGGGCGACGCATGCGTCGCCCTTACGCCACACCGACGACAACTAACCGCCTCGCCAATACCACACCTGAACAATGCACATCGTTAAGCAAGATTTGGCTCACACCCACCCCGCTCCTACAGCTCTTCTCTCCCCTCTCACCTCACGCCTCTCACCTCTCTCCTACCTACCCTATTTCCTACTTCCTATTTCCTATCTCCTATTTCCTCTCTCCTCTCTCCTCCCCCCTCCTACCCGCCAAATTGATTGCATCCACAACAATATGCTACAATACCGCTCAGTTTCGATAACGGCCCAACTGCTTGATGGCGGATGTAGAATGAACATGACAACAACTAACGGCTCTCCAGTTCAGGTGCGAGGATTTGGACTGCAACGGGCAAGCGGCATTCTCCTTCATCCCTCATCCCTACCCGGCCCATGGGGAATCGGTGATCTTGGCCCGATGGCGTATCGATTCGTCGATTTTTTGGTTGCGGCGGGGCAATCACTCTGGCAGGTGCTCCCGCTTGGCCCTACCGGCTACGGTGACTCGCCCTACCAGTGCTTTTCGGCCTTTGCCGGCAATCCATTGTTGATCAGTCTGGATGACATCATCGAACAGGGATTGCTCACGATTGAGGAAGCACGGGCCACACTGTCCAGATTACCCGCCGACCGGGTTGATTACGGGGCACTCATTCCAGCCAAACAATCCCTGCTGCGTCGTAGCTTCGAGCGATTCCAGAGCGGTCACGGTGCGCACTTGCGCCCAGACTATCAGCGGTTCTGCGAAGCCAACGCGGAGTGGCTAACCGATTATGCTCAATTTATGGCCATCAAGGAATCGCAAGGGGGCGTAAGCTGGCACGACTGGCGTCCCGATTTGCGTGATCGTAAACCGGCCGCCCTTGGGCAAGCCAGGCATGAACTGGCGACGACGATTGCCTACCATCAATATCTGCAATTTCTCTTCTTCCGCCAGTGGCAATCGCTCAAAGCCTATGCCAATCAGCAGGGTGTGCTGATCATCGGCGATGCTCCCATTTTTGTTGCCGACGACAGTGCCGATGTGTGGGCCAATCGTGATCTCTTTTTTGTGGATGAACATGGTCGACCGACCGTGGTTGCCGGTGTACCACCAGACTACTTCAGCGCCACCGGTCAGCGCTGGGGCAATCCTTTGTATCGCTGGGAACGCATGGCCGCCACCGGTTACCGCTGGTGGGTCGCCCGCATGCGCCAGGCCTTCACGCTCTACGACATCTTGCGCCTCGACCATTTTCGCGGTTTTGAAGCCTATTGGGAAGTACCGGCGAGTGCACCGACTGCGGTAGATGGGCGCTGGGTAGCAGGGCCGGGGGCCGACCTCTTCAACGTCTTGCAGGCCGAGCTGGGAACACTTCCCATCATCGCCGAAGACCTTGGTTTGATTACCCCTGAAGTTGAAGCCCTCCGCCAGGCATTTGAACTACCCGGCATGAAGGTGCTCCAGTTCGCCTTCGGGTATGATCCGGCCAATCCTTACCTACCCCACAACTACACCCCGAATTATGTCGTCTATACCGGCACGCACGACAATGATACGACGATTGGCTGGTTTGCCACCCTCGATCCGGCTACCCGTGCGGCAGTGTTGACCTACCTTGGCCGTACTGAAGAGACGATTGATATTGCCTGGGATTTGATGCGCCTGGGCATGATGTCTGTTGCTAACTATGCAATTACGCCATTGCAAGACGTTTTGCGTCTGGGATCAGAGGCGCGCATGAACACCCCCGGTCGATTGGGTGGTAACTGGGCATGGCGCTTTTCGGCTGAAGCGCTCAGCGCAGAACTGGCCGACAGATTGCGTCAACTTACATTTATCTACCGCCGACTTCAGCCGGCAAACACCTGACCATCTTCAACCCGATAGCGACGGACAGCAGCCAGGAAATCGGCACTGAAATCGCTGAGATCGGTAGCGGTAAGCAGCGTCTGCTGATCGGGATGATGGATCAAGGCAAGGAGATGGGCGCGGCGCTGAGCATCAAGCTCACTCAATACATCATCGAGCAGCAGCACCGGTGCTTCACCGCTGCGCCGTCGCATCAAACCGGCCTCACCAATCTTCAACGCCAGCGCAATCGAACGCTGCTGACCACGGGAACCGTAGCGACCGAGATTGATCCCGGCCACCGTGAAGATCAGATCGTCGCGATGAGGGCCGCAGAGGGTCTGACCACGGGCCAGTTCATCACTGCGTTGGGCTGCAAACGCCAGCAGCAAGCGCTCGGCCAGGCCGCCGGCATCTCTTGCAGTTCCCAGGTCACAACTGGCTGCGTACTCGATCTGCAACCGATCTTCGCCACCGCTCATCTCCTGATAGAGCGGGCCGGCCAGATCATTGAGTTCAACAATTGCGCGTAACCGTTCGGCCAGCAGATACCCGCCAGCCGCCGCTAGCTCCTGATCCCAATAGGCCAGCTCGGCATCAACGTGGCGTGGCACTCGTCGCTGCTCGCGCCAGGCGCGTAACAAACTGTTTCGTTGCAAGAGTATCTTCTGATAATGCGCTAATGTGCGCACGTAATGCGGATCGAGCTGCGAGAGCGTGATATCGAGGTAACGTCGCCGTTCTGCCGGTGGCCCATCAACCAGCGTCAGATCGGTAGGGGTAAAGAGCACCACCCGCAACTGACCTATCAGATCGATTGCCCGCGCCGGACGCTTATCAATGCGCACCAGCTTTTGCGCACCGTTCAGTGGCTGCCCATCATCGTCTGCCCGTCGTTGTACCAATACCTCCAGGCGCACCGGCCCGATCCGCCGCTCTACATCGGCAGCGATACGGGCAAACGGCGGGGTACCCGCCTCTCCCACTGCATCCCAGCGCACCAGTTCACGATCACTACTCAGGCGTGGCGAGCGCGTTGTCGCGAGGTAGAAGATTGCTTCAAGCAAACTCGTTTTGCCGGCGGCATTTGGCCCGTAAAAGAGTGTGGTTGCCGGTGCTAGCGCGAGATCAAGGCGTCGGTAGTTACGGAAATCGCGCAGAAACAGATGGTGAACATACATATATCGGCCATCGCCGCAGGCTACGAGCGCTCACCCAGGCGCAGGTTCCGCAGCGCCTGAAGATTGGCACAGCCGCTACAAAACATAGCCACCCGCAGTTCGCGGATAAATGCCCCCAACCCTTCAATCACCGCCTCAGCTCCCCGCTCATTGATGGCATCGAAAAGTGCCGGACGGGCAGTACCGGCCAGATCGGCACCCAGCGCAATCGCCTTCGCAACATCCACCCCACTCCGCACGCCACCTGAAGCAATGAGCGTCACATCGGGTAACGCGGCGCGCACCTCACGTATACACTCGGTTGTCGGCAACCCCCAATCGGCAAAAGCACTCGCCACACGGCGCCCGGTGTCGTTTGGTTGCCGGAAGCGTTCAACTTCACTCCAACTGGTACCACCAGCCCCCGCCACATCGATAATGCGCACCCCTACCTCGTAGAGCCGGATCGCATCAGCGGCACCGATACCATTACCAACCTCTTTCACGATAACCGGTACTTCCAATCGCCGACAAACCTCTTCGATCCTGGCCAACAGTCCTTTAAAATTGACATCTCCCTCGGGCTGGACAGCTTCCTGAAGTGGATTGAGATGCAAAATCAGCGCATCAGCCTCAATCATCTCCACTGCCCGACGGCAATGATCAACAGTAAAGCCATAATTGAGCTGCACAGCGCCAACATTTGCCAGCAAGGGAATATGCGGCGCAACTCGCCGTACCTGGTAGGTAGAGGCAAGCCGGGGATCCATTACTGCGGCCCGCTGCGAGCCAACTCCCATCGGCAAACCGAGATACTCAGCAGCTTCGGCCAGCGCCAGATTAATCTTTTCAGCACTGGCTGTACCACCGGTCATCGAACTGATCAACAACGGTGCGGCAATGGGCTTACCCAGAAACGTTGTGCGGGTATCAACCTCGTTAAGATCAAGCTCAGGCAAGGCACGGTGCGGGAGACGATACGCAGCAAACCCGGTAACGATACCCTTGGCAGCCACATCCTCATGTAACACAATGCGAATATGATCGATCTTGCGCGACTCAGTTTTATCGTCACCGGGCATAGCAAACTCCTGTTGCAGGGAGGGGAAAGGAAACCATTGTTTTTTCCCCTTTAGAGCGATCATACCAACAAAAAGGAGGAGCGTCAAACAAGCGGGCCGTGGAGCAACTGGTTCCCAATGACAGGGATTGACCCGGTATGGCTTGCGAGAGTGCCATAGTTCCTTATACGAAGGATAACACGCGATTACACCGAAACATCGGAAGAATATTATTCACCACCATAACCAGAGATGTTACGAAAGACAATATTCTCTACACCCAGTCTTATCTGGTTTAAACACAATAGAGATGGTATAGTAGATATGGGCTTTATAATGAAAGGCAGCCAGGAAAACACGCTATGAATCTCAACGACAACTCAACAGACAGCCTGCTTGCTGAGTGTATAGCACAACGTGATCGTTTACGACGCATTATCGAAACGACCAATCTTCTGGTAGTAGAAATAGATGCCGGCGGGCGAATCACCTACATCAATCCGGCCTGTCAGCGATACTTTGGGGTGACTCCTGAAGAGTGTCTTCAGCAAATTGCCTGGACATTCATTCACCCTGAAGAGCAAGATCAGGCAAGAGAGCACTTTCGTGCGTTGATCGCTCAACAACAACCCTCTGACACATTTGAAAGCCGACTTCTCCTCCGCGATGGTTCTATCCTGCATTTGCGCTGGACCATTGCCATTCACTACACCGACAACGGTCAGTTCTCATCACTCACTGCCATTGCTCACGATATCGACCAGCTTCATCACATGCGCACAAGGCAGCAACTGCAAGAAGAAGAACTACAAACCTTTAAACTCCTGGTCGAACTTGCCCCTGATGGTATTGCCATCGCCGATACGCAATTGCGTATGACATATACCAACCAGGCTTTTTGCACCATGCTTGGCTACGAGTCACTGATTGGAAAAACTGTCGTTGACATCACCTATCCCGATGATCACCAGCAACTGGCAGACATCGCCAAAACATTGCAGCAGGGGCAGACCGTTCACACAACGATTCGCTATGTGCGTAGCGATGGATCACTCATAACGGTACAGGCTTCCGCACTTGGCTTGTACAACCGTGACGGTCAACTGACCGGCTTTGCGTCAATTAACCGCGATGTGACGGCTCAGATAGAGGCTGAAGAAGAACTGCGACAAAGCGAACAGCGAAACCGGACACTACTGGCTGCCATGCCCGATCTCATGTTCTTGCTCAGCAGCGATGGTGTCTTCCTCAATTACAAGCCTGATCCTACCGGTCGCCTGCTGGTACCCCCTGAAATGTTCCTCAACCGCCATGTGACTGAGGTGCTGCCACCTGAACTCGCCACACAAATCCTGCAGCGAATCGACGCCCTCAAGCGTAGTGGCGAGATGCAGACGTTCGAGTACCAGATTGAGATTGACAACCAGGTTGAGGTGTACGAAGCCCGCATGGTCTTGCTGCAAGATAACGTCATGGTGCTTTCCCGCAATATTACTGCCCAACGTCAGGCCGAACGCGAACGAGCAGCCATGCAAGAGCAGATAATTCAGGCGCAACAGGCCACGTTGCGCGAACTGAGTACGCCGCTCATGCCAATTGCTGACGGTGTGGTGGCGATGCCGCTGATTGGAGCCATCGACTCAGCACGGGCCCAACAAATTATGGAAAGTTTGCTGTACGGCGTGGCCGAATACAAGGCACGGGTCGCCATTATTGATATTACCGGCGTGAAAGTCGTTGATACGCAGGTTGCCGGAGCGTTGATTCGCGCGGCGCAGGCGGCCAGAATGCTGGGTGCTAAAGTGGTCTTAACCGGAATTAGTCCTGAAATTGCTCAGACGTTGGTGCATATCGGCGCTGACTTAGGTGCGATGAAGACAAAGGCTACCCTGCAAGAAGGTATTCGCTACGCATTGGCGGGCAAGCAATGAGCGGCAGATTGCTACTCTGCCGCTCGTGAAAGCCATTGCGGTGCTGCTCAACGGCGGGGAAGGAGTGCCAGGCGTAATCGGTAGATTGGCAGGGAACGACAGTCGAACTTATTTCATAAAAGCTGGGCTGTCGTGCTGCCAGGCTATCGCACAGGCACATAAACGCTTGCGAATCAACAAAAACAGCCTGTCCTGCTCCCAGACTGTCGACCATCCAGTGACACCTCACACCGGATGGGTTGCCTTACCCGCTCGTCGTGCGCGGGTCGCGGCGTTTGGCGTGCGGCAGCCGTGCTCACGATCCGGCCTGTGGCACGCCGTTGACCCGGCTGGTCACGAGGATACTGTGTGTGCTCGTCACGATCATTGAGTTGCTCAGGGATGGTGGTTTACAACCCGGTCTCACCCCATTGCCGCCCCGCTGAAGCTGACCGGACGACACGACCTGACTCCCACCCGTGGGCTATTGCAGCTCTGCAAGCGTTAACACATTGTCTCCACAGGCACCTGACCGTCCGACTGGGCTGACCGAACGACGTGGTGCTCTTGATCACAACATCACCAGAGTATGCCTATCGTCAGCACGGCAATCAGGCTGGCTGACTTTAGCCTCCTGAACACCCTCTCAAACCGCACGCCGGCACGCCCCACCCACTCAGCCGATCTGCTTCGCTATCTTTTCCACATATCCGCGTTACTTTTGCACTCCTGACCCGGTTTATATATCAGAACACCGTGTTGATCCAGGAGTGCAGCATGCCACACTCACGCTTCCCACGTACCGGTGCCCCCTGCGCGCACCCCATCACCAATCACCGGCCAGCATGCCAGATGACCGCTGTGGTACAATACCAATCCAGAACTATTTCCCAACCGCTACCCATCCCAGCAGGGAGGTTTCATTATGAGCCAACCGTCGCCCAAAACTACGCTGGTTCCCGACCCACCATCGGCCCCAGCCGACGACCCGTTTCGCTACGGCTGGCGCTTTGTGCACCGTCCCACCCCCGACGACCCATTCCACCTCGAGCAGGTGCCGCTCACCCTCGAGGATGTCCTTCATCCCGAGGTGGGAGACTTCATCGTGCATAGCATCCGTCACGAAACCGACCAGCGCTACCTCACCGATGTGTTACAGGCGTGGCTCGAACGCACCGGCGAAGCCATCGTGATGAGAGACATCCGCATCGCCTGGGACGTGCCCGGACTACGGCCACACAGCCCGGACGTGATGGTGATTCCCGGCATCACCAAACAGGACAACTGGAGCACGTTTGATGTCGCGCAGGAGGGGCAGCGTCCGGCGTTGATCATCGAAATCACCTCACCGGAGACCCGCGAGAACGATCTGGTGCGCAAAGTCGAGCACTACGCACGGGCGGGGGTCGCGCAGTACGTGATCGTGGATTATCTGACGCGGGAAGAGCCGCTCCGGCTGCGGTTGCTGGACTACCGACTGGTGGGGGAGCACTACGTGCTGCACCCGCCGGACGAGCACAGACGGGTGTATTTGGAGAGTGCCCGGCTGTGGTTAGGGATCACGGACAACCACGTAGTGTGCTACAACGAACGGGGCGAGGTGATGGGGAACTACACCGCGATGATGGAACTGGCAGAAACGGCGCAGGCCCAGGCCCAGCGCGAAGCCGAGGCACGGGCAGCGGCTGAAGAACAGGCCCGCCGTGAAGCCGAGGCTCGCGCTGCCGCTGAAGAACAGGCCCGCCGCGAAGCCGAGGCGCGGGCGGCGGAAGCGGCAGCCCGAGCTGTCGCCGAGGAACAGGCCCGCCGCGAAGCCGAGGCGCGGGCGGCGGAAGCGGCTGCCCGAGCTGTCGCCGAGGAACAGGCCCGCCGCGAGGCTGAGGCTCGCGCTGCTGCTGAGGAGCGAGCACGGCTCGCTGAAGAACAGGCCCGCCGCGAAGCCGAGGCGCGGGCGGCAGAAGCGGCTGCACGGGCGGCTGCCGAAGAACAGGCCCGCCGTGAAGCCGAGGCGCGGGCAGCCGCTGAAGAGCAAGCCAGATTGGCCGAAGCTCGTTTACGTGAACTCGAAGCAGAGCTGCGCCGCTTACGAGGTAGTGGATAAATACGTTACAGGTTGCCACTTTTCCGACATTGGCCTTGCCAGTGTCGGTTTATACTTTGTGTTTCGCTGACTGCCAGACTGACAACGTCCAAATTGCATTGGTCTTTTGTGCTAAAGGTAGACTGGATTGATGATAGGCTTCAGTCGCCGCCCTCCTGACCCATCCTCATTGGAGGCGGACACCTCCAATGAGGAATGGCTCCCACAGTGATGCTGGTTAATGGTGCGATATTCCGAGAGAAGCAGGCACGGCGGGTTGGGTCAGATGCGGAGCAGGACAGAGAGTGAGGTATGGGGCGCACCCCCTACTCATCCCTCCAGCGGAGGTAGACCGGGCGGAGGGGCGAAAGATACCGGAACCCACCTGGAGCACGCTCATTCCCCACTCCCCACTCCCAACTACCCACTCCCCCATTGGGAGCAGAGCAGGGCAGGGAGTGAGGTAAGGGGGTCGCAGCGTGCAGGATGATGTTAGATAGCGTGCCATGACTTCTATTGAACCAGATTTGATATACCTGCCATTACACACAATGTACGATACGCCTGAGACGAGTTATGTACTAAACTACTTCTGCACACGAGCGCCTGATCAAGCCGCCGGTCAGACTGTCGAATTGGTCGCATGAATTGCGTGGTGAAGCAAAAACCTATTGTGTCCAGGCCAGGAGCAGAGGAGACGTGTATGCCCCCATCTATTGTCATCTGTGGCGCTGGCATTGCTGGCGTCGCCGTTGCCCATCAGTTAGCCGTTATTCACGGTTGGCGTGACGTCGTACTGGTTGAAGCTGGTGATCCCCTCGCCCTCACCAGTGACAAATCGACTGAATGTTACCGCAACTGGTGGCCCGACCGGGCAATGGTTGCGCTGATGAATCGCAGTATCGAACGGCTGGAAGCCCTGGCCCTCGGCAGCGCCAATCGTATCCGGCTTAACCGTCGTGGCTACCTCTACGCCACTGCCGACCCGCAACGGGCTGCGCAGTGGCGATCCCAGGCTAACCAGGCTACCGTCCACGGTGTCGGACCACTCCGCATTCACGAACGGACTGATGCCGATTACCAGCCTACCCTCAGTCATGACTGGCGTGAAGCGCCGGATGGTGTCGATCTCCTGCTCGATCCCGACCTGATCCGCCGTCATTTTCCCGCCCTGACACCTGCGACGGTGGCCGTCTTACACGTTCGCCGCTGCGGTTGGTTGAGCGCCCAGCAGTTGGGGGCACTACTGCTTGAAGAGGCACGTGCGGCTGGCGTTACCGTAATACGCGGACAGGTAACAGCAGTACAACAGACCGGCGGTCGCGTTAGCGGTGTCCAGATCGCTACTCCCGCTGGTACGCAAGCCATTGCGACAGCGCGTTTTGTTAATGCTGCCGGCCCTCATCTGGCCGCTGTTGGTGACCTGCTAGAGGTTGATCTGCCGGTACACAATCAGTTGCATCTCAAAGCAGCCTTTGCCGATCCGCTCGGTGTAGTCCCGCGTCACGCCCCCCTCCTCATTTGGGGCGATCCGATTGATCTGGGTTGGAGTGAAGCAGAACAGGCCGATCTGCGAGCCGATCCAGAGACCGCCTGGCTGACAGAACTACTGCCCCCAGGGGTTCACTGTCGGCCTGAAGGTGAAGGGGGAAGTCAGCAGGTGTTGTTGCTGTGGGATTATCATCCCCACGACCGGCATAACCGTACTGCACAGTTTCCCGTGCCACTCGATGATAGCTTCTTCGAGATTGCGCTCAGAGGGATGTCGGTGATGCTACCCGGTCTCCGCACGTATCTTGAACGCTTACCACGGGCATATCTCGATGGCGGTTACTACACGTCTACTCCGGAAAACCGCCCACTGATCGGCCCCTTGCCCGTTGAGGGAGCGTTCGTGATCGGTGCATTGGCCGGCTACGGCATTATGGCTGCCCTCGCCGCTGCCGAACTCCTGGCAGCGCACATCATTGGTGAACCGTTACCGGATTATGCAGCAGCGTTTCACCCGAACCGCTACGCTGATCCAGCATATCAGCGGCAACTGGCATATCACAGTGATAGCGGTCAGTTGTAGCGCCGGTCATTCTCACGGTAGGAGCGCACCAATGGTTGCGGCAATGGCATCAGCATTGGTGCGTTCCATATTGCTCAGGACAACAACGACACTTTGACGCTCAGGATAGTAGGCGAGGTGTGTAACAGCGCCAGATATGAAGCCGGGATGGTAGATCACCCGACGCCCGTTGCGATCTTCAATCTTCCAACCGTACCCATAGTTGCTCCGGTTCGGCGTATACATCTTCGCAAGTTCGTTCGCCGGCAGAAGCTGCCCACTATTAAGCGCTTGCACAAATCGGTAGAGGTCTTCAACCGTCGAGTAGAGACCGCCGGCGCTGTAAAGATTACTGGTATCAATGGGAATAGACCGCTCGATGCCCGGCCCCAGATACCCCACCGTGCCGTTGAGTACTGAAGCATCACCGGTGTCGTAGCCGCTATTGATCATGCCTGCCGGCACAAAGATATTGTCGCGAATGTAATCAGCGTAGGGCTGACCACTAACCGCTTCGATAATCAGGCCCAGAACGACATAGTTGGAGTTGCTGTAACGGTACGCACTCCCCGGCACAAAATCGAGCGGGAGATTACGGAAACGTTCCATCAGTTGCCGTGGTGTCACCGGTGATAGCTCTACCTCGGCAAAGTTAGCAAAATCGGTATAGTTGGGTATTCCCGACGTGTGCGTCAACAGATGATGGAGCGTAACTGCCTGCCACGCCGTCGGGCAATCGGGCAGGTATTGACAAACCGACTCATCGACGACCAGCTTCCCTGCCGCCTGCAACTGTAAAATCGCTACTGCGGTAATTGGTTTCGAGATCGATGCAATGCGGAAACGGGTCTGGGCCGTGTTGGGAAGGTTACGCTCGGCATTTGCCAGGCCGTAGCCACGTGCCACCAGAATACGTTCCTGCGTAGCAACTAAAACTGCGCCCCGAAACTGACCCTGTTCGGTAAGATTGCGCAGATATTCGTCAATCTGCCCAGCAATATCAACCAGAGCCGGTGTCGGTGTAGGCCGTACCGGCTCCATCACGGCAACCAGCGGCGTAGTTGCCACTGCCGGCCCTTCTGGCGTAACACTAGGTAGAATGGTCGGCTGCGGCCCCACCGGTGCCCAGGAAGAGAGTACCGCTTCACGCCGGGCGCATGCGGTCACTATACCGATAAGAAGAATACTGAACAGCACGAGTAATCTGCGCATAGCCAAACTCTAACCTTCCAGACGTAAGGGCGCAAAGCGCGCCTGCGCTGCAATCATCGCCTCACGTTCAGCCTCTGTCCAATCCGCAGCAGTGATACTCACCTCGTATCGTTGACGCAACACCATGGCAAAGGCTGCTGCAATTTGATGGATATCTGGTGGCGACTCGCATACCGTTACCAGATCGGTTACCCTATCGGCCAATCGTTCGCCGAAGATGGTACGTTCAGCCTCATTCATGGCCAGCAGGGTCGCCAGTTGCCGGCCAGGCCAGTGTGTGTACAGGCCGACTTGAAAAAGCACCCCCTCACGTCGCCGAATCTGCGCAAAGCCTACCAGCTTCCGACCCGCCACCAGTACTTCATATGGTGACTGACCACCAAAGCAGGCCCGTGCAATCAATGGATCAAGCGTCTGACGATCAGCACGTGCTGCGGCAATATCGATCAGACTGGTATGAATACCAAACTGTGCCAGCGTCGCCTGCCACACATCGCCCAACCAGCGGTACGACTCACTCACGTCTGGATGGTACAGAGGATGGTCAAGCGGTAACGCAATATCCTGCATCAACAAGCCAGGCACGAACAACACTGCCGTACCACCGCTCGACCGACGATGGAGGGTCACCCCCTGCTGACGCAATGCTGTATGATCAACATCACTCAATTTCTGACCCGAACCTATGACCAGCGCGGGCCGTGAGCCGGCGGCATACCAGCGTATTGCGGGGCAGTTCGTCTCTTTCAACCCTGCCAGCATCGCCGCCCCAGCCGCCAGTTCAGTGGTTGGATCGCCCTGTGCCGGTGGTAATAACCGCCAGATCACGCTACCGCTTCCCATCGACAATCTCCCAACGGTGCCGCAAAGTGTTCGGCGACGCCAGCAGCCAGGCTCTCGATACGGATTCGCTCTGACGGTGGTAACGGCTTAAATGGCCGCAGCGTCACAACGATACTGCTACCACGCCAATCGTAACGCCACGTCCCGGCAATCCGTCCGTGTACCAGCATTGTCGCTTCAATATGTCCAGCCGGTCGCCAGACCCGATTGTAGACATCAGCATCAATGAGCCAGCTTTTATCACGGGTACCGAGCAATAACGGATCAAAACGTCCCAACAAGTGCGGTGGCAAATCGGCAGGTGTCGGTAGATCGGCCAGCCGATCCAGATAACTCTGCAACCACCACGCCGGTTGCCCATCTACTGATACCCGTACCACCTCTTCACCAATCAACGCCAGCCAACGTTTCATTTCAGCCTGCGTGCGTCCGCGCCAGCACGTCATATCGACCAGCCTGACCGGGCCAAACACAGCCAGATAGCGCCGAAGCATCTCTGCATTTGCCGTATCGGTATCAGGCGGTTCCCACACCAGATCGGGGCGCCAGCGCAATCGGTGCGTCATGCGTGCTTCCCCGCCACGCGGCGCCGCGTGACACGCCAGACCACGCCGGGTTAGAATGGCAAATACACCTCCCCACCCTGACAAATGGCGCTGATCAATCGCCGGCAACAGGCGGCGCAGGTCACTCCGCCCCAATGTCTCGTGTTCGTAGAGCAAATCCCCTACCCGCGCAATAAATGCCTCATACTCGTCTACCGCCCAACCGTCACGTTGGGCCTCTTGTTCCCAATATGTGGCCTGCCCGGCCTGCATACCGTACACTAACGGCCAGTCAGTCATGGCGTACAGATGCAATGTACCACGCTGCCCCCAGAGCCGTACCAGCGACCGTTCGTGATACAGCAGATGTTCGAGCTGATCAGCACTGAAGCCTGCCACTCGATTCCACAACGCCAATCCGGCGGCGGGTAGAATTTGGGCCTGCACACCTGCCAGCCGCTGCGCCGCAACGAGCGGGTCGGGAAATGGGGTCAACAGGCCGTGGTGAACATACCTCGCACTAATGACCTGTTCTCTTGTCAGGACGGCACCAATCTTCATGGCTCTTTCATCAATTCTAGCGCAGCCACGCCACGCCCAAACACTCTTACCAATGGCTCGCTATCGGCAGGAATGGTTGGCGTGGGCAACACCTCCACCGCTGTCGGACCGAGTGCCTGTAGTACTGCTGCTACCTCTTCTGGGTTGGTGAATGCCGGCAACACTACCAACACATTATCTGCGGCGCTTGTACCGCGCCAGATCTGGGGTCGCCGGTCCGGTGGCAAATCAGAGGTAAGAAAGCGCACCGAGTCACTCAATGCCCACTCACGTGGTAGATAGACCGTTACCGCCGGCTCATTCCGCTTCGCAGCCAGATGAGCGATCTGTGCCATCACGGTTTCCACCCGATCAAACTCACCATACACCCGCGGATGAGTTCGCATTTGCCCAAAGTAGACCCACAGATTGAAGACGACACTGATCACCAGCATCGCCGAGATGAACCACCGCTGCCATGCACGACCACTACCCAATCGGCTCAAACCCCACCCCGCCAGCACACAAGCCGGGGCCAGTGTGCCCAACGCCCGCATTGCATGCGGCGCGTTGAAACTCAACAATCCCGGCAAGTGGTAGAGCAGCCATAGTGCCGCTATCCCGGCCACCGCCTGTCGGCGCATCTGCCAGGCCAGCCCCAACCCGACCAACAAGAATATACCGACCACGGGGTCCACGATGGGCGCCAACGGCAAATGGTGCCGACCATTGGCATCACCCTGGACGTGCCACATCAATCCGTAACGAACGAGATGTTCAACCAGAAAATCGAGTGGTCGGTGGCGGGTGAGATCGTCAGCCTGAAAGATTGAGACAAAACCAACTCGACGATTAAAACCGGCACTATCATTAACAATGTAAAGCACCAGCGGCAACAGCACAATAGCCCCTACCAGTGCAGCTACCAGCAACCGCGACCAGAACAATCGCCAGCGATTCCAGTCACGACCAAGACGAAACTGAGCAACAACCAGAAGAGCCAGCGGTGCCAGACGACCAGTGTGGTAGGTGTAGACGGCTAATCCGCCCAGCAATGCTGCACCGCCGATGTACAGCCACGAACGCCGGTGCGGTTGATCCGGATCAAGCCCTCGCCACAACAAACCGCCGGCTGTCAGCACCAACACATGGTCAAGCGTAGCCGGGAAGGCCCAGCGACTCATACTCAATGACCATGACGCCCAGGCCAGCAACGCAGCCC
Organism: Chloroflexus aurantiacus J-10-fl; assembly: GCF_000018865.1. Taxonomy (NCBI): domain Bacteria; kingdom Bacillati; phylum Chloroflexota; class Chloroflexia; order Chloroflexales; family Chloroflexaceae; genus Chloroflexus; species Chloroflexus aurantiacus. The sequence continues at coordinate 5,192,087 of NC_010175.1, forward strand.
CCAACACTGCTGCACGCCGCCCCACAATTGGAGCCGCAAACCAGTAAAGAGCCAGTGGTGTCAGCGCACCGGCCAGTGCGCTCACCAGCCGCACACTCCAGGCGTGTGGCCCCAGGATACCGACAAACGGCGCAACCAGATAGAAGAACAGTGCCGGCAGGTCAGCATCTTTAACCACGTATACAGGCCGAAACGTCGGATCCGTCCAGATTTGCAGAGCCAGCAACCCATGGCGCGCTTCATCCCGCCACAGCGCCGGTGGCATCTGATCAAGCGCAATCAGGCGTGTGATCAACGCTACACCGGTAACCCCTGCCAGCATCCACCCAATCGGCCAGGAAGCGGACTCTTCGCAATCGTGCAGCAGCGACCACGCCAGCCAGACCCCAGCAATGCTGATTGGCAGCATCAGCCAGACAGGTGCGCCGAAGCGCAACGCCAGCAGACCGGCAAATGCACTTATCAAGCCCAACCATGGCCACTGCGGTTGTAGCGCAACCCAATGCGAAACACGAGCAAAACCGGCTGCGATCAGCGGCCATCCGGCAAGCAACCCTATCGGCACCAACGGCCACGCCGGCCATGGGAGCGTAGGCAACCAGTATTCGGCCACAACCGGAACGAAGGCCAGCCCAATAGCCGGCACAAGCGCCAGAATAGCCGCTCCATCACGCCATCGCCCAGACCAGCCCCAGACGCTCCCTGCCCACCACACCAGCAATGGCAACACGGCCCACCCAATAAGCTGACCACTTAGTGGCGGTCGCGTCACTGTTGTCAGCAGCTTCACGCCACTGAGTGCCACCCCAAGCTCACGCACATCCGGCAACGCTACGTAAGGGTCCGTTTGCCAGGACAGGAACGCCTCAGTAGTGGTACTGGTCGGCAGTAATAGCTGATAACGCCGCCAGTAACCGGCCACAGTTGTCGTTGCCAGTTGACCGTCTTGATAGGAAAAAGCCACCTGCGCTGGATGCATCCCATCCCGACGCGGGGCAGCTAATCGCAATTCAATCAATGCCGGTGAACCGCGATACCCATACAGGAAGAGCGTCGCCTGCGGGTACGACCAGCGGAACAGCCCGTCTTCATTCTGCTCGTTGCCGTGAAACCTGACCAGTGGCGGTTCGTTGTCTTCGCCAACCTTCCAATACTGCGCCGGACGGTCAGCACCAGTCAACAGTACACCTACAGCGAGCAAAACCAGCGTAATCGGTAGCCACAGGGCAGGCCACCTGAACAAGATTGGATGATGCAGCGCACGAATCACGGTGCGTATGATACCATCGTTACAAACTAATGCCTGAGAAAGACCAGTTATGAGGCGCCGGCAGTCGCATTGCCACGTAGCACACCGAGCAACCAGTTGGTCAGCTCGATCAGACTACGCTTACCAAACAGACGGACATAATCGGCTGCGGCGATCAAAGGCCCTGGATCGGCACCACCGTTACGCTCACGCAAATACCAGCGGTGATCCATTATCCAGCGGTACAAATCGGCTTCCGTGCGCCCCGGAAAATAGCGCAGTGCGTTTTGACTTCGGATCACTTCAATAACCGGCAGATACACATTATCGTACCAGCTCGCCACTGCCTCTTCGCGCGATACCGGTCGGTTCAGCTCCAGCCCCAGATAGTAGCGATGGGCATTAATGTGGCGGATCAGTTCAAGATACCCACCCGGTTCACTAAACTCAATACGCTGATCGGGGCGTAGATCGGCTAAACCAGTCCACTCGAGAAAATCGCTATACTCCTCCTTCAAGAGCAGATCTTTAACGCTCAGGCTGGCATCAAGTGGCACATCAACCACCAGCTCGGTGACAATTGCATCAATCTCGCGCTGTCCCTGAAAACGAGCTACCGAGATACGGTGATGCCCATCCTTCACAAAATAGATATCGCCTAACTTATACAGCTCTACCGAAGGGAGTGGAATACCTTCGTGATGCGCTCGATCAATGCTCATCCAGCGAAAGCGATTCGCATTATGGCGCGGGGCGAACTGCCGATCAAAATCACTGTACCGACCTTCACTCCCCACAATCTTCTCCAGCGGCACCGTCTGATGACCGAGATAATGCTGACCGCGCACCCGGAGCCTGGCCCGTACTTCGTCAAATGACAACAATTCGTTCGGGCGACGTGTTACCAGCGCAAGTAGCTCGCGCACGATTTGATCGCGACGAATGCGCGTAAATTCATCATGGACGATAGCTTGAATGGCTGACATCGGCCTCTCCTTTCGGCCTTACCGTAATTGATAGTCAGCGCACAGGACAACGCGCTCCATCACCGACCGGCAACACCGACGGCCGTAGTCGCGGGTAGCGTACCATGGTTCTGAGATGATTGCAACACCTTATCAACTAATATCAAATCCGCTTTACTGGCACTTAGCGCTCGTGATCGCACTATCACGCCGGCAAGCTGAACGCAGGTCGCTGATGGGTTATCGTTGGCGAGGTCGTAGGGGCGACGCATGCGTCGCCCCCACAACGCCGGCGCCAGCGATGCATCATTCAGATGCAGCATCAGGGTAATCGTTGGCCGAGGTATGATGACTGCTATCCTACCAGATGCAACAAAAACATTTTATGTCAAATTAACAACCGACTAGATCGCCAGATCGAGCACCCGATAACCGGCTGTGTTAATCACCAGCGTTTGACCGTAGAGCGTCTCTGTCGCGTGACCAAAACCGTAAGAGAGATGGATGTGACCGTGGATCAGATACCGTGGTCGAAACCATTGGATAAAGCGCAGAAGAGCCAGAAAACCGCGATGCGGATAATCGGGGCCGTTGTGAATGCCGAGCGGTGGCGCGTGCGTGAGCAAGACATCAAGATAACGTCCATACCGCAGCCGATTCAAGAACAGGCGCGGCGCCATTCGCAACACCCGTAACATCATTTGGGTTTCGGTATACTGATGATGACCATCAGGCTTATACCGGATCGAACCACCCAGTCCTCCAATTAACAGTCCTTGATGACAGACAACATGATCTTCGATACACGTGGCACCACGAGCATAACTGACAACCTGCCCATCGGCCTGTACTTCCGGCGCATCGTGATTGCCCCACACATAAAAACAGGGCTGACCCAACATCGTGACGACAAATTCCAGATAGTAGATTGGCAAATCTCCGCACGCTAACACCAGTTGTACATCAGCAAAGCGCTGCTTGATGTTCAGGCTATAGACGGCTGGAACGATTTCATCGCTGATCGTTAGAGTTCGCATGCCGCCTATTGTACTCTATCTGGCTCTGGACGTGGTCAGAAACCGGATGGTTGCCAACGCACTCCCACCGTAAAGGTCATGCATACCGCACAACAGACTATCGCGACCTGATTACCATTATTTGGTATTACCCGCTTCAACCTCAGTAACGGGGACAGGATTTGCTTCCGGCAACGGCAGGTATATTGCGAATGTACTTCCCCGCCCAACCTCACTCGCCACAGTCACATAGCCGCCATGCGCCTCGGCAACCCATTTCACTATCGATAGTCCTAAACCGGCCCCACCACTATGCCGTGATCGCGAGCGATCCACACGGTAAAACCGCTCAAAGATATGCGCACGTGCCTCTTCACTGATGCCAACACCTGTATCGGCAACGCTCAGACAAGCAAACTGCTCGTAACGTTCTAAACTCAGAATGACCAGTCCACCGGGTGGCGTATACTGCAACGCATTAACCCCCAAATTCAGCAACGCCTGTTTGATACGGTCACGGTCACCGTACACCAGGATTTGATCTTCAGCACCGATCCGCAGGCGTACCTGTCCGGCCAGTGGTCGTAACTCGCGGAAGACCTCTAACAAGAGTGTATCGAGTTCTACCGGTTCATGGCGCAACACCACGTGAGTTTCGCTTTGCGCCAGCAAGAGCAGGTCGTTCACCATCCGAATCAAACGCGCCGTCTCACGCCGCATGTCACCGATCACCTCTTTGAGCAGCGCAGGATCGGGACAGGTACCGCGATCCAGAATTTCGAGATTTCCCTGCATCGCCGTCAATGGCGTGCGCAACTCGTGGCTAACATCGGCAACAAACCGCTGCTGCGTCACGAAGAGACGCTCAAGGCGTGACAGAAGTTCGTTAATGGTAACCGTCAGCAGTTGCAACTCATCGCGCTGCGCAGGTTCGGGGATGCGCCGCCCCAAATCCTCGGCTCGCACAATACTTTGCGCCGTCATAGTGATCTGCTCAATTGGGCGCAACGCCCGCTTCGAGAGGTACATCGCGCCTAAACCATTGATGATCAATGCCAGAAGACCGCCGCCAATCAGTATCTGCTGCAACAACGTCAGGGTGTTCACAACATCATCAAGTGGACGCGAGACCTGCAAAAAGCCAATTAATTGACCATTGCGCAGGGTGACCGGTGTGATCAGCGATTTGACCGGCACACCGTTAATTTCGCGCACCACACTCATCTGATCATTGCCGGCGCTAATGTATTGCATCGCCTCCGGCGGCAGTGGTAGCATGTGCGACTCAAGATTCGGTGTACTACTCGCCAGGGTGCCGTCAATCCGAAAAAACTGAACGCCAACCCCACGGTTGGTAAACAGCTTGATAAAATCGCGATTCAGATAGAGTTGCAATTCACCACTGGCAGTACGAATACTCTGAAACCCGACTGCCGAAAGAATCGCCTCTACCTGCTGGGACGCCGACGTAAGATCACGCTGCACACCGGCATACAGGGCCTGGGAAACCGCGAAATGGACACCAACTCCAATTCCGCAGAGTGCCAGAGCAAACATACCAGCGTACAACAACGTCAGCCGCACTCGAAATGGCAGCGGCGGCAAATGCAGTCCTATACGATTAAAGAGAGAGCGTCGTTGTTCCAGTCCTTCAGCAGTCGGCTGCGACTGGTCTACCGACGTTACCTGATCTGTTACTGCTTCACGATCCATCGTTTCTCCCAAACGGGTGTAGCGCTTGATAACTGAAGCTGACACCTGTATTTTTGATCAGCATACCACACGCAGCGTATGTTTGTCGGATGTGACATCAACTCTGGTTTCATGGAAGTCATGGCACATTCTCCAACATCGCCTGAATACCACACTGTGGTGCGTAAAGTGCTGCTCTTCCCTGAGAGCGCAAGTCCGGCTCGCTGGTATCGCAAGCCAGAACTAACATGCAACAGCGGGAACCATCTAACACTGGTGGTTTCCCATCTCCAGCGGGGGCAGGTCGCATCCCACCACCAGACGCAGTACCACCATAACATGCTCATCACCCATCACACGAGAACTTATTTCATACAAGCTGTGCGGTTGTACTACCTGACTGTCACACAGGTGCATGAACGCTTGCCGATGACCAACAATAGTATCTCCTGCTCCAAGGCTGCCGGTATGGAAGCGAGGAGGGCTGACGCCATCACCAGTACTATCACTCGTTGGATCAGGTGCCTTACCCGCTTGCCATGTGCGTGTCGCAGCGTGTGGAGTGCGGCAGACTGCCGCCGCACCAGTTGTGCTCACGATCCAGCGTGTGTCACGCCGTTAACCCGACTGGTCACGCAGATGCTGTGTGTGCGTGTCACGATGCATGGAGCCTGTCCGTAATCAACGAGATAACTTCTAATGCAGTGCCAGGACACACAGCGCGTGAACCGGGTCGTGCGCTGCTAACGAAATACCGGTGACGCGCTGGAAGCACACCGATACCGGCAGCCCGCCAGCACGAGTTTGACAACCCGCAAGAGATTCGAGCTGGCCTTATCTGCCATTTGACTCGGTATCATCTCAAACATGCACTACGTGATGATGAAACAGGCAACATAACCACCGGGCAGGTCAGATCATTACCCGACCTGCCCGGTGGTTATCGGTTTACCATCTCGATCAAACCTGTACCTGCACCCACCGGTCATCCGGTTGTGCGCAGGCCGGCTGCAATCGCGTTGACCAGCAGTAGCAGATCGATCAATGTGGTTTCGGCTGCCGGATCATCAGCCGCCCGCTGGGCACGCCACCGACCCAGCAGCTCTATCTGCCGGCGATGCAGAGGGGCCAGGCCAATTTGGCGCCGGGCCAGTGTCGCGGTAACCCGTGGGCGCCGCTGCTCAATCGGCATACCGAAAATAGCTGTCAATGCCGCTTCTGTACGGGTAAACTCCGCATCAATCAGGTTGAGGAATTGTCGCCGTATCTCGTCATCTTCGACCAGGCCGGCATACGCATGCATTGTCTCGCGGTGTGCCGTTTGCAAACTCGTCCCAACATTGGCCAGCAGGTAACGCAATAACGGCCACCGCCACTGCTCTGCACGCAGTTGCTCCCATAACGCCGGTTCCTGTTCTTGCAAGGCCGTCAATGCACTACCAACCCCGTACCAGCCCGGCAGATAAAAGCGGGCCTGATTCCAGCTAAAGACCCAGGGGATGGCTCGCAGATCGGCCAGCGTCGCCTGCCCGGTACGCCGCGATGGACGTGAGCCGATCCGGCTTTGTTCAATGACATCAATCGGCGTGGCCTGACGGAAGAAGGTAATGAAGCCATCGCGTTCAACCAGTTCGCGGTAGGCAATACGTGACTTCTCAGCCAGCCAGCCGATCACCGGCTCCAGCGGATGCGGCTCTTCGGGTTGCCGTTGCTGGAGTAATGTATGCTTGGTTGTCCCGGCAATGAGCAGTTCCAGGTTGTACGCAGCGGTAAGGCGATTGGCATACTTTTGCGAAATGACCTCGCCTTGCTCGGTAAGACGAAGATCACCATTCAAACTTCCCGGTGGCAGCATTGAGATGAAGCGGCTGGTGGGTCCGGCGCCACGACTGATCGTGCCACCACGGCCATGGAAGAAACGAATCCGTATTCCACGTGCCCGTCCCACTTCTGTCATTGCCCGCTGGGCCTGATACAATGCCCATTGACTGGCCAGGATGCCGCCGTCTTTGTTGCTATCGCTATAGCCAATCATCACCTGCTGCACTAACTCCCCACCCTGAGCCTGGGCGATCAAACTACGGCGCGTCACCGGGTGGTCGAGAATATCAGCCAGAATGCGGGGGCTATGTTCGAGATCTTCGATTGTCTCAAACAATGGAACGACCGGCAATCGACACACCAGACCCTCTGGGGTAGCATATGCCAGACCGGCTTCACGCGCCAGCAGATACACGACCAGGACATCAGTTACATCGCGTGTCATGCTGATGATGAGCGGACCAAGGCCGGCTGTACCGTAGCGAGCAATGTGATTGGCAAGAACACGATAGCTGTCAACGACTGCCGCTGCCTCATAGTCAAGCGGTGTGTTGGGGTGAGCAAATGGCCGTGGTGAAGCAACCTCGCGTTCTAACAGTGCCCGCCGTCGCTCAGGATCACCACCAATCAGATCGTCAGACGACAAGCCAGCAGCTTCCAATAACTGCGCCAGGGCCCGATCATGAAACTGGCTGTTCTGGCGAACATCAAGTGTAGCCAGATGAAAGCCAAAGGTGTCAACCAGTTGCATCAATGGACGAATCTCGGCATCGGCCAGTCGCCCGGCCCCTACTGCACGTAAATACCCGGCAAACTCGCGCAGATCATTGAGCAGTTCATCGGCACAACGATAACGATCAGGATCGTCGACCAGCCGTGCTGCTTCAGCCGGCGCATCGTCTATTGGCAGACGAGCCAGCATCAGGTTCAGCGCCTGCCGCCACGGTTCATTGGGGTTACGCGCCACTGCCTGCGCACCACGACTACCTAAACCACTCGACAACCGCCGAATCTGGTCAATCAACCCCGGTGGCGTTGGAACGAGCAGATCAGAAATACTGAGATGGCTGGCGGCCTGTCGAATTCGACGCCGCAGGAGACGCAAGGCTTGCAGACGCATCTCACGAAGGGTTTGTGCAGTAATTTCGGCAGTCACCAGGGGATGACCGTCGCGATCACCACCGACCCACGAACCAAAACTGAGCTTTGGCCAGGTATCGCTCAGCAGCGCAGGATCGAAACCGGCTTCCTGCCAGGCGTAGCGCAACTGATTATCAAGAACGGGCAAAACATCGGGAAAGACATTGACCAGGTAATGCAGGACATTGCGCACTTCGGCAGGAACACCCGGCTTGCTCAGAAAGACATCACCGGTACGCCACAATCGTTCGAGCAGGGTCTCAATATCTGCCGTGATCTCTGCCTGTTCTGCTGGCGACCAGCGCTGACTCTCGCGCCGTACCAGCAACAAGTACAGCTCACGATAATGTGCGAGCACTGTTGCCCGTTTGGCTTCAGTGGGATGCGCTGTGAGCACCGGCTCGACGTGAACATGGGGAAGCGCCGCAGCAATCTCTTCGCCGGTCAAACCACTTTGGTGCAGCTTCTGCAAGGCATCTCGCCAGCGCCCCAATTCCGGCGGGATATTCGGATCGCGGTCAGCGACCCGGCGCTGCTGCACTGCTGCGTTTTCCTCGGCGATATTGAGCAATTGAAAGGCAATAATGAGTGCCTGTGCCAGTGCGCGAGTTGGAATATGATCACCAGGAGTATGCGAACCCAACCAGGGCAATGCTTCCGATACCGGCCCGGCATCGACGTCACGCAATACTCTGGCAAAACAATCGAGTAAGAAGGTGAAATCCAGATCGACCTTCTCCTGATCCAGTGGTTGCATGCGTATGCCACCTTTCATTCAAACGACACATATGGCAGCAATGATAATACCATATCAGAGTTTAGACGGGAGAGACTTATCTCCCAAATCCCTAAGCAGAATCCTGGGCCATCTGAATATTACATCTGGTTCAAAAAAGTCATCGCACGCTACCTACCGCCATCCTTGCGCTGCACCCTTGCGTGCTACACCACCGTGCGCAAATGCTGATATTCCCTGAGAACGCGAACATCCGGCTCGCTCCCACCTATGCCCAAGACTAGTGCGCTATATGCTCGTTTTCTGCGACGCCTCTGGGAGCGCAAACATCCGGCTCGCTCGTCACCTGAAGTAGCCTGTGCCTGCGTCCGGTGGAGTATCGCCGCCTTGAACCAACATGCGCTAGCGGAAGCCATCCGACACCGGTGGTTCCGCCCCCCAGCGGGGGCAGGGTAGGGTGAGGGCGTGTCTCCATCACATTCGGACACAGAGAACGCTTAACACGCTCTTCATCACCCTGCACGCCGCACTGAGGGCGCATGCGTCGAACCGGTGATGGTGTGCTTGTAAATCTGGTAGATGAGAAGTCATGACACACTAGCCAACTATGACCCCGACGCTACATCTGGACGATGCACCACTGGACGCCAGTAAGGGCGACGCATGCGTCGCCCTTACTACGACCACGCCGACAACAATCCACCAGTAGGGGCACGGCATGCCGTGCCCCTACTGCTACGCCGACAACAATCCACTAGCACCTCGCCGGTCGCACGCCTGACAGAGCACTCCTGCACGGATTTCACAACCTGAGTGATGCACAGTGACAGTCAAGATGCGATATGCGTCCCACCAGGGCTGCACACAACGGACAAAACATCCAGGGGGCAATCAGATGGTTGCCCCCTGGACGGATATTCGCGTCAGAAGCTGTTGATCGGGTATTAATCCGCTACCGCTAGTGGAACTGCTCTTCCTCAGTACTGCCGGTCAATGCCGTTGTGCTGATCTCGCCACCGGCAATCACCTGCGCCACCTCATCGAAATAACCGGTCCCAACTTCACGCTGGTGACGGGTCGCCGTGTAACCGTAGGCTTCTGCGGCAAATTCCGCCTGTTGCAATTCGCTGTAGGCAGCCATCCCCCGATCACGATAGTTGCGCGCCAGTTCAAACATGCTGTAGTTCAGCGCGTGGAAGCCGGCCAGGGTCACGAATTGGAACTTGTAGCCCATGGCACCCAATTCGCGCTGGAAGGCCGCAATCGTCGCATCGTCCAGCTTCTTCTTCCAGTTGAACGATGGCGAACAGTTGTAGGCCAGCAACTTGCCAGGGAATTGGGCGTGAATAGCCTCGGCAAAGCGGCGTGCCTCTTCGAGATTTGGCTCGCTCGTTTCACACCAGATCATATCGGCGTAGGGGGCATAGGCCAGACCACGGGCAATCGCCTGATCAAGGCCCGCCCGCACCCGGTAGAAGCCCTCGCTGGTGCGCTCGCCGGTGCAGAAGGGCCGATCCCGCTCATCAATATCACTGGTGAGCAACGTAGCCGCATTTGCGTCGGTGCGCGCCACAATGATCGTCGGCACCCCCATCACATCGGCTGCCAGACGAGCCGCCACCAGATTACGAATCGCAGCCTGGGTGGGGATCAACACCTTCCCGCCCATATGACCACACTTCTTTTCGGAGGCAAGCTGATCCTCGAAGTGTACACCTGCCGCACCGGCTTCGATATACGCCTTCATAATCTCGAAGACATTGAGTGGGCCACCAAAGCCGGCTTCGGCATCGGCCACAATCGGGGCAAACCAGTAAATGTCATTTCGCCCTTCGCTGTGATAAATCTGGTCGGCACGGCGGAGGGCATTGTTGATGTTGCGCACCAGTTGGGGGCCTGAATTTGCCGGATAGAGGCTCTGATCGGGATACATCTGCCCCGCCAGATTGGCATCGGCGGCTACCTGCCAGCCACTCAGGTAGATGGCTTTCAGACCGGCTTTCACCTGCTGCATTGCCTGATTACCCGTTAGGGCACCCAGGGCATTGATGTACGGCTCGGTGTGCAAGAGGTTCCACAAGCGCTCGGCACCCATCCGCGCCAGGGTGTACTCAATCTGCACCGAACCCCGCAGACGATACACATCCTCCGGCGTGTAGGGGCGCACAATGCCGGCAAAACGCGGCGTGTTCCAACTGTCGGCAATCTGCTTGATCTGTGCGGCACGATCCATGTGCGTTTCTCCAATTTCTGCGCTGAATCTGACGAACACGGTCTCAAAAGTATTGATGCTTAGCAGTATAACACTCTGCGTTACGGGGTAGTTACATCTTTGTGAAGGTGAGTGCAAACAACACCCTACCCTTCCCACGTGCGACCGTAATTCTCGGCCAGTTTGGTCAGGATGGCCTGTTCCAGATCAATGTCAAGCAGGTAAGCCAACTGAAAGAGGTAATTAGCCACATCGGCCAGCTCACCGGCCAGCGCTTCCCGGTCACGTGGTTCGTCACGGAACTGGAAATGTTCGAGTAGCTCCGCTGCTTCGACCGCCACCGAAATCGCGATATTGCGTGGTGTCTGCGGGAAAATACTATCAGGCGCATACCAGCCCTTGTCTGTCACAAACCGATTAATTGCGTCGGTTAATTCGGCTATTGTCATCGGCATGAGCAGGCTCTCCTTTCGTTGCAACCCATTTGTTTCATTGTAGAGCAAGAATGGTACAATAACGACGAATATTGCTAGGGAATTGGCGACCGTGCCAGAGGAGGAAGACGATGCTCACCGTGAATCAAATAGCGCAATACTGCGAACAAGAAATTGCGCGGTTGCAACTGGCCGGTGATCGCGAAGAACTGCGGCGGCTGCAACTGGCTATCGGTGTGTTGATGAAGGCAGCCGAGCAGGTTCGCGACCGCGAGACGGCTATGCGTTTCCGCATCCTGGCTGCCCGTGCCGCCAATGCCCAGGAACTTATCACCGGGGAAGATTAGGCCAATGCAGGCCATTAGTCCAGGGAGCAATGACGTTCCATGAGCCGATTCGCAATTGAACTGGCCGATATTCAGTCTGCACGGCGGGCGTTGCGGGATATTATCCTACCCACGCCAGTATTGCCGGCAACCCGCCTGAGTGCTGAACTGGGTGGGTCAATTTTTTACAAGGCTGAAAATACCCAGCAGAGTGGTTCGTTCAAAATTCGTGGTGCTTACAACACGATCATTCATCTGTCACCTGAAGAGAAACAACGCGGCGTGATTGCACCGTCTGCCGGGAATCACGCTCAGGGTGTCGCGCAGGCAGCCCAGTTATTGGGGGTAAAAGCAACAATTGTGATGCCTGAGCGCGCTCCATTGACCAAAGTGGTGGCAACCCGCCGGTTGGGCGCCGAGGTCATTCTGCACGGCGCCACCTTCGATGATGCGATGGCCTACGCACACGCTCTCAAAGAAGAACGTGGCTTAACCTACGTCCATGCCTTCGATCATCCACGGGTGATTGCAGGTCAGGGAACGATTGGCCTGGAACTGGTTGAAGCCCTGCCCGATTTAAACCAACTGGTCGTACCAATCGGCGGTGGTGGCCTGATCAGCGGGATTGCCCTGGCCGTGAAGACATTGTTGCCGCACGTGCGTATCATCGGTGTGCAGGCTGCCGGCTGTGCGCCGGTGCCGGCCTCGCTCGCCGCCGGTCATCCGGTGACGGCACCGACTGCGCATACGATTGCAGATGGTATTGCCGTGAAGCGTCCCGGCGAACTCACCCTGCCGATGATCCAGGCCCTGGTTGATGACGTTGTCACCGTTGATGACGAAGAGATTGTGATGGCAATCGCGCACGTGTTGCAATACAGTCGTCTGGTGGTCGAGGGAGCCGGCGCCGCAGGTGTTGCTGCCCTGCTCAGTGGTAAGGTGCCGGTACAACCACACCAGGTGACGGCGACGATCCTTTGCGGTGGGAATATCGATGCGAATCTGCTGATGCGGGTGATTGAGTATGCCCTGGTTCGCCAGGGACGCTACCTCTTGCTCCGCACCAGCGTCGATGATCGTCCGGGCGGCCTGGCCGGCCTGGTCAATCACGTTGCCTCGACCGGTGCCAGCGTCATGGATCTCTTCCATCGCCGTGGGATGTGGCGAGTGCCAATCGACCGTGCCGGCGTTGAACTCATCCTCGAAGTCCGTGATGAAGAACACGCTCAGATGGTCATCAATTCTCTCGAACAGGCCGGCTACCATTGCGAGCGCGAACCGAACTGGCCGATATAATACGCACTGCTTTATCTGGAACAGTGCGTCTGGTGTGCTCTGTAATCCACATCCTGCATTGCCTGAAGTGCGGAAGCTGTGCTTTCGCACTTCATGGCGATACATCTGGAAGAGGAAGAAAAAACCCTCGTTCGGCCCAGCACACTGCATTTGATGACTGCAATGCCTGCTATAATGCCAGACACAGAAAGGTGAGAGTATCCGCAGCAGGAAGCTACCCGAATAGTCGCCATCATGATCACGCGATAGGCACAACAGCGACAACGCTACCTGCGCGGCCAGTTTTTTGGATACACTCTCGCGATTACGATGACCGGTTTTCTCCCACGGAGACACATTATGGCCTCACTCCGTGCAACCTTTGCCCGCCTCCGCCAGTTGCGCATGGTGGAATTGCAACTGCTCGTTACCGTGCTGCTCTTTTTTGCTGCCGGTTATTTATTAGTCGTTGTTGCCACCGGCCAAAGTGAATTGCAGACGACAATTGAAGGGTTGGTTAGCATTCTCTGGCCATCAAGCCTACCCCTCGTGCTGTTTCTCGCCATTTCACTTGGCCTTTCGTGGCGCAGCCCAACAGCCGATCAGGTGATACTGCCGTTAGTAGCCTTACTGGCCGGACTGAGCCTGATGATGACGGCACGACTTGAGCCAGGTCTCAATCAGATCTACATTTGTAGCAACCCGGCTGGTGAGCGGTTCCCTTGTTACGAAGGGATTGCTGCCAGGCAAACCCTGTGGGTAACGCTGGGCACGCTGATCATGGCAACCATCCTTTTTACTCCTCTCGATCATCTCTGCATCCGGTTATTCCGTCTCTCGTTCACTGACGTACTCGATCACTATCGCTACCTCTGGCTGATGCTCGGATTGGCGCTCATCCTGGCTACCTTTGTCTTCGGCGTTGACCCCAACAACAGCGGAGTACGGGTCTGGTTCAATCTCGGCTTCTTCTACTTCCAGCCGTCGGAACTGCTCAAGATCATTCTGGTCATCTTCATGGCCTCGTACCTCAACGAGTACCGTGAAGTCGTGCAGTCGAACTACCGGATCGGGCCGTTTACCTTACCACCGCTCCCCTACCTGGCCCCACTGGTCGGTATGTGGGCTATCGCGATGTTGACCATCGTCTTCCAACGCGATCTCGGCGCAGCGCTCCTGTTGTTCGGTGTCTTCCTCACGATGCTCTACGTCGCCACCGGACGCGGCCTGTACGTTGTCGTGGGAGTGGCTGCCTTTGCCGGTGGTGCCTATCTGCTGTACCGCCTGCTGCCCATCGTTGGCTTACGAGTATCGGTCTGGCTTGACCCCTGGGCCAGTGCTCAGGGATCGGGATATCAGATCGTCCAGGCGATTTATGCATTGGCGTCTGGCGGCATCTTCGGGGCAGGTCTGGGGCGCGGTGTGCCAGAGTATGTGCCGGCGGTGCATACCGATTTTATCTTCGTAGCCATTGGTGAGGAACTAGGGTTAGCCGGGACACTGGCCGTGCTGATCGCATACATGCTCCTCATTTTTCGCGGTTATCACCTGGCATTAGCTATTCCGGGTCGTTTTCGCGGGTTCGAGCAACTGCTGGTTGTAGGGCTTACCTCAATCATTGCCGTACAGGCATTTATCATTCTAGGCGGCAATTTACGCCTGATCCCACTAACCGGTATTACATTGCCATTTATCTCATACGGCGGTTCGTCGATTGTGGTGAACTTCCTGATTATCGGCCTGCTCTTACGCATCTCGGTAAGCGATCAGCGGTACTGATCAGACGCTTTGTCATACCAAGAGTACCCTACCGGAATGATGTCACTTACATGCTCAGCGATCCACATCCACGCCAGTTCAGAGAGCGCAAGCTATGCTTCCGCACCGATCACACTCATTGCCAATGGCATGGAGGAGGCATCTCGCACCACACCTCATTTTTCTCAGGTGATCGCAAATCCGAAACAATGCACAGCGTGCGATCCAAGGCGTACCCATTCGCCCCCTTCATTCGCCGCATCCCCTGTATGGCAATGTGAACGGTCACATGTGCCGTCCACTGTAGGGGCGGGTTCTAAACCCGCCCGGGTTCTAAACCCGCCCATCCCGAACCCGCCCCTCCGTTGCATGCCGGTGTTCCCAACGCATCGTTACTCGCGCATCATGCGCGTGTCGCGCGGTGTGGAGTGCGGCAGCCATGCTGCCGCGCCAGCCGTACTCACGATCCGACGCGGATTGCAGCGGACTCCCGTGCCGGTACGCGACCCTGATGATGGCGATGGCTAAACGCAGGCTGACCGCCTGCCCCACAGCGTGCTGGTGCCGGTGGTGCATAGAGGCGGGTTCCGTAGGGGCGGGTTGAGAACCCGCCCCTACGGACGGTATCTGTACCGTTCACCCGACCATCCACGGGATGCGGTGAATAGGAATGTCTTGCACGGCGTGCAATGGATGGTTGTTCAGAGGTGATTGCAGCCGCTACGCCCCCCTCTCTCGCGCAGCGCTATGCCTTACCCATACCCAGGTTATCAACCGCTTCGCTCATCAGTCGAACCTATCTCATTGTGCGCGATCCTGGGCACTATCGCGTTGCATCGCTGTCGCGTGGGTCTCACGTCACGAATGGGCAGCGGATGGTCGCAGTGCTAGCGGCGGTAGACGGTGTATCAGACCGTGGGGCAGGCAGGAAGCCTGCCGGCAGGGCCAGCACCTGACAGCGGTAGCGGGGATGCCGGCACGCAGGCCGGGCTGCCTGCGCCACAGGGAGCACTTGCAGCCCAGCCTAACGCAGCGCGACATGTGGGTACTGCATAGCCCAGCGGGGGCCGGGTGGGGCAAATCACACATTAGCCCTGCGCTCAGCGCACGGGCAAGTCGCGCACAATCTCTCTCCCTGGCACTGCATCTGACCGCGAAGGTACGGAACGCCCGCGACAACCTGCTAACGAGCTGCCGGTAGCAAACCCGACAGATCTGGCAAACAGAAAGCTGTACAGCATTGGTCAAGATGTTGTCTAACACACGACAACGGGACGGGTTTTGAAACCCGTCCCGTTATCGCAATTCATGACGGCAATAAGACAAAGGGTTCTTGCTGGCGGTAATTATATCAACTTTAGAAACCCTCACCCCTTCTTACATCCGACCACGCAGCATACCGTTCCAGTACATCGCCGGCAAGCCGTATGCCTTCAGCGCATACATACTGTAGCGCTCCTGGGACTGATCGAAGGGGAAGCTCTCTTTGGGTTGGTTGGTATAATCGAACTCAGCCAGGATCAGGCTGCCATAACCGGTCACCAACGGACACGAGGTATAGCCGTCGTAAGTGGCAGGCAGTGTCTCATTTGCCATTGCTGCCATCAGATTCGCAACCAGTACCGGTGCCTGCTTACGGATCGCTGCTCCTGTCTTCGATGTCGGCAGATTCGAGCAGTCGCCCAGGCTAAAGACGTTGGGATAGCGCACGTGCTGCAACGTATGCTTATCAACCTCTACCCAACCGGTCGTATGGGCCAACTTACTGCTCTTGATCACATCCGGCGCACTCATCGGCGGTGTTACGTGCAACATATCGAAGTGAACAGTCACCGTCTCCTTCGTTGCCAGATTCATGAACACCGCTTCACGTGCTTCGCCGCGCACTTCAATCAGATCGTGCTGGTAATGAACATCGATACCCTTGCGCGCAACAACCCGATTTAGCGCATCAGCATACTTCTTGACGGCAAAGATTGCTGTACCGGCATGGTAGAAGTTAAGCTTGCTCTGCTGGCGAGCACCTGATCGGCGGAAGTAGTCATCGGCCAGATAGACGATCTTCTGCGGCGCGCCACCACACTTAATCGGCGTACTCGGATGGGTGAAGACCGCATTGCCACCGCGGAACGTGCGAATATTCTGCCACGTATACTCAACGGTGTCATACGAGTAGTTCGAGCAAACCCCATTCTTCCCCAGCGTCTCCGGCAGACCCTTGATCTTGCCCCAATCAATTTGAATGCCCAATGCCACAACCAGATAGTCGTAGGTGATAGTCTCACCGTTGCTCAGGGTCAAACTATTCGCATCAGGGTCAAAAGCCTTGACTGCTTCCTTGATCCATGTCACGCCGGGTGGAATATAATCGGCTTCCGGTCGTGCCGATTGCTCGCGGGGAAACACACCACCACCAACCAGCGTCCACAATGGCTGATAGTAATGGACCGTTGACGGTTCGATCAGCGCCACCTCTGGCGGATTCGGTTGATCCATCAATTGGGCCGCAACGGTGAGACCGCCGGTACCACCACCGGCAATAACAACCTGATAGTGGCTCTTGGCCATAGCAGTACCTCTTTCTCTTGCGAATAGCAGCTTGTGCTGCGACATGCCAGTAACGAGTTTCTAACTAGCCCGGTAATTTCTGACCGAATCGTTCGGCGAAATTCAGGGCAAAACCGAGCGACCGCTGGACATCGCGGTTGAACAGTGCTCCCAGTAACGCCATCGGCCCGGCCCGCCGTGGTTCGCGCTGAGCACTCACCAGCGCATGGGCCGCAGCCCCCATAACCTGCAGGGTCTTGGGATCAAGCACACCCGAACTCATCAGGGCTTTCATTTCGTCGGATTGCATTAAGGCAACCAGATTGCGGAGCGCGACTAAACCCTGACGTGCCGTGTCTTCCAGATCGATGCCCTGTTTACGAATGGCTGCATAGAGTTCATCGATCATATCGACGGTCATCGCCGCAAAACCCGGTGCCTGCCGGGCCAGTTCATCGAGCGTTACCAGTTGTTCACTCAAGCCAGCCAGTGCTCGCAAGGTCGCCGGATCGGTTAACCGCTCAAGCGCGACGAGACCCACCTTCAATCGTTCGTCGATATCAACCCCGGCACTGGCAGCGTCACGGTACAACCCATCAACCGTGTCAGTCGCCATCGCCAGCAGCGCCGGCGCTTCATCGGCGAGGGTGTTGACCTTCGCCAGGTGCTGTTCAAGCCGATCCATCCGCTCCATCAACTGGTTGAGGAGTTCAGCAATGTGACCGACTTCCAGCGTGTGAACCTCACCGGCTGGTCCACTGTTGGTATGCGTGTACGTCATAGTACTCCCTGCGTCTTGCGCCCGCTACGCAGCGGGCTAACCACTATTCGCCTCGCTGTTGTTTCTGCCGGTAGTAATGGCCACTCCTACCGGCAGAAACAGCACGCTGTCAAACAGCAACTGCTGAAGCCAGTTCTCGCCAGGTGCCCTGCGGATCGACCAGCGTCGCTACGTTGGTAAAACCAAACCGGCGCAGTAAGCTCGTGCCAACCTGTGAGCGATAGCCGGTTGCACAGTGCGCAATAATGGGGGTATCCCGTGGAATGTCGTCCAGGCGGCGCGGCAGATAGCCGAGCGGAATGTGCAGCGCACCGGGCAGATGAATCTCTTCGTATTCGGTCAGGTTACGCATATCGAGAATGACTGCCGAATGATCGCTCAGAGCGGCGCTCAGGTCTTTCACCGTAGCGGTCGGCAACTGCACGAGATTATCACCGAGCGCTGACGCCGGCAGGTAACCGGGAATATCATCCACCCCAATCGCCCGCAAATCCTTCAAAATCTGATTCATGTCGGCGCCATCCGGCACAACCAGGTAGGTGGGCTTGTTGAAATCGACGAACCAGCCTACATATGTGCTGTACATCTTGCGAATGGGAACACTGATGCTGCCCGGAACGTGACCGGCGACAAACTCGGCAGCACTGCGCAGATCAAAGACCATTGCCCCTTCTGCCATTGCCTGATCGAGAAGTGGCCGCTCGACCTCTACCGGGGTTGCCAGATCGTGCAAAAGCGCCGGCCCGACTTTGTTGACATACTTCATGCGGGCAAAGTAACGCGGTGGTTCCGGTTGACCCTTCAGCAACCAGCGCACAAACGCATCTTCATCGTCAAACTGGAACGCCGGGTTGAAACGCTTCTCGTAACCGAGTGTGCTCGATGGAATGGCGCCCAACGCCTTGCCACACGCGCTGCCTGCACCGTGAGCCGGCCACACCTGCAAATAGTCAGGAAGTTCGGCAAACCGTCGCACCGACTGGAACTGTTTGCGTGCACCCGGCTCCTTCGTACCAGAAATACCGGCGGCCTCTTCCAGCAAATCAGGGCGCCCAACATCACCGACGAACAGAAAATCACCGGTGAACACACCCATCGGCTGATCGGCACCGGCAGTATCGGTAATCATGAAAGCAATGTGCTCTGGGGTATGGCCGGGGGTTGCAATCACCTGTACCTTAATGTTGCCAACCATCCACGTATCGCCATCCTTCACCAGAATGGCCTTCTCAATTTCTGGGTAGGCATACTTCCAGTTGGCATCGCCCATATCGCTCAGATACATCTGGGCACCGGTACGGGCAGCCAGCTCACGGACACCGCTGACAAAATCGGCGTGAATATGAGTTTCCGTTACATGGGTAATCCGCAATCCTTCTTTGGCGGCTACGCGCAAATACGGCTCTACATCGCGCATTGGATCGATGACCATTGCCTCACCGGTCTTAGCGCAGCCGATGAGGTACGAAGCCTGCGCCAGCATCTCGTCGTAGAAATACTTCAGCAACATCGCTTTGCTTCCCTTCTTTTTCACGTATGATTAGCCGTACCCGATCCCGTATGACAGCTTTGGCGCCAATCGCTTGTTGAGAGTGTTGGGATTTGACAGTTCTGACAATAGCAGAAATACCCCCTTGGCAGAAGCCGAAACATGCTTATACTATCTCTAAGCAGAAACTTATAGCTCAGCGACACAAGAATCATTGCATCCAGGAATAGATGCATTTCTCTGAATGCACAGGTTTGATCATTTGGTATCGACAGGTTGTCTAAACAGCATAACCAGGAGCAACGATGCTCGATCTCTACAAACTCGATATCTTTACCCGCGTTGTAGCCGCCGGGAGTCTCAGCAAAGCGGCTGAACAGCTACACATGACGCAATCAGGGGTGAGCCAGCATATCCGTGCGCTCGAAGATTCGTTAGGCACTGAACTCTTCGTGCGTGGCCGGCGTGGTGTTGAGCTGACGCCAGCCGGTCAACGTCTGCTGGCGTATTGTGAGGGCATTTTTCGCCTGGTCGCCGAGGCCGAACTGGCAGTGACTGATGTTGCCGGTCTGCGAGATGGACAGTTGACGATTGGGGTGACACCCGGTGTAAGTGCCTATCTCTTGCCTGAATGGGTGCAGATGTTTCGCCAGCGCTATCCCAACCTCGCCGTGAGCGCCCAAACCGGCACGACGCCATCTATCGTGAATGAATTACGGAACGGCAGCCTCGATCTGGGTGCAATCGAGGGCGAACTCGATAGCGCGGAACGTGATTTGCAGCAACAGGCGCTGCGCGAATTCGATCAATACGTCGTCGTTGGTCGCCGCCATCCGTGGTGGGGGCGCAGTGAGGTTCATTTGCAAGAGCTGGCCGGTCAGCCGATGGTGATGCGCCAATCGAGCAGTCAAACGCGCGTCTGGCTCGATCATGCCCTGCGCGAGCAATCATTAACGCCCCGCATCATCGCCGAACTCGACAATCTGGAGTCGATTAAGCGCATGGTGATGATCGGAACCGGCCTGACAATCCTGCCGCTCTACGCTGTAACTGCCGAACAAGAAGTTGGTGCCCTGCATCCCATCCCTATCGCGGGCCGGCCACTACGCCGCACACTACGCCTGCTATGGCGGGCAACCCGCCCCCTATCACCGGTGGCGTATGCCTTCCGACAATTACTCATTGCGCATTACGGTCATTGATTTTTGCCCGCAGACGTTGTTGCATCTGAACAATTAAACGTTCTTCCAAAGCAGGTGGTAATGGCAGTGGTTCATCTTCAAGGTGATGGAGCAGGCTAATTGTCTGCCGCAACGACGCCAGTAATTGCCGGCAATCTGGACAACGACGAAGTTGCTCTTCCAACTCACTACATTCAGTCGCACTCAATTCACCATCGAGATAATCGTTCAGAAGATCGATGAGTTCATGACAGGAATGATGGTCACTGGTCAACATCACGCTGCTCCTCCACCGCTTCGACATAGCGAGCCAGCAGTTCGCGCAGGCGCAAGCGGGCACGATGCAGACGCACCTTCACCGCTGCCGGACTGATGCCCAGTTGTCTGGCCGTCTCTTCAGTACTCAAATGCTCAATATCGCGCAAGACTATCACGACCCGCAATGCATCGGGTAATGTGGTGATTGCCTGCATAATTTCGCGCCGTAATTCCTCATCGAGTACAGTCCTGGCCGGATCAACAGCCCAGCGTGGTGCCAATTGCGAGAGTGAGGTTTCGCTGCTGAGATCACCTATTTCGTCAAGGTCAAGCTGCGCCCGCTTCTGCCGCAGCAGCATCAATCCCTCATTCGATGCAATCCGGTAGAGCCAGCTTCGTAGACTGCCTGCACCGGTATATTCCGGTAACGCTGCACACGCCTTGATGAAGGTCGTCTGCAACACATTCTCAGCTTCGTCAGCATCACCTACCAGGTTGAGTGCGCGGGCATACACAAGCGGGGCAAAACGTTTTACAAAACACGTACAGGCATCAGGGTCACCGCGCCGCAAACCGGCCAGCAGTGCCTCTTCATCATCGTACAGCGACAGATCAATGGATAGTCCCGACACAGCAATTCCTCCAGCACAGCTACTTTTTCCAGTATAGCATGTCTGCGCTGGACAGCTCTCTGTGCTTTGATCAGCTAAACCCGTTTCACAGCAATCTGTTGCAGAGCGCATTGCGTAGACATCAACCTGCGCTCTACCGAAAGCAATCCGCGAGGTTCAACAGCTATCGCCGGTAGCCCTGTCCTCATAAACCGGCTATGCCTCAAGCGGCTGTCTGCACAACGCTATCGGGATAGCTGAAAGCATCAACTTCAGCTATCCCGATAGGAGAGCAGGACGGCACCAGCTTTCCTGTAGTCTACAGAGGTATTACTCTCGCAGAGCAGGCATTACGCCGCCGCAGCAATCGCTTCCCGCAGTTTATTGACCATCATCCCTTCGGGCACTGCACCTTCGATATGCACGAGATCATCTATGACGGTCTTGGGCACTCCCATCACCGCGTAGCGGTCGCCCAATTCGGGGAATTCGGTCACTTCGATGCCTTCGGCAGAGATGTACGGACTGGCCAGAGCCAGGCGGTACGCCATCACCACTGCGCGCGGGCAGTACGGACAGGTTGGCGTCACAAAGACTTGCAAGTGCATTGGGGATTGAATCGTCTCCAACAGCGCCATGGTTGCCGGTTGCAAGTCAGGCTGTACCGCACCACCGGCCAGACGGATAGCTTCAATTAAGGAAGCAAATTCATAACCACTGGGCAATCCGGCAAAGCGCAGGCCGTGATTCTGCCGCTCTTCACCAACCAGGAAAACAATTCCCGGCGCTTTGTCAACACCCAATTCCGCAGCATAGGCACTATCCTGATCCAGATCATAGACGTGCAGACTCAGCATTGGATGGAGAGCCACAACTTCTTGCAACAGTTCCTGGGTGACCTCGCTGTACTCACCACTTTCGGCAGAGGTGAAGAGCACGATGTCTACCGGTCGATTCAGACCTGTAAATGCTCCCTGCACCGCCTTGCGATCTTTTTCCTGCATAAGAGCCATGTGTTGTTCCTTTCACAATAATTCGCATCACTACCAATAAGATGCAAGGCCGGTGCGTTTAGTTACATTGCCGGTCTCAGGCACGGCCTTCTCTCATAGCTATGATACCAAAGCCTACCCCGCACAGCACCAGGATTCCGGCTAACGTGCTATTCACCGCATAACCGGCAGTCACGCTCAACCACGGGGCTACAAGCGAACCGAGAATCCGTCCACCGCCGATACTGGCCGTCATTGCCGCGAGTACTGTGCCACGGCCCTGCGCACTGAGACCACTGATCAAGGGGAAGGTCGAGACGATGGCAAACTCAAAACATAAATCAAACGCCAGCAGCAAAATCAGAAACGTGAGCCAGGACGTACTCTGCGGCAACAAAAGCAACCAGACACCTACCAGCGCAAACCCACCAAGTACTGCCCGGCGCTTACCGATGCGGTCGGTGAAGAGGGTTGCTGCCAGTGAACCGATCAGTTCAACGACCCCTAACAATCCGAAGACGAGACCCAATTCTGTCGTGGTAGCCCCAAATGTGTACTCTAACCAGCCCGCGTAGCTGACAAAAATCAACTCAACGGCTGCCATCTGCACAAAGATAAAACTCAGCGCGGCCAGGATAACCGGTTTGAGCACGATCTGGATTGGATTGACCCCGGCAGATGTATCGCCACCGAACTGTGTGTAGTGAATGCGTTCATCGTTTGGTAGCATTGTCATCAAGGCAACCGTGGCAATACCAACAACCGTCAGACCGGCAAAAACCATTGCCAGGCCAAACTGTTCTGCTACCCAGGTTACCAGTGGTATACCGAGCAACGCCGAGAGCGCCCAGCTCAGTTCCAGCACTCCCAGCAAACGTGCCCGTTGAGAATAGTGACTGCGAGCGCTTACATAGCTCTGCAATGCCGGCATCGCAATCGCCACCGCCAGACCGACAAGCGCATACCCGGACAGGAATAGCCCAAAACTACTACTCACCCCACAAACTGCAACCCCCAACACAAAGATAATCCCGCCCCAGAGGATCACAATCCGATCACCAAACCGATCACTCAACACCCCACCCAACGGACTCAGCAGTGATGCGGCAACCTGGACGGTTATCAGCAGACTGGCTGTACTCAAATCCACGGCAAAACTGGCAGCAAGAAACGTCAGCAATGGATAGACCAGACGAAAGACCAGACTGATCAGCCAGCGCATCCAAACCAGCATTGCCACGTGGAACCACGATAGTGTCTGCAAATTCGTTGTGGTGCCTGTTATCATACCCGTGATACTCTTTCATTGACAGTCAGTTCACAGCAGGCTATCATTTTAGCTACCGTAATCGCTGTTTAGACAACAACCTTATACGTATGCAACGCCAATATCACTCGTGGCACAGCCCTGCCCTTAACCGAACGATGGAACTCCTTGTTTTTGGTCATGCTGGTGCGCCGGTCCTGGTCTTTCCCACATCGCATGGCCGTTTTTACGAGTACGAAGACCGGGGGATGGTGGCAGCACTCAGTCATCATCTTGAACAGGGTTGGATACAGCTTATTTGTGTCGATAGTGTTTATAGCGAAAGCTGGTACAACTACACTGCCGACACCGATGCCCGCATCTGGCGCGAAGAACAGTACGAGCACTACCTGATAACTGAAGTGTTACCGCTTGTGCGCCATCTCAACCCTAACCCGTTCCTGATCGCCACCGGCTGCTCATTCGGGGCCAGTGAGGCTGTGGTTTTTACCCTGCGTCATCCGGGTCTGGTACGGCGGGTGATTGGTTTATCGGGACTCTACGATCTAAAGCGATTTTTCAGCACCTATACGCAGGGTGTCTATTTTCACAATCCGGTAGACTTTGTGCCCAATTTAAACGATCAATGGACAATAGATCGCCTGCGTGAAACTGACATCATACTGGTCACCGGGCGTGACGATCCGTCAGCGTGGTCGAATGAGTTGTTGTCGAGTCAATTGTGGGCGAAAGGCATCGGTAATGCGTTGCGCATTTGGGATGGCTGGTACCACGATTGGCCCTACTGGCAACGTATGATTGTACAATACATTGGCGGGCATGATTAAAGGCTATATACGGCTAATGGGTACGTGAAAACCCGATCGGAAACCTGAATATATCAGGCACGGAAGAAATATATTCCAGGGGAGCTGTTAGCGAGCTGAGTAGAAAAGCTACTTCTAGTCGCGATCAAGGGGTCTGATTCATAACAGACTGAACATTAGAGCATGGCACAGGCACAAAGCCTGTGCTATCCTTTCTCGCAGTATATTCCCGGCCAGAATCCACCGTCATGCCCTTGTAAAAAAGCCGGTACCTTCGGACTATTCAACCATCCTGTGAGCCGTTCTATACTGATAACCAGAGCAAAAGCTTTTGCGGGAGTGCGTGCTATGCAGAACAAACCCGGACAATCTATCGTTGAGATGGCACTCTTGCTGCCGGTTATGCTGATCGTCTTGTTTGGTATCATCGAATTCGGCTATCTGATCTTCGCCTATTCGATGGTATCGCAGGCGGCACGTAATGGTGCCGAGGCAGCCGCGCAATTGCCGCCATACGAAAGCTGGCTACAATTGCGGAACAACCCGCCGGCTAATTATCCCGGCTTTACAGCAGATGCCTGCGTGCGCGGGATTATGGAAGCGATCCGGTCGGACATTGTGCTGTTCGATGGCAGCGGGAATGAGGGACGGCGGATTGAGGATTATGTCATCATTCGCTATCCGAATGGTGGTCAAACTCGAAATCTCAACGACCGCGGGCCGATTGAGATCGAGATTAACTACCCGGTACGGAGCATTACGCCGCTCTTCGACTTGATTGGGCTGCAAGATGGCACGCTCAACCTGCGTGTCGTGCAGCGCCGTTCGATTGAGAACCTGGGCGTCGATCCCAGAAATCCACGTGGCGTAGCCTGTGCCCGCAATGTTGCCGATTGGCAAGAGATGCAAGTGCTGATGCAACCGTAGGAGAGTGGGGACATGATGAACACGAAACGTCGTCGCAAAACAGTCGGCCAGGCGATAGTTGAATTTGCCCTCTCGGCTACGGTCATTTTTCTCTTGCTCGCCGCAGCCGTTGATCTCGGTCTGATCTTCTTTACGCTTCAGGCGTTACGGGCCGCAGCCCAGGAAGGTGCCACTTATGGTAGCTATCCGGTGGTGGTTACCAACAGCAGTGGCCAAGTGACCGCAGTAACCCTGAACTATACCGAAATTTTTCGTCGTATTCGTACTGCCGGTGGCACCCAGCCGATGGGGGTAGCAAATCTGCTTGATCTGAATGGCGACGGGGTGGATGATGCCAACCAGACGGCTGTTTTCAATGCAAGTAACCCGACGAATCCAAATGGTTTTGTGATTATTGAAAACCCCAAAGGTGCCAATCCAGCGAACCTGAGTGGAACATGCGCAACTACGACACCGCGGGTCGATATGCGCAACGCCGGTCAGAATTGCTGGATCAGAGTAACTATTCGCTATCGTTACCGGCTCTTCTTCCCATTCGCACCGGCATTCGGACAGGAGATTATTCTGCGCGTTACGCACACGATGCCTATTCGTAGTCAATTTGTCGGCTGACAGACGACAGCCCGCCACCGTTTAAGTCACGCTCCTACACTATGGTGTCAACGCAGCAACTGGAGGAAAGTATGGTGAAGAGAACACACACGTATCGCCCGCTCAAACGGGTGCGCGGGCAGAGCATCCCGCTCCTGGCCCTGATGATCGTCGTCTTAATCGGAATGGTTGCGCTGTCGGTTGACGTCGGGCGCACCTTCTCTGAGGAGCGACGCGCTGTAGCCGCAGCTAACGCTGCTTCGCTGTCGGCGATGAATACCTATATTCGCCGACCGGCCGGGACAACCAATACGGTTATCTACGACTCGATTGTCAATTCGCTCCGCTCAAACGGGATCGATCTGGCCAACAACCCGAATATTCGGATGGAGGCCTACTATTTGAATGCCCGTGGCGAACCGATTGAGGGTGGTGCCCAAATCACCCGCGATGGTACGGTAGCCCCGGACAATGTGGCCTATATTCAGGTCAATCTGGAGGGTGAAGTAGATACCTTCTTCGCCCGGGTTGTCAATCAAAACCAGTTGCCGATTGCCGCAACCGCCTACGCCGGCACCTGTCCGCCCACAGATGGCGTGTATCCGATTGCCATTGATAACGACTACATCAGTGGCAATGAATTCCGCAACCCGGGCGATCAGAATGGTGATGGGAAGATTGATAACAACTGGCAAAAGCTCACCAGCGGCACGTACAAGGGCTATACCACGATGCGGCTCTACCTGACCGAAAACAACGTGCCTGGTGGCTTCGGCTGGCTGCGCTGGCTCAATGGCCGAGGAGCGAGTGGTGCCAATGCTAACAGCGCCCAGGAGCTGGAGCTGGCATTGAGCGGTACCGGTTCGCTCTCAAAAGGGTTTATGGAAGTTACACCCTGGCCGGCCCCGAATTTACCCCAACCCACCGGCTATCCTGAACAGCCCGGTCAACTGAATGTCGGCGACTGGGTCTATGGCAGCTCTGGCTTCACTGCCAGCAATGATCGGCGGGCTGCACTCGATGCGCACATCAGCAACGGTACGCGCATGATCCTGCCAATCTACGACGTTGCCGTTGGCCAGGGATCGAATGCAGCCTATCGTGTTGTCCGCTTTGGCCTCTTTGTTATGACAGCATATGGACGTGAGCGTAACCGCCCCTACATGGATTTTATCTTCCTCGGTGATCCTGATCGGCAGGGTACGGCTTGTTCGGCTACACCACCGCCCCCTGAAGATACCAGCATCGTACGTCTGACCGGTAGTGTTGAGCTGTGGCCGGAGTATCAAATCGTGGCTAATGATCGCCCGCCGGTTCAGTATGTAGTTATCCTCGACGCAACCGGCTCGATGAGCATGAACTTCAATGGTCAAGGTAAGCTCAATGGGCAAACCCGCCAGTGCATTACCGGCCCGCCCGGGTGGCCGTTTCCGGATGACCCCAGTTGTGATGGTTCACCAAACTTTGCCTGGACTCCGCGCGAAGAGCGCCGTATCTATGTTGCGAAAGAGGCGGTTCGGCTCTTGATCAAACAAACCAATATGCCCGGAAATCCGGGATACGATCCCACTCGCCCAATCGATCAAATGGCCATCGTTTGGTTTAACCAGGATGTACCGGAAAGCCGGATTATGCTGGGTGGTTTCAGTTCTGATCCGGCCGCGCTTGATCGAGCCGTGTTAGATGCCGGTAAAGTCAACAACGATCCATATCTGTCACAAGGTGGTACCAATACGGCTGGTGCATTCTACCGGGTTGGTCAACTGCTCGGACGCGCACCGACAGGAACGACACAACTCGGACGAGAGTGGACCTATCGACGGGCAATCATTCTGGTTACCGATGGTTTGGCCAATATCTTCCTCAATACGAGCAATGGTAACCTGAATGGTGGTCAGAGTGGCATGACTACTTACCCGACCGGTCACCCGTGCCGCTATTCTGGTGTAGCTGATGACGCTCCGTGTCAAACTACCGAGATCGGTGGTAAATACCAGGGCCGTGATCGACCAATTACTCAGATGGTACAGGAAGCCACGAAGATTAAGTCTAATCAGGCTGTACAGACCGATATCTACGTACTGGCGATTTCAACTGTACCAACAGTTGGTCTGAAAGATGGCGTTGCCTCAACACCCCGTCACTTCTATATGGCATCGAGCCTTGAACGAGACTCAGAAGGCTTGACCAATGTAGATCGGATGATGCTGGCTATCAACGCCGAGGTTGAAGGTGCACCTTGTATCAGCGGCAGTGATGGTGAATGGCGCGGAACTATTCCCGGCAATCACTTCCAGTCGGTTGGTGGTTTGCGCTATCCGAACGTGGGTGAGGTCATTCTCGAAGACTTCTCGACCGGAAGTGTTTATCGGACACCAATTGTGGCTGGTACCGATGGTCGGGTGCGCTACACCTTCGAGGAGATTCCACGCGGTACCTACCGCTTGCAGGCCTATCTCTTCTACCGCCACCCGCTCGACCCGCCCACGGCGATGCCACGGATGTATAGCCAGCTCTTCAACGGCAGTTCGAGCCAGTCTGATATGGTAGTTGTGCTTGAACCAAGTGGGCAGGGGGCCGGCTTCATCTCGACAATTGAGCAGAATCTGCGCCTGCGCCTTGACGGGAATGTATGTAGTGTAAACTAGGTAGGTAGGGTTGTGCCGCAGAGATGCCATGGTGCGTCTCTGCGGCTTTTGTGTATCATTACGTCATTTCCCCATCAACTGCGCTATCAGGTTCACACTGGCTGCGAGGAGGTTCCTGATGAGAATTGTTTCCCGTTTGCACCGACCATTGCGGCTGCTTGCGTTCTTCTTTATCGGTGCTGCGTTACTGCTTGTGCTGCTACCACCAGTTGCTGTTCAAGCGCTTGAGGATGAAACTGGAGTTACCGAAATCATCGACAATACCCAGGCCGAGTTTGCCAGTGGCGTGTTCCAGCGCACAGTCGTCGCGGCAACACCTGATTCACCAACAAACCCCGATCAGATCGGCGCAATCGAGCTGGCTCCTGTGGGAGCCTTGAACCGCAACAACTGGCGTACTGCTACTGCGACATTACCCCAGCCATTGAGTGATGCGCCGGTCGTTGCCCTGGATCGATACCTGTTTGTGATCGGTGGCGCAACCAGCCCAGATGCAGAAGCAGAAAACCGTTCATCCTACGTCTATCGCGGCATTGTTGATCAGGAATCCGGTGAACTGGTTGCACGGGCAGAGCCGTACCCCAACGGCAACGATACGTTCGCCGCATTTGCGATCCAACCCACTGACCCCGGCCCTGATTGTGACACACCTCTGGCAGGGCGATCACGGGCAGGGGCAGTTGCTGTACCGGCTACCAGCGGGACAAATCTTGGCTTCATCTTTGTGATCGGTGGCAGTATGTACGATACTGACTGCCAGACATATGATTTTTCCACCAATCTGGTGCAGCGAGCGACAGTAAATGCAAGCGGTGACATCATTGGTTGGAGCGCACAGAACAGTTGGCGCTTCCCGACCCTCGATGATAATGGAAACATTATCACGGATGTAAACTTCCCCGAACTGCGTGGAGTGCAAAATGTGCAGGTCGTTCATGTGCGTACCAGTGCCGGGATTGATTTCATCTACGCTATTGGCGGCCTAAGCATTGCGCCCGCACAATTTTTGCAGGAAGATATTTATCCTTACGTCTTCTATACAAAAGTTGACACCAACGGTAATCTTGTCCATCCAACCTCTGCTGGATCGGCGACCGTCTGGGCCAGACTGGCCGATCTACCATTTGCCCTGCATTCCGGTACCGCTATCGCCGCCAGGACCACCCGTATCGAAGGTGGTGTGCCGGTACAGCAAGACGCTATCTTCCTGCTAGGGGGTTGTACCGATATTGAGTGCACGACACTGAATACATCAGTATACCGGGCCGACATCAATCCAACAACCGGCGCACTGACCTGGACAAACCAGGTTGCCCGTACCGGTAGCGGCGGTAGCCAGGCGATCAGTATTCAGGGACGGCAGGGTGTTACCGGCATTAGCTTCAATAACCGCATCTACTACGTGACCGGATCTACATCAACAGGCACACCGGGAGCTGCCGGGGCCACGGCGACTATTCCGGTTGCCATTTACAACGATCAATTTCTGCTCGAAGATTTAACCAGTAGCAGTAACTATTTCGTAGGGTTTGACGAGAATAATGACTATGTTCTTCCCCAGCCGAATCGTCGACTCAATGCGTCTGTTGCGCTGGTTCCGGCTGTGCCGCCAGCGAGCGGCTCGACGCAAGTAAATGCAGCATGGATGTATGTCATCGGGGGTTCGAATCAATCAAACCAGCCAACCAACACCATCTTTGTTGGCGGGGTGGGTGGTGCAAACGAGACCACCGGCACTATACGCGCCTCAGAGGGTTGGTATTACTCGCAACCATTCTCAGTATTAACCCAGGGTGAAACCTCGCGACTCCTGGCAATGAAGTGGTTTACCGACTTGAATCCCCCCCTGGCTAACCCTGAAGCTGATATTCGGATTCAGTTCCGGGCAGTGGTGACAAGTGGCACCTGCCGCGAGAGCGATTTTAATCCCTCTACATCCACCAGCAACCCATCACGTTGGCGTGATCTTGATGGAGATACCACCGATCCTGTATTACGTTCCAAAAACGGCGAGAATGTTGTGCGCCTGATTAATGCGTTCCCCGGTGAAGAGATTAAGGCGACCTGTATGCAGTATCGGGCGCAGTTCATTCAAGACCCCGGTCAGAACTCCTATACGCCGAAACTGCTGTACTTCGCCGTTGAGAAGGTTGTCGCGGCTAAGCCCGACATTTTAATCGACACCTTCAATGTCCAGACAACGAGTGGGAGTTTTACGAACATTGCACTCACGTTGCGAAATCTGCGCAATAACGATCTCAGTGCTACTCGCAGTGTAGTGGCTGCTGTCGGCGGTGGTGGTTTCTTTGTCGACCTCTGTATCGTGAAACGAACCAATCCATCAACACCGGCATTGACGGCAGTGCCGGCACCTGACCCGAACGCCGGCGCAGGTGCGACCCCGGACTGTGCGACGGTATCGGCGCAAGTACCAAAAGAAGCCATGAATCCAGGGGCTACCTATACCGTTCCGTTTGCCGATTGGGTAACCGCAAGCGGAGGCACGCCTGTTGACTGGAATGCGATCTTCGGCGAACCGGGTACATACGACGTTGGGATTGTTGTTGATTACAATGCCCTTACCGGTGAAGATGCGCAGGGACGCAGTAACAACCGGGGTGAAAATGTTTCTCCGCCGAATGGTATTATTCGGACGGTAACGATTACGGCACCACCGAATCCCAATCCGACAAGCTACGACATTTTTGTACCGGTGATCCTACGCTAACAGAGTGGAGATCGGGGTGTAGGGTAAATGTGATTGTAGGGAGTACTGGGGAAGATGATCCTTCCCCAGTACTTGTATCACAATATGACATGGAAGGTTGGAAGAATGACGTTCCTTAATTATCACATTTGTACATGACCTCATTTGGAGGGAAAGTCAGGAGAATTGATCACGATATACAACTGTAGTGCAAGTGCGGTATTGTATCTTCACTTTATACTTGCTTCGATATTCCTCGCGAATTGGCACTCACTTTTGTAACGCTTGTCTTTGATATAATAAAATCTGTGCAAACACCAGCTCTGATCATCGTGACCGGTCATCCGGCAACCGGTAAAACCACTCTCTCGCAGGCGTTGGCCACCGGCTTACGCCTGCCGCTGCTGAGCAAAGATGCCTTCAAAGAGGTGATGTTTGACGGGTTAGGATGGTCAGATCGGGAATGGTCACGCCGGGTGGGTGCAACCGCGATCATGATGCTCTACCATACTGCGGCAACAATCTTGCAGAGTGGTCAGTCGCTGATTATGGAGAGCAATTTTCGGGTAGACCTCGATACCGAACGGATGCAAAACCTGCACACAATTGCCCCCTTTACTCCGATCCAGATTCGCTGTGTTGCCAGCGGTGATGTCCTGGTTGAACGTATTCTCTCCCGCATCGCACAGGGAGCGCGTCACCCCGGCCATTGTGATGATCGGTCGCCAGCCGATCTCGAACTGGTGCGCAGCCGCGGCGATATTCCACCATTACCGCTCGGAGGACCACTGCTGACGGTTGACACCACCTTTCCCGAACAGATCGATATGAATGCTATCGTGCAATGGGTACGCCAGCATTTGCAATCAGGAACCGCTTTCTTGTAGTAGTGAGGAGATCATCATCATGAGGCCGGCTATTATTCATCCCACTGCAACAGTCGATCCGCAGGCCCAAATCGGCGATGATACGCGAGTCTGGCACTGGACGCAAATTCGTGAAGATGTGGTTATTGGCAGCGAGTCGATTATCGGGAAAGGCTGTTATTTCGACGCAGGTGTTCGGGTTGGGAGTCGCGTCAAAATTCAGAGCAATGTCTCAGTCTTTCGCGGGGTTACTATCGAAGATGGCGTCTTTGTCGGACCACATGCCTGTTTTACCAATGACAAAACACCCCGTGCAATCAACCCTGATGGTACGTTGAAAGGCCTGGAGGATTGGACGGTCACCCCGACCCTGGTGAAGTACGGCGCCAGTATCGGTGCTAATGCGACCATTGTCTGTGGTATCACCATTGGACGGTTCGCGATGGTTGCCGCCGGATCGGTCGTTACCCGTGATGTGCCTGATTATGGGCTGGTGATGGGTAATCCGGCCCGTCTGGCCGGTTATGTCTGTCCGTGCGGATCACGTCTGCCGGGTGGCCCAACCCGCCAGACGGAAGCACGAACCTGCCCGGCATGCGGACGGGTGACGGTGATTGAAGGGAACAGCTAACGAATGGTCTGCGGCGCCGAAGGCAAGGCAAGTTCAGCACGCGCCGCGTCCCACAGGCCGAGCGGCGCCAGATCGATCTGACCGCTGACCGGATCAAGTAGCAAGACCGCACGAGCGAAGTATTGAGCGATACGACGACTGCCATCGGCCAGGCGGGTCTCGAACGGTTCGCTCAGCGGATCACCAAACACCAGGGATGCACCATGTCGCTGCCAGAAGTCAGCGAATGGCCCGGCAGGCCAGGGAACAGCTTCCACAATCGCATCGGTTCCGCCATACGCACGTGCGGTCATCGCCTCGCTGCCCAGGGAAGCCATGCGCACGTAACGAACGGTATCGCGCTGCGTCTCATCAATCTCAATCACTGCGTGTGTAAAGCGCTGGCGGAAACCGGTCGCCGTTGCCTCTGCCGGAGCTAATGGCACCCCAAACCGCGCTTCACCACCAAGCGCCTGCCAGAAACGATAGATGACAGCCGGTACCGTCATGTCGTTAACCTCTCCCTCTGCGGGTAAGGGTAACACCTCTTGCGCATTCATCAGGACTGCCCGTAAACCGGCCAGATTCTCGGCGACTTCCGGCTGATTACCGGTCACCAGTTCAGGGGTAATCGCGGCAATCCCCAGACCACCCGCCCAATCGTGCATACCGCCGGTAATCGTGTAGCGATCCCAGAAGCGAGCATACTGATAGCCGGCGGCTGCGGCGTAGATTTGGGCCATCGCGATTGAGGGCGGATGTTCGCAACTGGCCGGAAAGACCAGACCGGCGTTCGAGTGAAGAAAGATAGCCCCTGCCGCATCCAGCAAGAAGGCCCGGATGAGCCTGCTCTCGATCTGCGAATCAGGGTAGGGACCACCGGTATCCGAGACGATCCCTCGCGCACCCTGCACACGCTGCCGCCAGTCATTGTCTGGACAGGCGTCGTGGGACGTGTCCATATTCCGATTCAAATCAACACCGGCAGCATCAAACCGCCAGCCGCGGGCCAGTCCGTCGGGATTGAGGACCGGAATAATGACCAGACGTACTTCGGGCGGGATGTCGGCAGGATTGGCGCGAAAATGTTCGATCAGTGCCAGCGCCAACTGATAGGTGTTGGCCTCCGGCGCACCGTGCGTAGCCCCGATCACGACCAGTTTACGCGGGCCATCACCAAATATGACTGCCTCTATCGGGCGTCCCTCAGCCGAACGGCCAACCTCGACCGTGCGGATGGGCAATGTCTGCATTGGTGATAACCAGGACCACCAGGTAGTGGTAGCGAACAAGAAAAAGATGAGATATTTCATGCCAGTCTCAGTACCAGACCCGCTAAGGATCAGCTCAACGAGCCGATAAATAACCTCTTACAACCGCGCCTCCTCTTTCAGGCGCAAATAGGTATTCACAACCGAAACGGTCAGGGCCGTCGCCGGCACATCGAGCGTCAGCGCACCACTACGCTGAATCTGATCAAGAATCATTCGCCGCTCATCGGCCAACTGTTCTGCGACTAACCGGCGAAACAGGGCCTGGCTATCCTGTACCGGATGGCCGGCAACGCCAGTAATATTAGGATCACTGATCGTCACACACAACGGTAAATGCCGACGCGACAGCCGGCGCAGATGGCTGATAAGCGGCTGTGCAGCCGCCGGATGCGAGAGATCGGTAAAAATAACAATCAGCGCACGCCGCTGCTGATGTTGATCGAGATAGGTTAAGGCTGCCGGCAGATCGGCTTCTACCAGTTGCGGCTGGACATTGTAGAGCGCATCGAGGAGGCGATGGAACTGTGCCTTACCCTTGCGTGGTGCGATAAAGTTCTCAACCTGACCGGCAAAGGTGAGCATACCGGCATAATCACCTTTGCCAAGGACAACAAAACTGAGCATCAACGCTGTATTCACAACGTAGTCGAGGCGGGTCAGACCGGGATCGTCAGGATGCGACGGATCGGCCACCGGTGCCGCCATTAATCGCCCGGCATCAATCACTGCAATGACATGCTGACTGCGCTCGGCCTCAATCTCGGCGACAATTGGTTGCGCACGACGAGCAGTAGCCTTCCAGTTAATCCGGCGATACTCGTCATTGGTCGTATAGTTGCGCAGATGCTCAAATTCGCCCCCCAGCCCCAATTGCCGGATCGAGCGCAAACCAATCGTGCGTAATTGACCGCGCCGGATCAACAGATCGTATTTGCGTGCTTCCAGTAGATTTGGGTAGACCTGCACCGGTCGGCTAGCCGGGAAGCGCACCTGCCGCCGATGACAGCCGAGTACCCCATCGTAACGCATGACAATATCACCAAACTGATAATCGCCACGCCGTTGTGGGCGCAGATGATAACGCAGCTCACAGAGACCAAACGGCCCGGCTTCTCCCGGCAGCAAATCAACGTCAACCGGCATCTCGACCGGATACTCATCCCGCACAACAAAGCGCAATGGTCGAGCCGAGGTATTGGCTACCAGAATGGTGACCAGATTGGCCGTACCCAGCGACAGCCGCGACTCGTGTAGTCGCTCAACATCAATCTGGTCAGGTCGCGGTGAGAGCAAGACATCGCTAACCAGCACGCCACCAACCACCACCAGGTAGATGACTGCGACCCAGGCCAGATACGGTACAAACGCTGCACCGGCAATCAACGGTACAGCCAGCAATACGAGCATGAGGAGGCGTGGTGTTGGAAGCATACAGTCTGTTTCATATGGTCAGCTTTGCCCTGATCTATTATAATCGACCAGGATCACCATGCGGAGGGAACGATTGCAGGAGTCATAGCGACATGACCGATTGCGGAGAGTACGTACTGGGGTGATCCGGTGACATCTGATCGGCACTACAGGAATAACAGCACAGACGCCAATCTGTGCCTCATCTGACGGACAATACTGAAATTGCCGGCCACTCTCAAACGGGCATACAAAGAGATTACTGTTACAACTCATTCCCATATCATCAACATGCTTTTTCAGAAATACTTTCCAACAACCATCTGGCACCGTCTCCGCACCGTGCCGCTGCGGGAATGGTCAACCCTGCCGCTTTCAACTGCAGAAGGTTCGCTCATTTTTATGGCAGCCTTCCTCATCTCAGCCGCACTGGGTGTTGTGCGCCAGATACTCTTCAACGCGCACTTTGGGATTGGCGAAGAGGCGGCAGCGTTATACGCAGCATTTCGTCTCTCGGAAACGATTAGTACCCTGATAGCCGGTGGTGCGTTGACCAATGCGCTTGTGCCACACCTGCTACTGGCTGCGCGTACCCAGCAGCGTGCGATCTCGCTGCTGGTAAGTCGGGTGCTCACCCTGATGCTGGTCGTTGTCATACCCATCACCTTTATCCTCTGGCTGGCTGCCCCACCGTTGCTCCGCTGGTTCGTCGCACCGGGACTCGATCCGCAAACCCAGGCGCTGGCTACGTTGTTGACCCGAATTATGCTCGCCGAACTTGTGCTCCTGGTCGCCGAAGGCGTGCTCAGTGCGGTCTTGATTGCCCGTGGCCAGTTCTTCTTACCGGCAGCCGGGATTGCCCTGCGCAACACGATGATCATTCTCTCGCTATTGCTGCCGGAACCAACCATCATCACTGTAGCCATCGGCTCGCTCGGCGACTCGGTCATTCAACTGCTGATTCTGATTCCTGGCCTGTGGCACCATCGTCTGCATGTGCGTCCGGCCTGGCAGATCAACGACCCGCTGGTACGCGGCACACTCCGTCTGGCGATTCCCGGTGCCATTTCAGGTGCCATCAACTACAGCAACGCGATTGTTGATACAGCGGTTGCCAGCCTGGGTGGACAGGCCGCCGGACTAGGTGCAATGCACAACGCGCTCTTGCTTGGTCACCTACCGCAGCGGCTGTGCGGCATTGCAATCGGCCAGGCTGCCTTTCCGTACCTCGCCGCAGCGGCGGTCAGTCGTGATCGCAAGCTATTTCAGCAACGCTGGCTGACCACCATCACAACTGCGGCTTTCCTTGCGACAATGAG
Source organism: Chloroflexus aurantiacus J-10-fl (assembly GCF_000018865.1). Classification (NCBI taxonomy): domain Bacteria; kingdom Bacillati; phylum Chloroflexota; class Chloroflexia; order Chloroflexales; family Chloroflexaceae; genus Chloroflexus; species Chloroflexus aurantiacus. The sequence goes on from NC_010175.1 coordinate 5,228,995, forward strand.
CGCACTTGCCCTGATCGGAGGTGGACGCTGGTTGATTCGTCTGATCTTCGAGCGCGGAGCGTTCGATAGTGCTGCGGGTGATCTGACCTTTGCCATTCTCCAACTCTTTGCACTTGGGCTACCGATCTACGTCATCGTCGAAATTACCGGGCGCGCTCTGGTGGCCCTCGGCGATGCCCGTACCCCCCTGCTTGCGAACGGCGTCCAGTTGCTGACCAGGATTGGCGTAGCAACCTTGCTATGGCCGATAGTGGGAGTACTGGCAGTGCCGATAGCTACCGTTGCCAGCGGGATTGTCGAAGTCAGTATTCTCTGCGGTATCTTGTGGAGACGGCTGTCTATGGTGACGGATTGGCATACTATCGGCGATCCAACCGTATCGCTATAGTATGCCCGGCAGCTCATGCGCAGGCCACCAATCAGCAGAGGTAGTAACCAGGATCGAGTTTATTCATTGCCTCTGAGTATCAATAAATCTTCTCGTTCAATATGATAGGAATGAGTTATGATATAAAAAAGCATCGATCTCGCGTCGCAGGAGAGCGCGATGACACCAGCAACCCCTCCATCCGATACCCCTGAGTCGCGCTGGCCGGAATTAAGCACTGTAGCGGCAATTGACATACTTGATCAATTGCCTTTCGCAGTATGGATTGTCGATACCGGCTACCGTCTCGTCTACGCTAATCCGGCTTTCATTACTCAATCCCCACCAGACATACCTCGTCCAATTCGTACCGGTACACGAATGCTACCGGACGAAAGTGATGTCACTCAGCACCAGCGCTGGCAGCAGAGCTACCGGCGTGCGCTAGATGGCGAGCATGTCACAATAACCACCAACACGACCACCTATCACCTGCAATTGATCACGATAGACCCGGTACGGCAGTGGATTCTCGGCTACGCCGGCACCTTTCCAACAACGGAACATGACACGCGCTTCCGGGCTGCGATTGAAACACTGCCTGATCCATTTGGCATGTATGAAGTCATTCGCAACCCGCGGAACCAGATTGTTGATGCACAAATCCTGGTTGTCAATGCGGCAATGTGTCAGATTACCGGGTATCGACGCGAAGAACTGCTCGGCCAGCGCATGCTCGATCTCTGGCCCGAATTTACCAACGACGGCACCTTTGCCAGTCTGCGTCACCTGGTTGAGTCAGGAGCACCGGTACGACGTACCACGACCCTCCTTGATCGTCATGGTGTGCAGCGGCATATCGAATTGCATGCCGGCAAGCTCGCCAATGGCTTTGTATCGATCTGGCGTGATATAACTGCTCAGCAGCAGCTCGATCAAAAGATACGACAGCAAGCCGAACTCCTTGATCAACTTGTTGATGCCGTCATTGCGACCGATCTCGATTATGTCGTTACCAGTTGGAACCGTGGAGCCGAACGCATATACGGCTGGTCGGCCAGCGAAATGATTGGTCGGCGCTTAGGTGAACGTATTGAAACACGCTTCGCCGACACCAATTCCGAAGAGGCGACTGCAATTTTGTGGCAGAGCGGACGCTGGGAAGGTGAAGTGGAGCAACGGCGACGCGATGGGCAGTATGTGCCGATCCATTCAATTGTCGTACTGATTCGTGATAAACAAGGCACACCCACCGGCATCGTGGCCGTCAACCGTGACATCAGCGAGCGTCGTCATTTCGAGCAGTTACTGATGAAAGCCAATCAGCGCCTCGAACAAGCCATCGTCGAAGCCCGCCGCCAGACCGCCGAAATCATGATGGTTAACGAATTACACGACCTCTTGCAGGTTTGTCAGACCGCAACGGAAGCGGCGGAGGTCATCTCCTTCAGCCTGCAACGCATCTTTCCACGCCAGAGTGGGTATCTGATGGTACGTCAGGCCGGAACGGCCAATCTCAATTTACTGGCCCAATGGGGCGAAGCAGACCTTGCACCGGCAACCATGACCATCGATGAATGTTGGGCGCTACGCCGGGGATTAATCCATCGCACCTGTACCAATGCAGGCATTCGCTGCCCACATATTCACAGCAACACCCCGGCCTGCACCTCCTGTATCCCTCTTGTTGTGCAGAGTGAAATTTACGGTCTGTTGCACATTGCCGGCGAGGAACTACCACGAAGCGAACTGATTGTTATGACCGGCGATACGATTAAACTGGCGTTGTCCAACCTCGAACTGAGAGCCACCCTGCGTGAGCAGGCGATCATCGATCCGCTGACCGGCCTCTACAATCGCCGCTATCTGGAGAGCAGTCTGCCACGGGAACTCCACCGGGCGCAGCGCGAGCAGTTACCGCTGACGATAGCGATGATTGATATTGATCATTTTAAGCAATTCAACGATACGTATGGCCACGACGCCGGCGACGTTCTCTTGCGCGAACTGGCCGTAATTTTTCGCGAGCATCTGCGTCAAAGCGACCTGGCCTGCCGTTACGGTGGCGAGGAATTTGTCCTGATACTACCGGGAGTCAATCGGGAAACTGCCCGTACTCGCTTACAGCAACTCGCCAATACGGTACAGCAGCGCCGAATCACGTTCGCCAACCAACTGATAGGACCGGTGACCATATCGATTGGCTACATTACGTATGAGAGAGGTGAGTATCACATCACCACCCTCATCCAAAGCGCCGACGCCGCGCTTTATGCAGCCAAGCGCGGCGGACGCAATCGCGTGATTGATTTTGCCGATCTACCGCCCGACCAGGGGGATGAATGACTTGATGGGGGACTGCGTCACGGTGACTCCCACCCCATTACTGAAATCACTACATACCAGCTCATTGCAGGCACGCAGGCGTAACGTATACTGCCCCTGATCGAGCAACACACTGTTGTTGAGTAACTGCAACATCCAGACCACACCATCAGAGCGTCGTGCTTCCACGTCGTAGCGCACAGCACCATTGACCGGCGTAAACGAGAGCTGGACAAGCGGCCCACCATTACTGTTCAAACCAAGTAATGTCGGTGGTTCGAGACTGGCAGATGGGGCAGCCGAGCCATACTCGAACGCACCGAGATCACAGGCACCAACCCGCGGGGCACCGCGTTGATCGGTCGGCGGACAACTGGCACCGGCGTTGATCGCCGGACTACCGGCCTGCAAGGCAAGCGTGGGCATCGGGCCGCCGTGAGCGGCAACCGCTGTATCAACTCGCGGATCGGCCTGCGTAATCCCGGAAATACAGGCCCGGCCAACCGGACTCTGCAAATTACGACTACCGCGAAACGTGCCGAAGCATTGCACCGAGTCGTGAGAACTGCCGATACGATTGGCACCCACAATCACATTTCGCAACTCAACATCGGCACTGTTGTTAGAGGTATTGTAGATACCGCCACCCAGTCGATCAGCGTAATTATGCGCCACAGTCACATTGACGACCGTTGCCTGACCACCACTGAAGTAAAGACCGCCACCGTTCCCTTTATCGGCATTCGGCGCATCGGCCCGATTACCGACGACGGTCAAATTGCTCAACAAAGCAGTATTCCAGCCCGCATGGAATGTCGATTGTGCGACCAGAACTGCTCCGCCAATATCTTCAGAGCGGTTATTCACGAACGTTGAGTCGCGTAGGGTTAATGGGCCATTATGGTGAACCAGAGCACCACCACTGGCCCGGCCATTACTGTTGAGGTACACCACATTATCGGCAAAAAAGCTACGTTCAATTTCAGAGCGATCAGGATGGTAGAGGTATGAATACACCGCACCACCAAAGTTACGCGCCTTATTGCCGATAAAGATACTGTCCCGAATCAGAATTTGTCCACCAACATCGCGCGGGCCGGCCCCGTCGTTGTAGATGGCACCACCGAAGCCAAAATTCGCTACCACACCGCCGTGCGAACTATCGTTATTCCGAAATATCGAGCGCAGCACGGTGATCGGACAACGCAGGTTATAGATGGCACCACCGTTAATACCCCGATTATTCTCGAACAAACTATCTTCGATGTGTAACTGGCCGAAGTGCATCGAAATTGCTCCACCGCCCTCTTCATCAGTGCCGGCAGTGCTATCGTTGTTACGGAAAATACTGTTGTAAATGAAGACGCGGGAGTTGAGACCGGCGGAACGGATCGCGCCACCTTCCACACTTCGCCCATTAACCAGGGTCAGATTACGAATGGTGAGGGTCACATCGTACAGCCAGATAATCCGGGTACGCCCACCACCACTCAGCGTCACCCGGCCACCCTGTTGAGGGCCACCGCCGTCGATCTCAGTATCCTGACGTAACTCTAATTGGCTGGAGAGGGTAATAGTGACAGGTTGAGGGCCACAGTTGAAGGTGATACGACCGCCGCCGGCTACAGCAGCCCGTAGTGCGGCTTCGGTACAGCTCGCTGGAGTACCATTACCAACGACGCCAGCAGCTCGAACGGGTGTTGCTGTCCAGATGAGCAGGATGCTAAGGGCGATCAGCCAGCGTACCGAATATGAAATTTTCGTCATTGTAAACCCTACCTCGTTGGTGTGAGATGAAGTTTCGTTCATCTTGAAGATAACCAGTATGTTCAGGCAGGTCTACATGACTTTTTGGCTATATATGCATATAGGACTGGGGGGTAGAAAGGGGGTACTTGATGACAAAATAGTAATGTAGCTTTCATCTCTCACGTGCAGGGCACGAAGAGAGGATTTGTCAAAGGCAGAATAGAACCTATTTCAAAAAACATCTACTAGAAGTTATCTCATTCATTGCCGAGCGACTCAAGGATCACGAGAGAACACCCTGGATCCACGTAACCAGCCGGATCAACGGCATGCTACGCACCGGATCGTGAGCACGGCTGGCGCGGCAGCATGGCTGCCGCACTCCAAACGCTGCGTCACGCGCATGACAGGCAGGTAAGGCACCCCATCCAACGAGCGAGGGCACTGGCGATGGTCGTCAGCCTGCCTCGCTTTACATACCGGCAGCCTGGACGCAGGACAAACTATCATTAGTCATTGGCAAGCGTCCATGCACCTGTGTAATGGTCGGGTAGCTGACAGTACAACTTTTATGAAATAAGTTCCAGACACCCGCACCACAGATGATGTACGTCACTACTGCTACTCACCTGCTGCCACAACTGAGAAGCGTTGGTGAAATTACAACTCGTGGAGTAAATTGCTAACCAATCATTACCTGACCTAACGAGATCCGTAGGAACTGGTTTCGTAAGAGCGGATTCCGCAGGGGCAGACTCCGTAGGGGCGGGTTCTGAACCCGCCCCTACGGAATTGCGTGTATCACAGTTCTGGAGCGCAGAAGCCGGAATTCCGCACCCACTACGCTCAACACCACATACGTGTGTTACCGATCAGACAACCGGCCCCTATCCACTCCAGGCAAACCATATCTAATCATCACCGCGCTGATCCATCTCTGCACGTTCGAGCGCGCTGCCGATACTGAAGTACTTCGCTTCTGGATGATGCACGACGATGGCAGCCGTACTCTGCTCAGGCACCAACTGGAAGGCTTCGGTCAGCGTTACCCCGATCTCTTCGCCGGGCAGAATCTGCCAGAGTTTGGCATGCTCGGCCAGATCGGGACAGGCCGGATAGCCCCACGAGTAGCGCTTGCCACGCCGTTCATCAAGGCCCAGGCCCTGGCGGATGATGCGGTTGGTGTACTCTGCCAGCGCCTCGGCCAGGCTGACACCCAGGCCATGGATGTAGTAGCTACGGCTGTAGTCACCGCGTTGTTGCAGGGTTTCAACCAGCTCATCAACCGCGCTACCCATGGTAACAATTTGGAATGCCGCCAGATCGTACTCGCCACTCTCTACACTGCGGAAGTAGTCGCTGATGCAGAGCCGTTCACGGGCGGGTTGGCGCGGAAAGACGAAGCGCGTCAGTTCCCGACGGCGATCTGCCGGATCGTAGACAATCAATTCCAGCCCATCACTTTGCACCGGGAAGTAGCCGTAGATGACACGCGGCTGAAGCCAGCCATCGCGCTCGGCTTCAGCGATCAGCTCCCGGACTTTTTGATCAAACTCGGTGCGCAGGCGCTCCCACTCGGCGCCTTTGGCGTTCTTTGCCCCCCACTGTAAGCGATACAGGCTGTTGCGGTCGAGGCACTCCACAACGTCGCTCAGGCGAATACGGCTGGTTGCCCGCCATCCCCAGAACGGAGGTACCGGTACCGGTACGTCGGTGCGCACAGCCGACCGCACACCATCGGCACTGGCTTTTGCCGCTTCACCCAATTCGGTGAGCGCGACCCGACCGGTTACGCGCCGGTGAAGCACATTCGCCGCCTCGCGGATCGTCTGCTCGATAAACTGTTCGCGTGTCGCCGGATCGCTCAGGCGATCCATCGTCTCCAATCCCTCGAACGCATCTTTGCAGTAGAAGACCCCGGCAGGATACGGCTCTTCATCATCAACGAAGGTGATCCGCTGACCGTACTGACGATTGATCGCCGCTCCACCCACCAGAACCGGAATGTGAATTCCACGGCGGTACAGCTCCTGGACACAGAGCGGCATCTGCTTACTGGTACTCACCAGCAGCGCCGAGAGACCGATAGCGTCGGCCTGTACTTCGAGCGCTTTCTCGATGATCGTATTAATCGGTACCTGCTTACCGAGATCGTAGACCGTGTAGCCGTTGTTCGAGAGGATGGTGTAGACCAGATTCTTGCCAATGTCGTGAACGTCGCCGTACACGGTGGCAAGCACCACCTTCCCTTTGCTTGCGCCTTCGATCCGATCAAGGTAGCGTTCAAGGCGGGCAACCGCCTTCTTCATCGCTTCGGCACTCTGCAAGACAAACGGCAGGATGAGCTGACCAGCCCCGAACAGATCGCCAACTTCTTTCATAGCCGGCAGCAAAACCGTATTCAGCACATCAACCGCAGCCTGCCCTTGCGGTGAGGTACCGTGTTCGTTACGTAGCGCTGCCGCCGGATCGCTCAAGCGCAAACCGCTCGCCTGCAAGCGTTGATCAACCGCCTGATCGATATCGTCTTCAATGCCTTCCTTCTTACGATGCAGGATTTTCCAATGCAGGCGCTGATCAACCGTCATCGCAGCAGTTGGGTCTTCGCGTTCATTATCCTGCGAAGCCGCATGCTGCTCGAAATAGGCGATAAAGCGTGCCAGGGCATCTTCGCGGCGAGCAAAGATCAGGTCTTCGCACACTTCGCGCTGAGCCGGATCGATCTCGGCATACGGGGTGACATGCGCCGGATTGATGATCGCGGTATCCAATCCGGCAGCCACAGCGTGATAGAGAAAGACCGAATTGAGCGCAGCACGGGCATGCGGGGCAACACCGAAGCTCAGGTTGCTGACACCAAGCGTGGTGAAACAGCCGGGAATCCGCTGCTTGACCAGGCGAATCCCTTCCAGCGTTTCGATGGCCGAATAGCGCAACTCTTCCTGACCGGTCGTAATCGGGAAGGTCAGCACATCAAACACCAGCGCTTCGGCGGGAATACCGTATTCCTCTTGAGCGATGCGGGCGATGCGTTCGGCAATGGCGACCTTGCGTTCAGCAGTGTGGGCCATGCCCTCCTCATCGATGGTCATCGCGATCACGGCTGCGCCGTAGCGGGCTGCCAGTGGCAACACCTTATCAATCTTAGCGCCACGCCCGCCTTCAAGCGAGACCGAGTTGATCAGTGCACGACCGGGATAGATCGACAAGGCTGCTTCGAGAACATCGGCCTCGGTAGTGTCAATGACCAGCGGTAGCTCGATGTTGAGCGTCAGCTTTTTGATCAGGCGCGTCATCTGCTCTTTTTCGTCATTGCGCTCGGTCATGGCTACACAGACATCGAGCATATGCGCGCCACTCTCAACCTGTTCACGGGCGACTTCCAGAGCGCCATCGTAATCATCACGCAGCAGTAAGCGCTTCACCTTCCGTGAACCGAGCGTATTCAGGCGCTCGCCGATCATGGTCAGGGTTGCGTCCTGGCGTAATGCGGCAGCCCGAATCCCCGAACTCACGCTCGGAATATACTCAACCTGCCGCTGCTTCGGGCGCGGTGCGTCACCCAATATCTGGCGCAAGCGGGCAATGTGGGCAGGACGGGTACCACAGCAACCGCCGACCACAGCGACTCCATACTCACGCACAAACTCACCCAGAATAGCCGCAAACGGCTCCGGCTCCATTGGATAGACCGTGCGGCCATCGACCTCTAGCGGTAAGCCGGCGTTCGGGATACACGAGATCGGTTTGCGCGAGTGGGTAGTGAGATACTGAATGGCCGCCCGCATATGTTCGGGGCCGGTGCTGCAATTCAACCCGATCACATCAACCGGCATTGCTTCGAGCGTCGCGATCATAGCCGGCACATCAGTACCGAGCAACATACGGCCCGACAGATCGAGAAACACCTGAGCCTGCACTGCAATATCGGGTCGCTGAAGATCAATCTTCGCCCGCCGAATGCCGTCGAGAGCAGCTTTGACCTCAAGAATATCAACACTTGTCTCGACCAGCAGCAGATCAACACCACCCTCGATCAAACCGATTGCCTGCTCGTAGTAAATATCCGACAGCTCGGCGAACGTAATATCACTCAGCGCCGGATCGTCGGAAGAGGGCAACTTACCGGTTGGCCCCATCGAACCGGCAACATAGCGTGGCCGACCATCACGAGCGGCGAACCGATCAGCAACACGACGGGCCAACGCGGCAGCCGCCCGATTGATCTCGACCGTGCGTTCGCCCAACCCCCATTCGGCCAGTCGTGGCCGGGTGCTCTGGAACGTACACGTCTCAAGCACATCACAGCCGGCCTCAAGAAAAGAGGTATGGATCGCCTCGATCACATCAGGGCGCGTGATCACCAGATAATCACGGCAACCAAACGTTGCTTCGCCCCCGTAATCAGCGGCTGTCAGATCGAAGGTATCAATCGAGGTCCCCATGGCCCCGTCGAAAATCAAAACCCGTTCGGCTAACGCCTGAAGATAGGTTGGTCGACTCACAGTTGCCTCACCTGGAATACATAACTGTTGCCAGACTCACACACGAGCGCCGGCGATGATTGATCAAAGCGCCGGCGCTCGTCACATCTACTAGCAATAATACTCGATATGCAGCAGGATTTCAAAGGGATGCGGGCCAGTCAACCCGTAGCGACATTCATCAATGAGTGTGCCTGTGTCACAGCGCGTACCTGCCGGGGTGAGAGTAGCCCATACGCTTCATCAACGGCCACTCCTCACCACTATCACCAGACATGAAGGATCGACTTCAATTCAATGTTGTCTGACTGTTCGTCGCCAGATAGATCACACGCTCGCCGATATTTGTCGCCCGATCAGCAGTTCGCTCCAGCGCATGCACCATATCGAGGAGATCGAGCGCTGCCTCAAAGCGATCCGGGTCTTGACGCGCCTCGGCAATGATCAACTCGCGGAGGGTGTCTTCCAGTTCATCAACCCGCTCATCGTGGGCAGTCAGCGAGCGAGCCAGATCAGCGTCCTGCCGCAAAAACGCCTCCAGGCTGGTATTCAACATTTGCAGTGCCAACTGCGCCATCTCGTGAATCTGGGGAGGTGGCGGAATGAAGACTGCACGCCGCGAAGCCCGCCGGACCCGCTTGGCAATGCTATTCGCGTAATCACCAATCCGCTCAAGCTCACTGGCAATCGCCGACACCACACTGGTGAGACGCAAATCAGAAGCTACTACCGGCTGTTGGGTGGCCAGCACGTGAATCACACTCTCTTCGAGCGCACGCCAGGCATCATCAATCTGCCGATCATCGTTGATAATCTGCGCCGCAGCCGTCGAGTCCCACGTCTCCAGACAGCGAATCGCCCGCAGCAACTGCTGCTCGACCATACTGAACATCCGCAGCAAATCTTCGCGCAGGGCACTGATCTGCCGAATATATCGCTCGCGCACCATGTGTGTATCCCTCCCTCAGCCTGGTATGGCTCGATGTCACGTATACCTGTACCACCACGTTGGACAAGCCGGTCCTGAACAGTCCAGGATGCTTTCATTATACTTGAAACCTCATCAGTGTGGCGTGGGATAGGAGATAGAAGATAGGAGATAGAAGATAGGAGATAGGAAGTAGGAGGTAGGAAGTAGGAGGTAGGAGATAGGAGATAGAGGATAGGAGATAGGAGGTAGTTGACAGGTTCATGCGCGGGAAAGATGTCTGTGCTACAGGGTTTTTGTCTACCGATCTCTTCGCTCAGTCCCCCAACAATCTCCCCTTGACGGGGTGATCAAAGCGTGGTACAATAGTGTCAGTTTTACACCAAAGAAAGGAGGCGAGTCATGGCTGCGATTACAGACCTGGCCCGGCGCAGTACACCATTTCTCGACTATCTGGAAGCGTGGTACACGAATCTGCCCCAGGTCGATCTGGCGACGATTGTTGGCACTACCCCAGAGCGCGTTGCTCTCTGCTCGATTGATATGATCAACGGCTTCTGCAAAGAGGGTCCTCTGGCCGGCCCACGGGTGGGTGCTCTGATTGAGCCGGTTGTGCAGATCTTCCGGCGCGCTTACGATCTGGGGGTACGTGCGTTTGTGTTAACGCAGGACACCCACGATCCGGCGACGCCAGAATTTGCCGCGTATCCACCCCACTGCCTCGCCGGTACTGCCGAGAGCCAGACGATTCGTGAGCTGGCCGAGTTGCCGTTCGCCGATCAGATTGTGGTGATTGAGAAGAATTCGCTCAGTTCTCATCTGGGTACTCGCTTTGGGTCGTGGCTGGCCGAGCATCCCCAGCTTGATACGTTTGTGCTGGTTGGCGATTGTACTGATCTGTGTGTGTATAGTGCGGCTATGCACCTGCGCCTGGAGGCGAATGCGCTTAATCTCAAGCGACGGGTTATTGTGGCGGCAAATGCGGTTGATACGTTCGATACGCCGGTAGAAGTTGCGCGCAACCTGGGCATCTACGCCCACGACGGCGATCTGCACCATGTCCTCTTCCTGCATCATATGGCGCAGAATGGCGTGGAGGTCATGAATATTGCGTAGCCGGTGGTGGTAATGGTGAGGCAGCACCAGCTAAAGCCGGTGTTGTGGTAGGGTAGAAGTTGTCGCTTTAATCACCTACAGACCACATGATCGTGCCGGGCACACACCGTATCCCCGTGACCAGCAGGGTTAGCGGCATCATATACGCCTGTCACGAAGCACGGCTGTTGCGGCAGCATGCTGCCGCACGCCAAACGATGCGCTACGGGCAACCCGGCTGGAAACAGTATCCTCTCCGGAAAGAGATACGACGACGTGTTCAGTAGCGAACATCGCTAGCCTGACGGTACGATCACGAGCGATGGCTTCTATCGCACTTCAATCCAACCCCCCACGATACGAATGCGCATCGCCGGGAGGTAGCTCTCACAACCAGAAGGGCGGGCTTGTACCCAGATGCGACCAGGGCAGGCAAAGATGGTATATCCGCCTGCCCATAAGATAAAGCCAATATAGATGATCCAGACGAGTACTCAAGCACTCTTGCGGGTGCGCTTTGATGAACGGGAAGGTGAGGGCAACGCAGGCTCGTTCTTTGCCGGCTCTGCCGGTGTCTCAACCGCAATCCAAACCCCACGATACCAATGCGCATCGCCGGGGGGTAGCTCTCACAACCAGAAGGGCGGGCTTGCACCCAGATGTGAACAGGGCAGGCAAAGATGGTATATCCGCCTGCCCATAAGATAAAACCAATATAGATGATCCAGACGAGCACTCAAGCACTCTTGCGGGTGCGCTTTGATGAACGGGAAGGTGAGGGCAACGCAGGCTCGTTCTTCGCTGGCTCTGCCGGTGTCTCACCCGCAATCCAACCCCCTCGATACGAATGCGCATCGCCGGGGGGTAGCTCTCACAACCAGAAGGGCGGGCTTGTACCCAGATGTGAACAGGGCAGGCAAGGATGTTATATCCGCCTGCCCATACCGTAAAACCAATATAGATGATCCAGACGAGTACTCAAGCACTCTTGCGGGTGCGCTTTGATGAACGGGAAGGTGAGGGCAACGCAGGCTCGTTCTTTGCCGGCTCTGCCGGTGCCTCACCCGCCTGCGCCTCATCGAGCGTATTGGTGATGTAGTCACACTTCGGGTAGCGCGAACAGCCGTAGAACGGGCGGCCAAATTTTCCTCGCCGGCGCAGCAATTCACCCTCGCCGCACTTCGGGCATTGGACACCGGTCGGTTCGGGAAGCGGCACTGGTTTGCCGTCACGCCCGATCCGGCGGGTGTTGTTGCATTCCGGGTAGCCCGAACAGCCGAGGAAGGGGCCGAAGCGGCTCTTTTTGATCACCATGGGCCGGCCACAGACATTACACAGCACATCGCTCGTCTCAGGCGCACTGGCTTTGTCGATCACAATCTGACCTTGTTCATCACGGTGAAAATCACTGGTAAAATCGCACGACTCACCGTCGCCTTCGCGGTTGTAGCGCGAGCAGGCCAGAAATTCACCGTTCCGGCCAAAGCGAATCACCAGTTTCCCCTGACCACACTTCGGACAGTCGAGATCGGTGACGATCTCTTCGCGTTTGACATTGCGCATCTGGCGCTGCGCCTGTTCAAGCGTTGAACGGAAGGGGCCGTAGAACTCGCGCAGCACCGGCACCCACTTCTTCGATCCTTCCGCAATATCATCGAGCTGCTGTTCCAGGGCCGAGGTAAAATCGTAATCGACAATGTTGCCGAAATGCTCCACCAGCAAATCGGTCACCACCCGCCCTAGCGTTGTCGGGATCAGCTTTTTATCGACCATCTCGACATATTCGCGTTCTTGAATCGTCGAGAGTATCGAGGCGTAGGTACTGGGCCGTCCGATGCCGAGCCGCTCCAGCTCTTTCACCAGGCTGGCCTCGGTGTAGCGGGGCGGTGGTTCGGTGAAGTGCTGGATCGGCAACAGCTCAACCAGTTGCAACGCTTCCCCTTCAGCCAGCGGCGGCAAACGCCGTTCACTGTCTTCGTCTTCTTCGCCTTCATCGAGGCTGACGTTATAGACGGCGAGAAAACCGGGGAACTTGAGCACCGATCCGGTAGCGCGGAAGAGGTAGGCCGGCGCACCGGCAACGACCGGTGTTGCTGCAATGTCAACGGTTGTGCTATCGAAGACTGCCGGTGCCATCTGCGAGGCAATAAACCGCTTCCAGATCAGATCGTAGAGCCGCCACAAATCGTTTTCAAGCTTTCCACTCAACTGTTCGGGCAAGCGGGCGCTGCTGGTTGGTCGAATCGCCTCGTGTGCCTCCTGGGCACCCTTCGCCTTTGTCTTGTACACCGGCGGCTGATCGGGCAGATACTCTTTGCCGAAACGCTTGCCAATCACATCACGCGCTTCAGTCTGCGCTTCCGCAGCAACCTGGACGCTGTCGGTACGCATATAGGTAATCAGACCGACCATCCCGTCCTCACCACCAATATCAACGCCTTCGTACAGGCGCTGGGCAAGGGTCATCGTCTTCTTGGCACTAAAGCCCAACTTGCGCGCTGCCTCTTGTTGCAGGGTGCTGGTGGTAAAGGGAGGAGCCGGGCTGCGCCGCTTGTCGCGCCGCGTCACCCGCACGACGGTATAGGCAGCCCCCTGCAGATCGGCCACAATCGCCTCGGCCTGTTCGCGATTCTCGATTGAAAACTTTTCAAGCTTCTTCCCATCGCGCTCAATCAGCACCGCCCGGAAGAGATCACGCGGGGCGACACCGGCATCTTTCAGCAGATCGGCCTCGATAGTCCAGTATTCCTGCGGTTGAAACTGCTCGATCTCCCGTTCACGCTCGACAATCAAGCGCACGGCAACCGACTGCACACGTCCGGCGCTTAAGCCTCGCTTTACTTTATCCCAAAGCAACGGGCTTAACTGGTAGCCGACCAGCCGATCAAGTACGCGCCGGGCCTGCTGCGCTTCCACCAGATTCTGATTGATCTGGCGCGGTTGTTGCAGCGCCTGTTGCACAGCATTGCGGGTAATCTCCTGGAAGACCACCCGATACACCGGCGTCTTCTTCGGCAGCTTGACCGCCTGCGTAATATGCCAGGCAATCGCCTCGCCTTCCCGATCCGGGTCGGTCGCCAGGTAGACCGCCTCGGCGTTGCGCAGAGCCTGGCTCAACTCGCTGACAACCTTTGGCTTGACAATCTCATACGAAGGCGCAAAATCGTGTTCAATATCGATTGCAAGGCCGCTCTTGGGCAGATCACGCACGTGCCCCATACTCGAAGCAACCTTGTAGCCTTTGCCCAGATATTTTTGAATCGTCCGCGCCTTTGCCGGCGACTCAACAATCACAACTTTTTCACCCATGTGATAATTCCTATTATTATGTAATGTCCGTCTTTCAGCCTCGTCCATCTTGCTTTCGCACTATACGCGGCCCGTGCCAGCTTGTCAAGAACGATTCGGGCGCAAGAGCAGGCAACACCGACAACAATGGTGTATGATAACAGTAAGGTTTTTATAGCAAAGGAGAAGTCCCATGCTCAGCGAAAAGATCCAACAGGCATTGAATCGCCAGATCACCTATGAATACGCCGCTTCGTACACCTATCTGGCCATGGCTGCCTACTTCGAGTCGCTCTCGTTGACCGGCTTTGCGCACTGGTTCCGTATCCAGAGCGAAGAAGAACGTGAGCACGCGCTCCGCTTCTTCGACTACGTGAATGACCGTGGCGGTCGAGTAACCCTCGGTGCGATTGACGAGCCGCAAAACGAGTATGCGTCACCGCTTGACGCCTTCGAGCATGCGCTGGCGCATGAACAACGGGTTACGGCGGCGATCCATGCCATTTATGCGCTGGCCGCGCAGGAGAACGACTACGCCACGATGAGTATGTTGAAGTGGTTCATCGATGAGCAGGTTGAGGAAGAGAAGAGTGCTGATGAGATCATTCAGCACCTTAAGCTCATCGGGAATGATGGCGTTGGCCTGTTGATGCTTGATCGGAAGCTGGCCGAGCGCGAAGAAGAAGAGGATGAGTAGCGAGTGGTAGGGAGTAAGGGGACGGCATGCCGTGCCTCTACGGTTCCTGTCGTACCAGTAGGGGCGACGCATGCGTCGCCCCTACTGACATCCAGACCGCCTTCATCCTTTCCCTTCACCAGGCTCACGTAAGGGTACAGTCTTCCCGGCCCAGTGCCAGGCACCGTTTTCACTCCGCCTCTCGCCGTCCCCCTTCACTATTTTCTTCATTTCGTGTACAATTATGACATTAGTGCAAAAACGTATAGAAAGTGCAGGCTATGATCTGGTCTGATATCGCCTTCTATTACCTGTTGCCCTTACTCACGGTCGTTGCATTATGGTTGGGTCTCACCTTTGGTTTGATCTGGCTGAACCGACGCGGGCAATGGGTTGCCGGATGGGCGGTATTTCTTAGCCTGCCGGTCTTGATCTTCGCCCACAGTGAATTGCTCGCAACACGCCACGATCTGAGCGCAGGCGGGGCCTACCGGGCTTTTGCTGCCGGTATGTTGATCTGGGCCTGGCACGAGCTTGCGTTCTACAGTGGTATCCTGGCCGGCCCACGCCGCAAGCCCTGTCCACCCGACGCTCGTGGATTTCAACGCTTCTACTACGCCCTTGGCACCCACTTTTACCATCAATTGAGCTGTCTGCTCGAACTGGGCCTGCTGGTTTGGCTGCTCCAGGATGCCAGCCACTGGCTGGGGCCATTGACCTTTGGCCTGAGTTGGGCACTGCAACAGAGCGCAAAACTGAACGTCCTGTATGGGGTACGCTCGCTCCAGGTTGATCTTTTTCCGGCGCATCTTGCCTTCCTGGCCAGCTACTGGCAACCAGGGCCACCAAGTGCCTTTTTCCGCCCCAGCGTCTCGGTAAGCACATTGCTGGCACTGATGCTATGGCTGAGTATCGGTGCTCATATCGGTGATCCGGCAGCCATTCGGCTTGCCCTGTTGGCCAGCCTCCTCACCCTGGGCGCACTTGAGCACTGGCTCCTTTTGATTCCTGCACCGGCGACTGTCCCCGCGCCGGCGACCGATTAATGCCTGTTCTCACCACTCTTGTAACCGGGCTGAGCACCATGCATTACAGGATGCGTACATATGCATCCTGAACCTGCGCTTGTCGCCAGCGGCTGTATCGGTTATGATGAATGCGCAAGGTGTGCGAAAAAGGAGCACCCATATCATGCTAGAAGCTATCTTCTCTCCACAATCGGTAGCCGTGATTGGCGCGTCACCGGACCCGGCGCGTCTCGGCCACCGTGTTCTGAAAAATATTCTCGATCACGGTTATCAAGGCAATATCTATCCCATTCACCCCCGCGCAACCGAAGTGCTTGGGTTGTGCGCCTACCCTTCAGTGCTTGATGTTCCTAATCCGATTGATCTGGCCGTGGTCGTCATTCCACCGCAACACGTGATTGCAGCGGTTGACGAATGCGGTCGAAAGGGGATCAAAGGACTGGTCGTAATTACTGCCGGCTTTAAAGAGGTTGGCGGTGCCGGACGCGAACTGGAACGCGAACTGTTAGCTACCGTGCGCCGGTACGGCATGCGCATGATCGGCCCCAACTCGCTTGGTATCATTGATACCATCAGCAAGCTGAACGCCTCATTCGCGAATGCTATGCCCCTCCCCGGCAACATCGCCTTGATGTCGCAGTCGGGTGCAATTTGTACCGCAATTCTTGATTGGAGTCACCAGCAGGGCATCGGCTTCTCGCGTTTTGTCAGTCTGGGCAACAAGACAGATGTTGATGAAGTAGCGTTGCTAGAAGCCTGGAACCGCGATGAGCATTCCAGAGTGATACTGGCCTATCTCGAAGCTATCGACGATGGCCCCGGTTTTATCCGCGTGGCTCGCGAAGTGACTAAGACGACACCGGTTGTCGCCATCAAAAGTGGCACGACGGCTGCCGGAACCCGCGCCGCTTCGTCGCATACCGGCTCGCTGGCCGGTTCTGAAGCTGCCTATGAAACAGCGTTTGCGCAAAGTGGTATTCTGCGCGCCCGCACCATGAACGAGCTGTTCGATCTGGCGCTGGTCTTTGCCTATCAGCCGATGATCCGCGGGAACCGGGTTGCGATTGTTACCAATGCCGGTGGGCCGGGGATCATCGCTACCGACGCCGTCGAACGTAGTGGCCTGGCAATGGCCGAATTTACGCCTGAAACAATTCGGCATTTGCAGGAAACATTACCACCGAATGCGAATGTCTTTAACCCGATTGATGTGATCGGTGATGCAACCCCGGATCGCTACGCTGTGGCGATTAAAGCCGCCCTGGCCGATCCAAACGTGGACGGCTTGATTATCCTTTTCACGCCCCAGGCTGTCTCTGAACCCCTGACGACCGCCAACCTGATTATCGATCTCGTTAAAGGGTCTGATAAACCGGTAGTAACCAGTTTTATGGGTGGCGCCAGTATCGAAAAAGCGGTGCAGGCGCTTAATGCTGCGCGTATCCCCAACTATCTCTTCCCGGAACGGGCCGTCCAATCACTGGCCGCAATGTACCGGCAATCGCTCTGGCAACGCCGTCCCACTCCAACCTATCGTACCTTTTCGGTTGATCGCGAACGGGTTGCCCGCCTCTTCGCGAGTGTGCGGGAAGCCGGTCGGGTAGAGCTAGGCGAAGTTGAGGCGCGGGAAGTGATCGAGGCGTATGGTATGCGTCTGCCAAAAAGCCGCCTGGCCCAAACTCCCGACGAAGCGGTCGCGATTGCCAATGAGTTCGGGTATCCGGTCGTGATGAAGATATCCAGCCCCGATATTCTGCACAAGAGTGATATTGGCGGCGTTCGAGTTGGTCTGAGTGACGCGAGTGCGGTACGCGATGCATTTGAACTGATCGAATACCGGGCACGCAAGTACCTGCCTTCTGCCCGCATTTGGGGCGTACTGGTACAGGAGATGGTTCGTAAAGGCCGTGAAGTTTTGGTCGGCGTGAGTCGCGATCCGCAGTTCGGGCCACTTATTGCGGTGGGAATGGGAGGCATTTATGTCGAGGTGTTGAAAGATGTTGCCTTCCGCCTCGCACCACTCAGTGTTGAAGAGGTGCAGGAGCAGATACGTTCGATCCGTGCATACCCGCTCTTACGTGGTGTGCGTGGCGAAGCACCGGCTGACATCGCAGCAATTGAAGAGACGGTGCTGCGGGTAAGCCAATTGGTGACCGATTTCCCGGAAATTGTCGAGATGGATATCAATCCACTCGTCGTCCATCATGAAGGTGAGGGCGCAGTCGTCCTCGATGCCCGGATCATCCTCAACTAATGGAGGCAATGATGGCAACACTGTATGTCGCCTCAACCGAAACCTACGTCGGCAAAAGTGCGGTGTGTGTGGGATTGCTGCGGCGGATGCAGCAAGATGGCTTTCGCGTCGGGTATATGAAGCCGGTGAGCGTTTCGGTAACGCACACACCTGATGCGGTTCTCGATGAAGATGCTGCCTTTATCCGCCAAACCATTGGCCTGGATGCGCCGATGGAGCAGGTGGCGCCGGTGTTGATTACACCGGGAGTGATCGAGTCCATTTTACGTGGACAACCACACTCATTTGCCAAAACGCTGCGCGATGCTTACCTGGCCGTGTCGCGTCAGAAAGATATTGTTGTCCTCGAAGGGACAAACACCTGGGCCGAGGGAGCATTGGTCGATCTGACCGCCGATCAGGTTACTGATATGCTCCAGGCTCCTGGTCTGCTCGTCTGTCGTTACACCTCAACCCTGTCGGTTGATACCATTCTGAGCGTGCAGCGTTATGTTGGGGATCGCCTGCTTGGGGTGTTGATCAATCAGGTCGAAGAACCGCACCGCGAGTTTGTGCGTAATCGGGTCACCCCATTCCTGGAGGGGCGTGGGATTCCGGTGCTGGGTATTCTGCCACGTGACCGCTTGCTCTCCGGGGTAACGGTGAACGAGCTGGCTCAACATCTTGGCGGTCAGCTCATTGGGCGCCCAGAATGGGGTGAAAAGATGCTCGATTCGTTGATGATCGGGGCAATGGGCGCTGAGGCAAGCCTCTCATTCTTCCGTCGCCGGGCCAATAAGGCGGTGATTACCGGCGGCGACCGTAGCGATCTACAGTTGATCGCGTTGCAAACCAGTACCAATGCCCTGGTATTGACCGGTAATATCCGGCCAACGATGCAGGTGATGGATCGGGCTGCCGAATTGGAAGTGCCGATTATCCTGGTTGCCGATGACACGCTGAGCACCGTTGATCGCGCTGAACGGTTGTTTGGCAGAGTTCGGTTCCACCAGGAAGCGAAACTGCGCCGCTTTACCGAATTGCTTGATACGCATTTCGATTTTGATCGACTGTATCGCCTGTTGGGGTTGCAAATCCATTAGGAAGTGTTATGACGACCGATCCGTTGCCCGAAAATGCCGAGGTGATCGGCCCATTGATCTTCGTGCCCAATCCTGACTATCCCTATCCGTTTCCGGTTGCCCGTCCTCCGCGTTTCTGGATGGAAGAGATCACCGGACGGTTGGCGGAGGCGATTGAGCAGTATATGCAGGGAGAACCCCTGAGTAGTGATCAGTTAGAGCTGATTAAGCTGTATCTAAAACAATATCTGGAACGTGCAGTGATTGATGACAGTGCAGACCGTAAACGATTACTGAGTCGCATTGACCGTCTGCGTACCACTCGTGATATTGAGCGATTTGCCGATGAACTGTCTGAGGTGGGAGTTGAACCGTTCTGAGGCACTGTTCTACCGCTACGGTATACGCCCGATCTTGTTTCGGCTCGGTCGGGGCGACGCCGAGACGGCCCATGAACGTACCTTGCATATACTGGCGTTGATCAGTCGCTCACGCCTGTTGTGCAAGACCATCGGGTATCTGACCACAATTCGCGATCAACGGCTCCAGCGCACGGTTTGCGGGATACCTTTTCCCAATCCGGTTGGGCTAGCCGCCGGCATGGATAAGGATGGTGTGGCAATACCGGCCTGGGCAGCACTGGGCTTTGGCTTCGTCGAGGTTGGCACCGTCACCCATCACCCACAGCCGGGCAACCCCCGGCCTCGCCTGTTTCGGCTACCAGAGCAGGAAGCGCTGATCAATCGGATGGGGTTCAACAATCAAGGCGCTGCCAGCCTCGCCAGACGATTGGCCCGCTTGCAGCCGGCACCCATCCCGGTTGGCGTATCAATTGGCAAGTCGAAGATTACCCCTCTCGAACAGGCAATTGATGATTACCGGGCGTCGTTTCGTCAGCTCTTTCCGTATGCGGCATACATCGCCATCAATGTCAGCTCTCCCAATACTCCTGGCTTGCGCCAGTTACAAGATGCCGACCAGTTGCGTGCGCTGCTGGCAGCTCTGCAACACGACAATGCGGAATTGGGCCGCACCGACCAGCGCGGCCCCCGGCCACTTCTCGTCAAGATTGCGCCTGATTTGAGCGATACAGCCATAGAAGAGGTGTTGACCGTCTGCGCCGACCACGGTGTTGCCGGTATCATTGCCACCAATACGACGATCAGTCGTGAAGGACTGACCGGGGTTGATCCGCGGCTGGCAGCCGAAGCCGGCGGCCTGAGCGGGAGACCACTGATTGCACGTGCCCTTCACGTGGTACGCCTGATTGCCCGTTTGACAGGCAATCGCCTTCCGATTATTGGGGTCGGAGGCATTCATACACCTGATGATGGGTTACGTATGTTGGAAGCCGGTGCCAGCCTGATCCAGATCTACACCGGACTGGTCTACTACGGGCCACTGTTGCCCAGACGGATCAACCGCGCTATCCTTACGCACAGCAAGGTACAGCAATGAATGGCTTCCTCGGCACAAAAGCTACGTTCGCGCGGGACATCTCGCTGATCGGGAGTATTCTGGTCGCGATTGCTTTCATCGTTGGTGCCTATCTCGCCGTGAAAGGGTACTACACCGCACACCGCTGGGTACAAACGGGAGCTGCCGGTGTCAATCTCGCGCTCGTGTTTGGCGTGATGATCCCCTCGTTGCTGAATGTGTCGCCCGATGAAAACCTCACCCTGCCGACAGCAGCCTTTGTGGCAATGCCGGCCCATGAGGTGATCGGTACGGTTGCGATGGTCTTTGGGGTATACGTCGTCCTGGTTGGGAATAAATGGCTCCCGCAGCGCTGGCGCTTTACCAACTATAAGCTGTTCATGCGCATTGCTTTTGGCCTGTATCTGGCCGCAACCATTATTGGGGTTGCGGTGTATGTTTTGATCCACACCTGATAACGTTGTTCGACCTGAGATAGACTGGAGCGGTTCATCGTATGAGTCTCGCGCCACGCGAACGGATACTGGTTGCGCTCGATACACCCGATCTGGATGCAGCAGTTGCTTTAGCAACCCGGTTGCGCGGGCAGGTTGGCGGCTATAAAGTCGGCCTGGAAATCTGCTCTGCGGTCGGCGTACCCCAGATTGTATCCGCCATGACTGCGGTTGGCGGAAGTGTCTTTCTCGATCTCAAACTGCACGACATTCCGAACACGGTCGCCGGTGCAGTCCGCGCCGTCTGCAACCTCGGCCCGGCAGTCCAGATGTTGACACTCCACTGTAGTGGAGGTAGCGCAATGCTCCGCGCCGCAGTCAATGCAGCCCAAAGCATGCCCTACCGTCCACTGCTGTTGGGCGTTACCGTGCTCACCAGTCTCGATGCCACAGCACTCGCCGGCGAACTGCGTGTCACGTCGGACATCACCGACTACGTAGTTCATCTGGCTCGCATGGCGCAGGATTGTGGTCTCGACGGCGTGGTAGCTTCGCCGCACGAAGTGAGTGCCATTCGTACTGCCTGCCCTCACGTGCGGATAGTCACCCCCGGTATTCGCCCACAGTGGGCCGCAGAAGGTGACCAGCGTCGCGTCATGACACCGGCAGCCGCCCTACGCGCTGGTGCCGACTATCTGGTCATCGGACGACCAATTACTGCGCCACCGGCAATCATCGGCGATCCGGTCACCGCAGTCGCACGGATTCTTGCAGAATTGGAACAGGAATGATAGAAGCTTATGACCGAGGCGAATCTCTTAACCATCCTTCAGGAATTAGGAGCAATTGTCACCAACGACCATATCGTGTACACCTCTGGGCGCCACGGCAGTAGTTATGTCAACAAAGACGCACTCTACCCACACACGGCTGCGGCCAGCATGGTGGGGGCTGCTCTGGCTGGACACTTTGCCACCGCCGGGGTCGAGACCGTTGCCGGGCCAACCATTGGTGGAGTCATTATGGCACAATGGACGGCTCATCACCTGTCGCAGATCTGCGGACGTGAAGTGCTGGCCGTGTATGCCGAAGAAGAGCAGCATGACACCGGCAAGCGACGGGTCTTCCGGCGCGGCTACGATGCCCATATTGCCGGAAAGCGCGTTCTGGTGGTCGAGGATGTGATAACGACTGGTGGTTCAGTCCGCCTGGTGGTGGAAGCGGTAACCGCTGCCGGCGGAGTTGTCGTCGGCGTTGGTGCATTGTGCAATCGCGGCGGCATCAGCGCTGCCGATCTCGGTATTCCGCAACTAGTTGCGCTGACCGAATTGCCGCTGGAAAGCTATCCGGCGGAAACCTGCCCTCTCTGTGCTGCCGGTGTGCCTGTCAACACCCGGCTGGGCAAAGGCGCAGCGTATGTTCGTAACCTGACAACAAACCCATCATCACCAACGTCATAACAGCACTGGTGTGAACAACGGCAGGCGTTACGAACAGCCCACGTTGTGGGGAATAACAGATAGCGGTAAACCAGGCTGACACACAAACACGCGCAACGTATACAATAGTAGAAGCCCGTATACGCACACGCACAAGCAACAGGACGAACTATGGAGTCACTTGCTCACTTTGTTCGACTCAGTACAGCCGGCCTTCTGCTCGATGTCAATACCTTTCGCGCCCAACGCGACAATCCGTATGCATTGCGCGAAGGCTTTCTCGTCGTGATCGTCGTGGGGGTGATTGTTGGGATCGCCAGTCTGATCGGTAGTATCCTCAGCAGAATGGCCGCACCTGATCCGACAGCGGTGATCGAAGTCTTGCAACGTTACTCTGAACGCATCCCACTCTTCAGCGGTTTGCAAGAGGTCAATCCTGACTTCTCCTTTGATCCGATCTTCGATCTGTTGACAGGTGTGTTTAGTACTCTGCAATGGAGTAGTCTCATCGGTGCCATAGCCACCCCAGTTGTGTATGTTCTGGGCTGGCTGATTTATGGCACTGTAGCGCATCTGGCGGCCCGTTCGTTGGGTGGCGATGGTACGTTTGCCCAAACACTCGGCTGTACTGCCCTGGCCAGCGGTGCAAACCTGCTGGCTGCGGTACAGATTATCCCCTTCGCTACCGTGGCCGGCACAACCCTGCTTGGTCTGATTGGCTGCTACCTTGGTCTACGTGCTGCCCATAACCTGCCGGCATGGCGAGCTTTCTGGGCAACGCTGATTGGACCGATATTGCTGATCCTTATCCTGCTCGTGGTCAGTTGTGGGGCGCTCGCGATATTGATTGCCAGTGCTCAAGGGAGTTGATATGTCTGTGATCGACACCTTCAATGGCGCATTGATATTGAACCAGCGCGTCTTTGGTGAGATGCGCGATGCCCCTGATGGCGTGCGTCGTGGTTTTCTGATCATCTTGCTGGTTGGAATACTGGTCGGAGCGATTCAGAGTGCCAGCGCATTGATTAGTTCCGGCAATCCTGATCAGACAGTTGAGGCCTTTATTGTCAGTTATCGCGAAGCCATCGAACAGCAGCGGCAAACGGCCACCACCCCAGAACAACGCGAAGTGTTGCAGTTGTTTGAAGAGAGCGCAGATGAAATGGCCGCGATGGTACGCGAACTGGTCACTCTGCCCACGATCCTACCGCGACCGATAAGCCTCTTTTTGCAGGCACTCGGTCAGACAGTATCAAGACCGCTCGAATATCTGAGCGATATGTTGCTGGCTGTGATTCTGACACACATCGCTGCCCGTCAATTGGGCGGGCAGGGCGGTATTCGAGCAATGGTTGCTGTAGGCTCGCTCTCGGTAGCGCCTCACGCGCTCGATGCCCTGACGTTCATCCCGGTACTAAACCTCCCAATCAGTATCATCGCCTGGGGATGGGGGCTAATTGTCCTGATTACCGGAACGGCTGTCGTGCATCGGCTTGATACCGGCAAAGCGACCCTGGCCGTGCTGCTTTATCCCAGTCTGCTGATTATACTGGGTATCTTGCTGAGTTGCATCCTGCTCATTGGTCTTATCTCACTATCAGCAGGACTGGGGGCATAATCCGGTCTAAACACTGTCAATGGTGTGGCGCAGAGCTACTACGCCACACCACTGTGACATCATCAACCCATCGGCGGTGAGGAGGATAAGGCGAGGGAGAGGGTGAGATGTGCTTCAACAGCCAGCTCCCAACCCTTGACCTGAAGAGCAGGCACTTACCGCACGTCGAATCTAATTACCCTCACGAGTCGTAGCAGATCGCTACCTGCCCCTATCGCTATCAAACCGTTGGGTTATGTTCGTAGTCGGCACCTGCCTGTTTACCATGCATCACGCCAGATCGGCAATGCGCCACCGCGACTGATCAGGGCTGCACCAAGACCCCAACTGGCAATCGCATAACCTGCCAGCATTCCTGCCAGCGGGCTAACAAGGCTTATGATCACCAATGGCACGATTATGATCAATGCGCCTGATACCGTCGCTAACGGCGGACGCAAGGCCACTGCAGGTGGCCAGGTTGCAGCAATTGCCCGCGCAATACCGGTAAAGCCGACAACATAGGGCAGGTGCAAAAGCACGACCAGCGGAACAACGAGCAGCAGTCCCACCAGACTCAGGGTCAGCAGGCCAAGCAGGAATGGCATTGCCAGCAGGATCAGAACAGTGGAGAGTAATCCAACCAGCGCACTCCGCAGGGGCGCTGCGCGGAGGGCGCGACCGATCCCGGCGGTACGGCGGGGCCAGATCAACGTCACCGCAGTACTCAGCAACAAGACAACAAAACCGGTAATAAGCGCATTGCTGCCCGGCGGTAGCCAGCGCCGCCCCGATGCCTGTCCACTGAGCACATTGACCAGCGACGCGACCAGTGCGGCCCCAGCCAGAGGTTCAATACCGATCACTGCACCTTGCAAGGTAACCGGGTTAGCAATCGTAATACCACCTGCAATTGCCAGGACATTCCCTTCTACGACTGCGCCCGCGTCAAGCTCAATTGCGCCGGTATAACTCACCACATCACCGCGCACAATCCCGTACACGGTAATCGAGCCGGCCCAACTTGTCACATCACCATCAACCTCGCCCAGCACAATCACCGGTTGATCGAAGGTTGACAGGTCACCGCTGTAACGTTCGCCGGCAGCAACGACCACCGGTGCAGGTGAGGAGTGCGTGCCTGTAAATAGCGGCACCCATGGCACGAGAAACAACAGCAATCCGAGCAATAGCCAGCGTTGCCACATCTAGTGAACCTCTGCAAGTGGAGTATCAATAATCAGCCGCCACCAAAGCCATCCCACCCCAAGTAAAATGAGCAGGCCAGGTAATAACCACCAGGCTGCCGACAGCCAGAGATTCCACAGCGGTTTAGCGATCAAAATCATTGCCAACACAAATCTTCCCAATCCCGTCTCTGGATCACCCAACAGCATTGCCGGGCCACTGCTGTCAACCAGTAAACCCCAACCACCGATAAGCATAAAAAGGACTGGCAGAACCAAGACCCATCGATACCAGGATCGCCGAACCGGTGGTGGAGTTGACAATTGCCGAACGATCCGCGCCGACAAATCAGCCGGCGGGGCTGCCATCTGCGGCTCTCCCCAGCGCGCTAACAACATGCGTAGTTCGGCTTCGGCTGCTGCCAGATCAGTGTCGCTCAACTCATCATCCCCTCTATATTCCATACCTCCTCCTCGGCAGCGAGTGCCTCTTGCAACATCTTGCGCGCCCGGTGCAGCCGGGTCTTCACAGTAGCTTCGGTCAAGCCTAACACCTGACCGATCTCTTCATACGACAGATCATACCAGTAGCGCAACACGGTGACTCCACGGTAGGTAACGGGGAGGCGCTGTAGCGCCCGCTGCACTACCTCCTGTTGCGCACGTTGCAATGCACTTCGCTCCGGCCCCGGCTGCGTGCTCGGCAGCCAAAATGCCACATCTTCAAGGGTTAACCAGTTGAAGCGCCGGCGACGCAGGCGATCAATACAATAGTTCGAGCCAATCGTCAGCAGCCACGTTACCAAACGGCGCGACGGATCATAGCTCTGAAGATTACGAAATGCCCGAAGAAATACTTCTTGAACAGCATCTTCCGCCTCGAATGCGTCACCCAGCATACGATATGCCTGATTATACAGAACACCGGTATAACGCTGGACAATGGTCGCACAGGCCGATTGATCGCCTGCACAGGCACGAGCAACAAGCTCTGTTTCATCAGGCTGTAATTCGCTCACAGGTATTCCTCACATGATGTTATACGCTATATTCAATTAAACGTTGCAACGCACGAAAACTTCCTGCAATCTAACCATCCAACGTCACCTGCGATCACAAAGGCATCCCGTCGTCATACTATTACATTGCCGATCAACATGCAATCCCTCAAATGCTAGCGTACTCTACCAATGAGTCGTAGGCTATCAACTTGCAAGAGCGGGCAGGTTCGTGTACCATCTTGCGTGATGCGACGGTCGTTCGCATTCCGTCGTCAGTCAACTGGAGGAAGCCGTGGCCGCTAACATCAATCGTGATCAAATTCGCGCCGCCCTTGGCGAAACCGATCCTGCCTTTAGCTTCTACCTCGATCTGGTCTCTGGAGAGGTGTTGCGCGTGCCAGACACCGATCCAAGTGCTGAAGCTGAAGCACTCCGCAACCAGGTGATGGAAGGGTATGGTGATCGGTATCGCTACATTCCCGGTGGCAAGACAAACCCTACCGACAGCGATGTCCAGGCGTGGCTTGAAGCCGAAGGGATAGCATAATTTCGCTTCCGGCAAGCCACACAAGGCAGGAAGCAGCAGATTCTTCCTGCCTTGCTAAACTTGTCTTGAGGCTTACTGCTTTTCGTAGGGCTTACCCACTGCTGCCGGCCCCACGGCACGCCCGATCAAACCGGCCAGCACAATCATGGTGACCACATAGGGGATGACTTGCAGGAATTGCACCGGTACCGGCCCACCCAATACCTGCACTTGCAGGATTTGGAAGCGTGTACCTAATGCCTCGGCAAATCCAAACAGCATCGCACCACCAAAGGCACCGAACGGCATCCACTTCCCGAAAATCATGGCTGCCAGCGCAATAAAGCCTTTGCCGGCGGTCATGCCATCATCGAAATTGCCCACCGTCTCGATGGAAAACCACGCCCCACCCAGACCGGCAATACATCCGCTGATGAAAAGATTAATGTAGCGCATGCGGTTGACAGCGATACCCACGGTGTCGGCAGCCTTTGGATTCTCACCGACGGCACGGGTGCGCAACCCCCAGCGGGTCATGAACAGCACGATATGCGTGGTGATCACCAGCAACAGCATCGCAAAAAAGATTGGCTTCCCGCCGAAAATGATCGTCCCCAGTACCGGGATCGAGTCGAGCGAGCGGGCCAGATCGGGGAAACCGGCATCGGCGATCATGGTTGAGAGAGAGGGAAGCGTTACGCGACCACCGCCCTCGGTCACGATATACTGCCGGCGCAGGTAGCCGGTAATGCCGATTGCCAGAATATTGACGACTGTACCGCTAATGATCTGATCGGTGCGAAATGAGATTGAGAGCAGACCATGCAGTAAAGCCATCACGCCACCGATAACAACAGCCCCCAGTACACCGACCCAGATTTGGCCGGTGAAGACAAAGATGGCGAAACCAAACGCTGCTCCCATCAGCATCATGCCTTCAATGGCGATGTTGATCACGCCGGAACGCTCAGCCCAAATCCCGGCTAACGCCCCCAATGCCAGCGGCGTCCCCAGGCGTAGTGACTCGCTCAGCATGACCGTAGCATTGGTCTGCTTCCCGGCGGCTGCCCAGACCAAGATCGCTGGAAACAGCAACACTGCACTTGTCCACAGCAGACCATCTGCCCAACGATGGGCACGATTACTCAGCCCCAAACCGCCGGCAATGAGCATGATGATTCCGGTGATAGTCAGGCTCCAGGCGGTAGGAAAGGCAATGATCGGCTGTGGTACAGCGAGTGCAATCCGCGAGACCTGGCTGTCACCGGACAATGCCAGCGGAACATAGTTAATCAGCATGAACAGACCAAGAATGGCAAAGAAACCGGCGATAACTTGCCGGCGCGTTATGCCCTGGCGGCGCTTTCCCATTGACAACGTCCTTTCCTTCTCACAATCGCACTCGATATGATACCATGAGTGACAATTGTCAGGTAAACATACAGTGTTGGTTTCGATTTGCAAATACAAACCACAAACATTCTTCACAGGTACACATTATCGCTATGGATAACCAGACCCCACCGCAAGACAATCACGACACAGCTCCTTTGGCGACCGATCACGATCTGCCAGCACAGTCAACGCTCTTGCCAGACAGCCCTCAACCCAGTCTTACCCAACTGATTGAAGCGTTACTCTTCGTCGCTGCCGAACCAATGACTCTCGACCAACTGACGCGCATTCTTGACGTAGAAGCGGCTGAGGTCGTGAACGCTATTGATGAGCTTAGTACAATTTATGCTCAGCGCGGGATACGACTCCAACGACACAACGATCACGTGATGTTTGTCAGTGCACCCGAAGCTGCGCCGACTATCAGGCGTTTTCTCGGTGCACAGCAAAACCAGCGCCTCTCGCATGCTGCCCTCGAAACCCTGGCTATCATCGCGTACCGGCAGCCGATTACTCGTGCCCAGATCGATGCAATACGTGGCGTTGACAGCAGTGCTGCCCTCCGCGCTCTGCTCAGTCGCGACCTCATTTGTGAGGCGGGAAGGCTTGAAGTCCTTGGCCGCCCGATTCTGTACGCGACAACCCCAACCTTCTTGCAACAGTTTGGTCTTACCAGCTTAGACGAGTTACCACCGATTGAGATACCAGAAGCAGAGAAAGGAGATGACGAGAAAGAGTAGCCAACCCGGTGCCAGGACAAACTGCGTGTTGTGGCAGCACAGGCGATGCAGCCCACTTACCCGATAGCTCGACAACAGGAGATCGCACCGGAGCCACCTGATCGGTTCAGCAGAGAGCGGAATAGGGAGGAGCGATGGTGACAGCCATACCACCGGTGAACCCTGGGCCGACGTATCCCAGCGGCTGAGGCGACAAACGCCGCGGTGCGAAAGTCATGTTTCCGCACGCTATACTGGCGGCACATTATCCCTGAGCGCGGAAAGCGGAAGTGCCCACTGGAATGGAAGCGGTCTGAATGGGCATGTTCCCTGTCGGGTATGTGTAAACAACACCATGCCCGCCGGCTACTCGCGTGTATGCTCGATGTCCCTGGATGGGGATTACACACAACACCTTCTCCATTACCCGGTCTTGCTTCAGCGGTCTGATCGTCTATCCACCTCCTTCTCCCCGACTTTCCACGCATTATCCACATCCACCCTGCTCTATCAGGACGGCTGTACTCATCGCTATTAAGTGCATTGGAATGAGGAAA